>NZ_CP034675.1:732500-4779774 GCF_003990395.1 Cellulosilyticum sp. WCF-2 | reverse complement strand
CCTATGATTGAATATTATTTTGAAATTATTATAGCACCTTATTTTTTGACTTTTCTACCGTTTGAGTAATATTTTGACCGTTTGTGCAAAAAAACTTGTGAAAAACAAAGAATAATTTTACAATTTAACTACGGATAAGGAGACATTACCTATCTGTTAAGTAAAGGGATTGTCGAACTATATCTACAGAGCAAGTGTTTTAGAACCCCCAAACCTAAAGCACAAAAAATAGCCTCATCTAAGATGGATTACTTAGATGAGGCTGTTTTTGTGACTTCTTATTGACAATAATAATGCCTAGGGCAACAAGTAGGAGGGCTATAATGTGGACAGGTAGAAGCTTTTCTGTTGGAATAAATAAGGCAGTGAGAACAGTTCCCGACACAGGTACTACAAATTTATAAAGTGAAATTTCACCGATTTTTCTAAATTGCAAAATATAGTACCAAAGGCAGAAGGCAACACTTGAGAGCAATGCTAGGTAGAAGAGGAGTATAATGCCTGTTGAAGTAAAATGAAGACTACATACATTACCACCCATGAAATGACCTACTATAAAGAGTAAACTGGCACCTATAAGCATTTGCCACGAAGTATAGACAATGGATGGAAGTTCTTTGCCAATTCGCTTAGCTAAGAACATGGCTAGAGTACTTACAAGGCCAGAAAAAATCATAAAACCTTCACCTAATAATCTAAACTGTAAAAAGCCTTCGCTACTTTTATTTAAGTTAATGAGAATTAATCCTAGAAAACCTAAAGTAAGACCTAGTATTTTTCTTAAATTGAGCTTATCATCTTTATAAATGAAATGAGCTAATATTACAGAAAAGAATATTCCTACTTGTCCCAAAATAGAAGCTTTTATCCCTGGGGTATTATTTACTCCTATATTAAAGAAAAAATATTGCAAAGTGGTGTTAAATACCCCTAAAATAGTAATAAGTAAGAGCTGCTTTTTGTTTATTTTAAAAAGTGGAGCATGGGTTAGAAGGCCGAATACAAATAGGATAAGGCCAGCTAAGAAGAAACGTAGGCTAATAAAAGTAATCGTACCACCTAAGTCACTACTCGCAATGCCCATCTGAGCATATACAATTTTAAGAGCAGGGAAAGCGCTTCCCCATAATAGATTACAAAATACAGCTATTAATGAAGTTATTAAAATAAGCTGTGATTTAGTTTTATTTTTTAGCATATAGAACTCCTTTGGATAAATGTTAAAATTTATTTATAATAAATTATATGATTCAGAAATTATGTTATAATAGATGTATAAGATAACATTATAGTTAAACAGTATGAGAAAGTCAAAGATAGGAGATTGCAAAATGGAAAAGAGAAATTTAACCTTATTAACGGATTTATATCAGCTCACAATGATGCAAGGTTATTATAAAAATGATACGAATAATCATGAGGTAGTATTTGACCTCTTTTATAGAAGTAATCCATCTAAGAATGGCTATGCTATTTGTGCAGGACTAGAACAAGCTATTGATTATATCCAAAATCTAAACTTTAATGATGCAGATATTAAATACTTAGATAGCCTTAATTTATTTCAAAAGGATTTTTTAGAGTATTTAAGAGGCTTTAGATTTACAGGTGATATATATGCTATTCCAGAAGGAACAGTTGTTTTCCCTATGGAACCACTTCTTAGAGTAAAAGCACCTATCTTTGAAGCTCAATTTGTGGAAACAGCACTTTTAAATATTATTAACCATCAAAGTCTGATTGCAACTAAAGCAGCCAGAGTAGTAAGGGCAGCAGAAGGAGACCCTATTTTAGAATTTGGTCTTCGTCGTGCACAAGGACCTGATGCTGGTATTTATGGTGCAAGGGCGGCTATTATTGGAGGATGTGCTGGTACTTCTAATGTTCTTACAGGACAAATGTTTGATGTACCTGTTTCAGGGACACATGCTCATAGTTGGGTAATGAGTTTTGATGAAGAGATAGAAGCTTTTAGAGCTTATGCAAAGCTTTTTCCTGAAAAGTGTATTTTACTAGTAGACACGTATGATACATTAGAATCAGGAGTACCTAATGCTATTAAGGTATTTGATGAAATGAAAAAAGAAGGACTTCCAATGACTTCATATGGTATTAGATTAGATAGTGGTGACCTTGCTTACCTTTCTAAAAAAGCTAGAGCTATGTTAGATGCAGCAGGTTATAAAGATGCCATTATTAGCGCATCCTGTGACCTTGATGAGATGCTTATTGCAGACCTTAAGAGACAAGGCGCTAAAATTACCCTATGGGGTGTAGGTACTAATATGATTACTTCTTCAGACTGCCCATCTTTTGGGGGGATTTATAAATTAGCAGCTGAGCTTCATAAGGATGGTGAGGAGATTCCTAAAATTAAAATCTCAGATAACCCAGAAAAAGTAACCAATCCAGGTGTGAAAAAGGTCGTTAGAGTTTATGACAAAGCAACTAAGAAGGTTACAGCTGATATTATAGCTTTAGAACATGAACAATTTAATGAAGAAGAAGAACTGATTTTGTATGCTGCAAATGCAAGATGGAAAAAGATTAAGTTAAGAGCTAATAGCTATACTTTAAGAGAACTTTTAGTACCTGTTTTTAAAGCTGGTCAAAAAGTATATGAAAGTCCAAATACCATGAGTATTAAAGCTTATGCTAAAGAGGAACTGGATACCTTATGGGAGGAATATAAGCGTCTTGTTAATCCTCAAATTATGCAAGTAGTATTATCAGATAAACTTTATGCCTTAAGAGAAAAAATGCTAGAAAATTACAAAAGGGATTAAGGGGGGAGTGAGATGCTAGAAAGTACAAGAGTTGTAGGCGCGATGGTAAAGATGGATATTATCGGTAGAAAAGCGCGTAAAGAGTATGGCTATGGTAATAAAAAGCATGACGTTAAAACGAGCAGAGAGAAAATTTATCATTTGATGAGGCAACTTACTAGAGATATGATTAAAGGAGCTAGTATGGAGATAAGCATTAAAGGTGAAGAGAACTTACCTAAGCAAGGTCCAGCCTTGTACGTTGCCAATCATAGTAGTATTTTTGATACAGTGCTGCTTGTTAATACGATAAAAGAACCTTGTATTTTTATAGGTAAGAAAGAAGTAGCTAAAATGCCCCTTATTAATAAATGGTTTGATGCCCTGGGTTGTATTTATATTGATAGGGAAGATAAAAGACAGTCCTTAGAATGTATATTAAAAGGAATCAGTGAATTAAAGTCTGGTCAGTCTATTATTCTTTTCCCAGAAGGGACAAGAACCATGGGAGATGAGATGAAACCTTTTAAAGAAGGCAGTTTTAGGTTAGCAACAAAGACAGGAGTACCTATAGTACCAATTGCATTTCGTCATACGGACAAGGTGTTTGAAGAATATAAGAGAGTAAAGAAAACGAAAGTACAGATGAACATTGGACCTATTATAGAGACTAAACATTTAGACAAAGAAGGACAGCAAAAACTACCGAAGCAAGTTGAGGAATGCGTTAAAGGCCTGTTACAAGAATTAATAGAGCAAGAAAAGTGATTTTTTTGATAAAGGCATAGCGGGTGAGGGGGAAGGTTTATGATGACAGAGAATAATGGAATGAACCAAGCAGTACGTGAAGTAGTTAATGTAGAAATGTCTAAGGATAAGATGTTAGGTGTTATGTGGTTTGAAGAACCTAAAAATGGTGGGAATAGACTGAGTGAAAATGATATAAGAGCGGCTATTTCTACAAAGGGAATAGCGGCAGGACTTGATGAAGAACTGATTAATACTATTTGTAAAGAAAGGCAGTATAATTACAAGTACATTATTGCAAAGGGAAAAGCGGCTGTGGATGGTAGTGATGGTAGCATTGAGTTTAAATTTGACACAGCAAGCTTAAAGGAGTTTAAACCTCGTTTAAATGATGATGGAACAGTAGACTTTAGAAATTTAGATGTAGTAAGGAATGTCAAAAAAGGTGATGTACTAGCTACTAAAATTCCTGCTACTCAAGGAGAAGATGGTTTTAATATTATAGGGCAGAATATTAAAGCTAAGAAAGGTAAGGAAGCTAGAATACCAAAAGGAAGAAATACAGCCATATTAGAAGATGGACTTACTTTGGTGGCTGATGTAGATGGAAAGTTAGAGTATGATGATCATAATGTTTATATAAACACGGTATACACTTTAAATGGTGATTTAGATAGTGGTATTGGTAATATTGACTTTGTAGGTAGTGTTGTTATTAATGGAAATGTACATAGCGGCTTTAGAATTAAAGCAGGAGGCTCTGTAGAAATAAGAGGCTCTGTAGATGATGCAACTATTATAGCAGGTGGTAATGTATTCTTAAGCTATGGCATGCAAGGAACAGAACGTAGTAAGATTATAGCAGGAGGCAATGTCGTAGCTAAGTTCTTACAAAATGTACAAGTAGAAGCTGATGGAAATGTTATTACAGAGGCTATACTACACTCTAAAGTCAATGCAGGAGATAGTATTAAAGTAGAAACAGGAAAAGGCACTATCGTTGGAGGCAGTGTTTCTGCAACGAATATGATTATTGCAAGGAGTATTGGTTCACCTATGGGTACAGTTACTGCTATACAAATAGGCGTTTCACCCACTATTTACAAGGAACATAAAGAAATTGGTGAAGAATTAAAACGTAAAACAGAGAACCTTAATAAGGTAGATCAAAGCATTAAATTCTTATTAGAGAAAAATAAGGTAACAAAACTTGACGTACAAAAACAAGCCATGCTTCAAAAGCTTACAAGTTCTAGGCAACCTTTAGTAGAAGAATATGAAGAACTAAAAGCCAAGTATACCAAACTAGGCATTAGATTAAGTGAAGTTAAAGAAGGACTTATCAAAGCAACTGATTCTGTTTACCCAGGAGTAAAGGTTGAGATAGGAAGCCTCATTAAGTATATTGATGATCGTTATGTAAGATGTGTTATAAGACGAGTGGAAGGCGAAATATACATAGGGATATAAATAGCGTTTAAAAGAGTAGCTATGACATAAGGAGGCTGTCATAGCTACTCTTTTATTTGATTTATTATAAAGAAACAAGTGTAATTAGTTTATAAAATTGGAGAAATGAGTCTAGAGATAGACTCTTTAAATTTAATGACTAAGGAACGATTTTTGTACTTCTCAAGTGTGAGTTCCTCACAAAGTTTTAAGTCCTGTTTGAAAATTTCTACGAGTTTTTGTGAGATTCCTTTATTATAAATAAAACCATTAATTTCAAAATTAAGTTTAAAGCTACGGATATCAAAATTAGCTGTACCAACAGAACAAATTTCTTCATCGACTACTATGGTTTTAGCATGGAGAAAACCATTTTCATAGGTGAAACAACGTACACCGCTTTCTAAAAGTTCTCCTATATGTGAATAAGTAGCCCAATAAACGCACATATGGTCTGGTTTATTAGGAATCATGATACGAACATCCTTACCAGATAAAGCAGCTAATTTCAAGGCAGTCATAATACCATCATCAGGAATAAAGTAGGGCGTTTGAATGTAAACAGATTGTTTAGCAGAATGAATCATTTTGATGTAGCCATTATGAATACTAGCATATTTTGAGTCAGGACCACTAGACACAATTTGCATACCTACATGGCCTGAAGAAGTGACAACTTCAGAAGGAATATAAGCTTCTAAGGATAGATTTTCACCTGTTGCAAATCTACGGTCTAATAGAAATTGTAAATTAATAAGATGTACACTGCTACCCGTTAATTTCATATGAGTATCTCGCCAATAACCAAATTTCTTATTAAGTCCGATATATTCGTTCCCAATATTAAAGCCACCTAAGTAAGCAACCTCACCATCAATAATACAAAGTTTTCTGTGGTTACGGTAATTAGCACGCTTTTTTATAAAAGGAATATAAGAACGAAAGAAGCAACTTACCTTTATACCTGCTTTTCGCATTTCACCAAAGAATTTGCGCGAATTACCGAAGCATCCCATTTCATCGTATAAAACAAAGACTTTAATACCTTCATTAGCTTTTTTTATAAGTAAGTCTTTAAAAAGATTACCTAGTCCATCATCTCTAATAATGTAGGATTCAATATGTACATAGCTCTTGGCATTATTAATAGCTGTAAAAAGGTTTTTAAATAAGCTGCAGCCATCAGTAAATAGTTCTATTTCATTATCTTCTGTATAAAGAGCTTCATGACCGCTTAAATGTAAATGAATCAAATCCTTGTAAGAAGTAATAAGGGGGTTAGAGTAAGCCCCTAAATTAAAGTCAAAAACAGCTTGTTGACGATGAATGAGAGCTAGGAAATTATCTTCTTCCTCCTTTTTACTAAAGGTTTTTCGCTTTCGTAAATCTTGCCCTATAAATAGATAAAGAATGAATCCGACAATAGGTACAAAAAGCATAATCATGATCCAAGCCCAAGTTGCGCTGGCATTTTTGTGCTCAAGAAATACAACAGATAAAACAAGTAAAATATTAATAAAAAGGAAAATATCAAACCAGCCGAAACCGGAAAGTAAAAATGACATTTTTGCACCGCCTTAATCAATATATTTTCTATTATACGCAGTTAAAATAAAAATAAGATGAAAAAATAGAAAAATTAGAAAATAAATCACGAACGGTTTTTACTTTGCTACATTGTGTTCTAACAGTTGATATGATATACTTATCTAAGCTTGGCTAAATCTATAAAAGCCTGAAGGAAATGCACAACGAGGCGGTATTTGTAATGAACTGGACAATCTTTTGGATTGTAATGGCGGTACTTGCTGCTATACTAGTTGGTCTCTATTTCTGGGGAAGAAAGATGCAAAAGAAATATGATGAACAACAACAACTCATAACAGAAAACAAACAATCTTTATCTATATTTGTTATTGATAAAAAGAAGGATCATTTAAGTAATCTTAAACTACCAAAGCAAATGAAAGAACAACTTCCATGGATTTATAAAAAACGTAAAATGCCTGTTGTTATTGCTAAGATCGGACCACAAATTCAAACCCTTTTATGTGATCAAAAGGTATTTGATAGTATTCCTACTAAGAAACAAATTAAAGTTGAATTAGCTGGAATCCTTATTGTAAATGTAGTATCTGGTAAATTACCAGACACTAAGAAAAAAGGTTTCTTCTCTAAGAAAAAAGATAAAAAGAAGGAAGAAATTAAGGCAGCTAAAAAATAGGTGCAATGAAGTAGCTCTCACCAAGGATATTAGACTTTGGGAGGGCTATTATTATTTTACTGGATATAAATTCAAGATCATGAGATATTAATACATAAAGGTGGCATATATATAAGAATGAAGAATTAAGAGTTAAGAATGAAAAATTAAAATGGAAAATGAAGAGTGAAGAATAAAGAACAAATAATTAATAATAAAAGAATAAAGAATAAGAAATAATGATTAAAAATGAAAGATAGAGAATAAGTAGCTAAGAATTAAGAATGAAGATGAGAAACGAAGAAGAGCTAATTAATAAGCTGAGTAGGAGGAAAAAAATGTGGAATAGAGCTAAAGAGAATAGAATAGTACAGTTTTTGAGAAAAATGATTAGGCGATATAGTGCTCATAATGTATCAGCCACAAGTGCTTATATGGCCTATTATTGGGTACTAGCTTTCTTTCCTTTTATTATTTTTTTGATTAGTTTATTAAGCTATACTAAGATTCCTGTAAGTGTTCTATTGCAGTATTTATCTGAGATGGTACCTGACAGTCTTGTGCCTGTTATTGAAAATACCATAAAGCAATTTATTTTATATAGAAGTACAGCATTACTATCGGTAGGAGGATTAGTGACACTTTGGTCTGCAGGAACAGCTGTTAATGCACTTACGAGAGGGATTCATATAGCGTATAATTCAAAATATATTAAGCCATTTTGGCAAGCTAGGTTAATTGCTTTAGTATATACTGTTCTATTAGCATTACTTCTTATCTTACTAATGGTAGGACTTGTTTTTGGTAATCGCCTTGGGGATTATTTGTTTGGTGTATTAGATATGCAAAAGGGGATTTTTATGCCTATTTGGAATATGGCCAGACTCACGATGCCTTTTATCGCATTAATTGTGGTACTGTACATTATTTATAAGTTCATTCCTAGGAAATACTTGAAAAGTACCAATGTATGGCCTGGCGTTATGTTTACTTCTGTAGGCTGGTATTTATTTTCTCTGATATTTTCTATTTACGTAGATAATTATAGTAAATATAATCAACTATATGGTAGTATAGGAAGTGTATTCATTTTACTGATATGGTTGTATGGGAGCTGTACTTTATTGTTGTTAGGAGCAGAGATTAATGCTCAGCTTCAAGAAATACGTATCGAAAAAATCATAAGAAGAATAGGACCGAATCTTTAATAGCAATCATTATGAGGTGATTCAAATGAAGACATTAAATCAAAGCTTTTATTTACAAGATGCTATCCATGCAGCTAAAGCTCTCTTAGGAAAGTTTTTAGTAAGAAGTGAAGGCGATAAAAATTATTATTTTAAAATAGTAGAAACAGAAGCGTATATGGGAGAAGAGGACAAGGGAGCCCATGCTTTTGGTGGCAAAAGAACTAATCGCACAGCGCCTATGTTTGAAATAGGTGGAATTACCTATATTTACTTAATTTATGGTATGTATCATTGCTTAAACATTGTGGTGAACAAAGAAGAAGTACCGCAGTGCGTTCTTATTAGAGCGGTGGAGCCTTTAGATGAAGCTGCTATTTCATTTGCAAAAGTGCATAGAAATATTAAATCAAGTAAGGCGGCTGATTTAACTAATGGACCAGGAAAGCTTTGTAAGGCATTAGCTATCGATAAAAGCTTAAATGCTAAGTCTGTTAAGGAGCAAGGAGCTCTTTGGCTAGCAGAAGGTGAAAAAGAAAACTTTGAAATAATCAGTGCAAAACGCATTAATATTCCTTATGCAGAGGAGTACCAGGATGTATTATGGCGTTTTTATATAAAGGATAATCCTTTTGTATCAGTTAAATAAAAAAATAATAATGCTTAATGAATAATGAGAGATAATTAACAATTCCTCATTTTTCATTATTCATTAAGTATTAAAGAAGTAAGCAGGAATTAAAGGAGAGATGACATGATAGAAAAAGCAATTAAACATGCAAAGAAACCGAGTTTTTCATTTGAAATTTTTCCGCCTAAGGGGACTGCGGATTTAAGTGGTGTATATGCAACTATTGATGGACTTGCTAGCCTAGCACCAGATCTTATTAGTGTTACTTATGGGGCCGGTGGCAGTAGTAGGGAAAATACAGTAGATATTGCTTCTGCTATTCAAAATAAATATGACATCCCTGCGCTTGCACATTTGACTTGTGTAGGCAGTACAAAAGCAGAAATGGATGATATTCTCACTCATTTAAAAGACAAGGGAGTTAAAAATATATTAGCTATGAGGGGCGATTTAGGAGAAAATGCTGTATTAGGTGATTTCAAGCATGCTTCAGAGCTTATAGCATACATAAAAGAAAACTATGATTTTAAAGTATTTGGCGCCTGTTATCCAGAAAAGCATATAGAGGCCTATAGCATGGGAGAGGATTTAAAGCATCTTAAGCATAAGGTAGAATGTGGTACAGATGAACTGATTTCTCAATTGTTCTTTGATAATAATGCTTTTTATAGTTTTATAGATAAAGTAAGAGGGATAGGGATTGGGGTGCCTGTAGTAGCAGGTATTATGCCTGTGACTTCTGCAAAGCAAATTGACCGTATGGTATCTATGTGCGGCGCAACTCTTCCAGAAGAAGTACAACATTTTGTGAAGGCTTATGGTCATAATAGTATGGCTATTAAAGAAGCAGGAATAGCATATGCTACTAGTCAAATTATTGATTTATTAGCAAATGGTGTAGATGGCATTCATCCAGTGCTTATACAGGAAGAGAGGAGAACGCTGTGGTTTGTAATGTTTTAGGTAAAAGACGTTTAATATTTTGAGGTTGTGGTGCTATAGGGCAGCCGTTCAAAGTAGAGGATTAAAGCTAGGCGCGAGGTGCCGGAAATTATTTAATATCACCCACCAGAAAATTATAATAGAAAAAAATTCTATGAGAGCGTATTTAGAAGCAGGAAGCAACTTCGTAACAACAAATACTTTTGGTGCTAATAAATACAAGATAGAGGAAAAGGGTTATACAGTAGAACAGATTATCTCAAAAGCTGTGGAGATAGCTAAAGCTGCTAAGGAAGATTTCCCAGATTCATATATTGCACTAGATATAGGTCCCAGTGGAAAAGTATTGAAGCCTATAGGAGATGTAGAGTTTGAAGAAGTCTACGAAATCTTTAAAGAGCAAGTTGTTGCAGGTGAAAAAGCAGGCTGTGATGTCATTCTCTGTGAAACTTTTACTGACCTTTATGAGCTTAAGGCAGCAGTTTTAGCAGCTAAAGAAAATACATCTTTACCTGTATTTTGTACGATGAGCTTTGAAGAGAATGGTAGAACTTTCTTTGGAACAAGCATCGAGAGTATGATTTTAACTTTGGAAGGTCTTGGTGTTTCAGCCCTTGGTGTGAATTGCTCTTTAGGGCCTAAGCAATTAAAGGAAATTGTAAAACGTATTACTAAGCTTAGCCATATCCCGGTTATGGTGCAGCCTAATGCTGGACTTCCCGTTATGCAGGGAGAAAATGTATACTATGATATTACGGCAGAAGAATTTGCAGAGATTATGAAAGAGTTTGCTGAGGATGGTGTGAGTATTTTAGGTGGATGTTGTGGAACAACACCAGAGTATATTGAGAAAACTGTGGATAAAACTAAAGACATACCTTATGAATTACCTGAAAGAGAAAAGGTGAGAGGTATATGTAGTAGTTCAGAGGTTGTTTATTTTGATGATGTCGTAGTTATTGGAGAACGACTTAATCCTACAGGCAAGAAAATGCTTCAACAAGCGCTTAGAAATCATGATATGGATTATGTTTTAAGAGAAGCCATTAAACAGCAAGAACAAGGAGCTCATATCCTAGATGTTAATATGGGATTACCTGATATCGATGAAGTAGAAATGCTAAAACAAGCGGTAGTAGAAGTACAAAGTATTGTAAGTTTACCACTACAAATTGACTCTTCTAATGTAGATGCCCTAGAGGCAGCAGTTAGGATTTATAATGGAAAGCCACTTATTAACTCTGTTAATGGTAAGAAGGAAAGCTTGGAGGCTGTTTTACCTATTGCTAAAAGATATGGGGCATGTATTTTAGGATTGACACTAGATGAAAAGGGAATTCCAGAAACAGCAGAGGAAAGGTTAATCGTAGCAAGGCGTATTGTAGATGCCGCAGTGAGAGAGGGTATACCTAAAGAAGATATTTTTATTGATTGTTTAGTTGTAACTGCTTCGGCCCAGCAGAGTCTTGTGAAAGAAACATTAAAGGCTGTGAGATTAGTTAAAGAGGAATTAGGTGTTAAGACGATTTTAGGAGTAAGTAATGTATCCTTTGGATTGCCACAGCGTCCTATTATTAATAAGACGATGTTAGCTATGGCACTTATAGAGGGACTAGATGCACCAATTATGAACCCTGGAGATGCAGGAATGATGGAAGCCATTTCAGCTTATAGAGTACTTATGGGAAAGGATCAAGACTCTAAGGCATATATAGATAAGTATTCTGGTGAAAATAGTAGTACAGGAGCTGCAATGAGCAATGCCGTTCATAATGAAATTATTATGAGCATGAATTTAGCTATTAAAAAGGGCTTGAAAGAAGAAGCTAAAACGGTTACTTTAGAATTAATGAAAGAAAAAAGTCCCCTAGAAATGATTGAGTCGGATATTGTTCCAGCTCTTAATGAAGTAGGAAAACTCTATGAAACGGGTGTGATTTTCTTACCACAGCTTATCAAATCAGCTGAAGCTGCTAAGGCAGCATTTGAGATTTTGCAAGTTGAAATGAGTAAGCAAAATGTAGAAGCTAGAACCACTAAGACAAAGGTGATTTTAGCCACCGTATATGGTGATATCCATGATATTGGCAAGAATATTGTAAAGGTCATTATGGAAAACTATAACTTTGAAGTAATTGATTTAGGTAAGGATGTACCTAGTGAGAGAGTAATCGAGGCAGTTAAAAAGCACGAGGTTAGAATTGTTGGATTAAGTGCACTTATGACGACCACTGTAAATAGTATGAAAGATACGATTACTTTACTTAGGAAAGAATGTGAAGAAGTAAAGGTTATAGTAGGTGGAGCAGTACTTACTCCAGAGTTAGCACAGTATGTAGGAGCTGACTATTTTGCTAAGGACGCAATGGAAACTGTACGTATTGCAAGTAGCCTTTAAAGATAACCAACAAAATCCTGTAGACTATTTGATTTTCCTTGAAATTTGTTATAAATTAGTATATAGGTAAAGGAGAAGATTATGAGAAAAATAGCTATTGTTACAGACACAGCATCAGACATTAGTATAGATGATGCTAAAAAGTATGATATTAAAATATTACATTATCAAATTGTTTATAAAGATAAGACTTATAAAGACCAATTAGAGATTACAGCAAAAGAAGTTATTGATACCTTAGAGGAAGAAGTACCGACAACTTCATTACCTTCTTTAGATGAAATACATGAAGTCTTTGATGAATTAGTAAAGGAAGGGTATAAAGAAGTTTTAGTTATTCCATTATCCTCAGGTTTATCAGGGTGTTTCAATGCCATCAACATGGTCAAGGAAGATTATCAGGACTTAAATGCAGTTGTATATGATTCACGTACTATTTCAGCAGCTCAAGCTGTTTTAGCTATTAAAGCAGCTGAAATGGCAGATGCAGGCTGTGAAATGAAACAAATTATTAGTGAACTAGATAAGATGAGAGAAAATCAAAATACTCTATTTATAGTAGATACACTTAAATATCTTTTATTAGGGGGGAGAATAGGACATGTATCTGCAGCAGTAGGTAAACTGCTTAATCTTAAACCAATTATTACAATTGGGGATGATGGTAAGTATGAAACTGTAGCTAAAGTAAGAGGCAGAGCTAAAGCAATTAGTTACTTTGTAAACAAAGCCCAAGAAATATTAAAGGATGGAAAAGAATACAAACTATACTTTTCACATGCGGCAGGAGAAGAAATTAAAGATAAAATTATTGCTTTAATTAAGGAAGTAAAACCAGATGTCAAGATTGAAGGAGTATGTTGGATTAGTCCAGTAGCTTGTGTTCATTGTGGGCCTGGTTATGTGGGAATGCTTATTCAGCGTATTTAATTTAAAGTAGGGGGGAAGAGCATGAACACTGATTTAATAGAAAATCAAGAAGAAAGTGTTGAATACTTGCAAATAGAATTACAGCAACAACGCGGAATGCTCTGGCTACTGGGAGAAATTATGAAAGCAGCCATGAACATTACTTCCTTTAAGCAGCTTATGTCTGTTTTAACAGATATGCTTATGGGAGTAATGGGAGTTACAACTTGCTATCTTTGGTTAAAAAGAGAAACAAGCGCAGTAGAAGATTATAAGGTTTATTTTAGAAGTATAGAGCTTAAAAATGAATTTAGAGAAATTAAGCATATTGCCATACCAGCTTCTATAAAAGGCGTAGCAGAATCTCACTCCTACTCAAAAGAAGAGATCAATGGATCATTAATTGACTGCATTAACATACCTTGTTCAAGGCTTGCAGTACCTCTTAAAAATTTTAACGATGATAGTATTTTTGGAGCTCTAGTTTTAGAACATGAGGAAGAAAATTTCTTTACAGCTAATACGATTGCTTTTTTCGAAACGCTAACTGTGTTTATTGCAACTAATGCTCAAAATTCCAAGTTATTACAAAGTGTATCGACGGAATCAATAACAGATCCCTTAACAGGAACTTACAATAGGCGTCATTTAGATCATATGCTAAAAGAAATATGTGTAGATAATAAGGATATGACAGTAGCCGTAGTGGATACAGATAACTTTAAATCTATTAATGATGTGTTAGGACATTTAGAGGGAGATGCTGTTTTAAAAGCGATTTCCCAGCTAGCTAAAGGCAGTGTAAAAGAATATGGAGGAGAAGTAATCCGCTATGGAGGTGATGAGTTTGTACTGCTCATTCCTAGACCTTTAGATGAAGCTATACATATATTAGAAGAATTTAGGCAAGCTGTATACTATATTCGTATAACATATGAATTAGCAACACCTATAACAGTAACACTTGGAGCATGCTCTTATCCTGCTATGGCAGCAACACCAGAGGAAGCTATTGAGGCGGCAGATAATGCCTTAATTAGAGGAAAAGTAAAGGGAAAAAATAGGGTTGTTTTAGCAACTGATGAGGATATTGAAGCTTGCCGAGTCAATAAGTTATAAAATAATCCCGAAGAATTAAGGAGTAAATACAATGGATAAAATTCGTGTAATGAGTGTATTTGGTACAAGGCCAGAAGCTGTGAAAATGGCACCGCTTGTAAAGGAGTTAGAGAAACATCAAGATATTGAAAGTCTTGTATGTGTTACAGCACAACATAGGGAAATGTTAGACCAAGTACTAGAACTTTTTGATATTAAACCTGATTATGATCTAGATATTATGAAGCAAAGGCAAACCTTAACAGGTATAACTAATCGTGTATTAGAAGGGCTCGACAAGGTTTTTGAAGAAGCAAAGCCTGATATTGTTTTAGTTCACGGGGACACAACGACTTCTTTCGCAGCAGCATTAGCAGCATTTTATAAACAAATAAAAGTAGGTCACGTAGAAGCAGGACTAAGAACTTATAACAAATATGAGCCATTTCCAGAAGAAATGAATCGTAAATTAACAGGTTCACTTGCGGATCTTCATTTTTCTCCTACCCCTCTGGCAAAAGAGAATCTGTTACGTGAGGCAGTAAGTGATGAGCATATTTATGTAACTGGTAATACAGTTATTGATGCTTTAAAAACAACTGTTGAAGCAGAATATAATTTTACCGTAGAAGAACTTAATACTATTGATTATACTAATAAACGTGTTATTACTATGACAGCTCATAGAAGAGAAAATCTCGGGCAGCCACTTCATAATATATGTGAGGCTATTAAAGAGGTTTTATTAGAAAATGAAGATACTGAACTTGTTTATGCAGTGCACAAAAATCCAGCAGTAAGAGAGGTGGCATTTGGGGTATTAGGAGATTTACCTAGAGTACATTTGGTAGAACCATTAGACCTTAAAGATATGCACAATCTTATGAAACGTTCTTATTTAGTTCTAACAGATTCAGGTGGGTTACAAGAAGAAGTACCATCTCTTGGAAAACCTGTTTTAGTACTTAGAAATGTAACTGAAAGACCAGAAGGTATTGAAGCAGGTACTTTAAAGCTTGCAGGAATTGAACAAGAAACAATTCATGCTCTTACTACAGAATTATTGACAGATAGAGCATTATATGACCAAATGGCACAAGCTAAGAATCCATTTGGTGATGGAGAAGCTTCAAGACGTATTGTAGAGGCTATTCTTTATGAATTTAATAAAGTAGAGACTAAACCAGCAGATTACTGCTATAAAGCCTAGAATAAAAAAGTAATACATCCTTATAAGTGTGGATGTATTACTTTTATTATTTATTGAGATAATAGGTGAAGAAACAAAATTTGTGATTATTAAATGGCTTATTTGCAGAAGCATAGAAAGGGTAATAATTAACAAAAAAAATATTATATGTTACCAATAAATCAGAAAAAAATTCTTGTATTTTAGGGAAAAAACGACATTTAGAAACAGTATATGACAAATATACATTTTGAAAGAAATGTATATTGTACAAGTATCCAGAAGCTGTTTCTCTTGAAATTTTATGGGTTTTACTATAAAGTATAATTAATATGGGTTATTATGTAGAAAGTAGGGTGTAAATCGTGAAAATTAGTTCGTGGGCTAAGAGTTTAAGTTTAATTTCCCAATTAGGGATAACAATGATTACACCTATTTTAATTTGTACTTTTATCGGGATATTCATTGATGAAAAAGTAAAGACAGCTCCAATTTTTACTATCATTTTTATTATTTTAGGAGTAGGGGCAGCTTTTAGAAATTTATTTTATTATACTAGTAAGCAGGCTAAGAAAGAGGATAAACATGAATAATGAAATGTTTAAGAAAAATTTCATGTTAATTTGCATGATATTGTTTTCATTAATTGTATATATTATAGGCATACTATTGGTAGCCGATAAGCTAGGCTGGACCTTAGGGATTACTTTTGGTTTAGTTTTTTCCTTACTTAAGTTAAAGCTTATGCAAAATACTATTGCAAAAGCTATTGCTATGCCGGAAGGAAAAGCACAAAAGTATGCAAACGTTCAGTATATGATTAGATATATTCTTACAGGTGTTGTACTGGTTATAGCAGCGCTAGAGCCAAGTATTAATTTGTTAGGTGTGTTTTTTGGACTTATTTCCATGAAGGTAGGTGCTTATGCACAGTTAGCCCTCAATAAAAAAGCACAGTAGAATTGGCAAATGGAACCTTTTAGGTTCTTTGCATATATATTTTAGATGGAAGGAGCGTGAGTAAGTGGGTGACAATCTAGATTTTGGTGCACAATTGTATTTTAAGCTCTTTGAAGTAAATGGTCAGCCTGTTTATCTAACTCAAACTATTGTTAGTACATGGCTTATTATGCTTGGACTTATCCTTGTGTCAGTTATTTTAAGAGTCAAAATGAGAAAATTCAAAGAAGTACCAGAAACAAAATTACAAACCACCGTTGAAATGATAGTAGATATGATCAATAACTTTACTATCTCCAGTATGGGACCAGCAGGGAAAAAGTTTGCGGGCTATTACGGTCCACTTCTTATTTATATTGCGGTTTGTAACTTATCTGGCCTTATTGGCATCAGACCACCGACAGCAGATTTTGCAACGACACTTGCCTTTGCACTCATTACATTCTTTATGATTCATGGCTTTGGTATTAAATCAAAAGGAGTTGGGTACTTTAAAGGTTTCTTGGAACCTTTCCCACTTTTACTGCCAATCAACATTATTGGTGAACTTGCAACGCCAGTTTCATTAAGTTTCCGTTTGTTTGGTAATATCCTAGGTGGATCAATTATTATGGGGCTTGTTTATGCGATGTTCCCTAAAATTGTAGTTTTCCTTGGTATACCAGCAGTGCTTCACGGATACTTTGACGTTTTTGCAGGTGCACTTCAAGCATTTATTTTCGTAATGCTTAGTATGACATTCGTGTCAAGTGCCATGGAATAGGAATGAGGTGAAAAAATGTCAGGATTTATGGACTTTTTGTTTGGTTGGATGCAAAATGTAGACCCTAAAGCGCTCATTTTAGCCTTTTCAGCAATCGGAGCAGGTTTTGCAATGATTGGCGGTATTGGGCCGGGAATCGGACAGGGTTATGCAGCAGGGAAAGCAGCGGAAGCTGTGGGGAAAAACCCAGGAGAAGGTAGTAAACCAGCTACACTTGTTATGCTTCTAGGAGCAGCTGTAGCAGAGACGTCAGGAATTTTCTCTCTGGTTATTGCTATTATTATGTTATTTGCTAATCCATTAGTAAATAAAACAGGTGTTGGTTTAGTGCTTGCATGTTCAGCAATTGGAGCAGGATTATCAATGATTGCAGGTATTGGACCTGGAGTTGGACAAGGTTATGCAGCAGGTAAAGCTGCAGAAGCAGTAGGTAATAGACCTAAGCTTCAAGCTACAATACTTAGAACTATGTTACTAGGTCAAGCAGTAGCGCAAACAACTGGTATTTATGCCCTAATTATTGCCTTATTATTACTCTTTGTAAACATCTTTTAAGACTACTTCTAGCAAAGTTCTAGATTATTATAGGATTTTAAGAGACAGCATGGGATAGGCATAAATAAAAAGATTTAAGTTAATTTAAATAATTTTAAAAGCAACTATTTAAGGAGGATTTTAATTATGGATAATCAACAAATCGATGGAAACGCTTTAATCTTAGCATGTTCAGCAATTGGTGCAGGTCTTGCTATGATCGCAGGTATTGGACCTGGTATTGGACAAGGTTATGCAGCTGGTAAAGGTGCAGAAGCAGTAGGTCGTCAACCAGAAGCTCAATCTACAATCGTAAGTACAATGCTTTTAGGAGCTGCTGTAGCAGAGACAACAGGTATTTACGGTCTTATCGTAGCTATTATTCTTTTATTCGCAAACCCACTTATTACAAAATACCAATCTTTATAAGAAGCGAATTAAAATAATAGCAACATAGACGAGAAAGGAGGGAGCTTCCCTTTGAATACATCATTAATTACTGTATTAGCTGCAACTGAGTTGCCAGGAAGAATCATAGGATTTGATGCTCAGTTACTAACTGATTTAGGGTTACAATTATTCTCTACTTTAGTTATTGTTGTAGCACTTTACTTCATTCTTCACAAACCAGTGACTGCGATGCTTGATAAGAGAAAACAAGCTATTGCGAATGAGATTAACGAAGCTAAAGCTACAAATGCAAATGCAGCTAAGCTTAAAGCAGATTATGAAGATAAAATCGCGGGTATTGAAGAAGAAGCAGCACAAATCCTTAAAGAGACTAGAGCAAAAGCTTTAGCTAGAGAAGAGCAAATGGTTGCAGAAGCTAAGAAAGAAATCGAAGCTATGAAAGCCAAAGCTGCAAATGACATTCTTCTTGAACAAGAACGTGTTAAAGATGAGATGAAAACTCAGCTTATTGATGTTTCTACTCTTATGGCAAGTAAATTTGTTGCCCTCTCAATAGATGAAAACAAACATCAAGAAATCATTGACGATATTATTAAAGAGATGGGGGATGTACAGTGGCTAAGTTAGTTGTTAAAAGATATGCTACTGCCCTATTTGATATCGCTAGTTCTGAAGGAAAAATGGCAACCTATGAAGAAGAGGTAAAAGTCATTATTAAAGCACTTCAGGATGAACCAGACTTTATGGCAGTTTTAGAAAATCATAAAGTTACAACAGAGGAAAAAATCAGTCTCCTTGAAACTATTTTTACAGGTAAAGTAGAAAACTCTATTTTAGGACTTTTAGTTTTACTTGTGAAAAAAGGTAGACAATCTGAAATGATAAATGTACTTGAAGGTTTCCTTGAACGTATTAAAAAGGAATCCGGTATTGTTAAAGCAACTGTTACATCGGCTGTAGCACTTAAAGAAGGCCAAGTAGAAGCTATTAAAGCAAAGCTTGAAGCAAGTACAAAAAGCAAAATAGAACTTGAAACAATCGTAGATGAAGGCATTATAGCAGGACTAGTGATTAGAGTTGGCGATAAAGTTGTAGACGCTAGTATTAAAGGCGAGATGCAAGCTTTAAAGAAACAATTATCAAAGCTTAGACCTGCATAGAAAGGGGTGTATTCAGTTAATGAATCTGAGACCAGAAGAAATCAGTAGTATTATTAAAGACCAGATTAAAAACTATAAAGCACACCTTCAGGCAGAAGAAGTTGGAACTGTTATCACTGTTGGTGACGGTATCGCACGTGTACATGGACTTGAAAAGGCTATGTCAGGTGAGCTTCTTGAGTTCCCAGGTGAAGTTTATGGTATGGTACAAAACTTAGAAGAAGACAACATCGGGGTTGTTCTCTTAGGTTCTGACCAAAACATCAAAGAGGGTGACACAGTTAAATCAACAGGACGTGTTGTAGAGGTACCAGTAGGTGATGCTCTTAGCGGGCGTGTTGTTAATGCACTTGGTCAACCTATCGATGGAAAAGGTCCAATTAACACAGATAAATTTAGACCAGTAGAACGTGTTGCATCAGGTGTTATCGACAGAAAATCAGTTGATACACCACTTCAAACAGGTCTTAAAGCAATCGATGCCATGGTACCAATCGGTCGTGGACAACGTGAGCTTATTATCGGAGATAGACAAACAGGTAAAACTGCTATTGCTATCGATACAATCATTAACCAAAAAGGTAAAGATTGTTTATGTATCTATGTTGCAATCGGGCAAAAAGCTTCAACTGTTGCACAATTAGTTAACGCTTTAGAAAAAGCAGATGCTATGAGCTATACAACAATCGTAGTAGCTACAGCTTCAGAAGCTGCACCTCTTCAATATCTTGCACCGTATGCAGGTGTTACAATGGGTGAAGAATGGATGGAACAAGGTAAGGACGTTCTTATCGTATATGATGATTTATCAAAACATGCGGTAGCTTATCGTACAATGTCATTACTTCTTCATAGACCACCAGGTCGTGAAGCTTATCCAGGGGATGTATTCTACTTACACTCTCGTCTTCTTGAAAGAGCTGCTAGACTTTCTGATGAACTTGGTGGCGGTTCAATCACTGCACTTCCAATTATTGAAACACAAGCAGGGGATATCTCAGCTTATATTCCAACAAACGTCATTTCTATTACAGATGGACAAATCTTCCTTGAAACAGAACTTTTCAACGCTGGTGTACGTCCTGCGGTTAACCCAGGTCTTTCAGTATCTCGTGTTGGTGGTGCTGCTCAAATCAAGGCAATGAAACAAGTAGCAGGTCCTATCCGTACAGAACTTGCACAGTACAGATCACTTGCTGCATTCGCACAGTTCGGTTCTGACCTTGATACTGCTACTAAAAATGCACTTGCACAAGGTGAACGTATTACAGAGATTCTTAAACAACCTCAGTACTCACCACTTGAAGTAAGTAAACAAGTTATTATTCTTTTTGCTGCAACTAGAAAGTTCCTTATGGATATTCCACTTTCAGAAGTAGCAAGATTCCAAAGCGAACTCTTTGATTTTGTAGATACTAAGTATCCAGAAATGTTAGTAGAAGTAGCTGGTAAAGAGGGTCTTACAAAAGAATTAGAAGCTAAATTAAATGACATCGTAACAGAATTTAAAAAAAGCTTTAGTATAAAGTAGAAAAGGGGTGAACGAGGATGGCGTCTTTGCAAGATATTAAAGGGCGAATCAGAAGTATCGATAGCACTAAGAAAATTACAAGTGCTATGAATCTTGTTGCTACCTCTAAGCTTAATAAAAGTAAAGAGGCAGCTCTTAAAACAAGACCCTTTTTCAATAAAATTCTTTCAACTATGCAATCAATTGCTGCTAATGCTAATGGACAAGGTTCACCTTTTCTTAAAGCAAATGGCTCAGATGTGAAAGCATATATTACTTTATCAGGAGATAAAGGACTTTGTGGTGGTTACAATTCAAATATTTGTAAGCTTACTATGGGTGCTATCGAAGATAAAGAAAAAACCCACTTAGTAGTTGTAGGGAGAAGAGGTATTGATCAATTTAGGTCAAAAGGTTTTACAGTAGCAAAAGGTGTAACTGATATTTCAGAGTCACCTACTTATTTCTCTGCAAAAGAGATTGCAGATTATGTAACTAACCTATTTTTAAAAGGGGAAATTGGAGAAGTTTATTTATCTTATACAAGCTTCAAATCAACCATCCAACAAGAACCAACGATGGTAAGAATTTTACCATTAGATATAAATCATGTTGAAAAACCAAAAAGTGAAGCAAACGAACCAAGCGATCTTTTAAGTTATGAACCATCACCAGAAGCTGTACTTGGATATATTATTCCAAGATATGTAGCGGATGTTATTTATGGTGCACTTTGTGAAGCAAGTGCTAGTGAAAATGGTGCGAGAATGACAGCTATGGATTCTGCTACAGAAAATGCGCAGGAGATCCAAGATAAGCTAAGCATTCAGTACAATAGAGCTAGACAAGCAGCTATTACACAAGAATTAACGGAAATCGTTGCGGGAGTAGGCGCACTCAAATAAGTAATAAAGGAGTGAACAAATAATGGCACAAAATGTAGGACATATTGTTCAAATCATCGGTCCTGTACTTGACGTTAAATTTAGTGCGGAACACATGCCAGCAATCTACAACGCTATTGAAGTTAAAAAACAAGATGGCACACTGCTTGTGGTAGAAGTTGCACAACATCTTGGAGATGATATCGTACGTTGTATTGCTATGTCTGCCACAGAAGGATTAGTTCGTGGTATGGAAGCAGTTGATACTGGCGCACCAATTTCAGTTCCAGTAGGTGAACAAACACTTGGACGTATCTTTAATGTTACAGGTCATGCTGTAGATGGAAAGCCAGATCCACAAGTAGAAAAATGGCCAATTCATAGAGAGGCTCCATCTTTCGAAGAACAATCAACATCAGCAGAAATCTTAGAAACAGGTATTAAAGTTGTTGACCTTATCTGTCCTTACCTTAAAGGTGGTAAAATCGGTTTATTCGGTGGTGCCGGTGTAGGTAAAACAGTACTTATTCAAGAACTTATTCGTAACATTGCTACAGAGCATGGTGGTTTCTCAGTATTCGCCGGTGTAGGTGAACGTACTCGTGAAGGAAATGACCTTTACCACGAAATGACTGACTCAGGCGTTATCGCTAAAACAACAATGGTGTTCGGTCAAATGAATGAGCCACCTGGTGCACGTATGCGTGTTGCTTTAACAGGTCTTACAATGGCTGAATATTTCCGTGATCAGTCAGGACAAGACGTACTTTTATTCGTAGATAATATTTTCCGTTTCACACAAGCAGGTTCAGAGGTTTCTGCGCTTCTTGGACGTACACCTAGTGCGGTAGGTTACCAACCAACTCTTGCAACAGAAATGGGTACACTTCAAGAACGTATTACATCGACTA
Organism: Cellulosilyticum sp. WCF-2; assembly: GCF_003990395.1. NCBI lineage: Bacteria > Bacillati > Bacillota > Clostridia > Lachnospirales > Cellulosilyticaceae > Cellulosilyticum > Cellulosilyticum sp. WCF-2. Next base: position 4,757,123 of record NZ_CP034675.1, on the reverse strand, counting down.
AAAAAGGTTCTATTACATCTGTTCAAGCTGTATATGTTCCTGCCGATGACTTAACTGACCCAGCTCCAGCTACTACTTTCGCTCACTTAGATGCGAAAACAGTACTTTCTCGTGCTATTGTAGAACAAGGTATCTATCCAGCGGTAGACCCACTTGAATCTTCATCACGTGTACTTGATCCACAAATCGTTGGAGAAGAACACTATAGCGTAGCACGTGGGGTTCAATCTATTCTTCAACGTTACAAAGAACTTCAAGATATCATTGCTATCTTAGGTATGGATGAACTTAGTGAAGAAGATAAATTAACAGTTGGTCGTGCACGTAAAATTCAAAAATTCCTTTCTCAACCATTCTTCGTTGGGGAAATCTTTACAGGAACACCAGGACAATATGTACCAGTTAAAGAAACTGTTCGTAGCTTTAAAGAAATCCTTGAGGGTAAACATGATGAGCTTCCAGAAAACGCATTCTACATGGTTGGTACAATTGAAGATGCAGTTGCAAAAGCCAAAACTCTATAATTAGGGGGTTAATGATGGCAAAAAATAAAATGAGACTTCAAATCATCACACCGATGAAAACAATTTTAGATGAAGAGGTAGACTCAGTGATTCTTTCAACAACAGAAGGAGAAATGGGTATATTATACGACCATGAACCAGTTGTTGTGCTTCTTGGATATAAGACGCTGTCTTATACACAAGATGAGGTTAAAAAATATGCAACAACTTTAGGTGGTTTTGCAGAAATCACTAAAGATAAGATTGTAGTTTTAACAGATGCATCTGAGTTTGCGGATGAAATTGATTTGGAAAGAGCTAAAAGGGCAAAGGAACGTGCTGAAAAACGTTTATCAGATAGCAATATGGATCATCTCCGTGCTGAGATTGCGCTCAAGAAGGCTATTGCTAGAATCAATTTAAAAGAAAGTAAATAGTAGTATAAAAAGGCACCAATAAAGGTTTTCATAAACCTTTATTGGTGCCTTTTGAAGTAACAGGATTGAGGGGACTCTACAAGTAGATAATATACGCAAATCAAAAATGCTAAAGAACACTACAATTTAAATAATAAAGCATAAAGCAAATTACCGCTATGTAGTCCGGCTAGTGGACTTGCTTACAGCTGCTGTCTCACTCCGCTAAGAAACTCTAAATTCGTAATCCTTATGAACGGGCGAAAACTCGCAAGCTCAAACACTCGCCCTAAAACCCATAAGGATTACTTCGTTAAGAGTTTCTAAGCTCTGCTCCAAGGCATCTTCCAGCAAGTCCACTAGCCTCCCTACATAGCTACTATTTTGCAAAAATCAAACTATTAATAAACTTAAGAGTTCCCCACCCCTCCCATTTCTATCAAACGTTTTTGAGCTCACAAACATCTTTACGTACTTCTACTAGTGTACATGTACTGGTATCAAAGACTCTGGTAAGAAACTCTAAATTCGTAATGAGCAAAAACGCCATATAGACGTAGGAGAGAAGTAGTGGTAGACTTCTAATAATATTTTAAGGGACAAGGGGAGATTGAAGATGAAGATATTAGTGCTTTTGGCGAAGGGATTTGAAATGATGGAGTTTGCTCCTTTTGTGGATGTTATGGGTTGGGGAAGAAATGATTATGGTTATGATATTGAGGTAGTTACCTGTGGTTTTCAAAACCAGGTGATGAGTACTTTTAATATTCCAGTTATTGTGGATAAGACAATAGAGGAGATTGATATAGCAGAGTATGCGGCGTTGGCTATTCCAGGTGGGTTTGAAGAGTTTGGGTTTTATGAAGAAGCTTATGATGAGAGATTTTTAGAGTTAATACGTGAATTTGATAGTAATAATAAAGTAATAGCTACAATATGTGTTGGGGCACTTCCTGTTGGAAAGAGTGGGGTACTTGAGAATAGAAGGGCAACAACGTATCATTTAGGAGATGGTTATCGTCAAAAGCAGCTTAGAGAGTTTGGAGTTCAGGTGGTAAATGAGCCAGTTGTCATTGATGATAACGTTATTACTTCATACTGCCCAGAAACGGCATCTAGTGTAGCATTTAAGCTTTTAGAGAAATTAACCTCTACTGAGCAAATGGAAGTTGTAAAGAGTGCCATGGGTTTTAAATAATAACCCAATAATATGCCTGTCATATGTAATTAGAATTTCTCTAATGATAAAGGCTTTTAGGTACACATAAAGCTATAGCCTACTATGTGCGATGGAGAAGAATGTTGTTTCCTGGGAAATAAAGTCGAGTGAGATTTCGAGGTATAAAATATAGTGGGTTTTCTAAAAATAATGTAGAATATAAGCAAGTTGATAGTGAGAGAGGATTTTAAGATGACTTATGCAGATTTAATAATAGAATGGTTTGATAAAAATAAAAGAGATATGCCTTGGAGGAGAACTTCTGATCCTTATTGTATTTGGGTATCAGAAGTAATGCTTCAACAAACTCAAGTTGTGACAGTTATTCCGTATTACTTACGTTTTATAGAACGTTTTCCAAATGTGAGTGCTTTGGCTGAGGCTAGCCTTGAGGAAGTACATAACTACTGGCAAGGTCTTGGGTACTATAGACGTGGTGAAAATCTTTGGAAAGGTGCTAAGCTTATCGTAGATAAGTGGCAGGGAGAATTTCCGAGAGATCCTAAGCTTATTAAGGAGATTCCAGGAATAGGACCATATACTTTAGGCGCGATTTGTAGTATTGCTTTGCATTTGCCACTACCAGCAGTAGATGGAAATGTTATGAGAATATTAGCGCGCCAATTTTGTATAGGTGAGGATATTGCCAATCCTAAAAATAGGAAGCTTTTTGAAGATAAAGTAATGGAGCTTATGCCAAATGACCCTAATCGTTTCAATCAAGCCTTGATGGAACTAGGTGCTTTAATATGTACACCTAAAAATCCAAACTGCAAAGAATGTCCAATGAAACCTATTTGCGAGGCATATCAAAAGAATGTACAGGAAGAATATCCAGTAAAACTTAAGAAGGTTAAGGCAGTAGAATTAAATTATAAAGTATTACTCATTGAAAAAGGAAGCAAGATAGGAATGATCAAAAGGCCGGAAGAAGGTCTACTTGCAAATTTATGGGGATTTCCTATGATTGAAGAAAAAGATTGGGAAAGTATAGACCTAGAAGCAATAAAGCCTGTCTACTTAGAGCAAGTAACTCATGTGTTTACACATCGTAAGTGGCATATGAAACCAGTTACTTTGAATTGGTCGCAGCCACTAGAAAAAACATTGGGGCCGTTACTCCAAGAACAAGGTGAAATTCAATATATTGAAAAAAATAATCTTAAGAATTTGCCGATAGCCACTGCTTTTAAAAAAGTCATGAAGAAAAAGCAAGTAACTGTTTAGCTAAATAAATGGGAATTTGTCTGATCGTTTATGAGAAATGCTGCTGGGCGGAAATGAGAGAATAAGGGCTACCTTTCGGAATTCCACTCCGTATTTTTTGAAGCACTAAGGCTCACTTTTTTGATGAACGTGCGAAAACTCATTTCATTCAAACACTCGCACTAAAACCCATCAAAAAAGTTCGCCAAGTGCTTCTAAAAAATACTACGAAGTCATTCCTACAGGCATCCCTTATCCTCTCATTTCTTACAAGCATTATTAACCTCATAAACGTTCAAGCCCCTAAACGAGGAGTGCAGAAAAGACATAACAAAAAAATATTTCTCTTGAGAATATTTTATAAGAGTGACTTATACCGTTATTTTTTTAATTTTTATTGAATATAAAAGTATTTATTTCATTTTTTATTAGGGATTCGGCTCCTTGACTACATATACATAAGTGTAAAAACAAATAAATAACTTCCCACGGCATAATTACCACAGCTTCAACCTGAGGAACTGACCGGGTCAGCCAAGTCTCAATCTATTGTTATAGGTACCTCTGGACTTAAGGAAAATGTTCACTTGTGCGCTGCAAGGAAGGCGCCACTTATAAGTTGTTTTAAATGTTTTTATACCTAGCATTACCCAATAAAGTTTTAAACCAGAGTCTTAAGGTCTTAGCTTCCTAGCATAGGGTGCACCGGCCAAGACTTTTAGGAGCTCCTCACTCATTGGTTTGACTTTCATAACTAGTCTTCGTAGGCACTACGCTATATAACGCATACGTGCTGAGGAGCCATTTTGCGCCTTGTTTAAGGTCTACTTAGCTAGCTGCGAAAGTTCATTTCAAGAGTCTGGAACAAAAAATAGCTCTTCAAGTATTGATACTACTTGAAGAGCTATTTTTGTTGTCTCTAAATGCTATCAATAAAATGAATTGGCTTTTCTTTTTTCTTGAAAACACTTCAGGAGAGTGACTTTACACATTATTGTTGGTAGAACTGAGAGAGGGTGGCTGCCTGACGGGGTGACTTCGAAGTATTTTCAGTAGGCACTTAGCGAACGTTTTGGATGGTACTTAGCCCACGTGTTTGAGGGAACCGAGTTTGTGGGCGTTCATCCAAAAAAAGTGAGCTTAGTGCCTACTGAAAATGCGGAGCGGAACAACGGCAGGTAGCCACCCTCTCTCAGTTCCGCCCCAAATGGCTTATTAAAGCTACCGACAAATTTCTAGTTGTAAACTAATTGTAATATGATTATACATAAATATATCCTAAGAAATACTTATGTATGGCCCTTGAATGGTCGATAAAATATATGGAGTATTATAATTTTATTTAAAATTTCACATAGATGAACAAGACAGAGAGAGGGGAAACGGATGATATGAAAAAAGTTGTTTCTAAAATACTTGTATTTGTAATGGTGATTGCAAGCCTTCAGGGGATTAATTTAAATGAATTAATGGCAGCTGATACTAATTTATATGGATTTGAAATGCAGAAGAAGATACTTGCAGAAGATAGCAAAGGTTTGGAGCTAAGCAATAGAATAGGTACTGATTATACTGAGACAGCTGTAGCAAAATGGGATATCTCTAGTGCTGCAGATTATGTATTAACCTATTACATTGAAGCTATGGATAATACTACGCAAAAAGTAGAGTTAACACTTGAAAATGCCGGAGATGATAATGTAACGCTTTCTGGGAAAGTTTATAATCAAGATGGAAGTACCAAAAGTATTGATTATGTAGAAAGAGTGCTTAATAGTGGGTCCAATAGCTGGGAAAATAAAAGCAAAGAAATAGGAAAAACAGAATTTACTGCGGGTTTAAAGCTAGGAACTTATGCAAGTACTTATCAACAATATAATGTTAACCTTACCAACGTAAATGTAGCAGGAAAGAATTTAAATATTCGTTTGAAATTAGATGGGAAATTAGTATATGTATATACTACTGGAATTAGTAAGGGAAATATCAATGAATTTGAGCTAAAAGTAGATGGTACTACTCAAGCAAAACAATCATTTTTTAATGGACCTAAAAACTTTGAGATTAAACCAGTTCATTTAAAGGATAATACTTTAGAATCTATTGAAGTTATTGAGGACTTAACTAAAGAAACACCAGGTTCAAAGCCAGGAGTAAAATTAAGCTTCGCCCAAATTAAGGTTTTAGAAGGGGGAAAATACACGATACCTTCTAGTAGCACTAAGCTTGATGAAGTTGTAGTCAAATTACAGCCACAATATTCAATTGGTAGCTCAGTTCAAGATGGTGATGATAGTATTCGTCTGGATTTTAAACCTATGACTGGTGAAAAAATTAAGATTGATACTAAGGATAGTAGTTATACAGTTGGAGCGGTAGATACTAATGGTCAAATTAATATTTATTTGGCTAATGGAACTAATCTAGAAACAAGCGTCATCAAATGGGATGTACTTGAGCCTAGTATGGTAGTTGATTCGCTTTTTACTTATGGTAAAGATGCAGATATTTATAAGCCGGAAAATAAAGGGCATACTTATCTAGATTATAGTTTAAATAAAACAACAAATAATCAAGTGCAATTTACTATTAAACCATACAATATTAATTCAGCAGCTACTTATACTATCTTAAGCTCCAATACAAAAGATGGTCAGTTTACTGCAAGAACTACTTATGAATATGATCCTAATAAAACCAACAATAAAGAAATTACAACCTCTATTTCATCTACTAATGTTACTTATTTCAAGGTGAAAATAAAGATAGATAATAATGAATATGAATCACAGGTGGTTAGGTATAATCCAGGGGACTTTAGCCCTGTTCCTACAACTCCTTCCATTAAAAATATAGATAACGTATACGTTGTTCCAACTAATGAGAACAGCAATACCTCTAGTGCTAAAGCTATTGGATTTGATATAGAATGGTTTGCACCTTCTAACTTAAGGACTCTTTTAAATGGAGGTACTTTATATTATGAGATGCTTATACGTAAAGACAAGGATGACCTTGATCCGTTAAAGTCACCTCATTTGGCAGGGACTTCTGGTTATGCAGCATACTCCAAGGTATTTAAGGTAAGTCTAGATCCTGTAACAAATCAGATTATAGTAGAAACTGATTTAGGAACAGCGGGACAAAAGGATGTTACAGAAGAAAATGCTAATAAGATTATTAGATATAATGAGAGTAAAGGAACCTTCAAAATGGAGAATGTTTCTTTAATGAACTTTAGTGAAACCACTAAAGACTGGGAGCAAATAGAAATTCCTGAGGGGTATGACTATAATACAACAACCAAGTCTTTAAAAGAATCAGGAGCTGAAGCTAAGGATAGCTTAAAAGATATGGTTATACCAGGAAACTACTATGTATCTTTAAGAACAGTATATGTTGCAACAGATGATACTAAAAGAATCACTTATAGTAATGAATCTAATCTGGTATCCGTTGCTTTAGATATCACAAAGGAAGTAGTACCTGTACCTACAACAGTGGTAGCTGAGGATGCAAGTATTGATAAAACACAAGTTATAGAAGAAATTACATATTCTTATGTAGACATACAAGCATATGTTAAGAAGATGTTAGAACCGGCAGAACTTAAATTATATACTGGAACTAATAAAGATGAACGCTTTAGTGGGGAATATGAGTTCTACTTATATCAGAATAAAGATGCCCTTAAAAACAATGATCCTGATAAGATGGATGCAATGAGTTTAGGAAGTGACGCTATCTTAAATTTAGCTGATACCACTATTAATAGCCAATCAGCTATAGAGGTGTTAAAAGCAGGGGGCGTTATACCTTTTAAAGTCCATATTAGTTCTTTAATAGGAATAGGGCAAGGTAAACTCAAAATTAAAGGCTTAGATTCTAATACGGTATATTATTTGCAACTTAGAACGAAATTGTCACCAATAAGTGAAGCAGGACCGGTATCACCTAGAGTATCAGAGTTATCTAAGGTATTTACCTTTACGACAACCACAGAACCTATGCCACCAACACCAGAAGATAAAGTGCCACCAACACCAGAAAAAATCTGGATAGAGGAGCAAGCTAACAATAGTTCTGTCACTTTAGGTTGGGCACCAGCTAAGTTTGAAGAAGATGAAGATATAGACTTAACCTACTATGAATTCATAAGGACAGAAAAGCAGCTTACTAAGGATGAAGAGAAGCTAAGTGTTGAAAAGCTAGTACAAGGCAATGAATTAAATGTTGGTTTCCGTTCAGACAAAGATACAGCAAGAGCAGAAAATGAACCAGCTTACATGAGTACGTATACATATAAGAATCAAATATGGACTAACTTAGAGCCACTACAGCTTTCAAGTAAGTTCCAGCTTTATGATGATTCTTTAAATCCTAACAACATTTATTATTACTATGTAAGAACCGTGTGTATGGTTGATGGTAAACCTATTAAGTCAAAGTGGATTATGGTACCTGTAACAACAGCACCAGTACAACCACCTATTAATTTAAAAGTAGAGGCGCCAAAGACCTATTCACATGATACTAAGAGAGAAATTGTTATTAGTTTTGATGCGCCCGTGCCAGCAGATGCCAAAGTGCCAGATGAGTTTGCATTTGATATTGCAGTAAAAAGTGAATTAGATGATACCTATAAGCTAGATTACAGTGCAGTGAAATTAACTTCTGTTCAAGATGACAAGCTAACACCAGAAGGCTACACGCACTTTGTGTATAAGATTACAGGTTTAAAACCTAATAAACGTTATGATATTAAAGTAAGAATAGTGGATAAAACAAAAACACTTTTGGAGGGTGGTAATTATCCAACTTCTTTATACTGTGATAAGGTAAGTACGAGAACAGACTATGATGAAGATGAAGCAGAAAAAGATAATAAATTTGAAGAGTATCTCAAAAAGTTTGACTCAGAAGCTGAGAAGTTAAGAAGAAGACCGTATTGGGTAGTGGAACAAGGTGAAATCTATAAGTATAGAGAAAGTTACCTAAAAACAGAAATAGGCTTACAAAAAGAATATGCTTTAGTAGCAGAAGAGAATGCTAATTCACTATATTATTACATACCAGCTTCTGTAATGATAGATGAAAGTAATACGAATACAGTACTCAATGTAACTATTGGTAATCAGACATTAAACATTAGACCATATACCTTAACTAGCGAAAATACTGCCATTAAAACAGCCATAGAAAAAATGGCTTCTGATGAAATAGAAGATTATTATGTGGGCATCAAGTTCTATACCCAAAAAACGTCAGAAAGTATTAACGGGCAGGGAGCTTTGTCACCAAAGCTTAATGTTAATATGGAGCTAGTTTATATGAAGCAGCGTGATTATCTAACAGAAGATGATATTATGATTGCTTTAAATGATATTATTGCAGAGGAACGCAATAGTTTTATTAATAAGCTTGAGAAAGAAGTTTATAATGGTGTGATTGAAGAAGACGTATTAAATGAACTTATTACAGATTCTATGGCAGATATTGAAAAAGATCATGCAAGACAAGTTGATAAGTTAATGGATCGTTATATAAAAAGGACAGTGAAGATTACTGAATTAGATAAGCCACTGTTTATTATAAGCCAAATAGATGCATTTGCAGCAGATGCTTATTACTACAGTAATGGATGGGTTAATGTAGAAAGCTATCAAGTAGGAAAAGGTTTTGGTATTGAAGCAGATAAACTAGGAACCTATATCTTTGTAGGTCAAGCTGATCTTGCAAATACGGTACCAAGCTTAGGACCTTATCAAAGCTTCATAGGAAAATATGGCCTAACAGAGTTCTTTAGATTAGATACCTACATGATTAAAACAGCTGCGACAAAAGAACAAGTATATGGTGCTACAGCACGCGTACTAGGAGCTAAAAAAGGAACTGATTATATTGTATTTCTTAAAAATGCAGGGATAAAAGGTGTAACGAGTATAGGATTAAGTAAAAATATTAGACAAGATGAAGCTATTTATATTATGATGCAAGCTTATGAAAGATTACATAATAGAAAAGTGAGTTCAATAGTCATTAAAAATAAACAAGGCGTACAAAACATAGGTGCTTTCCAAAGCGTTTATCGTACATATGTTTATGCAGCAGTAGAACTTAAAATTGTAGATAATCCAAATTCAAGAGTTCTTCCAAGCAAAGAAATGACTGCAGAAGAAATTATCAAGATTCTTTATAAAGTGCAGGCACAATAGGAGGAAGATAACATGAAGAGACGACAAAGAGTAGCCGCATTATTAGCTGTTATAATGATGCTTAGCTATGTTAATGTATTTGCAGATATGCAGGAAAGACTACCAGTGGGTGGACTAGACTATGTGCAAGTCAGTCATACTTCCAATGATAATGGTGAAAATATTTTACCAAGTGCACAGGTAAGTTTTACAAAAGTAAAAAATGAACATAATCCACCAGTAACAGGGGATAATCATGCCACAGAGTTTTATGACCTTTTGTTAACGGATTCTTTAGGTGAAAAAGCTGAAGGTTCTATTAGCGTAGCAGAAGCCAATAAGACTCCAGGTGATAAGGCAACTATTAACCTTGAAGGTTATCTTGAGGATAGAAATGAATTTAAAAATGGTCGATTATATGAGTTAAAAGTACAACCAGGACATAACCATGTATCAGATGACGGGGAGAGATGGACAAAAGCACCACTTAACTCAGCTACTAAAGACCCAGTTAAGTACTTTGTTACAGACTTAAATACAATTGCTAGGGAAACAGAAGATAATATAGAGGTGGTTTGGGAATATATTCCTGGAGCTACTTACAAATTAGTTTACATTGCAAAAGAAGCTAATAATAAAAATGAAGTAGATGGTGTAGAAAATAACGTAGCAGGAGTAGGATCTAATTCAGTAACGCTTAAAGCCAATGATATGAATGTATTTACAGAAGGTGGCATTAGAAAAGTTAAATTTACTATTGATGATACAATTCCGGGTCAAAAGTACTCAGCTTATGTTATTGTAACAGGCATTTCAGGTACTTTTATAAAGGACAGTTGGAGCAATGTAGGTGTTAATACAACCACACCTAAAATTGCACATGCTACAAGAAGTATTAAATTAAACATTACTAACATAGGAAAAAATAGAATAGAGTTAAGCTGGAATGTACGTTCTTGGATGACTAGTGAAATAGAAATGGTTAAAATCTGGAGAAAAGTTGAAGGTGAACGTAATTACACACTTATTGGAACAATGAATAATGCTGACCTTACTGCTACAGATACAGGTAGGTTTGAGCATGACGAACCGAAAAAGACTAGCTTGTATTACGTTGAATTCTTCATCAAAGGTGAAAGTAACACTATTAAGACCAATGAAGAACCTTATGTACCGTACGAATTAAGTGAACAGCCTCTAAAGCCACAAGTACCAGAGCCTTTTAATTCTTCTATTTCTTTAGAGGAGTTGAGTACCACTAAAAATAATTATTTAGTTAAAAATGATGATGTTACAGTGGATAAAATGAAAGATAATACTTTCCATACTAAAAGCTTAACTCCGCTGCAAGTACAACTTGTTTGGGATGCTCCAATGAAGAAAAATGAAAATGGTAAAACCGTTCCTGAACATGAAATGCTATATGATATTTGGGTTACAGAAAGCAATGAACAGCTTGATGATACTGCTACAAAGCCTATTTTAGAAAACTTTTCTATACCAGAAGGTCAAGATGATAGTTTAATTAAAACACAAGCTAGTAAGGAAGTCGTTGGTTTTAAGACTCTTTTAACGCAGTACACTAATAAAACTGGTAGTGTTAAAAATCTACTTTCTAATAAAACCTACTATATTAAAATTGTAGCTAAAAGAGACTATAGTGGAACCTATGTGGAATCTCAGCCAACAGTAGTAGCGATTACAATTGATAAAAAAGGTGATATTTCAAGACCACCAGTATTAGCAAAGCCTCCACTTCGTGTACAAGAAGGAGGAATAGAACAAAATGCTATTACAATTGAGTGGCTAGAAAAATGGTATGAAATTAAAGCAAAAGACCCTTCTCGGTATAGCGCTGATGCCGATGAATATTTCCTTGCAAAAATGTGGAATAGCGTGGTTTATACAGGAGGAATACCAGAGATTAAATTTAAAGCAGGGCAAAATCTTACTGAACATCGTCTTATCAATGAGAATGAACTGAAGGCAGTTAAGGCAGCTGTGCCTAACTATAGTGCTAATTATGAAGATAGGGAAGTAAGCCTAGGAGAAGATGTTAAATATGAAGTAAAACCTATTTTATATGATGATGTGGTACTTGCTTTAAAATCTGACACCACTTCCCCAAGCGCCATTAAAATTGAAAAATGGATTGTAGAAAATGAAAGTGATTCAGTAGAGGGATGGACTACTATCACACCAAGTGATGTTAACCATAATGATGGTTTATCTTGGAAGGATTACAAAGTATCAAATCTCAAAGCAAATACAAGATATGTCATTCTCATTAGAGCTTACCGTACTTTAGAAGATGGAACAAAGCTCATGCAAACTTTCCCAAGCTTTGTTATTGCTACCACAGACTCGGATTTTGAGGAACCAGAAGCAATACCTATGGTACCAGTGCTTAATCCAAATGGTGTAACAGACAGTAGTGTATCTGTCTGGTGGCAGTATAATGAAGACTTTAACTATGAGATTGTATATAGTCGTTTAGACAACCCGGAATCTGCTATTAGCTGGCCAGTAGAGATTTCTACAGTGCCAGGAGAAGATAATTATGTGTCTAATGGGGCAAAAGCACAGGTAACTATAACAGGACTTATGCCAGATACCACCTATAATGTATGGATTAGAGCAAAACAGAAAAAAGGTGATAAGGTATCTGCTTGGAGTAATCCAGTTACTCAAACAACCTTATCAATAGAAAAGCCAGATGTACCAAGAGGATTAGGACCAGCTGCGTATCAAAGCATATTAGAAATCGGTCAAGATTTCATGCCAGTAACAGGAGACTACATTACAGTAGAATGGCTTAAAGATGTGGAGGATGTAGAAGCCACAGATGAGAGCTTAAAAGCCTATTCATACGTATTAGAATTCGCTAATAATCCAGAGTTTTTAGATGCTGTTGTAGTGAATACCAGTGATGCTGGAAAAGGTAGTTATGAAGTATTAGCTAAGAATATGGTAAAATTCACAGGGTTAGATGCTAATAAACCTTATTATGTAAGAGTTAAAACAGTACTTACTTTTACAGATCCAGAAAGTAAAAGAGAAATTGTTAAAGAATCAGATTTCTGTGCTATCGTTAGAATTATGACTAAGACTTCAGATGGGGAATATGATGGCGGGGATAATGACAATATTGTTATTTATCCAGAAGCAATAGTAGATAGTTATACTAATGGGGTTTGGACAAAAGAAATTGTAGACACAGCTAAAATCATTTCTCAAATCCAAAACGCTAATAAATACTTCCTTACAATAACAATGGAAAATTATAAAAATAAATATGATGCTGATGTAAGACGATTAAAGATGCCTAAAAATATAGTGGATGCTCTTATTAATCAAGGCATGGCACTAAAGGTTATCACTAATGTCGGCATTTATGAAATTCCAGGCAAGGCGCTTAAAATTTATTCTAATCAATATAGTGCAAGAGATATGGTGCAATTTGATTTGACTAAAGCTACAACCACGAATCTTTTAGCTATAGGAAGAAGCTATCCAGAAGCTTTTGTTAAAGGAGAACGCTTTGCGGTAATGTTTAGAGGTAACAATAAAAACACAGTTGTACAGAAGCTAGATGATTATATGAAGGTAAAACTTAAACTAGAATTAGTAGGTGAGTACAACTTTGCCAATATCAACACTTATATGTATAGTTACAATACCAATACATGGAGTAAACAAAACCCAGTTATTGAAACACAAACAGATAGCTATTTTGTGTATAGCACACCTTATACAGGTTTACATGCCCTATATGAAAGAGTGACAACAACAAGTAGTTCAAGCTCTACATATGTAATGGATGAATTAAAAGCAGCTTATGACATTAGAGGGCTTGGAGATATTTATTTTATGCAAGATTATGTTTATGGCAATCAGTACATTCAGTTAGTAATGGGAATTGCGCAAAATAAATCTTCTATCGATTTAACAGCTAGCGTTACTAATGATTTAAGAAATAAAGCTAGAACATCAGGTATTTATATGAGTCAAGGTTCAGGAGTAGTTACTAAGGAGCAAGCTATAGCTGGCGTAGTGAAACTCTACGAATTAAAGCAAGGTTATCAGGTAAAGCCATCTAAAGTAACCCTTACAGGAGTAAGTAGTACTTATAAAGATGCGGTTGGTAAAGCTTATGCATTAGGACTTATTGATGAAACCATTAATCCATCAGGAAAAGTAACCTATAGTGAACTTTGTGATTGGATTATACAAGTAATTGAATAATAACTGAATAAAAATTAAAAAAGCATCCCATACTCTAAAAAACATAAGAGGAAGGGTGCTTTTTTATGAATAGAAGAAATATGCTACTTGTAGCGGTTATTATGATTTTATGTACAACCTACATATTTGGATTTGAATATTACGATAGAATGCCTGATAGGCTACAACAGCTAAGTAAGCAAATAAATGTGCCAGAGATAAAAGTTACAGAAGTAGGAGTGGAACTTAGTGGTATCCATTATGGAGAAAAGCTAGATCTTCAAACGCTAGTAGTTAAGGAAAATGAAGTGATAGAAGCTCTCGCCCATGAAGTGAGCTGTTCTAAACTTTGTCAGGCTTTTCACTATAATCCATCAGAAACTAGTATAGAAGAGACAACTAACCAAATCAAAGTATCAGCAGTTAATAAAGAAGATGAGACACCTTATAAGTTAACCATTAAAAATCAAAAAGATAAAAATGATAATACCTACTATGATTTAAGACTTACAAGCATGGATAATTTGGAACAGTTAGATATGAGAAGAGGCAGAGCAAAAGATCTCTTTAGAAAATGGGGAGCTAAGCCTAAGGAAAGTATTTACTTTAAAGCTGAATTAATAGAAGAAGTATCAAATGAGAAGCGTTTGACGCTAGTGGAAACTATTTTTAATAATCTTAAAGGGAAAATGATTAATGTGTATCAAGATGATAGAGATAGCCACACTGTAGCGTACTATGGCTATACGAAAGAAGTGCCAGAATATATAGAAGGAGCAGATGGTAACAAAACTAATATCCAAATTAGCTTTATCTATAATGAAATAACAGATAAAACAGAATGCATTATAGCGTTTCCTTTTTATAATGCACCATTTTAATTCATAAACTTGTCTCACTTTCATATACTTGTATAAGCAGATTTTTATTTTAGATAGTGAGGGAGGGACTACTGTGAAAGAATATCTTAAGTCAGCTGCTATTATAGGATTATGTTTGTTTTTAATCCCTATGATTATTGTATATGCCAGTGGGTATGATACAGGGAAACTATTAAAAACTATTGAAGATGCTAATGGGGAGGAAACTCATGGAGCATCTCTAGATATTATAAATGAAGAAACACTAATAGGTATATTAGCTAAAGAGATTCCTTATACTTATGAAGAAGAAGCTATCAAGGTACAAGCTGTAGTGACTAGGACTTATATGGCAAGACGTATTCTAGGTATTCAAAGTAAAGGAGCTCTTAAAGGTTATTCGGTAGAAGAAATGAAGGCTATCTGGCAAGATGATTATGATAAAAATTATGCTATTTATAAGGCAGCTGTGGAAAGTACGTATTATGAGATGATTTTTTATGATAATCAACCTATAGAGGCTTTATATCATAGTGCCAGTGCAGGGAAAACAAGGAATGCAGCAAGTATTTATAATAAAGACATTCCATATCTGCAAAGTGTGGATAGCAAAGTAGATCATATTAGTAAACAAGTCAGATTGGCGAAAGGAAAAACAACAGAACTTATCAAAACGAAATATCCAGAATTGATAGTAGATATAGGTACCTTAGAAAATCAAATACAAATCATTGAGAAAGATGAAGCAGACTATGTAAAAAGTATTCAAGTTGGAAATGTAACTCTTAAAGGGGAAGAAATTAAGGAGTTATTAGATTTACCATCTAGCTGCTTTAAGGTGTATGCTTCTGAAGATGAATTGATTTTTGATGTGAGGGGCATAGGTCAAGGGATAGGGCTTAGTCAAAATGGTGCCAATGAACTAGCTAAACAAGGTATGAATTATAAGGATATTATCAAATATTACTATACAGATGTGATGATAGAAAAATACGAGATTCAAAATTAAAATATGAATTAAAATATTTAGAAAGATTGAATAATAATGGGAATCTCTGGCGATAATTAGGATGTCGGAGGTGTTAATTATGAAAATTAAAAAATTAGGACAATTTCTAAAGAAGTATGGTTTTTATGTAGCCGTTAGTGTGATTTCTGTAGGTGCACTTGTAGCCATCTTCGTATTACCAAGTCAAGAAGGCAATGTTAAAAATGAAGCGAATCCTTATGCAAAAAATGAGAAAACAGACGGAATGCTTCAAGGAGATCTTCCCAATAATGTTATTATTGATGAAGAAGATGAACTTGACCAAACAGATAAGGTTACACAAAATGAAGCCACAGTTCAAGAAGATGAAACAAAAGCTTCAGAAGAGGTTACTAATAATACAACAGCAAAGGATGAAGTAAAACCAGAGGTTAAGACAGAAACCTTTGAATCTACTACAGCATCAGTAACAGAGGAACCTTTCTTTGCTGATGGGGATAACTTTAGTTGGCCAGTAGAAGGTAAGATTGTTGTACCTTATACAGATGAGGCTACAAAATATTGGTTTAGTGAATCACTTAATCAAACCATGCGTACCTTTGGTATTTGTATTGCAGCTAATGAAAATACAGAAGTAAAGGCTATAGCCAAAGGTACAATTGTTAAGATTGTAGATGATTCATCTAGTATTTTAGAGCCAGGTATGCCTTATGTAGGAAAGACAATGGTTATCGATCATGGTAATGGTTATGTAAGTGTATATGGTTTCCAAGGTGGAACAGTAAATGAAGATCTTTTAGGCCAAGTTGTTAATGAAGGGGATGTACTAGGTACAATTGGTACACCTAAAGGTGCATTCATTAATGTAGGTGATAATCTCTACTTACAAGTAAAGCATAATGACAAAGTTGTTAGTCCTATGGATTTCTTAAAAGACAGTGAAGAAACAGCTAGCGTGAAAACAGACAGCGTGGATGTTGGCTTTGCTACAAAATAACAATGATATAAAATAAAACAGGAGATGCTATGCCATCTCCTGTTTTATTTTATATTAAATAGTATTGCGGAATGTATTTGATTGCTACAAATCGGATAAAAGTATAAGAGTTTTAAAAATATAGTATATTTTGTTTAAAGATGATAAAATAGGATTGATTTCAAGATTATACATTATAAAAAATAATATTAGAGGGTAAAATATGTTATTTAATTCTATTAGTTTTTTAATCTTTTTCCCCCTTGTTACATTAGGGTATTTTATAATTCCTTACAAATGGAGATGGATTTGGCTACTGATTGCTAGTTACTATTTCTATATGAGCTGGAATCCAGTATATGCATTACTTATTGCCACATCTACTTTTATTACATACTTGTGTGGGGTTTTATTGCAAAGTACGGAACGTATAGAAGATGAGGAAAAGCGTATACGGCTTAGAAAGACTTGGTTAATACTAAGTCTAGTTATTAACTTTTCCATTTTATTTTTCTATAAGTACTACAATTTTTTAGGAGACAATATTAATAGAGTCATGGAACATTTCGCTATTAATATGCAAGTACCTTATTTTGATGTTATGTTACCAGTAGGTATCTCTTTTTATACTTTCCAAGCTATTGGGTATACCATGGATGTTTATAGAAGAGACATTAAAGCAGAAATGCATTTAGGAAAGTATGCTTTATTTATTTCCTTCTTTCCACAGCTTGTAGCTGGACCTATTGAGCGTTCAGGTAATTTGTTAAGACAGTTTTATGAAAAGCATACCTTTGATTTAGAAAGGGCTAAACGAGGCTTTGTGCTGATGCTATGGGGGTTCTTCCAAAAGGTAGTTATTGCTGATCGTGTAGCAATTCTAGTGAATCAGGTTTATGGCAATTATGAAGCTTATGCAGGCTTTGAGATTGCGTTAGCAACAGTATTATTTAGTATTCAAATATATTGTGATTTTGCAGGTTATACTTATATTGCTATTGGCGCTGCTAAAATCATGGGCTTTGAATTGATGCAGAACTTTGATACACCGTATTTTGCTAAATCAATTAAAGAATTTTGGCGTAGATGGCATATTTCTCTTAGTGGTTGGTTTAAAGATTATTTGTACATACCTCTAGGTGGTAGTCGCTGCAATAGACTTAAACGATATAGAAATATTATGATTACTTTTTTAGTAAGTGGTATATGGCATGGAAGTGGCTGGAACTACATTATTTGGGGAGGCCTACATGGTATGTATCAAGTTGTAGGAGATATCATAACACCAGTTAGACAAAGAGTGGCTAGGTTTTTCGGGTTAAGCAAAGAAAAGTTTTCTTATAAATCCTTACAAGTATTAACTACTTTTATTTTAGTAGATTTTGCTTGGATCTTCTTTAGAACAGCTGATTTAACAAGTGCACTTGGAATCATTAAGCAAATGTTTAGTAGTTTTAATCCGTGGATATTCTTTGATCAAAGCTTATATCAACTAGGTTTAGATCAAAAGGATTTTGGAGTTATGATGATTTCTATTATCCTTATGATTGGAGTAGAACTAGTAGGCAAGCACTTCGATTTTGAAGAAGCTATTGCTAAAGAACACTGTGTATTTACTTGGGCAGTGTTTATGGTAATCATTCTTGGTATATTGATTTTTGGTGTATATGGCCCAGGTTATGCAGCGAGTCAGTTTATTTATTTTCAATTTTAGTAGAGGATAGGAGTGAAACAGATGCAAAAAGGGGCGATAGAATTACTAGCTTGTATCCTGATATTTGGAATGGTTTTTAGTGGTACTACAAGGGTCTTTCAAATGAAACAGTTAGAGGAACCATGGGATATGACTAGAAAAGTAGAGGGGATTAAAAATGAAGAAAAAGATAGTGTTGATGTCATGTACTTTGGCTCAAGTCATATGTATACTAGTATTAACCCAGTTGTTGTTTGGGAAGAACAAGGCATCCCATCCTACATATTAGCAACACAAAAACAGCCTTTTTGGATTTCTTATTATTATATGAGAGAAGCGCTCAAATATCAAAAACCTAAAGTAGTAGTACTTGATATCTATAGAAGTGATTTTTTAGAAGAATATGAAGAAGAAAGTGTTAATAGAGCAGCTATTGACTTACTAGATTTTTCTTATAACAAAGCACAAATGATAGAGGCAAGTGTGCCAAAAGAAGAGCGGGCTTCTTATTATGTGAATTTGATTAAATATCATGGGCGCTGGAAAGAGTTAACCAAGGAAGATTTTGACTGGAGCTATCGTACGAAGCAAGATCCATTAAAAGGATATGTTTGTTTATACCCTACTACACCTATAGATAGAAGACAAAGTCTAGAAGAGGTGACAGAGGTTCAGGATATGAGTGATAAGACCAAAGAATATCTTATGAAAATCATAGAATTATCTAAAAAGAAAGGCTTTGAACTCGTACTTTATAAAGCACCTTCTAATGCTACAAAAGAGCAAAAGGCCTACTATAATGCTGTAGAAGCTATTGCAAAGGAGAACAATATTCATTTTATTGACTATAATATGCTTTATAAAGAAGTAGGACTGGATTTAAGTAAAGATTTCTATGATGAGAATCATGTTAATTTACTAGGTGCCAAGAAAGTAAGTAAGCATTTTAGTGCTTACTTAGCAGATGAGTTTCAGTTAGAAGATAAGAGAAACAAAGTAAGCTATAAAGAAACATGGGATCAAGCTGTGCAAATAAATGAAAGATGGGAAAAAGCCTATGAGCTCAGAAATATAGTGAACTTAAAGGATTATGTAGAAGCTGTAAAAGCAGAAGATTATGTGGTATTATTCACTACCGTTTCAAATGTTTCGCTAGATACTGTCTCAGAGGAAAGCTTAAAGGTGTGTCAAGACTTTGGCTTACTACAAAAAGAAAAGTTAAAAGGACATTACATAGCTATAATGAAAGATGGAGAAATACCTTATGAAGTAGACAGAGAAGCTCTAAATGATGCAATAAGAGACTTAGGATTACCTATTGAAGTGGCTTATAATGATCAAGAAAGATATACACTTAGTAATATAGATTATAAGGACCATAATTATTTTACTAGTAGAGGTAATATGAATATTATTGTATATGATAAAAAGCTCAATAAGATAGTAAGTAATGTACTAGTAGATTTAAAGACACAAGGTAAAATTGTACAATAAATAAAGAACTCTTCCTTAACTGTTGCCCCTAAGAGTCATCAGTTAAGGAAGAGTTTATTCATTTATAGCAGAAGATGGTTAATTAACGAAGGTAAGTACCATCTGTACCTAATTTACCTTTTACAGTATTGCTAGTAGTATCTAATACATAAACTCGCATATTTGCTTTTGAAATAGAATCAGATACTAATTTTCCGTTGGTTACATTAATCGTTTTACCAGTGATAACTTCAATATATTTTCCATTTGGAATGTTGTTAAAGGTAGCTTGACTAGACAAAGCAATAAGTGCAAATGAATAGGTATCAGCATCTTGATAAGCTCGTTTAAAAGCCATATTACCACTAATATCTTGAACACTATATTGGCCCTTTTGAAGAGCAGGAATAGATCTTCTAATAATATTTAAACGTTGAATATGTTTTGATAATGGGTGGTTTAAGGTTTCAGCCATTTTTCCACTAGCAGAACTATAAACACCAAAGTCAGTTACATTTACATCACCCTCAATATAATCTCCAAAATAAGCTCTTCCAGTAGTACTAAGAGGCGCATTAGGACCTACATCAATAGGAGCACCCTTCATAAATTCAATTTCACTACCATAGTAAATGGTTGGGATGCCTCTAAAAGTAAACATTAAATTTAAATTTTCAGCCCAAGTATCCTGGCTGCCAGAGAAACGTTTATTTTCAGGTGCATTATCAGGAGCATAATCGTGAGAGTCAACGTAAGTTACATTAAAGGTTGCATCATTATAATATTGATCTCCACTTACAGCGACATTAAAAGCATCGGAAGCGTTACCAAAATTCCAGTGCATAGGGAAATCGATAACATCTAAGCCACTACGCTCATTCCAATTAGGTGTATGGTAAGAATTTCCTTGCAACAGGTGGTTAGTACTAGTTGGCTGGCTACTAGGATTCATATTATCATTCCAAAAAGCAGAAGTAGAGTTTACTCTCTCTGCTAAGGTATCCCAGGCATAATCCTTGGAATCCTGCCAAGTGTAAAATGGAGCAGAGACGTTAGGAATATTACTGTTCCATACTTGGCGATATCTAGTACATACTTCACCAAACATAAAGAAATCATTGTTACCACTTTGTTTAGCAGTAGATAATAGCTGTGGAATAAAATTATTGTTTAATGTTAATCTAGAAATATGTTTAACGGTATCTAATCTGAAACCATCTACACCCATTTCAATATATTTAGAATAGGAATCTACTAAATAATTACTAACAGTAAGGTTCTCGGTATTTAGGTCTACACAGTCACCAGCAATTTGTCCTGTTTGAACGGTATAACCTTCCCAAGATAAAGATTTTTCGTGATGATAAATCTTGTTAGTATCTTCTTCATCAGTTTTCATGGCATTCAGTCTTGCTTGATACTGAGCCTCAGGTGTTAAGTCATCATAGTTAGCAGGTAATTTACCATCTGAGATATCAACTAGACAATCAGAAGAGCTTAAATCTCCTTGTTTAGTAAAGAGAGGATAGATATTTTCCTCACCAAAATTACCAGTATGATTCCAAACAACATCTTGAATGATTTTAAGACCTTTTTCGTGACAAGCATTAATCAAATCTTGATAAGTAGCCCCAGTAGACTCATATCGACTATCTACCTCACTATGATCTATAGCATGATAGCCGTGATAATCATAACCACTAGCATTTTCAACAACAGGTGTAATCCAAATGGCACTAAAACCTAAGGCTTTAATATAATCTAGTTTTTCGATAAGACCTTTAAAGTCTCCACGCCATGCAGGGTCAGAATCAGGATTTCCCGCTTTTTTATCATCCCAGCAATGGATATTATTGCTTGAGTCACCATCGTAAAATCTACTAGTCATGACAAAATAGATTGTTTCATCTCTAAAGTCACTATTGCCATAGTTAAATTCAACTGGATCAGGTGACTCATAAGGAGGTTCTGGATCAGGAGGATTTTCTGGGTCATTATCAGGATTATGGTCATACCATTTGCCTGCCTTATACCACCATTCACCTTTGGTTTGTGATAAGTCAGCAGTTTGGCTACTGCCGTTATTGCTAAAGATTAAATTAGTGCTAGAGGTATTGAGTTCATAGCCATACCAGTCATTACCTTCACTAGTCATACTTACTCCAGGCCATTTTACCGTGGCTAAAGTAGGAGTTGCTTTCCAGTAATACAGTGTAGCTGGAGAATTACTCTTATAATGAACTTTGATAGTATCTAGGGTAGGAGTAGGGGTAGGAGTAGGGGTAGGAGTAGGGGTAGGAGTAGGGGTAGGAGTAGGGGTAGGAGTAGGAGTAGGAGTAGGAGTAGGTGTAGGAATTGGTTCAGGATTAGTGTCGTACCAAGTACCATTCATATACCACCAGTTACCTTTAGTCAAATTAAGATCTTTAGTTTGATTACTACCCTTGTTGCTAAAGATTAAATTTGTAGAATTGGCATTTAATGTATACGTATACCAATTATTATCTTCCTTAGCCATAGATACACCAGGCCAACTTACACCGGGTAAACTAGGGCTAGCTCCCCAATAATAAATATATGGAGAAGACAAAACACTCTTTAAATGAACAACTATTTGGGAATCACAAGGAGCTTCAGGATTATAATCTGTCCAAACACCATTCATATACCACCATTCACCAGATGTTCTTGAAAGGTCTGCTGTTTGTGAACCTTTAGCATTATTAATAATTAAATTAGCACTAGATACATCTAAGACATAAGAATACCAGTTATTACCATCATTTTGCATAGGTACGCCGGGCCAATTAACTGTAGTGGTAGATGGATTAGTTTGCCAGTAATAGATGTAGCTACTTCCCCAAGTGCTTTTGAAATGTACAGTTAGTGAATTGTTAGCTCCTAATGTGGAAACGTTACCAAACAATAGTGAAAACAACATACACATTGCAGCTAATAAACTAGTACATTTTCTGATACTTCTTTTACGTTTCATATTTTACCCCCTTAGAATTTTTGTATATATTACAATAAACATAGAATGTTTACTAAAATATATATAGTGATTATACAATTTTAATCAATAAAAATTCAATATATTTTATATAATTTACAAAATTAAAATTTAAAACAGAAGATTGTTAGTTATTTAAGATATAGCTAGTATTCTTATAAAGAAAGCAAAAAAGCTAGAAAGGGTGATAATCTTGTCCTACTGAGACGTATTTTAAATGAAAATAATAAGTTGTATAATTTCCTAGCAAAAAGCTTAATTTATTTGTAATAAGTAGGAAGGGCCTCGCATAAGATTAAATCAAGAGCCAGAGTTAAGGGGGGCCTTTTCTTGAAAGCCTATATAGAAGAAAGAGCCATAGAGTCAGCAAAGTTTATTATTAATTCTAATGCTACTGTAAGGGAAACTGCAAAGAAGTTTGGGATTAGTAAAAGTACGGTTCATAAAGATGTAACAGAAAGACTAGAGAAGATTAATCCTAAACTTGCCAATGAGGCAAGGAAGGTTTTAGAACTAAATAAGGCAGAAAGACACCTAAGAGGTGGCTTGGCTACAAAAGAAAAATATTCTAGCTTAATTAAATAATTTTAATACATAGCACCTCATTTTGAGGTGCTATAATTATTTTTTAATTTTTTGCAAAAAATAGAGTTTTAATGTTATAATATGCTAAAAGAAGTGAACCCTAAAATACAATTTTACTATAACAAAGGAGAATTCAAATGTTTGGAATGGGAGCGGATATCGGAATTGATTTAGGGACTGCCTATGTACTTGTTTATGTGAAAGGGAAGGGCATTGTCCTTAGAGAACCATCGGTGGTAGCAATAAAGGAGAAGACTAAGGAAGTCATAGCTGTAGGAGAAGAAGCAAGACGTATGTTAGGCAGAACACCGGGGAGCATTACTACTGTTAGGCCTCTTAGACAAGGTGTTATATCAGACTATGACGCTACAGAACAAATGCTAAAGTATTTTATTCACAAAGCTATTGGTCACAGACTTGTAAAACCACGCATTGGAGTATGTGTTCCTAGTGGTGTTACTGAGGTGGAAAAAAAGGCGGTAGAAGATGCTACAAAACAAGCAGGAGCCAGATATGTTGATACGATAGAGGAACCTATTGCAGCAGCTATTGGTGCAGGCATAGATATTTCGCGTCCATGTGGAAGTATGATTGTAGACATAGGTGGGGGAACAACGGATATAGCAGTTATTTCATTAGGAGGAGCAGTTGTAAAAAAATCCTTAAAAATAGCCGGAGATGAGTTTGACGATACTATTATTAAGTATATGAGAAAGAAATATAGCCTTCTTATTGGAGAAAGAACAGCAGAAGAGATAAAAATTAATGTTGGAAGTGTATTTAAAAGAGAAGTTCCAGCCGAAATAGAAATTAGAGGTCGTAATTTAGTATCAGGATTACCAAGAAATATGGTAGTAACTTCAGAAGAAATTAGACAGGCCTTAGAAGAACCAGTAACAAGTATTGTTGATGGTATCCGATCTGTGTTAGAAATAACACCACCAGAATTAGCTTCTGATATTTCAGATAGGGGAATTGTGCTTACAGGTGGTGGAAGTCTTATTCAAGGTCTTGATCAGCTTATTTTGCAGGAGACAGGAATAAATGCAGTGATTGCAGATGATGCTATGTCATGTGTAGCTATCGGAACAGGTATGTGGGTTGAATATAGATATGCTAAAGGAGTAAGAGAAAGAGATTAAAAAAAGGAGGCCTTTAGATGGTAAGAGGACTTTATACAGCTGCCACAGGTATGAATGTACAGGCAAAAAGGTTAGAGATTATTTCTAATGATCTAGCTAATACAACGACTACTGGATATAAAAAAGATGTTGCAGTAGTTTCTTCTTTTCAAGAAGTATTAATGACGAGATTAAATGACACTCAAAACCAAGTGCCTAATAATGGACCAATAGGTAATATTACTTATGGGGCAAAGATTGACGAGGTCTATACAGATTTTACTCAAGGTTCAGTTATTTCAACAGGGGAAATGGTTGATGTGGCTATTCAAGGAGATGGCTTTTTTGTAGTGCAAACTCCAAATGGAGAAGCTTACACAAGAGATGGTAATTTTTCTATTAATCAATATGGAGATTTAGTGACTAAAGAAGGCTATCCTGTTATGGGATTAGATGGTCCCATTACTTTAGGCGAAGAATTTCTGGCCACTGGTGGAGATGTAGTGATTAGCAGTCAAGGAGAAGTAACATTAGATGGTCAGTATATTGATACCTTAGAATTAGCTAGATTTGAAGACAGTAGGGCATTAACAAAAATGGACAATAACTTATATAGTAGTACGGCGGCTAGGCTGCCTTTTGAAGGGCAGCTCATTCAGGGCTATTTAGAATCAGCCAATGTTAATCCTGTAACTGCTATGGTAGATATGATTACCGTTTCAAGAGCATATGAAACAAATCAAAAAATGATTCAAGTACAAGATAGTTTACTTGGTAAAGCTGTTAATGAATTAGGTAGAGTATAGGAGGAAGAATATGATTAGAGCATTATATACAGCGGCTTCAGGTATGACCGCCCAGCAACTTAATGTAGATACCATTTCTAATAACATGGCTAATGTTAATACAGCAGCTTATAAAAAAGAAACAACTAACTTTAAAAGCTTGCTCTATACAACGATGGGAGAAGCTAATGATCCTAATGCACAGGCGACACCTACAGTTAAACAAGTAGGGCATGGTGTACGTGCGCTAGCTAATTCTAGAGATTATACAAATGGCATTCTTCAAGAAACAGGTAATGAATCAGACCTTGCTTTAGTTGGAAATGGTTTTTTTGCTATTGGTCAGACAGATGGTTCTGAGGTTTATACTAGGGATGGTAGCTTTAGATTTGCTATGATTCCTGATGAAGGAAGTTATGCGTTAGTTACAGCCGATGGGCATCCAGTACTATCTACAGAAGGTGAGTCTATTGTAGTAGGGACAGAAATTCCTATGGATAAGCTTGAAATAGGGCAAGATGGAAATATTTATTATTTAGATGAGACAGGACTCGAAATGGATGTAGCTCAAATAAGAATTGTTCAATTTGCTAATAGAGCAGGACTTGAGGCTGTAGGAGATAACCTTTATAAAGAAACACCAGCTTCCGGAGAGCCTTTAGCAGAGGTTGATGATGATGGCTTAACTAAAACAACGATTCGTACAGGTTACCTAGAAGGTTCCAATGTACAAATAGCACAGGAAATGGTTAACTTAATTATTGCTCAAAGAGCTTATGAAATTAACTCAACAGCTATTAAAGCAGCCGATGATATGTTAGGACAAGCTAATCAGCTTAAGAGCTAAGGAGGATAGCTAGATGGAAATTTCAGGGGTTTCAAGTCTATTAGATTTGCAAAAGCAAGTAGCTACGGAGTCTGCTGATACAGCAGGAACAAAAGATTTTGAGGCTATTTTATCAGAAGCTATGGCAAAGAAAGATGACACAGAACTAAAAGAAGCTTGTGATGAACTTGAAGGTTATATGCTCAGCATGATGTTTAAGCAAATGAAATCATCTATGCTTTCAGGGGATAGTTTGATAGCTAAAGGTGATTATGAATCTATGTTTGAGGATACTTACATCAATAATTTATGTGATGAAATGGTTAAAGCAGGGGGCATCGGTCTTTCTGATGCTATGTATAAACAAATGACCAATACATATGCTGCTCAAATGCAGATTAGTGATGAAAATAAAGCAGCAATGGCTAATGAAGCTATCAAAACCGAAGAGGAAGTTTAAGAAATGTTCCTCTTGTTGACAATAAAAAATAATAATGTTAAAATAAATCGAAAATAGAATAAAAATTCTTATCCAGAGAGGTGGAGGGACAGGGCCCTATGAAACCCGGCAACCTAGTTTAAAGCTAAGGTGCCAATTCCCACGTATTTATTACGTAAGATGAGGATGACTGTGCGAACGCTAACCCCTCATTTTTAATGAGGGGTTTTTTATATGGTTTTCTGTCTTACACAAAATTAAAGGAGGCTATGATATGGCAAAAAGATTATTTACTTCAGAATCAGTAACAGAAGGGCATCCAGATAAAATTGCTGACCAAATCTCTGATGCAGTTTTAGATGCTATTTTTGCGCAAGATCCAAATGCAAGAGTTGCTTGTGAAACAGCACTTACAACAGGTCTTGTATTAGTAATGGGAGAAATTACAACAAATTGTTATGTAGATATCAATAAAACAGTTCGTGACACTATTAATGAAATTGGTTACAACGCACCAGAGTATGGTTTTGACGGACACTCATGTGGTGTAATTGTAGCACTTGATGAACAATCAGCAGATATTGCTATGGGTGTCAACAAAGCTTTAGAAGCTAAAAAAGGTGAGATGACAGATGATGCAATTGAAGCTATTGGCGCAGGGGATCAAGGAATGATGTTTGGCTTTGCTTGTGATGAAACACCAGAACTTATGCCAATGCCAATTTCACTTGCTCATAGATTATCAAAACGTTTATCAGAAGTACGTAAAGATGGTACTTTAAATTATCTTAGACCAGATGGTAAAACACAAGTTACTGTGGAGTATGATGGAGATACACCAATAAGAGTTGATGCAATCGTTGTTTCAACGCAACACGCAGCAGAAGTAACCCAAGAACAAATTCATGCAGACATTATGGAATATGTTATTAAACCAATTGTTCCAGAGAACTTATTGGATGCAGATACAAAATATTTTATTAATCCGACCGGACGTTTCGTAATTGGTGGACCAGTAGGAGACTCAGGTCTTACAGGACGTAAAATCATTGTAGACACTTACGGGGGTTATGCAAGTCATGGTGGCGGTGCTTTCTCTGGAAAAGATCCAACTAAAGTAGACCGTTCAGCAGCTTATGCAGCTAGATACGTAGCTAAAAACATTGTAGCAGCAGGTCTTGCTAAAAAATGTGAAATTGAGCTTGCATATGCTATTGGTGTAGCACAGCCAGTATCAGTACTCGTAAATACACATGGTACAGGTGTTGTTAGTGATGAAGTATTAGTAGAACTTGTTCGTAATAACTTTGACCTTAGACCAGCAGGTATTATTAAGATGTTAGATCTTAGAAGACCTATCTACAAACAAACAGCAGCTTATGGACACTTTGGTCGTATTGATGTGGATTTACCATGGGAAAGAACTGATAAAGCTGAAATATTAAAAGCTGCAGCAGAGAAGTAGGCGACTAGAATATAATCCGTATAGGAAAGCTTTGGTTGAATCCTGCTGTCTAGAGTGCCTTTTAGAAGAGTATATGAATTGTGAGATGAGAGAGTAAGAGAGTGATTAAAATAAAAAAGCGTTGTTACGAGGAAAAATCGTAGCAACGCTTTTTGCATGAACAAGAATTAATATTACAACTACATTACAATTATTAATTAATCATAAATTCTAGTGGTATCGAAATCTAAATGTGCTATAGTATTCTGTATAAATAAAAAAATATTTTATTAATTTGGTTTATGGAGGGGATTTGTAATGAAGAAAAAAGTATTAGCCTTATTGGTAACATTTGTAATGATGTTTACTATGGTAGGTTGTAATGCTCAAGGTGTAGAACTAATTAATGAGTTAAAGACAGTTTCTACATGGGAAGCGATGGAGACAAAAAGTAATTTAGACGTAAGCTTTACTTATCAAGGAGAATCATTTAAGGCAAATGCAGAAGTTGTAAGTTATTCAAATAGTAAAGACTTACAGATGGAAGCTACTATGACTATTAAGAATGTTGAATTTTCTGGTCAAAAGATTGACGTTACAAAAGCACCATTTAAAATTTCACCTATTAAATTCTATATGGATGGTATGAAGTTCTATGTAAGTACAAGCTTTATTAAAGATGTAGCGGCTATGGCAGGTGTTGATCCATCAACATTAGTAGATGTAAGTAAAGACTATTTAGCTCTTGATTTAACAAGTGCTATGGAAATGTCAGGAATGAGCAAAGAGCAAATAACGAAACTATCAAGTCAAGGTTTTGATATTTATGCTAATTCTAAAGTAGAGGTTCCAGTTACCAAAAAAGATAACACTTATACTGTTGAACTTAAAGATTCACAATTAGTAGATGCATTCTTTGATCTTTGTGCAGAAGCTATTGATGCACAAGCAGCTACATTAACAGAAACTTATAAAGCAATGGGTCTTACAGATGACCAAATCAAAGAAGCTCTTGCACAAGCAAAAGCTATTTATGGACCAGAAACAAAAGCTATAATTAAACCTATGGTTACTGGTAGTACTGCAAAAGCAAGCTATACATTCAATAAAGATAGCTATGTAGCTGATATGTCAGCCGCTATTAAAGTAGCAGTAGATAAAGAAAAATTTGATATTAGCGTAGCTGAAAAATCAGAAGTGAAAAAAGCAGATAAAAAAGCAATTACTTTCCCAACAAGTGTAAAAGTATACACTATGGAAGACCTTATGGCTATGACTACACCTAGTCAAGTTATTGAAGTAGCACAAAAAGATTGTATTGTAGAAAAAGGTGTAACATATGTACCTCTTAAAGCTACTTTAGCTAAGGTTGGACTTACAGTAGGTTATGATAGTAAAGCAAAAACAACTTATATTAAAGAGTTAAATAATATGCCTATCAAATCTATTGTTAAAAAAGGTGTATCATATGTTTCAGTAGACCAACTTGCTGAACTTGGCTTGGTATGTGAAATTACAAAATAACAAATGTAAGAAAACGAATAAGCTACAAAGTAAAAATAGGAACCGTTAAGTATATGGTTCCTATTTTTTATGCTACATTTAATTTGAATGCGTATGAGTTAAAAGAAGATAGGCAATAATTTTCATAAAATAGTAAGCCATTGTGACCTAAATGTGGATATGTTATACTTTTTAAATAAAGTTGTGGACAAGATAAATGGATAAGAAAGCAAAGTGGTGAATAAATTGAGCGAACAAGTGGTTTTAGAAGCGACAATAGAAGATATAATTTATCAAAATGCAGAAAATGGGTATACTGTTTGTACCATAGAGTACGAAGGAGAAGAGCTTTCTTGCGTGGGAGAAATGGCAGGTATTTATGCCGGAGAAGAAGTTAAAATTGTAGGAAGCTGGAGCACACATCCCATATATGGAAGGCAAATACGAGTAGAAATGCTAGAGAGAAGTATGCCTAAGACGGTACAAGGAATGGAAAAATATCTAGCTTCTGGTGTTATTAAAGGCATAGGGGCCAAGACAGCAAAGAAAATTGTCAAGCATTTTGGGTTAGATACTTTTAGAATGATTGAGGAAGAACCGCTTGTACTTGCTCAAGTAAGTGGCATTAGTGAAAAAAAGGCACAAGAAATCGGAGAAATTTTTCATACCCAGTATGAATTGAGACGTGCTATGCTATTTTTACAAGAATATGGGATTACACCTACTTATGCGATTAAAATATATAAGCAGTATAAAGATAAGACCACAGAGGTCGTTAAGAATACGCCGTATCGTTTAGTGGATGATATATTTGGTATTGGCTTTAAGAAAGCAGATGAGATTGCTTTTAAGGTGGGGATAGCAAGAGATGACCCTCATCGTATAAAAACAGGTATTTTATATATACTTAATAGTTTTTCAGCTAATGGACATACTTATGTCCCTAGAAATAAATTGTTAGAGGAAGCCATGAAACTATTACTACCAAATGAATATAATGATTATGTACAAGCAGATGAATATGAGCATCCATTACTTGAAAATGCACTTTTGGAACTTACCTTATCTAAACAAATTATTATTAAGAATTACGATGAGGTACCTTGCATATTCCTTTCATATCTTTATTACAGTGAACAGGCTGTAGCTAGAAAACTTATTGATTTAGCTGCTCTGTATCAAGCAGATAGTCAGTTAGATGTAGAAAAAGAGCTGATTAATACACAAAAGGAACTAAAAATTGAATTAGTAGAAGAACAAAAAGAAGCTGTTAGACAAGTACTTACTCAAGGTGTGACTGTGATTACAGGAGGGCCAGGAACAGGAAAGACTACTACGATTAATGCTATTTTACACATGCTACAAAAAGCTGGTGAAGATGTGCTCTTAGCTGCACCTACTGGAAGAGCAGCTAAACGCATGAGTGAAGCCACTGGTATGGAAGCACAGACAATTCATAGACTTTTAGAAATTAATTACATGAGAGAAGATACCAATAAGCAAATGTTTAGTCGTAATGAAGAAAATCCATTAGAGGCGGATGTTATTGTAGTAGATGAGATGTCGATGGTAGATATTACTTTGATGCATGCTTTGATGAAAGCTGTAGTGGAAGGACAACGCTTAGTACTTATTGGAGATGCAGACCAGTTACCGTCTGTAGGAGCAGGAAATGTCTTGAAAGATATTATTAAAAGTGGCAGGATTTCAACAGTAAGATTAGTACAGATTTTTAGACAAGCTTCTAAGAGTGCTATTGTTATGAATGCTCACCGTATTAATAAAGGTGAATATCCTATATGTAATGAAAAAGGAACAGATTTCTTCTATATGAAACGTAGTATGCAAGAAGAAGTTAAAGAGACTATTATAGAGCTGATTACAACCAGATTGCCTAAATACCAGGGCTTTGATAGCCTGAAAGATATTCAGATTTTGGCACCTATGCGTAAGGGAGTAGTTGGCGTTAACGAACTTAATAAAGCTGTTCAAGAAGCCTTGAATCCACATCATCAATTGAAACCTGAGAAAGAATACAGAGGCACCTTATTTAGAGAAGGTGATAAAGTGATGCAAATCAAAAATAATTACAACACACCTTGGAAAATATTAGGGAAAAGTGGTATGCCTATAGACGAGGGAACAGGTGTATTTAATGGAGATTGTGGGATTATAACCAGTATTAAAGAAGAAGCAGAATTATTAGTAGTTACTTTTGATGATTTAAAAGTAGTAGAATATGAGTTTAACCAATTAGATGAACTAGAGTTAGCTTATGCTATTACCATCCATAAATCCCAAGGAAGCGAGTATCCAGTGGTCATTTTACCTATTCATAGTGGGCCACCTATGCTTCTTAATAGGAATTTATTATATA
Organism: Cellulosilyticum sp. WCF-2; assembly: GCF_003990395.1. Classification (NCBI taxonomy): domain Bacteria; kingdom Bacillati; phylum Bacillota; class Clostridia; order Lachnospirales; family Cellulosilyticaceae; genus Cellulosilyticum; species Cellulosilyticum sp. WCF-2. The sequence goes on along the minus strand of NZ_CP034675.1, from coordinate 4,725,278 downwards.
CAGCAGTAACTCGTGCTAAAAAAATGGTAGTAGGTGTAGGACTTACTGAAACTATGGAACGTATGGTGGATAACAATAAAGAAATAGAACGTTATTCAAGTCTTGCTAAGCACCTTGCAGTCATGTTGTAACACCTTATATGATGCTAATGGGGGAGATGGAGGTCTTTAATGGATGAATTCCTAGGACGATTAAAAAAGCTTATTTACCCTGATAAATGCACGATATGCAGAAAGTTACTTTCTGCAGAAACAAAAGAAGTATTATGCGACAGGTGTTATAGTCACTTATTAAAAGAAAACTTATGCAATAGGTGCGGTAGGCCATACAAGATAGAAAACGAAGGTTGCTTGTGCTGTAAAGAGGAAGAAGATTCCATAGTAAAGCGTACTATAGGATTATTTCCGTACTGCGATCATTATAGAAAAGCTGTCCTGAGATGGAAATATCGTGGAATTAGAAGATATGCAAAAAGCTATGCTGATTTATTCGTAAATGATTTGGTGGTTACAGCTATATTAGAGTTAGATGCTTTTATTCCGGTGCCTCTAGCACCTTCAAGGGCTAAAAAAAGAGGGTTTAATCAAGCTAAGGACTTGGCTAGAGAAATGACTTTGCTTACTGACATTCCCACATATGATTGTTTACTAAGAACCAGAGATACTAAGCCGCAGGCAGAATGCACTAAAGAACAAAGAAATAAAAATGTTAAAGGAAGTATTGCTATTAATCAGAAATTCACATTACCACAGCTAAGGCGAGTAGCTATTGTTGACGATATATATACAACAGGCAGTACAGCCAAAGAATGTATAAAAATCCTAAAACAAGAGTACGCCATGAAAGATGCAGAATTTTATTTGTTGGTGGTATGTATTGGTGGGTAAAAATAGGAGGGATTCAAATGGATGTTAAAGTATGTAAAAACTGCAAAAAGATATTTCAATATATTGCTGGACCAGAGATATGTCCAAGATGTAAGCAATTAGAAGAAGACATGTTTCAAAAGGTAAAGACGTATTTAAGAGAAAACCCTGGTGAAAGTATGCATGTAGTAAGTGAGGAAACAGAAGTATCTGTTGCACTTATTGAAAAGTTTTTAAGGCAAGGACGTTTGGAAGTATCACCAGATTCACCCATTACCCTAACCTGCGAGATGTGTGGAAGAAAAATTACTTCAGGTCGCTTTTGTAGTAATTGTAAAGGCGAGCTAACTAATCATTTAAATGAAGCTAAGAAAGCTTTATCTGCCCAAAAATCAGAAAAAACATCTGCTGCTGATGCTAGAGAAAAAATGAGATTTCTAAAATCAGATTCTATTAGACGCTAGATAGAAGCTTTGTATTGTAATGCTGTCATATGCCTCCCAGGCCATCAATCTATGATTGAATAGCCGTGAGAAATGGACAGCATTTTTTATAAAAAAGAATAGAATAATATATTTTTGATGAGCAGGATGAAAAATAATATTAATGAAGCGAAAATAAGGACCGATATAATATACAGAAGAAAATAATGTGAGAAGGAGAGAGGGATGACCATGAGAATAGATCCAATTAGCAGGGCATATGAAGCTTATAAAAGTCAAAAAGTGACTCCAGCTAAAAAAATAAATTCAGTATCAACTAAAGACCAAGTAGAATTTTCTAGTATTGCTAAAGAGTTTGGTAGTGTTTATAAAATGGCTTTAGAAGCGCCGGAAGTTAGAAAAGACAAGGTAGAAAGCCTTAAAGAACAAATCAAGTCAGGTACTTATAATGTTAAGTCTGAAGAAGTGGCTGAAAAGATAATGTCACAATTTGATATTAAAGGATAAGGTAAAAGCTATGGCAGGGATAATATATGAGCTAATTGACGTTTTGGAAGAACAGAAAGAATGTTATGAAGGCTTAAACACATTAGCTACCTATACAGAAACTGCTGTTGTAAATAAGAATCTAGAATTCTTAGATGAAGTCGTTAAGACAGAAGAACAGTTTGTTGGTAGACTAGGGGTATTAGATAAAAAGAGAGAAAGCTTAATGAAGGATATCGCTATTGTAACGGGAATGGACTATAAAGATGTTACAGTAACGCGTATTATTGATAAATTAGGAAATGAAAGTGAAGTTGGGAAAAAACTAGCTGTATTAAGGGGAGAGATTAGAGAATTATTAAGTAATTTAAAAAATCAAAGTGAACTTAATAAGGTCTTACTTAATCAATCATTAGAATTAGTAGACTTCACAATTAATGCGATCGGTAGCACCAAAGGATTTAGTCATGTCGGAAACTATAATAGACCGGGCGAAGACATGAGCATGGAAAGACAACAAAGTATTTTTGATAAAAAGCAGTAGAGGTGAGTGCATATGTCATCAATTTCAAGTATAACAAAAGCTGTATCAGGTCTAGCAGCCGCTCAAAAGGGGCTTCAAGTTACAGGACATAACTTGTCTAATGTGAACACTGAAGGCTATACAAGACAACAGCTTCTTCAATCAGAATCAGATTATTTAGTGATAGGGAATCGTGGAAGTCGATATTTACAAGTAGGGTTAGGCGTAACCCAAGATGAGATTAGACAAATTAGGAATGAATTAGCGGATAAAAGGTTAAGAACAGAGAACTCAGTTTTAACTTATTATCAGACTCAAAATTCTACTATTGCCGAAATAGAAGCTATTTTAGATGAGCCTTATGGTGAAGGGGTCACAAAACTGCTCAATAACTTTTGGTCACAAACACAAAAGCTCAATACAACGCCAAATGGTGTAGAAGAGAGACAAAGTTTTATTTCTGCAGCTAATGTACTTATTAAAAAGATTAATGATATTTCAGATTCGCTAGATAAGTTCCAGGCCAATACAAATAAAGAAGTTATTAGTTCTGTTAATAGAATCAATCAGATTATCGAGGGGATCAAAGAATATAATGATATTATTAGTAGAGCAGAAGTAAATGGTGATAATGCTAATGATTACAGAGACCAAAGAAATAATCTTTTAGATGAGCTTTCTGAATATGGTAAAGTTACTTATCATGAAGAGGTGGGAAGCAAGGTAGTTGTGAAGTTTGAGAATCACCTTGTTGTGGATGGGCCTTTCACAGCTACTATGAACCTGGAAGAAGCAGAAGCAAAGAGCGTTTTTGTTAAGCCGGTATGGTCTGATACCAATAGTGATGTCTACCGCTTTGATGAGACAGTTACATCAGTAAAAGGCAATGATACAGGGAAATTAAAAGCATTACTTATTTCTAGAGGGAATAACTACGTAACTGAGGATACCAAGTGGGAAGATATTGCTTTTAATGATAATTTTAGTGTAGATGAACCAGGTAACAGCTTTATTATTCCTAAGATTCAAAAGATGTTAAGTGATTTTACAGGAGTATTAGTTGAAACAGTAAATAGCTGCTTTGACGGGACTGGAATCGGTAGTCATGAAGGAAAAGCAGGAGTTCCTGTTTTTGTACCTATTTTATCTACTCAGGAATATGAAGCTGCCAAGAAGAATCTAGAGACAGTTCTAAATGATCCGGCATCTACAGAAGATCAGAAGGAAACAGCACAACAGGCATATGAAAAAGCAGCTAATAAAGCTATGACAACTGGAAATATTCAAGTAAATCCAGAACTTCTAGCTAATGGTGGTTATAATAAATTAGGAACAGTAAGTACTGAAGGTGCTTCTAATAATGTAGGTGATAGTAGTAAAGTAACAGAGTTTCTGAGCGAGTGGGGAAAAACAAGAGAATGGTATAGTGATAGAAGTGAGAAAGGTGCACCTAATTATAAGAAGGTAAGCATCACAAGTTTTTATTCAGAATTTGTTACGGATATAGGAACAGATGGTAGCAATTATAGTGCAGTAGCTAAGTCTAGGCAAACGAGCATTCTTAACATTCAGAATGAAAGACAAGCCATGGGTGGTGTTTCTCAGGATGAAGAATTTGCTAATATGCTTAAATACCAATATGCATACAATGCATCAGCTCGTATGATTACTATGCTAGACACGATTATTAATAAAATGTAGAGGAGGATGGCAATGGCTTTTTTTGAATTTAATGTAGCATTAAGTGGATTGTTTGCAGCGCAAAGAGGGCTCCATGTGACCTCTAATAATATTACCAATGCCTCTACAGATGGTTATTCAAGGCAGATACTTGGACAAAGAGCAGATACGCCTTTAAGTGGTTTTGGAGTAGGAATGACTGGAACAGGGGTTATGACAACTAATGTTACTAGGGTGAGAGATTCTTACTTAGACCTTAAATTGTGGACGCAAAATCCAAAATTAGGAGAATACAATATTAAAGTAACACAAAATTCTCTTATTGAAGGTGCTTTTGGAGAACCAAGTGATGCCGGTTTTACAAAGGTATTTAATGATTTGTTTAACTCCTTTGATGAAGTAAGTAAAGATCCTACTTCAGGTGCAGCTAAGGTATCTGTTAGAGAGAATCTTATTAGCTTTGGGAAGTATTATTCTAATATATCTACAGCACTTACAGGTTATCAACAAAATCTTAACTATGAAATTAAGGCAACTGTGGATGAAATTAATATTTTAGGCACTCGTATTCAGAACCTTAACAATCAGATTTTCCAAGCTGAGATTTATGGTGATGATGCCAATAGTTTTAGAGATGAGAGAGATGTTTGTATTGATAGATTATCAGAACTTATTAACGTAGAAGCCAAAGAAGAAGAGAAAGTAGTAGAGGGTAAAGTACTTAAAACCTTTTCTGTAAAAATAGCAGGACAAACCTTTGTGGACCACTTGAATCTGAATACGCTAGGTGTAGAAGTAAGAGGGGAAAAGGAACAGAAAATAGATGATATCGTTAATACATTATCCGGCTTGTATGAGAAGTTAAAAAATGGTGGTTTAACAGTCAACGAAATAACTAATATAAATGAACAAATTAAGTTAGAACAAAAAAAGTTAACAGACTTAACACCGGAATGTACTATAGATGTGAATGGAAATATTACATATAATAGCCCGCTTGAAGGCAAGATTGAGGTTTTAAAAGTAAATCCGGACTTTTCTACTGAGATTAAGACTGCTGGAGATGGCAAGTTTAATGTAGAAGATGTAGATGGTCTCTACAATGTTATTTGGCAAAACGGGCTATCCTTTGATATGGGAAATGCTAATTTATCAGGAGAATTAAAAGGGCTTATTGACCTTAGGGATGGTTGTGGAACAGCAGAATCCTCAGAGGTTACTTATAATGGGATACCTTATTATATAAGCCGCTTAAATGGCTATGTTAGACAGTTTGCCCAAACTATGAATGATGAATATAGCAAAGATAAAGATGGTACGATTATGATTGCTGGAGGATTAACCTATGGCGGCAAGGAAGTTGCTTACATAGAAAGAGATGAATCAGGAAAGATAGTTAAATGCTATGATGAAGATAAGAACGAAATAGCAGGTTTATCAGCAGGCGAACTAGAAGAAATAGGAAATAAATATACTACCAAATATAAATTGTTTTCTTATTCCACAGGTAGTAGTACAGGGATACCTGCTACTGGAGAGGATCTAGTAGGAAATGACTACAGTAAAATGACAGCGACTAATATTACGATATCTAAAGAAATATATGAAAATGCAAGTAATATGAGATCGACGTATGATACTGATAAAGAGTCAGGAGGAGACTTGTTTAGAAATTTATCTAATCAGAAAGATAACTCTAAAATGTTTAAAGAGGGTGATCCAAAAGACTATATGGCATCTATCTTTAGTGAACTGGGTATTAATGCCCAAGAAGCTATTATGTATCAAAGCACACAAGAGTCTGTGACTGGTATTATTAAAAACCAACGATTGTCTGTATCTCAAGTAGATTTAACAGAAGAGTTTACAAATCTTATTAAATACCAACAAGCCTATCAAGCTTCGGCCAAAATTATGAATACAATAGATGGTATTTATGAAACGACTATTTTTAAATTAGGGAACTTCTAGGAGGGATACATATGCGCGTTACTAATGGAATGATTCGGAGTAATACTTTAAACAACTTATATAAAAATATTTCAGCAGTTAATCAAAGCTTTGCACAAATGAGTACAGGAAAGAAAATACAGACAGTTTCTGATGACCCTATTATTGCAGGTAGAGCCATTAAATTGAAAGTAAATGTATTAGAAACTCAGCAATACCAAAAGAATGCTAAAGAAGCAAGATCATGGATGGAAATCACAGAAACTTCTATGGACAATATGACAGAAATTCTAAAGTCAATTAGAACTAAATGCGTTCAAGCTTCTACAGGAACACTTGAAAACAAAGATAAAGAAGTACTTAAAGCGGATATAGCTCAGCTATGGCAGCAATTACAAGAGGAAGCTAACGTTACTTATGGTGGACGATATATTTATAGTGGCTATAAAACAGATGAGCCACTTATGCTTAACAAAGATACAACATTAAATGAAGAGTGTACTTTGAAAGCAAATATGACGGTAGCAAATAACATTGCATTGAATCCAAATTCTGTATTAAAAACTGGAACTACATTGGCAGAAGGAACTAAGTTATCAGCAACAGATGCCACAGCTATGGGCTTTACAGTAGCACCGGGAGAAACAGAATATACATTAAGTGAGGACTACACATTGGGTGCGGACCATACTTTAGCAGATAAAGCTACGTTAACATCAAACTCTAGTATTGCTAAGGAAAGTATATTAGCAGCTGGTACAGTAGTTGATTCAGGAAATTTGAATCCTAAGGTATATGGACAAATAACAGGACAAGAAATGAGATATGAAGTAGGGACATCTAATACGATTAATGTAAACACCTTGGGAATGGATGATACCTTTAATACTTTAATAGGTATGATGCAGGACATTATTACGACCGTAGATAAATCTTTAGAAGAAGACAGTGGAGTTACCAGTGATGACCTGCATGACTTATTCAATAACAAACTAGGTGAAATTGATGAAATAATGTCAGATATCTCTACTAAAACCTCTGATTTGGGAAGTAGAATGGCTAGATTAGATTATGTAGATAGCAGACTTACAGATAATAATGCAGATTACAAAGAACTGCTTTCTAACACAGAAGACATAGATGTGGAAGAAACTTATGTAGAATTTAATTCACGTTATGCTGCTTATACAGCGGCACTTCAAGCAACCTCAAAAGTAATTATGAATACTTTAGCAGATTATTTATGATTATTTATAATAAAAAAGACTATAACCTTGAACAAAATGAATGTACGTGGTTATAGTCTTCTTTTATAATGGTATTAAGTAGCATCTATTAAATTGAAAATAGAGTAGTAATAAGGAGGAAGCAAATGAAATTACAAACTAAAAATTTCGGAACAATAGAATTTGATAGCAATAAAGCCATTATATTCGAAGAAGGAATACCTGGGTTTAATGAATTAAAGAAATATATCATTATCGAAGATGAGGAGGAAGACAGTCCGTTTGCATATTTACAAAGCATAGAGGATGGTGGTGTTAGTTTTATTATTATTAGCCCATTTGTACTAAAACAAGATTATACTATAGAAATTAAAGATCAGTATGTAGCAGCGCTAGGAGGCGGAAGTAGTCAGGACTTTTCAGTGTTTGTAATCGTTACAATGATTGACAAATTTGAAGTAGCTACTGTTAATTTAGTAGCTCCTCTTATTATTCAGAGTGAAACTAGAAAAGGCATGCAAGTTATTTTAGAGAATACTAACTATACAACGAGACATAATATTGTTGAACTTCTTGGACAAGGGGGATGTTAATATGTTAGCACTTACGCGAAGAAAAGATGAGGCTATTATTATTAATGGCAATATAGAAGTAAAGATTTTAGAGGTGATAGGAGATAAGGTGAAAATAGGGATTTCCGCACCTAAAGAGATAGGTATATATAGAGAAGAAGTATACGCACAAGTGTTAGAAAGTAATCGTAGTGCTATAAACACATCTAGAGAAGGAATAGAAGCCATTAAAAAACTAATGAAGTAGAAGATAATATCAATTGATATTAGTAATAATGTATAGGTAAAGAAAAAGATATTGGATATAATGCTAAACTATAAAAAAAATAAAATAAATTAAAGAAAAGCTAAAGTAAGTTGAAAAGTGTACGATATATATAGTGAAACAAAAGTTAAATGGCCAAATAACTTTTAAACAAAACAAATTAAGGCATGGATGCCTATATAATTCAAGGAGGGATTTACTATGATTATTAATCACAATATGAATGCAATGAATGCACACAGAAACTCAGTTGTAAACACAACAGCTTCAGGAAAATCTATGGAGAAACTTTCTTCAGGTCTTCGTATCAACAGAGCTGGTGATGATGCAGCAGGTCTTGCTATTTCAGAAAAAATGAGAGGCCAGATTAAAGGTTTAAATCAAGCACAAAGAAATGCACAAGATGGTATTTCTTACATCCAAACAATGGAAGGTGCTTTAAACGAAGTAAGTGATATGCTTACACGTGCTAAAGAACTTTGTGTACAAAAGGCAAACGGTACATATAGTGCTAATGATATAGCTAACGTTAATGCTGAGTTAACTAAATTACAAGAAGAAATTACTCATATATCATCTAATACTAAATTCAATGGTATTGGAATGAACACAGCTGTTAATATTGCTATTGATGATAATGCTACAACAGTATCTATTGCTGCAACAGATATTTCAAGTGTTGCTCTTACTTCTGCAACAACAGCATCTGAAGTTACTACAATGATTGAAACTGTAAGTACTGCTAGAGGTAATTTAGGAGCAATGCAAAATAGATTAGAGCATACTTCTAATAACTTAGGAACAACAGCTGAGAACATAACAGCTTCTGAATCACGTATCCGTGATACTGATATGGCTAAAACAATGTCAGAGTTCTCTTCTAAGAACATTATTACACAAGCATCTCTTGCAATGCTTGCACAAGCTAATCAATTACCACAAAACGTACTTAGTGTTTTAAGATAATAGATTAAAAATAAAAGAACTGTACAGATGTCTTATTTTAGACTCTATGCAGTTCTTTTATTTTGGCTATAGAAGGTTAGGGATAAAATAAGGAAATTCTTATTATATATAGTGATAAAATTAAAAAAAATCAAATAAAAGCTAAAGTAAGTTGAAAAGTGTACGATATATATAGTGAAGAAAAAGTTAAATGGCCAAATAACTTTTAAACAAAACAAATTAGGGCATGGATGCCTATATAATTCAAGGAGGGATTTACTATGATTATTAATCACAATATGAATGCAATGAATGCACACAGAAACTCAGTTGTAAACACAACAGCTTCAGGAAAATCTATGGAGAAACTTTCTTCAGGTCTTCGTATCAACAGAGCTGGTGATGATGCAGCAGGTCTTGCTATCTCAGAAAAAATGAGAGGCCAGATTAAAGGTTTAAATCAAGCACAAAGAAATGCACAAGATGGTATTTCTTACATCCAAACAATGGAAGGTGCTTTAAACGAAGTAAGTGATATGCTTACACGTGCTAAAGAACTCTGTGTACAAAAAGCAAATGGTACATATAGTGCTAGTGATGTAGCTAACGTTAATGCTGAATTAGATAAATTACAAGCAGAAATTACTCATATTACAACTAATACTAAATTTAATGGTATTGGCATGGACGCAGATGTTGATATTGCGATCGATGACAATGCTACAAGCGTAACTATTGCTGGAACAACTCTTACAGGTGTTTCTCTTTCTTCTGCAACAGTAGCATCAGATGTTACTGCAATGATTGAAACTGTAAGTACTGCTAGAGGTAATTTAGGAGCAATGCAAAATAGATTAGAGCATACTTCTAATAACTTAGGAACAACAGCTGAGAACATAACAGCTTCTGAATCACGTATCCGTGATACTGATATGGCTAAAACAATGTCAGAGTTCTCTTCTAAGAACATTATTACACAAGCATCTCTTGCAATGCTTGCACAAGCTAATCAATTACCACAAAACGTACTTAGTGTTTTAAGATAATAGATTAAAAAACAAAAGGACTGTGTAGGCAGCTTATTTTAAGCTTCTATGTAGTTCTTTTATTTTGCCTCAATCTTTATTGTTAATATAAAAACGTCGATATTATAGATAAATATAAAGAATAAAACATCTGGAGGAGATCATGAAGCTTTCTTTGTGTATGATTTGTAAAAATGAGGAGAAAAAAATAGCACGCTGCATTAATAGTGTGAAAGAAAAAGTAGATGAGATAGTAGTTGTAGACACAGGGTCTACAGATCAAACCATAGATATTGCAAAAAAACTTGGAGCGAAAGTGTTTGAAATACCCTGGGAGAACGATTTTTCTAAAGCAAAGAATTATGCCATTAGTAAAAGTCAGGGAGATTGGATTATCTTTTTAGATGCGGATGAATATTTAATGGCATCTCATATAGGGTACTTGAGAAGTTATATATTAGAGGCTGAGAATAGAAAGAAGGATTCGATTTTTATTGAAATAGTTAATCTAGAGGAAGAAAAAGTTCAAGGTATTTTCAAGACGATTAGGATATTTAAACATCATACTGATATTAGTTTCAAAGGGAGAATCCATGAGAGTTTAAGTAAGAAAGGTGGAAAATTAGAAGCAATTACTTTTACTGAACCACTAAGAGTACTACATGATGGATATAGCAAGGAAGCGATGGAGGAAAAGAATAAAGTAGATAGAAATTTAGAGATGCTCTTAAGGGAGTATGAGGTGGACCCAATGAGTAGTGATTTGTGTTATTATTTAATGGATACTTATTATGCAAAAAAGGACTTAGAACAGACATGGTTATTTGGTCAGAGAGTATTAGAGTATGATAACGGTAGTTTGTTTGGAATTAAGCAAACCACATATAGAAGGCTGTTAGAAATATGTCATAAGATGCAAAGAAAATGTGGAGAAATGAGGAAGCTCTATGAAGATGCTGTTGCATATGATGCAGATTACCCAGATTTTGATTATGAATACGCTTCTTATTTTTGTGAACACAAAGAATATGAGAAAACAATAAAATATTTAAATAGTTGTCTTAGTAAGATGGACAAATATAAGGGGATAGCCGAGTCAAATGTTATGGGGAATGTTATTGTAGTATTACAATTATTAGTACGCTGTTACATAGAAGAAGGTAGATTGCAAGAAACAGTTCCACTATTAGTGAAGATTTTACGTGTAAACCCTTATGAATATACTAGCTTATATAATTTACTTTCAATTGTAGGGGGATTAGAAACAGGTGAAGCTCTTGGTGAATTCTTAAAAAAACTATATGATTTTAATAATGTTAAAGATCAAATGGTACTTATACAAATGAGTCAAAAGGTAGGTAATCAAGGACTATATGATTATATAGTAAGAGGGTTAAGTAAAATGGACAAAGAAAGATTAGGTATAAAGTAAGGAAATCTCTTTAATGAATATAAAGAAAAATCCTATATAGACGATATATAAAGAAATAGATAACGATTATTGGGAGGTGGGTTAGTATGGCAATTAGTAATACAATAAATACAATGAGCGGCATTAATATACCAACTAGTAGTGATATGACAAGTGGAGTTTCTACCCAATATTATGAGACGAAAACTTCTACTCCAAGTGGGGTGGGTAAGGTAGAAGGTACAAATGGTATAGAAAAACAATTAATTAATGCCATAGAGAAAGCGAATCAGTTAAAAAGGGGAACAACAGAATGTCAATTCTCAATACATCAAGAGACCAAACAAGTGATGATAAAACTTGTAGATAGTACAACCAAAGAAGTAATCAAGGAAATACCATCTGAGAAAATATTAGACATGTTTGCAACGATGTGTGAAGCAGCGGGATTATTTGTAGATACCAAAAGGTAAAGGAGTGATAAAACATGGGAAATACAATTAGATTTACAGGGCTTTCTTCTGGATTAGATACAGAAAGTGTAGTTAAGGCAATTATGACACCTTATCAAAATAAGGTAGATACACTTAAGAAAAATAAAGTATTAGCAGAATGGCGAAAAGATGTTTACAAGGAAATGAGTACAAAGATACAAAACTTTAGAAATAATGCTGTATCTAAGCTTAAATATGTTGGTGACCTCAACAAGTCTAAGGTAACTTTATCTCAAGAGGGCGCTATTAAGGTAGATACCAGTAGCTATAAAGAAGATGGTACTCACAGAATTGAAGTGAAACAATTGGCGGAAACGGCAACTGTTACCGTAGGAACCATTAAAGATAAAAATGGCAATAAGCTGACTAAAGATAGCCTCGTGACCGATATTGCAGGCATAGAGGCAGCAGGTTCTAACATTCTTAAGATTAATGGTGAGAGTTTTGATTTCGCAGGCAAGACTATTTCAGAATTAGAAGCAGCAGTAAAAGAAAAACTTGGTGATGAAATTAGCTTTAAGTTTGATAATAGTGTAGGCGCATTTTTAATTAGTAGCAACAAAACAGGAGAAAATCAATCTATTGATTTAACTGGTACAGATACCAATGTTTTAAGTGCTATGGGAGTTAAAGCTAGTTCAACTAATTCTTACAAATATGATGGAAAAAATGCAGAAATTCTTTATAATAATGGTGTAACAATCAGTTCTGAAACCAACGACATAGAGGTTAACGGATTAAAATTTACAGCTGTAGCCACAACAACTACACCAATTACAGTCACAGTAAGCAAAGATGTAGATAGTATGGTAGAGGCTGTTAAAAACTTTGTTAATGAATATAACACATTATTGGAAGAAATTAATGGAAAATTATCCGCTGATTCAGCTAAGGGCTATGATCCACTTACAGATGAAGAAAAAGAAGCTATGAGTGAGAAGGAGATTGAATTATGGGAAAATAAGATCAAAAGTTCTCTTCTTAGAAACGATAGTACTTTAAAAGACCTTAGTAGCATGCTGAGAAGCGCTATGACTACAGATTATTCTAAAACAGACGCTGGTTTAGATGAAAAGTGCAGTATGCTTTCGCAATTAGGCATCTCTTCTACTGGATGGAGAGATAAAGGAAAGCTTACAATTGATGAAGATGCACTTAAAAAGGCCATTTCAGAAAATGGAGATGGAGTTGTTAGTCTAGTAACTACTATTGCTAATAAAATTGACCAGGAATTAGATGCGCGTTCAAAGAGTACAGAGTTTAGAACTTATGGGCAGTACTTTAGTGATAAAACTCAAACGACCAATATAAGTAGATATGAAAGGGAAATAGAAAGTGCCCAAGAACGCTATGATAGGCTAGAGGCTGTGTATTATAAAAAATTTACAGCTATGGAGCAAGCAATGCAAGAGATGAGTTCACAAAGTAGTCTGTTTTCAAGTATGTAAAATGAAATTTATCTAGAAAGACAGCAGAGCTAGCATAAGGAATGTATTGAGGAGGACAGTATGGGAACCAATCCATATATGAAATATCAAGAAAATAGTATTACTACAGCCTCAGGGCCAGAATTAACTTTAATGTTATATAATGGGGCTATTAAATTTTGCAATATAGCCATAGAAGCAATCAAAGAAAAAAATATACAAAAAGCACATGACAATATTGTAAAGGTAGAGAATATTATTGATGAATTAAGAGCTACATTAAATAAAAAATATGCTATTGCTTTAGAAATGGATGAATTGTATGCATATATTTATCAGCTTTTAGTAGAAGGAAATTTTAAAAAGGACATACAAAAAATAGAAGATGCCTGTATGCTTATTAGGAATTATCGCGATGCATGGCAGATTGCCATGAAAGCCGCAAAATAGGTCTCAAATAAGAGACCTATTTTTGTTCTACTTAAGAAGTTAAGAGAGTGGGAAATAGGATTTCTTTAAGAAGGGAAGGGAACATAATGACTAAAAGAGAGTATATTATAGAACTTATTAGATTGACTAAATTGCAAGCAGAGGCATTAGAGAAAGAAGAAGTAGAAGAGTTTATAGGCTTGTTAGATAAGAGGCAAGAAGTACTTGAACTGATACAGACATTACATGAGCAGTATCCTGAGAGTAGGGAGCAACATGAAGAAGAACTTATAAATGAGTTAAAGGCTTTAGATGCAAAGAATAGAATAGAGTTTGAAAGACAGTTTGAAGCAGTAAAGGAAAAATTGCGAGAAGTAAGACAGATGAAGGCAAGAGAAGCTTGTTATAGTAATCCCTATGATATAGCAAGAGAAGAAGGAATGTTCTTTGATAAAAGGGGCCCACGATAAACTAAGAAAACCATATGAAAGTAAAGGAAGAGGAAATGTCAGATACAATGAAACTATCCTTGGTAATGATTGTAAGAAATGAAGAGAGATGTTTAAAGAGATGCCTTATAAGTGCTAAAAGTTATGTAGATGAAATAGTTATTGTAGATACAGGTTCGACAGATAAAACCAAAGAGATTGCAAAGGAATTTGGAGCTAAGATATTTGATTTTGAGTGGTGCAATGACTTTTCTAAAGCCCGCAATTATGGGTTAGAGCAATCCACAGGTGATTGGAATCTTATTCTAGATGCAGATGAATATATCACAAAGTTAGATAAAAGCACACTTGTGACTTTTATGAAAAATCCCAATAAATTAGGAGCGATTAAGGTCGTAAATGTTCTAAATAAAGAAGGAGAAACAAATTATTCAAAGGTATTTCTTGCAAGGCTATTACCTAAAGGAATAAGATACATAAGAAGTATTCACGAGCAGCCGGATACTATCTTGCCTAGTGTAAAACTGCCTATAGAAGTAGAACACGATGGTTATTTAAATGAAGTAGCTAAAGTAAAAAGGAACTTATTATTACTACAAGAGCAAGAAAAAAAATATCCAAATGATAGTTATATTTTGTATCAGCTTGCTTATACCCTTTATTTAGATAAGGAATATAAAAAAGCAGATGAATATTTTAAACGTTTTTATAAGTTAGCTCCCCCTGAGAGTGAATATAGAAAAGCAGGAATTATCTCATATATAGAAAACAATACTTTGTTAAAAAGGTTCGAAGAAGGGCATAAGCTAATCGAAAGAGAAGAAATCCATTTGCAAGATTCAAGTGAGTTTTACTTTGTATGTGCGGCTTTTTATAGGGAATATGTATTAGATGATGTAAAGAAAAACATACAATTTTTGCCTTATGTAGAGCAATGTTATCTAGAATGTCTCAATATTGGTGAGACAGATAAGTATGATGGGGCCATTGGAACAGGGAGTTATTTAGCAGCACATAACTTAGGGGTTTGGTATGAAGTAACTAAGAAATACGAAAAGGCATTAGAATGTTATAATAAAGCAATAGAATGGCAATATGAGAAAGCAAAAGTGAGAAGAAAAGAAGTAGTGGCAATGTTAAATCACAAAGAACAGTGATTTTCTAAGAGGAGGAAGAGATATGGAGGCGTTGGTTAAGCAGTTAGAAGAAATTTATACTTTATTGGAACAAATAAATAGCATTACTACCAATCAAACGACTATACTGCTACAAACCAGGGAAAGTAGGCAGGAAGTAAATGAAGTTTTAGATATGTTAGAAAGTATGCTAAACTATAAAGATGAGTTAATTACACTAGTAGAAGCTAAAGAACAAAGTTTTGAAGGAGAGTATGCTAAATATAAGGGTAGAATTACAAATCCGAGGTATATTAATCTATTTAAGGAATGGGTAGAACGTATTCTAACAACTAAACAAACTATTGTAGAAGCAGAACAAAATAATGTAATTATAATGAAAAGCCTATCGAAGGCACATGCATCAAAGGTATCTATTCCTAAAAAGCCTAATGAAGTTGTAGCTGTTTACCAAAAACAAAAAACAAAAACCTAAATTTTACAAAAAAATCTAAAACAATAAACTTGACGACCTATTTAATATTATGGTATATTTAGTTTGTACCTAAATAGGTCTTTTTTTTATGGCAATTTTTAAAAGAGATTTACTCAAGTGGAGGTGTCAACGTGAGAGTACAAATTACTTTAGCTTGCGAAGATTGCAAGCGCAGAAACTACAACATGACTAAGGATAAAAAAACACATCCTGACCGCATGGAAACAAAGAAATACTGCAGATTCTGTAAAACACACACATTACACAAAGAAACTAAAAAATAGTTATGTGTAAAAGTACGCCAGGGAGGAAGTGGATTTATGATAGGGTTTTTTAAAGACTTTATTGCTGAAAGCAAACGAGTTGTATGGCCTAACAAAGAGGAACTTACTAAATTGACCTTAAATGTTTTAGGATTATCTATTATTGTAGCAATTATAATCTATATCATGGACTTTGCTATTAATGGCGGAATTGGAGTTCTTGAGAACTTAATTAAAGGATTATTATAATGGAGGAACGATCTATGGAAAAGGCGAGATGGTATGTAGTTCATACTTTTTCAGGATATGAAAACAAAGTAAAAGCAAATATTGAAAAAGCGATTAAAAATCGTAATATGGAAGAGCTCATCCATGCCGTTGAAGTTCCTTTGCAACAAGAAGTAGAAGAAAAGAATGGTGTTAAAAAGACTGTTCAACGTAAAACATTCCCTGGTTATGTATTAGTTAAGATGGTAATGACTGATGATACTTGGTATGTAGTGAGAAACACTAGAGGAGTTACAGGATTTGTTGGGCCAGACTCTAAACCAGTTAGTCTTTCATTAGAAGAAGTAAAGAACATGGGGATCGAACTTTACGGACCAGCTCCTAAGGTTAAGATAGGAGATGCAGTAACCCTACTTACAGGAGCCTTTGAAAATTCTGAAGGAATTGTTAAAGAAATTCACCAATCTAAAGGTACCATTGTTGTATCAGTAAGCGGATTTGGTAGAGAGTTCCCTGTTGAGATTAGTATGAATCAAGTAGAAATATTTGAGTAGTGCTTCTCAAAAGGAAGCTACACTTAATTAAATGTAGACTTCAATATATGAGTAATCATTAAATTACAAAGCGCGCGAGTGGGAGGGAATTCCCCGCGAATACCACATTTTTTAGGAGGTAACGGTAATGGCAAAAAAAGTTACAGGTATGATTAAATTACAAATTGCAGCTGGTAAGGCAACACCAGCTCCACCAGTTGGTCCAGCACTTGGTCAACACGGTGTAAATATCGTTCAATTTACAAAAGAGTTTAATGAAAGAACAGCTAAAGATACAGGTCTTATCATTCCAGTAGTAATTACTGTATATGCAGACAGATCTTTCTCTTTCATTACAAAAACTCCACCAGCAGCAGTTCTTTTAAAGAAAGCATGCAAACTTGAGTCTGGTTCTCCAAACTCTATCAAACAAAAAGTTGCAACAATTTCTAAAGAAGAAATTACAAAAATTGCAGAACTTAAAATGCCTGACTTAAACGCAGGTAGCCTTGAAGCAGCTATCAGCATGATCGCTGGTACAGCTCGTTCAATGGGTATCACAGTTCAAGAATAATTATTAATCGGTTTTTAATCAATTTATAAATTAGGCGCGTAAACTTATTTACGTGGGAGGGCACTGCCCCGCTAATACCACAAGGAGGTAAAGTGATGAAAAGAGGAAAAAAATATATTGAAGCTGCTAAATTAGTAGACCGTGCAGCGGTTTATGATCCAGCAGAAGTATTTGAATTAGTAGGAAAAACATCAACTGCTAAATTTGATGAAACAGTTGAAGCTCACATTAAATTAGGTGTAGACAGCCGTCATGCTGATCAACAAGTTCGTGGTGCTATCGTATTACCACATGGTACAGGTAAAACTCAAAGAGTTTTAGTATTCGCTAAAGGTGCAAAAGCTGATGAAGCTTTAGCAGCAGGCGCTGACTTCGTTGGTGGAGAGGATTTAATTCCAAAAATCCAAGGCGAAGGTTGGTTTGAATTTGACGTTGTAGTAGCAACTCCAGATATGATGGGTGTTGTTGGGCGTTTAGGCCGCGTACTTGGACCAAAAGGTTTAATGCCAAACCCTAAAGCTGGTACAGTTACTATGGACGTAACAAAAGCAATCAATGATATCAAAGCAGGTAAAATCGAATACCGTCTTGACAAAACAAACATTATCCACGTTCCAATTGGTAAAGTATCATTTGGTGCTGAAAAATTACAAGACAACTTCCACACATTAATGAGTGCAGTTATAAAAGCAAAACCAGCTGCTGCAAAAGGTCAATACCTTCGTAGCATCTCAGTATCAACTACAATGGGTCCTGGAATCAAAGTAAACCCAATGAAAGCTGATCAATAAGAAATTAAAAATAACAAATAGAAAACTGTCATATGTCTTTAAGTAGATATATGGCAGTTTTTTACAATATATAAATAATAGTGTATAATAAAGTTAATTAGCGAGGATTTTTAATCTTTTTAGCTAACATTAAAATTAAAGATAGAAATAGGTCATAGCAGATAGCAGATAGCAGAAGTAAAAGTAGAGTACTATATGATTAGAATATAATAATATGAGCGGGAATTGACGATATATAATATAAAACATAAAAATTTAGAATGACCAAAAGGAATGATAAACATGAAGGTAGTTATTTTGGCAGGTGGTTTGGGAACTAGAATTAGTGAAGAAAGTCATTTAAAACCAAAGCCAATGATTGAAATAGGAGGAAAACCTATTCTCTGGCATATAATGAAGATGTATAGTGGCTATGGGTTTAATGAATTTATTATTTGTTTGGGATACAAGGGGTATGTGGTTAAAGAGTATTTTGCTAATTATTATTTACATATGTCAGATATAACATATGATTTTAAAAATGGAAATGAGATGACAATACATCAAAATGTAGCAGAACCATGGAGAGTCACTTTAGTAGATACAGGGTTAAATGCACAAACTGGCGCACGATTAAAAAAAGTGCAAAAATACATAGGTGAAGAAGCTTTCATGATGACATATGGGGACGGAGTTTCAGATGTTGATTTAGAGGCTCTTATAGAACACCATAAGAAGTGTAAGAAGCTACTAACTTTAACAGCTGTACAGCCAGAGGGAAGATTTGGTGTATTAGATATTAATGATAACTATGAAGTAGAAAGTTTTAGGGAGAAGGCAAAAGAGGATGGTGGCTGGATTAATGCAGGATTTATGGTATTAGAGCCAGAAGTTTTCGAGTATTTATCAGATGAGGATGAATGTATCTTTGAGCAAATACCATTAAGAAATATTTCTCAAAATAAGCAGTTAAATGCATATAAGCATAGTGGTTTTTGGAAATGCATGGATACCTTAAGAGATAAAAATAATTTGGAGGCTATATGGGAAAGTGGTAATGTACCATGGATAAAATAAATTGATATGGTTGAGAAAGGGATATATAAGATGTTTGATGGAAAGACAGAAAATCAAGCTAAAGAAATGATTCTAGAAATGGTTGGGGAGTATTATAAACATTTTCATGATAAAAATAGCAATTATCAAGTTGGAGACAGAATAGCTTATGCAAAACGTGTATATGATGAAAATGAAATGAAGAATCTAGTGGATGCATCTTTGGATTTTTGGCTCACATCAGGAGAATATACTGAGAAATTTGAGAAAAAATTTGCTGAGTTTTTACATATAAAGTATTGTAGTTTGGTTAATTCGGGCTCAAGTGCTAATTTACTTGCATTTATGACGTTAACCTCACCTTTGTTGGGAGAACGCATGATTAGACGAGGTGATGAAGTAATCACAGTGGCTTGTGGATTTCCAACTACAGTGACGCCCATACTTCAATATGGTGCAGTTCCTGTTTTTGTAGATGTAACAATACCTCAATACAATATCAATATTGCAAAATTGGAAGAAGCACTTTCAAGTAAAACAAAAGCAGTAATGATTGCACATACTATGGGAAATCCTTTTGACCTTGCAGCAGTGAAAAATTTTTGTGATCAGCACAATTTATGGTTGATAGAAGATAATTGTGATGCATTAGGAAGTAGGTATGCATTAAATGGGAAGGAGTATTATACAGGAACTATTGGAGATATAGGTACTTCTAGTTTCTATCCACCTCATCATATGACAATGGGAGAAGGTGGTGCTGTTTATACAAACAACCCATTGTTAAATAAAATAATTCGTTCCTTAAGAGACTGGGGAAGAGATTGCATTTGTGCTTCGGGTCAAGATAATCTATGTAAGCATAGATTTGATAAGCAGTATGGACAATTACCTATGGGTTATGATCATAAATACGTTTATAGCCATTTTGGATATAATCTCAAGGCTACAGATATGCAAGCAGCTATTGGGTGTGCACAGTTAGACAAGATACAAGTTTTCATTGAGAAAAGGCAACATAATTTTGAATATCTTAGAAAAGGTTTAGAGCATCTTGAAACGCGATTAATATTACCTGTAGCGTGTGAAAATAGTCAACCGAGCTGGTTTGGATTTCTGCTTACTTGTAAGTCAGGGGTAGATAGAAATAGGGTTGTACAGTATTTAGAGGATAAGGGGATACAGACTAGAACACTGTTTGCAGGGAATTTAATCAAACATCCATGTTTTGATCATGTTCGTGAAGCAGAAGGCGGATATCGTATTGTAGGAAGTTTAAGTAATACTAACTATATTATGGAAAATAGCTTTTGGATAGGCGTATATCCAGGTATGACTATTGAAATGATGGATTATATGCAAGAAGCAATATGTAAAGTGGTAGAGTAAGTAGTAGGTAGTATATTATTCGAAAGTAGGAAGGAAGTAAGAAGTTATATGTTTAAAGGAAAGAGAATTTTAGTTACAGGCGGGACAGGCTCTTTTGGTCAAAAATTTACAAGAAGATTATTGGATGAATATGAATTCGAAAGGCTTATTATTTTTTCTAGAGACGAGTTCAAACAATATACAATGAAAAATGAACTTATTAAAGAATATGGTGAAGAAAAAATAAAAAAATTAAGATTTTTTATCGGAGACGTAAAAGATAAAGATAGATTACAGCGAGCTTTTTATGCTGTGGATTACGTGATTCATGCAGCAGCTATGAAGCATGTGCCTATATGCGAATATAACCCATTTGAAGCTATTAAAACTAATATTCATGGAGCGCAAAATGTAATAGATGCTGCCCTTGATCAAAAAGTAAAAAAGGTTGTTGCATTATCTACAGATAAAGCAGTAAATCCTATTAATTTATATGGGGGAACCAAACTAGTATCGGATAAGTTATTTGTGGCAGCTAATGCATATACAGCGTCTAAGGAAACGGTGTTTTCAATAGTGAGATATGGAAATGTGGCAGGAAGTAGAGGTTCGGTAATTCCTTTATTCAAAAAAATAATAAATGAAGGAGTTAAATCTCTTCCAATTACGGATATGAGAATGACTAGGTTTTGGATTACATTGGATGAAGGGGTGGATTTAGTCATTAAAGCTTTAAAGGATTCTAAAGGTGGAGAAACTTACATTTCTAAAATTCCTTCTTTTAATATTACGGATTTAGCTAGGGCTATAGGAGGGGAAGAGATTGAGTTAGAAGAAATAGGTATACGTGAAGGAGAGAAGCTTCATGAAATAATGGTTACAACAGATGATTCTAGTCATACATATGAATATGAAAAGCACTATATTATATATCCGCAATATGATTGGTGGAATGTAGAAGATTATTATGAAGTAGGTGGTAAAATTGTTCAGCCAGGGTTTGAATATAATTCAGGAACCAATAAAGAATGGTTATCAGTAGAAGAATTAAAACAATTACTTGAGCAATTATAGTTTTAAAGGGGAAGTAGAGTTTAATCCAAGGATAAATAAAAAATATAAAAAGTAAGGAAGTAGTTAAATGAAAGTTTCTGATTATGTAGCAGAGTTTATTGTTAAACTTGGAGTTAAAGATATATTTTTAATTTCGGGTGGAGGAATGATGCATTTATTAGATTCAGTAGGAAAGAATAATAATCTAAACTTGGTTTGCAATTTAAATGAACAAGCTAGTTCTATATGTGCAGATAGCTATGCTCAGTATACTAATAATATAGGAGTTTGTATGTTGACTACAGGACCTGGAGGGACGAATGCAGTTACTGGAATAGCTGCTTCTTATTTAGATTCAGTACCTGTATTAGCAATATCAGGACAATGCAAGACAGCAGACTTTGCCTCCTTAAGAAATGTAAGACAATTTGGAGCACAAGAAGTAGATATTGTATCTATTGTAAAACCTATTACTAAATATGCTGTAAAAATTACCAATAAAGAAGAAGTACGTTATCACTTAGAAAAGGCTGTATATTTAGCGAGAACTGGGCGTAAAGGGCCGGTTTGGTTGGATATTCCGTTGGATATTCAAGCAGCTCAAATTGAGCCAGAAAAATTGGAAGGGTTTAATCCTCTTGAAGAAGATTTATCAATGATAAAGGAAGATTTAGTTTCAGCCATAAGCAGAATATATGAGCTATTAATGAATTCTAAAAGACCAGTTATATTAATTGGCGGAGGAGTAGTGAGCGCTGGGGCACAAGAAGAAATTAAAAGATTAGTAAAAAAACTGCATATTCCTGTTTTAGCTACATGGAGAGCTAAAGATATGTTTGCAGAAGATAATTTGTTGTATTTTGGGGCACCAGGTATTCCTACCACTAGATATTCTAACTATGTATTACAAAATAGCGATTTATTGATTATTATCGGAACGAGATTAAACCCAGTATTAACTGCATATGACGAACCTCATTTTGGTTTTCAAGCTAAAAAAGTAATTATAGACATTGATGAAAACGAAATTAATAAATTAAATATGGAGTTTATAGAAAAAGTTTGTACTGATGCAAGGCTGTTTATAAGTAAAATGTTAGAAAGATGTGACGAATATTCTTTGCCAGAATATACAACTTGGATCAATTTCTGTCAGCAAATGAAACAAAAATATCCATTACTAGAAGAAAAACAACCGGTGGACAATGAGGGGTTAACTGATGGATATTATTTTATGAATAAATTATCAGAGTATTGTAATGAAAAGGACGTAATTATTGGAGCTTCTTCTGGAAGAGCTTGTGGTATTTCTCATATGGCATTTGAACTAAAAGAAGGACAAAGGTTTATGGCATCACTTGGATTGGGATCTATGGGCTTTGTTGTACCAGCTGCTATTGGGGGGTGTTTAGCTAGTGGTAAAAGACGAACTATCGCATTAGAGGGTGATGGAAGTTTACAACATAATATTCAAGAATTACAACTTATTAAAAATTATGATTTGCCAATAAAATTATTCATACTTTCAAATAGCGGTTATGCCTCTATCTATATGATGCAAAAGAATAATTTTAAAAGTCAATTTGCTGCTTGTGATGCTCAAACCTATGTAAGTTTTCCGAAAGTAGAAGATATAGCTAAAACATATGAGCTGAATTATTATTGCATAGAAAACAATGAAGATGTTGAACGTGTGCTATCGAAAGTAATGAGTGATTCAAAACCTATATTATGTGAGATAAAGGCATCTATTTATTTTGATGAAATTCCTAAGTCTATGACTGTAGCTCATCCAAATGGAACATTTTCTTCTTCTAAATTAGAAAATTTATATCCTTTTTTATCGGAAGAGGAGCTGAGAGAAAATATGCCGCAATGGGAGAATGATAAATGAAACGCATTTTACTAACTGGAGGAAATGGGTTTATTGGAAGAAATATTAAAGAACAATTAGGTAAGGAGTATGACCTAGTAGCTCCTTCTAGTGAGGAATTAGACTTATTAGATATTGATTCAGTAGGGCAATATATAAGGCAATATAAAATCACAGATATTATTCACACTGCTGTATATAATCAGAGAAGAAGAGATGTTAATCCAAGAATGGATTTAAGTTGTAATCTTAAGATGTTTTATAATTTGATTGAGTATGCAGGTGAAATAGATAAGGTCATTTATTTTGGCTCAGGAGCCGAATATGATAAAAGATATCCTATACAGAATTTTAAAGAAGAAGATTTTGGAAGAAGGGTTCCGAACTTAAATGACTATTCACTAAGTAAGTACATAATGAATTTAGAGACTAGAAAATCTAGCAATATTTATAATCTAAGATTATTTGGCGTATATGGCAAATATGAAAATCATAAAGCGTGTTTTCCTTCTCATTTGTGTTTATCTGCATTAAAGGGAAAAACACTCACTATAAGACAGAATTGTATATTTGACTTCTTATATGTGGATGATTTGATAACACCAGTTAAATGGGTTTTAGAAAATAAACCACAATATCAAGATTATAACGTGTGCACAGCCTCTCCGATAGAATTATCAAAAATGGCAGAAATTATTAAAGTTATTTCTGGGAAACAAATAGAAGTAGCCTGTTTAATGGAGGGGATGAATTTTGAGTATACAGGAGATAATAAACGTCTTAATAAAGAAATAGAATTGCGGCTTACACCTATAGAATGTGGACTGGAAAAGCTTTTTGAATATTATAAAGGAAGGCAAGTACTATGGAGAGAATAGAAAAAAGAAACTGTCCAATATGCGATCATTATAATAATGAAATTTTATTTAGTCAGGAATTTGTTGACATAAAAGAAGTGACATTTTTAAGAGGATATGAAGTAGTTGTATGTAACAATTGTGGCTTTTTATATGCAGATGATATTCCGGGGCAAAAAGAGTTTGATTTATATTATAAAAATTGTTCAAAATATGAAGTTAAAGCAGATGAGTTAACAGACAGTCAAATTTCAAGGTTTCAAGCTTCATTAAATTTTATTGAAGAGTGCATTAATAATGAAGAGATAAATTTTGAAGAATTTAGAATAGTTGATATTGGATGTGCCACAGGCGATTTTTTAAGATTTTTAAAGGGAAAAGGCTATCAAGATTTAAATGGAATAGATCCATCACCTCTTTGTGTCAAACTAATGAAAGATAATCATATTAATGCTAAGCAAGCAACCATTAATGAATTAGAGGAACATGAAAAGTATGATTTTATTAGACTTAATGCTGTTTTAGAACATGTAGTAGATTTAAATTATTCAATTACTCAATTAAAAAAAATATTAAATAAGGGAGGATACTTATATTTATCAGTTCCCAATGTACAAGGATTTAAAGAGTTAGTGAATTGCCCTTTTCAAGAATTTAGTGTAGAACATATTAATTATTTTTCAAAGAATTCATTAAGTAATTTGATGAGAAAACATGGATTCACTTTAATTGAGTATCAAATCAATCATAATAAACTATATAGTGAGTTAGAAACAATATTTAGATATGATGATGATGTAACCAAGAACAATGAGAAAATAGTAGATGATCAAGAAGCAATAGAGAGTATTAAGGAGTATATTGTTCGAAATTATAGATTAGAGCGAGAGGTAAATGAAAAAATAAAGAGTAGGATACAAGAACAAGAGCCTATTATTGTTTGGGGAGTAGGGACTCACACATTAAGACAGCTTGCAAAAGGACAGTTGAGAAAATGTAATATAAAACTATTTGTAGATAGTAATTTGCATTACCAAAATAAGCAATATAATGGAATACCTATTATCTCGCCGGAACAATTATATGAGTATAATTATAAAATTTTAATATCATCCTATTATGGTCAAGATTCAATAGTAGATTATATAAATAAGGTGCTGAAATTAAATAATGAAATAGTTACACTTTATAATGTAGAGAACTAAGGAGAAAATAATATTGAATACAGAAATTAGAAATTTAACTCAATGGCAAGAAAAATTTCCAATGGGATTTAAAGAAATTGCAGTAGATATTACCGGCTTTTGTAATGCAAAGTGTAAATATTGTCCATCAGGTAATGATTTATCTCATAGAGGAGAATTTATTGATATACAAAAATATAAATCTATATTAAAGAAGCTGATAGAATATAAAATGCTAACGCTGAATACTAATTTTCATATATATGCATTAGGAGAGCCATTATTGCATCCTAATTTAAATAGCATATTAAGTGTTAATAGAGAGATGGATATAAAAACAGATATTAGTACAAATGCAAGTGTTATTCCTAATATTAATCAAGAAAATATTACATATATAAAAAGAGTATTAATTTCTATGCCTGGTTTTTCACAGGATTCATACAATAGAATCCATGGATTTAATTTTGAAAAAATCAAGTCAAATATTTTGGCATTGAGAGAAAAGTTAAAGACTGTTCCATTCGATATGACATATCATATTTATCAATTTAATCAAAACGAAATTGAGGATGCCAGGAAATTCTGCGATAAATATGATATTAGATTTGCACCAAATTATGCAGTTTTATTTGATAAGAACAAATGCAGAGAATATGTAAATAATCAAATTCCATATGAAGAATTTAAACAGATGTCAAAAGAATTACTATTAAATGTATTAGATGAACAGATCAAGGCATCACCAAGAGATTATTGTGATTTTAGAGAAAAATTCTTATCAATTAATGTAGATGGAAACGTTAGAGTATGTAATTGTTTTAGTAAAGAATATGAAAAAAATATTATTTGTGGAAATATATTAGAGGACAATGTAGACGATATCTTAAATAAAAAATATCATTTTACGTATTGTAATGAGTGTATAAAGTTAGGGTTAACTTTAGGAGAAGGTTATGATTGCAAAGTATTTCCAGATTATTATTTTGACTTATTAAAGGAAAATGAGTATTATAAAAACTACTTGAAAGATGAAGAGCTTACAGAAGCCATGGATAAGATTGCTTTTATGCATCAAGTTCGTAAATGGGAAAGCTATCACTATTCTAATGAACAACTGGATGAGTTAATAGAATTAATGAATCAACTTAATTTAAATGAGTATGAAGTCAAAAATATAATTACGCAATACGGTAGATTTAGGCATGCTACATATGAAAAATTAAGTAATATATTGAATAAGTAGATTTGTAAAGTAGATGAAAGTAGTTGGATTAAAAGATAATATCTAGCTACTTTCATGTTTTATACAAGGAAATTAATATTTATGGTACATATTCAGGTAAGATATAGTACTAGGAACGAAAGAGGTATTGAGATGCAAAAATTAGCTATTTTAGGCGGAAGTCCTATAAGAGAAAAGCCTATTTATTATGGAAAACAGTATATTGATGAAGACGATATAATGGCGGTAGTAGAGACTTTAAAACAACCATTAATAACCTCAGGTCCTAAAATTGATGAAGTTGAAGAAAAAATATGTGAAATAACAGGTGCTAAATATGCAGTGGTAGTAGCAAATGGAACTGCGGCACTTCATATCGCTTGTATGTCATTGGGAATAGGTGAGGGCGATGAAGTTATTACGACACCATTAACGTTTGTAGCTTCTGCTAATTCTATATTATACTGTGGAGCGAAAGTAGTTTTTGCTGATGTAAATCCTTATACATATAATATTTGTGTAGAAGATATTAAAAGAAAAATAACTTCAAGGACAAAGGCAATAATTGCAGTAGACTTTACTGGACAAGCAGCAGAAT
Organism: Cellulosilyticum sp. WCF-2; assembly: GCF_003990395.1. Lineage (NCBI taxonomy): Bacteria > Bacillati > Bacillota > Clostridia > Lachnospirales > Cellulosilyticaceae > Cellulosilyticum > Cellulosilyticum sp. WCF-2. The sequence goes on along the minus strand of NZ_CP034675.1, from coordinate 4,697,894 downwards.
TAGATAAGATAAGAGAAATTTGCAAACAAAATAATCTGTATTTTATAGAAGATGCAGCCCACGCAATAGGTACAAGATATGATGGAGCGGCTGTTGGAAGTATAGCTGATGTAACTTGTTTTAGTTTTCATCCTGTAAAAACTGTAACATCAGGAGAAGGGGGAGCTGTTACTACTAATGACATTGATATATATAGGAAATTAAAATTGCTCACAGGACATGGGATTACTCGTGATCAAGAAATGATGATAGAGGAACCACATGGTAGTTGGTATTATGAGCAAATAGCATTAGGGTTTAATTATAGAATGACGGACTTTCAAGCTGCATTACTTATAAGTCAATTAAATAAATTAAGCGAATTTTCTTCTAAAAGAAAGCAAATAATTCAATGTTATAACAATGCCTTTAAGGACATAGATGAGATTATATTACAAAAAAATCATCCTAAATCTGATACGACTCCACATTTATATATCATTCAGCTAGATTTAGATAAGTTAAATTGTACACGAAAAGAATTTTTTGATGCAATGAAGGCTGAGGGAATTAATTGTCAAATTCATTATATTCCTGTATATTATCATCCTTATTATAGTAAGCTGGGATATAAAAAAGGAATTTGTAGTAATGCAGAAAAAGTATATGAAAGAATCATGAGTATTCCACTGTATTACGAGATGAAAGATGAAGATATAAATGACGTAGTAGATGCGGTGAAAAAGATAGTAGAATGGTATAGAAAGTAAGTTAGAATGGTATTAGGAGGAATGATATGAGACTATGGGATAAAATTTCAAGGGGAGAAGTATATTTTATTGCAGAAATGAGTGCAAATCATGGTGGTAAGTTAGAAAATGCTTTAGAAATTGTACAGGCTGCTAAGGAAGCTGGTGCAGATTGTCTCAAAATACAAACCTATACAGCGGATACCATGACAATCAATAGCACCACAAAGTGGTTTAAGATAAAAGGTGGCTTATGGGATGGATATAATTTATATCAATTATATGAAGATGCATATACGCCATGGGAGTGGCAGTGTGCTATAAAAGAAAAATGTGATGAATTAGAAATAGATTTTATTTCTACACCCTTTGATGTAACTGCTGTAGATTTTTTAGAAGGACTAGAGTGTGAAGCTTATAAAATTGCAAGTTTTGAACTTGTAGACATTCCTCTTATTGAATATGTAGCTAGCAAAGGCAAACCTATAATTATTTCCTGTGGTATGGGAAGTGTTGAGGAAATACAGGATGCAGTAGAGGCATGCAAGCGTATGGGAAATGAAATGGTTATTTTGTTAAAGTGTTGTAGTTCATATCCTGCTGATTGGAAAGATATGAATTTATCTACTATCCAAGATATGAAAAACAGGTTTGGAGTATCAATAGGACTTTCAGATCATAGTATGGGAAGTTTAGCTGCCGTTGTAGGAGCGAGTCAAGGAGCGTGTGTGGTAGAAAAGCATTTTTGTTTATCTAGAGAAATTAAAACATGTGACAGTGAATTTTCAATGGAACCTGAGGAATTTGCGACTATGATTAAAGAAGTAAATGCTGCAAAAGCAATTATAGGGGAAGTGTCATACGACTTGAATTCAAATGAAAAGCAGTCTATGGTGTTTCGTAGATCCTTATTTGTGGTAAAGGATATAAAAAAAGGAGAGCCGTTTACTACTGAAAATATTAAAGTAATAAGGCCGGGATATGGTATTCTGCCTAAGTATAGAGAGTCAGTACTCAATATGAAGGCTAAAAAGAATATTATGGCAGGCACCCCTTTAACCTTTGAATTATGTGAAGAAGAAAGTATAGTTTTTCTTACTAATAATGAAAATACCACAATGTTGTATGAATGGTTGTGTAACAGAGAAGAATACGTTATTCACTTTAAAGAAAAAATCTCATTGGAAATTATTAAGGCTATTAAACCTAAATTTATTATTAGTTTTAACTATAAACATATTATAGATGAAGATATTATAGAGTATATGGGGAATAGAATTATTAATTTACATATTTCGTATTTACCATATAATCGTGGTTGGGCGCCAAATTATTTTAGTTTTATTGAGGATACACCTAAAGGTGTTACTATACATAGAGTAGACAAAGGATTAGATACCGGAGAAATTTTGTGTCAGAAAGAAATGTTTTTTGATGAAGGTAAAGAGACATTTAGCACAAGTTATAATAAATTAATAGATGAAATATGTGAATTATTTAAGGAAAATTGGAATGATATAAAATGTAATAAAATAGAAGGGATTCCACAACCCAAGAAGGGAACTTATCATACAAAAAAGCAGTTACAGGAGATATATGACAAATCCCCCTTTTCTTGGCATGAAATTGTAGCTGATTATAAGAAGAGAGGTATACAGGCAGAAAAAGAATGTTAGAAGGTGAAAGATTGATTGCTTTTAGAGTTGATGGTAACGATAAGATATGTTCAGGGCACGTTATGCGTTGTCTAGCTATAGCAAAGGCATTAAATAATAAAAAGCAACAGTGCATATTTATAATTGCAGACGGTATAATGAAAGAAATAATTGAGAAAAATGGATTTGATGTTATTTGTTTAGATACACAGTGGGATAATATGGAAGATGAGATTTCTGTCTTAATTCCTAAGTTAGAGAAAATAAAGCCGAAGCTCATTATAGTTGATAGTTATTATGTTACTCAAAAATATATGAATGATATTAAAGAGACTGTAAAACTTGCATACATTGATGATATAAATGCCTTTGAATATAGGTGTGACCTATTAATTAATTATAGTATTTATGGGAATGAAATGAAATATACAGGAGTAGAGAAAGAAAAACAATTAATTGGATGCAAGTATGTTCCATTAAGAAGTGAATTTCAGGATGTTGGAAAAAGGAAAATAAAAGATGAAGTAAAAGATATTTTGATATCTACGGGGGGGGCAGATATATATGGTATAGGACCTCGATTAGTAGATTCATTAATAGAAATAGCAAATAGAAATAATATAGTTATACATATAGTTTCTGGAAGTTTAAATAGTCAAAGAGAAATGTTAAGAAGGCAGTCAAGAAAATATAATAATTTAATAGTACATGAGAATGTTACAGAAATGTGTAAACTCATGTGCAAGTGTGATATGGCCATTTCTGCCAGTGGAAGTACATTGTATGAGTTATGTGCTACGGGTATGCCTACTATTTCATATTTTTTTGCAGATAATCAGATTTATAATAGTATGGCTTTTGAAAAGAATAATATTATTCCTACAGCAGGAGATTGGAGAGAAAATGCAGAACAAGTCATATATAATATAATAAATTTTACAGAAGATATGATTAATAACAGACACAAAAGAATAGCGTTATCTGAAAAAATGCAAACAATAGTAGATGGAAAAGGTGCACAAAGATTAGCAGATTATATAGTACGGTATATAGAATAAAATATTGGGATACTTCTAATGGAATTAAGAGGGTGTGATAATTAATGCAAGGATTTAATAATGTTTATAGGGGAAAGAAGGTTTTGGTAACAGGACATACGGGATTTAAAGGGGCATGGCTTAGTATGTGGCTTAATGAATTAGGTGCTCAAGTAATCGGATACAGTATTGATGAAGGATCACCTGAGGGAAATTTTAAAATGGCTAGTTTGGCTGATAAGGTAGTAGATATTCGTGGTGATATTAGGGATAAGAAAAAATTAGAGGAAGTTTTTAAAAAGTATGAACCAGAATATGTATTTCACCTAGCTGCACAACCTCTTGTTAGAGAATCATACGAAAAACCTATTGATACATATGAAGTTAATTTAATGGGGACGATTAATATACTTGAGTGTATAAGAGCCTCTAGTAACACGAAAGTAGGCATATTTGTTACAACTGATAAATGTTATGAAAATAAAGAACAGCTTTGGGGATATAAAGAAATAGACACATTAGGAGGGTATGATCCTTATAGCTCTTCCAAAGCTGCTTGTGAAATTGCAATTAATTCATGGCGTCAATCTTTTATGAATCCGAATGAATATAGAGAACATCAAAAGGCAATTGCGTCTGTAAGAGCTGGAAACGTGATTGGGGGAGGAGACTGGGCAAAAGATAGGATTGTGCCAGATTGTATAAGAGCAATTGAGCATAATAAGGTAATTAATATCAGGAATCCAAAAGCTTTAAGACCGTGGCAATATGTGTTGGAACCCTTGAGTGGGTATTTATTATTAGGACAAAAACTAACTGAGGATCCTATTAATTATAGTGAAGCATGGAATTTTGGGCCGAATATTGATTCGATGAAGAATGTGTGGGAAATTGCAAGTAAAATAATAGTGAAATATGGTCAGGGAAAATTAAATAATATTTCAAATGCTAGACACTTACACGAAGCAAATATATTAAATTTAGATATTAGTAAGGCTAGGTTTAAATTAAATTGGGCCCCTAAATTAGATATTGATAAAACAATAGAGTTAACAGTGACATGGTATAAAAAATATAAGGTTGCTGAGGTTTATGAAATGTGTATAGAGCAAATCTATCAGTATATAAATATGTAATACTTTTGTTAATTATAATAGGAGGAAAAGTTGTTACTACAACTTAAAATGTCAAAGGAATATGAAGATAATTATTGCTACTATAAAGTCATGGAATATTAGTAACTGTAAATATTTGAAGGATGAATATAAAGATAAACATGAAATAATACTTATTACTCAAAAAAACAATTTAACTTATGCAAAAGTTAAAGAGATAGAGCCAGATTATATTTTTTTCCCACATTGGTCGTGGATGATTCCAGAAGAGATTTATGAAAATTATAATTGTGTAGTATTTCATATAACAGATTTACCCTTTGGGAGGGGAGGAAGTCCGTTACAAAATTTGATAGTTCGAGGAATAGAAAATACAAAAGTATCTGCAATTAGAGTATCCGCAGAGATAGATGCTGGAGAAATTTATTTTAAAGAAGATTTAAACTTAAATGGTACAGCAGAAGAGATTTTTATTAGAGCATCCAAGGTTATATTTAAAAAAATGATACCTTGTTTTTTGAATGAGGAATATATAGAGTGTAAACAACAAACTGGAGAGGTAGTTACTTTTAAAAGAAGAAAAGAAAGTGAAAGTGAAATAAAACAAGAATTTGAATTAGACAAGATTTATGATTACATTAGAATGCTAGATGCAGAGGGTTATCCCAATGCATACATTAAATTTGGAAGATATAAAATCAATTTTTCAAGAGCTACACTTAGACAGGGAAAACTTATAGCGGATGCAGAATTTTTATTGGAGGATGAGTAGACATGAGTAAAATCTTAGTGATTGTAGCACATCCGGATGATGAAATACTAGGGTTAGGAGCTACAATAAAGAAATTTTCACAAGAAGGACATGAGATAAATTGTATTATCTTAGGAGAGGGTATAACTTCTAGAGAAGAAAGAGAGTATGAAAATAAAATTAAAAATTTACACGCAAACACATTTAAAGCAGCAAGGGAAATAGGTTATCAACAAGTTATCTTCTCCAACTTACCAGATAATCGTTTTGATAGAATTGATTTATTGGATATTATTAAAGAAATAGAAAAATACATAGAAATTCTAAAACCAGATATTATTTATACACACCATGAAGGTGATTTAAATATCGATCATAGAAAAACTTATGAGGCAGTATTAACAGCATGTAGGCCTATAGGTGAATACTCTGTTAAAGAAATCTATACTTTTGAAACCCCATCTTCAACGGAATGGAATTTTAGCACACTAGGAACGGAGTTTGTACCAAATGTATTTGTTGATATTAAGCATACATTTCAAGATAAATTAAAAGCGATGTCATATTATACTTCGGAAATAAGAGATTATCCACATCCCAGGTCTTTAGAAGCTTTAGAGATAATAGCAAAAAGATGGGGAACTGTAGTTGGAAAGCATTATGTAGAAGCATTTAAACTTATTCGAAAGATAGATTAGATATTTGTAATATAACAAAATGCAAGTATAAGAGGAAGTGGGAAAGTGATAGAAGTAGAATATTTGTCAAAAGTTGAAGTGATAAGAAAAAAAATAGTACAGGGGCAAGCTCAGCAGGCATTAGATGAACTAGAAGAACTATACAAGATAAAGCCTGTAAGATTAAGGTGGATAGTAGCAAAAGCTGAGGCTATGATTGCATTAGACTATCCTATACAAGAAGTATATGATTTTCTTAATGATAAAAGTTTGGATTTATACGAATATGATGGTCAGCAAGAGTTATTAGATGTATATGAAAAATTAGCAGAAATAAATGGAGATATAGTTGAACAGGAAAAAATAAAGGTTAAGAAAGCAATTATGCAATATATACATTCTGGAGAAGAAAGTCGTATTATTAAAGATTATAATGATATGCTAGATAATACTGCCGAAGCGTTTTTAGAGGATATGGATAATTGCGAGCTACTGAAAAAAATGGCTGATATATATTATATATCTCATGACAGTGTGATGTATTATATATGTATGCTTTTATATCATATGAAAATGGATAAGAATGATATAAGATCTACAGTAGATAAGATGCTAAATTTTGGGTATTTAGATCTAGTACTTATGCAAGGAAAGTGCAGAAAATCTATTGTGGTTATGACATCTAATGAGAGAACTAAGTTGGAAGTGCTCATCAATCTACTTAGTGTTTTCGGTCAAGAAATAGTAATAATAGAAGAACCTATTACATGTGAAATAGAAAGAGATGTAACAATAGAGGAACTAACGCAAGTTAGTATGGATAATATAGAGAAGATAGGAGAGTCCATAAAAATTATTAGGCCTATCGCTACATATATGATGAATAATGCCATGAGTGTCAATACAGATTGTATTTTGAAGGAAATATTCAATACTAGTGGAGATGTATTCAATATTTTTTGTACGCAAGAGATGATGACATGTCTAGAAGAAACAACATTGCTTAAGAAAAATTTACAAATATTAGGGGGAAGTAGCAGTATAAATATCCAGGGGCAAATAGTATTTGGATGGTATGGTAATTATTTAAAATACATTAGTATGCTTTATGATATTGATGCTGAGGAGAAAATAAATAGTGATGCTGAATGTGATTTTTCAATAGTAGTACCTGCTAGAAATTCAGCTAAGGCATTGAAGTATACCCTTATGACATGTTTAAAACAAGACTATGATGGTCATTATGAGATTGTCTTGAGTGATAATTCGACTGCTAACAATAATGAAGTATATGAGCTTTTTTTAGAGTTAAATGATGAGAGAATTAAATATTATAGGACACCATATGATTTACCATTAACTAAAAGTTTTGAGTATGCATTTTTAATGGCTAAAGGAAAATTTATTTTTTCCATTGGTTCAGATGATGCCATTTTGCCATGGGGATTAAGTGTTTTGGAATATGTGTTAAAAGATTTACCCCAACATCAAGTGTTGCAATGGGAAAGAGGTTTTTATGCATGGCCAGGATTCCAGAAAAGCCAAGAGCATCAATTTATTATTCCTAAAAATTATATTAAAAATGATATAAGCATAATGAATATCGGATTAAAAGATTATATAGCAATGCTAGCTAATGATCCAAATAGTATGTATGGACTGCCTATGCTATATATAAATTCAGGGTATCGAAGAGAATATTTAAAAGAATTAATAGCTAGAACAGGGAGATTGTGGGATGGTGCTAGTCAAGACGTCTATATGGGGTTAGTAAATGTTTTAGTAGCTAAGGAAATACCTCTGATAAAATATCCTATTACTATAGCTGGAATGACTAACTTATCCATTGGTGCTAATGAAAGAACAATTAGGGAAGGTAGTGAGGAAAGAGAATATAAGAATGAAGTGAAACAAATGAATAATATAGCAGGATTTTCTAGAGCTAGTATAGAAAAATATATGCCTATGTTAGAAATAGATACAAATTTACTTTATACGAGTCTTTATAGATGCATAGCAAGAGGATTAGTGACAAAAGAAGAGATTGAAAAAATATTTAAAGTAGATAGTATGTTTACTCGTTCTTTTGAAAAGTTAAGAAGAGATGATATTAAATTTGACTATAGACTTCATTTAGCAAAGCAGGCAGCATCTTTATATGGAAGAGAATTTGAGACCTGGTTTAATGAAAATCTATATTCTATGGAAACCGTTCCACAGACTTATAAAGAAGTTATAAGTGATGTGCCACTCTATGCTACAGGTTTTAATAAAGATGGAGGATTAGTTCTGAATGCATCACATTTCAATGTAACTAATATATATGAAGCAAGTGTTTTATTTGCGACTATAATGGGATATTAAATACTATGAATTACTTAAAGTAGCTTAGTCTATGAAGTATTTTGCAATTATATAAATGTGATATGTAGTTTAAAATACTTGTCGTAGCGTGGACTATTGGACAATATCTCTTATGAAAAAGCTAAGCTTTTTAAATTTTGTGCTAGGTTGCTTAATGTTTGATTAGAGTTATTAGGTATTAAGCAACTTATAACGTCATCTAATGCTTGTTTTAGCACATGAGTTTTAAATTCTTTAACATATCGTTTTTTAGTAGCTGTTCAATATAATTATTTTATTATAATTAACATCATTATTCTATGTACTAATAATTTGTCTTACTAACAAATTTATTTATGTGCTAGTAAAAATTTTACGACGATACATACTTCAATAAAATGGAGAATTAAAAATGTTGACAAGCAAGACAAGTAAGTGATAGAATAGGTTTTGTTGATAAATAAATACTGTGCCGCAGACAGTAGGTGTCCCACTGGGACATAACGTATAACAACCTACCGAGGTCTTTATAATAAGGACGGAAGTGTATCGTTTTGCCTGCGGAGATGTGCAAGACGATTTTTTTATGCATTAAAACAAGGAGGTGTAACAATGGCAAAAGTAGAACAAAAACAAGTAGTTGTTAACCAAATTAAAGAAAAACTTAACGGAGCTTCTTCAGTTTTATTAGTAGACTACCGTGGTCTTACAGTAGAACAAGATACTAAACTTCGTAAAGATCTTCGTGAAGCTGGTGTAGAATACAGAGTATTCAAAAACACTATGGTTAACTTTGCTATTGAAGGTACAGAGTTCGCAGAGATTTCTAAAGATCTTGAAGGACCAACAGCTATTGCTATTTCATACGCAGATGCAACAGCAGGTCCAAGAATTCTTGCTAAAGTAGCTAAAGACAATGAAAAATTAGAATTTAAATCAGGTGTTGTAGAAGGCACTTACTATGATGCTAAAGGTATGATGGCTATCGGTAATATCGCTCCTAGAGAAGAATTACTTGGTCGTTTACTTGGAAGCTTCAAATCACCTATGGCAAGCTTTGCACGTGTTATCAAACAAGTTGCAGAAAAAGAAGCATAGGATTAGTACGAAACTTAAAAATATTATATTAATTAAAATTTACGGAGGTGCTTACAATGGCAAAATTATCAATCCAAGAAATTATCGATGCAGTTAAAGAATTAACTATCTTAGAATTAAACGAATTAGTAACAGCTTGTGAAGAAGAATTTGGTGTATCAGCAGCAGCAGGTGTTATGGTTGCAGCAGGTCCAGCAGGTGCAGCAGCAGAAGAAAAAACAGACTTCGATGTTGAATTAACAGAAGCTGGCGCAGAAAAAATCAAAGTTATCAAAGTTGTTCGTGAAATCACAGGTCTTGGCTTAAAAGAAGCTAAAGAAGCTGTAGATGGCGCTCCAAAAGTGCTTAAAGAAGGCGTAGCTAAAGATGAAGCTGAATCAATCAAAGCTAAATTAGAAGAAGTTGGCGCTAAAGTTACATTAAAATAATTAATGTATGAATATAGAAAAGGTAGCTCGAACGAGCTACCTTTTTTGTTACTAAATTGTAAAGGGAATACCCCTTGAAACAAGTATTGGGGGATGATATGCTTAAAATGAGTTGCATCCACCACTATACATGGAAAAATATAAAAAAAACAAAGGGTTGACTAACCCTTTGTTTTGTGATAGCATTATAAAATGCGCTAATATGCTATGTGATATGTAGTTTTTTCCTTATTATAGCATAGTAACTCGCTATTTACAATACATATTCACATTAAAAACTTCTGCTTATCAAGCATTAGGCGTGAATATGTCACATTTTAAACCTATTTCGGAACAATGCATTAACGTGCATTATTTATAAATTTTGCAAGGGGTGAGGAACACATGCAAAAATCTAAAATGCGTCCAGTTAACATGGGCAAACAAATTCGCATGAGCTACGCTAGAACAGAGGATGGAGTATTAGAAATTCCTAATCTTGTGGAGCTTCAACGTTCATCTTATGAATGGTTTTTAAATGAAGGTCTTAAAGAAGTATTTGAAGACATTTCTCCTATTACTGATTTTAATGGTAATCTCATTTTAGAATTTGTTGATTTTTATTTAGACAGCAAACCAAAGTATACAATTGAAGAATGTAGAGAAAGAGATGCTACTTATTGTGCACCTCTTAAAGTAAAAGCTCGTCTTCATAATAAAGAAACAGGCACAAGTGTTGATAGTGAAGTGTTTATGGGTGATTTTCCACTTATGACAGAAAACGCTACCTTCATTATAAATGGTGCAGAACGTGTTATTGTTAGTCAGTTAGTACGTTCACCAGGTATTTATTATGATATTGCTTTTGACAAAACAGGTAAGAAATTATTCTCAGCATCAGTTATTCCAAACCGTGGTGCTTGGCTAGAATATGAAACAGACTCAAATGATATTTTTTATGTACGTGTAGACCGTACACGTAAAGTTCCTATTACAGTGCTTTTACGTTCATTAGGTCTTGGCAGCGATGCAGAAATTATCGAGAAATTTGGTGAAGAGCCTAAGATCCTTGAAACAATTCAAAAGGATACAAGTAAGACATATGAAGAAGGTCTTCTTGAAATGTATAAGCGTATACGTCCAGGTGAACCACCTACAGTAGATAGCGCTGAAACACTCCTTAGAAACATGTTCTTTGATCCAAAACGTTACGACCTTGCAAAAGTAGGACGTTATAAATTTAATAAAAAGCTAGCACTTCGTAATCGTGTAATGGGACTTACACTTGCAGACAATGTTATTGATCCTTTCACAGGTGAGATTGTAGCAAGCGAAGGTGATAAAATCACAGTAGCACTTGCAAATGCTATCCAAAATACAGGTATCGAAGCTATTCATGTTAATGTAGCAAACTCAGACAAGCCTATCAAAATTATCACTAACAGAACAGTAGAACTTAACCATTTTGTTGATGTTAATCCAGAAGAGCTTGGTATTAAAGATACAGTATATTATCCAGTTCTTGAAGAAATTTTAGAACAATATCATGATATAGAAGAAATCAAAGCAGAAATTAAAGCTAGAAAAGCTGATCTTATTCCAAAATGTATCACTTTAGATGATATTTTTGCATCTATTAACTATAATATGCATTTAGAATATGAAATTGGTAATACAGATGATATCGACCACTTAGGTAACAGACGTATCCGTGGTGTAGGCGAATTATTCCAAAACCAATTCCGTATCGGTCTTTCTCGTATGGAAAGAGTAGTTCGTGAAAGAATGACTATTCAAGATCAAGAAGCTGTTAGTCCACAAGCGTTTATAAATATCCGCCCAGTGTCATCAGCTATCAAAGAATTCTTTGGTAGTTCACAATTGTCACAATTCATGGACCATAACAACCCACTTGCCGAACTTACTCATAAAAGAAGATTATCAGCTCTTGGACCAGGTGGTCTTTCTAGAGAGCGTGCAGGCTTCGAAGTTCGTGACGTTCACTACTCTCACTATGGGCGTATGTGTCCTATTGAGACTCCTGAAGGTCCAAACATCGGTCTTATCAACTCACTTGCGACATTCGCTCGTATTAATGAATATGGTTTTATTGAAGCACCATATCGTGTTATTGATAAGTCAGGACCAGAACCAAGACTTACAGATGAAGTTATTTATATTACTGCTGATGAAGAAGAAAAATACACAGTTTGTCAAGCTACAGAACAGTTTGATGAAGAGGGTTACTTCATTAATAAACGTGTAACTGCACGTCATGCAGAAGATATTCTTGATTATGATTATAAGAAAATAGATTTAATGGATGTATCTACAAAACAAATCGTTTCTGTAGCGACTGCATTAATTCCTTTCCTTGAAAACGATGATGCTAACCGTGCCTTAATGGGAGCGAACATGCAACGTCAGGCAGTACCATTAATTGCTACAAACAGTCCAATCGTAGCAACAGGTATGGAATACAAAATTGGTATCGACTCAGGTGCATTAGCTGTAGCTAGAGAAGATGGTATTGTAGACAAATGTACTGCAAAAGAAATTATTGTTAAAGATAATGAGGGTAAAAAGCACTCATATAAATTAGAAAAGTTTGAACGTAGTAATGCTGGTACATGTATTAACCAAAGACCAGTAGTTAACAAAGGAGATATTGTTAAGAAAGGTGATGTCTTAGCTGATGGACCTTCTACTCAAAATGGTGAACTTGCTCTTGGTCAAAATCCACTTATTGGATTCATGACATGGGAAGGTTACAACTATGAGGATGCTATTCTTCTTAGTGAAAGACTTGTTCAAGATGATATTTATACTTCAATTCATATTGAAGAATATGAAGTTGAAGCACGTGATACAAAAGTAGGACCAGAGGAAATCACAAGGGATATTCCAAACGTTGGTGAAGATACGCTTAAAGACCTTGATGAAAGAGGTATTATCCGTATTGGTGCTGAAGTTCGTTCTGGAGATATTTTAGTAGGTCGTGTAACACCTAAAGGTGAAACAGAGCTTACAGCTGAAGAAAGATTACTTCGTGCAATCTTTGGTGAAAAGGTAAGAGAAGTAAGAGATACTTCACTTCGTGTACCTCATGGTGAAGCTGGTATTATCGTAGATGTTAAGATTTTCACTCGTGAAAATGGAGATGAACTTGATCCAGGTGTTAACAAAATGGTTCGTTGTTATATCGCTCAAAAGAGAAAAATCTCTGTAGGGGATAAAATGGCGGGACGTCACGGTAACAAGGGTGTTATCTCGAGAGTACTTCCAGTAGAAGATATGCCATTCCTTCCAAATGGTCGTCCTCTTGATATCGTTCTTAATCCATTAGGGGTACCATCACGTATGAATATCGGTCAGGTACTTGAAGTCCACTTAGGACTTGCAGCTAAAGCCCTTGGCTTTAAAATTGAAACACCAGTATTTAATGGTGCAACAGAGCAAGATATTATGAGTACTCTTGAAATGGCTAACGACTATGTTAACTGGTCATGGGAAGAGTTTGAAGCAAAATGGTCACAAAGAGTTGATGAAAGTGTTATTAAGTATCTTTCTGATAACAGAGATCATAGAGCAGAATGGAAAGGGGTACCACTTGATAGGACTGGTAAAATCCGTTTAAGAGATGGACGTACTGGTGAAGAGTTTGATAACCCTGTAACTGTTGGATACATGCACTACCTTAAACTTCACCATTTAGTTGATGATAAAATGCATGCTCGTTCAACTGGTCCTTATGCAACAATCACACAACAACCACTTGGTGGTAAAGCACAATTCGGTGGACAACGTTTTGGTGAGATGGAGGTTTGGGCACTTGAAGCATATGGTGCTGCATACACACTTCAAGAAATCTTAACAATTAAGTCCGATGACGTGGTAGGCCGTGTTAAAACTTATGAATCTATCGTTAAAGGTGAAAATATACCTGAACCAGGTATCCCAGAATCATTTAAAGTATTACTCAAAGAGCTTCAATCACTTTCACTTGATATTAGAGTATTAACAAGTAATATGACAGAAATTGATATTAAAGAAAGTGTTGATGAAGGTGAAGGCATTGCACCTAACGTTGAAGTATTAGAAGAAATACCAGAAGATGGTTACATTGAAGAAAATATTGATACCGATGGAGAACTTGATGTAGAACCAGATTTATTTGATGATAATATTGAATTAGATTTTGAGCCTGAAGACGACATAATCTTCGAAGAGGATGGATTAGGTGATTTAGATTTATAAAAGTATGAAGGGAGTGCGTAGCATGTCAAACTTGGATCAATCTATCTATTTTGAACAAATTAAGATAGGACTGGCTTCCCCTGAAAAAATCCGCGAGTGGTCACGAGGAGAAGTAAAAAAACCAGAAACAATTAATTACCGTACACAAAGACCGGAAAGAGATGGTCTCTTCTGCGAAAGAATTTTCGGGCCTAGCAAAGACTGGGAATGTCACTGTGGAAAGTATAAGAGAATTAGATACAAAGGCGTTATTTGTGACCGTTGTGGAGTAGAGGTTACAAAAGCTAAAGTTAGACGTGAGAGAATGGGGCATATTGAACTGGCTGCCCCAGTATCTCATATTTGGTACTTTAAAGGTATTCCAAGTAGAATGGGTCTTATCTTAGATATCACTCCAGGTAAACTTGAGAAGATTTTATATTTCGCAGCTTACATTGTACTAGACCCAAAAGATACTGGGCTTGAGTATAAAGAAATCTTAGGCGAAAAAGAATACAGAGAAGCGGAAGAAAAATATGGCCCAGGCTCATTCGTAGCAGAAATGGGTGCTGAAGCTATTAAGAAATTACTTTCTGACATTGATTTAGAAGCAGAAAGTATTGATCTTAAGGCTCAACTTAAAACAACAACAGGTCAAAAGAGAATTCGTGTTATTAAACGTCTTGAAGTTATTGAAGCATTCCGTTTATCAGATAATAAACCTGAATGGATGATTATGGACGTTGTTCCAGTTCTTCCACCTGACCTTAGACCTATGATTCAACTTGATGGTGGACGTTTTGCTACATCTGACCTTAATGACCTCTATAGAAGAGTTATTAACCGTAACAATCGTCTTAAAAGATTACTTGATTTAGGTGCACCTAATATTATTGTAAGAAATGAAAAACGTATGTTACAAGAAGCTGTTGATGCCCTTATTGATAATGGTCGTCGTGGTAAACCAGTAACAGGACCTGGTAACAGACCACTTAAATCACTTTCAGATATGCTTAAAGGTAAATCAGGACGTTTCCGTCAAAATTTACTTGGTAAACGTGTTGACTACTCAGGACGTTCGGTTATCGTAGTTGGACCAAGCCTTAAAATTTATCAATGTGGTCTTCCAAAAGAAATGGCTATTGAGCTTTTCAAACCATTTGTTATGAAGAAATTAGTATCTGATGGTATTGCACACAATATCAAAAATGCTAAGCACATGATTGAAAGATTACAACCACAAGTTTGGGATGTTTTAGAAGAAGTAATCAGAGAACATCCAGTAATGCTTAACCGTGCACCAACACTTCATAGACTTGGTATTCAAGCATTTGAACCAATCTTAGTTGAAGGTCGTGCGATTAAACTTCACCCACTTGTATGTACAGCTTACAACGCTGACTTCGATGGTGACCAAATGGCTGTTCACGTTCCTTTATCAGTTGAAGCACAAGCTGAATGTAGATTCTTACTTTTAGCACCAAACAACCTTCTTAAACCTTCTGATGGAGCACCAGTTGCAGTACCATCACAAGATATGGTTCTTGGGACATACTATTTAACACTTAAAAAAGATGACGAAGAGTATGCTACTGAAGAAGAAGTAGGGGCTCTTACTGACAAAGATGAAGTTGAGAAAGTAACCAAAGAAGATGGCACAGTAGTTTGGGTTAAACGTCAAATTGGTGCGCACAAAATCTTCCATGATGAAAAAGAAGCATTACTTGCTTATGATAATAAAGTTATTACACTTCATGCACCGATTAAAGTAAGACGTACTTTAATGATTAATGGCGAAGAACAAATGGGTCTTACAGATACAACTGCAGGACGTATCATTTTCAACGAAATCGTACCACAAGACCTTGGTTTTGTAGATAGAAGTAAAGAAGAAAACACATTTAAATATGAAGTAGATTTTTTAGTTGGTAAAAAAGAACTTGGTAAATTAATCAAGAAATGTATCAATACACATGGTGCTACTGAGACAGCTATCTTCCTTGATAATGTTAAGGATCTTGGTTACAAGTTCTCTACAAGAGGATCACTTACTGTATCTGTATCAGATATGGTTGTTCCAGAGGAGAAACAAGGCTTCTTAGATGAAGCTCAAGCAGAAGTAGATCATGTAACAAAACTCTTCAGACGTGGTCTTATGACAGATGAAGAACGTTACAATAAAGTTATCCAAGCATGGAATAAGGCTAATGATAAGATTACAAAAGCCCTTCTTGATAATCTTGGTAAATACAATAATATCTACATGATGGCACACTCTGGTGCCCGTGGTTCTACTAACCAGATTAAACAGTTAGCTGGTATGCGTGGTCTGATGGCATCTACATCAGGTCGTACAATCGAGCTTCCTATTAAAGCTAACTTCCGTGAAGGTCTTTCTGTTCTTGAATACTTCATCTCAGCTCATGGTGCGCGTAAAGGTCTTGCCGATACAGCACTTAGAACAGCTGACTCTGGATACCTTACACGTCGTCTTGTTGACGTATCTCAAGACGTTATCATTCGTGAGGAAGATTGTCATGAGCATGCACCAAATGAACCAATCCCAGGTATGTGGGTGTCTGCATACAAAGATGGTGCAGAAGTTATCGAACCACTAAATGAACGTTTAGCTGGTCGTGTAGCAGCTGATGATATTGTTCACCCAGAAACAGGTGAAGTAATTGTACCAGCAAATCAAATGATTAAACCAAACCAAGCTGATTATATCGAAGAAATCGGTATTCAAAAAGTTCGTATCCGTAATGTCCTTAGATGTAAATCTAAGATTGGTGTTTGCGCTAAATGTTACGGTGCCAACATGTCATCTGGTAACCAAGTAAGAATTGGTGAGTCTGTTGGTATTATTGCAGCTCAATCTATCGGTGAACCAGGTACACAGCTTACAATGCGTACTTTCCATACAGGAGGTATTGCTGGAGATGATATCACACAAGGTCTTCCTCGTGTTGAAGAGTTATTTGAAGCACGTAAACCAAAAGGACTTGCAATCATCTCTGAAATTAACGGTGTTGTTACAATTACTGATAACAAGAAAAAGCGTGAAGTTACAGTAACTGATAATGAAACAGGCAATGTAAAATCATATGTAATCCCTTATGGTTCAAGAATTAAAGTACAAGATGATATGTATGTTGAAGCAGGGGATGAACTTACAGAAGGTAGTGTAAATCCACATGATATCCTTAAAGTTAAAGGTATCCTAGGGGTACAACATTACATGATTCAAGAGGTTCAACGTGTATACCGTCTTCAAGGTGTAGATATTAACGATAAGCACATAGAGGTTATCGTTCGCCAAATGCTTAAGAAAATTAAGATTGAGGAAAGTGGAGATACTGGATTACTTCCAGGAAGCTCTATCGATATCTTAGAATTCGAAGAGGTAAATAAAAAAGCAGAAGCAGAAGGTTTAGAGCCAGCAGAAGGTAAAAATGTATTACTTGGTATTACAAAAGCTTCTCTTGCTACTGAAAGCTTCTTATCAGCAGCTTCCTTCCAAGAAACAACTAAAGTTCTTACAGAAGCAGCAATTAAAGGTAAAACTGATCCACTTATCGGTCTTAAAGAAAATGTTATCATTGGTAAACTTATTCCAGCCGGTACAGGTATGGATAGATATCGTAAACTAGATATTGAAATGGTAACAGAATAGATAATAAAATCCCCCTTAAGTTTATTTAAGCTTAAGGGGGATTTTATTATTATTTTTCATAATCTAGGAAAGTTCTACTTTTGTATAAAAATAGAACTTTCCTAGACTATAAGGGTGCAGGGGAAGTATTTCCTGCCGTATTCAGGAGGGGGCTCAGCTGACATGTTTTTTTGTCAGTGCCGAAGGGAACCTAGGGTTCCCTAGCGGAAGAAATGTGGAGGCTAGTCCACTTTCTTATCGTAGGTAAGCGAGCTATCAGTGGACATGATAGGAATTTTATCGCCTAAATAAGTAGGCTTAGGATTAAATAATGAATAACAGAAATCTTTAACACGTGCCAAGTATTCTCTAGCTTCAAAATATTTAATGTTGGGATATGAAAGTATATCCGCTTTTACGCCGTAGGCTTCAATACCCCTAGCATTTGCTAAATAAACAGCTCTCTTAAGATGATAATCTTGGGTTACAATAATAGCCTTGTTAACTTCGAATATTTCTTTTGCGCGATACATAGTTTCGTAGGTACTAAAACCTGCATGATCCAGATAAATTTGTTTTGTAGGAATACCTAGACTAATAAGATAATCTTTCATGGCATTAACTTCATCATAATTTTTTTGTCCATGGTCACCAGATACTAAAATTTTTAATTGAGAGTTATTTTTATAAATAGCATAAGCTGTATCTAATCGATCTTTTAAAATACCAGAAGGATTACCATTTGAATGAACCTGTGCACCTAATACAATAATAACGCTAGAATCTAATAAAGGTGTATCATTTGGGGAAGAGTAGATGTAAGTATTAGCAGTGTTAATCATATAGAGATTGATAAGTAGTGAAGCTAAAAAAGCAAAAAAGCCTAAACCTATGATAAATACTAGAGTGCGTAAAGTATATGTAAGCAAAGTTTTCTTTTTCATGTATTCCTCCTTAGTAATGTGTTAAATTTATAGTAACAAATAGATTAGAAATAAACAATGAAAAATCTGAATAAATAGATAATTAAGAAACATATTAAAGGATAATTTAATTAATAAGTACAATTATAGGCAGCATTAAGATAAAACTGTTAAAATACATTGTAAATAAAATAAAGGAGCAAAATGTGTATAGAACAAGGATAGAATGGAAAGGCTGGATATTCGAAATACCAGATATAGAACAAAGATTTGGAAAGACAAAAGTAGAGGTGTATAAGAATGATATAGAAGAAGTGTTTTATATAGAAGAACAATACTTATCTGAACTGATTTGTAATGAGTTATATGATAAATACCTGTATGTATATGAGGGATAGAGGGGTAGAAGTCCTAGCTTGTATACATTAATTAAAGGCTAGTTTATGTAATAAACTCGCAGATATTAAATGATAAAGACATGGAGAATGCAAGTTATCCTTATATATGTATATAAAATTTATAGCGTCGTATAAAAAAAGAGTTTTTAGTAAACAATTTAGATGTAGGCAAAATCAATTACTAAACTATAATAAATATACTATAAATAAAAGAACCACCAAGATAAAGGAGAATTAACATAATTTACTTAGAGAAAAGCAAAGATGAATGCGTTATAATTGTAAATGTTCCAGCTACACAAAAGTAATAAAGAAAACAAAATAATTCTTGACAACTAAGACTTAGAGTGATAGACTAGGTCAGTGTGTAATAGTATGCATAAAAATGAACCTAAAGGGGGATTTATGTTGTACGATTTGGAAAACACAATTCAAATTGTGGGGACAAAACAAACGATCAAACATCTTGAAAAAGGTGATGCTAAAGTTGTATTTGTCGCTAAAGATGCCGATGACCGTGTTACGGGTCAGGTGGTAGAGCTTGCAAAAGCGAAAAATGTACAAGTTGAATTCGTTGATACAATGAAAGAACTTGGCGAAAAATGTAACATAGAAGTAAAAACTGCAGTAGCAGCAATTATCGCGTAAGGAGGAGGTGCCAGAATGCCTACATTTAACCAATTAGTTCGTAAAGGCAGAAAAGAAATCGAGAAAAAATCAACTGCGCCAGCGTTACAAAAAGGGTTCAACTCTTTAAGAAAACGTCCTACAGATATCTCTTCACCACAAAAAAGAGGTGTTTGTACAGCAGTTAAAACAGCTACACCTAAAAAACCTAACTCAGCTCTTCGTAAGATTGCCAGAGTTCGTTTAACAAACGGGATTGAAGTAACAGCTTACATTCCAGGTGAAGGTCATAACCTTCAAGAACACAGTGTAGTATTAATCCGCGGAGGTAGGGTAAAAGACTTACCAGGTACACGTTACCATATCGTTCGTGGTACTCTTGATACAGCAGGTGTTGCGAACAGAAAACAAGCTCGTTCAAAATACGGTGCTAAGAGACCAAAAGTTAAAAAATAATCTAAGAAATGAATTGGTGCCCAACTTACGATAAAAAGCTGACTAGTCAGATTTTAAATAGATGAGTGGGCACGCACGATCCTCGTTAAAGAGGACGAGTACCGATGATATTTCGAATGAAATTAGTTAAGGAGGGAAGACCGTGCCACGTAAAGGACATGTAGCAAAAAGAGACGTATTAGCTGATCCTATGTACAACAGCAAGTTAGTAACAAAGCTTATTAACAACATTATGCTAGACGGTAAAAGAGGAAAAGCTCAAAAAATAGTATATGGTGCGTTTGACATCATTGCAGAAAAAACAGGTAGAGATGCATTAGAAGTTTTCCAAGAAGCTTTAGAAAACATCATGCCAGTATTAGAAGTAAAAGCACGCCGTGTAGGGGGTGCAACTTACCAAGTACCTATGGAAGTTCGTCCAGAAAGACGTCAAACATTAGGACTTCGTTGGTTAACAGTTCACACACGTAAACGTGGTGAAAAAACTACAACTGAAGCTCTTGCAGCTGAGTTATTAGATGCACTTAATAACACAGGTGGATCAGTTAAGAAAAAAGAAGATACACACAAAATGGCAGAAGCAAACAAAGCATTTGCTCACTACAGATGGTAGGCTATTTAATTTAAAGGAGGAAATACCTTGGCAGGAAGAGAATATCCACTTGAGCGTACCAGAAATATTGGTATCATGGCTCATATCGATGCAGGTAAAACAACTCTTACAGAACGTATCCTTTTCTATACAGGTAGAAACCATAAGATTGGTGAGAGCCATGAAGGTACTGCTACTATGGACTGGATGGAACAAGAGCAAGAACGTGGTATCACAATCACATCCGCTGCAACAACTTGTTTCTGGTTAAATAACCGTATCAATATCATTGATACTCCTGGACACGTTGACTTTACTGTAGAAGTTGAGCGTTCATTACGTGTACTTGATAGTGCTGTAGGCGTATTCTGTGCAAAAGGTGGGGTTGAACCTCAATCTGAGACAGTATGGCGTCAAGCTGACAAATACCACGTACCACGTATGGCGTTTGTAAATAAAATGGATATCATGGGTGCTGACTTCTTAAGAGCAGTAGGCATGATGAGAGAAAGATTAGGGGCAAATGCTGTTCCTATCGAATTACCAATCGGTGCAGAAGAAAACTTTGTTGGAGTAATTGACTTATTCAAAAACAAAGCATTCATCTACAAAGACGATTTAGGTAAAGAAATTGAAGAACAAGAAATCCCAGCAGATATGGCTGAAATGGCTGCACAATATCGTGCTGAGATGATTGAAGCAATTTGTGAAACTGATGAAGAATTAATGATGATGTACCTTGAAGGTGAAGAAATTGGAGAAGAACAACTTCGTGCGGCTCTTCGTCAAGCAGTTATCAACGTACAAATCATTCCAGTTCTTTGTGGTTCGGCTTACAAAAACAAAGGGGTACAAAAATTACTTGATGCTATCGTAGAATTTATGCCAGCACCAACAGATATCCCAGCTATTAAAGGTGTTAATCCTGAAACAGGAGAAGAAATGGACAAACATTCATCTGATGATGAACCATTTGCTGCTCTTGCATTCAAAATCATGACTGACCCATTCGTAGGGAAGCTTGCTTTCTTCCGTGTGTACTCAGGAAGCATTTCATCAGGATCATATGTTCTTAACTCAACTAAGAACAGAAAAGAACGTTTAGGCCGTATCTTACAGATGCATGCTAATGAACGTAAAGAAATCTCTGAAGTTTACTCTGGAGATATCGCTGCTGCTGTAGGTTTAAAAATGACTACAACAGGTGATACATTATGTGATGAAGATCACCCAGTAATTTTAGAGTCAATGGAATTCCCAGAACCAGTTATTCAAGTTGCTATTGAACCTAAAACTAAAGCTGGACAAGAAAAAATGGGACTTGGTCTTGCAAAACTTGCAGAAGAAGATCCAACATTTAAAACTTGGACAGATGAAGAAACAGGTCAAACAATCATTGCAGGTATGGGTGAGCTTCACCTTGAAATCATCGTTGACCGTTTAATGAGAGAATTCAAAGTAGAAGCTAATGTAGGTGCACCTCAAGTTGCATATAAAGAAACAATTGCTAAAGATGTTGACGTTGAATCTAAATACGTTAAACAATCTGGTGGTAGTGGTCAATACGGTCACTGTAAAGTTCGTTTCTCACAACTTGACCCTAACTCTGAACACACTTACGAATTCGTAAGCTCAGTAGTTGGTGGATCTATTCCTAAAGAATACATTCCAGCTGTTGACAAAGGTATCCAAGAAGCTATGAATGCTGGTCCTTTAGCTGGATTTAAAGTTCTTGGTGTTAAAGCAGACTGTTATGATGGTTCATACCACGATGTCGATTCATCAGAAATGGCATTCAAAATTGCTGGTTCTATGGCATTCAAAGATGCTATGAAAAAAGCAGGTGGTGTACTTCTTGAACCTATCATGAAAGTTGTTGTAACAGCTCCAGAAGAATATTTAGGAGATGTTATCGGAAGTCTTAACTCACGTCGTGGACGTATGGAAGGTATGAACGCAGTTGGTGGCGGACAAGAAGTTAGAGCATTCGTTCCTCTTGCAGAAATGTTCGGATATACAACTGACCTTCGTTCAAGAACACAAGGTCGTGGTAACTCATCAATGGAATTCGACCATTATGAACCATGTCCAAAAAATATCCAAGACAAAGTAATTTCAGACCGTAGAGGTAACTAATTATCTTAAAAAGGATATTAACAAAATAAATCATTTGCAGCTACTTGAAAAGTAGCTGCAAATTGAATATAATCAAATTATCTGAGAAAAACTCAGCCGAAATTAAAGGAGGAAATGATAAATGGCTAAAGCTAAATTTGAAAGAACCAAGCCACACGTTAACATTGGTACAATCGGACACGTTGACCATGGTAAAACAACATTAACAGCAGCAATTACAAAAACTCTTCACGAAAGATATCACTTAGGTGAAGCAGTTGACTTCGCAAATATTGATAAAGCTCCAGAAGAAAGAGAACGTGGTATCACAATTTCTACAGCTCACGTTGAATATGAAACTCCAGCTCGTCACTATGCTCACGTTGACTGTCCAGGACATGCTGACTACGTTAAAAACATGATCACAGGAGCAGCTCAAATGGATGGTACTATCCTTGTTTGTGCAGCTACAGATGGTCCAATGGCTCAAACTAGAGAGCATATCTTATTATCTCGTCAAGTTGGTGTACCATACATCGTTGTTTTCTTAAACAAATGTGATATGGTTGATGACGAAGAATTATTAGAATTAGTTGAAATGGAAATCAGAGACTTATTAAGCTCTTACGATTTCCCTGGTGATGATACTCCAATCATCCGTGGTTCAGCTCTTCAAGCACTTAACGATCCAATGGGTCCATGGGGAGATAAAATCGTTGAATTATTCGAAATCATCGACGAATATATCCCAACTCCAGAACGTGCTGTAGATAAACCATTCTTAATGCCAGTAGAAGACGTATTCTCTATCACAGGTCGTGGTACAGTTGCAACTGGTAGAGTAGAATCAGGTGTTCTTAAAGTTCAAGATGAAGTTGAATTAGTAGGTATTCATGAAGAAACTCGTAAAGTAGTTTGTACAGGAGTAGAAATGTTCCGTAAACTTCTTGACCAAGCTGAAGCTGGTGACAACATCGGTGCTCTTCTTCGTGGTATCCAAAGAACAGAAATCGAAAGAGGGCAAGTTCTTTGTAAACCAGGTTCAATCACACCACACAAAAAATTCAAAGCTCAAGTATACGTTCTTAAAAAAGAAGAAGGTGGACGTCACAAACCATTCTTCTCTCACTATAGACCACAATTCTATTTCCGTACAACTGACGTAACAGGTGTTATCGAGTTACCAGAAGGTACAGAAATGTGTATGCCTGGGGATAACGTAGAAATGACTATCGAACTTATCCACCCAGTAGCTATGGCACAAGGTTTACGTTTTGCTATCCGTGAAGGTGGTAGAACAGTAGGTTCTGGTGCTGTTGCATCAATCATTGAGTAATCTCTGATTATTTGATTATAAAAAGACACATCTTAAGATGTGTCTTTTTTTTAATCGATAATCACTGAATAATAGATAAAGGAATGATGAAGAATATAGGCTTGCCATAGGCGTAAGGAGTAATGATGGCAAGGCAAATTCTTAAGAGTGAAGAAGGTGCAGAAACTAATATACATTCTTGATTCTTCATGTAGAGTCTACAGATGGAAGAAATTATGATTTGCACATCATTGTAAAAGTGTGTAGAATATAAATCGTTAACGAAACGAAAAGGTTAAAAAGTAAATAGCTATTATATAGGAAGAAACTCATTTCTATTACAATAGACATATGAAAAATAATGCATAAATTACCAGAATAAAATTGTAAAAAAAATAAAAAAATCCTTGTCATGTACAAGGAGATAGTGTATAATAAACACGTTGTGACATTGAGAACTATGATCCAGGAGGTTACGCATCGCAAGATGGATTTCTGGGGAGCGAATGTCAGGTTCAAGAAACCAGGCGGCAGGTCACTGTACTATATTGAATAGGTGTTAGGCGTGTCCATAGTTATATGGAAATGCTTGATATAAGTTTGCGCTTATTAACACCAGCAGAGTGTACAGTCACCACTAGTCGTACTAGGTTCAAAAAAGTACGAAAAGGAGGGGACTTTTTTTATGGCAAGTCAAAAAATCCGTATTACATTAAAAGCTTATGATCACAAATTAATCGATCAAACAGCTGCACAAATCGTAGAGATCGCTAAAAAAACTGGCGCTCAAGTAAGTGGACCAATCCCACTTCCAACTAAAAAAGAAGTTGTAACAATTCTACGTGCTGTACACAAATACAAAGATTCTCGTGAGCAATTCGAACAAAGAACTCACAAAAGACTTATCGACGTAGAAGCAACACCAAAAACTGGCGATGCTCTTATGAGAATTGATTTACCAGCTGGTGTAGATATCAAAGTTGACGCTAAATAATTTTAGCAAACTTGATAACAAACGGACGGTTAAATAATCGTCTAGTATGATTACCCGAAGATGGTAATCCGCTGTAGATATTAGGAGGTGCAAGGAATGAAAAAAGCAATTTTAGGTAAAAAAATTGGTATGACTCAAATTTTTGATGAAAACGCAAACCTAATTCCTGTAACAGTATTAGAAGCAGGTCCATGTGTTGTAACTCAAAAGAAAACTATGGAAAATGATGGTTACGAAGCAATCCAAGTTGGTTTCGGTGAAGTTAAATCTAAACACGTAATCAAACCAGTTGCTGGTCACTTCGCAAAAGCTGGCGTTGAAGCTAAAAAATTCTTAAAAGAATTCAGATTAGAAGATACAAGTGCTTATGAAGTTGGTGCAGTAATCGCTGCTGATACATTTGCTGCTGGAGACAAAGTAGATGTAGTTGGTACTTCAAAAGGTAAAGGTTACCAAGGCGCTATCAAAAAATATGGTCAATCTCGTGGACCAATGGGACACGGTTCTAAATCACACAGAGTAGCAGGTTCTATGGGTGCTGCAACAAGCCCAGGACGCGTTATGAAAGGTAAAGGCCTTCCATCACACATGGGTTGTGTACAAGTAACAGTACAAAACTTAGAAGTTGCACGTGTAGATGCAGATAAAAACTTAATCTTAATTAAAGGTGCAGTACCAGGACCAAAAGGTACAATCATCACTATCAAAGATAGCTGTAAAGCTTAAGGATAGCGAGAAAGGAGGAAATTAGTAATGGCAAAAGTAGCTGTATTAAATATGACAGGCGCACAAGTTGGAGAAGTTGAATTAAACGACTCAATTTTTGCGGTAGAAGTTAAAGAACACTTAGTACACCAAGCAGTAGTTGCACACCTTGCAAACAGACGTCAAGGTACACAAAGTGCTAAAACTCGTGCAGAAGTACGTGGTGGTGGTAGAAAACCATGGAAACAAAAAGGTACAGGTAGAGCAAGACAAGGTTCTATTCGTGCTGTACAATGGGTAGGTGGTGGAGTTGCATTCGCACCAAAACCAAGAAATTACTCAATCAAAGTGAATGCTAAAGAAAGAAGATTAGCTCTTAAATCAGCTTTAACAAGCAGAGTAAACGAGTCTAAATTCATCGTTCTTGATTCATTAGAATTAGCAGAAATCAAAACAAAAGCTATGGCTAATGTTTTAGAAGCTCTTAAATTAAATAAAGCTTTAATCGTTACTGAAGGTGAAGCTAGCAAAAACGTTATGTTATCAGCTAAAAACATCCAAGGTATTAAAACAGCAGCTGTAAACAATATTAATGTATACGACATCTTAAAATACGATACATTCGTAGTAACTAAAGATGCTCTTAATAAAATCGAGGAGGTGTACGCATAATGGCAGATTTAAAATTTTATGACGTCATTTTAAAACCAGTTGTTACAGAGAAATCTATGAACAGCATGGCTGAGAAAAAATACACATTCCTAGTTGAAAAAAGTGCTACTAAAGCTCAAATCAGAGAAGCAGTAGAAAAAATGTTCGAAGGAACAAAAGTTGAGAAAGTAAATACAGCTAACTACGATGGAAAAACAAAACGTCGTGGAAGAACAGTTGGTAAAACAAACGCTTACAAAAAAGCAATCGTTAAACTTACAGCTGAAAGCAAAGACATTGACTTTTTCCAAGGAATGTAGTTTAATAGAAAAAGATGAAACACACGGCTAAGTGTAAAAGAATCGTGTAAATTAATCGATTGAAAGGAGTGAACACGATGGGTATCAGAAAATTTAGACCATATACCCCTTCAAGAAGACATATGACTTCTTCAACATTTGAAGAAATCACTAAAGCATCTCCTGAAAAATCTTTATTAGTAACTTTAAAGAAAAACTCAGGTAGAAACAATCAAGGGAAAATCACAGTACGTCACCGTGGAGGCGGCGCTACAATTAAATACAGAATCATCGACTTCAAACGTAATAAAGATGGTGTTCCAGCAAGAGTAGTAGGTATTGAATATGATCCAAACAGATCAGCTAACATTGCATTACTTGCTTACGCAGATGGTGAAAAACGTTACATCTTAGCTCCATTAGGACTTAATGTAAATGACACACTTATGAGCGGTGAAACTGCAGAAATCCGTATTGGTAACTGTCTTGAAATGAAAGATATGCCAGTAGGTGCTACAATTCATAACATCGAGATGAAACCAGGTAAAGGTGGACAACTTGTTCGTGCTGCTGGTATGTCAGCTCAACTTATGGCTAAAGAAGGTAAATATGCAACAGTTAAATTACCATCAGGCGAAATGAGATTACTTCCAATCAACTGCCGTGCTACAATCGGTCAAGTTGGAAATATTGATCACGAACTTATCAACATTGGTAAAGCAGGACGTAAACGTCACATGGGTATTCGTCCAACAGTTCGTGGTTCTGTAATGAACCCTAACGATCACCCTCATGGTGGTGGTGAAGGTAGATCACCAATCGGTAGACCAAATCCATGTACTCCATGGGGTAAACCAGCTCTTGGATACAAAACAAGAAAGAAAAACAAACATTCTAATAAATATATTGTACGTCCACGTAACAAAAAATAATAACGTGGTTGCGTGAAAGGAGGCATCATTAATGGCTCGTTCCATCAAAAAAGGACCATTTGCTGATCAAAGTTTATTAAAGAAAATAGACGCTATGAACGCAGCAGATGAGAAAAAAGTTATTAAATCATGGTCACGTCGTTCAACAATTTTCCCTACAATGGTAGGTCATACAATCGCTGTACATGACGGAAGAAAACACGTTCCTGTATTCGTTACAGAAGATATGGTAGGACACAAATTAGGTGAATTTGCGTTAACAAGAACTTACCGTGGACATGGTAAAGATGAGAAAAAATCAAGAGTTCGCTAATTAATATTTATACGGAAGGAGGTCTTTCATCATGGCAAAAGGACATAGAAGCCAGATCAAAAAAGAGAGAAACGCTCAAAAAGACTCAAGACCAAAAGCTAGAGTAACATTCGTACGTTTATCAAGTACAAAAGCAAATATCGTGCTTGACCAAATTAAAGGAAAAGATGTTAATACAGCATTAGCTATCTTAGCATACACACCAAGATGGGGTGCTCGTGTAGTAGAGAAAGTATTAAAATCTGCAATTGCAAACGCTGAACACAATATGGGTATGGACGCTTCAACATTATATGTGGATGAAGCATTCTCAACAAAAGGACCAACTCTTAAAAGAATTCGTCCACGTGCTCAAGGTCGTGCATATCAAATTCAAAAACAAACTAGCCACATTACAGTGGTATTAAATGCGAGATAAGGAGGTAAACACATGGGCCAAAAGGTAAATCCACATGGATTAAGAGTTGGTGTTATCAAAGAATGGGATGCTAGATGGTATGCTGATAAAAAAGACTTTGCTAACAACCTAGTAGAAGATGATAAAATTAGAAAATTCATCAAGAAAAAATTATATGCTGCTGGCATTGATAAAGTAGAAATCGAAAGAATGTCTAAACGTGTAAGAGTTCACGTTCACACATCAAAACCAGGTATCGTAATTGGTAAAGGTGGAGCATCTATCGATTTACTTCGTAAAGAAGTAGAAAAATTAACTGCAAACAAAGTTGCTATCAACATTGTAGAGGTTAAAAGACCAGAAGCTTGTGCTCAATTAGTAGCAGAAAACATTGCACTTCAATTAGAAAACCGTGTTTCTTTCCGTCGTGCTATGAAACAAGCAATGGGTAAAGCATTCAAATCTGGAGCAAAAGGTATTAAAGTATCTTGTTCTGGTCGTTTAGGTGGAGCTGAAATGGCACGTACTGAACAATATTCAGATGGTAACATTCCACTTCAAACATTAAGAGCTGACATCGAGTATGGATTTGCAGAAGCAGATACAACATACGGTAAAATCGGCGTTAAAGTATGGATCTACAAAGGAGAAGTACTTCCAACTAAAGTTAAAAAGGAAGGGAGCGAAAACTAATGTTAATGCCTAAAAGAGTAAAACGCCGCAAACAATCACGCGGACGTATGAAAGGCCAAGCTACCCGTGGAAATAAAATCACTTATGGTGAATACGGTATTGTTGCAATGGAGCCATCTTGGATTAGATCAAATCAAATCGAAGCAGCCCGTATTGCGATGACACGTTATATCAAACGTGGTGGTAAAGTTTGGATTAAAATCTTCCCAGATAAACCAGTTACAGCTACACCAGCTGAAACTCGTATGGGTAAAGGTAAAGGTTCGGTAGATTACTGGGTAGCAGTAGTTAAACCAGGAAGAGTTATGTTTGAGTTATCAGGCGTAGCAGAAGAAACAGCTAGAGAAGCTTTAAGACTTGCGGTACACAAGTTACCAATGAAGTGTAAAATCGTTTCTCGTGCTGAACAAGAAATGGCAGGTGATGGTAGTGAAAACTAAAGCATTCTTAGAAGAAATTAGAACTAAATCAGCTGATGAATTACAAGTTGAATTGGTAAATGCGAAAAAAGAACTCTTTAATTTAAGATTCCAAAACGCTACCAATCAATTAGATAATACAGCAAGAATCAAAGAAGTAAGAAAGAATATAGCACGTATTCAAACTATTATTACACAAAAAGCAACTGTGTAGTAGAGAGGAGGCAAGCTCGTGTCTGAAAGAAATTTACGTAAAACATTAATTGGTAATGTAGTTAGCAATAAAATGGACAAAACTATTACTGTAGCAGTTGTAAACAATGTAAAACACCCTCTTTACGGAAAAATCGTAAAAAGAACTTACAAATTACACGCTCATGATGAAAATAATGAGTGCCAAATCGGTGATAGAGTAAAAGTAATGGAAACAAGACCTTTATCTAAATCAAAAAGATTTAGACTTGTAGAAATCGTAGAAAAAGCTAAATAGTAATAGAAATCTTGAAAGGAGGTCACTTCTCATGATTCAACAAGAGAGTAGATTAAGAGTAGCTGATAACACAGGTGCTAAAGAACTTCTTTGTATCCGTGTTCTTGGTGGCTCAACAAGAAGATATGGTAATATCGGTGATGTTATCGTAGCATCAGTTAAAGATGCAACACCAGGCGGCGTTGTTAAAAAAGGTGATGTAGTTAAAGCTGTTATCGTTCGTACTAAAAAAGGCGTAAGACGTCAAGATGGTTCTTACATCAAATTCGATGAAAATGCAGCTGTAATTATTAAAGAAGACAAAAACCCAAGAGGGACTCGTATTTTTGGACCAGTAGCAAGAGAGTTAAGAGAAAAGAAATACACAAAAATCTTATCACTTGCTCCAGAAGTTCTATAAGGAGGTGTGAATAGTGAAAACTAAACTTAAAAAAGGTGATAGAGTAGTTATTATTGCCGGTAAAGATAAAGGTAAAGAAGGTAACATCACATTAATCGACCGTAAAAATGGTAGAGTTGTTGTTGAAGGTTGTAACATGATTACAAAGCACCAAAAAGCAAATGCAGCTAACCAAGGTGGTTTAATTGAAAGAGAAGCACCTATTCACATGTCAAATGTAATGTACGTGCACGGCGGTAAAGCAGCACGTTTAGGTGTAGAAATTAAAGACGGTAAAAAAGTTCGCGTAGCAATCGTTAACAAAGAACGTTTTGTAATCGACTAATTAGTGAAAGGAGGCAATGTGAACGATGAGTAGATTAAGAGAAACTTATAAAAATGAGATCATGGGTGCTATGACAGCAAAATTTGGTTACAAAAACCAAATGGAAGTACCTAAAATTGAAAAAATCGTTATCAACATGGGTGTTGGTGAAGCAAGAGATAATGCAAAAGTATTAGAAAATGCTGTAAACGATATGCAAATGATTGCAGGTCAAAAACCTGTTATCACAAAAGCTAAAAAATCAGTGGCTGCGTTCAAACTTCGTGAAGGTATGCCAATCGGATGTAAAGTAACTCTTCGTGGTGAAAAAATGTATGAGTTCTTAGATCGTTTAGTAAACTTAGCTCTTCCACGTGTACGTGACTTCCGTGGTGTAAGTGCTACAGCTTTCGATGGTCGTGGTAACTACGCTTTAGGCGTTAAAGAACAACTTATTTTCCCAGAAATCGAGTACGATAAAGTAGATAAAGTTCGTGGTATGGATGTTATCATCGTAACAACAGCTCATACAGACGAAGAAGCTCGTGAACTGTTAACACAATTCGGGATGCCTTTTCAAAAATAAGGAGGGTAAATAAATGGCAAAGAAATCAATGAAAGTTAAGCAACAAAGACCTGCTAAATTTTCAACTCAAGCATATACAAGATGCCGTATCTGTGGTCGTCCACATGGTTACCTTAGAAAATATGGTATCTGCCGTATTTGTTTCAGAGAATTAGCATATAAAGGTCAAATCCCTGGCGTTAAAAAAGCTAGCTGGTAAGAAAGAAAGGAGGCAAATAACAATGACAATGAGCGATCCTATTGCAGATATGTTAACAAGAATCAGAAATGCCAACATCGCAAAACACGATGTAGTTGAGGTTCCTGCTTCAAAAATGAAAAAAGCTATTTCTGAAATTCTTGTAAATGAAGGATATATTAAAGGTTTTGAAGTTAAAGAAGATGGTGTTAAATCAACAATTCGCATGACTTTAAAATACGGAAAAGATAAAAACGAGAAAGTTATTTCTGGTATCAAAAAGATCTCTAAACCAGGTCTTCGTGTATACGCAGATACAGACAACCTTCCAAAAGTTCTTGGTGGACTTGGTACAGCGATTATTTCTACAAACAAAGGTGTAATCACTGACAAAGAAGCTAGAAAACTTGGTGTAGGTGGCGAAGTAATCGCATTCATTTGGTAATAAAGACAATAAGTTAAGGAGGTGCCGAATATGTCACGTATTGGTAAACAACCAATCGCTGTTCCAGCAGGTGTTACAGTTACTATTAGCCCAGCTAACGAAGTAGTTGTAAAAGGACCAAAAGGAACACTTACTCAAACATTTGATACAGCAATGAACATTGCATTAGAAGAAAATGAAGTTGTGGTAACAAGACCAAACGACTTAAAAAGAAATAGATCTCTTCACGGTTTAACAAGAACACTTATTGCTAACATGGTAGAAGGCGTAACTAACGGTTTCACAAAAGTGTTAGAAATCAACGGTGTTGGATATAGAGCACAAAAACAAGGCAAAAAATTAGTTCTTTCTTTAGGGTATTCTCACCCAGTTGAAATGGAAGACCCAGAAGGTCTTACAACAACATTAGATGGTAACAAAATCACTGTAGCAGGTATCGATAAAGCAGCTGTAGGTCAATATGCAGCAGAAATTAGAGATAAACGTAGACCAGAACCATACAAAGGTAAAGGTATTAAATACATTGATGAAGTTATTCGTCGTAAAGAAGGTAAAACAGGTAAAAAATAATAAGTAAAGGAGTGACATCCGCATGATCAGAAAGCAATCTAGAAGCGATATTCGTGTTAAAAAACACAATAGAATGCGTAATAAAGTTCAAGGTACAACAGAGAGACCTAGACTTGCCGTATTCAGAAGTGAAAAACACATCTACGCTCAAATTATAGATGACATGACTGGAACAACTTTAGTTGCAGCATCAACAGTTGAAAAAGAAATTGCTAAAGAATTAAAAGCAACTTCTAACGTTGAAGCAGCAGCAGCAGTTGGAACAGCAGTTGCTAAAAAAGCAGTAGCAAAAGGTATTGAAAACGTAGTATTTGACCGTGGTGGTTTCTTATATCATGGTAGAGTTAAAGCATTAGCAGACGCAGCTCGCGAAGCTGGGTTACAATTCTAGTAAAGGAGGGAAATAAGAACATGGCTAAAAGATTAACTATTGATCCTAGTACAATGGATCTTCAAGAAAAAGTTGTTACAATTAAACGTGTAACAAAAGTAGTAAAAGGTGGTCGTACATTCCGTTTCTCTGCTTTAGTAGTAGTTGGTGACGGTAATGGTCACGTTGGTGTAGGCTTAGGAAAAGCAATGGAAATTCCAAATGCTATCCAAAAAGCTATCGACGATGCTAAGAAAAACCTTATTTACATCGAAAGAAACGATGCAGATAGTATTTATCATGAATTCTATGGTGAATTTGGAAGTGCAAGAGTACTTCTTAAACCAGCTAAAGAAGGTACTGGAGTTATCGCAGGTGGTCCAGCTCGTGCTGTACTTGAACTTGCAGGTATTCGTAACATCAGAACTAAATCTTTAGGTTCAAATAACAAGAAAAACGTAGTTCATGCTACAATCGAAGGTCTTAGAGCATTAAAAACACCTTCACAAGTAGCTAAACTTCGTGGAAAATCAGTAGAAGAGATTCTAGGCTAAGAGGAGGAAGTAAAAGATGGCAAAGATCAAAGTTACATTAGTTAGATCTACAATCGGAGCACTTCCAAAACACAAAAAAACTGTTGAAGCGCTAGGATTAAGAAAGATTAACAGTGCAAACATTCACGAAGATAACGCAGCTATCCGTGGTATGATTGACCAAGTTACACACTTAGTAAAAGTAGAAGAAATTAACGAGTAATAGATATTTACAAATAGAAGGAGGTGCCAAGGACATGAATTTAAGTACATTAAGACCAAATGAAGGATCTAAAAAAGGAACTTTCCGTGTTGGTAGAGGTCATGGTTCAGGTAATGGTAAAACTGCTGGTAAAGGACACAAAGGGCAAAAAGCTAGAAGTGGCGGTGGTGTAAGACCTGGTTTTGAAGGTGGTCAAATGCCATTATACAGACGTCTTCCAAAACGTGGATTTACAAACCGTAACAGTGTAGAAATCGTTGGTATCAACGTTGACTTATTAAATCGTTTCGAAGATGGTGCAGTAGTAACTATCGACGCAATGATTGAAGCAGGTATCATCAAAAATCCAAGAGACGGGGTAAAAATTCTTGGTAAAGGTGAAATCAGCAAAAAATTAACTGTACAAGCAAACGCATTTAGCGCAAGCGCTAAAGAAAAAATTGAAGCTGTGGGTGGTAAAGCAGAAGAGGTGATGTAAAGGTGGATTTATTCAAAACTCTTAGAAATGCTTGGAAAGTGCCAGAACTACGCAACAAATTGATATACACACTTTGGATGTTTCTTTTTATCAGAATCGGGGTATCTATTACTGTACCAGGAGTAGACAGAGCAGCGCTAGCAGCAGCAAATGCCGCTAATGCTAACTCCGGTTTTGTAAACCAATTTATGAGCATGATAACAGGTGGTGCAAATCAAGATTTGGCACTATTTGCATTAGGAGTAGGTCCTTATATTACTGCTAGTATCATCATGCAACTTCTTCAAGTAGCTATCTCTAAATTAGAAGAGTTAGCAAAAGAAGGAGAAGAAGGTAGAAAAAAAATCAACAAGTATACACGCTATGTAACACTTGGTTTAGCAGTTGTACAATCATGGGCTATGGTATTGACAAATAGAAATGTGTTAGTTGATGATAGCATTTGGACCTTTTTACTTGTTATGATTGCATTTATTGCTGGTTCAATGCTAGTTATGTGGATTGGTGAACAAATCACTTCAAAAGGTGTAGGTAATGGTATGTCACTTTACATCTTTATTGGTATTATTTATTCACTACCAACTAACTTTGCAGGAATTTTTGTTTTGAATAAAGATAGAATCTATATCCCAATCATTGTGCTTATTGCATTTATTGCTTTAGTAGGATTTACAGTACTCATGGCACAAGGTGAAAGAAGAGTATCAGTTCAGTATGCAAAACGTATGGCTGGACGTAAGGTGTATGGTGGTCAATCACAATACATTCCAGTTAAGGTTAACCTTGGCGGGGTTCTTCCTATTATCTTTGCTATGTCTATTATGAACTTCCCACAAATTATTATTAACTTGGTAGGGGCTCAAGTATCTGAAAACTGGCAGACGGTGCTTAATTGGTTAAACTGGACTAATCCAGTTGGATCAGTGATTTATATCATTCTTATCTTTGCATTTGCGTTCTTTTATTCAACAATTGCTTTTAATCCAATGGAGATTGCAAGCAATATGAAGAAAAGTGGAGGGTTCGTTCCAGGTATTAGACCAGGAAAGCCTACTTCTGATTATTTAGCAGCTTTAGGAACACGCATTACATTACTTGGAGCTATATTCTTAGTTATACTTGCGATAATGCCTTTAGCATTTAACTATTTATTCAAAGTAGACGTTGCCTTCTCAGGAACATCATTACTCATCGTAGTAGGGGTTGTACTTGAAACACTTAAACAAATCGAATCACAAATGTTAATGAGACATTATAAAGGATTTTTATAGAATGAATAGGAGGTAGGCCGCTGTGAGATTAATATTATTAGGTGCGCCTGGAGCAGGTAAAGGGACACAAGCAGAAATGCTAACTAAACTATATGATATTCCATGTATCTCTACAGGTAATATTTTTAGAGAGCATATTTCTAACAATACTGAGCTAGGTCAAAAAGCTAAAGCATACATGGATGAAGGAAAATTGGTGCCAGACTCACTTGTTATTGAGCTTGTCAAAAGTAGAATTACTCAGGATGACTGCAAAAATGGTATGATTTTTGATGGTTTCCCAAGAACAATTCCTCAAGCCGAGGCATTAGATGTAATGCTTAAGGAGTTAAGTATTCCAATTGACTTTGTTATCAATGTAGATGTACCTGATGAACTCATTGTTGATCGTATGAGTGGTAGAACAGTTTGTCCTAGCTGCGGCGCTTCTTACCATAAAGTAAATAAAATTGAAACAGTTGCTGGCAAGTGTGATCTTTGTGGTGCAGACCTTATTCAAAGAGAAGACGATAAAGCAGAAACTGTTAAGAAAAGATTAGATGTATATCATGAACAAACGGAACCTTTAATTGCATACTATAAAACTCAAGGTAAAGTATTAGACATTGATGGTGTAGGTACAGTTGAAGAAGTACGTGATAGAGTAAAAAAAGCATTGGGAGTGAAATAAGATGGCCATTCACATTAAATCAGCTGATGAAATCAGCTTGATGAGGGAAGCCGCCCAAATTCTTGTAGAGGCCCATGATTTAGTAGCAGCTCATATAAAGGAAGGCATTACTACTAAAGAACTTGATAGCATAGCTGAAAAGTTTATTAAAAGTAAAGATGCATATCCTTCATTTCTTAATTATCATGGATATCCAGGGTCAGCTTGCATTTCTATAAATGATGAAGTTGTTCATGGTATTCCTGGGAAGAGAAAGCTACAAGAGGGAGACATAGTAAGTGTTGACCTCGGGGTATACTATAAGGGATATCACTCAGATGCTGCAAGAACCTATCCGGTTGGCACAGTTGATGCTGCCAAGTTAGACCTAATAAGAGTGACGAAAGAAAGCTTTTTTGAAGGTTTAAAATATGCAAAACCAGGCAATCATTTAAGTGATATATCATCGGCAATTCAGCGTCATGCTGAAGCTCATGGTTATGGCGTAGTGAGAGACCTAGTTGGACACGGAATAGGTAAACAATTGCATGAAGAACCACAAGTTCCAAACTACAAAACACCTGGAAGAGGACCAAAACTTCAAAAAGGTATGGTACTCGCTATTGAACCAATGATAAACATGGGAACATGGCAAGTTAGGGTACTAGAAGATGATTGGACGTTCGTAACTAGAGATGGCAGTGTATCTGCACATTATGAGAACACAGTGGTTATTACAGATGATATTCCAGAAATACTTACTATAGGTAAGTAAGAGGTGATTAAATGAATAACAAGTATTCGCTAGGGCAGATTGTTTTCTCAAAGTGCGGTCGTGATCAAGGGAAACCATTTATTGTTGTAAGTATAGAGGAAGAATATGTTTACTTAGTAGATGGGAGTCTCCGCAAAGTAGATAACCCGAAACTAAAGAAGAAAAAACATATTCAGCCAACGCTGACTACTAATGAATGGATAAAACAAAAAATTATAGAAGAAAATCGACTAACAAATAGTGATGTTAGACGAGCTCTTGAAGAGTATCTAGGGCAATCTTCTGTGTAAGAGGAGGTTTGTAACTTGGCTAAAGGTGATGTTATAGAAGTAGAGGGAACAGTGATAGAGAAGTTACCAAATGCGATGTTTAAGGTTGAGATTGAAGGAGGACACATTGTCCTTGGTCATATTTCAGGAAAACTTCGTATGAACTTCATCCGTGTATTACCGGGTGATAAGGTAACCATAGAACTTTCTCCATATGATTTAACCAAAGGGCGCATTATTTGGCGTTCTAAATAAATGGTATAATAGAAAGGAGAACAGAAAATGAAAGTACGTCCATCAGTAAAAAAGATTTGCGAAAAATGTAAAATTATTAAAAGAAAAGGTCGTGTTTGCGTTATCTGTGAGAATCCAAAACACAAACAAAAACAAGGTTAATATTACCTTGAATATTGGCACTTTAACTCATTGATTTATGAGTAATAGTAAGCTATAATATTCTGTGGTATTTAACTTAGAAGCGGCTGCGGCATAGAGTCATTTATGCTGTATTATATATATTTTAAAAAACCTATAGGAGGTGCAGAGAGTGGCACGTATTGCAGGTGTAGACTTACCAAAAAATAAACGTGTTGAAATTGGTCTTACTTATATTTTCGGTATTGGCCGCCCAACTTCTCGTCAAATTTTAACAGAAGCTGGCATTGATTTCGATACTCGTATCAAAGACTTAACTGAAGAACAAGTTTCTAAGATTCGTGAACTTATTGAAAAATTAGGAATCATCGTTGAAGGTGATCTTCGTCGTGAAATCGCTTTAAACATTAAGAGATTAATGGAAATCGGTTGCTACAGAGGAATTCGTCATAGACGTGGTCTTCCAGTTAGAGGACAAAAAACAAAAACAAATGCTCGTACACGTAAAGGTCCTAAAAAGACAGTAGCTAATAAGAAAAAATAGTAAATAAAGGAGGTTAAGAATCTCATGGCAGTTGCAAAAAAAGGTGGTAAAAAAGTTGTAACTCGTAAACGTCGTGACAGAAAACACGTTGAACGCGGTGTTGCACACATTCAATCAACTTTTAACAATACAATGGTAACATTAACAGACACAAACGGAAATGCTCTTTCATGGGCAAGTGCTGGCGGTCTTGGATTTAGAGGTTCAAGAAAATCAACTCCATATGCAGCTCAAATGGCAGCTGAAACAGCAGCTAAAGCAGCAATGGAACATGGATTAAAATCAGTAGAAGTTATGGTTAAAGGACCAGGTTCTGGTAGAGAAGCTGCGATTCGTGCACTTCAAGCTGCAGGCTTAGAAGTAACATTAATCAAAGATGTAACTCCTGTACCACACAATGGTTGCCGTCCACCAAAACGTAGAAGAGTGTAATAGGAGGGTAAAAATGGCTAGATATATTGGTTCTAAATGTAAACAATGTCGTCGCGAAGGAAAAAAATTATTCCTTAAAGGTGAAAGATGTTTCTCAGCTGCTTGTTCAGTTGAAAAAAGACCTTATGCTCCAGGGCAACACGGTCAAGCTAAAAAGAAATTATCTGAGTACGGATTACAATTACGTGAAAAACAAAAAGCTAAAAGAATCTATGGTGTTCTTGAAGGTAAATTCAGAACTTACTTTGAAGAAGCAGATCGTAAACAAGGAATTACAGGTGAAAACTTACTTCGTCTTCTCGAACTTCGTTTAGATAACGTTTGTTACCGTATTGGTCTTGGACGTTCTCGTACAGAAGCTAGACAAGTAGTAAGACACAACCTTATTACTGTTAACGGTAAAAGAGTAAACATCCCATCTTACCAAGTTAAAGTTGGCGATGTAATTGAAGTTAAAGAAGATGCTAAATCATTCGAACGCTTCAAACTTACTGCAGAAGTAACAGGATCTCGTATTGTTCCAGAATGGTTAGAAGGCGATATTGAAAACCTTAGAGGTACAGTTAAAGCACTTCCAACTAGAGAACAAATCGATACTGATATTGCAGAAACACTTATCGTTGAGCTTTACTCTAAGTAATAGTTCGTCACCCTCAATATTTTATTTTAAAACCAAAGGAGGGTTTATCCGGTGTTGGAATTTGAAAAACCACAAATTGAGATTAAAGAATTATCGCAAGATGGTAAATATGGCTGTTTCGTAGTAGAACCATTAGAAAGAGGATATGGAATCACATTAGGCAATAGCCTTCGTCGCATTCTTTCTTCTTCTCTTCCTGGCTCTGCTATTAGCAGCGTCAAAGTGGATGGTGTACTTCATGAGTTTAGTTCAATTCCTGGAGTGAAAGAGGATGTTGTTGAAATTATCCTTAACCTTAAAGGTCTTGCTATCCGCGATACAAGTCAAGGTACAGAACCTAAAGTAATTTATATTGAGAAATCTGGAGAAGGCCCAGTAACTGGAGCAGATATTAAATGTGGTCCAGAAATTGAGATCCTTAATCCAGAACATCATATTGCTACTTTAAATGGTGGAGCAAACTCTAACCTTTCAATTGAAATGACAGTAACAACTGGCCGTGGATATGAAGGTGTTGATAAGCTGAAGAAAACTGATCTTCCAATAGGAGTGATCCCAGTTGATGCTAACTACACACCAGTAGAGCGTGTAAACTTTATTGTAGAGGATACACGTGTTGGGCAACAAACTGACTATGATAAACTTACATTAGAGGTTTGGACAAATGGTACACTTAAGCCAGATGAAGCTGTATCTTTAGCTGCAAAAGTTTTAAGTGAACATTTAAACCTTTTCATTGACTTATCAGAGAATGCACGTACTACAGAAATTATGGTAACAAAAGAAGATGATTCTAAAGAAAAAACTTTAGAAATGACAATCGAAGAGTTAGACCTCTCAGTTAGATCATTCAACTGTTTAAAACGTGCGGGAATCAACACAGTTGAAGACTTAACAAACAAGACAGAAGAAGAAATGATGAAAGTTCGTAATCTTGGACGTAAATCATTAGAAGAGGTATTCCAAAAACTCAACGAACTTGGTTTTCAACTTAAACCAAGTGAAGAATAAGCAGAATATTTAAGGAGGTTAGGGCATGGCTGGACAAAGAAAGCTCGGACGTGACGCAGCAGGACGTAAAGCGTTACTTCGTAACCAAGTTACAAATCTCTTATACCATGGAAAGATTAAAACAACTGCTCCAAAAGCAAAAGAGATTCGTAAAATCGCTGAAGGCTTAATCGCAATGGCTGTTCGCGAAAAAGACAACTATGAAGAAGTTACTATTAAAGCAAAACAACCTAAATTAGATAAAGACGGTAAACGTGTTAAAGAAGTTGTAGATGGCAAAAAAGTAACTGTTTATGATGAAGTAGAAAAAACTATCAAAAAAGATAGTGCTACTCGCTTACATGCAAGAAGACAAATGTTAAAGGTATTATACCCAGTAACAGAAGTACAAGGTGCTAAAAGAAGACAAGCTAAAAAAGTTGACATGTGCGACAAATTATTTAGCGAAATCGCTCCTAAATACGCTGACCGTAATGGTGGTTACACAAGAATCATCAAAATCGGACCACGTAAAGGTGACGCAGCTGAAGAAGTTATTATCGAATTAGTATAATATCTAGGGATTAAGAACTGTTCTTAATCCCTTTCTTATTATATTAATATATAGTAAAGTTATTAAGAGTAAATTAATGATTATAGTGTATCGGTACGATTATGGATAAAAAGAGTTTAAATAAGCTAAGAGGTAGCCAAAACCTAATGGGTTAGTTTATATTATATATAGTTATGAGTAGTTAAAAGAATGAATAGTGAATAATAATAATGAAAAGTTATTTATATTACGAAGCATTTACTCTAGATTCGTGCTTGGATGATTTAATTTAAGTATTAATAAGTATATATAATTAAGAGGTGTAACTATGCAGAACATTATTGAAGCTAAAAACCTTGTTTTTGAGTATTATAATTATGATGATGATGGACAAGTAAAAGATACCGTAACAGCGTTAAATCACATTAGTGTAGAGGTAAAAGAGGGAGAATTCCTAGTCATTCTTGGTCATAATGGCTCAGGTAAATCTACCTTTGCTAAGCATTTAAATAGTATTTTAACGCCTAAAGAAGGAACTTTAATAGTTAGTGGTATCGATGCTACAGATAAAAAGAATACGTGGGATATTCGAAAACAAGTTGGAATGGTATTTCAAAACCCCGATAATCAAATTGTAGCTACCATTATAGAAGAAGATGTAGCGTTTGGTCCAGAGAATTTGGGAATAGAACCAAGCGAAATTAGAAAACGTGTAGATGATGCTTTAGAGACGGTTGGGATGAGCGATTACAAAAAAGGTTCACCTAATCAACTTTCAGGGGGGCAAAAACAGCGTATAGCAATAGCAGGTGTTATAGCTATGAAGCCTAAATGCATTGTATTTGATGAATCTACCGCTATGCTTGATCCTATTGGTAGAAGACAAGTTATGAGTACCATGCAAAAATTAAACAAAGAATATGGGATTACAATTATTCATATTACCCACTATATGCAAGAAGCAATACTTGCAGACCGTATTATAGTAATGGATAAGGGAAAAGTTGTTTTAGAAGGAACTCCAAAAGAAGTTTTTAAAGAAGTAAAAAGAATCAAAGATATAGGTTTAGATGTGCCAGATACAACTTATCTCGTATACTTATTAAATCAAGAAGGATTTGATTTACCTATAGATTTACTAACAGTAGAAGAGGTGACAGACGCAATATGTCAATTAAAATAGATCATTTAACACATATATATAATGAAGGAACGCCTTTTCAAAAGGTAGCATTAGAAGATATTAATATGAGTATAGAAAAAGGTGAGTTTGTAGGTATTATAGGCCATACTGGCTCAGGCAAAAGCACTCTTATTCAAATGTTTAACGGACTTTTAAAACCAACAAAAGGTGAGGTCTATGTTAATCAGCAGAACATCCATGGCGAGAAGATTAATAAAAAAGAAATGAGACAAAGGGTGGGTTTGGTTTTTCAATACCCTGAGTATCAGCTTTTTGAGATGACGGTGAAAGATGATGTAGCTTTTGGACCAAAGAATATGGGGTTAACTAAAGAAGAAATAGACAAGCAAGTGAAATTTGGGTTAGATGCAGTTGGTCTAGATGAATCTTACTATGAAAAGTCGCCTTTTGAGCTTTCTGGAGGACAAAAAAGAAGAGTGGCTATTGCTGGTGTCTTAGCAATGAACCCAGAAATACTTATCTTAGATGAGCCTACAGCAGGATTAGATCCAAAAGGTAGAAATGAATTATTCGAACAGTTAAAAAAGATGCACCAGGAACTAGGGCTTACCATTGTACTTATTTCACATAGTATGGAGGATGTGGCGAAGTACGTAGAAAAGTTATTTGTACTTTATAAGGGAAGAATTGCTTATACAGGTTCACCAAGAGAGGTTTTTGCTCATGGTAAGGAGCTAGAAAAGATTGGACTTGCTATGCCTCAGATTAAATACATTATGGAAGACTTAAAACAAAAAGGAATGGATATAGATACCGATGTATTAACAGTAGAAGAGGCAGCAGCTAAAATTATAGCGTATTTAAAGGAGAAAGGAGAACAACATGATTAGAGACATTACTATAGGACAATATTATCCTTCAGGTTCTCCAGTTCATAAATTAGATCCAAGAACAAAAATCCTTATTACCTTTGCCTATATTATAGGATTGTTTTTTATTAATTACTTTATTGGATATGCTTTTGTTGCATTATGTTTTTACGGCGCTGTTAGAGTAAGTAAGGTGCCACTTAAATATATGCTAAAAGGGTTAAAGAGTATTATGTTTATTTTATTATTTACAGTGATACTCAATATGTTTTTTACTTCTACAGGTAATGAAATATTTAAGTGGTGGATTTTTAGAATTACTGACGATGGATTAGTATTAGCAGCTAAAATGGGAATTAGACTAGTATTATTAATTGTAGGTTCATCTCTTTTGACT
Source organism: Cellulosilyticum sp. WCF-2 (assembly GCF_003990395.1). NCBI lineage: Bacteria > Bacillati > Bacillota > Clostridia > Lachnospirales > Cellulosilyticaceae > Cellulosilyticum > Cellulosilyticum sp. WCF-2. The sequence goes on along the minus strand of NZ_CP034675.1, from coordinate 4,654,881 downwards.
TTGACAACATCACCTATTGAGCTAACTGATGGCATAGAGAATCTATTAAATCCTTTTAGAAGGATTGGAGTGCCTGCTCATGAGATAGCCATGATGATGAGTATTTCTCTTCGCTTTATCCCTATCTTATTAGAAGAAACGGATAAAATAATGAAAGCACAAACAGCTAGAGGTGCTGATTTTGAAAGTGGCAATATCGTGCAGAGAGCTAAGGCAATGGTGCCTATTATGGTACCCCTATTCATTTCAGCATTTAGACGTGCAGATGAATTAGCTATGGCTATGGAAGCACGTTGTTATCGTGGAGGAGTAGGTAGAACCAGGTTAAATAGCTTGAAGTACACAAAGAAGGATTTAATAGCATTTTTATTTGCAACAGCGTTTATAATAGGGTGTATTTTATTATAAATTATTCTTTGTTGTAATTCCAATTATGTAGCTATAAATAATAAAGAATTGTGTATCATAGGAGGAAGTATGAGGGATGAAGAGATTTAAATTAATCGTGGCATATGATGGGACTAACTATAATGGATTTGCAAAGCAGCCAAATGCCACTACGATTCAAGGGACTTTAGATGTTGCTATTGCTAAAATTGTGCAGCATGAAGTACGTACACTAGGAGCGGGAAGAACAGATAGAGGGGTACATGCCTTTGCTCAATGCTGCGTATTTGATTCAGATACGAAAATACCAGCAGATAGATTAGCTAAAGCTATTAATAGTCAGTTACCAGCCGATATTTCAGTAAAATCGGTAGAAGAAGTAAGTGAAGATTTTCATCCACGTTTTGGAGCTAAGAGAAAAACTTATCGTTATCAGATTTTAAATGCAAAAATAAGAGATCCATTTTTATATAAGTATGCACTTTTATATCCATATGAATTAGATATAGAGCGTATGCAAGAGGCTGCTAATGAGATGATAGGAGAGCATGATTTCGCATGTTTTTGTGCAGCAGGAAGCACAGTTAAAGATACTGTACGTATTATTTATTCTATAGATGTCAAAAAAGAAGGAGACCTTGTTTCTATTGATGTTTGTGGAAATGGATTTTTATATAATATGGTAAGAATTATTATTGGTACACTGTTAGATGTTAATGAAAATAAGATCACTAAAGATAGCATAAAAACAATTATAGAATCGAAGAATCGTGAATTAGCAGGCCCAACAGTACCACCTCAAGGATTAACGATGCTTAATATAGTGTACAATTAATAATGAAGAATAAAGAATTAAAAACAAATAGGAGGAATAAGAATTAATAAATAAGAATTAGAGATAAACAGTTAAAAACGAAAGATTAATGATAAATAATGAGGAAAAATAAACAAATTTTCATTATTAATTCTTAACTCTTAATTGCTATAAGTTATCCACAGAGACGTAATAGTATTTTGAAAAAAGAGTAGAAGTCTACAAGTTTATATACAGTAAGTAGAAAGGCATGATAATCTAAATATGAACTTAGGTCTATTTAGTGATTTTAAAACAAAAAAATATGTAGAAATAGTAAAAATAATCCACAGGAAAAAGCTTGACAGTTTATTTTGTAAATAATATAATATAGTTTGTGTTAATGAGACCACTTATAAAATCCAATAGCCCCGGATTTTATATGACAAATAGAAATTAACCTAGTTTTATAAGATCCAAAGGAGGTATATTCAATGAGAACAACATACATGGCAAATGCCCAAAACGTTGAAAAGCAATGGTATGTTATTGACGCAGAAGGTCAAACAGTAGGTAGACTTTCTAGCCAAATTGCAACAGTATTAAGAGGTAAAAACAAACCAACTTACACACCACACGTAGATTGTGGAGATCACGTAATTGTTATTAACGCAGATAAAGTAGTATTTACAGGTAAAAAATTAGATCAAAAATTATATAGAAGACATACAGGATACGCTGGTGGTTTAAAAGAAACTACAGCTCGTGAAATGATGGATACTCATCCTGAAAGAGTTATCATGAACGCTGTTAAAGGGATGCTTCCAAAAAACAGCTTAGGAAGAAAAATGCTTACTAACCTTCGTGTATATGCTGGAACAGAGCACAACCACGAAGCACAAAAACCAGTAGAGTTAAAATTCTAATCACTCGGGAGGAGGAAAATTAAATGGCAGCAGTTAGATATTACGGAACAGGTAGACGTAAAAGCTCAGTAGCTAGAGTATACCTTGTACCTGGAACAGGTAAAATTACAATCAATAAAAGAGATATCGAAGAATACTTCGGTTTAGAAACTTTAAAAGTTATCACTCGTCAACCATTAACATTAACAGATACATTAAGCAAATTTGATGTACTTGTAAACGTATATGGTGGTGGAACAACAGGACAAGCTGGAGCAATCCGTCACGGAATTAGCCGTGCATTACTTCAAGCTGACGCTGATTTCCGTCCAGCTCTTAAAAAAGCAGGTTTCTTAACAAGAGATCCAAGAATGAAAGAAAGAAAAAAATACGGTCTCAAAGCAGCGAGACGTGCACCTCAATTCTCAAAACGTTAATTGGGAAGATGTCCAAATTTGGACTATACAAAAGCCAATCCAATGGATTGGCTTTTTTTACATAAAGTTCTAACATTCCACATTACAATTTAATTACAAATGTATACATCGTTTATTTTATCAAACTAAATATATTATAATGATAAGAAATAGGGCATATGTATACTTAGGGGGATTATTTTTTATGGATCAGAATAAGAAAGGGCTTACTAAAAATCAGCAAAAGAAGCTCTTAAAGACATTTGGGATATCAGCAGGTATCACCTTGGCAGTATGCTTGGTAGCTATCATAGGTGTTGTTATTGCTTATAATAAGATTATTTTACAAAAGCCTGCTAGCACTTTTCAAAATGAGGAATTGAGTGAAGAGGAACAACAAAAAGAAGATGATAGAAAAGGACGCGGCGAAATAAATAAAACAATCGCTGTGTTTGGTGTGGATAAAGATGAAACACGTACAGATGTTATTATTGTAGTTAATTTTAATAGTATAACTAATAAGGTAAAAGTCATCAATATTCCACGTGATACAAAGGTTATATGGACAGAGAGGCAACGCAGTAAGTTAAAGCAGTTAGTTGGCTATGAATGGGACATAAGTAAACTTAACGAAATGTCTGCTTATGCAGATATTAAGAATAATCCAGGTAATATTAGAGACATTACTATTAACGAAATTGAAAACATTTTAACTGTCCCTATTGATAATTACGTTATTGTTAATATAGAAGCTTTTAATAAGATTGTAGATGCTATTGATGGAGTAGAGGTAGACGTACCACAAAGAATGTACTATAATGATAATTCTCAAGATTTACATATTGATTTACAACCGGGACTTCAAACGGTATATGGTAAGGATGCAGAAGGCCTTGTAAGATACCGATATGGCTATGCAGAAGGTGATGTGGGACGTATTAAGACGCAACAAATCTTCTTACAAGCTTTTGCTAAGAAAGTTATGAGTCCTGCTATAATGAATAACTTGCCATCTATTATTACTAGCTTATTTACTTACGTTAAAACAGATGTATCATTAACAGAAATATTTAGCTATTTATCTTTACTAAAGGAATTTGATTTAAACAATTTGGAATTCCATACGTTACCTGGAGAAGGTGCAAGCTATGAAGGGCCAGCTTACTTCTATATTGATCAAGAACAATTAGATGATTTAGTAAAAGATGTCTTTTATGATACGACGATTGCAGGAGAAGAGCCTACAAGCAGTCCTGAAGCTACAGAAGATAGTGATAGTACAGAAATTATTATAGATCAAGATGTATCTATAGAAGTTTATAATGCTACAGGAGTAAGAGGATTAGCTGGAACTTTAAAGGATACTTTAAAGAAAAAGGGCTATAATGTAGCGCGTATTGATAACTATAGTGACGGTGATATTGAAGAAAGTACTATTTATGCCAAAGATAAAACAAAAGCAAACCAATTTTTAGAGTACTTAGAAGACGCAACTATTGTGGAAGATAGTTCCTTAGAAAGTGATATTAAAATAGTAATAGGTAAAAATTCAGCTAGTGCACTACAGTAGAACAAAGGGGCTCCTAAAGGGCCCCTTTTAAAATACCTTTGAGGGTGGAGCGTAGAGTATTACCTTGCGAACTATCCAATATTTTAGTATGCTTATTATAAGTGTTTTTTGAAACGAAAATTTCAAACTTAACTTAAAGACAGCTTACAATATGGAATAAGCATAGAAGAGATGACAGAACGATTAGCAGCTAGGAGGAGACATCATTACATCACAAGAAATAGTAGGATATTTTAATCAATATGGATTATTGTTAGTTTTGGCTATTATGTATTTAGAAGGATTAAATCTGACAGGTATTCCGGCCATTGTATTATTACCAGCCATTGGTTTATTTGTGCATTATAGTACACATAGTTTTATGACCATATTAGGGATAACTATTTTAGGAAGTATGTTAGGAAATATCACTTATTATGTAGTAGTACGTTATATAGGACCAAAGATTTATAATTACTTTTACAACAAGTTTAAAGGGATTCGAAAATCTTTAGAGAAGGCGCAGAAGATAAGTAAGCAACATGGAAGTAAAGTATGTCTTATTGGACGCATCATACCAGGAGTAAGAACTGTAGTTAGTTTATTAGCTGGGACTTTTGAGATTCAAGCAAGAGACTTTATAGTATACTCATTTATAGGAGTTAGCATTTGGAATCTCCTATTTATTTTAGTAGGCTATTTGGTAGGTACTGCATTATAAATTATAATAATATAAAAGAGCCGCTTAAATAATTCTTTAATACAAGATATAGTCTAGCAATTAACTTGTCAGATCTATTACTGTGTATTTCATAGGAGTATAGAAGCAGCTCTTTTATATTATTGAAATGTTGATTTTTAGTAACTAGAAAATAGCATGTCTAAAGTTTTGATTATAACAATCCACCATCTAAAGTAATGATTTGCCCAGTTACATAAGAAGCTAGAGGAGAAGCTAAATATAAACAAGTATTAGCTACATCCTGAGGTGAACCTGTTTTACATAAAGGAATTTCATCTACAAATGCGGATTTTTCCTCTTCAGTGTAGCAACTGGTCATATCAGTATCTATCCAACCGCAAGCGATACCATTTACCCTGATATGAGACGGCCCAAGCTCTTTGGCTAAAGCTTTGGTAAAGCCATTAAGAGCGGCTTTACTAGTTGAATAAGCCACTTCACAAGAAGCACCAACCATCCCCCAGATAGATGAGATATTAATAATAATACCACCTTCACGTTGGAGCATTGAAGGAATTGTTAGATAACTACAGTGATAAGCAGAATTTAAGTTTGTTGTCAAAATTTTATTCCACATTTCAGGAGTGGTATCTGTGAATAACCCAACATGACTAATGCCAGCATTGTTGATAACTATTGAAGGAAGCTTGCCATAATGGCTTTTAATGGTATCCATCATAGAACTAGCTACGTTATAATCTGATAAATCTCCAAAGTAAGCATAGACTTTAAAGCCTTTATTTAAAAAGGATTCATAAGTTTCTTTTAAACGTGCTTCATTAGTAGCGCCATTTAAAATAACAGTGGCACCTTTTTCGGCAAAAGCAAAAGCAATAGCCTTGCCAATGCCACGGGAAGAACCTGTAACAAGAACAAGCTCATGACTAAAGTTCAATTTGATCACCTCTTAAGAAAGCAATTTCTTCTTTATATAAGTTTGTTTTTTTATCTAACCAAGGTGTCTCTAAAATAATAGGTTTACCAACTGCTACAGGATGGTGTACAACATGATAGAGTGCAGCTTTACCTATAAAGTCTTTCCCCTTTGGATTATCTTCAGACGCACCCAAGTTAGCATGACGATCTTTTTTTGCACCACAAGGATTAAGAGAGCCATTGAGATGAAATACTTTAAGCCTATCTAGACCGATAATACGATCAAACTCAGCAAACACTTCATCTAAGTTATTAATAATATCATAACCACTATCGTGAACATGACAAGTATCGAAACAGATGCCAATTTTATGTTTTAATTCAACTCGGTCAATAATATCACGTAGTTCCTCAAAAGAACGACCGATTTCCTTTCCTTTTCCAGCCATAGTTTCTAAACAAATAAGAGGCTTAGTCTCTTCGGTGAGGACTTCATTAAGACCAGCAGCAATACGCTGGGCACCATATTCATAGGTTTTATCTGTAAAAGAACCCGGATGAAGTACTAAGTAGTTAGAACCAATGGCTGTAGTACGTTCAATTTCTAGAGCAAGACACTCTTTAGCTAACTTATAGATTGCATCCTTATAAGAAGCTAAGTTAATAATATAAGGTGCATGTACTACTAGGTCAGAAAGTCCATGAGCCTCCATAAAAGCACGCCCTTCTTTAATTTTTAAATTTTCAATAGGAGAACGTTTTGTATTTTGAGGTGCACCAGTATAAATCATAAAGGTATTTGCACCATAAGAATAAGCTTCTTTAGCGGCACCAATTAAGCCACCACTAATAGAAACATGAGAACCAATTTTAAGCATTTTTATAATCCTTTCTGAATGAAAAATATGATATATGTTATTCTTCCAATTTAAATCTAACAAATAAATGACAGATATTAAATTTATATAAAATTACCGTATTATAATAGACATCTCAGCTATATTTTACTACAATATAGGAAGTGTTAGCAGAAATTATACTATAAATATGATTTTAGGGAAACTATATATTATAGAATAACCGAAAAATGCTAAGCATATCTAGTAAGAATGCATATCTTGTGACAAATATTTTTGAGCATGACAGAATATATAAGCACCATAGGAGAAAATGATGAGTGAGAAGAAAAAATTAAAGAAAAAACAGAAAAAAGCATTGGGTCGAATTTTTTTTAGGGTGATGGTTATTACCTTTATTATAGCTGCTCTTGTAATAGGAGGGCTTATTTTTGCCTATAATCACTTTTTATATAAAGGAAATCCTTTCAATGGAAGCAATAAAGAACCAGACCCTATCAACAAAACATTAGCAGTATTTGGTGTAGATGAAGATGGATACCGTACAGATGTTATTTTTGTTTTAAATTACAATAGTGAAACCGGTAAATCAAAAGTTATTTCTATTCCTCGTGACACAAAGGTTGAGTGGTCCCAGGAGCAACAAGAAAGAATGGAAGAATACAAAGGTTATTCTGTTAATGTTTCAAAAATTAATGAAATGACCAGCTATGCAGGTATTGAACACATTAGAGAATTTACTATAGATGAAATAGAGAATATGTTAGGTATCCAGATTGACAACTATGTCATTATTACTATTGATGCATTTAAACAAATTGTAGATGCTATTGGTGGAGTAGAGGTAGATGTACCTGTACTTGATGGTAATGGTCTTCATTATGATGATAATTATGCTGATTTACACATACATTTAGACCCAGGCCCACAATTATTAGATGGTGAGGCAGCAGAAGGTCTTGTAAGATTTAGAAAAGGTTACGCAGAAGGCGATGTAGGACGTATTAAAACACAACAGCTATTCTTAGAAGCATTTGCTAAAAAAGTAACAAGTCCTGGTATTATCACAAAGGTGCCAAACATTATTAATACTATTTTTAAAACAGTTACGACTGACATTAAATTAAGTGATATACCAAGTTATTTACCTTATTTAAAATCAATGGATTCAAGTAACTTAAGCTTTAATATTATTCCAGGTGAAGGTGCATATGAAGGCGGTAAATCTTATTATTTCCCTGATATGGAGGCTATGCCAGGATTTGTTGAAGGCGTATTTAATGATGATGAGACTAGTACAGAATCAAAAGTGATAGAAGATAAAAGTGTAAGTATAGAAATTCTAAATGCTACAGCTATCAGGGGAGCAGCTGCGGCAGCTCAGGAAAATTTAGAAGCAGTCGGTTATACCGTTAATATAATAGGTAATTCTACTTTAGAAGAACCAAGTACAACAGTTATTTATGCTAAAGAAGTGGAAAAAGCAAATCAATTTAAGAAGTATTATCCGAATGCGATTATTAAACAGAATCAAAATATGAACTATGATATACAGATTATATTAGGCAATGATATCCAGTAAGGGGGATTAAAATGAAAGGCATAAGAAAGAGATTAATAAGTTTTATGCTATTAGCAGGTATAGGTTGCAGTACAGCAGTATATGGGAGCATACTACATGAACAAAGAACGCAGCAAGTCATTACTAAAGGTGCTGTTCATATTAATGATAAGCTTCTAATGAGTGAAGGCTGGAGAAATATTAATATTTTAAAAATAGATTTGAATGATAGTAATGTATCGTTAAAGCCTATGGAATCTGCTACAGGAGTAGAAAGGCAAACCGTATTACAAATGGTTAATAATACAGGAGCCATAGCAGGGGTAAATGCGGATTATTTTGATATGAGTACAAGTAATACACCTAGTTTGGGAACCTATATTGAGGGTGGTGTATTAAAGCATGGTTATAATAGTAACTACTCTGAGTTAGGTGTTAATAAAAGCATGGCAACCTTTACTTTAGACACTAATAATACGCCTTCTATGGCGTATTATGGTGTATCTATTCGTATCAATGCCAATGGAAACTTTGTTGGCGGGGCAGCTACAAAGAATAATATTCCTAATACAATTACTAGACCGATTATTGTGGATTCTAGTTATTACAAAACAACTAATAATATTGTAACAAAGCATAAAAGTGTTTATACCATTGTAGTAGAAAATGATACAGTCATTTATTTAGCAAAAGCAGGAGAGAGTGTAACCATTCCTACAAATGGATATGTTATTTTAGTACCAGAAACCAGTGCTAACGAGTACTATACAAAAATGCCTATAGGAACAAGTGTAGATCTTCAAGAGTTCTTGTATGTTGACGATAATGTCATTACTGCCATTAATGAGTTAAAGCTAGGTATAGGTGGTAGCGGTATTATTATGAAAAATGGCATGGCGTATACAGGTTCAGCACATAAAGTAACACCTAATTCAGCAGTGGCACGTACTATTATTGCAACAACCAAAGGTAGCAATGAAATATTACTTATTACAATTGATGGGAAAGGTAGCTACACAGGGGTAACACATAACCAACTTGTAGAAATACTACAACGTTATAATGTAGACAATGCCATGTATTTAGATGGTGGTGGTTCAACTACTTTTGTTGCTAGAAACTTAGGAGAAAAAGAAGTTAAGTTGCAGAATAATCCATCTGATGGTAGTCAAAGAAAAGTTATTAATGGCTTAGGCGTTTTTAGTAACTCGGCGCCTGGAGAGATAAGCACCTTATACATAGAACCTACTTACAGCAGAACCTTTATAGGAGAGAATATTACCTTAAAATTAAAAGGTATTGATGAAAATAGTAATCCTGTAACGATAGATACCTCAAAAGTGAAGTTTTCTGTAGAAGGAGGAAGTGGGCAATTTAATGGAGCAACTTTTACACCTAGTAGTGAAGGTAAGTTAATGGTTATTGCTCAGTATAATGGTGCTCAAGCAGCAACGGAAATTAAAGTAAGTAGCGCTCCAGCAGGTTTACTAATAGAACCTAGCCTTGTACAATTAAATGAGAATAGCACAAAGACAGTTCAAGTTTATGGACTAGACAAAGAGGGATATAAAATTCCACTTAAAGCAGAAAATGTAAGTTGGACAAGTTCTAATACTAAGTTAGCAGCCACTAATAATACAATAGTATCTACTACCAATACACTTGGGAAACTTACAGCTAATTATAAAGGCATAACCAAGGAAATTGGTGTTATAGTGGGTAACACAGCTGTGCCATTAGAGTCCTTTGAAACTAATGGAGCTACTTGGGCAGGGGATACTTCTTCTGTTGTAGGTAAAGTAGAAATTTCTAAAGATGACAAATACCATGGTAACCAAGCACTAAAAATGACCTATACTTTTATGCCTAGCGCTAATAAACAAGTGGCTTATACTGTATTTAGTAATCCTATACAGATTCCAGAAGATGCAGCAAGTATTAATATGTGGTTAAAGGCAAAAAAACAAGGACATGTAGCCAAGATAGAAGTGGTAGATAAAGCGGGTAAGACCTTTTATCTGAAACTTGCTGACAGCCTTGATTTTGATGGATGGAAGTATGTAAGTGCCACTTTGCCACAGGAAATAAGCTTGCCAGCAAAGGTAACAAAGTTATACACTTATTCTAATAGTAATGCTACTAAGGTAACAACTACACTTTATATAGATCACGTCTCCATAACAAGAGGTTTTAGAGACACGCTAGGGATAGCAACAAGAAATGATACTAGTGCGGATCCTTTTTATAAACCTACACTGCAACAAGCTATACAAAATCAATACATCATTAATGCAGTAGGGCCAACAAAGGTATCTAGCATGATGCTAGGGAAAGATACATTAGCTAGTATAAGTAAGCAGTTATCAGAGGGAGCAGGTGCAGTACTATTAGCTTCTAATAGTAATAGTGAGCTATCACTTGGGGCGCCAAACTATGTTTACAAAAATACATATGAAGCTATTGATTATAACAATACGAAAATGATTATGTTAGGAACAGGTAATGGAGGGCTCAGAACAACACAAGAGCAAGCATGGATTTACTTGAAACAGTCTTTAGATAAGACCAATGCAAAACATATTATTTTAGTGATGAGCAAAAATCCACTTACTCAGTTCAATGATGCATTAGAAGGACAAGCATTACATGAGTATTTGAAGACCTATAAAGAAAGCACAGGAAGAAATATATTTGTCGTTACTACTGGTGGTAGTGAAAACGAAGTCCGTATAGAAGATGGCATCAGATACATAAGAACACATGGTATGAATGTTACTACTGATAACTATAAAGAAGGTACTTTCCTTAAGTTCAAAATAGACGGAGACAAAATTTATTACACCTTTGAGAAATTTAAATAAATATTACTAACTAAGAGGAGGTATACTATGAATAAAAAATTAAAACTTACACTAGGCTTACTCATGATAGGGGCAACAACACTTTACGCAGCTGATGGGTTAATAGGAACAGAACAAGACCCACTAGTGACAAAGAGCTATGTAGACCAAAAAATTTCACAAATAACAGGGGGTACTAGTAATACTGTTTTAGCTAACCAATTAAAAGAACAAGAGCAGCTCATCTTAACATTAAGAGATGAAATCGCAGAGTTAAAACAAAGCGGAAGTAGCACTTATGAGATTGTAGTTGTACCAGAAGGAAAAATCATATTTGGTAAACAAGGCTCTGAAATGATTATTAGAGCTGGTGAAGGGAAAATAGTTGCTTCAAGCGTAGGTGGTGTTCAAGATATTACAGAGGGTAAAGATTTAAGTGGGGATACTGTAGCACCTAAAAACAATTTATTACTTATTCCAAGAGAAGATGGAAGAGGCTTAATGGCAACAAAACAGCTTACAGTAATGGTGAGAGGTGGCTATATATTAAACTAATGATTTATACAGCCAATGGAGGAAAAGATGAAAAAACAAGTTAAAATCCTAATTTATACCGTAATGGTCATCTCACTTATAGCTTGCTCATTTGTAGGAGTTAGAAGAATTCAAACTGAAGAAAGTTACAAGGGAGTAGAAGTAGCCATACGTTATAGCGATGTTCTTAGAATCGCTACTGAAACAGATAGATCACTAGAAGAAGTATTATTAAGGTTTAAAGAGCTAGGTGTGACTACTTTATTTGTAAGAGAAAATACAGTAGCCTCCCCAGTAGAAGCTGACCTTTATACGTATAGAGGCTTAGGTAAAATAAGTCTTTTAGAAGGCTATATATTAAAATTTTATTATCCTGACGTAGAAGGGGTTAAACCAGAATCACGTTACATTGTAACAGAGGATAAAGTAGTAGCAGAAAATATTTATGAAAGCTATGCAACAAAAGGGATTGAATTAGAGTATTTAGAGCAAGATGGCGTTTATTTTATTAGTATTGGTGAATTTGCAAATGAACTGACTAATACAGGTGTAGGCTTTGATGTAGACTCACTTAATCTTGCAGCAAGCTTAGGTTATACTATTTCTCCTCAGCTTAAAAGCTGGACTAATATTACACCAGAATCACTTGACTATGTGGTACAGGAAATAGAACGTATCAATGGTGTAGATACCATTTACTTTGCTGATACAGATGTACCAGGTGTAGATAATGAAGAAATGCAGAAACTTATACAAGATCATCAATTAGGATTTATAGAGTTTACAAGTAATAAACAAAAAGGGTTTGATACATTAGCTAAAAAAACGAGTGAAGAAGGTAAACACTATAAGGTGATTAGGCTTCATACAATAGGTGATACACAACTCTCTACCTTTACAGTACCACAGCTTATGGAGCGTTATGAACTAGCTCTTAGAGAAAGGAATATCCGTGCCTTTTTATTCAAGATGCCTACAACAGTTAATATTGAAGAAGATATTGATTACTTACAAGATGCTATATCAAGTTTTGTAAACTATACGACTTCTAAGGGCTATACTTTAACAGGAACAGTAGAAGATTATAATTTACCACCTATTCCTGTATTTGTAGCTATTTTAGCAGGCTTAGCAGCTATTATGATTTTTATATTATTACTAGCAGAGCTAGGTATGCTTAAAGTAGGCTATATTTTAGGGATCATAGGAATCATAGGCTATATTGGTTTACTCAAACTAAATGTTGTAATAGCTAGCCAGCTTATGGCACTCTTTGGGTCTATTATGTTCCCAATCTATGCTATGGTTAAAGGGTTAAAAGAAACACCTAGAAATATGAAAGAAACTATTTTAAGCTTCCTTAAAATAGGTGCGATTTCATTTGGAGGTGTACTTACTATTATAGGAACACTCTCAAGAACTAATTTTGCATTAGGAATTAATGTGTTTGCAGGTGTAAAAGTAGCAACAGTAGTACCAATTGTATTAGTTTTATTAATCCTTATTTTTAAGAAGCATCAATGGGACTTTAAATATTATAAGGGAGTTCTAGATAGAAAGATTAGCTATGGAGCCCTTATTCTTATAGCTTTACTAGGTGGTGTGCTCGCTATCTATATAACAAGAACAGGGAATAGCGGAACAGCTTCAGATTTAGAGTTACAATTTAGACAATTACTAGATAATATGCTTGGCGTTAGACCACGTACAAAGGAATTTTTAATTGCCTATCCTATTTTAATGTGTTTACTATATTACGGATACAAAGAAGCTTATATACCTTTTGTTATATTAGCTACTATAGGACCAGTTTCTTTAGTCAATACTTATGCACATATTCATACACCAATTCTTATTTCGTTATTAAGAAGTGCATATGGTATTATTTTAGGAATTATTTTAGGCCTTATTTTAATAGGGGTATTAAAATTATTAAGTAGGATGATGAAAAAATGGCAAATACAAACAAAATAGTATTATCAGGTTACTATGGCTTTGATAATATTGGAGATGAAGCAGTACTTTATTCCATTATAGCTATGCTGAAAAAAGAAATACCACAGGTACAAATTACTGTATTATCTAATAATCCAGAGAAAACTGCACGCTTATATCAGGTAGAAAGTATTAATCGATGGGATATGAAAAATGTAGCTAAGATTATTAAAGCATGTGATTTGCTCATTAGTGGTGGAGGCAGCTTGCTCCAAGATGTTACAAGTAGTAAAACCATTCCTTATTATTTAGCGATTGTTAAAATGGCACAATTTTATAAGAAAAAAGTAGTGTTTTATTCTCAGGGGATAGGACCCGTTAATAAAGGCTTTAGTAGATGGCTGATTAAAAAGGTAGTTAATAAGGTAGATGGTATCTTTGTCAGGGACCCAGCTTCCAAAGCTTTGTTAGAAGAAATAGGGGTTAAAAAACCAATAGGTGTAGCTATTGACCCTGTATTAGGTATTAGTTTGCCTAATGATATTAAGACAACTGAGAAAACCATAGGTATATATATTAGACCTTGGCAAAATGAAGATCAAAATCAAAAGCTTATTTCAGCTATGAAAGAGGGTCTGATTGAATTTATTAAAAAAGGCTATAAGCTTTGTCTTATTCCTATGCACTATGAACAAGATTTAGACATTGCTAAAGCTGTAGAAGCCTCACTTGCTATTGAAATGCGAAATGAAGGTATCGTGGGTGAAGATCAGATAAAGGTGATAGATAAGATGCTTTCTATTGAAGAGGTTCTTACTTACACAGCAGGATTTGAATTCATTATAGGGATGAGACTTCACAGTCTAATCATGGCAGCAGCAACTAAGGTACCTATGTTAGGTCTATCCTATGATCCTAAGGTAGATGCTTTCTTAAAAGAAGCTAGAGTACCTTATTGTTTAGATGTGAGTGAAGTGACGGAAGAAAGCTTTAAAACAAGCTTATTAGATTTAGAGAAAAATTTAACAGAGCAAAAGAAGCAATTAAAGATAAGCTATGAAGCTAACCTATCTCGTCTTTATTTGCCAATAGAGTGTATAAAGAAATTACTAAAGATAAACTAGAGATAAGCTAGAAAAATGGAATGGGGATTTTATATATGTTATGTCATATATAAAATCCCCAATTTGTTTATAATACTTGCATATCTATAAAGATATGAGTAATATAAACAGGAAAGCAATGAAGAATTAATAATGAAGAATTAGAAAAGAAAAATGAAAAATGAAAAATTAGATTGAAGTGTTAAAAAGAATAGTAAATAATGATGGATGAATAATAAACAATTAAGCATGAACAATGAAGAGTTGTGGAGGTAGAATATGATGAATACAATAGAGATTTTAGGTGTACCTATTTCGAATATAACAATGGATGGGGCAGTAGAGAAAGTAAGTGAATTCATGAAGTCAGATGGCCTTCATCCAGTATATACACCTAATCCGGAGATTGTTATGCTAGCCAAAGGAAACAAAGCGTTTTTAGAGGTTATAAAAAAAGCAGATTTAGTAGTACCAGATGGCATAGGGGTTGTTATTGCATCAAAGCTCCAAAAGGGAGAAAGACTTCCAGAACGTGTAGCAGGTTATGACTTAGTACAAAATACAATGAAAAGAGCTGTGAAGGAAGGCTACAAGTATTATTTCTTTGGAAGTAAGCCAGGGATTGCAGAAGAGGCTGCACAGAAGATGAGAGAAACTTATCCTGGTATTCAGATTGTTGGAACTAGAGATGGCTATTTTAAAAAAGAAGATGAACCAGCTATTATAGAGGATATTAATGCTTCAGGTGCTAATATTTTACTAGTGGCATTAGGGGCACCAAAGCAAGAAATGTGGATAGAGGAAAATAAGGAATTATTACCAAATGTGAGAGTAGCTATAGGTGTGGGTGGAAGCTTAGATGGTATGGCAGGTAGAGTAAAAAGAGCTCCTCTTGCTTTTCAAAAGCTAGGATTAGAATGGTTTTATCGATTGTTACAACAACCAACACGTTTTAAACGTATGCTTGTACTACCACTATTTTTGAAGGAAGTGGTATTTTATAGAAAATCTTAGTAAAAATACGTAGTATACGCTCAAAATGTATAAAAATCTTTGTTAATGTGACTTAAAATTACAGATTATAACAGTTGTTATGTAAATGTTTATAAAGAATACCCCAGTGAATTTGTTGATATTCATGGTGAAAGTAGGTTTATACCTCCTAATAATTAGGAGATGAGGGATATTTGGGACTATTAGCCAAAATGCTAGAATTGTTTTTATAAAAATAGTCAATAGCGAAACTAAAGAAAAGTATAGTATAGTAAAGTAAGTCCAATGACATATGAATTATCCAAACTTAAGGGGGAAATCAAAGTGGCAGGTTTAAAATTAAAAAACATCGAAAAACGTTACTCAAACGGCTTCGTAGCAGTTAAAGATTTCAATTTAGATATTGAAGATAAAGAATTCATCATCTTCGTAGGTCCATCAGGATGTGGTAAATCTACTACATTACGTATGATCGCTGGTCTTGAAGAAATTTCTTCAGGAGAATTATGGATTGGTGACAAACTTTGTAACGATGTTGCTCCAAAAGATCGTGACATCGCTATGGTATTCCAAAACTACGCTTTATACCCACACATGACTGTATATGATAACATGGCATTCGGTTTAAAACTTCGTAAAACTCCAAAAGAAGAAATCGACCGTCGTGTACGTGAAGCAGCTAAAATCCTTGATATCGACCAATGCTTAGATCGTAAACCAAAAGCATTATCAGGTGGACAACGTCAACGTGTTGCCATGGGTCGTGCTATCGTTCGTGAACCAAAAGTATTCCTTATGGACGAACCTTTATCAAACCTTGATGCTAAACTTCGTGTACAAATGAGAACAGAAATCTCTAAAATGCACCACAGATTACAAACAACATTCATCTACGTTACTCATGACCAAGTAGAAGCTATGACACTTGGTACAAGAATCGTAGTTCTTAAAGATGGTGTTATCCAACAAGTAGATTCTCCATCTAATCTTTATAGTAAACCACAAAACTTATTCGTAGCTGGATTCATTGGTTCACCACAAATGAACTTAATCGAAGCTAAAGCTGTTAAAAGAGGCGAAGACGTTGTGCTTACATTTGGTAGCGTAGAAATTAAACTTCCAAAAGAAAAAGCAGAAAAAGTAGTTGCAGGTGGTTACATAGGTAAAGATGTTATGATGGGTATTCGTCCAGAACACATCGCAGAACCATCAACACTTTTCGAAGAACAAAAAGCAGACTACATTGTTGCTTCAGCTACAGTTGAAGTAGTAGAAATGCTTGGTGCAGAAAAGAACTTCTACATGATCTGTGAAGGTAACAACATTACAGGACGTTTTGACACATCTTGCCAAGCTGGTCCAGATGATGAAGTTAAAATTGCGTTTGATGTAACTAAAGTTCATGTATTTGACTTAGAAAGCCAACAAACAATCACAAACTAATTTAGACTTAAGAAGCACTAAGATGTAACATCTTAGTGCTTTTATTTATTAATAAGAGAAATAGGTGGCATAATAACGGTTTTTGTGGATAAATAATAAAATATAACTTTTTTTTTACACCTAAATAGGATAGAATAGTATTAAAGATACTGGGAATATAAATTATTTAATAATTGGGAGTTGATAAATATATGATATCTAATCAAATTTTACAAAATACAATTGATGGCCTCAAGGGTATTACAAGAAGAGACTTTTGCGTATTAGATGCAGAATCTAAAATTGTAGTAACTACAGATGGAAAAAGTGCAGGAGAATATGTACCACAAGTAGAAGCTTTTATTAATTCACAGGCAGATAGCCAAGAAATGCAAGCATCACACTATTTTAAGATTTATGACGAATACTTAGTTGAATATGTTCTTTCTGTAAGTGGTGCAGATGATGAAGCGTATAAATTAGGTAAGCTAGCAGCTTTTCAAATTAAAAGCTTATTAGTTGCTTATAAAGAGCGTTTTGATAGAGATAACTTCATTAAAAATCTATTACTTGATAACTTATTATTAGTGGATATTTATACAAGGGCTAAAAAACTTCATATTAAAAATAATGTACAACGTATTGTTTATTTAATTGAATGTGAAGAGAAAAAAGATAGCAGTATGTCTGATATCTTAAGAAACATTTTCCCAGATAAAACAAAAGATTTTGTAACAGCAGTAGATGAAAAAAATATTATTTTAGTAAAAGAAGTTAATACTGATAATCCAGTAGAAATCGAAAATTATGCTAAGATGATTTATGATACTTTAAGTGCTGAAGCTATGAGCAAAGTATATGTAGCTGTTGGTGCTGTAGTAAGTGATCTTAAAGATGTCTCTAATTCTTATAAAGAAGCTAATATGGCTCTTGAAGTAGGTAAGATTTTTAACTGTGAAGGACACATTTCACATTACTCTAAATTAGGTATTGGAAGAATTATCTATCAATTGCCTTTATCTTTATGCAAGCTTTTCATTAAGGAAGTATTAAAAGATAAACGCGTAGATAGTTTTGATGAAGAAACATTAATGACTGTTAATAAGTTCTTTGAAAACAGCTTAAATGTATCTGAAACTTCAAGACAACTTTATATTCATAGAAATACCTTAGTTTATCGTTTAGATAAATTATTAAAAACAACAGGACTTGATTTACGTAAATTTGATGATGCTATTATTTTCAAAATTACAATTATGGTAAGTCAATATATGGACTATATGGAAAGACAAAGTCAAAATAGAATGTAGAAACAGGGGATTGTAAATGATTCAATTACAGGGTGTATCTAAAGTATATTCTAATGGGGCAGTTGGACTTAATAATGTCAGCTTAACAATTGAAAAGGGTGAATTTGTATTTATCACTGGAAACAGTGGTTCTGGTAAATCCACTTTTTTAAGGCTGCTTTTTAAAGAAATTGACCCTGATCATGGCAAAATTATTATCAACAACAAAGATATTTCTAAACTAAAGAGAAGACAGATTCCTTACTTACGAAGAGACCTAGGTATGGTATTTCAGGACTTTAGACTACTTCCTAATAAAACTGTTTATGAGAATGTAGCCTTTGCTATGCAGATTGTAGGTGCTACCTCTAGAGAAATTAGAAAAAATGTACCTATCGTATTAGGACTTGTAGGCCTTGCAAGAAAAGCACGCTGTTATCCTAATGAATTATCAGGGGGAGAGCAACAAAGAACAGCTTTAGCAAGAGCTATTGTTAATAATAATCCAATATTAATTGCAGATGAGCCTACAGGTAATTTAGATCCAGCGACTTCCTGGGAGATTATGAACTGTTTACAGGATATCAACCGAAGAGGAGTCACTATTATTATGGCTACTCACGAGAGAGAAATAGTTAACACTTTAAAGAAACGTGTGATAGAAATTTCTAATGGACAAATAAGCAAGGATGTGCATGAAGGAGGATATGACGATGAAGTGGAATACTCTCAAGTATTTATTTAAAGAGGGTATCGTAGGGCTATGGAGAAACAGGACAATGGCATTTGCTTCAGCAGGAACAATTGTACTATGTTTGCTTATATTGGGAATGTCCTATTCAGTTGGTACCAACATTGACTACATGATTGAACAAATAGAAAGTAAGTTTGGCATTACAGCTTATCTTGAAGAAGGCTTAAGTGATACAGCTATCCTAGGTCTTAAAAATAAAATAGAAGCAATGCCTAACGTAGCAGGTGTTTCCTATATTTCAAAGGACGATGCACTAAAGAACTTTAGCGAAGAAAATGAAGATGCAAGCTTGTTTGCTATGTTTAAGGAGGATAATCCTTTACCAGCTTCTTTTGAAATTACCGCTATAGATATTAAAAATCAAAGTGAATTGGTTAAAAAGGTTCAAGAATTAGAGGAAATTGATGAAGCAGTTTACCTTAAAAATGAAACAGAAGCCTTTATTAACATTAGAAATACTGTAAACTATGTGTGTTATGCTATTATCATATGTCTTATAGTAGTGGGTCTTCTACTTATGTCTAATACGATAAAGCTAACCGTTTATATTCGAAAAAGAGAAATCAATATTATGAAGTATGTAGGAGCAACAGATGGTTTTATTCGTGTCCCATTTCTGATTGAAGGGATGTTAGTAGGACTTATTGGTGCATTAGTAGCTATCCTTGCAGTAGCATCTGCCTATAATTGGGTTCAAGGAATGTCTCAAAGTGCAACCGGTATATTAGGTGAAATTGCATTAATGCCTACAGCAACTATTATGACTTCTTTAATTCCTATGTACTTAAGTCTAGGTATTGGAATAGGTCTTATCGGAAGTGCTTTTGCTATACATAAACACTTAAAAGTATAATCAGGAGGAACTATGAAAAAGCAAATTAGTATTTTATTAGCATTTACATTGCTACTGGTTCCTGTTTATGCAGATACTATTAATGATAAGAAGAATCAACTAAGCAGTGCCGAGCAGCATATCAAAGATAAAGAACAACTTCTTGAAGAGCGAAAACAGGAAAGAGCAGCTATTGAAGCGGAGATTAAAGAAGTTGATACGAAAATGGTTGCTATACAAGATAATATTAAAGAACTAGGTGATCAGTTAGAACAGAAAAAGCTTGAGATTGAAGAAAGCGAAAAAGAGCTAGAAGCTGCTAATATTAAAAAAGATGAACAATACGAGGCTACCAAAGCACGTATGGTCCAAATGTATAAGAATCAAAAAGTAGGATATATACAAGTTGTTTTTTCTTCTAATAGTTTTTGGGAAGCCATTAATCGTCTAGAATATATCAGACGTATATCAGAAAAGGATAATACGTTGCTAGATACCTATCAAGCTCAGATTGATTATATAGAGGTTCAAAAAGAAAAAATTGAATCCGAAAAATCTGATTTAGATTTACTTCAAAAGAAAGAAATTAGTAAAAAGAATGAATTAGAAGAAGCTAGAGCTGCAAAACAAGTAGCTATTGATAAGTTAGAAAGTGAAGAAGGTAAACTAGCAGGTGAAATTTCTAAGCTAGAAGAAATATCTGAGCAACTAGAAGAAGATATTAAAAAGCTTACAGAAGAAATGGAAGCAAAAAACAAGAATCAGATACCAACTCAATATACAGGAGGTACCTTTACTTGGCCAGTACCAGGGTACTACCGCATTAGTTCAGAATACAACCCTAGAACAAGTCCTATTTCAGGTAATTATGAATTCCATACAGGAATAGATATTCCAGCTGGTTATGGAGAGGATGTTGTAGCAGCAGGAGATGGCGTTGTTATTACAGCAGGTTGGATCAATGGATATGGCAATACTGTTATGATTAGTCATGGTAGTGGCATTGTAACCTTATATGGACATAATTCATCTGTAGTGGTAAGTCAGGGACAGACAGTAAGCAAAGGGCAAGTTGTTGCTAAGATCGGTAGCACTGGCTATTCTACAGGTAACCACTGTCACTTTGAAGTTCGTGTCAATGGTAGCCATACAAGTCCATGGCCATATTTAAACTAATGAGTATTAAATCGCCAGAGTTAGGTAAATAATAAATAAAAAGAGATAAATAAGGCAAGGAGACTACATTGAAACCAGCAAATTTATTAAAAAAAGTTATTCTTATTACAGCTAGCCTTGGCATGATTACACTAGTGGTAGGATGTAGTTCTAAAAGCAGTAGCGCCTATTATTCTACTAGCAAGCTGGAAATGATTAATAAATATTTATCAAGTGGCTATTTATATGATATTGATGAAATAAGCGAAGAAGAAATCACAGATAGTATCTACACTAGCTATGTAAGTGGCTTAGAAAATTCAGCTACATATTATCTTGGAACAGATGAATTTAAACAAGCTGAAGCTACTAGCCAAGGTAACTATTTAGGTGTAGGTTTAATGATGACTTGGGAAGCTGATGGTAGGTCTGTTTTAATTACAGATGTTATTCCTGAGTCACCAGCTGCCAAAGCCGGTCTTAAAGCTGGTGATCATATTATAGCTATTGATGGTATAGAAGTAGTGGGTGCTAATCAAAAAGAAGTACTTGATAAGCTAGCTTACACAGGAGAACAATCCATTTCATATAAGATAAAAAGAAGTGCAGATGAAAAAGAAGAAATAATTAATCTTACAGCAGCACTAGTTCCATTAGATGATTTAGAATATGAAATGATAAATCAAGTTGGCTATATTAAACTAGAAAGTATTAGAAATGGAACAAGTGAGCATCTTGATCAGGTAATCAAGGAATTTGAAGCTCAGAAGATAAAGGGTATTATACTTGATGTGAGAGAGCTTTATACCAATAATGTTGACGAAGTTAGTAAAATGTGCGACTTATTTTTAGATGAAGGGATTGCCTTTAAATTGAAACATGGTAAAAGTGACATACAGGGTTTCGAAATGTCATCAGGCAAATATGATCAAAAAGTTGTGTTATTAACAGACCGTTATACAAGAGGTGGAGCAGAAGCTTTTGTAAGTGCCATGCAGGATGTAGCTATTCAAATGGGAACAGATACTTATGGATTAGCTTATGTAAGCGAGTTAGTTGCTTTAGAAGATGGCAGTGGGCTTAATGTGGCCACTGGCGTATTATATGACAAGTTTGGCAAGCAGCTATCAGATAAAGGTATAGAACCAGATGAAATGGTATTTATGACTGAGCAGGAAAAAGTGGAATATATAGAAAAGGGAAGCATCAGTAAAGAAAATGATAGCTTACTTAAAAAAGCCTTAGAGCAATTCTCAAATTAAGAGAAGGGCTCTAAGTTTTTCTATTCTAATAAATACATTTTATGGGTGATATTTAGAAGGATAATACAGAGGAAAACAACATAAAATAATAGTAAGCGCATTTAATTTTATACTAAGGAGGTAGCATTGATGAAAAAGAAAACTATTTTTCGTGGTGCTGCTGTAAGTTTTTTACTCGTTACAATGGTCTTAGTTACTACAGCATTTGTAGATAAGTATCATTATGTGGATAAAAAATTGCAAGCAATAGAAGCAGTTTTAAAAGATTATTATGTGGGAGATATTGATGAACAAAAACTAGAGGAGGGCATCTATAAAGGTTTTGTTGCAGGTGTAGGTGATGCTTATACGAACTACTATACTTCTGATGAATATGCAAGCTTTAAAGAGAAATCTAGTGGTATGTATGCTGGAATAGGTATACAAATGACACTTCAAACCTATGATAATAGTATAGAAGTGACAGAGGTATTTGAGGGCTCACCTGCCGAGAAGGCTGGTATAAAACCAAAGGATAGAATTATTAAGGCAGCTGGTAAACGTGTTACTGGCGATGAATTTGAAATACTGCCAACCTTAGTAAAAGGAACACCGGGAACAACTGTTGATATTACTGTTTATAGACCTTCGGAAGAAAAAAATTATGATTTTACCATAGAAAGAGCTAGTGTGGCTTCTCCAACGGTTTATTTTAGAATGTTAGATAATGAAGTAGGCTATATTCAAATCAAACAATTTGAAGCAGTAACTTATGACCAGTTTAAGGTAGCACTAGATAAATTAAAGAAAGAAAAAGCAAAAGGACTAGTATTAGATTTAAGAGATAATCCAGGTGGTCTTTTAAACATTGTGGAACAAATAGCCGATGAATTAGTACCAGAAGGTATTATTGTATCTACCAAGGATAAACAAGGTAAAGGTAGCGAATATTACGCTGATAGTAAGTATACAGATATTCCTATGGTGGTACTCATTAACGGTAATAGTGCAAGTGCCTCAGAAGTATTAGCAGGTGCTTTAAAAGACTATAGTAGAGCAGAGCTAATAGGAACAACAACCTTTGGAAAAGGTGTTGTACAAACAATCATTCCTTTATCAGATGGCTCAGCTATTAAATTAACAACTTCTCAATATTTCACCCCTAGTGGTGTATGTATTCAAGGTATAGGAATTGCACCTGATTATGAAGTCAAATTAAGTACTGAAAAGATTTTAAAGGGTAGAGAATTAACAGATACAGAAGATGACCAATTACAAACTGCTATTAAGGTGGTTAAAGAAAAACTCAAGTAGTATTGTAGGAGGTGATTTTCATTAGGGAGAGTAAAGGAGAAGTAGTAATAGGTAGCGCAATAGGAATTTTATTAAGTGCAGGAATCATCTTAAAAAACTATGGTGAGCCTGTTTCCTGGGAACTTGTTATATTACTATTAATGAGCCTGATACTAGGCTTTATAGATAAAAAATTGACTTGTTTAGCTTATGTCACTGCCTTAGTATATTTAATGGACACAATATTGGTAGGATTTAAGTTAAAAGCAATGTATTTTACTTTACCTTATGAAAAGCTCATACTCATTGTTGGTGCCCTTCATATGCTTGAAGGATTACTAACGTATCTGTTCGGTGCAAGAGAGAATCAGTGTATTATTAATTACAAAAGAAACCAAATAACAGGAGGATATCAAGCTTATAGGAAGTGGTATATCCCCCTGTTTTTATTTACGATTAAGGGCTTTTATGTACCATTACTTTGTGTGCTAGTTTATGCTGATGAAACTTATACTATGAAACCTGAGGCTAAAGCTAAAAAGAGTGGTAAATGCATTTTTTTGTATGGGAGTATTATTCTACTGATTGGGCTATTAGTTTGTTTAAGAAAAGTACCTTTAGTATTAGGCATGATCATGATGCCAATTGCACATGAGTTATTATTTGTAATAAATGATTTCATGGAGCGAGGTCCCTATATGTATAGCTTACCTAAAAAGGGTGTTAGGGTTATTGAGATTAACAAGGAGCAGAAACAAAGAAACACTATTAAGCGTGGCGACGTGATTTTAAAGGTTAATGGTAAAGACATAATAGGGGAAGAGGAATATTATAAACAGCTTTTAGAAAAAAGGCTTGTTATGATGATAGAGGATTTAGAGGGAAATAAAAAAATACTTAGTTTTGATAAAGAGGAATATGAGAAACTCGAGATTATTATATTACCTAGGGAATAGGAAGATAAACAAAAAGGACGTACCATTTCTAAGAAAGAAATAGTAGGTCCTTTATACATGCGATTATTGTTTGTGTTCGTGATTGTGTAAGTGCTCCATACAATATTCATAGTTACCATTACAACTAGAACAGTAACGAAATTCTGCCTCAGGGTCAGTTAATTCAGTTTTACCACACACAGCACATTTATGAAAGGCTACCTTAATAGGAGCCCCTTGTTTAAGCTCACGCTTTTGTTTCTTAAATTGTTTCTGCGTACTTGTACGACGCCCACGCATAAGGGTTGAACCAAAGAATAATAAAAAGTTAAGTAAAGAAACAATAATAAGAATTCTGGTGCTAGTAGTGCCTCGAATGAGATTAACAAGTAAGAAAGCAATATCTAGAGCTGCAAGATACTTAACTTTAATAGGAATAATCCCATAAAGTGCAAATTGTACATCTGGGAAAAGTACAGCATAAGCTAAGAATAAAGATAAGTTCATATAAGTTGCAGTAATAATCATATTTCCACCAGAAATAAAGAAGGCAATAATGTTAAAAATGATTCCTAGTAAATAATAAACATTAAATTTAAAAGCACCCCATTGGTATTCTAATTCTCTACCAATAGAATAATAAAGTAATATAGCAAAAATAAACCATATAGGGCTACTAGAGATAGGAATAAAAATCCATGAAATGATTCTCCAGATTTGCCCCTGCATAATATAAGCTGGATCGAAGTAAATCCACTCTATAATAGGTAAACCTAATAAGAATTGAGCTATATAAACAATGATGTTTCCCATAATAATATAGAGCATAAGATTAGGAATGGAAAAACGTCCATATTTACGTTCTAATTTATTTAAAAAGTTCATAAATTCCTCCTTAACATTCATATAAATAATATAATTTTGCTTTATAATTTAACATAGTTTATAATAAAATCGAAAATCTTGCTATAAGTATAGCACACTCTATACCTAAGGCAAAGGGGAAGAATGAAACAGGAGGACAAGCAAAATATGGAGAAGTATGGTAAGGACTTTAAGGAACTTACGTTTAAGCAAAAAGTAAATCATATATGGGAATACTATAGATGGTATATTTTATCATTTATTATTGGGGCAGTAATTATTTCAAGCTTAGTGATTTCTATTTTTACACCTCAGGAAGTGCATGATGTAGATATTGTCCTAGCAGGGAAAATGAATTATGATGAAACGCAGCCTGAAGTAGTAAAGTCATACAAGGAAA
The DNA here is from genome assembly GCF_003990395.1 of Cellulosilyticum sp. WCF-2. Lineage (NCBI taxonomy): Bacteria > Bacillati > Bacillota > Clostridia > Lachnospirales > Cellulosilyticaceae > Cellulosilyticum > Cellulosilyticum sp. WCF-2. The sequence goes on along the minus strand of NZ_CP034675.1, from coordinate 4,629,205 downwards.
TGTTTAATGCAGATTTAGGGTTATCAATTGTTGATTGGGATAATATGGGTGAGATGGGAATGGCTATGCTCCAAAAGATTCCTTTATTAGTAAAGACAGATGAACTTGATGTATTAGGTTTAGAGCCTATGATGTTTGAAAGTTATACCAGACAGTTAGGTGCTGATATGTTTGTACCATTAGAGACTATACCAGAGTTTAGTGGATTACTAGAAAAGTATGAGGACCGATTAGTAACTTATAATCAGAAGTATAATGACGACCAAGAGTTAGTTGAGGCTGAAGAGCACATATATGGTATCCGTATTTCTAAGTTTGCTAATATCCCTTGCATTACTGCCAATGATGAGTTTATTATTGGTGTAACAACTACAGTTAAGGACCTTGAGAAAACAGCCCAGTTACTTGACTATTTATTAGATGAAGGTAACGAGTAAAAAAGTTAATGAGGAGATAAAGAGATGAACTTTAATGGTATTAAGCAAATAGGTATAGTTGGAGGAGGAACTTCAGCTTTAATGCTTTGTATTGAAGCTGCTAAGGTGGGTATAAGAACAAGTCTGTTAGATCCTAAAGTGGGGTGTATAGGCTCCCAATTGGCAAATGAACACATTATATCAGCTATTACCAATGAAAGTATTCAAAAGCTAAGTTTAAGATGTGATGTTCTTATTTTTAATACGAAATTAGATTTCGAGTTAAATGTTAAACTCCATGCAAAAACTTATCCAAATAAGGAAACAATGAAAGACCTTTGCCATTTTAAAAATGTACAGGATATTTTAGAATTTCTAGATATTCCAGTGCCTAAGGTTTATTATCAAGATAATAAGCAGCAAGCTTTTTCTCAAATGGAGAATTTAGAAATGCCATTTAGGTTTATTAAGCAATATACAGACCGAACTGAGCAGATGGCTGTTTATAATAAAGAAGATTTGGCAGACTTTATCTTAGAAGTAGATGAAGGAGCAGATAGCTTTATTCTGCAACCTATTACTAAGTATAGCCGCATCATAACTTTTCTTTGTATTGTCGATGAAGATGAAAAAGCATATATATATGACCCAGTAGAAGAATTAAATGATGAAGATAAAACTTGTCATCTAAAGATTTCTGACAGCTTATCTAAGACTATGCTAACACGTCTTAATCGTTATAATAAAAAGCTGCTTAAAGAAATAAATGGTATTGGCGCTTTTACAATCAAATATGGTATTAAAGCAAACAAAAGTGTGGAACTTATTGAGATTACACCAGAGCTCTCTATGGCAGGACTTCTCACCTTAGAAGCATATGAACTTTCTATTTATGAGCAGTATCTACATTTATTAGTGGGCATGTCTATTAATAAACCAGAATTAGAAGCTTATGTACAGGGGACTATTAAACCTGTTAAGGAGCAAAAAGAGGAAAAAGGTATTTATCATTTTTATCAATTAGGACAAAATCAATTATATATTAAAAGAGATAAAGAAGAGCCTAAGGCTTAATAAGAAATAAAAGAGTTGAATTTGAAGTTTCTATAGATATTTATCATATAGCAAAAGCCACCCCTTTAAAAAAATCTAAAGGGGTGGCTTTTGTTATGTGCCAGACTCTTGTTATTCACTTATATAACCTATACCAATAGCTGAAACAGGGCATAAGGGTAGCTCCTCAGTACGCTTTGCACTTAAAGAGGCCACAGGTATAAGCTATGAAAGTTTAAACGAAGAGTGAGGGGCTCTTAAAAGTCTTAGCCGGTGCACCCTTATGATGAGGAAGCTAAGGCTTTAAGACTCTGGTCTAAAACTTTATTTGTATAGCGGTGTAAAAGCTTTTGTGTAACTTATATATGGCGCCTTCCTTGCAGTGCATCAGTGAACATTTTCCTTAAGTCCAGAGGTACCTATAACAATAGATTGAGACTTGGCTGACCCGGTCAGTTCCTCAGATTGAAGCTGTGGTAATTTTGCCGAGGAAGTTACTTTATTTACTTTTACATTTATATATATGCCACGAGAATGATAAGTCCCTAATAAAATTTAAAAAAAATATAAGAAAGTTTTCTAAGCGTGGAGATAGTAAGGGAGAATAGGGTAAGGCTAGGGTATTGCCAAGGTACCGCCAAGTCGTCCGAGTATGTGTATTGGTTACGGTTGCTGTCTCAATTCGCTAAGTAACTCTAAACTCGTAGCCCTTATGAACGGCTGAGAACTCGCTAGCGCTCAAACATTCAGCCTAAAACCCATAAGGTCTACTTCGTTAAGAGCTACTAAGCTTATTTCCAAGGCACCCTCCACCAATCCACATACTCTCCCGCCTTGGCTACTACTGGGCAAAAAATAACTATCAAACAGATACCCTTAGCAATTATGTCTAAGAGTTTCCCGAAATCATCCAAAGAATTATTTTTTATCTAGCATCTACTGAATTTCTAGGTAATAATTTTATCATACAATAATATTGATGCTAAACTAAATAGTCTTTTGGTAGAAATATAGAAAAAACTAAAAAATAATTAATTTAAATATTAAAAATAGTTGTATAATATGATAAATTATAACTATATACTTATCATGCTGTCGAATTGGCCAGTACATATCCTTAAATAGAGGTACATAGTGTGAATAAGTTTATAATTGTTTCTAGTGAAAGTTACAAGAAGTACGTAGCAGAACTTCAAACTGATATTAAGAAGAAGTTTTATGGCAGACCTAGCAAAGCAACTGCCAACTATTTCGAAGAAAAAAACTTCATGGGAAAGATAGGCATGTGGATATTATAGTAGAAGAGGCAGGGAGGGATAGAGATCATGAGGTAGAGAGTTATGCGGTATTGTTAGATGTGATGAATAAATTATAGAGTTAAGTATTCTGTATTAATAGATTAGATATGTCTTACAATAAAATATAAAGATAGAGGAAATGATATGGGAAACAAGATTAGGAAAGATTATTTTGATAATATGGGATTCATTTATAAGTTTTGGTATCGTGTTTTTATTGGTATTGAACTGATTTTACCTTTTAGTTTAATCAGAAAGTATATATTTAAAAATACAAAAGAGTTTTCAGATAAGTGGGTTTTAGTACATACTCTATTAAGCATAGGTTCAGTATTTATTATACAGTATATAGATTTAGGTATATTAAAAAAGATTTTTTTAGTATACGGTGCTATAAGAATATTTGAGATGATTGTTTATCAAATAAATGTACTTTTATTTCATCCTTATAAGGCTATGGTCAAGGATAATCATGATATAAAGAATAAGTATAGTATACAAAATCCATATCGTTCAGTTGTATTATTAGGACATAACTTTATAGAAATAGTGTGTTGGTTTACGGCAGCTTCAATCTATTTCTCGAATGACTCAGTTCCTATTATTAAGGCGCTGATGCAAAATACTATAAGGATATTTACATTTAACTATGAGCAAGTAGCAGTAAAACTATGCGTTTTGCAATATATTATCTTTGCTGAAGTATTAAGTGGAATGATTTTAGTGATTGTATCGCTAGCTAAATTTTTAGGAGAGTTACTGCATGTGGATTTAGAGTACGAGCAAGATAATAAGAACAATGCGGATTAAATCTTATTATAGGTAAAAGAGTGAGCTGCTTAATTGTAAAATGTATAAAAATTACAGATACAAATAGGATATACAAGAAACGGTGTTGTCGCATTAGCTAATATGACAGCACCGTTTTGTATTAAGTAGAGTAATTATTAGATTTATTACTAAAATTCCTCTAGGGATAAAATTGTTATTAAGGTGGCTGAAAATATATAAATAAAAATAAAATCTAGATAAAGCACATAAGGAGGAGTTTAATAAGCTCTTGTTATAAGCTGATATGCCCACATATATTCATGATTTAAAGGGAGTAGATATTAGCATTCGTCAACGTGTAGTATTTATTTATCTTATGGAAGACTTTGAAAAGGAATATAGGTTAACGGACTTGGTAGAAATACATTTTATATTTTTTAACGTAACAAGGTGTAAAATAGTTCAGCAGTTTCTTCTTACTTAGCAGTAGCTTCCCTACATAGCGGCCCCTGCTTTTATGAAAAAAAGATTAGAAGATTAGAATATAATTAAAAATCATAATATTACGTTGAAATGTATATTATATTGCGTATACTATAGATATCAACACAATACTCATGTAGCATACAGTATGCCTAGGAGAGCAAGGAGGGGTAAGATGGCATTGCAATTAGGTGGGAATTTATTAGAAGCATGTATTTTAGCAATTATAGAAAAAGAAGATGTCTATGGCTATCGTTTAACACAGGAAGCAAAAGAGTTAATGGAGGTTTCAGAATCTACGTTGTATCCTGTTCTTAGAAGATTACAAAAGGATGGCCTTTTAAATACTTACGATGAAGCTTTTCAGGGGAGAAATAGAAGATATTACGGGATTACAGAAGAAGGAAAGGAAAAGCTACAAACCTATAAGGTAGAATGGACTGGGTTTAAGGAAAAAATAGATTTAGTACTTGAGGGGGTATCAAGGAATGAATAGAACAGATTTTATGAAAGAATTGCGAGCGGGGATTGTCAAATTACCTTACCAAGAAGCTGAGGCGGCATTAGAGTATTATGAGGAATACTTTGAAGAAGCTGGAGCTGAAAATGAAGAAAGAGTGCTTGAGGAGTTAGGTGACCCTAGGGTAATTGCTAAGCAGATTATGGAAGACTTTCATAATAGGGAGGCCGAAAATGGTAATGAGTTTACGGCTAAGGAATCTGAAAATAGTTATGATTTTGGTAATAAGGGATATCAAACTAATAATGATTTCACTAGTGGTGCAGGATCAATTAATTTAGATGATATTAAGCTACAAGAAAATAAAGAAAGCAGGAGCAGCTTTAAATCACTAGGATCATCTCCGTTGGTTATTATACTCCTTATTATTGCCATCCCAGTCATTGTTCCTTTGTTATTTGGGGCAATAGGGGTATTAATAGGCATAGACGTGACTATCTTTGCTTTGGGAATAGTGAGTTTTGTGCTTTCGGTAGCTGGAGTGGTTTGTTTAATGGCAGGAGCAGCCACTTTAGGTGGGCAGTTTATGACAGGTTTATTCGTAATAGGTATAGCACTTGCGATATTTGGTTTTGCTCTAATTATGGGGCTTGTTACAAAGTATGCTAATAAATTCGTGAATGTCTTCCTCTTAGGAAGTATAAAAGATTTGATTACAAATAGAAGTTATGGAAGGAGGTAAGTCAAATGAGAGGAAGAAGTGTACTAGGTTTAGCTATAGGACTGATTATTAGTGGCGGCGTTTTATGTTTTGGGGCATATGTAGCAGGTGCTGATACCTCTGTTACTTGGAATAATGTAAAGATTGGTGTAAATGGCGTAACTTATGTAAGTAGGAACTACGATAGCGAGGAGTTTAATACGATTACTGAAAAGCTAGAGAACTTTGATAAGCTTACTTTAAATATAGATACAATGGATCTAGAAATTAAAACAGGTGATACTTACCAGCTAGAGGCTACGTATGCTAAAGCAGGTGTATTCTCCTATGAAGTCAAAAAGGGTGAATTAGTCATAAAGCAAAGTACCAAACATCCTTCTTTATTTGGATTTAATACTAAAATAGGAAAGATGACTTTATATATACCTGAAGACAAGTCATTAGAGCATATGGATATTGAGATGGGTATTGGAGAAGCACATATTGATAATGTGGTAACAGATGCGTTTGAGCTTAAAGGGGGAGTAGGAGAAGTCGTTATTAATAACCTTGTAAGCCAAGATACAGATACAAAAATGGGTGTCGGGGATGTGAAAATACAAGGTGATTTAAAGGGAAAAACATCTATAGAAGGTGGTGTTGGTAGTTTTTATTTAGAATTAGTAGGGGATGAAAAAGAATATAATTATACTATTAATAAAGGGATAGGGGAAACCATTATTAATAATCGAACTTACGAAGGCTTTGGTGACACCAAAGAAAATAATGATGCACCAAATCAAATTTCTATCGATAGTGGCATAGGAGAAATTAAAATTAAAACAAATTAGTGAAAAGCTACTTATAGCAGTTTCTATACTTTGAAAGGTATTAAGAAACAATATAAGTAGCTTTTACTTTTCTATATTAGGTTGTAGGTTGTTTAGAAGTGATATGTTTAGCAAGCAACTGCGCTATACGAGGCGTATCAGGGTCATAAATAACAGGCGTTATAGGATTGATATAGCCCTGCCTACCATATAAATAAAAGGAGGCATAATTATAAGCTTGGGCAGCTCTTTTTTCAGTAGGATAATTTCCAAGGTATATTTGTTTTTTCTGATAACCAATAAGTGCTTTAAAGCTATTTTTATCTTTGCAGATGCCTCTATAAAGCTTATTGGAGGTAATACGTTTGTGCTTATTATGTGGTTCTAATAATGCAAGCGAGATAGAAAGCTTATCATAGATTTGATTATACTCACTTTTGGTTAAAAACGGGATTTCGTTAGGCACAAAGTTTTTTTCTATGCCTCTAGCCCTGAGGAGGTCAATTCCTTTATTATAAGCAATAGCGGCCTCTATCTCAGAAGCATAATGCCCGAGTATGATATTCTTAGTTGTATAGATACTAGTAATATAAAGGGTTTGAGCACCTTTTTCCTTTTTTGAAACCCCCTTATAATGGTTAATGATGACTAGGTTTTCTCTACGGAAATCATAACAATTGTTATTTTTAAAGTAATAGTCTTTACCTAAAACGCTATGATTTTGAATATCGAACCTGGATAATAAATTTTGCTGAGAGATATGATCCTGGGTGTAAAGATAATTACCTCTTTTATAAATTTTATAAGTAGAAAAGAAAAATAAATCTTTTAAATCAAAGAGTAAAATCATATCTTTAGACAAATAATAACTAAAGTATGTAGGAAAGAGGTAAATTGGATTTTTAATGTAAGTATGATGATCTCTTAAATTACAAAGGCAGACAACCTTTTTATAATTTAAGTGTGACTCCGGAAAATTTGGAGGTCCTGGAGGAAGTAACATGATTGCCTCTGCTTCTCTAAGAACGCTTTCTGCAATTGCTAAAGAAGGAAAGGCACCAAGGTAAATTTTATGAGTCTGATATAAAAAATAAACCTTAAACTGCGCCTTATTGCGTTCAACCGTGGGATAAATATAAGACATAAATTCACCGCCTTTGTTCTAGAATACAGCAAAAGCGCTATAAATTCATTAAAAATATACAAGAAATCAAGTAAATTTACAATATACAGGGACATGTAAAAACAGTATAATAGAATTGTATGTTTAATCGAAAGACATTGTTTATCATAAGGAGGAAGAAATGGACGCAGTATCACAAAAAACTATTAATACCATTAGGGTGCTTGCAGCAGAAGCCATTCAAAAGGCAAATTCAGGACATCCAGGGTTACCACTGGGTTCAGCACCTATGGCATATACATTATGGGCTGATCACATGAATCATAATCCTAAAAATCCAAAATGGGAAAACAGAGACCGTTTTGTACTTTCAGCAGGTCATGGATCAACATTACTTTATACTTTACTTCACTTATTTGAGTACGGACTTACTATGGAAGATCTTAAAAACTTCCGTCAAGAAGGGAGCCTTACACCAGGACATCCTGAATATGGCCACACAGTGGGTGTAGAAACAACAACAGGACCACTTGGACAAGGTATTGCTACAGCAGTTGGTATGGCTATGGCTGAAAAACATTTAGCAGCACACTTTAACAAAGAAGGTTTTAACCTTGTTGATCACTATTCCTATGCATTAGTTGGTGACGGTTGCTTAATGGAAGGTATTTCTTATGAAGCTGCAGCATTAGCTGGTACACTTGGACTTGGTAAATTAATCGTACTTTATGATTCAAATAACATTACTATCGAAGGTGATACACAAATTGCTTTTAGAGAAAATGTAAGAGCACGTTTTGAGGCGCAAGGCTTTGAAACTTTCCTTGTAGAAGATGGCAATGATACTAAAGCTATTTCAGAAGCTATTGCTAAAGCAAAAGCGAATACATCAAAACCAAGCTTTATAGAAGTTAAAACACAAATCGGTTATGGTTGTCCTAACAAACAAGGTAAAGCAGCAGCTCATGGTGAGCCATTAGGAGCAGATAACATTGTAGAAATGAGAGCTTTCTTAGAACACCACAATGAAGAGTTCTTCGTAGCAGATGATGTTAAAGCACATATGGCAGAGCTTGTAAAAGCTGGAGCAGCTAAAGAAGTAGCTTGGAACGAACTTTTTGCAGCTTATGAAAAAGCTTATCCAGAACTTGCAAAAGAGTGGAAAGCTTGGCATTCTGATGAAGAAATTAGCTTAGATATTTATAACAACTACACAGATGAAGCTGGTAAAAAAGCAACACGTGTAGCTTCCTTTGAAGTAATTAATCATATGGCAGACATTGTGCCAAATATGATTGGTGGTTCAGCTGACCTTGCACCATCAACGAAAACCTATATGAACGGAAAAGGAGATTTCAGCGCTGAGGATTACTCAGGAAGAAATCTTCACTTTGGTATTCGTGAACATGCAATGGGTGCTATTGCAAATGGTATTGCAGTACACGGCGGGCTTAAAACATTCTGCTCTACTTTCTTTGTATTTAGTGATTATATGAAGAATCCAATGAGACTTGCAGCACTAATGAAACTACCAGTAACTTATGTGCTCACTCATGACAGTATTGGTGTAGGTGAAGACGGACCAACTCACCAACCAATCGAACAGCTTGCAATGCTTCGTAGTACACCAAACCTTGTAACCTTTAGACCAGCAGATGCAAAAGAAACAGTAGCTGCATGGGAATATGCACTTAATAGCAAAACTGAGCCAGTAGCTATTGTGCTTACAAGACAAGACCTTCCTTACCTTGCAAAAACAGGTGTAGAAGCTAAAAAAGGTGCGTATGTAGTAGCAGGAGTAGAACCAAAAGAGGCAGATATCATCTTAATTGCAACAGGTTCAGAAGTACAACTTGTAGTAGGTGCAGTAAAAGAATTAGAAGCACAAGGTATTAAAGCTACTGCAGTAAGTATGCCATCAATGGATGTTTTCGAAGAACAACCAAAAGCATACAAAGATGCGATTTTACCTCCAAACAAAACGAAGAGAGTAGCAGTAGAAGCACTTTCTTCATTTGGATGGCATAGATATACTGGTCTTGAAGGACAAGTCATTTCAATGGATCACTTTGGAGAATCAGCACCTGCTGGTTTAATCTTTAAGAAAAATGGCTTTACAGTAGAACACGTAGTAGAAGTGGCTAAAGAAGTATTAGCGTAATCTACATTATATGAAAAGGACTTAAGCTCTTCACAAGCTTAGGTCCTTTTTCTGTAGATAAAAAAGTTTTATTTCATTTCTATTTGAATAGGGTATGGAGCTACTTTTTTGATGATGGCTAAATAGTTATTTTAAATTTATGGCATAAAGGTAAAATGACTAATATGAGATGGAGATACAATAGGAAATATATGAAATACGACTAATTATTTTGAAAATAAAAATTACTACTGAAAAAAGTTGCAAAAAAGTCTTATAATGGATATTGGTTGATTTAAAAAATAAAAGAGATAGAGGAGGAAATTAAGTGAGAAGAGTAAGGGCTCTCATATTAGTGGCTGCATTAATCATAGGATGTTTATCTCCTGCCACGTTAATGGCTGCAGTTAATGATTCAAAGACTTTACCACAAATAGGGGAAGTGGTATCAGGTTTTAAAGCTTTAGAAAAGGGGAAAATGGAAATTGTTAATGGACAAACAGTTTTATTTGAACATGTGAAATCAGGAGCTAAATTATTGTACATAAAAAACGCTGATAAAAATAGAGCTTTTGACATTAGTTTTAAAACACCAGCAAACGATAATACAGGTGTTAACCATGTACTAGAGCATGTAAGTACAGCAGGATCCCAAAAGTATCCCTTCAAGGATGTATTCTTTAATATAAGCAATCAAACCTATTGTAGTTATATTAATGCTTTTACGACTAATACAATGACCAGCTATCCTGTAGCTTCTATGAGCGAAGCACAGCTTTTAAAATTAGCAGATGTGTATATGGATTGTGTGTTTAATCCATTCATTTATAAAGAACCTAATCTCTTTAAAAGAGAAGCGTGGAGATATGAGAAAGAAAATGAAGGGGCACCTCTTAATTTAACAGGAATTATTTATAGCGAAATGCAAGGAAGTACAGATGGCATAGAAAATGCTGAAGTACGTAATTGCTTAAAAGCATTATTCCCAAACGGCACAATGAGTAATGCGTCTGTAGGTACGCCAGAAGCCATACCTACATTAACTTACGAAGACGTATTAAAAGTACATGAGACTTACTATCATCCTTCAAATGCTTTAATTGTACTTTATGGGGATATAGATTATCGTAGTTTCTTAAAATTGTTAGATGAAAACTATCTCTCCCAATATGATAAAAAGGCCATTACAGTAGACTATAAAGATGAAAAGCCTTTTACAACAGTAGCTAATAAGACCTATGATTTTCCTGCAGGTGAAAATGCCACCACTGATGAGAGCATTATCAGTTATGCGTATGCAATGACGGATATATCCCAAACTGATAGAGTGGGAATGTCTATTATTGCCGAATACTTAAATCAAGGTAGTTCTATTGTACAGAAGGCCTTTAAAAGAGCTAATATAGGAAATACTTTAGAAGTTTATTATGAAGATAGTTTACCTCAGCCAGTATTAGTTTTTAGTGTGGCTAATACCTCTCCTAGTAAAAAAGAAGTTTTAGGACGTATCGTGGATGAAAGTATGAAAGCTTTAGTTACTAAAGGCTTTGATGAGACAGTATTAGAAATGATTATTGCTAATACTGAATTTAATAATGCTTTAGTAACAGAAGGAAGTCATCTGGGTGTCAATATTGCAGTAGCAGCGGCACAGTATTGGGCGGCTCATGGAGAATATGACTATTACAACAGTTATATGAGTCATATAGATTATGCTAAGGCCCATATGACAGATGGTTATTTAGAACAACTTGTAAAGAAATATATTGTAGGAAATAAGCATGCAGCTTTAGTAGCCACAGTACCTAAAGCTGGTTTATTGGAGCAAAAGAGAGCTCAGCAAAAGAAACAGCTGGCAGCTAAGGAAGCAAGTATGACTAAAGAAGAAGTAGCAAAATTAATATCAGAAACGGCTAGTTTTAATAATTGGAATGCAAAGGAAGACTCTAAAGAACATATAAAAGAATTGCAAGCAGTAAGCATCAAAGATTTACCCATAGAACTTAAAGAATATAGTATTAAAGATGTTACGGATAATGGTGTGAGATATTTAAGTGCTAACGCAGATGTGGGAGATACTTTTCTAGCAGATTTAATGTTTGATACATCAGGAGTAGCTGTAGAAGATCTGCACTATTTACAGCTTTATGCAAATCTTATAGGGGAGATAAGTACTACTAAGCACTCCATTGATGAATTAAGCACACTAAAAAGTATGTATCTGCATAACTTCCGCTGCACTACAGATACATGGGCAAATGCCAAGACTGATTTTACTTATAGGCCTATTTTAGATGTATCGTGGTTAGGACTTATTGGTGAATCTAGTAAGTCTGCTAATTTATTAGAAGAATTACTCTTAGAAACAGATTTTACACAAACAGATGAGCTGCTAAGTTATGTAAAAACAGCTCAGTCTTATTACAAAGACTATTTTAATGGATCGCCTTATAATATCTTGTATCAATATAATACTGCAGCTTACTTAAGTGACCAAAATTATAGTGTTTATATGAAGCAAACAGCTTATTATCATTTTTTAAAAGAAGTAGAGTCTCTTTTACAAAAAGAACCTTCCAAGGTAACATCAAAATTACAACAAATACAAGATAAGATTATGAATAGGACACACTTAATGAGTGTTTTTGCAGGTAATGAGTCGCATACAGCCACCTTTTATAAAGCATTAAATACATTTATTAGCAGGCTACCTGAGAAAAGGATTAATACACAAAATTATTTTAATTTGCCAGAGGTGCCTACTAATTTAGGAATCGCCATGGATACAACGGTAAATTATAATATGCTTTCAGCATCATTTGGAAACTTAAGCAAGGACTTTAGTGGTAAGTATCTTCCACTTATGAACGTCATTTCAGATAAATTCTTAACAGCTCAGCTAAGGTATCAAAATAACGTTTATTCTAACATAGAAAGTGTAAGCTGGAATGGTATTAGCTTATCAACTTATATGGATCCCTATATTGATAAGACCTTAAATACTTATAAAGACATAGAAAGCTTTACTCAAAGTTATGCTTTAACACAAGAAAGTTTAGATGGCTATATTTTAAAAGCTTTTAGTGAATATACCTTGCCACAAGGAGAATTAAGTGGAGCAGTTAATGCAGTCTTTAATTATATGTGTGGTTATAGTAATAATGAAACTGTAAAATTACTAGAAGAGATAAAATCAGCACAGGTAAGTGACCTAAAAGAACTAGGACAATTAATAAATGAAGTAGTAGAGGTAGGAGCTTGGACCAGTGTAGGGAGTAAAAGTAACTTAGAAAAGAATAAAAAGTTATATGACCAGATTATCTCGCTGCAGGATAAGGTAGCAGAACTTAATCAGTCTACTAACCTTACCAAAAAAGATTTTATTGATTTGCTTTTAGGTGAGGACACCTACAATAAAGCAGTTATACAAGGTCTTATTTCAGGAAAGTCAGATGAAATCCTTACTAGAGAAGAAGCAGCCATAAGTATTTATAAGCTATTAGAATCACAAGATTTAATAGAGTTACTTAAAGGGAGTAACGTAGTAATTAAGGATGCTAATACCTTATCTGAAAAAGGATTAAAAGCAGTAGAGTTCTTAGTAGGAAATAACTGCATGAGCTTAGATGAAGACAATCAGTTCAATGGAACTTCGCCACTATTGGAAGATGACTTACTTCAAATAGTACTTCAAATAGGGCATTTACTAATAGTTTCAGATGAAGTAGCTTAAAGAGGTAAGTGAAAGCTTTTTGAAAAATAAAGAAATAAATCGCTGAGCTTGAAATGAGTAAAAATATGACATAAAATGATAAGATTTTTTTTAATAAATAGTATAAAAATTTTTTGATTAGTATTATAATAGGTTCAAATGACTAAAAGAAGGAGGAGTATCATGAAGGCTAATAGAATAAGCTACCAAATAGCATATATAGGCCTATGTATCTGTGTGATACTCCTCTTTATGCGCCTAACACCAGATATGGTTGCTAAAAAAGAACAACCTACACAAGTGCCTTATGAAACCACAACTAAGCGTGCGCTTTATGATGTAGGAATGATGTCACCAAATCATTTATTAGGACTGATGCCTAAGAAAGTCAATGAGTTTGTGGAGCAGCATCTAGATGAAGAACTCATTCTTAATGAGCTTACAAGTTATGAGGAGTGCCTTGCATTATTAGATTATCTCAAGATGTTACAGCGGGTACTTTATCAAATGTTTGTTTGCTTAGTTACACTGATATGTATACATACTACTCGAAGAAGGGTTTTAAATTATATTTATAACAAGGACGGACCAAGGAGAAATATTCCTCTTATAACAACATTTTAAATTATAGGAGGAAATGAAAGTGAAGGCAAAAAAATATACGTTTTTTATTATTGTAGCCATTATTATAGGATTATTAATATTAGCTGTATTTGGAGCTCCTCATGTTAAAGGAGCTAAAGAAATGCGTTTTGGTATTGATATTAGAGGTGGTGTAGAAGCTATCTACGAACCTGTTGATTTAGACAGAGCAGCAACCTCAGATGAGCTTAATGCAGCTAGAAGTGTTATTGAAACAAGATTAGATAATAAGAACATACTAGATAGAGAAGTAACAATTGATAAGAAAAATGGTAGAATCATTGTAAGATTCCCATGGAAGTCTGATGAAGCAGAGTTTAACCCTGAAAAAGCTATATCTGAATTAGGTGAAACAGCTAGGCTAACCTTTAGAGATAGTGAAGGTAATATTCTTATCGAAGGTAAGGATGTAAAAAGTAGCCGTGCTGTAATGAATCAACAAACCAATCAGTATATGGTACAGTTAGTATTTAATGCAGAAGGCGCAAAGCTTTTTGAAGAAGCAACGGCAAAACTGATTGGTCAACAACTTTTCATTTTTATGGATGAAACTTATATTTCTGGACCTATGGTAAATCAGAAGATTTCAGGAGGGGAAGGCGTTATCGAGGGTACATTTACCCTAGATCAGGCACAAGACTTAGCAGAGAAAATTAGTTCAGGTGCACTACCATTCTCTATGACTGCTACAAGCCATAACACGATTAGCCCAAGCCTTGGAAGTGGGGCCCTAAAAGTAATGGTTATGGCAGGTATAACAGCGTTTGCACTTATTTGTTTATTTATGCTTGTCTTTTATAGATTACCAGGCTTTATAAGTTGTATTGCTTTAACGCTGCAGTTAGCGGTGCAGATTTTAGCTCTTTCTGTGCCACAATTTACTTTAACCTTACCAGGTATAGCAGGTATTATCTTATCCCTAGGTATGGGGGTAGATGCTAACGTTATCATTAATGAGCGTATTGGAGAGGAATTAAGGTCAGGAAAATCTTTACCATTAGCGCTTAAATCAGGTTATAGTAGAGCTTTTGCTTCTGTATTTGATGGTAATATTACAACAGCTATTGTAGCCATTATTCTAATGGCATTAGGTTCAGGAACAATGCTATCTTTTGGTTATACACTATTAGTCGGAATTGTACTTAACTTCATAGCTGGTATCTATACAACTCATAAGTTATTACTTTCTTTAATTAATTTCAAAGCGTTTAGAAATATCAAGCTTTACCATTTACCAAAGGAAAGAAAAACGATTCCTTTTTACAAGAAGAGATGGGGACTTTACAGTATTTCTATTGTATTAATGGTTATTGGTATTGTAAGTTGTTTCATTAATGGGATAGCATTAGATACAACCTTTAAAGGTGGAGCAATGCTTACTTATACTTATACAGGCGACTTAAATGTAGAAGATGTATCTAGACTTGCAACAAGTACCTTAAATAGAAATGTAACAGGACAGATCACAGAGGATTTAGGAAATAAACAACAAAAGATTGTTTTAAGCTTAGCTGGTACAGATAGCTTAAATGCAAAAGACCAAGTTAAATTAGATGAAGCTTTAGACAAAGCTTATGCAGCTAATAAATTAGAGCTATCAGAATCTTATATGGTAGAGCCTTATATCGGTAAAGAAACTCTTATTAGATCAATCATGTCTTTGGTGATAGCACTTGCATTAATTGTTGTTTATGTTTGGGTTCGTTTTAAGAAGATTGGTGGTTTATCAGCTGGAGCTATGGCACTTGTAGCTTTGGGACATGATATATTAGTCATTTTCTTTACATTCGTTGTTTTAAGAATTCCACTGGATACCAACTTCATAGCAGTAGCCCTCACTATTATCGGTTACTCAATTAATGATACTGTTGTTATTTATGACCGTATCCGTGAGAATATGGCACTTAATAGTAAGAATATGGAAGTACTAATGGATGACAGTTTAACACAAACCTTAACACGTTCTATTAATACCAGTGTAACAACAAGTATTAGTGTTTTGATTATGTACATTTTTGCTTATGTTTTTGGTATTGAATCTATTAAAGTTTTTGCACTTCCTATGATGATGGGTGTTTTAAGTGGTTGCTTCTCTTCAGTATGTTTAGCTGGTCCACTTTGGGTATCTTGGAAGAATAGCAAAAAGTTTAATAAAGGTGCACATGTAAAAACGGCTTAAGAGTTTTATAGTAAAAGAACATTATCAATAGTATTTGTTTGAGTATTTATGAGGAATATTACGGAGCAGAAATGAGAGGATAAGGATTACCTTCCGAAATTCTGCTCCGTATTTTTTGAAGCACTAAGGCTTACTTTTTTTGGTGAACATGTAAAAACTCATTCTTTTACTAAGCTTTAAAGTAAACATAGTGAGCATATGTGAAACTGACAAATTTAAATTTATTTAAGTGGGTTTTTGACAAAGAAGGTGAAATGAAGGAGGGGACTATGGGTCAAATCATGCAATTTATTAATCGGGAGGAATTTAGAAAATGGCTATCAGTACATTGCCTATCTAGTGACGGCAT
Organism: Cellulosilyticum sp. WCF-2; assembly: GCF_003990395.1. Taxonomy (NCBI): domain Bacteria; kingdom Bacillati; phylum Bacillota; class Clostridia; order Lachnospirales; family Cellulosilyticaceae; genus Cellulosilyticum; species Cellulosilyticum sp. WCF-2. The sequence goes on along the minus strand of NZ_CP034675.1, from coordinate 4,613,049 downwards.
TTGGCTGCTATTTGGCAAGGCAGGTGGCCCGGAAACAATAACCGCTAGTGACGCGCTTGAGGAAGCACTTTGTTTTGGATGGATTGACGGGCAGATGCAAAGCATTGATGACAAGACATATAAAAAATATTTTTCTTTACGCAGAGATAATAGTAAGTGGTCAGAGAAGAATAAGGCATTAGTAAAGCAACTGGAGCAACGGGGAATCATGACCGACCATGGCAGGCGCAAAATTGAAGAAGCCAAGCAAAATGGACAGTGGAACATTGCAAAGCCAGCAGCTATTACGGAAGAACAGATTACGCTCATAGCCGCCATGTTAAAAGGCTTTGATCCTGCCTACTCCAATTTCATGTCGATGTCTCCAGCCGTTCAGAAAACTTATACACGGGCATATCTTGATGCAAAGACAGACGCAGGGCGTGCCAAACGCTTTTCCTGGATGGTAGAAAGGCTCAATAAAAATTTAAAGCCCATGTAGCAGATTTATGAGTATTATTGATATAAAGTAAATGAGTTAGGGGGTATTCCGTGGAAATTAAAATGATAAATGAGAATAAAAAACAGTTTCTTGATTTACTGTTGCTTGCAGATGAGTCGGAATCCATGATAGACAAATATCTTGAGCGTGGAGAGTTGTTTGCCTTGTATGATAATGAACTCAGAAGTGTATGTGTTGTCACAAGAGAGAGCTGTGATATATGCGAGCTTAAAAATATAGCAACATACGAAAAGTGGCACGGTATGGGATATGGCAGTAAGCTGATTCAATATATTGGGGCATTTTACAAAGATAAATATAAAACTATGATTGTCGGAACGGGCGATGTTCCTTCTATGATGCAATTTTATGGAAAAAATGGTTTTCATCTTTCACACAGGGTTCATAACTTTTTTACTGACAATTACGACCACCCAATGTTTGAAAATGGGGTACAGCTTGTGGATATGGTCTACTTAAAAAAAGAGTTATAACTGTGCCAGTCTTCGTAGCTTACGCCGGGGCGTTATGCCTCGGCGATATATTTTGTCATCATCGTGGAGCTATCGAAAAAATTTATCTACGATTAAGATTATTTATAAATATTATGAATAAATATGTTGAGAAGCTATAAGGAGACTAGTATAATGAAAAATGATTAATAAGAAACGAGGTCATAAAATGGTCAAACATATTGTAATGTGGCAAGTAGCAGAACATGAAGTACATGGGACAAAAGAAGAAGTAATGCATAAGATTAAAGAACAGCTAGAGGGACTTAAGGGTCAGATAGAGGGACTTCTTGAAATAGAAGTAGGTCTTAATTTTAATGCTTCACCAGCAGCTTATGACGTAGTACTTTACTCAGAATTCGTAGATGCATCAGCTTTAGATTATTACCAAGCACATGAAAAGCACTTAGTGGTAGCAAATCAATTAGTAAGACAAGTGGCAACTAGTAGAGCAGTGGTTGATTATACAATTTAAAATGTATTTTTATAAATAAACAATTTAGGACAATATTGTTAAAATGTGGTATAAAATCAAACGCGAAATGTATAGTTTTTAACATAAAGTATTCACTTAAGTGTTTCCATAAACAGCGTGTCCACATTTATGCTCTTAAAATAGCATAGTATTTTCAACTTATGCACAAAGTTATACACATTATCCACAAAAAATAAATAAGTCTATTTAATTTTATGTTTACTAGATGTTTATAAAATTGTGGATAAAAGTAAGAAAATATTAAATATCAAGGGCTCGTCCTAATTTTGATCAGAGAATATTTTCATTAAAGTATAAAAAAATAAAAATATAGATTGACTATTAATACTTGAATGTGTATAATTATTCATATCAAACAGGAAATAGATTATTTTATTAAATCACATAGAGGGGGATTATATAATGAAACAAAGTAAATTATTTAAAGTAGTAAGTTTAATAGGTATAAGTGTATTAACAATGGGGTTATTTGTTGGTTGTGGTAGCTCAAAAGATAGTAAAGTACTTGTAATGGGAACTAATGCAGAATTTGAACCTTTTGAATATCGTGAAGGAACAGATATAGTTGGTTTTGATGTAGATATTGCTAAAGCTATCGCAGACAAAATGGGAAAAGAATTAAAAATTGAAGATATGGCATTCGATTCATTACTTTTGGCATTAGGAAGTGATAAGATTGATTTTGTTGCAGCTGGATTAACAGTAGATGATGAACGTAAAAAACAAGCAGATTTTACTCAAACTTATTTTAAATCTAAACAAGTTATTATTGTAAAAGCAGACAATACAGAAATAAGTACAGTAGATAACCTTGTAGGTAAAACAGTAGGAGTACAACTAGGTACAACTGGAGATTTAGCTATTAGTGCTGTAGAGGGTGTAGAAGTGATTCGTCTTGACAAAGGTACTCAAGCAGTAGCAGATCTTCAAAATGGAAAAGTAGACGCAGTAGTTATTGATGAGGAACCAGCTAAGAAAATGATAGCAGGTAAAGATGATCTTAAAATTATAGAAGCACCATTTGTGGAAGAAGAATATGCAATCGCCATTAAAAAAGGCGATCAAGCATTAGTAGATGAAATGAATAAAGCGTTAGATGATCTTAAAGCTAGTGGTGAATACGATACTATTTACGAAAAGTATTTTGGTAAAGCAGAATAAGTTTTATAGTTAATGGAGCTCTACAAACAAAGGGACTGTTCAGAATAAGGACTGTCCCTTTTATAGTATGAAAATATTTTCTAAATTATTAGACTTGACAATGAACTAATGTTATATTATAAATAGACAACATAATAATGAAAGTTGAGGTATAAGAATGGAAAACTTCTTTATTAACATATTCGGTCAACAAACCGTGTCGTTTTATCAGACCTTTTTTCAAGAAAAATATTATGAACTGATATGGCAAGGCTTACAGTGGACACTTGGTCTAACAGCGATTGCCCTCATTTTAGGACTTTTGATAGGTATTTTTGTTGCACTGACTCAGATTTGTGTATTGCCTAAAAAAGTTGGTGTTTTAAGAGCTTTTTTATATTATGTAATGAAATTTTTAAAATGGATTACAAGAGCTTATATTTACATAATTAGGGGAACACCGTCTGTACTTCAAATTGTGCTGATGTGGAATGTTGTATTTGCTACCTCAAGTATTGACCGTATTTGGGTAGGCGGTATTGCTTTTGGTATTAATAGTGGGGCTTATATGGCTGAGCTTATTAGAGCAGGAATACAAGGGATTGATAAAGGACAAATGGAAGCTGGACGTTCATTAGGCTTAGGTTATGGGCAAACAATGAGATATATTATCTTCCCACAAGCATTTATTCAAATGCTTCCTGCTTTTGTTAGTGAATTTATTATCCTGATTAAAGAGACAGCTATTATTGGATTTATTGGAGGGCTAGATTTAATGAAGGCTCAAAATATTATTACAAGTCGAACCTTTAATCCTCTACAACCATTATTAATCGTGGGTGTATGCTATTTTATCATTACTAGCTTACTGACAGTATTTATGAGGCAAATAGAGAAAAAGGTTAACGTGAGCAAATAAGGAGGGCTGAAAATGATTAAGGTAGTAGACTTACATAAAAGTTTCGGAGATTTAAAGGTATTACAAGGAATTAATGACTCTATTAATAAGGGTGAGGTAGTTGTTATTATCGGTCCATCTGGTTCTGGGAAATCTACGTATTTAAGATGTATTAATCAAATGGAAGAAGTCACAAGTGGGCAGGTTTTAGTTGATGAAGTCGACATTACTGATCCTAAGGTAGATATTAATGAAATACGTCAAAAAATAGGAATGGTGTTCCAGCATTTCAACCTTTTTCCCCATATGACAGTGCTTGATAATATTACATTAGCACCTATGAAGATTAAAAAGATGGAGAAGGAAGAAGCAGAGAAATTAGCATATAGCCTCTTAGAAAAAGTAGGACTAAGAGAGAAAGCCAGTGAATATCCTAATAAATTATCTGGTGGACAAAAGCAAAGAATAGCTATTGCAAGAGCCTTAGCGATGAAACCAGAAGTGATGTTATTTGATGAACCAACTTCTGCCTTAGATCCTGAAATGGTTAATGAGGTATTAGACGTTATTAAGGAACTAGCTGATGAAGGTATGACTATGATGATTGTAACGCATGAAATGGGCTTTGCAAAAGAAGTAGGTACAAGACTTTTATTTATGGATCAAGGTAAGATTATTGAAGAAGGCGTACCAAAGGATATATTTGATGCACCTAAAGAAGAAAGAACGAAGCTTTTCTTAAGCAAGGTATTATAAATAAAATAAATAGAGAAATAGGGCTGTTGCTAAATTTTCTTCTATTACAAAGTATAGGTTAAGCATTTATTTGTGTAGGGCTATGTTTTGTGAAATAGGAGATCTAAATGACAGTCCTTTTTTAGTTACTATTGATAAGATAAGTAAAATGGTGTTGTATAATAATTAGAGTTATGAAGAGACTAAAAATGAAATCATATGATGCAAATAAATAATAAAAAGTAAGGAGGAAGATATTATGGAAGAACAATTTGTAGAAACTAAATGTAAAATGCTAGAAAATACGTATATAACTTTACCGGAAGCATTTTTCTCAAGGCAATCTCCAAGTAAAGTGCCATCACCACAGCTAATTCTGTGGAATGAAAATCTTGCAGAAAAAATGGGTTTAGATATAGATTTTTTTAAAAGTAAAGAAGGGGTGGAAGTTTTAGCCGGTAACAAGGTTTTACAAGGAACAACACCAATTGCACAGGCTTATGCAGGCCATCAATTTGGATATTTTACCATGCTAGGAGATGGAAGAGCCATTCTTTTAGGAGAGTATCTAACAAAAGAAGAACGATTTGATATTCAACTCAAGGGTTCAGGAAGAACACCCTATTCAAGACGAGGAGATGGAAAAGCAACACTTGGCCCTATGCTACGTGAATATATAATCAGTGAGGGGATGAAAGGGTTAGGCATTCCGACTACAAGAAGTCTGGCAGTATTAACGACTGGTGAAACCATTATGAGAGAAACGAGTTTACCGGGGGCTATCTTGGTGAGAGTGGCTAAAAGCCATATCAGAGTAGGTACTTTTCAATATGCAAATCAGTTTCAGACTAAAGAAGAGCTAAAGGCTTTAGCTGATTATACCTTAGAGAGACATTTTAAAGAGGGCATATCTAAAGCAGCACCTTATATGTATTTACTTCAAGAAGTAGTAAGAAGACAAGCAGAATTAATTGCAAAGTGGCAATTGGTTGGGTTTATTCATGGTGTAATGAATACAGACAATATGACAATTAGCGGAGAAACCATTGACTATGGGCCTTGTGCATTTATGGATAGCTATAATCCTGATACGGTGTTTAGTTCCATTGATACTAATGGGAGATATGCTTATCAGAATCAACCTAAAATGGCTGCATGGAATTTAGCTAGATTTGCAGAAGCCTTACTACCATTATTACATGAAGACCAAGCAGAAGCCGTTAAACTTGCAGAAAAAGAAGTAAATCAGTTTTTCACCTTATATCATAGTTTTTGGTATGAGGGAATGAGAAGCAAACTTGGTTTATTTCATGAAAATGAGATGGATCAATCTTTAATCGAAGCGCTTCTAGGTTTAATGCAAAAGTACAATGCAGATTATACCAATACGTTTCGCGAATTGACATTAGACCAGATGAAGCCTTCTAAACTTACAGCTTCTCAGGAATTTGAACAATGGTTTAGTTTGTGGCAACAACGTCTGGGGGGTCAAAAGGAATCTTTAGAGGAAGCAAGAAGCTTGATGGAGAGAAATAATCCTACAATAATACCTAGAAATCATAGAGTTGAAGAGGCGTTAGAACATGCCGTTAAGAATCAGGATTATAGACCTCTAGAATCTCTGGTAAGAGCACTTCAGAACCTTTATGATTATCAAAATCTGAATGATGATTATACAGTAGTACCTGAGTCATTTACTTGTGGGTATAAAACATATTGTGGGACATAATAGAGGTAATTTCTAAGATGGCTATTAAGTAGTGAATGGCTATAGAGGATAGGTTGTGAAATAGACGGAGTTAGAAACTTCGTCTATTTTATATGCTCATTAAAGAACTATGGTGAAAGGAAAGACGAGTTACTATAATCCAGGATAGACACAAAGAATAAATTTATATTTGACGGTTGAAGTAATAGATATTAGAATAAAATGAAAATTAAAATATATAAAAATAAATCAATACACTATAGAAGGGACAGATAATGATGGACGACTTTAAACTAGTTCAGAAATTAATCGGTGAAAGTGTAACACAAGAAGATTTAAAACATGTAGACTGTTATGTACATCATAAAATGGGATTATTTATTCCAAGTACAGGGGCATGTCAATATGCCATTAAACCTAATCATACGCACCCTTCCTATATGTTTATTATTGATTTTTCTCTTGAGATGGTGCAACCTGTTATTGAAATCAAAGAAAATCATTATGTTGCTACTGCAGTATCGCCATATATACCTCACCAAGAGCAAGGAGAAAAGTTTGTTCATTATTACTGTATCTTAATTGAGAAAGTTTATTTTGAGGAACAATACAAAAGGTATACAGATGAGAAACCATATTTCAATTGGAAGCAGTTTGCAATATGTCAAGATATTTTGAAAGCCTTAAATACATTTGCTTTTGAATACAGTAAAAGAATGAAAAATTCAGACATAACATTGGAGGCACAAACGACTATTATCACTCATTGGTTAATAAGAAGTCTTATGGGAGAAAATTATGATGTAAGGGCAATATCCTCTCATTATGCAGTAGCCCGTGCACAGCATTATATAGAAGAGCATTTTAGTGAAGGCATAACAGTGAAACAGTTGGCGCAGCTAGGGAGTATGTCAGCCTCAAGCTTTAATCGTATTTTTAAAAAGGAGATCCACTTGACGCCCATCGAATATTTGATAGAAACAAGAGTAGAAAAATCGAAAAAACTTCTTAGAAGAAAAGAGATACCTATTACTGAAATAGCTATGAGATGTGGTTTTAGCAGTAGTGCCCATTTTTCATCAAAGTTTAGTAGGTTAGTGGGCGTGACACCTTCTGAATATCGCCATACATATAATAATTAAGGCATATGATAAATACTATATAGAAAAGTAGTTGTTTTGTGATAGTAATTGCATTTATTTTGAAAGTGTATTTTATCTTTTATACGTATAATAATCCTATCATTTTTAAAGGAGAGATACATAGATGGTAAAAGAGAACATATTTAAATTAATGAATGAAAATCCGGTTTTTCATTTGGCAACAATGGATGGGGACCAACCAAGAGTAAGAGGAATGCTTTTATTTAGAGCTGATGAAGAGGGGATTATATTTCATACAGCATCTACCAAAGACTTATTTAAACAAGTAATGGAAAATCCCAAAGCAGAATTATGCTTTCAAGGACAAGGTAGTCAAATAAGAGTTTCAGGTATCTTAGAGCAAGTAAATGATGAAAAGTTAAAGAATGAAATCTTTAATCACCCTTCTAGAAAATTTCTACAAGCATGGAAGGAAAATGGAATTGATGTGCTGCTTCAAATCTTTTGTTTGAAGAATGGAACCGCGGTAGAATGGACAATGGCAACTAATTTTGAAGAAAAGAAACCTATAAGCTTATAAGTAGAGAGTGGATATCATTACTGAAAGATTACCAAGGCAATAGTAAGTACTTTTTGAGTAATATAGCGGGAGTTCAGTTGAATTCTCGCTATATTTTTTTTGCTTTTTATTCTTGAAGTAAAGGCTCTATAAGGCCATTTAACTTAAAAGCTTTTTCACGATCAATACAAGTGCCACACTCTCGGCAAGGCGTAGTATGCCCCTCATAGCAGCTCCAGGTGAGGTGATAAGGAACATTAAGGCGTAATCCCTCACTAACAACATCAGCTTTAGTAAGACCAACAAAGGGAGCCACTACTTGTAAGGCTTTGCCACTACCTTCATAGATAGCCCTATTAATGGCCTCATTAAAAGTTTGACTACAATCAGGATAAGCATTACCAGCAGCATCATCGCTATGAGCGCCATAGTAAATAGAGGAGCAACCTTTAGCTAAAGCAATACTTGCAGCTGAAGATAGAAAAAGCCCATTTCTAAAAGGGACATAAGTCGATACTGGCTTACCATTAGTAAGCTCAAGTTGCTCAGCATAAGAAGTTAGAGGAATCTCCTCCTTAGAATGGCTTAGAAGAGAGCAGTCACTATAGGTAAACATAGGTGTTAAATCAAGGTCCATACCTTCTAGCTCATAGTAGCTTAAAATACTCTTGGAAGCAGCTAATTCTTTGCTATGCTTTTGACCATAGGTAATGGATAAGGGAATTACATTTTTCTTGCCGAACTTTTCTATGGCAAGGGCTAGACAAGTCGTACTATCGATGCCCCCACTAAATAAAACCATTGCTTTCATATAGCACACATCCTTCCGATTAGCGATTATCTACTTTTTCAGGGTATAAATCATGATGGGTTAGTCGGTCAAAAGCAACAGCTTCCCATTTAGTCCCAGGCTTCCCATAATTACAATAAGGGTCTATAGAAATACCTCCTCTTGGAGTGAATTTACCCCATACCTCTATGTATTTAGGGTCCATTAGCTTAATAAGGTCTTTCATAATAATATTCATACAATCCTCATGAAAATCACCATGATTTCTAAAACTGAAAAGGTAGAGCTTAAGGGATTTACTTTCTACCATACGAGGACCTGGTACATAAGAAATATAAATGGTTGCAAAGTCAGGTTGACCAGTAATCGGACATAAGCTTGTAAATTCTGGACAGTTAAATTTAACGAAATAATCATTATCAGGGTGTTTATTAATAAAAGTTTCTAAGACCTCTGGTGCATAATTATCTCGGTAGGCTACCTTTTGATTACCTAAATGGGTTACACCGTTTAATTCCTCTTTTGTTCTACTACTCATACTAAATTCTCCTTTTGTGTCTTACAAATAATAGGTGCTAATGTTTTTACCAAAAGTACGCCTACAAGTGCAGGGATGATTTGCCCAATACATAAGCTCATAGCTAGTGCAGTATATGGCAGATTTAAAAGATAAGAAAGCCAAATAGAGACACCTAACCCTGGAACTAAAATAATAGGTAGGGCAATGAGCCATTTATTAAGATTACCTTGTTTAATAAGGACAATAGAGTAGGTTGTAACGATGCCAACAGCACAACCTCCAATCATATCAAGAAGACCTAAGCCACCAAAAAGGGCATTAGCAATAAAATTGGCGAGACCAAGTGGGAAAACTAGGAACGGAAAGAAATATGATAGGGCGTACATACTCGTAGCAATACGGATTTGATAAGCCCCAAAAGAAAAGCTTTGCGTAAAATACAAAATGACGATATAAAGCGCCATGAGCATAGAAGAAAAAACTAATTTTTGTGTTTTACTTAAGTTTGTCATATTCATAAACGTTCACCTCCAAATTAAATTCACAACAACATAAGTTGTCCCTAGTTTTGTTTTTAGACAGGATGGTCTCGAACTGTCTTATTAATTTAAGGCGTACCCTTACATCATATGTCAAAATAATAAAATATACAACATTATTTCTTTTTACTCCAATAAAAATAACAACTTATGAACAAAATGAAATGCACAAATGAGATTATGCTATAATGAATTATCTTTAAAATGCGAAGGTTTTAATCATTTTTTCTAGGGTTATTTATAAAAAGGAGGAAAAAGATGAAAGCAAGGAAGATGTTAGCTATACTTTTAGGAATGTTGGTGGCAATACCATCAGGAGCTGTTATGGCACAGAAACCAGTAAGTGTTACGATTAATAACGAAAATGTAGTTTTTAAAGATGTAGCCCCTTTCATTGATAGTAATAATCGTACCTTAGTACCACTGCGTTTTATTAGTGAAGAGCTTGGCGCTCAGGTAGAATGGGACCAAGTATCTGGAACGGCTACTATTATGAAAGACAATATGAAGGTGATTTTAACGGTGGGACAAACCACAATGATAGTAAATGGAAAGACTAAAGAAATGGATACCAAGGCAACTATGCAAGACGGTCGTCTGTTTGTACCTGTTAAATATATTGGGGAACTACTTAATGTAGAAGTTAAGTGGCTTGCTAAAGAGAATACAGTAGCGATTACGCCAGGTATTACAAGCGATGCAGTAGTAGCTAAAGTGGGTGACTTAACGATAACAGCAAAAGAGATATTGACTCAATTAGATTATGAAATGATGATGATTCAATATCAATATCAATATCAATACGATGATAGCTTTTTTGAAACAGAGGAAGCTAAACAGTATATGGAGCAGCGCAAGGGAGAGCTTGTTGATTATATTATTAAGAACAAAGTGGCACTCATTAAGGGAAGAGAACTTAAGTTAGAGCCTACAGTGACAGAAGTAAATAATGAATTTAACAAAACTAAGGAAGATTATGAGACAGCAGCAGAATTTGAAAAAGCTTTAGTAAATAGTGGCTTAACAGCAGAAGGTTATAAAACTCAGATTAAAGATAGTCTAACGATTTCCAATGTTGCTAAATACATTAGTAAGAACATCCCTGTTACCGATGCTGAAATTAAGGCATATTATGAGAGCAATAGTGGAAACTATACAATGGCACCAGGTGCTGAAATGGCACATATTTTAGTTGCAACGGAGGAAGAAGCTAAGGCTATTAAAGCAGAATATGATAAAGGTACAAGCTTTGCAGAGCTTGCTAAAAAGTATGGTACAGACGGGACTAAAGATACTGGAGGAGAACTAGGTTATATCGCATATGATTCAAGTTATTATGATCAGGACTTCTTAAATGGAGCAAAGACTTTAGAAGAAGGGCAAGTATCAAACCCAGTTAAAACCCAATTTGGTTGGCATTTAATAAAAGTTTTAAATGTACATAAAGAAGCTTATAAGGTGCCGTTAGAAGAAATAAAAGAAGACCTTAAAAACATTATCATTTCTGAAAAAGCAACTGAATTTATTTATAGTCAATTAGATGAATGGGGTAAAGAAATGACTATTGAGAAATATGAGGATGTGATTAATAAGCTTTAGGGCCTGCTAGACAATACTAAGGAGATTAATATAATTTTTCCTCCAAACAATAAAAAGAAATACCCATGGATATAAGTGGGTATTTCTTTTTGGGTTAATCTCTAATCAAAAATAAAAATCTCTTCAATCGGGGTATTTACAGCTTTTGAAATATCTATTGCTAACTTTAAAGAAGGATTATATCTCCCTGCCTCCAATCTCATTATAGTTTCACGTCTTACACCAACTTGTTCTGCTAACTGTTCTTGCGTTAGGTCTTGTAATAGTCGGTATTTCTTTAGAGTGCATTTAAATTCTGCCATACTTATTCCTCGTGTTCAAAGCGATATAATAAATATTGTTGCAAAAAGACTGAAAGGCCAAATGCTAATCCAATAAGAGCTATTAAAAAGCTTATTACTAACTCGGTTTTTTCCAGCTTTAGTACAAATACAAGGGTTAAGAATATAATCATCATCATAGAAATCTTATTTGCTAGGGCTTCTGCGCGATAAGCATTTACCTTAAATCGCTCGTCTATCAGCGTGTTGGACATCTTACCTTCATAATAGAAGCTGAAAAGGCCAAAGAATGCAAAAAAGAATAATGGAAAAGGTATATCAGTTAAATCTGGTAAAAATCCTAGAAAACCAAGCAACCCACAAAAACCTAATAAACCTAATTTGGGGTTTATTTTTCGAGTATAAGTGCGTTCTGTGTCGGTAGTTGAGTCATACAATAAGTTACTACTCCAAAATCGCTTGAACCTACTTTTTATATTCATAAAAGCTCCTCACTTTATGCGATATAATTGTATCTTTATGATATAAATATATCACATAAAAATAATAGTTTCAATAAAAATAGGTAGGATGATTTATAAGAAGCTTAGTGTATACCTCTCTAAAGCGATATATACCATATGTATAGCCATACAAAACAAATTAATAAAAATAAATATTAAAAATATATTGACAATAAAAAGCGACGAGAATATAATGCAATTAATAAAAGTAAAAATATAGAATTACTAGGAAATAATAAATTTTTCTTATCCAGAGAGGCAGAGGGACTGGCCCGATGATGCCCGGCAACCTGAAAGATAGCATAATATCTTTCAAGGTGCTAATTCCTACAAACTTTTAAGTTTGAGAGATGAGAAAGTGTAGATACCTCGATATATAGGTGCCACTTTCTTATCTAAGAAAGTGGCATTTTCTATAGTCTAGGAAAGTTCTACTTTTGTATAAAAATAGAACTTTCCTAGACTATAAGGGGTGCAGGGGAAGTATTCCCTGCCGTATTCAGGAGGGTGCTCAGCTGACATGTTTTTTTGTCAGCGCCGAAGGGAACCTAGGGTTCCCTAGCGGAAGAAATGTGGATGATAGTCCACTTTCTTGTTGCATAGGAAATATTAGAGTTTTCTTGGTTGAATAAGGAGGAGAATCAATCATATGGAGTTAGCTACAGACTATAGAGATCAAGTATGGCATACAAAAAAATTAGAGAAAGTCTTAGAAGACATATTGTCAACCATAGAAAACGGAAGCTTAACAGTCGTTATACAAGATGAGTATGCCATTCAGATTAATGTAAAAAATAATTATATCTATGCAGGAGGTGAATAGAGCAATGCCCGATAAGAATAACCAAGAAGAGGTAAAGAAAGTATTGCAAATTATAGAAACAATAAAATATGGATCTGTAACTGTAATGATTCAAGATGGGAAGATTGTTCAAATAGAAAAAAATGAAAAATTACGTATTAAATAATCTGTTAACTAGAAGAACTAGAGGCTGATTATTATTCTTAACAAGGGAATAATAATTGGCCTTTTATTGTATTCAAGAAATGAGGATTTTTTATTGAACTTACCATGCAAGTGGGAAAAGAGGTGATAGAATGAGTGACGCATTTATTAGCATAACAGATTTACACAAATCGTATGTGAGTCAAGGACAATATATCGAAGTTTTAAAGGGGATTAATTTAGAGATTACAAAAGGAGATATTTTTGGAATAGTAGGTTTTAGCGGGGCTGGAAAGTCAACCTTAGTAAGATGCTTAAATCGATTAGAAGAACCTGATTATGGAGAAATCAAAATTGATGGAAAGAATATTACACTTTTATCAAAAAAAGCACTTAATATCCAACGGCAAAAGATAGGGATGATCTTTCAAAACTTCAATCTATTTGAAAGCAAAACCGTTTATCAAAATGTAGCATATCCCTTGAAACTTGTGGGCTATGATAAGAAGCAGATTAAAACAAGAGTTAAAGAAATACTTGAGCTAGTGGGTTTAAGTGACAAGATAAATGCTTATCCAGGGCAACTTTCAGGAGGACAAAAGCAAAGGGTGGGAATTGCAAGAGCTCTTGCCAATAATCCAGATGTACTTCTAAGTGATGAAGCCACTAGTGCATTAGATCCCCAAACTACTGTTTCTGTTCTAGAGCTTTTAAAAAAAATTAATGATAAGTTAGGGATTACCATTGTTCTTATTACCCATGAACTAGAGGTGATTAAGTATATCTGTCAAAACATGGCTATTTTAGAGGAGGGGGAGTTGATTGAACAAGGCGAAGTGAGAAATATCTTTTTAAATCCTCAAAGCAGTACAGGTAAATTATTTATCAAAATCCACTCAGAATTTCAAAGAAATGATTGGGTAAAGGAAGGTGAGGGCATTTGAGTTTATATAAGCATTCTGTATGGGAAGTGATTCAAAGTACATTTACGAAACCTATATGGGATACAATTTGGCCAGCACTTGGAGATACCCTTTATATGGTTATTATCTCTACGCTATTTACATTAATCATTGGACTTATGCTAGGGCTCATATTAGTTCTAACCAGCAAGGAAGGTTTACATCCGGTTCCTTGGATCAGCCGTTTATTAGGAATAACCATTAACTGCTTAAGATCCATGCCTCAAATGATAGTCATTATACTCATGCTTCCCATAGCAAGGTTAATTGTAGGTAAAGCCTATGGGACTAATGCATGTATTATTGCTTTGGTTGCAAGTTGTGTTCCTATGTTTGCAAGATTAGTAGAAAGTAGCTTATTAGAGGTTGAAAAAGGAAAAGTGGAAGCTGCTAGAGCAATGGGGGCTGGGAATATTCACATCTTACTTACTGTTATGCTACCTGAAGCACTGCCATCACTTATTAGAGCTTTCACCGTGGCTGTTATAGCAGTGATTTCGATGACTGCTTTAGCAGGTAGTTTTGGAGCAGGAGGCATAGGAGACATCGCAGTAAGGTTTGGCTTTAATAGATTCCAACATGACATTTTATTAGCAACAGTGTTGGTGTTAATTGTGATTGTGCAGCTAGTTCAAGTAGCAGGGGATTTTATATCTAAATTACTTTTGAAAAAATGGCACTTAATCCATTTGAATCAAAGAGAGAGTAGCAAGAGTTTAAAAAAGACACTGCGTTTACTTTCCAAAGGAAGTAGTCAGCAGAAGTTATAAAAAAATGAATATGAGGAGTGATTAAAATGAAAAAAAGATTATTTGTAGGGGCAGTTACATTAGGATTAACGACAGCTTTAATGGGGTGCAGTTCAGTAGCCAAAACCAGTAGTGCACAAGTTAATACAGAGAATGAAAAGGTAGCTAGTGCAGGAGGTGAAAGTGAGAACAAGACAGGCAATGTAGAAACAACAAAGCTCATTGGTTTAGCTGACCTTGTTCCACATAATGAGCTTATAGAATTGGTGAAGCCTGCACTAAGCAAGCAGGGCATTGAAATAGAAATTGTTTCAACTGCAGCTGATGCTACTTGGTTAGATAAATTAAATGGAGGCGAGGTAGACTTTGCATTTTTTGCACACTGGCCTTATGTAGAAGAGTATAACGATGTTAGTGGCGTTAAGATTGCAAATGCAGGCAATATTCATGTAGAACCTATATCAGCTTATTCAAATGAGTATCAAAGCGTAGATGAAGTACCAGACAATGCAAAGTTTGTGATACCAAATGATGCGACTAATGAATATAGAGCGCTAAAGATTATTGAAAAAGCAGGTTTCATTAAATTAGATCCTAATCTAAAGGAGCTTAAAGCTTCTGTTAAGGACATTGTAGAGTATGTGAAACCTATTGAAATTACAGAGATTGATTCTATTCAAATTATTGGGCTTGCACAAGATTTTGATGTTTATATTACCAATACTAATAAAGCACTTGAAGCAGGTATAGATACAACCAAATATCTTTTTAGAGAAGATGCTAACTCTCCTTATGCCAATATTATTGCGGTAAAAGAAGAAAGGCTAGAGGATCCAGGGATTAAAGCGTTAGTCGAAGCACTTCGCTCAGATGAAACTAAGAAGTTTATTGAAGAAAAGTATAATGGTGCAGTTATTCCAGCAGAGTAGTATAAATAAAAGCTCAAGTGAAATGATCAAGCATCTTACTAAATAATTAAATAAAAATAAGGAGTGAATGTGTGATGGCAAAAGAAACAATAAGACAGGTAGCAATCTATGGCAAAGGAGGAATTGGTAAATCAACGACTACACAAAATCTGACAGCTGGGTTAGCTGAATTAGGTAAGAAGATTATGGTGGTAGGTTGTGACCCAAAAGCTGATTCAACTAGGTTATTACTTGGTGGCCTTGCTCAAAAGACAGTACTTGATACCATCAGAGATGAAGGTGAAGATATAGAACTTGGTACTATTTTAAAAACAGGCTTCAAGGGGATTAAATGTGTAGAATCAGGTGGACCAGAACCGGGTGTAGGCTGTGCAGGGCGAGGGATTATTACTTCTATTGGCACCTTGGAAAGATTAGAGGCTTACACAGAGGATTTAGACTATGTTTTTTATGATGTTCTTGGAGATGTTGTATGTGGTGGTTTTGCAATGCCTATTCGTGAAGGAAAAGCAAAGGAAATCTATATTGTAGCATCAGGTGAAATGATGGCACTGTATGCAGCTAATAATATTTCAAAAGGTATTCAAAAGTATGCTAATAAAGGCGGCGTTAGATTAGGGGGAATCATCTGTAACAGTAGAAGTGTGGATAGAGAACTAGATCTTCTGAGAGCTTTTTCTAAAGAACTTGGAACCCAGCTTATTCATTTTGTGCCAAGAGATAACGTGGTACAAAGGGCAGAGATTAGAAAGAAAACTGTTATTGAATATGACCCAAACACGCACCAAGCTGATGAATATAGAGAGTTAGCCAAACACATTGATGAAAACGACAAGTTCGTTATTCCAGAACCTATGTCTCAAGAAAGACTAGAAGAAATTCTTATTGAGTATGGACTAATGGATGGGCTAGTAGATGATTATAAAATTTAAGTAAAAAAATAAGGGGGCATTTAAGTGACCTATAGAGTAGCATTGGCTAGTAGCGATGGCATAGTCGTTAATAGGCATTTTGGCAAAAGCGAGAAGTTTCAAATCTATGAAGTGAATGATGAGCATGAAGCTAAGTTTATCGAAGAAAGAGAGAATACACCCTCCTGCCAAGAATTTGAGCATTCAGAGGAAGCACTACTTAAGACGATTAAAGTCATCAAGGACTGCCGAGTTGTATTTGTTTCACGTATTGGGGCAGGAGCATATGATGAGCTTCGTAGACATGGCATAGAAGCCTTTGAAATGGTTAGAGAAGTTAATGAAATCATTGAAAAGCTAAAGAAGACCAATATTAAATATTTAAGTTAGTGAAGAAAGGGGTGAAGAGATGGCTGAAGTAGGAACGCAAAAATATGACGATCATTTTGATCATCTATTTAAAAATCATCCGTGTTTAAGTAAGGAAGCACATTATACGAGTGGGAGAATTCATTTACCGGTGAGCCCTAATTGTAATATTCAATGTAAATTTTGCAAGAGGGGATTTAATAAGTCAGATATTAGGCCAGGTGTAAGTTCACTCCTTTTGCGGCCAGAAGAAACACCGGATATTTTGGAAAAAGCACTTAGTCTTTGCCCAGAATTAAAGGTAGTAGGTATTGCGGGACCTGGCGATACACTTGCCACTGATTATGCCTTAGAGACTTTTGAGGTTATAAGGAAAACACATCCTGAGCTACTTAGCTGCTTAAGTACAAATGGACTTAGGTTATATGACAAATTAGATAGGTTAAAGGAAGTAGGCGTAAATTCTATTACAGTTACAGTTAATGCAGTAGATCCTTATATTCTGACAGAGATTGTAGCTTATGTTATAGATGAAAATGGGAATAAGTTAGTTGGCATTGAGGCAGCGAATAAGTTGATAAATGCTCAGATGAAGGGCATTAAGCGAGCGGCTGAGTTAGGTATCCTTGTGAAAATTAACAGTGTTCTTATTCCTGGTATTAATGATGAACACATTAAAGACATTGCAAAGGTTACTAGGGAGCTTGGGGCTAGGATATTAAATATTATTCCACTTATACCCCAGTATGAGCTAAGTCATATTAAAGCACCAAGTTGCAGTTTACTGGAGAAGGTTAGAGGGGAAGCAGGAGCATACCTAGATGTATTTAGACATTGCAAGCACTGTAGGGCGGATGCCTGTGGTATACCCGGCAAAGGACAAAGCTTACATAAGGAGCTATATGATAAAGAAGTTGTAGAGACCTTTTCTCATGGCTAGGCCTAACAAAACAATAAGTGAAGAATGAAGCTGGCAGAAGACTAAGAAGGTATTAGGCTCTATAACTTATGGGATTATAAATGGAGGTAATGATGAGTAAAGTAAATTTAGATTTACCAGAAGTAGCGATTCGTGAAACGAGACTTGGCTCTATTACAGGTTATTGTGGAAGTGCCAAGGAATTAGTAGGATGTTCACGTTGTGGCAAATTAAAAGAAGGTGAGCATCAGTTTAATCAAACCATAGGGTGTTCAGTAGGGCAGGCTATTTGTACTGTTGTACTTATTCAAGATGCAGCAGTAGTAAGTCATGGACCAATAGGTTGTCTAGGCTGCTTACATGAGTTTGACTTTACCTATCAGCAAAATGGTGATTTAAGAGGTGTAAGTAATCCTACCCAAAGAAAGCTTTTTTCAACTGATATTGAAGAAAAAGATACCATTTATGGTGGTAGTCAAAAGCTGAGAGAAGCCGTCAAAGAAGTTTATGAGAAAGTAAATCCTAAGGTCATCTTTGTAGCAACAACTTGCGCCGTAGGTATCATAGGAGATGATGTAGAAGCTATCACAGATGAATTACAAGAAGAATTAGGCATCCTGGTTATTGGTATTTATTGCGAAGGTTTTAGGTCAAAGATTTGGACTACTGGCTTTGACGCAGGCTATCATGCTATTGCTAGAAAGCTGATTAAACCAGCAACGAAAAAACAAGAGGATCTAGTCAATGTAGTTAATTTCTGGGGCTCAGATGTTTTCGGAAAATGGTTTAAAGAATTAGGTCTAAGACCTAACTATGTGACACCCTATTCTACAGTAGAGCAGCTAGAACATAGTTCTGAAGCTATTGCTAGCATACAGATTTGTGCTACTTTAGGGTCTTATCTTGGAGCAGCACTAGAACAAAAATTCGGAGTACCTGAAATAAAGACCTCTGCACCTTATGGTATTGAACAAACGGATAGATGGTTTAGAGAATTAGGGAAATTGACCCATAAAGAAAAGGAAGTAGAGCTCTTTTTGAAAAAACAAAAAGAAGAATGGCTTCCAAAGATTGCAGAAGTAAGAAGCAAGCTAGAAGGCAAAACAGCTTATGTAACAGGGGGAGCTTCTCATGGTCATTCACTACTTGCAGTATTAAATGAATTAGGAATGAAAGGTGTAGGGGCTGCTATCTTTCACCATGATCCACTGTATGATAATGAATCAGTCGAAGCAGATGCTCTAGCACATGTAGTAGATGATTATGGCGATGTACCCCATTACAATGTATGTAATAAACAAGAGTATCAACTTGTTAATTCTATTAATAAAGTGAAGCCAGATGTCCTTCTAGCAAGACACGGTGGCATGACACTTTGGGGAGCTAAGTTTGGTATTCCATCCTTACTTATTGGAGATGAGCATTTCTCAATGGGATATGAGGGAATTGTCAATTATGGGAATAAGCTGTTAGAAGTGATTGAAAATGATGAGTTTGTTAAGAACTTTTCTAAGCATGCTACTAATCCTTATACAAAATGGTGGCTAGAACAAGACTCTGGTAAGTTTTTAGGAGGTAAACAAAATGGCTAAAACAATTGAACAACAGAGAATTACTTGTGCTATAGGAGCACTTCAAACTGTAACGGCCATTGAAAGAGCTGTACCTATCTTACATTCAGGGCCTGGCTGTGGTATGATGGTAAGCCGTTTTTTTGAAAGAGCAACTGGTTATGCAGGAGGAAATACAGCACCCTGTACCAACTTCTCAGAGAAAGAGGTAGTCTTTGGTGGCCTTGATAAGCTAAGAAAAAAATATTGAAAATACCTACAAGGTATTAGATACAGATTTGCAAGTTGTACTCACTGGCTGTACTGCAGCTATCGTTGGAGATGACATTGAGTCTGTAGTTAATGAATTTGCAAGTGTAGGAAAGCCTATTGTTCATGTAGAGACAGCAGGATTTACTTCAAGTAACATTGTGGCACATAGCAAAGTTGTCAATGCTATTATTGATCAATTTGTGGATAGCAGCTATGACAAAACCAAAGGAAAGAATAAAAGGCTAGTGAATCTCTTTGCATCGATTCCTTATCAAGATCAATTTTGGAAGGGGAATTTATTTGAACTTAAGTATTTATTAGAAGGGCTTGGGTTACAGGTTAATATCTTATTTGGACCTTATTCTGAGGGTGTAGAGGAGTGGAAAACTATTCCACAGGCTAACTTCAATATTTTAATATCTCCTTGGTTTGGAAAAGAGATCGTTAAGAACTTAGAGAAAAAATATCAGCAGCAGTTCTTTGAGTTTCCGTATCTTCCTATTGGGACTAGTGAAACAGAGAAGTTCCTTGAAGGCGTTATAACTTTTGCAAGTGGGCAAGGCGCGGCATTAGATGAAGCTCGGGCTAAGCAATTTATTGAAAGAGAAAGTAAGGCTTACTATGCAGAAATTGATAGCTTAGCCACGTTCCTTACAGAATTTCGCTATGGTTTACCTAGCTTTGCTCATATTATTGGAGATGCTAGTTATGTTCTTGGTTTATCTAAGTTTTTACTTCATGAAGTAGGTATTGTACCAAAAGAAGTTTTTGTAGCGGATAAAACACCTGCATCTCAGAAGGAAAGAGTGAAAGAAATCTTAAAGACAACCTCAGATAAGAAAGAAATACCACTATACTTTACGCCTAGTGGAGGAGAAGCACAGGAAATCATTAGAGGAGCAGTTCACCCAGGGCGAGGGCTTATATTAGGGTCAGGTTGGGATAAATATTTAGTCAAAGAAAAGGGGTATGATTTCTTATCCATAGAAAATCCTTCACCTTATCGATTGGTATTAACGACTGGCTATGCAGGCTTCAAGGGAGGACTAAGACTTATCGAGGATATTTATGATGTAGTCCTTGCGAACTATAAATAGTGAAAAGTAAATGATCTGTTTATTAGGAGGTACTACTTTTTATAGAGATAAAATAATAAGTAGGGGGGTTAGTTAGATGGCAAAGAAAATAAATTTAGATATCACAGAAGTACAAAGTAGAGAACAAAGGTTAGGAACCATTATAGCTTGGGATGGGACTGGAGCAGAGCTTCATAGACAATCTGCCTACGCTTTAAGAGGTTCAGGAGAACGGAAAGGATGCAAAGAAAAAGGATGCAAATTATGTGAGATCAAAGGTCCCTTTTCTCAAGGCTCTGTTTGTAGTGAACAAATGGTAGAATGTCAAGCAGGAAACGTTAGAGATGCTGTACTTATTCAACATTCACCTATTGGATGTGGCGCAGGTCAGGTACCCTATAATTCTATTTATAGGAATGGGCTTGCTATGCGTCATCATGAGGTTGAAAATATTAGGATTATTAATACTAACTTGCAAGAAAGTGACATGGTATTTGGCGCATTGAATAAACTCAAACAATCTATAGAAGATGCATGGGAAAGATATAAGCCAAAAGCTATATTTATTGGCACTTCTTGTGCCACAGGCATAATTGGTGAGGACATTGAAAGTGTGGCAGTTGAAAAAGAAGAAAAGCTAGGAATTCCCGTTATTCCATTAATGTGCGAGGGCTTTAGGTCTAAACACTGGAGTACAGGATTTGATGCCACACAGCATGGCATATTAAGGCAGATTGTAAAACGTAATCCTGCCAAGCAAGAAGACTTAGTTAATGTTATTAATTTATGGGGTTCAGATGTTTTTACACCAATGCTAGCTGAACTTAATTTAAGAGTTAATTATGTAGTAGATCTAGCATCAGTAGATGACCTGGCACAGCTTTCAGAAGCAGCAGCAACCGTTGGCTTTTGTTATACCCTTTCTTCGTACATGGCAGCAGGACTGGAAGAATCTTTTGGTGTGCCAGAAGTAAAAGCACCAATGCCTTATGGTTTTCATGGGACTGATGAGTGGCTAAGAGAAATAGGAAGAGTGACCAATAGAGAAGCATTAGCAGAGCAGTATATTGAAAAGGAACATAAACGAGTGGCACCTAGAATTGTGGAACTTAAGAAGAAGCTAAAGGGGATAAAAGGATATGTAGCAACAGGTTCAGCTTATGCCCACGGACTTATCCAAGTATTAAGAGAACTGGGAATTACAGTAGATGGCTCTTTAGCTTTTCATCATGACCCAGTTTATGATAGCGGGGACCCTAAAGAAGACTCATTAGGGCATTTAATAGAGCACTATGGAGATATCAAGTCTTTTAATATTAGTAATAGACAGCAATACCAACTTTATGCTTTTTTGAAAGATACAAAACCTGATTTTATGCTGATTAGGCATAATGGACTAGCGCCACTTGCTTCTAAGTTAGGGATTCCAGCAGCACCGCTTGGAGATGAACACATTGCTATAGGTTACCAAGGTATTATTAATTTAGGCGAGACTATTTTAGAGATACTGGCACATAAAAAGTTTCATGATGATATTAAAGCACATGTTAAATTACCTTATAGAAAGTGGTGGCTAGAACAAAGTGATCCTTATATACTAGCCAAAAAGCCAGAACTGATTGAGGATTACTTAGATGATATAAAGGGGGCAAAGTAAAGATTATGGGTATAGAAAAAGATAGTAATGGGCAAACCAATTCAATTAATCAAGTACGCTACGGGTGTACTGTAGGCGCACTTCACAGTGTAGTAGCTATTCCTGGCGCAATGCCTATTACCCATTGTGGTCCTGGGTGTGTAGATAAACAATATACAAGTATAGCTTTTTACAATGGTTTTCAAGGTGGTGGCTATGCAGGCGGTGCTGTTACACCTAGCGTAAATGCTACGGAGAATGAAGTGGTTTTTGGCGGTGAAAAGAGGTTAGAGGGACTCATTAAATCTACGCTAAAGATTATGGATGCAGATTTATATGTGGTTTTAAATGGTTGTATAGGAGAACTTGTAGGTGATGATGTAGGTGCTGTCGTTTCTAAATTTCAAAAGCAGGATATCCCCATTGTATTTGCAGATACAGGAGGATTTAAGGGTAATAATTTTATTGGTCATGAGCTCATTGTAGAAGCCATTATTGATCAATATGTAGATAAATTTGCAAAGGATAAAGAAACGAAAGAGCAAGGACTTATTAATGTATGGACAGAATTGCCTTATCAAAATCCTATGTGGCGTGGAGATTTAAAAGAAATCAAACGACTATTAGAAGGAGCAGGGTTTAAAGTTAATATTTTATTTGGCCAAGGTTCAGGAGGAGTAGAGGAATGGAAGATCATTCCTAATGCCCAGTTTAACCTGGTGCTTTCACCTTGGTTAGGATTAAAGACAGCTCAGTACTTAGAAAAAAAATATAATCAACCATACTTACACATTCCTGTACTGCCAATAGGGGCAAAGGAAGTAGCAAGGTTTATTAAAGAGGTAGTGAGCTTTGCAGGTATTGATGCTGCTAAAGCAGAAGCTTTCATTGAAAAAGAAGAAAAAGAATACTATTACTATTTGGAGCAATTTGCTGATTTTTACTCGGAGTATTGGTGGGGCTTACCTGCAACTTATGCAGTGGTAGGAGATAGTACGTATAATTTAGCGATTAACAAGTTCCTAGTTAATCAATTAGGACTTATTCCAGCTATACAGATTATTACAGATAATGCTCCTGAAAAATATAGAGTGGCTATTGATGAGGAGTACAAAAAGTTGGCAGAAGATGTATCGGCCCAGGTAGAGTTTGTAGAGGATGGTTATATAGTAGGTCAGCTTTTAAAGAAGGCAGATTATGGACATAAGCCACCTGTTATATTTGGATCCACTTGGGAGAGAGATACAGCAAGGGATCTTAAAGGGCATATTGTAGAGATAGCATTTCCTGTTTCCTATGAAGTTGTCATTAATAGGACTTATGTTGGGTATATTGGTGCATTAACCTTACTAGAAAAAATATTTACGACTGCTATTAGCAAGAGCGCATAGCATAAAGGAGGAAGAGCAATGCCAGTAAAAGTCCCGGGAAATTTACCAGCAAGGCTTATATTAGAACAAGAAAATATCTTTGTGATTTCAAATGAACGGGCCATTCATCAAGATATTAGACCTATCAAAATCATTATATTAAATCTGATGCCTACTAAAGTTGCTACCGAAGTACAATTGCTACGTTGTTTAACGAATACGCCTCTTCAAATAGAAGTGGATTTACTATATACAGCCACTCATATCCCAAAACACACAGCTAAAGAATATTTAAATGGTTTCTATAAGGAATTTAGAGAGATAAGAGGAAGAAAGTACGATGGCATGATTATTACAGGTGCACCAGTAGAAACTTTAGAATTTGAAAAAGTTGAGTACTGGCAGGAATTATGTGAAATTATGGAATGGTCTAAAACCCATGTTCATTCTACATTACACTTATGTTGGGGAGCACAGGCAGCACTTTATTATCACTATAAAGTGCGGAAGCATCCAACAAATGAAAAACAATTCGGCATCTTCAAGCATACAGTAACTAATCAAAAATCTAAGCTTTTTCAAGGTTTTAATGATGAATTTGATGTCCCCCATTCAAGACATACAGAGGTAAGAAAAGAAGATTTAGAGAAGCATCCTGAATTAGTTATTTCAGCAATATCAGAGGAAGTGGGTGTGCATACTGTTGAAAGTAAAGATGGAAAATATATTTTTGCTATGGGTCATGCTGAGTATGATTCAGAAACATTAGCTCAAGAATATTTTAGGGATCAGGGAAAAGGCTTAAAGCCTAATACACCCCAATATTATTTTCCAGAAGATGATATCACTAAGAAACCTATTAATAAATGGCGTAGCTATGCCTATCTATTTTATACGAATTGGGTTAATCATTATTTATATCAAACAACATCCTATGAATGATAGGGAAGGGGTTGTCACTAAGCTTCTGTAAAATACAAGATATATCTTGTGTTAGAGAACTGTTTTGTGATAGCCCCTTTTTGTGATGTATCTAAATGCTAGAATCAATGTTATAATAAATGAAGCTAATGATAGGTAGATAAAAGATTATTTTAGTAGCCTAGCATTTATTCAAAAAGAAAGCATATAGGTAAATTGAATGAGAAATTTTAAAATCGTTATTCAGTATGATGGCAGTCGTTATAAGGGGTTTCAACTCCAAAGAGATACAGATCTTACGGTGCAAGCAAAAATCGAAGCAGTTCTTGAAAAAATGACAGAGGAGCAAGTAGAGATTATTGGCTGTGACCGCACAGATGTGGGGGTTCATGCAGAAAATTATGTAGCTAGTTTTAAAACGGAGTGTACTTTAAGCACAGCGTGTATGTTAGATTATTTGTATGAATTTTTACCTGAGGACATTGTGGTAAAAAGCATAGAAGAAGTAGATGAGCGCTTCCATGCACGTTATAATGTCAAAGCCAAGACTTATGAGTATACCATTAATTGTGGTGCTCAAAGAAATGTCTTTAATAGAAAATATGTGCATCATATGTCTGAGAACTTTGACCTGAAAAGTATGAACGAAGTAGCGGCTGTTTTTAAAGGTACCCACGATTTTCAAAGCTTTACAAGTTTAAAACCCAATGGCAAATCAACTATGCAAACCATTAACGAAATTGAAATCATCCAAAAAGGGGATATCCTTCAGATTCGCGTAACAGCAGATGACTTCTTATTGCATATGCCAAGAATGATTATTGGTGCAATCGTTGAAGCGGGGAAAGGAACGATAACAGCTCAGCAAACTCAGGAAGTCATGGATAAAAAACAAAGAGCAGCAGGCTATCCTATGGCCAAGCCAAAAGCCCTTTCACTAGTAGAAGTAAAATATTAATAAAAAATCAAACCTAAAAGAAAGGTCATAAAATTTATAAGCCATACTTATCAATTTTATGTAACGGAAAAAAGAATGTACTGTGTAATCGGTGAAAAAATACTTCGTTGTGAAGTAAAGAAAAAAGAAGAACTCTCTTCTCTGTGTAAAGTAGGTTCGGCTCAAAAGGAACAAAGCATTGCGAATAACCGTTTATTTAAAACAGAGCAGGAAGCAGCTCAGTTTATTAAGAAAAGAAAAATGAACAAGGTAAATGAAAATAAACAAGTAGCTAACGCAGTAGCAACTTGTAAAGCCCTTTATGAAAAGCTTTATGAAGAAACAGGTATTGAAGTAAGAACCATTGATAGACAATGGACAGTGAGTTCAGCAGAAAAGCACATTATTAAATTAAAAAGAACATTACTCGATAAACCAGAAACGCATGATAAAAATGTAAGCAAGAGCTTTGGTATTGCACCGAATCCTAAAAAAGATAAAAAGAAATTGACTCAAAAAAATAAGTCAAGTAATCATGATTCAAGAAGTAACGCTAAAAGTAATCGCGCAGAAAAAAGTAGTTCAGAGAAAAGGTATTCAAATAGAAATAGTACAAGAAATAATGCTACTAAAAGCTTTAGTAGTAAAATGAAATAAATAACCAGTTAACTAATCCTAGGACATAAGCATCAATCATGTTCTAGGATTTTAGTTTTTGATATACTTATAGATAAGGAAGGTGGAGGAATGAAGACATTATATGTGACAGACTTAGATGGCACTTTATTAAATACCAAGGATAGAATAAGTGAATATAGCAAAAAGGTTATTAATGAGCTAATTAAGGAAGGCATGCACTTTACCTATGCTACAGCAAGGTCCTTAATCTCAGCGGCTGTAGTGGCTGAAGGCTTAAGCCCTCAGATACCTGTTATTGTTTATAATGGAGCCTTTATTTTAGATGCCACAACAAGAGAGGTTATGGCCTCCAGTGGGTTTAATGTAGAAGAAAAACAGTTTATAAAGATGCTATTACATCACTATCAAGTAAGCCCTTTAGTATATGCTTTTATAGAGGGGATAGAAAGGGTAAGCTGGATACCAGAGTATGAAAATGAAGGTATTCGCTATTATTTAAATAATAGAAGAGGGGATAAGCGTTTTAGAGAAGTAGGGCAAGTAGAAGCTTTATATGAGGGAGAAGTCTTTTATTTTACTTGCATAGGAGAAAGGGAAGAATTACTTCCAATTTATGAGGCATTAAAAGACCACCCTCATTATAACTGCTTATTTCATCAAGAGCTTTATAGAGAAGAGTATTGGTGTGAGATTTTGCCAAAGAAAGCGACTAAAGCTAATGCTATTAAGCAGTTAAAAGAACTCTTTCAGTATGACAGGGTGATTGCTTTTGGGGATGCCATGAATGATAGATCTATGTTTGAAATAGCAGATGAATGCTATGCAGTAGCCAATGCTGTTCCAGAGCTGAAAGAATTGGCAACAGATGTAATAGAAAGCAATGAAGAAGATGGTGTAGCTAAGTGGCTAATGCATCACTTTTCTTAATAAGGGAGGGGATACTATGAAAAAGAGGTTAATGGTTATTTTAGCAATATGTATTTGTTTTTGGAGTAGTCAAGCTTTAATGGCAGATATAGTGGTCACTACAGTAGAGAAAACGATTACTATGCAGGATCATACGACTTACAGGAAGCAAGGAACGATCATGGTGCAAGCAGCACCTTTTCTAAAAGCACTGGGCTATCAAGTGACTTGGCAGCAAAAAGAAGGCACTTTGCTTATTACGCCAGGTAATATAGTGATTAAGGCAAATAGCCGTCAAGCTAGCGTAGGGGGAAGTAACTATTACTTAGAAACAGCGCCAGTGGTTAAAGATGGAAGAGTTTATATACCACTTAAGTTTTTCACGGATTTTTTAGGTTATAATGTGACTTATAAAGAAGGACAGATTAGTATTTCGGGTACTGAAAATATAGGAAAAGCTGGAAAGTATGAAGAAGAAATAAGTGAAAAGCGTATCACCATATCAGCAGCAGGAGATTTTACATTAGGATATTACAAAGGACAAAGTAGTGGTGGTCGCTTTGATGAAGTAGCTAAGGCAAATGGTTATGCTTATTTTATGAAAAATGTAAAAAGTATTTTCGAGGAGGATGATTTAACCATTGTTAATTTAGAAGGACCTCTCACTACTAGAGGCAGTGCAGCAGAAAAGGAATTTGCTATTAGAGGGCTACCTGAGTACATAAAGATTTTACAGTTAGGAGATATAGAGGTCGTAAGTTTAGCTAACAATCATAGTAAGGATTATGGGAATGTGGGCTACACAGATACAAAAAGTGTTTTAACGAAGAATCAAATTGGGTATTTTGGTAGTGATCAAACCTACTATGCAACCATTAATGATATCCGAGTGGCTATTATTGGAGAATCCGCTTGGAGTAATGATCAAGGTATGAAAAATAAACTTAAAAAGCGTATTACAGAAGCTAAGGCAAAAGCGGACTTAATCATTGTAGAGTTTCACTGGGGGATTGAGAGAGAAAATATTCCTAATAAAGTGCAGCAGGATTTAGCTAAGTACGTCATTGATCAAGGTGCTCATTTAGTACTGGGCAGCCATCCACATGTGATTCAAGGTATAGGAAGTTATAAAGGTGCCAATATTGTGTACAGCATGGGTAACTTCTGCTTTGGTGCTAATAAAAATCCTGATGATAAAGACACCTTTATTTATAAGGAAACCTTTGTATTAACTAAAGATGGCATTGTTTCAGAAAGCAATGAAATTATTCCTTGTTCTATTTCTTCTGTGTCTAATAGAAATAATTATCAACCTAAGGTCCTTACAGGTGCAGATAAAGAACGTGTATTAAAACGCATTGAGAAGTATAGTAAGGGACTCAAAAACTAGACAAAAGTAAATGAATGCAAAGAAGTTTTCTTGAACTGAAGATGAAAGGAATATAGGAGGGAAATATGATTAATAAATTAGCATATAAGATGATGACGTATTATAGTGGAGATGCTAAACGTATTCAACATTTTACTAAGGTACATAGCTTTGCCAAACTTATTGGGGAGATGGAACAGTTAGATCAAGAAACACTCACCCTAATAGAAGTAACAGCCCTTGTACATGATATAGGGATTAAAGAAGCAGAGGCACAATTTGGTAGTAGTAATGGTAAGTTACAAGAACAATTAGGTCCAGATTTAGCAAAGAAGATTTTAAAAGAACTAGGCTATCATGAGGAGAAAATTGAACGTGTTTGTTATGTAGTAGGTCATCATCATACTTATACAGATATACAAAGAATAGACTATCAGATTTTAGTGGAAGCAGACTTCCTTGTGAACTTTTACGAAGATCAACTAGGCAAAGAAGCTATAAAGACAGCTTATAACAATATTTTTAAAACCCCTAGTGGAAAAAAGCTTTGTGAAATAATGTATGGGATCTAGGACTATTAATGCCTATGGTTGTTAGGAAATTACTATGTTAAAATTCAAAAAATA
Organism: Cellulosilyticum sp. WCF-2; assembly: GCF_003990395.1. Lineage (NCBI taxonomy): Bacteria > Bacillati > Bacillota > Clostridia > Lachnospirales > Cellulosilyticaceae > Cellulosilyticum > Cellulosilyticum sp. WCF-2. Next base: position 4,584,097 of record NZ_CP034675.1, on the reverse strand, counting down.
TTGAGATGTACTAAGATTGGATTTTAAGACAAAGATACGTAACATGTTTATGATTAGTAAAGCGGAGTTTATATAAGAATATTACCCCCCTAAGGGGCATGTTCCCAGGGTTATTTTTATAATCGAAAGGAAGAATAAGCGAATGAACGATATTACAGTAAATAAAACAAAATGGGACGAAATACAGAATCTTTATACAGACTACTTTGATGAACTTGGATACAAAAATGACGGTTTTCATAATTCTATGATGTTTGAAGGAGAACCATATCTCATCATTTGCAATGACGAAGAGTCAGGATTTTTCTCTGTTGGAAATTCGTGGGACAATGGTAACATGTTAAGAGGATTTTATGTGATTCCTTCAAAACGCCGAGCATCAATAGAAATATTCAATAAAGTAATGGATGATTTTCAGATTGAAGCAGCCCTTGTTGCAAGTAATGATTCACATTATGTTGGGCTTGCATTTGAAAAGATGAATGCACTTAGAACATTTTTTGATATGCAGGCATTTAACTTTATTTATGGAGAGCCTGAACGTGAAGCGGAGTATGGCATGGATTGTGTAAAAGAGGTAAATCCAAGTGAATATGAATTAATGAACACCCTTACCGAGAAGCAATGGGAAGGTTGCTTTGAAAATGGAAATTTCAAGTTCTATAAAATCACAAATAATAATGAGACATTAGGATATGGTGGTATAGGTAAGGTGATAAATAATCAGAAAAATGTTGACGTAGGCAATTTCACACTTCCACAGCATAGAAGGAAAGGTGTCGGCAGAAGTATAATGATAAACCTGAGCAAGATTGCTATCCAGCAAGGGTTAATCCCTATTGCAGGATGTTGGCATGGCAATGCAGAGAGCATTGCAACGTTGATAAGCAGTGGTTTCATTCCTGAAAATAGAATTTTTTATGTAAGATTTTGTTAAATATAACCTTGAAATAGTCTTTAGGCACTGGTAAAGTTTTCTGTTTACTTGGCAGGGAACAGTTCAGTTTATGAGTTGGTCCTTAATTAATAGATTTACTCTAGCAGTTGTGAAATCATGAGAATGAGAAAAGAATTTAAACTATGTAAAGAGCAGAAATGAAATAAAAAAAGAGGATTAAAAGATGTATACAATAGGTCAAGTGGCAAAGTTCTTAGGAGTATCAAGGGATACATTAAAGTTTTATGAAGAAAAGGAACTGGTAAAACCTAAACAAGATGATGAGAATGGATACCGTAAATACAACGACTATGATATTTATGACGTGATTACCACTAATTTTTATAGGCATCTTGATATAGAAGTAAAAAAAATACAAGAAATAAGACAAAGCAAAAGTATCATAGAAATAGAAGACCTTCTAGGAGAAAAAAAGCGAAAGATAGAGGAAGAAATAGCATATAAACAACTGCTTTTAAAGAGGCTTGAAGAGGTGGAAGAAGGTTGTAAAAACATTAGAGCCTACTTAGGAAAATATACAATTAAGGAGATGCCTCTTTTACTTATAAAGGGAGAAATATCTGATTTTATGGCCTATGATGAATATGAAATGATTAAAAAAAATACAGATCAATTGAAAGAAACGGTAACGCTTACAGACATAAGGCGCATTATTAGCTTTGATGAGAAAGGTGTGACAGGGGATAAATGTGTTGTTGTAAATGCCATAGAAAAGGCAGAGGTACCAGTTCAAGGAAGAATACTTTCACATCCTAAATGTATTTATACCATTGTGGAAAATGGAAGATGGCTAAATGGTGAAAATGATGTAGCGGAGCATGTAGAAGCCTATTTAAGAAAGGTTGGAATGGAGAATGGATATGAACCAGTAGGGGTAGTATATGTAAATATTCTGCTGACAACCTATGAAGAGGGAGTAGAGCGTATCTTCTTAGAAATCTATGCACCTATAAAGAACTAAAAATTTTAGACTTTGGTATTGACCTGTGGGTTACTCCTAGCTTTAGAATAAGCTTAAATTAAGGCAGTTTGTTTAAGAGGTGGGAGAAATGAAAACAGTTATTATTACTGAAGGGATAAGTGCATTGGCAGAGAGTACTTATATCTTTGATTTATATCAAACAAAAGTAAAGGCATGCTGTGGATGTTGGTCTTGCTGGCTTAAAACACCAGGAAGATGTATCTTTAATGAATTAGATACTCTCTATTATCACTACATTAATGCAGAACGTATTATTTATTTGGCAAAGGTAAAAAAAGGCTTTATAAGTAGTGAACTTAAAGCGTTTTTTGATAGAATGTTACCTCTCTATTTACCATATATTTCGGTGAAAACAGAGGAATGTATGCATGTTCCAAGATATAGCCATTATCCAGATGTTGAGTTTTATTATGAAGAAGAATTTGAGACAGATAGAGAAAGAGAAGTTTTTGAAAACTATATTAAGCGTACCTTCTATCAGTTTTATTCTAAGCTGATTGTAGTAAAGCCGCTGGTGGCTTGTGACAAAGTGGAAGAGGTGAACTAAATGAAAATGATTATTTTAAATGGGTCACCTAAGGCTAATTCTAAAAGTAGTAATACAGAAATTTTTATTCATCACTTTACATCAGCTATGAAAATGAAATATGAGGTTAAATATATTGCCACTGAAGAGCCAAAAGAATTAGCTCAGTATATAAAGACTTTTGATACCATTTTAATTGTTATGCCACTTTACATACATGCTATGCCAAGTGGTGTCATGAAATTAATAGAGCATTTAGAATCGTCTTGCTCTAACAATCAGTCTATTGGTTTTATCGTGCAAGCGGGCTTTCCTGAAAGTGCACATGAGAAATTTGTGCGCGAGTACTTTGAAGAACTGGCAAAAAGACTTCATTATCAGTATTTAGGCACGGTAGTAAAAGGAGGATCAGCCTTTATTTATCGAAGGCCAAAGCACTTCAAAAAACTATATAAATCATTAGCTGACTTAGGTCGTATTTTTGAGGAAACACATGCATTTGATAAAAAGATTACGCAAAAGTTAGCTAAGCCGTATCAGTTTAACAAGTTCGCCTTATGGCAGCTTAGACTTATAGATAAAATAGGATTAGTGAATTATGAGTGGAATGCTATATTAAGGCAAAACAATGCTTTGGAACACGCACTTAATCAACCATTTTTAGAAGAAGTGAAAAAATAAAAATTTAGAATAGATTATAATTAGGGGGCTCAATCTTACGATAAGTGAGTGTCTCTTTTTTTATTGAATTTTATTAAAAAAAGCAATAATTCGTTGACTTAATATATCAGATTGATATATTATTTATATATCAGTCTGATATATTAAGGAGGAAGATAAATGAAAAGACAAAAGGTGCGAAAGCTAGTATTACTCATTTCATTACTTTTATTTCCTATAACAATTTACTATTTTTCGCCTTATCTTATTATTCAAGGAGCACTAGAAAGTGTTATATCAGGGAGTTTTATTGTTTTTGGCTTGATGCTTATTTTATCAGTATTTCTTGGCAGAAGTTTTTGCAGTTATGTTTGTCCAGCAGGAGCATTACAAGAAGCGAGTTTTAGTTTTAATGATAAGCCATCTAAAATAGGTAAGAGAAGATATATTAAGTATGTCATATGGGGGATTTGGATATTAAGTGTTGCATTTTGTTTTTGGCGTTCAGGGGGCATTAAAAAAGTAGACCCACTTTATATGACAGAATATGGCATCTCTATTGCTGAACCAGGTGCTTATATTTTATATTATGGCATTATAGGCTTAATCTTATTGCCTAGTTTAATATGTGGTAAGAGGGCTTTTTGCCATTACTTTTGTTGGATGGCCCCTTTTATGGTGATCGGAACGAAAATCAGAGATCAATTACATTTGCCAGGACTACATATTGAAGCTGATAGTAATCAATGTATAAGTTGTAATAAGTGCAGTAAAAGTTGTCCTATGAGTCTTGATGTTGCAAAGATGGTTAAAAAAGAGGAATGTCAAGATTCAGAATGCATTTTATGTGGAGTTTGCGTGGATACCTGTCCTAAAAATGTATTAAAGTATAAGATAAAAAGTAAGTAACGAATTATAATAGCGACTGGATAGTAATAAAAAATAAAGTGAACGAAATACACATACGCAGGAGAGAAAATATGGCAAATGAGAAGAAAATGGATTGTGTGATTTTAGGATTATTAAGTCATGAATCTATGACAGGCTATGAAATTAAAAAAATAATGGATACAACATTGAGTTTCTTTTGGGGAGCTAGTTTTGGAAGTATTTATCCTACGCTCAATGGTCTTGTACGTGAGGGAATGGTCACTAAATATGAAACAAAAGAGAATGGAAGAAATAAAGCCATTTATCATATTACACAAGAGGGAAGACTATATTTAAAGAAGTGGCTTCAATTGCCTATAGAAAAAGATGAGATGCGTTATGAGACGCTTTTAAAACTATTTTTTGGAAATGAAATAGGTGAAGGGGGGACACTTAAGCATATAGTGGCATTTAAAGATAAAGTGCAAAAGCAATTACCTATGCTGGAAGGTGCTGTGAGAACTTTAGAAAAAATAGAGGATGAAGATGATACGCACTTATACTATAAGCTAACAGCTATGTGCGGTGTGAAAATTTATGAGGCATTTCTTGAGTGGAGTGAAGAAGTAACTGAGGTTTTAAAAGAAAAAGGCAGAATTTAATCAAGGAGGAGAACTATGAAAGCTATAGTAGTTTATTTTTCATTAGAGGGCCATACACAATATATAGCAGAGGAAATAGCTAAAAATCTAAAAGCAGATACATTATCTTTGAAAACAGCAAAAGCATATCCAAAAGGGAAATTAGCTAGGATGTTTTGGTGTGGAAAATCTGCAGTATTTGGAGAAAAACCAAAGCTTGCACCCTATGAATTTGATGCATCTAAGTATGATGTAGTAATCCTTGGAACACCTATTTGGGCAGGAAGTCATGCAGCACCTATTAGTACATTTCTTGAGAAAAATAATATAGGTGGGCATAAGGTGGCAATTTATGCGTGTAGTGCAAGTGGTGATGCACAGAAATGTTTTGAACAACTTAAAAATAAATTTGAAGAAGTAATAGCAACTTTAAGTCTTATTAATCCCAATAAGCAAACTTATGCAGAAGATAGATCGAAGGTAGAAGCTTTTTGTAAAGCAATACAAGAGAGAATATAAAATGTACAAAAAAATAATGCATTCAAGATGTATTTGAATGTAGGCTTTGAAATAGTAGGTGAAAATGACGAGGAGTATATCATAATTCAACCTTTGCGTAGCTATCCATCTGCAGCAAAGGCATAAGTAATTGAGTTGCGTATTATATTTGTAAAAAGTAGATTGACAAATAGACTTGTTCTCATTTACAATGAGTTTAATGAGAATAAATCAGGTTATTATGTTGGATGTAATAACTGGGCCAATATATTGGCAACAGGAATCAAACCTGTGGGACTATAATAAACACTATAGTCTCACAGGTTTTTTTGTATTAGGAGATATTTCTATCTACTAGTATATAGGGAATGTGTGGAATGAAGGATCTAGTAGTATTTCCAGCAGAGTAGGCGGCTAATTTATTTTATGAGTATTTCTAAGGGGGAAGTAAGGCGTATGGAAAAAAGTAAGTTTAAGATTGTAAAGAAAGTATTGTGGCTTATTTTATTAGCAAACTTTGCAGTGGCAGCAGCTAAGGTGATTTTTGGGATGATTATTAATAGTGCTAGTATGACAGCAGATGGATTTCACTCTATAACAGATGGTTCATCCAATATTGTAGGGCTTATTGGAATTGGAATTGCATCAAAGCCCATTGATGATGATCACCCGTATGGGCACAAGAAATTCGAAACGATTACAGGGCTTTTTATAGTAGCAATGCTAGTTGCTTTAGGACTTAAGATTATAGTAGGGGCAATAAGTCATTTTATTAATCCTATAACACCGGAAATTAGTGTTTCAAGTTTAGTGGTGATGATCATTACACTAGGTGTTAATCTATTTGTCACAACATACGAACGCAAAAAAGGTGAAGAATGCAACAGTACGATTTTGATTTCAGATGCCATGCATACCAAAAGTGATATTTATGTAACGATCGGTGTACTTACGACGTTGGTGGCTATTAAACTTGGGGCACCAGTATGGATAGATCCACTTGCATCACTGATTGTAGCAGGATTTATTTTGAAAGCAGGCTATGAAATATTTGATATGACCTGTGGTGTGCTGGTAGATAAAGCAGTAGTGGACAATAAAGAAATAGAGAAAATTACAGTCAAACATGAGCTTGTCAAAGGTGTACATAAAATCAGAAATCGCGGAACAATAGATGATTTACATATTGATATGCACATTTTAGCTTCTTGTGATTTGACACTTGGACAGACACACAAGCTTTCACACGACATTGAAGATATGCTGCAAAAAGAGCTTAATCCTCATGCACAGGTTATTATTCATATTGAACCTTACGAGACGGAGCTAGGTAAAGAAGATTAGAGGGTATAAAAGGAGTTGATTTTGATGATTTTGTATATGAGTAACATACTTTTAAGATTCAATAAGAAAGACATTATCGCTGAAAGGAATATAACCTTCTACAAAGTTTTTAAAAAGAAGATAAGGGGACATCTGAAAGAGATTATTCCACAAGTTCCTGATATTGGTAATAGCATTTTTAAATCCAGCTATTTAATAGGAGTTGCTTTTATTGCATGGTATAAAGCATTTTTAGAAATGGGCTTATCAAGTGATGAAGCCAATATTTGGATTTGGAAAGGGACAGAAAATGCAATCAAAAAAATACCACGTTTTATGATACCTTTGGTAAAAAAAATCTATTTGGGCGGAATGCTTCGTAAGGCTGAGGGACAGACAGAAAGATCTAAGAAAGGAACACTACCTGAGTATGATTGGTCCATTAACTATGTAAAAGTTGGCAGGAATAAATTTAGGCTTGATACTTATGAGTGTGGCCTGAAAAAGCTATGTAAAAAGTTCGGTGTTGAAGAGATGCTCCCTTCATTATGTAGAATGGATTATCTTACCGCTCACTATCTCAAATATAGCTTTGAAAGAACCAAGACACTAGGAGATGGTGATGAGGTATGTAATAACCAATTTAGTTTTATAGGTGAATGCGCATGGGCACCAGAAAAGGGATTTGAACACAGGAAATAAACTGCCCATAACAGGATAGAGTAGATTAAGATAAAGGGAGAGATTTTAATGGATATTATAAAATATGATGTTTTTACTTTGACCGTCAATAAAGGAAATCCTGTAGGAATTATCGTTGATGGAGATAAGTATGATGATGAGATAATGCAAAAGATTGCTTGCATTGTAGGCTACAATGAGTGCTGTTTTATATGTAAGTCAGACGTTGTCGATTATAAGCTAAGGTACTTTACACCAGGACATGAAACACCTCTATGTGGTCATGCAACTATAGGGACAATGAAATATATTGTTGATTGTTTAGGTATAAATAATGATTTAGATTTTAAAATAGAAACAGGAGCAGGGATACTAGACATTCACTATAACTATGATGCTGATGAAATATTAATGGAGCAAGCAAATGCTACTTTTACTCCGTTTGAGGGAAATAAAGAGCAGTTATTAAATGCAATAGGATTAAGTGTAGAGGATTTAGATATACGTTATCCTATTGTGTATGGAAGTACTGGCTCTTGGACTACACTTATACCGATTAAAACATTAGATAGTTTTCAAAGGATGAAACCTAATAATCATTTATTTCCTAGTATTTTAAAAGAGATGCCCAGAGCTTCTATTCATCCTTTTACATTAGAGTGCTATGATCAAAAGAGTGATATGCATGGAAGGCATTTTTCTTCCTGTTATTCTGGAACCATTGAAGATTCAGTAACAGGAACAGCTAGTGGTGTTATGTCTGCTTATTATTTAAAATACATAAAAGGTAGTGATGAAGTAGATTTGATGATTGAACAAGGAAATGAGATAAATAAAGAGGGCTATGTTCATGGATATGCTTTGAGAAATAATGATGAGATAGAGGTAAAAATATCTGGAACAGCAGTAAAGTCTAAAATATTTAAAATAGATTTGATATAGAGCTATATTTAAAATGCCGCCAGCAATGGTGGCATTTATTGTTAATAGTAATCTTAATACTTTTTGTAACTAGGATAGAAAAATGGTAGCAATTACTATATTTGGAATACTAACCTAGCCGGATTTTGTAGTATAATAGGATGAAAATACTTAACTTAGACTTTTGGAGGCAGCTAGAATGAGTATAGAAGCAAGGAGTGTAGTGGAACAGTTTGGTGAGCGTATGAAGAGACTTGCCATCTATGAACCATTACATCGTCTGGATAGAAAAAAGGGAAAAGATAAGAATGGGAATGAGATTCCTTATTATGAACTAGGAATGCTTACTTTATTATTTTTCTTTGAAAATATGATTATGCGTCATAAGACAAGTGGCGTTAGAGAGCTTGCTTTATTTTTATATGAAGTATGTCATGAAAAAATTAACTTAGATGAAACAGGCTTTGAGGAATTAGCCAGAGAAATTATAGAAGTCTATAGACCATCCAATGGAAAACGTAATAGTAGGAGCTTTTACAATTGGGAAACGGGCCAAGAGGAAACCGTATACTATTCTATTTTAAAAGCAGCGCGTTCAGATCTAAAATCAAATACCCAATATTATGCTTTAGATGAACAAGGTTTAGAACTTATTTTTTCAAGTAGAGAATACTTTAGTGAGTTTCAAATTTCAATTAACCAATTACTCCTTCGTAAACAACTTGAAAAAGGGGAGTTCATGGGTTCACTTAGGCAGTTAGATGAAATGGATTTATCTGCTGAGGCACTTACAGAGCGTCTAGCCAAAATTAAACATGAAGTAAGTCGTAGTATTGTTTCTGAAGAAACTTACACCAGATATAAGAAGCTTATTGAGGATATTAATTTAAGACTAATAAGAGAAAATGAAGAGTTTGAAGAACTTCATGAATTTGTAAGATTAACTAAGGATAGCTTAAAGTACCAGCTAGATAATGAGAAAGATAAGAAGGCTTATGAATTCATTTTAAAAATTGATAATAGGTTAGAAGAGGTCCATCACGAGCATAGTAAGCTTTTACAAGAAAGTATTGCCCTAAGAACGCATGCATTAGATGCAGCACAGCAGTCACTTTATTATATAGGCATCGATAGTTTTAACTTTGAACAAGAAATTGTGGATGCACTTATGGGGAGACTGATGCCGCTTTATACAAGTGGCACCTTTATAGAACCTTTCCTAAGCCTAGAGCGTGCTAAACTATGGCACCCAATGAGTGTCTTCTATAAGCAGCGTATTGAAAGAGTGGGTGAAGAAGATAAGAGTAAAGCCTTTACATATGGCGTCACAGAGGAAGAAGTGCGTAAAGGCAAATCTAAGATAGGTCACTATTTTAAAGAAGTGGTGAATGAGCTTGTACCTTTATTTGAAGAGCAAAGTGTGATCACTTTAGAAGAGATTTGTAATCAGATAGAGGTATTAAGACCTGAATGGTTAGAACAAAGACTTTTTTATGATATGTGGATGATTTTACATCAAAAGTCACCTATTGCATTTGAAAACTTAGATGAAGAGAGTATATTAAATGGCATTAAAGAAGCTTTAGGTGGGATAACCAATAGTATCAAGGTCATGGAATATGAAGGAACCGTGCAAAAAGTACCACGTTTTGAAATTAAAAATATGTTAATTGACATTACAATGAGGCAAAAAGAAGGTGAGAGAAATGAACTATAGAAATGAGGAAATTATAGAAGCTTATAAACTCTATAGCAAGCTAGCAGTAGAAGGTGCTAGCTCATTAGGAGAAATGAGGGCTTATACAAGAGAGGAACACATAGAAGAACTGATGAATCAGTTTGCAGCCCAGGATCATGCTACGATTATTATTGCAGGAGAACAGGTGTACTTAGTACCTATTGCAAGCAGTTCACCTTTTCATATGAGTAATGAAACCATTAAGAAGCTCTATCTGCCTAATAATGCCACTAACTTAGATATTTATTTAATGTATGTATTAGCCATTATTTTATTAGGAGAGTTTTATAATAGTTATCAAACCAAGGAACCAACAAGGATGTTTATTGGTATGGAGGAATGGCTAGAAGCGGTTAATACTAGAATGGAAACTCTTGCGCAAATAGATAAAGAAGTGCTTCAAAAGGTTGAAGAAGAACAAGAATACAACTGGATAAAAATCTTAGAAAAATGGTTAGCACTAGATGATGTAAAGGAAAAAGCTAAAAAGCTAACAGGAGTAACAGCAAGTCGTATCAGCTTTTTAAATATGACGAAGCAGTTCTTAGAGAAGCAAGATATGATTAAAGATATTGGAAATTATGAGATAGAAATCACTGAGAAAACAAAGGTCATTATTCAGCGCTATTATATGGATTATGAGTATAACCGAGGAATATTAGATTTTATTTATCAGTATAGCTAGAAAAGAGGGACAACACGAATGGCATCAATTTCTAAAATTAGATATACCAATGTAATTTATGAAAATGGCGGAAAACGCTATAATGACGAGATATTTACTTGTGCAGGACATAATACAGCTATTTTACTTGAAAATGGTGGAGGGAAAACTGTTTTTATTCAAGCAGCCCTTCAAGCTATCTTGCCACATACGGATCTAGGAGAACGTAAAGCGAAAGAAACCTTTGTTCTAGAAGGAAATGCAGCACATATTGCTATCGAATGGATTATAAGTGATAAACCAAGACGCTATGCTCTAACAGCAGTAACGCTTTATCTTCAAAATAATGAGTTAAGATCTTATAAATATGCTTATGAATATGGTGTAGAAGATAAGGACAATATTGAAAGCCTACCTTTCACAAGAGAGGAAGGCGAGGCAGCAAGAGCTGCAACTAGGGTAGAGATGAATGAATACTACCAGAAAATGAGTAAAGAGCATATAGCAGCTAAGGCTTTTGCTACGACTAAAGAATTTCATCAATACATTGAAGAATACTTTAAAATTATCCCTGAAGAATGGCGCAGTATTACAGTCATCAATGGTGGCGAGGGATCGGTTGAAGCTTTCTTTGATGGCTGTAAAACGACTTCAGACTTAGTTGAGAAATTACTTTTACCAACAGTGGAAGAAGGCCTAGTAGGGAAGGGAGCCCAAGAGTTCGCAGGGACCTTTGAAAGTCAAAGAGAGCATTTTAATAAGCATAAACAATTAGAGCGTAGCATTAAGGAAAGTGAAAAAATCAAAGCTGAAATCGAATCTTATGTAACAAGCTTTAGCATGTATAATCAAAAGGTCAAAGAATATGAAGCTAAAAAAGAAGAGGCAAAGGCACTTTGGCTGCTTATTGAGGATAAAGAAGCACAGACAAGGGAAAAACTTACAGCCTGTGACACAGAGAAGAAACAATTAGAGACTAAGAAGAGAGTGCTGCAAAAAGAGATAGCACTTATTGAAGTAGAAGAGGCTAAAGAAGCCTTAAATGAAGCTAGACTAAGCTATGAAAAAGAAAATGAAGCCTATGAAAAAGCAAAAGAAAAAAAAGAAGAAAAGGAAAAAAGGCGTCATGCCCTCAAACTCTCTAGATTCCAAAACAATATGAATGAAGCACGGGCGAAAATTAAACTTTATGAGGAACAGCTAGCTTTATTAGGTGAAGATACAGAAGTAGAAGCAATAAAAGAGGCCTTAGAAGAAAATAGAGGAGAAATCAAAGGCTATTTTGAAGAGCAATTAGCGATGCTTCAAAAAGAGCTAGGCCACTGTGAAAGAGAAAAGGAACGCTATTTAGAAGAGCAGCAAGAACAAGAGAAAGAAAAGAAACAGCTGGATGAAAAGCTTCAGAAGCTTAGAGGTGATGCAAGTAAGCTCATTGGTAAGCTAGAGCATCAAGAAAAGCAAATGAATCAGATTAAAATGCTAATTGTAGCACAAGGCGCTAGCGAGGATATTGAAGGGCAAGAGAAAAAGTGGAAGAGCCGTTTAGCAGAAATTGAAGAAAGTAAGCTTAAATTAGCACAAAACTTAAGGGTATTAGAAGAGCGCCAAGTAGAGCTTAACCAAATTATTGGTGAAAGCACGAATAAGCATACTAAGGTGCTAAGAGAAGCAGGTAGAACCAGCATGCAGCTTCAGCAGTTAGAAGAAGCTCATGAGAAGATTCTTGTGGAGATTAAAAAAGCTTTACCAGCCTTTTATCATTTATCTTCTATTTATTTAAAGTCTAGTCAAGTGATAACAGCTTTAGAAGAACAAGTAGAAAAACTTATAAGAGAAAAAGAAGAGGCACTCTTACTTGAAAGACGTCACTCACATTTCCTAGAAAACTATGAGGGACGTGACTTTTTCACAGTTGAACCACTTCTTGAGCTTTGGGTAGAAAAATGGATGAATCAGTTTAGCTTTTTACAAACTGGAACAGCTTTTATTGCAAGTTTAGAAGATAAAGAGCTGAAACAAAAGATGTATACTCAGCCGAAATGGGCACAGCTAGTAGTTGTATCAGATGGCAGTGAGCGTGAGCTCATCAGCTTATTAGAGGAACAAACAGCAAAGATGACTTATCCCGTAGGTATTGTTACCTTATCAGAGGCTAGGGCACTGTTAGAACAAGAAAAGCAGGTGGAAAGTCTTATTTATCCAACCGCTTGGAGTGAGAATATGCAGGCCACATTTTTTGAAATGCATAAGAAAGAAGCGGGTAAAGCTTTAGAAGAAGCTATGGCATATCGCAGGCAAAAGGAAAATGAATTACGAGAAATAGACCAAACTTTAGAAAAGGTCAAGAGTTTCCTTGAAACCTATTCTCATGAAAAGCATGCGCGCTTAAGAGAAGAAAGTGATGGGTTTAAAAGACAAGAAATGGAACTTGCCCGAATCATGGAAGATGCTAAAGATAAGTTAATGAAGGCCCAGAAGGAAGCAAAGTTAACGAGTGAAACGTTAAGAAAAGAAGTAGAAGAAAAAAATAGATTACAAGGCTATGTGGAGAAAGCAACAGAGTATTTAGGCATTAAAGAGGAATGCGATAAAGAAGAGGTACGCATTAAAAAGCTTCAAGAGACCATTAAAGAAGAAGAAGGTGCGTATAGTAAAGTGGAATATGCCTTAAGAAATACCCTTGAAGTTTTAGAAGAAGTCAAAGAAAATTATAGTCTTCTAAGAGGCAGTGAAAGTCGTATAATAGATGATCCACTTTATAAAGAAGTAAAAGATGAAAAAGCTATTTATTCTAATAAGGATATTGTCTATTTAAGAGATAAGCAGGAACAGTTAAAAGAAGCCCTAGACAATAAGCAAAAAGGCCATAGTGAAATTGAAAGTCTCTTAAAACACAATCAAAAGGTATATGAAGAAAATGAAAAGAGCTTCCGTCAGGAACAAGCAGAAAGAGAAGAACGCTTAGAAAGTATTCCAGTATATAGAGAAGCGTATGCACAGGAAATGGACCGATTATCTGAAGAACTCATAGAAGTAAGAAAACAACTAGAGGAATTAGATGAGCAGGTTAAATTAATGAAAACAGACTTTGATAAAAAAGAGCAAGAGTATCAAAGTAAGAAAGAAGCTTATGAAGTAAGTTATGGTGTGGTCAGTGAAGAAGATACACAATCCTTGCAAGATAAAGAACGATTATTGAGAACACAAGTTGAACTAGCAGAGAAAGAAAAATCTTTAGTTAAACAAACTGCAGGGTTAGAACGTGAACTTAAGTCTATTTTAGATAACAAGCAGCAAATGGATAAAAAAGATGAGCTTTTTGGGTATTGTGCCCCAGAAGTAAAGGTAGGTATCCTAGATGAAGCAGTGGAGCAAGAGTTTATATATGATCTAAAGGTAAGAGTAATCGTAAGTCATTTACTTGAAAGTTTACAACAGCTTAAAAATGGTGTTGAAGCAGGTAAAAAGGTAGTAGAAGAGAAGCAAATTGATTTTAAGCTATTCTGCCAGAGAGAAATTAGAGATAGTAAGCTTAGAAATATGGCGGTACAAGGGATTACACAAAAGCAAGATTATGATGCATTAGTGGTATGGAAAGAAAATATCGTGGAACGTATTAACCATACGTTAACTATATTAGAAAGAGATCTGATAGATCAAGATCAGCAGATTTCACAATTTATTATTCACCTTTATGCTTACTTAAAAACAGTAGCTAGTGAATTAACGGAGATCCCTAAAAATACACGAGTGAATACAGAAGAAGGTTGGAAAAACATTTATGAGTTTGTCATTCCAAGCTGGCAAGAAGACAGTGGAAAAGAAAAGATCCGTACCCATATTTATAGTTTACTAGATGATATTGAAGGGGATAGCTTCTTAGACGATACAGGAAAAGAAGACACCGGGAAAATCAAGAAATATATTAAAGAGCAATTTAAACTTAGAAATTTATTGAAAGTGGTAATGGGCAATGATGCTATTCGTGTAAGATGCCGCAAGGTAAGTAACATTGGTGATATTAGTAGCCAAAAGTACTCTTGGGAAACCTCTAATAAATGGTCGGGGGGAGAAAAGTGGAGTAAAAACATGGCACTTTACCTAGGCATTCTCAACTATCTAGCTGAGAAGAAACAAAATATTCAAAGTGAAGAGCAAAAAGTAAGCCGCGCCGTTATTTTAGATAACCCATTTGGTAAGGCATCTAGTGGACATGTCTTAGAACCAGTATTCTTTATTGCTAAACAACTTGGTTTCCAAATTATTGCCCTTACAGCCCATTCAGAAGGGGATTTCATTAGAAGATATTTCCCGATTGTTTATAGCTGTAAGTTAAGAAGTACTTTAGATCAAAGAACTTCAATTTTTTCTAAGGAACAAGAGATTAAAAAAGCATACTTTATGGACAATGATCCAGTGGCACTCAGCATTTTAGGAAGCAATCAATTAAGCTTATTTGCTTAGTGATCTATAGTGAAGCCTGTCATAGTAATGGATACTAATAAAAAGAAATAAGATATGAAGATATAGATAGACTAATCCTAGTACATAAGATTAATAGAATGACTTATGTACTAGGGTTTTTCTATTTAGCGCTACTAAAGATAGGGGAAGTTATATATCATTCTTGCGCTATTTGGATACTTAGTTCAACTTCGGTATTTAAACCCATTTTTATTGAGGGAAAAGAGTTAATAAATGGAGGGGCATTTGGATTTGAAGGTGGCCTAGCTGTAACCGTAGTCATGTTAATAACTGTAATCAGTAGCTTGGTACTCATCGGTAAGCAGCCTCAAAAAGAAACATTTGGCAAATCAATTTAGGCTCATCACTAAAAGTAAACCCTTATCAGGAAGAAATGGTTCATCAAGAAAGATTTAAACTAAGGAGAGCTTTTACAAGATTATAGTAGACAAAGAAAAGTAGATGATGAACTAGAACTATATTTTGGTAAAATAGAACTGGAAAGTAGACTAAATTAAATAAGAGGTTGCTTAACTAAGCAGCCTCTTTTACTGTATAGGATTTAGGATTGAGCAGAAAGATGTAGTGTTTTCTGCGTGCTTAATGTTTTCATATGAGTAAGTTCTTTGCCAATGAGTGTAATCGTCACACAAAAGGCTAAGGCATCGGCTACTGGTGCAGCAAATAAAATCCCATCGATACCATAGAAGAATGGTAATACAAGAATGAGAGGGATTAAAAAGAGTACTTGCCTTGAGAGGGATAAAAACACACCTTTAATAGCTTTTCCAATGGCTGCAAAGAAGTTAGAGGAGATGATTTGCACGCCATTAATAAGTACCATAAATAAGAAGATTCTCATGAATTTAACTGCAAACTCAAAGTAGAGCTGATCTCCTGTTCCAAATAAGGATATAACTTGTTTTGGAAAGAATTGAAAGGCAATGAAACCTAAGACAGAAATGACTAAACTAGAGCTGACTGCTAGCTTATAGATACCTCTCACTCTGTCATAATTTTTAGCACCATAGTTGAAGCTGATAATAGGCTGAGCACCTTGAGAAATACCAATAATAACAGATATCAAGATAGCATTTGTTTTCATTACAATGCCACTACATGCAAGTGGTATTTCACTACCATAAATAGATTGGGAACCATAGTGAATAAGAGAGTTATTGAGTACGATTTGAACAAGTGTAATAGCTAACTGATTAAGACTATTACTCATGCCTAGAGAAGCAATTTTAAGGCACTCTGGTACTTGAAGCTTAAAGTGGTGCTTTTTCAAATCAATATGTTTAAAACGACGAATATAGTTAATAGCCATAAGGAAAGAAACAAGCTGTCCTATGACAGTGGCAAGTGCAGCACCAGCAACACCCATATCAAATGTAAAAATGAAAATAGGGTCTAGGATAGTATTAATAATGGCACCTACTAACATACAAGTCATGGAGAATTTAGGGCTTCCATCAGCTCTAGCTAAATTACTCATACCATTGGTAACAATAAGTAGTGGCATACCAAGAGCTGTAATTCGAGTATAGACCTTAGCATAAGGCATAATATCTGGTGTACTACCAAAAACCGTAAGTAGTGGCTGCAAGAAGATTTCAATAAGTATAAAATAAATGATGCCAAACAAAAACATCATGCTAATAGCGTTACCAACAGCCAGTGCAGCTTCTTCCTTTTGTTTTGCACCTAGTGCTAAGGAAAAGCGAGCAGCACTACCAATACCAATTAATAAAGCAATAGAAAGACAGATGGTGGTAAGAGGATAGGCTACATTGGTTGCCGCATTTCCCAAATAACCAACACCTTGGCCAATAAAGATTTGGTCAACAATATTATATAAAGAGCTTACTAACATGGCTATGATACTAGGAATAGCATAACTTTTTAAAAGTTTGGGGAGTTTTTCATAGCCAAGAGGATTTTCATGTCTAATCTCGTTCATCATTATTTCCTTTCAGTATTATTCATTTTCTAGTTCTATTTCTTCGGTTACTTCCAAAATCGCTTTTTCTCCAGCTTTATTGAGAAAAGAAAAGAAGAGTTCTCTTTCTTCTACAGAAAAATCTTGAAGAAGTTTTTCATACCATGTCTTTTGGATATGGAGAATTTGTTTATTGGCTTCAAGGGCTTTATCTGTAGGATATAAGCAGCAAGTACGTTTATCTTTTTTGAGAGGTTCTTTTTTGATAAATCCGGTTTTTTCTAAATAAGCAAGGGAACGGGTAATATTACTTGGATGAATATAAAAAAGTGTTACGAAACGATCTTGTGTTATACCGGGTTCATTACATATTTTCATAATATACATATGTTGGCTACTATTAAGACCAAGAGGAGCTAACTGACGATCTAGGTGTATTTTAGTATATCGATCAGTAATAGAAAGCCATTTTAAAAATTCCATAGAATCACCTCAGTTTTTTATTATATACCTAAAAAATTGCGTGCGCAATAATAAGTTTGCGCACGCAATTAAAATCATTTTTATTTCTTAATAGGTTTGAATGTATTTATTTAAAGTTTGCGCCAAAGCCTAAGATAGCGGTACTAATAAGTATAATAAAAACTAAAACTCCCATTAAAGCAATTTTGATTTTCTTCATTGTCATCTCATTATAGTCAGCTAGTGGTTCATATTATAGCATTGAATATTGACTAAATAAATATTTGCTTACTAGGGCAGTAGCCTAAATATTAAACCAAGAACTGATAAAAAAGCTCCATAACCGTTGATAAATAGCTGTTAGGATTACGTAGCAAACAGATATCGGACTCTAATCCCTCATCTGAAATAACTCTTTTTTCCATATTTAAATCTGATAAAAGTGGTAAGGCAGATTCTGGGATAATCCCTATACCTAATCCTGAATTAGCCATACTAGCCGTTGTTCTAGCATCATCATTCATACAAAATATAAAAGGATTAAGAGAGTTCTCATGAGCAATTTCTTGAAATATTTTTTCCCATCTCCGATAAAGAATGAGGGGTTTTGTACAGATTTCGGTTAAACTAACAGAAGGATTAGGAAGATTCTCAAAGTAGTGCACATGACCTACAGCATAAACACGTTCTTGCCGCAAGATGGTGCACTCTAAATCAGTAGCTGAAAAGGGTGTGCGAACAATGGCTGCTTCAATAAGATTATTTCGAAGCCTTTCTAATTGTTCATAGGTATTACCTTCAAAAATATTAAAGCGTATTTCAGGATAAGCTTGATGAAAGCAAATGAGCCATTCATTGATGAGCGTGCTACCAATAGAAGAAATAATACCAAGGCGTAAGGTGCCTATTTTCCCAGAGTTATAATCTTCTAATTCTTTTTTAGCAATAGCCATTTGCTCCAGTATAGAAGTCGCACGTGCATAAAAAATACGACCGGCTTGGGTGAGTTCAATTTTTCTAGAACCACGTTCAAAGAGAATCACACCTAACTCATTTTCAAGCTCTTTTAATTTAGTACTTAAGGGTGGTTGAGAAATATTTAATTTTTCTGCCGCCTTTGAAATGTTACCTTCTTGAACCGTGCTAACAAGATAAGTAAGTTGTTTAAAATCCATGCGATCCTCCTATATGAATTTAATATAGTTAGTATATCATATTAATAATTTTAGTATAGTATATACTGTGATATGATAAGAGTCGGAAATTTGAAAAAATATAAAGGCGAGGAGGAAGAAATGAAAGAATTACTCGTTTACTTAAAAGGTTATAAAAAAGAATGCATCTTGGCTCCCTTATTTAAAATGCTAGAAGCTTCTTTTGAATTATTTGTACCTTTAGTGATTGCTACCATTATTGATAAAGGGATTGGTAATGGAGACAAGACTTACATTATACAAATGTGTGCACTGCTCATAGGCTTAGGGGTGATTGGACTTATCTGTTCAGTAACAGCACAGTATTTTTCAGCTAAGGCAGCAGTAGGTTTTGGGACAGGTGTACGTCATGCTTTATTTAAGCATTTACTAGGACTTTCTTTTACAGAGATTGATACCTTAGGGACACCAACTATGATTACCAGAATGACAAGTGATGTTAATCAAGCTCAAAATGGGGTTAATATGGTACTTCGTCTCTTTTTAAGATCCCCATTTGTAGTATTTGGGGCTACTATTATGGCCCTTACTATTGATGTGAAATCAGCCATGATATTTGTCATTGCCATTATTTTATTATCTTTTGTGGTATTTGGGATTATGCTTCTTAATATTCCTATGCTTAAAGCGGTACAACAAAGATTAGATGGTGTTTTAAGTATGACAAGAGAAAACTTAACAGGAGTTCGTGTGATTAGAGCTTTTTGCAAAGAAGAGGAAGAAATTGAAGCTTTTAATAAAAGAAATGAAACCCTGACTAAGCAGCAAAAGAAAGCTGGAGGCATCTCAGCTTTAATGAATCCCCTTACTTATATCATTATTAATATTGCTATTATTAGACTTATATGGGTAGGTGCGCTCCAGGTAGATACAGGCAATTTAAGTAGTGGGCAGGTAGTAGCACTTTATAATTATATGTCACAGATTTTAGTGGAGCTCATTAAATTAGCAGCGCTCATTATTACTGTTAATAAATCAGTAGCCTGTGGTAATCGTATAGCAGATGTATTTCATATCGAGTCTAGTATGCTAGAAAAAGAAGCTATTCATACGAATCAAGTAAAAGTAAGCAGTAATGAAGAGAGCATTACCTTTAAACAAGTTTCTCTTACCTATACTAATGCAGGGGAAGAGTCTTTAACAGCTATTGATTTTACTGCTAAAAAGGGAGAAACCATAGGTATTATTGGCGGTACAGGATCTGGGAAGAGTTCTGTTATTCATTTAATCCCTAGATTTTATGATGCTACTTCTGGTGAAGTACTGGTTAATGGTATAAATGTCAAAGATTATCCTTTAGAAACTTTAAGAGAAAAAGTAGGTATTGTGATGCAAAAGGCAGTACTCTTTAAGGGGAGCATAGAAGAAAACCTACGCTGGGGTAAGAAAGATGCTACAGAGGAAGAGTTACAAGCAGCTATTAAGACTGCGCAAGCAGAAGATGTGGTAAGTGTTAAAGGCGGAATGAAGGCTGAGATAGAACAAGGTGGCAGAAATCTTTCAGGTGGGCAAAGACAACGTTTAACCATTGCTAGAGCTTTAGTGAAGAAGCCGGAAATTCTCATCTTAGATGATAGTACCTCAGCACTAGACTTCGTCACAGATGCCAAGCTTCGTAAGGCAATTAAAGCGTTAGATTATCATCCTACCGTGGTCATTGTGTCGCAAAGAGCTTCTTCAGTGCAATATGCGGATCAAATTATTGTTCTAGATGATGGTCAATTAGTTGGAAAAGGGACTCATGAAGAGCTTCTAGAAAACTGTGAGGTTTATAACGAAATCTACTATTCTCAGTTTAAGAAGGAGGTAGAGGGATGAAAAAGACTGGTTTAAAAAAAGATGTTCAAAAAGACACGCTTAAAAAAGTACTTCGTTATATTAAAAAGTATAGGAGCTTGATGCTGATTTCTATTCTCTTAGCGGTTATCATTGTGGCATTGACTTTATATGTTCCTATTTTAATCGGAAAGGCCATTGATGGGATTGCATATAGTCAGGTTCAATTTGACTATATTTTAAAACAGCTTATGATTGTAGCTATTATAGTGAGCATAACAGCCATAGCACAGTGGTTTATGAATATGATTAATAATAAAGTGACTTATCAGGTTGTACGTGATATGAGAGATGAGGCGTTTAAAAAGATTGAGATTTTGCCGCTTAAATATATCGATACCCATTCACAAGGAGATATTGTAAGTCGTGTTATTGCAGATGTAGACCAATTTGCTGATGGGCTATTAATGGGATTTACTCAGCTATTTACAGGTGTTATCACCATATTGGGAACCTTGCTTTTCATGTTAACCATTAATGTAGGTATTACTTTTGTAGTGGTTTTAGTCACACCTCTTTCATTATTTGTAGCCAGTTTTATTGCTAAGAAAACTTATACCATGTTTAAATTACAATCAGAAACAAGAGGGGAGCAAACAGCTTTTATTGATGAGATGATTGGAAATGAAAAAGTAGTAAAGGCTTATGGACATGAAGAAGAAGCCATTAAAAAATTCGATGAAATCAATGATAGATTAGCAAAATATTCTTTAAGGGCAACTTTCTTTTCTTCTTTAACTAATCCTACTACTAGGTTTGTAAACAGTGTGGTGTATGCAGGTGTAGCAATTACAGGTGCTTTTGCAGTATTAAATGGCAAGATGACAGTGGGGGCATGGTCTTGCTTTTTAAGTTATGCTAATCAATATACTAAGCCTTTTAATGAAATATCAGGGGTAGTCACAGAACTTCAAAATGCCTTGGCTTGTGCAGCTAGAATTTTTGAACTCATTGAAGAAGAAGCCCAAGCTCCGGAAAGTCCACAAGCAGTCACTTTAGAAAACGCTAATGGCTATGTAAGTTGTAAAAATATAAGCTTTTCTTATGTCCCAGAGAAAAAATTGATTGAGAATTTTAATGTTCAAATTAAACCAGGCCAAAAGGTAGCCATTGTAGGGCCCACAGGCTGTGGTAAAACAACACTCATTAACTTACTGATGCGTTTTTATGATGTGAATCAAGGAAGCATTCAAGTAGATGACAAGGATATTAGAGAAATGACGAGAAGAAGTCTTCGTTTAAATTATGGTATGGTGCTTCAAGAAACGTGGCTGAAGAAGGGAACAATTAAAGAAAATATTATCATGGGTAAACCAGATGCCACTGATGAAGAAATAACTGCAGCAGCTAAAGCGGCACATGCCCATTCTTTCATTAAACGTTTACCAAAAGGTTATGATACAGTCATAGAAGAAGATGGGGGTATGCTTTCACAAGGGCAAAAGCAGCTTCTATGTATAACAAGGGTCATGCTCACGGAGCCGCCTATGCTGATTTTAGATGAAGCAACATCTTCAATTGATACAAGAACAGAAATTAAGATTCAAAGTGCCTTTAATCGATTAATGGAAGGTAGAACTAGCTTCATTGTAGCCCATCGTTTATCAACTATTCAAAATGCAGATGTTATTCTGGTTATGAAAGAAGGGAAAATTATAGAGCAGGGTAATCATAATGAGCTTTTAGGGAAAAAGGGATTTTATTATCAGCTTTATAATAGCCAGTTTGCAGTATAGAAAGATGGAATAAAGAGGAGAGTGTCGTGAGCAGAGAGGCAGTCTCCTTTTTAATGTTTATAGAGATAAGTAAGGTAGAGCAATAAAGTATAGCTAGTTAGTAAAATAGTGAGAAGCGAGTGCCATTTTTTATGACTTGTGCTAGTGTGTTATAATATAACTATTATTTTTATAAAAAACGAGGTTGGGGCTATGGAACAAGAGATGAGAATAGGTATTCTTTTAAAAATGATTAATAATATTTATGAGAGAAATTTTAATAGCAAAATATCAGAGATTAACTTAACAACAGCTCAGTGTGATTTACTAGGATTTTTGCATGAGAATGAAGGTAAAGAAGTAAACCCTATTGATATTGAAAAGAGATTTAATCTCAAACGTCCCACTGTAACAGGTCTTTTAAAACGTTTAGAAGAAAAGGAATTTATTAGATTAGTACCTAGTATTAAAGATAATCGATATAAGCAAATTATTTTAACTAATAAGGCACAAGGGCATCACCAAGAAATGTTAGCTGGTTTAAAAGAGATGGAAAACCAATTATATCAAGGAATTAGTGAAGAAGAAAAACAAGAACTAATAGGTATCCTAAACAGAATGCTAAAAAATATGTCGTTATAAAAAAAATAATTAAATAGTTAGCAAGCTAATCATGTAGTAGATGAAATTAAGATGCTTAATTGCATATGAATTTTTATTGCTATACAATAGGATGGGTAGTAGTAAAAATAAACAAGATAAATAGGAGAGGGATATAGATGTCAGAATTAGATTTTATTTACAAGAGAAAAAGTATTAGAGATTATAAAGAAGGAGAAGTACCTAAAGAAGCTATTTTAAAGATGTTAGAAGCAGCAACTTTAGCGCCTTCTCCAAAGCACCAACAAAATTGGCATTTTGTAGTGGTACAAAACGGAGAGATTGTAAGCAAAATGGCAGAGGCAGTAACAAAGAGTCACGAACATATTGCATCTTTAGCAAGGAATGAGGAAGAAAGAGCACAGTTTATGAAGGTACTTCCTTACTACCTTAATTTTCAGCGATCATCATGTGCGGTTATTGTATATGCAAAAGAATATGACATGATTGAAGAGAAAATCTTAAGAGCTAACGGGGTAGATGAAGCAATTATAGATGTGATTAAATCACCACAAGCAGGTGCGCAAGGTATTGGTGCAGCAGTAGAGAACTTCTTACTTGCAGCTGCTAATATGGGCTATGGCGCATGTTATATGACAGGACCTGCTCATGCAAAAACTGAGATTGAAAAAATCATTGGCTTTGAAAAACCAGGTTATTCTTTAATGGCTATTATCTCATTGGGTATTCCAGCTGATGAAACACCAAGGCAACCAAGACGTAAACCTTTAGAAGATGTTGTTACCTTTATTACAGAATAGTAGAAGAGGCCATAAAGAGATAGACCAGTTAAGATGTTAAATATTGCACTATATGTTAGGGCAGAGGGGAATTCCCTCTGCTTATTAAAGAGTAGAGAACTGACTATAGACGATAAAAAATTTTTTTGTTACAATAGTTAGCAAGCTAATTATAAAATAGTAAAACGACATAAAGATATAGAGGAGGAACAGCGATGATAAAAACCTTACTAGCTCAGGTAAAAGAATATAAAAAGTCATCTATTCTATCACCCGTTTTTATTGTACTTGAGGTTATTATGGAAGTACTTATACCATTTATGATGGCTTCCATCATAGATAATGGAGTAGAAAACGGCGATATGAAACACGTAGTATTCATGGGAGTTTGTATGATTGGTGCAGCCATGCTAGCATTACTTTTTGGCGCTATAGCAGGAAAACATGCTGCAAAAGCAAGTAGTGGTTTTGCAAAAAACCTAAGGGAAGCCATGTTTGTCAATATACAGGATTTTTCTTTTTCTAATATAGATAAGTATTCAACAGCAGGGCTTGTAACCAGACTTACAACTGACGTTACTAACGTGCAAAATTCTTATCAAATGGTTATTCGTATTTGTGCAAGAGCACCATTTATGCTGATTAGTGCTATGATTATGGCCTTTTTGATTAATGCTAGACTTTCAATGGTATTTGTTGGGGCTATCATTTTCTTAAGTGTGGCGTTGACACTAATTATAAGAAAAGTACACCCTGTTTTTAGGCAAGTATTTAAGAAATACGATGATTTAAATGCTAGCGTACAAGAGAATATTAATGCGGTTCGTGTGGTGAAAGCTTATGTACGTGAGGAACATGAAATGAATAAGTTTGAGAAGGCATGTGAAAACCTTTATCAAATGTTTGTTAACGCAGAAAAACTTATTATCTTAAATATGCCAGTGATGCAATTTGCTATCTATGCGTGTATCTTACTCATTTCTTGGTTAGGTGCTAAGATGATTGTTGGTGGAAGCTTAACAACAGGGGAGCTCATGAGCTTATTTGCTTATATTATGAATATCTTAATGAGTCTGATGATGATTGCTATGGTATTTGTAATGATCACCATGTCACGCGCTTCAGCCGAACGTATTGTAGAGGTCATTAATGAAGAAACAGATTTAACAAATGGTAAAAATCCTATCTATGAAGTGAAAGACGGTTCAATTGATTTTGAAAACGTAGATTTTGCTTATAACAAAGATAAAAGTAACTGTGTACTTGAGAATATTAACTTTTCTATTCGATCAGGAGAGACCATTGGTATTATTGGTGAAACGGGTAGTGCTAAGTCTTCCTTAGTACAACTTATTCCAAGACTTTACGACGTAGTAGGTGGCAAGGTTAAAGTAGGAGGCTTAGATGTAAGAGCCTATGATCTTGAAACCCTTAGAAATGAAGTGGCTATGGTACTTCAAAAGAATGTCTTATTCTCCGGTACTATCAAAGAAAATTTGCGTTGGGGTAATAAAGAAGCCAGTGATGAGGAGATTATCAGGGCATGTGAGCTTGCACAAGCAGCAGAATTCATTGAAAAAATGCCTGAAAAATATGATACTTACATTGAACAAGGTGGAAGTAACGTATCAGGTGGTCAAAAACAAAGACTTTGTATTGCCAGAGCCTTGCTTAAAAAGCCTAAAATTCTTATTTTAGATGATTCTACAAGCGCAGTTGATACAAAGACAGATTCACTTATTAGAAAAGCCTTTAAGGAAGAAATACCAGATACAACTAAAATTATTATTGCCCAAAGAATTTCATCTATTCAAGATGCAGATAAAATCCTTGTTTTAAACGAAGGAAAAATCGAGGGCATGGGCAATCACGAAGAGCTCCTAGCTAGCTGTGACATTTATCGTGATGTCTATATATCACAGATGAAAGGAGCAGAAGAAAATGAGACAAAATAAGATGCCAATGGGACATGGAAAAGGTCCAATGGGTCCAGGTAAAGGACATATGAAGCTTGAGAACCCTGGTAAGACTTTAAAAAGATTAATGGCTTATATTTTTAAGAATTATAAACTACATTGTATTGTGGTTTTCTTCCTCATTCTTATTAGTTCATTAGCTAGTGTAAAAGGAATTAGTTTTATACAAGAGTTAATTGATGATTATATCATGCCCCTTTTAGGGTCAAATAATCCTGATTTTAGTCAATTACTTGGTGCACTTGTGAAGATAGCACTTATTTTCTTAGTAGGTGTTTTTTCTACCTATTTATACAATCGTATTATGATTTTTGTATGCCAAGGGACAATGAAGAACATTAGAAATGACCTTTTTAAGCATATGGAGAAGTTACCTATTAAATACTTTGATACTCATGCACATGGGGATATTATGAGTATTTATACTAATGATACAGATACTTTAAGACAAATGATTAGCCAATCTATGCCACAGCTTATTGCTTCTAGTATTACGATTATAAGTGTGTTTATTGCCATGCTCTTTTTAAATATGCCACTCACATTAGTTACATTAATCATGGTAGGTTTAATGCTTGTAGTAACTAAAAGTATTACTGGTAAAAGTGGCAGCTATTTTATGAAGCAGCAAAAGAACTTAGGAGCAGTTAATGGTTATATTGAAGAGATGATGGAAGGACAAAAGGTTGTTAAGGTATTCTGTCATGAAGAAGACAGTATCAAACGATTTAGTGAACTTAATGAAGAACTTTTTGACAGTGCAAACAATGCTAATAAGTTTGCTAATATTCTCATGCCTATTATGAACAACATGGGTAACCTTAACTATGTGGTAACAGCTATTGTTGGTTCAATGTTAGCAATTGCTGGTGTAGGTGGCTTTACACTAGGAGCACTTGCATCCTTCTTACAATTTAATAAGAGCTTTACCCAACCTATATCTCAAATCTCACAACAGTTCAATGCAATCATTATGGCCCTTGCTGGAGCTGACCGTATTTTTAAATTATTAGATGAAAAGGTAGAAGAAGATGAAGGTTATGTGGAATTAGTTAATGCTAAAATAGGCGCAAATGGTGAATGTGTGGAAACCAAAGAGAGAACAGGAATTTGGGCATGGAAGCATTATCATAAAGAAGATGGCACAACAACTTACCAAAAGCTTGAAGGTGACGTAGTCTTTGACCATGTAGACTTTGGTTACAATGATGAGAAGATTATTCTTCATGATATAGAACTTTATGCAAAACCAGGTGAAAAAATTGCCTTTGTTGGTGCAACAGGAGCGGGGAAAACCACCATTACCAACTTGATCAATCGTTTCTATGATATTCAGGACGGGAAAATTCGATATGATGGTATTAACATTAATAAAATTAAAAAGGATGATTTAAGAAGATCTCTAGGAATTGTACTTCAAGATACACATTTATTTACAGGTACAGTTATGGAGAATATCCGTTATGGAAAACTAGATGCCACAGATGAAGAAGTTAAAGCAGCTGCAAGGCTGGCTAATGCGGAGTACTTTATTAAACACTTACCACATGGCTATGATACAGTTCTCACTGGAGATGGTGCTAATCTTTCCCAAGGTCAAAGACAGCTACTAGCCATTGCTAGAGCAGCTGTAGCTAATCCACCAGTACTCATATTAGATGAAGCGACATCAAGTATTGATACACGTACAGAAAAGATTGTTCAAGAAGGTATGGATAGACTTATGGAAGGCAGAACAGTATTTGTTATCGCCCACCGTTTATCTACTATTAAGAATTCAAATGTCATTATGGTACTTGATCAAGGAAGAATTATTGAACGTGGTAATCATGAAGACTTAATTGCAAAGAAAGGTACTTATTATCAACTGTATACAGGTGCCCTAGAGCAAGATTAATATAACTTCCTATAATATAAGGAAAATCAAATAAAGGACATATTTAAGAGCATAAATGCTCTTGAATATGTCTTTTATTTAACTAGTTTTATAAGCAATTGATTTGACTTTATAAACTCATTTAGGTAAAGTTAAAGAGTCAAGAACGCTAATAGACAAGGAACAATTCTAAATGATTAACCATAGACAGTAGCTAGAAGGAGAACTAAAATGGATGAAATAGCAGAAGTACAAAGAATCAGTATAGAAGAAGCTAAACAGAATCTAGATGCAGACAAAAGCATTGTGTTATTAGATGTAAGAACCAAAATGGAATATGCAGAAGGTCATATTGAAGGAGCCATTAATGTACCAGTTAATGAACTAGAATACCAGATTGAGGATATGATTCCAGATAAAGAACAAACTATCTATTTATATTGTAGAAGTGGTGTAAGAACCATTATGGCAGGAGATACCTTATTAAATCTAGGATATACCTCCGTATATGATATGGGTGGTATTATTTACTGGCCTTACGAAATCGTTAAGTAATTAAATAATAAATAGTATTTAGTTAGTATGGTAAATAGAAATTTGTCTTGGCGTTTATGAGAAGTACGTCTGAGAGAAAATGAGTGGGTATGGGTGCCTTCCGTTGTTCCGGTTCACATTTTTTGAAGCACTAAGTTCACTTATTTAGATGAACGGCAGAACTCACTTCGTTCAAACAGCTGCCTAAAACCCATCTAAAACGTTCACTAAGTGCTTCTAAAAAATGCTCCCAAGTCACTACTCCAGGCACCCATACCCACTCATTTTCACAAACGTTGTTGACCTCATAAACATCCAAGACAGTGAAGCAGCGTGGAAAGAAGGCGTAACGACAGTTGAAAAATACTCGAAGCCAGGGCAGGGGCCCAAGGCAATAACGTATAAAGCTTCCCATAAGTCTATTTTGCCAAGAAGTAGCTCTGTAAGGAAGCTAGGGAGCCTTACAAGCATTATTGATCTCTTAAGCGTTCAAACCCCTAAGTGAAAAGTGCAGAAAAAAGATAATAACAAGTTTTGTTTTTTCTTGAAAACACTTAATGGAGGCGACTTTACGCGTTATTGCTGGTAG
Organism: Cellulosilyticum sp. WCF-2; assembly: GCF_003990395.1. Classification (NCBI taxonomy): domain Bacteria; kingdom Bacillati; phylum Bacillota; class Clostridia; order Lachnospirales; family Cellulosilyticaceae; genus Cellulosilyticum; species Cellulosilyticum sp. WCF-2. The sequence goes on along the minus strand of NZ_CP034675.1, from coordinate 4,555,627 downwards.
AACTGAGAGAGGGTGGCTGCCTGACGGGGTGACTTCGGAGCATTTTCAGTAGGCACTTAGCGAACGTTTTGGATGGTATTTAGTCCACGTGTTTGAGGGAACCGAGTTTGTGGGCGTTCATCCAAAAAAGTGAGCTTAGTGCCTACTGAAAATGCGGAGCGGAACCACGATAGGTAGCCACCCTCTCTCAGTTCCGCCCATATAGCCCGTAAAGTCCCCGACAAATTTCTATTTATATGGCTGAATAGTTATATGCTTGTTATTCAGTAATCTCAATCCTAATACCATTTGGATCACTTATACAACTTTCGAAGTAACCATCCCCAGTTTCTCTTGGTGCACTGAGTAATGGATAACCATCTTGTACTATTTGGTTAGTAAGAGTAATGACATTTTCTCTACTGCCCACAGAAAAAGCAATGTGGTGAATGCCATTTACATGATCCTTTGGCTCCCGATATTCTAATAACTCATGTGCCATTATTTCTAATCTAGCACCTGAATCAAAAGATAAAAAGTAACTGGAAAATCCTTTGGCATTTACATATTTTTCATTGCTCTTGGCATTAAAGTATTTCATATAGAATGCTCTTGTACGCTCTAGATCATTTGAATAGAGTGCAATATGTGTTACTGAAATATTCATTTTACTATTTCTCCTTTTTATTCTGTAATTAATTCTAGAACAGCTGTTTTCACTTCTCACTTGTCTTATATTTTAATGATATGATAATATGTTGATACTGTGAAGTATTTCGTGAGAAGATAGGCGCTAATCTTTCTAAACCCTTAAAGGATAAGATATCAAAAAAGCACTACTCATAAGCATTCAGCTTCTTAGTAGTGCTTTTTTACGTCGGACTCTGGTTTAATATTTTATTGGGCTAGAGAAGTTTGTAAAAACAGGTGGAACCATCTATTGGTCTTTAAATTTATACATATGTGGGCAGCTAACCAAATCCCTAATAAAATTTTTATGCTTGATATTCTTGAATAAGTTTCTCAAAAGCTGGTAATGAGTTAACGATTTGTGATTGTTTAACACAGTAAGAAACTCTTACATAACCAGGGCAACCAAAATCATCACCAGGTACGAGGAGAAGTTCATACTTTTTAGCTTTTTCACAGAAGGCATTAGCATCTTCTTCTAAGGCTTTTACAAAGAGGTAGAAGGCACCATCTGGGCGAACACAATCATAACCAAACTTAGTAAGGCCATTATAAAGAATATCTCTATTTTCTTTATAAGCATTAATATCAGAAGTAGCACCGATACATTTTTGAATAACAAACTGGAACAAGCTAGGTGCACAAACATAACCAAGGGCTCTACCTGCACCACAGATAGCAGCATACATATTGCCTCCATCTTCCATTTGATCTGATACGGCAATGTAACCAATTCTTTCACCAGGTAAAGAAAGAGATTTGCTGTAAGAGTAGCATACCAAAGTATTTTTATAGTAGTTCATAAGGTAGGGTACTTTAATGTTATCATAAACAATTTCTCTGTAAGGTTCATCGGAGATTAAGTAAATAGGATGATTGTATTCTTTAGATTTTTCTTCTAAAATACTACATAATTCTTTAACTGTTTCTTCTGAATAAACGACACCAGATGGGTTGTTTGGTGAATTCATAATGATGGCTTTTGTATTCGGAGAAAGAAGGGCTTTAAAACTCTTAAAGTCAATCTGGAAGTTATCAGTATTAACAGGAACTACTTTAAGTTTTGCACCTACTGACTCTACAAAGACACGGTATTCGGGGAAGAAAGGCGCAAAAGTAATAAACTCATCTCCAGGCATTGTAAGAGCTTTAGCACAAATACATAAAGAAGCAGCAGCTCCTACCGTCATGTAAATATGATTAGCTGTAACATTCGTACCAAATCTTTCATTAATAGAATCTGCTATGGTTTTTCTAACACCAGCATCGCCCTGTGCTGAGGTGTAGCTATGAAGAACATTAGAATCATTAGAATTTAATAATTCTAAAAGAGCCTCTTTTACACATTCTGGAGCTGGTACATTAGGATTGCCAAGGCTAAAGTCATAGACATTCTCTGCGCCAATTTCCCCTGCCCTTATCTTACCATACTCAAAGATTTCTCTGATGACAGAGCGTTTTGTTCCTAATTGAAGCATTTCATTTGAAATCATGTTTTCTCTCCTTTTTAGTTAATTTGGTATTTAAGTTACTAGTTTATTGAAATCAAATTATTATTAACAAGTGTTTAGTATAATTTACAATATTTTTCTGTACATTTCAACCACTAGCCAATAAATATAAAGTTGTCTGAGCGTTTATGAGGAATGATGCTAGGCAGAAATGAGAGGATAAGGGCTACCTCCCCAAAATACGCTTCGTATTTTTTGCTGTCTTTAATTACTATACATAAAATTAGTTGCATTTTCTCAATAGTTAGAGTTAAATAGAAAATAATAGCGGAAAAGTCATGTATTATAGTAGCTATACGATTATAAAAAAATAGATCATTTTAGGAAGAAGACTATGGGAAAAAGGATTAAGGTTATATTAACAGGATTAAATGGTTATGGAAAAAATTTTATAACTGAAATACTAAGAGAAGAAATCTCTAAAGATATTCAATTAGTTGGAGTAGTGAGCAGAAATCCTACAGCTAGTGAGTATTATGAGAAGCTACTAGAAAATGGTGTGATGTTATATACGAAATTAGAACAATGTTTAGTAGAAAATGAAGTAGATTTAGCCATTATTACGACACCCATGCATGTCCACTATGAGGAAGTCATGTGTGCTTTAAAACACGGCGTTAATGTGTTTTGTGAGAAACCATTAGCACCTACTATAGATGAATGTCTGGAAATAAAGAAAGTAGCGGAGCAATTAGGAAAGGTTGTTGCAGTAGACTTCCAGTGGTCCTATTCTAAGGCAATACAGCATCTAAAAAGAGATATTTTAGCTGGCAAATATGGTGCTATTAAAAGTATTAAAACAGTAGTTAACTGGAATAGACCTAAAAGCTACTTTGAAGATAGTAACTGGAAAGGGAAAATACAGGGTGAGGATGGTAAGTATATTTTAGAGTCTGTTATGAGTAATGGAGCAGCTCACTTTTTGCACAATTTGTTTTTTTTATGTGGAGAAACGATGCAGCAGTCAGCTTATCCTGTAAGTATTGAAGGAGAAGGATACAGAGCTCATCAAGTGGAAGGATATGATACTGTTTTTATGCGCATGATGGCTAGTGAGGGACAGGAGTTATTATATCTAGCTACTATTGCAGCGAAAGAAGCAAAAAGACCTAGATTTACCATTGAATTAGAAAAAGCTACTGTAAACTTCCCAGAAGGAGAAGAAGAAAATATAGTTGTACATACTCATATAGGAGAACAAATGGTTTATGGTTCTCCAGAAGAAGGGCGTTTTAAGCATTATTTACGCGCAGCAGAAGCTATACAAACAAGGGAAAGAGTAGCTTGTGATGTAGAAACTATTTTACCAGGGGTTATAGCTGTTAATGCCGCTATGCAGTATATTGCGGTTCGTGAATTTCCTAAAGAACTTGTTTTTGAAGATGAAAAATCTGTTTATGTTAAAGAACTAGATAGATTATTAGAACGCTGCTATGAAGAGAAAAAATTACCTAATGAATTAGGTATTCATTGGGCCATTCCAAGTGAAACGATAGCTATTAAAGGATATCATTCTTTTAGAGGTATAGCAGACAAAGAAAAGTAATAGGTTAGGATAAGTTAGCTGATACAAAATAAAAAATAGGGCAAACTAGTCAAGATAGAAAACTTAAAAATTTGTCAAGTATTTAAGACTATGTTATGATAGATGGACTAGAATGTACAACAAAGAATGGAGAACAGAAATATGACAACTTTGCCTAATTGCCCAAAATGTAATTCAGAATATACTTATGAAGATGGGACGCTTTTAGTTTGCCCAGAGTGTGCTTATGAGTGGACGCCAACGACAGAGGCCCAACAAGAAGATGCAAGTGCTATTAAAGATGCAAATGGTAATGTTTTAAATGAAGGAGATTCTGTAACAGTTATCAAAGATCTTAAAGTAAAAGGAAGTTCATTAGTTATTAAAATAGGAACAAAAGTAAAGAACATCCGTTTAATTGAAGATGCTACAGATGGACATAACATTGATTGTAAAATTGATGGGATTGGTGGTATGAAGCTTAAATCTGAATTCGTAAAAAAACTTTAATATAAGCTTTGAGTAAAGGAGCCTGTGCTTAAATTATTAAGCATAGGCTCCTTTTTATGTAAGGTTTATTCTTTTAATTTAAAGTGAGAAAGAGCAGCTTTTAGGTCTTTAGCCATGTATTTAAGCTCTTCTGTATGTTCATCTAATTTAATAAGAGATTGATTAACATTTTTAGTTAAATCAGAAACCTCTTCAGCAGCTGCAGCAACTTCTTCAGAATCAGCGGCTATATTCTCAACTTTAGTAATAGCAATATTGGTACTTGCAGTAGCCCTAGTAAAAATGTCGTTAAAGACACTTGAAGGATCAGTATCTAAAGGATCTTGAGTGCCAGGGGAGAGTTGCTTGTTAATATAAGCATTGGTTTCAGCTAAAATACTACCTAAATTATCTACATGGATACTTGCTTCTTGTATACGATGAGCTTGATTGGTTGTACTATGAGCCACATCACTTATAGCAGCAAATACATTTTTTGTAGAATCACTAGTTTCAGAGCTAATAGTAGCAATCTCATCAGAAGACTTTAATAGTGCATGAGAAGCTGAGTCAACATTACGAATGAGGATAGATACGCTTGTAATCATCTTATTAAAATTATTAGCTAAGTCGGTAAATTCATCATTACCAACAAGTTGGATGTTTTTACTTAAATCTCCTTTGGCTACATCACTAACGGCTTTATTCATATAATTGAGTTTTCGCTTAATCATAGTAGTGACAGCTATAGCAATTATAATACCTAAAATAATACCGATAAGAGCAGTGCCTAAGGTAAAGTAAACAATCGTATTTAAGCTATCAGAAATTTCTTTTTCACTAACAACACCGACTAGTTTCCAGTTAGTAATTTCGTCATTAAAAATAACCACATTAACTGTTTGTCCATTTAAATTAATCTGAGTATTAACTTGATTTTGGTCTTTAATATCATTCCAGTTAGGAAGTGTGGTTAAGCTAGATTTGATAAATGTATTCCGATTATTGTCAACTAAGATTGTGCCATCTGCATTGGCTAAAAGTACATAGCCTGTGTTTAATAGGTTAATATTTTGGACGAACTTTTTTATTTCATCAAAAGAGATATCTATAGCAACACAACCTACTTGTTCTTTATTAGCTTTCACTTCTTGGGAAACAGTAATAATAAGTCTATTAGTTGTAGGATCTATATAAGGTTCAGTAAAAATAGCATATACACCACTTCTATAAGAAGAACCGATGGCATTTTTAAACCAAGGTTTATCGGTGTAGTCGTCATTTTCAAGGGTATGATGAGGAATATTTTTTCCATTTTCTACAGTATACCAGGCTGTAACGACTTTACCACTATTAGTAGCATAATAGCCTCTTAGGGCACCCTCTGTTGTTTTAAGAGCAGCAACGATAGAGTCTTCAATAGCAGTCACATTATCTTCTAAGGAGCCACTATCTTCCATATGCTTTAGTTCATTTTTACGAGTTAGAATATTGAGTTGTTGGCCTAAGTTTTTTAAGTAGAGTTCAAAGCTATTCTTACTTTCTTTAAGCGTTTGAAAGCTAGTAAGTTGCATATTATCTGTTAAAACGCTATGGGATTTCTGGATAGACATAATACTTAAAAATGTAAGTGGTACAATAATAGCTACTAAAAAGCATGAAATTAACTTAATAACAATTCCTTTTTTGCGCATGAGAAGTTCCTTCCTTTGTGTAAATAATAGGTCCTATACAACAGACATTATAATAGTATTATTTTAATTATTCTATAAATAATAGTAAATAATAGCAAAATACATTAAGATATCTATTAAAAAAAATATATTTTGTAGTAAATAGCATTTATTTTTTGAGATATTCATAAAGAAGAGACCTTTAAGGAGAAGCTTTTACAAGCTAAATAATTTTTGATAAGACAAATAAAGAACCTATGAGCTAAATGCCCATAGGTTCTTTATTTGTTTAGTAAGTGTATCTAGGTCCCAAGTTTGATTGCTCCTAATTAAGCTATCCGAATCATTAACAATAATTTTTCCATTAGGAGCAATACCTGTTAAAACAATAAAATGTCCAGAAGTGGTAAAATCTCCGGGGCGCATACTTGCAATAATAGGATTACCATTAGTAAGGCGACTAATAATAACATCGTCATTTAAAGGTAGTTCTTCACTGGTAAGACCTAAAGTCTCTGCTCCTTTTGTCATGAGATCCCAACTGGAGCCTCGTCCTTCTACCAAGTAACCTTGTTCATAGCTAAAGTCAGCTATGGCTTTTGGGTTGAGTTCGGTATTTCCAGTGAGACCTACAGCTACCATAGAAAGAGCCGTAGGACCACAACCATTTACGGCAATAAAATCATCTCCATAGTGTTCATAGCCCCATCTTGTATCCCATTGAATAAATAAAGGAATTTCTCCAGGAGTATAGTCTTTCGTGATAGAAATAGGAGATTTATCCTCAAGGTTGGCTAGGTAGTTGCCATAGTTGTTTACAAAAGCAATAGTTTCAGGTTTCTTTTCGGCAAGCTCTAGAAGCGAAGCTGGATAATCAGAGTAGTTGGCATCTGCTAATATGTCTGAGCTCTCACTTGAATAAAGAATGGTCTCAGGAACTGAAGAAGTAGGAAAAGAAAAGAAGGTTTTCTTTACTAACGCAGCTACACATAAAATAAGTAACCAGAAAAAGATATAGCGAGTAGCTCGTATTAATTGTTTTCTTTTATGTTTTTTCTTGGATTTTATAGTAGTCCTTTTATAAGTGGGGGATTTGGTAAGATAGTTCCCAGGATTTTCGTTCATAAATACCTCCTTAGTGCTAGGTTACTTATTTAAATATAACCAAATTATAGTCGTTATTATACATAGGAAATCTTACAGTGAGGCAGATTTATTTATTACAGTTTAGTAAGAAAGATATTTATGTCATTTTTTAGTGAAAATATGAATAGAAATTTGTCTTGGCGTTTATGAGAAGTACGTCTGAGAGAAAATGAGTGGGTATGGGTGCCTTCCGTTGTTCCGGTTCACATTTTTAGAAGCACTAAGTTCACTTATTTAGATGAACGGCAGAACTCACTTCGTTCAAACAGCTGCCTAAAACCCATCTAAAATGTTCACTAAGTGCTTCTAAAAAATGCTCCCAAGTCACTACTCCAGGTACCCATACCCACTCATTTTCACAAACGTTGTTGACCTCATAAACATCCAAGACAGTGAAGCAGCGTGGAAAGAAGGCGTAACGACAGTTAAAAAATACTCGAAGCCGGGGGCAGGCGCCCAAGGCAATAACGTATAAAGCTTCCCATAAGTCTATTTTGCCAAGAAGTAGCCTGTAAGGAAGCTAGGAAGCCTTACAAGCATTATTAATCTCTTAAGCGTTCAACCCCCTAAGTGAAAAGTGCAGAAAAAAGATAATAACAAGTTTTGTTTTTTCTTGAAAACACTTAAGGAAGGTGTTTTACGCGTTATTGTTGGTAGAACTGAGAGAGGGTGGCTGTCCTAGCGGAGCGGAACCACGTAGGATAGTCACCCTCTCTCAGCTTTGCCCAAATAGCCTAGTAAAGCCACCGACAAATTTCTATTTAGAATAGTATCTCAATAACGACGATAAATTAACAAATCATATTGACAATCTAAAAATATAGAGTTAATATCTGTATATAGACTATATACACAGTATATGTACAGTTGGCTTGAGAAAAGTATTTAAAATTAATATAAGTTTAAACAATAACATAAAAGTATTGATAAGTGTAAAGGGTTGTGAATTAAAAAGAGGGAAAGGAGTGAAGGTGTGGATATTATTATTGTAAATGACAGTGCAATTCCACTTTATGAGCAGATTATTAGCCAGATTAAAGAACACATTTTAAAAGGTGAGATTCAGCAAGGGACTTTATTACCCTCTATTCGTATGATGGCAAAAGAATTAAAGGTAAGTATTATTACAGTAAAAAGGGCTTATGAGGATTTAGAGGCGGAAGGCTTTGTGCAAACTACACCAGGAAAGGGGACTTATGTTTCTTTAGCTAATAAGGAACGGCTCAAGGAAATGCAAATGAGCCAATTAGAAGAAAAACTAGAAGCTATTGTAGTCGCAGCCAAAAGTATAGATATGACTTTAGAAGAACTTCAAGAACGCGTAGCCGTTATTTATGAGGAGGTATAGAAGATGGAAGCAGTGGTTTTTAAAGATGTTAAAAAACAGTTTGATGGATTTGAATTAAATATTCCCAAGTTAAGTATTAAGAAAGGGTATATTACTGGTTTTATAGGTGAAAATGGGTCGGGTAAAACGACTACTATTAAACTAATGCTAGATATGCTTATTCCTGATACGGGCGAGGTTCTAATTGATGGGATGAGAGTAAGTGAAAATGCGAAGGCAATTAAAGAGAAAATAGGATATGTGGGAGAGCCAACGGGTTATCCTCAAGAATCTAAGCTTAAAAATATTAAACGTATGGTAAAGCCTTTTTATAAAGACTGGGATGAAAAGCTTTTTAATAGCTATATGGAGCGTTTTGGATTAAAAGAAGATAAAAAGTATGGTGAATTATCTACAGGGCAAAAAAAGCAATTTGCGCTTATTGTAGCTCTGGCTCATAAGCCGGAACTTATTATTTTAGATGAACCAACAGCAGGGCTCGATCCTGTTGTAAGAAGTGAAATGATTGATTTATTAATGGAGCATATGCAAAACGAAGAAGTAACTATTTTTTATTCGACCCATATCACTTCAGATCTTGAAAAAGCAGGAGACTATCTAGTATATATACGAAATGGCCGCATCGAAATGCAAGCCCCAAAAGATGAACTTTTAAACAATTACTGCATTGTTAAAGGGCCAAAACATTTATTTGATAAGGAAATTCAAAAAGAGCTACTAGGCTATAAACAAACCAGCCTAGGTGGTGAAGCACTAGTGAGAAGTAGAGCATTAGCCAAGGAGCTTTTTGGCAATGAAGTGAAATATGTAGTGCCAACTATTGAAGATGTTATGGTGCTTTTATCTAGCAAGAGGGGGGAATAGAGGATGAATGGAACATTTTTACTCGTTAAGAAAAATTGGATTTATCTAACAACATCCATTAAATCAGCTTTAGTGTCAAGTATCTTATTCTGCTTATTTATGCCAATGTGGAGTATTGGCTTTGGTGTTGCTATGCCTGCATTATTAGGGTATATTTTAATTTATAGTATTATGGCATATGAGGAGCGTAGTAAGGTAGAGCTCATGACAGCTGCTATGCCTATAAGTAGAAAGGAAATGTGTGCTTCAAGATATATAGAAAGTATCATTTATCTTGTAGGTGGTTGTATGATTGCTCAAATAGGTTTATGGTTGAATTTTATATCTCAGCTGCACATGATGATGGAAGAAATACTTAAGCTTGCACCTATAATACTAGCGGTTACTTTCTTAATAGGAGCTATTTATAACAGTATTATCTTACCAGTTATTTTTTATTTTGGAACGATTAAAGCCAGATATTATTTAATGTTTAGCTATATTCTCATATTTGTAGGTGCTAATACGATAACTAACATGAGATTAGTAGATGAAAGTATAGTAGTATATATCAATAAACTGGATGGTATTATGCCGATACTAATGATGCTAATAGGTGTTATAATTTACTATATTTCGTATCGTATTAGCCTTAATATTTGGAAGAAAAAAGATTTTAAATAGAAGAACATATAAGCAATCTAATAATGATGAAGCATTTCAAAATACGAATACCTATGCTAGAATAAAGGAAATGAATAATAAGCATTTAAGGCGCTGTGTAAGCTTAATAGGGAAATGTGTGGAACACTGCAGCCCCCGCTACTGTATATAAGGACTAACTGCCAGTAAGCCACTGTAACTTGGTTATGGGAAGGCGGCAGAAGGGAAGAATTATAAGCCAGGAGACCTACCTTAAATGACAAAGGAATCTTTCGGAGGGAAAGACGCTTATCCATTAAGAAAACTAATATAGAGATGCTGCGAACTAGCGTAAGTAGCGCTGACTATAAAAGAAAAGAGCTTAGAAGAATGTAGGGTAGCTCTTTTTATTAAATAGATAGAATCTATGTTCTTATATAAGTAAAAGTCTCCCCGATGTGGGAGGCTTTTTATTTGTTATTGTTATAAGAAAGCGTATATTTTACCACTATCATAAATAGAAATAGAGTGAACAACAGTATAAGATGCGAGATTGCTTAAGCCTCTATTTTTTACAATATATTTTTCATTATTCAGTCTTAATTCATTCATATTAAAGGAGCACTTATGGGAAAAAGTATTATGTTTCAAGGAACGGCCTCGAATGTAGGGAAAAGTTTATTAACTGCGGGGTTTTGTAGAGTATTTAAACAAGATGGCCTTAGGGTTATTCCTTTTAAATCTCAAAATATGGCGCTTAACTCGTTTATTACAGAAGAAGGCTTAGAGATGGGAAGAGCTCAGGTTTTTCAAGCAGAGGCGGCAGGAATTAAACCTAGTGCTAGGATGAATCCTATTTTACTCAAGCCTACAAGTGATCAGGGCTCACAGGTAATTGTAAATGGGAAAGTATATGGCAATATGACAGCTAGAGAGTATCATGAATTCAAACCACAGTTAGCAGAAATGATTAAAACACATTATGAGAGTTTAAGTAGTGAATATGACGTCGTGGCTATAGAAGGAGCAGGAAGTCCTGCGGAGATTAACTTAAGAGATAAAGATATTGTCAATATGGGTATGGCGGAAATAGCAGATTCACCGGTTATTTTAATTGCAGATATTGATAAGGGTGGAGTGTTTGCTTCTATTTTAGGAACCATTATGCTTTTAACAGAGGAAGAAAGAGCTAGAGTCAAAGGTGTGATTATTAATAAATTTAGAGGAGATCGTAGTATTTTAGAACCAGGCATCAAAATGCTAGAGGATTTAATTAAAATCCCTGTATTAGGTGTAGTGCCTTATACGTATTTAAAGGTAGAGGATGAAGATAGTTTAACAAGTCGTTTTTATCAAACTGTAGGCAAAAATAATGCTATTGATATTGCTATCATCCACCTACCTCATATCTCTAATTTTACAGACTTTAATATGTTAGAAATACAAGAGGATGTACAACTAAGATATATAAGACGTGGTGAAAAAATTGGAATACCTGACTTAGTTATTTTGCCAGGAAGTAAAAATACTTTAGCAGACCTAGCCTATTTAAAAGAAAGCGGTTTAGATATAGAACTTCATAAACTACATGAACAAGGTAATCTTATTATGGGCATATGTGGTGGTTATCAAATATTAGGCGAAAAAATAGCAGATCCTTATGGTGTAGAAGGTCATATGAAAGAAGCATATGGGCTTGGCTTACTTCCTATTGAGACGACTTTTGAAGGTGAGAAAGTAACGACTCAAGTAGAGGGAACTATTTGTAAGGACTTACCAGGGTTACTAAGTGCAGTGACATCTACTAAGGTAAAAGGTTATGAAATTCATATGGGTGTGACAAAAATGGCAAAAGAAGCAAAACCCTTAATGACTTTTACAAAGAGACTAGGCCAAACAATAAATGAATTAGAAGGAACTTGTAATGAAGCGGGTAATGTATTTGGCACATACTTGCATGGTATCTTTGATGAAGCTAATTTTACTAGAAACCTTTTAAATGCCATAAGAGTTAAGAAAGGATTAGAAGCAGTAGAAAATAGCACTGTTTCTTTTGAGGCTTTCAAACAAGGTGAATATGACAAGCTAGCACAAGTACTTAGAGAACATGTAGATATGGCAGCTATTTATGATATTTTAGGAGCAAAAAAGAAATGAAAAAATTATTGATTGCAGGAACAGCTAGTGGTGTGGGGAAAACGACTCTTTCTCTAGGAATTATGAAGGCTTTGCAAGCAAGGGGCCTTCAAGTTCAACCTTATAAAGTGGGCCCAGATTATATTGATACAGCTTACCATACGAAGGTAACAGGAAGAGCTTCTAGAAATTTGGACCTTTATATGCTAGAAGAGGAACAAGTCAAGTATCTATTTAATAGAAGTATGCAGGAACCTGATATTGCTGTAGTAGAGGGAGTAATGGGCTTATACGATGGTAAAGGCAGTTCTATTGCTGAATGCAGCAGCGCATCAGTTGCTAAGCTTTTGAAATTACCAGTGATTTTAGTGATTGATGCAAGAGCTATGGCAGCGTCTAGTGCAGCTATGGTGTTAGGTTACAAAATGATTGATCCAGAAGTGAATATAGTAGGGGTTATAGCGAATGGTATCAAAACAGAAAGTCACTTTAACTTAGTAAAAGCTTCTATTGAAGAGTACTGTCATATACCAACTATTGGCTATTTGCCTCCAGAAGACCATTTTAGCTTGCCTTCTAGGCACTTAGGGCTTATTCCTAGTGAAGAGTTAGAAGCTTTAGAGGAAAGAATAGAGCTTTTAACCGAAGCAGTAGAAAAGTATATTGATTTAGATTTACTTTTAGAACTTATAGAAGGTGAAGAGGTCACTAGTACATTTAAACCTATTATTAAACGAGATTATAGGATGAAAACAATAGCGGTAGCTTATGATGAGGCCTTTCATTTTTATTATCAAGATAATTTACAGTTATTAGAGGATTTGGGAATAAAACTTATTTATTTTAGTCCTTTATCAGATTCCAGTTTACCTATGTGTGATTTGATTTATATCGGTGGTGGCTTTCCAGAGGTCTTTGCAGCAGACTTAGAAGCTAATCAGACAATGAGGCGGGTACTTAAAGTAGCTCATGAAAATAACATTCCTATTTATGCAGAGTGTGGTGGACTTATGTATTTAGGAGAGCGCCTTATAGATCATGAAGGGAAAAGCTATGAAATGGTAGGGATTTTTAAAGGGGAAAGCCGTATGACCAAGGGATTAAAGCGTTTTGGCTATTGCTTTGGAACTGCCGAGGAAGACACCTTACTTTCTGAAAAAGGACAGACATTAAAAGGACATGAGTTTCATCATTCAGAGTTTTACACCAATGAAAAAGCAGTTTATAAAATGCAAAAAGACAACAAGGGTGAAGTTTGGGTAGGAGGCTATACAAAGGGTAATACCCTAGCCACTTATTTACATTTACACTTTTATAGCCATTTAGAAGCTGTAGAAAGATTGTTAAGTGTAGGAGGAAAAGCCTAATGATGATGCTAGAATGTTTAATCACGGCTTATGTACTAGATTTAATTTTCGGAGATCCTTACAATTTTCCTCATCCTGTAAGATATATAGGCCGCCTTATTAAATGGAGTGAAAAGCAAATAAGAAAAATAGCAAAGACACCTAAGGGTTTAAAGGTAGGAGGCTTTGTTTTATGGGGTATAACTGTAGGCACAACAGTTACAGTAGTTTATTTGGTACTGGCATTAGCTAAAGTGCATTGGTTGCTTTATTTTGTTGTAAATAGTATTTTATTATACACAACTTTAGCAACTAAGTGTTTAGGGGATGAAGCTAATAAAATTAAAAAGGTACTAGAAACAGATACGCTAGAAAAAGCCAGAGTGCAGCTTTCTTATATAGTAGGAAGAGACACATCCAAGCTGAGTGAGAAAGAAATTATTCGTGCGACTGTAGAGACAGTAGCGGAAAACACTGTAGATGGTATCATTGCACCTTTATTTTATGCCTTTATTGGAGGAGCACCTTTAGCTTTTGCGTATAAGGCTATTAATACCTTAGATTCTACAGTAGGTTATAAAAATGAAAAGTATAAAGACTTAGGTTTTGCTTCTGCTAAAATAGATGACATAGCTAATTACGTGCCAGCAAGGTTAACAGCTGTTTTAATGAGTTTAGCAAGCGTCCTTTTACACTTTGATGCTAAAAACTGTTTAAAAATTGCTATTCGTGATAGAAGGAATCACAAAAGTCCTAACTGTGCTTATCCAGAAGGCGCAGCAGCAGGGGCTTTAGGTGTGCAATTAGGTGGGACTAACGTTTATTTTGGTGAAGTAGTCGTGAAACCAACCATAGGAGATGCTACAAGAGAACTAGTGATTGCAGATATTACAAGAGGAAATCAGTTGATGTATATGACATCGGTTGTTGGAGTACTCATTTTCACTGGTCTATGGCTTATTTGCTTTTTGTATTAAAATTTGCATACTGCATGTAATACACTAAAAAGAGGAGAAAGAATACATGATTAATCTAGGACATGGGGCAAATAGTGCTGAAATGGCAGCACTTTATGGGAAGAAACAAGAGGAACTTATAGATTTTAGCTCAAATATCAATCCTTTTATGAGTGAGCACTTGGTCAATTCAGTACAAAGTGCCTTAAAAAGTTGCCAAAACTATCCGGATATTCATTATACTAAGCTTAGAGAAGTACTTAGTCAGTATCTAAGCTGTGAGATGAAACAAATTATACCTGGAAATGGTGCTACGGAAATCATGTACTTACTAATGAAAACGCTAGGGGAGAGTAGTAGGCAAAAGGAGGAGCCTTTTAGATTAGGTATTATAAATCCTACCTTTTCTGAATATGAAAGAAGTGCCAAGCTAAATGGTTTAGAAATTGTGCCTTTTCAGTTAAAAGCATCTACAGAGTTTGATCTAGAAGTAGAAAAGCTTAAAGCAAGGCTTCATGAAATAGATGGCTTATTTATTTGTAATCCTAATAATCCAACAGGGAACAGCTATAGCTTAGCTTCTATTGCTAAACAAATGGAAGAAATGCAAAAGCTACTCATTGTAGATGAAACCTTTATGGAATTCGTAGAAGAGGAAGCAAAATATAGCTTAATGCCATTAGTACAGAGTCATAATCAGCTCATTATTATTAAAGCTGTTACTAAGTTTTTTGGACTACCTGGCTTAAGATTAGGCTATGGAGTAACAAGTAATAAAGATTTATTAAGAGGAATGTATCATTTTAAAGAGCCATGGACGGTTAATGGTTTTGCTGAATACTTAACCCCAGTTTTATTAGAGGATAAAGTTTTTCAAAAGAAGACAAAAGCCTATTTCAAGGAAGAACGTAATCATCTATTAGAAGCTTTAAAGAAGCTCAAAAATATAAAGGTTTATTCTACAACTGCTAATTTTGTATTAATAGAGCTTAAGGCTATGACAAGTCAGGAATTAAAAGAGCAGATGATCATAAAGCATAATATCCTTATAAGAGATGCTTCTAACTTTAAAGGACTAAATAAGCATTTTATTAGGGTAGCCATTAAAGGCAAGGAAGATAATGACAAACTATTAAAGGCTATGTGGGAAATTGTAGGATAAAGATAGCAATTTGTCTGGGTGTCTATGAGGAATACGTCTGAGAGAAAATGAGTGGGTATGGGTACCTTACGTTGTTCCGGTTCACATTTTTAGAAGCACTAAGTTCACTTATTTAGATGAACGGCAGAACTCACTTTGTTCAAACAGCTGCCTAAAACCCATCTAAAACGTTCACTAAGTGCTTTTTAAAAATGCTCCCAAGTCACTACTCCAGGCACCCATACCCACTCATTTTCACAAACGTTGTTGTCCTCATAAACATCCATGACAATGGAACGGCGTGGAAGAGGGGCGTAACGACAATTGGTGATTTGCATACAGTTAAAAAACACATAGAACCAGGGGCAGGCGACCCAAATTTTGTTTGTATAGATGAATAGTTCTAAAAAGACATAAGTAATAAAGGAGAAAATAGTATATGGAAAACTATAAATTTATGCAAAATAAAGCATGTGAGTATTTCCCTTGTCATAAGCTTAAGAATGAGGAGGAATTTAACTGTTTATTTTGCTATTGTCCACTTTATACATTGAAGGATCAGTGTGGTGGTCATTATGTGTACTTAGAAAATGGGATTAAGAGTTGTCAGGCTTGTACGAAACCTCATGATAAGGATGCTTATGAGCATGTGATGAAAAAGATGAAGGATCTTATGGAAATGGGTAAGAGAACCCATAATGAGATAGGAAAATAGTAATATTTAGTACAACAGCCGATTGAAAAACTAAGAAGCTTCAATCGGCTGTTAAAATTTATTTGTCTTCAATTTTAATAGGTGCTGTAACCTTAAGAGCACCCAGGCTTACACGTATACTTTCAATGACAATATCTTTAAGAGGTTTATCTTGATTATTGGTATCTACCAGTTGAATTTTTTCAATCATATCAAGGCCAGAAATGACCTTTCCAAAAGCAGCATATTGGCCATCTAAATAGGTACCATCAGCAGACATAATGAAGAATTGGCTACCTGCTGAATCAGGATTCATTGCTCTTGCCATCGAAATGACACCTTTTGTATGAGAAAGGGTATTAGTAGTAAAACCATTAGAAGAAAACTCACCAGCAATACTATAACCAGGTCCACCAGTACCATTACCATTAGGATCTCCGCCTTGGATCATAAAATCTTCAATGACACGGTGGAAGATCAGTCCATCATAGAAGCCACTATTAGCTAAGGTAATAAAATTATTAACTGTATTAGGTGCTAAGTCAGGATAAAGCTCTAGAGTAACAGTACCATAACCTTTAATTTTTAAAGTGGCAATAGGTAAGGCGTTGTTATTCTCGGGCTGAGTAGTGATAGCTATTAGATTCTGCTGACTAATCCAGTTCACCTGACAATCTAAATTTTCACTAATAAAACGTAAAGGAACCATGGTAGTATTGTTAATTACTTTAGGTGCTGTTTGAAGCTTAGAAGTGACACCATTTACCTTAACAGTAGATTGACCCAGAGTAAGTATCATAGTGGCATTCGTTTTACTAATGATAATTTCTCCATTTACAGCATTATAATTGACTTTGGCACCGAGATTTTCACTAATAACACGAAGTGGTACTAGTGTTGTTCCGTTTTCTTGAATAGGAGAGGTGGTGCTTTGAAGCGGTTTACCATCTAAAGTAAGTTGAATATTTTTAGCAAAGCAAGGAATAGATAATAAAGTTAGGGTAAGCATGAGACTAAGAAATAACAGTGATTTTTTTAAATGAGTTATGTACATCTACAAAGATTCCTCCTTTTAAAGTGTAAGTACTTAATGAATTCATTATAGCATTATTTTCTAAGGCTTGACTACTTATGAAGTACAGCTTGATATCATTTGAAATACATATGGGACATAAATCTTTTATGCTATACTATATATCGAAGAGTGTAGAAATATTAATGAATTAAGTTAGAACTCTATAAAAGTAAAAAATAAAAGAAAGAGATAAGATTATGGCGTGTTTAGAAGAAACCTTAAAACAAATTCAACCTTTAAATAAAGATATAATGGATAAAGCACAGCAAAAGATAGACCTTTTAAGCAAACCTTTAGGAAGCCTAGGTTATCTGGAAAATTTATGTGTGCAGCTAGCTGGTATTTATGAAAGAGTAAGCTTTAATATGGAGAAAAAGACTGTAGTGGCTTTTGCAGGGGATCATGGCGTCTATGAAGAAGGCGTAGCAGCAGACCCCCAGTGGATAACAAAAGCGCAGATTCCTAATTTTGCATCAGGCATTTGTGCAGTGGGGACTTTAGCAAAGTATATGAAGGCAAATGTCATTGCAGTAGATGTTGGGGTGAATTGTGAAGAAAAATTAGAAGGAGTATTAGATTATAAAATTAGAAAAGGCACCTCAAATATCCATAAAGGCCCTGCCATGAGTAGGGAAGAAGCGGTAAGGAGTATAGAAATAGGTATAGAGGTAGCAAAAAAGGCTATTGATGAAGGAAGTAGGGTATTAGCGATTGGAGAAATGGGTATTGCTAATACTACACCTTCGAGTGCCATTATTTCTGTATTTGCAAATTGTGATCCTAAAGAAGTGACAGGTAGAGGAGCAGGTTTAACACCAGAAAAAGTGGGACATAAAGCTAATATTATTAGAGAAGCGATTGCTCTTAATGCCCCAGATCAAGAGGATGCTATAGATGTATTAATGAAGGTAGGAGGCTTTGAAATTGGTGCTATGGCAGGCGCTATTTTAGGTGCAGCAGCTTATAGAGTACCAGTTATTTTAGATGGTTTTATTTCTTATGCCGCAGCACTTTTGGCTAAAAAACTTCATGAAGAAGCAGCTTCATATATGATTGCCTCTCATTATTCAGCAGAACCAGGAACGGTAAAAGCACTGGAGCTATTAGGATTAAAAGCTATTCTACATTTAGATATGAGACTCGGAGAAGGTTCGGGGGGAATCTTACTTTTCCCTCTACTAGACACAGCTAATTATTTATATGAAAACATGGCAACAAGAGCAGCTAGTAAATGCTAAGGTCAAAATACCGTTATATTATGATACGACTTTATCGGGTTAGCAAGCACCAATGGTTATAAAATACTAATTGAGGTGAGGTTATGAATTGGATAGATACGTTAAACCACTTAATAGAATATTTGGAAGAACATCTAGATGAGAAAATAAGCCCAAGGCAGGTAGAATTAATAACTGGTTGCCAATATAATGTCTTCCAAAGGGCATTTTCTTATATTGCAGGAATCACCATTAATGAGTACCTTAGAAGAAGAAAATTGTCAGAGGCAGTATATGATCTGCAAGTGTCGAATGCTAAGGTAATAGATGTAGCAGTGAAATATGGCTATGAATCCTCAGATGCTTTCTGCGTTGCCTTTAAAAAGCAACATGGTATAACACCTATAGAGGCGAAGCAGCCTAATAGTATTCTTAAATCATATCCTCGTCTTGTGTTTAGTTTAAGTATAGCAGGAGGTAGTGCTATGAAATATCAAGTAGTTGAAAAGGGAGAAATGAAAGTGGTAGGGGTTTTAGGTGATGTTAACCAAGGCTTGTGGGGACAAGTAAAAAGTGATGGAACTTTAGAAGAACTAGAATCTTATGGTATGGACCATAGTTCATTGGGCTTATGTTGGGGATATGATGAGGATGGTAAAAACACTTATATGGTAGCAGTGCAGCCGCTAAAGAATATAGAGGTTAATCCAAGATATGAAACTTATGTGATTCCTGCAGCTTCATGGCTTATTTTTAAATCAGTAGGACCTCTATTTCCTACTCTGCAAGAGACATGGAAGCGTATTTATGGTGAATTTTTACCCTCTAATCAATACAAACAAAATCCTGATATCGTAACAGTGGAGAAGTATTATGGAAATGATACAGAGAAGGAAGATTATACGGTAGAAATATGGATTCCTATTATGCTTTAGTGATAGAATGACTAGAGATGATGGGAAAGAGATGCAGTTAGAAAGAGGTTAGAAAATGAGTAAAATAATTCTTGTAACAGGTGGTGCTAGGTCTGGGAAAAGTAGTTATGCAGAGGCACTTTGCAAAGCACAAAATAATCAAACGGCTTATATCGCAACAAGTATTCCTTTTGATGAAGAAATGAAAGAACGTGTAAGAAAGCATCAGGAAATGCGTCCTAGTGAGTGGACAACTTATGAAATATATGAAAATATAGCAGGACAAATAGAGGAGATTGCCAAGGAGCATCAAACGGTTATTTTAGATTGTGTGACGCTGATGGTGAATAACCTTATGTTTAAAGAAAACTTAGATTATGATAAGCTTTCAGAAGAAGAGGTAAATCAGTTAGAACAAATGATTAAGGAAGCGTTTATAAAGCTTCTAGAAGCAGTTAAAGAAACAGAGCTTTATTTTGTTTTAGTAACTAATGAAATAGGGTTATCTCCAGTAGCTGGTAATAGACTTACTAGAATCTACACAGATATTATTGGACGTATGAATCAGCTAATTGCAAAAGCAAGCGACGAAGTTTATTTTGTAATAAGTGGCATTCCTATGAAAATCAAAGGGTAATGGGAGAAAAAATGAAAAGATTAATAGGTATTATGCAGTTTATGACGAGGCTTCCTATACCGGTGGATACAGGGATAGATGAAGAGTTTCATAAAAGTATGATTTATTTTCCCGTAGTAGGCTTAGTTTTAGGTTTGTTCTATTATGCTATGGGAATAGTGAGCCAAGAGGTATTTAATACGTATATTGCAACTATCATCATTTTAATAGGTGAAGTCATCTTAACAGGGGGACTACATTTAGATGGATTAGGTGATACCTTTGATGGCCTTTATAGCTACAGAGACAAAGAACGTATGTTGGAGATTATGAAAGATTCAAGACTAGGAACCAATGCCCTTCTAGCCATTTTACTTGTTTTATTGCTTAAAGCAGGCTTTATATATACCTTGCTAGAACAAGGCCTGCTCTGGGTTATTTTACTCATGCCAGTTGTGGCTCGCAGCATGCAAGTAATAGCTTGTTATAAAACAAAGACTCCTAGAGAAAAAGGCATGGGTAATCTCTTTATCGGTAAAGTAAGTACACCATATTTAATAGGAACAATCCTCATTATGTTAGGCATTATAGGAATAGTAATATTTATAGTAGGGGAACTAACGCTGTCAAGCATCTTGATGCAGTTAGGAAGTGTGTTACTCCTTATAATAGCTGTTAGGTTATTTGTTCGCTCAATATACAAGAAGATTGATGGCATAACAGGTGACATTCTAGGCTGCATTTGCGAATTAGCAGAATTAGGTTATCTAGTCTTAATATATGTAACATATATCAGCTTTTAACTTGAAACAATAAAACAAGTAGTATAGAATGTTAGAAAAAATACTAAAGGAAGTGTTTAAACCGTGTTAAAAAACGATTATATTTTAACTCAAATAGAAGGTTTAGCAAGAGCGATAGCTAAGATATTTTTTAATAAAGAAACTGTTGTTTATGAAGCAGAAGAGGAAGAAACATTTACAGATGAACTCTATCTACACCTTAGGGAGATGATAGATAAGGGGGAGATTAATGAGGCTGAAAATATACTTTATGAACATATGAATACCGCTGATCTACGTTACTTAGAATTAATGGTGGATTTTTATAACCGATTGAACAAATTAGATGAAGCATTTTTAGAGGAACATGATTATGGGAAGGATGAAATCTTACAAGGTTTGAAAGATGTGGCTAGCCACTATGGTGTACCTCTTAATTAATAGAATAGCCGGCTGAACTAGTGATTAACACTAAGCCAGCCGGCTATTTTATTTTTAGTAGGAACGTGGCAAGGGGGACCTACTACTTTATAGTTATGCCGTCATAAACAATTTCTATAGCACCAGCCTTAAAATTGGTATAGCTTGACCAATCTTGTTGGTTAAAGCGAATATCAAATTTTAAGCCAGCCTCAGAAGGGGAGAGGGTGACGGCATCCTTAAAGCTAATTTCAAGATACCCATCATTAAAGGTTCCTTTAACGGAAGATGTATAATTCACATACCAAGGAGCTTTATTCAAGGTAATGCCAGCAGTATCACACCAGAAAGATTGAGGCGTATTACCATCTTTTGTATAGTAATAGCGAATCTTAAGTAATGATAAATCAAGAGGTGCAGTACCACTTGCTGTAACAGTATATTGTTGAGCAATAGAGCCACCGATTTGATTTTTAACGGTAACTACTGGAACAACTGTTTCACTAGGATCCACAGGGTCTACAGGGTCTACTGGGTCTACAGGGTCTACAGGGTCTACTGGGTCTACTGGATCCACAGGATCCACTGGTGTGGTATCACCTATAACACCCCAAAAAGCAGGTTTTGCTTTGAAGTTAGCATCGAATAAAAGTGGTGCTTGACTACTTCTCCAAGATTCGGAATCTATTGTACCCCAAACAACAGCGGCATTAATATCTATGCCTTCTTTCTTTAGCTTTTTAAGGACATCCATAAAGGCTTTATATCTTGTGCCTTGAGCTGTAAAGCCAGAGGTAGAAAGATCTGTTGTGGTAATGTCTAATTCAGTAACTTCTATTTTAACACCTAAAGAAGCATATTTTCTTACAGCTGCTTCAAATTCACTTACACTTGGACTATACATATTATTATGTTGTTGCATACCAATCACATCTAAGGTACCATTAGCAACTAGTTTTTTGCAGAGTTCATAAATATACTTACTTTTAGCAGATTCACACTCGTTATAGTCATTGTAAGCTAATAAAGTGCCGCTAGGCGCATATTGACGAGCATATTCAAAAGCTTTTGGAATAAAGTCTTCACCTATTACCTGCATCCATAAAGAAGTAGTGGTACTAGCTACAGTACCAGGATTTCTATAACCGTTAGAGGTACTTGGATCAATGGCTTCATTAACAACGTCCCAGCTATAGAATTCTACATCTGGATATTTAGCTTCTAATGTTTCAAATACAGTTTTAATATAGTTTTCCAATCTCTGAAGCATAACTTCTTTAGAAACTAAAGGGGCATTGCTATCAGTAGAGTAGTTCTCAGCAAAGAACCAACGAGGTGTTTGTGCATGCCAAACGAGAACGTGGCCACGCATTGGAATATGATTATCTCTTGCAAAGTTAAGAATAGGAGCAGCTTGAGTTAAGGAAATTTGAGGAGAAGTTTGATCTCCAGTTGCTTCCATATAAGCAACGGTTGCCCCACGGTCCAAAATGGCATCAGGTTTCATTTCATTGCCACAGGTTAAACTATTAAAATGCTTTAAGATTAAATCTTTATTAGATTGGCTTAAAGTATTAGCAGTAATAGCAGTACCGAATTTAAAATAGCTATCATAAGCTTCTTTAATAGAAGGAATGTCTGTTTCAATCTTAGCATCATCTAAGGCAAGGGTAGTAACATTGTCTATGTAGAAATCCATGGTACCGCCTTCAACATAGAGTTTAACAGCATCCATACCACCGGTGTAAGTATAGGTACCCTCTAATAATGTCCAGTTACCTTTTGTAGCACTTTTAGAAACAATATTCTTATAAGTTTCGCTGCTGCCTGTAGGTGTACAAGCTAGTGACAGTGTTAGGGTTTGGGTATTACTAGCAGTGCTATCATTGTACATAACCCAAGCTGAGAAGCGATAGGTTTTTCCTTCCTGAAGAAGATTAGTAATATTGCAAGAAGGTCCATTCCAACTACTTTTTCTACTAGTAACCTTTAAGCTTTGACTACCTTTGTAAGCTGCATCTGTAGCAATAGCAACTGTTTCACTGCCTCTAGGACCCCAACCTTCCTCATCTGTTTCAAAGTCGAAATTAAAAGAAGTGGCACTTAAGGTGGAAGCATAAATACTCATAGGATCAATGGTGGTATATAAGCTAAGAGGCATGGAACTAGTAGCAGTTAATAGAGCAGCAGTGAATAATCCCAGTTTTTTTGCTTTTTTATTCATATTTTTTCCTCCTATGTAATAAGTTGATGATTGTGATTTAATATTGCCATAAATTAAATGAATTTAAAGTATTCTACGACATAATGTAGGATTTTTTGTACTAAATGGTATGAGATAGATATATGGAGGAAAAGAAAAAAGCTGTTGCACTTAATGCAACAGCTTTTGGTTTAAAGTTTGAATCGTTCAATTAATTTATGTAGAGAATGAGAAAGTTCGGCTAGGGTCTTACTAGAATTAAGTAATTCTAGAATAGAAGCAGATTGTTCTTCTATACAGGCAGATGCTTCCTCAGTGGCAGCTGCATTAGATTGAGCTACCAAAGCTAGATCATGCATGGTTTCATAAAGTTCATTTTTCTTAGTAGTTAGTAGCTCGCTAGAATGATGTAGGAGTTCAGCCATTTTTGTAGATTCCTGAATGGCATTAGCGATTTCTTTATATTTAGTTTCTGTAGTGATAACACTTTCTGATTGAATAGCCAGGGTTTCTTTTACTTTGCTAGTAGTGGCTACAGCATTACTAGCATCAGCTTGAAGAGTGACTACCAAGGCATCAATCATTTTTGTAGAGGCAGCTGTTTGTTCTGCTAATTTACGAATTTCTTCAGCAACTACAGCAAAGCCGCGGCCGTGTTCACCAGCTCTGGCTGCTTCAATCGAAGCATTAAGGGCTAGTAAATTCGTCTGAGAAGAAATACTGGTAATTAAATTACTAACTTCACCAATCTGAGAAGAGCTTTCGTTAGTTTTCATGATGCTAGCATATACATCGGAAACATGAGCATTACTTTCGTTAGTCTTAGCAGTCAGGGTTTCAATAATACTTAAGCCAGTATTAGTAAGGGCAGAAATCTTTTCAGAGAGTTCATTAAGAGCATCAACGCTGTGGCTATCTTGGTCTAATAAATCTCCTAAATCTTTGAGTTTATTTAAACCTTCAGTGGTGCTACTAGCTTGGTCTGAAGCACCTTGAGCAATTTCTGTAGTAGAACGTGCAATTTCATCAGTAGCAACAGAGGTTTCAGAAGAGTTGACACTAAGCTGAGTAGAAGAGTCAGCTACCATTTTAGAAACACCTTTAATTTCTTGAACCATATTTTTTAGGTTATCTTGAATATCTATTGTTGCTCGTGCTAAATCACCGACTTCATCTGGGCGTGTGATATATGTATCAGGTAAGCTTTCGCCAATTTCATAACTAGCAATTTTCTTAGCATGATTAATGACAACTTGAATAGGTTTTGTAATAGATCTAGATAGAAGAATTGCAATAATAAGACCTAATAAACAGGTAAATATAATACCAATAGTAATGGATAAAGTAGAAGCTTGGATACTACTACTAATGGCAGCCAAAGAATCTTTAGTTGCAACACCTAGAAAAAGGATACCAATTATAGTACCATTAGAATCTTTTAGAGGTTCATAAATAGTAAAGTAATTCTCATCTAATATCTTTGCATAGCCGACATATTTTTCACCACTATTAACTGTATTATAAGCAGCGCTAGAAGTATCTAAATAGGTATTGATTGCTTTTTCACCTTGCTCATTTAATACATTGGTATTTACTCGCATGAAACCTTCACTGTTTTTGACAAATAAAGTAGCATATACATCTAAGTCTTCTCCTAAAGTGTCAATCATTTCATCTTCAGACGTAATAGGCTCACCAGAGGAAGTAACTAGAACATTATCCTTAAGAGCAATATCTCCATAAGCATTATATAAATAACGGTTTGCTACTTGAATATTAGTACTGAGTTGCTTATTAAGTAAAAGTTCCTGAAGGTCGGTAAGCGATTGTTTGGCACTAGAAGTAGAGAATATCCCCATGAGTACCATCGGAATTAAGCTAACTAGCACAAACATGAGCATAAGTTTGCGGCTTAGCTTTAACTGAGAAAGTTTAAAATGATTCATATTAATCACCCCTTTTAAAATATTATATCATAAAGTTAAGAAAAATTTAAAATAACATCAAAATAAGTGAGGGTTTTAGTGCGAATTGTATAAATGGTAAAAAAATATACGACATAATATGTAAAAAAACGACAATAATATGGCGAATGCACAAAAAATGAAAAATAAAACTTTTATAAATAAAGTAAATGAATTATATTATTTAAGTATATGTACATAAATAATGGAGGATGACAGGCGATGACTAATACAAAGAATATACCTAAAGGCATAGGAGATTTACTCCTTTTAATAACAGCAATTGTATGGGGTGGAGGGTTTATAGGTGTATCTAAATCGCTAGATACCTTATCACCTTTTTATATGATAGCGATTCGTTTTGCTATCGCAAGTGTTTTGATGATTATTTTATTTTGGAAGAAATTTAAAGCGATTAAAAAAGAGGACCTCTTACCTGGCTGTATGATTGGTACCTTTTTATTTTTAGGTTTTACCTTTCAAACAGTGGGAGCTCTTTATATTAGTGTAGGAAAATTATCCTTTTTAACTGCATTAAATGTTATTATTGTTCCTTTTCTTACTTTTGTTGTATTTAAACAACATATTAAAAAATACAACCTTATAGCAGGATTAATTGCTGTAGTTGGCTTTGGTTTTTTAAATTTAAATCAAGAAGCAGGTTTTAGCGTCGGTGGTGGAGAGCTTTTAGGCATTTTATGTGCCGTATTTTTCGCAGCTCACATTACTGTATTAGGTCAGTATGCAGATAAAATGGATGCCATTGTATTAGCTATTTTACAAATGATTACTTGCTGCGTTTTAGGCTTTATTTGTGCCTTATTATTTGAAGAGCCGCCTAAGGCTATTAGTATGGAAATGGCTATACCTGTTGTTTATTTAGGTGTATTTAGTAGCTTTTGTGCGTTTCTTTGCCAAACGATAGGGCAAAAATATACTTCAGCTTCAAGAGCAGCTATTATTTTATGTATGGAATCTGTATTTGGGACAGCATTATCTGTACTTATTTTAAAAGAAGCATTAACACTTCAAATGATTATAGGAGCCACTCTGATTTTGTCTGCTGTAATAACAGCTGAGTATATGCATGTGAGAAGTGAAAAATCGGAAACAGCTAAAGAACAATTAATAATGAATAATGAATAAAGAACAGCAGTTATTCTTAGAGGGTGACTAGCTTGAAAAATGAAGAGGAAGAGAGTATAATAGTTAAGCTAGTAATAATATGCAGACAGTTCGAAAGCCTCCTGTCTTTAAACAAAACTACGGTAAAT
This sequence comes from Cellulosilyticum sp. WCF-2, assembly GCF_003990395.1. Taxonomy (NCBI): domain Bacteria; kingdom Bacillati; phylum Bacillota; class Clostridia; order Lachnospirales; family Cellulosilyticaceae; genus Cellulosilyticum; species Cellulosilyticum sp. WCF-2. The sequence continues at coordinate 4,529,043 of NZ_CP034675.1, read as the reverse complement.
AATAAGATTAACAAACGGTGAGATAGAGTTTTCTTAAAGAAAGCTCTGTCTTTTGATGCACCGCTTGCAATACATTTATCGTAGGAACCTATTCCTACGATTTTTTATTTGTAAGAATAATCTATTAATCATTTACCTCGGCTAAATTTATTTTAAAAAGGGGAAATCAAAATGATGAAAACAAAGATTACTACCAAACAGCTTGTGCAAATAGCTTTAGTAGCAGCTATTTATGCCGCATTAACAGGATTATTTATGACTATTAGCTTTACACCACTTCAGCTACGTTTATCAGAGATTATGGTATTTTTAGCTTATTTCAATCCGCTTGCTACAATTGGTTTAACTTTAGGATGCTTTTTAGCTAACCTTTTATTTTCACCAACACCTGTGCTGGATTGTATCTTTGGTACTTTAGCAACTTTAATAAGCGTAGGTGCTATCAGCTACACAGCTAAAATCTTCAAGGGTAGTAAGAAAGGTATTTGGGTTGCTTCTATGTGGCCAGTAGTATTTAATGCCATTATTGTAGGTGCAATGCTTTACTTCGCAGGCTTTAGTCTGCCAAGTGAACACGGGGCAGTAGTAGCGTTAATCTCATCCATGGCAAGTGTAGGCTTTGGTGAATTTATAGTCGTTATGGTAATGGGTATTCCTGTCACACTACTAGTTATGAATAAATATAAAAAAGCAATTAGCCAATTTTTACAAGCATAAGAAGGTGTAATACACACCATCTTGATAAATCAGATTGAAAAGGCGACGATTTTAATCTAGAAAATCATCGCCTTTTATTTTTACAAAGTTTAATAACAAATAATTATATAGCATCTCATTTTAATTCATACTAAATTTATATTGGAATTTTAAACTAAATTTAAAAATATACTATAAAAAAGAGGAAAAGCGCATTATGTGTAGAATAATTATAGTATAACCCTATGATATTAAAGACAGAGACTTCATAGAGTTGAAAGGAGAGATGCAATATGAAATACAACATTAGTGGAAAAAACATCGAACTAACAGCAGCACTAGAAAATGCAGTGGAGGAGAAAATCGTTAAATTAGATAAATATTTTAATGATAGTGTTATGGCCCAAATTACACTTAGTGTAGAAAAATTAAGCCATATTATTGAGATTACTATTCCTTTTAACGGCTCAGTATTAAGAGCAGAAGTTGAAGGCAAGAATATGTACAATATTATGGATGATGCCGTAGCAGTAATAGAAAAACAAATTAATAAGTATAAGAATAGATTAAGAGATAAACATAGAAATACAGTTAGTGAGTTCACACCAAGCTTCTTAGAAGAAGATGCTAGTGATGAAGTAGCACTCAAAATTGAAAAAACAAAGAAATTTGCTATTAAGCCTATGAGTGCAGAGGAAGCAGTACTTCAAATGGAATTAGTTGGACATAATTTCTTTGTATACTTAGATGGTGAGACAGAAGAAGTTAATGTAGTTTACAAGAGAAAAAATGGCACATATGGTCTTATCGAACCTGTATTAGAATAAAAATGATAGCTAAGGGGTGTAAGAGCTAAAGCTTGCTCTTACACCCCTTTTTGCATGCAAGTTAGATAATATAAACACTTTAAACGTAAAACTTGAAAAGAAGTAGGTTTAAAGCTAATATAATGGGTATAATTGGATTGAGCACCTAGTTGTAATGCAATTTAATATTTGTTATACTTAAGGCTGATGTTTGAATAGAAAGAAAAAGACGGATAGAAATACTTAACATACATATAAAGATAAAGAGGGTGAATAGTTTGAAGATAATAGATAAAATTTTTGGGACTCACTCCCAAAGAGAGCTTAAAAGAATTGAACCTATCGTTGCGAAAGTAGAATCGTATGATGAAGCTATGCAAAAGCTTTCAGATGATGAATTAAAGCACAAGACTGTAGAGTTTAAAGAGCGTTTAGAAAAAGGTGAAACCTTAGATGACATTTTACCAGAAGCTTATGCTGTATGTAGAGAAGCTAGCTGGCGTGTACTTGGTAAAAAGCACTTCCGTGTACAAATCATGGGTGGTATTATCCTTCACAATGGGCGTATAGCAGAGATGAGAACTGGTGAAGGTAAGACTTTAGTAGGTATGCTTCCTGCTTATTTAAATGCACTTGAAGGTAAAGGGGTACACGTTGTTACTGTTAACGATTACTTAGCGCAACGTGACTCACAGGAAATTGGACAAGTGCATAATTTCTTAGGACTTTCAGTAGGATGTATCCTTAGTGATATGAAAAATGATGCTAGGCGTGAAGCTTATAACAATGATATTACTTATGGAACTAATAATGAGTTTGGTTTCGATTATCTACGTGATAATATGGTTATTTATGCAGAGGAAATGGTACAGAGAGACCTTAACTTTGCGGTAATCGATGAGGTTGACTCTGTTCTTATCGATGAAGCTAGAACACCACTTATTATTTCAGGACAAGGTTCTAAATCTACTAAGCTTTACACATCAGCTGACGTATTTGTACGTCGTTTAACAAAAGGGCGTCTCTTAGGAGAAGAATCTGCTATGAGTAATCTTATGAGAGAAGAGATTGAAGAAGAAGGGGATTTCGTTGTAGATGAGAAACAAAAGACGGTAACCCTTACTCAAGATGGTATAAAAAAAGCAGAACAGTATTTTGGACTTGACAACCTAGCAGATCCAGAGAATATGGAAATTCAACATCACATCAATATTGCCCTCAAAGCTCACAACTTAATGCATAGAGAAAAAGACTATATCATTAACGAAAAAGGTGAAATTATTATCGTTGATGAATTTACAGGACGTTTAATGGATGGACGTCGTTACTCAGATGGTCTTCACCAAGCTATCGAAGCAAAAGAAGGGGTTGAAGTTAGAAAAGAAAGTCAAACACTTGCTACCATTACTTTCCAAAACTACTTCAATAAATACGCTAAGAAATCAGGTATGACAGGTACAGCTCTTACAGAAGAAGCTGAGTTTAGAGATATTTATGGTATGGACGTTATTGTTATTCCAACTAATATGCCTGTCTTACGTAAAGATCATCCAGATATCGTATTTAAGAAAGAGGATGCTAAGTTTAAAGCTGTTATTGAAGACATTAAAGCATCTCATGCTAAGGGGCAACCAGTACTTGTTGGTACAGTAACAATTGATACTTCAGAACTTCTAAGTAAATTACTTAAACGCGAAGGGGTACCACATCAAGTACTTAATGCGAAGTACCATGCAAAAGAAGCTGAAATCATTGCTTTAGCAGGTAAAAAAGGTGCTGTTACCATTGCTACAAACATGGCTGGTCGTGGTACAGATATTCAGCTTGAAGAAGGTGTACAAGCATTAGGCGGTCTTAAAATTATTGGTACAGAACGTCATGAATCAAGACGTATTGATAATCAGCTCCGTGGACGTTCAGGACGTCAGGGTGACCCAGGTGAATCTAGATTCTACCTTGCACTTGAAGATGATTTAATGAGATTATTTACACCAGAATCAACACTCAAAATGTTTGATGCACTTGGTCTTCCAGATGATGAGCCAATTGAACACAAAATTCTTTCTTCTGCTATTGAGCGTGCTCAAAAGAAAGTTGAAGGAAATAACTTCGGTGTACGTAAGCATTTATTAGAATATGATAAAATCATGAATGAACAAAGAGAAATCATTTATGGTGAACGTTATAAAGTACTCAAAAATGAAAACTTACGTGATAACATTGTAACCATGGCTAAAGATGTTATTAGCACAATTGTAGACAACGCAACTCATGGTATTGAATATGCAGAAGAATGGAATCTTCCAGCTATGCTTGAGCATTTACGCAGTGTTATACCAGTAGAAAATGTGAATTATACTAAAGAAGAACAACAAGGTCTTACTGCGCTTGCGTTAAAAGAAAGATTATATGAAGAAGCAGAAAGATTATATAATGCTAAAGAAGAAGAAATAGGCGAACAATTAAGAGAAATTGAACGTGTTATTTTACTTAAAGTAATCGATCAAAAATGGATGGATCATTTAGACAATATGGATCAAATGAAACAAGGTGTTAACCTTCAAGCATATGGTCAGAGAGATCCAATTGTAGAATATCGCTTCCAAAGCTTTGATATTTTCGAGGAAATGACAGAAAATATTAAATTAGAGACAGTAAGAGCACTATATCACGTAAGAATTAGAGAAAACGTAGAGATTAAGCGTGAGCGTGTGGCAGAACCAGTAGCTGTTAATCACCAAGATGATAGCTTAGGTGCAAAACCTATAGTTAAAAAAGAAAAAGTTGGAAGAAATGATCTTTGCCCATGTGGTAGTGGTAAAAAATATAAAGCTTGTTGCGGTAAAAACGAATAAAGTAAAATAAGGATAGCTCCTAGGAGCTATCCTTATTTTTTACTATTTTTACTTTATTATGTCGTATCAAGTATAGTTTTAAATTAAAATAAGCTAAAAAATATAGATTTAGTTTTATTAATGTAAAAGTATAAGCTAAAATTCAGTAAATACAATTTTGGGGTGGTTAAAATAGACAAAAAAATAAACGAACTAATATAAAAAATTAATATTTAATATAAAAAAATCAATATAGTGATATAAATTGCAAGAAAAGGTGATGACTAAATAAACAAAGTGATTTAAAATAATATTAAGTTAAAAAAATTAAAAAATTAACTTCAGGAGGGAAATTATGAAAAAGAAATTATTTACCTTATTGTTAACGACAGCTATGGCATCATCTTTACTTGCAGGTTGTGGTGGCAACCAAACAAAAACTGACGAACCAGCAGCATCACCTTCCGCAGCTCCAAGCGCATCAGCTGAAGCAGAAAAAGATACCTCTTCTCTTGCAGGAACAACTATCAGTGTTTATACTCACGGGGGAAATAGAGTTCTAGGAGAAGAAAAGAAAGATGATGCAGGTAATACTTACCGTGATGAATCTACAGCTATCTTAAAACATTTAGCTGAGAAATTCACACAAGAAACAGGTATTAATGTTGAATTAAATGTAATTACTAATGAAAGTGAAATTGAGCCTTTATTTAAAGTTGAAGATGACAGTGTTGATGTTTTCACAGCTCCTAACTGGAGTTTAGAGCAATGGGCTGCTTACACAGAACCATATTGCACAGTTGAAGAAGCAGTAGAGTTATATGGTGACTATGCATATGCAATGCCTAATGATGAGAAAAACATCTTTAGTATCATGCCAGGTAAAGCATATAACCAAGCTGTAGTATATAATGAAGAAGTATTAAAATCAGTAGGTTATGATGCTATTCCAGCAACACAAGCTGAATTTGAAGAAATGTGCGAAAAAATTCGTGCAGCAGGCATCACACCAATTTCTATACATAGAGTTGAAAACTGGCCTTTAGCTACTCTTAATGACTTTGCAGCTTATGTATCTGGTGTTCCAAATGCATTCGAATCAATGTTAAAGAGTGATACACCATTTAGTGAAACAGAACCAGTTGGAAAAACAATTAAAATGTATACAGAGTGGAAAGCAAAAGGTTTCTTTGAACCAGAAGTTTATACAGACTTTGGTGTTGCAATGGACTCTGTAGCTTATGGTAAAGCAGCTATGATGTTATTCGGTTCTTGGGTAGTACCTCAAATTCAAGGTCGTGTACCAGCAGGAACAGATCCTTCTATCATTAAATTCGCACCAGCTCCTGACTTTGGAAGTGGTCGTTATGTATTAGCAGCACCAGCAGATAACTGGGCTATCAGCAAATTCTCTAAAAACAAAGAAGCAGCAAGAGCATTTATTGAGTATGTGTCTGAAGATGCACAATTTATAGCAGACAGTGGATACATTGCAAACAAAAAAGGTGTTACTCCTGTAGTACCAGAACTTTATAGCATTATCGATCAAATGGTAGAATCTGGTGAAGCTATAGCAATGATGCAACCAGCACAAACTCAAAACACAATCAATAACCAAAATGTATTAACAGAAGCAAACTTATGGGCAGATTACAAATATGCAGGTTTATTATTTGATGCATTAGACGTAACAAAACCAGATGATTGGACAGCATACAACAAACAAGTAGAAGCACAAAATAAAGCTTATGTTGAATATAGAGATGAATTAGGAGTATCTTGGCAAGAATAGAAATTCTTAGTTGACTGCATAAGTTAAGTAACATTAAAGAGGAGGGAGGATGCCTCCCCCTCTTTAATGTTATATATTTTTAGCAGGGAAGGAGCCAAAAATGAGACAGGATAAGAATAGCAGAATCATTATATTTACATTTTTAATTATACCCGTTATCCACCTCTTGATTTTTTCGTATATTCCAATATTCACCAATTTCTACTGGAGTCTTACGAACTATAAGGGTGTAGGTACCCCTAAATTTATCGGGCTAAAAAACTACCAACGTATTTTTACAGATCCACAATATCTTAAAGTATTCAAAAATTGTCTTTGGTACATGGTTGTAGCTATACCACAACTGATTTTTGCATTCGGTTTGGCGATTGTAGTAAACGGAAAATTCCGTGGACTTAATGTATTTAAATCTATTTTAATTATTCCTTATTTACTTAATGGTGTTATTGTATCTACGATTTTTATTATCTTCTTTAATAACTCAGGTACGTTAAATACATTATTAGGTTATTTAGGAATAGATGGACCACAATGGTTACAGAATTTAAAATTAGTTAATCCATCTATAGCTTCTATTAGTATTTGGCGTTATTATGGTATGAACTTTATTATGTTCTTTGGCGCTTTGCAGACTATACCATCTGAATTATATGAAGCAGCAGCAGTAGATGGTTGTACAAAATGGCAAGAAATTAAATATATATCTATTCCATTTATTAAAAATGTATTATTTATCAATATTTTATTGAGCATTTCTGGCTCTATTCAAGTATTTGAAATACCTTATATTATGATGAATGGTTCTAATGGAACAGTTACACCTGTTATTCAAATCCAACAGAGTGCATTCTCAGATAGTCGTTTAGGATTTGCAGCAGCTTTATCTGTTGTTGTATTCTTTGTTGTAGTACTGGCAGTACTATTACAAAATATAGTAACTAAGAGAGGAGAGGAATAGAATGATACAAGAAAGTAAAGGATTTAAAGTATTCCGTTATCTGTTTTTAATATTGTCAGCATGTTTTGTTATTATTCCAATCATTCCACTCATCTTTATGGCCTTTAAAACTGGTACCGAATATGCAACGACAAGTGTACTTCAAGGACCTGTAAATTGGTTTAATAGTTATAACTTTAAATATGCCATAAAAGTAGGTAATCTTGGAAAAGCACTTGTTAATACCGCTATTATTTTAGGCGTTTCATTAACTATTCAAATCATGTTTACAACTATGGTCTCTTATGTGCTCCATCGTTTTGAATTTAAATTGAAGAAATTAATCATGGCGCTATTTACCATGACTATGTTCATTCCTCTTGTAACAACGCAAACAGTAGTGTTTCAAATTATGTATAAGCTTAAATTAGTAAATAAAATGCCTAGTGTTATTATTTTATATTCTGGTGTAGGTATTATAGGTATTTATATTATGTTTAATTTACTTGATTCTTTATCAAGTGAATTAGATGAAGCAGCTTTAATTGATGGAGCGAATTATTTTACAATTTATGGAAAGATTATTCTTCCGCTTCTAAAGCCAGCTTGTACAACGCTTTTAATCTTGAATGGAATTGGATATTATAATGATTTCTACGTTCCAAATCTTTATTTAAGAAAAGATGTACAGACCTTTACCGTAGCACTTTATAAATTCTTTGGTAATACGGCAACACCGTTTGAAATTGTAGCAGCGGCGATTCTCATTGGTATTATTCCAATAGGTATTGCATATATTTTCTTACAAAAATATATTTTCTATGGATTGGCAGGTGCAGTGAAGTCATGATGAAGGAATCTCTTCTTTATAAGGTAATGTCCGCAATACATGTCATTTTATTCGTAAGTGTTTTATGTTTTGGCATTACGCTTTTATCAGGGACTTTACTTATGATTCCATCTATTGCAGCAGCATTTGTTATTGGGAGAATGATTATTTACAACGAATTTGATATTAATGACAGTATTATTAAAAGTTTTTTTAGAGAATTCAAAAAAGCCTTATGTTTACTTCGCTTTATTCCTGTTAATTTAATTTTGCTATTTAATATTGTAGGAATAATGGTTGCAGTAAAATTAGAGATGACTATGTATGCGGTACTTTGCTTAGTTATAATAGCTCTTTTACTTACTATGATCTTTTATATTGCAGGGTTTTATGTGTTTATAGCTAATAAAATGACATTGGTAGAAGTTGCGTTTTGTATGTTTTATAAGCCAACTTTATTAATCCCGTTATTTAGTGCAATGGTTATTTTTACTTTCTTTTTTCAAGGACTTATTGTAAAAATTTTACTCGCTTCAGGTTTTATATTCTTATTTATTATAGAACTCGTAGTGTTTTTGCATATGCTTTATTACAAGCAATTAAATGGAATAGAAGAAGAAGGAGAATATGCTCAGTTAGTAAAATACGCAATGGGAAAATGTGCTAATTTAGAAATAACACAGAAAAAGTAGGATGAAAATTGACTGAGAGGTAAATTAAAAATGAGTGAATTAAAAATGTTATCACCAGAAGTGAAAAATGTACCTTGGCAAGAAAAGCCAGAAGGGATAGTAGGAGCTCCTATATGGAGATATACAGAAAATCCTATTATCGGAAGAAATCCAGTAAAGGGTGTAGCTAGAATATTTAATAGCGCAGTAATGCCCTATGAAGATGAATTTATTGGTGTATTTCGTGGAGAACAAACCAATGGCATTCCTTATATTTATATGGGAAGAAGTAAAGATGGAATTAAGTGGGATTTTGATGAAAACAAAATACCTTTTATAGATGAAGATGGCAATCCTTTTATGCCAATCTACGCATATGATCCACGTTTAGTCAAAGTTGAAGATACTTACTATATTATTTGGTGTCAAGACTTTTATGGTGCAGCCATTGGAATGGCAAAAACAACAGATTTTAAAACCTTTGTAAGAGTAGAAAATCCATTCTTACCATTTAATCGAAATGCTGTATTATTCCCTAGAAAAATTAATGGCAATTTCATGATGCTATCTAGACCAAGCGATAGTGGACATACACCTTTCGGTGATATATTCTTAAGTGAAAGCCCTGATCTTGTTTACTGGGGAAAACATAGACACGTTATGGGTAAAGGAAAACAATGGTGGGAGTCACTGAAAATTGGTGGTGGTGCAGCTCCTATTGAAACGACTGAAGGATGGCTTTTATTCTATCATGGTGTTTCAGGAACCTGTAATGGCTATGTCTACAGTATAGGTGGTGCTATTTTAGATATAGATAATCCTTCTATTGTAAAATATAGATGTGAAACTTTCCTTCTAACACCAGAAGAATGGTTTGAGGAACGTGGTTTTGTGCCAAATGTTACTTTCCCATGTGCAACAGTTCATGACTCAGCTACTGGAAAAATAGCTATTTATTATGGTGCAGCAGACAGCTATGTAGGGCTTGCTTTTACAAAGCTTGAAGAAATTGTTGATTATATTAAAGAACATAGTGTATTAACTGAAGAAGATAAAGAGATTGGAAAGCGTTAATAGCAATAAATAATAGTATTTTTATTATAGAAAAGCATAAAAGATAACCTTGTGATTAAATGTGAGATACACTGAAGGTTGCTTTTATGCTTTTTTGTTTTTGAAAATCAAAAGAGATATATATTATTAGGCATAAATGAGATAGTACTAGAATAAACTAATCAAGTGGGGAGAAAAAGGCTTGGGTTTAGTTTTAAGAAGTGAAGTATCTTGAAAAATGAAATTGTGCAATATACACCTAGAAACAACGAAATATAAAATATATTTGTGAAAAATAAATAAATATAAAAAATAAAAATGTTAACTAAGTAGAAAAAATAAATAAAACTTTTAAAATTTTAACTCATATAGTATAATATATGTATAAAAGATATTATACACCTGCATATTAATTAAGGGGGGTGGGATTATGTATAATATGATTAAAGAAAGGTTTACTAGGAAATTTCCATCAGCAGAAAACTTACTTAATGAAGAAGACCTATTTATAGGTAACAAGAAAACAATTCCTGCTAGAGAATGGCTGCTTAAGGTGGTCATGCAAGAAAATGAAGATGGGCCCTATGTAGAATATTATGCAATCCATGGGACAGGGGGGCATTTACATGAGCGCATTTACAGTAATGGGAAAGAAGAACAGCTAGAAGTACTTAGGCAGTATATAGCTTATTCACCGAATATACCAGGAGATCGTGAAAGAAGCGCAAAGGATTGTGAAAATTTCAACAGACAATTGATGTGTGAACTTAGAAAGCAAGGACTCATGTAATTAAAAATAAGTATAAAATCCACTCTTAATAGAGTGGATTTTATTGGTTAATAAGATCTTTGCTAAAGCCAAACAACATAGTCCGTGTGGTTAATAACCACCTATAAGGTGAGGTATCGCTAAAGCACTATAAAATAAAGAGGTTTGCTTCATTTTATAATAGTAGTATAAGTAAATCTTCTGTAAACCATACTAGGAAAATAATACTGAATAAAATCTTAATAAAAAAACATAAAAAATGAAAAAAACACTTGCATTATGACAAGTAATAGGATATACTACAAAAGTGCTTGAGGCACAGAAAAAATATGGCGGAATAGCTCAGTTGGCTAGAGCACACGGTTCATACCCGTGGTGTCATGGGTTCAAATCCCTTTTCCGCTACTATGGTCGCTTAGCTCAGCTGGGAGAGCACCTGCCTTACAAGCAGGGGGTCATAGGTTCGAGCCCTATAGCGACCATTTCTTAAAAGAAGAGCTATAAAACTTTAAAGTTTTATAGCTCTTCTTTTTTTGCTGCTTGTAAAGTAAAATAGAGGTAGAGATATATGAAGAATGAAGAGAGATGTATGAACGCTTACCTTATACATTGATACCTTTTATTATATGCTAAGCATATTGGAATAGGCATAATTTAATCTATATCTATAGTAGTATAGCTTATAAATTGTAGTGTAAGTTAAATGTGAAGTGAATAAAAATGAGGAGGGAAAGGAAATGAAAAGAATCGTTGGAGTAAGAACGATTAAAACAGGTTTAGGTGCCAGTATTGCTATGGTTATAGCAGACCTTATAGGACTTAAATATATGGCTTCAGCAGGTATTATTACCATTTTAAGTATACAGAGTACTAAGAAAGAATCTATGCAAATAGCAGTTAGAAGATTTATTGCTACTTGCGTAGCTTTATTGATAGGAAGTATTTTATTTCAGATTTTAGGTTTCAGACCTTATGTATTTGGATTATATCTAGTGTTCTTTATTCCTATAGCTGCTAGATTTAAGATGACAGAAGGAATTGTACCAGCCTCTGTTTTAGTAACGCATTTATTAGGGGAACAAAGTACAAGTATCAGTTTAATAGGCAATGAACTTTTATTAATGATTGTTGGTGCGGGAGTTGCTTTAGTGCTTAATTTATATATGCCTAGTATAGAAACCGAACTTTTAAAGGATAAACGTGCGATTGAGGAAGAGATGTATCAACTTTTTACATATATGGCTGATACCTTAGAGGAGAAAGCTACTACTATAGAAACAGATAAAATACTTGAACAGCTACAAATGCATCTTTCCAATGGAGAAAAGAGGGCACATCGTAATGCCAATAATTATTTTTTAAATTTTGATTCGCCATATGAGAAATATTTCAACATGCGAAGTAGTCAGTTTCAGGTACTTCAATATATGTTAAGACACTTTACACATTTATTTATGAATGTAGAGCAAGGCTATGAGGTAGCAGCTTTTACAAGACGAGTAGCAGATTCTGTTAAAGGAAAGATTGTGGTAGAAGTGCTATTAGATGAATTAGACGCTTTAAAAGAAGGTTTCAAGCAAAGCGTACTTCCTAGTTCAAGAGAAGAGTTTGAAAATAGAGCCATGCTTTATCAATTTTTAAATGATATGGAACACTTTTTAGATATTAAAAAAGCTTTCAAGGATAAATTAAACGATAAAGAAAGAAAAGAATATAATAGTTACTACGATTTAACTTAAGCATTCGACAAGATAAAAAGCAGTATCAAGTGGAGAAAAGCTTTTCCTGGGAAATACTCACCCTTTCGTTTGTAAATCAATAAAATATGTCGCAAAATTTTATGTGTTGCTTACCAAATATTTACAAAAATCTAATCCTACTGTTTGTATAATTAATATTGCTGCAGGAGGGAGAGATTAAGTTGATTAATACAGAAGAGAAAAAAAAGATAGCAGTAAGTGAATTATTAAAAGGGATTAATTGGATGACAGTAATGCTATGTTGCATGGCATTTTTTATGGGGAGAATCCAGTTGTTTGGTGGCTTTTATACCTTGGGCATTGCTTATGTTGGAGCAATGTATCTGAACAAGCAAACGAGAAGATGGGGAGCTGTATTAGGTATTCTGGGGTTATTATCAGTTGGGAAATTAGATACCATCTTAGTTAGGTATATTCTTATTCTTTTACTTTTAATGGGCTTTCGCATGGGAATGCAGTTTTTTGGTAGTGAGTGTAATACAAAGAATCAAACTGTTTTAACGGGATTAAGTACATTTATTATTTCCTTGATGTCACTTCTTATAGGACAAGCTACGATCTATAGCATGGCAGTATGTTTACTAGAGACAGCAGTGGCTATGGGATTGGTAACTATATTAGCTTATAGTATCCAAGTCTTAGATAAGAAAAGGACAACTCCTTTAACTCAAAACGAAATGGCTAGTATGAGTTTCCTAATAGCGGGGCTCTTAGGGGGGATGATGGATTTTTATATGATAGTACCCTTTTTTGAGAGAGTTTACTTCAAGGATGTTTTTATATTTATTTTAATTCTTTCTGTAATTTTCCTAGGGGGAATGAGCAGTGGGATTATTATGACTTTAATCATTAGTACCGTCTTAGTAGTTATTGGTTATATGCCTACACAGTTTGTAGCGATTTACTTATTTGCAGCACTCATTGGCGGCTTATTTTATTTTTTGGATCGAGTAGGGATTGTTTTTGCTGCAGGTTTAGGTTTGCTTTTAGGCTTTGCTTTATTTAATCAAAGGGTGATTGACTTACCTATTGTAGGGGCTTATGTGGGAGCAGTGGTGATGAGTTTGTGCATTCCTAGAAATTATCTTGGACTAGGAGACTGGTTTGGCTATGGTATAGATGTGGATGAGGAAAAGCACCTGATACATGTTCAAACCATTATTACTGAGAGGTTGAATCATTTCTCAAAAGCCTTTAATGACTTAAGTAAGACTTTTGAGCGTATATCGGATAAAGAAGTTCATTTTGGACAAGCTGATATTCAAAATATGATAGAAGATACAGGAGAATGTATTTGTCAAAAATGCTCTATGAACCATTTTTGCTGGCAGGATTATATTAAAGATACCTATGCTTCTAGCTATGATATGTTAGATACCATAGAGAAAAAAGGCTGTATTACAGTAGCAGATATCCCTGTAAAATTTAAAAATGCCTGTATTAACGCAGAAAGCTTTGCCTTTACTTTAGGCTTTAAAATGGACCTACTTAAATTGAAACGCCAATGGCAAAAGCGTTTTGTGGAAACTAGGGGGCTTATTAGTCAGCAGTTTGAAGCCGTTTCTGAAAGTATTGAAAAACTCTCTTCTAATATTCAAAGTGAGTTTTACTTTAATAAAGAAGATGAACGAAATATTAGGGAGCATTTACATATGAAGGGCATTCGAACCAAAGATATCATGGTACTAGAAAATAATGGCCGTAAAGAAGAGATTCATATTTATGTCCATTATAAAGGGGAAATGGATCTCAAGGAGCGTTTAATACAAGGGATTCAAGAAGCTTTAGACTTAAAAGTGGATGTCATTAAATATGAGTATCATATAGAAGATAAATATTGTTATTTTAAATTAGGTATTAGAAAGCAGTTTAACATTACTGCAGGTGCTGCAGTAGCAGCTAAAGGAGACATATCAGGAGATGTGTATAGCTTTATGGAGCTTACAAGTGGCAAATACCTTTTAGCCCTAGCTGATGGTATGGGCAGTGGTAAACTTGCTAATGAAGAAAGTACAGCTACCATCGAGCTGTTAGAAAGCTTTATGGAGTCAGGCTTTAAAAATGAAGTTGCCGTTAAAATGATTAACTCAGCCCTAGTATTAAAATCAGATATAGATAACTTCTCTACCATGGATATTACCTTGGTAGATGAATATACAGGCATCGCTGAATTCCTAAAACTAGGAGCATCTACGAGCTTCTTAGTACGAGATGAAGAAGTAACCACCATTAAAGCAAGTAGTTTACCTATTGGCATTTTGGACCGCGTTGATATTGTAAGCTGTAAGAAGCAGCTTAAAGATGGTGACATGGTGATCATGGTGACAGATGGTATTTTAGAAAGTAAAAATGACTTCCTTAATAAAGAAGAAACCTTTAAACACTTTATAAGAGAAGCAAAAAGTAATAATCCTCAATATTTAGCAAGTTATTTGCTAGAGAAGACAAGGAATCTTCTAGCTGGGGAAGAAAATGATGATATGACTATTATTGTAGCGAGAGTTTGGAAACAATGTTAATAAAAAGCCGTTATAAGAGGAAGAGATAAAGTTCCTTTTATAACGGCTTTTATATTGAAAATTTTTCTGGAAATATATATTGAGAATTGAAATAAGTATAATTTGATGAAAATATTGGATTTAAGACAAAAATATGATAAAATATTTAGAAAATACTTGCAAAAGGGGAAAATATGAAAAAGCATTGGGGAGTTTTCTTATTAAGTGTCTATTGTATGGGGATACTAGTACAAGCAGAAACATATACATATGATGATTTGAATCGTCTTACAAAAGTTACATATGAGTCTGGGGTTGTAATAGAATACACATATGATCAAGCGGGCAATATTATAGGGGTTACTACTACAGGGGGAACTAAAAAAGAGGATAGTAATAGCGGAAATAATGGAAACCAAGGTAATAACAATGAAGGTAGTGGGAATAGCGGAAACCAGGGAAATAACAACGGAAATAATGAGGGGAATGGAAACCAGGGTAATAACAATGGAGGTAGTGGGAATAGCGAGAACCAAGGTAATAACAACGGAAATAGTGGGGGGAGTGGAAACCAAGGTAATAACAATGGGAATAGCGGAGGCCAGAGTAATGGCAATGGAAATAATGGGGGTAATGGAAACCAAGGTAATAACAACGGAAATAGTGGGAACAGTGGAAACCAGAATAATAATAACGAAAACAATGGAAATGGTCCCAAGTATACTAAACTACTCTTTACATTAAAAAATAAAGTATTAGAAATTGATGATCAGAAGATAGAGATGGATGCTTCTGTGTTTGTATCAAAAAATAATCGTTTAATGGTTCCTATTAGATACATTACTTATGTACTTAATATTTCACCTGATCAAATTATATGGGATAAGAATAATAAGCAAGCAGTCATTCAAGGAGAAAAGCAGATTAAAATAGGCATCAATAAAGATTACATGCTTGTAAATGGGGAACAGGTGAAGCTTAGTGAGAAAGCTCAAGTTATAGATGGCAGGACGTATTTGCCTATTGGAGATATATGTAGGGCCTTTGAATTGAAGTACAGTTGGGATAATACATTAAAACAACTACTTATTTATTAGAAAAACTAGATAGGGTTTAAAAATAAGATAATGAATTATAAGGGGAAAAATAATGAAAATGCAAAAAAGAGTAATTTGTATCATGCTAACTATTATCTTACTTTTACAATATACTTATGGAGAAAAGACTATTGATATAACAAATAATGATATTGGTATAAAAGCAACACAGGGGGATGTTACAACTACCACAGCATCTGCATTACAGATAAATCAATTAAGTGAGTATATACCTAAATTAGGTATCCAAGTTAACTTTAATGCTCCAGGATGGAATGTGTTTGATGATGATAATAAAAATATCTGGTATGAAAATATGGATGATTGGCATAATGGTGACCATGGAAATTTCTTAAATGGAGGAACACGTAATTCAAGAACAGGCAAGGAGGGGAGAGCGAGGTTTAATTTTATAGGAT
Source organism: Cellulosilyticum sp. WCF-2 (assembly GCF_003990395.1). Taxonomy (NCBI): domain Bacteria; kingdom Bacillati; phylum Bacillota; class Clostridia; order Lachnospirales; family Cellulosilyticaceae; genus Cellulosilyticum; species Cellulosilyticum sp. WCF-2. The sequence continues at coordinate 4,512,882 of NZ_CP034675.1, read as the reverse complement.
CTCAATTTATACTTGCTGTACAGAGCCATTATGGCAGAAATCAAGGGGTTCAAGTTATTATTGATGGAGAACTGGTTGATACTATTCCATATGTGGGAAACTATGGATGGGGACATACAATATATTATATTTGCCCCCAGTTATTCAGTGGTGAACATTCAGTAGAACTAAATATGCCAGCAAGCAATACTTATATGATGCTTGATATTATACAAGTTAATGAAAACGGTACAATTAAGCCGTATGAATTAATAAATAAGGATAAGTATTACTATGAAAGCTCAGATGAAAGTAATGAAAATGTATATAATGCTATTGTAAATAAAAAGGAGCAGATAGATGCTTTAGGAATTGAAGAGATAAATATTACATGGTCAACAAATTATTATAAGTATGAGGAACCATGGTCTATTCTAACAGAAGATTCACAAGGAGCATTTTTTACAACATTTGCCAGTATTGATTATGTAAAAGATGGAAGTCCAAGACATGAAAATTTTGCTGTATGGAATGAGGGATATTGGAAAAAAGGAAATAGTGTAGAGGGAGAAAATGGGGACTTTATTAGTGCATGGGCAGGTGGAGATGTTATATCAAGGGCTATTAGTCGCCCGAACTCTTATTTTATTCCTAAAGAAACAGATGAATTTAGCATCTATAGTATTTTGCCGGAAATTATAAATATTAAGTTTAATAGTGAAGGGATAATTAACTATAAACGAGGAACTAAGGTTAATGAACCTTTACCGGTAACTACATTATTAATAAAAGAGCAGAAAGATTATAGTATTAAGTTACAGTGGTATAAGCCATATACGAATCTTCCAATAGAAAGCTATAAGATATATCGAAATGGTGTAGAAATAGAGGAAACTCAAGAAAACACCTTTAAAGATACTAATATTGATTATCAGACCCTCTATAATTATACAGTTGCTGCAATTTATGAAGGGGAGATACAATCTGAAAATGGTAATCAAGTAAATACCATTATTATGGAACCCTATATTTCACAAGTGACTCCAACTAATCAAAGTACTATTGGTGGTGATAGTGTAAACTTTAAGATAAATTATATGACTAATAATAGTTTAGAGGAATGCAATTTAAAAGTGGAATATACTAATGAGAGTGAGTATTATAGTATTCCAGAGGAAAATATCAAGGGGAGCCAGATAGAAGGAGGTATTAGCTATAGTGCTATATGGGATTTAGAGGATATTATAAGTGGGAATTATGTAGTTAGAATAAGCATGGAAGATGAAAGAGGTATTCACATACTTAAAGAATTAAACTATGTAGTTGATACGACAAAACCTTCTCAAGTAATCAGCTTAAAAGCTGAACCGGGAGAAAAACAAATTGAAATTAGTTGGCAAGAAATTGATGATGATAGTATTGCTTATTATGAAATACATAGATCAGAAGTAAGAGATGGAGTATATACTAAGTTAGCTACAATTGAAACGGGAAAGGCTAATAGTTATTTGGATAAGGCTATAGAAGCAGAGAAAGAATATTACTATAAATTATATACTAAAACACGGTTTGGCATTATAGGAGAAGCAAGTGAATCTATAATGGCTATAGCTTTGAAAGATACAACTCCACCAGAGGTAATAGGGATAGTCCCTTCTAATAAAAGTAAAATAGGAAAAGAAGTTGTTGTTACTGTAAGAACACAGGATAATATCGGTATTAAAAGTACTACCTTACAATATTTAAATGAAGAAGGCAAATGGATAGAGATCGATACAGTTTCTAATCAATCAGAAGCTATATTTAGTTTCACAAATCCGAAAAAGGAAGGTACTTTAACTATTAAGGCAATTGCTACAGATACTTCTGATAACACTAATATAGAAGAAGTTATAAGAACATATACGATTGTTGCGCCTAATTGTCAAACAATTACCTTTAATACAGTAGAAACTTCAAGTACACAAATGATGTTAAAATGGGATAAACTTGATATTGAGGATTTCGAAAAATTTATAGTTTATTTAAAAAATCCGCAAGATGGAAGTCTTATTACTAGTATTGAGACGGGCAATGTATTAGGAACTAATATAAGTAATTTAGTGCCACAAACAGATTATCTTGTACAAGTTATAGGATACGACATATGGAAAAATGAAGCAGGTATATCAGAAGAACTTTGTATACGCACGACTAATGATGGTGAAATACCTTGTATCACAGCAATTTCTCCAAGTTCTAGTAGATTGAATAAAGAAGTAAACATTTCTATACAGGCAGAAGATAATCATGCATTACAGAATATTATCTTTCAGTATTCTTTAGATTGTTTAAACTGGCAAGAGTTTGCTAGTACAAATATTAATAATGAAAAAAAGGCTCAAGCTAGTGCTACACTATCCCTACTAAGTTTTAATGAAGGAAGTATATTTATAAGAGGGATTGCTGTAGATAATGAAGGAAATAGGAGTATAGAGAATGAACAGGCGTCATTTGTAGAATATGTTGTAGATCGTACAGCGCCACAGGTGCCACTAGGGCTAAAGGTGGAAGAAGATGTTGAAGGAATAGTATTAACTTGGTTGCAAGGTCAAGAAGAAGATATAGTAGGCTACGATGTCTATAAATATGATGAGAGAGAAGCTACATATAAGCAAGTAGCTGCTAATTTACAAGCGCTTTATTATAGAGAACCAGATAAAAAACCTAAACAGAATTATAAGTATAAAATCAACTGTATAGATAGCGCAGGAAATCGTAGTGAATTTTCAAAGGAAGTAGAAATAATAGCTTCTAATGATATTCAGGCACCGACTATTACAAGTATTGCACCAAGTAACAATGCTAAAATAGCTATTAATCCAACTATAAGTGTAGCTATATATGATAATTATAAGTTGGGGCAGGTGGTATTAGACTATCAAAAGCAAGGAGAACTGGAATGGAATAATATCGACACCATAGCGACTGATGAAAAATCAGGTATATTTGAATTTAAGTGGGAAACAGATAAACTTGAAAGTGGTATTTATAATCTACGTTGTTATGCAATAGATTCAACAGGAAATAGAAGTATAGATATGAAGGTATCGTATGAGTTAAATACAGGGAAGTTGCCAGCACCAACGATAAGTGGACAGCCAGGACCATGGCAGGTACAACTTAATTGGAAAGTAGAGCAAGATGCCCATTTAATTCGAAGCTATAAAATATATAGAAAAGAAGGGCTAAATGGAGATTTTACATTAATCGCTCAAACTGAGCAAGTTGAATATATAGATAAAATGATTTCGCCCAAAAAAGCCTACACGTATAAAATAACGGCTAGGGATATTTATGGTAGAGAGAGCAATAGTAATGAAATAACAGTTATTCCACTAGCTCAAGACCCCTATGCACCAACAGCTAGACTAGGATATAGTATGGCAGCAATGACAGGAAGAGCAGTGGTATTTGATGCTTCGTTATCAAGTGATAATGATGAGATTGTGAGTTATAAATGGGACTTTGGTGATGGTAAACAAGGAGCAGGAATAGCTCCGAAACATGTATTTGAAGAAGAAGGTGTCTATGAAACTAGGTTAACCGTACAAGATGCTTATGGTAATACAGATTCAGCAAGTATAAATGTCTATGTTTATTCAGCACATTTAACAGGAGAAATTCGTTTAAAAGTGTTAGATCAAGAAACAGGACTACCTATTCCGAATGCTTTAGTATATGTTGATGCACCCAGTATCAGATCAGAAGATTTAATTATCTTACGAGCAGATCAATCAGGAATGGTATCTATTTACCAAAGAGATGGAAACTATAATATTGCTGCCTATGCTACTAATTACTTACCTAAAGAAGTGAATATGAAGGTAGCGAGAGGAAGAGTAAGTGAACAAACGATTCGTTTACCGAAAGGTGAGCCTATTATTGGAGATATCCAAGTTCATAAAATGACCATGGAAGAAATGCAAGAGGCAGGTATAGATCTTTCAAATCCAGACAATCAACACTCTTTTAGTTTTAATATTCATTTAACATTTCAAGAATTAGATTTACCTATTATTTGTAATTCAAAAGGAGAAATAATATATCATGGTAGTACTAATGAGAGTGGAGGAGGAGGTGGCGCTAATGCTAGTAATTATGTAGTAGGTCCCCTAAGAAATTATTCCGGAAATGCTAGTACTTCAACATATATACAAGCTATACCGGCCCCCGAGGGGAGTAATGAGCCACCAGCTATTTCTACTATTACAGTACCTCAGAAAATAAGTTGGCTAAAAGAATTCTTTAATGTGTCTGTAACTGTGCAAAATGTGTGTGATTCACAATTTGTAGTTCAAGATTCTACTATAGAAATTCAATTACCGCCAGGACTCTCTCTAGTTCAAATGCTAGGTGGTAACAAAAGTGTAGTAGATGACCAAGGAAATCAAATGGCAGAAGTAAAACTAGATGACTTAGCAGGGGGCGAAAAAGCAGAATATAGCTGGTTTGTAAGAGGAGATAGTCCCGGTGAATATAATATTGATGTTAATTATAATGGTATGCTCATGCCATTCAGAAAGAAGATTAGCGCAATATTTAGAACATCTGAACCTGTAACTGTGTCTAAGCCAGGAGGACTAGCAGTTAACGTACAAGTAGAAGATGCAGCATATACCGGTGTACCCTATTATGTTTATTTCCAAATTATTAATACTAGCTCAGAGCCTATTTATAATTTACAATGGATGACCGGAACTGAGCAATCAAGTGCCATTGGAACGTATTGTATGGGAGGTTATTTAGACTGGGCAGGTGAGAACGATAGATCTAATCAAGTAGGAAAAGAATATGATGAATTTTCAAGCCAAGAAGGCGAGAAAATGAAGATAGATAAAGTCCATATCCCAGATTTAGATATTCATGATTTTGCTAATATAGAAGGTATTGAAGAGAGTGATAAAGCTATAACTGTAGAAGTACTTGAACCTGGAGAAAGTATATATTTAGTATACAATAATAGTATAGGTGCACCAGATGGAAAATATAATAAGCTTATTGAGGCCTATGTAACTTCTCAGTCCATGGACATTCCGGTAAGTATTTCTGTTATTCCAGCACATAATCCACAATACCGCATAGCAGAGCCAGAATTAGTGGAAGACCCAGTTAACGTTGTTACAGGAGGACAAGAGACTACAAAAACACTAATGGCGCTTCAAGGTTTAGGACAAGTTACTTTCGAAGCTTATTATTCATCATTAACGCCAGAAGAACAGGGAGAAGACGAAACACCTGAACAAATGGGGCCAGGGTGGTACCATAACTATGAAATGAAGTTAGAACAAATCGAAGGCAATACAAAGGTATTAGTACTTCACTTGTCACCAGTTAATGTACTTTTTCTTTTTGATAAGAGTGGAAATGGTATATATACCTCTAATTCACCAGACTTAAAAGATGTACAGTGTGTCAAGTCAGGAGAACAGTATATTTATACAGATGTTAATAAACAGGAATTTACCTTTAATAATAAAGGTAGACTCACCAGTATTCAACCTAAGGGTGGAAGTATTTTAGACTTAAGCTACAAAGATGACGTTCTTTCTTCTGTATCTGAAAGAAATAGCAATATTAGATTAACCTTTAATTATGATGGACAAACACTTTTAAGAAGTGTAACAGACCGAGTAGGCAGAATAGTTCAGTTTGATTATAATTCTGACCGTCAGCTAGTAAGTATGACAGATATGAATGGAAAGACTGAAACTTATACTTATACAGGTAAATATCACATTCATACAATGACCAATGCAGAGGGCATTACCTATTTGACGAATACTTATGATGAAAAAGGAAGGGTACTTATTCAAGATGATGCTAGGTCAGGTAATGAACTTGCTACTTTTACTTATGATGATAAAAGCTTCTGGAGATATATAGTAACAGTAAAAAATAGACTAGGTCATAATAAAACTTATGTTTATAATCGAGATGGCCTTCTCATTATGGAAACAGAAGAAGTAAGTGAAGCAAGAACAAAGGTAAGAACATTAACTTATGATAGCAAAGGTAATCAGGTATCTGACACCAATGGAGATGTTGAAGTAACCTATGAGTATAATGGGAATAATCAGGTTACTAAAATAACTGATCCAGAAAATACAGTTACATATATGGCTTATGATGGCAATGGAAATGTAACCAGTATTGTTAATGAAGAAGGAGAAGCTTCTTACTTTACCTATAATGAAAACAATCAAATATTAACCATGAGGGAACCGTCTGGTAAAGTGACTCAATATGAATATGATGAGTACAGCCGGATTTTATCAGAAGAGGTAGTAGGCTTAGGAAAAATCAAATATGATTACAAAAATGGTTTATTAACAAGTGTTACTGACTCTAGAGGTAATGCGAATCATATGACATATGATGAAGCTGGTAGGCTTAAAACAACTACGGATAGAGAAGGTAATACAACTACTTATGAATATGACCATAAAGGAAACCTATTAAGTCTTACAGATGCATTAGGTTATAAAACTTCCTATACCTATGACAGCAGAGGTAATCAGCTCACTATAACAGGTAGTAAAGGGAACACCGCACACTTTGAATATGATGGTAATAATAATCTGGTTAAAGCCATAGATTGTGAAGGAAATACAATCCACTATATTTATGATGGCAATGATAGACTCATTAAAACTATTTATCCCGATGGTTCTTTTGAATTAAAAGAATATAATTATATAGGAGATCTCATTAAAACCGTAGATACAAAAGGTGCGATAACTGTTTTCCACTATGACACAAGAGGCAGCTTAGATGCAATGACTTTACCAGATGGTGAAAAAGTTATTTATGGCTATTTTAAAAACACAAAATTAAGGACTATGGACACCGTAGGAAAAGGCAGCACCAAATACAGCTATGATAAAGCTTGGAATTTAACAGGTAAGGAAGATGCAGAAGGTCATCTAACACAATACGGCTATGATCAAGCAGGTAATTTGATTTGGAGTAAGGATGGAGAAGGCAACACTAGATCTTATGCTTATGATAATTGGGGACGCCTTGTAAATGAAACTGATGCAAGAGGGTATATGACAAGCTATGCCTATGATTTAAATGATAACTTAACGACAGTAACAGATGCATTAGGTAATGTAACGACCTACACTTATGACAAAGAAGATAGGGTAGTAGCTATTACAGATGCAAATGGCAACACAACTACCTTTAAGTATGATGCTTTAGGACGTTTAATAAGTGCTACTGATTCCTTAGGTCGCACTGTGAGAAGAGAATATGATGAATATGGTAATCTCATCAGTGACTTTGATGCTGCTGGGGTTAGATTGTTTACTAATACTTATGATAGCTTGAATAATCTTGTAAGTACCACAGATGCATTAGGATATACTACTAGCAATGTTTACAATCAATTAAATCAAGTGATAGAGGTAGTAGATGCTTTAAATCGTACCACTAAAATAACCTATGATCAGACAGGCAACGTAAGTCAGGTAGAAGATCCTGAAAAAGGCATTTCTAAGGCCATTTATACCTTAGGTGGAAAATTGAAGTCCTATTCAGATCCAGGAGGTGGTGGCTATACTTATACCTATAATCAGTCAGGACAAATGGTAAAAGAGACCACTAGTCTTGGATATAGCCATAGTTATACGTATAATAATATAGATCAACTTAAAAGTAGTACTAATGGTAGAGGGCAAAATACAACCTATGCTTATGATAAAGCAGGCAGAATCACTTCTTTTACAGATGAAGTAGGTAAAGTTAGCTATAGATATGATGCTAATGGCAATGTCCTTCAAGTATTAGATGAGAAAAATAGTATTCAAAGAGAATATGATGCTTTGAATCGTGTCATCAAATATATAGAAGCTAATGGTATGGCTATTAGGTATGAGTATGATGCAGTAGGAAATGTCACCAAAGTGATTTACTCCAATAATAAGGAAGTTAAATATCGCTATAATGCAGTGAATCAAGTAACAGAAGTTGAGGACTGGGCAGGTAGAAAAACCAAGTATAGTTATGATATTAATGGCAGACTAGAAAAAACGATAAGATCAGATGGCAGTGTTCAAATCAATCAGTATGATGCTCTAGGTCAGCTTGTTGGCATTATTGATAAAACGGGTACAGGACAAGTCATTAATAGCTATAGTTACACTTATGATGGAGCAGGCAATATTGTAGAAGAAACCAAAGCACAAGGAGGTGTAAAAGCCTCAGCAGTTGTTTCAGAAACAGTAGCCATGACTTATGATAAAGATAATAGGTTAAGCACTTATAATGGTAAGAAAGTTATTTATGATCAAGATGGTAACTTGACGTATGGTCCACTAAATGGTAAATGGGTAGAATTTGAATATGATGCTAGAAATAGGCTGATTCGAGCAGGAGACACCATCTATGAATATGATGGTGAAAACAATCGTATTGCTGTTATTGAAGAGGGTAAACGAACAGCTTATGTAGTGGATAGCAACTATGAACTGCCTAGGACCATTGCACAAATAGAAGAGGGTGAACCTGTTACATGGTACATCTATGGCAAAGGTTTATTGGCCCAGGAGCAAGGAGATCATTATTTCATTTATCACTTTGATAATAGAGGTAGCACTACAGCACTTACAAATAGTAAAGGCGAAGTAACAGACAGATTTAGTTACACAGCATATGGTGAATTAGTAGATCATCAAGGAAGTAATGATGTTATCTTTAAATACAATGGACGCTCAGGTGTCATAACAGACAGTAATGGTTTATACTATATGTGTACCCGATACTACAATCCAGATATCAAGCGTTTTATGAATGCGGATGTAATAGTAGGTAATGTTTTAGATGGCAGAAGCTTAAATCGTCATGCGTACGTTAATGGTAATCCAATCAACTATAGCGACCCCTTTGGACTAAGCCCAGAAAAAGAAGAAGATGAAGGCATTAATGAGGTCTGGTTAGATGTAGCAGGCTTTATGCCAGTACTTGGAGATATAATAGATGCTGTTAATGCAGTTAATTATTTAAAGGAAGGGGAGTACGGAAAAGCAGCATTCTACTTAGGATGTGTTTTTGGTGCGGACCTAATCTTTAAAGGTGTAAAATACTTAGGCAAAGGCTTAAAAACAGCAGGAAAACTCATATCAGATGTGCTTGGTAAAGTTGGTGCTAAATCTGGTAAAGAGATAGCAAAACAGCTAGCAGAAAAAACAAGCTTTAAAATAGTGGGTTCGGTTACAGAAAATACGGCAGAAAGAACAGTAAGAGAAGCCGGACAGCAAGCAACAGAAAGAAACATAAGAGAAGTAGCACAAACGGCAACAGAGCGAAATATTAAAGAAGCAGTAGAAGATACTGTTGTAGAACAGACGAAAAATGTTAAGTATAAATTAGATTTACAGTTCTTTGCTGATAAGGGTGGCAGATATTCAGGAACTGGTAAGTATGGGGATGTTGGGGGCCATCATGTACATGCAAAGGCTGGTTTTAAAGGAGCTTCTAAATATGACCCTAATGTAGGGTTTTCTATAAGCCAAGATTTTATGGAACGAAATGGACTGAATCATCAAAAGATGACATCAAAACAACGTGAGTTATTTAAAGAGTTATATGAAAGCGGTAGACCCAACACATTGGATGAACATACAAGGATTGCTCGAGAGGCTTTAAAAGCAGGTGGCGCAGGTGATAGTCTTATAAATGACTTGCTAGAAGATTCATTATCAAATTTAGCTGGACAAGGTGTAAAGCAACCAACTAGAATACCATGGTATTCAAAATAATAAAAGAATGGAGATTTAGGTATGAGTGATGTGTTAAGTAGGTTTGGAGAAATATTAATAAGTGATGTTAGAGATAGGACTATACGCAGTTATGATATGAGAATAAATGGTAAAATGAAAGATGAAAGTTCTCAAAAATTATATTCTGAAGTTGAACAGTTAGACATTACACAACGCCAGTTGATAGAAAGAATTGTTCCTCAAATTGTAGATTTAAGTATTCATAATATGCTATGTATGTTAGAAGAGCATTCAAATATTGATATGCAAATTGAGGGAGAAAGTATTTCTGAAATAAGTGATGGGTTGTCTGGAGAATTGTATACTGAAGATGGGTGGATACAACGGTTCTCAAATCAACGATACGAAGAAATTTGATTTAATTATGATTATACTTTAGGACTCACTAATCAACTCTCGTCTCTGTAAATTAATCGAAATGGCGCTCACCGAAGGTAATGTAACCCATAAAGATTAATTAAAAGACTTTAGTGTGAAATTTCCCATCTAGGTATACTTTCGGTCAGAATGGAAAATGAAAAGTTAATATTAAGTTCTAAAACGCTAATATAAACTCACTCTTAGCAACTATGAAAAAAGTTGCGAAAGGGTGTGTTTTATTATGCAAACTAAGAAAGTGAATTCAGGTGCCGTTTAATTTAAATATAATGGGCGATCAGGTGTTATAACAGATGCCAATGGTTTATACTATATGTGTACCCGATACTACAATCCAGATATTAAGCGTTTTATGAATGCAGATGCAGTAGTAGGTAATGTATTAGATGGTAGAAGCTTAAATCGTTAGGCATACGTTAATGGTAATCCAATCAGCTATGGTCCCTTTGTTTGAAGTCTAGGAAAAAAAGACGAAGGTACTGGTTATAGTTGATAAAAAGAGAAAAATATTGAGGATAGATAAAGGAGAATTATTCATTTACCGGTAGACTCGCTGAAAGTATTCTTTTTTTACTATCAAAAATGTAGACGCTAAAAAATGCAGAAAATCTGTGGTTTAAGTATAGCCTGTATTATTTGTGGTAGTGAATTATAAGTCATAGCATTATTCATAAAAGATATAAAAATCAGCTCTCGCATTAGCAGATTAAAATCAGCTAATGCAAGAGCTCTTTTAAATTTGACGGAATAAAATATTTAAAATTAAAATAATTGAATAAATATTTAAAATATATTAAAATTATTTTATATTTGGTAATTTTGGGAGGGAATATGAAGAAGAAGAGAGTAATAATATGGCTAATGATTTTTTTACTTATGGGTAATAGTATTTATGCAGCAGAGTATTTTTATGATGATCTTAATAGGTTAGTACGGGTAGAGTATGAGAGTGGTATTTGTATTGAATATGAATATGATAATGCAGGAAATATATGTAAAATCACAACTACAGGTGCAGATGAGTCAAATGAGGGAGAAGAGAAAGAGCCTGAAGAAGGGGAAAAGGAAGATAAGGGGGATGAAAAAGATTCCGAGGATAAGCAGAATGAGAATCATACTGAGAGTGATAAAACAAATAGTGGAGTAAAGAATGATACAGCAGGAAGAGAAAAAGAAAGTGTTACTACAAATCAAGTAATCTTAACATTAAATAGCAATATAGCTGTATATAATGGACAAACTATAGAGATGGATGCAACAGTAATGATTTCAAAAAGTAATAGATTACTAGTACCTGTAAGATATTTGGCATATGCACTTAATATATCACCAGAGCAGATTAAATGGCATGCAAAAACAAAAGAAGTAGAGATTCTAGGAAGTAAGAGAATTGTTATAGGCATAGGAAAAACATATATGCTAGTTAATGGTATAGAGGTACCATTATTAGAAAAGGCACAGATTATTAATGGAAGAACTTATTTACCAATAGGGGATATATGTAGGGCATTTGAAGTGAGTTATAGCTGGGACAATAATACGAAACAGCTAAGTATTGTAAGTAAATAGAGGTTATGGAGGGGAATATGAGGAGTAGAAAGAAATATTTATGCTTTTTATTAGTGGGGGCTATATTAATTGAGACAATATATGGGGAAGAACTTAGAGGTGCATTAGGTGATGTGATTAATGCAGTGGTCAATACGAGCATGAAAATAAGTAATAATGTAGACCCAAAGACCACATCATCAATGCTAGAAGTTATAGCAGATAATAGTATGGAAGTAACTACATCAAGTATGCTTAATGTGACAGCACTGTATAACCAAATAGAAGATGGTTATAGTATAGATGATGTAATAACATTAGAGGAAGATATGATAATTGATGGCAACACATATCTATATGGGCAAGTAGATTTAAATGGATATAAAATGACCATTAATGGAAATCTATACTGCCAAGAGGACTCTATTCTTGAAATGAACGGGGGACAGCTCTATGTAAAGCAAAATATAGAAATACAAGATAGTACACTAATTATGAACAATGCGAATGATGAGATCCATATAGAGGGAGACTTTAAGTCTAATGTAGCTCGGAGGATTAATCCTGTTAGTCAAATGGAAACTAGTGTAGCTAGTTATGGAATGCAATCGCTAGAATTAACTGATGGATGTATTTATATTAAGGGAAATTTAAGTTCGAATTCAGCTCAAGGTTACTATTCGGAAGGTAATCATAGAACTATATTCAATGGGATAGGTAATCAGTACATAGATATTGAAGGGCTGGAGTTGTTTAACAATGATTCTAGCATTAATAGTATTGAAATAGTAGAGGAAAGTAGCATTATTGTAAAGAATTATATTAATTTAGAGCAAAAACCTAATGACGAAACACTTAGTAAAATCTCTCCAGTAGAAAAGGTGTTAATTCAAGGGATGCCACTTGTAAATGAGATAGAAGGCGATGTAGTACTAAATAACTATAGTAATCTAAATGGTGATATTACAATTAAAGGGAATTTGTATATTAATGGTTATATAGAGTTAAATGGGTATAAACTGGTTGTAAAGGGTAGTTTGTATTGTGATAATTACGCTACACTAAGGATATTGGGGGGAAGTGTACAAGTACAAGAAGACGTTTATTGTGAGAATTCATCTCAGATTAATTTAGGTGGAGGAAGACTAGAGGTACTAAGAAATATGATTATCAGCAATTCCATCTTAAGTATGAGTGATGATGCAGATGAAGTTGTTATCAAAGGAAATTTAACATCTACCATATCTGGGTATTATTATCCATTACTTACAAATGGAAAGTTATACATAGGTGGGGATCTAACAGCTAATACACCTAAAGCATATTATTCTGGGTATAAGCATATTACCATTTTTAATGGAGAACGAGAACAATATGTTGATATAAAAGGCAATCAAGTGTTAGGAGTAAGTTATTCAATTAATGAGCTTGCTATTGAGGAAGGAACAACATTAATATTAAAAGACTATATAAATTTAGACAATAATTTTGATGATGAAATGTTGAAAAGGATAGAGCAGCCACAATTTCTACTTATAAACGGAGTACCTATTAGTGGAAAAATAGAACAAGATGCGACGGTGACTACATCGTTGTACCTATATCAAGATTTAGCTATTAATGGAAATCTATATATACAAGCTAATGTTGACCTAAATGGACATAAGCTTGAAGTTAGTGGAAGTGTTTATATTATTAATAATAATACAATAGTAGTTGATGGAGGTAAGTTTTCTGTAGAAGAAAACTTAAAAATGAGTAGTAATAGTCTAATTATGAACAGTGAGGCTGATGAAGTCATTATCAAGAAAGATCTTTTGGTTACAGGATATTATAATTATTCTTCATCACCATTAACTAAAGGTAAACTCTATATAGGTGGGAATCTAACTTCTGATGCTTATATACCATATTGCTCTCAAGGACAACATATTACTATTTTTAACGGTATAGGGGAGCAATGCATTGATATAAAAGGATATGCAAAATTTAATAATAATTATCGAATTAATCAGATAGCCGTTGGAGAAGAGTCAACATTAGTATTAAAAGATTATATGAATCTAGGTAACGAGCCTAATGACCAATTATTAAAACGAATCAGTCCATTAGAATTTTTATTGGTAAATGGTATTCCTAACACTGGATTAGTAGATGAAGATTTAACCATTAGAACACCGCTTGTTTTACATAAGGATATGGTAGTAGATAAGGATTTATATATTAAGTCTAACTTAGATTTGAATGGACATACACTTACAGTTTTGGGAAATGTGTATCATACATCTGGGACCTTGAAAATAAATAAAGGAAATCTAATAGTAGGTAAAGACTTTAAAACAAATGGTTTAATCTACATGAAAAATGTTGAAGATTCAATAGAAGTGCAGGGAAATTATATAGTTAATACTGGGGGGTATTCTATAAGCAGTGACTATCAATTTACCGCTGGAATGGTAAAAATCAAAGGAAATCTAAAGACGGGTAATAACTATGGATATAAGGCTACAGGGGAGCACAGGACGATTTTCTATGGAGAGGGCATACATATAATCGATCTCTATTATCGTTATTATCAAGGGATTGGAAAACTAGGGACCATGGATAATGCCATAATAAAGCTTGAAAGAGGAACTACTATAGGTGAGATCATAAATGTAGAAGTATTAGAAGGGATGCAAAACCTTTCTTATCTGTATTTAACCAGTATTCATATTACAGAGCCTGTAGATAAATCCTGTACTATAAATCTACCTAATTCTACAGTTAAACTTACCCATGATTTAGTGATAAAGAAGGATTTAACATTGACAGGAACATTAGACTTAAATGGTTATAATTTAATAGTAGAAGGAGATTTTTACCATAAGGGATATCTTAATATTAATAAAGGAAAGTTAACAGTACATGGTAATTTACAAACAAGTAATAGCGCAACTTTTTATATGCAAAATGATGAAGATATCATAGAGATTAAAGGAAACTATTTAGCAGGAAGTGGTCAGTATAACAGTGTAATGACAAAAGGAAAAGTATATATAGGAGGCAATCTAGAAGTATTAGTCAGTTATGGGTATAAGGCTGCAGGTACCCATGAAACTATATTTAATGGAAGTAGTGAGCAAAGTATAAGATTTTACTACCCATATGTACCTTATAATAACATTGGAACATTAGTGATTACTGATGATAGTAGTGTCACATTAATAAATGAGATATATGTAGATGCACTAAAAGACAAGACAACGCTTAAAAGAATTAAGAATAGAACTAACTTAAAAGTAGCAGGTGCAACAATATTTGAAGAAGAATATGTGGAAGATTACACTATTACTAATAGTATAAAGGTAGGATCAGATGTAATTTTCAAGAAAGACCTTTATATTAAAAATGATGTTGACTTAAATGGACAGCAGTTAATAGTTGAGGGGGATCTGTATATACAATCAGGAAGCTTAACGATTAGCAATGGTAAGCTTGAAGTTAGAGGGAACTGTGAAATTACCGGTACAGGTAGGTTTAATATGCTAAATGAGCAGGATGAGGTAAGGGTACTAGGTGATTTTAATACACAGAGTACTAATACGACGGCGTCCACCCTAACGAGTGGAAAGTTTTATTTAGCAGGTAATCTAATTAGCAATACAAGAACTGGTTTTTTTGCTAGCCAGACGCATACTTTAATTATGAATGGAAATAAGCAACAAGTCATTATGTTTGCATCTACAGCTAGTGATGGTAATGCAATAGCTTCTATATCTATACCAGATAATACAACTGTAAGATTGGTTAATCCTGTAGTATTCCAAAAACCAATAGCCAAAGCAGATTTAGATAAAATTACCCCCGTGCAAAATATTATTTCTGAGGGGAATGTAGGTAATCTAGAGGGAGTATGGGAAGGTGATTTAACCTTAGCCAATAACCAACTTACCTCAGATTTAATCGTAACCCAGAATCTCTATATAAAAGGGGATGTGGACCTTAGAGGCTATCAGCTTACAGTTAAAGGGCATATTTACCATGAAGCAGGAACATTAACTTTAAATGGGGGGCAAATTAAAGCAGAGAAGAATTATTATTTTGCTGTGGTAAATGGAGAGAATTATACTGATAGTACAGGAAAAATTGTTGCCAACCAAGAAAGTGAACAGATAGAGATTATTGGTGATCTAGTTTGGACATACAATATGACACATGTCATTATGTCATCAGGTAAGTTGATTTTGCATAGTAATGTTATATGTAAATATAGCAATTATTCAAGTAATAGTCTTGGGAAATTTACTAATGAGGCATATATAGTTCTAGCTGGAAATACTTATCAAGAAATAAATCTTTACTATAGAACTGAATTACCAAATTTAGAAGTCACTGCAGCTGCTGAGAAAAACATAAAATTTTATACTGAGATAATAGTTACCAATCGATTTGTGCATCATAATGTTAACTACACAGGGAATGTTTATTTTAAAGATGAGGCAGCTTATCAAATATTATCGGACCCTACTTGGGATAAAGAAGTACCTTTATATGGACATACCTTTAAACAAGATATTAAGACCGATAAGGTTGTTAGAATGGTTTCAGATACTTATATAGATGGGGTAACAGTAGAGTTCGATAATATCGTTAAGGGAGATTATATATATATTAGAAACCAAGGAAATGCTATTTTTAGAAATTTAGTTGAAAATTATCGAATAACTATAGATAAAGAGAGCCTAGTTGAACTATATGGATGTGCTAAGATTAATAGTATTACAGGAGAAGGGAAGGTAGTAATAGGCAATGATGTAGAACTAGGGTCATATAGTATTGGCCAGTTAGTCATTGAGAAAGGTAATTTAACTTGCCTAGAGCAAAATAACAATAGCTATGTCAAGGAGCTGCAAGTTAATAGTGCCACGAAGATAGCTGGCTTATTATATATAGATAGCTTAAAGCTAAGCGAAAATATACACATTACTAATCCAGAAAATATAGTATTTAGAGTACTTGATGAGTATAATAAACACCCTAATAAGGGATATAGTCTTGGGAATGTTATTTTAGCTTCGAATTACAATTTTACTGGAGATGTACGTATCAAAGGAAATTTATCGCTCTCTAATAATGCAAAAGTTAATGTAGCAGGTGATTTGTTAGTAGAGTATGGCTCTATTACAGTCTATAGTGGAAATTTATATATAGCTGAAAATTTAAATACAAAGAATAGCGGAGTAGATATACGAACTGGAACAGTAGAAGTAGGAAAAGATTGTGAGCTAGCTTGGCTATCTTTTTCTAGTGCAGCAAATCAGCTTATTTGCCATGGCAATTTGAAGTTACTTCCAATAAATGATATATATATTGGATATGGACAAATTATAATAGAAGGGGACTTGGTGCAACAAGGAGATAAGAGCATTCAGATTGGTGCATCTATACTTTTTAAAGGGAATAAAAAGCAACAAGTTATTCTGAATGATAATAGAAATTACTTCACTCAGGTTACAAACCAAAATACAAGTTCAGAAGGAGTAATATTTAATAGTTTTAATTGTATTAAGGAATTAAAGGATGAGTATGGTACCATCCATTTTGAACAACCAGGAAAAAGATTATGGCTAACTAATAGTACTTTAGCAGAGGATTTAGTGATAGAGGGAGATGTGTATCTTGTTGGCACAAACCTTGATTTAAATGGTCATACGGTAATTATTAAGGGGAATTTAACACAAATTTATGGGAATCTTAATATAGGTAGTGGCACATTAAAGGTTGATGGAGATTACAAATATATTCATCATAGTAAGTGGGGGGATGAGGCATGGCAACTGCAAGCTTCATATAGTACGACCTATCTAAATATGGAAAATGCGGATGGTTACTTTTATATTAAAGGAAATATGGAGGTTAATAATAACAGAGCATACGTGTATTTGCGAAAAGGTAAGTTAGTTGTACTTAAAGACTGTAAATTTGCACCGTATCGTATAGATAGTGATATAAACCATAAATTATTACTCATTGGTGATAATAGGCAAACTATAGATACTAAAGGGGTTAGTTATAGCTATTACAATAAAGTAGGGACATTAGTTATTGACAAGGCAGTAGACAATTATACTTTTAATCCTACTAACTGTTATCAAAAGCTAGAAATTGTGGAACAGCAATCAGGTGATACACCACAAGGATTTCAAATTAGCTATCAGACAGGTAAGAAAGTAGTACTTAAATGGAATGAATTACAACCTATTAGAGAAGAAGAATCCTATCGTATTTATAGAAATGGTGAGTTATTAGAAGAAACTACAGAGCGAAATTATAACGACACCACTGTCCAATCAGGTGAGACCTACACTTATCAAGTGACAGCTGTAGTAGGGGATCAAGAAAGTGAAAAAACAGAGGGAGTAGAGGTAACACCTTCTGAACCTAAAATTCTAGAAAGTACAGTTGACCATGAGCCGGTAATAACTAATAATACTCACAAAATTACTGTTAAATATGATAATAACTACTATAGTTTCAAAGAGTTAAGGGTATATGATGTATTTAATGGGCAAGAAAACTCTCTCTTTTCTACTTCATCACCTAGCACAACAACACAAAAGCAGATTACTTTTGATAATACATGGTATTTATCAAGTACAGCAGTAGGAGAACATACCTTAAAGTTTGTATTTACGGATATAGATGGCAATAAGTTTATAGAAGAACGAAAAGTACAAGTGCAAAAAGGTGCTTATGCAGCAAGTGTTATAAAAAGTGAGGCTGGTATTCAAGTATCATGGAAAGTACCTAAGCCAGAAAGTGTATCGCATTGTAAGATAGAAGTATATGAGGCTAATAAGCGCATTAAGGAAGATGAGCTGCAGAAGAACTTTACAATTTTATATGATGATTTAGATACAAGTACTAACTATACCTATAAGATTTATACTTACTACACAGGTGGTAACCAAAGTGAACCGTTAATTACTAATTTCTATGCAAGCAGTATGTTACCTAGAGGTGGAAGTGTTATTGATGCAAGTACAGAATTCATTATTAATAGTAATGCAGGTGCGTCCTATTTTGATTTAGCTTATTATAATGTGGATCTAAAGCAGTGGCTCCCTATTAGTTATGCTTATGAAGTAAAAGAAGGAGATAAGGCATTTAGTAAGCATTATGCGTATCTTTTAAATGTACCGTTTGGATATGAAACATTAAAAATTCGCATGATTACAAAAGGAGACAATGGTGCTACCCTACAACAAGATTTTGTGTATACAGTAGAAAATAATACAGTAGATTTAATCAATCCAGAGATAACAAATATAACACCCGAAAAAAATACAACAGTAACGGGTAAGACTGACTTTAAAGTAGTTGCTACAGATAATCATAAGGTAGCTAGATTGCAGATGTCTTATTGGAATGAAAGGCAAAAGCAATGGACATTAATGGGAGAAAATACAAATAGTAATGAACTCCTTGTAAGTTATCAAATACCGATTGATGTAGGAAGTTTTAAGGTAAGATATCAGGTATGGGACAAAGCCGGCAATACAACAGATGCTATTTACATTTATGAAGTGGATCAGAGTTATTTTGCCATTACAGATATGCAGTTTGAAGGTAGTAAGGTGACATTAGAATGGACAACCTATGGAACCAATCACATAGGGCATTACTGTATGGCATATAAAAATTTAACAACAGAGGATTTTACCTATTCTGAGAAAATAGCAGGTTCACTAAATAAATACACTTTAAATGACCTAGTAATAGGTGATATCTATGAGGTGCAAATTCATAAATATGATTTGCAAGGAAAGATGATAACAAGTACAGAAAAAATAATGATTAAAGTTGGCAGTGACAATCTAGGTATTACAAGTTTTGGACCACACCAAGGATATTTTAGTGACAAAGTGCTAGTTAATATAGGTGCTAGAAGTACTCAAGGAATTAGTAAGATTACCTTAGAAGCGTCTTATGACCAAAAAGAGTGGCAAGTAGCAGCTATAAAAGAATATACCATACCAAGTAGGGCTAATTCGTATGCAATAGAAATAGATCTTTCAAGCTATAAAGAAGGCGAGTTATATTTTAGACCACTCATGGAAGACCAAAAAGGAAATATACTTGATAGCAAGAGTTTACCAATCATTTTAGTTAACGTAGACCGAACTGCTCCACCATCTGTTAAAGCATTTACAGCAGAGGCTAAGGGAAATAACGTTAACTTGTCATGGGAACTACCGGATGATGTAGCAGACATAGCTTATTGGCAAGTAGAAAGAAGGGCAGAAAATGAAAGTGAATACAAGCTCATTTATAAGGGGAATGGTCTTAGTAAAGAGGCTATTGATACAACTGTTCAAGCTAAGGCGAAATACACCTATCGTATTTTTAGCATAGACTGGGCAGGTAACGGTTCAAGTGCACAAACAGCCAAGGTAGAGGTTCTAGAAGATAGGCAAGTCCCAACTATAGAAACCTCTTGGAATGGTGTGGAAACACCCCTATATAGTGATGTGCTTCGTATTCACGCAATTGATGATTTTTATTTAGCTAATGTACTAATTGAAATTAAAACAGCTACTAGCCAGACTTATAAAGTATTTAAAGAACATCAACTAAAGGATGTCAATAGTGCCTGGATTGAAGCTGGCTTTTCAAAAGATGATTTTGAAGAAGGTAATAATACTATTCGTATTACTGCAACGGATCAAGCAGGTAATAAGAGTGAGGAGCATCTCTTTACAGTAAAGGTAGATAAAACACCACCTAAGGAGCCTAATATAGTGGCTCAAAGTACAGATAAGGGTATTGCGCTAGAGTTTAGTAGTGAAGAAGAGGGTGTACGTTACTATTTATTTAAAAAAGAAAAGGTAAACTTTAATTACTTAACTGAAACAACGGAGACCGCTTATTTAGATAAAGCAACCATTCCGCAGAAAAGCTATACTTATATGATTTATGCAGAAGACACTAATGGTAATAGAAGTGAGGAAGTACAGCTTGCAGTAAAGGATGAAAGAACTGATAATGAGGCACCATCCATCCACTTAGCTAACTTTACACAAGGTGTTATTGGAAGAAATTATATTCTAGATGCCTCTAAATCTATGGATAACTGCGGAATCAATGAAGTGATTTGGCTTATTGATGATGAGATTACTAGAAAGGGTGCCATTGTTAATTATAGTTTTAATACATTAGGTATACATAATGTAAAAGTAGTAGTGACAGACTATGCCGGCAATAAAGCGCAGCGAGAGATTGAAGTAGAGGTAGTAAGGGCGACCCAGTTAGGAGGCATAGAACTTAGTATAGTAGATAATAAAACAAAACAAGCCGTAACAGATGCGAGTGTTTATATTACTTCTAATTTAAGAGCTGAACAAGATAATTTATTTTATACCAATGCTAATGGCGTATTAACTACTAATTTACCAAGTGATACTTATGAAGTAAGTGTATTTTCTCCTACAGCAGGAGGAGGCAGTACTACATTAGAAGTGAAGAATGGTGAGGTACAGGTAGAAGAAATAACGCTTGAGAAGATAGATATTATTAAAGGACAAGTTAATGTTAAACCATTAAGTTTAGAAGAAATAGTAGAAGCAGGTATTGATATTAAAGATCCAGATAATCGTCAAGTGTATGAAGCAATCATTAATTTAGAATTTGAGCAAGTACGCATTTTTGTTAATCAAAAGCCACAAGTTCATTATCAAACACAAAATAATGGGTATTACTACTATGTAGGTAGTACTGAAGGCAGTGGAAAAAGTAACGATTTTAAGCAGGCGACACCACCTACACTTTACATTCTAAAAATACCGTTTGAAATCAGTATGTTAAAAGAGTTCTTTGAAATAGAACTAGAATTAATAAATACTAGCGACCAAGATATTTGCTTCCAAGATATTATGGCGACTATTGATCTTCCAAATGGTCTTAGTTTAGCACCGACTACAGAGGTTCAAACCATCAATCATGAGGTAGAAGAAATTAATGGTGGTCAGCAGACAACTACTAGCTGGCTAGTAAGAGGGGATAAAGAGGGTGAATATGAAGTAGGTATAGATGTCTCCGGTGTATACACCTTTGGTACAGATCCTAATAAAAAAATACCAGATAAAATGAGGTTTATTACAAAACCACCACTTAAGGTCTATGGTAATTCAGCTCTCTATATGTATGTAGAAGCACCGGAAATTGCCATGCCGGGAGAAGAGTACACCATTGACGTAGAATTAACTAACGTGTCAGACAAAGATATTAATGACCTCAAAATTAAGGCAAAGGAACCTTCTAGCTACAAGCAAGTAGGTGAAGAAATAGTAGTGGACTATGGAAGTGAAGGCTTTGACTTTACTACAGAAAATATGACGGTGGTTCCAACCTTAAAATTAGGCCAAGAGGTAAGTGTCAAGGTATTAGAACCAGGGCAATCCGTAAATATGACCTATACCACAAAGATTTTATTTCCTGAAAAGGATGAAGAGGGCTTCGATGTACAATATATGTTGAGAAATGCTTTTATTACAGGAATGAATGGGCGTGTAAACATCAAGACAGGTCTAATTAGTACCACCAAACAAAGTGGTAGTAGGCTAAGAGATGCTAGCTATTTAGAAGCTTATAATAGCGGTGGTATAGATGCAGTAACCGGTGCCCAAGCACTTGATCAGCCTATTATGAGTGTTAATAGTGCCATTCCATTATCACTAGGACTAGAATACAATACAGCACAAACCAAAGGAAATATACTTGGTAGAGGATGGAGCCATACCTTTGATTCTTATATTGAAAAGATATCAGATACACAAATTAGAGTCTTTTGGAGGCCGCAACAATTCACCTTGTATGAACGCAGGGAAGATGGCGTTTATGTAGCAGGAGATTGGCAGACGAATAAAGATAAGCTCTATGTAGAAGCAGATGACAGTTATCGACTAGAACGTTCTGATATGCAAGTGCACTATTATAATGCTAAAGGTAAGCTGACCAAGCTGGTGAATAAGATGGGACAAGCTTTAGTCTTAGCTTACAACGACCAGGATTTATTAGAAACTATTACAGAGCCTATTTCAGGAGAAAATATTCATTTGGCTTATGATAATCAGAAGCTAAGCAAAGTAACAGACGATCATGGTAGAAGTGTTAAGCTATCTTATAATCAATCAGGACTTTTAGAAAGCGTAACAGATATGCTAGGCCAGGCAACTACCTATCATTACAATAAGAAAAAACTTTTAGAAGAAGCCATTAATGCAGAAGGCAATAGCTTTGTCAAATTAGGCTATAATGCCAAAGGAAAGGTTATTTCTCAAACTTTTCCTAAAGGCTATACAGAAACCTACAGCTATGAGACCTACACAGAGGGAAATACCAGCTATATTACTATGGTTACCACAGATGATGTAGGTAACAAAACTTATAAAACAGTAGATATGGATGGGCAGTTATTAAAAGAAATAGATGAACTAGGCAATACCTATTACTTTACCTATGATAGCAATCATAGAAAAATAGGTGCTACTGACGGTGAAGGTAATACCACTAGATATCAGTATAATGACTATGGTGATGTGACAGAAATAAAAGATGCGATGGGCTATACTCAAACCTATACTTACGATGAACATCGCAATCTTTTAACTTATACGAATCAAAAGGGCAAAGTAACTACTTATACCTATGATGAATCTAATAATACACCTAAAACCGCCGTACTATCAACAGGTGCAACTACACGGTATGACTATAATGCACAAGGGTTATTAGAACAAACGACTAACTTTGATTACTATGAAGGCTTAGATGTAGTAAGTATTAATAGTTATGAGCAAGGTAGGTTAAAGTCTGTCTCTGATTTTAATCGCAATGAGACTACCACGACTTATGATACCTATGGCTTCCCAAGAACAGTAACAGATAGAGAAGGCAATACGACTACTTATATTTATGATGCAGCAGGTCAGCTAAAGAGCATGACAGATGCCAAAGGCTATACGACAACTTATACCTATGATAAAACAGGCTTATTAAAGACACAGACAGATGTGAAGGGCACCATTAGTTATGACTATGATACAGAAGGAAATATGGTGAAGCAAACCGACCCTAAAGGTAATGTGACAGAGTATGATTACACCATTAAAGGGCGACTGAAATGGACAAAATACGCTGATGGTAGCAAAGAGCAAATCACCTATAATGCAGCAGGGCAGATAGAAACGTCTACAGATCGTAACAATGCCGTAAGTAGCTATACCTATGACAACGCAGGCAATTTAGAAACAGAAACACACCCACAGTCAGGAACCACATCCTATACCTACGACAGTTTAAACCGCAAGAAAACAGAAACGAATGCTAAAGGTGCAAACATTACTTATGAGTATGATGAACTTGGTCAAGTGGTTAAAATCATAGCACCAGATCGCTATGTGACCACACAGACCTATGATGATTTAGGTAATCTCACCACGCTGATAAATGGCTGTATGGAAACCACAAGTGCAACTTATGATAAGTGGGGTACCAAGCTTACTAGTACAGATGCAAGGGGGTATGTAACCTCTTATAAGTTTGACAAAATGGGCAATCTTAAGGCCGTAACCAATCCTTTAGGGCAAACAACCAGTTACTCCTATGACAAGGAAAATCGTTTAAGAACGACTACTAATTCGTTAGGTTATACAACTTCCATGACCTATGATGCTCTGGGTAACATAGAAACCACTACTGATGGTGCAGGTAGAACAATGAAGACTTTTTATGATGCTAGAGGCAATGCCAAAGAGGTTTATGATGGCTATGGTCAGCTTATTAGCAAGATGACCTATGACGCAGCTTCTAACTTAGAAACTGTTACAGACGCATTAGGCAATACTACTACGAACCACTATGACAATATGAATCGCCTTCAAACCTCTATAGATGCTCTTAATCAAACCAAAGAAAGGCAATATGATAATAGAGGTAACTTAAAACAGGTAGTAGACCCAGCTACAGAAAACAGAACAGAGCCAGTTATTACATCAGCTACTTATAATCCAAAGGGACAAGTGAAGACCATCACAGACCCAGAAGGCAACACTCAAAGCTATGACTATGATGTAATAGGTAATTTGTTAACAGAAACCACACCATTTGGTGGTAAGTATTCTTATACTTATAACGATCTTAATTTACTTAAAACGAAGACCAATGCAAGGGGCCAAACAGCAACCTATGACTATGACGCCGCAGGTAGAATTAAGAGTTTAACAGACCAAGTAGATAGCACTAGCTACACTTATGACAAAAATGGCAATCTACTAACTGTAAGTTCGGCAAAAGCAGGCACTATTACTAGAACCTTTGACGAGCTAAACCGTGTCAAAACTTATACAGATGCAAATGGTAATACGATCCAATATAACTATGATGCTGCAGGCAATCTCAAGGAAATGACATATCCTAATGGGCAAAGTATTACCTATAACTATGATGGCTCAGGCTTGCTTGCAGATACTATAGACTTCAAAGGTGGGACCACTCACTATGACTACGATAATAATGGCAGAATCAAAACAATCACAAGACCAAACGGTACTACTAGAAGCACTACTTATGATGCTGCAGGTCAAGTGAAAACTATCATTGATACAAATGCCAAAGGAGAAATGGTCTGTAACTATAGCTTTGACTATGATGCGGGTGGTAAAATAAAAGAAGAAAAAGGCTTGAATGAAAACCTCACTATTACTAACGGTGAAACCATCATGACCTATGGCAAAGGCAATAGACTTCTTACCTACAACGGACAAGAAGTTAAATATGACGCTGATGGTAACATGACCTATGGGCCACTAGATGGTAAGATGGTAGACTTTAAGTACGATGCTAGAAATAGACTTATAGAGGCCGGCACAACAACTTACCAATATGATGCAGAAAATAACAGAATCGGTCAAATCACCAATGGTGAAAAAACAACCTATGTAGTAGACACCACAAGCAGTGCACTCTCCAGGGTATTAGTAGAGAAAAAAGGCAATACAGTTAGACAATACATCTACGCTACAGGCCTTATTATGCACGTAGAAGGTGGTGAATATGCGACTTACCACTACGACAACAGAGGAAGTACAGTAGCTATTACTAATGGACAAGGAACAGTAACAGATACCTTTACCTATGGTCCATATGGCGAACAATGCGGCAGAACAGGCAAGACTAGAACACCATTTCTCTACAACGGTAGATACGGTGTAGAAACAGACAACAACGGACTCTACTACATGAGGGCAAGGTATTATAATCCAGATATCAAACGTTTTATTAACCAAGATGTTATTCAAGGAAGTTTAGATAATGCCATAAGTCTAAATAGATTTGCTTATACTAATGGTAATCCTATCAGTTATATCGATCCATTTGGAACAGTGACTATGGAAGAAGGTATGGCATTAGAAAGACAAGCAAACTTGAGACCAAAGACTCAAGAAGAAGCTATGAGAATATGTCTTAATCAACAAATGGCAGATTTAAAGTTACAGCAAATACAAACTGAAAAAGCTAAAAGGCAGAAGGAGATTAAGAGACTTAATAGAGAACTAGAATGGAATCAGTTCTGGGGAGGTGTTGAGAGTTCTATTTGGGGTGGCCTTGCAGTTGGGACAGATTTTACTTGTTCAGTAGTACCTGTTATGAATTTTTCTTATAGAAGTGCACAAGGTGTAGGGAATATAACAAATCCTAATATGAATTGGGATATATGGTTGCAACAGTGGTCCGGAGCAGGAATAAGCACAGCTACATTTTTCTTGATGGGGCCAATGCTAGGAGTTACAGGGAGTACATCAGTTGGAGCAGTAGGTGGGACAATAAAAAATGTGTTTACACAAAGTCCATATATTACCATGGGGCAATTCTATACGGGAACGTTGGTAAACAGTGCTACTACAGTATCTCAGGTAGTGGGTAACACTACTAGAGTAGGCAGATGGATGTCGCAAGCAGAATATAAGAATATGGTAAAGACTGGAATGGTTCAAGAAAGTTATAGTGGAACAACACATGTTGCTAATCCTGCATCTATAGAAGCATTTGGAAAGCAGGCAAAGGTAGGGCAAATTTATGTAGAGTTTGATGTTCCTACATCTGCTCTAATACAAACAAATGAAGGATGGGCAAAAATACTAGGTCCTAATACGATAGAAGCCCGTCTAGCTGTGAAAAAAGGCTTACCTATACCAGAAATACCACCTGCTACTAATATTCAAGTAGTTGGAGAAAAATAAAAAAGGGGGATACTATGCATAAGATATTAGAGAAATGGATAGAGAAAAATAGGTATAAATTAGAAGAAATAGGAATTACTACAGATGAAATAATTACGACAAGTGAAGAAGTAGAATTGCCCTGCATAAGGGTGGACCAGAGTACAGATAAATGTATTGGTAGAATTTGTGTGTGGAAAGATGGGACTATTGATTTAGAGGTTTTAGATATACAGACTGAGAGGAGATTAATGTTTGCACATTATGAAGAACAACACGAAGTAGAGTGTTTTATACAACCATATATTAAAGTAATATTGAAAAATTAAAAGATTTGTTAGGCTCAGCATACCAATTAAGTTTGGTACCTGCTGGGTTTTCTTTTTGCCTAAAATACATAACCATGAAAATGTGATACACTAAAGGTGGTTGAATATAAATGATAATATTATTAGTTAGAATAATTATAATATTTTGGTATGACAGAACTAATCAATGTTCTTCTAACTAAAAACAGTCCAGAAGTAGTTATTATGGATACACAAGTTAAAGCACTTAGTATGTCTCGTAATGAGCTGATAATCAAAGCGATTACGATTCTACTTAACTTTGAGCCTACATTTTACAAGAAGTTAGAGGTCTATAAACACTAGTTTTGACAGCAGAAGGACTTAAATCGATAGAAGATATCCAAGTAGGGGCCAATGTTTACGCTGAAAATCCAGAAACAGGAGAAAAAGGCCTGAAAGAAGTTCAAGCCACTTATATTCATGATAAAGTAGTCATTATCTGAGCTGGTCAAGCAAAATTGTAACACTATAGTTGAAATCTTCTCTAGCTCTTGGGGAATAACTCCCCAACCCCCTGTAGACTAGATTCTTAAAAAGCATTTTAGTTAAAATACTTTTTAAAAATCTAGTGTAAAAAAGCTAACTATAGCTTGTTCTTTTCGTAGCTGGAGCTTTACCCCCATTAAATGAATGAGGTCTTACATGATTATACCAGCAATAAATCTCCCCATAGATACCTTGATTTAAGCACTCATCATCTTTGAAGTGATGTTGTGAAACATATTCTGTTTTTAACGTGCTATAGAAACTCTCCATAGGTGCATTATCATAGCACGAGACCGCTATGTAACCACACAGACCTATGATGCTCTAGGAAACATAGAAACCACTACTGATGGTGCAGGTAGAACAATGAAGACTTTTTATGATGCTAGAGGCAATGCCAAAGAGGTTTATGATGGCTATGGTCAGCTTATTAGCAAAATGACCTATGACGCAGCTTCTAACTTAGAAACTGTTACAGATGCCTTAGGCAATACCACTACGAACCGCTATGACAATATGAATCGTCTTCAAACCTCTATAGATGCTCTTAATCAAACTAAAGAAAGGCAATATGATAATAGAGGTAACTTAAAACAGGTAGTAGACCCAGCTACAGAAAACAGAACAGAGCCAGTTATTACATCAGCTACTTATAATCCAAAGGGACAAGTGAAGACCACCACAGACCCAGAAGGCAACACTCAAAGCTATGACTATGATATAATAGGTAATTTGTTAACAGAAACCACACCATTTGGTGGTAAGTATTCTTATACTTATAACGATCTTAATTTACTTAAAACGAAGACCAATGCAAGGGGCCAAACAGCAACCTATGACTATGACGCCGCAGGTAGAATTAAGAGTTTAACAGACCAAGTAGATAGCACTAGCTACACTTATGACAAAAATGGCAATCTACTAACTGTAAGTTCGGCAAAAGCAGGTACTATCACTAGAACCTTTGACGAGCTAAACCGTGTCAAAACTTATACAGATGCAAATGGTAATACGATCCAATACAACTATGATGCTGCAGGCAATCTCAAGGAACTGACATATCCTAATGGGCAAACCATTACCTACAACTACGATGGCTCAGGTTTACTCACAGACACCATAGACTTTAATGGTGGTACAACTCACTATGACTATGATAATAACGGCAGAATCAAAACCATCACAAGACCAAACGGCACTACTAGAAACACTACTTACGATGCGGCAGGTCAAGTGAAAACCATCATTGACACAAATGCCAAAGGTGAAAACATCTGTAACTATAGCTTTGACTATGATGCCGGTGGTAAAATAAAAGAAGAAAAAGGCTTGAATGAAAACCTCACTATTACTAACGGTGAAACCATCATGACCTATGGCAAAGGCAATAGACTCCTTACCTACAACGGACAAGAAGTTAAATATGACGCTGATGGTAACATGACCTATGGGCCACTAGATGGCAAGATGGTAGAGTTTAAGTACGATGCTAGAAATAGACTTATAGAGGCCGGCACAACAACTTACCAATACGATGCAGAAAATAATCGCATCGGCAAGACGGAAAATGGTGAAACAACGACTTATGTAGTGGACACCACTAGTGGTGCTCTTTCTAAAGTCTTGGTAGAGAAAAAAGGTAGTACTGTCAGACAATACATCTACGCTACAGGTTTAATCATGCATGTAGAAGGTGGTGAATATGCGACTTACCACTACGACAACAGAGGAAGTACAGTAGCTATTACTAATGGACAAGGAACAGTAACAGATACCTTTACCTACGGTCCATACGGAGAACAATGCGGCAGAACAGGAAAGACAAGAACACCATTTCTCTACAACGGTAGATACGGTGTAGAAACAGACAACAACGGACTCTACTACATGAGAGCAAGGTACTACAATCCAGATATCAAACGCTTTATTAACCAAGATGTTATTCAAGGAAGTTTAGATAATGCCATAACCCTTAATCGATTTGCTTATGCAAATGGTAATCCTATATCTTTAATAGACCCATTTGGATTAGCAGCAATCCCGGACTTAAACTACAGACCTAAAGATGCACAAGATGCTGCAAGGTATACAGTAGAACTAGAAGCTTATAAGCAAGCTTGCTTGACTTCAATTAAAGCATTTGATCAAGGTGATATTACTTTCTTAGAAGAAAATGAATTCTTAGGAAGGGGAACAGAATTACAAAGATTAGGTGCATTAAGTATTTTAAAAACCAATCATCAGCTAACAGGAGAAGATATCATTGCGCTTGGATTCATGAGTCAAGAAGAGTATGATAGCAGAAGTTGGCATCAGAAACTATTTTCAGCAAGTCCTAGCGATATTGCAGCTTTAACTACAACGGCATATAACAGCTATCAACATGGAGCATATTTTGGTGATTGGGCAATGCAAGAGTATAGTAAGCAAGTTCAACAAGTATCTATGTTAACAGATATGTATATGTTCTCTGCAATAGGTAATTATATTGGACAAATGGACCCATGTTATAGTGTATGCTTTGTAGAAGGAACACTTGTTTCAACTGAAGACGGATTAAAAGCAATTGGAATAATACAAGTAGGTAACTATGTATGGTCACAAAATATCCAAACAGGAGAAATAGCATTAAAGCAAGTTGTTAATGTTTTTATTAATGAGACAGATGTATTAGTTAATATTTATGTTGATGATACAATAATTAGGGCAACTGAAACACATCCTTTCTGGGTAGAAGAAAAAGGTTGGGTTTCGGCTAAAGAATTAACATCAGGCGATAGGCTAAGGTTACAATCTGGAGAGATTATTCAACTAGATAAGATAGAAATTAATATTTTAGAAGAGCCGATAAAGGTATATAATTTTGAAGTAGAAGATTGGCATACATATTTTGTATCGTCTGAACGTATTTTAGTTCATAATAAATGTAAGCCGGATCAACTCCATCATTTTAGTACTAATAAAAGTAAAAAATACACGTATCAGTTTGAAGAGATAACAAATAAGTATGGATTAGATTTAGATGGTGATTGGAATAAAGCAATGATGCCACATCAAGGAAGACATCCTTATGCATATCACGAGTATGTACTTAAGAAAATGAAAGAGATTGATGTAATAGCACAAGGTGATGTAGAGATGTTTAAGGCGCTATATGAAGGAGTAAAACAAGAAATTAAAAACAATCCGGAGATGTTATATAAGGCATATTGGGTAAAATAAGAACAGTAAGGAGACAAGTGATGAAATACTATGAATTAATATATGATTATGAGCATGATAAGGGGTGGGTAGGCTGTAAAAGTGCGAAGAGTAGTAATGTTAATCAATACATAGTCTGTAAGGGAGAAAAAGTTGCTCAGTGGCCTGAAGAAGTAATGTTCGAATATAATTCTAAGGAAGAGAATATATTTACAGATTACTTGCATAATGCCAAAGGTTGGCTGATAGTATCTAAGCAGTTTCGGATACTAATAAGAACACTGATTGAAGAAGAAGTACAATATCTACCTGTAAAAATAAAAGATGTGGTGACACAGGAGGTTGTAACAGATTATCAAGTTGCTAATATTATTGATGTTTTAGAGGCATTAGACCTGGAGCATTCAGACTACTCCTATATTACAGCTAAGGATATTAAGCTACTCTCCGTTAAGAAATATGGTTTAAAGGCTGAGGTGATAAAAGGTCATCATATATTCAAATTAAAAGAATCTATTATGCCTATATTTGTATCAGAAGTATTTAAAAAAGAAATCGAGACAAATAAGTTATCTGGATTTTCTTTTTTAGAAGTTAAAGTTAACTAGAGAAAAAACAGTGAAATGGGGGAGAGAAGGATGGCGATGTATAAAGGGATAATGGAAGAAGTAACTTATTTCAAATTAAAGACAAGCGTAAAGGAATGGCTTAGTGCTTTAGAAAAAGAAGAATTACCAGATAGCATAAAAGCGCTTAATTTTGGATTATATGAGCCATATGGTATGGAAGTAATAGGAGCAAAAGAATATGACGAGGAGGATGATGACTGGGCTTGTGAAGAAGATTTTGTACCAGAGCAAAGAGCGTGTCCTTATTTTGAAATCGATGAAAGTATAGAGTGGGAGAAAGTACTTGAGATAGCTACTAGTATTTTACAAGAACTTGTTGAAGAATTAAATGATAATAAGTTATTGAAGGTAGAGCATATCACAACAGGTTTTTGTGATGGAGATTTGGTTGTTATCAAATAGATTTAAGGCATAGAAAAAATCCGTCTAATATAAAAATAACGGATTTTTTCTACATTATTTTATGAGTATGATGAACGTGACAAAGTGACTAAAATCATAGTGCTAGATTATTATATAACCCTTAGACTTATGATAACTTAGAGGATTTTAAAGAATTGACATATCCAAATGGACAAAACATTACCTACAACTACGACGGCTCAGAATTGCTTACAGACACCATAGACTTTAACGGCGGTATCACTCACTATGACAATAACGGCAGAATCAAAACCATCACAAGACCAAACGGCACCACGAGAACCACGACCTACGACAAAGCCAGTCAAGTGAAAACCATCATCTGTAGAACAGGTGGCACTTGCTAAGATGTCAGGGAAGATATTTAGTGCTAAAGCAGATCAAAAGTCTACAAACGCCAAGGCTCAACTTGATGGATATATAAAAGTATTAAAAAACAAGGATTATTTAAAAATCCTGTAGCAGGAACTACTCTCGATACAAAAGGAGTAAGAATTCCTTATAATGACAAAGTAAAATTTGATGAGATGAAGAATCCATTGATGATTAATGTAATTACAGGAGAAATTCAACAGTAATAACTAAAAAAACGCCCATCCTAGAAAAATCTAGAATGGGCGTTTTTGGACTCCAGCACTTGTTTTTGACTTCTACAACCATTACCTGTATTTACAAAAGGACACAAAGGTTGCTCCTCAGCGCCAATATGTCATCTGATGAGAATACAAGTAAAGTTATAAAAGCTTAAACAAGAGGAGGAGCTCCTAACAACTTAGCTGGTGCACCCTAAGCTAGGAAGCTAAGGTGTTAGGACTCTGGTTTAAAACTTTATTTGGTAATGCAAGGTATAAAAACATTTCAAACAACTTATAAGTGGCGCCTCCCTTGCAGCGCATCAGTGAACATTTTCCTTAAGTCCAGAGGTACCTATAACAATAGATTGAGACTTGGCTGACCCGGTCAGTTCCTCAGATTGAAGCTGTGGTGATTATGCCGTGGGAAGTTATTTGTTTTGTCTTTACACTCTATTATATGTGGTAAAAGTAATCATTCCCTAAAAAATTTTAAAATTAATTTAACCAAGAGCATTTTTCAAGAATAAAGGTGTAAAAGTCTTAAAAATCTGAATAATTTGCTGTGAACTTGGCTATTTTCTAAGATAAGAATAGCACTTAAGGAGATGAATAATGAAAAAGCAAATTACCATAGATGGACAGCAAAGTGATTGGTTTGAAAAAGCTGTTTTTGTTTTAAAAGAAAGTAAAACCACTCCGATTCCTAATAATTTATTTCAATATGCAGAGCATTTAGTTGAAAACCAGCTTAAGAAATCGCCTATTTCATTTAACCAAGCCTCTAAAAAAACAGAAATGCCCTATGATCCCTATCTAGAAAATCTAAAATTAGAAGCTGCTAGAAAGCATGAATTAGCATTGAAACGGCAAAAGAGAGCCAAGATGATTGATGCCTTTCTCTATCTATCCATTTCTTTTTGCTTCATATGTGTAATGTTTTTACTTTTTAAAATATATTCCTAGCTTTTAAACTATTGAAAAGTAAGCTGTTTTTGATTTATAGTAGAATAAATATGAGATAGCGTGAGTAAGATAGATAAGATTCATTGATTTGAATGTGAAAATTTATCAAAACCTAAAATATGGCTATACTATATAAGGAGCGTAGGATGGCAGAGCAAATTCATAGAAAGATAAAAAGGTTCATCGAGAAAAATCAGTTAATCGAACAAGGAAACGAGCTTATTTTAGGTGTATCAGGAGGCATGGACTCTATGATGCTCCTTCACTATTTCTACACTTATAAGGAAGCATATCAGGTAAGTTTAAAAGTGGCTCATGTCCATCATGGTATTAGAGAGAGTGCGGATTTAGATGCGGCCCTAGTAGAAGAAACTTGTAAGGCCTATTATATTCCTTTTTATAGACATAATTGCAATATTAAAGCGCTAGCAAAGCAAAAAAAATGCTCAGAGGAAGAGATTGGAAGAGAAGAAAGATACAATTTCTTTATATCTTTATTAAATCCGGGTGCTAAAATAGTAACAGCTCATAACATGAATGATCAAGCTGAAACGATGATGATGAGATTTTTTAGAGGAACAGATATTAAAGGACTAGGTGGTATTTTACCTAAAAGAGGGCAAATCATTAGGCCTTTATTAGATGTGACACGGAAGGAGATAGAATCCTACTGCAAGGTACATCAGGTGCCTTTCAGACATGATGAAACCAATTTTATGCCCATTTATACCCGTAATAAGATTCGGTTAGAATGTACACCTTATATAGAAAGTGCGATTAATCCTTCTTTTATAAAAGTATTAGGTGAACATAGTCAGCTCTATAGAGAGGAAGAAGATTTTTTAGAAGGTTATACAAAAAGTTTATTTGAGTTAGTGGCCAGTCAGCAGGAAACAGCTATTGTGCTAGATGAGAAATTACTTAAAAGCTATCATCCGTATATGCAAAAAAGACTTTTTTTTATGGCAATAGAAAAGCTTACAGGCAGTTTAAAGGATTTTAGTTCTAAGCACTTAGAAAGCGCTTTAGCTTTAATGGAAGGACAAAGTGGAAAAGAAGTTCACTTGCCCAAGCAAGTTACTTTACGTAAAATCTATGATCAGCTTATTCTTACTAAGGAAAAGCTAAGTTCATTGTCTTACGCTATACCGCTAAGTCTAGGTACACAAGAGATTAAAGAAGCAGGCTTAGTCCTTAGCTTAAAACTTGTTTCTAAAGAGGCAATTCATCAAAAAAGTGAAAACTTATATACTAAATATATTGATTATGGTAGAATAAAAAATGGATTGCAAATTCGTACAAGACAGCCTGAAGATTACATTTCCTTAGGTGCTGGGACGAAAAAGCTAAAAAAACTTTTTATCGATGAAAAAATCTCTAAGGATGTAAGAGATAGCTTACCTCTTATTGCAGATGGAGATGAAATTATATGGGTTATAGGGAGCCGTTTAAATACGGACTATTATGTTACCCAAGAAACCACTAAAGTCTTAGAAATACAAATGATGAATGAGAGGTAAAGGCATGCTTAATTTAGAAACGCTCATATCAGAAGAAAGATTGCAAGCTCGCATCGCTGAGTTAGGAGCTGAAATCAGTCATGATTATGAGGGGAAAGAGATTATTGTTTTGTGTATCTTAAAAGGTGGGGTCATGTTTATGACTGACCTTGTTAAACATATTACAGTACCACTCAAAATGGAGTTTATGGTAGTATCTAGCTATGGTGATGAGTATAAAAGTAGTGGTATTGTAAAAATCGTTAAGGATTTAGATGAGCCAATTACGGATAAACATGTACTTATAGTAGAAGATATTATTGATTCAGGTAGAACGCTAGCTTATGTGAAAAAAATGTTAGGAGAAAGAAAGCCTGCAAGTATTAAGCTTTGTACCTTACTTAATAAAGAAGAAGAACGTGTAACAGACGTTGAAGTAGAGTATGAAGGCTTCAAGGTAGGCAATGAATTTGTGATTGGCTATGGTTTAGATTATAAGCAATATTATAGAAATCTACCTTATATTGCAGTAAATAAAGGGTAACCCCAAGAGTCAGAAAGGAGGATTTAATTATGAAAAAGAAATTCAAAGGAACTTATGTGTACCTTATTTTAGTTGTTGTTCTGACTTTGTTTGTATTCTATGGCACTAGTAGAGATTTAAGTGATACATCTCCTAAAATGAGTGCGCTTGATGTAATGACAGCAATAGAAAATAAAGAAATCAAATCTATAGAGCAAATTATCTCAAGTGGTGATGATGGTAAATTTATCATTACAGATAAAGACGGTAATAAATCAACCATTAGTGTTGCTCAAGAAGCATTTAGTAACTATATTTATAACTTATCTCCAGAGCTTAGAAGCTCATTTAAGTTTACAAGTAGTGAACCACAAACAAGCTTATTCTTCCCAATCATGCAGATTGTACTGATTATCGGTATGTTTATATTCATTATGATTTTCTTTGTACAACAAATGCAAGGTGGTGGAGGCGGCGGTGGCCGTATCATGAACTTTGGTAAGAGCAAAGCCAAGATGACCATCGACGAAAAAGGAAATATTACCTTTAAAAATGTAGCAGGTCTTGAAGAAGAAAAAGAAGAGGTTGCAGAAATTGTTGACTTTCTTAAAAATCAAAATCGCTATATCCAAGTAGGTGCTAAGATTCCTAAAGGTGTCCTTTTAGTAGGACCTCCAGGAACAGGTAAAACCTTACTTGCTAAAGCAGTAGCTGGTGAAGCTGGCGTACCATTCTTTAGTATTTCAGGTTCAGACTTCGTTGAAATGTTCGTAGGTGTAGGTGCTTCTCGTGTACGTGACCTTTTCGAACAAGCAAAGAAGAATGCACCTTGTATCGTATTTATTGATGAAATTGATGCTGTAGGACGTAAGCGTGGCGCTGGTCTTGGCGGCGGACATGATGAAAGAGAACAAACACTTAATCAATTACTTGTTGAAATGGATGGTTTCGGTGCTAATGAAGGTGTTATTGTAATGGCTGCTACAAACCGTGCAGACATTCTTGACCCAGCTCTTCTTAGACCAGGTCGTTTTGACAGACAAATTGTAGTAGGTAGACCTGATGTTAAAGGACGTAAAGATATTATTAAAATCCATGCAAAAGGTAAACCATTAAATGAAGATGTTGATATTGAAACGATCGCTAAGATTACTTCAGGCTTTACAGGAGCAGATCTTGCGAACTTAATGAATGAAGCAGCCTTACTTACTGCACGTCACAATAAACGTGCTATTGATATGGAAGAGGTTCAAAAAGCTTTCGTTAAAATCGGTATTGGTACAGAAAAGAAAAGCTACGTTATTACTGATGAAGATAAACGTATCACTGCTTACCATGAGATTGGGCATGCTATCTTACATGAAATTTTAGATAAAATTGAGCAAGTACACAGTGTTTCTATTATCCCAACTGGTTTTGCAGCAGGTTATACAATGCCAGTACCAAAAGAAGATCATAGACATATGACTAAAACAAGAATGCTTCAAGAAATTATTAGCTTACTTGGTGGTCGTGCAGCAGAAGAAATCGTTATTGGTGATATTACAACAGGTGCTTCTAACGATATCGAAAGAGCAACTAATATTGCAAGAGATATGGTTACTAAATATGGTATGAGTTCTTTAGGGCCAATTAAATTTGGAGATGAACAAGAAGAGCCATTCTTAGGTAGAGACTATAATCATCAACGTAATTACAGTGATGCTTTAGCAACAGAGATCGATAAACAAATTAGTGAAATCGTTCGTGAGTGTCATGATAAAGCTGTTGCTTTATTAAAAGAAAATATGGAAGTACTTCATAGTGCATCTGAAGTGCTGATTAAGAAAGAAAAAATCACAGGTAGAGAGTTTAGAAAGCTTATGAGAGGCGAAAGTGTTGATATTGATAAAGTAGATGATATCAATTTCTTCGAAACAGAAGAAGAACTAGAAGCTGATAAACAAGCTATGCAGCAAAAAGAAAATACAGAATCAGTAAGCTTAGCTAAAGCAGATGAAACTGAAAATAATTTATAAAAAGTAATGGGGCTGTTACACTTTAGGTGTAGCAGCCTTTTGCTCACTAAGGGAGAACTAAAATACTTATCCTATTGCTATATGACTTAAAGTGTTATATAAATATATCATATGTGAGGTTCCAAGGGATGGAGGAGTAATAATGAAAGATAAAGTACTTGCCTTATTAAAAAAGCAAGAAGCATATATATCAGGAGAAGAAATGAGTCAAAGCCTAGGTGTAACGAGAGCAGCTGTATGGAAAGCTATTAAAAAGCTTCAGGGAGAAGGCTATATTATAGAATCAAGTACTAAAAAAGGATATAAATTAGTAGAAAAACCAAATGTGATTACACCAGCAGAGTTAGCACCTATGCTTTGTGGCTATACTTTAGGACAAGTGATTAAGTATTATGAGGTAGTTGATTCTACCAATGAAAAGGCGAAAGCTTTAGCAAGAGAAGGGGCAAGTGAAGGGACTTTGGTGATTGCTGATCAACAATCTGCGGGGAAGGGGCGTTTAGGAAGAAATTGGAACTCTCCAGCAGGTACAGGGATATGGATGAGCCTTATTTTAAAACCAGAGATTTTACCTCAATATGCAAGTCAATTAACCTTAGTAGCAGGACTTTGTATGTGCGAAGCTATCAGAGAGGTTACAGGTTTAGATGCTACTATTAAGTGGCCAAATGATATTGTAGTAAATGGGAAAAAGGTATGTGGCATTTTAACAGAGATGAGTGCTGAAATGGAGCGTATTAACTATATTGTATTAGGAATAGGGGTTAATGTGAATCACAAAGCATTTCCTGAAGAACTGCCATTTGCTACTTCTTTAGCATTAGAGGGAAAGCAGGATTATGAAAGAGCAAGTCTTATTAAAGCATTTTTAGAACGCTTTGAAAAAGATTATAAGCATTATAAAGTGGATCCTCATTTAACAGCTATTTTAAGCCGTTATGAAGCTCATTGTATAACACTTGGCAAGACGGTGAAAATAATAAGTGGAAATGAGAGTTTTACAGCAGAGGCGAAGGAGCTTACCATAGATGGTAATTTAATCGTTAAAACTGAAACTGGTGAAGAAAAATTAATACACTCAGGTGAAGTTTCAGTAAGAGGATTATATGGTTATATTTAGAGAGGAAAAGGAATGAACTATGGAAAAACATATTTTAATATCAGTA
The DNA here is from genome assembly GCF_003990395.1 of Cellulosilyticum sp. WCF-2. NCBI lineage: Bacteria > Bacillati > Bacillota > Clostridia > Lachnospirales > Cellulosilyticaceae > Cellulosilyticum > Cellulosilyticum sp. WCF-2. The sequence goes on along the minus strand of NZ_CP034675.1, from coordinate 4,474,060 downwards.
TCACCTTATGTACAAAAGTACTATATCAACGATTTATATGAAGATTTACCAAAGGATATTAAGGAAACATTACGAGCTAAACTAGGTGTTATTGCAGAGAAAACAAATGCTATTATTTCCCTAGGCTTTTATGAAGATGGCGAAGTGTTTATGGAACAACGTTATGAGGACTTAAGTTTTTATGATGAGATTGGAGCAGAACTTAGAATTAAGAAGTTCCAAAAAGAAGAAGTAGAACTTTTAAAGGCTGTTAAGATGTGGTATGTGGTTTATCATACACCTAATGGCGCTATTGTAAGAGATGTGGTAGTACTTCAAAGTGAAAATAAAAGTAAAGAAGAGATTATTAGTACTATAGTGGAAAAATATGGGGAAGCTTTTAAGGAATTCGTTATAATGCTTTTGGAAGACTAAGGAGTAAATTGCCTATACTAATATAAACTATTATGCTATAATGTATGCTGTTAAAAATAAGCGTTGCATCTTATTAAAGAGCGACAGCAAGGAGGAAAAAATGAATATTAAAAGAAATACTAGGAGTCTAACGTTTTTGGGAGTGCTTATAGCCATTGAACTGGTGCTAACTTTTGCACATATTGGTTTTATACCCTTACCCTTTATGAAGGCAACGATCCTACATATCCCTGTTATCATAGGAGCCATTTTCTTAGGACCTATAGAAGGAAGTATATTAGGATTGGTATTTGGTATTTTATCTGTTGTGATGAATACTATTGAGCCTGGCGTTACTTCGTTTGTATTTTCACCTTTTTATACTTTAGGAACCACTAAAGGAAATGTATGGAGTTTAGTGGTAGCTCTTGTACCTAGGGTACTAGTTGGGATTACATCTTATTACACTTATCAGTTCATGAGCAAGTTTGACAAAACGAAATGGTCAGCTTATATAGGAGCAGGTATTGTGGGTTCACTTACAAATACCATATTTGTTATGAGTTTTATTTATTTATTTTTTGGACAAGCTGAACCTTATGCAAGTAATACAGCACAAGGTATTGGATTTGTTTTCAAGGTGATTATGGGCGTTGTACTTACTAATGGCGTACCAGAAGCCATTGTAGCAGCTGTTTTAGTAAGTGCAATAGGTAAGGTATTAAGTAAGGTTTTTAAAACGCAGCGTATTTTAGCAAGGTAGAGGTTAGGTGACATATGAAAAAACATATTTTATTAGGTGTAACAGGTGGTATTGCTTGTTATAAAATGTTAGATGTAGCTAGCAAGCTTAGAAAACTAGGATATGAAATGAATACAATCATGACTCAAAATGCCTGTGAATTTGTGGCACCTTTATCCTTTGAAACGATTACCAATAATTATGTGGTAACGGATACATTTGCTAGGCCTCATAAATGGGAAGTAGAGCATATTGCATTAGCTAAAAAAGCAGAATTAATGCTTATTGCCCCAGCTACAGCTAATATTATTGGTAAAGTAGCTCATGGTATTGCAGATGATATGCTTTCAACTACGGTTATGGCTGCTAGATGCCCCGTAGTTTTTGCCCCAGCTATGAATACAGCCATGTATGAAAATCCTATTGTACAGGAAAATATAGCGTATTTAAAAGAAAAAGGTTATTTGTTTATAGAACCTGATAAAGGCTGGCTGGCTTGTGGTGATTTAGGTGCAGGTAAATTACCAGCACCAGAGGTACTAGTAGACTACGTAACAGAGCTATTAGAAAATAGAAGTGATCTTGGGTCAGAAGCAGAGCAGGATTTAAAGGACAAGCACGTTTTAATAACAGCAGGGCCTACTATTGAAGCTATTGATCCAATGCGTTATATTACCAATCATTCTTCAGGAAAAATGGGATATGCTATTGCTAAGGATGCAGTAAGTAGAGGTGCCAAAGTCATTCTGGTTTCTGGTGTTACTCAGCTAGAGTGTCCTGAAGGAGTGGAACGCGTTAATGTAAAAAGTGCTAGAGATATGTATGAAGCTGTTCATCAGCATTTTGAATGGGCTGATGTGGTTATCAAAACAGCGGCTGTAGCAGATTATAGACCGAAGGCTATAAGTGAGCATAAGATTAAGAAAGATAATAGTCATTTAACCTTAGAATTAGTACCTAATCCAGACATTCTTCAAAGTTTAGGTGAGAAGAAAACCCATCAGGTATTAGTTGGATTTGCGGCAGAGACACAAAATGTGCTAGAATATGCAAAGGAAAAAATCACTAAAAAGCACCTAGACTTTATTGTGGCTAACAATATAGCTGAGGATGGCGCTGGCTTTAAAGGGGATACTAATATTGCTACCATTATTGAAAGTAGCGGAGCGGTTACTGCTTATGAGCAAATGTCGAAGCTTCAGTTAGGTCATGTTATTTTAGATAAAGTAAAAGCTTATTTATAAGATAAAAAGCGGTGTTGCAAAGAGGATTTGCAGCACCCTTTTTGAAAGCTTAGGGAGTTTTAATTTGAGTAGCAAGGAGAGAAAACATTTATGTTATTAGCGATAGACATAGGAAATACCAACATTGTTATGGGGGTTATGAAGGGACTAGAATTAATTTCCAGCTTTCGATTAACGACTCAAACTCCACGTACGTCAGATGAATATGGTATTATGATGGTTGAGATGTTAAGACAAAAGGAAATTAAAATCCAAGATATTACAGCTGTCATTATATCCTCAGTTGTACCTGATATTATGTATTCCTTTAATAATGGCATCAAAAGATATTTACGTCAGAAACCTCTTATTGTAGGTCCGGGGCTTAAAACAGGACTAGCTGTTAGAACGGATAATCCAAGAGAAGTAGGAGCAGACCGTATTGTCAATTGTGTAGCTACCTATGAACTTTATGGGGGGCCTTGTATGGCAATAGACTTTGGAACTTCTACTACCTATGATATTGTTAATGCAAAAGGTGAATTTATAGGAGGACTTATTACTCCTGGTATTCGTATTTGTGCTGATGCCCTTTGGCAAAGAGCGGCACAACTGCCACATATGGAAATTAAGAAAACTAAAGGTATCTTAGATTGTAAAAACACCACTACCAGTATGCAATCTGGTTTAGTTTATGGTTATATTGGGCAAATTGAATACATTGTTAAAAAGGTTAAAGAAGAAATGCAATGTGATGACTTAAAAGTAATTGCTACAGGAGGCCTTGCTAAAATTATTCAAGATGGTACAAGTGTCATCGAAAAATATGATGGTATCCTGACGCTTAAAGGTCTTGCACTCATATATGAAAAAAATAGATAGGATGATTAAAAAATGAAGTTTGGTACAGTAGAAACACCCAATAATGTGTTTCTTGCACCTATGGCAGGCATTACAGACTTGCCCTTTAGATTGATTTGTAAAGAATTTGGTGTGGGAATGATGACCACAGAAATGGTCAGTGCCAAGGGGTTACTTTATGAAAATGGTAAAACCAATGATCTTTTATATATAGATCCAAAAGAACATCCCATAGGCGCACAGCTTTTTGGTAGTGACCCTAAAATATTAAGTGAAATGGCAAAACAAGTGGAACAAAGTGATGTGGATTTCATAGATATTAATATGGGGTGCCCAGCACCTAAAATTACTAAAAATGGTGAAGGGTCGGCGCTACTAAAAAATCCGGAGCTTATCGGAGAGATTGTTTATGCTGTAGCTAAGGCACTAACGAAGCCGCTTACTGTTAAGATTAGAAAAGGCTTTAATGATGAAATGGTTAATGCAGTAGAAGTGGCAAAGATTATTGAAGAAGCAGGGGCTAGTGCCATTGCTCTTCATGGCAGAACGAGAGAGCAATTTTATAGTGGCAGCGCTGACTGGGATATTATTAAGGAAGTAAAGCAGCATATCCATATTCCACTTATAGGAAATGGTGATATTAGAACACCGCAAGATGCTAAACGCATGTTAGATTATACCGGTTGTGATGCAGTACTTATTGCTAGAGCAGCTCAAGGTAACCCTTGGATCTTCAAAAGAACAGTTCATTATTTAGAAACAGGCGAACTTTTGCCAGAGCCTACCTTTGAAGAACGTGTACCTGTTATTTTAAAGCATGCTAAGTTATTAGAAGCATACAAAGGTGAGTATGTAGGTATGAGAGAAATGAGGTCTCATCTAACCTCTTATGTAAGAGGAGTACATGGTGCAGCAGACCTACGTAGAACCTTGACTGCTATAGAAACTTATGCTGATATAGAAAGGCTTTTAGAGGCTTGTTTAAAGCGATTAGAAAGCCATGAATAAGCATGAATGTGGTCTCATAAATTGGGCAGTATAATATGAACATATACCTACGCTAGCCAAAGGTGATTAAGTTGACAATACAAGGTGTGTAAGGTATAATTGTTAAATTATAAAATGTAAAAAACATAGAGATAGACATAAGCGTTACTAAAATATATAAAATAATTAGAGGTATAAGAAAGGGAGTAAAAATATGTCAAGCAAATCAGTATTACTCACATATGAGGGGATTAAAAAGTTAGAGGCAGAACTTGAAAACTTAAAAACAACACGCCGTAATGATGTGGCTGAAAAATTAAAAGAAGCAAGAGCACAAGGCGACCTTTCTGAAAATGCTGAATATGATGCTGCTAAAGAAGAACAAGCAGAAATTGAAGTAAGAATTGTTGAACTTGAAACAATGCTTAAAAATGCTGTTGTTATTGAAGCAGAAGAAGGTGCAGTAGAGATTGTAAAACCTGGTTATACAGTAAGACTTTATGATCATACTTTTGAAGAAGAAGTAGATTACCTTATTGTAGGTTCAACAGAAGCAGATCCTGTCAATGGTAGAATTTCAAATGAATCTCCAGTAGGTGCTGCACTTATGAACCGTAGAGTAGGAGATATTGTAGAAGTTGAAACATCTGAGGGTGTTGATAAATATGAAATTTTAGGTATTACAAACTAAGCATTACAAACGAGGAGGAATCAGTAGTGTCTGATCAAAATCAAGTACAAGAACAAGTACAAGAAAACGTTAGCGAATTAATTAAAGTAAGATATGACAAACTTGCAGGTCTTCAAGAAAAAGGGAAAGATCCTTTCAAAATTACTAAGTTTGATGTAACAGCACATAGTGAAAGTGCTAAAGCACACTTTGAAAGCATCGAAAGTACCTTAGAAGAACATGAGATGTCAGAGAAAACTCATTTATCAGTAGCTGGTCGTATTATGGCTAAACGTGATATGGGTAAAGCATCTTTCATTACCATTCAAGATCAAGAAGGACGTATTCAGTCTTATGTTAGAAAAGATGAATTAGGCGATGAAGATTATGCAGATTTCAAGAAATATGATATTGGTGATATCGTAGGTATTGAGGGCTATATCTTTAGAACACAAAAAGGTGAGATTTCTGTACGTGCAAAATCTGTAACACTTTTATCTAAGAGTTTACAAATATTGCCTGAAAAATATCATGGTCTTAAAGATACAGAGATGAGATATCGTCAACGTTACGTAGACCTTATTGTGAATCCTGAAGTTAAAGATACTTTCTTAAAACGTAGTGCTATCATTCGTTCAATGAGAAACTTCTTAGATAACAAAGACTTTATCGAAGTGGAAACACCTGTACTTCACTCAATTGCAGGTGGAGCAGCTGCACGTCCATTTGTGACACACCACAATGCCTTAGATATTGATATGTACATGAGAATTGCACCAGAACTTAAGTTAAAACGCTTAATCGTAGGTGGTTTTGATCGCGTTTATGAAATCGGTAGGGTATTCCGTAACGAGGGTATGTCAATCAGACATAATCCAGAGTTTACAATTATGGAATTATATCAAGCTTTTGCTGATTACGATGATATGATGGATATTACAGAAGAAATGATTAGACACGTATGCAAAGAAGTCAATGGAACAGCAGTTATTGAGTATGATGGCGTAACAATCGACCTTGACAAACCATTTGCTAGAATTTCTATGGTAGATGCTGTTAAACAATATACAGGAGTAGACTTTAGAGCAATTAAAGATCTTGAAGAAGCTAGAGCTATTGCTAAAGAAAAACATGTTGCTTTTGAAGAACATCATATGAAAGGTGATATCCTTAACTTATTCTTTGAGGAATTTGTTGAAGAACACCTTATTCAGCCAACCTTCTTAACAGAACATCCAGTAGAAATTTCTCCTCTTTCTAAACGTAAACCATTAGACCCAGAGTACACAGAAAGATTTGAACTTTTCATCGTTGGGCGTGAACATGCTAATGCATTCTCTGAGCTTAATGATCCAATCGACCAAAGAGGTCGTTTCAAACGTCAAGAAGAGCTTAGAGCAGCTGGCGATGATGAAGCTTGTGAAATTGATGAAGACTTCTTAACAGCTTTAGAATACGGCTTACCACCAACAGGTGGCCTTGGAGTTGGTGTGGATAGACTTGTGATGCTCCTTACTAACTCAGCATCTATTAGAGATGTATTATTATTCCCAACCATGAAGAGTCTGAATTAGTGTACGGATTTATGGAACCTTATGGTAATCCATAGAAGTCCAATCGTATCCTATCGCGCCACGAAAATACCACATTTCTTAAGGATTTCTGTGGATTTCAATGGTGTTTAATGGATTCAATTAAATAACTCAACTTACCTCTATGGATTGTCAAAGACGTGGCAAATTGAGGTATAGCCGGTTCGAAAATGAACATTTTTAGGCACTCGTATTTAGTAGAAATACTGAATATGGGTGCTTTTTTACGTTTATCTAAGCTTTTTGATTCGTACACAACAATACATCCTCTTTACACGAAAGGAGGCTAATATGCCAAAGGAAAAATCTCCGCCGGTAAACTTGGATAAGTACTTGGAAGGAAGAAATCACAAGTACATGACGTATGAGAAAGCTTCTCGATTGTATGGACTGCCCTATTGGGGCTTTGTGTCCGTGGCGAAAGAAGCTAAGGCTACATGGAAGCTTAGAAAAACAGCAATTGTAGATATCGTTGTATTTGAAAAGTATCTGGAAGAACATTGCGCAATAAGCGAAGACGAAGATGTAATTAATGAGATGGAGGATTATATTATGCCTAGAACAAGAAAAGAAGTAGAAAATCTTGAGGAATTAGTGAAGTCAAAAAAGAAAAAGTATGTGAGATATGCCGAGGGAGCAGAATTGTTTTCTATGGGACTGCATAGCTTTCAGTCCCTTGCGAAAGATGCAGGAGCAATTCGTAAGGTAAAGGGTTGTGTATTGGTTAATTTGGAAAAGGTAGAGGCGTTTGTTGAATCATTTGCAGAGGAGGATTACTAAGATGGATAGAGAGAAGACTTGCAGAGTCATAGCCGTAGCAAATCAGAAGGGCGGCGTTGGAAAAACGGTTACTTGTGTGAATCTTGGTATCGGCCTTGCTAGAGAAGGCAAAAAAGTGTTGTTGATAGATGCGGATCCACAGGGTTCGCTGACTATCAGCTTAGGTTTTCCGGAACCGGACCAGATGGAGTATTCACTTGCAACTGCGATGATGAAGATTATCAATGATGAGCAGGTAGATCTGAAACAGGGAATATTACATCATGAAGAGGGTGTTGATATTCTCCCGGGCAATATCGAATTGTCCGGTTTGGAGATTTCACTGATAGGTGTAATCAGTAGAGAGACCATTCTCAGAGAGTTCATCAGTTATGCCAGAGAAAGCTATGATTATATAATTATTGATTGCATGCCATCTCTTGGCATGTTGACAATCAATGCACTTGCATCCGCAGATTCTGTACTCATTCCGGTTCAAGCTGCTTATCTTCCGGTGAAGGGTTTACAGCAGCTGATAAAGACAATTGGTAGGGTAAAACGTCAGTTGAATCCTGAACTTAAAATTGAGGGTATTCTCTTGACTATGGTTGATAACAGAACGAACTATGCGAAGGATATATCTATGCAAGTATACGAGGCATATTCTTCCAGTATCAATGTTTTCGCAGTAGAGATACCACTTTCCGTGCGAGCAGCTGAAATTAGTGCTGAAGGAAGCAGTATCTACGAATATGATCCAAAGGGAAAAGCGGCATTTGCATACACAGCATTAATCAAGGAGGTAATGCATCATGGCAGGTAGAGCAGGACAGAAAATCAAGTTGACAAGTATTGACGAGTTATTGTGTGTTCCGGAGACAGAAGGAACGATAGACTTAGATGTGAGAGCGATTTATCCTTTTGAGAATCATCCATTTAAGGTAATAGATGATGAGAAGATGGATGAACTTGTCGAGAGCATTAAGACGAATGGTTTACTAACACCAGTCCTTGTCCGACCGGATGATGAAGGTACATACGAGATGATTTCCGGTCATAGAAGATTACATGCAGCTAAGAGAGCGGGGCTGTTTCGAATTCCGGCAATCGTAAAGGAAATGACGAATGATGAAGCTACTATTGCTATGGTAGATGCTAATGTTCAAAGAGAAGAGATATTGGCAAGTGAGAGAGCGTTTTCTTTGAAGATGAAAATGGATGCTATGAACCATCGGGGTAAGAGAACTGATTTAACTTTGTCGCATGAAGAGACAAAGTTCCATACGGCAGAAAAGATTGGTGAAGCTGAAGGACTTGGCAGAGCGCAAGTACATAGATATATTCGCCTGACGGAACTGATTCCGAAGCTTCTTGATATGGTGGATGAAAAGAGATTGGCGTTATCCGTTGCAGTAGAACTTTCCTATATGAATAAGAACGTCCAACAGTGGATCTATGAGTTTATTCGTGAGAATGGAATGATTAAGCAAGAACAGCTCATGGAACTTCGCAAGTATCGTGATGATAAGAACATGACGCAGGAACAGTTGATTACTATATTGATAGGAAGTGCATCTACAGTTCCAGTCTCAAAAAAGATTACACTGAATGAAAGAAAACTACATAAGTTCTTCCCAGCATATTACTCCAAGGCAGAAATGGAACGAGTGATATTTGGACTGTTGGAACAATGGAAACAGGCGCAGGATAGTGAGGAGAATTAAAAGCATGAGAATGAATTATTTTTATGGTTCACAGGCAGACCAGTTCAATTTTATAAGAATACCAAAAGAGTTGGTGGTGGGGGAAGCTTTTTCTTCCCTCTCTGTCCAGGCAAAAATTCTCTATGGAATGCTTCTGGATAGAATGGGAATGTCGTATAAGAATAAATGGTTGGATGAAGAAAATAGAGTTTACATCGTGTATTCGCTGGATGAGATTCAGTCGGATATGAATGTGTCAAAACATAAGGCTGTTGACTGCCTGGCAGAGCTTGAAAATATCGGCTTGATAGTAAAGCGAAAAAGAGGTAAGGGTTTGCCGAATCAGATATACGTGAAGAATTTTTCTATAGCACCAGTGACTGCTTCGGTATAGAAGTGCAAAAAATGCACTTCTAGAATGATTGGAAGGAGGTAGCAAAAGTGAGCGAAAAGATAACATTTTCCTATTTTTATGGACAAGAAGCAGACATGCTCAGCTTTTATAGAATACCGAAGCTATTGTTTACGAATGATTACTTTCGAGAATTATCTACCGAGGCGAAAGTGCTGTATGGGCTAATGCTTGATAGAATGTCACTTTCCATAAAGAATAAGTGGTTTGATGTGGAGAAAAGAGCTTATATTTACTTTTCTGTAGAGGATACTATGGAAATGCTGAATTGTAAGAAGAATAAGGCTCTTGATACATTGAAAGTCTTAGAGGAATTCTGCTTGATTGAACGTAAGCGTCAGGGACAAGGGAAACCAGCAATTATTTACGTGAAATCATTTATGGAGGAGATTCCGGAGAATGTTCAGAGGTTGGAAAAACAAACTTCTGAACCGGAAGAAAAGGTTTCAGAGGTTGGAAATATAAACTTCTTGAAGTTGGAAAATCAAACTTCTGGAGGTTTGGAAAATAAACCTCTAGAGGTTGGAAAAATAAACCCTAATAATACTAAGAAGAATGATACTGAGTATAGTAATCCTGATCTAATCGTATCAGAGGATATCGGTAGCGGATTGGATGAGTATCATGCCTATGCAAATATTATTCGCGAAAACATAGAGATCGATATTCTGTATCAGCAGTATCCTTACGACAAAGAATTATTGGATGGGATTTATGATTTGATTTTGGAGACAGTACTATGTAAGGGTGGCAATGTGATTATTGCCAGTAATGAGTATCCGGTGCAGTTAGTCAAGTCAAAATTTTTGAAGCTGAACAGTTCGCATATCCAGTATGTGATGGACTGTCTGAAAGAGACTACATCCAAAGTACGTAACATCAAAAAGTATCTATTAGCGGCATTATTTAACGCACCATCGACAATGAAAAGCTATTATCAAGCAGAGGTAAATCACGATATGCCACAGTTTGCTGTGAGAGCGATTTAGTTTAAGCACATTAAGAAAGTTGAGGGAATGGACATGTATAATGATTATGAAGAATCTTTTTATTACGATAAATCAAGTTCGATAAGTTCCGATGTTTCAGGCGAGGCAATAGGTCTGGGATTAGGTCTCGGTGTCGGTTTGATATCAACGATCATATCAGGACTGCTTTTCCTGATTGCCAGAATTGATATTCTGAGTTCATCATTACTGGGATTGCTGTTTTATCTGCTGACATATAGGTTTGAATGGAATAAGCCTGTATATATCATTGGAGCTATAGCTATTGTTTCGGTATCAATGATGTTACAGCATATTTTTAAGGTGTTTCGGATTCTATATGGGATATTCACCTGTGTTGCAGTATCGCTGTTTGTCTCTGCTTTTATTGGATACAGTACAGACGCGAATATGTATAAGACTATACTGACAGGAAAGAATGTGGCACAGATTAGTAATGGAATATCCAATCCTGTCATTACCGGAATTATATACTGGCTGATAAGATTATTGATTTGCGGTGGCTGTCTGGTGGGTGCAGAAATACTTTTAGCATTCACCGGGATAAAGATTGCCGGGCTATATAAGAAATACTGCTGGGATATGATTACAATACTGGTAACACTTATAAGCATGGCAATAGCAATCTATTTTGGAGATTGGATAAAGACAGTATTGCCGATCAATCTGCTATTTTTCTTATTATTCGTGCAACTGGTATATGTTGGAATCAGGTGGTATGTAAAAGGCTGGCGGGAAACAAGGGGATATTATTAACAGTAGTGTTGGTTTATAGTTTTCAGCATATAACAAATTGGTACACTTTATAGAAAGTAAGTATCTTACGATAAAGTGCGTACTTTACAAAGATTTTTAATGATACTATGATGAAATAAACAATATTCAGCAAGGGGGGACGCTTTTATGGATTTCAAATGGCTAAATGAAGGAACAGTAAAAACAAATGGGAATAAGATAGAAATATTCGCTCCCGCACAGAGTGATTTTTTCTTTAATAATGGTGCAATTGGAGAAGAAGGAATTACACCAGAATCGTTGTGTAACGCACCTTTCTATTATACAGAGATTACAGGTGATTTTGTGATGAAAGTAAAAGTATCACATGATTTTAAGGATATCTATGATTCTGCATCTATTATGGTGATGCGGGATATGAAAAACTGGGCGAAAGCGTGTTTTGAAATGACAGATTTTGGAACACATGCAGCGGTCAGCGTTGTCACACGTAATGGAGAGTCAGACGATGCAAATGGATGCAATATTGATGGAAACACAGCATGGTTACAGGTATGTAGGTGCGGAAATTCTTTTGCATTCCATTATTCAGTTGATGGAAAGAAATTTTACATGATGAGATTTTTCAATCTTCCAGTGGACAACACTGTAAAAGTAGGGTTGCTTGCACAAGCTCCCACTGGAAACGGAGGCAACCGAATCTATTCCAACCTCACATTTGAGAAGAAAACAGTAAAGAATATCCGCATGGGCGAATAAATAACTATATGTCATTATTGTAGGCAAAAAACAGACCAAACTCTTTGAAGATTTCGGTCTGTTTTTTTACAATCTATTTTCTTCGCCCCAATCACACATTGTTTCCAGTATAGGAATAAGTGATTTTCCACGTTCTGTAAGACTATATTCAACTTTTGGTGGAATTTGCGGATATTCTTCTCTATGGACTAATTTATCTGCCTCTAATTCTTTCAAGGAAGAACTTAATGTTTTGTAAGAAATTTCATCAATGTATTTTTTCATTTCATTAAAACGAACAACTCCGAATTCAGCCAGCACATAGAGTATTGTCATTTTGTATTTTCCGTTAATTAGAGACAAGGTGTAACTAAAACCTGTACTTCTAAAGCACTCGTTTGAAATATTACGTTTCTTCATTTTACACTTTCCTTTGGGTGAGTATATTACATAAATTATAGTATCGCACCTAATTGTGCGTACTTGATTTATGTTTTATTCTTGATATTATGATAATATCAAAAGCGGGGAAAGTCAACCTCGCTATCATAAGGAGGATAAATTTTATGAGCAAAAAAATTGTTGTAATTACAGGCAGTCCTCGCAAAAAGGGAAACAGTTTTGCGATGACAGAAGCTTTTATCAAAGCAGCAGAAGAAAAAGGACATACTATAAAACGATTTGATGCTGCAATGATGAATATAAGTGGTTGTCATGCCTGCGAAACTTGCTTTAAGACAGGAAAAGCATGTTCTTTTGATGACGATTTCAATGTGATTGCCCTGGCTATTCAGGAAGCCAATGCTATTGTTTTTTCCATGCCGGTCTATTGGTACACGATTCCAGCACAGATAAAGGCTGTCATTGATAAAATGTTCTCTTTCTATCACGCAAAGATAGACCTTTCTGAAAAAGAATATGCTATCATTACTTGTTGCGAAGAAGATGATAAATCTGTTATGGATGGTATTCGAATCCCTATTGAAAAATCGGCTGCATTGTTGAAATGGAAAATGGTCGGTACGGTAATGATTCCGGCAGTTGTAAATATAGGTGATATTGACAATACAGATGGATGTGAGCAGGCAATGGCTTTAGCAGATAAATTTTAAAAATTCAATTATTGAAAAACTTTTTGGTGTTATTCAAATAGAAATTTTTTAAAATATTGGTATGGGATACAACGGCTATTATAGGCTATGGTATCCCTTTAACTAACATATATCTAAGGAATCCTCCGCATCCACCCATATCTGCATTGTACCATCAAGATACAGTTTGGCATATTCAAGCGGTTCATCAATGGCAAGTGCATTTAATGCACAGTCTGATCCGGGCGTAGTCTTTAAATCTTTCTCAGCTTCCCAACAATCAATGCGAAGCATATAGCCAGCCGAAGTATAAACATCAATGCTGTTTCGTTGAGGATTGTATTCTGCAAATATTGTTCTCATCGTATCCTATCTCCTTATTGTTCAATCAATCATTTGCGACAAAAATTAGAAGCATTTCAATCAGTTCACCATGTCACTTTTATTTTGTGTTATACTGTTTTATAGATTTTTCTTGCCCTTGTATTTGCCCTTATCAGAGTTCGTAAACACTGGTGGGACGATATAACACAAGGGAAACAATAAGGGAAAGCTCACCTGCGACAAATCCAGTGTTTTCAATGGTTTGCGGAGAATTTAATAACAAAATATAACAGTTATTAAATTTCTTAAAACAGGTGAAATCTCAATCCAAATTTGTTTAATTCCGAAAATCAGAATCTAACGCATCTAATTGCACACATTAACGTACTAAAGTAAGAAGTAAATCTGCAATGGTTATTTTAAGAACCATTGCAGATTGAAGTTTAAGAAATAATAGAAGCTTTTATATGTGACAGTAAATGTAACCATTGCAATTACATCAAATTTTTGCTATGATATTACTTGAAAAGAGGTGTGATTAAAATGCAGATTTCAAGCAGATTTACAATGGCAATTCATATGTTTGCCTGTATAGATACATTTAATGAAATGAAAATGACAAGTGATTTCATGGCAGGAAGTATAGGTACTAATCCTGTAATTATAAGAAAGCTTCTTGGCCAGCTTAAGGCTGCAGGACTTGTAGAGGTAGCAAGAGGAACCGGTGGTGTCACAATTACAAAACCACTTGATGAGATTACTTTTCTTGATGTGTATAAAGCGGTTGAATGTGCACCGGATGAAGAACTGTTTCATTTTCATGAAAACCCTAATCAGGAATGTCCTGTAGGCAGAAATATTCATCATGTTTTAGATGATAAATTAACGCAGGTTCAGAAGGCAATGGAGGATGAATTATCAAAGATTACACTTGAAGAAGTGAAAAATGATATCACGTTGTGGATAGCGAAAGAGCAGTAAGTGGTGGGCTTCGGACATAACAGGTCTGAGGCCTTTTTTAGCGATAAAAATGATGTAACAAAAAAAGTTACATTAATTTTGATGTAACCATTGACATTACAATAAAACGATGATATTATACTCCTTGGAAGATGTAACCAATGAGATTACAACAAAAACAAGGAGGCAAATGAAATGCAGAAAGTAGTAGAGTTTTTACAGGAAAATCCAGTGCAGTACCTGGCAACAGTAGGCAGAGATGGAAAGGCAAAGTGCCGCCCATTTATGTTCTGCTTCGAGAAGGATGGAAAGCTTTGGTTCTGTACTAATAACACAAAGGATGTTTATAAAGACATGCTTGAGAATCCTGAGGTAGAGATTTCCGTATCTTCTCCTTCATACGCTTGGATCAGACTTGCAGGCAAGGCAGTGTTTGAGAACAATATGGAAGTAAAAGAAGGATGTATGGCAAATCCAATTGTAAAGGGCCAGTATGGAGAGGCAACAAATCCAATCTTCGAGGTATTCTATCTCGAGAATCCTCATGGGGTGATTGCAGATTTCTCAGGTAATCCACCTTACGAATTCTAAGAATTGTAATTAACGAACAATACTGATTGCCGAGTGTTTTACACCCGGCTTTCAGTGCATATAAAGGAGCAGATATTATATGTTAGGAACTGAGTATATAAAGATTCTTGTGGAAGAAATTCATTCTACTACGGTTGCAACCATCGGAGCTGATGGACATCCGCAGACAAGAGTGATTGACATGATGCATTATGATGAAGCGGGTGTATATTTTCTTACTGCAAAGGGGAAAGCTTTTTACGATCAGTTAATGGAGCAGGGATATATTGCAGTGTCTGCCACAAAAGATAAACAGGCGGTTTCACTCAGAGGAAAAATCAAAAATATCGGAAAACAGAATCTTGATATCATGTTTGAAAATAATCCTTATATGAAAGAAATCTATCCTGGAAGTACAAGAGAGGCACTTGAAGTGTTCTGCTTGTATGAAGCACAGGGGGAATATTTTGATATCAGTGATCCATCAAATATTGTCAGAGAAAGTATTGTGATCGGAGAACAAGAGCTTGTTCAGACTGGTTATTTTGTGGGAGACGGATGTATCGGGTGTAAGATGTGTTACAGCGTTTGTCCTCAGAAATGTATCGATATTCTTTCTGTCCCAGCCCAAATAGACCAAAAGCACTGTCTGCATTGCGGCAGATGTGCAGAAAGCTGTCCGAAACAGTGTATCGAGAAAAGAGGCTAAGTATGTTTAAGAAGATTAGAAAAGGACACGTGGACTGGCAACAGTTTTTATGTGGAGTTCCAGCCAGAGATTATATTTTTCAAAAAGCCTCTTATGAGGAACAGATAGAGCAAGCGAACAAGCTTTTAAGAAATGCAGATGCTGTTATTATAGGTGCCGGAGCTGGTGCATCTACAGCGGCAGGAATTCAGTATGGCGGCAAACGATTTACTGAAAATTTCAGTGAGTTTATTAAGAAATATGGATGTCAGTATATGACAGATATGTATGCTGCAGGCTTTTATCCATTTCCTACAGAAGAGGCAAGGTGGGGATACTGGTCAAAGCATGCGCTTTTGAATCGATTTATACCACCGGCACTTCCACTTTATACAGATTTGTTTGAACTGGTGAAGGATAAGGAGTATTTTGTACTGACCACCAATGTAGATCATCAGTTCTGGAAAGCAGGATTCTCCGGGGATAGAATATTTGCAACCCAGGGCGATTATGGAGAGATTCAGTGTCAGAGAGGCTGTCATAAGAAAGTATACGATGGTGAGGAATTATTCCACAAGATGGATGAGGAAAGATTGGACTGTCTGATTCCAACGGAGCTTGTACCTAAGTGTCCTGTATGTGGTGGCAACATGGCTATGCATCTTAGATGCGATAACTATTTTGTAGAGGATGAAAGCTGGCATGAAGCAGCTGACCGATATGCAGACTTTCTTGAAAATATAAAAGGGAAGAAGGTTGTTCTTCTTGAACTCGGAGTAGGTTTCAACACACCGATTATTATTCGATTTCCCTTTGAAAAGATGGTCAGGGAGAATGATGCTTTCAGTCTGATTCGACTGAATATGGATGAAGCAGTAGTGCCAGAAAGCTTTGGAGACAGAGCAATTGGAATCGGTGGAGATATGGCAAAGGCTATTACGGATTTGAGAGGAATGATTTCATGACGCAGGATGAAAGAAGAAAATATTTAATTGAATACTTGCTGAAGGAAGAAATTCGATTCAGAAGGCAGCCGATTCCATCTGATGTTCAGAGCCAGCGAGATTTACTTCGGTCACTTATGAATGTGAGGATGCCAAGACCTATCAGTGATGAATTCCTTCAGATTCAGGATGAGTATCTGCAGGAACGAAATCTGGAACGTGGCATTACTGATGCGGCGGATCTTATTCCTGTAGAATCCGATCAGAGACTTTATATCTGGCAGGGAGATATCACTACGCTTAAGTGTGATGCCATAGTAAATGCATGTAATTCACAGATGCTCGGATGTTTTTCGCCGATGCATTCCTGCATTGATAACTTCATTCACACTTATGCAGGAATTCAGCTTCGCCTTGAAATGGATGAGATCATGGTAAAGCAGGGACACGAAGAAGAAACCGGAAGAGCCAAGATTACATCAGGATATAATCTTCCGGCAAAGTACATCCTGCATACAGTAGGCCCGATTATTCAGTGGGAAGTTACAAAAGAGGATGAAGATTTACTTTCAAGCTGTTACAGGGAATGTCTTCAGCTGGCTGCAGAAACATCAGTAGAATCGATTGCATTCTGTTGTCTGTCTACGGGTGTGTTTCGGTTTCCACAGCAAAGAGCAGCTGAAATAGCAACTGCTACAGTAAAGGAATTTCTTAATCAGGATGACAGAATAAAAAAGGTTATCTTTAATGTATTTAAGGATGAAGATTGGAAGATTTACCATGCTCTGTTGTCTGGTCAGACTGTTTCCTATAGTCAGTAGGCGTGATACCGTATATCTTTTTAAAGCTCCTGCAAAAATGATCTACATTATTAAACCCGGTTTCGGAGGATATTACCGTAATCTTTTTTTCAGTGCCCGAAAGCAGTAGTGCAGCTTGTTTGAGTCTGTATCTGATTAGATAGTTTACAGGTGTTATTTTGATATTATCCTGAAAAAGGTGAAGAGCTGTGCCTTTTCCAATGGCAGCGGATGCTGCAATATCTTCCAAAGCTATATTTTCAGAATAATGAGTATGGATATATTGCATCATCAACTGAAGTCTTGTTCTTGAAATTACAGCAGCTTTATTATCAGATGATTTAAGTGTCAAATTTTCAAGGAGAAGCATCCAGAGCTGCTGGATATGTATCGATACAGCCAGTTCACGATTTAGGTCAGTATCCTGCAGAAAAATTGTGTTCTTAATAAGATCGAGTGCATGTGACTGCCATGCTATATCATCTTGAAAAATAAAATATTCCAGTGTGGAAGACAGGACAGGGCTTACATATTTTTCATATATAAGACTTTCGGCTGGTGCTATAAATGACGGATTAAATAGGAAATTAGGTATGATGGCATCACTTTCAGATTGAAATCTGTGTAATACTCTTGAATTAATCATAATTGCCTGACCGGGAAGAAGCATGAAGTGAGTTGAGCCAATATCACATGAAACCTCGCCACTTTCTACGAATACGAATTCAAATTCATTGTGCCAATGCCAATCTACGCAATGAAAATCATATAAAGCAAGATTTTCATAGTAGTAACTAAAGGGATATGCTTTGTCACCATGAGATACTGTTTCCATTAAGCTGTCATCGGTTTCTATTTTTGTAAATTGATTTGAAAAATCCATTTGTGGCACCTCGTACTTTGATGATATTACGATATATTACAATAAAACTGCAATATATTACAATGAATATTGCATGATTATACAATATAATACAATCAATATTTGAAAGATACAAGGAGCATATATAATGAAAAATTACAAGAAAACTAAAATCGCTTGTTATCTTGGATTTATAACGCAGGCAATAGCAGCTAATTTTGCACCGCTTTTATTTCTTAAGTTCCATACGGATTACAACATATCCCTTGGAAATATTGCACTAATATCAACATGCTTCTTTTTTACACAGCTTGTAGTAGATTTGTTTTGTGCCAAGTTTGTTGATAGGATTGGTTATAGGACCTGTATTGTGGCATCAGAAGTATGCTCGGCACTTGGACTTGTAGGGTTAGCTTTTTTGCCTGATTTACTTTTGAACCCATATACAGGAATAATTATCAGTGTAATTATATATGCAATAGGAAGTGGGTTGATTGAAGTGCTGTGCAGTCCTATCGTTGAGGCTTGTCCTTTTGAGAATAAAGAAGCTACAATGAGTCTTCTTCATTCCTTTTACTGTTGGGGTGCAGTGGGAACAATACTCGTATCAACAGCTTTCTTTGCTATATTTGGAATAGATAGCTGGAAATGGCTTGCAGTCCTCTTAGCAATGGTGCCAGCAATTAATATTTATAATTTTGCAACATGTCCAATAGAATATCTTGTTGAAGATGGTGAAGGAATGAGTATTCCATCTCTCTTTAAGACGCCATTATTTTGGGTTGCTATTATTCTTATGGTATGTTCAGGAGCATCAGAACTTTCTATGGCACAGTGGGCATCTGCATATGCTGAAGCAGCACTTGGACTTAGTAAGACAATGGGAGATCTCATGGGACCGTGTTTATTTGCTGTTGCTATGGGAATCAGCAGAATGCTTTATGGAAAATACGGCGAAAAGGTAAATCTGTCAAAGTTTATGCTTGGTTCAGGAGTTTTGTGTGTATTGTGTTATGTTCTTGCATCGCTTTTTTCAAACCCTATAGTCGGACTAATTGGATGTATATTATGCGGGTTCTCCGTAGGAATTATGTGGCCGGGAACACTTAGTATATCTTCTAAGAAATTTCCAACCGGTGGAACAGCTATGTTCGCGCTTCTTGCTATGGCAGGTGATTTAGGAGGAAGTATCGGGCCTGGTATTGTTGGAAGAGTAACCCAGATGGCAGGTGACAATATCAGAACAGGTATGACGGTTGGTCTCATCTTTCCGGTGGTGCTTGTTGTTGGTCTTTTGTTTTTTGACAAAATGAAGTCCAGATAATCTGGTTTAGAATTTATAACGAAAGTGTGATAAGATGACAAAACAAATCATTCTTGAGACAAAAACAGAAGATGACTTAATAGATATCACATTAGCGATGATTGATTTACAGGTGCCGATATTGTACGAACCAAGGTATACAGATTTTGGATATGAGAGTTGTTTTATGTGTAATGAAAATTTACAAATAAGGATTGTGACTACAAATAAAAATTAACAACAATACGAGGTGGAAAAATAATGGAATTCAAATGGATTAATGAAGGAAGAGTAAAAACAGAAGGAAACCGGATTGAAATCGAGGCTCCCGCACAGAGTGACTTTTTTTGCAATAACGGAGCAATCAGCGAGGAAGGTATCACACCAGAAACATTGTGTAATGCACCATTTTATTACACAGAGATAGCAGGTGATTTTGTGATGAAAGTTAAGGTTTCTCATGATTTTAAGGATACTTATGATTCTTCTTCCGTTATGGTTATGAAGGATATGCAAAACTGGGCTAAAGCATGTTTTGAAAAAACTGATTTTGGAACGCATGCTGCGGTTAGTGTCGTAACAAAGAATGGAGAGTCAGATGACGCTAATGGCTGCAATATTGAAGGGAACGCTGCCTGGTTACAAGTGACAAGATGTGGTCAGTCTTTCGCTTTTCATTATTCAACAGATGGCGAAAGCTTTTATATGATGCGATTCTTTAATATGTCCGTGGGAGAAGTAGTAAAGGTCGGATTATTAGCTCAGGCACCTACAGGAAATGGCGGTGTGAGAACATATGAGAATCTGACTATCGAGCAGGTGACAGTAAAGAATATACGATTTGGAGAATAATAATTTTAGTTCATATGATGTTATTCATCAAATTGTAATTTTATCGTAACAAAGGCAAGTGAAACTTTCAGTCTTCCGGTGAGATTGAAAGCGCGCATGAATTTGAATTTGTGGAGGATTTGACGATGGGAAAGGAACTGTCGGAAATGACGCTGGCCGAATTGTGGGAATTGTTTCCCATCTTTCTTGTTCAGCACGATGATAAGTGGAAAAACTACTACAAGGAGATTGAAGCCTCAATAATGGACCAGTTGCCAGACTATCCTGTTGAAAGGATTAGTCACATTGGAAGTACAGCGATACAGGGCATATGGGCGAAGAACATTGTTGATGTGATGGTTGAGATTTCTGAAAAAGCCGACATGGAAGAACTGGCACATGTTATGGAGCGGAATGGTTTTATCGGAATGTCCGCTGAAACAAACCGGATTTCACTCAATAAAGGGTAT
This sequence comes from Cellulosilyticum sp. WCF-2, assembly GCF_003990395.1. Lineage (NCBI taxonomy): Bacteria > Bacillati > Bacillota > Clostridia > Lachnospirales > Cellulosilyticaceae > Cellulosilyticum > Cellulosilyticum sp. WCF-2. Next base: position 4,453,395 of record NZ_CP034675.1, on the reverse strand, counting down.
ACCAAAGAAGGCTTTGCGGATAAGGTTTATCACATTCATCTCAGATATACCGGAGATAATGATGAACTGTATTTCCGCGACTATCTGAACGAGCATCCGCAGGTCGCAAAGGATTATGAATCTTTGAAGCTGGAATTATGGAAGAAATATGAACATGACAGAGACGCATATACCGATGCAAAGACTGAGTTCATTCGCAAGTGGACAACAGAAGCCCGCAGAATATATGGCGACAGATACTGACAAATTTCAGTTTATCGTGGAAATAAGATTGGTCCATATTCATTATAGAAGGAATCTTTTCGGCTACATAGAGTGTTGTATTTTGTTTCCGAAACCCTATTAATAGGTATGGAAACATTTTAAAAAAGGGGAATCTTGTTTTGTAGGGATTTTGTAGGGAATCTGTAGTATCATTGTAGGGGACTTGACACTTTTATTGTGATTTTGCCTGTGATAATATTATCATAGACAAATGAGACATGAAACGCAGATGCGGTAGCTCATTTGTTTCTCTTTTGCAAAAGAATACGGACTAAATATGAAGCGTCAGCTCATCATCGAAAGGTGGTGGGTATGGCGCTTTTTTCATGTCCGAAAATCAGATGACGATCTGAAAGAACAATACTGGAATAGGAAAGAGAGGAAAAAATGGATTACGAAACATTCAAACAGGAAATGACAGAGGATCTGAAGCAGAGGCTTTACGAGAGAGGCATTGAGGATGTTGAGATGAGCTTTCACAATGTTGAAAAAGCAAATCAGAACTACGAGTCCTTGACAGTGCGTCAGGAAGGAAGCAATGTTGGAGTCAACTTCAATATTGAGGGTGCCTTTGCTGAATATGAGCACACCGGAGACTATGCAGGTGTTCTTGCGGAATCAACACACGCTATCATGCAGGGACTTGAGAATGTCCCTTCTGTTGATACGTCCGAGCTTACCAATTATGAAGCAATGAAGGAAAAGCTCTCCATTGAAGTGATTTCTGCTGAAACAAATGCAGAGCTGCTTAAAAAGATTCCTCATGAAAGCATGGAGGACATGGCGGTTGTTTATCGTTTTGTGCTTGAGAGCAATGATGCCGGCAGAGCATCCATTCTGGTAACCAATGACATGATTGATCACATGGGAGTGACTCATGAGCAGCTGAAAGCAGATGCTCTGGAGAACGCACCGGAAATCAGACCGGCGGTTATCCAGGGTATGAGCGAGGTCATGAGAGAGATGATGGGACCGGAAGCATTTGAGATGTTTGGTCTTCCCGAGGAGCAGGAGGAAATGATGTATATTGCAACGGTTCCGGATAAGAACTCCGGGGCGGGGGTGCTTGCTTATCAGGATTTTATGGACCAGGCAGCTGAGAAGCTTGGTGGAGACTTCTATATTCTCCCCTCATCGATTCATGAAATTCTGTTGGTACCTGATAACGGAGACAAAGCTGCAGATGATCTGAGAGATATGGTAAGGGAAGTCAATGCTACCCAGGTAAGTCCTGCGGAAAAGCTTACTGACAACGTGTACCATTATGATTCCAAGGAGCATATCTTTGAACTTGCGGAGAAATTTGAAGCAAGACAGCAGGAAAAAGCCGAGGCTCAGATTGATGAGAAATCGGAGGAGCACGGTTCTGTGTTAAAGGATCTAAAGGATAAGCAGAAGGAAGTTGCAGCAAAGACTCCCATAAGGGATGCAGCCGAAAAGGCAGCAAAAGCAAAGGGCGGGGAAGCCCTCTAAAACAATCATAAGGTGTCAGCTTATGGCAATTGCCATAGGTCTGGCACTTTTTTGATGGAAAGGCAAGGCAATACAATGTCAGGAGCATATATTGAGAAAAACAGAACAGGGGCGAAGCCACCGGTCAGCCATCCGCAAAACTGTAAAGAGGAATGTCCTTATGGGTATGATAAAGCATTTTGTTTTCCGTGTTACAAAAAGCTGATGGAAGAGATGCGAAGCAAAAGAAAGGGATAGCCATGGGATTTGATTACTTTTATGAAGATCAGTCCCAGCAGTTTGCTTTTTACCGGATACCGAAGGTCCTTTTTACTGATGCAAGGTTTCAGGGAATATCCACGGAAGGAAAGGTATTGTACGGACTGTTACTGGACCGTGTATCGCTTTCCAGGGATAATGGCTGGATTGATGAGGAGGGACGGGTATATATCATTTTCACCCTGACTTCCATCCGGGAAGCAATGAACTGTTCCGAAAAATCAGCAATCAAGTATCTTGCGGAGCTGGAAGAGTTTGGGCTGATAGAGCGCATAAAGCAGGGACTGGGAAAGCCGGCATTGATCTATGTGAAGAATTTCTTAGACCAGCAGAATTTACAGGTCAAGGCCTGTAAAGATTACAGGTCTGGTACTGTAAAAGTTACAGGTCAGGACCTGTATAATCTACAGCCTAATAATACTAATAACAATAATACTGAATATAGTGATACTTATCCTATCCTATCCGGGGATGAGGAGCGGATGGGATATGAAGCTTACCTTAGGGAACAGCTGGAAATATCAGTCTTAAAGAGCAGGTATCCATATGATTCCGATATGATTGAAGGCATTCTGGAGCTTATGCTGGACATTTTGTGTTCCAGGAGAAAGATGATCCGGATAGCCGGAGATGACAAACATGCAAATGTGGTAAAGGGAAGATTCATGAAGTTAAACATGGGACATATTGAGTATGTGATGGACTGTGTCCGGGAGAATACCACGAAAGTCCGCAGTATTAAGCAGTATCTGCTGGCTGCATTGTATAACGCACCGGCTACAATGGACGGCTATTATCGTGCGGAAGTTAATCATGATATGGCCACAGGAAAAATATAGACCAGGAGGGATTGGTTAAATTGAATGATACAGAATTTATTTTGGGCCGTTTGGAAAAGATAGCGGCAAATCTGGAAGAGATTGTCAGTATTCTGGCACCGGAGCAGTCGGCAATCTATGTGGATGCATCGCAGCAGGTGAATTTCATCGGGATGGAAGATGCAATGGCAATTCTGGACGGCTTTGGAAAGAACAGTGCTTCCGAGATGATAGGGAAGACGGATTACATTTTTGTCTATGATGCAAGAAAGAAGCTGCTCATTGACGGAGAGGCATATGTGCCGGCCGGATATCTTGTGATGAAATCGGATTATGGATTACAGGGGCTTAACGAGAGCGATATTAGTGCAGTCATGTCAGAGCTTAGAAGCAGAAGCTGTACACTTGCACTCGGGCAGTACCGGATCCAGAGCTACAGGCTGGGATAGGAGGTTTCTATGAATAACAAACCATGGGCTTATGTTACGTCTGCATGGAGCGCGGATCGAACTAAAGCCAAAAGATCTGCAAAGAGATATTGCAGGAAACTGTATGAAGCAGGCTACACACCGATCTGCCCGTTACTGTCATTGCCGGAGGTAATAGACGTAAGCAATGCAGATGAATATAAGGATTATCTGGATATGTCAGAGGATATGCTGAGACGTTCCAGAATTCTTGTGGTTTGTGGAGCCGCCGTAAATGAAACGGTGCTTACGGATATTGCGATTGCAAATCGCTTTCACGTGGCATCATCCACCATGAGGGGAGTCCTTGGTGTGGATAAGAGCAGAAAAGAAGAATAGATACATGGAAGGAAGTGAGAAAGCTGGTACATGAAGAAGTAAGCAAGGAGGCTGCGGACAAGTCCATCCGCATTGCTGTCAGAGTATCCAAACCTACGCTGAAATTGTTTATGAAAGCACTAAGTACAGTGGTAGGAAAGCCAACAAAAGCGGTCGGTAAGGCAGTGGGTGAAAAAATCCATCCGACAAAAGGAAAGCAGTCAATCAAGACTCTGGTTCGTCAGGGCCAGGGAGTCTCGTCCATTCCGCTTGCTGATGAAGGGCTTAAGGATTTTCAGAAGATCGCCAAAAAGTATGGAGTTGATTTCGCAGTCGTAAAGGACAAGAAAGCGGATCCTCCGGTATATACCATATTCTTCAAAGCAAAGGATATGGATGTGATTACAAAAATCTTGCAGGATTATGCAGATAAGCAGGTGAAGAAGGGGTCAAAGGAGCGCCCGAGTGTTCTTGAGAAACTGAAGAAATTCAAGGAGATTGTGGCAGCGATTCCAAGGAAAGTGGCAGAGAAAAAGAAGGAGAAGGTGCGATGAATATGAAACAGATAAAAAAGCAGCTGATCCTGAACATTCCCTATATTGTTCTGGGACTGGCTGCTACCAATCTGGGAGAAATGTGGCGGCTGGCGGTAGGTGCCAATGCGTCTGAGAAAGTACAGAGCATTGTACTGGATGGGCTGATTGCAAAGGCATTTTCCAATCCGTTGCCAAGTTTATACCCAACAGATCTGCTGGCAGGTATTGCCTGTGGTGCAGCGCTCAGGCTGGCAGTGTATCTGAAAGGGAAAAACGCAAAAAAGTTCCGGCATAATGAGGAGTATGGCTCTGCCAGATGGGGAAAGCATGCAGATATCGAGCCTTTTGAGGATCCGGTGTTTGCAAACAATGTAATTCTGTCCCAGACAGAGCGGATCACCATGAGCAGCAGACCGAAAATTCCGAAATACGCCAGAAATAAGAATGTTCTGGTGGTTGGTGGTTCAGGTTCCGGTAAGACGAGGTTTTTTATCAAGCCAAATCTTTTGCAGATGCATTCATCCTATGTAGTGACCGATCCGAAGGGTGGTCTGGTCAATGAAGTAGGAAATGCCCTGTATAAGAACGGGTACCGGATGAAGGTGTTTAATATCATCAATTTTACAAAATCAATGCATTATAATCCATTTGCCTATCTCCATTCTGAGAAGGATATTCTGAAACTTGTGACAACACTGATTGCCAACACAAAAGGGGAGAGCAAAGGCGGAGACGATTTCTGGCTGAAAGCAGAGACACTGCTTTACACCGCATTGATTGGGTACATCCATTATGAGGCTCCGGAAGAGGAGCAGAATTTTTCTACCCTGCTTGAAATGATCAATGCAATGGAAGTCCGGGAGGATGATGAAGAGTTTAAGAATCCGGTGGATCTGATGTTTGAGGAACTTGCAGAGCAGAACCCGGACCATTTCGCAGTAAGGCAGTATGCCAAGTATAAGCTGGCAGCCGGAAAAACAGCCAAGTCCATTCTGGTTTCCTGTGGTGCAAGACTGGCACCCTTTGATATCAAGGAACTCAGGGATCTGACAGCCTATGATCAGCTGGAGCTGGATACCCTGGGAGATGAGAAGACAGCGCTGTTTCTGATTATGTCAGATACGGATGGCACCTTCAATTTCCTGATTTCCATGATTTATACGCAGATGTTCAATCTCCTTTGTGAGAAAGCAGATGATGTGTATGGGGGAAGACTTCCGGTACATGTGCGATGCCTTATCGATGAGGCGGCCAATATCGGGCAGATCCCGAATCTGGAAAAGCTGGTGGCAACCATCCGAAGCAGGGAAATATCGGCATGCCTGGTATTGCAGGCAAAGTCACAGCTTAAGGCAATCTATAAGGATAATGCAGATACCATCATCGGAAATATGGATTCCCAGATTTTCCTTGGTGGTACCGAGCAGACAACCTTAAAAGACCTGAATGCAATTCTTGGAAAAGAGACCATCGATATGTACAATACCGGACAGTCGAAGGGTTCCCAGGAAAGCTACAGCATGAATTATCAGAAGCTGGGCAAGGATTTGATGACAATGGATGAACTGGCGGTCATGGACGGCTCGAAATGTATCGTGCAGGTCCGTGGTGTAAGACCATTTCTGTCCGACAAGTATGATCTGACGCAGCATCCGAATTACAGGCTGACGGCAGATTATGACAAGAAGAACTATTTTGATGTGGTGAAATTCTTAAGCCACACACTGAAACTGAAAGCAGATGATGAATACGAAGTCATCGACTTAACAGAGTAATCAGCTCTTACCATCCGGCGATAAAGGCCGGAAGATAGGGGCTTTTTATTATGCCTGGAAACGGGCGATATGCGCGCATAGCCGGATGCCACTGCAGGGGATCCGGCACGTAACTGTAAACTGCCTCCATGGTCGGGGCAAAGGAATGAATATATCACGAAAAAAAATTTTGGAGGAACTGAAACATGGCATTTTTTCAGAGCGCAGTAGGAACATTACAGACACTTGTAATCGCACTTGGAGCAGGTCTTGGAATCTGGGGTGCAATCAACCTTATGGAAGGATACGGCAACGATAACCCGGGCGCAAAGTCCCAGGGAATGAAGCAGCTCATGGCCGGCGGCGGTGTGGCTCTTATCGGTACTACCCTTGTACCTTTACTTTCCGGTCTTTTCTAAGAGACAGCGTGGCAGGACCACGCAGAAAAACTAAATAGCAGACAGCGGATCCGGTAGACCGGAGAAGTGGAGATCTGTGCAGACACACGGGTCAGGGCAGAGTGCTCTGGCCCTTCATCAATCAAGAAAGAATATGGAGGATTTATATTATGGCATTTTTTCAGAGCGCAGTAGGAACATTGCAGACACTTGTAATCGCACTTGGAGCAGGTCTTGGAATCTGGGGTGCAATCAATCTTATGGAAGGATACGGTAACGATAACCCGGGTGCAAAGTCCCAGGGAATGAAGCAGCTTATGGCCGGTGGCGGTGTTGCCCTTATCGGTACCACTCTTGTACCTTTGCTTTCCGGTTTGTTCTAAATCAGATTCTGGTTTTGGGGCAGGGAGAAACCCTGTCCCGGAGGAAAGGAGGAAATAATTGAACAGCATAATTCAGCAGATTACTGACTGGCTGAAAGGACTGCTTGTATCAGGTATCATGAATAATCTCACCAACACATTTTCCTCTGTGAATGACCAGGTGGGGCAGATTGCAACAGAGGTAGGACAGACTCCCAGCAGTTTTCTGCCGGCGGTATTCAATATGGTCAGGAACCTGTCAGAAACGGTAATCATGCCGATCGCGGGTATTCTTTTGACCTTCATAGCCTGCTATGAGCTGATACAGCTGATAATCAGTTATAACAATCTGGCAAGCTTTGAGACATGGTTTATCTTTAAGTGGATCTTTAAGACTTTTGTGGCAGTAGAGCTGATCACACACACCTTTGATATCACGATGGCGGTATTTGATGTATCGCAGAGCGTGGTAAGCCGGGCCGGAGGCATTATTCAGGGAAGCACGGCAATTGATGCAAGCACCCTTGCGACAATGCAGACCACACTGGAAGCAATGGATTTGGGACCACTGCTTGGGATATTCTTACAGTCGTTTGTTGTGCAGTTCCTTATGTATATACTGGCAGCAATCATTTTCGTCATCATCAACGGACGAATGGTGGAGATTTATCTTATGGTCAGCCTTGCACCGATTCCGTTTGCGACCTTTGGAAACAGGGAGCAGAGCATGATGGGACAGAATTATGTAAGAAGCCTGTTTGCACTTGGATTCCAGGGATTTCTGATCATGGTATGTGTGGGAATCTACGCAGTCCTGATTCAGTCGGTAGCATTTAACGCAGATATCATTGGCTCGCTATGGAGGGTTATGGGCTTCACCGTTTTGTTAGCCTTTACCCTGTTTAAGACGGGAGCAGTAGCAAAGAGCATACTTCATGCTCATTAAGGAGGAAGATTATGGCAGCATCTTATATCAGTGTCCCGAGGGACCTGACAAAAGTAAAAAGCAAGGTGATGTTCAATCTGACAAAAAGACAGCTGATCTGTTTTGGTCTGGCGGCTCTCATTGGAGTACCGTCCTTCTTTTTGCTCAAAACAGTAGTGAAAGTCAATACGGCAGTTATGGGGATGATGGTGATTATGATGCCATTCTTTTTCCTTGCCATGTATGAGAAGAACGGTCAGCCGCTGGAGGTCATTTTGAGTCACATGATACAGGCAATCTTTAAGAGGCCGAAGATACGTCCGTATATGACGGACAATTATTATGATGCGCTTTTGCGCCAGGCAAAAGCAGAAAAGGAGGTAGAAAACATTGTTCGATTTTCGCAAAAAGAAAAATCAGGAAAACAGAAAGTTCACAATGCCGGAAGGGCTGACCAGGGACGAGCAGAAAGCGGTAAAGGAAGCCATAAAAAAGGCCAGGAAAAATGATGGCACGCCAAGAACTGCACAGCAGAGCATACCGTTTGACAGAATGTTTCCGGATGGTATTTGCAGGGTTGGACTTGATTATTATACAAAGACCATCCAGTTTCAGGATATCAACTATCAGCTGGCACAGCAGGAGGACAAGACGGAGATCTTTGAGGAATGGTGTTCTTTCTTAAACTTTTTCGACAGTTCCATCAACTTTCAGTTATCCTTCAATAACATGGCAACGGATGTTTCTGATTTTGAGAAGAGCATTGCCATTGCACATAAGAAAGATGGATTTGATGATGTCCGGGATGAGTATTCAGAAGTGCTCCTGCATCAGATGGAGGCTGGCAATAACGGTCTTACCAAGACAAAATACTTAACCTTCGGAATTCATGCTGAATCCATGAAAACTGCAAAGCCGAGGCTCATTCATATTGAGACGGATATTCTCAATAACTTCAAAAGGCTGGGAGTAAGGGCAAAGACCTTAAACGGAAGTGAAAGACTGGAACTGATGCACAGACAGTTTCATATGGGAGATGATGCAAAATTCCATTTTGACTGGAAGTATCTGGCGGGATCCGGACTTTCCGTAAAGGATTTCATTGCACCGAGCAGCTTTGCTTTTCCAACCGGAAGATATTTTCAGATGGGAGACATGTATGGATGCATGAGTTTCTTATCCATCGATGCATCGGATATCAGCGACAGGCTGCTTGCAGATTTCCTTTCCATGGAATCCAGCCAGATTGTGACCATGCATATCAAGTCGGTAGACCAGAATGAGGCAATCAAGACCATCAAGCATACCATTACGGAGCTTGACCGAAGCAAGATCGAGGAGCAGAAAAAGGCAGTCAGGGCCGGTTATGATATGGATATCATTCCGTCCGACCTTGCAACCTATGGCAAGGATGCCAAGGCATTGTTAAAGGAGCTGCAGTCACAGAATGAGAGAATGTTTCTTCTGACATTTCTTGTGATGAATACCGGAAGGACAAAGCAGGAGCTTGAAAACAATGTATTTCAGGCGGTTTCCATCGCACAGAAACATAACTGCAATCTGGTCAGACTGGATTACCAGCAGGAGCAGGGGCTTATGAGTACGCTGCCGCTTGCAAGCAATCTGATTGAGATCCAGAGGGGGATGACCACATCAAGTACAGCGATTTTTGTTCCATTCACTACCCAGGAGTTATTTCAGAATGGAAAAGAGGCTTTGTATTATGGTCTGAATGCACTTTCCAACAACATGATCATGGTAGACAGAAAGAAGCTAAAAAACCCCAATGCCCTGATTCTTGGTACACCGGGTTCAGGTAAGTCCTTCAGTGCAAAGAGGGAAATTGCCAATGCGTTCCTTGTTACGGATGATGACATCATCATATCCGATCCGGAGTCAGAGTATTCTCCTCTGGTGGCAAGGTTTGGAGGACAGGTGATTAAGATCAGCCCGACTTCTGACCAGTATATCAATCCAATGGATATCAACATGAACTACTCGGATGATGATAACCCGATTGCCCTTAAGGCAGATTTCATTCTGTCTTTGTGTGAGCTGATCGTAGGAAATAAGGAAGGACTTAGGCCGGTTGAGAAAACGGTCATCGACAGATGCATCCGTCAGATTTATCAGAAGTATTTTGAGAATCCGGGACCGGAGAATATGCCAATACTTGGAGATCTGTATCAGGCACTCTTAAACCAGGATGAGCCGGAAGCAAAGCACGTGGCAACAGCCCTTGAAATCTATGTATCCGGTTCCTTAAATGTCTTTAATCACAGAACCAATGTGGAGCTTACAAACCGCCTGGTATGTTATGACATCAAGGATTTAGGTAAGCAGCTTAAGAAGATTGGCATGCTTGTGGTTCAGGACCAGGTATGGGGAAGGGTAACCGAAAACCGGAGCCAGGGCAGATCCACCAGATATTACATGGATGAGATGCACCTTCTGCTCCGTGAGGAACAGACGGCTGCCTATACGGTGGAGATCTGGAAGCGTTTCAGAAAGTGGGGAGGAATTCCCACCGGTATTACCCAGAATGTCAAGGATTTGCTGGCATCCAAGGAAGTGGAGAACATTTTCGAGAACTCTGACTTTATCTATATGCTGAACCAGGCAGTAGGTGACAGACAGATTCTTGCCAGACAGCTTAATATTAGCCCTCACCAGCTTTCGTATGTAACACATTCGGGAGAAGGCGAAGGGCTTTTATTCTATGGCAATGTTATTCTGCCATTTGTGGACCGCTTCCCTGCAAATACGGAACTTTACCGTATCATGACAACCAGATTGTCAGAGGTAACAGAAGCAAAGAAGGAGCAGTCAGCGTAAGCGGCTGTTTCTTCGGAAAGGTTAGATATGCATGAATGAAGAAAAATATACCAGGGAGAAGGTGGAGAAGTCCGCCAAAAACAAGCGGGTGGAGCCGGAGAATAAGACGACACAGAAAAAGCATGCAGATAAGCTGAAAAATGAGACCTCAGCGGGTGAGAGCTATCGCAAGAAGCTCCGTTATGGGAAAAAGGATACCAGTCTTACTCCGGAAGAGGAAAAGAAACTTCGCAAGATAAAAAAACAGGGGCGGAAGAGAATCTACAAGGAGACGGCTGCGGCAGAATCCATTCGGAAAGCCGGGATCCAAAACGAGGATGAAAACGTGGGAACAGAAGCCATGGATCAGGCAGTCGGTCTGGCAATGGCCGGAAGTGCAGAGGCAAGGAGTTATGCCCGGGATATCAGGAAAAGCAATTATGGTAAAAAGCTTCATGCCAGAAATGAACATCTGGATGCGGTACAGGGTGCCAAGGGAGCAAAAGAAGCGGGTGAGGCAGGCGAAAGCACCATGTCCGCTACGGTTAAGGCAACAAGAAAAAAGCTGATGCAGAGAGAATTTGCGGAAGCTGCCGCAAAGAAACAGGCTGCAGAGGCGGCAAACGGCATCGGAAGTATCGGCAAGAGATTCACCGACAAGGCAGAAGACCTGATGGGAAGACTTGCAGAATGGATCAGGGAATTTTTACAGGACCATCCTATGCTGCTGGTGATTGCTTTGGTAGTTCTGATTGTGGTTCTGGTAATCTCCGGAGCATTATCATCCTGTTCCATGATGGCAGGCGGAGTGAACACTACCACAATTACTACTTCCTTTACGGCAGAGGATTCAGACATTCTGCAGGTGGAAGCAGATTATGTGGAACTGGAAGCAGATTTGCAGGAAACCATAGACAATATCGAAACAGACCATCCGGGGTATGATGAGTACAATTATTCCCTTGCGGAGATCTCCCACAATCCGTTTGAACTGGCGGCACTGCTTACGGTGCTTTATGAGAATTACACCCCTTCCCAGGTGCAGTCCATGTTGCAGACCATTTTTGATTACCAGTATACGCTGACCATGACGGAAGTGGTGGAGACCAGAACGAGAACGGAGACCAGGTGGCATTATGTGACATATTACCGGGATGAAGAAAGAATCGGGTACCGGATGGTAAACGGAAAATTGGAGTCTTATACCTATACGGTTTCGGTTCCTTATCAGGTTTATGAATCCTATCAGGTCGAGGTGGAATATGATTATTACATTCTCAATACCACACTGACCAATCATGGTATTTCCGCGGCAGTAAATGCCCTAAATCTTACGGAAGACCAGATGCAGCGGTATATGATCCTTCTTGAAACAAGAGGAAATAAGCCGGACATCTTTGGGGATAACGTGTATGCCAATCCGGGAGTATCCGAGGAGTATGAGAATTATGCGGTACCGGGAGAATATCTGACAGACCAGCAGTTTGGCAGGATGCTTAATGAAGCGGAAAAGTATCTCGGTTATCCGTATGTATGGGGAGGCTCTTCCCCAAGCACAAGCTTTGACTGTTCCGGGTTTGTAAGCTACGTCATAAACAACTGCGGAAACGGATGGAATTATGGAAGACTTACGGCCAACGGATGGAAAAATGCGACAGCAAGAGTGGCTGCTTCCGATGTGAAGCCGGGTGACCTGGTATTCTTTCAGGGAACCTACAACACACCCGGTGCATCCCATGTGGGAATCGTGGTAGATCCGGTAAATAAGATTATGGTTCATTGTGGAAACCCTATTCAGTATGCATCCTATGACACGGCATACTGGAGGGCACACGCGTACTGCTATGGCAGGATTCAGTAACAATAATTTCAGCGCTCCTTCCGGGGGCGCTTTTTGAATGGAGGAAAGGAAATGTACGCAAGATTAGACAAGCTCCGTGAAGATCTGCAAAAGGCAATCGCAAAGAGAGATGAAGCGGAGAAAAAGGTGAAGCAGCTGCAGGCGAAGCTCAAGGAAGAGGAAAACCAGCAGATTGTGAGTGATGTTGCATCCTACAATTTATCTCCTGAACAGCTGGCGCAGTTCTTACAGCTGGCAGGCAGCGGAAAATTGCAGGAATTGTTAAATGGTCAGGTAAAAATGCCTGAACCTGTAACCATGAATCATGCCGGGGATAAGCCGGCGGAGGATGAGGAAAATCTGTTTGATGAGAATGAGGAGGATGATCAGGATGAAGATAACTAAGATGATGAAGAAATTCGTATCAGGAGTGCTTGTTGGAATAGCCGCATTAGTGGGATTTGCACCACTTACTGTGTTTGCACAGGGAAAAGAAGCGGAGTGTATCTGTGAGGAAAAATGTACGGAGGACCGCATCAATGAGGACTGTGAAGTCTGTATCTATGATTACCATTACTGTGAAGGGAAGGAAGCAGAAAAGGAACCGGAAGAGGAAAACTATGGCCCGCTTACCCCTGATGGAAACATGAACCTGGTAGATGACTATGGTTCTTTTGAAGCCGGCGGCAAGCAGTTCATTACGGTGACTACGAAATCCGGTAACTTCTTTTATATCATCATTGATCGTGATGATAAGGGAACCGAGACTGTACACTTCTTAAATCTGGTGGATGAATCGGATCTTCTGGCCTTAATGGAAGAAGAGGAAGTGGAAGCATATATGGCATCCCAGGGTATGACCGGGACTGAGGAACAGCCATCGGAACCGGAAACAACCGTAGAGGAAGTAAAGGAAGAGCCGAAGGAAGAGGAAGCGGAACCGGAAACCCAGAAGAAAAGCCCGAATGTGACAGGAATCATGGGAGTAATCCTTATTCTGGCATTAGGCGGTATTGGAGGATTTATGTACTTTAAGTCCGGAAAGGCAAAGAAAAAGCAGGATATACCGGATCCAGATATGGATTATCTGGACGATGACGACGAGGATTATCTGGATGCACTGGATGAGGAGCTGGAAGAGGAAGACCTTTCAGAGGAGGAAGACGATGGCGAAGAAGAGTAGATATCTTGGATATGCAAAAGGAGTCCTGAAGATTGGGAATAAGAAAAGAAGGACTTCCACAAAGGAATCCGTGCTGACAAGACTGAAAAAATTAAGGGATAAGGACTTTTCCATGACCATCCCTGTTGCAGAAGGAAACCCGGATGAACATTAGCGGGATCCGTCCAAGGCAGGGCTTTTATGATTCTGTCATACCACAGGAACCTGAAAAAGAGAAGGTGTACAAACTGAATCAGGTGGCTATCCGTTTGGTGGATATGCCACCTCTTTTAAGTGATACTCCGATGGATGGACCGGAAGCAGCTGTTAAGGTCATGGCAGATATGCTGAAGGACTATGACAGAGAGGTTGTGGCAATCGTAAATCTACAGTCAGACGGGCGGCCTATCAACATGAACGTGGTAAGCATGGGAGCACTGGACCAGTCAGTCGCGCATCCGAGGGAAATCTTTAAGAGCACGATCCTGTCAAATGCAGCTTCCATAATGCTGGTTCATAACCATCCGTCAGGAAGACTGGTGCCAAGTACGGAGGACATTGTTCTTACGGACAGGGTAAAGCAGTTAAGTGACCTGATCGGGGTCAGGTTTTTAGATCATGTCATTGTCGGACCGGGAAAGGATTACTATTCCTTTCACCAGAAGGAGCAAATGCCGCTGTCTTCGTTAACACTGACGAAGGAATTGAATGATATTGAATTGGAGGGATTTAGAGTGGCGGAAAATACGGTACAAAAAGAAGCAAAGATGACTGCAACGCTTACTGTTGCGGAATGCAGCGAATTTCATTCGATGGGGGAAGAGCATAACGGCATCAAGACTGTTAAGGAAGCGATGGAGATATTTGAAAGCATTCCTCCGGAGCGCATGAATGGCATACCGGCGATTGGAGTGCGTGTGGCAAATGAAGAGGCACCGGAGCTGTTTAGCGAGATTGATATTTTTAATGGCAAAAGGTTTGACATGGAGACTTTATCCTATGTGCCTGAGATCAGAAACAACTGGGATGCACAGAAACTGATTGCGGAGCTGATCCATGCATATCCGGAAGCGGAAATTGTGGGAGAGATCCCAGAGGGAGTACAGAAGAAAATTCAGTTCATTGAGTCCAGGGAGAAACAGGCCGACCAGTTAAAGGCTGTAACTGACCAGCTGGAGAAAGGCGTTGTGGAGGTATTTCAAAGCGATAAATACAAACAGTTTCTGGACACAATGGCGAAATTTCCCCGATATTCCGTAAACAATTCCATTCTGATCATGATGCAGAGACCGGATGCAAGTCTCTGTCAGAGTTTTACCGGATGGAAAGAGATGGGAAGGTATGTAAAAAAGGGAGAGAAGGGTATCAGTATCCTTGCCCCCGCACCATACAAGATTGAGAGGGAACAGACCAGACTGGATGATAAGGGAAAGCCAGTGCTTGATGCAGACGGGGAGCCGGTAATGGAAAAGGTGGAAGTAACCATCCGTGCCTTTAAGGTGGTGAAGACGTTTGACGTATCACAGACAGACGGGAAGGAACTACCCTCCATAGGACCTGATGAACTGGTTGGAAGTATTGAAGGATATCCGAAGCTTTTGCAGGCTTTACAGGAAATCAGTCCGGTACCTGTTACTTTTGAGCAGATCGATGGGGAAGCGAAGGGTTTTTATCACCAGGAAGATAAGAGAATTGCCATTCAGGATGGAATGAGTGAGGTTCAGACAATCAAGACTCTGCTTCACGAAATGGCGCACCAGAAGCTTCATGATAAGGATGCAGTGGCAGCTGCAGATCATGTATCAAGGAATGGAAAAGAGGTAGAGGCCGAGAGTGTGGCATATGTTGTGTGCCAGCATTACGGTATCAACACTTCTGACTATTCCTTTTCTTATGTGGCTGGCTGGTCCGAGGGAAAGGAGACCCCTGAGTTAAAGAGTTCACTCGACAAAATCCGACAGACCGCAGCGGATTTCATTTACCAGATTGACCAGAAGCTTCAAGTGTTACAGGCAGATAGGGAGCAGGGTTTTATTCCGGTGGTTCCGGATTCTCAGGAAGAAGTGCCAAACCCGGATCTTAAGGTTGCGGTGGATAAGGCGCTGGAAAATCTGGACAAGAAGCGCACGCAGGCGAAAAAGAAAACTTCTGTCAAGTCCAGGATCAAGGAAAAAGCAGAAAAGTCAGAAACTACACCGAAGAAAACCAGGACATCAAAAACGAAGGAGGAAAGAGCGTGACACAGAAAGAATTCAATGATGTGGTAGTCAGCCAGACAGAACGTTGCAAATCCTTGTTAACTGCTAAGGGAAGCGAGTATGCACCCAAAGCAGCAAAAGGAACCAGTGCAGACCGGCTGGCTCATTTTAAGAAAGCGGCAGTTGTGATGAATTCCACACCAAAGTCAGCTCTCATGGGGATGTTATCAAAGCATCTGATTTCCGTATCAGATATGTGTACGGATGACAAAAGCTTTCCCAAAGAGCAATGGGATGAGAAAATCACCGACAGTATCAATTATCTGCTGATTCTCCGTGCCATTGTGGAGGAGGAGACGCATGAGGAAGATTGAAGTAAAAATATTAAATCCGGAATCCTTTGATCAGGCAGAGAAACTGATGGTATGTGCAGCGAGACTGACACAGAGAGGCCATCAGATTTCCTGCCTGAATGATTTTATGGAGCTTTATGAAAAGCCGTACCAGAGATCCACGGTGGCAAATCTTGTAAAACTGCCACATCCAACGATTCAGAAATTCGGCATCATCAACGTGGTCATCGTGGGAGCTTCCAGAAGATTCCTGGCACAGATAACCAGGCACCAGAACGAAGTGAAGTATATGTCAGCGAGTCTTCAATACAGTGATTATTCCGGTGTTGAAGATTTTGTGGTTCCCTATGATCTTCTGGGTACCCGACAGGAAGCGGATTATCTGGAACAGTGCAAAAAGTCCATGAAGAATTATCAGGAACTTGTAACATCCGGTATTGATAATGATTCTGCCGGATATCTTGCCCCACAGGGAATGCGGAACATTCTATTGGTCAGTGCCACTCCCTATCAGTGGAAGCATATGATCCACCAGAGAACATGCAGAAGAAATACCAAGGAAACGAGGTATGTGATGCTGAAAATCTGGGAGCAGCTGATAGGGCAAAATGCGGAACTTTTTTCTGACTGTGGACCATTCTGTATGAATGGAGGCTGTGAGGAAGGAAAAATGACTTGTGGCAGGAGCATCCCACAGAACCTGTCACCTGCAGAGATCATTCGTGTGGATTTTCCGAAGCTGGATGAGAGTATGGTCTTTGAGGAAGGAGTAACGGATGAAGATACGGTTGATTGATTTTGGAGGCAAAAGTCCGGAGAGAGCGCATGCCAATGACGCCGGAGCGGATGTATTCAGTCCAAGAAATGAAGTGATTTGTCCGGGACAGATCTGCAAGATGCCCCTGGGTTTTGGTCTAAGAATACCGGATGGATTTGCCGGATATATCTTTCCAAGGAGCGGGTTAAGCGCACAGGGAATCGTGTGTGAGCTGCCGCCCATTGACTCCGGCTATGCAGGAGAAGTCCATGCCATCATTTCCAATGTAAGCAAAAAAGAATATGAGATCAAAGCCGGTGACAAGATTGGGCAGCTTGTAATCATGCCTTTTCTGATTCCGGAGTTTACCTTTGAGGAATGGAAGGAACGGGGAACCGGAGCTTTTGGTTCAACCGGAAGATAAGAAATGGAGGAAACAGATGAAGTTAGTGATTGCAGAGAAACCTTCCGTGGCACAGTCCATTGCGAAGGTAATCGGAGCAGAGAAAAGAGAGGATGGATATCTGGAGGGAAACGGGTATCTGGTCAGCTGGTGTGTTGGCCATCTGGTGGAGCTTGCTTCCCCGGAGTCCTACGATGAAAGGTATGAGAAGTGGAGATATGAGGATCTTCCGATTCTGCCTAAGGACTGGAATTACCAGATTGCAGATGCTACCAGAAAGCAGTTTGGGATTCTGAAAAAGTTAATGGAGCGTGATGATGTCACAGGGCTGGTGGAAGCTACCGATGCCGGCCGTGAAGGAGAATTAATCTTCCGTCTGGTATATCATCAGGCAAAATGCAAAAAGCCATTCGAGCGCCTATGGATTTCTTCTATGGAAGACCAGGCAATCTCGGATGGCTTTTCTAATTTGAAAGATGGGAAGGAATACGATGATCTCTATACTGCGGCACTTTGCAGAGAGCGGGCAGACTGGATTGTAGGGATGAATGCCACAAGACTGTTTTCCACTCTGTACGGACAGACCCTGAATGTGGGCCGGGTGATGACACCAACCCTTGCCATGATTGTGGAGAGGGAAGCAGAGATTGAGGGATTTAAGCCGGAACCGATTTACAGACTGTCAATTAAGAGCGCCGGAATTGTGGCAACATCTGACCGGTTTGAAAACAGGCAGGATGCGGAGAATGTCCTGAATCGTCTCAAAGAAGAAAAGACGGCATTGGTAACGAAGCTGGAAACCATAGACAAACAGGAAAAGGCACCACAGCTTTACAGTCTGACTGCACTGCAGAGAGATGCCAACCGGTTTCTGGGATTTACGGCACAGCAGACTCTGGATTACACCCAGAGCCTTTATGAAAAAAAGCTGGTGACATATCCCAGAACAGACAGCCGATTTTTGACAGAAGACATGGAAGGAATGCTTCCCCATCTGGTGGATAAGCTGGTATGGAAGTTCGGATATACCAGACATGTTCCCCTCCATGCAAAACAGGTAATCGATAATAAAAAGGTCAGCGACCATCATGCAATTATTCCCACCGTGAATGTGGCGGATGCCGAATTTGGGCAGCTGCCATCCGGGGAACAGAAGATCTTAAGTTTGATTACGGCAAGATTCATTTCTGCCCTGGGAGATGCGGAAGTCCGGAGTGAGACGGAGCTGGAATTTACCTGTGCGGATATGGTGTTTAAGGCAAAAGCAAAAGTTCTGAAGGAAAAAGGATGGAGAGATATCCAGGACTGGATCATGGGCAGTAATGCAGAGCGTGCAGATTCCGAAAATGACGAAGAGGAACAAAGTGGGAATGCTGACTTACTGGCATATATCGCTGCCCTGACAAAAGGAAAATCTTATCCATTACAGGATCCAAAACTGGAAGAGGGCAAGACGACACCAAAGAAGCATTTCACAGAAGACAGCCTGCTTTCGGCAATGGAGAGAGCCGGGGTGGATGAGATGCCGGATCAAGTGGAGCGTAAGGGAATAGGAACATCTGCAACGAGAGCAGCTACCATTGAGAAGCTTGTGCGTATCGGCTTTGTGGAGAGAAAAGGAAATAAGAAGACCAAGTATCTGATTCCGACACATAAGGGAGTAGCGCTGATCACAGTGATGCCTGAGCAGATCCAGTCACCATCCATGACCGCGGAGTGGGAACAGAAACTGCTTGATGTGGAAAAGGGAATCTATGCAGACTCATCTTTTATGGACGAGATTGAGGAAATGATTACCGACCTTGTGAAGAATTACAAAATCATTGAAGATGCAGAAGTGCTCATGCATCCGGCTTTGGAAGAAATCGGGACATGTCCCTGTTGTGGCCGACATGTGATAGAAAAGCAGAAAGGATATTTTTGTGAGGATCGTGGATGCAGTTTTGTTCTCTGGAAACAGAACCGTTTCTTTGAAGCACTTGGAAAGAAAATGACAAAGCAGACAGCATCAAAGCTTTTGCATGATGGGAAGGTGGAGCTGAAAGGATGCAAGTCACAGAAGACAGGAAAGACTTATGATACCACGGTTGTGATGTCGGTTGATGAGAACAAAAGAGCAGTGTTCCAGCTAAGTTTTGAGAAGGGAGAAGGCAAGAATGGAAAAAGCAAAAACAAGAAAGATTAAGAAATGGGATGAGGTCCATGGAGAGTACGAGGTGGAAGTTTCAGAGGATATAGGCGGCGGCAGTCCGGAGGAAGCCGCCGGTGCAGGACCGTCCATCAGCAGAAATCCGATGAAGGGCATTGAGGATATGGTGGAGCAGAATGACAACAACCTTGATGGTGTGATCAACAATGTAAAGGTAGAGCCTGCAGTCGGCACTCTTGAAATCATCCCGGATGATAAGAAATCGGTTTTGGAAAAATTGAAGGAACAGAGTAAACAGGTAACGCCTCCGATACCTGTTCCGGAAAGAAAGCCGGTACCGGGATGCTGCTTTGAAAGGGAGATCACCGGATGGTAGAGAGATCCAAGTACATTCATATCCGTGTCACACCGGAGGAAGTTGACCGGATTAAGGAGCGGATGGAGGAAGCCGGTATCAGGAGCATGACCGCATATCTGTTACGGATGGCACTCAATGGTTTTGTGATCGTGATGGATCTTTCTGACCTGAAGGAGATTCTCAGACTGTTGCAGATATCCGGGAATAATCTGAATCAGTACGCAAAGAGAGCGAATGAAACCGGAAGCATCTACCGGGAAGACATCGAGGAACTGAAAAACAACCAGAAAGAGATTTTGCAGGAAATGCGAAAGATGCTTGATAAGCTGACTGCAATTATGTAAGGCAGGTGAGAAAATGGCGGCGACAAAACTGATAGCAATGCATCAGAACAAGGGACGTTCTGTAATGCAGTGTCTGAAAGACAGAACCGATTATGCAAAGAATGGAGAGAAAACAGAAGACGGAAAATATATCTCTTCTTATAAGTGCCAACCGGATTTTGTTGATTGGGAATTTGCACAGTCAAAAATAGATTATCTGAAAAAAACGTGGAGACAGCCCAAGGGTGATGTCATTGCCTATCAGATCCGCCAGTCCTTTAAGCCCGGAGAGATTACGCCGGAGGAAGCAAATGAAGTTGGATATGAAACCGGTATGAGATTCACCAAAGGGAAGCATGCGTTTATTGTGGCAACACATGTGGACCGGGCTCATATCCACAATCATATCATTTTCAATTCCACCAATCTGGATTGTGACCGGAAGTTCAGGGACTTTTGGTTTTCAGGAATTGCCCTGCAGAGACTCAGCGATATTATCTGCCTGGAGCATGGTTTATCCATCATTCCAAAGACAAAACCGAGTGAGAGACAGAGGCGTACCAAGTACCCGGAACGAGTAAGCATGAGGGATATTATCCGGGAAGATATCCTGAAATGCCTGGATCAGAAGCCCGCAGATTTTGAAGAACTTCTCAAATTATTACAGGCAGAAGGATATGAGATTAAGCGAGGGAAACACACTGCAATCTGTGGAAAAGAGCAAAAGCGGTTTATCCGGTTCCGCTCTTTGGGAGACAATTTTTCTGAGGAGCATCTGAAAAAGGTGATCGCCGGTGAAGCGGAGCTGCCTGAGAATAAGACGGAGAGCAGGGAACCAAAACAGCCTCCAAGAGAAAAACGGAAGTTTGATCTTGTGGTTGATATTCAGGAAAAGATGGCGCAGGGAAAGAACGGCGGATATGTTCGATGGGCAAAGAAATATAATGTGAAACAGTTTGCGGAGTCCATTTTGTTTTTACAGCAGCACGATATTCATGATAAGGAAACGCTGGATGCTTTGGTAGAAGGAAGCGCTGCCAGATATCATGAACTGATGAAAATCATCAAGGATGCAGAAACCAAAATGGCAGAGAACAAAGTTTTGAAAACGCACATCATCAACTATTCCAAGACCAGGGATATTTATTTAGCCTATCGAAAATCCGGATACAGTAAGAAGTTTTTTGAGGCGCATCGAGAAGAAATCACCCTTCACAAAGCGGCAAAAGAAGCATTTTCCAATCTTCCTGGTGGAAAGATTCCGAAAGTAAAGGATCTGAATGAAGAGTTTGCCAGACTGCTTTCGGAGAAAAAGACAGCCTACAGCGAATACAAAAAAATAAAAAAAGAGATGAGGGATTATCAGATAGCGAAGCAAAATGTGGAATCCTTCTATGCGGCTCAGAAGACCTGGGACCAGGAGGAAGATTTGAAAAAGAAAAGGCAGCAGCAGAGATAACCACGGGGGCAATTACCAAAAAGTGTTTTGGTGGTCGCCCTCTTTTTTTGCAATTCCGGCGTTGCAGGAATTCATCAGCACTCACAAAGTGAGGGCGCAGCTTGACATCAGGGATGTCATTCTAAGGGGATTGGGGATGTGCCTCCAACAAGCAAACAGCGTTCGTGTGATCACGAAGGCACTGCTTGCTAACTTGCGAAGCAACAACGATTGCGGCCTTAATGCGCCGCTTATGAAAGGAAAATGAAAGATATGAATAGAGAAAATAACAGTACAGAGAAAGAAATGATTGTAGCAGAGGATATCACAGACATTCAGCTGACACAGGCAGGATATTACTGGGAAATGGGATTCAATGAATTCGATTTTACATGCAAGATCAAGGGAGAAGACGATACACTTCACATGAGAGAGCAGCGGCATGATGAGGGAAGCGGCTTTGTGATCCGTTCAGAGAAGGATGATATCTGGGAGAGAATTACAAGAAAAGAAGCATGTAAACTGGACGACAAGCTTCAGGAAGCTATTCAGTATGGGAATTACCATAAGAGGATTGCAGGGCTTACCACAGTGGAAGATTGCAAGGATCTGGAATTTGAACTGATGGAGAATAACAATGTGTACCTCAACAGGGTAATCAGGAAACTCTGGTCGGAGCTTGCAGCCAAGCAGGAAGAAATTGCAGGTACTGAACCCGGAGCTGTTATAGATTTCAGAAGAAAGACGGATGAAATGTTTCAACGGATTGATGGGATGGGCGCTTCTGAAATTGAAGAGATTGTATCAGACTATGTTCAGTCGAAGATTGACGAAAATAATTTGGAGGCAGAGATTGTTGGTGTTGTAGTTTCGGGTAGTCGGTGCCGGGGAATTGAAAAAGCTGGTTCCGATCTGGATGTGGTCCTGGAATACAAAGGCAATGTCAGGGAAGATGTTTTCTTTGATATTCTTCATGAGGACGGAATGGAAATTGGAGGAGTGAAGGTAGACATCAACCCGATCACAGAAGGAAAGACAGGATGTTTATCTGAACATGTTGGCCTAATTGAAAAATATCTTGAAGCAAAAAAACAAGAAACCACAATCAAACAATTATCAGTAATTGAGAAGATAAAACATACGAAGCAAACTTCTTATGGTGCAAAAAAAAGAAATCTAATAAAATCAAATAATCAAGAAAGGTGACAAAAGGGTAGTTAATGTAAAAAATTGATGCATATTTCTTTGATGGGTCGATAATAAGTTTCTGAAAAATGCAATCCACTACATATTAGTTGAATTAAGTAGTTAACAGTTGAAAAAGGTGGTAAAAAGTAGTATCATAGAGTATGAGTTATTGTAGCCTTATATGATGGAGATACTAAAATGGCAAGACCAAAAAAGAATGGAACATATTTGAATGTATGCATAGAAACTTCTATATACGAGCGACTTGAAGAAATGTGTGACGAAGCTGGACAGACAAAAACAGTAGCTGTAGAAAGAGCATTAAAAAAATATTTTGATGAGTATGATGCTAAGCAAAAAATCATGAAAGAGCTTACTGCGAGAAAGTATTAATAGAAGAATAAAGAAGGAGTGGCTATGTCTGGAAATTCGATATTAAATAGTGCAAAATATTCCTCAAATAATACAGATGAATGGTATACAACATATGAAACTATTGAAGATGAAATAAAACATTATACAGAGCAGTTTTATGGAAAAACCGTTCTATGTAACTGTGATGACCCGTTTGAGTCAAATTTTTGTTACTTCTTTATGAAGAATTTTAATAAGCTTCATTTAAAGAAACTTATATGTACATCATATTCTGGCTCAAAAATCGATCAAATAAAAAATAATAATCAACTTACATTAGATATGTTTTTGGAAGAACTGAAATGTTCAGATGGCAGCCATGGATATGTGTTAATCATAACCAAGATGCCTGGAAAATCAGGGGAGGAAGTAGACGATGATACAATCAAAGCAATGCTTTCAAAGAAAGGTGTTGTCAAAAAGTTAAAAGGAAGCGGCGATTTTAGAACAGATGAATGTATCGAGTATTTAAAACAATGTGACATATGTTGCACGAATCCACCTTTTAGCTTATTTGCAGAATTATTTTCTTTGGTAATAAAATATAATAAGCAATTTTTATTGATAGGAAATCAGAATGCTATTACGTATAAAGAAATATTTCCATACATAATGGAAAACAAAGTATGGGTAGGATACAGATTTGGTGATATGTCATTTAGAGTTCCAGCGGATACTGAACCCCGCAATACAAGATTTTGGGTTGATGAAACAGGACAGAAATGGAGAAGCCTTGGAAATGCTATGTGGCTAACAAATATTGATATTGAAAGAAGATATCATAAATTGGAATTAACGAAGTATTTTGATCCGAATCTATATCCTAAATATGACAATTTTGATGGCATAAATGTTACAAGAGTAGCAGATATTCCTATGGATTATGAAGGAATAATGGGGGTTCCTATTACCTATATCAAATATCATAATGGTTCACAATTTGAAATAATTGGTGAAGCAAATCATGGTTCAGATAACGAGTTTGATTTGTTTAAGCCTAGAGTTAATGGCAAAGATTTGTTTAAAAGAATTTTAATTCGCCGAAAGGATTATTAAAAAGAATATGGAATTTAGAGTGTTGGATTTATTTTGTGGAGCTGGTGGGTTATCGTGGGGGCTACATAAAAACAAGAATTTCAAAACGGTAGTGGCATTAGATTTTGACAAGAATGCTGCAAATACATTTAAGAAAAATATGCCGGAGGTCGATGTAATAGTAGGGGATATTACAGAAAAAGAAATAAAAGAAAAAATCATTGATTTGGCTAGGAAGAAAAAAGTAAATATGATTGCGGGAGGTCCTCCTTGTCAAGGTTATTCAATGAAGGGAAAAAAACTTGGATTGGCTGACCCAAGAAATTTTCTTTTTAGAGAGTATCTGAATATTGTTAAAGAGATACAGCCGGAAGTGTTTATAATTGAGAATGTAAAAGGATTACTAATAGCATCAAATGGATGGTTTAGAGACGAGATTATTCAATCAATAGAAGATTTGGGGTATAATGTTGAGTATGGTATACTAAATGCATCTGACTTTGGTGTGCCCCAATCAAGAGAAAGAACCATTTTCATTTGTTCTAAGGGAAATAATATTCCACTTCCAATTTCTACGGCAAGTAAAAAAACAACAGTACGCGATGCAATAAGTGATTTGTCATATTTGAATTCCGGAGAAGGATGTTTTGAGCAAACGTACAGAATAGGTGCACAAAGTGATTATCAGAGGCTCATGAGAGAAGGGAGCACACGATTGTATAATCATATTGCATCAAATCATAAAACTGTGGCTATTGAAAAGTTAAAGTTAATTCCGCCTGAACAGGGAAAAGAATGTTTGCCAGAAGAGATGATTGGAAAACAGAAATTTAAGACTACATGGGGACGATTAAAATGGGATGAGGTGTCACCAACTATTGATACACGATTTGATGCTTCATCAAATGGAACCAATAACCATCCATATTTACATCGTGCGATTACGCCAAGAGAAGCTGCAAGACTACAATCTTTTGATGATATATTTATTTTCTATGGTTCAAAAGTATATATTAGAAAACAAATAGGAAATGCTGTTCCACCATTATTAGCTAAGGCAATAGCGGACCAAATTGAACAGTTCTATTCTGTGGAAGGAGGCTCTTTATGAATGTTGAAATGGCATATTTGCTTGGAATGATTACTGGTAATGGAGAAATACAAAGAGGTGCTACTGAAACTACAGTATCAATAGATATTCCACATAAGAAATTGGAAACAGAATTTCAAAATGATGTTGGAATTTATGTTAGAGCAAGTATTACTGATATTAGAACGGTATTAGAACCCTTATTAGGTACTTCATTGACATTTTCTCAAAGCGCAAATTATTCATTATTATCTTTCAGAAAGCCAAATGAAGACTACTTAATGAGAGAAGTTTTGAGATATATAGGAGGTGCTACATCATCAGATAATGTAAGAATTTCACCAGAAGTATTTAATTTCACATTTGATGAGAGAAAACAGTTTGTAAAAGGATTTGCGGATGTAACAGGATATATTCGTAGAAGTAATTATGCATTTTCAGAGCCAAATTACAGAGTGTATTTTGAGATTCCTCACAATTGGGAATTAGTTGTCGATTTTTGTAACTTACTCAAAAGTATTGATATACCTGTTCAAGCAATCGATTGGGCTCATCCAAATATGAGAGATGGTAATTTAACAAAATATAATCAAGGCAAAAGCGATTTTTGGAAAAAAGAGCATCAGGTGAAAGTATGGGCTTTAGAATTTCAACCAGTAGGATTTGTCGTATTGCATAAACAACAGGCTCTAGACTATTTTGCTGAGGAGCAGAAGAAACCATACGTTATGGCGGGAAAAGATCCAGCAGCTCGATTACATCGTTATTATTGGGAACTTACACAGAGAAGAAAGGAAAAGCCTGTACACCCTGGAGAGAATGATGACTTTATTCCTGAAGAAATTCGAGGCAAACACTATGAAAGCTGGACAGAAATTGCAAAAGATTTAGGATACAAAAAAGATGAATAATGTAAGACTTGAAGAAGAATTATATGAACCAATGAGACTATGGCTTGAACGTTATGTCAAAGATAGATACAAAGGATATGATGTTATTGCTGTTGATGCACATGCTGAACGATTAGATAGAGTATTGGCAAAGTATAATATTGTAAATGAAATGGCAAATGGCGTGGATATCCAAATAGATGTTTTAGCTATTGCTAAGAAGAATACTATGGTTAAGCTATTTTTCATTGAAGCAAAGAAAACGCAGTTAACGCTCAGAGATCTAGGGCAGCTTTGGGCATATTGTAAATTGGTTGTTCCGGAAGAGGCATTTCTTATGTCATCTTTAGGACTTGGAAGTTTAAAAAAGTTGCTCAATGCTTTTAGAAGAGAAGATCTTTTGGATTTTGGGGATGGGAAAAAAATCAAAAAGATGAAAATTGCAAAATGGGATATTAGGACAAATGCTCCAGATATGATGAGCATGGTGCCTAAAATATAAAATAAAAGGAGAAGAGTCATGGGTATAGCACAACAAATTGATTACTTTTTCAAAAGTACAGGACAGACAGTTTTTATTGAGGCGGAAGCTAAAGAAAGTAGAATGCGTAATTTTATCGCAGAATACAACAGCAGACTTTCGGAAAACCTAAACATTGCGGACGAAGGAATTATTTCTCTTGAAAATGATGCAAATAAGTGGGGACTTGAACTTCGTTGTTATTTTAATGACCGTAATGGTTTTCCTGGAGGGGTGCAGATAACATCAAATCGTGCATACCGTCCAGAGTATTCATACAGATTCAATGATGTTGATGTGATTTGGGATTTGTTTAATCTGGGATACAGAATTGGAATTAACTAGATAGAGTAAGAAAATAGGCATAGTACCAATCACGGTGCTATGCCTTTATCAATTCCGGAAGTAACATCCGGTCATCAATATAGTAGTCGCAGGTGATTTTGCGGCTGTTGTTTCCGTAGAGTTCAATAATCTCCGGGAGATTATCGTTGACTGCATCGAATTCAAGGTTTTGTTCTTTACACCATTCGACAGCTTTCGACAAAGCTTCCCCGGCGCGGCAGGTCCAGAGTATCAGCTTATTGCCATTTCGCCTCCATTCTTGGAGATAGGTGATTAGTGCCTGATTGGGCTGACCGCAGTCCGGCCATTTGCTGTAACAGAGAGTGCCATCGAAATCCACGGCAATGGTCTGGAAATTGATTGCTGCATTATTCATGATCAGGGCCTCCTTTGCTTGTCGCCGGACTGGTTTTCTTATATTCAAACAGCTGATCCACTGTAAGAGAGAAGTAATTAGCAATTCTCATGGCGGACAGCAATGATGGAAGCTGGCGTCCTTTTTCAATGCTGATGATGGTTCTAACACTGATTCCGGTAGCATCGGCCAGCTGCTGTTGTGTAATCCCATAGTCAGCTCTAGCTTCACACACTTTACAGGTCAAAGTCTCTGTATCCATATCATCAATCCTCCCTTGCTTTCATTTCTTGTAAACAGAGGATAAAGCGGCTGCTTCCCCTCCCACTATGTACATGCTACCAGAGCAGGAGTACAATAAAACGGACTAAGACAGTACGCGGCCAAAAATCTTAAAGGAACTGTTTTCTGTGATGGGAATCGGATCGTATTTCTTATTAAGAGAAATAAGATAGGTTCCTTTTCCGTTATTCTGGAATTTCTTGATATAAGCATTTCCGTCCAGGTAGAAGATGCCGATTTCTCCATCGTTAAGCTGTTCGGTCTGTTCGATCCAGACAAGATCCTCATTGTGGTAGCGGGGTTCCATACTGTCACCACTGATATGCACTCCAAAGGTTGCTTCCTCTGGGATGTCGGGAGAGGAGTACATTTCATAATCTTCTCCATCCAGGAAGGAACCGGTACCGGCAGAAACTGTCGTGTAGAATACTTTGCGTTCTCTGACAACATGAATGGGAATGATCTCTGCCGGTTTGTAATCGCCGGATTTTTCCAACAGGCGGATATAATCAAGCACCTTGTTAATTCCTTCTTCATTCAGGTTGCGGAAAGGATTGATTGGATTCTGCCCTATAAATTCCGTATAAACATCATAAATATCTAGTAGCTCACAGATGGCCAGGAGCTGTCTGGCGCTTGGCTGTGTGCTGCCGGATTCCCATGCACTGACCGTATTCTGCTTTACAAAAATGTCATAGCCTTCCAGTTTCTTTGCAAGTTCACCTTGTTTCATTTTGTTTGCTTTTCTGTTCTTCGCGATGATCTTTCCTAACTCTTTCATAATAAATAGCCTTTCTGATTGCTGTGATAAGTATTCTGTCATCGTATGAATGTATATCCACTATACCATTAAAATATTGAAAAATCAACAAAAATATCATTAAAACGGATAACATGAAGAAAACTTCACTTGAATATCATTGTAAATGGTATTATATTAGCCCTTGTAGACAACAGACATACAGACAGAAATGAGTGGATGAAAGAGGGTGAATGAGTGAGCCGAACAATTTTACATAGTGACTGTAACTGCTTCTATGCGTCAGTGGAGCTCCTGCATCATCCGGAGCTTCGGGGAAAGCCGGTTGCGGTGGGCGGCGATCCGGAAGCAAGGCATGGAATCGTGCTGACTGCCGATTATATAGCAAAGCGGCATGGTGTAAAAACGGGGATGGCGCTGTGGCAGGCCAAACAGATTTGTCCGGATATTACGTTTCTTCCTCCAAGAATGGATCTGTACCTGAGATTTTCTAAGATGACCCATGAGATTTATGGAGAGTATACCGACAGACAGGAACCTTATGGAATTGATGAGTGCTGGCTGGATGTGACAGACAGCGCCGGAATCAAAGGAGATGGCTATAAGGTGGCTCAGGAAATTAGTAGCCGGATCAAGTCAGAGCTTGGCATTACTGTGAGTATCGGTGTGTCCTTTAACAAAATTTTTGCAAAGCTGGGATCAGATTACAAAAAGCCGGATGCCATTACTACCGTGAATAAGGATGAGTACCAAACAAAGGCGTGGCCGCTACCAGTGTCAGATTTATTATATGTAGGAAGTGCTACGACGAAAAAACTTTATAGCATGGGAATTACCACTATCGGCGGACTGGCACAGACGGATGAAAAAATTTTGATTGGAAGATTGGGCAAAATGGGAAGCATCCTCTGGTCATTTGCCAATGGCTATGATGATTCCCCGGTAAAGATTGAGAATACCAGCGCTCCGGTCAAGTCCGTAGGTAACAGTACAACGACACCAAAGGATATGGAGACAGATGAGGATGTGAAGATTGTTCTTTATATCCTGGCGGAAAGCGTTGCGGCGAGACTGAGGGAGAATGGATTCCGGTGCCGGACAGTAGAAATCAGTATAAGGGACAAAGACCTTTATCATTTTTCCAAGCAGGTAAAGCTTAAGAATGCCAGCAACATAACAAAAGAAATCGCAGAAGCAGGGTACCGGCTTTATAAGGAAAGCTACAGGTTGCCTGCAGATGAGTATGAGAAACAACAGCTTTCGCCGGAGCTTTTTCAGAAGCCACTCAGAAGTATCGGAATCCGGGGAGCCGATCTTGTGACAGATTATTTCTGGGAGCAGCTGGATCTTTTCACGGATCCGGGTTTCCGGGAGAAGCAGATGAAGATGGATGATGCAGTAGATGTCATCCGAAGAAGATTTGGATTTTATAGTATTCAGAGAGGACTCATGTACCGTGACAGAATTTTGTCAGCCTGTGATGCGAAAGCAGATCATACGGTGCATCCTCATGGGTACTTCGGATAGGAGGTGTCAGGAATGGAAAGCAGTAAGGTATATGTGAATGTCATGGCTGAGTTTACCAAGGATGGTCGGCTCCTTCCAAGGAGCTTTATCTGGAAAGACGGCCAGGTATACGAAATACAGAGAGTAACAGATGTGCGCAGAGCGGCCAGTCTAAAAGCCGGAGGTGTGGGAATACGCTATACATGTATTGTGAATGGAAGAGAGAGCCATCTTTTCTATGAAGATAACAATATGTGGTTTGTAGAGGAGCGGTAAATTTATAGAATGGAGTCAGTTACAAAAAGAGATCAGCGAGAAGTACAAAGGACGGATGGTGCGGACTTCGGCACATCGGAACTCATCCGTTATTTCACAATCATCAATGGTTTTCCTTTCCCTTATCCGTTGAATGGTAACAATCAACCAGGAGGATTTTGATGATGATAGATAGGAAAGATAAGAGATATGTCAGCTGCCCGGTATGTGGCAGAATTCTGATGAAGTGCCAGGGACAATGTAATATAGACATTACCTGTGGGAAATGTAACAGAGAAATTGTGGTTCTTGTAGATGAAGAGAGAGTCATGGTTCTGGAAAACAGACGAGGTTCTGAAAAGGACGGAAGAGCCGGACAGGTCCGGGTGAGTGTTCAAAAAAGCAAAGAACTGGGGAAAATGAAACCCATGAAAAGAGCTGCAAATTATTAAAATCAAATAAGTGAGATAGCAGTTGAACCGTCAGATTTGGCAGGAACCATCAGAGCCGGCACTGCGTATCAAGAGTTTGTAACGAGCTGGAATTAGCATAGAACTATTAGGAGCCGACAAAACGGAAATAGAGCCAGGTGGCATATTAGCTACCGGTCTTATTGGTATTCGTTTTGTCGACTCCTTTATTGCGTCTGTTTCCGTTTTTTGCTCTGGAAATGGAGAGAAAGATGGAAAAGACAATTGGAATGAGAATCAGAGAATGCAGAGTGAAAATGGGAATGACGCAGGAGGAGTTGGCAGAACAGATTTGTTGTAAGAAGTCGTTGATCTCACAATACGAGAATGACAAGGTGGATATAAAGGGAAGTGTAATTGTTGAGCTGGCATCATTACTTGGAACTTCTGCCGGATATCTCTTGAATGGGGAGTTAGGATGTACTTTGGATGAGAATGAGAAGGAGATGATTTTACTGATGAAAATGGCAAAGAGTCCAACAATAAAAAAGGTTGCGTTGGAACAAATGAAAATATTAGTGAATTTATCTTAGATATGGAGTTTAATCTCCTTGAACTTTTTGACTAAAGGTTCAATAACAAGGGAACGACGAAATCCATAGAAAGCCGTAGAATACTATTTGTAAGGAAGAGCAAAACCGGTTTCGCTGATGCTTACGTCAAATTCAGTTAAGGAGGATTCGATGGTGGCAAAAGCAAGTATTATTGAGATTTATGCAAGGGCAGATGCTGCCGGAAGGGTGGATATCATCTGCAAGAATTATTCAAATTTCATTGGAATTGTAGATGGCTACACGGAAGGGCTTCGCTACATGATTGAAAACGAAAAAGCCTATAATCGGAAGAAAAGTCATGGAGAGCTGGGAGTTCGGGTGCAGTCATCTGGCATTCATAGTGATATTACAGCTGATACGGCAATTAGTAATGTCATCACCCGAGACGCGATTATTGCCTGTGATTTTTCCGGAGATGTACTGGCAGGTGTTGACCGTGGCGAAAAATATCAGAAGGATGCATACACGCTTCGCAGAATGAGGGCAGATTATGAACTTTTCAATCAGCAGCTGAGTATTCTGGGAAGAAACGAATTGAGAATATTCAGAGGATACCTTTCCGGGGAGAAGGATATCGGAGCTATTGCAGAAGAGGAAGGAATACAGTATGAGTCGGCCGCACAGAAAGTAAGGCGAGCAAAGGTTAAGATTAAGGTCCAGATGGTTGGATTTTTGGAAGGAATAGTGTAGGAGGAAATAGAGATGTCAAAAGCAAGAACAGAAGTAGCACAGTTAGAAAATATGGTTGGAACAGGAAAGAAGAAATTTGTCAGATATGCAGAAGGTGCACAACTTTATTCATTAGGGCTTCACACATTTCAGGAAATTGCGAAGGAAGCAAATGCAGTTTATCGTGTTAAGAGATGTATTTTAGTAAACACAGAGAAAGTGGATGAATATTTGGAGAACTTCTGTGAAGCATAGAAAACCCAAAGAAATCCTATCTAATCCATAGAAGATACTATTTTTCAAAACGGACAAATTTGGATTGCAAATACGGAATAGGCGGCACTATAATGGTCTTGAGTCAAAGTTATCCATAGACTTTTATTCATAATAGTAGAACCGGCTATTCCTTTTTATTTTGATTGGAGGAATGAATATGGCTGCTATTAAAGGAAGAAAAGACAGCAAAGGATATGTTCTCAGAACAGGTGAGACACAGAGGGCGGATGGTAGATACTGCTACGCATATTCTGATAAGAATAAGGTGCGTCATTACATCTATGCCAAAACTCTCCCGGAGCTTCGGGCAAGGGAGAAGGAAGTACAACTCAAATATGAGCAAGGTTTGGATGCATATGCTGCAAAAAAACTGACACTTAATGATTGCTTCGACCGATACATCAGTCAGAAGTACAATTTGAAGGAAACCACCAAGGCCAATTACATGTATATGTACAATCGTTTTGTAAGACCTACATTTGGCAAAAGAAGGATCGCAGAGATTCGATACTCGGATGTGAAAGAGTTTTACTTTTCCATATTGAAGGAAGGAATCAAGGCAAATACTTTAGAGAATGTGCATACTGTAGTTCATCCGGCATTGCAGCTTGCGGTAAGAGATGGTCTGATTGTAAATAATCCATCGGATTCTGCCATGACGGAGATTAAGAGAAGTAAGCTTTGGGATGCGCCGAAGCGTAGGGCTCTTACGATTCCTGAACAGAAAGCATTTATGAATTTCTTGGAATCTGACAGGGAATATGAGGGATGGCTTCCTATTATAACTGTGTTGCTTGGAACCGGAATGAGAATTGGAGAATGCATTGCCATTCGCTGGGAAGATTTGGACTTCGAGAATCGCATGATCAGTGTGAATCACAACCTGACAGACAGACCTGATTCAAAGGGAGTATGCAAGAAACGCATTGAGACTCCCAAGACGGAAGCAGGTACGAGAACAATCCCGATGATTCAGGAAGTGTTCGATGCATTTATTACAGAGTATGAGATTCAGAAGTGCCTTGGTTTTTGCGAAGAAGTGATTGACGGATATTCCGGGTTTGTCTTTAACACCGCTTATCACACTGTTTATAGTTCCTCGGCTGTAAACAATGCAATTCACAGAGCTACAAAAGCATATAATGATAAGGAAGAAGCTGATGCAAAGAAGGAAGATAGAGATCCGTTGCTTCTCCCGGATTTTTCAGCACATCATTTGCGTCATACTTTCTGCACAAGGCTTTGTGAGAATGAAACTAATTTGAAGGTCATCATGTCTATTATGGGGCATGCGGATATATCTACAACAATGGATATCTATGCAGAATGTTCCAAGGAAAAGAAAAAAGAGGTGATGACAAATCTCGAGGGATGTATTATAATAAAATAGTTAGGAATACAGAGATGTATTTTTAGTGTACGACGTGTCTAATGAGTTGTAAGGATTCCATTAGATACGATTGGACGTAATCGTACAAGCATTTATAGAAGCACATAAAGTTCGTATGGTGACACATGGATGACTACATATTCATTAGTCTCTACGGAGTTCGATGGATTCTAAAAAATGGACTTTATGACTTTTCATAAGACTCCATAAAGTTCGGTGGAGTTGCACGGACGGAACGCATGTTCGAGTCCCAACTATGAAACCAATTAGTGAATAAATAAAATGAAAATAGGACTTGCAAATAGATTATTTGCAAGTCTTATTTATGTTAGTGGGTAAATAGTTGTATATTCGAGGGGAAAGGGTGAGGGTTTGTATAATATATTAATAACAGGCAATACTTAATAAAATGCATATTTTTCAAAAAATTAACAATTATGATAGAGTATATTAGGGTATATTGAATAAAGGCATTTAAGTAAAAGATGTGATATAATTAAAAAGAGTGTGTACAGGGGTGCTGACAAATGAAAAAGTACAAACTAAGGCCAGTTAATAGTTATTATTTTTATAAGAAGAAAAAGTCAAGGGCGAGAAAAAGACTACTTTTTGTATGTAGTCTTATTTGTGTGGTATTTATTGGCATATGTATAAACGACGAATTTGGGCAAGATCTTATTACCTTTTTTCCTTTTTTAGAACAAGAAGCTAAAGGCCCTCAAAAAGATGTTTATCTACCTACTACTGGCGTTAAATATGACTTGTATAAAGCACCTAAAAAAGTAAAGGGTATTTATATTCCACCAAGTAAAGTAATGGATTATGAGAATTACATTAGTATGGCAAGAGAAACAGGGATTAATAGTTTTATTATTGACGTTAAAAATGATAATGGTTATCTGACTTTTGCAACAGATAATGAAGTACTAATAGAAAAAGGTGTTGTACTAGCTAAGCCACCGATGAAGGATGTCAGTCGTATGATGACAAGGCTCTACGAGGAAGGCATTTATCCTATAGCTAGAGTAGTGGCTTTCAAAGATAATGTGGTGGCTAAGAAGGAGCCAGAACGTGCTATTAAGAGCTTATCAGGCCAGATTTATGAAACAAGTGCAGGTGATACATGGTTAGATCCTTACAATAAAGCAAATTGGGATTATCTTTTAGAGATATGTGATGAAGCTGTTGAGCTAGGCTTTAAAGAAATACAGTTCGACTATGTCCGCTTTCATGAGTCTATGAAGCCTACTACGGTCGTATTAGATGAGACCACTTCAAAAGCAGACATTATTACTGCATTTACAAAGTATGCTTGTCAGCATTTGCAGCAAAAAGGGGTGTATGTATCTGCAGATGTATTTGGCGCTGTTATTTTAAGCCAGCTGGATGCTAGTATTGTGGGTCAAGACTTTGCGGCTATGAGCCAGTATTTAGATTATATTTGTCCAATGGTCTATCCTTCACACTATGCAGAGGGGACATTTGGAATAGCCTATCCTCATCTTGACGCTTATGATATAATATTAAATACAATGGAAAAGGGACAGGACTTAATAAGAGAGAATGAAAGAAGTCAGCGAAAAGCCATTATAAGACCATGGCTACAGGATTTTACACTGAAGAGTTTAAAGCCATATCTCCTTTATGGTCCAGAGCAAATAAAAGCTCAAATTCAAGGAACTTATGATGCTGGTCTAGAAGAATGGATTTTTTGGAATGCAGCAGGAAACTATACAGTAGATGGCTATAAATAAGTGCAGGTAGGGGGATGAGATAATTTGACTGACCAAAAGAAGATTATTCTTATGACAAAACTAGCTTTATATGAAAAAAATCATATGAAGAAAGATCAAGCTAGGCTAAATTACTTTATTGAGGATTATATATATATTAATAACTTTAAAACAAGACTAGGAATTACTATTATAACACTTTTTTTTGTGGGAATGGGTGCGTTAAATATCTTAAATGAGGGGGTTATTTTCCCAAAATCCCTATGGGAGCTTATAGACGTGTATTTTAAACCCTACTTCTTACCTTGGATTACAGCACTTATTATTTATACTTCTATTTCAACTGCTATTTATGGAAGAGAGTACCAGGCAGCGAAGCAAAGATTTAAGAATTATAGAAAGTTACTAAAACAGCTAGATACCTATGAGCAGGAGCAAAAGAGTGACGAGGGGGAAGAGCATGAAATCTAACGAAGCACTATTAAGTATGAGACAAAATATTATCAGTGAATTTAAGAAGTATGAGTATATCATTTTGCCTTTTATGAAGTTTATACTCATTTTTAGTGCCATACATATGCTAATAACAGCCACTAATTATACAGGGGCCTTAAGCGGGGTAATAGCTGTGATGTTTTTAGCGCTTATTGGAACTTTTGTATCAGCACAGTGGATTTTGATAGGGAGTATTCTGTTAACTACACTTTTTATTTTACCTGCTAATCCTATATTTGCAATATTGATGTTTATACTACTTACTATTCTTTATTTGGCGTTTATGAGGCTATTTCCCAAGGAAGGTTTGTTAACTTTAGTAACATTAATGGCTTTTGCGATTAATGTACCATTGATTTTACCTATTATAGTAGCGCTGTTAGGCGGTTATATTTGCATCGTAATGATGATTATAGGTGTTATAGTATGGTTTATGGTTCCTGAATTAACAGTCGTTATTCAAACGACAACCCTTAACAAAAGTGAAATAGTTGATTTAGCTACTAGCGTGAGTAAGACTGATTTTAATGCCTTACTAATGGATGAAAAGATGCTATCAGTAGTAGTTGTATTCTTTATTGTTTTTTCAGTGGTTTATATTATTAGAAAGCAATCTATTGATTATGCACCTTATATTGCAATTGGAGTAGGAATGGTAGTTAATATATTAGGGTTTGGATTAGCCATTCTATTTTTTGATGATATTGGGATGAAGATGGGAAGTATTATTTTATGGACTGTAATCGGCGGCATAGTGGCAGTAGTTGTCCAGTTCTTTTCAGTGGCCCTTGATTATCAAAGATCGGAAGTTGTTCAATTTGAAGATGATGATAATTACTATTATGTTAAAGTAGTCCCTAAAATAAATGTAAAAGTTAAGCATACTACTGTAAAACATGTTTATACTAATAATAAAGGGCCAAAGGATTTTAATAGCAGAATAATGGAATCTTATAATGAAGATAAAGGTATATAATGGGGAAGGTACAAGCATATTATTAGTAACAGGCTTGTGCCTTTCTTTAATTTTAGAAAAGGATTCATTATTCATAATAATTATGTAGAGTAGTCGAAAATTAAATACACGTAGTCAGTAAAACATGATATAATAGGATAGAAAATACACATAAAGGAGTTTTGTTCGGTGGATGTAATAAAAGAGGCGCTTGATAAGATACCCTATCTAGGATTTCCTAATATTGGTATGAGAGATATTATTGATATACTCGTTGTAGCATATCTTATTTACATTGTGCTAGCATGGATCAAAGACACGAGAACTTGGGCGCTATTTAAGGGTGTAATGATTGTCTTGGTTGTAGCTAGTGTGGCATATCTTTTCCAACTACATACATTGTGGTGGGTAGTTTCTAATGCCATTACAGTAGGTACTTTTGCTATTTTAGTTGTATTTCAACCGGAACTTAGAAGGGCTTTAGAACAGATTGGTAGAGGAAAATTGTTTGAATCCTTAATTAATACCTCGGATCAGGCTGAGGATGGATTAACAGACGAAGCTATTGAAGCAATTGCAAAGGCTTCACTGCACATGTCTAAATATAAAACAGGAGCATTAATTGTACTTGAACAAGAGACTAGACTTGGTGATGTGGAAAGAACAGGAATCAGGATAGATGGCCTTATTTCTAGTCAATTACTCATTAATATTTTTGAAAAAAATACGCCCTTACATGATGGAGCAGTTATTATTAAAAATAATAGAGTATCTGCAGCTACTTGTTTCTTGCCTCTTTCAGATAGTATGGAGATTAGCAAGGATTTAGGCACAAGACATAGAGCGGCTATTGGTATTTCTGAGGGGACAGATGCACTTGTTATTGTTGTGTCTGAAGAAAATGGCATTATATCTTGTGTGAGAAATGGGAAAATAAAAAGAGGACTAGATGCAGAACTCATTAAGAAGATTCTTCTTTCTACTAGAAAGAAGAAACGATCAGAAAGAAAAAAGGTAATATGGAAAGGAAAGAGTAAAAATGAATAAATTATTTACAGACAACCTTCCATGGAAAATAACATCCTTAGTACTTGCCTTTATCCTATGGCTCTTTGTTATTAATACACAGAATCCTATTCAGCCTCAAGAGATTGCGGGGGTGAATGTGGTTATTACTGGTCTAGACGAATTAGAATCTAGCGGTTATAAACTCAAAAATGAAGACGAAATAAGAAATCAGAATTTTAAAGTAGTTGTAACGGGACCACGTTTAGAAATTGATAAATTAGTTAAAAATCCAAAGCTCATTACAGCAACTTTAAATATAGCAGATTATATGGGGAATTTAACAGAATCCTCATTATCTGATAATGCTAATTATGCAGTTAAAATTAATTTAGATAGTTATACAATCAGTGTTACAGATAAAAAGCCGCAGGTGACTAAAGTACTAATAGACAAGATTGACCAAAAACTCC
The DNA here is from genome assembly GCF_003990395.1 of Cellulosilyticum sp. WCF-2. Taxonomy (NCBI): domain Bacteria; kingdom Bacillati; phylum Bacillota; class Clostridia; order Lachnospirales; family Cellulosilyticaceae; genus Cellulosilyticum; species Cellulosilyticum sp. WCF-2. The sequence goes on along the minus strand of NZ_CP034675.1, from coordinate 4,415,367 downwards.
AGAAGGTTACTTATGAGATGTCTAAAGACTTAACAGATACGTATACATTAATTGGGGATGGTGTACCTGTTATTACGCCTGATAAAGTAACAATTACAGGACCTAAATCAGATATTGATAGAGTTTCGGAGGCGAAGGTACTCATTGAAGCAAAAGATTTCTCAGAAGAGAAATTAGTAGCGCAGTTACCTATTAAGCTTTATGATGCAGAAGGTGTAGAAATTACCTCCTTATCCTTATCCACCGATACAGCAGAGGTAAAATTACCAATTGGTAGTGAAAAAGAAGTAACGATTAAGGTTAACTACACAGGAACGCTTAAAGAAGGCTTAGTGCTTATTAACACAATTGTTTCACCTGAAAAGGTAAAACTCATTGGTAAGTCTGAACTTTTAGCGGGTATCAAAGAAATAGAACTAGAACCTATTGATTTAAGTAAAGTAGAAAAAACAGATCTTATTCAAGTGGCTATGAAATTGCCTGATGGGGTTATGACCTTGATTGATAATAAAGTCAATGTGAGCCTAGAAGTAATGGAAGAAGAAAGCTTAGAATATCCAATACAGACGAATGAAATGGATTTAACAGTAATTGGTTTAGGTGAGAATTTAACTTATGAGATTTTAACACCGAATATTCAAGTAGTATTAAGTGCTTTACCTAATAAATTACTAGGATATACCAAAGAGGATATTAAATTCTCTTTAGATCTGACAGGATATGGAACAGGTGAATATCAGTTACCACTAACTATTATTCCGCCAGCAGATGTAAGAGTAGTAGGCGAGCCTATTAATATTGATGTACGTATTAAACAGCTGGAAACAGGTGAAGCGACTCCGACGCCGAGCCATGATAATTCAGGAACAGCAGGAGAAGGAACTTCTAATAGTACTACAGAAGAATAATAAATAAAAGAAAGCTAAGTTACTGTCTTTTTTGATAGTAACTTAGCTTTTTTGATGTCATTTTTTATCTCTGTTAAGATAAGGGATTGTAATTTTAACAAGATAATATATAATTAATTTAAGTTTAAAAAAAACTATTTTTAATTAAAATAGTTTGATATTAAGTGGTACAAGTAACGCATAATAAAAATAGTAATACCATATGTAAAAAAAGCTAATAAGCCTAAGGAACATTGTAAAACTTATGATATGAGGGAGATGGTAGTGTGTCTACAGAAAAATTGAGTCGCGTGTTGCAACGTGCATTAAATGGAGAAGAGATAACAGTTGGCTTTTTAGGAGGCTCTATTACACAAGGCTGCAATCCAAGTTTACCTAAAAATGCCTATGTAGAAAGGGTTTATAAATGGTTTCAAGAAACGTTTCCAGAAACAAAAATTAATAAAATTAATGTTGGTGTAGGTGCTACGGGTTCTTTAATAGGTGTGCATCGTGTAGAAAAAGATTTATTAGTTCATAAACCAGATTTGATATTTGTCGAATTTGCTGCTAATGATGTACCACCAAAAGAGAAGACTAACCTTTCCTATGAAAGCTTAATAAGACGTATTTTAACTACCTTGGAAGATACAGCAATTGTTGAGATTTTTATGACATTAGAAGATGGTACAAGTGCAGAGGAAGAACAAGCAGCTATTGCTAAATATTATGGTATACCCACAGTAAGTTATAGACAAGAAATCTTTAAAGAAATTAACAAAGGTACATATACTTGGAAGGATATTGAGACAGACGAAGTCCATCCTAATGATAGAGGACATGGGATTGTTGCAGAATTGGTAACAAAGTTACTAAAGGAAGCTATGACTAGTCCTGTATCAGAAGATAAGCATTATGAGATACCACAGACACCTTTAAATGAGGCCCCTTATGAAAAGGGACAGCTTTTATCCTGTAAGGAAATAGGATTCATTAAGGAGGTAGGTTTTGAAGCTAGCGATGAGCAGTTTAGAACTATAGGGGATGGCTACAAAATGCAGAGGGATGCTAAAGAGGCAGAATTAGTATGTGAATTAGAAGGTAGTCATATTTTTCTCCTTTATATTAAAGGGATTGAGGATATTAGAGGAAAGGTGATGATTACCATTGATGATGAACCTACCAATATACTAGATACTTATTTTGATAAAGGGTGGGGAAATTATCCTGAAACTTATCCTATTTTAATGAATGGTGAATACAAGAAACATAGAATTACCTTAACTGTGATGCAAGCACCTGAAAATCAGCTAGTAAGCATACTAGGGTTTTTAGTTTCTTAAGTCAATATAAGCTAATAATAAAATATAACTTGAAGGAGATGGGGTATGGGAATCAAGTATTATGAAAGTGAACGAGCATTTAAATTAGACACACCACAATCAACTTATATGATAGGTATTGTTGATGAAGAGGATTTTATAGGTCACATTTATTATGGTAAAAGGATAGAGGATTATCATTTAAGTTACTTATTGAGGACTAATGAAGGCCCTTATGTACCTAGTAAGAATAATAGAGACAGGGGAAGTTTCTTAGATTGTTTTCCGATGGAATATTCTACTCATGGCATTGGAGATTTTAGAGAGAGCTGTTTAGGTGTGAAGACTTCAAAAGGTCACAGTGCTTGTAGTCTAGCTTATGTGGATCACACTATTTATAAAGGGAAAAAAGCACTAGAGGGGTTACCAGCAACTTTTGGAAAAGATAACGAATGCACTACCTTGGAACTCATTTGTAGAGATAAGCTTCTACAATTAGAAGTTGTATTAAGCTATACTGTCTTTGAAAACTTAGATGTTATTACAAGAAGCACCAAAATAACGAATAAGCATACAGAGACTATAACACTTACTAAAGCTTTATCCGTATGTCTTGATATGGACAATAAAGACTTTGAACTACTTACCTTACATGGCTCTTGGGCTAGAGAACGTCATATGCAGCGCCGAAGAGTAGGATATGGTAAACAAGGTACTTCTTCTATAAGAGGAGAATCTAGTCATCAAGATCATCCATTCATGGCACTTTTAACAGCAGATGCTACAGAGGATAGAGGAGAGGTATATGGCTTCCATTTTGTATACTCTGGTAATTTTATGGCTCAAGTAGAATGTAATCAGTTTGACACAGTAAGAGCAGTCATGGGAATTGAACCTACAGATTTTAGTTGGAAATTAGAGGAACAAGCTAGTTTTACTACACCAGAAGTTGTTATGGTCTATTCGGCTGAAGGACTAGGGAAAATGAGTAGAACACTTCATGACTTGTACCGCAATCATTTGATTAGAGGTATATATAAGGACAAAAAGCGACCGATTTTAATTAACAACTGGGAAGCAACTTATTTTGATTTTGATACAGATAAATTATTAGCTATTGCTAGAGAAGCTTCAGCATTAGGTATAGAAATGCTAGTGATGGATGATGGCTGGTTTGGCACTAGAAGTAGCGATAATTGTGCTTTAGGTGATTGGCAAGTTAATGAGGAGAAAATTAAAGGTGGTTTAAAATATCTAGTAGATGAAGTGAATAAGCTAGGTATGGCTTTTGGTATTTGGTTTGAGCCAGAAATGATTTCACCAGATTCGGATTTGTATCGTGCACATCCAGATTGGGCTATTGCAGTGCCAAATAGAGAAGGGACTTTATGTCGTAACCAATACGTATTAGATTTATCCAGAAAAGAAGTAAGAGATTATGTTTATGAATGTTTAAGAAAGGTATTAAGCAGTGCTAATATTACCTATGTCAAATGGGATATGAATCGTCCACTAACCAATATAGGAAGCTATTATCTAGAGGCTAATCAGCAAGGAGAACTTTATCACCGTTATGTGTTAGGTGTTTATGAACTCCAACAAAGATTAATTGATGAATTTCCAGAGCTACTTTTAGAAAACTGTTCTGGCGGTGGTGCGAGATTTGACCCGGGTATGCTTTATTATAGTCCACAGATTTGGTGCTCTGATGATACGGATGCTATTGAACGGTTAAAGATTCAAGAAGGAACAGCCCTTATTTATCCCTTATCAGCCATAGGTGCTCATGTAAGTGATTGTCCTAATCATACAGTTGGTAGAACAACACCTTTTGAAACAAGAGGCTATGTAGCTTTATTAGGTACGTTTGGTTATGAATTAGATGTTACACGCATTCCAGAAGAAGATAGAGCTATGATTCCACAGCAAGTAGCTATGTATCATAAATATAATGACTTAGTGAGACAAGGTGATTATTACCGCATTGCTTCTTGTAGTCAAAATCATATGTATGATTGTTGGTCTGTTGTATCAAAAGATAAGAAAGAAGTACTCGTAACCTTCGTTCAAGTCATGGCAAGACCGAATTATCGTAGTAGAAGGATTTACTTGAAAGGGTTAGATACAAAGGCATTTTATCGTATAGAAGGTAGTGAAGAAGTCTATGCAGGAGATGCTTTAATGTATGGAGGGCTTAATATTCAAAGTATATTTGGAGACTTTAAAGGACAACTCATTCATTTAATCGCAGAATAGCAGTCGGAGAGGTGGCAAAGATGAAGCGAATAGAAATTATTGAAAATGGCATTTATATGATCCTAGAAATAACAAAAGAGGAGCAGGTGAAGCTATTACATTTTTCAGCTGTACCTTTTAATGAAACGGATATTGTATCAGAACGAATTCATAATGAGGCATTTAATCTTGTAGAGTTAAACTTATCAGGCATGGATAAACCTTATGAAAGACATGGAAATAAATATATTGTGACCGCACCAGGTTATCGAATGAAATATAATGGCCTTAAGGATGAGAGAAATGAATTAGGGAGAAAAATTGAGATAACAACGTATGATGAGGCATCAGAGGTGTATGTAACAACTCATATGCAATTTTATAATCAGATTTCAATCGTTCGTTTTTGGAATGAGGTTACTAATAAAGGTAAGAATCCTCAAACTTTAGAGTATATCTCTTCGTTTAATTATACAGGTATAGAGAAAGAAGGATTACTGCCAAGAGATGAAAAAATGCGCATCCATGTGCCTCATCATTCATGGCAAAGGGAGATGAATTGGCAAACTTATACTTTACCAGAAGTAGGCTTAGAGCAAGTACAGCCTACAATTGATCAGAGATCTTCTAATGCTTTAGAGGTCACTAACGTAGGAAATTGGTCTAGTAAAAAATATCTGCCTATGGGTTATTTAGAAAATACAGAAGTAGGAAGTAGCTTATTCTGGCAAATAGAACATAATGGTTCTTGGCATTGGGAAATAGGAGATCAAAATGGTCACTTTTATTTAAATATTTGTGGGCCAGATGAATTAAATGCTCATTGGTTTAAGGAGCTTGGCATGGGAGATACATTTACTTCTGTACCAGTAGCAGTAGGTGTAACTAATAAAGGCTTTGATGAGGCTATGGGAGAATTAACTAGGTACAGGAGGGTGATCAGAAGGCCTAATAAAGATAATGAAGAACTAAAAATCATATTTAATGATTATATGAATTCTTTATGGGGGGATCCCACTACTGAGAAAGAAATCCCATTAATTGATGCAGCAGCGAAGGCAGGTTGTGAATACTATTGTATTGATGCAGGGTGGTATGCTGATGGAAACTGGTGGGATAATGTAGGCGAGTGGCAAGAATCAAAGCAGAGATTTCCTAATGGATTAAAAGAAGTAACAGATTATATTAGAAAAAAAGGGATGATACCAGGAGCATGGCTAGAGTTAGAGGTTATGGGAATTAACTGTCCAAAGCTTAAAGAACTAGATGATACTTGGTTTTTCATAAGGCATGGAAAAAGAGTATACGATCGAAGCCGGTATCAATTGGATTTTAGAAATGAAAAAGTAAGAAATTATGCCACAGAGGTTATAGATAGGCTTATTAATGAATATGGCATTGGCTATATTAAGATGGATTATAATATTGAGCCAGGAATAGGAACAGAATATGAAGCTGATAGCGTGGGAGATGGTTTGCTAGAGCATCAAAGAGCATATCTTGCTTGGTTAGATTATATTTTTGAAAAATATCCAGAGCTTATTATTGAGAATTGTTCTAGTGGTGGACTTAGAATGGACTATGCGATGCTTGCTCGATATAGTATTCAATCCACTAGTGACCAAGAGAACTATCTTCAATATGCTACTATTGCAGCTAATGCACCAACAGGTGTAACGCCAGAACAAGCAGCTGTCTGGTCATATCCTTTAGAGGAAGGTGATAAAGAAGAAGTTGTATTTAATATGGTTAATTCATTGCTATTACGTATTCATCAAAGTGGTCATTTAGCGCGATTGAGTAAAGAGAGGGGAAGCTTAGTAAAGGAAGCACTAGATTATTACAAGACAATCAGACAAGATATAAAGATTGCAACGCCTTTTTGGCCATTAGGTTTATCGCATTTTAAAGATGAATGGGTCTGCCTAGGAATGAAAACCGAACATAAACTTTACATAGCCGTATGGAGACGACAAGGAAATAAAGCAACAAAAGAAATCCCATTAATAGGATTGGTAAATAATAAAGTAAGCATAAAATGCACTTATCCTAGCTATGCTTCCAATCAATTTGAGTGGCAGGAAGCTAGCCAAAAGTTAACCATTACATTAGAACCAAATACAGCACGTTTATTTGAGATCGAAAAGGAATAAATAAAAATTCAGTATATATTGACAAATTATTCGGGTGAAAATATACTTAGCTTAGCTAAAAAAAGATAGCTTAAAAAAGTTAATAATTTATTTGAAAGAGATTTTGTGCTAAAATATGACATGAATGATAATCGTAGATGAAAATACAAATAAATGCATGTGGCTAGAGGTAATGGTTTTACCAATAAAATATAGGATGTAAGAGGGACGGAAAGGCGGAAATCGATATGGCAAAAGCAGTAAAGCTAGAAGATATTGCTAGGCGCATAGGTGTAAGTAATGTAACTGTATCTAAGGCTTTGGCAGGTAAAAGTGGTGTCAGTGAAGAATTAAGACAACGTATTAAAGAAATAGCTGAAGAAATGGGATATAAATCAGTATCTACTCAAAAAGCAAAAGAAAAAAAAGGAACAGGTAATATAGGCGTATTAATTCCTTGCCGTTTTGTTGATGGTAATACCTCCTTCTACTGGGCAATTTATCAAAATGTAGTCACCAAATTACAAGCAAAAGGTTATTATGCTATTTTAGAGCTTTTAAACATAGAAGATGAGGAAAGCCTTGTTCTACCTAAGATGATACAAGACGCTAAAGTGGATGGCATAATAGTGATTGGTCAGGTACGTAATGAGTATTCTCAATGTATTTGGAATAATGGTAGTGTACCTACTATTTTTCTGGATTTTTATGATACACATATGGAATATGATACAATTATTACTGATGGCTATTATGGTATGTATATGCTTACTGATTATCTCGTAAAGATGGGACATAAGAAAATTTATTTTGTAGGAACACCTTTATCTACAAGTAGTATCACAGACCGCTTTTTTGGATATCAGAAGGCACTTATGGAGAATGGTATTACTATGGAGCCTCATTGGCTTGTTAAAGACAGAGAGTGTGGAGCTAATCAAGACTTAGCAGTGAATATCCCTGACGATTTACCAACAGCTTTTGCATGTAATAGTGATTATACAGCTAACTTTTTAGTGTCTAAGCTAAATGAAAAAGGACTATCTGTACCAGAAGATCTATCTGTTGTAGGTTTTGATAATTATCTATATCCTAATCTGTCTAATTTACAGCTTACTACCTATGAAGTTGAGATAGATAAAATGGCCGAGCTTTGTGTTAAAACATTACTTAGAAAAATTAATCGTAAAGATTATGTTAAAGGGGTTCAAATTATTACAGGTCACATGGTTATTAAAGATAGTGTAAAGATGATAAAATAATTAATGAATAAAAAAGTTCCTGATAGTTATGTTAGCTATCAGGAACTTTTTTTATTCATCTAAGAATTCTAAGCTATCAGGATGATATTTTTTGCGATAGGTAATAGGGGTTACCCCGGTGTTCTTTTTAAAGAGATTAGTAAAATGGTTAAGGTTATCTATACCTACAAAAGTAGCAATTTCATATACTGGCTGTTGAGTATTTCTAAGAAGTTCTTTTGCAACCTGCAGACGCTTTTGAATAAGATAATTAATGGGAGAGGTATGCAGGTAGGTGGTGAAGTCCCTAATAATTTTATATTTACTAACATGGTATGTATCTGCTAGCTCATCTAAGTTAAAGTGGTCCATATAGTGAGTATCAAATAAATTTTTAAGTTCAGATAGATACTTTGGCATGGCTACTATTTGGCTTGAATCTATTTCTTTACTCAGAATCAGTTCTGTAAGTAAATCGGTAATTAACTTTGAAATAATAAATTCAGCTAACTTAGGTGTATCCTTATTAAAGTTAATTAGGTGATTTAAAATTTCAGGCAAGTGTGAGATAGGTGAAATAGGACATAGTATATACTCATCTTGCTGAAAGTGTGTATAGTAGGCTGCACTATTAGCACCCTTAAAAATGATATATTTGAATTGCCAGTGACTAGATTCAAATATATCTAGCTCAAAAGGAGCATTACAATCAATCCACATAACAGTGTGAGGTTGAAGTTGATAAGTCTGATCTTTATAGGTGAGCTTACCTTTGCCCTCAACAGTATATAGCACTAAATAAGCATCAAAAGGTGCAAATTTTAAGTGAAATGGAAAATGAGCTTGCATAGTATCAGCTAATAAGAAGTAATTGAGATGCTGTTTAGCAAATGAAGATACATTAAAAGAGTTAGGTATAGATTGATAAAACTGAGGTGGAGCTGATAGTATGATTGTTTCGTAATTAATAGTGTTTGACATCATAAAACTCCTTTCGGTAAAACAAGAGTTGAATGATTAAATTATAAAATATCCGAATATAAAAAACAATATCGTACAATAAAAAAATTAACTTGTATAAAAACTAAAATTAATTTATAAAAAGAGGAAAACAAAATTATACATAGTAAACCAATAGTGGCATAGAGTTAGACAAAATCCTAATAACTAAAAAACTAACAATTTGAAAAATAATTCGCCTATGATTAAGTGTAATATAAACAAAATTTGAAATATATTAAGGAAAATGCAAATATAAGTGAATGACTTTAATTAACCAATATTATATAATTAATTAAAGTAAAAAATTAGCTAAAATTAAAGTTTAAACATAAATGGAAATAGAGATTATTTTGTGTCAAAACCTATTTATGTTGGTTTAAGAATCAGTTCTATAAAAGGAAAAGGTTAAACCCAGTTTAAAACAATAAATGATACTAAAAAGGAGAATGACTATGAGCAAAATCAAATTAATTTGTCCAGAAGTAAGTAACATGCCGTGGCAAGATAAAAAAGAGGAACCAGTTCAAGCACCTATTTGGCGTTATAATGAAAATCCAATTATCGGAAGAAACCCTGTTAAGAATGTAGCTAGAATTTTTAATAGTGCGGTTATCCCTTATGAGGGCGAATTCATTGGAGTATTTAGAGGAGAACAAACTAATGGTATACCCTATATTTACTTAGGTAGAAGCCAAGATGGTATTCATTGGAATTTTGATGAAAATAAAATTAACTTTGTAGATGAAGAGGGCAATGCCTTTATGCCAATCTACGCATATGACCCAAGACTTGTAAAGGTAGAAGATACATATTATATCATTTGGTGTCAAGATTTCTATGGAGCAGCTATTGGTATGGCAAAAACGACTAATTTTAAAACCTTTGTTAGAGTAGAAAATCCATTTTTACCTTTCAACAGAAATGCTGTTTTATTCCCAAGAAAAATCAATGATAGCTTTATGATGCTATCTAGACCTAGTGATAGTGGACATACACCATTTGGAGATATTTTTGTTAGTGAAAGTAAGGACCTTGTATACTGGGGTAAACACAGACATGTAATGAGCCGTGGTAAGTCATGGTGGGAATCACTTAAGATTGGCGGAGGTGCCGCACCTATTGAAACAAGTGAAGGCTGGCTTCTTTTCTATCATGGTGTATCTGGTACTTGCAATGGTTATGTCTATAGCATTGGTGGGGCCATCTTAGATATTGATAATCCTTCTATTGTGAAATATAGATGTGAAAACTTCTTATTAACACCAGAAGAATGGTATGAAGAAAGAGGTTTTGTACCAAATGTAGTATTCCCATGTGCAACTATTTGTGATTCAGCTACAGGTAGAATTGCTGTTTACTATGGTGCAGCAGACAGTTATGTAGGCTTAGCCTTTACAACAGCTGATGAGATCGTTGCTTATATTAAAGAACACAGTGCGGTAAGCAATGATGATACAGAAATTGGAATGAGATAAGAAAAGAGAAGGTGATACAGTGTTTGTTGCAGAAGTAAAAGAGCATCTAGTAAATGGTATTATTCCTTTCTGGAAAAAACTAAGAGATAATACATATGGCGGCTATTATGGTTACATGAATTATGACTTAGAATTAGATCAAACAGCAATAAAAGGATGTATTTTAAATAGTAGAATTATGTGGTTTTTCTCTAATGCTTATCTAACTTTAAAAGATGAGAGCCTATTAGAAGAAGCGACACATGCTTTTGAATTTATGAAAGCCCACTGTATAGATTATAAATATGGTGGTGTTTACTGGATGCTAGATTATAAAGGCAATCCAGTAGAAGATATGAAGCATACTTATAATCAAGCTTTTGCTATTTATGCTTTATCATCTTATTATGTAGCCAGTGGTAATAGCGAAGCACTTGATTTAGCCATGGGATTATTTCATAAAATAGAATCTACTTGTAAAGATGAGTATGGATATTTAGAAGCTTTTGATAGAACTTGGGAGCCTATAGACAATCATAAATTATCAGATAATAAGCACATGGAGGGTGAAGGTAAGGTAGCAGAAAAAACAATGAATACGATTTTGCATGTGCTAGAAGCTTACACTGAACTTTATCGTGTAGGAAAAGATGTTGAGGTAGGAAGATGTCTAGAAAAGCTATTAGAGATGACAGAACTAAAAGTTTATAATAAAGAAAAAAGACAGCTTGAAGTATTTTTTGATACACAGCTTCGTTCTATAGCAGATATGCATTCATACGGGCATGATATCGAAGCAGCGTGGTTATTAGATAGAGCAGCTCTAGTGCTAGGAAATCAGGATATCATAGATAGGACCAAAGCTTATACTGTTCCAATTGCTTACAAGGTAAAAGAAGTAGCATTTGAAAAGGGTGCCCTAAATAATGAAAGATTTAATAATGACATTGATAAAACAAGAATCTGGTGGGTACAAGCAGAAAGTGTTGTAGGATTTATAAATGCTTATGAAAAGACTCAAGATGTCGCTTTTCTAGAGGTAGCAAAAGAAATATGGCAGTATATTAAAACATACTTTATTGATAGCAGAGCACACTCTGAATGGTATTGGCAAGTAGATGAAAATGGTAGACCTAATAAGTCGTATCCAATTGTTGAACCTTGGAAGTGTCCATATCACAACGGTAGGATGTGTTTAGAGGTCATCAGGAGGGATATTAATGTTTAAAGAAAATTACATTAGAGAATTAGCAAAGTATGAGGCTTTAGTAACAAAGCCAAATAGGCCAATCGATGAATACAATGGCATTTACACACGTTATGAAAACCCAGTACTTACTAGAAGTCATGCACCTCTTTTATGGCGTTATGACTTAAATCCAGAAACTAATCCATACTTTATGGAACGTTTAGGGATTAATGCTGTATTTAATGCAGGTGCTATTGAATTAGATGGTAAATTTTATGTTGTTGCCAGAGTAGAGGGAAATGATAGAAAATCATTCTTTGCAGTAGCAGAAAGTCCTAATGGTATTGACAACTTTAGATTTTGGGATTATCCGATTTTACTTCCAGACACTGAAAAAGATGAAACTAACGTTTATGATATGCGTCTTACTAAACACGAGGATGGCTATATTTATGGCGTATTCTGCTCTGAAAGTAAAGATAAAGAAAATCCAGATTTATCTGCAGCAGTGGCACAAGCTGGTATTGTACGTACGAAAGATCTTAAGACTTGGGAGCGACTTCCTAATCTTAGAACATCATCAGCACAGCAAAGAAATGTAGTACTTCATCCAGAGTTTGTTGATGGTAAATATGCTTTCTATACAAGACCACAAGATAGCTTTATTGATACTGGCAGTGGTGGAGGTATTGGCTTTGGACTTTGTGAAGATATCACTAATGCCTATGTAGCAGAAGAAAAAATCACTAGCAGAAGAAGATATCATACTATTACTGAAGTAAAAAATGGTGCAGGTGCTGTACCAATAAAAACAGAGAGAGGCTGGATTCATATAGCACATGGTGTGCGTAATACAGCTTGGGGATTAAGATATGTCATTTATATATTTGCAACAGCGCTAGAAGATCCAACAAAAGTAATAGCTGAACCATCAGGTTTCTTTATTGCACCTTATGAGTTAGAGATTATAGGTGACGTAGGAAATGTGGCATTCACTAACGGCGCTATTGCAAGAGATAACGGAGATGTTTATATTTATTATGCTACGGCAGATACTAGACTTCATGTAGCGACTACAACTATTGATAGGCTCATTGACTATACTTTTAATACACCTGAAGATCCTCTTCGTTCAGTAGATTGTGTAGCACAAAGATGTGCCTTAATTAAGAAAAATTTAGAGTTTATAAATAAGTAATAAAAAGCACATTCTATACAGGAAGTCCCAAAATATAGAATGTGCTTTTTGTGTGAGAAAATTTATCTTATTTTTATAAAAGTATAAAGTAATTTATTCCAAATTGTAGTAAAATAAAGGTAGAAGTACCAAAACAGGAGGCTATTATGTTTAAGATTATACCTATATATAAAGATTATTTATGGGGAGGAACTAAATTAAAAACAGCTTATGGAAAACAAAGCGATTTAGATATCGTGGCAGAAAGTTGGGAGCTCTCAACTCATCCAGCAGGCACTTGTCTTATAGAGGTGAACGGTCAAAAGCAAAGTCTAAAAACATATATTAAGGAACAGGGAAAGAAAGTCTTAGGCAGCAAATGCAATGTTGAAGATGAAATACCTATATTAATCAAACTTATTGATGCGAAAGATAATTTGTCTGTACAAGTTCATCCAGATGATGCTTATGCTAAACGTTATGAAAATGATTTAGGTAAAACAGAAATGTGGTATGTACTAGAAGCAGAGGAAGGCGCCAAGTTAGTTTATGGCTTTAAAAAAGATTTGACACCTGAACTATTTGAGCAATACATAGAAGAGAATACGTTAACGGAAGCACTTAATTTTGTTGATGTACATAAAGGGGATACCTTTTTCATTACACCAGGTACAATGCATGCTATAGGTAAAGGAATTGTAATTGCTGAGATTCAACAAAGTTCTAATGTAACCTATCGTGTATATGATTATGGTAGAGTAGGGGCTGATGGTAAACCTAGAGAGTTACATGTTGATAAAGCAAAACAAGTGACAAAACTGACTAAAGCAGAAGAAAGCTATGTTGCTTACACTATGAAAGAATGCGAAGGATATAGTATAGGTGTATTAGCAGAATGTGACTATTTTAAGGTGCAACGTATTGATTTGAAAAGTCAGATTCATTTGGTAGCAGATACTAAGTCATTTCACGCGTTATTAGTGACAGAAGGTAGTATAACGGTTAAAAATGAATTAGAGGTATTAAGTGCTAGTAAAGGAGATAGCATATTTATACCTGCAGCTACAGGTTCTTATCAGGTAGAAGGACGAGGTGAAATTCTTTTATCTACGTTATAAAGGAGAGGAGCATCTATGATGAAATCACTTGACTATATAAAGGGAGTAACTTTTGGCTATTTAACACCTAGGGGAAAATATGCGACAGAAGCTGCAAAAGATTCTTTAAGAAAGATGGTAGAAGAAACAGAAGCTAATACCGTTGTTTTGGCCATAACCGCATGGCAGAAGGGACCTCATGTAGAAGAAGTCCTTTACAAAGGGAAACCTATTCCAGAGAATCTAGAAGTTAAAGAAATGATTCATTTCGCTAAAAGTTTAGGGCTTCGTGTTATTTTAAAGCCCATGGTGAACTGTATGGATGGTACTTGGCGAGCTCACATTAATTTTTTTGATATGGATGTCCCTTGTGAACCTAAATGGAGTAATTGGTTTAGAGGATATACAAAATTTATTTTAAATTATGCGCAGCTTGCAGAAGAAACTCAGTGTGAAATGTTTATAATAGGTTGTGAACTGGTGCAATCAGAGAAAAGAGAAACTGAGTGGAGAGAAATCATACGAAAGGTTAGAGAGGCCTATAGTGGTCTATTAACTTATTGTGCAGATAAATACCAAGAAGGACGAGTTAAGTGGTGGGATGCAGTAGATGTTATTTCTTCAAGTGCATTTTATCCTATTAATATTTGGGATGAACAATTAAAAAGAATCGAGCAAGTAGTGAAAAAATATGAGAAGCCATTCTTTTTCGCTCAAGCAGGATGTATGTCTTGCGCAGGAGCAAGTCTTATTCCAAATGACTGGACTTTAGTAGGAGAATTAAGTTTAGAAGAACAAGCACGTTATTATCAAGTGATGTTTGAAAAATGTTATGACCAGTCATGGATAAGAGGGTTTGGTTTATGTAGCTGGAATGCAGAGCTTTATAGGAAAGAATTAGGTAAGCAAGATACTTCATATGATTTGTACGGTAAACCAGCAACGGATGTTGTTAAGGCTTTCTATTCTAGGGAAATAAAGTAAATGAGACAAATAAGGTTACTAATAGTTTGAAAAATAAAGTTGACCTGTAACAAAAGGAGAGTAACCATGATCTATCAAATTAAAAATAATGACTTAGAAATTACGTTATCAGATAGTGGTGCAGAAATGATAAAGGTATGTTCAAAGGAAGGCTGTGACTATCTCTGGCATGGGGATGCTAAGTATTGGAATCGCCATGCGCCTGTGTTGTTTCCTATAGTAGGAAAGGTAGTAGGGGGAAGTTATATTCATCAAGGGCATACATATCAGCTTTCACAACATGGATTTGCTAGAGACTCAGTTTTTAAAGTAGAAGAAAAGATGGAAAATACTATTAGTTTCATATTAGAAAGTAATGAAAAAACAAGAGAGCGTTATCCTTTTGAATTTAGCCTCAGAATTCGTTATAGTTTAGAAGGAACACAGCTTCGTATTGGCTATGAAGTTCAAAATAAGGATGAAACAACCATATGCTTTGCTATAGGGGGACACCCAGCTTTTAATTGTCCTCTGTTTGAAGATGAAACGATGGAAGACTACTACTTAGAGTTTGAGATGGCTGAAAAAACTAAATCATTAAAAGTGACAGAAGAAGTCCTCTTGAGTGGAGAAATGGGTTATTTTGAAGCTCAAAGAATACCTCTATCAAGGGAATATTTTAAAAATGGCGTTACTATCTTAACAGAATTAAAAAGTAACTGGATTGCTTTAAAGTCGCATAAAAATTCACATAGTGTAAAAATGAACTTTGAAGGATTTCCGTTTTTGGGAATTTGGTCACCAGAAAAAGGAGCCCCATTTGTATGTATTGAACCTTGGATAGGGCATACAGATTATGTGGATGCAAGTAATGTATTAATGAATAAGAAAGATTTTATCCACCTTAATAGGAAAGAAAGCTTTAAATGTATGTATAGTTTAAAATTTGAATAAGATTAGAAAGAATATGCTAAAATTGGTTGAATCAAACTAATTTTAGCATATTTTTTTATTAATTAAGTGTTAGAAATATTAATTGAAAAAGTAGTATATGCCTAAGGATGAAAATAATTTAGCAAAGCTGTTTAATGTTATAATGTAATACATAAATAAAAAACACATAATGTGTAATAAAATGTGTAATTATGAACAAAAGAAATGAAAATTAAACTTTAAAATGCTAAAATCATCAAAATGTTAAGTTGATATAAACTTAATATTTTAATTAAATAAACAAGAGGAGGGAGTTCTTTAGGGATAAGAATTGCAACAAGTATGACTACATAGCATATTAAACTAACACATGAGATGTACTTATATGATGAAATAGCTAGAAATAAAGGGATGTTAAAAAACATTAAGGAGGAGAATCATGAAAAAGAGTATTTCGGTTATATTGTCCTTAATTCTTACTATATTTTTTTCGATTCCCACAAGTGTATTTGCTGAAGCCGGAATGGAAAGAAGTATAGGAAATCAGTTTGTAAAAGCTAACGGTAATCAATTTGTATTAGACGGCAACCCTTTTTATTATGCTGGTACAAATAATTACTATTTAAATTTTAAGCCTAATAAGGCGGTTGATAATGTTATTGAAGATGCTTCAGATATGGGGCTTAGTGTTATTCGTACTTGGGGACATTTAGACGTAGGGACTCCAACAGGCACACTTAATGATAAAGGTGAAATGACTTTTACTAATAATGTAGATGGTATTGGTAGTAAGGATGGTATTTATTATCAATATTTTGATACTAATTTAAAGAAGCCTGTAGTAAATGAAGGTGAAAATGGCTTACAAAAGCTTGACTATGCCATCTATAAAGCATCACAAGAAAATGTAAAATTGCTTATTACCTTTACGAATAACTGGGAAGCATTCGGCGGAATGGCACAGTATGTGAAGTGGGCTCAATTAGCAGGAGAAAATGTAAATGGTCACGATGATTTTTATACCAATGCTAAGATTAAAGAATGGTATAAAGCGTATGTAAATACTTTACTTAATCGAGTAAATACTTATAGTGGTATAAAGTACAAGGATGACCCAACTATTTTTGCATGGGAATTAGCAAATGAACCAAGAGCAACCTCTGATAGTGGTTGCAAGAAGAATATTTTACTTAACTGGGCAAATGAAATGAGTACCTATGTAAAATCCATAGATAGCAATCATATGGTAGCAGTAGGGGATGAAGGATTTTATAATTTTGGTTATCAAGAGTTTCCACAAGGTGAGTACAAATATGTCTATTATGGTAGTGAGGGAGCAGATTTTAATTCTTTAGTGAGACTGCCTAATATAGATTTTGGTACAGTACATATTTACTGTGATCAATGGGGACTAACTAGTGAACAAGCTAAATTCTGGTTTAAACAGCATGGAGAAGATGCTAAGGCAGCTAATAAACCAGTCATATTAGAGGAGTTTGGATGGAAAGATAGAAATACTAGAAGTCAAATTTACTCTGATTGGTTTAAAGTAGTAGAAGGTGATACTTATCCTGGCATAACTTATGCAGGAACTAATTATTGGATGCTTGCTAGTATTATGGATGATGGTAGTTTATATCCCGATTATGATGGATATACCGTCTATTATCGTGGAGATTCGAACGGAAATCCAACACAAGATACAGCTAATCTTATTATGCAGCACGCACAGCGTATGAAGGCTAAAAACAATGGTAGTATAGAAGATTTAGCTCCTACTCTTAATCCAACAACTATAAATATTGAAAAGGGTAAGGCAGAGGCTAAGTCAATTAATGTAAGCTATAATAACCATCAACTTATAGAAGTTAAGAATGCAGATAAGACATTAGTAAAGGGTACGGATTATACTGTTAATGATAATCAAATTATTTTGCAACCAGCTTATCTAAATACCTTAGCTACAGGCATTAATAACCTAAGTTTCAATTTTGATAATGAATATATGTTATCTGTAGCTGTAGTAGTTAACGATGGAGAAGTTATAGAACCACAAACCCCTACAATAGATAAAACCAGTGCTACAGTAGATTTAGCAAAAGTAGAGGATTTACTAATTACTTTAATGACTAATGGCAATAGTTTAAAAGGTATTACAGCAGGAGGTAAGACCTTAGTTTCAGGCCAAGATTACGCTATTAATGGTAATCAAGTAAGATTTAATCTATCTTTTTTACAAACACTTCAAGTGGGACAAATAGATATCACTTTTGTATTTGAAACAGTTGTATCTCCAGTATTAAAATTAATGGTAGTAAATTCAAATAGTACAGAGGATCCAACGGAAGGGTTTGTTTATGCAGAGGGAGAAAAGTTCTATATTGATGGAGAGCCGTTCTATTTTGCAGGAACTAATGCATATGATTTGTTCACTATTGGAGATAGCTCAAGTAGCAGCACTATAGAAGATATTTGTAACAAATATATGTATCCAAGAGAAATTGAAGCAAGAATTAAAGAGATGGCAGACAATGGTGTTAAAGTAATTCGTACATGGGGATTTTCTAATGAAAGTTGGCATGGATTTGAAACTGCACCAGGAAAATATGTAGAACCACAATTCATGTTATTTGATTATATCATGTACTGTGCAAAGAAATATGATGTAAAAGTAATTATTACTTTAGAAAACTATTGGGAAGCTTACGGTGGCATTAATCAAAAATTACAATGGGCAGGATTAAGTGGTGGCAGTCATAAGGATAAAGCTCAATTCTTTACTAATGATAAGTGCAAACAATGGTATAAGAATTATGCAGAACATTTTATTAATCGTACTAACTATTTTACGGGAGTTAAGTATAAAGATGATCCCACAATTTTTGCATGGGATCTTATGAATGAACCACGTTACCAAGACGTAAGTACTACTGAAAATACTCAAGGTATAACCTTACGTAAATGGGTAGATGAAATGGCTGGATATATTAAATCTTTAGATCCAAATCATATGGTCTCTGTAGGTATTGAAGGACATGAAACACGCTATGGATTTGGCAGTGATGAAGGTAACCCATTTGTATACATACAACAATCACCATATATTGATTTTTGTAGTGCTCATCCATATCCAGATGAATATTGGGCTAGTTTAACACCAGAACAAAATGCTGATTTAATGCGTACATGGATTAAAGATGCTCATGAAGTAGTAGGTAAGCCATTTGTAGTGGGAGAATTTAATGTACATAGTAGTTTAGCGTATGACAAATATGAAGCTTACTGGCGTTCAGTATATGATGTTATTGATGAAGAAGGAGCCGCAGGTGGTCTGTTTTGGGAATTCAATACAAGAAAATTAAGTGATTTCACTGTAATGGCAGGAGATCCAATCCTTAATTATTTTAAAGCTCACTCAGCTAAAATGACAGCTAAAAATACAGGAACAATTAGTGTAGTAAATAGCATTACACCAAGTACAGTAAGCTTTGATAAAGCCGTACCAACAGATGTAATAGTTACCGTTCAATCTACTGGAAATGCAACAATACAAAATATCACTCAAGCTGGTAATAGCTTAGTTGAGGGCAATGATTATGCATATAATAATAATCAAGTTACTTTAAAAGCTAGTTATTTAGCAAAACAAAATGTTGGAGAAATTTCATTAATATTTGATATGAGTGAAGGAAATGCACCTAAACTTTCTATTAGTATAAAAGATACTGCTATTAAAAATAGTGAGGTATTAACTAAACAAATAACAGTAGACCCAACAAACATCCAAGATAGTGCAATTGAAGTAAGCTTTAATGGCAATACATTAGTTGCAATTAAAGCTGGTTCACAAGATCTTAGTACGTCTGCATATGAAGTATCAGGAAATAAGGTGATTTTAAAAGTAAGTTATCTGAGCACATTAGCAAGTGGTAACTATGAAGTAGAACTGGTATTTAGTCAAGGTGATTCATCCAAAGTGACTATCACAGTATTAGATGCAGAAAACCCAGTGCCAAGTGCACCTACAGGATTACAAGCTCAATCAGTTACAGCTACATCTATAGAAGTAGAATGGTCAAAAGCTACTGATGGTACTGTACTTAAAGAGTATCAAGTTTTGGTAGATAATGTTTTAGTAGGGGTATCTCATACCAATACATATATAATTACTAATTTGACACCTGCTACAACTTACTCTATTACCGTAAAGGCAGTAGATTTATCCAATAATGTTTCAGTGGCTAGTGAGGCTCTTAATGTAACAACACAAAAACAAGAAGAGTCAGATGAGATATATGCTTTACCATGGAAATCAGGTATTACATATACTGGTGGAGAAGTAGTGTACTATAATGGAGCTTACTGGAAGTGTCAGTGGTATACTGTAGGCCAAGAACCTGGAAGTAGTCCTGTATGGCAATCATATACACCAGGACCTAATGATAAGCCAGTTAGTATTGAAACGCCCGTACCTGGAGTATATCCAGACTGGAATGCAAGTACTATCTATACTGGTGGCGAGATTGTATATTATGCTAATGACTATTGGAAGTGTAAATGGTGGAATCAAAACACACCTCCTAACACAACAGTGAATGGTACGCCATGGGATTTATACATTAAAGTAAAAGAATAGATTAGATAAAGCCGGAGATTCTATTGGAGAACCTCCGGCTAATTTTATGCTTTACTTAATTTTATTAAATAGAGAGTCGAGCTAATTCTAAACAACCCATAATGCCTTGATTATCATTTAAACCAGCAGGTACGATATAGGTATCTAAATCATCGAGTTCTTTAGTTTGGATGTATCCACCAAGTAGCTCCTTTACTTGCTTTCTAATGAGAGGAAAAAGTTGTGTTTGGTGCATAACACCACCGCCTAATATAATACGCTTTGGAGATAAGATAAGGATATAGTTAACGATAGCTTGTGCTAAATAATAAGCTTCTAACTGCCATACTTTCATTTCGCTTATTAAGTTAATGGCTTTTTGCCCCCAACGTTCTTCAATAGCAGGGCCAGATGCTAAACCTTCTAGACAAGTACCATGATAAGGGCATTTGCCCTTATAAGAATCCTCTGGATGTTTTGCCAACAGAATATGGCCAGCTTCAGGGTGCAGCATACCATGAGCAAGCGAGCCGTTTTGATAAACACCTACACCAATCCCTGTTCCAACTGTGATATAAATGCTAGAATTTAAACCTTTGGCAGAGCCCCAGGTTACTTCTCCTAAAGCGGAAGCATTAACATCAGTATCAAAGCCAATAGGGCAACATAATTCTTTTTTAAAATACCCCACTAAATTGCAATTTGCCCATGCTAATTTTGGGGTAGTAGTGATAAAACCATAGGTAGGAGAAGTCTTATTTAAATCAATAGGACCGAAAGAACCTATACCTAAGGCTTCAATAGGATGCTTTTTAAAATAAGCAGCAATCTTAGTTAAAGTAATTTCAGGAGTATCTGTAGGAATAGAAATCTGTTCAAAAATTTCACCGTTTTCGTTTCCAATGGCACACACCATTTTGGTACCACCTGCTTCTAATGCACCGAATAACATAGTAAATCCCTTACATAGAACTTATAAAATAGGAAAAAATGAAGCGTGTATAGTTTTTATAAGCTTTATGCCCTTTCTTTTTAGATATGTATATCTTTATTTTATCTAAAATAAAGGTAAAGATAAATGGATAAAATAATAAGATAAGAAGGAATATTGTATAAAAGCGTGGTAGAATCCTATAAGTTATGGGCTTGCACAGTATGAAACTGTTGTAAGAAAAGAAAACAAAGTTTATAATGGATAGGTAGTAAAAAAATATCCCTCAAGGAAAGTGAGGCACATTTCATGGGAAAATTATTTGGAACAGATGGTGTTAGAGGAGTAGCTAATACTGAGCTTACAGGAAAATTAGCTTATCAATTAGGTCAAGCTGGAGCTTATGTTTTGACAAAAGAAACTAAAAGACAACCAAAGATTATTGTTGCAAGAGATACACGTATTTCAGGCACAATGTTAGAGGCAGCTTTAGTTGGAGGTATTTGCTCAGTTGGAGCAAAAGCTATTTCTATCGGTGTTGTACCAACTCCTGCAGTAGCTTATCTTGTAAGAGAATTAGGTGCAGATGCAGGTGTTATGATTTCAGCATCTCATAACCCATTAGAGTTTAATGGTATTAAGTTCTTCAATAGTGAAGGCTATAAATTACGTGACGAACTAGAAGATGAAATTGAAAACTTAATCTTAACAAGAAGTGATAATATACCAATGCCTACAGGAGAAAATGTAGGAACTTGGGATATGGATCATTCTGTTATTGAAAAATATATTGACTTTGTATGTAACACCATTCCAGGAGATTTAAAGGGCTTAAAGGTACTTGTGGACTGTGCTAATGGTGCAGCATCGGAGGTAGCACCTATTGCACTTGAAAGATTAGGTGCAGATATTGAGATTATTCATCACAAACCAAATGGTATTAATATCAATAAGCTTTGTGGTTCAACACATATGGGAGATCTTCAAAGTCAGGTAGTTGGTAGAGGTATGCAAGCAGGTATTGCTTTTGATGGTGATGCAGACCGTTGTTTAGCAGTAGATGAAAAAGGTATCATGATTGATGGTGACCAAATCCTCAGCATTGTTGGTTTAGATATGAAAGCTTGTGGCACATTAAAACGTGATACAATTGTAGCTACAGTAATGAGTAATCTTGGTTTTACTATTATGAGTAAAGAAAAAGATATTAATCTTATCCAAACTAGAGTAGGTGACCGCTATGTACTTGAAAAAATGCTTAAGCATGGCTATAACCTAGGAGGAGAACAATCAGGACATGTGATTTTCCTTGATCATAATACAACAGGAGATGGGCTAATTACAGCTATCCAACTTCTTTATGTGATGAAGAAAACAGGTAAACCTTTATCAGAACTCAAAGAATGTATGCAAATCTTCCCTCAAGTATTAGTCAATGCTCATGTGAAAAATGAAAATAAATATGCATACCTTGATGAACCGGAAATTCAAGCAGCTATTGAAGCCCTTGAAGAAAAGTTCAAAGGGGAAGGGCGTGTACTTATTAGACCTTCAGGTACAGAGCCACTTGTACGTGTTATGATTGAAGGTAAAGATAAAGCAGTTATTGAAGAAGAAGCTAAGAAGTTAGCTACCTTTATAGAGGAAAAATGTGGCGAGTAGAGGGCTACCCAAAGGTGAAATTGCAGTAGCCAATACACAAGTAGCCTTATCTTAAAAGTATTAAAGAGGTTACCTCGAAATGACTCTTCAATACAAGATAGATTCTAGCAATTGATTTGCTATATACTATATCTTGTATTTTATAGGAGTTTCGGGGTAACCTCTTTTATTTGTGGGGACATATCTACCTAGAAACTATTTTAGTACTTATTTTAAAGTGGATAAAGCTTCTGTAATAAGCTGTTCTAGGTGAGTAAATTGTTTTAACGAGCAACTTACTGTCATTGTATCATTAAGTGTACTTAATAAGGAGTGATTAGTGTATGAGTAGAAGTTTACGGATTTTGTACTACCATCCTTAAAAGTATAAGTAAAGTAAATGGCCGGCTGATCATTAGCAGGAATGGAAGTGTCTGTAACCAGGGTATCAGCTTTAATATCAATAAGTGCTGTATATAAATCTTTAAACTTACTTTCTTCAATGGCTTTATCATTTAAGGTATAAGCAGCGTTATCTTGGTCCAGTGTGAAGTGATAATCGCCATCAGGTAAATGAAGGTCTACAGCTTTAACTGTATCAATTCCTACTAAAGCAATCCATTTATAAGAAAGTTTAAAAGGATCAAGGCTTTCTAAAAGCGGTGATAAGAAACTGCTATCCATAGCATAAACACTTTTGTCCCCTGTTTTCATAAATGCAATTTTTCCATCATCTAATTCATTACCCCAAATGTAATCTAAGGTGCGTGTAGAAGATTCTTTTGTTGTGTTGTCTGTTTCAGTGACATTAATTATGAGATGCAGCTGTGGGTCATCAAGGCCATAGGGGCTTAGGTCAGTTACACCATCAGCTATAAAGTCTTGTGCTTCAAGAACGGGAAGCTTCTGTACTGATTCTTTGAAGACACTCCCATCTACAGCCACTTGATTAAGTGATGGGGTTGTTAATACATAGTTTGTCATCAAGCTATTTTGCTCCGTGGCTAATGAAATTTGCATTTCATCAATATCACGACCTTTGACAGTTAGGCCTGTAACTTGAGCTGTATCATATTCTTCTAATTTAGTATCTCTAAGGTCATTAATATTACTTACAAAAGAGTTAATGATAAGTGAAGAGACAAGATAGATAGGACTATCTTGAGTGTTTAATTTAACATAGGCATTAGTGGTATCTTGGGTCCTTGTCCCTATTAAAAGTTCTAGTATATTACCATCTTTTAAAGTATAAGTAACGGTTTGAACCGGTTTCTCTAAACCAAAGTCTTGTAAGTTGGACTGATCTACAGAGCGAGAAGCTTCCACTTGAAGGATACGCTCACATTTATAGTTGAGATTTTCTTCATTAATAGGCACTTCTTCATGCCCTTGTAAATGCCACGCTCCTCCTTCAGGAATATAAGTTAAGCTTTGGGTGGCATCAGCAACGGTAATTTCTTTTATATCATCCATCTTTAAGTCAATCACCTTAATGGTAGCTGCAGCCGTACTAGTAGGTTCACTTGTAGAAGCAGGCTCTTGTTTTTTTGATTTAACAAAAAAGAGGGCAGCTATAAGAAGTAGAAAGATAACAAGTGTAAGTACAAGTGTGCGTATTTTTTTCATTATAAATGTCTCCTTTTAACCCAGACTGTGATACCCAAAATAAGAATAACTAATGGAATAACAACCATGGTTAAACCGCCAAAGATAATAAGCTGAGAACTACTTATTGAGCGGAGATTATAATTTTCAAGTGTTTTGGCTTCAATAGCATAGCTGTTATCAATAGAGAATAACCAGCCAAAAGCATTAGTAAGGAATTCTTTATTACCAGTAGAATCTAAAGATACCATTTGATCATCTAAGAAGAATGAATCTGCCATAACGAATAATCTTGTATTAATTGGATTCTGGGCATCTAAAGTATTATTTTCTTCAACAGCACAAGCTAAGATAACAGGACCATTGATATCTCCGTCTTCAAATTCATAAGTACTAGGATTGATATTTTTCTTTAAGTAAGATTGATCTGAGCTAGAAAGAAGAGGTGTTAAGGTAACACCGTTTCGTGCATTGTTTAAATTCTTAATACCTGAAGTAAATGGTACAACGACAGGTAATTTACTTTGTGTTAATGAATTTGTGATGTCATGTGAAACCATAGCAGGTAACAGATAAGTTGGATAAGAGGTTAAGGAATAATTGCTGTCAGTTTCAATGACAACACCTTGCTCATGGGCAATGCCATAATAGCTAAGGAGTTCGTTATAGTTTGTTAGCTCAGGCATATTAGCATCCATAAAAAGCATTGCTTTCCCACCTTGATCCAAGAAATCAGTGAGTTTTTTGATTTCTTCTTGTGTAAAATCTGTGTGAGGTGAAAAGACAAGGACAATGCTATTATCTGGTGAAGGCATTTCAGCAGTTAGTAAGTCTAGTTCTGTCATTGTAAGATTTGCACGTTCAGATGCATCTTTAAGTGCGGTAGGAATAGCGAGTTCATTATGCCCACTTGTATAATAAATCGTACCATCAACATCTGTAGAAACATAACCTAAAGCATTCGTAATAGCATTTTCGATAGTAATACTACTTAAAGTAACGCCGTTAGTATCAGTAGCTGTTGTGCCATATAAGTCAGTTTGAGATAGCACCTTATACTTACCAGTATCTCCATTTTCTATAATGACAGAACCGGCAGCAACAGTACTACTGCTAGTTTTTTTATAAGCATTAGCAAAGGTTGGATAAAGAATAGGGTCCTTATAAGTAACAGTAAGATTGTTATTTAACTTATCATATTTATTTAAAATTTCTTTAAGACCAGCGGTTTCCTTGCCTGTTTCTTCTAAAACATAAATATTAACAGGTGTTTTTAATGCTTTAGTTACTTTTTCTGTATTAGCAGATAAGGAGTAGAGCTTTTCTGCTGTTGTATCTATTTTGAAATTAAGGTCAGTTACAATGACATTAAGTACAATGGTAATAGCAATAACCATTAAGGTAAGTAAAGTAGCATAGCCACCATAGCGTAAATAGTTACTTTTTGTTTTCTTCATTTTATTGTCCTCCTAGCTCCAACGGCGCTTTTCTATAGTCTGATTGGTTAAGAATAAGAAGATAAAGATAAAAGATAAGTAATAGACTATAGCACCAATGTCTAATAAACCGTATGTAAAGTTTTCAAAACGAGAGAAGAGAGAAAACCATTGAAGGATTTTGGTACATAACCCATCAAAGAGACTTCCGTTTAAGTTATAAGTCACAACAACGCCGCATATACCTAAGAGGCCGATGATACCACTAATATAAAAATCTTTAATAGAAAAGTAAATGAATAAAGTAATCAGCACAACGATGATGATTAGAAAAACAAGAGAAGAAATTCTTTGCTTTGGAATAAGTACAGCTAGGCCATCAATAAGCATTAAAAATAAAAAGAGTCCAATAGAAGCAATAGCTGAAATGATTTGATTTTCAGTAAGTGCAGAAATAAACAAGCTGATAGCAATTAAAGTAGCACCTAATAAAAAGTAACCTAAATAGCAGGTCAATATTTTACCTACTGGGATATTTCCAAAGAACATTAATATAGCTGGTTGTACCATTGTAATGATTAAAGTAATAGCAAATAAAGATACAGCAGCAAAATATTTACCAAGTACAATATCTTTCACATGAATTGGACTTGTTAGTAGTAATTGGTCTGTACGATTTTTCTTTTCCTCTGATAAAAGACGCATCGTTACAAGAGGTATGGCGAAAAGTAATAAGCTAGATAAAGCAGCAAGTACATTTGTATAATCACCATAGGAGTTATAGATATTGATTGCAGTAAAATAAAAACCAAAAATTAACAAGAAAAAGGCCATAAAAACATAACCTATTGGAGAAGTAAAGTAGGCTTTAAATTCTTTATCTAGTATGGTCTTCATCAATAGCACCTTCTTTCACTAAATGGGTTGTATCATTTTCTTCGCTATCATTTACGTCTTTGGAGTCCATATCTTTAATGCCGATCTCTTGAGGATTTGTATCTTCATCCATACTACCTTTAGAAGTTTCATCTTGAGCATTTTCGTCTTCAGTAGTACTATTTTCATTTAATTGGTTAGTTACTTTTAAGAAAATATCTTCTAAGGAAATATCTTCAGATTTCATCATAAGTAAAGGCTTATGGTGAGTAACGCATACCTCGAATATTTTTTCTCTAATATCATTTTCACGATTAGAAGAAAGTGATAGCTCCACAGTATTTTCTTCTACAGAATCTAACTCTTTTACCTCTGTAACACCTTCAATAGCACGTAAAGCACTTAAGAATGCTTCATCAGTATTTCTAAGGCGTAAGGTCGTTAGATGATTATGGCTAAATAAGTCCTTTAAGTTTTCAGGGGTATCTAAAGCCACCATATTACCTTTATTAATAATCATAATAGAGTCACATATAGCACTAATTTCGGGTAAGATATGTGAACTTAAAATGATAGTATGTTTTTCACTAAGCTCCTTAATGAGATTTCTCATTTCAATAATTTGCTTTGGATCAAGGCCAACAGTAGGTTCATCTAAAATAAGTACATCAGGTGAGCCGATTAAAGCACTAGCTAATCCTACACGTTGTTTATAACCTTTAGAAAGATTTCTTATAAGACGTCCTTGAACATGGGTGAGTTCAGTACGCTCTAATACTTCGTTGATATGTGTTTTTAAGTCTTTTGAAGGTAATTTTTTGAGCTTGGCAACGAATACAAGATAGTCATTAACGGTCATATCAACATAAAGTGGGGGAAGTTCAGGTAGGTATCCAATATGCTTTTTAGCTTCAATAGGATTTTCTAAAATATCAATACCACTAATTTTAATGGTTCCGCTAGTAGAAGAAAGATACCCTGTAAGCATATTCATTGTTGTAGATTTTCCAGCACCATTAGGACCTAGAAAACCAAGTATTTCTCCTTCTTTGACAGTGAAACTAATATTATTGACGGCAGTATGTTTACCATATTTTTTGACTAAGTTAGTTACTTCAATCAAAGTATTCATCCTCCTTAAATATAGACATATAGTCAAATTATAGTTTATTTTATAATGGTTTTGTGTTGAGTAGGTGAAAATTATAAAAATAAAATATAATATTGAATATTTGTTTGAATATTACTTATTATATCATAAAGAAAAATAGAAATGATTAGATTTATTTGTTTAATATGCATTAAAAATAGTACAAGACTGCAAAAAATAGAATGTATATTAAAAGACTATTTATAAAATAATAAGATACAAGAAGGAGGTATTTTATTATGTCAGAAGAACAAAGTGCAGGCCTTTATTTAGCAAATTTAGCTAACAAGGTAGTATCCGAAGGTGGAGCAAATGCCAAGGCTATTACAAAACGAATTGTAAATAGTGGTGATGTTGTAGGCTATGAATTGGAATCAGGAGAACACATTACTGTAGAACAAGCCATTGAAATGGCTAAAGCAAACGAGCTTAAACATGTAGGGGTTTCAACTTCTAAAGATGGTAGTGAGTACATCCGCTCCTTAGCTGATGGAGATGAATCTAATAATCTAGGGAACTTACCCTCAATTAGTTCTGATAACTTGCAATAATTTGTAGTAAAATAGATTATAATTCATTTACTCATATCATAGGTAGAAGAAGCTGTATATAAAGATAGATGATATAAATCTAAATAGGTTGCATAAACAAGCTGTCTATGTAATAGATAGTCGTCTTTATGCAACCTATTTGAGTACTATGATTTAGCTCCCCAATCTGTAAAAAGGGGAATATCTAAGGGATGATATGTAAAATAGGCAAATAAAAAAATCATACTTATAATGAATAAAAATCCTAATAGGTTATAACAAGGCCCGTAGTCAGGAAGCGTTAATACTTTATAAAAAGTATAACCTGCAATGACACAAGCAATGAGGAAAGAAAGAATATTTAAAATAAAAATAGAGTGCCCCATAATGCCTGAATAAGTGTAAAAGAAGATAATAATAAATAAATTAGCTAATAAAGGTCCTAGGGCAAGGGCAAGCCAATAATTATGAGTTGTATCTTTTAGTAGAGGATAGCAAATAAGACCATAGATTAGCCAGGCATAAAAGGCCAGTTTCAAATGCTCCCACACGCTTTCATTGACAGGAGAAAAAAATCCTACATAATAATTATTTCCGGATAATCCATAAACAAAATGTAATAAGCAGCCTAGAACAAAAGTAAAGATTACCCCAAATATAGCAAAGCTTTTAAGAGAAATAGAAGAATTCATATTAAGCTCCTTTCCATGGCATGGCCAAATTTCCTTTCTATAAATTTATGCAAGGGCCATTAAACTATGCAAAAAAATAAGCGATAGGGGGGCTATCGCTTAATAAATATATTGGGGTTTATGAGATAATTGGAATGGGGAGGAATCATAATTATCTCATAGTTAGTATGACAAAATTTATAAATAATATGCTAAAATAAAACTAGAAAAACTATCCACTTATAAAATAAAAAAGTTGCTTGGTAGATTTTTTATAAAAACATTTAATTATAGATAATAACCTAAATGAGAGAAAGGCTTAGATTCATTTAAAATACATAAATAATATATAAAATTTACCTATATACTTACAATATGTTACAGTATATAATTGGAATAGGGGTTATTAGCCGCAGATTTACAAAGGGGGTGCCAGAGTATTGGAACAACATAAAGGGGCAAGACAATATTCACACGGAGAGGTGTATTGTAATTGTTGCGGTGAGCTAATCACTAATAGAGAGCGTACAAATCAGCATAGAGACTATTTACACGTTGAAAAAGCGTGGGGGTATTTTTCATCAAAAGATTTGGCAGGACATTCTTTTAATATTTGTGAGAATTGCTATGATAGATGGTTAGAAAGTTTTCGTATTCCAGTGGAAGAGTTTCCGGTGGATGAGATTCCTAATTATTCAGAAGATGAAATCGCGCAGTTAAATGAAGCTTATGCGGCAGAAGTTTGTAAAGGATAAGTAAAAATAGACGTATAAAGATTAATTAATCTTTATACGTCTATTTTTATAATTATTAGTACTATTCAAGTTTTAGAAGAATAAGTTTCCTACGGTATAAAAGATAAAGGCTACTCCCCATGCGATGAGTAGTTGATAACTAATAGCAAACCACATCCATTTTAAGCTATTAGTTTCTCGTTTAATAGCGCCTAAGGTACCTACACAAGGGACATAAAGTAAGGTAAAGATAAGGAAGCAATAAGCACTAAGTGGTGAAAAAGAGCTAGCTAGTGCATCATGAAAGACTGTAGCGCTTGTGCTTGCACCTAAACCATAGACGATAGCCATATTAGAAACAACAATTTCTTTACCTACTACACCGGCAATAAGAGATAAGGCAGCTTGCCAATTACCAAACCCAAGAGGTGCAAATACTGGTGCAATGATTCTGCCGATAGAAGCACCAAGGCTGTTGGACATATCTGTAGGACCAGTAAAGTTGAAATTTAAAATAAACCAAAGAATTATAGAAGCTACAAAGATAGTTGTACCAGCTTTTATAAGGAAGCCTCTTACCTTTTCCCATACTTGAGTAGCAATATGTTTAATGCTTGGTAAATGATAAGGGGGTAATTCCATGATAAAGGGCATGCTGTCTGATTTAAATAATGTCTTTTTAAAGATAAAAGCGACTAAAAGTCCGATTAATATACCTATAAAATATAAGGAAAATATAACAATGGCTTCTTTACCAGGAAAGAAAGCAGAGGCAAACAGGGTGAAGATAGGAAGTCTAGCACTACAAGAAAAGAATGGATTAATTAAAATAGAAGTCATTCGATCCTTTTCATCTTCAATTGTACGTGTTCCCATAATGGCAGGTACATTACATCCAAAGCCTAATAGCATAGGAATAATAGATTTTCCATTAAGACCAAGCTTTCTCATAAGCTCATCCATAATAAAGGCAACACGTGCCATATAGCCTGTATCCTCTAAAATTGTTAGTGCAATGAATAAACAAGCAATATTCGGCAAGAATGTAAGTACACCAAATACACCATTTAAGGCACCATCTATAATAAGTGCTCTAAGCCAATCAGCTACATTTAATGCTACAAGCCCGTTATTACATAAATCCAATATATGCCCAAACACTGTATCGAATAAGTCAGTTAAAGGATTTCCAACTAAATTAAAGGTAAAGTAAAAGACAGCGAACATAACAGCAGCAAAAATAGGAATGCCCAGAAAACGATGAGTGACAAAGTGGTCTATTTTATTAGTGAAAGAAGTCTGCTCATGAGCATCTGAACTCATAACCTTTGAAATAATAGAGGAAATATGTTCATATTTACTATCTGTAATAGATTCACGAATAGCTTCGATTTCTTCTGTTTGTAATAAGGTTTGTAACTCGTCATGATGTTCACCAGGAACTAAATCGAGGGCCCTTTCATCACCTTCTAGAAGTTTTAAAGCAATCCATCTAGCAGGCACCTTTAAAGAATGGTCTTCTAGTAAATGAATAGTTTCTGAAAGAGTAGCTTCAATTGAAGCTAGATAAGGCACATGATAAGCCGTAGAATCTACTTTAGAAGCAGTAACTAAAGCCGCGGTGAGTTCTTTAAGTCCCACTTTTTTAGAAGCTACAATTGGAATAATAGGTATACCTAAGAGGCTAGTAAGCATTTCAGTATTAATTTTCAATCCTTTTGCAGTGGCTAAATCCATCATATTGAGAGCCATAACTACAGGCTTTCCTAGTTCTAGGAGCTGAAGAGTTAAGTAAAGATTTCTTTCAAGATTAGAGGCATCCACTAAATTCAAAATAACATCTGGATTTTCCTTTACAATATAATCTCTGGCAATACTTTCATCTAAAGAGAAGGCAGATAGGCTATAGGTACCAGGTAGATCTACTAGATTGATAGATACAGAAGTATGCTCAGCAGCTTGGTAATAAAAATGACCTTCTTTTTTCTCTACAGTTACACCAGCCCAGTTACCTACTGTATAGTGGGAGCCTGTAAGTGCGTTAAATAAAGTAGTCTTGCCTATATTAGGGTTACCAGCAAGAGCTACTGTTAAATGATTAGTCATAAAAATCCTCCCAAGGATAAAAATAATTAAATCTCTATAATAATATTTTTTAGAAAGATAAAGCTTTTGATAAATAATAATCACTTTGATAATAAAATCTCTATAAAGTATATAAGCACTACTAGTAAACTAGTAGTACTTCTTTAAGCGATTAGTATATATTTGGCATCCTCTTTACGAATACACAGGCTATAACCTTTTAGTGAAATTTGAATAGGATTACCTAGAGGTGCTAATTTTTCGATTGCTACTTGACTTCCTTTTACAAGTCCCATATCCATAAAGCGTTGTTTGATAGGAAGAGGTGCAGTGATACTTGTAATAGTAGCTTTTTCTCCGAGCTTTAAATCTGATAGTGCTTTACTCATACAAATTCCCCCCTATACTATTTTAAGATAATTTTAGTATAGTTAAAATGAAAATGTTTGTCAATGAGGAACGATAATTGATATCTGAAAAGTAAAAAAGCAGATATGATTGTAAGAAAACCTATAAAAGGATATAATAACATTATTAAAAGAAAGGAATTAAAATTATGTTAGACATTTGTTTACTTGGAACAGGCGGGATGTTACCGCTTCCTGATCGCTACCTAACAGCAATGTTAGCTAGGTTTAATGGAAGGAAGCTACTTATAGATTGTGGTGAAGGAACTCAAGTTACGATGCGTATGCTAGGCTGGGGATATAAGACGTTAGATGTTATTTGTTTCACACATTATCATGGTGATCATGTAACAGGGTTACCAGGCTTATTATTAACTATCAATAATACAGGAAGAACTGAGCCACTTACGATTATTGGACCACCAGGACTTAGAAAAGTAGTAGAAGGTTTGACAGTAGTTTCTAAGGACATAGCATTTGACCTCGAACTTATAGAACTACCTTATGAAAAACAAACCTTAAAAATTGGTGAATTTGTTATTACAGCACTTCCAGTGCCACACAATGTAAAATGCTTTGCTTATACAATTGAGAATTATCGTTTACCTAAATTTATGGTAGAAAAAGCAAAAGCCAATAATGTTCCTCAAAAATACTGGAAAAGACTACAACAAGGTGAAGAAGTTAAAGTTGGAGATGACTATTATACACCTGATTTAGTCTTAGGAGATAAAAGAAAGGGCATTAAGGTATCATATAGTACAGATTGTAGGCCGATACAAGAATTAGAAGAACTCATTCAGGAATCAGACTTATTTATTTGTGAGGGAATGTATACTGATGATAGTTATTTAGCTCAAGTGAAAAAGCATAAACATATGTTAGCATCAGAGGCGGCAGAGTTAGCAAAAAAAGCGAGAGTAAAAACTTTATGGCT
The DNA here is from genome assembly GCF_003990395.1 of Cellulosilyticum sp. WCF-2. Taxonomy (NCBI): domain Bacteria; kingdom Bacillati; phylum Bacillota; class Clostridia; order Lachnospirales; family Cellulosilyticaceae; genus Cellulosilyticum; species Cellulosilyticum sp. WCF-2. The sequence goes on along the minus strand of NZ_CP034675.1, from coordinate 4,382,117 downwards.
TACTCATTTTAGTCCGGCCTTACCACAGTCTTATATTAATATAGATAAGGTAAAAGAAATCTTCCCAAACACTGTAGCAGGTTATGACCGAATGACAACAACTATTGACTTTACGGAAGAATAGTAGTTGAAAGGAGAGGTTGTATGAAAAAAATAATAGCAGTATTAGTAATGGGAGTTATTATAGGTATATATTGTTTAAGTTTAAGAAATGCAGGGCAGGAAAAAAAAGTAGTAAGTACATCTGCATCTGTTACAGAAAAGCTTCAAACAATAACACAAGAATTAGAAGACAGTTATCCTAGTACACCTAAAGAAGTAGTAGAAAAGCATAATGAATTAATGCGTATTGGATATAGCTCAGATATAAAGGATGAAGAGTTGACTGCATATGCAGAAGCTTTAAGAATGCTATATACTAAACGCCTTCAAGAAGTAAACCCTATAGAAACTCAAGTGAGTGGTCTAATTGCTGAGAGATTAGAAAATGAAGATAAACCACTTATTATGATTAATAGTGAGATTATGGATGTAACAATCATTAAGGATTCTGACGATAGCCAAAATGATTCTGCTGGAGTTGTGGTGAAACATGGAACTAATAAAGGTAATATTACTAAAGAGTATAGTTTAGTTAAAGAAGACGGAATGTGGAAAATCCAATCATGGGAAACTCAGAAAAGTGAGGAGGATTCTACTCAAAGTCAAACAACATCAAATAATGAATAAGCCAACGTGGAGGAATAAACATGAAGGATTTAACAATACTTGCTATTGAAACATCCTGTGATGAGACATCGGTAGCAGTTGTAAGAAATGGTCGTGAGGTATTAGCTAACACTATTTCTACACAGATTGCTTTACATGAACAATATGGCGGTGTTGTACCAGAGATTGCTTCAAGAATGCATGTAGAAAAAATTAACTTAGTTATAAAAGAAGCTTTAAAAACAGCAGGTCTAGCACTAGACGATATAGACGTTGTAGGTGTTACGTATGGACCAGGATTAGTAGGAGCACTATTAGTGGGAGTTATGGCTGCTAAGTCTATTGCTTTTGCAAAAAGTAAACCTTTAGTTGGGGTACATCATATAGAAGGGCATATAGCAGCGAATTATATTGCACATCCAGAATTAGAACCACCATTTCTGTGTTTAGTAGTATCAGGTGGGCATACACATTTGGTACATGTGAAAGATTATACTACTTACGAAATTATGGGACGTACAAGAGATGATGCCGCAGGTGAAGCTTATGATAAAGTAGCTAGAGCTATGGGTCTGAGCTATCCAGGTGGCCCAAAGATTGACAAGCTTGCAAAAGAAGGAAATAAAGAAGCTATTAAATTTCCTAGAGCAATGCAAGATGGGAGTTATGATTTTAGCTTCAGTGGTTTAAAATCTGCAGTGCTTAATTATATTAATGGTTGTAAAATGAAAGATGAACCTATCAATGTAGCCGATGTAGCAGCAGCATTCCAAGCTAGTGTAACGGATGTACTAGTGGGAAAGACATTACAATTAGCAGAAGAAAAAAATATACCTAAGATTGCTTTGGCAGGTGGAGTTGCAGCAAATCAAGGCCTAAGAGAAGCTATGCAGAAAGCCTGTGATGAGAAGGGTAAAAAATTATATTATCCAGAGCTCATACTTTGTACAGATAATGCGGCTATGATAGGGTGTGCAGCTTATTATGAATATTTAAAAGGGACAAGAGCAGATATGAGTCTGAATGCAGTACCTAACTTGCCTATTGGTGGAAGATAATCCTACAGAAAGGAGATTGCAATGAAAAATATTCTGAGAATATTATTATCAGGATTAATAGCAGGATTGATAACCGCAGGAACAATGCATTTAGAGCTAATAGGTATTATTCCAACAACAATAGAAGGAACACTTAATAGTATTTATATTAATAAGGAACTTATTATTTTTATTTTATCATTTGCACTTATGTTTTTTTCTTTAAGTATTCCTTTAGCACGCCGATTAGCTAGTAAGCTAGAAGATACATTAAGTAGGTACCCAATGCAAGAAATTTTAATGTATATTATAGGCCTAGGCATTGGATTATATGTAGCTAGCTTAACAAGTAATGCTTTTAAAATGGAAAGAGATAATCTAGTAAGCCAAATATTTATTTTATTATTATATATAGGTTTGGGATGCTTTGGAATTTATTTGGTTCACTTGAAAAAAGGTGAAATCAAGGGCTGGATTAGTAAAACTGGTGATATTTTAACTCATTGTCAACCTAAAATATTAGATACTAGTGTCATCATTGATGGGCGCATTTTAGATATTATGAGTACTGGATTTATTGAAGGGAAAGTCATCATACCTTCATTTGTGTTAGATGAACTAAGACATATTGCTGATTCCTCAGATTCTCTTAAACGAAATAGGGGAAGAAGAGGTCTTGACATTTTAAATGAACTGAAAAGCGCACGTATAGCGGCGGTTGAGGTTATGGAGATTGACTATCCAGAATTGCAAGAAGTAGACAGTAAACTTTTAAAATTAGCCAATGAAATTCAAGGCAAGATTGTAACTAATGATTTTAACCTTAATAAAGTAGCAAAACTTCAAAAAGTACAAGTACTTAACATTAATGATTTAGCAAATGCCATTAAGCAAGTTGTGTTACCTAATGAGGAAATGAAAGTTTTGGTAGTAAAAGAAGGAAAAGAACAAGAACAAGGTTTAGCATATTTGAATGATGGTACAATGATTGTCATAGAAAATGGTAGAAAATATGTAGGGTCTACTATTAAAGTAATAGTAAGTACTGTATTACAAACCTCAGCGGGGCGAATGATTTTTGCTAAAGTTGAAGAGTAAGCTATAGATCAATCTATATAACAAATTAGAGCAGTTTATATAAAAGTTTACACTCAGATAGAAACAATGCATCTTAGACTAGATAAACGGATTAATTCACAATAGGCAAATAAAAGGGTAAGGCAGTAGGCTGAAATCAAGCTTAATACCATTACCCTTTTTATATGTTACTGAGATTAAAATACTAGCGTCTATTATAGTTAGCATCAACACAATGATTGGAACTAAGAGAGAAGAGCTGAGAGATAAGAGATAAGGGATAAGGGATAAGGGATAAAAGCTAAAAAGTAAGAGATAAAAGGAAAGAAATAAAGATAGAGAATAAGCAGAAGATACGGGTAAGATAATTCAAAGAACAAAAGAATAAGTTAAACAAAGAATAAAGTTAATACCATATCATAGAATTTGCAAAGTCTAAAATGTAAGGAGAATATGATGAATCATATAAAAAATTATAAGTTTACAGTACTATCAATCATACTTATTTTAATAGCAGTGTTAATGCCGGCTGATGATGTGCCATCTGTAAGTATTCCTCATATTGATAAACTAGTTCATGCAGGAATGTTTGGATTTTTAACACTCTGTTTTTATGGAGAGTATTTTTTTGAGAAGAGAAAAATACCATCCATACTTTTGCCATGGATCTTAATAGAAATATTTGCTATTATTACGGAACTACTACAATACTTAGTAGAAGGGCGCTCCTGTGACATAAAAGATTTTTTAGCAGATACAATAGGTAGTATTATAGTAATAGTTATAATAAGATATTTTTATGGAAAAAAAGTAAAAGGGTAAGCAATTTAAAATTAATAATACTTCTAAGGTCACTATTTCTGTTGTTCTAATAAGAGAACATAGAAGTATATCACACCTTTTATACCTAAAAACATATAGATGGAATTAAAATAATCATAAGCTGAATAATGATTATAGAAAAATTCAAAGGATAGCTACAAGTCAAAGTAGTATTTAACAGGATTCAAATAAATCAGGTTTTAAATAAAAATAAGCCTTCTGAAATACTTAATATTTCAGAAGGCTTATTTCGCTTAATGAATGAAACCTATATCATTTTATAGGGTGCTATAAATACTCTTAGGCAACAGATTTTTTCCAGAATCTATAAGCAATAATAAGTATAATACTGCAGAATGAAATATAGAAAATAAATAAAGGATTTTGCATCCCTACATATAAAATAATAAGTGATCCTAAAATAGCAAATATAGGGTTAACTTTCCCCTTCCAAAAGCTTTTGATTTCACCTTTAATACCTAAACGAAGCACATGCACATATAAAAGAATAAATAGAACATAATTAAGTGTAGTAGATATTTCAGAAACATCAGATCCACCTAATATATTAAATTTAGTAGTAATATAATGCATAGCTAACCAAAACAAGGTGATGCCTAGGGCAATTAGATATGAATATAATGGAATGCCTAACCTTTTACTTATTGAAGAAACCTTTTTTGCATTAGGGAACATATTACGAATTGCTAATGAATACGGTAGGCGACTAAGTCCCATAGTTAATCCATTGGCAGTCCCAGCTACAGAAATAATAACAAAAATAATCAACGCTTTAGCGCTCCATGGACCAAATAATTGGGTTGCAACTAATTCTACGTGAGCATCTTTAGTGGCAATAATTGTTTCAGGACCTAAATAAATACTAATGCCAATAAAATAAAGTAGGTACATAATTAGTACAAGGAGAGGAGAAAATATTAATGCAATAGGAATATTTCTTTTTGCATTTTTAACCTCATGAGAAATAGCAGTTGATACAATCCAACCATCAAAAGCAAAAACAATAGGAATAAGCGCGCTAAGCCAAGTAGCAGACTGAAATTCTGGGGTTGTAATTTCTATAGCAGAACTTGGATCACCAAATATAAAACCGGCTATACCAATTAGTAATAGAGGAATAAGTTTGATGAAAGTAGCTACATTTTGGCAAAGTCCAGCAAGTTTTGCGGAAAGTATGTTGATTAAAAAGATGATAAGTGTAGCAATTAAGCCAATAAGTATTTGTAACTCTAAAGTAGCGCTTAAGCCAAATAAGATACAAGTATAAATACCTACAACATAGCATACAACAGCAATAAGTGTAGGATAGTATAAAAAGACTTGAAACCAACCCAAAGCACAAGCGATACCACCATTATAGGCATCTTCAGCATAACTTATAGGGCCACCTGGTTTATCTGTGCGAGCCGCTAATTCTGCTACAGTTAGACTGCCAAAAATGATACTAATAGCAGCAATACAGAATGCTAATGCACCTAAAAAAATGTTACCATTAGTAGCTACTAAGATATCATCACTTTTAAAGAAAATACCCGAGCCGATAACAACGCCTACAATCATAGTAATGCAGGTCAAAAGACCATATTTGTTTTTTGATGTCATGTAAATCCTCCCTTTGTTGTCATAAGTCAATAACAAATAATAAATCAATTATATAGGTAAGAATAGATATTAACAACGATTTTTTTTGTATTTACAAAATTAGATGAGTGAAAATATAATAAAGATTAAATGAGGGTATATATAAAGTAAATTATGTTATATAAAGGAGAAGACAGAAGGATGGAGAAAGTAACGGCAATTATAGTAGCTGGCGGTAGTGGCAAACGTATGGGAATGTCGATAAAGAAACAATATATTTTATTAAGCAATAAAGAAGTGTTAGCGCATACAATAGAGGCATTTGATAAATGTGAGCTAATTCAAGAAATCATTCTAGTAGTGTCAGAGGATGAGATTAACAAAGTGAAAAAGGATATTGTAGAGAAGTATTCTTTTAATAAAGTAAGGAAAATTGTATCGGGAGGAACAGAAAGACAGGATTCTGTATATAATGGATTATTGGCAACGTCTAATGATACTAAATATGTCATGATTCATGATGGAGCGAGACCATTCATTAAAGAAAAGATAATACGAGAAGCTTTGAAATTAACAATAGAAAAAGAAGCAACAGTTGTAGCTGTTCCTGTAAAAGATACAATTAAAGTTGTAGATAATAAAAAGCAAATGGTGATAGATACGCCTAATCGTACTACTCTATGGTCTATACAAACGCCACAAAGCTTTTCAAAGGAATTATTATTAAAAGCATATGCATATGCCAAAAGCGAAAATCTAGCAGTAACAGATGATAGTATGTTAGTTGAAGCGTATGGAAAAGCAGTATATATTGTTCAGGGAGATTATACGAATATAAAAATTACAACACCAGAAGATTTAATAATAGGAGAAGCAGTGTTAAAAAATCAAAAGGGGTAATACGATAAGGAAAAATAGATTAATTGGAAGGAAAAGTAATAATACAATAAGAATAATATGAGAATTCACAGGAAGCGAAGACTACTAAAAAAAGGAATAAAAAATACTAAAAAAGTGTTGACCTATGACAAATGCTATGATATATTAAATAAGCACTAACGACGAGGCAATGTTTATAGAAGAAATGAGTTGAATAAATATTGACAAGATAAAATGAGTAGTGTAGAATTTATTAGGTCGGCTAAGGTCGAAATGATAATGAAATATGGAGAGATGGTCGAGTTGGTTTAAGGCACCGGTCTTGAAAACCGGCGAGGGTAACACCTCCCTGGGTTCGAATCCCAGTCTCTCCGTTAATCTTGTTTTTTATAGTGGAGAAGCACTATGGAGAAGTACCCAAGTGGCCGAAGGGGCTCCCCTGGAAAGGGAGTAGGTCGTTAATAGCGGCGCGAGGGTTCAAATCCCTCCTTCTCCGTTGTTTAAATTACAAGGTTGAAAATGAACTTTGAAAACAAAATAGTAACTATAAACCAGTCGATTCATTACGTCTCTAATAAGAGATGAGAATCAGTACAACTTGTACTAAGTAAAATAGTCAGTAGTAGAGATACTACACGGACAAACTTTTATATGAGAGTTTGATCCTGGCTCAGGATGAACGCTGGCGGCGTGCTTAACACATGCAAGTCGAACGAAGTGATAGGAGCTTGCTCCTAGAACTTAGTGGCGGACGGGTGAGTAACGCGTGGGTAACCTGCCCTATGCAGGGGGATAACGTTTGGAAACGAACGCTAATACCGCATAAACTATCGGTAATCGCATGATTATTATAGTAAAGATTTATCGGCATAGGATGGACCCGCGTTGGATTAGCTAGTTGGTGAGATAACAGCCCACCAAGGCGACGATCCATAGCCGGCCTGAGAGGGTGAACGGCCACATTGGGACTGAGACACGGCCCAAACTCCTACGGGAGGCAGCAGTGGGGAATATTGCACAATGGGCGCAAGCCTGATGCAGCGACGCCGCGTGAAGGAAGAAGGTCTTCGGATTGTAAACTTCTATCAGCAGGGAAGAAAAAATGACGGTACCTGACTAAGAAGCTCCGGCTAACTACGTGCCAGCAGCCGCGGTAATACGTAGGGAGCGAGCGTTATCCGGATTTACTGGGTGTAAAGGGTGCGTAGGCGGTTTGTTAAGTCAGAAGTGAAATTTAGGGCTCAACCTCTAAGCTGCTTCTGAAACTGATGAACTAGAGTGTGGGAGAGGAAAGTGGAATTCCGAGTGTAGCGGTGAAATGCGTAGAGATTCGGAGGAACACCAGTAGCGAAGGCGGCTTTCTGGACCATAACTGACGCTGAGGCACGAAAGCGTGGGGAGCAAACAGGATTAGATACCCTGGTAGTCCACGCTGTAAACGATGAATGCTAGGTGTCGGGGCTTACGGGTCTCGGTGCCGAAGTTAACACATTAAGCATTCCACCTGGGAAGTACGATCGCAAGATTGAAACTCAAAGGAATTGACGGGGACCCGCACAAGCGGTGGAGCATGTGGTTTAATTCGAAGCAACGCGAAGAACCTTACCTAAACTTGACATCCTTTTGACTAGAGGGTAATGCCTCTTTCTCTAGCTTGCTAGAGCAGAAGTGACAGGTGGTGCATGGTTGTCGTCAGCTCGTGTCGTGAGATGTTGGGTTAAGTCCCGCAACGAGCGCAACCCCTATCTTTAGTAGCCAGCATTAAGTTGGGCACTCTAGAGAGACTGCCAGGGATAACTTGGAGGAAGGTGGGGATGACGTCAAATCATCATGCCCCTTATGTTTAGGGCTACACACGTGCTACAATGGCTGCTACAAAGGGAAGCGATCTCGCGAGAGTCAGCAAACCTCAAAAAAGCAGTCCCAGTTCGGATTGTAGTCTGCAACTCGACTACATGAAGTTGGAATCGCTAGTAATCGCGAATCAGAATGTCGCGGTGAATACGTTCCCGGGTCTTGTACACACCGCCCGTCACACCATGGGAGTTGGGGGGGCCCAACGCCGGTGACCCAACCCTTCGGGGAGGGAGCCGTCTAAGGCAAAACCAATAACTGGGGTGAAGTCGTAACAAGGTAGCCGTATCGGAAGGTGCGGCTGGATCACCTCCTTTCTAAGGAATAAGAATTGCTGGTTTAATAGTTACTGTTTTGTTTTGAGAGTTCATCGCTAGATGTAACTATCAAAGCACCGAACCGAAGTGAAACGGCGGTGAGGTGTTGCTTAAGATCTAGTGTAAAATTGAATTCTAATAAATTTGTGGTGATGATGCGCTTAGGGGAAACACCCGTTTCCATTCCGAACACGTAGGTTAAGACCTAAGCGGCTGATGGTACTTGTCGGGAGACTGACTGGGAGAGTAAGTGGTTGCCACATTTTATAGGCTCGTAGCTCAGGTGGTTAGAGCGCACGCCTGATAAGCGTGAGGTCGGTGGTTCGAGTCCACTCGGGCCTATTCACTTTTAAGAAGTGATGATAGGATTAACTCAATAATAAAAAACACCATATGGGGGTTTAGCTCAGTTGGGAGAGCACCTGCCTTGCACGCAGGGGGTCAAGGGTTCGAATCCCTTAATCTCCACTGTCCTTACAATAGGACAATTTGTACTTTGAAAACTAAACACAATTTAAAATAGATTTGTAAGTTATAGCAATATAACTTGCGCCTAACGATAAATGTACACGCACATTAGTGCAAAAATGTTTGTCAGGGTGTAAAATCTACAATTTAACCGATAATAAATATTCTTTGTATTCAACGAAAGTTGATTAACAAGGCACAAACGACCGATTAACGAAAGTTAATCATTATAGGTCAAGCTACTAAGAGCGTAGAGTGGATGCCTTGGCACCGAGAGCCGATGAAGGACGTGATAAGCTGCGAAAAGCTACGGGGAGTTGCAAATAAACATTGATCCGTGGATATCCGAATGGGGAAACCTGGCAGAGCAAACCTCTGTCATCCTATAGCCAATCCATAACTATAGGAAGGGAACGAAGGGAACTGAAACATCTAAGTACCTTCAGGAGGAGAAAGAAACATCGATTTCCTAAGTAGCGGCGAGCGAAAGGGAAACAGGCCAAACCAGATTACTTGTAATCTGGGGTTGAGGACTGCGTCATGGCAAGAATGCGGATAGCTGAAGAGTCTGGAAAGTCTCATCAAAGAGGGTGATAATCCCGTAAGCGAAATCCAAGTGAAGCCTAGCAGTATCCAGAGTACCACGAGACACGAGAAACCTTGTGGGAAGCCGGGGGGACCACCCCCCAAGCCTAAATACTCCTCGGTGACCGATAGCGCATAGTACTGTGAAGGAAAGGTGAAAAGAACCCCGGGAGGGGAGTGAAAGAGAACCTGAAACTCTATGTTTACAAGCAGTGGAAGCGCCATATGATGCGCAACCGCGTACTTTTTGTAGAACGGTCCGGCGAGTTACTAGCTGTGGCAAGGTTAAGTACCAGGAGGTACGAAGCCGAAGGGAAACCAAGTCTGAATAGGGCGCCAAAATAGTCATTGTTAGTAGACCCGAAACCGGGTGACCTACCCATGTGCAGGATGAAGTTACCGTAAAAGGTAATGGAGGTCCGAACTCACATCTGTTGAAAAAGGTGGAGATGACGTGTGGGTAGCGGAGAAATTCCAATCGAACCCGGAGATAGCTGGTTCTCCTCGAAATAGCTTTAGGGCTAGCGTTGATAGGAGTCTAATGGAGGTAAAGCACTGAATTGCCTAGGGGGCCCACAAGCTTACCGAAGCATATCAAACTAAGAATGCCATCAAGATACCGTCAGCAGTCAGACTACGAGTGATAAGACACGTGGTCAAAAGGAAAACAGTCCAGACCATCAGCTAAGGTCCCCAAGTGTGTGTTAAGTGGAAAAGGATGTGAGATTTCGAAGACAACTAGGATGTTGGCTTAGAAGCAGCCACTCATTCAAAGAGTGCGTAATAGCTCACTAGTCGAGAGATCTTGCGCCGAAAATGTCCGGGGCTAAAACACACCACCGAAGCTATGGAATTCACAATAGTGGATTGGTAGAGGAGCGTTGTAACGACGCAGAAGCAGTACCGTAAGGAGCTGTGGAGTAATTACAAGTGAGAATGCCGGAATGAGTAGCGAGATACAAGTGAGAATCTTGTAGGCCGAATATCCAAGGTTTCCAGAGTAAAGCTGATCTGCTCTGGGTAAGTCGGGACCTAAGGCGAGGACGAAAGTCGTAGTCGATGGACAACTGGTTCATATTCCAGTACTACCTATTATCAGAACTGCAGGGACGCAGGAGGATAAGCAAACCCAGGAATGGTATCCTGGGCCAAGCACAAAGTCGCACCTAATAGGCAAATCCGTTAGGCGAGGATGAAGTATGATGGGGATCGAAATAAAAGTAGAGAAGTTGCTGAATCCACACTGCCGAGAAAAGCTGCTATTGCGTGATAGGTACCCGTACCGTAAACCGACACAGGTGGATGAGGAGAGAATCCTAAGGCCGACGGGAGAAGCGTTGTTAAGGAACTCGGCAAAATGACCCCGTAACTTAGGGAGAAGGGGTGCCTACTTAGGTAGGCCGCAGAGAATAGGCCCAAGCAACTGTTTAACAAAAACACAGGTCTTTGCTAAACCGAAAGGTGATGTATAAGGGCTGACGCCTGCCCGGTGCTGGAAGGTTAAGGGGAGAGGTTAGTCTAAGGACGAAGCTTTGAACTTAAGCCCAGTAAACGGCGGCCGTAACTATAACGGTCCTAAGGTAGCGAAATTCCTTGTCAGGTAAGTTCTGACCCGCACGAAAGGCGTAATGATTTGGGCACTGTCTCGACAGCGCACCCGGTGAAATTGTAGTACCAGTGAAGATGCTGGTTACCCGCGACAGGACGGAAAGACCCCGTGGAGCTTTACTGTAGCTTGATACTGAGGTTGGGTATTACATGTACAGGATAGGAGGGAGACTGAGAAATCTGGACGCCAGTCTAGGTGGAGTCGCCGGTGGGATACCTCTCTTGTAATACTTAACTTCTAACCATGGCCCGTTACCCGGGTCTGGGACAATGTCAGGTGGACAGTTTGACTGGGGCGGTCGCCTCCTAAAGAGTAACGGAGGCGCTCAAAGGTAACCTCAGAATGGTCGGAAACCATTCGAAGAGTGCAAAGGCATAAGGTTGCTTGACTGCGACACCGACGGGTGGAGCAGGTACGAAAGTAGGACTTAGTGATCCGGTGGTATGAAAGTGGGATTGCCATCGCTCAACGGATAAAAGCTACCCCGGGGATAACAGGCTTATCTCCCCAAGAGTTCACATCGACGGGGAGGTTTGGCACCTCGATGTCGGCTCATCGCATCCTGGAGCTGAAGCAGGTTCCAAGGGTTGGGCTGTTCGCCCATTAAAGCGGTACGCGAGCTGGGTTCAGAACGTCGTGAGACAGTTCGGTCCCTATCCGTCGTGGGCGCAGGAAATTTGAGTGGAGCTGTCCTTAGTACGAGAGGACCGGGATGGACGGACCACTGGTGCATCTGTTGTCTTACCAAAGGCATAGCAGAGTAGCCAAGTCTGGATCTGATAAACGCTGAAGGCATCTAAGCGTGAAGCAGACCACAAGATAAGATTTCCCATCCGAAAGGAGTAAGACCCCTTAGAGACTATGAGGTAGATAGGTTGGAGCTGTAAGTGTAGTAATACATTGAGGTGACCAATACTAACGGTTCGAGGGTTTGACCTAGATAATAAAGGTTGAATAAAAAATTGTGTTTAGTTTTGGAAGTATAAAGGTGTTGACATAAGTCAATAGATATGATATACTTCATAAGTGCTCAAGAGAGTAAAAGAAATAATCCTCGATAGCTCAGCGGCAGAGCATCCGGCTGTTAACCGGAGGGTCGTAGGTTCGAACCCTACTCGGGGAGTTTAAATAAGGCCCGTTGGTCAAGCGGTCAAGACACCGCCCTTTCACGGCGGTAACACGAGTTCGATTCTCGTACGGGTCATTACATTTTAATATGCCGACGTGGCTCAATTGGCAGAGCAGCTGACTTGTAATCAGCAGGTTATCGGTTCGAGTCCGATCGTCGGCTTGCTACATATAATGTAGTGATATGGACCCTTAGCTCAGTTGGTTAGAGCATCCGGCTCATAACCGGACGGTCCTGGGTTCGAGTCCCCGAGGGTCCATCATAGCTCATTAAAATGTAAGTAAATAAGGCCCAGTGGTACAGTTGGTTAGCACGCCGCCCTGTCACGGCGGAGGTCGAGGGTTCGAGTCCCTTCTGGGTCGTATTAGTTAGTTGTTTTAACTAATAAATAAAAATATGCCATTAATATGGTCGCTTAGCTCAGCTGGGAGAGCACCTGCCTTACAAGCAGGGGGTCATAGGTTCGAGCCCTATAGCGACCATCATATGCCCGAGTGGCGGAACTGGCAGACGCACAGGACTTAAAATCCTGCGAGCTAACCCTCGTACCGGTTCGATTCCGGTCTCGGGCATATTTTTAAGTAATTATCAATAAATAAGTGCGCATAGCTCAGCTGGATAGAGCGTCTGACTACGGATCAGAAGGCCGAGGGTTCGAATCCTTCTGTGCACGTTTTCTATAAGATATTATAGAAGTAAAATAAAATATAAAATTGACATCATGTGCGCATAGCTCAGCTGGATAGAGCGTCTGACTACGGATCAGAAGGCCGAGGGTTCGAATCCTTCTGTGCACGTTTTGCCGACGTGGCTCAATTGGCAGAGCAGCTGACTTGTAATCAGCAGGTTATCGGTTCGAGTCCGATCGTCGGCTTTTTGAATTAGAACACCTTAGGGTGTTTTTTTGTTGTTTGAATTAATATATATCATAGACTATTTATCCAGATATAATAAAGAAGTTTTTGATTGAAGAGTAGTGTATAAGAGGGTAGTTAGAAGCGCTAAAAATGTTTCTAACTACTTTTTTTAGTTATCAATATTGTTGAGACTTTACTTGTAAATGACGGAATTTAAAATAAGTATTATTAATTTTAGAACATCAAAAATATAGTATATATAGAAAGGGGGATATCATGAAACAACTTTATTATTTGGATACTAATGAAATTTATGATAAGTTAAATACTAGTTCTAAGTTATAGAATAGTAGAAGAAAAGTTGAGATAGTTAAAGAGTAGGCTATAGGAATTTAAATACTAGTAGCCTACTTTTTTTGTGATGAAAGACTATATATAGTTTCAAAATGATTACATTAAATATTGATAATATAAAAAAAATAATATATAATTTAAATGACTTAGGAACACTTTAATACTTTTAATGTCTTAAAGGTAGATTATTTAATACATTAAACCTAAATACGATGGAAAGGAGAATTAGGGTTAGATTATTAAAATAGAGGATTTAGAATAAGAAGAAAAGGGGAGAATTATGGAACAAGGGTTGTTAAAGAAGAGTGCAATTAAAAACAATTTAATGTGGATAGTTATTTTGGGAGTGATTTGTGGGGGATTAAGTTTTTTTGGATATCAAAATAAAGATTATTTAAAGTCACTTATAAAACCTATAGTTTTACAACAAGAGGAAAACTACGATGAATACTATGAACAGATGCTACCACCTATTACGAATTTAGATGAATTATATATTTTAAATACCTATTTTTACCTATATGAGCAAGAAACACCTAGTTCTAAAGAAAGAAAAACTGATGGTATATATTTAACGCAGCTAGGTAATAAAATGATTATTTGCGTTTATCCAAGTACCGCAGATGAAGATCCAGATGTATTATTAACTGAAGATATGGTGGGTTATATTAAAAATACAAGTGAAGTAGACCGATATAGTGAATTATTACCAGAGGTAATAAAAGATTTTAACTCATACTATGGAACTGAATTCACTGAGGAAGACTTTGCACCTAAAGTACTATATATGGAGTCAAAGAGCCGTTTAATTGTTAATTATATTGTTACTGGTGCGATTGTAATTTTTGGCTTAGCAATGATAATATATCTTATTAAATATGTTATTTACCTAATCAACTTTAAGGGGATGAAAGGAATAAGGCATCTGAAAAAGTATGGTGAAATAACCAGTGTTATAGATGAAATTGAGAGTGAACAACCCATCTACGCAGGAAAAGGACAAATGATTACAGAGAACTGGATTGTTTCCACTAAGTTAAACACTTGCGCAGTGAAACTTGAGAATATTATATGGGTTTATACGAAGTTAAAAGGCATTAGTGAAGTACAATATTATGCGCTTTATATACATACCAAGGATGGGGACAAGTTTGTAATAAATACCCTAACCGAAATGAATCATACTCAAGTTCTAAACCAGTTAAAAGAAATGATTCCATGGATTTATTATGGTGAAACTAGTCAAACACATAACCTATGGAAAAAGCAAAGACAGATTATGTTAGATGAAATTGAAGCGAATAAGAAAATAATAAGCCTTAATCAAATACAAGATACAGGGATAGAAGAAGTCTAAGAAAAGGATTTATTTCTCAATACATGATCTAATAGACGTATCACTTCAGTTGAAGTAAAATCTTAAGAGAGGGGGAACTATCATCTAGTTCCCCTTATAATATAAAATGTAAAAATATGATTGATGAGTATGAGGAGAAAAATGCAGGCTAAAGGATTAAACAAAGAGATAAGGCAACACTATCTAAAAAGGTTATTGATTTGGTGTGTTTTATTAATAGTAATCTGCATGCAGACTTATCCCAATAGAGAGTATGTAGAATCATTATTAATAGGTGCTGGGGATATTCAGGACTATGACATGAAATTATTTATAAAGGAAGTACCACCTGTTGTAACAGCCAAGGAAATGAGTTTTATTAATACTGGATATGAAATTTATAGTGGGGACAAAGATGGGGAGAATTACAAGGAAAGTACTATTTATTTAGGAGAAATGAAAGGTAAATACATGATATGTATATACGCTAGTACTAGTAGTACAGATCCATCCTATTTAACGGGTAAGAATAAATTTTTAATAATAAAAGAGGCAAACACATTAATTAATTATGAAACGATTTTATTAGGTGTTGTCCGTGATTTGAATGCTATTTATAAAGAAAATGTAACAGAGGCGGATTTTATAAATAAAATAGTATTCATAGAAGAAGAAAAAGGCTTGTTAAGATATCGCTTAGAAGTAGCAGGTTTAATCTGTATAAGTGTTTTTGTGATTTATGAAGTAATAAAATGTTTAGTAGGTGTACTGGGATTACCAAGGATTAAGGGAAGGCATTACATAGGTAAGCAAAGATGGAAAGAGGTTGCTTTAAAAATACAAGAAGAAAAGAGTCTTAGGGAAGATAAGAGGTATAGAATTACAGAGCACTGGTTTATAGGTATCTTCCAAGGTATTGTAGTTATACCAATAGAGAAAATGATATGGATTTATCAAGAAGACTATAGTATTTATATTTATGCTCAGGATGGGAGAAAGTATTGCTTAAGACATTGGAGTAGAAAGCAGATAGAAAAAATGTATAAAGATATGAAAGAAGCATTACCCTGGGTTTATCAAGGAAATACCAAAGACTTACAGTATATTTGGAAAAAGCAACGTATGCAGATGATAGAAGATGTTGAAGAAGGAAAATTAGATTATGATTTAAGTGAGTGGTTATAATCCAATAGACAGAATGAGCGCAGTATATAACTCATTAAAGTCGAATCATTTTAATAGAGCTGGACACTAAATAGTGTACCAGCTCTTATTAGTAATTATTAAATTTAATCAATAACAAGCTTTGTATAAAAGACTATTTTTCTTTAAAAGGAGGATCTTGAACATAAATACCTACGAGTTTTTGAATACCTCTAGGAATAGCATCTTTAGAATTTTTCCAATCAGCATCTTTATTACGATAGTCATATTTATCTATAAACCAGGATAAATCTTCTTCAATACGTTTCAGATTGGTTTGCATCTTATCAAATAAAATACTATAAAATTCAGGTTTAGCTTTGTCAGTAACAAGGGTATCTGATAGAGCCATTAAATCTCCAAAATGAGTAACACAGAAACCTTTACAATCCTTAAAGAGAGCCATAAAATCAGGGCTTGTCTCCATTAAATAGAAGAAAGTATTCATATAGCGGATAAAATTTTTATCAATATAGTCACAAACATAGCAAGTATGATTTTGTTCATTCACCCACTCACTAATAGGATTTCCAGCTAATTCATCCATGGTTTTAGCTTTTTTGAATTTGGCAAACATACTCGTTTTAGTAGGAGAAAAGGCTTCAATTTTCTTTGCTAATTCCTTTTGAAGGGCTACATAATGGGTATGTAACATAAGAGCCATGCCAAGTCGGTTGCCGTAATCATACATTTTCTTATAGTGTTCACTACAAAAGCCCATTTGGTCAGTTGTAGCGCGAATATCATCCTCCATATAAGCACAGCCTAAAATAAAGGAAATGGCATCTTGTTCTAACTTACGTTTTATATAACAAAAAGGACATTCATCCTCTGCATGAAAGGCATCCGTTAGTGGAATGGTATAAATTGTATCTTTCATAGAAAACTCCCTTCTTAGATAAAAAAATAAATAACTCTGTTTTTATTATACAATAATAAAAAATAATTACCTACTAAATTAATAAATTTAATCAAGTACTAATTGGTATATAAAGATAGAGAGTAGATTTAGAGCGTATTATAATCTAGAGAAACTGTCCTTAAGAAATAATGATTTATTATACTTTTATTGATAATGTTGGAATAAGAGTGATATGAGAAAGGTAAAAAAGAAAAATAGTTTATCTATAACGAGTGTAAAATAATAAATATTATGATAATATAAAAGAAAAATTAACAATCATTAATCATATTAAGGGACAAAAAATTACATAAAAATGGATATTAGTAGACGAAATGGTAATAATATGAAAGAATGAAAAAGTAAAGGGTGTGGAACATGAATAATATGGTAATG
The DNA here is from genome assembly GCF_003990395.1 of Cellulosilyticum sp. WCF-2. NCBI lineage: Bacteria > Bacillati > Bacillota > Clostridia > Lachnospirales > Cellulosilyticaceae > Cellulosilyticum > Cellulosilyticum sp. WCF-2. The sequence goes on along the minus strand of NZ_CP034675.1, from coordinate 4,364,983 downwards.
CTCAATCATGTAAGTCACTTTAATATTGGACAAATTTTAGAAAGCGGACAAGTGTTTCGCTTTGAAAAAATTTCAGATCATAGTTACCTTTTAAATGCCAAGCAAAAGTTAATTAAAATTACTCAGCAACCAGATTCTAGCAGTGTAGCGATTTATAATACTACTGCTAGTGAAGTAGAAGAAATCTGGATGAATTACTTTGACATTAACACAAACTATGAAAATATTACAGCAACATTAGCTGCAAAGGATGAATGGATGGCAAAAGCTGTGGAGTTTGGTAAAGGCATTCGTATTTTGCGTCAAGATCCATGGGAGATGCTTATTTCTTTTATTGTCTCACAGAATAAATCCATTCCTCATATTAAAGCTTGTTTAAAGAATATAACCAATAAATTTGGATTCCCAATTAATGAAGTCGATGGCATGGGAGAACATTATCATTCATTTCCAACACCAAAGGAGCTATCTCGTGCCACAGAAGAAGATTTAAGAGAATGTAAAGTAGGCTTTAGGGCACCCTATATAATGGATGCTTGTCAAAAAGTATTAAATGGTGATGTTATTTTAAACGATTTATATATTATGCCTATTGAAGAAGCTAAAGCCAAGTTAATGACTATAAAAGGCGTAGGGCCTAAAGTTGCAGACTGCATCTTATTATTTGCTTACTCTAGGATGGAGCTTTTTCCAACAGATGTTTGGATTAAAAGAGTAATAGAAGGCCTTTACTTTGAAGGTAAAGATGTAAAGTTAGAGGAAATACAAAAGTTTGCAAGTGAGTACTTTGGTGAATTGGCTGGTTATGCTCAACAATATCTTTTTTTCTATGGAAGAGAAAATGCGCTTTTTAAAGATATAAGTAAGAAAAAAGCATAAAACAGAGAAATATAAGAAGAACGTATAAAAACAAGAGAAAAAAGTTAAAAATAAAAGTAAATCATTAAAAATAGAAGCAAATAAAAGAAATTATAAATAAATAAATTAAATATGTTTAAAATACCTTAAATAAGGTAAAAATTGTATTTGCAATATAAGGTATAATGCCATAATATTATAAATATCAATTAGCACTCAATCATAGTGAGTGCTAATAATACAAAAACAAACTATTAAATATAAACAGGGAGGTTTTCTTTATGAACTTAAAACCATTAAGCGACAGAGTTGTAATCAAACATCTTGAAGCAGAAGAAAAAACACAATCAGGAATCATCTTAACAGGGACTGCTAAAGAAAAACCACAAGAAGCAGTAGTTGTAGCAGTAGGGCCTGGTGGCGTTGTAGATGGACAAAAAGTAGAGATGCAGGTTAAAGTTGGAGATAAAGTAATCTACTCAAAATATGCAGGAACAGAAGTAACATTAGACAAAGAAGAGTATGTTATCGTTCGCCAAGGTGATATTTTAGCAATCGTTGAATAAGCTATTATATGACCTAAGGGAGCGTGTTTTCTTTAGTTTAAGTTTATCTAGCTAAGCATATGAGTACTTAATATAAACAACATAGGATAGTTTGAATAAACTAGTCTAAATAATAGAGAGTAAAAACAATAATTTAGGGAGGCTATAAACATGGCAAAACAAATTCGTTTTGGATTAGAAGCAAGACAATCACTTCAATCTGGTGTAGATCAATTAGCAAATGCAGTAAAAGTAACACTTGGACCAAAAGGTCGTAACGTTGTATTAGATAAATCTTTTGGTACACCACTTATTACAAATGATGGTGTATCTATTGCAAAAGAAATCGAGCTTGAAGATCCATTTGAAAACATCGGAGCTCAACTTGTAAAAGAAGTTGCTACAAAAACAAATGATGTTGCTGGTGATGGTACAACAACAGCTACTGTACTTGCTCAAGCAATGATCACAGAAGGTCTTAAAAACATTGCAGCAGGTGCAAACCCAATTATTGTACGTCGTGGTATGAAAACTGCAACAGAAGCAGCAGTAGAATCAATTAAAGCAATGAGCCAAACTGTTAATAGCAAAAACCATATTGCTAGAGTAGCAGCTATTTCAGCTGGTGATGATGAAGTAGGTAACTTAATTGCTGATGCTATGGAAAAAGTATCAAATGATGGTGTTATCACAGTAGAAGAATCAAAAACAATGGCAACAGAATTAGATGTAGTTGAAGGTATGCAATTTGATAGAGGATACTTATCAGCATACATGGTAACAGATACAGAAAAAATGGAAACTGTATATGATAATCCATACATTTTAATTACAGATAAGAAGATTTCTAATATCCAAGATATCTTACCAGTTCTTGAACAAATCGTTCAAACTGGATCTAAACTTCTTATTATTGCAGAAGATGTAGAAGGTGAAGCACTTACTACTTTAGTATTAAATAAAATCCGTGGTACATTCAACTGTGTAGCTGTTAAAGCACCAGGCTTTGGTGATAGAAGAAAAGACATGCTTCAAGATATTGCGATCCTTACAGGTGGTACAGTGATTTCAGAAGAAGTAGGTCTTGAACTTAAAGATGCTACAATTGACATGCTTGGTCGTGCAGCAAGCATTAAAGTAACAAAAGAAAATACAGTAATTGTTGATGGTGCTGGAGATAAAGCGGCAATTAAAGAAAGAGTTGTTCTTATCCGTAATCAAATTGAACAATCTACATCAGACTTCGATAAAGAAAAAATGCAAGAAAGAGTTGCAAAACTTGCTGGTGGTGTAGCTGTAATCAAAGTTGGTGCAGCAACAGAAACAGAAATGAAAGAAAAGAAACTCCGCATTGAAGATGCTCTTGCAGCTACACGTGCAGCTGTTGAAGAAGGTATCATCGGTGGTGGTGGTAGCACATATATCCACGTTGCTAAAGACGTAGAAAAATTATTAGATACAACAACTGGAGATGAAAAAACAGGTGTACGTATTATCCTAAAAGCATTAGAATCTCCACTTTACCAAATCGTAGCAAATGCAGGTCTTGAACCAGCAGTTGTTATCAATAAAGTAAAAGAACTTGAAAAAGGAACAGGTTTCAATGCTCTTACAGAACAATATGTAAACATGATTGAAGGCGGTATTATTGACCCAACTAAAGTAACAAGAAGCGCACTTCAAAATGCAACATCAGTAGCGTCTACATTCTTAACAACAGAATGTATCGTAGCTGACATTAAGAAAGATGAACCAGCTATGCCAGGTGGTGGCATGGGCGGTATGGGTGGCATGGGAATGATGTAATCCCACCCCAAATAAAGTAACAACTACTTCTCCAATATTTTGGAGAGTTGAATAAAGGATGTTCTTATCTAACAAAGTTAGATGGAACATCCTTTTTATATGTCTATATAGTAACTGGATAGTGAGAATGCCCTGAGTAATGTATTAAAAAGACCTTGTTCTCAATTTTTAATAGAAAATTTAAGAAGAAGACCTTTTTTGTGGTAGGAGAATATAAGGCATATAGGAGGAATTACTTATGGTAGCTTGATAGGAAACAATGATAATAAAAAAGTTCAATGAATCCAAAAAATCCCCTATTAGATTAATAAGCAAGGATATTAAGAGAAACAATAGAAGTAGGTTGAAATAGAGAAGCAAGAGTTAAAACATAGGAAAAAGATACGGATTTATTTTAATGAGAGATCTAATGTAATAAAAGTAGGATAAGGTACAATATATTTGACTTGAAAAGTATATGATTAAATATTAAAATAATATAGAATATTGTAAATAAATAATGATTAAGAAATAAATAAGGAGGATAAATAGATTAATAGAGGTATGCATGACTGCAGCAGTAGTTGCTAGGATAATAATCGATTGACTAGTAACTGGTATAGTACGTTTTGCAACTCCAATTTGAATTTGATTTAAACAATAAGTTTCATATTGAAGTAGAACGTATAGATGATGATGGAGACATAGGGATAGAAAAAGACATGGGGTTAACTATGGAACTTAATGTTTATGTTGAAAAATTGGAAGATGGTTTTTGAAGATTATGAGCATCAATGTACATAGAAGTAGATGCTACATGATATTTCGAAATACCTTAAGAATAAATAAAAGGGGAATAGTAGTAATGAAAAAGTGGAGTGTATTGTTAGGTAGTCTATTAATAGTAATAGTAAGCGTTACAGGTTGTGGGATTAAAATAACTATAGGTGATGAACCAAAAACTAAAGAGCAACAGATGGAGGATGAAATCGCTAAAATATTAGAAGATAGCAGTATAGATGAGACTTTAGCTGGAATTGAGCAGGGGGTAGACACTAAGATTAGGGATTCAGAAAAAGAAGAAATAGAAGTAGTTGTGGAAGAAGAAGAGCCAGTTTCAGAAAAACAGCCTCCAAGAGAAGTAATACCCTTACATGAATATAATATGTACGATTGTATTTATAGCGAAAGGGAGAGCGAAGGCATACCGTATATATCAGGGGAATATGAAGAAATAGATTATGCCTTTGAAGTGTTACAGAAATATTTTGCTGGGGATAAAGAGGTATATAATGTATTACTAAGTAGCCAGTCAAGTGAGACTGAGCCTTTTGTATTAATAGGAGAAGATAGAATTAAACAATATGAAAAGAAACTCAAACTCTATAAGATCCAGTTAGATATGGAGGAAGATGAGTTCTTTGATACAGAAATTTATTCAGTAGAATATAATGGTTTCGAAAACAGCACAAAAGAAACAGGGGTAGAGCTCTCAATTTGTCTAAAACTAATGCCACAAGGACAAGACATTGAGGTTACAAAGTTCGTAACTGCATATGTAGTAGACTATAAAGATGAGCTAGGCGTATTATTATATTTTTAAAAACGAAGAACATAATAGAGTAATAAATAAAAGGCGAGTGAACATGTACTCGCCTTTTTGAGTGTTTATTGATTAAATAACTGTGAAAGTGGTTGAGCAGAAATGCTTTTATAAGAAGTATTTTGCCATCCAGAAGTATCATTAATGACGTGCTGAATATCTACAGCTAAAGAGATATCGGCATAGCCAGACATAATCATTGTATTAACTCCGATTACCTCACCCTTTGAATTAAATAAAGGGCCACCACTATTACCAGGTGCCAATGGCAAGCTAGATTGAAGAAGTGTCACACCTGATTCTTCCCAAGTATTATTAAATAGACCTACAGTTACTGTATTATATAAGCCTAGAGGACTACCAATAGCTAGTACTTCATCTGCTTTACTACAGGTGTCAGCATTACCAAAAGAAACAGGTTCACCGACTGCAGTAGCTAGTTTTAAAATTGCTAAATCTAAATCAGGATTATAATCGATAACGCCTAGAACTGTAGTGGTACTGCCGTCTACAAAACGAATAACACCTTCAGCTTGTCCGTCAATAACATGATAGTTGGTGGCAACCACACCAGGGGCAATAATAAATCCAGAGCCTTGGCTTGTTGGACCTAAGAAAGTAACTGTTTTGGGGTCATTTTCCTTAATGATTTGTTTAATATCAAGTGAAGTTGTATCGACAGAACTTGATGTATCTTTATTTTCGTCAAGAAGAATGGTACTTTCTACAACTACTCCATCTTGAGAAGCAGTGACATTATGGTCTTTAATAACATCAAGTTCAGATCCTTTGCCTAATAATTTAGCTTTAAATGCTTCTAAATATGCCTCAGGTTTATCAGTAGTGTCTTGTTCACTATGGATATAGCTACAATATTTTTCAATTTTATAACCTGTTTCTTCAGCTACTACAGTACAAGTACCTATATATTGCGTTTCTACTACTAAATCTGTTCCTACTTGTTCGCCTTCAATGGTTAAGATAACCCCCATTTTATAAATACCATTTCCACCACTTAATACTTTAATGGCATCAACAGATTTTACGAGAGATGAAATAGCCGACGGAGGTTTATCAGGGGAGTGTTTAGTAACAACACGACCATGGCTGTCAAGAACCATATCATCATAAAGTGACATTGTATAAGATTCAGGAAAAGGTACATCAGCATCTTGAGAAGCGTAAACTTCATAGAAGGCTTTGTAATTTGGAGAATACATATTAAATTGAGCATCGTAAGTTTTAAAATCTGGATTACCTTCCATATAACCATAGTTGTTCATTTCAAACCAATCAGTATAAAATTGGGTTGTGAAAGCAATTACATCATCGATTTCCTTAGAAGATGAAATTTTGAGTGGTGAATTTAAGGTAGTAGAGGGGGGGGCAGCAGAAGAATTAGGCGCTTTAATCTTGCCTGTAGTCTCCTTTGTCTGTTCAGTATCGTCACTAGCGTTTTGAGAGTCTTCGGTTTCTGATATATCAGATGTTGAAGGAGAAGAAGAGCTAGGTTGATCACCAAAAGAAATAGTTACTTTTCCGCAGCCACAACATAAGCATAAGATTGCCATAGTTATGAAAGTAGGTAGCTTTTTAAAATGCATTTTCATATAAATAGTCCTTTCTAATATTATCTTATATATGACATATTATACAAAAGATAATATTAAAAGTAAAACAAATAATCAAAAAATATTAAAAAAATAAAATATATTGAAAAAACATAAAATTTAATTTATAATCTTGTTTATTGTACATGGTAAGTCAAAAAATGTTGGATATAGTGACATACTGTGTTATTACTTCAAGAAGGAGAATAAAATGGAGAAGAAAAAAGTTGTTATTGGTGTAATCGGTGTAGTTTTGATATTAGTGATAGGGATTGTAATAGGTGGAAAAGTACATATAACAATTGAACCTAATGAATCTAAAGTAACAAGTGGTGAAGCAGATAAAAATAACGAAGAAAAGCCAAAAGAAGATAAATCAGTTAAGACAGCAGAAAAGGAAGAATTAGAGGAATCAGTCGATCAAAAGGATAAGAATGGTAGTGGTTCTGTCATTATCAAAGAAAATGAAGAGCAAGAAGTAGTACCTGAAAAAGATGATAACACTTATTTTGCTAAGAGCCAATTTAAGACAAGTAGTTTTTCAGAAGATCAAGTGGACACCAAAATATATGATGATGAAGAAGGAAAGAATTATAAGCTCGGTGAATATGCTGAAATTGATGAAGCCGTTGAAGTGATTCGTCAATATTTAAATGGTGAAACAGATTATTATAGCCAATTAGTAGAGCCAGGGGAAAGTAGTCAAGATGAAGAGAAATATTTTATGCTAGCTGGTGAAGAAGCTTATAAGGATAGAGATAAAGATTACCTATTATTACAAACCCAATTTGAATTTGAACCAGGCACTAAAGTGGACTTTGTTATTAATCGAGTAGAATATGACGGAGAAGACTTGGCATATGATGTAGGCGCAGGCTTGATGATCAAATATAGTGCTTATCCTGAGGGAAGTGAATATGGCTTTTGGGATATTATGTCCATCACTGTATATAATATTGATGGAAAATTGTATTTTAGAGTTTTTTAGAAATTAATACAGATAAAAATAATAATAAGAGAGGGAGAATATGAGAAAGTGGTTTGCTAGTATAATCTTAATGGCTATACTCATTACAAGTAGTATAGGATGTGGAAAGGTACATATAACTTTAGGGGATAATAAAAGTGAAGAAGAAAAAATGGAGGAAGAGATTAATAAGGTATTAGAAGATAACTCCATTGATGAGAGTCTAGAGGAAATGCAAAAAGGAATAGATGCTGTTAATGGGGAATCAGAGGAAGAAGAACAGAAAGAAGACATAGAAGAAACGCAGCAGAAAGAAGAAAAGAAAGATAATAGTAAGACTGTAACTAAAAAGTCTATAGATGATTATAGCGTGGATGATTATATATATAGTGAAGATGATGATATGCCTTATGTAGAAGGTGAGATAGAAGAGGTGGATTTAATAGCAGAAATTATCCAGGGAATGTATAGTGGAGATGAAAGTTATAAAGAACATTTATTGACCTATGAATCAGGAGAATATATACCAATTACTGATGAGGATATAAAAGCTATAGAGAAAGAGTTAAAATTAATTAGAATTTCTTTAGAGTTAACAGAGAAACAGAAAATTGATACAAAAGTATTCAAAGTAGAGTATGATGGATTTGCGACTTTTGAAGAGGAAGCAGGTTGTCACCTGACTGTAGGATATTATATGTATCCTGAAGGAGCAGATAGTTATACGTATCAGTTTTGTGCATTTGATATTATAGATGTAAATGGTGAAATGAAAGCTATTTACTATTAAATCAAACGCTATATTAAAGGTTAAATATTTATAATAAGCAATACAAATAAAGCAGCTAAGAGGATTAATAACTCCTCTTAGCTGCTTTATTTATTACTGGTAGTCATGGTAAATTGGGATGAATGAATAGTGAATTTAATGAAATTATAGTATAGCCTATCAAAAAGATATTAAAATAGCCCAAGCATACCAACGCCTAGTACAACAAAAGCAAAAATGATACGGTAGATAGCAAAGACTTTCATTGGCTTCTTTTGAAGGTAAGAAATGAAAGAACCAATAACCGCTAAGGCCACAATGAAAGAAACTACAAAGCCAATACCAAGGGCAATCCATTCACTTGCTAAGAGCGTTCCTTGAGCTTTTAAGATATTTAAAAGTGCTTGGCCAAACATAACTGGAATGGCTAGGAAGAAGGAATACTCAGCAGCAGCTACAGTTGAAAAACCAGCTACCCAACCACCTATAATAGTGGAAGCAGAACGAGACATACCAGGCACAATAGAGAGTACTTGGAATAAACCTACAATAATGGCCATTTTAGCTGTGATTTTAGTAGTAGACAGAGAAGTGGTTTGATTACCACGTAATTTGCTTTCTGCATACATCATCCAAAGACCACCTACAAATAAAGCACATGCTACGACAAGAGGATTAAATAGCTTTTCCTCAATTAAATCATCAAAAGGAATACCTATAGCGGCAGCAGGAACACATGAGATGACAATCATAAGCCAGAAATAAAGACCACTTTTTTCGAAAGAAACATTTTTACTTGGAAACAAATGAACAATGGTATCCCAAATTTTCTTACGATAAAGAACTAGCACAGCTAAGATAGCGCCAAGTTGAATAACCATGGTAAACATATTAGCAAAAGCTGTGTTATCTGAGAATTTTAATAGGTTACTAAAAATAATAAGATGACCTGTAGAGGAAACCGGTAAAAATTCAGTTAGTCCTTCCACAACACCTAATATAGCCGCTTTTAATGCAAATAATAAATCCACTTTACAAATCGCCTCCTAAATCGCATTTGTTTATAATTTTTATACATAACTAGTTTATAATAGTTTATGAAAACAAGCTATCAAATTATTACATTTACTGATAATATTATAATTATAAAAACAATAACAGTAAATGTTGAAAAAATAGAGATTCTATAGTATTTTTATTATAGAGAATAAGAGGCGAAAAAGGAAGGGTAGAAGAATATGTCAGAAACATTTAAAGAGTATCTCATTAAGCAAAAGAAATCTTCAACTGATATTTTAGCTCAAATCGGATTAGTTGTAGCAACAATTATTCTGATAGGAGTTGCTTTTATGTTGGGTGGGGATTTTATAGGGCCGATTCTAATTGTAGGTATCCTATTTGGAGCAGGCTTTTTATTTAGCAGATTTAGCAGAGAGTATGAATATATTTTAACTAATAATGAATTAGACATTGATGTTATTTATAATCGCTCAAGACGTAAAAGAGTAATGACGATTGATATGAAAAAAATCGAGATTATGGCCAATATTAAAGATGAGCGTCATCAATCAGAACTTAATAAAGGATATAAAGTAGTTAATGTAAGTGATAATTCAAAAGATGAGAATACATATGTTATTATGACACAAACCCCAGCTAAAGGAGCATGTAAGGTAATATTCTCACCTAATGAAGCTTTTGTAAATGACTTATTCAGACAAGCACCTAATAAAGTTTTTAAGAAAATATAATAATAATCAATAAAGAAAGGGAAACTATTTTGTAGGTTCCCTTTCTTTATTGATTATGGAAGTAGATTGATTACTGGGTTAATCAATCTGACGTAGAAGGAATTTTCACATCGTAAGCATAAGCGTACTCAAGTTAAGGTTTCTAAACTATTCAGCCATATAAGCTATGAGGTAATAAATAGTTTCTCTCATTTCTAGCATTATAATACGAAAGTTACTATATATCCTAGTGACTGAATAGCTATAAAATTTTATAGTCAATGAATGTTCGATAAATACAAGGTATAATAGAAGATATTCTGAATTTAAGAATACAAATGTATGCAAGTGACGTACAAATAAGGGGCTAATCACATTCGTTTCTCTTGCTTAAGGTAGAGAGTAAGCTATAAAATAGTTACTTCTCGTCAAATAAAATCTACGAAAGGACTTATATCTAAATAGTATAAAAAAGATGATTAGTAGGGCAATTGCGTCCATTAGAGAAGTAAATAAATATATTTTTCTACAATAGGTTTATTAGAATTAAAAAAGAAATAAGCAAAATAAACAAGGATAAAAAGGATGTCCGTCACAACTTGACAATACCTTTGAAAATGTGATAAAGTGTACAAAATATATCAATATTATTTTAACGTTCGAGTTTTTATTCAACAATAAAAACTATTAGCACAACTTTAGGAGGCCAAGCAATGTCTAAGATTTTAAAAGAAGGTATCACATTTGATGATATCTTACTCGTACCTAATTATTCTAATGTATTACCAAAGGAAGTTTCTTTAAGTACAAAACTGACTAAGACGATTACATTAAATATTCCATTCATGAGCGCGGGAATGGATACAGTAACTGAAGCGAGAATGGCAGTTGCTATTGCACGTCAAGGTGGTATCGGAATCATTCATAAAAATATGTCTATCGAAGCACAAGCTGAAGAAGTAGATAAAGTAAAACGTTCAGAAAATGGCGTTATTACAGATCCATTTTCACTTTCTCCAGAGCACTATGTATATGAAGCTAATGAATTAATGGCAAAATACAGAATCTCAGGTGTACCTATTACAGAGGGAACAAAACTCGTAGGTATTTTAACGAACCGTGACTTACGTTTTGAAACAGATTTCAACCGTAAAATTAAAGAAGTGATGACAAGCGAAAATCTTATTACAGCACCAGAAGGGACAGACCTTATGGAAGCTAAGAAATTACTTGCTGAGCATCGTATTGAAAAATTACCTCTTGTAGATGCAGCAGGTAACCTCAAAGGCCTTATTACTATTAAAGATATTGAAAAAGCAATTATGTACCCTAATGCTGCAAAAGACAAACAAGGACGTCTTTTAGCGGGAGCAGCAGTAGGTGTAACTATGGATTTACTTGATAGAGTAGATGCCCTTGTAAAATCTAAAGTTGACGTTATCACAATTGATACAGCACACGGACATTCTCAAGGGGTGTTAGATGCCGTTAAGAAAGTAAAAGCTAAATACCCAGAACTTCAAATCATCGCAGGAAATGTAGCAACAGCAGAAGCTACAGTAGCACTTATTGAAGCTGGTGCAGACTGTGTTAAAGTAGGTATTGGACCAGGTTCTATCTGTACAACACGTGTTGTAGCAGGTGTAGGTGTACCACAAATCACAGCAGTAGAAGATTGTGCAGCAGCAGCAGCTCCTTATGGCGTACCTGTTATTGCAGACGGTGGTATTAAATACTCAGGAGATATCGTAAAAGCAATCGGTATGGGAGCAAGCGTATGTATGATGGGATCAATGCTTGCAGGTTGCGAAGAAAGTCCAGGAGAAATTGAATTATACCAAGGAAGAAAATACAAAGTATATAGAGGCATGGGTTCAATTGCAGCTATGGAAAAAGGAAGTAAGGACCGTTACTTCCAAGCAGATGCGAAAAAATTAGTACCAGAAGGTATTGAAGGCCGTGTTGCATACAAAGGTTATGTAGCAGACACTATCTTCCAAATGGTAGGTGGACTTCGTGCTGGTATGGGTTATGCAGGTGCAAGTTCTATTGAAGAATTACAAGAAAAAGCTACTTTTGTAAAAATCACAAGTGCTGGTCTTAAAGAAAGCCATCCACATGATATTCACATTACAAAAGAAGCACCTAACTATAGTGTAGATTTCTAAGGCAAAATAATGGGGGATGTTGCATAAACATATAAGGTTTCTCATATCTAAAATATGATTATGTGGCAGCCCCTTCTTTATTAATTAAAAATTAGAAATAAATCATTAAGAATAAATCATTAATTAGAGATGCTGAAGCGTGAAAAGCTAGCTTCATTATTTATTAGTATGAATTAATAAAGATATATAGTTACGAAATGAATATCCTTAGAGACAGAAGGATGATATAATAGATGGAAGAAAAATCAAGGAGGCAAATGGCATGAATCATGAGTTAGTAATCGTTCTTGACTTTGGTGGACAATACAACCAATTGATTGCAAGACGTGTTAGAGAATGTAATGTATATTGTGAAGTACATCCTTACAATATCAGTATAGAAAAGATTAAAGAAATGAATCCAAAAGGAATCATCTTTACAGGTGGACCAAATAGCGTATATGGTGAAGATTCACCACTTTGTGATAAAGCACTTTTTGAATTAGGTATTCCTGTACTTGGAATTTGCTATGGCTCACAGCTTACAGCTCACCTTTTAGGTGGTAAGGTAGCAACAGCGCCAGTTAGCGAATATGGTAAAACAGAAGTAGATATAGACACAGCCTCTAAGTTATTTGCAGGTGTGTCACCAAAAACAATTTGTTGGATGAGCCATACAGACTATATTGAACAAGCACCAACTGACTTTACTATTACTGCACATACACCAGTTTGTCCAGTAGCAGCAATGGAAAATGTAGAAAAGGGAATCTATGCAGTACAATTCCACCCAGAAGTAATGCATACACAAGAAGGTATGAAGATGCTTTCTAACTTCGTTCTTAACATCTGTGAATGTCAAGGCGACTGGAAAATGGATTCTTTCGTAGAAACAACTATTAAAGCACTTCGCGAAAAAGTAGGCAACGGTAAAGTATTATGTGCCCTTTCAGGTGGTGTTGACTCATCAGTAGCAGCAGTTATGCTTTCAAAAGCTATTGGTAAACAACTGACATGTGTATTCGTAGACCACGGTTTACTTAGAAAAAATGAAGGGGATGAAGTAGAAGCTGTATTCGGACCAGAAGGCCACTACGACCTTAACTTCATCCGTGTTAATGCACAAGAAAGATTCTACGAAAAACTTAAAGGCGTAGAAGAACCAGAAGCTAAAAGAAAAATCATCGGTGAAGAGTTCATTCGTGTTTTTGAAGAAGAAGCTAAAAAAATCGGTACAGTAGACTTCCTTGTACAAGGAACAATCTATCCAGATGTTATTGAAAGTGGACTTGGTAAATCGGCAGTGATTAAGTCACACCACAATGTAGGTGGACTTCCAGACTATGTAGATTTCAAAGAAATCATTGAACCACTTCGTCTTTTATTTAAAGATGAAGTACGTAAAGCAGGATTAGAATTAGGTATTCCAGAATACTTAGTATTTAGACAACCATTCCCAGGTCCAGGACTTGGTATCCGTATTATCGGTGAAGTAACAGCAGAAAAAGTACGCATCGTACAAGACGCAGACTGGATCTACAGAGAAGAAATTGCAAAAGCAGGGATTGCAAAAGAAATAGGACAATACTTTGCAGCACTTACAAATATGAGATCTGTAGGTGTAATGGGAGATGAAAGAACTTACGACTACGCAGTAGCCCTAAGAGCAGTAACAACAAGCGACTTTATGACAGCAGAATCAGCTGACCTTCCATGGGAAGTACTTGGAAAAGTTACAACTAGAATTGTAAATGAAGTTAAAGGGGTTAATCGTGTACTTTATGATTGCACAGGGAAGCCTCCTGCAACGATTGAATTTGAATAGATAAATAAACCTCTAAGAATGTTGAGTTTTCAATATCCTTAGAGGTTTTTATATTTCAAAAGGTACTGGAAAGGTACTAATAATTTAAAGCTTGTAGTTTTTCAGCTACTTCGCTGTGCTTATTTGGATATAAATGTGAGTAAGTTTGTAGAGTGGTTTCTATATTCTCATGTCCCAGCCGCTCCGAGATAAGAAGGGGGGATATACTCATTTCAATTAATAATGATGCATGAGAATGTCTTAGATCATGTATACGAATTCGCTTGACCTCCGACTTTTTACAACCTCTATCCATTTCATGATGTAGATAATATTTTGTTACAGTGAATAGACGCTCGTTTGGTTTATAGTCATATAGCTGTTCTTTATACTCTTTCACCATATCACATATAAATTGTGGAAGTGTTACAAGTCGTGTACTCTTTGGTGTCTTTGGCTCCTGGATGAGATCTACACCGTTTAACCTAGCATAGCTTTTATTAATACGTACGGTTTTATTCTCCATGTCAAAATCATTATAGGTAAGAGCTAATAACTCTCCTTGTCTCATACCAGTATAAAACAAGAGGTTGAAGATGGTTTTAGATAGTGGTTTATCACTAACAATAGCTATAAACTTGTCAAACTCTTCTTTCATCCAAAATTGCATAGCCTCAGCTTTATTTTTTCCCATAGCTCCACATATACGTGCTGGATTAGAAGGTAGTTTATAGTATTTTATAGCATAGTTAAAGATGGCTGATATTTGATTATTAATAGTACGTAGGTAGGTTTGGCTGTAATTCTCTTCGCTACTTAGTAACTCATTCTGCCACTTGCTGATTGTGTTCTGATCTATTGTGTTGATGGGCATATTCTCAAAGTATGGAAGTATCTTTAAATTAATAACATACTTTTTATTATCAAGGGTGGTGGGTTTTAATCGGCTCTCACAATGTTCATAGTATAATGCTACAAGGTTTTTAAAACTCATGTTACATGATGCGTGAGCTTTATTTAAAAAATCTCTCTCATAGGCTTTGGCGTCTTTCTCACGCTTAAAGCCTTTTTTCTTTTTCTGCTTTTTTTCTCCGTTCCAATCGGTGTAATAAAATTTGCAATACCAGGTACCGAGTTTTTCATCCTTGTATGTGGGCATCTATTCACCTTCTTAAATTAATTTTCTTCGGTGTCCATTAATCCAAGTCTATTAAACAAGTCGATTAAAAAATCATAGTCATTAGGATATACTTCAAGAAGTAATTTTTTTAATTCATCAAGTTGCTCTAATCGCTTAATGTCATTAGAAAGTTGTTTGGAACTATATTTTTCATCCCACCCATATAAGTCGGCGATAGTACATTCTAAAGCAGTTGCTATCCTTTCAAGCATTTCTTTCTTCGGTTCTCTTACACCACGTTCATATTGGAGTATCGCTTGGGGACTTACACCTACACTAGTTCCAAGTGCTTCACCACTCATTTTTTTTGACTTTCTAATTTTTCTTATGTTCTCACCTATACTCATTTAGAATCACCTCCAAATGTAATTATAAACAAAAATATAAAAAAGTAAACAAAATGTTTAAAAAGTGTTGACTATTAAACAAAATGAGTTTATATTAAAGTTAAGTTAAACAAAACGTTTAATTAAGAGGGGGTAATAAAGTGGAAATTAATTTGTATAAGTTTAAATTAGCTATAGCTAATGCTTTAATCACTACAACAGACCTGGCAGAAAAAGCAAATGTTAGCAGAACTCTAATCTCTAATATATTAAATGGCAAGAAGTCAGAAGTTCAACCGGCCACAGTGGGAAAACTTGCACGTGCACTAGATATTAAAGTAGAAGATCTTATATAGGTGTTTCAGATACATGTTGAAATTTAGATAATACGTGGAAAAAGACATTAGCGTATATGAAGTGTAAGATGATAAATGAAGAAAGGATGATGGTATGAAGACTTTATTAAACAATTTATTTACTGCTTATATCATAGTGGCTTCTCTAATAGGTACGCTTAGTTTGATTGTATGGGTGTCAATATTCATAGATTATTTGATGGGGGTGTAAGAGTATGAAGAGAGACGTGTTGATTTGGAAAATAGTTAATAGGCTTCATGAAGATGGAGCACTTGAAGTAGGTAACTACATGGACTGTATTGATCAAACTAAAGATATACACGACATTATCGAGAATATTTTAATTGATTATGTGATTATAGAGGGGAGTATAGTTGAATGAGTCAAGTAATACAAGAAGCTAAACGTTTCTACACCGCTCAAGACGTAGCCAATTTATTAGGTGTTAGTACTACAACTGCATATAGGACTATCAAACAACTAAATGATGGGTTGAAAGCCCAAGGGTTTATTATTGTACCTGGTAAGATTTCGGTAAGATATTTCAATGAAAAAGTTTATATTTAGGGGGTGTGACACATGTCAGTGTCAAAAGAAAATTTATACGCGGAATTTGAAAGGAATTAGTTCTATGAGCATGAACATAAAAAAAGAACATATACAAGATGCGCCTGGCAGCAAATCTCATAACTATGTTCATGCTCTTATTATAAATTAATAGGAGGTTTTGTCAATATGAAAAATGCAACAATGGTGTATAACCAAATTCAAGAGGGCCTTAAAAGTAAATTAGATGCAATGAATAGTAATTATGCGCGTGCTGAGTGGTTAGCAGCAAGTTTTAAGGAAGCTAAGCTATCAGAGGATTTACAAGAACCAATTATCATATGGTTTTTAGCAAACTATTAAAGAAAAACAAAGAGTAGACCTCCCGCGAAGAAGAATCGACTTACAGAAATGTTTGGTGCAAATAAATAATAGATCGGGATTTATAAGGTGCTCTTGGGGGTGCCTTTTTTCATTTCAAGTACTAAATAAATAATACTAGTTCTACACTTGCCACAACTATACCGACGGAATAAACTTTCATTGTTAATAAAATTTGATACTAGCTAAAATATTAATCTATATGCAAGATATAGTATATAAAGCTAAAAATTGATTTATATATAGTACAAAGGGGGAAGCCCCTAAAATTTTTATTATATGTGCATACAAGAATACAAAGGGGTGAAATGAAATGCTTAAAGATAAGATATTTAATTATGATGCTGATGAGTTAGACAATTTTAGTACACGTATACCAAAAGAGTATAAGGCTTTATTAAAGCTTAAGGCTACTGTTGATGGTGTATCCGTACAAGATTTAGTTATATACGCATTAAGTAAATACATTGTCAATGATAAAGATGATGACACTAAGGACCTTGTTAGTGAATTACGACTTAAGGTTAGGGAAGTGGTGAAATAAATGCCAAGAACAGCACAACCAAGTAGACGAGCATTAAGGCCTAAAGCTGAATATCACGACTATTACAATTTAGTATTTAGAGGCTATATAGAAGATAGGAACGTATCACGTAAAGATGATAGTAAGATTAAGACTTTTAACCAGGTATGTAAGAGTGATGATATATGCGGGGTGTTTCTATCAGGTATTGTCATGGTAGATGTAGATGATGGCAACAACGCTAATATTATACAGAGAATACTTGACGACTATGGTGTTTCTTATTTGTTTGCAAACACTACGCGTGGTAAGCATTTTTTCTTTTACCACGGTAAATGGTCTAAAGTCTTAAGAGACCGTTCACATATAGTAGCTGCTGTAGGTTTAGAAGTAGACTATAAATGCTACTCAGTTGACTGCTCACCACTATCTAAGACGTTAGATGATGGTACAGTACAACCAAGACCTTTACTTACTTCTCCTAACTGGACAGGTGACTTAGTAGATTTACCACACTTCTTAGTACCAGTTGATGCAAAGGAGGACTTTACTAAATTAACCGACTGTAGAAATGAAACATTCTACATCTACATTCTTAAACTACTCAGATATGGACTGGATAAAGAGCAGACTAAGCACACCATAAGACTTATAAATAATTACGTAATACCTAACTCTTTAAGTGATAGAGAGTTAAACATAGTCTTAAGGGATGAAGCTTTTCCGGATGAAGATGCTATTATAACATTTACAGATAGAAATGGTAAGAATGCGAAGATAAATTACAAACTAGCAGCTGAAAGATTTAGTAATAAGTTTAATTGCTGCTTTGTAGATGACACTCTATTCTATAAAGTAAAAGATTATTATGAACCATGTTCATTTGATTTTATTCAACGTGATATGTACGATACGTTTACAAGTCCTAATAAACGCTTATTAGAAGAAATTTGTTATGGTATATCCAAAGTAGCACCTATTAAAAACGCTTCAAATAGAACGTGTACGCCTTTTAAAAATGGTCTATATGACTTTGATAAGGGTGCTATGGTGGAATATGATAAAGATGAATTTTTCTTTAATAAAATACCATTTAACTATAATAAGAATGCTGAGCCAGTTAAGATAGTTGATGATTTTTTAAACGGTATAAGTTGTTATAAGCATGATGTTGGAGACTTGATACTTGAAATGATCGGCTATTGTCTATATCCAAACAATAAGTTAGGTAAGATGTTTTTCTTAGACGGTATTACTCGAAATGGTAAGTCTACTTTATTTGAATTTATCAGCTACTGTATAGGACAACAGAACATATCAAATTTAAATATACAAGACCTAGCAGCAAAATATGATGTTAAACAACTTGATCGGAAGCTAGTTAATATAGGTGATGATGTACCACTTGATTACATTCCCGACTCATCTGTAATTAAAAAATTAGTAACAGGTGAAACGGTAATAACAGAGGAAAAATTCAAAGCTAAGGAGTCTATGAAATTTAAAGGGAAGTTGTTATTTAGTGGCAATGGTCTACCAAAATTTTCAGGAATGGGTGCAGAAGCTATAATTCAAAGGTTTGTTATTATCCCAATGAATGCTGATTTTAAAGATGGTAAGGGTGATAAAGATTTGATAAAAAAGCTTTGTACTCCTAAAGCGGCTGAGTATTTAATAAGCTTAGCTATGGAAGCTATACAAGATGTTTTAAAGACAGGTCATTTTACTGATACAGAAGAATCAAAAGAAGCCTTAACGGAGTATCATAAAGATTTAGATAGTGTTCTAAGATGGATGGATGAAATTACCCCTCATATAGATGGTAGAAAAACAAGTGATGTATTAAGGCAATTTAATGTATATGCTTTAGAAAATGGCTATCAAGAGATTTCTCAGACTTTACTAACTAAAAAATTAAGAAATTATGGTTATAAAAGTGACTCAGTAAAGATTGCAGGTAAAAGTGTTAGAGTATACAAGTTGATTAACTAGGGGGACTAATAGATGACAAGGACGATAAGTTTACAGTTTTTTGCTCACTCTTTATATGTAGTTGATGAAGAGTGCTTACAGTACATTAATACTATAGATAATACTAAGCTTAAGGATACACGTACTAGGTTAATGAATGGAGTGTATCATGTTAAACCAGTAGGAATAGATCAGAATAAAGGTTTTTATGCTATATGTCCATACTGTGGCACAATAGAGCACCATGGGATTAAAGGTAAAGTTAAATCAAATTGTACGCCACGTAATAACTTTATTATAAATTAAGGGGGATGCTAATGAGTAACATTGAACAGACACTTAAAAACTATCCAATTTTACAGGCAGAAATCAATAGGCTTAAGTTGGAGCTTATGCGGATGGATAGTGAATATATGGGTATTACAGCTATTGGAGCTGACATTAAGCCGAGTACTTCCACTAATAAGGTATGTTCATCAGTAGAGAGTGAATGTATTCACCGTGAGGAGCATAAGCAGTATATTCAAATTATGATACAACAGAAGTCTTTAGACTTAGATATTATAGATAATGCTTTAAGTGTACTTACTGAGGAAGAATTACAGCTTATTACTTTAAGGTACTTTAAGAAGCGTAAGCGTGATGATGTAGCAGAATTATTAGAAGTATCACCAAGATGTGTTTGGAGCAGAACAAAGGATATACTTAATAAGTTAGAACCTTTAATTATCATGTAATTGTACCGTTTATACACTTTCATACATCACGTAAAACAATGTACAATACTATTATCAAAGAGTAGTCAAAAGCGGCTACTCTATTTTTTATGCCTACATAGTGGCTAACTATGGTATAAGTCATACGGACGTAAAACGGCATAGATCATAAAAGGAAGGAGGTGGAGAGATATGCCAAGAGGGCAGAAGCGTGACTCAAAAGGTAGGTTCGCATATCAAGGTATGTTATCTAAGCAGCAACTGGATTGTATCGCATATATGGTATATGGTAACGAACAAAGTCCTACTAAGATAGCTAAGGAAATAGGAGTGTCACGAGCAAGTATTTATAATTGGTTAACTTATCCGGTTTTCTTAGAGGAGCTTAAGAAACAGAAACTTGCTTACACTAATGCCATGGGTACTAAGGCTTTGAAAGTGATTGAAGACTTAATGACTTGTAAAGACAAGAGAACGGCCCTTAAAGCTGCACTTGAAGTATTACGCGCATGCGGTGAGTTTAGGCAAGAGCTTGAAGTAAACACCAACCAGGAGATTATTATTACACTTGCTGGTGATGAAGATATGGGAGTAGATTAACTTATGGAATACGTTGATACAGACATACAAGATGATTGGTAGGTTAATTGATAAGGCTATATAGTTTGTAAGCTATACGAGCGTGTGAGGAAGTAATAGAGGTATATTTAATACTAATACGCAATATTACAGTTGATTAAAAACCCACCAGTTAATTAGGTTAACAATAAATACTATTCGCGTTACTCGTATTTTGCGAAGAGTATAACTAAGAGATTAGAACATGCATTGATAGTCATGGTGTATATGAGTATGATACTTAAGCTAGTTATGTAATTCGCACAGAGAATATAATGTTTTAATTTCAAAACAACACTAATACTAAACCATCATAGTGTAAATACGGTTAAAGATGGGGCGGGACACCCTTGACGTGTGACGTGGGGCCTATAATGCTTAAGCCAAATATTGCACGCTAAAATTATCCAATAAACTATAAATGTAGAAGTGTAACCAAAGTGTAACCGTCAAAACAATTGATAATCATAGACTACACAGTTTACTACACTTACTACACTTATTTATTAAGATATAAAATATTTATATTAGTATATAGTGGTAATTTCTATATATAAGAGAATAATCAAGTGTGGAAAGTGTGAAAAGTGTAGTAGACTTTGATAATCATGGGTTACAATGCAAAAAGCAAAGTGTAGCCAATTATTAAAAGCGTGGTATAACGCTATTTTTTATGCAAAGAAAAGGAGGAATAATCAATGCCAAGTTTAACAGAATTAAATCAAGCGTATATAAAAGCTAAGCATGAAGCTGAAGCTGAGACTGTAAAAGAAAAAGCTCCCGTAGTAACTATAGAAGCATTTAAGAAAATGTCGTTACGTGAGCAGAACATGCTCTATATAGAACATCCGGAAGTATATAAAGGGTGTTGGAAAGAGATTCATGCCGACGACCTTTAGCACAGAAACAATGAAATTAATAAATAAAAATCTAAAGAATTAAAGGAGGTCTAGTATGACTAAGCAAGAAATGTGGGACTTAATCAATAAAGAAAATGCAATTAAAGAAGAGAATGAAGCCAATATAGTTGCAGCAGAGAAGAAGATTAGTGATTTACAAAGTAAAATCGATGTGGCTATTAGGAAAAAAGATAGTGCAGCAGCTATTAAGTTTAGTGATCAGTTAGAAGCAGAACGAAGAAAGTTAGAGATTTATAGGAATATTGTAAACTCTTATCAGTACGGAGTTGATATTTCAAAAGAGGACTTTATGAAGTGTTTTGCTACGGATATTACTACACCTTTTTATAAGCGATCAGAAGAATTACGCACTGAATTAACAGCTAAGCGCGAAGAATACATTGTGTTGATGAAGTCAGCTTACAAGGAACTTAATGAGCTTAGTTGTAATGCTCACGAATTTATGGACCTTGCTTGTAAGGGTAAGCTAGATATTAATGTGAATTATCCTAATGTAGATATGAGGAATTATTTTATTAATGAAAACAGATATTTCTTTGAGGATTAAGGAGGAGAATAAAAATGAAAATAGATGAGATTTTAAATAAAATTAGTGAGGCTAAAGCATTTGAACTATCTGATCAAGAAGAAATTAATAAAATAAAAGCTCAAATTAATGAAACCCAACTAGCAATTGATAAGGCAATTAAAGAAAGAAATGCGGGTAAAGTTATCGATCTTACTTCTACATTAGAAAATCAACGTAAGACGTTAAATGCGTATGAGTTAATGAGACGTACGTATAGAGCTAGTAGTACGTTCTCTTACAATGATATAGAACAAGCATTTGATGATGATATTAAGAACAACTATGAGTTAAAGCGTCAAAAAGCACTAGAGGATATTAAATTGAAAATAGTAGAGTTATTCATAGCTATTAGAGATACCTATGAAACATTCAAAGATTACGAGTTAGATATTAATCCATACGTAAAGCTGGAAACTGAATTGACTAACGAATACAGAGAAAATAACGCTAGTTTCCAACATTGGCCATACGTGAAAGGTGTAAATGTTAGAGAGTTACAAGATGATTTACGTAGAGTGGCTGGTGTAATTACTAATGATGAGGTTGAGCTTATAGTCAAACACGGGGTTGAATGGGTCTTAACAAATAAGTTTAATTTTAAAAAGGAGGATGTTAAATGCTAGAATATCTAAGTTTAGAGCAACTCGACGAACTTCAAAAAAGAGAAGCAGAAATAAAAGAACGTGAAATAGCCTTAGCAGCTAAGAAAGCAGCTATGTTACAAAAGCAAGAAAATCTTTCAGAGTTACAAGCGATTGCTAGTGACGTTAGTAAACCCTTAGCTCAACGTGTAGCAGCTAAAATAAAAATTTGTGATATGAACTAATGGAGGTATGGTCTATGACAAAGAATATTCAAGATATAATGCAAGATCGCATTAAAAATAGGCTTGACGAAGTAGTCTCAGTGAGCATGGACGACCTACTTAATATCATAGCAAATGAATATGGGGTTGATTATGCCATGGTGCATAAGGACTATATTGAGAATTTTATACATGTAGATGAAATGGTACTAAGTATACTTAAAGATGAAGCTCAAATACCTGGAGCAGAGGTGTTGATTAAGATGTACCTATTAGGCGTACTTAGGGCTAAAGTAGGTGGTAATCTTTGAATAATATAAGAGTTAGGGTTAACACTGATGCTATTAGTGAGATTGAAGGTATGCTAGAACAACGATTTGAACGAGTAGGGCAATTTGTAGAGAATAAAGCTAAAGAAAGTTGCCCTGTAGATAGTGGCATCTTAAGGGCTAGCGTTCATCATGAAGCAGATAAAACCGGTACCGTGATAGGTACCAACGTTGAATATGCTATATCAGTTCATGAGGGGCACGGAAGTTTTTCCGGAGTCCCTTTTTTGCGTGATGCTGTTTATGGAAATATGTCAGAAATAAATAATTTATTAGGAGGAAATTAAGTATGAAGAACTTAGATTTAAGCGTATTTTCAAAAAATACCTGGGAGGTAACTCTACCAAATAAAGAAATTATCAATGTTAATAAACCAACTCAAAGAAAATTAATTGAGTTAGGTGAACTTACAAAGAAGCTAGAGCGTACAAAGGACACAGCTAAGCAATTAGAGATTTTAACAAATACCACGCTATTTATTTTAAATAATAACGTAGCAAATGTAGCATTTACGAGAGAGCAGCTAGAAGAGATGCTTAACCTGGACATGTATTATGCTATCTATTTTGGGTATATGGAGTTTGTAAAAGAAATTACACATAACCCAAACTAAGGATCCCCACAATCCCAGGAGAAAGTGGGGGATTAGATAATGTAGTAGATTTTACCGAAGATGACAACCATGCATTTATGTATAGGACAGTTATTAAGTTTAGTGGACTATCTTATGTTGAAGCCGGTAATTTGCCTTGTGACGAATTTTTACTTTTATATAAGAATTCTATCATAGAACAAATGTTGTCTACAGAAGAAGGTAGGGAGAGGCTTAAGAGAATAAAACGATTGACAGAGACTAAGTGTGACTTAATGGGGCTAAGAGCGCTTAAGAAACGTCTTGAAGGAAAGGAGGAATAGTATGGCGTCATTAAATTTAGCAACGCTAAGCGTGGATGTACAAGCCACCGGGGTAGGTAATGCTCAAAGAGATATAACCAATTTAACAAGTAGTATACAAAATGCCGGAAGCACCACATCCCAAACTACCAATGGGATGAATGGTGCTTTTTCTAGTGTAGGTACTAGTATCAGAGATACTATAGGGCAAACACAAGTGTTTGGTACATCTTTAAATGATTTAGGAAGTATGTTCACTTCTGCAGGTGGCATGGCTTCAATACTGACTGGTGCTGTGGTGGGTGTTACAAGCGCATTGATGCAAATGGCTACGCAAGCTATTTCGCAAGCTATAGAAGCCATGAAAGAATTTATAAGTAATGGTATTCAGATGGCAAGCGATTTACAAGAGATACAAAACGTAGTTGATGTAACTTTTGGCAACAATGCTAAAGAAGTAAATGAATGGGCGAAGGCAAATGTTGAAGCTTTTGGTTTGACTGAATTACAGGCTAAAAAATTCTCATCTACTACTGGTGCTATTATTAATGGTATGGGTGTAACAGGCAAAAAAGCAACTGAAATGTCAAAACGAGTAGCTGAGTTAGCAGGTGATATGGCTTCATTCTATAACTTAGAGCATGAAGCAGCCTTTGAGAAAATTAGAGCGGGTATCATTGGTGAGACTGAACCACTTAAGGCGCTAGGTATCGTTATGACAGAAACAAACTTGTCAGCCTTTGCATTAGCAGAGGGGCTAGAACAACCTTATAATAAAATGTCGGAGTCCGAAAGACTGATGGTAAGGTACAACTTTATCTTAGAGAAAACAGCTTTAGCACATGGAGACTTTGCTCGTACATCTGATAGTTATGCTAATAGCCAAAAGACATTACAAAATACTATTGATAGTTTAGGTGTGAGCCTGGGCAATGGTTTATTACCAGCTTTAGGTACATTTAACACTATGATAGGTGACGTATTAAAAAGCCTAGAACCTATATTATCCTTACTAGGTAATTTAGTAGGCGGTGTGCTACAAAGCTTATTCAATCAATTTAAACCAATTATTGAGGCCTTTAAGCTTATAATGGCTGTTATATCTCCTATTATAGATATTGTTAACGGATTACTAAGTGCAGTTTTTGGTATGGTTAATGGTATAAGTACCGCTGTTATGTCAGTGCTATCACCAGTAATTGATATGATGGTAGGATGGTTTGAAGGTTTAAAACAACCAATTACAACAGCTATGCAATTCATAGCGGATGCACTTTTAGCTATTCCTAATGGTTTAATTGATGGTATTAACTTTTGTATTGAACAACTTAATAAATTGCCTGGAGTCGCCATTGAACCAGTAGAAAAACTTAAGACTGGCTTTTCAGAAAACATGGATGAAATGAAAGAGTCTAGTGAAGAGTTGACCGATGGCTTAAAAGCAGAAGTTGAAAAGCTACCTAGTACGTGGGATGAATGTTTTGAACAGATTATGGCTTTGACAGATGAGAAATATGACAGCTTAAAAGCTAGGGCCAAAGAGTTTAACTATGAAATGGAACACCTAGATGATGAATATGCAGAATATAAATCTAAGCTTATGTCAGAAGAAGAAAAGCGCCTAGATAGTTTATATGAAAAGAATGGAGCTAACGCTTTAGAGATTGCTCGTATAAAAGCTTTAGAGTTAGCTGAATATGAAAAATCAATAGATGCTGAAATAGAAGCTTTTAGAAAGAAAGATGAAGTGCAGAGAACATCAAGCTTAGAGAGACAAAAAGCATTAATTGATGAACAAGACACTAAAAAGAAAACGGTTGAATTAGATAAAGCTATCATGGATGCATGGAATGAAACAGACGAGATTGTAAAAACAAACAATAAAGAGATCATTGCTCAATATAATGAAATGTTAGACTTGAAGATTAAAGCATCTAAAGTAAACGTGGGTGCTAATGATAGTGTAGATGGTAGTAGTAAAAGTGGAAGAGGTTACTATACTGGTACAAACTATGCTACCCAAGGTTGGCATGAAGTAGGAGAACGAGGGAGAGAACTTGTTTATTTTGGTGGTGGAGAGAAAGTTATTAATAATAATCAAACCGAGCAAATTATGGGCGGAAACCAAGTTGTAAATAATTATTATACTGTTAATACTGAATTTAGAAAGATAAGAGATTTGAGTGACTTAGTGGACATGTGTAACAACGCTCATACGACTATTCAAATGGGTACAAGTAACGCATAATAACGCGCCTTATGTAGCTGAAATAATGCTGCATGAGGTGTTTATTTTTATTTTGGAGGGAAATAGATGAAATATATCTTAGAATCATATAATGGCTGGAAAGAAGAAATTAGGCTACTACAAATAGAAATTGATTATGATCGTGATATTAGTAGTAAAGAGTATATGGAAACTGGTAGAAGTAATGTACGGAGTACTAAGAGTAGCGTAGAAAGTTCTGTTGAACGAGTAGGTGACAAAATAGAGCGTATGAGATACTTACAACGACAAGTTAAAAAAGTAGATGTGATATTAGATAACGATCAGTGTGAGGTATTAAAGTTAAGATATATTGAGGCGTTATCAACAAATATGATAAGTATGCGCTACCATGTAACACAATCTATGGTTTATAAACTTATTAATACTGCTTTAGCTACTTTAGAGCCTTATAGAGCATATTTTACTATGTAGGTGATAACTTGTAGGGGTAAAATATAAATCTTTTGTACGAACCTTCCAACGTAGCGAACTAGCATTAAGACTCAAACCTATTATCCAGGCTAAGGCTAAGGAAAGACAATTATCTACACTCAAACAAAACACCACCGATACGCAGAAATCTGCTGAACGGAAACCATCACGAGAGACTAGAGATGAACTAGCTAAACTAGCAGGAGTATCACACGACACTATAGGGGGACCGCCCCTTTTATAATATAGTGGGGTGGTTAATGCTATAGCAGGACATTTTTTGCATTATAAACCCATTAGATTTTTTAATCAGATATAGTAAACTAGGGTAGGGCCAAAGGCCTTACCCTTCTTTTTTTGCCTAAAAAGTAGATTTGCTTTAAAAGTATAAGTAAGAAATTGTGAATTTGTTTAAGTTTAGGTAAAACTAGGATTGTAGCACATGATAAGAATACGACCTTATATGCCAGAAATACTTGTAACTCCAATATATAAAAACCACAATCTCAATAAAACAAGGATAATATAGCTTTTATGTATAATGTAATGGGTTAGGCTGTTTTTTGTGATGATGTATCTTCTGCACGTTTACAATAAGAATTGACTAATCTTTCTATCATTTTATTTTGGAATTTTATATCAGTAGATAATTGAATTAATCTAATTAAGTTATTTCGTTCTTCTTCATTAGATATAGATAAGAAGTACTTCATTTTACTATCATTAGATTTTGTAACTAGCCAAAAAATAGTTGCTGAAATAAAATCAACTAGAACACCAGATATAGCTGTTATAAGAGCTATATCTAAACTTTTGAATATGGCTATAAAAATTGAGATAACAATAGTGGTAGTACCAGCTATGATTACTCCAATGGCTGTGTTGATTATCTTATTATTTTGTATCAATTCATTATTATGATACTTACCCCATATTGCAGTATTTAGGCTATTATTTTGAATTGAAAAACTTTTATTTGAATTAGTCAATTTATTTGAACCAATCGTAATAGATTCCATAGATACTTACTCCTTTTTGCTGTCAGCATCTATTGATTGAGCAACTAGTGCATTAATAAAAATTGTATTTCCACAAGAAGTACAAGTTACAGGCACCAAAGGTAATATTTTACCACCTAAATTAATGCTATTATTTGGACCAGTGCTGAGTGGAGTAAAAATTGAATCATCATAAGTCCAGTTATTGTTACTACACATAAGACAAGCTTTATTGTACCACTTTTCTTTGATATGATTTTCGAATTTTTCTTTATTTAACCCCATATTAGATCTCCTTTAAATACATATTTTATATCCTTAAATATTAAATTATCTAAACATAATATAATATTTTTAAATATAAAACTATTATATCAATTTATAAAAAAAATAAAAGACTAAGTAGTTAATATGTAGAATAAAAAGATAGTTTGTTTAAAAGATAGATCATAAGGCTACACTCTAAAATAAAAGGAGTGTGGTCTTTTATTATGTATAAAGGTGTTAAAAATCTTAAGCAATGGCAAATAGATATAGTAGTTAAATGGTTCTTGCTAAAGAATAGTGTTGTATGGATAAAACAGGTAGAAGATTTAGAATAAAATACCTCTCGCGCTAATGGTGAGCGTCGTATAGACGTTTTATAGTGTTCAATGTTCAGATGTTAGGGTAAATAATAAGGCTTTTGTACGAGCGTGATAGCTAGGGTTATTTTTGTGTATTTCACTTTTAAAAGTAAAGGACATAAAAGGACAATTAGAGGACATACGCTAAGCCTTGATAATCAATAAACACATCTAATCTGTATTACTGTATTTTACTATTTTTATCAAATTACAAAATAATAAATAAATATAATAATATATATAGAGTTTTCCTATATAAAAATATAAAAGTAAAGGACAGCGTTTATATTTTTGATAAAGTATAGTATAATACTGATTAATCTAACAAAAGAGGGCGTGTAAACTTATGATGAAGTATCACATGACCAACCTAATATATAAAATAACTAAGCCACTGGAATAATCCGGTGGCTATTTTTTATGTTAGAAAGTATTCTATGTTAGATTAGAAAATACATACTAGAGGTGAGCCTGATGGAAGAAATGTTAAAGAAAATAGTTAAAGAAGCGGTGGAGGAAGCACTAAGTAGTTTGGATTTAGGAGGAGCAGGAGAATATTACCCTGAAGTCTTAGACCTAAAACAAGCAGCTGAGTATTTAAAAGTTAGTAAAGGTTGGGTCTATCAAAACTTAGACTCTATACCACACTTTGAGCTAGGTGGTAAGAAGTTTGTAAGAGATCATTTAAAGCAGTTATGTATCGATAAGACAGGGAGACGGTTCGCATTGAAAGATAAATAGCTAAGGTGGAGATATTATGGTGCAGAATTTAATAGAAGAAATACAGTTAGTGTTAAAAGAAAAGTTAGATACTATGGAAAATAATTACCTACGTGCTGAATGGTTAGTAGCAAGTTTTAAGGAATCTAACTTACCTGAGTCGTTACAGTGTGCAATTATTAAATGGTTTTTAAATAGTTATTAATTAATCTAACAAAGTGTAGAATAAGAAGCGTATTTTTCTACACTTTGTAGAGGGTATGGAAAGTGGTTTTACTTATTGTGGAGAGGTACTAAAAAGGTACTAATAATTTATGGAGCCATAGAAAAACAAGTGAAATATATGAAATGAGAGATAAGAAATGTAGTAAAATCAATAGCTGAAAATAGTGATAAAGTTCTAATTATAGAATTTGAGTAAAACTAACAGCCGTGCGCGGCTTAACAAAAAAAGTAGGGATGAGAGCTCGCTCTCAATCCCTACTTTTTTTGTTAAACCGCATAGGGCGCAGTAACACAGTGAGATGAAGCGAAGCGGAGTCGAACTGTGTTGCGTAGCCCATCATATAGATGGAACGGAGTGGAATCTATATGATGCACGGCGATCGAAGCAATCAATATTGTTAGGTAAGATATAATGTAACAGCGTAGAAGTAAGCGTAAAGCAGTAGATTCACTTTCAAGCCCTACTATAAGCGTGCTAAACTTTATAAACTAGTGTGAGAGTATTATAGTGTCGTTGAATCAAGAAAATAATATTATCAGTCCCTAACATCACAATGGCAAACGATCCATAATGCCACCATTCACTCTATTATAATGGTTATCATTGCTGAGCTTCATCCTCTTCCTCCATAAAATAAATACGGGAGCAAAAGTCCTGAAAATATCTTACCTCATCATTGTAACCTGTTGCGGCAAAGCCTTGTTTTAATTTGATGCCACTATACATAAGCGTATCTCCGTAGACATGGTAAAACTCTGTTTCCCCATCTAGTTTAACCCATTTCGTTAAGATGTTGTGAAGCATCGAATCCTGTTTTACATGAATGGGTGATACCGTATTAATCAAATCACCAAATTCTTTAATGTTATGTTTGAGTTTCCTACCTGAAAAGGTATATCTCTTATCCTCATCAAGCCCTTTTGCCTTAAATATTTCGTGTTGCCAGTTTGCGGTTGTGAGTTTTTGCATGAAAAATCCTACTGATTTACTTTTGTCTTCTGATACCGTATTCCAAGAATAAATATTGCCATATCTTATGCGATAAAACGTTCCATATTGTAGTAGGTGGCGCCATTTTTTATAGAGTGTTACCTGTTCACTAAGTGCTTCAAGCTCTTCTTTTTTCATATCACTCAGATTACACTCGTATCCAAGGACACCAAAAGCCGCCACATTGAATCTGCTTTCAAAAGGTGTGATTCTTAAGGTCTGGTGATTGGGGCAGCTACTGACATGGCAGCTTATGGTGGACATCGGATAACCATAGCTATAGCCGTCCTGTATAGCTAAGCGGCATACAGCATCTGTATTGTCACTTGCCCAGATTTGTGGGAAATAGCAAAGCATACCCAGGTCAAATCGGTTACCGCCTGCAGCACAACCCTCAAATAAAATGTTGGGAAATCTCTCAGTAAGGGTTTTCATAATGCTATACAACCCTATGTAATAGTTATAAAGCATTTCACTCTGCCTACCGGAAGGAAGAGAAGGGGAATAATAATCGGAAAAAATACGATTCATATCCCATTTCACATAACTTATATTAGCAGAGGAGAATACCGCAGACATGCTTGTGATGATATATTCCTGAACATTTGGATTACAGAGGTCAAGAATACGCTGATTGCGTCCCTCGCTATGTGGCTGATTAGGAATGGAACAAGTCCAGTCAGGATGCTCTTTAAAAAGCTTGCTATCTGTATTAACCATCTCTGGTTCTACCCATATACCAAATGCCATTCCCATATCATTAATGCGATCTGCTAGACCTTTTAGTCCATGGGGCAGTTTAGAGAGATTGGGAGTCCAGTCACCAAGAGAATGCTTGTCATCATTTCGCTCACCGAACCATCCATCATCCATAACAAATAGTTCTATCCCTGCCTTGGCTGCTTTCTTTGCAAGACGTAGTAGAGAGCCTTCTGTAAAATGAAAGTATGAGGCCTCCCAGCTATTAAGCAGTATAGGGCGTTCTTTGTATTGCCAGCTTCCGCGTACAATGTGGTTTTGTACAAAGGAATGAAAGTGATGACTTGCCTTTGTGAAGCCACAGTGAGAATAAGTCATTACAGCTTCTGGTGCCTCAAGGAAATTCCCTGGTTCTAATCGGTAACAAAAACCGACTGGTGACATACCTGTTACGATTCTGGTATGACCGTAACTGTCGGCTTCTATGGCTTCGTAATGATTGCCACTGTATATGAGATTAAAGCCATAAACCTGACCAGAATCTTCATCTGCATTGGGCTCTGTGACAAATACCAGTGGATTGGCCCTGCTACTTGAAGTGCCACACTGAGAAGAGACTACATATTTGCCTGCATTTAATCTGGTCGTATGACGCTGCATTTCACGTCCCCATGCCCCATGAAAAGAGGTTACCTGATAGTCTGTACCAAAAAGCGTAAGACTGCTACTTAATAGCCTATGGACATTTACTGGATCAGAACTGTTATTTGTCAGACAGGTCTGCCTGCAGATCACATCATCCTCTTCATAAACATAGTAATACAAATCCAGTGTTAAAGCGTAGTGTTTATCAATGAGTGTAATCAGCAGTGTACTTACCTCACTATCTGTGCCATAAGAACCAGGAAGGTTGGTGAAGGCTTTCCTTCCCTGTAATATTTGATGGGAATCATACAAAAAATCACATGTACGGCTTCCGTCTGCATGAACAATTTCCACCAGTGGTTCATTGATATCGCCTTTGCCATAAGAAGAAAATTCAAGGGCGGCATTTTCTAAAGATACACCAGGATTATCCTCACAATACAATACCGTGTTGCCAGGAGCAAAAGTATGCTTTTCTGTCATTGCATCACTTTCCTCTAGATGAATCTTTCTCCCATAGTGCAGATGTTCAAGATGACCGTCAGGATGTAGCTTAAAGACATAGGAAGTGTGCTTTGTGTTTAAATGAAAAAGTCCGTTTTTTTCTTGGATCATAAGGGTCATTCCTTTCTGGTAAGCTTAATGCTTTTGACGTGATTTAAGCTCCTTCGTAATTGATTCCAGTTTTTCATCTGTGAGTATATAATGTTTTTTAAAGACAATAAAGGCTATAAGGAGTACGAGCATAGGAAGTACAGTCATGGTCATGCGAAGTCCAACCACAGAACTGCCAGAGATGGCTGACTTAATGGTTTCATCTGCGCTTATATGGAAGACTGACAGGCAAACAGAAGCAATAAGTGCAGCAATTCCTGATGCAAGTTTAACCACAAAGGTCTGCATAGAAAAGATGACTGATTCATCTCTGCGGTTATTTTTAAGTTCACCATAGTCAACTGTATTCGCCAAAAATACGGTTGTCAGTACGTTGAGTATACCGACTGCTCCAAAAATAAAGAATCCTGGAATCAGAAGCAGAAATACATTTCCCATGCTGGTAAATGAAATGCCTAATAATACAAAATAACCAATGACCGCCATCCCTATGCTGATGTAAAACACTTTAATGGCTTGGAAAAATTTTCGAAGTAATGGGAATAAAATCATCATGGACAAGATCTGTACTGCACCACCAAAGGTATTAAAGATGGTGTAATTGGTTTTCCATGAAGTGCCACCAAAATCGTATTTGAAAAAGTAAATAACAAGATTTGAAGTAATATAGACAGCAGAATTAATGAGAACAATAGCAATGACCATTGTCATGGTTTGGTCATTCTGGATGAGTGATGTAAACATTTCCTTAATCGTTGCCGCTTTCATATCCACTGTGGATTTTTCTTTAATGGCTAGACAGGTAATGATGATAAAGATAAGAAAAAGGATAGCAATAATAAGCGCAAAATATTTAAAGCCTATTCGTTCTATTTCTGTATCAGGTGACCCTGAAGGACACAATAAGCTACCAAGTCCAGCTACTGCTATAACTGTAATAATGGTAATAATAGCACTTCCCACACCTGCACAGGAACGAGCTAGCGTAGACAGATTTTCACGTTCTTTGCCCCCTTTTGTAAAAGCAGGAATCATAGACCAGTAAGGGATATCCATCATAGTATAGGTAACACCCCATAAAATGTAAAACACTGCGGCATAAGTAGTAAGTCCCGCTCCATCAAGCTGTGGTGGTGCCGCAAACATAAAAAACAAGATAATAGCATTCAACAATGTGCCTATGAGAAGCCATGGACGGAATTTTCCCCATTTTGTTTTGGTTTTGGCTACGATTACGCCCATAATAGGGTCGTTAAAAGCATCAAATACTCTGGCCACTAATAAGATAATTCCCATTGCCCATGCGCTTACACCCATAATATCCTGATAGTAGTATAAAACATAGCTGGCAGATAACATGTAAACCATATCTTTTCCAACTGCCCCTATCCCGTAAGCAAATTTTTCTTTGACTGATAAACTTTTTACTGTATCCATAACTGCTACCCCCTTTATTTATTATTTATTTTTCTGTTTCATTGCCAGTTCTACCACTTTATAAGCACCATCATAGAGTTCCATGGATTTGTTACGTTTGATGGATTCACACATGGTTGCAAGAAAGGTGTTATCTTTATAAAATAAATTAATCATCTGCAAGGTATGTGGTATGTCACGGCATTCTAGTGTACCGTCTCCCATTTCAGCAGAGTGGATAGCACCCCACATTTCATGTTTTCCCACTCTTTTTATAAAGAGCTTTGGCACAGGATAAAATGCAAGCTCACTAGGCTTTGTTACGAGTACATCACAGCTTCTCATAAGCATATTCGTACAATAAACAGCTTCGAATATATTGTGATGATAGAATGCATGGATGCCTGTGACAGGTCCTTGAAGAGCTTGATTAGCAAATGCCTTGGTATCTTCCCAGTTATCAAAATGTTCTATGGCATAGGTAGATAAATCCGGTATCTCCTTAATCAAGGCTTCCCATACATTTTTGTAATCACCTACATTGATATAAAGAACAGCT
Source organism: Cellulosilyticum sp. WCF-2 (assembly GCF_003990395.1). Classification (NCBI taxonomy): domain Bacteria; kingdom Bacillati; phylum Bacillota; class Clostridia; order Lachnospirales; family Cellulosilyticaceae; genus Cellulosilyticum; species Cellulosilyticum sp. WCF-2. The sequence goes on along the minus strand of NZ_CP034675.1, from coordinate 4,330,836 downwards.
TTGTTTTTTGCAATGGCAGGTAGTACATGCTTGATAATAGCAGCAAATATTTCTTTTTGCGCTCCTGCACCACCGATTGTTAGAAGAAAACGCATAGGTTCTTTATTGGCTTTTCGCTTCATACGCGCATCACAGTCTGCTTCTATATTTGAGACTAGTTCATGGTCAATATAGTGTCCGGTGTAGACTAAAGAATCAGCAGGAAGTACATGGCAAGTTGATTTTTTTTGCATACCATTGCATATGCGGTAACCCTGATAGGCATTCCAGCACTGAACCGTGTGAATGCTTCCTTCAGCAAAATGAAGTGCCATTGGCCAATTGTCAGGGATAGCATTAATAACCTTTTTCATGCCACTATGTACTGCAGCTTGTGATGGCCATACATGAGTACCTATAAAAGGCATATCTTTGGGGATGTTGGCAAATACAGGAGCCATAAGTTCCGCGTTCTTTTGGTCGGAAGCATTATAGGCAAGTGCACGGAAGCCTTCGTAATTCATGGGTTCCCATACTAGCTTATTAAACAGAGAAAACTTAGAAAGCCTTGAGCCTAAAGAATACAATTCATTTTGAGCACTTATCACCTTTGTACAGGTAGTAGAAGGATAGGCGTTCAAATCCATCCAGTAGGGTGTATAACCCATGGCATGTACTGCTGATGCCATTGCCATAGCAATTCGGTAATGCCCGAATCCCATACGAATATTGCCGATAATAATGCCTTTATCCCTGTCAAAGGTACCACTGGGATCTTTAGGGTCTACTATAATATTCTTGACTCCAAGTAAATCTCCGATATAGGGATTTTCCTCAATAGCAATTTTATAATCGGCGTTAGAATCATCCCCAAACTTTTTTAAATAGTTGTTCTTGGATCTTACTGCTTTCTTATAATCCCTTGATGATATGGGGTTTCCAAATATTACTTTTGATTTATCCTCCATTATAATCCTCCATTCTGATTGGCATTATTTTTACAAGTCACATGAAATGTAAAGGTGGCTGGCTCTGTTTCTGGAATAGAAATAGTGACACTTCCCTGTCCCTCAGAACCGATGGTCTTAACGTAGCATCCGCTGTACCCCCCTTGAAAAGGGAGGATGTCTGGTCCGATTAATGCGATAGCTCCTTCACAGGTGATGTGTGCGTAGCCTGAATAATAGGGAAGAACATTACCGTATTCATCTGTAGCAGAAAGCCTTATAGAAGCTACATCATAGGTATCGCTTTCCGTTAGCATTTGAGTATTGGAAGTCCCCTTTAATTGGACGCTAGTCATTGGGGCTTTGGTGATAGATTTAACGACCTTGCCATTTGTAATGGCATCAAACCTATAGGTAGTAGCCGTGCCGCCCCAGTCTCCGATGTATTGATTATACAGCCTCAAGGCATCTGCTGGTTTCATGTGGTATATAGCCATAAGTGCTAGAGCTTTAAGCATAAGTCCCAGCGTCATACAATCTGCTCCTTTTAAGGCATAAGCGTTAAGCAGGTCTTTTACTAGAGCTTCCTGTCTTGATGAAAAGTGTTCTTGTTTGCCCATCTTATCACCTATAAAATCATTCATAGTAATAGGTCCATGGGATAAGTGACTATAGGTGCTGTCTCTACTAAAGAATTCCTTAATCAATTCATCATTTTTATAAAACCTTACTGAATCTGCATTGGTGTAGATATAAATATCTCCTCTTATACAGCCAGGATGTTCGCCTATATCCATGGAGGAACTAATCTCTAGTACAGGATTTCTATTACCAAGAGCAGCATATACATAAGCAGCAGGCTTTGGATTGCGGAACATATCCATAACACCGTGATAACATATTCTATCTCCACTACCGAAGTCACGGTGAGTATTATAATCAAACATGCACCAGCCAAAGGAACCGGCTATCTCATTTTCTGAGGCAACTGCATCAAGAATATTGGCGTGACGTCTGGCATGTTCCCTTTTGTGTGCCTCATCATCATAGGTTTTAGTAGGATACATATGTCCACAATATTCGGTAATAAGATAAGGTCTATGGTTATCCGATGTAACCTTTTTCTTTGGCTGACAGCCTCTTTTTACGCCATCATGTATAAAATCGTTATAGGTATAGACATCCTCTAATAAGTGGCTATGAGCTATTGCCCTGACACCTCCAGTAGGACGTGTTGGATCTGCTTCGTGAGCAGCCTTATTAGTAGCAAGATAAAAGGCATCGTCATCCTGGGACTCATTTATTCTGACACCCCATAATATGATGGATGGATGATTTCTATATTGTCTGACCATATCTGTTGTATTGATTACCGCCTGCTTTTTCCATGTGTCATCGCCTATATGTTGCCAACCAGGAATCTCAGTAAATACCAGAAGCCCTATTTCGTCACATCTTTGTATGAAGTGATGTGATTGTGGATAATGGCTGGTTCTTACCGCATTTACACCAAGCTCGTTTTTCAAGATATCTGCATCCAGTTTCTGCATTGAAGCAGGCATGGCATAGCCTACATAAGGATAACTCTGGTGCCTATTGAGCCCCCTGATCTTTAACTTGCGTCCGTTTAAATAGTAGCCGTCTTTCTTAAATTCAGAACGCCTGAATCCTATTGTCGTAGTCACTGTGTCCAGTAACTGGGGCGTTTTTTGCGACATGTCATACAGACGAGTGACTAATTGATAAAGCACAGGGGTATCTATATCCCACAGACTGACATTGTCTACCGTAAATTTCGGATGACAGTCTGAACAGGTGTACGTTGCTAACGGTGTTTTTTCTTCAGATGTACTGTATAATAGTTGTTCTAATTTTACTGGGACATCAATGGCGGATAATGTAATATCACTTGAGAGCTGGGCAGAAACTTTTGTATCTAAGCGGATAGGTTCTGTTTGATTTATTAAGATTTCTGGTTTCACAAAAATATCTGCAATGTGAAGCGTTGGCTTATGCTCTAAATAGACTTCACGGTATATCCCACCAAATGTCATATAATCTATAACATGACCAAAAGGTGGCTGATTTAATTGCTCATGGGAATCAACCTTTACGACCAGTACATTTGTTTGGCCGTACTTTACGCTAGAACTTATATCTACTGTAAATGCTGTATAGCCACAATAATGGGAATATATTTTGACGCCATTCACAAATACATCAGCTTGATGTGCAACGCCTTCAAATGTCACAGCTACATAATCACCTTCCCAGTTTGCTGGAATATCCAGTTCTGTTTTGTACCAGCATGTCATCTGATAGAGGTTTTCATCAAAGTAATGAAAGGGTGTTTCTTTGCAGGTGTGTGGAAGTCTTACTTTCAAGCCTTTTGTAAATCCGGGTTTATGAAGCTCAGGTGAATAGTGTTCTGTAAAAATCCAATGATTGTTTATATATTTTTTCATTAACACACCAACCTTTCGGTTTAAAAAATGGAATCTGTCAATCTACAATAATGCCTCTTGTAAGCGTTTTAACCGTTTCTTTCAATGCCTGCTGATAAGTGATGCTATTTTTCTCAAGCAGGTCTCTTTTTAGAAATTGTTCTAGTGTAGCTTCAAATATTGTTTTGATGATAATGGGGTGTATCGGGCGAACCACTCCTTCTTGCATCCCCTGTTCTAAGAGGGCAATTGTATTTTCCCAACCATTTTCAAGGCGCTGTTCAATCTGTGAATATACCAGAGGATGCTTATCCTTGATAAGATATAACTGGCTGAAATCCAGATTTTGATAGCAGTCAGGCAGAACGCCTAAAATAGTTTCTATCTTCTCCGCCGTATTTAAGCTGCTATCCGAAAGCACTTTGTTCTCGCTGTCTTTAATGCCATCGAAACAATAATCCACCATTTGTAGTAGTAGAGATTCCTTGTCATTAAAGACAGAGTAAATCGTTTTCTTGCTAATAGATAATTCTTTCGCCAAATCATCCATGGTAAACTTAATGCCTTTTTTATTAAACACAGTAATACATGCTTCCAATATACTTGTATGTAAATCCATATTCGTATCCTCCTAGGAAACTAAAAAACTATAATTGGTTTCCTAGTTTTCATTGTATCACAATCAATTTTTACTTCAATTCACCAAAAATTATAATAAATTAATTATTATTTTATGCAATTTAACGAGTTTTGAAAAATAATTACAGGAAAGACGGTAGGTTTAGCAAAATAGAAATACCATTTTAGAGTAGGAGAATGAATAGACAAGCGTATCAATAAGTATTATATTGAAATTAAATTGATAAGTCATAGTTACCATAGGAGATAGAGGTATGCATATAGAAACAGAGAGATTATCCTTAAGAGAAATGAATGAAAGTGATTTTGAGGCTCTTTATGCTGTTCTTGCCGATTCAGATATTATGGAACATTATCCCTATACTTTTGATGAAAAAAGAGTGATGAATTGGATTGAGAAAAACAGAGAAAGATATAAGATTTTTGGATTTGGATTATGGGCAGTCATACTCAAGGCAACAGGAGAAATGATAGGTGATTGTGGTTTGACCATGCAACTTATAAATGGTCAGATTAAACCTGAGATTGGATATCATATCCGAAAAGACTGCCAACGACAAGGGTATGCAAGTGAGGCAGCCAAAGCGAGCAGGGATTGGGTTTTTAAGAATACACCCTTCAATAGGATCTATTCTTATATGAAATATACAAATGTTGGTTCATATGCCACAGCACTTTCAATAGGGATGCATCAAGTTGATGAATTTATAGATAAGGAAAACGAGATTACAAAAGTATATGCCATCACTAGAGAGGAATGGGAGAAGGAAGCTATTCGGACAAAAGAAGGCACAATAAGTCGGGAAAGGAATCTTTTGAAGTAATAACATAGAGACATAGCAGGGAGGTAGAAACTATGGAATGGATAAAAAGTATTAGCGAAGCTATCGATTATATTGAGGAAAATCTTACGGATGAACTGACCATTGAAAGGATTGCAAGTCATGCGCTCATCTCACCCTTTTATTTTCAAAAAGGATTTTCCATGCTTTGCGGCTTTACTGTGGGTGATTATATTAGACAACGTAGGCTGACACTTGCCGGCAGTGAACTTGTTTCCTCGGATACAAGGATTATTGATATTGCACTCAAATATGGCTATGAGTCGCCAGATAGCTTTTCAAAAGCTTTTACACGTTTCCATGGTGTTACACCTACAGCTGTACGAAAGGATGGCGCAATGATTAAATCGTTTGCTCCACTGAAAATCTCATTTACTTTGAAAGGTGGTTTTACTATGGAATACAAAATTGTTGAAAAAGAGGCATTTACGGTTATAGGTGCACAGAAAAAGTTTAAGTATGATGATGCGAAAACAGAAATTCCAAAGTTTTGGACAGAACATTATCAAAGTGGTAAAGGGAGTATCGTTTGTGGCATGTATGGCGTGAATATGGATGAAAGTATGGGAGACAAGGAGTTTGAGTATCTGATAGCAGACGATTACAATGGGAGAGCAGAAATACCGGAGGGCTTTGTTACGAAAGTAATTCCTAGCTATACATGGGCTGTTTTTCCTTGTAGAGGAGCAATGCCAAAAGCAATGCAGGAGGTTAATCAAAAAATATTTTCCGAATGGCTACCAAACTGTAAAGAGTATGAATTTGCGGCAGGATATTGTATCGAAATGTATGGTGATGCCTCTAAGTACAAAAATGGAATAGAGGATGATCATTACTATAGCGAGATATGGATTCCGGTAAAAAAGAAATAAATACAAGAATGTAAGTTAAGCATATGGCGAAAGGTTTAAAATAGTACTTGAAAAGCATTTTTAATGGATATATCCTTTGTTTTAAGGATATATCCATTAAATTTTATAGGAGAGTTTAATGATATGAATAAAGAAAAACTTAAAGAGTTAGAGAGTAAAATAAATAATGAATATGGTAATATTGCAGGAGTAGTTGTACTTAAAGATGGTGAAATGCGATACGAAAAGTATTTTAATGAGTGTACAGCTGATAGCAGGATCCATGTTTATTCAGTGTCAAAAAGTATTATTTCGATATTGATAGGGATTGCAATAGACAAAGGATACATCAAAAGTGTCAATCAAAAAGTATTGGATTTTTTTCCTGATTACATAGTAAAAAAGGGGGAAAAGACCATACAGAATGTTACCATTAAAGATTTACTTACAATGACCACCCCATATAAATATAAGCTTGCACCCTACACCTACATTAAGTATTTCATGAGTGATAATTGGTTGAAATTTACGCTTGATTTATTGGGAGGTAAAGGACAAATAGGGCAATTTAGGTACACACCTATTGTAGGACCAGATATTTTGTCTGGTATTTTAATGAAAGTAACTGGACAAACGGTGCTTGAGTTTGCAACAGATCATTTATTCTCACCGCTTGGAATTATTGTAGAGCGTAATATATTTTTTCGAACCGCAAAGGAACAAAGTGCATTTAACAAAGCTACTAATATCAGCGGTTGGGTTGCTGATGCATCTGGTTTGAACTCTGCTGGATGGGGACTTACCCTATCTTCAGTAGATATGGCAAGTATAGGTAAGTTATTGTTGGATGACGGAGTTTGGAATGGAAAGCAAATCGTATCGACAGAGTGGATAAAGGAGAGTACCAAGGTACATAGCCGATGGGAGGAAGCAAATCTTTTATATGGGTATTTATGGTGGATTATTGATGATGGATTTGCAGCAATTGGAGATGGTGGAAATGTCATATATGTAAACAAAAAGAAAAATATAGTGATTTCGATTACCGCTCTTTTTAAACAGAATGTCACAGATAGAATAGAATTTATTAAGGAGTATATTGAACCAATCTTTGAGAATTGTATATCATGATGGTCTTAAAGCTTTGAATTGGGATGACAATAGTTTTGTTTTATTGTATGATAAATATATTTTATAGAGAAAATTCTGACTAAATTTAAATCAGCTATATTAGTTAGATGAAGAAAACTTCAAATCTCAAGAAGAAAAAATATAGGGGAGAATAAGAAAATGAGATATTATCATGTAGATGTATTTTGTAAAGGGGCTTTTACTGGAAATGGACTAACAGTTATGATACTAGAAGAATTTTTGACTAGAGAAAAGATGCAAATAATAGCCAAAGAATTTAAACAGTTTGAAACAATATTTCTTGTACGTCTTGGAGAGAAGGATTTTCAGGCAAGAATTTTTACAGTAGAGGAAGAGCTTGATTTTGCAGGTCATCCTATATTAGGGGCAGCAGCAGTTATACATCAAGCATATTTCATAGAGGATAAGAAGATAGACATTTCGTTTCGATTAAATAAAAAAGTAGTACAAGTAGAAAGTAAAAAGGAGGAGGGAGGATTTAAGTGCTTCATGAATCAAGGGAAAGTAGAGTTTATGAAGCGAATAGATGAAAATTGCTATATGGAATTAATAGAACCACTCAATTTAGGTCAGGAGAATCTTTCAAAAGAATTTCCTCTAGAAGTTGTATCGACCGGTCTTCCATATTTATTAGTGCCAGTTGTATCAGGTTTAGAAAAGGCTAAAATCAAAACTGAGGATTATGAACAAGTGCTTGCGAATATAGGGGCAAAATTCGTATATATATTTGATGTAAATGAAATAGAAGGTAGAACATGGGATTCAAGAGGACTTGTTGAAGATGTTGCAACAGGAAGTGCTGCTGGTCCCGTGGGAGCATACTTATATAAGTATAAAGTCTTTTTGGAATCTGAAGTAATTTTATTAAGGCAAGGACGCTTTTTAGAAAGAGACAGTGAAATTGTAATTAATAAGAAAAAGCAGACGGATGAAATGATTGTAAGTGGCCAAGTGTGTATTGTAGCAGAAGGAAAAGTGAAAATATAGAACGATAATGAGGACTTAGAGGTATGTAAAGAACATATTTTGCATACGGATCATTTAATACTAGAAGTAGTTAAAGGCTACGAACGAGAATTAACAAGATTAGGGCTAGAAGGAGTTGATAATACAACAGATATTATTCGAACAATAATAGAAAGACACAATCATTAATAGTTGACTATGTAGAATGAGAAATAGTAATTATCGTTCTTGGAACGGCTAGATAGTATAGTGTATTAAAATTCTTTATAGAGAAAGTGATAAGTAAGCCTAATTTTGGGAATAATATACACAAGTAACTGTATGTAATGGAACCTATCAACACTGTATTGAAGAAGGAGCACAGATTGTGACAAGAGTACAACTTATTTTCGCGTTTATATGTCAGGTAGTTATAAGATGGGGTATTCTACGAATTGGGCTTCTTGTCATAGGGTGGTCTTGGTATAATGGAGAGGGAGATATAGCAGTAAGCTGTATGGCTTCAGTTATTCTTGTTCTAGTGTATATTTTATTGTTCATCTACGAAGCCATTGTAACCTATAAGGAGTATAAAAAAATTAAAAAGCCAGAGGAATAGATACAATCGTAAAGTCTTTTTGCATTTGTATTTTTGACAATACCTTTGAAATATGGCATTCATTTGCCTACATATTATTGTGCCTTTGATTTTTCCAAAAAGACTCTGGCATAGATATTCTTTAAACTTTATCGGTGGATTTCTATTTTCTTCTCCCCAGTCACACATAGCATATAAAATGGGGATTGTGAATTATAATAATGAAGTAGGTATAAAGAAAGCAGTAGCATTAGCAGATTGTATTTAGTATTGAAAAATTAGAATCTGTGAGAATTTTTGAGTATATCTTATTTGGAATGCTTTCATATATTTACCTTAACAAGCTATACTAGAAGGAGTTTTAACTAGGAGATAAATAATCCAGAATATTTAGTGATTTTGTATTTTGGAGACTATGTAGCAGGGGACTGTTACTGTGGTTTTGCTATAAATGACAATTGGAGAATAGTAGAGATATATGATGATTTTCAAATTCGAATAGCAGATGAGAATTTTGAGGGCTATATTAAAAGTACAATCAGCAAATATATTAATACAGTAACGAGGTGATTTATTTAGCCTTAGAGTGGTTAGATATTGTTGCAGATTAGAAGGGTAAGATAAAAAAGAATAAATAAAAAACGCCTAAGTCATGCGATGCCTCCTATAAGTTAGATTTTCAGGTCTAACTTATAGGGGGCAGTTCAGATCGCTCATTCTTAGGCATTTTTTTATTTATTTTTATAGGGCGGAGCCCGTGTAAAATGACTCTTTACATAAGGCTTTCGAAGCAATTTTAAATCCTGTTGTTACCTATAAATATTATAAAAAAGTACTTGCCCTGAACCCAACTTAAGGGTTTATGCTATGGGAAAAACAAAAAACATAACTCAAATAAGGAAAGGTAAATAAGAAAATGAAGAAAAATATTGGAGCAGCACTTGCATTATACCCATCACCATTAGTTGTAATAGGAGCAATGGTAAATGGAAAACCTACCTGGACACTGGTAGCACATGCTGGAATCATGGGCCACGACCATGTGATGGTCAGCCTTGCACAGCCACATTATATTAATCAGGGAATTAAAGAAACAAAAGTATTATCTGTAAATATCGTTACAGAAGATTGGCTTGCAAAAGCTGACCAAATGGGATGTATCAGTGGAAGTAAAGAAGATAAATCAGAAGCTTTCACATATACACTTGGTGAAAAGGGTGCACCAATGATTGACGAGGCACTTGTTACTATGGAATGTGAAGTAGAGGATACATACGGAACAAAAGGATTTGATAATTTCATTTGCACAATTGCAGGAACTTACGTTGATGAAACTGTTCTGAATGATGCAGGAAAAATTAATTTTCATGTATTAAAACCTGTATTATTTGAGATGCCAACTTACGAATATTTCAGAATGAGTGATGTGATTGGAAAGTGTATGAAGATTGGAAAATAATGTTTGTTTGTTTCAAATAAATGATAAGAAGGTATTGACTTAGAGTAAACTCCAAGGAGTAGTATAATACTAACATCAATGATATGAAGAGGATAATTTGTAATTTACAAGATATCAAGAAAAAGTCCTTGACCTTGAGTTAGATTAAAGGATTAAGCTGTTTTCATGAGCTGGAAAATGTCAGTCTAATATAGTGGAGGAAGTATGGTCGGGCATTTTGAATGTTTCAAAAATGAATGTTTTCTAGTAGAAGATGATCCATGGTTTCCATGGGGAAATGCTTACCTGTGCCGAAGTGGTATGAGTGTAAGAATTGTTTCAGGAGAATATGCTGGTGAACTGGTAGTGTATTACGAAAATTTTGGAATGCCATTTCTGGAAGGAAGCTATTTTAAAATAGAAGATTTTAATGGAATGGAAGTGGAATGTATGGAAGGAGAGTTAATATGACAATAAAAGAAGCATCAGAAAGGACCGGAGTGTCCATTGATAATTTAAGATATTATGAAAGAATTGGTCTTTTACCACCAATTCCACGGAATGCATCAGGAATCAGAGAGTATGATGAACGGGCAATTCACTGGATTGAGTTTGTAATGAAATTCAAACAGGCAGGGGCCTCTCTAGAAGCCATTATTGAATATATTAAGTTAGCTCATTCTGAAAATAATACGAAAGAAGCCAGAAAAGAAATTCTAATTGAGGTAAAGCAGGATCTGGAAAGTAGGATTGAAAAGCTTCAGAGATGTCTAGAAGTGGCAGAATATAAAATCGACAATTATTATGACCTCTGTGAACCAGTAACAAGAGAGATGATAGAAGAATGGAAAGGTGGAGAGTGCTAGGATGAGAAAAAAACAGCAGATAATCGGTAGACAGATTCAAGGGTGTAAAAACTTATTTTTATACGATATACGAAATGATAGGTTTTGAAAAAATTTGTGTGGAATAAGAATATAAAATAGATAGGGAGAGAAAAAAATGGAATATGCAAAATTAGGTGATTCAGGTATTGAGGTATCGAAGCTTTGTGTGGGTTGTATGAGTTTTGGAAAAGCATCAGAGGATTATCATCAGTGGACATTAAATCCAGAGGAAACAGAAGTAATTGTAAAGAAGGCATTGGAGCTTGGAATCAATTTCTTTGATACAGCAAATTGCTATTCACATGGAACGAGTGAAGAATATTTAGGACGTGCACTTAAGAATAATGTAGTAAGGGACAAGGTAGTAATTGGAACCAAAGTTTATTTTAATGAAGGTCATCTTTCAAAAGAAGCAATCAATAGGGAAATCGATGGTTCCCTAAAGCGTCTTGGAACAGACTATGTAGACCTTTATATCATACATAGATTTGACTACAAAGCACCAATAGAGGAAACTATGGAAGCTCTGGATAGCCTTGTGAAAGCTGGCAAAGTACGTGCTCTTGGGGCATCCGCTATGTATGGTTATCAGTTCATGAAGATGCAGTATGCAGCCGCGCAGAACGGATGGACAAAATTCGTATCCATGCAGAATCATTATAATCTTCTTTACCGTGAAGATGAAAGAGAACTGATTCCAGTTTGTGATGAAATGAATGTTGCAAGAACACCATATAGTCCGCTTGCAGCAGGGCATCTGTCTCGTCCTACATGGAATTCAGAAAGTAAGCGTAGTGCTACAGATAAGATGGCACCACAGAAATACAATGCAACTATGGAAAGTGATATGAAGATTGTAGACCGTGTTGCAAGACTTGCAGGAGAGAAGAATGCCACAATGACACAGATAGCGCTGGCTTGGCAGTATGCCAAAGGTGTAACCGCACCTATTATCGGTGGCACAAAAGCAAAGTACTATGAAGATGCAGCAGGATGCTTTGATGTGAAATTAACGGCAGAGGATATAGCTTACCTTGAGGAATGTTATGTGCCACATGCTGTTGTAGGCGCGATATAGGATGATAGATGGGGAAATTCAATGATATAAAACATTGTTTAAAAATATGAGGGGGAAAAGAAATGAGTAAAAAATTAGTAGCATATTTTTCAGCAAGTGGAGTAACAGAAAGAGTAGCAAAAAGACTGGCAGAGGCTGCAGAAGCAGACCTTTATGAGATCAAACCAGAAGTACCATATACAAATGCAGATCTGAACTGGAATGATAAAAAAAGCAGAAGCAGCGTAGAGATGAATAATCCATTATCACGACCAGCTATTGCAACCAATGTTGAAAATATGGAGCAGTATGACACTGTGTTTGTGGGATTTCCAATCTGGTGGTATGTGGCTCCAACCATTATCAATACATTTTTGGAAAGCTATGATTTTGCAGGGAAAAACATTGTACTGTTTGCTACTTCAGGCGGCAGTGGACTAGGAAACAGTCAGAAGATGTTAGAAGTAAGTGTAACACCAACAACAAAATTTATACCAGGAAAGAAACTCTCAAGCAATGCACAGATAAGCGAACTTGCAGCATGGGTCAAAGGCTTAAATCTATAAAAAAAGGGATATAAAAAGAACTAAATAAGTATAAAATAAGTTTTTCTTAGAAAGGACAATGAATTGTGAAAATCACAGAATTAAAAATATCAGATCCTGAATTTGCAGAACGATTCGAAGCATTTGCAAATGAAGAAGTTGTAAATGAACCAGGCATAGAACTTGAGGAAAAGACCAGATATCTTGCAATATTAGCAACATTGCTTGGGTGTCAGGGAATAGAAGCATTTAAAGTAGTACTTAAGGAAGCACTTTATGGTGCGGTTACACCGGTGGAAGCAAAAGAAGTAGTTTACCAAGCAGTGGATTATCTTGGTATGGGAAGAGTGTTTCCATTTATTAATGCTACAAATGAAGTGATGACAGAACTAGGCATCGAACTTCCATTATCAGGGCAGACAACTACTACCATGGAAAACCGTGTGGAAATGGGTGAACAGGCACAAGTAGATATTTTCGGAGAGGGAATGAAAGGCTTTAGTAAAGGCGGACATATCAATCGCTGGCTTTCTGGTAATTGTTTTGGTGATTACTATACAAGAAAAGGACTTGACTTAAAACAGCGTGAACTGATTACCTTCTGCTATATTGTAGCACAAGGAGGATGTGAGCCACAGCTTATTGCTCATGCAAAAGGAAATATGAACCTTGGAAATGATAAGGAGTTCCTGATGAAAGTGGTATCTCAATGTTTGCCATATATCGGCTATCCAAGAAGCTTGAATGCCATTACCTGCATCAATAAAGCAGCAGAATAATCACCTTAATTCATGGCATCCACATCCTCCTTCAATCGAGCTTAGACAACGTAAACTTACCATTATTATTTACACTTGAAAATTCTACTATTTCGCGGATAATCTCTTGAATTTCGATAGACGATACATCTTTTGTCATACTTCTTTAAATTTTATTGGTGGGTTTTCTATTTTCTTCTCCCCAGTCACACATAGCATATAAAATGGGGATTAATGACTTGCCTCGTGAAGAAAGGCTATATTCAACTTTGGGAGGAATTTGAGGATACTCGGTGCGGATAATGAGCTCATCGGATTCTAATTCTTTAAGCGTAATACTCAATGTTTTGTATGAAATAGTTCCAATAAGGCGTTGTAGCTGGTTGTATCTAATGATATTAAATTCAGCTAAGCAATACAGAATAATCATTTTATATTTACCACTAATAAGGGATAGCGTATAACTAAAACCAGTGTTTTCTAACTTTATCTGTGGTATATGATCATGGTTCATACTTTGTTTCTCCAGTCTAAATATATTTTACACTATCTTAAAGGTAAGTATCGTACGACAATGTACGTACTTGTATTTAGAATAGTATTTGATAATATTATATTACAATGAATTTGTGTACACAATTAAAAAAGTATAAACAGGAGATTATAGTATGAGCAAAAAAATAGTGGTTTTAACAGGAAGTCCAAGGAAAAATAGTAATAGTAGCAAAATGGCAGAGGCATTTATAGAAGTAGCAGAGAAAAAATACAACGATATAGTACGTTTTGATACAGCGAATATGAAATTAGGTGGTTGTCGTGCTTGTGAAACCTGTTTTTCAACAGGAAAAGCGTGTACATTTGATGATGACTTCAATATGATTGCGCGAGAAATACAAGTAGCAGACATGATTGTTTTTGCTATGCCTGTTTATTGGTATTCTATCCCCTCTCAGATTAAAACAGTTATTGATAGGTTATTTTCTTTTTGTGTTGGAGGAAAAGATGTTTCTGGTAAAAAATGTGCACTTATTACTTGCTGCGAAGAAAATGATATATCAGTTATGGATGGAGTAAAGGTTCCTTATGAAAAAAGCATTGCTTTATTAGGTTGGACATCTGTTGGCGAAGTACTTGTTTCAGGGACAAAAAATGATGTGAATTTTAATAATGAAGCAGGTATAAAGAAAGCAGTAGCATTAGCAGATTGCATTTAAAATCAAACATTTATAACTATTAGATATACTACCACGATTAGAGTGGTTTGAACTATAAAATGATAAGAAGAACAACAAAAACGCCTAAGCCATGTGTAATAACCACATGACTTAGGCGTTTTCTTTTACCAGCCTCCAAGCTTAACTTCTATAACTACCTGACATACCTATCAAGGGGCATGGAGTAGCTCCTCAGCACTTACATGACTAATCTTGTAAGAACATCAAAGATAGTTATAAAAGTCAAACCAATGAGTGAGGAGCTCCTTAAAAGTCTTGGCCGGTGCACCCTTATGATGAGGAAGCTAAGGCTTTAAGACTCTGGTTTAAGCTTTGTTTAAGGTAATGCTAAATGTAAAGCATTATAAAATAACTTATAAAAGAGCGCTTCCCTTTACAGCGCATCAGTGAACATTTTCCTTAAGTCCAGAGGTACCTATAACAATAGATTGAGACTTGGCTGACCCGGTCAGTTCCTCAGATTGAAGCTGTGGTGATTCTGCTACGAGAAGTTATTTGTTTTATCTTTACATTATATTATATGTGATGAGAAAAGGAATTCCCTAGTTAAAGATAAAAAAATATTACTATTCAAAATTTATAAAATCAAATTAAAAAAGTCGTTGAAAAAAATTTTTAATTGATATAGTCTTGAGTATATCAATATTGATTACATTATTTTATGAAATGATACTCTCATAGGACAGGCTAGCTGTGCTTAAAAAGGGTGAGATGGTTTATGAAGGTGATAGCATTACAAAATACAGTTGACTCATCCCTAGGGGGAGACTGTAACATAGTCTTATATAAGGAGGCGAGTGATATGTTAGAGAGAGACAAGATTGTAATTAGAGGTTTACATCAAAATAATCTAAAGAATGTATCTCTAGATATTCCAAAAGAAAAAATAGTCGTGTTTACAGGGGTGTCTGGTTCAGGTAAATCAAGTATTGTATTTGATACCATCGCAGCAGAAAGTCAGCGTCAGATGAATGAGACCTATAGTGCCTTTATCAGAGGAAGATTACCTAAGTATGAGAAGCCAAAGGTTGAACTTATTGAAAACCTTTCGGCTTCTGTTATTGTAGATCAAAGTAGATTAGGCGGCAATGCAAGGTCTACAGTAGGAACGATTAGTGATTTATATGCAGCACTTCGCTTGTTGTATTCAAGAATTGGCACACCATATGTAGGAACAGCTTCTTACTTTTCCTTTAATGATCCCAATGGCATGTGTATGACTTGTTCAGGCCTAGGAAAAGTGACAGAACTAGATATTAGTGGCGCATTAAAGGAAGAATTATCTTGGAATGAAGGTATGGTGGAGTTACCAGCTTTTCACCCTGGCAACTGGTATTTTAAACAATATGTTGAATCAGGCTTATTTGATCCTGATAAAAAGCTTAAGGACTATACGGAAAAGGAGCGAAACTTACTCTTCTATGGTGCCTATGAAAAAGATGGGGAGCGCGTTAACAAACGCGTAGAAGGTATTCATAATCATCTCTCAAGACTTCTTCTAAAACGTGATACTTCTACATCAGGAGATACTACGCAGAAACGACTTGAGACAATGATTCACCAGAAAGAATGTCCAGTATGTCATGGAAGACGCTTGAACCAAGAAGTACTAAGCTGTAAAATTAACGGCTATAGTATAGCAGAGCTTTGCGAGCTAGAATTCGTGCAGCTTCGTGAAGTGCTAAAGGAAATAAAAGATGAGAGAGGCAAGACCATCATACAGACGCTTATTGCTTCACTTACGCGAATGATTGAGATAGGACTTCCTTATCTAAGTATGAATAGGGAATCTGCTTCATTGTCAGGTGGAGAGGCACAGAGACTAAAATTAGTCCGTTATATGGGAAGTGCCTTAACAGGTATGACCTATATTTTTGATGAGCCAAGCACAGGGATGCATCCAAGAGATGTGCACCGCATGACCAGACTTTTACAAAGCCTAAGGGATAAAGGCAATACAGTACTTGTGGTAGAACATGATAAGGATGTCATTAGCATTGCAGATGAAGTCATAGATGTAGGGCCTCTTGCCGGCAGAAATGGTGGTCAAATTCTATTCCAGGGAAGTTATGAGGCACTATTATTATCTGAAACACGAACAGGGAGGGCAATGAGAGAGCAGATTCCGTTGAAAGAAAAAGTGCGCCTTCCTAAAGCGTTTCTACCAGTTCAAAAAGCCAAACTGCATAATCTAAAAAATATTTCTGTGGATATACCACTTAATATTCTAACAGTGGTAACAGGTGTAGCTGGCTCGGGTAAAAGTACATTAATCCGTGATGTGTTTGCAGAGACTTATTCTGATAGGGTTATACTAGTGGATCAGTCACCTGTAACGGCGACTTCACGTTCTACACCAGCTACCTTTCTTGGCTTTTTTGATGAAATAAGGAAGGTAATGGCCAGTGAAAATCAGGCAGAAGCCTCATTATTTTCATTTAATAGTAAAGGGGCATGCCCTATATGCGGTGGAAAAGGTGTAGTGGTGACAGAACTGGTATTTATGGATCCTGTAACCACAGTGTGTGAGAGCTGCGAAGGTAATAGATATAGTGAAGAGGCAACTAGCTATCAATATAAAGGAAAGAACATCGTTGATATACTGAATATGACTGTAGAAGAAGCCCTAGAATTTTTCGGGGATAATCGTAAAATTAGTAAGCATATCAGGGCGATGAATGAGGTGGGCTTATCCTATCTATCCCTTGGACAACCTCTCTCAACTCTCTCAGGTGGGGAAAGGCAAAGGATTAAGCTTGCTAAGTATTTGAATCAAAAAGGAAATATCTATGTGTTAGATGAGCCCACAACAGGCTTACATGCTTCTGATGTGAAAAATATTATGAAGCTTCTAGATAGCTTCGTAAAGCGTGGTAATACGGTGGTGGTGATTGAGCACAATCTAGATGTGATGAAACAAGCAGACTACATTATTGATATTGGGCCAGATGGAGGGAACGCCGGAGGAGAAGTTGTATTTACAGGGACACCAAAAGAAATGATTGCTTCTGCAAACACTATTACAGCAAAGTATCTACGCAAATCATGTGAATAGAAGGAATAAGGATAGATATATGACAATATAGAAATGCCCGAGTCATGTGAGAAGAACACTTGATTCGGGCATTTTTATAAGAAATTAATATTCAGTTAATGTTGAATGGTCATTGAATTAATGTCTCTCTTTTATAATAGTCATATGATAAAGGGGGAGAAAACAGCTAGTGGTATGCCTTATTCACTAAAAGTTTTGTACTAGAGTTTTTAAATTTATGCAATTAATAGGAAAAGAAACAAAAAAATAAAAAGCCTAAGCGATGTGAAATTACATGACTTAGGCTTTCTCATTTTTGGGAGGCATACTTTGAACCTGAAAAATAGATGCTCATCTTAGAGGGGCGACAGTGGGGAAGCAGGCGTTTCTATTTTCTCAGACTCTTAAATTGAACCTACTCATCTGAATGCTAAAAAAATATGAAATAAATTAATTAAAAATAAAGTCGATTGATTTGGGAAAATTAATCTATTTATAGAAGATAAATAAACTTATAAAAGTAAAAAAATTAACTAAGAGGACACCTGACTTGCAGCATATAAATAAGTTTTCAAAGAAAAACAAACCACAAAAATGCTACTTTGATAAAGAATATACAGTGTGCAAAAGATGATTATCCTTAAATCAAGGGATAATTTTCTGAAAAAAGTAGTCATTTTTGTCATTATTATAAACAAAAAAATACAATATTTAAATTGTTTATAATATTGATTTGGTTTATATTAATAAGTATAAGATTAATTTAAGTTAAAATGAGAAGATATTTACTAGAGGGAGAGCAAATATGTCAAAGGGAAATATTGGTTTTGAGGAAGTTTTAGAATTTATTGAAGATTTGCCTTATAGTAAGTTTAGAAAGTTAGTCAATCATTATGCTTTACATAATGGCAAGGAGTTTGAACAAGAGCTGAATAATATGGTTATTCTAGACTTACAGTCTAGACTAGAGAAATTAAATATTCATAAACATTGTCCTCAATGTCAATCAAGTAAGGTAGTCAAGAATGGTAAGAGAACCAATGAAATACAAGAGTATAAATGTAAAGAGTGTTCAACCAAATATACATTATTTACAGGCACGCTGTTGGAGAAGACGCGTTATGATTGGGATAGTTGGGTCAAGGTGTTAGAGATGACGCTTAATAACTATTCACTTCATAAGATGATACATATTTTGGAAGAAACGTATGGTTATGAAGGAATCAATTATAAGACGATATGGCATTGGAGAATGAAATTAATACATGCATTAGCAAAGCTCCCTATGCCAGTACTTACAGGTGTTATTCAAATTGGAGAGATAAGGATTAAGGATTCTAATAAAGGCAATAGAAGGATTATTATAGAGGAATGTGATAAGGAGAAAGAAGATACAAAGCAGGATTTGATACTGATTGTATCGGCTATTGATAATAGAGGATACTGCGTTAGTAAAGTGATGCCCAATGAGGAATTTACCACAAAGCTGTTTAAAGAAGAGTATAAAAGGAATATAAGTGCTCCAGCGTATATTTGTTCCTACCCAGTACAGGTGTATGAGGAGTATAGTAAAGAATATAACATACCTCATTTTATTAAGCCCTTTCATTACATAAATGATATACAAACTCAAGCGTTTATCAAGGAGTCTGATGAGATATGTAATAAGGAATATATTAAGAATAAGGGGAACATTACATATGGTGAGGTGAAGCGGCTTAAAGAGCTGTATCACTTGGGGGTAGAGGAGATAGAGAAGATCAATTTACAGTTACAAACTTTTATTAATCAAAAAATGACCAATGTAAATACTAGGTATTTGCAAGATTATATAGGATTATATGTGTTTAAGAAAAATTGGGAGGTCACCTATGGTCACTTACCTACATCAAAAGAAGATGCAGAAAAGATATTTGTTGAATTACTTAAGCGTAAAAAGCAGGTTTTATAAGAATTGAAGTCTACATAAAGAAGTGTACTAATGACTCTCCTTACATATGATTATTGGTAAAAAAAGATAAATTAGCCTATGTGTTATGCAAAATAATGTATAAAACCATCCCTACTTAAATGGATAATATACAAAAAGCACAAAAAGTTGACTTATAATAAACTGATTTTGTATAATATTCTTGTAAGTACAAAGCAAGTGGTTATTTATCATTTGTTTAAATTACGAGTTGTACATAACTGAAGGGGGTTGATGAATAATGAGTAAAAAAATGATGAGCATTTTATTAAGTGCAGCAATAGGAACGACAATGTTAGTTGGATGTGGTGGAGGAAATGGTAGTACTACTACTTCAGGAACACCAGCACCAGCTGTAACAGATTCAGCTGAGCCGTCTGACTCTGCAGAACCAGCAGGTGGAAATGGGTATGCAGGTGATTTATCACTCATGCACTTTTCAACCTCAGAAGAATCTCAAGGGAATGGAGGTTCTGATGGATTCCGTACTATGATTGCAGAATGGAAGGAAGCAAATCCTAACATTAATCTAACAGAGAATGTATTAGCTAATGCTGAATATAAAACACAGATTGCAACTTTAGCTGGTGCAGGAGATTTGCCAGATGTGTTCTTAGTTCAAGGAATGAATGTTAAACAATGGGCTAAAGAAGGACTTATCATGGATATGACAGATGTTATTGCAGCGTCTCCAGACAGTGCTAATTATAATGAAGCAATGTTTACACCATTTAAAGACGAATCAGGAAAGATCTATGCTATTCCAGCTTTAACTGGTGGTACTTGTACAGTCGTTGTGTATGACAAACAAATGTGGAAGGATGCAGGATTTGATACATTCCCTACTAATTGGGATGATGTATTAAAAGCAAAAGACTATTTTAGTGGAGAAGGTATTGACACAATTGCATTTGGAAATGGTGGTAAATGGCAAGCTAATTCATGTTTTGTATCAACAGTAGGTAATGTGTATACAGGTAAAGACTGGTTCCAATCTATTATTGATAAAGGAGGAGCAAAATTTACAGATCAAGCATTTGTAGATGCTCTTACATTTACACAAGATGCATTTAAATCAGGCGTGTTTAATGCAGACTTTAATGCGATTACTAATGAAGATGCTCGTGAATACTATATATCAGGTGAATCAGCAGCATTCATCGGTGGTAACTGGGATGTATCTTACATCATGGCAACTTTATTAGAGGGAAATGCAGAAAAATATAATAATATTGGTTTTGCAACATTCCCTACTCCAGCTAATGCTAAAGGTTTAACCAATGCGCAAAACATTGGTATGGGATTTGGTGTAGCCATTAACCCTAAGTTAAAGGATGATCCTGAAAAATTAGCAGCAGCAATTGATTTAGCATACAAATTAACAGGCTCAGATTTCTCTAACTTTGTGGCTTCAAAATATGCACTTAGTGGTATTGTAAAAGTTGAAAATGTTGACTTGAGTGCATTTGATGCAGTAACACAAGCATTTTATAACTACTCTTATGTAGATACCAATGCATGTGAAATTTACGATTCATATGTAAACGGTGCTGTTTGGGATATCTTCAACACAGAACTTCAAGATATGTTAAATGGTGATACAGATCCACAAACAGTTGCTGAAAAAACACAAGCTGCATACGAAGCTAATTACTAATATTCATATGAGAAGATATTATTAGTAGGAAATAGCCAATAAAGTAGGGGGCTAGCCCGTTGTGTGGCTAGCCCCTGTTTTAATAAAAACTTAGGAGTGAAGGGGGTCTAACTGTATGCTAAGAGCCGTTAAACCAAAAGGCAGAACCATAGCATTGTATCTATTTATACCAGTTGTTTGGTATACTTTTGCTGTATTTGTGCCACTTATTACAGCTATGTTTTATAGTTTTTTTGAATGGAAAGGTGGACCTAGTAAAACCTTTATTGGATTAGAGAATTATGTAAGTTTATTTAAAGATAAAATATTTTGGGGCGCTTTTATTAATAATATTTATATTGTTATTGCTTGTATCATAGGTCAGATAGGTATTGCTTTTGTTGTTGTACTAATGGTTAACTCAAGACTTGCAAAATTGAAAGGTATTCATCGTACCTTTGCCTTTTTCCCAAGTACGGTGTCAGCTGTATGTATAGGTTTTATTTGGATGATGATTTATGACTACAAGAGAGGCGTTTTAAACTGGGTATTAGAAGCAATTGGTAGAGAAGATTTAACGAGAGTTTGGCTAAATGAGCCAGGGCTTGTATTACTTTTAGTTTGTATTCCACTTATTTGGCAATTTATAGGATATTACATGGTTATTCTATTATCAGCCATTGGCTCTGTAGATTCAGAAATATTTGAAGTAGCTGAGTTAGATGGTGCTAGTGCATTCCAACGTGCCATTTATATTGTATTACCACTTATTAAAAATACAGTTCTTGTTTGTGTTACTTTGTGTGTGGCAGGAAATATGAAAGTATTCGATCATATTTATACCATGACAAAGGGTGGACCAGGTAACTCGTCTATGGTTATGGCAATGTATGGCTATCAGGTATCCTTTTCACAGCAGAACATGGGATATGGTAGTGCTATTTCTGTAGGAATTTTCGTAGTAAGTTTATTAGTTATTGTAGGTGTGCAAGTACTAGTGAATCTACTAATGAAAGATAAGGGGGTGGAATAGATGCCAGCACAAGTAGTTCAGCAAAAGCAAGTGAATAAGAACTCACACAAAGTAGGTATCAAAACGCATATTGCTTCCTTTTTCTTAAATGCTTTTTTAATCCTATTTTCGGCATCATGTATTTTCCCGTTAGTATGGATGTTTCTTTCTTCGCTTAAAGAAAAAAGAGAGTTTAATGCGGATATTATGGGACTTCCAACATCCCCCACTTTCTCTAATTATATTAAGATTTTAAACAACGAGGATTATCATTTGGCTGAGTCCATGTTTAATAGTGTAAGGACCACAGCTCTTTCTATTATTCTAATTGTTTTATTTGGATTTATAGTAGGTTATATTTTGGCTAGGGTTAAATTTAAGGGGAATAGAATTTTATATGTTATGTTTCTAATGGGGATGTTAATTCCTGTCCATTCACTACTTGTACCTATATATGTGGTATTTAAAAACACTCATTTGAATAATCAGTGGTTTACCCTCATTATACCGTATGTAGCCTTTGGGTTGCCGATTGCTATATTCTTAGTAGAAGCCTTTATTAAGTCAGTACCAATAGAATTAGAAGAAGCGGCAGCAATTGATGGAAGTTCATTTTCAAATACGTTATTCAAGATTATATTACCTGTTACAAAACCAATACTTGTAACAATTGCAATCATTCAGACCTTTGCATGTTGGAATGAGTTCTCATTTGCTTTAGTACTCATTCAAGATGCTAACTTGCAAACTGTTCCATTGGCAATGACTATGTTTAAGGGACAATTTGCATCAGATTATCCTAAAATTATGTCGGCGATGCTATTAACGATGTCACCTATTGTTGTTTTATACTTCTCCTTTAGTAAACAAATCATTAAAGGTATGGTATCTGGTGCGGTAAAAGGATAGGATTTAAGTGAAGCATAAGAATGTAATGATAAAGAGATTAATAAATGAAAACGCCCAAATCATATGCAAGAAATAAATGATTTGGGCGTTTTTTCTATTTGTATTGATTTAAAGGAAGAAGATTCAAAACATATTAAAGCTGACATACTGTTGTCAGCTTTAATATGTTAGGATCTAATAAAGTACATATATTACAAACGAGGTGAAGGAAAATGTCATTCGATTATAAAAAAGAATACAAGTCATTTTATATGCCACCAGTGAGACCTGTTATTGTACAGGTACCAAAGATGAACTTTATTGCAATAAGAGGAAAGGGAAATCCAAATGATGAAGAGGGAGAATATAAAACAGCTGTGGGATTATTATATGCTGCATCCTACACTCTTAAGATGAGCTATAAAGGTGAGCATCAAATAAAAGGCTACTTTGAATATGTAGTACCGCCATTAGAAGGTTTTTGGTGGCAAGATGGTATTGCCGGAGTAGATTATTCAAATAAGGATACTTTTAATTGGATTTCAGTCATTCGTGTACCTGACTTTATAGCTGAAACAGACTTTCAATGGGCAGTAGAAGAGGCAACTAGGAAGAAGAAGCTAGATTTTTCCAATATGGAATTTTGGAGCCATGAGGAAGGCCTTTGTGTTCAGTGTATGCATATAGGTTCTTTTGATAATGAGCCAGAAACAGTACGTGCTATGGAGGAATTTGCTAGCTTAAAAGGTTATGTCATAGACTTAAGTGATACTAGACTACATCATGAGATTTACTTAAGCGACCCAAGAAAAGTAGATGTATCAAAGCTTAAGACTGTGATAAGGCATCCTATTAAGGAAGCATGATGATGAGGGAGAGATTTATTAATTTAGTAACTGAGAATCTTGATAGTGGACACCTATGATGCCTATTGCTGATAAAAAGCATCAACGTAGCATTAAAAGTAAAAAGGAGAGAATACAAGGCGTATTACATTTTGATTAAGATGTAATACGTCTTAAGTTTTAATCATAAAATAGAAAAAATATGCATATAGGGTTTTGAAATGAAGAAAAGTATATTATGATGTACATAATAGTCTAGGAGGAAATATAGCAATGAAAATGAAAGATCAATGTTTGCCCTGTTTAGTTAATCAAGTTATAAAGGTTGCAGATATAACGCAAGCACCAGATAGAGAAGCGTTATATAGAAAAATATTTACATTTCTTGCTCAGCTGGACTTTCAGAAGACTAACCCAGAAGTTATAGGAGAAACCTTCGCTATTTTAAAGACACATTTAAAGAACGATGACCCTTATTATGAGGTGAGAAAATACTATAACATGCTATTAATGGATATGAGTGAATCTATAGAAGAACATATTGGGAGTGATGAGTACCCATTTTATCAAGCTGTTAAGTATGCAGTAATTGGCAATATTATAGACTTTAATCCTATTTACAATAGAACCATGGAAGAAATAATGAAGTTTATAAATGATGCTGAGCATTTAGATTTTACAATTAACCATGTAGAAGCTTTGCAAAAGGATATACAAGAATCAAAGACGTTATTATATTTAGGAGATAATTGTGGTGAAATTTGTTTAGATAAATTACTTATTAAACAAATAAAGAAGGAAAATCCTAACTTAAAAGTGCATTTTGGTGTGAGAGGCGCTGCTGTTGTAAATGATTCTATAGAAGCAGATGCTTATGATGTAGGGATTGATGAGTATGCCACGATTATTAGCAATGGGGACTATGCACTAGGTACTGTTTTAGAAAGAACAAGTGAGACATTTAGAAAGGTATTTGAATCTGCAGATGTGGTCATTGCAAAAGGTCAGGCTAACTATGAATGTTTAAGTGAATATGAGAAGAAGAAAATTTATTTTCTTTTAATGGCCAAGTGTCAAGTGATAGCAAATGATATTGGAGTAGCCACCAATTCACTAGTGTGTCTTAATAAAAATATGTAATTTGTCTTTGAACATAAAGAAATGATAGATGATACCCTAGCTAAACATCTTCTGAATAAAAGGTATTTGGATGGTATGAACCACTTATTTATGTGGGTATGATACTCGTGTTTATTATAGGTCTAGTGTTTGCAGGGGGCATGAGTATATTGGGGGCATATTTATTCATTTTATCTCAATTAACACTACTTATTATTGGAATCATTAAGACTAGAAAGCACAAAGATGTAGATTATGGAAATGTAGTGTTAGTAAATAGTGTGGGCTTAGTGGTAGCTTGTGGACTTTTCGTGATTATTAGATTTTATGTTTTTTAGGAGACAGGCTATTTTAATAAATGCTTATTCAGGATAAAATAAGAGTAAATGAGAAAGCATAGAAGGAGCAATTAAGTAGCATGTCTACTTAATAATAGAGCAATGAATATACAAATTTTTGGAACTAAAAAGTGTTTTGATACCAAGAAAGCCGAACGCTATTTTAAAGAACGTGGCATCAAGTATCAACTGATAGATATGAAAGAAAAAGGCATGAGTCAAGGTGAACTTAACAGTGTGAAACAAGCTGTTGGTGGCATTGAGGTCATGATTAATGAAAACTGCAAGGATAAAGAGGCTTTATCCCGTATTCAATTCGCATCCAACATCAATAAGGAAAAAAGAGTATTAGAATATCCGCAGCTTTTAAAGACACCTATTGTAAGAAATGGAAAACAGGCTACCATAGGTTATAAACCAGAAGTCTGGAAAGAATGGGACTAATAAAAGGCTATTTATAGAGGAGTTGGTGCACTAAGAAATTAGTGCCCGGCTTCTTTTTTTAGGTAAAATAACGAGTTATATGAGTAAATATTCGATATTTGGATAGAAAAACTTGTGTTTAATTACTTAGGGGATAATATACTTCAATGAGATATCATATTTATCTGATTTGAAATTGAATTTAATTAGCATTCAGAAAGTAATTTCTTTGTTATATTCCTTAATAAGATTATGACTTGTTTAAGGTTGTGAGATTTAGGTAGTTCATACTGTGTAAAAATTATTAAATATATCGTAAAGTATCTAGAAACTTCTTTCATGAAATAATTATTGAAAAAAATGTAGAAATAGTGAATAATATGAATATAAGTATGCTATACGCGAAATCAATCCTAGAGAATTGTTTCGTACTGATTTCTAATTTGAAAGAAGTGAACGAGGTCATGAGCGTAAATAATATCAAACAGAATCTTTTATCGGTATATGAAGATATGACAGCAGTAGAAAGAAGTATTGCTGATTTTTTTTTAAATAATGGTGAGATGCTAGACTTTTCAGCTAAAAATATAACAAAACTTTTATATATATCAGATGCTACATTATCCCGGTTTGCAAAAAAGTGTAATTATAAAGGATATAGAGAGTTTATTTATCTATATGAAAAAGAACTACAAGAAGAACTAAATGAACGAAATATTAGTGTACTAACCAAAAGAGTAAAATACACGTACAGTACCTTAATGGAAGAGAGTTTCAACATGTTAGATGAGAAAAAAGTAAAACGTGTATCAGATTTAATGAATTCTCATTCTAGAGTTTGTGTGTGTGGTATGGGAAGTTCTGGATATAGTGCAAGAGAAATTCAGTTGCGATTTATGCGTCTGGGTATGAATATTCAAGCCGTGACGGATTCACAAATGATTCAAATGTCCACAGCCATTTTAGATGAAAACTGCTTGCTTCTTGCTATTTCATTAAGTGGGAAAACAAAGGAAATTATAGATGCTTTGAAGATGGCAAAAGGTAAAGGAGCTAGTGTGGTATTAATTACTTCTGAGATAGATGTAGAGGGTAAGGATAACTGTGATGAAGTACTCTATGTAGCAACAGCTAAGAATCTTGATGCAGGAATGAAAATATCACCTCAATTTCCAATCTTGATTTTGGTGGATGTATTGTACATGTATTATTTTGAAAATGATGCAAACAAGAAAATGTCCAAATATAGAGATACCCTTTCTGCTTTACAGGGAGGAAAAGCAAATAATAAAAGAGAGAAAAAATGAAAAGGAGATAGAGTATTAAAATGAAGGATAAATGGTATTTGGGAATTGATATTGGTGGGACTGCAGTAAAAATTGGATTGATGAACGAAGAAGGAGAAATACTTAAGACTTGTACAGAAGTTGTAAATTTTGATGGCTATGAAACGCCGATTCTTGAGACGGTAAAAAAATCAATTACTTTCTTCTTAAAAGAAAATGCTGAGTATGAAAAAAAGCTATGTGGAGTAGGGGTATCAGCTACAGGACAGATTGACACCAGTAGTGGTATTGTAATTGGAACAGCAGGGCACATTAAGAATTGGATGGGAAGCAAAATTAAGGAAGAGTTAGAAGAACTGTTGAAATTACCTGTTTCTGTAGCCAATGATGCCAACTGTGCTGCACTGGGTGAATATTGGATAGGAGCAGCAAAAGGTGTTCAAAATGTAATCGTGATTACAATAGGGACAGGTGTTGGTGGAGGAATTATTACTGGAGGGAAGCTTTTATTAGGCGCACAAGGAATTGCGGGAGAGTTAGGACATTTTATTATTCAAGCAGATGGAAAGAGTTGTAGTTGCAAGAGTAGAGGGTGCTATGAAAAGTATGCATCTACGACAGCGCTAATAGAGCTGATAAATGACGAAATATCAATGTGTAGGTTAGAAGCATTCGCAGATAGAGTAAATGGAAAGACAATCTTTCAAGAATTAAAAAAGGGTAATAAGCAGTTGGCACAGTTAGTAGATCATTGGATTGATTATGTCGCAGCAGGTATGGTAAGTCTTATACATATTTTTAACCCATCATTGATGCTAATTAGTGGTGGAGTTAGTTCACAGAAGGAGCTATTTATTGATAAGTTAGAAAGCAAGATTAGAAAGCAAATTATGCCAAGTTATGGAGTGGGACTTAGGATAGAGAAGGCAGCATTAGAAAATAGCGCTGGACTGGCAGGAGCGGTATACAATCATATTTTTAGTCAAAATTAATAGAGAAAAAGAACAAGCGACGATAATGGAGAAAATCGTCGCTTGTTCTTTTTATAAAGGGAGTTTTTAGATGTTATTTTACCGTAGTATATAGCTTATCTGGCAATTTGGCTAAGGCAGCTTCATCTGCAATAATAGTTAGATCGTGATGAAACTGCAATATAGAAGCAGGAAACTTAGGTGTTACAGCTTCCATAAAGGAATGATAAAGCGCATCTGCTTTGGCCTCTCCAGTGGCAATTAGAACTACTTTATTTGCTTGTAGAATATACCGGATTCCCATAGTAATGGCTTGCCTTGGAACTTCGTTAATGTTATTAAAGAGTCTTGCATTTGCGGCAATAGTGTTTTCACTTAGATTTACAACATGGG
Source organism: Cellulosilyticum sp. WCF-2 (assembly GCF_003990395.1). Taxonomy (NCBI): domain Bacteria; kingdom Bacillati; phylum Bacillota; class Clostridia; order Lachnospirales; family Cellulosilyticaceae; genus Cellulosilyticum; species Cellulosilyticum sp. WCF-2. The sequence goes on along the minus strand of NZ_CP034675.1, from coordinate 4,302,605 downwards.
TATCCAAAATAAAATGGTCATTTGGTTCATTGAATCCAATATGTCCATTGTTTCCAATACCAAGAATTTGTAGGTCAATGCCACCAACAGAATGAAGATAGGAATCATATAAAGAACAAGCTTTGTTCAAATCTTGTGAATATCCATTTGGTACATGAGTATTTTCAGGTGGAATATTAATCTTAGAGAATAAGTGCTCATGCATGAAGTGATGATAACTTTGTTCGTTATCAGGGGGAAGCCCCACATATTCATCTAGATTAATAGAAATGGTATTGGAAAAATCAAGGTCTCCTTTTTCATACCACTCTACTAATTGCTTATAAGTACCAATGGGTGAAGTGCCGGTGGCTAGTCCTAGTACACTATTAGGTTTTCCAATGACTTGTGCGGAAATGAGATTGGCAGCCCGTCGGCTAACAGCCTGATAATCTTTTTCTTTGTAAATTCTGATATATTCCATGTTTATTATCCTCTCTTTCTTTTTGAGTGTCCACCTGGTAATTGGTTTGTCTTGCTCATTATAGGCAATAGTTCAAAATGTCACAACAGATAAGCAGAATCTAGAAAGAAATTTCACATAAATTACATAAAAACAGGATTTTTAGTGAGTACTTTCTGAAAGTTTATGTTTTATTGAAATATCAATAACTGGTTGTTATAATGCATTTATTCAGGCTAGAGGATGGGAGGAAAGTTAAATGAAGTTGAAATGGGATTTATTAGCGGATGACATAAGATATATTGCTGAAGAGGCTGAATTATTTTTGAAAAATAGTCCTGATAGAAGTACATACTATATTTCTGCATTTGCCAATAGACAGAATGGTTATTTGATGAAGAAAGATAAAGACAAAATAATTATTCAATATGGAAAGCTAACTGATTTTTGTAGAGCATTAATGGTGGCAGCACAACAGGATGGAGAATATCAAATTGAAGAAAAGAAGCATTTTGGCGATTTTGGTTATATGGTGGATTGTTCAAGAAATGCGGTTCCCAAAGTAGATACCTTAAAGACTCTTATTAAGAGAATAGCGTTTATGGGCTATGACTTTTTAGGGCTTTATATAGAAGATACTATTAAGGTAGAAGGAGAACCTTACTTAGGATATATGAGAGGTGCTTATAGTAAACAGGAGATTAGGGAAGTAGCTAATTATGCTGCAGGCTTTGGAATAGAGGTGCGACCATATGTACAGACTTTAGCACATTTTAACCAAATCAAGCGCTATGAGGAATATCAGAACATTATAGATACAGATGATATTCTTCTTGTAGGAGACGAATCTACCTATGAATTTCTAGAGAGATATATTAAAACCATAGCAGAAGGTTTTCAGGCCAAGAAGATTAATATCGGAATGGATGAAGCTCATATGGTGGGTCTTGGGAAATATTTAGATAGAAATGGATATAAGAACCGATTTGACATTATGTATGATCATCTTGAGAAAGTAACGGATATTTGCAAAAAATATGGATTACAGCCCCAGATGTGGAGTGATATGTTTTTCCGACTTGCTTTTGGAGGTGAGTATTACATAGAAGATGCAGAATTAAAGTCAGAGATAAAAATACCTAAAGGTTTGGAACTAGTATACTGGGACTACTATTCATGTGATGAAGAGCGCTATGATAATATGTTAAAACGTCACAAAATCTTAACAGAACATATAGGGTTTGCAGGGGGCGCTTGGAAATGGACAGGATTTGCACCACATAATCAATATAGTTTAAAAACCAGTAAAGCAGCATTGACAGCATGTATCAAGAATAATCTTGATTCTGTAGTGATTACTGGGTGGGGAGATAATGGAGCAGAAGCAAGTCTATTCTCTACACTTCCAGCACTTTATTTCGATGCCAATATGGCTTATGAGTCAAAAATGATAGATACACCATTTTATATGATGACAGGGATAAGAATGGAAGATTACATGTTAGTTGATATAGTAAATCCATTTTCTGAGATACAAGATAAGCATAATAATGCGAGTAAATATTTTTTATACAATGACCCTCTTATAGGTACATTTGATTCTGTAGCAGTGGGAATAGAAAAGAATTACTATTATTTAGCAACAGAGAAATTAAAAGAGTGTATTAATAATAATCCACAAAGTTCATTTATTTATTTGTTCCAGACATTAGAAAAGTTATGTAGGGTATTAGAGTGCAAGTTAGAGTTAGGAATACGTATTAGAAAGGCATATATTTCAAGGGACACTCAAGTATTAAAGCAAATTGCAGAAAAAGAAATTCCAGAATTACAGGTAAGAATAGATTATTTCTATCATTCTTTTATGGAACAGTGGTACTTAGAAAATAAGACATTTGGATTTGAAATTCAGTCCATACGAATAGGTGGACTCAAGCAACGCCTTACAGAATGCGCAGAAAAAATTTGCTTATATCTACAGGGAAAAAGCGATTTTATAGATGAGCTAGAGGAAGAGCATTTACCATTTCATTATTTTGAGCAAGATGATTTAAAATCACTCAATTATAATCTTTGGAGTGATATTATAAGTCCAGCTGTAGTGGGCTAACTATTATAGGACAATACGGAGCAGTGCCGTTTGTTAATTATAAGAACTTTTTAAGAGGAGGAAGAAAATGAATAGAAGAAAATTAACTAGGGTTTTATTTAGTACTGTGATCGCAACAAGTCTTATGCTAACAGGGTGTGGTGGTAATAAGGGTAATAGCACAGCAGTGGGATCAAAGGATGGGCAGTCAGCAGTAGCGCAGACTACTATTGAGTTTTGGACAATCTCACTGCAACCAACCTTTACAGACTTTTTCAATGAAAGAATAGCTGAATATGAAAAAGAGAATTCAAATATCAAGATTAAGTGGGTTGATCTTCCTTATGAATCTATTCAAGAGAAGTTAGTTACTTCAGTAGCAGGTGGAACCTCACCAGATGTAGTTAATTTAAATACACAAATGGCACTTACCCTTGCAGGGAAAGGGGCCTTAGTGGATTTAAATAAAGAAGCAACAGAGGAACAAAGAAGCATTTATATTCCAAGTCTGTATGAATCAACACAAATAGGAGATTCTGCTTATGCTTTCCCATGGTATGCTTCACCCAATATTATGTTCTATAATACAGAGTTATTTGAAAAAGCAGGAATCACAGATATACCTACTACATATGAAGAAGCAAATAAATTGGCTAAGCAAATGAAAGATGCAACAGGTGCATATCTTTATAACCCACCTGAATTCTTTAATATGTTATTTGAAGAAGGTATTCCTATATTAAATGATGATAAGACAGAAACAGCCTTCAATGTACCAGAAACAGTTGAGTTATTAAGCACCTATCAAGAATATACGAAAGCAGATATTCTTCCAAAAGATAAATGGGGGAGTTGGGATGAGGAGCTCAAATTATTTGAAACGGGAAAACTGGCAATTATTAGTTCTTCAGGATCTTCATTAGAAAGAATCAAAGATGAGGCCCCAGATATTTATGAAAAAATCGCAATTGCAGCACCTCTTACTGGAGCAGAGAAATTAAGTCGAAATGCATTAATGAATATTGTTGTCCCAGAGGCTAGTGACAATCATGAACAAGCAATTAAATTTGCCGCATGGATTACCAATGATGCCAATCAGCTTGCTTTCTGTAAAGAAGTTGCAATCTTCCCATCTACATCAGCAGCAGTGGCAGATTCATTTTTTACTTCTGATACAGAAACATTGGAGGGGAAAGCAAGAGCAATGTCTGCAGAACTTAGTGATACATCCAAAGATTATTCTTTAGGAATCGAAGGACAAAGTGATATTCAAGATGATGTAAATAAGGTATATGAAGCGGCCATTATTAGTGGTATTGATATACAACAGGCTCTTGATAATTCTACTAAACTGGTAAATTCTGAATTGAAGTAAAAAGAGTCAGAAACCTTCCTTGGGCGAAAGTGTCTAAGGAAGGTAAAATTTAAGGAGGTTTGAAATGAAAAGTAGGCACAAACAAACACTTAAAGCCTATCTATTTATGGCTCCAGCTTTAATTATTCTTATTCTGTTTGTATTTCTACCGATTTGTGGAAGTATTCCTTTGATGTTCTTTGATTATTCTGTATTAGGGAAAACAAAGTATATTGGTTTTGATAATTTTGTAGAATTGCTACAAGATCAAGAATTTCGTACTGCCCTATTTAATTCTATTTTATTTGTAGTGATAGTTCCTGTCATTCAGATATTATCAGTTATTCTTGCATTACTTGTTAATAGAAAAATGTATGGTATTACGCTATTCCGTACATTATTCTATATTCCGGTAGTAACTTCAATGGTTGCAGTAGCCATTATGTGGGGATTCTTGTTTGATTCTAATGGGGTGGTAAACACACTACTTATGGAAATGGGAGCAATTAGTAAGCCTCTTGGCTTTTTAAATAACAGTAAAACAGCCATGCTTTGTATTATGTTCATTACAGTTTGGCAAGGTCTTGGATATTATATGATGTTATATTTAGCAGGTTTACAGTCTGTGCCCAAAGAACTAGAGGAAGCTGCATGGGTGGATGGTGCGAGTAACTTTAAGACTTTATTTAAGATTAAGATACCTATGTTGAAACCTTATATTTGGTTTTGTTCTTTAAATTCAGTTATTTCGGCAGTTAGTGTGTTTGATGTAGTTTATGTATTGACAAAAGGTGGTCCCAATGATGCGACAAATGTAATTAATTATTACTCCTATGTAAAAGCATTTCAGGACTTCGAATTTGGATATGCAGCAGCAATTGGCGCGGTACAAGCTATTATTACTAGTATTTTAAGTATTGTGGTATTTGTCTATGGCAAAAGGGGAGGAGGCATGAATGGTAGTGAATAACTCATTAAAATCTAAGAAAAATAGAAAAAGTTTATATAAAGACCTCTGTATTTATATATTACTCATTATTATAGCTATTATCTGTGCAGGACCGTTTTTATGGATGTTTTCTACATCCTTTAAGAGCGGACAGAATATTTACGATTTAAGCTTTATTCCTAAAAATCCTACCCTAAGTAATTATATAGGGGTTATGGAGTTTATGAACATACCCCGATATATTGGAAATACGTTAATTTTAACAAGTTCATCTATTTTTTTGGATGTTGTTTTATCAGCTTTATGTGCATATGCTTTGGCGTGTATGGAGTTTAAAGGAAAGAAAATAGTTATGACGGCTTTGTTAGTATCTATGATTGTGCCCGCAGCTGCTGGTATGATAATTAATTATTTAATTATTAGTAAGATGAGCCTGCTTAATACTTATGTTGGAGCCATTTTACCTGGGGCGGTAAAGGTATTTAGTATCATTTTGTTAAGGCAGTCATATATGGCCATACCTAAAGAACTTATTGAAGCTGCGAGAATTGATGGTGCAGGTGATCTATGTATTTGGAAAAAGATAATGATGCCAGGAATTCTTCCAGCTGTGTCAACTGTTATAATCTTTGACTTTATTAGTAAATGGAATGAATTTTTATGGCCAATTATCGTATTGCAAGATCCAGATAAATATCCACTTGCAACAGCTCTGCAGTATCTGAATGGATCTTTCAACTACAAATTTGGCTATATAGCAGCAGGTACGATAATATCTATTGTACCAGTAATATTAGTATTTATTATATGCCAGAAGAATTATGTGGAAGCAATTAGTGGTGCAATAAAAGGCTAGAGTATGAATGGGTATCATGAGGAGTATATGGAAAGAGGAGTAGAAAATGGAAAGTATTATTAGAGAAATAAAGAGTACTGATAAAAAAGAAATTGTGAAATTATTTCATTCTTGCTTTTCCACATTGTTTCCTATCAGCGAAGAAATTCTTGAAAGAACAGTTTTTGAGTCAGGGGATTACTGTGCAGAAGCAAGCTTTGTGATTTGTGATGCAGAAGATGGAAAGATGATAGGATGTATTGCCACAAAGGTATCAAGAAATCAGGAATTATATCCGGATACTGGGTGGATTACACTACTATTTATAAGGCCAGAATACCGTAGAAGAGGACTAGGAAGTACATTGTATGAGAAAAGTCAGCAGGTATTTAAGGAAAAGAATATACATAAGGTGTTTATAGGGCAAGATCTACACAATCTATTTTCAGGCATTCCGTCTCCCAATATTGAAAATGAAAATTTTTTCCGTAAACATCATTTTTGGTTAAATCCAGACCAACATTATGATTTACAAGGGGATGTGCAACAGAATCCTACTCTTACCCGTTTCGATGTAACTGAATTTGAAAAAGAATTTTATGTAGAAACAATGAAATGTGGTTATGAAGAAGAATTGTTATCATTCTTAGAAAAGGAATTTCTCGGTCGTTGGGAATATGAAGCACAACAATATCTAAGTAATCAAGAAAACTTTGATAAAATTGTTGTATTAAGGAAGCACAACACAGAAGAAATAGTTGGGTACTGTATGCTTTCTATGAACGAAGATAAAATGGCGGGACTTGGTCCTATTGGAATTGGTAAAGAGATTCGAGGAAGACATGTGGGTAACTATATCTTGAGACAGGCACTACTGCAGTTACGTACACTAGGAGCAATACAGTGCCTAATTGATTGGACTGTATTAAAAGACTTTTATGGCCAATTTGGATTTAAACCTATACATGTTTATCGTAGTGGCTATAAAGAAATTTAGTACATATAACAACAGATTTTGTAGAGCACAGGAGTGAGGTAAAAATGAAGAAAAAAATAGTATTGCTACCTTTAGATGAGCGACCTTGCAATTATGATTTTCCAATGGAACTTTTTAATCATGAAGAGCTTGAGATTGTAAGACCAGATAAACTGGGCGATAAGAAAAAGCTTGCAAATAGAGATAAAATCATTAATTTTTTAAAGAAAGAGTGTATAGATGCAGATGGATTAATTTTGTCTATTGATATGCTTTTGTATGGGGGCCTGGTTCCTTCTAGAATTCATAATGGGACAGTGAAAGAGTTCCGAAAAATGTCTACCGTAATAAAAGAATTAAAAGAGAAAAATCCTAATTTGTTGATATATGGATTTCAAGTTGTAATGAGGTGTCCTTCCTATTCTAGTAATGATGAGGAACCAGATTATTATGAAGAATGTGGTGAAACCATTCATAGAGTGGGAGAATTAATTCATAAGAGCCGTCTTGGACTATCTGATGAGAAAAAAATGAATCTAATTATGCCTGAGATTAATCAAGAATATCTAAATGATTATGTAGGCAGAAGACAGATTAACTGTGAGATGAATCGCTATATACTTAATTACTTGAAAGAAGGATATTTAGATTTTATGGTGATTCCACAGGATGATTCGGCTACCTATGGGTATGCTGCTATGGATCAGGAAATTATCCGTGCAGAAATCATGAAACAAAATCTGGGAGACCGGATATTAGTATATCCAGGAGCAGATGAAGTAGGTATGGTGATGATAGCACGGCTTATTAATAAAATACATGGTAAGAAACCCAAAGTATATGTGAAGTATGTGTGTGAGAAGGCAAAGTATATTGTGCCCCTTTATGAAGGAAATACCCTCTCCACAACGGTAAAATATCATATTCTTTCGTCAGGATGTCAGATGGTAGAATGTTATGAACATGCAGACTTGATTATGGTAGTTACTGCACCAGCTGGAGAGATGAAGGAAGCTATAGCACAGCCATGTCTATTACCTGACTATCGCGCAGAAAGAAATTTCCCGGAGTTAATAGACTTTATAAAAGATCGTATAGCAGAAGGAAAACAGATAACTATTGCAGATAATGCTTATGCTAATGGTGGCGATTTAGAGTTTATCAATATGTTGAACTATAATAACCTGTTGTTAAAGGTCGATGGATATGCAGGATGGAATACTTCAGCAAATACTATTGGAACTGCACTTGCTGAAGGAATTGATGCACTTTACTATGGAAAGAGTAAAGCTCATCAGGATTTTCTTGTAAAGAGATATATTGAAGATGTAGGCTACTGTTCAGTAGTTCGTGGTAAGGTTACAGAGGAACTTGCTGGAACGGAAATGAACTATTTTGATGTAAAGGAAAAAAGAGGATTTGTATCACAAACTGTGGAAAAGTATTTAAGAGAATTTCTTTTCCAATATTGTAGTAGCGTAGCGGACAAAATATGGCTTAAGGATGTGTATATGCCATGGCGACGTATGTTTGAGGTTGGCTTCCAAGCAGGAATTGAGGCGAGTAGTGATGATAGATCAAAAGGGATTTAGTACAGATGGTCAGTGGTTCAAAGGTAATCTACATAGCCATACTACTGAATCAGATGGAAATTATACACCGCAGGAAGCAACACAGGAATTTAGGAAGCAGGGATATTCTTTTTTGTGTATAAGTGATCATAATCTATATACTGATTATAGGTCTTTATTAAACACAGATGATTTTATTATCTTACCAGGACTAGAGGCGGCAGCAGTATTATTTGATAAAGAGAATACTTGTATTTGCGTACATCATGTAAATGGAATATTAGGAACGACAGCCATGCAGCAGGCTGCTACAAAGCCACTGCTTCAGCATAAGGAGACATATGAACCTCGTGTTTTCTATAATAAATGGGATGAGGAAAAGGTTGCACAGGAGATAATAGATGATTTACATGAGAGAGGATGTTTTGTGACCTATAATCATCCCATGTGGTCTAGAGTGAGTTCTGAGTTATTGAAAAAGTTGTATGACATAGATATTCTAGAAATTTTTAACTATAATACGGAAAACGAAAGTGGTACAGGCTATATTACTAGTTGCTGGGATCAGATGCTAAGACAAGGTAGAAGACAGCTCGCTAATGCAGCAGATGACAATCATAATGATGGAATATTTGATGATGCTTTTGGTGGTTTCATTATGGTAAATGCAAGAAGCTTGACTCATGAAGCAATTGTATCAGCTATACTAAGTGGCAATTACTACTCCTCTGCCGGACCTTATATTTTAGAATGGGGAATAAAGAACGGTACAGCATACATATGTTGTGATTCTGTAGAGAGAATTAACTTTATTGCAGATGGTTATGTGGGAGCAGGAACTACAGTAATCGCTAAGGAAGAACCTCTACAGAAGGCCGAATGGAAACTTACTGGAAAAGAGAAATATATTCGAATAGAATGTGTGGATGCTCAAGGAAGAAGAGCCTGGACGAATCCTATGTACATTAAATAAGGGGGCATAAGAATGAATGTAATTCAACAACTGAAAGGAGGCCTTATAGTTTCTTGTCAGGCTTTGAAGACGGAGCCACTTTATGGCTCAGAAATAATGGCAAGAATGGCTATTGCGGCTAAGGAAGGTGGAGCTGTTGGCATTAGAGCTAATTCGCCACAGGATATTAAAGCAATTAAAGAAGTGGTAGACCTACCTGTAATCGGACTTTATAAGGTGGATTATCCTGATTCAGAAATCTATATTACACCTACTATGAAAGAGGTGGAGGCATTGATGGAAGTAGAACCAGATATCATAGCAGTAGATGCTACAGACAGGTTAAGACCAGGAAAAATGACGCTTGAACAATTTTTTATAGAAGTTAAAAAAAGGTATCCTAAGGTATGCTTTATGGCAGATTGTGCCACATTTGAGGATGCAGTTAAGGCACAAAAACTGGGATTTGATATAGTAGGAACTACTTTATGTGGATATACTAAATCTACTTTAGGAGTAGATATACCTAATTATGATATGATTCATAGAATAGCAGAAGAACTGAACATACCAACTATTGCAGAGGGAGGAATTTGGGAATTGGGGCAGCTTGCTAGAGTATATAAAGAAAAGATATTAGCTGCTGTAGTAGGAACTGCTATTACGCGTCCGAGGGATATTACCAAACGATTTATATCTGCAATTCCAAAACAGAGGTGGGAGTAAAAATGAAATTAGAAGCTTCCAAAGATAGAATGAAAGTAATGGGGCGCTATGACAGACTAGATGAGATGTTATACCTCTGCTATTCAGGGGCCTATGTAGAATTTCTCTTTGTAGGTTGTTATTTAGAAGTGGAGATGCTTTCTGATTTTGTCAGTAATAAAGAGGCATGTATAATGGGAGTGTACCTAGATGGAAAAATCCATTCTAGGCTTAAGCTAAACAAAGGCATACACCGTTATACTTTAATTGATTCTACTGAGCGCATAAGTGTAAAAGTCAGATTGATAAAACTGACAGAAGTGCAATATGCTACATCAGCAATACATGCATTATTTACAGATGATGAGGCTACTATTCAACCAACAAAATATCAAAGACGAAAAATTGAGTTTATTGGAGATTCTATCACCTGCGGTTATGGAAATGAAGGAAATCAATATGGAAGTTCTACTACTGAAGAGGAAAATGCAGTAAAATCATATGCTATTCTTTGCGCTGAAGAATTAAAAGCAGATTTTCAGCTGATTTCTTTTAGTGGGATTGGTATTATTTCCCGTTATATAGAGCCAGATATAGAGGAGCCTTTGACAGATGTACTCATGCCTATTATATATCCTTACACGGATTGGTACCTCTATAAAAGAAAAGAAATTAAGAATAAACATCTTTGGAATTTTAATGAATTCATAGCGGATATTGTAGTGATTAATTTAGGCAGTAATGATGCCAGTTATATTAGAAATCAAAAAGACAGAGAAAATTATTTTGTAGAGGAATACCAGAAGTTTATTAGTACGGTAAGAAAATATCAACCTGAGTCAGTAATTATCTGTACTATAGGCGTTATGGAAGGAAAAATCAGTCTTGTGGTGCAGAAGGCAGTTAGCTTATACAAAGAACATACAGGAGATAATAAGGTATATTTCTTTGAGGAAGAGGCGATTAGATCAGAGGAAGGAATAGGAACAGCAGGACATCCTACAGTAAGAACTCATGAGAGAATGGCACAGAAGCTAAGGGAATATATTCAAGAGAATGGATGGCTTGATTGATTAAAGAAAGGAAGGAAAGATAAAGTGAGTAATAATTGTTTAAGTGGTAAAATCTTTACGGAAGACGGAACCTTTCAAGAGGGAGTAGTTACAATAGAAAATGAAAGAATTACAAGATTGGAGAAAAAGCAAGATGTGCCAGATTATTACATCCTTCCTGGACTAGTAGATGTACACTTTCATGGATGTGCAGGTCATGATTTTTGCGAAGGAACTAAGGAGGCTATGATAGCAATTGCCGAATATGAGGAAAGGCATGGTATTACATCTATTTGCCCAGCTACAATGACACTAGCTGCAGAAGTATTACTTAATATTTGTGAACAGGCAGCAAGTGTTAAGAAAGAAATTCCTTCTTTGGTAGGCATAAATTTAGAAGGCCCCTTTCTTTCGTATAGAAAAAAAGGGGCACAGAATGGAACCTATCTCCAAAAACCTGATATAAATTTTTTATACGAATTACAAAAGAAAGCACAAGGCTTAATAAAACTTGTAGCTATAGCACCGGAGATAGAAGGGGCTATGGCGTGCATAGAAAAATGTAAAAATGACTTTCACTTTTCAATTGCCCATACAGAGGCTGATTATGAAGAGACATCCTTAGCTCTAAAAGCAGGAGCTGATCATGTGACCCATTTGTTTAATGCCATGCCAGTTTTTGGGCATAGAACACCTAGTGTGGTTGGAGCAGCATTTGATAATGAGAAGACTTATGTTGAGGTCATTGGAGATGGCGTTCATATTCACTCATCTATGATTAGGTCAATTTTTAAACTTTTTGGAGAGAACAGAGTTGTATTAATTAGTGACAGTATGATGGCAACAGGAATGCAGGATGGCATGTATTTACTAGGAGGACAAGATGTAATAGTAAAAGGTAATTTGGCTACACTTGTTGATGGTACTATAGCAGGAAGTGCAACTAATCTATATGACTGTATGGTCAATGTAATCTCCATGGGTATTTCACCTAAAATGGCTATAGAAGCAGCTACTATAAATCCTGCCAAATCCATAGGTTTAGATAAGGAAATTGGTAGTATTCAAGTAGGGAAATACGCAGATTTGTTAATAGTGGATAAAAACTATAAATTAATAAAAGTTGTATCTAAGGGTAAAATAATAGACCTAGAATGAGAGAACCTATGAAACAGTGGAAAATATGGATAGATCAGTACTTAACGAAAGAATTGGGAAGCAAACTTTTTACATATAGAGAACTTTTTAGTATGTTACTTCCGATTATTTTAGATGTTTTTTTTGTTAATATAATTGGCATCTTAACAACAGCAATGGTTAGTTCTTCTAGTCAGGAGTCTGTGTCGGCTGTTAGTTTAATTAATCCTATAGCTATGATGATCTATGCAGTAATTAGTGCACTTTCTACAGGTGGAACAGTTGTAACAGCCAATTATGTTGGAAGAGGAGAAAAAGAAAAAGTGAAAAAGACTGCCGGACAAGTAGTTTCTTATCTTACGGTGGTCGGGGCGTTTACAAGTTTTATTATTGTTTTGTTTTCTAAAGAAATTGTTCGGATTTTCTTTACTACAGCAGATAAACAAGTAATGCGAAAAGCAGAGATATACTTAATTGGTGTAGCAATATCGATGATTTTTCTAGCAATTTATATGGCGGTTTTTGCAATTTTTCGAGGGATTGGTGAAACGAGAACTTGTCTAGGTCTTACTGTCCTTATAAATCTAATTCATTTAATAGCAAGTTTTTTGTTCATTAATATAATGAATTTAGATATATTAGGGACAGTATTATCATTAAATATTGCAAGAGCAATAGGAGCAGTGGTTGCTATTTATATGGTGATGTGTAAGAAAGGCAAGATTGGCATTGCATTTAATTATTTCTTTTCATTAAATAAAGATATTGGAAGTAATATATTTAAAATAGGAATTCCTTTTGCCATTGAGCAGATTTTAATAAATATGGGAGGTATGCTAGTGCAGACATTTTTGGTTCCTCTAGGAACTATGATAATTGCAGCAAATGCAGTTACGAACTCTGTGCTAAGTATTTTGTTTGCCGCAGGAACAGCTGTTGGAACGCTTTCGATGACTATAGTAGGTCAATGCATTGGTGCAGGAGAGCAAAGGTTGGTAAAGAAATATGGAAAGTCTATGACAAAGTTAGCTAGCTATATGATAATATTGTCATCCATGATTTTTTTACCTCTAATGCCTGGAATTTTAAGTTTATATAAGGCGCCAGTAGAAACTGTTAATTTAATATGGAAGTTAATCTTATCTACAATCATTCCTGTGATATTTTTTTGGCCTTTTTCAAGTGTACTACCATGTATACTTAGAGCATCTGGTGATTCAGCCTATGTGTCATGGGTTTCTCTTATAACGATGTGGAGTATTCGTGTACTATTAGGATATTTATTGACGATTCCTTTAGGATTTGGTGTTATGGGTCTTTTTATCGCTATGAGTGCAGAATGGATGGTTAAGAGTTTTATATACTTTTTACGTTATCGTAGAATTAATAATAGAGTATTAGATGATTGAAAATTAATAATTACAAATTTTAATTTACAAGGAGTTTAATGCAGATACAAGAGAAAGAATCAAATGACTAAGTATTTAGATATTTGATAATGGAAATGATGAAAAAGCTACATTGATATATATATTGATTTTTCTTGAAAAACAAGTACCTCCTACTAAGCTTCATCATGGACGGCTATTAGATTTATTGAGTCTATTAAGACAAAGGGATTAGGTAATATGTTCATTTGTCAGAAGATAAGGGCACTACATTTAAAGTTGGGAAAAGGAATGGTAGACTTATAGTTTTAGTAATTGACACAAGAAAGATGATAAAAGTAGGTATACTTAATGGAAACAAATTTACTTGCGTACTGGATTTTAGTGAGAAAATACCACCTTTATTTAATAAACATAAGCTTCCCACACTAGAATGGTGTATTTTACATTGAAAACTCAATATTGTAGCCAATAAAAGGGCATAAGGCTTCTCTTTTTGATATGATCCAATTGACAAAAACCAAAGTAGATTTATGGCATGTTAAGTATACCGCAATTACAGAGTCAAAAAGCAATTAAAGGATGTATTGCTCTAGTATAAATTTCATAGGAGGAAAGAGAGCATGATCAAATTAAGAGCAATTATTGGTGGAATAAGAAGTATCAAAACAAGACTAATTGTTAGCTTTTCAGCTTTAGTTTTAATATCATTCTCAGTCTTGGGGATAGTTGCTAATATGATTGCTAGCAATATTATAGTAGATGAAGCAAAGGAATCCATGCTATCACTAGTGAGAAGCTCTGCAGCATTAGAAAGTAGCCGTTTAGAAATACAATCCAATACCTTAAAAACCATTGCTATATTGGATGAAGTTCAAGGAATGGAATGGGAAACACTAGCAGCAACATTGAATTCTCTTTTAGAAAAAACAGATTTTCAAGGAATGGGTATAATTGAATCTGATGGAACTGTTCGTTATTCCGATAGAAGAGAGTATACATTAAATGAAAACAGTCCTTTAATGGAGGTTTTCAAGGGGAAGGAAAGTGCATCTGAATTTACCATTAGTCAGGCAACGGGAGGGCTGAGCTTATTACAAGCTGTACCCATTGTGAATGGTGATAAGATGATTGGAGCTTTATTTGGAGTGAGGGATGGAGTAGCCCTAACCAATCTTGTTACGGATATTGGCTATGGAAAAAGCGGTTATAGTTATGTAATCAATGGTGATGGAACAGTGATAGGTCATCCAGATGTACGTTTAGTATTTAGTGAGTTTAATGCACCCGAAAAAGCTAGGAAGGATAGTAGCCTCACTTCTACTTCAACTGCAATAAAAAGGATATTAGAAGAAAAAGAAGGAACTACTAGTTATTCTTATGAAGGAGGCAGTCAATATGTAGGCTATGCCCCAATAGGAGGTACAGAGTGGACATTTATACTAGTTGCCAGTGAAAATGAAATATTAGATGCTTTGCCAATATTAGAAAGTTCTATTTTATTAATTGCTATTATTTTCATTGTAATTAGTATGATACTTACTAATGTGATTGGCAGTGGTATATCAAAACCAATTGTAGAGACTGTTGAATATGCCAATCAGATAGCAAAATTAGACTTGACCCAAATAGTTGCTCAGAAGTACATAGATAGAAAAGATGAGGTAGGAAGTTTAGCTAAGTCCTTACAAAAAATAACAGGTGGACTTCATGATATCGTTGCTGAAATTAATTCTTCTTCTGAACAAATGGCCTCTTCTGCCGAAGAATTGACAGCTACCTCACAGCAAGCAGCCACTTCAGCTAATGAAGTTGCAAAAACAGTAGAAGAAATTGCAGAAAGTGCCTCAGAACAAGCAAAACATACAGAAAATGGTTCTTCTCAAGTGTCTCGGCTTGGAATCACAGTAGAAAGAGTACATGGTTATATTGGAAATGTAAATAATTCTTCCAATAAAGTGACAGAGATAGTAACAGAGGGCTTAAAGGAAATGGATTCTTTAAGTCAAATAACAAAGGAAAGTACGCATGCTATAAGTGAGATTTACCAAGTTATTAACCAGACCAATAAAAGTTCAGAGAAAATTGGTGAAGCAAGCAATGTTATTGAATCTATTGCTACCCAAACCAATTTATTATCTTTAAATGCAGCTATAGAAGCAGCTAGAGCAGGTGAAGCTGGTAAAGGATTTTCTGTTGTTGCAGAAGAAGTTAAAAAATTGGCAGAGCAGTCTGCTGATTCAATTGAAGTGATTCATGGCATTGTAAATGAGCTACAAAGTAATATTAGCCATGCAGTTCAGACGATGAATAGGGTTACCGCCATATCTGAAGAACAGGCCAGTAGTGTAAACAATAGTAAGGAAAGATATCATTTGATTGCACAAGCTATGAAAGACACTATCCAGGTGATGAATCAGTTAAGTACTTCAGGAGATGAAATGAATGTAATGAGGGAAGATATTCTACTAATATTACAAAGCATGTCTGCCATTGCAGAAGAAAATGCAGCAGCATCAGAAGAAACAGCTGCTGCCACAGAAGAGCAAACAGCTTCTGTAAGAGAAATTGCAGAGGCTAGCGATAGTTTGGCTGAGCTAGCAGTTAAATTGCATGGTTTAGTCGAAAAGTTCAAAATATAGAATGTATTTATAACAAAAAAGCTGATTAAAGAGTATACAAAAAGGATACTCCTACTTCTTTCTTAAGGGGGTACCCTCATTTAAGTGCCCTTATTCCCGGCTATAATTTATACTGCATTATGTCGATATGGGAACTTGGATTGAATAAGATAGATTATTGAAAGACAAAAGAGTTTTGAGGTTGATGATAATAAACGATAAATAGGTAGTTAAGATAGTTGTAATATCATTTATGGGGATGATGCAAGGGGAGATGAATAATAGGATTAAAAGTTAAATAAAAATACCAAGTAATTAGATATGAAAACTTGACAAAACACCTTTGAAAGTTTAGGATTATTTAAAATATGCAAATAATAAAGAATAAATTATAAAATAATACGAGAAAAGAAGGGTGTTATGTTAAATCAGTTTTCTAGAACACAATTACTTATTGGAGAAACAGGAATAGAAACATTAGCTCATGCGAGAGTGGCAGTATTTGGCATTGGAGGTGTGGGTGGTTATGTTGTTGAAGCCTTGGCTAGGAGCGGCGTTGGGGCATTTGTTTTAGTTGATGATGATAAAGTCTGTTTAACCAATATTAATAGACAAATTATAGCTACTAGAAGAACGGTAGGGCAATATAAAGTAGAGGTCATGCGTGACCGCATTTTAGAGATTAATCCAAAGGCAGATGTACAGATTCATAAGTGCTTTTATCTGCCAGAAACAGCAGCGGAATTTGACTTTTCAAGCTATACCTATGTTGTAGATGCAGTGGATACTGTAACTGCAAAAATCTCAATTATTATGAAAGCTCAAGAAGCAAAGGTGCCGGTTATTAGTTGTATGGGAGCAGGAAACAAGCTAGATCCAACAAAGTTTGAGGTCGCAGACATCTATAAAACCCAGATGTGTCCTTTAGCAAAGGTGATGAGAAGAGAGTTAAAGAGGCGTGGTGTTAAATCTCTAAAAGTTGTTTATTCTACGGAGAAACCGATTAAGCCATTAGAAGATATGTCCATAAGTTGTAAAAGTCATTGTATTTGCCCACCAGGAGCAGAAAGAAAATGCACGGATCGCAGAGATATACCAGGAAGTATAGCCTTTGTACCATCAGTAGCTGGACTTATTATTGCCAGTGAAATCGTGAAGGATTTAGTTTGATATAAAAAACCGTATTCAGAAATGTGAAAGAAGCATTAATGAATACGGTTTTGATATTTTATAGATTTTAGTATCTTACAAAAATTATTCATATTTTTTTGCTATTATTATCATTGGAATAAATATGCCTAATAATATGGGTAAGATAATAAACCTCTGATACACAGGTGCATGTTCTTAAAAGATAGATTGCTATCTGTCTCAAAAAATTATATAGTTGATATAGGTTGTGTATTCAATACAAGAAGTTAATTTAATCATATATTTCAATTTACCGAATAAAGTTTCAATTCTCCATCGTAAATGATATAATGATTTGATTCTATTACTAGTGATATTTGGGGAACAGTTTTATACCATCCTCAATGGACAAGTATTAACATCTAAAAGAAAGGTAATACAAAAGGTTAATTTAAATGAATAAGGAAAACCAAATAACAAAAACGACAGGGCAGATATTTAAGGATAATATCTGTACGCTTTTCAATCTATTTAATCTACTTATTGCAATTGCCCTTGCCTGCGTAGGGGCATGGTCGAACATGTTCTTCATACTTATTATAGCGGTTAATGTTTGCATTGGAATTGTACAGGAATTAAAAGCCAAGAAGCTAGTAGAAGAGTTATCTTTATTGTCAATGCCAACGGCCGATGTCATCAGAAACAATGAAAAAATGCATATTTCAATTCAAGAGGTAGAAGATCAAGATATTCTTTTACTTGAAAGTGGCAATCAAATCTGTGCCGACAGTGTGATTATCTCAGGTGAGTTAGAAGTCAATGAATCACTACTTACTGGAGAATCAGACCCTATCATAAAGAAAGAAGGGGATTCACTTTTATCAGGTAGTTCAGTTATCAGTGGGAAGTGTCAAGCAAAGGTACTTCATACAGGTAGTGAGAACTATGTTTCTAAAATAGCTGATGAGGTAAAAAAACTTAAAAAGGTAAATTCAGAGCTAATGCTTTCTATGAGAAAAGTGACTGGGTTTACAGGCTGGTTGATTATTCCATTAGGTGTGCTTCTATTCCTTGAAGCTTATTTTCTAAGAAGTAATTCCCTTCAAACAGCAGTTGTTTCGACAGCAGCAGGGCTACTAGGCATGCTTCCTAAAGGACTTGTTTTACTTATTAGTATTGGACTAGCTACAGGAATTGTTAGGCTTTCTAAGCAGAAAGTACTCGTACAGGATTTATATTCTCTAGAATCTCTTGCACACGTTGATATTATATGCCTAGACAAAACAGGTACAATAACAGAAGGCAAAATGCAAGTTGAGAATGTTATCATGCTTGATGATGATTTCAAGATACCATTTAGCACGATTATGGGTGTTTTCTTAGGCAATACAGATGACAATAATGCAACATTTCAAGCCATGAAAGATTATTTCCCAGAAGCAGATGAGTTTCAAGTAACTTCAAAGATTCCTTTTTCCTCTGATAGAAAATGGAGTGCTGTAACCTTTGATCATGGGGATACATTTGTGATTGGTGCACCTGAGAAGCTTTGTGATAAGGAGCTTCCAGAGGAGGTACGCCATGAGATGAAAGATGGCAAGAGAATTTTGCTTGCAGGTGTAGCGAATAAAATAGAGGATAAAACGCTCTGCGCTAGTGAAGTGAAGCTACTTGCTGCTATCATTATTAGTGACCCAATAAGAAAAAATGCTATTTCTGCCATTTCTTATTTCCATAACCAAGATGTTGATGTAAAAGTTATTTCTGGTGATAATCCAGTTACAGTATCAGCTGTTGCAGCAAAAGCAGGAATAAAAGATGCTAGTAGCTTTATCGATATGTCTACAGTAAATGATACGGACATTCCAAAGGTAGCAAAAGAGTATTCCGTTTTCGGACGTGTGACACCACAACAGAAAAAACATCTGATTAGTGCCATGCAAAAAGAGGGACACAGTGTGGCAATGACTGGCGATGGAGTCAATGACCTTCTAGCAATGAAACAAGCAGATTGTTCTATTGCAATGGGGAACGGAAGTGATGCTGCTAGACAAACGGCGCAGCTAGTACTACTTGGCTCGGATTTTTCTGTACTAAAGAACGTTCTTGCAGAAGGAAGAAGGGTTGTAAACAATGTTACGAAATCAGCTGGCGTATTTTTTATAAAAACGATTTATTCTGTATTGCTATGTATTATTTGTGTATTACTTAATATGGATTTTCCTTTTATACCGATACAAATTACCTTAATTGACCTGGCCATAGAGGGCTATCCATCATTCTTTATTTCCTTTGAGCCTAATGATACAAAAGTCAAAGGAAAATTCCTTCCTACAGCCTTAAAAAGTGCAGCACCTAATGCGATTGCCATCACACTATGTTGCATTATTATTGGAGCTGCATCATTTATAGTTCCAAATGATAGTGAGCAGACAGCGCTACTTATGTATTTAACTGTAGGTATGCTAGGCATTGTTGGGGTTATTAAATCTTGCATGCCATTTAATAAGCTAAGAGCATTCCTAGCTGTTACGACTACAATTGGATTTTTCACTGCAGTATTATTATTCCATAAGATTTTAAAGCTTCCTCTTATCAGTATGAATACATTATTACTCTTTGTAGGTATTACAGTGATAGGAATAATCATAGAAAGAATTTCTGCAGCATTAATCACTAAGGTATGTAAACATTAATAAAAAAATTACCTTTATGTATGTAAAATAAATAAAATAGATTATTTAAGTTTAGATATTATAAATAGAAAAAACAAGAATCCCAAACTATGTAGGAGGGTACATAGTTTGGGATTCTTGCTTTTTTCAGACTCTTAGGTGTTACTTCTATAACTGATTAGTAAAGTAGAAAGTGTAAATAATACTATACTTCAAAGTTAGCATAGTAAGTATTGGTATCATAATCTCCTGTACCTCTAAAATCCATAATCTCTTTACCTATTCTGTATTTGCCAGCAGGAAGATTGCCATATAGCTCTGTCCAGTTCACTACCCATTCTATGCTGTTATTCATGGGGATAATCCAAGCTTCTTGTGTCCAACCTCGTTCATATTCTGAGGGCAACATTTCTACGGGGACCCATTCATTGTTTATTTGGACTTCTAGCCAATAAGGACTACCAGTTTGTAAATTTCCTGTTGGCTGGCCACCTGACTGATTACATACCAATGTCAGTCCAGAAGAGGTAACTTTGCTAGCCGTTAGTTGGATACCCCAAGTATCCGTAGTTTCTTTTTCAAATCTTATCCACTTCTCATTCATGTATAAATCGATGCTGTTTTCATCTACATATTGATAACCATAACCATCTCCAAAATTGGATTGGTTATCTTGGATTGGGATTTTAGAGGTATCTACGGCTGAAGTGATTTCTCCGTCCATCACACCACATCTACCTTCAATATCGCTTTCACGACCTGTATCAAGGTATAATTCGCCATTTACCATTACCATAGGACGCCTGTCCAATGCAACTTCTTCGGTCTCTTTTATTTCTTCTACATTGGTGGCTATAGCAGATTTGGAATGTCCCTCACTTCCTGGAGCAAGAGCACTTTGATTACAACCTACCAATAGCAGAGACATACAGGTCATGGTGGTAAGTAATAATAGGTATTGTTTCATCTGGGTTCCTCCTAATAAGATGTTTTATTTAATCTTCTATTAGATTTGACGAAAAAGATTACGTAATGTTCCCAATATTCCTCTAATCAAACAGGTATATGCCGTGTGACATATACTCATTTTTTATATATGATGTTACAATCAGTTAATTACTAAGCCGAAGACTGTAGGCACTTGGGATAGACAGTTGTGTATAAATATTAAATTTAATATAATCAAGATGACCCTATAGGGGTTATACATGAAATACGTATTATAGGCTCTAACAAGAGAGATGAATATAAGGAGAAAATAATAAAATGAATCATAGAGGTAAAAAATTCGTTGCATCCTATAGTGGTGGGAAAGACAGTCTGTTAGCCATATATAGAGCTATTCAAATGGGAATGGAGCCTGTTGCACTCATTATTACATTTAATACAGATAGAAATGAATCGTGGTTTCATGGCGTACCGGAAAAGGTGATTCAAGAGGTTTCAAAGTCATTGAATATTCCTATCAGGCTCATCAAAACTTCTGGTGAGGAATATGCCCAGAATTTTGAAAAAGAGCTTTTGTTTCAAAAGGAAAACGGGGTAGAGGTTTGTATTTTTGGTGATATTGATATTGAGGAGCATTTAGAGTGGTGCACAAAGCGCTGCAAAGCAGTTGGCATAGAAGCTTTCTTTCCACTTTGGAAGGAAGAGAGGAGAGCCTTAGTGGAGGAATTCATAAAGGTGGGATTTAAAGCCAATATTACAGTGGTAGATACGACAAGGCTTAGCGAGAAGCATTTAGGAAAGTGTTTATCTGCTAAAATCATTTCATCCATTGTATTAGAAGGAGCAGATGCTTGTGGAGAAAATGGAGAATATCATACCTTTGTATCAGATGGCCCATTATTTTCCTATCCAGTACCATTTACATATAAAGACAAAATATATAGTAATCATTACGCTATTTTACCTATTCAAGCTAAAGTATAAGCTAGGTATGTATTTGATATTAACAAGAGATAATGAATGGCATTAATATTGCAAAATAAACATAAAGGTATAATAATTTTGTAAGTACTAGATGGATGTGCTACTATTAATTAAAAGATATATATAATTTAATATTGGAAAATAGTCAAAACAACTAAAACGAGGAAAGTTACGAGGAAATCCATGGATAATCAAGAGCAAAAGCACAAACGACGTGTGAGATATAAAGGAACTCATCCCAAAAATTATAAAGAAAAATACAAAGAACTTCAGCCTGAAAAATATGGAGATACGATTGAGAAGGTAATCAAAAAAGGAAGTACACCTGCTGGTATGCATATATCTATATGTGTTAAAGAAATACTAGAATTTTTACAAATAAAACCGGGGCAAAAGGGACTAGATGCAACCCTTGGATATGGCGGTCATACTTTAGAAATGTTAAAATGCTTAGAAGCTAAGGGGCATATGTATGCCTTGGATGTAGATCCTATTGAAATAGTAAAAACAAAAAAACGGTTAGAAGATTTAGGGTATGGAGAAGAAATATTAACAATTAAGCAGCTGAACTTTCGGGATATTGATCAAGTAGCTGCAGAAAATGGCTTATTTGATTTTATGTTAGCGGATTTAGGTGTCTCTTCAATGCAAATTGATAATCCAGATAGAGGTTTTTCATTTAAATATGAAGGGCCATTGGATTTACGATTGAATCCTGAGAAAGGTATATCGGCAGCTGAACGTTTAAAAGATATGACACAAAAAGAATTAGAAGGTATGCTAATTGAAAATTCGGATGAACCCTATGCCAAGGAGATATCAGAGGCTATTATTTCTAAAATAAGAAAAAGAGATTATATTTCTACGACTACCAAGCTTCAACAAGTTATAGGAGAAGCTCTTGAATTTATTCCAGAAGATAAACGAAAAGAAGCGATTAAGAAATCATGTCAAAGAACGTTCCAAGCATTACGAATTGATGTTAATAGTGAGTTTGAAGTGCTGGAAGAATTCTTAGAAAAGCTTCCTAATGTTCTTGCCAAAGGAGGACGTGTTGCCATACTAACGTTCCATTCAGGAGAAGATAGACTTGTCAAAAAATCCTTTAAAAGATTACTCCGTGAAGGGGTTTATAGTGAAATTGCCACTGAGGTTATCAGACCATCAGCAGAAGAATGTAATATGAATGGTCGCGCTCGCTCAACGAAAATGAGATGGGCGATAAAGGCATAATTTGAATAGAAAATAAAAATCCCCAACCAAGTACTAGTAGCACTTGGTTGGGGATTTTTATAACAGTGTATTTTACATACAAAAGGTCATAAAAAAGACAGATTATGCTACTATTATGAGAGGGAAAAGGGGAGGACAGAAATGGATAAAATATTATTAGTAGAAGATGAAAAGAGAATGCAGGAGATAATCAGTGATTACTTTCAAGTTAAAGACTGTAAGGTTATCTGCGTGAATCAGGGGAGAGAAGCGCTGAGTATTTTAGAAAAAGAAAGCTTTGATTTAATCTTACTAGATGTGATGATGCCAGGAATAGATGGTTTTACAGTATGTAAAGAGGTACGCCTTCGGTATGAAACCCCCATTATTTTTATTACAGCAAAATCTGATGAAGAAGATCAGCTCTACGGGTATGAGTTAGGGGCAGATGATTATGTGACAAAGCCTTTTTCTTTAGGGGTATTATATGCTAAAGTTATTTCTCTTATTAAGAGGGCAAAAGGAACCATTATTGAGGACAAGCTGAAGGTTAATGATATTTGTATAGATTGCAAGAAATTAGAGGTGACTGTAGGAGGGGAAGAAATCAAGCTAGCTCCTATGGAGTATAGGATGCTTGTTTATTTCATGAGAAATAAAAGTCAAGTCATTACAAGAGACCAGCTTATCGTAAGGTTGTGGGGGTATGACTTTGAAGGGAATGATAGGGTGATAGATACTCATGTAAAAAAACTTAGAAAAGCATTGGGTAAAAGTGGCAAGGCTATTCGTACAATCATGAAAGTGGGCTATAAGCTGGAGGTGGCAACCAATGAAAAATAAGATGAGCTTTCGGAAAATACTTTTAAGAGTATTTGCGGCTTTTTTTGCTTTTTATATAGGTATTATGAGCCTATTTACGTTTGTGCAGTATAAAAATAGTAAAGCTGACTGCGAAAATAGGAGAGCTGGATTTTGCTCCTCTATTATGAAATATATACCTTCAGCACCTGAGTTTAGTGCTGAACACAGAAATCTAGATATACCTTTAAGTTATTTTTTTATTACGCAGAGAGATTTCTTTTGCACTAATGAGAATTACATAAGAGCGGCTCTTTATACAGAAACAGGGGAGAAGGTAGTAAAAACAGGCAACTATATAGCTTGTCCAAAGCCCATTATAGTTAATGAAAGTAATTTTGGTAGAGATTCATATGAATCCTATTTTGCACTAGTTGATGTGGATAAATACCTTAGTAGTGAGCAGATTACTCATTTGTTTGAACTAATACAAAAGGAAAATGATATCCTAAAGTTTTCATTAAGTGTATCAGGATATCAAAATAAAAACGAAATTATTCCTGAAAAAATAACGATTTATAAAGAGGAGTGGAAGCCAACGGATGCAATTGTTGATAAGCAAATCATAAAAAGTGCTTCGCGGATAAAGCGTGAGTTTTTTGAGGAATATACTTTTATAGTAGAAGATGTAGAAGGGCTAAAGAAGTATAGGGCAGATAACTGTACATTTTACCCAGAGAGTATAGTAAATGTAGGGCTTATGAATACAGGGGATAGCTACTCCCTTATGAAGAGAAGTAGGAATGAGAAGATCTTAAGGAGATTTGAGACATGTACACCGACACTTACTAAGGAAATGATGCAGGAAGCCAAGGAGCAGATAACAATATCATCCTTTGAAAGTGAATTTTATAAAGAGAAAGGACAGATCATATGGTATTTTAGTGAGGGTGGAAAAAACTATTATTTAGTGGTAAATACAGTTAGCTTTCCATTAGAAATAGCCATAAAAAATTTAGTACCTGTATATGTATTTTCTTTAATCATGATAGTTCTACTAGTAGTTATTTTATCTAGGGGATTATGGAAAACTTATGAAAAGCAGACACTCTTAGAGAAGAATAGAAGAGAGCTTACAGACACTATTGGTCATGAGTTAAAAACACCTTTAGGCATTATTCGTACTTATAGTGAAGGGTTAAAGGAGCATATTTCAGAAGAAAAAAGAGATCATTATCTAGAAGTCATCATAGATGAGACTGCCAAGATGGATGAGCTTATACTAGAAATGCTGGACTTATCAAAGCTAGAATCAAAGGCCTATGCATTGAAGGAAGAAACATTTTGTCTGAATACCCTTATCCAAGAGGTCTTAAAAAATAAAGAAAGACTTTTTGAAAATCAGGAATTAGAAGTAACTTTTACTGCTGATCAGGAGTGGGAGATTGTAGCAGACTACAAAAGAATGATGCAAGTAATCAATAATCTAGTAATCAATGCAATTATACATACACCAGAGGGCGGAAAGATTCAAATCTCAATTGAAAAAGGAATAGTAGTCATTGAAAATGAAGGAGAGCCTATTTCAGAAAATCAGCTTCCTCTAATTTGGGACGCTTTTTATAAAGGGGATAAGGAAAAAGAAAGATGTGAAAGAGGGACGGGCCTTGGACTATCTATTGTACGTAACGTATTAGAACTTCATAAAATGCCCTATGGAGTCAACAACACAGATGAAGGAGTAAAATTCTGGTTTGAACTTATGCGTAGAAAATAAAGAAATGTAGTATGGATATGAGCTTTTTAATAGTCTAATGGGATAATAAATAAAACTGATGAAATGAAAAACTTTGTGGAAGGAAAATTAGCAGAATTTTTTATTGTTTGACAACTTAACGAATGTTAAGTAGTATTAACTTAACACTCGTTAAGTAAAGGAGAATAAGATGATAGAAAAGGAGAATACAAAGGAAAAGATTGAACAGATAGCATTAGAATTATTTTCACGTTATGGTTATAGGGCGGTTTCTATACGTGATATTTGTAAAGAACTAGGTTTTAGGGAAAGTAGCATTTACTATCATTTTGCTAATAAGCAGGCAATTATGGATGCCTTATTAGAGAAAATCGAAAGCTTGATAGAAACTATGAGGAACCAGTTTGATACAGCTTTCGCTAGAGCAGGAGAAGTATCAAATGAGGATATATGCAAAGTAGCAGTGGGCGTTCTAAATGACTATCTGTTAAATCCATATGTCTATAAGATGATTGCAACACTAACTATTGAACGAATGTCAGATCAAAAGGCCGCAGATACTTATCAAAATCTGGTATTTACTTTTCCTCTTGAGCAACAGGAGAAGGTGTTTGGACAGATGATAGAACGGGGATATATAAAGGAAAATCAAGCAGAGGTATTGGCACAGGAATATTATTCTATTATCTACTTTTCATTTCAGAAAAATTGTATGGGGATGGAACTAACGGAGGAAAGAAAAGAGCAAGCTAGAAATGAGATAGAAAGAAATATGAGAGACTTATATCAGAAGATGAGGTGAGAGGATGGTAAAAGTATATCGAAGCAAAAAAGCAGAGCAGGCAATTTTAAGAACATATGATGAACTTTTAAAACAGTGGGGGATTTCATATGAAGA
This sequence comes from Cellulosilyticum sp. WCF-2, assembly GCF_003990395.1. Classification (NCBI taxonomy): domain Bacteria; kingdom Bacillati; phylum Bacillota; class Clostridia; order Lachnospirales; family Cellulosilyticaceae; genus Cellulosilyticum; species Cellulosilyticum sp. WCF-2. The sequence continues at coordinate 4,276,129 of NZ_CP034675.1, read as the reverse complement.
ACAAATGATTTCTACCCGTTATGGAAACACACATGTTATTAGCTGGGGGAAGAAAGATGGGCTGCCTATCGTTTTGTTTCATGGAGTGGGGGATGATTCTGCATTAATGTGGTACTATAATGCAAAAGAGCTAGGAAAACATTTTCAGCTATTTGCTGTAGATACTATTGGAGGGCCTGGAAAAACCAAGCCTGGAGAAGCTTACGGAAAAGGATTTGATGATGCTTTGTGGATAGATGATACTTTAAATGGACTTGGACTAGCTAAAGCGTCTTTGATAGGCGTATCTCATGGGGGATACCTAGTGCAGCTTTATACGGTGAAAAGGCCAGAAAGAGTGCAGATACCTATTGTCATGGCAGCTAGTGTGGCAGCAGTGAAAAGTGGAAGTAGCATGAAAACCATGTTTAAAGTATTTTTTCCAGAAGCTTTGGTTCCAACACGAAAGAATGTACAGAAGTTGCTATCAAAAATGACAGGAGAACATACAGAGGTATTTATAGAGAATCCATTACTGCTAGAACATTTTTGTTGGCTTATGCGGGGATTTAATAATATGGCTATGAAGTATCATAGTATATCTTCTTTATCAGAAAAAGAGATAGAGTTACTTCGTACAAAGGCATTTTTCCTTGTAGGACTGGAAGATCCTTTTGAAAAGCTTGGTGGAGAAGCTATACTGAGAGAGAAAAAGATGCGTGTGAAATTTTTTGAAGGTGTTGGACATGGAATTAATCATGAAATTGCAGAACAGATTAATCAAGAGATCATACATATTATAGAGAAAAACAGTTTTACTTAATAAATATATTTTGAAGGTACCATTAATAGTGCCAATACGGCTAAGGATAGTTGATTGCTTCTTGACAAAATACATAACATATTATATTTTAAGATAAAATACATAATATATTATATATTCTTGAAAAAGGAGGGCGTAGATTGAAATTAGAAGGAATTGATGAAGAGCTAATGTTATATGGGATGCTCTTTGCGTTATGCAATCGTATTCAAACAATAGGGGACAGTCAGTTTGAGGACATTACTATGAAGCAGCATTTTATGATGGTTGCATTAAGTGTAATGGGAGAAGAAGCACCCACTTTGAAAGAAACAGGGGAGTTCATTGGCTGTTCTTATCAGAATGTGAAGCGTATGGCAACACAATTGGAGCAAAATAGGTATTTGCGAATCATACAAGATGAAAAAGATAAAAGAAAACTAAGACTTGTTGCTACGGATAAAATGACAAAGCTAGAACAAGTGAATTTAGCAGCTACTAACCAATTTATGCAAGAAATGTATAGGGGAATTAGTAAGGAAGAATTAAAAATGGCTATAGGAACACTCAAGAAGATGAATCACAATTTAGGCGGTACCATACAGTAAATGTAAAAAAAGAGTCATTAGGAGGCTATTTATATGAAGATAATGAATGGTGAGGTTCTCCAACCTTTTACCATGGAAATTGTACCCATTAAGAAACTCATCCTTTTTAACTTTGAAAAAAATCCAGAAGCAATTTATGCAGGCCTTGAATTACAGTACCTAGCCACAGAAAACGAAGGAAAAGGTTTTAGGGTCATTGCTTATCGAAATGATAGATATGTGGATGTATACGATGAAGAAAGTTTATGCATTAAGGAAGTTGGAAAGTTTGAGGTATGCGATAAGGGACTCAAGCACTATCGTAAAGTGACTTTTGATAGAGGATGTTTTCAGCTAACAGAGGAGGGCATTCAAGTTGAATTTTGTTTTCGTGATTATAAAGGAAGGCTAATAGATGTAGTTGCAAGGGAACATGGAAAGAAACCAAGCAGGACCTTTGATCTTATAGCACCAATAGGCGTATCTTCAAGAAATCCAGTATCCTTTCCAGCCTTTGCTATGTACCAATTTGATTTAGTGAGAAAGAAAAATACTATCCTTAAAATACAAATCGATGGGAAAGACATACCACCAGATGCATTCCCAGTACCTATTCCAAAAGATGGACAAATGCGCCATTTTACTAGATATGGCTATGATTGTGAGCTGGTTGAGTTTGGGAAAAAACAAGAAGTGATTTTACAGACCCATCCTTGTAACAATCATGAAATTCATGAACAGGGATTAATTGCAACCTATCAAACAGTAGAGGATATGAAGCTGATGGAATCCCTAAGATTCCAGAACTCAAAACATATTTTTATATTGAAATTTGTAGATGCCTTTCCCGATTTATTACGTATGAAAAATACAGAGGTGAATGGTCGTTTTAAGATAGAGATGGATGCGTCTATGGGGTATTTTTCTGGTAAATATAAAGTAGCAAGACAAGAAGAACATGTTGAAATTACAATGATACCTACTGATGGATGGATTGTTCACAACAAGATGTTTTTAACAAAAGTCATGTTGCAGAAAAAATCCATATTTTGTACTTGGCCCAAGACGTATTGTTATAAGCAGAATATAAACTTACAGACGGGTCAATCGTCTACTAATTGGGCAAGAATAGATTATAAAGAATTGACTGCTGATTGGTGGAAAGGGAAATAGAGTCAAGAAATCATTACCAATGAAGTAGTTATAAAAGAGCAATCAATTCATACGCCAAGAAGTAGTAAACTTCTGGAGGTTCAATCATATATTGGAAGTGAAATACCTAAGATTTTACAACAAAGATAAGAGGTTTAGAAGATTGCCCCAAAAAGTTGTAAAGGAGAATAGATATATGAGGAGAACAGTACCTTTAGAAAGAGAAGCAGAATTGGTTTGTGATAAGAGCTCCAAACCACCTCTTATTTTTCAGCTTCCTCCAGAGCAGGGGCGTGAGGTTTTAGAACGTGCCCAGGATGCACCTGTTTATAAGTATCCAGCTGAAATTAAAATAATACCCGTTCAAACAAGCAATTGGGGGACCATTAATGTCTATTGTGTAATACCGGACAATATCGTAGGCAGCCCTCATGTGATTTACTATATTCATGGAGCAGGCTGGGTATTTGGTAGTTTTCATACGCATGATAAATTAGTGAGAGAACTAGCTGCACGTACACAGTCTATAGTCATATTTCCCGAATATAGCCGATCACCAGAAGCTAAATATCCTACAGCCATTGAGCAGTGCTATGAAGTCATGTGTTTATTACCAGATTTATTAGTACAAGCGAGTTGTAATGCTAGATTAGATACCCTAACAGTTGCTGGAGATAGCGTAGGAGGGAATATGGCAACTATAATGACGATTATGGCTAAGTATAGAAAAGGGCCTAAAATCCATAAGCAGCTCCTCTATTATCCTGTTACAAATGCCTGTTTTTCTACGGAATCCTACTACAAGTTTGCAGTAAATTACTATCTGTATAGAGCAGGCATGATGTGGTTCTGGGATCAGTATACAATGAGTAAAAAGGATCGTAATCAGATAACAGCCTCACCTCTAAGAGCAACTATAGAAGAATTAAAAGAGCTTCCTGATGCCATGGTTTTAAATGGAGAAGCAGATGTGCTAAGAGATGAGGGAGAAGCTTATGCTAGAAGGCTGCGAGAAGCAGGAGTCAGTGTAACAGCTATACGTTTTCAGGCGATCATCCATGATTTTGTAATGCTTAATGCTTTAGACCAAACTAAAGCCTGTCGTGCTGCAATGGATATTTCTACGGAGTGGGTTAATAGAAAAAATGCTGAGGCTACAAAGTAATAGATGAGTAAATAATCTTTAGCTAGGAAGAGGTAAAATTTGTAAGAATAGTCATGACACATGCTAGAGGATGGGTCATGGCTGTTTTTTTAGAGAAAAAGTCGGATGTTAGGAAGAGGGAACTGCTATAATAATATCAACTTAGCAAAAGAGGGGGGGAGAGCCTTGAATTATTATGAAAGGATTCAAAAAGCTATTGACTACATTGAAGCTTCTCTAGAAGAAGAGATGAAGATAGAGGATATAGCTAAAGAAGCTTTTATGTCAGTATCTAATTTTTACCGGATGTTTTTTGCTATTACAGGTTATCAGACTAAAGAATACATACGATGTCGCAGAATATCTTGCGCAGCTCGTGATCTTAAACAAGGTAAGGAGAAAATCATAGAGGTGGCTGTAAAATATGCTTACAATAGTGTAGATGCCTTTTCTAGAAGCTTTAAGAGTATTACGGGATTTTTACCTAGTAAGTATACGGATAGCATTAAAAATTATGTTTTTGAAAGGGTTGATGTAATGGACAAGTATTTTGAAGTACAAGATAGTGAGGTTGCAGAGCAGTATCCAGATATTAAAGTTTTAAAAGAAATGAAAGCTATGAGAGTTGCTTACTATTGCTATTACGGAAAAAATCCTGAAGATGGTGCCTTTAGCGTCATGCAGGACTGGGTTAAGAAAAATAATATAGATATTAATAATGGGAATTATCGTATCTTTGGTTATAACGCACCCGATACGGATGCATCTGGAGAAGAGTATGGCTATGAGGTGTGTATTACTATTCCAGAAGATTTAGTAGTGGAAGATGAAAAGGTAAAGACTAAAGAGCTGAGTGGCGGATTATATGCAGTAACGGCTATTAAGCGTGGCGAATGCCTTGGAGAAGCAATTATAAAAGGCTGGCAGAGATTTCAAAAGTGGTTAGAGGGAAGTAAATATGTCTATGGGGAGGCACAATGGCTTGAGGAACATCTAGGTTTTACACAAGACATGGAGCATATTGGTGGAGTGGATTTATATATGCCTATCCTATTACGTAGTGATTTAAAGGCAGAGGAAACGGAAGAGCTACTTTCTCCTTTGACCTGTGTTTCTTATACTGTAAAAGGTAAAAATGCAGAAAATAAAGCAAGAAAATATTTATTTGATTGGGCAAAAAACAATGGGATTGAGTTTCAAAAAGCTGAGACAAGGCTATTTGCCTTTTACAACTTTGAAAAGATAGGAACACCGGAGTATTTTTATACCTTATATTTAACTATTCCAGAAGCGCTTGAAATAAAGGATGAGAAGCTTATAAAGGAAACATTTACAGGTGGTTTATATTTAAAACGGTTCATAAAGTATAAAATGAATAGCCAATCTTGGTTTAATTTTATTAAATCCATAGAGCATAATGAGAAGTATTGTTTTGGAAGTCATCATTTTATGGAGGAGTATGTGATTAATGAACCAATGATTGATGGCGATACAGACATTGTACAATATATGCCAGTAATGAGGAGGATTTAGATGGAACTAATGATGCAGCCTAATCCATGTGCTTGTGGTCAAGCATGTATAGCAATGATTGCAAATAAAAGTATTGAGGAAGTTTTCAAGGTGATGAAGACAGAAGGACCAACCTCAATAGGTCAACTGATCGAGGCCCTTGATTACTATAAGATTAAACATGCAGAAAAAAACGTGAGAATTTCAAAGAAGAATCCAATGCCTTCAGAGTATGCTATTTTAACAGTACATATGCCAACTTATACACATTGGGTCTTATTGTATAACCAGCAATATTATGATCCAGAGTTTGGCCTTCTAGAGTCGTGCCATCCCGAAGGAAAGATTACCTCCTTTCTTGCAATTTATGAATAATAGGGGTATAAAGGAACAAATAATGATAACAAGCCATTAGAGGTGATATAGGTGGCAACTTTAAGTTAGTTAATAGATTAAATGAATTTGTTCCTGCAAGGTGTTAAAGTCTAATAAAAAACACGAAGGCCATGAATCAAATAGTCATTGCTCTTCGTGTTTTTTATTAGATGGTTTTATGAGATGATAAAGCTAGAAGATTAGCTCCAGTTATCGGAAGCCAATCTTTTATAAAAGTAAGCAATAATTTGTTCAGAGGCCAAAGTAGGATATTCAAGACTCTTCGCTCTACAAATTTCTTCAGCATCTTGTTTAAAAAGAACCATACTTTTTTTGACAGCAGCTTCTAGGCTGCAAAGATCTGCTTTAGAAAAATAAGCTTTTAAGTGTTCTTGTTTTTCATTAGGGATACAGTGTTTTACTTTGCTTTCCCAGGCACCCCAATCTAAGTTATCATAGTAGGATAGTAGTAAATCCACATGTGAATGAAATAAGAACTCTTGGATGTTTTTTATTAATTTGAAGATATCATTTCTTTTGAAGTATTTAATCAGCATCTCAATATGGAACCAGTAAGTATCTATGGCTCTTAGGGTGTCAGGAATGTAGTTATCTGTGCGATAGCCTTTGTCAAGAAAATCAGCTACCTCCCCTGTTTGGTCAAAAAGAATATGCTCCTTGGTACAACCCTTACAGTGTTGTTTGCACATCCAAGCTTCTGGGTGGTCCTGATTAATAATAAAAAAGTCTAATTGATGGAGATTATCTCCCAGGCGAATGACACTGCAGTAATTTTTGAAGGAAGCATCATTAAAGCTCTCTGGCCAAAAGATTAAAAGCTCATCGGAAACAGCCCTAAGAAAATAGGGAACGTCTGCCGCAAAGGCTTCAAAATCTTTATCTGCTACCAAAAAAACTGGATCGTAATCAGAATAAATATCATCTTGCCCTCGGCTAATAGAGCCATAATGCCAACCTCCTTTACAACGCATATCCTTTTTCAAGAGCGCTAGCATATTATGAAAGGCTACCTCTAAATCTTTATGCATAACCCCACCTCCATTATTTATATTGTCATTTTACAACACAACTTGAAGTGGGTATTGTTTATTATTTACTTAAGATGGTTAAATCTTATCTTTTGGCAAATTGATTCTTATATTTATTTGGAGTTGTACCATAGGCTTTTTTAAAAGCCTCAATAAAGGCTTTTACATTAGGAAAACCATTGTTTAAAGCAAGCTCTGTTATAGAGTGAGTGCTATTTAGCAGTTCTTTATGGGCGTGATATAGTCTGATGTGTGTTAAATAACTATGTACGGTTTCATTAGTAGCGTTCTTGAAAAAGCGAGAAAAATAGTTAGGAGACATGCCGATGTAAGTCGCAATCTCTGATAGCGAAAGATCATCTTCATAATGATTTTCTATAAAGGCAATGACTTTCCTAATATCTACCATACTTTTTACCTCAGGCTTACTTAGATTTTTTTCTTGCCTTTTATGCTTACAATTTTTTAGCAAAATAAGGCAGAGCTTTCTGAGAGCAATAGAGAGTTCTAATTCATAGTAAGCATCTTTCTTTTCTGAGAGTTTGGCACACTCTAGAATAAGCTTTTTGAGTTGCTGATGAATCGTATCATTGCCACTCCAATTAAAATAATAAGTATCTACATCAGGGCAGTACTCCTTGAGTAAATCATAAGAGAGTAAAAGTGTAATAGCCCGCATGTGATTTTGATCCACTGCATCAGTTTCATGTAAATCACTACTATTGACGAAAAAAATATCTCCTGGAGGAATAGTTACAGAGTTGCCGTTAATGACTCCTTTGATTGTTCCTTCTAGCACCAAATTAAACTCTAAATGGGTATGCCAGTGTAGGGGATAATGACAATTCATACATTGGCTATTACCAATATAAATCTGAGCAGGTATATTACCTTGATTCTCTACCTTTTCTTGATAATAATTCATATATCCCCTCCATAAATGGTTATTTTTCTTCTAAGCAGCTATTTAAAACGTCATGAAGCATAGGAAATTACTTACTTATTTTATCTTTTTTATAATAATCTATTATCACATATCTGATTCTATAAAACAATAAAGCAGAATGAATAGATAGTATATTAGTATAACATGAATAACGATTTCAAAATTTCCTATGATATTAAAAGGCTTTAAAATAAAGATTGCGTTTATAATAATTATATATGGGAGATATAAACTTATGGGGAACATAAAAATAGCTTGTATAGGAGGAAAACATCATGAGATTACAAGGTAAAGTAGTATTAGTAACAGCTTCTACAAGAGGAATTGGATTAGCTTGCGTGGAACGTTTGGCAAAAGAAGGCGCTACTGTGTATATGGGTGCTAGAAATGTAGAACGTGCCAAGGAGATTGCAAGTGAATTAAATATAGAAGGTTATCAGGTAAAGGTTGTTTATAATGACGCAACAGTAAAAGAAAGTTATAAAACTATGGTAGAAGAAGTAGTTAGCCAAGAAGGGAAAATAGATATATTAGTGAATAACTTTGGAACCTCTAATCCAAAAGTAGATTTAGATATTAAGACTACGGATTATAATGAATTTATTGGAACGGTAGATATCAATTTAGCTAGCGTATTTTTATCATCACAAGCAGCTATTCCACATATGGCAGCAAATGGAGGAGGAAGTATTATCAACATCTCTTCTATTGGTGGTATTCGCCCAGATATCTCTCAAATTGGTTATGGAACAAGTAAAGCTGCTATTAATTATTTAACAAAGCTTATTGCTACCCAATGTGCAAGAGACAATATTCGTTGCAATGCAGTGCTTCCTGGGATGACTGCAACAGATGCTGTAAATAATAATCTATCAGATGCATTCAAAGAATTCTTCTTAAAACATACACCAATTAAGCGTATGGGATTACCAGAAGAAATTGCAGGAACAGTATTATACTTTGCAAGTGATGACTCTGCTTATACAACTGGTCAGATTGTAGATGTTTCAGGTGGATTTGGCATGCCAACACCTGTATATGGGGATATGATTGAACTTAAGAGTAAGAGATAAAAACAAAATGCCCTTGCTATTATTAAGAGTAGCAAGGGTATTTGTTAAATTTTTACAACATAATTTCTCATAAATCGCACATACTAGTATTGTAAAACCAAACCAAATTGAATGTAGGAGGGAACAAAGATGAATAATCAAAGTAACCAAAGCATTCTCGACTCGGAGGCTTACGCAGACAATGGTGCTGGAGATGGGCCAAAAGGAACTTAAGGCTTATAGGATTTGAAAAAATCTTATAAGTCGGTAAGGTTTTATAACTCATAAGGACCGACTTATCTATCATACAATGTATGAATTTAAGTAGGTCCTTTTAGTGTGCAAAGAATTACATAGTATAAAAAATAAAAAAATTAATAAGATTAAAACATAAATATAAGATAAAAAATATTGACTAATAATTATTATTGGCTTACAATTAATCCATAGTAAGTTACTCGGAATTAAAATGTATTTGATAAAGGAGAAATTCTAATGGAAGAATTAATTAAAATAAATGATTTACATGTAGAAGTAGAAGGAAAAGAAATTTTAAAAGGTCTTAATTTAACGATTAAGTCAGGTGAAATTCACGTTATTATGGGACCTAATGGAGCTGGTAAGTCTACCTTGGCAAGTAGTATTATGGGGCATCCGAAATATGAGGTAACAAGTGGAGAAATCTTATTTGAAGGAGAAAGCCTAGAAGAAGTTTCAGTAACAGAACGCGCTAGAAAAGGAATCTTTTTATCTTTTCAATATCCTGAAGAAATCAATGGGGTTACTATAGAGAACTTTATTCGCAGCGCTAAAATGGCAAGAAGCACTGAGCCTGTAAGATTAGTTGCTTTTAGAAAAGCTTTAGAAGAGAAGATGGAGGAGCTTAGTATTTCTAAAGAATATAGAGATAGGTATTTAAATGTAGGCTTTTCAGGTGGTGAAAAAAAGAAAAGTGAAGTGCTTCAGATGGCAATGCTACAACCCAAGCTTGCTATGCTAGATGAAACAGACTCTGGACTTGATGTAGATGCTACTAAAATTGTTTCAGAAGGTATACTGAAAGTAGCTAATGAAAACAATGCCTTTTTAATCGTGACACATCATAATCATATGCTTCAAGAGATTAAACCAGATTATGTTCATGTATTAGTGGCAGGAACTATTGTCAAAACAGGTGGTATGGAAATCGTTAAAGATATAGAAGCAAATGGATATGGTAAATATCTTCAAAAAGAAGGTGTGAATCTATGAGAACAGTAGTAGATGATGTCGAAAGAGGCATATATGATATTAAGAACAAAGATGAATATAGTTACAGAACTGAAAAAGGGCTGACTGAAGATGTTATTAGAGCTATTTCAAAAGAAAAAAATGAGCCACAGTGGATGCTAGACTTTAGATTAAAATCACTGGCTATTTATAATAGTATACCTGTGCCAACATGGGGACCAGATCTTAGTGAATTAGATATTGATAATATTATAACTTATGTAAGACCTAAATCACAGCTAAGTGATAACTGGGAAAATGTAGATCAAACTATAGCTAATACTTTTGATAGATTGGGTATTCAAGAAGCAGAATCCTCTAGCTTAGCAGGTGTAGGTGCACAATATGATTCAGAGGTAGTTTATCACTCTATTCAACGTGAGTTAGAAGCTCAGGGGGTTGTTTATACAGATTTCGAAACAGCTTGTAGAGACTATGAAGAGATTGTAAGAGAGTATTTTATGAAGTGTGTGCCACCTAGTGATCATAAATTTGCAGCTTTACATGGGGCAGTTTTCTCAGGAGGCTCATTTGTATATGTACCTAAAGGCGTACAGGTCAATATGCCTCTTCAATCCTATTTTAGACTGAATGCACCTGGAGCAGGTCAGTTTGAACATACTCTGATTATCGTAGAAGAAGGTGCAAGTTTACATTTTATAGAAGGATGTTCAGCTCCAAAACACAATGTTATTAATTTACATGCAGGCTGTGTAGAGCTTTATGTTAAAGAAAATGCAAGACTAAGGTATTCAACAATAGAAAACTGGTCCAAAAATATGTATAACTTAAATACGAAAAGGGCAATGATTCATAAAAATGCCCATATGGAATGGGTATCAGGATCTTTTGGTTCTAGAGTGTCTATGTTATACCCTATGAGTGTCTTGATCGGAGAAGGCGCTAGTAGTGATTTTACAGGGATTACCTTTGCAGCAAAGGGACAAAACTTGGATACAGGAGCAAAGGTGGCACACCTTGCACCACATACTAAATCGACTATTCATACAAGGTCTATTTCTAAGGCTGGTGGAGAGACAACCTACAGAGGATTGGTTAAAATATCACCTAAGGCTTATGGTTCTAAAGCATCAGTCAATTGTGATGCATTAATGCTAGATGATATATCAGCATCTCATACAGTTCCTGTTATGGATATTAAAAATGATGATGTAGAAATCGCCCATGAAGCAAAAATAGGTAAAATCAGTGATGAAGCTATTTTTTATCTTATGAGCCGCGGACTTACAGAGGAAGAAGCAGTAGGACTCATTGTAAGAGGCTTCGTAGATCCTATAGCGAAAGAATTGCCAGTAGCTTATGCTGTTGAACTGAATAACCTAATTAACTTAGAGATGAAGGGAACTATTGGATAGGAGGTGGAGAAATGACGGAGTTACAATCTAATTATATAGAAGACTATACAAAGCAAAGCCAGTTACTCATTATAAAAGAAGACATGTCTGGTAAGGAAAAGCATATTACCCTCGGTAGAGGATCCTATTTAAAATTAGCAATGATTAATGAGATTAACCAAGAAGAAGAGGCTATTTTTAAGCTCAGCGTAGAACTAGAAGATGATGCCAAGTTAGAGCTGACGACGCTTTACCTAGGAAAGGGTAAAAATAAAGAGAGCATTACCATTTATCTTAATGGAGATGGTTCAAGGTGTAAACTTAAAGCAGGTTATCTCATAGATGAACAAACAACTCATATGATGGCATATGATGTGTTCCATAAAGGCAAACGAACGATTTCTGATGTCATTGTAAAAGGAGCACTTCAAGATGAAGCACATAAAGATTTTAAGGGAAATTTATATTTCAAACAAGGGGCTAAAGGAGCTAAAGGTTCTGAGATAGAAGATGCTATTTTATTAAGCCCTAACGCTAAGTCCTATGCAGTACCAGCGCTCTGGTGCGATGAGGATGATATTATGGGAAATCACTCTGCATCTTCTGGTAAACTTTCAAAAGATAAGTTATTTTATCTGATGAGTCGTGGTTTATCAGAAGAACAAAGCAAATGTCTCATGGTGGAAGCTGAGCTTGCTCCTGTTTTAGATGAAATAGAAGAAGTGGAAATGAGAGAAAGCATTTCAAATGAAATAAGTAGGAGGATAGGAAAATGAAACAACTTGCATTAGAAACTTTGGTTCCAAAGACTGACTTTCCTATTCTCGGTGAAATCATTAATGAACAAGCCTTAGTTTATTTGGATAATGCAGCCACTACTCAAAGGCCACTAGCTGTACTAGAAAAAACAAGAACCTATGTATTGCATCAGTATTCTAATGCAGGAAGAAGTGGTCATGTATTAGCAGAAAGAGCCTATGAAGCCTTGGAAAATACAAGAGAAAAGGTGAGAGATTTTATAGGCGCAGCGTCAAAGGAACAAATTATTTTCACTAGATCTGCAACAGAAAGTTTAAATATGATTGCGACAGGCTATACACAGATTGAAGATGGGGATGAAATAGTATTACTTGTTTCTGAGCATCATGCCAATCTATTACCCTGGCAGCGTATAGCAAAGCTAAAAAAAGCGAATTTAAAGTATATGTATTTAAATGATGCCCTAAAGCTTACTGAAGAAGAAATAGAAAGAAAGATAACAAATAAGACTAAGGTTGTGGCTGTAGCACATGTTTCTAATGTGCTAGGCTACAAAATACCTATAGAAAAAGTGGCAAAAAGAGCTCACGAGCAAGGTGCCATTCTCGTTGTAGATGCGACACAAAGTGTGCCACATTGTAAGGTAGATGTGAAAGAGTTGGATGCGGACTTTATGGCTTTTTCAGCTCATAAGATGTTAGGGCCTACTGGTGTAGGTGTTCTATATGGAAAGCTCAATCATTTAGAAAAGCTAGAGCCTCTTTTATTAGGTGGAGGCATGGTTGAATATGTAGAGGAACAGAGTGTTTCTTTTTCAGACCTTCCTTCTAGATTAGAAGCAGGTACCATCAATGTAGAAGGAATTGTAGGACTAGGTGCGGCTATAGATTACTTAAAGGATATAGGAATGGACCGTATAGAAGCCCATGAGCAGGCTATAGCCGCTTATGCAATAAAAAGACTTCAAGACCTTCCTTATATTCAGCTTTTAGGAGACAGTTTAGAAGATAAGTTGGGAGTAGTAGCTTTCAATGTAGAAGGCATACATGCACATGATGTAGGAAGTATATTAGATGCACAGGGAATTGCTATTCGAGTAGGTCACCATTGTGCTCATCCACTGATGCATTATTTACATGTGCCAGCTTGCTGTAGAGCATCCTTTTATTTGTATAATAGCTCATCAGATGTAGACCGTTTAATAGAAGGCTTAAAAGAAGTAAGGAGGGTGATGAGACTTGAACCTTGATTTGATTTATACAGAGTTAATTGCAGAGCATAGTCAGTATTCTCCTTATAAGGGAGAGTTAGAAGAAGCAACAATAAGAGAGAGGGGACATAACCCTTCTTGTGGAGATGATATCCATTTAGATATTTGTATTGAAGATGGGAAAGTAGCAAAAATGAGATTTCATGGTGTAGGTTGTGCTATATCTCAGGCCTCTACTTCTATGATGATTGAGCTTTTAGAAGGAAAGACAGTAGATGAAGCAATGGAGCTAGCAGAGACTTTTATTAAAATGATTAAAAAGGAAATTACTTCAGAAGAAGAGCTAGCTGTACTTGAAGATGCTATGACCTTCCAGTCCATCTCTACCATGCCAGCGCGTGTAAAATGTGCAGTGCTATCTTGGTATACCCTTAAAAAAGCCATAGAAAAGCTATAAAAGGGATAATAAAAATGAACTCAAGAACAAGAGATAAAAATAAAGGGCCTTTGCTATGATGATAAGTAGCAAGGGCCTTTGTTAAGATTTTATTGTAGAGTGTAATTTGTTCAATGTAGTATCTGTGATATAATAAGAGCATATGAATGAAAAGAGGCATAATATGGAGCAATATTTAATTAAAAATACAACAAAAGAACAAAGAGAACAGATTGTAAAAGATGCACTTGGTTATAGTGATTTAGGTTGTGAAGATGGTGGGGGCAGATATGGCTATGATTTTTATGAACCATATATTAATGGAGAAAAAGAACTTTCTGAACTTAACCAAGCATTTAGAGCTGCTTATGTAAGTGAAAGTAAAGAAAGACCTAGTAGTGGCTGTAGTTACGCTAGATAGTAGAACTTACTGGGCTTATGGACCCTAATGGTATGAAAGGGTTATAAAACTATAGAAAAGCAGAGGGTGTTATTAAATATCCTCTTATTTTATTGGAAATAGGTGTGCTTGGAGGCGTGATGATAGTACTGATTTATGCTAGTGAATACAGCATTTTCATACCAATGACCATGGCTTTATGATAAGATGAAATGTAGCAAAAAGCTAAAGTAGCAGAAAAGGAAGGAAATAGAGATAATGTATTACGTACCAGATGGAACTAAAAAATGTGGCTATTATGAATGCAGCGAATGTGGCACTAGATTTTTATCTTTGCACTTAGAAGAAATCATAGATTGTCCTTACTGCGAAAAGGATTTTGACCCTGAGATTGGGCCTGATGAAGTCATGGAAGAAATCACCTCTAAGGCTCAGCTAGTTAAAATAATAGAAGGTGAAGACATAGAAATGTGGGATAAGCTTTTAAGTCTTGCTATTACAGGCGGAGACGAAGACGACTGGATATAAGGAGTAGGGCATGAGTAATACAATTAAAGTGAATTATTATGACCAGTTTAAGTGCATTGCAGACAAGTGTTCTTTATCTTGCTGCCAGGAATGGCGAATTGCTGTAGATGATGAGACGCATCAAAAATGGCAGGGAGTTCAATTACAAGGAGTAACAGAAGCTGGTAAAAATAATGAACCTCTTGAGTTATGTAGTTGTGTAAAAAAAGATGAAAATGGTTATGTTGTGGTCTTAAAACAGGATCAGCAATGTCCGTTTTTAAATCAAAAGAAGCTGTGCAATTTGGTTATTGAGTTAGGTGAGGCTTATTTATCAGACACCTGCACTACTTTTCCAAGACAGATTAATGAATTTGGAGAAAGAACAGAGTACTCGCTGGCTTCTTGTTGCCCAGCAGTAGTAGATTTGCTAAATGAAAATGAAGGAAAACTCCAGTTTCAGCAAGAAGGAAGCAGCAAACAAAGTGATGAAGTACTAATGGCCGTACGTGATATGCTGATAGCAGTTATGGAAGAAGAGAGCTATTCGGTGCCAGAACGCTTAATGATGCTATTTTATGCACTTTTAGACCTTCAGACGAAGAAAAAGTTAACGCAGGAACAGATTAAAAGTCATTCAGCAAAAAAATATCTAGAGCCTGTAGTAGAGGCTATTAGAAACATGAAATTTGACTTAATGGATACCTTTTTTGAAAGAAATGAACTTTTCTTAGATATTGTAGAGAACTACCGAAAGCAAAAGCTGTACGTTAACTATATAGAAGAGATTTCAGTATTAGCAGAGTCATTAGAAGAAGAATATTCTGATGAAGAGCTTTTAGAAAAGCTAGAAGACTTTGAAGCACAATTAATTCCTTATGAAAAACTATTCAAAAATTATTTAGTAGCTGAACTTTTTGGTAACTCATTGATGCCTGATATGACACTAGAAGATTTAATCATTGCTTTTGAGTGGATTACCTTAGAATATAGTGTTATTAAGCAAGGGATTTTCTTAAAATGGTTATCAGGAGGTAGTAAGGAAATGACTTATACTATGGTTCGTGACTACATAACAGTGATTTCAAGAATAACAGGTTATGACCATAGTGACATCAAGGAGTATTTAGAAAATAGCTTTGAAAGTATTATTTGGGAGTGGGGATACCTAGCGCTTGTTGTTGGTCATGAGAAAATTTAATAGATAGTACTTAAGTAAATAAAAGGGCTGATAAGAAATAAAGCTGTGCTAACAGCATTATTTCTTATCAGCCCTTTTGGATAAAATGAACTAAATGAACTAAATGAACTAAATGAACTAAATGAACTAAATTGACTAATGAGTCAATGTGAAGTATAATTAATAGAAAATAAACATAAAACAGAAAAATGGATATAGGGGTTAAAGATGAAAGAGGAACAACTAAGTAAAATAAGTGAGCAACGCAGAGAAGCCATATTAAAAAGTGCAATAATAGAATTTTCACAGAAACCTTATAAAGAAGCCAGTACAGATCAAATAACAAAGCAATGTAGCATTTCAAAAGGCTTACTTTTTCACTACTTCAAAAGTAAGAAAGATTTGTATTTAGTTTGCTTAGAGCAAGCACTTATGAGGCTTATGACAAGAAAGAAAGAGACTAAAGGTGAAGCATTTTATGAGATTATTTTCTCGGCTATGGACCATAAGTTTAACCAGTGTTTAGTTTTTCCAGAGGAAATGAGAATGGTGAATATGGCAGCTAGAGAAATGAGTAAGGATGTATTTGAGGAAAAAAGTAAACTACTGATGCGTTATATTCTAAAGGGAAAAGAAGAATCAGCTAAAACCATGACAAGAGCAGTATCTACGTTGAAGTTACGAGAACCACAAAATCCTAAAGTGACAGCAGCACTTTTAGTGTATGTTAATGCAGTAATGAACCACTATTTAGAGTTATATAAGGAACGACCAGATGACTTTTTTGCAAAGGCTGGTGAAATTAAGAAGGAGCTGAAAGCATATTTAGATTGCATGCTATATGGTATTGTAGGGGAGGAATAGTAGATGAAGAAAATAGGCTTGATAAAGGGTATGAGATTATGTGCTAAGTATCAAAAACTAAGTGAGACTGAAAAAAGTCAAGTACGTCATAAAAGACTACATGAGATGGTAGATTATGCAAGAACTCATAGTCCCTATTATAATCAGTTGTATAAAGACTTAGAAGAGGACTATACACTATCAGATTTACCACCTGTCAATAAGAGCGAGCTTATGGCACATTTTGATGAGTGGCTGACAGACAGAAAAGTTAAGCTAGAGGATATTCGTGTATTTATGGAGAACCTAGATAACATCGGTCGTAAGTTTCAAGGAGAATATTTAGTATTTACCACAAGTGGTTCTACAGGAAATCCCCTTGTGAGCTTGTGTGATCGAACAACTAATAATATGATGGGAGCCATTAATGCAGGGAGAACTTTTGCGAGAAAAAGTGATTTAAAGGCTTTTTTTCGTCGCAGAGGAAAGACAATAGGAGTTTTTGCGACTGGAGGTTTTTATTTAGGAAATAGTTCTGTTCGTGCCAGACTTTTGTCTATGCCTTGGAAAAAGAAGCAAATAGCAGTCACTAGCGCCTTACTACCTGTAAAACAGATTGTAGAAGAATTAAATAGATTTCAACCCGCTATGCTTGGAGGATATCCTACAGTATTAGAATCATTAATAGAAGAACAATTAAGTGGTCGATTACATATTAAGCCGGTGCTTATTATGACAGGAGGAGAATACTTGTCTAATGCATTAAGAGAACGATTAAGTGAGGTTTTTAAATGTTATGTTCAAACTTCTTATTCTTGTACAGAAGGGGGGACTATAGCTTGTGAGTGCACAGAGCAGCATTTTCATATTAATGAAGATTGGGTTATTGTAGAACCTGTAGATAAGAATAATCAACCTGTAGAAGATGGTGTATTATCAGATAAAATTTTAATGACGAATCTATTTAATTATACACAGCCTTTCATTCGTTATGAGATAACAGACCGTGTTAGAATGCACCATGAGAAATGCAAGTGTGGTAATCCAATGCCCTGGCTTACATTAGAGGGGCGTATGGATGATGTGGCTATTTTTGTAGAAGAGGGACAAATCATAAAAATACCTCCACTTGCACTATATGTTACTTTAAAGGAAATTCATGGAATACAGCGCTTTCAGTTGGTTATTCATGAAGGTAATCAAATAGAACTTCGCTTAATTCCAGTAGAAAATGTTAATATAAATGAAGTATTTGACAAAGCTGTGCAAGTGTTAAAAGACTTTTTAGCTACTCATGGTGTAAAAACAGTAACATGCATCCTTTCAGATGAATATCCTAAGCAACATCCAAAGAGCGGTAAATTTAAGCATATCATTAACCAATCAAAAGGTTAGGAGTTGTCATTAGTGTTCATTAAAAATACAAGAAAAGTGTGTATAATAGAATAGTAAATAAAGACACTTATCATATAATAAGAAGATAGGAATAAATGGTGATTATTGAATAAGTAAAGAGAGGAAATCATGGAACAAACGTTTATAGAGAAACTCATAAAAAGATTAATAGTTAAGCAAGATTATATTCTTGTACCAAATGAAGAAGGCAGGGTGATCATTGATCCGAGTGTAAATGTTCTCCTTAAGCAAGATAGTCAGTGTATTACTTATATACAGATTATTGATGGAGATAATAGTTCTATTGATATAATCAATGAGAGACTAGAACAAAAAGACGGAACGTTATTACGTATGGGGGAACAGACCAGAATCTTTGCGTATAGTTTATTTGTTTTTTCAAATGGTATCGATGAAGAGAAGCTAAAACTAATCGAGGAAAGCCAAAGGAATCACGAAACAGAACCCAAGGCTTTTAAAAGCTTTGTAGTAGATACAAGCAGTAAAGAAGTTAAAAAGCTATTTAATAGGCCTAGTACTGATAGAGGACTTTTAAAATTAATCACTCATGTAGTGGAGAAAGATTCAGCAGAAGCTTATGATCAAGTACCAATTGAAACTTTAGTTTTGGACAAGAAGAAAGATTATCAAATCACCTATCAAGTTAAAAAGCCAATGCTTACCTATGGGCTTATTACGATTAATATTCTGGTGTATTTAGCGTTGGTTTTATATGAAAGAACATCAGGCATAAGTTATGGACAGCTGATTATTCAATTTGGAGCTAAGGTTAACAATTTGATTTTAGAAGGAGAATATTGGCGACTCATTACACCTATATTCTTACATGGTAGTTTGATGCATCTACTAGTTAACTGCTATTCCCTATATATCATAGGTTCTTTAGTAGAACGCCTGTATGGACGAGGTAGATTTATCACAAGCTATCTCATTGCGGGGATTTTAGGAAATCTATGTAGCTTTTTATTTGTACCAGGCCCTTCTGTAGGTGCATCTGGAGCAATATTTGGTTTAATGGGTATATTATTATACTTTGGTTTAGAAAGACCACTTCAATTTAAGGTTTACTTTGGAAGTAGTATTATTACTACTATTCTTATTAATCTAGTTTATGGTTTCTCAAGTACAGGAATAGATAATTTTGCTCATTTAGGCGGCCTTATAGGTGGTTTTTTAGCTATAGGCATACTTTCAAATGTTAAGAAAAAACGTTGGTATTTTAATAAGCTATTATATGTGCTAGTACTTAGTGTACTGACTGTAGGGGGTATAGCCTATGGCTTTAATAATAGCGAGAGTAAAATCATTCGTAACATGAATACCTTAGACAAACTAGAAGACATGGAAAAATGGGATGAGGTAGAAAAAATAGCAAAAGATATACTAGATATGGACTCACGATATGAGGATAATCAAATAATAGCATTATGGTCACTTATTAGAGCTCAAGGTATTCAAGGAAAGTATGATGAAGCTATCCCGTATTGTAATCAGCTGATAGCCTTAAGTCCAGCAGATGGACATTACATGTTAGGCATCATTTATTATGATCAAGGGGAACTTCAGATGGCAAAAGAAGAACTTTCAGCAGCGGAGGCAGCAGGTGCTGATGAAGAGCAGATTCAGCAACTACTAAGTATTATCCAGCAATATGAGAATCAATAGAAGTAGAAATAGAAATTGGTCGTGGACTTTCCAGAAGTGTTTTCAAGAAAAAAGAAAAGCTGATTCATTTTATTTATAGTAATTGGAGACAGCAAAAATAGCGCCCTAAGTATTCTATATACTTGGGACGCTATTTTTTGTTCCAGACTCTTGAAATTAACTTTTATAACTAACTAATAGACCTTAAACAAGGCGCAAAATGGCTCCTCAGCACGTATGCATTGTAGCTTAGTGCCTACTAGACTAGCTATGAAAGTCAAACCAATGAGTGAGGAGCTCTTATCGTCTTAGCCAGTGCACCTTTATGATAGGAAACTAAGGCTTTAAGACTCTGGTTTAAAACTTTATTTGGTAATGATACGTATAAAAACCTTTAAAACAACTTATAAGTGGCGCCTTCCTTGCAGCGCACAAGTGAACATTTTCCTTAAGTCCAGAGGTACCTATAACAATAGATTGAGACTTGGCTGACCCGGTCAGTTCCTCAGGTTGAAGCTGTGGTAATTTGCCGTGGGAAGTTATTTATTTTGTTTTTACACTTCTATATATGTGCTCAAAAATCCAAATCCCTAATAAAAAATAAAATTTTCTGTTTTCCTCACTGCGCTACTGTCCTCGAAGTTTATGAGTTCAAAAACGTTTATAAAAATGAGGGAGAGGGCTACCTGGAAGAGTGACTTGGGAGAATTTTTTAGAGGCATTTGGCGAATGTTTTGGATGGGTTTTAGCACGAGTGTCTGACCATGGGGAGTTTTCGTGCGTTCATCCAAATAAGTGAGCCTAGTGCCTCAAAAAATTTGAACCGGAACTCTGGAAGGTAGCCCTCTCCCTCATTTTCTCCCAAATGTCATTCCTCATAAGCACTGAGACAAACTTCTATTTGCACAGTCAAAAAAATAAACAAAATGAGATTATTAATTTCATATGGGGTTACACGTTTAACCTATTGTAGATGTAAAACTCTAGATGTATATTCATCTTAACACTAAATAAGTATAGAATTTTTGAACATGAATAAGGAGGAAGGGGCTACATGATGAATGAGAGACCAATTATTTTAAAGCAAGATCTATTAGAAGGGTTACAAAGTATAGGTATCGAAAAAGGACAGAGTATTATGGTACATACCTCTTTAAGCAGCTTTGGTTATGTATGTGGAGGTGCCGAGGTAATTATAGAGGCACTGTTGGAGGGCGTTGGAGAAGAAGGAACCATTATGATGCCTACTCAAAGCTGGAAAAATTTAGACCCATCCTATGGTGTACATTGGGAGGAACCTGAAAAATGGTGGCCTTTAATAAGGGAACATTGGCCAGCGTATGATAAAGATATTACGCCAACTAATACCATGGGGGCTGTAGCAGAAATGTTTCGTAAGTGGCCAGGTACTTTAAGAAGTGACCATCCAGCACGCTCAGTAGCTGCTTATGGAAAAAATGCCAAGTATCTTGTAAGCCAACATGACTTAAGTGATATTTTTGGTGAGACATCCCCATTAGCAAAATTGTATGAAATAGATGGTTATGTTCTTTTACTAGGAACAGGATATGATAAAAATACTTCGCTTCATTTAGCTGATGTGAGGGCAAACTACCCATCAAAGCACATGGAAGAAAATAGTAGTGCTATGATGGTTAATGGCAAAAGAGAGTGGGTTACTTACTCAACACTTTATGTAGATGGAGAAGATTTTGAAGAGATAGGAAAAGCTTTTGAAGAAACAATGGCAGTTAACAAAGTCGACCTTGGAAATGCACAGTTACGTTTCATGAAACAAAGAGAGTTAGTTGATTTTGCAATAGGTTGGATAGAGCAACATAGAAAATAACATTGTTTAGAATATTCATACCAAAAACACATTGATTTCAACTAACTATCACTTTCTTACAGTAGATTATTTTTAAGCTTAATAATTAACTTAAGAAAGTTAAGGTGTTTTTATGGCAAATCAAAAACAAGTTATTGTAGTTATTCCGGCATACGAACCTAGTGATGAATTACTTACACTGATTCAAGAAATTAGAAGTCAGACACCGTTTAAGGTGATTATAGTAGATGATGGTAGCGGTTCACGCTATGCACCTATTTTTGAAGAAGCGAGGTTAGATGCTTATGTTATTGGATATAAGGACAATGAGGGGAAAGGAAGCGCTTTAAAAACAGCTTTTTCTTATATACTAAAAAGGTATGAAGAAGCCATTATAGTTACTGCTGATTCAGATGGACAGCATCGGGTCAAAGATATAGTAGCTATAGCAGAAGCTGCCAAACAACATCCCGAAGCACTGGTACTAGGAATTAGAAGCTTTGATAAACAAGTGCCAGTGAGAAGCAGATTTGGAAATAAGATAACTTCTTTTATATTTCAATTATCTTCAGGTATTAAAATTAAGGATACTCAAACAGGACTTAGAGCTTTTGATGGTAAAGCACTTAACTACTTATTAAAGATTCCAGGCAATCGTTATGAGTATGAAATGAATATGCTTATGAATTGGGCAAAGGATCAAAAAGAAATCTATGAAAAGCCTATTGAAACGATCTATAGGAATGAGAATTCAAGTTCACATTTTCACCCAGTTAAAGATTCCTTTCAAATTTATAAGGAAATCATAAAATTTAGCTGCTCTTCATTGATTGCATTCTTAGCAGATTACATTTTATATGCCTTGCTAATTGTGCTTACAAATAGTCTTCCCATTAACCTGAGTATTGGCATAAGTAATGTGGGAGCCAGAATAATGAGTGCTATTTTAAACTATAATCTCAATAGAAAGTTTGTTTTTAAAAGTGACAATAACGTGCTTAAAACAGCCTTACAGTATGCAGCACTTGCAGCGGGAATTTTAGTATTAAATACCTTCCTTTTAACACTTTTAGTTCATACCTGCATTACTAATCAGTTTGTTGCTAAGATTGTAGTAGAATTAGTTTTATTTATTATAAGCTGCACAGTACAAAAACAAATCATTTTTAAAAAAGCAGAAAAAATAGGTGAAGGCAGATGAAACATATCATAAAAAGAAAACCACCGTATTGGTGGGCTATTACATATAGCATATTACTCGTAGGATTTACTAGTTTTGTTTTGCTTAAAGTATTTGTTATCCAATCTACACAGATAGCTGATATTAAGGGTAGTGGCATTTATTTACAAGAAGATAAAGATAACCCTCATACTGAGGGGCAGGAACAAGTGAGTGGAAATTTAGAAACTCATAATGATAGAGATGAGCAGGCAACACAACAAGATACCTCCATTACATCTGATGATAATTCAACTCAAGAGATAGCAGAAGTGACCGATTATTCTTATAAAGATGATAATATAAATATTACCATTAATGAAAAGCAAATAGATGAGACAAAAGTATATATAGTGGATATTCAATTAAGCAATGTAAAATATTTAAAAACAGCTTTAGCGGATAATGCTTATGGCAGAAATATTAAAGAAAAGACCTCTGAAATGGCTGAGCAGAATAATGCGATTTTAGCTATTAATGGTGATTACTATGGTTTTCGGGATTATGGATATGTCTTACGTAACGGAGTGTTGTATCGTAGCAATTATGGAGAAGCAACTGATGAGGCTTTTGTCGTTTATGAAGATGGGAACTGCAAAGTAGTGACAGAAGGTGATGAGACAGCAGAAAGTTTGTTAGATAATGGCGCTGTTCAAATCTTATCTTTTGGGCCAGGATTAATTGAAGATGGCACTATAGCCGTTAGTCAAAATGAGGAAGTAGACCAAGCTAAAAGAAGCAATCCTAGAACAGCCATTGGTATGGTAGATTCACTTCATTATGTTATTGTTGTATCGGATGGTAGAACAAATGAAAGTAAAGGCTTAACACTCTATGAGCTGGCAGAAGTAATGAAGGATAGTGGCTGCAGTGAGGCCTATAATTTAGATGGCGGAGGTTCTAGTACGCTTTGGTTTAATGGTAAGGTTATTAATAATCCTACAGATGGCAGAAAACTAGGAGAACGTGAGGTGAGCGACATTGTCTACATCGGTTATTAAAGGAAAAGAAAGAGTAAGAAAAGGGCTTATTGGGATGTTGGTCACTTCTTTATTTTGTATTATATTTGCCATAATCTATAATCACTTTGGCCATGGCGTCTATTCAGTTTATATGACCTATATGTTTTTATTCCCACTTATTTTAGGAAGCGGTGTATATGGTCTTGTTTTAATTTTACCCCAAATGAAAGGAATTTCTAGACTTCCCTTTAATCTATATAATTCAGGTATTGCTACATTAACGGTTGGTAGCTTACTAAAGGGAATTTTTGAAATAGCAGGGACATCTTCTCCTTATGTAGTGGTTTATTGGTTAGTGGGCACTTTAATGATTGTTTTTTCGGTACTAATTGCAATGAGACAAAGAATAGTTAATTGATTATAAAAATATTTATTGAAGTTTTGAAATGTTTAATATAAACTTATGAGCAAGAGTGGGTAAGACAAATTTTTAAAATAATAAGCTAATAGTTTTATATCACAAAATATTTGACAAGATAAGGTGGGGGTTATGGCTAAATTAGAATGTCAGTTACAGGGTGATTTTAATAAAATTTTAGATGCACTAGAAAAGAAGATAATGGGAGGTAGCATGTCTGCCACCAAAGAAGGTAGTAGTGATTATGTGCTTAATGATATCCGGTGTGCTGTTAGAGTATACGAAAGATATAGTATGCTAGGTGGAAATCGTGTAAGCCTTAATATTACGTTAGTGGGGAATAATGAGAGTTCCTTTTTATCTGCAATTACAGCAGGAGGTAGCCAAGCTGTATTATTTAAAATCAATACTTTAGGTGAAGAAGCATTTTTAGATTGTATTACTAAGGTCGTGAAGCAGTATAGTAAATATTAAATACTTTTATGAATCCTAAGACATCCAGAGATTACTATAAAGATGGCTTGGGATTTTGCTGTATCTACGAATTTTAAGGATGAATAAGTGTAGTAGTGTTAAGAAATAAAGGGGAAATGTCAATTGAAACAGACTAAACAAATGTCAGAAACTTTACTAGTTGGTTCTTTGCTTGCAATGGTAGGAGGTTTTTTAGATGTGTATACTTATTTAACTAGAGGAGGTGTTTTTGCTAATGCACAGACTGGAAATATTGTGTTGTTAGGGATAACACTTTCAGAAGGAAATATCAAAAAGGCACTTACTTATTTGATTCCTATTCTTGCATTTATCATAGGAATTATTGTTGCAGAAGTTATAAAAAATAAGTATAAAACTAAAGAGAGCGTACATTGGAGACAGATTATTGTACTTATCGAAGGCATAACGCTATTCATAGTAGCTTTTATTCCAGATACTCAGAATATGGTGGCTAATGCAATTATTGCTTTTGTATGTTCGCTGCAAGTTGAAAGCTTTAGAAAAGTAGAGGGGAGTCCTTATGCAACAACTATGTGTACAGGCAATTTAAGAAGTGGCACAGAGCTGTTTTATTATTATAGAAAAAATAAGGATCAAAAAGATTTAGTTAAAAGTCTACAGTATTTTTGCATTATCTTATTCTTTATTATCGGAGCTTGTATAGGAACTATTTTAGCTAAACTATTTTTACTAAAGGCGGTATTATTTTCGATAATACTTCTAGGAATTGTTATTTTACTTATGCATAAAAAAGAAAGCTAAAGTGCTATCCTACAGCATATTACATAGAATGTCGGGAAGAATTAAGAAAGTTGTACTATACTTTAATAAAGGTGATGGTTATATGAATTTATTAGATAGTATGAATGAAGCCATACAGTATATTGAAAAAAATCTGGGGGAGAAAATTGATTACGCAGAAGTAGCTAAAGTAGCAGGCTGTTCACAGTGGTATTTGCAGCGAATGTTTATGTCTATTACCGATGTTTCTATTTCTGAGTACATTAGAAGAAGAAGACTAACTTTAGCAGCCTTTGACCTTAAAAATAGTGATCAAAGTATATTAGAGATTGCTTTAAAGTATGGTTATCAATCTTCTGATGCTTTTACAAGGGCGTTTAAGGCTTTACACCTAGTGACTCCTTCAAAGGCTAGAGAAAATGGTGTACTTCTAAAATCATATGCACCCATTACTTTTATATTATCCATTAAAGGAGTGGCGGCTATGAATTATAAGATTCAAGAAAATGAAGCAATGCGTGTCGTAGGGGTTAAAAAATGGTTTTCAACTATTGATAATGGTCAATTAAAAGAAATACCTAAAATGTGGGATGAATTTCCTAAAGAAAAAATGGAAAAGCTCAAAAGTTTATCAGTATCAGGAGAAGTTGTAGGTATGTGCGGGGACATGTATAATGATGGTTTTGATTACTGGATAGGTGTTATCACCGATAAACCATGTCCAGAAGGGATGTGTGAAATGACAATACCAGCTTCTACATGGGCTATTTTTGAAGTCATTGGACCTATAAGACCTTTACCTAATACCATGCAAGATATATGGGGCAGAATTTTTTCAGAATGGCTTCCTAACTCTGGTTATGAGCATGCAGAAGTACCAGAATTAGAATGCTATAGTAATGGTGATTGTATGGCCGAGGATTATAAGAGTGAGATTTGGATTCCAATTATCAAAATGCCATAAGTCTATATTTATTAAATAATATAGTGGACTTGTATATAGAGGAGGATAAAATGGAGATTAAAACATGTACAAAAGAATCTTTTTCTGTAATAGGAAAAGAGGGTTCTACAATGGATGGAGATGCATTTGTTGAAAGACTATGGGATGATGCTAATACTCATTTTAATGAAGTAGGGGGCCTAGCCAAAACAGACGAAAATGGACATATTCTTGGCGTTTGGGGAGCTATGTCAGATGTGACACACTCCTTTAAACCTTGGGAAGATAATTTCACAAAAGGATTATATCTCGCAGGGATTGAGGTGAATGATACAGCTGAAGCGCCAGAGGGTTGGGTAAAATGGACTATTCCTTCATATGAGTATATTTATGTTAAAAGCGAAGGGCTCGATACCTTTAAAGAAGTCATAGCATATCTGAAACAAAAAGGTATTACTCTTGCCGGTGCGGTACATGATTTCAAATGTCCTGAAGAAAATCAGTGGTATATGTTCTTTCCTATACGAAAGCTATAAGTACAATTAAGTTGGTTTTAATAGAGAGATTTGATATAATAAGTTTGATATTTTAAAGAAATAAAGGGAAGAATTTATAGAGCATTTGAAGGGGGACAGTTAATGGCACAAACAACAAAAAAGGCATTAGCAGCATCACTTAAAAAGCTGTTAACTCAAAAAACATTAGATAAAATTACAGTGATAGATATTGTAGAAGACTGTGAAGTGAATAGACAGACCTTCTACTACCATTTTCAAGATATATATGATTTAGTAGAATGGATTTTTGCTACAGATGCAGCTAAGGCACTTGATGGCAAAAAAACGTATAATACTTGGCAGCAAGGCTTTTTGCAAATCTTTGAGTATGTATTAGAGAATAAGGAATTAGTTATGAATACCTATCATTCTGTAAGGCGTGATCAATTAGAGCATTATCTTTATGATGTCACTTATGGCTTATTGATTGGCGTAGTAGAAGAAAAAGCAGTAGGAATGAAAGTGCGTGAAGAAGATAAGCAGGCTATAGCACATTTTTATAAGTTTGGTTTTGTGGGCTTGATGTTAGAATGGATTAGTAGTGGTATGAAAGAAGATCCTGAGCATATTATTGAGCAGCTTAGTATTTTGATGAAGGGCAATATTACGAGATCCCTTGAAAAATACCGTAGTGACCATCAAATCTAGACAGATCACCTAGAATGTATAAATTATGGGTGTTCCAGAGTATTTGGTTCTTGCTATGATGTACGTGTGTTATTAGATTCTACTTCAAAAAGGATGGATGGCAAAAAAACTTACAGACATTAAGCTACCATTTTTAGCAGGGCTTGTAGAAAAAGCTAGTTTAAAGAAAATCCAAGGAACGATCATCGAGGAGTTACTTGAAAGATACCACTTAATTTAAGGTTATAATAAAAGGGACTTTTGCATCATTAATACTTGTAAAGTCCACCGAATAAAAGACCTATGAAGCTAGAGATTTCAACTAGTTTCATAGGTCTTTTTGATAGACATCAAATGGGCCTAAGCCTATAATTTGCTTAAGATAGCTTACATAAGCAATTAAGAAATAAGAAGGTTTTGAAAGAACTATTACTTTAAAAGAATACCACTAAAGAAAATATCTTTAATGGAGAGATCTTTTTTGAGTATAACAAGATGAGCAATCTTACCAGGAGTGATACTACCATAGTTTTTTTCAATACCAATAGCACGAGCTGGGTTGAGTGTAGCTGCTTTAATAGCACTTTCTATAGGTATTCCTATGCTAATGGCAATCCGCAAACAGTCCATTAAATGAGTTGCACTACCTGCAATGGCACCATCTTTAAGGGTAGCTAAATTTTTAGTTACTGTGACAGCTTGCCCACCTAAGCTATAAGTGCCACTAGGCATACCACAGGCCATCATACTGTCGCTAATTAATATAACACGGTCATCACCAAAGAGTTTGAAGGTCGAACGAACTACAGAAGGGTGGATATGAATACCATCGCAAATAAGTTCAACCATACAATGAGGTGTGTCAAAAGCTGCCCCTATTACACCAGGAGCACGATGAGAAAAGGCTGGCATAGCATTATAAAGATGTGTCACATGATTAGCACCAGCTTCAAAAGCTTTTAGTGAAGTAGCATAGTCAGCGGTGGTATGAGCAATAGAAAAAGAGACTTGATTTTTAAAGGCACTAATACATTCATAGGCTCCGGCTTCTTCAGGGGCAATAGCTACTAATTTAATTAAATGATTAGAGGCTTCTAATAACCTAGAAAGCATAGCCTGATCTGGACAACGAAGGTAAGATGGATTTTGTGCTCCTTTTTTTGCATAAGAAAGGAAGGGACCTTCTAGATTGATGCCGCATATGGTTGCACCGAGGGTCTTTGGTGTATAGTTAGCAGCATGTTGGCAAATTTTAAGTAGGCTTTCCTCTGGCAAGGTCATAGTGGCAGGACAAATGGTTGTTATACCTTGGCTTAATTCATAAGTAGTAATTGCTTCTAGCGCTTCATCTGTGCCATCACAAAAGTCATATCCCATACAACCATGAAAGTGTATATCAGTTAAGCCTGGAATGATATAACAGTCTGAAGCATCATATGAGTCAGAAGATAGTGAGGAATGAAATGAGCGTGATTCTTCAAGTCTAGAGATTTTATCCTTCGAAATGAGTATATCCTTTTTTTCAAATAAGCAAGAATCAGTAAAAACAAGGCCATTTTTTATAAGCATAATCATTCTCCTTATCATAGTATTTACCTTGTAACTATGATAGCAATTGAAAAAAGGGACTTCAAGCTTTATCTCATGACTAGACAAAAAGAGAAAAAAACACAGGATTATTATATTGGTATAATACAGTATTTGCTGCTGAAAATATAAATTACAGGAAATGGTATTATGTTGACAAATATATTAAAAAAAGTTATGATAAATAAAACTTTGAAAGTCAAAGTAAATATAAAACGAATAAAGATAAGTAAAAATAGATAGATTAATAATTAAGAAAGAATTCATGAGGGAAGGGCATTCAGATGATTAGAATTATTACAGACAGTACATGTGATTTAACAAAAGCAGATCAGGAGAAACTAGGCATTACCGTTATTCCATTACAAGTCTTATTTGGAACAACTCATTATACAGATGGTATTGATTTATCAGTTGAAGCATTTTATCAGAAGTTAGAAACAGAAAAAGAATTACCAACGACGACTCAGATTAATCCAGATACGTTTATAAATGCATTTGAAGAGTATTTAAAGCAAGGAGATGAAATCATTGCTATTTTACTATCTTCTCATTTAAGCGGGACTTATCAATCAGCAGTGATTGCTAAAGAGATGCTAGAAACAGACAAAATTCATCTGATAGATTCTCAAAATGTAACACTTGGTTTAGCATTATTAGTAGGTGAAGCTTCTAAATTAAGAGATCAAGGATTAAGTGCAAGTGAGATTGTAGAAGAGATAGAACTACTCAAAAATAAAGTAAAGCTAATTGCTATTGTAGATACACTTAAGTATTTACAAAAGGGCGGTAGAATTTCAGCGGCAAGTGCAGTAGTAGGAACTGCACTTGGTATTAAGCCTATTGTACAAGTAAAAGACGGTATTGTTCAGGTGTTAGGAAAAGAACGTGGACAGAAAAAAATGTATAAGTTTATTGCTCATTATTTAGAAGAACATCAAATAGATACTCAGTACTGCGTAGTGTTTGCTCATTCTATGGCGGAAACATCACTTAAATCGCTGAAAGAAATGATTGAAGAAAAGTATAATATTAATGATAACCGCACGGTATGCATTGGAAGCACAGTGGGAACACATGTAGGACCAGGGGCAGTAGGTGTGGCGTTTATAGCCAAATAAAAAGGACTAATAAAGCAAGAAATCCTATGCTGTGTATAATCGGCATAGGATTTTTTTTCATATTCACTTCTATACCGCTATTATATATATAAAACACTAAAGTTAGAATATTCTAAGATGAAATATTAATTGATTGAGAGAAAAAAGTAAAGCAATTAATGAGTATAAAGTTAAAAAAATTTAAATAAATTGTCTTATCTTAGGAGGTATGATATATTAGAATGAAAATTAATAAAAAATATAGATTAATCAATAAATAAAAGACGGAAGAAGGATC
Source organism: Cellulosilyticum sp. WCF-2 (assembly GCF_003990395.1). Classification (NCBI taxonomy): domain Bacteria; kingdom Bacillati; phylum Bacillota; class Clostridia; order Lachnospirales; family Cellulosilyticaceae; genus Cellulosilyticum; species Cellulosilyticum sp. WCF-2. The sequence goes on along the minus strand of NZ_CP034675.1, from coordinate 4,245,737 downwards.
TCGATGTTTAGCGCATTAAAAAACAGATTATACGATAGTTCAAAGATTGATAGCGATAATAAGCTATTTAGTAACAAGGCATTATGGGTATTATTATTCCCTATTATTATAGAACAGCTTTTAAACTCTTTTATGGGTATGGCTGATACCATGATGGTTAGTAATGTAGGGAGTTCCGCTATATCGGCAGTTTCTTTGGTGGATTCTATTAATGTTTTAGTGATTCAAGTCTTTTCAGCTATGGCAACTGGTGCTACCATTATTTGTTCACAGTTTCTAGGTAGAGGAGATGAAAGGAGAACTAATAAGGCAGCGAGGCAAGTTGTGTTAACAATGGTGGTTATTTCGGTTACATTAACCATTCTTTTAATTAGTTGTCGAAGCTGGCTTCTTAGTTTTATTTTTGGACAAGTCGAGTCTGAGGTTATGGCAGATGCTAAGGTCTATTTTTTGATTACAGTATTATCATATCCGTTTATAGCTTTGTTTAATGCAGGTTCTGCTTTTTATAGAGCCGGAGGTAACTCTAAATTTCCTATGAAAATAGCTGTTGTTTCAAATCTACTTAATATTATAGGCAATATCATTTTAATATTTGGCTTCCATATGGGAGTTGCGGGAGCTGCACTATCTACACTGATTTCAAGGATATTTTGTTGTATGGTCGTATTTTATTTTCTAGGAAAACCTAAGCAACCTATTGTACTTAATGAGTATTTAAAAATAAGACCTGATTTTCCACTGATCGGTATGATTTTATCTGTTGGTGTGCCCGCGGGCATTGAAAATGGTATGTTTCAATTTGGTAAATTAGCTATTCAATCTACCGTGTCTACACTAGGTACAGCTGCTATTGCAGCACAAGCAATGACCAATATTTTAGAAACAGTTAATGGAATAGCTGCAATTGGTATAGGTATTGGGTTAATGACTATAGTTGGCCAGTGTATGGGCGCAGGAAGAAAAGAAGAAGCAAAATATTACATAGTAAAGTTGACAGGCTATGCCGAAGTGGCTATTATTTTATCTTGCTTGTTTGCCATGGCCATTACAAAGCCTATTACCTATCTAGCAGGTATGGAAGCAGAAAGCGCAAAGCTTTGTTTTGAAATGATGATTGCTATAACAATTGTTAAACCTTTTGTATGGGTATTATCTTTTATTCCTGCTTATGGTATGAGAGCAGCAGGAGATGTGAAGTTTTCAATGATTGTATCTACTCTAACCATGTGGTTATGCCGTGTGGCACTATGTGTCTATTTATGTAAGGTATGGGGCTTTGGGCCAATAGCAGTATGGATTGGTATGTTTGCTGATTGGACTATTAGAGGCATTATATTCTCCACAAGATTCTTTAGCGGCAAATGGGCAGAAAAACAAGTGATATAATAAATTGTAGAATTATTTTATATTAGAAGCGTTTATAGATGTAACCCTTTTAGCCACCAAGGGTTACATCTTGTTTATTGTACCATTCTATTGCCCGGGAAAATTGGTCTTTAGAAAACTCAGGCCACATTTCATCTAAGGTATAAAAATCAGCATAAACCGATTGAACAGGAAGTAAACCTGATAAGCGATTTCTTCCACCCCAACGGATAATAAGGTCAATTCTAGAGATATCTTTAGAGCAAAGGCAGTCCATAATGGTATGACGATTAGTAGTATCTGTATGCATATGTCCAAGGTCCCATTCCCAACCGTAATTAACAAGAAAGTTAACTTTAGTGGTTCCGGTGCCAAAAGCAACACGCTCTTTGGTATAAGGAAGTAGCTCACTAGGAAACATAGGAGACTGGGTATTGCCAACAACTAATAAGCGAACATCTTCATTTTTAATAAGATTAATGGCATCTATGCAGGCATCAACAAAGGCTTTAACCTGAACAGGTGGCCTTTTACAATTATCAGTAGTAAAACCATAATAGGTAAGTTCTTCAATACCGTAAGTTTTAGCAAGGCGAAGGGCCTCTACCCCTGGATTTAACCCATGCTCATAGCCTTGGTGCTTTTCAAGACCAGACTCATTAGCCCAGCGTCTATTACCATCAGGAATTATGGCAACATGTTTTGGAATTCTCATAAAGTGTTAAACTCCTTTTTTAGGGTAAGTATTACCAGAAGACAAAAGATTTAATCAGTTAGTAGCTTATAGATTTGTCTATTTAGGTCAAGAAATGAGGAGGATCTTTTATTACAATCATTTTTGGGGGATAGGGATGGATATAAGTCCACCTTTACTCCTTTTTATTTTGGGACAATATATGATAGAATACTATTAATAGTTAATTAATTTAGTTTGATAAGAAATCAATAACTATCATGAGGTTGGAGAGCTATATGGAAAAAATATTAATTATAGAAGATAATAAAGATGTCAATTTATTATTAAAAGAAACGCTAATAAGCGAGGGATATGAGGTGATTTCAGCTTTTGATGGGTTAGAGGGAACGAAATTAGCTAAAAGTGGTGAATTTAACTTGATTCTATTAGATATTATGCTTCCTTATAAAAGTGGTGATGAGATTTTAAAGGAAATTCGTACCTGGGGAGATGTGCCGGTTATTATCTTATCAGCTAAAGATATGGTAGGGACTAAAATTGATTTACTTAAATTAGGGGCAGATGACTATATTACCAAGCCATTTGATTTAGGTGAAGTAGCAGCTAGAGTTGCGGTACAGTTAAGGAGAGCACATAAGCAGATGAAAGAAGCAGAAGTACTGTCTTATAAAGATTTAATCGTAGAGAAAGAAGATAAAAGAGTAACTGTAAATGGGCAAGAAGTAGAATTAACAGCTAAAGAGTATTCAATGTTAGAGTTATTACTTAATAATCCTAATAAGGTATTTTCTAAAGCCAATATTTACGAAGCTGTTTGGAATGAAGAGTATCTAGGGGATGATAATGCAGTCAAAACCCATATGAGTAATTTAAGAAGCAAACTAAAGAAAGTAAATGCAGAAGCAGAATATATAGAGACCGTATGGGGTCTGGGCTATAGACTTTATAGAGGGTAAAGAAGAATTAACTTTTTCTTTACCTCTTTCTTATTTTTCTTAACCTTTTCTAAACCTTTTCAGTTTAAACTAAAACTATAAAAGAGTAGCTACTGTTTTTATAGCCTAACAGAAAGGAATTGCCATGAGAGAATATATATTGAAAACATATGGACTTACTAAACGTTACAACAACTTTATTGCCTTAAATAATGTAGATTTATCTTTAGAGTCAGGGAAAATCTATGGACTAATTGGTCAAAATGGGGCGGGAAAAACAACTTTAATGAGGCTTATTGCAGGATTAAGTATTCAGACTTATGGCGCTATCGAACTATTTGGACACCAAGAAGAACGGCAAAGGCAAGAAGAATTAAAGCGCATAGGTATTTTAATAGAAGAGTCAGGCTTAAATGGTAATATGACAGCCAGAGATAATTTAAGATATTATCGAATCATGAGGGGAATTCCAGGAAGTGAATTAGAAGAAGAACTTCTTGAAATGGTGGGGCTTAAAGAGTCTCATAAAAAGAAAGTTAAAAATTTTTCACTTGGAATGAAGCAAAGGCTTGGTATTGCTATCAGTTTATTAGGGAATCCTGAACTACTCCTATTAGATGAACCTATTAATGGTCTAGATCCAGTAGGCATTGTAGAAGTACGTGGGTTGATTAAAAAAATCAGTGAGGAAAGGCATGTAGCCGTTCTTATCTCAAGCCACAATTTACCGGAGCTTTATCAGACCTGTACAGACTACATTATTATAGATCAAGGAGAAATTAAAAAAATACTAACGCAGGAGAACCTAGAGGAAGAATGCCAGCACCATTTACTCATTAAGTGTGAGAAAGTAGAAGCTCTAGTAGCGGTATTAGAAATGAAGCTAGGAACTACAAGATTCAAAGTAATGCCTGATAGAAGTGTTAAGCTTTATGATTATTTAGATCAAAGAGAAAAGGTGATAAAGATCCTTTTTGAAAATAACATCTTACCTACTCATTTTGCTTTAAGTGGAGATACATTAGAAAGTTACTTTTTATCTGTTATAAGGGGGGAACAAGGTGTTTAATTTAATTGCAGCGGATTTATTTAAGCTTCGTAAATTAATAGCAGTTAAAGTAAGTATACTCTCTTGCATGATAAGTGCAGTTTCCTTAACTATAATGAGCTATGGGATTTCCAAGGGTTTTATAAGTGAAGCAATAAGTGGAGATCTTTCGGGATTAACAGAAATCATGATGATTTCCCTTTTTGGTTCATTGATGGCAGGAGTAGTTATATGTCAAGATTTCGAGGATAAAAGCATGCATCATGTGATTTCGGCGGGAGTAGGAAGAAGTACGATTGTGAGAAGTAAATTCATTACTTTTGGACTCATGATAGCCATTTTATTATTACCCTACTTATTGACTACTTTAGTAGCAATGCTAATAGGTGTATCTTTGCCGGACAAGATTGTTGTGTCTACTTTTCTCAAATGCCTAGCAGATGCTAATGGGCAAGCAATAAGTGGTGTACAAATAGGAAAATTAGTCATTATTTATATAGCAACTGTAGTGGTATATGTAGCGAGATTAAGTATATGTATTCCGTTTGCTTTGATTATTAAAAAGCAGATATTTGTTATGATTGGAGGTTTTGCAGGATGTGGATTAATAGATATTGTTGTGGGCCTATTAGGAGAACTGCCTATTTTTTCAATTTTACTGGGTTACACACCTTATTCTAGAATTTATATGATTTTAGGCTTGGAGACGAATATTGCGGTGTTAATAAAAGCTATCATAGTTAATTTGATATTTATTTTTATTATGGGTGTCATAAGCTGTAAAATTTTTAAAAGAGTTGAGGTTAAGTAAGGAAGCTTGGGAAAAGGATGGAGGAACATATGGCTTATTTGGTAGGAATATTAATAACAATCATCATCTTGCTGCTAGGTTATATTGGAGTAATAGAAATGCAGATTAGAAGTATGAGTGAGCAGCTAGAAAGAAGACTAAAGGCGCATACACGTCAAAATATAAGCGTGCAGCTAGTCAGTAAAAACTTAAATCAATTGGTGATTTGCATTAATAAGTGCCTAAAGGCAGAAGAAAACTTACGTTTAAAAAGCATGCAAGAAGAAAAGCAATTTAAAGAAATGATTGCTAATATTTCTCATGATCTAAGAACACCTCTTACGGCCATTCAAGGCTATCAGCAGCTTCTTGAAAAAGGAGAACTCAGCGAAGAACAAAGAAAAAGGTTAGCAGTTGCCAGAAAACATAGTGAAGAACTAAAAGGTTTGATAGATCACTTTTTCGAATATGCTTATCTTTTAAATACACAGCCAGAAATAAAATTAAAGCATATCAATTTAACAGGGCTAGTAACCGATTGTTTAATTGCCTCTATCACAAGTTTTGAAGAAGCGAATAAGCCTCTTGAGTTTGAGGAAACAGCACCTGTTTATGTAGAAGCAGATGAAGAAATGGTAACTAGAATTGTGCAAAATCTTATTCGCAATAGTGTAGAGCATTCAGAAGGAACTATAAAAGTAGAGGTTTTAAGTAATAAAGAAGGAATACTTCGTTTCATCAATCCCGTTAGGGAACCGGAAAAAATAGATATCCAGAGATTATTTGAAAGATTTTATTCTGGGGATGAGGCCAGAAGCCGTATGGGAGGGCTTGGCTTATCTATAGTCAAATTATTAGCAGAGCAAATGAAGGGGAACGTTACTGCTGAAATAAAAGGAGATTTACTTGAAATTAAGGTGACATTACCATTAGCGCAATAAGAAGCTTAGGGAGGGATTATAATGATTGCGATTCAAACAAAGAGTTTGACTAAGAAATATGGGAAGAAAACAGCTGTTGATGGACTAAATTTATCAGTGAATCAAGGAGAACTTTTTACTTTATTAGGGGTGAATGGCGCGGGGAAAACAACCACTATCAAAATGCTTTCTTGTCTTATAAAGCCTACAGAAGGAGATGCTACATTACTTGGTGATAGCATTGTTAAAAGTCAGTATGCGGTAAAAGAGAAAATCAATGTTTCACCACAGGAAACAGCAGTGGCACCTAATTTATCAGTCAAAGAAAATTTAGAGCTTATGGCAAAAATCTATGGATGCAACAAAATAGAGAGTACCCAAAAAGTTGATGAGATGCTACGCATTTTTAGATTAGAGGAAGTGACAAATGATAAAGCGAAGACTTTATCTGGAGGCATTCAAAGAAGACTGAGTATTGCCATGGCACTTATTTCAGAACCGAAAATATTATTTTTAGATGAGCCTACATTGGGGTTAGATGTTTTATCAAGAAGAGAACTTTGGAGTGTCATTCAACATCTAAAGGGGAAAATTACGATTATTTTAACCACTCATTATATGGAAGAGGTAGAAGCACTCTCAGATCGTGTAGGCATTATGGCAAATGGAAAAATGAAAGCCATAGGAACAGTGGAGACTTTAAAGGAACAAACACATACAAAGAGTTTGGAAGAAGCCTTTGTATCCATTGCAACTATAGAGGGGGGGAAACAATGAGAGTATTTGCTTTTACATCACGAAATAGAAAAGAAATTTTAAGAGATCGTTTAAATTTGATGTTTGGACTTGGCTTTCCACTTGTGTTGTTGTTTCTTTTATCAGCCATTCAAGCTAACATTCCAGTAGATTTATTTGTAATTCATAAGCTTATTCCAGGCATTGCTGTATTTGGTCTTTCTTTTATCTCACTTTTTTCGGGTATGCTTATTGCCAAAGATAGAGGGACGTCTTTTTTAATGAGACTTTTTACTACTCCACTTACAGCATCTGATTATATTCTTGGCTATACTTTGCCGCTATTACCTATTGCGATTATGCAAAGCTTAATTTGCTTTATAGCTGCATTTTTTCTGGGGTTGGAGATTAGTATGAATGTCGTTTTAGCACTCCTTGTTATGTTACCAACATCTGTTTTATTTATAGGATTTGGCCTTTTAGCAGGTACTTTATTTAATGATAAACAGGTGGGTGCTGTATGTGGGGCACTCTTAACCAACTTAAGTGCTTGGCTTAGTGGAACTTGGTTTGATTTAAGCTTGGTAGGCGGTTGGTTTAAAACAGTTGCTTATGCCATGCCTTTTGCTCATGCTGTAGAGGCGGGAAGAGCCGCTCTAACAGGTAACTATAGTGAGATCATGCCCCATCTGTGGTGGGTGATTGGTTATGCAGTCGTTATTATGGCTGTTGCGATCATCATTTTTAAAAAGAAAATGAATAGTGACCAGATTTAAAAGAGAAAAGAAGTATTAAGTTATAAGGGAAAATGATAATTGTAAGCGAGGAATTACTGCGAATAGGTTCTAAACAAAAAGGAGAGTGTGTTTAACTAGATAACACACTCACTTTTGATTCTCTAAAATAGGTTGTCAGGTTAATAATGAGGAAATAATTAATAAATTAAGCATAGTTCAAATAGTCAAGTTTTGATAATAGGTATCAATTAGATATTGACAATAAATCTCAACTAGAATATACTAAATTTAAGAAAAATGAAAATTATTATCAAGATATAATTTTTATCAAAATAAAGAGGGTGATGATATGCCTTTAACAATGGCAGGTATCGGAGAAAGCAACTTGATTAAGAAAGTTGGCGGTAAAGAAGAAGTAAGGAGATTTTTAGAAAGTTTAGGCTTTGTTATGGGAGGTAAGGTAACAGTAATCTCCAAATTAGATGGCAATGTGATTGTCAATATTAAAGAATCAAGAGTAGCTCTTAATAAAGAAATGGCTAGTAAAATTTTAATATAGAAAGGACGTACTATGAAAACGCTAAAAGAAATGAAATGTGGTGAAACCATTAAGGTAGTTAAGCTTCATGGTATGGGAGCTGTCAAAAGACGTTTGATGGATATGGGACTTACTAAAGGAACAGAGGTTTATGTGAGAAAAGTAGCACCTCTAGGTGATCCTATTGAAGTAACAGTTAGGGGCTATGAACTGTCTCTTAGAAAAGCAGATGCTGAAATGATAGAAGTTGAATAAAGATAGCAGAGGTAGAAGGGAGTAATCAAATGTCAATTAAAATAGCACTTGCCGGTAATCCAAACTGTGGTAAAACAACATTGTTCAATGCTTTAACCGGCTCAAACCAATTTGTAGGAAACTGGCCTGGCGTAACAGTAGAAAAAAAGGAAGGTAAGCTTAAAGGGCATGAAGATGTCATTATCATTGACTTACCAGGTATATATTCTTTATCGCCATATACTTTAGAAGAGGTGGTAGCTAGAAATTACCTCATTAATGAAACGCCAGATGTAATTTTAAACATTGTAGATGGAACAAATTTAGAAAGAAATTTATACCTTTCTACCCAACTTATTGAACTTGGTATACCGGTAGTTATGGCTGTCAATATGATGGATATAGTCAGTAAAAATGGCGATCTCATACATATAGATAAGCTTAGTCAAAAATTAGGATGTCCAGTTGTAGAGATTTCGGCTTTAAAGGGTAAGGGGATTAGTGAAGCTGCTGAAAAAGCAGTTCAGCTAGCAAAAGGTAAAAAAGCAGTTCAAAGAGTCCATGAATTTTCTGCGGAGGTAGAAAATGTACTTACCCATATTGAAAGTAAAATAGCAGATGATGTAAAAGAAAATCAAAGACGATTTTTTGCTATTAAACTTTTAGAACGCGATGAAAAAATAAATAGTTTAATGAATAAAGTACCAGATGTATCTGTAGAGATTAATGGGCTAGAAGAGTCAATGGATGATGATACAGAAAGTATTATTACCAATGAAAGATACCTCTATATTACCTCTATGATTAGTAAGTGCTACGTTAAAAAGAATAGAGATCAACTGAGTGTATCAGATCGCATTGACCGCATTGTAACCAATAGATTTCTAGCACTTCCTATCTTTGCAGTAGTTATGTTTATCGTTTACTATATTTCTGTAACCACAGTGGGAACTATAGCCACTGATTGGGCCAATGATGGTGTATTTGGTGAAGGATGGCAGCTTTTTGGTATGACTATCCCAGGTATTCCAGTTATTATTGAAGCCGGCTTAAATGCTATAGGCTGTGCAGACTGGTTAAAAGGATTAGTCTTAGATGGTATAGTTGGTGGTGTAGGTGCTGTTTTAGGCTTCGTACCACAAATGCTTATTTTATTTATATTCCTTGCCTTCCTTGAGGCTTGTGGTTATATGGCAAGAGTCGCTTTTATTATGGATAGGATCTTTAGAAAGTTCGGTTTATCAGGTAAATCCTTTATTCCTATGTTAATAGGTAGCGGCTGTGGTGTACCAGGAATCATGGCATCACGTACCATTGAAAATGATCGTGATAGAAAAATGACAATCATGACAACGACTTTTATTCCATGTGGTGCAAAGCTTCCTATTATTGCACTTATAGCAGGTGCGTTATTTAATGGCGCATGGTGGGTGGCACCAAGTGCTTATTTTGTAGGCATAGCAGCTATTGTTATTTCGGGTATTATTTTAAAGAAAACAAAAATGTTTGCAGGGGACCCAGCTCCTTTTGTTATGGAACTTCCAGCATATCACTGGCCAACAGTCGGTAATATCTTAAGAAGTATGTGGGAACGTGGTTGGTCCTTTATTAAAAAAGCAGGAACTATTATTTTATTATCGACAGTCATTGTATGGTTTACTTCTAACTTTGGATTGGTAGATGGTAAACTAATCATGGTAGAAGATTTGCAAGATGGCTTTTTAGCAGATTTCGGCAAGCTATTAGCCCCTATTTTTGCTCCTTTAGGTTGGGGAGACTGGAAGTCATCAGTAGCAGCACTTACAGGTTTAGTAGCCAAAGAAAATGTAGTAGGTACCTTCGGAGTATTATATGGTTTCTCAGAAGTAGCAGAAGATGGAACAGAAATTTGGAGCACCCTTGCAGGCCAAATGCCAGCACTTGCAGCTTATTCTTTCTTAGTGTTTAATTTACTTTGTGCACCTTGTTTTGCGGCTATGGGAGCCATCAAACGAGAAATGAATAATAAAAAGTGGTTCTGGTTTGCAATAGGTTATCAAACTGGCCTTGCTTATCTGGCATCATTATGTATTTTCCAAATTGGTCAGCTCATCACCACAGGCGCATTTGGTTTAGGTACAGTAGTGGCTATTGCGGTAATACTCATGGTGATTTATCTAATAGTTAAACCTTACAGTAAAGTAACGAATAGCATACAAACAAATGATTTAAAAGGCTTATAATGTATATAGCAAGGTTTATGATTTAAACAAGAAGGGATGTGTGCATATGGGAACTTTTATAGTGGGCAGTATAGTTGTAGTCATTATGGGAATAGCTATTAGGAGCATTATTAAAGATAGAAAGAATGGCAAGGCGTGTGGCTGCGGTCAAAGTTGTAAAGGTTGCAGTGGACACTGCAATCATTAGAAGCAGGTAGCAAAGGAGACATCTATGAGTAGAGCATGCATTCAATTAGAAGAAATGACCCAAAAGAAATTGGCAAAGCAGTTAGCTTTTCAATGTGCCCCTTTATTAGTGGGCATTAAAGTTTCTAATATCTTTATTGTAAGTATAGAAGATGAAGAGCATGTCAAAGCATTATTTAAAGAAAGTAGGATTTCGTATGATATCCTTTTTAAATGTGAAAAAAGAATAGTATTTTTCTTGTATCATAAAAAGCATTTACAAAAGCATCTTCTAGAAAGTAAACAACAGCAATTAATGAAGCAATTAGGATATGAGGAAAGTAGCCTAGAAGAAATTTTAAAACAAGTAGCAAGTAGGTATCAATGCTATATGAGTTTCAAACAACAATTCCCCCATGAACTAGGTATACTCCTTGGTTATCCACATGAAGACGTAAAAGCCTTTATAAAGAATGAAGGAAAAGATTGTTTATGTACAGGATATTGGAAAGTTTATTCTAACGTGAATCATGCTAAAAAAATATTTGAAAGCTATGATCAGGCAAAGCAAATGGTATTACAAATGGTTGCAAATGGTATGGACATTAAAGAGATTGTAGAAAAGTATCATGATAAGAAGCAAAGGCCATTGGCTGTTTAAGGTAAAAATAAAGAGGGTGGTAACAGACTGTATTTGAGGCTGTGTACCACTCTTTTAAGTTGGAATATTTAGGAAAATTAGCAGGAAAAGTTGCAAATGATTTGCAATAAGATTATAATAAGGGACAGTAGAGTATAGAAAGGAGGGGACCGAGGTGAGTGAAAAACATAAAAAGATAACAGTCATGCTAGGGTTATTGTTGATTGTTTGTATGTTATTTTCAATTGTGTATATTAATAAAGAAAGTCATCATGATTGTACTGGCCAAGGTTGCCCTATATGTTTACAGATTCATGTAGCTAGAGATTTACTTAACAGTATTAAAGGGGCTGTGCTAGGTGCATTATTAATTCAACCATTGTGCCTTATTAGAGTACATATCCAAGCTGGCGTAGCAGTGAATCTTTCTCAGTCATCGCCTATAACCCTTAAAGTAAAACTTCTGAATTGAAATGATGGTGTTTAAACAAAGAGAAGAACCATATTAAATTTGGAGGGATAGAAATGAATAAAAAAAGAACAGCATTAGCGAGTATTTTTCTCATATCAACAATGCTTTTATTTGGCTGCACAAATAAAGAAGTATCTGGGCCTCAGTCAGACAGGTTAAATATCGTGACTTCAGTTTTTGCACCCTATGACTTTGTAAGACAAATTGTAGGGGATAAAGCGGAGGTGAGCATGCTGTTACCACCGGCGGCAGAAAGTCATTCTTATGAACCGACACCACAAGATATTATCAAGATTCAAAATTGTGATGTCTTTATTTATGGAGGTGGAGATTCTGATGCTTGGGTAGATGGCATATTAGAATCTATTGATAATAAAGATATGAAAGTTATTAAGATGTTAGAATGTGTTGAACTTGTAGAAGAAGAAATAGTGGAAGGTATGCAGCATGAACACGATGAAGAGGATGAACATGCTAAAGCAGATGAACATGATGAAGCGGATGAACATCAAGATGAAGAAGCTCACCAGGAAGAACATGAGGAAGATCATGATCATGAAGCAGTTGAATACGATGAGCATGTATGGACCTCACCTAAAAATGCTATTAAGATTGTAAAGGCCATCGAAGCGGCTGTTATTGAAGCAGATGAGATAAATAAAACTGATTATGAAGAAAATACATCAGCTTATGTAAAACAATTACAAGATTTAGATGCAGCCTTTGAGAAAGTAATTGCTAGTGGTAAAAGAAAAGAAGTCATTTTTGCAGATCGCTTTCCACTACGTTACTTTGTAGAAGAATATGGGCTTAGCTATTATGCAGCTTTTCCAGGGTGTTCTACAGATACAGAGCCTAGTGCAGCAACAGTTGCCTTTTTAATTGACAAAGTGAAAGAAGATCAAATACCTGTGGTATTTCATATTGAGTTATCTAATGAAAGGATGGCAGATACCATTTGTGAGGCTACAGGAGCTAAAAAGCGCCTATTTAATGCTTGTCATAATATCACTAAAGAAGACTTTGAAAAGGGTGTTACCTACTTAGATGTGATGAAAGCTAATGTAGAAACCATTAAGGAGGCACTCAATTAAATGGCACTTATAACATGTAAAGAAGTGAAAATGGGATACGAGGGGAAGATCATATTAGACAATGTCAATTTTACTGTTAATCAGGGTGATTACCTCTGCATTATTGGAGAAAATGGTTCAGGGAAAAGTACATTGATGAAAGGCTTATTGAAACTTAAGTCAGCCTTAGGAGGGAAGATTGGTTATGGAGAAGGATTAGTAGCTAATCAAATTGGTTATTTACCACAACAAACAGATATTCAGCGTAATTTCCCAGCTAGTGTATATGAAGTTGTTTTATCTGGGAGGCTTAATCAGTTAGGCTGGAGACCTTTCTTCAACAATAAAGACAAAAAAGTAGTACTAGAAAAAATGGAATGGATGGGCATTAAGCATCTTAAAGGTCAGAGTTTTCAAGAACTATCAGGTGGTCAACAGCAAAGAGTTTTGTTAGCAAGAGCACTTTGTGCAACGCAAAAGTTATTATTACTAGATGAGCCGGTAGCAGGCTTAGACCCAGTTGTTACAGCTGAAATGTACGACCTTATTAAGACAATTAATGAGAAACATGATATTACAGTTATTATGATCTCTCATGATATAGAAGCAGCTGTTAAGTATGCTTCTCATATATTACAGTTAGGTAATAGGCAGCTGTATTTTGGAACAACGAAAGATTATTTAAATAGTGATATAGGAAGAACTTTTGTAGGAGGTGGAGCCAATGCTTAGTACCTTATCAGAAATGCTAGCTTATCCATTTTTAGTAAGAGCACTCATTGTAGGGACTTTAATTTCCCTATGTGCAGCCCTCTTAGGTGTAAGCTTGGTGCTCAAAAGATATTCTATGATTGGAGATGGCTTATCTCATGTAGGTTTTGGAACCTTAGCTATAGCCACAGCTCTCAATATGGCTCCCTTACAGCTGACTATACCAGTGGTTGTGCTAGCTGCCTTCTTTTTACTACATTTAAGTGAAAGTAGTAAGATAAAAGGAGATGCTGCTATTGCACTGATTTCAAGTGGTTCTTTAGCAATTGGGGTAATGACCGTTTCACTTACAACAGGCATGAATACAGATGTATGTAACTACTTATTTGGGAGCATTTTATCCTTAAGTCAAGCGGATGCAACCTTAAGTATTTATTTATCTATAGCAGTTCTTGTTTTATTTGTCATTTTTTATGTACGTTTATTTGCCATTACCTTTGATGAAACCTTTGCAAGGGCAACAGGTACTCATACAAAAGCTTATAATATGGTAATCGCATTTTTAACAGCTATTACTATTGTATTAGGGATGAGAATGATGGGAGCCTTGCTTATTTCAAGTCTTATTATTTTCCCTGCTTTAACAGCTATGAGGGTGTGTAAGAAATTCTTATCGGTAGTAATCTGTTCGGCTATGATCTCGTTAGTTTGCTTTGCAACTGGAATGGTGATTTCTTATGAATTTGCTACACCATCAGGTGCTAGTGTGGTTTCTGTTAATATTGTTATGTTCTTAGTATTCTCAATGATTGGTATGATTAGAGGAGGGGTAAAACGATGAAAGAAGCAATACGTATAGTAACAATAGTACTGGGGCTTTCTTTCATCATGACAGGGTGTACTACTAATGAAACACTTAGTAAAGACCAAGGAAGTAAGACTCAGAAAGAGCAAGAAGCAGCAGAAGAAATCATATTACCCAGTGAGAATACGAACACAAGTGATATTGTTAGTGATGAGCAAAAAAGTGTATCCCCTAGTGAGAATGATGTGACAAGTATAAATGAAGATGTAGAGGTATTAGAAATCACAGAAAAAATGTATGTGAGCTATGTGAATGAGATTTATACTAATACAGCTGAATATGAAGGGAAAAATATTAAATTAGAGGGTATGTTTACTTCTGCTTATGATGAAAGTACCAAGCAAACCTATTATTTTGTTTACCGAACAGGTCCAGGCTGCTGTAACAATGATGGGAGTATGTGTGGCTTTGAATTCACTACTAGTGACACAATACCTGAGGAAAATGATTGGATAGAAGTTGTTGGTACTTTAGAGAGCTATGAGGAAAATGGCTATACGTATCTTACTTTAAGAGATGCAGAGGTAACTATTAAAACTGAACGTGGGCAAGAGGTAGTTTATCAATAAAAGCAAGGCACTTGTGAAAAACAAGTGCCTTTTTATGCGTAAAAATAGATGGCGCATATTTTCTTCAGAAAAATAGATGAGTTTGATAGATAGAGGTAGTAACAGGTATAATAAAATAAGTACATATTGGGTTAAAGTATTCTGGATAAAAGAAATGGGGAAAAGTATGAAATATAGATATGTGGTAGATTACAAAGGGGACAAGAATTTAAGAGAGAGCTTTAATACATTGGCTATAAAAACATTTGATATTAGCTTTAATAGTTGGTATGAAAAAGGACTTTGGGGAGATCAATATATTCCTTATTCCTTAGTGGATCATAATAAGGTGATTGCTAATATTTCTGTTAATCTTATGAGATTTCAGCAAGATGGCATAGCTAAGAATTATATTCAACTAGGTACAGTTATGACAGACGAAGCATATAGAGGCCAAGGACTAAGCAGATTTTTAATGGAACAAATACTAGCAGAATATAAAGATAAAGTAGATGGTATCTACTTGTTTGGTAATGATAGTGTATTAGAATTTTATCCTAAGTTTGGATTTAAGCCAGCAAAGGAGTATCAATATAGTAAAAAGGTTTGTACGAAGGGCAATATGAAGACAGCCCAAAAGGTTGATATGTCAGAATGCAGTAACTGGGAAAAATTATTTGCAGCTAGTAAAACAGCAGAACTAAATGGTAGATTAGCTATGAGCAATCAAGGACTATTAGGTTTTTGGATAACAGGCTATAAGAAAAATAGCATTTATTATATGCCAGAACAAAAGGCCTATGTTATAGCAGATATAGAAAATGAGGTACTAACACTCCACGAAATTTTTGCAGGTCAAAGATTAGCATTAGATGAGGTAATTACTGCTTTTGGCAGTGGTATTAAAGAAGTGATATTAGGATTTACACCTTATGAGATTGGAGGGTATACAATTAAACCTTATCATGAAGAGGATTGTACCTTGTTTATTATAGGAGACAACTTAAAGATTGTTGAGGAACAAAAGCTAATGTTTCCAACAGTATCACATGCATAGTTTTATAAGTATTATTGAACTAATAATGAACAGAATGATATAATTAGCAATATAGAATGTTTAAATTAATATTAAAAACGATGAGTTATTAAAGAGAAAGGAGAATTTTTATATGAGAAGATATGTTATTTGTGCATAGCAAGGGCTATTGCAGATTAAATTATGAAAAAATAGCCGTTGCTATTCCTAAACAATATTAATTTTTAGGAGGGCACAATGAGCTATAAGAAAGCTGAGGCAGTATTGCCAAATGAATTATTAGAGATGATACAAGAGTATATAGATGGGGAGTATCTTTATATTCCTAAGAAAGAAGAAAATAGAAAAATATGGGGAACCAATACTTCTATACGACAAGAACTTCAACTCAGAAATCAGCAAATCTATGCTGATTACAAAAAAGGAATATCTCCTCAAAAGCTAGGGGGGAAGTACTATTTGTCCTTAAAGAGTATTCAACGTATATTATTACAAGAGCGTAAAAAAAATGTATGAAAAATTATTTAGAGCAGCCAAAAGAAAGTAGTTCATGGCTGCTTTTACTATGGAGAAATGAAAGGAGCACCTATGATTATTTTAATAGGCGGTGAAAGTCACACTGGAAAAACTTTATTGGCACAAAGACTGCTTGAGAAGTATCACTTTCCATATACAAGTCTTGATCATATAAAGATGGGCTTAATTCGAGGGGATAAACATTGTGATTTTACAGCACTTGACTCAGATGATGTGATAGCTGAAAAGTTGTGGGGCATTGTTAAAGGGATGATTCAAACCTGTAGGGAGAATAAGCAAAATATCATTATTGAAGGATGTTATTTACCAGTGGAGAGGGTAAAAGAAGTTCTAGGGGAGGAAGTTATTGCATGCTATTTAATTTTTTCAAAGGATTATATTAGAAATCATTTTGATAAAGTACTAGAATATGAAAATGTTATTGAGCAAAGGAACTATCCAGAAGAAAGAAGTATAGAAACATTTATAGCAGAACATCAAAGGTTGAAAGCAAAGTGCATAGCCCATAGGGTTAAATATATTGAAATTACTGATGATTATAAAAGTGAGATAAAAGCTGCTTATGATTACATTGAAAGTAGTATGAAGCTAGAGTTAAGAACCTATGAGGAAGCAGACCTTACTGAAATTGGACAATTATTTTATGATACTGTTCATACAGTTAATGCTAAAGACTATTCCCAAGAAGCTCTAGATGCCTGGGCAAGTGGAAATATAGATGAGGTAAAATGGCATCAATCCTTACTGAGCCACTATAGTATTATTGCAAAATTGAATGATAAAATTGTTGGATTTGGAGATGTTGAAGGTAATTACCTCGATCGCTTGTATGTACATAAAGATTATCAAAATCGAGGTGTTGGTAGAGCTATTACAGAAAGATTAGAAGACTATGCAAAGCAAAATAAAGAAACCACTATTACTACATATGCGTCTCTTACAGCAAGACCATTTTTTGAGAAAAGAGGCTACCTAATAATAGAAGAGCAGCAAGTTAAAAGAAATGATGCATTACTTAAGCGTTTTAGAATGGTAAAAGAGCTATAGATAAGTTATTAATCAAATAAAAGAGGTCATATTCAGTCTGAAGAATATGGCCTTTTTACACTGTGAGAGAAAACCTTAAATGGAAAGTATAGGAGATATGACATCCGTTTTTTGTAAAAGATTCAAGTTAAATGTTAAATTTATGTTAAATAATAGGTTTTTAAGTAAAATTTCAGTAAAAAAACTTGTGTTTTATCATATATATGAATACAATAAGTGAGGAGGTGGAGAAAAAATGGCGACTATAAAACAGATTTCTGAAATGGCTAATGTATCTATGGCGACTGTGTCAAGAGTACTTAATAAGGATGAAACAATTGCTGTTAGTGCAGAGGTAAGAAACAAGATTTTTGATATTGCCCATGAACTCCAATATATTCCACCCAAAAAACGTCGCATGAAAGCCGAAAAAGGCATTACTATTGGCATTGCAGATTGGCATATCATTAGAAAAGATGCCCACCATGTTAAACTTTCAGATTATGTTGGAATCGCAAGTAGATTTTGCACAGATCCAGTAGAATTTAAAAGGATGACATATGGTGAAGACTTACAAGTAGATGGCATTATTGCTTTGGGACGCTTTTCAGAGGAAGAAGTACTCTATCTTAAGAAACAAAGCTATATGATTTTGTTTATTAATTCAGATAGACAAGATTATAAATATGACCGAATCATTATGGATTATAATGAAGGACTTATGCAAATGGTGTCATACATACTAGATGAACAAAAGTATGAAAGTCTAGGCTACATCGGCGCGTACTATGAGCAAGATGGTATTGTGATTGGAAAAACAAGGCATGAAGCACTTGTGACGATTCTTAAAGATAAAAATAAATATCAAGAAGAGCAATTTTTTATTGGTGAATTCAGTAAACAAAGTGGTTATGAAATGGCAAAAAAAGCTATTAGAGCTAATCATCTAGCCAAAGCAGTCTTGTTAGGCAATGACCAAATTGCAGAAGGTGCTTTAGAAGCTTTTGAAGAAGAAGGTCTTAAAGTACCAGAAGATGTTAGGGTCATTATTTATAAAGATATCGAGACATTAAGATCAAAATATCCTAGCTATATAGCTGTTGAAATGTTTCCAGACTTTGTATGGGAAACAGCTATTAAGCTTTTAATAGAGCGTATAACAGGGGCAAGAACAGAAACGATGACTGTCATCTTACCTTCTAAATTTTGTGAGGGTAAAGTTTAAACTAGTTTTTAAAAACGTAAGTTTTTAAATATATACTTTTTAAAATTCAAAATTCTAATTGATGGAGGGAACAATGAAAAAATTTGGATCAATGCTTATGGCAATGGCATTAGGAATGAGTATGCTTGTAGGGTGTGGAAGTGGCACAGCTAATACAGGTACAACAGGAACAGAAGAAGGCGCTAAAACAATTGATAAATTAACAGTTGCATTCGTACCTTCTAAAGAGCCAGCAGAAATTGTAACAGCAACAGAGCCTTTAAAAGGAATGTTAAAAGAAGAGTTAGCTAAAGAGGGATACAACGTAGGCGAAGTAGAAATTACTGTAGGGACAAGCTTTGAAGCAGTAGGAGAAGCACTTAGTGCAGGGACAGCTGATGTAGGTTTAATTCCAGGTGGAACATACGTATTATACGATGATGGAGCAGAGCCAATCTTAACAGCAACACGTGATGCATTAAGCATTGAATCTGATAATGCAAAAGACTGGAATGATAAAAAACCAACTACAGGTCTTGATGAACAAGTAACATTCTATCGTTCATTAATCATTGCAGGTCCATCAGAAAAAGGTCAAGAGCTTGCAGCTAAAGTAAATGCAGGTGAAGCATTAACATGGGAAGACCTTAACTCAGCAAACTGGAGCATGATGTCTACAACATCACCAGCAGGTTACATTTATCCATCATTATGGTTACAAGAAAATTACGGAAAAAGTCTTACTGATTTAGCAAGTGTAGTACAAGCAGATTCTTATGGTAGTGCAATGGCTCGTCTTGCATCAGGTCAACTTGATATCGTAGTTGGTTATGCAGACTTACGTCGTGACAATGAAGAAAAATGGACATCAGAATTCGGAAGAACAGCATCTATTTGGGACGAAACAAATGTAATTGGTGTTACACCAGGTATTTACAATGATACAGTAAGTGTAAGTACAACATCTAAAATTATGACAGATGAATTTAAAAAAGCACTTCAAAATGCATTTATCAATATTGGTAATACAGACGCAGGTAAAGAAGTTATTGCTATCTACAGTCACAATGGTTACCAAGTAGCGTCACCATCTGACTATGATAATGAACGTGCAGCTCAAAAATTAATTCAAGAACTTAATGCAGCAAAATAATAAGTCATATTAAGGTAATGGGTGAGTTTTTAACTCCCCATTATTTTTAGCGTAAAGATAAAAAATTGTACTAAAATAATAATGTTAACACTAGTTCACATTATTAAGGAATCTTATTAACAGAGGGAATGGAGCGTTATATGATTAAATTTGATAATGTAAGTAAAGTTTATCCAAATGGTTTTAAGGGACTTAAGAATGTTTCTCTTGAAATTGAGCAAGGTGAATTTGTAGCCATTATTGGCCTTTCAGGAGCAGGAAAATCGACACTTATTCGTACTATTAATCGTGTACATGATATTTCAGAAGGGACATTAACTGTAGACGGCACAGATGTAAGTACCTTAAAAGGCAAATCTCTTAGAAAATTCCGTAGAGGAATAGGTATGATTTTTCAATCCTTTAACCTTGTTACAAGAACAACCGTTATTAAAAATGTTTTAACTTCTAATATTCCAGATTTACCATTTTGGAGAGTACTACTAGGGTGTTATCCTCAGGAGCACAAAGTAGCAGCATTAGAAGCTTTAGATAAAGTAGGTATTTTAGACAAAGCGTATGTGAGAGTTGATCAACTTTCAGGAGGACAACAACAAAGGGTTGCCCTTGCCAGAACGTTAGCACAACATCCAAAGATTATGCTAGCAGATGAACCTGTTGCGGCCCTAGACCCTGTAACAGCAAAACAAGTTATGGATGATTTCAAGCGTATTAATAAAGAAATGAATATCTCAGTACTCATTAATATTCACCACGTAGATTTGGCACTTGAGTATGCTGACCGTGTTATTGGTATTAGAGCTGGTGAAATAGTGTATGATGGTCCAAGTAAAGATGTAACTAAGGAAATCTTAGACCAAATTTATTGTGGTCAGGAAATTGGAGTAATGGAGGAGAAAAATGAGTTGGTACGATAAAATTTTTCCACCTAAGAAAATCCTATTAAGCGATGGCAAAGAAGTACTAGAAAAACGTTCACGTATGCCTTTGATTATTTTATTATTAGTTATTGCAGGGGCTATTTCTGTTAAAATCACAGGCTTTAATTTATCAACTCTTATGGAAAGAGGAAATGAGTTCTTTGTTATTTTAAAGAAAATGTTTCCACCAGAAACAAGCTATTTAAGTGCCATTTGGAAGCCTTTATTTGATACCATTAAGATGTCATTATTGGGCTCAGTTGTTGGAGGCATCATGGCAGTACCATTTGCTATCTTAGCAGCAAGTAACATCGTGAGTAATAAAGTGCTTGTAAGTATTATACGTTTATTTTTAAGTTTAGTAAGAACAATGCCAACTTTAGTGGTTGCCCTAATTGCTACTTATGTATTTGGTCTAGGAACCTTAGCTGGAACAACGGCTATTGCCATCTTTACTTTTGCTTATATTGGAAAATTACTTTATGAGCAAATTGAAACAGTAGATATGGGAGCTTATGAGGCAATGGAAGCTATAGGTGCTACAAAGCTTAGAGCCTTTCTTGCGGCAATAGTGCCACAAGTGCTACCAAGCTATATTGCTAACTGCTTATTCTGCTTTGAAGGAAATGTACGTTATGCATCTATTCTAGGATATGTAGGTGCAGGTGGTCTTGGACTTATTTTAAATGAAAAAATCGGTTGGAGAGAGTACAGCAGTGTTGGAATGATTCTTGTTACCCTATTTATAGCAGTTATGATTATAGAAGGTATCAGTCATTATCTGCGTAAGAAATTAACTTAATAAGGAGGGGAACGAGATGAATGCAGAAATTAAAAAACAATTAGAAAGACAACCTAAAACATGGGTTTTTCAAATCATTTGTGCACTTGTTTTTGTGATTCTTGTGGCTTGGTCTAGTAGTGCAGTTAAGTTTACAGGGCTAGCGCAAGGAGGCATGGATATTGCCAAAAATATTTTAGTTGGTATCTTTACGCCAGATCCAGAGCTATTATTTAACTTTACAAATCAAGGTGTACCGTATCTTTTATTAGAAACAATGTGTATTGCTTTCTTAGGAACAATTGTAGGAGCTATACTTGCTGTGCCAATTGCATTCCTTAGTGCAACAAACATTGTACCGAAGCCTGTTGCCTTAATAGGCCGACTTATTATCATGGCAGTAAGAACAATACCTGCTTTTGTATATGGGCTTATGTTCATTAGGGTAACAGGACCAGGTCCTTTTGCAGGACTTTTAACCATGTCTCTTTGTTCTATAGGAATGGTTTCAAAAATGTATATTGAATCCATTGAAGATATGGATATTAAAATATTAGAGTCATTAGATGCATGTGGATGTACTACCTTCCAAAAAATTAGATATGGGATTTTACCACAACTTATGCCAGACTTTGCATCAACTATTATTTATCGTTTTGATATGAACCTTAGAGATGCTACTGTTCTTGGACTTGTAGGAGCAGGTGGTATCGGTGCACCACTTATTTTTGCTATGAATGCCTATAGATGGAATGAAGTAGGTGCAATTCTAGCAGGTCTTATTATTTTAGTTTTAGTCATCGAATTTATTTCAGGTAAAATCCGTGTTAAACTGGCTAGGGGGTAAGGTGATTGGAAAGACGACTTAAAATTTATTACACATCAGATACGCATGGTTATCTTTTCCCTACAGACTATGTGAACAAAGAAGAAAAACCCATGGGCGTATTAAGCTGCAGTAAGTCTTTTGAAAAAGATGGTAATACCCTTATTTTAGATGGAGGGGATACCATTCAAGGATCGGCTTTTGCTAAATATATGTGGGAAAATCAAGCAGATGGCTGTGCTATTTCAGAAGTCTTTAACACAGCAGGGTATGATTATGTGACACTGGGTAATCATGATTTTAATTACGATTATAAAGGTGCGCATAGATATCTTAGTCATTTAAATGCGGCGTGTTTACTTGCTAATGTCATTGATCATAAAGGTGAACTTGGGTTAAAGCCTTATGTGATTCATACCTTAGAAAATGGTTTAAAAGTAGGGCTGATTGGTCTTGTAACAGACTATGTATCTCTGTGGGAAAAGCCAGAGCACCTTCAGCATTTAGAAATATTAGATACCTTTGAAACAGCTCAACGTACCCTTGAAGAAGTACGCCCTTTATGTGATATAACTATAGGGATTTATCATGGTGGTTTTGAAGCAGATCTTCAAACAGGAAAAACCTTAGCTAAAGGCAAAGAAAATGTAGGCTATCGCATGTGTAAGGAATTAGCATTCGATGTACTTTTAACAGCTCATCAACATATGCCAGTAGAAGGCACAGAAATTCATGGAACTTACGTTCTACAATTACCTTCTAATGCAGTAAAGTATGCAAAGCTAGAAGTGGTTGTAGGTGAAAAAGGTAAAGTGATAACAGCGGATTGCCTGACTCCAGAATCAATTAGTTTAAATGAAGTACCAGAAGCCTTAGTAGAGATGCAGGAGCAAGTACAAAGGTGGCTTGACCAAAAGGTAGGACGTTTTTCTAAACCTATTGAACCACTGAGTAAGTTAGAACTAGCCCTTCAAGGTTCTAAGCTAGCTGACTTTTGTAATAAGGTGCAACTTGCACACACAGGAGCAGATTTTTCTTGTACAAGCCTAGGAAATAATCCAATTGGCTTTAATGAGGAAGTCACAACAAGAGACATTATGGCAGCTTATCAGTTTCCTAATACCATTAAAGTATTAGAAATCGATGAGGCAACTTTAAAGAAAGCACTAGAACGCTCAGCGCAGTATTATACTTTAAAAGGCGGCGAAATAGTTATTTCAGAGTGTTTTGTAAGTCCTAAGGTAGAGCATTATAACTACGATTTCTTTGCAGGCTTTAACTATACTTTTGATATTTCTAAACCAATAGGGGAAAGAGTGACAAGTATCACTGTGAACGGAAAACCTCTAGAAAATAGGAAATATACAATTGCTATGAGTGATTATAGAGCTACAGGTACAGGTGGCTATGAATTTTATAGTGAATGTCCATTAGTAAGAGAATATGGTGTGGATATTCAAGAACTAGTTATTGAATACATTCGTAGTCATGAGTGTATTAGGATAGATGATAAAATTAATTTTGAAGTTAAATTTTAAAAAGTATATATAAAAAAGCCTTGATTATACTTGTAGGCAAGTATAATCAAGGCTTTTTCTAGTTGATGATATGAAATATTTGATTTTGTAAACAAAAAATATTTAATTATAATAAAAAAAATAATTATATTTAGCAATTAATGATATAATTAAATTATATTTATTTCAACATAGAGGAGGCTAGAATGTCCATATATATTTTACTTGTAGCAGCAATTATATTGATATGTGTAGTACTCAATAAAATGTCCAGTAAGCTAGGTATTCCTATGCTACTTGCATTTATTGTGCTTGGGATGCTATTTGGTTCAGATGGTATAGTAAAAATCCCATTCGATAATTATGGTATCGTAGAGCAAGTTTGTTCGATTGCTTTAATTTTTATCATGTTTTATGGAGGATTTGGAACCAGCTGGAAACAAGCTAAGCCAATTGCCGTTAATGCAGTACTCCTTTCGTCAATAGGTGTTATTTTCACAGCACTACTAACAGGTCTTTTCTGTTATTTCTTATTAGGATTTGATTTTCTTGAAAGTATGTTAATCGGAGCTGTTATTAGCTCTACAGATGCCGCATCTGTATTTTCTATATTGCGCTCTAAACGACTTAATTTAAAGGATAATACGGCTTCATTATTAGAAGTAGAAAGTGGGAGTAATGACCCTTGTTCGTATATGCTTACAGTTATTATTTTAGCCATGATGAGTGGAGACTTTAGTGGTGGTCAGCTTGCTTACATGGTTTTCGCACAAGTTGTTTATGGCATTGCTATAGGAGCTGGGATTGCATTAATAGCAACTTGGTGTTTGACTAAAATTAAATTTGCAACAGATGGTTTTGACACCATATTTGTATTTAGCATGCCGCTTATTGCTTATGCAGCATCTACACTACTTGGAGGAAATGGTTATTTAAGTACCTATATTTTAGGTATTATTTTAGGGAATCAAGCGATACCTAATAAAAAATCATTAGTTTACTTTTTTGATGGTATTACAGGCTTAATGCAAATGTTAATATTCTTTCTTTTAGGCCTTTTATCTTTTCCATCTGAATTACCAAAAATCTTATTACCTTCATTAGCAATTGCTATCTTTGTAACTTTTGTTGCACGTCCATTAGCAGTTTTTGCTATTTTATCACCTTCTAAAGGAACAATAAATCAAAAGCTATTAGTTTCTTGGTCAGGGCTAAGGGGAGCAGCTTCAATCGTTTTTGCTATTATGGCTACTGTTAGTCCAACGTATATGAAAAATGATATTTTTCATATGGTATTCTTTATTGTTTTATTTTCAATCAGCTTACAAGGTTCTTTAATACCATTTATGGCTAAAAAACTTGATATGATTGATGATAATAGTAATGTTATGAAGACTTTCAGTGATTATTCAGATGAGGAGCCTATACAATTTATTAAACTTCCAATTTCAAAAAATCACTTATGGAGTGGTAAAAAAATAAAGGAGATTTCCTTACCCCCGGATATTTTACTTGTATTAATCATAAGAGGGGATAAACGAATTATACCTAAAGGGAGTACAACCATTCTCTCAGGAGATGTTATTATACTTAGTGCTCTTTCGTTGCAAGAGGATTTTGAAGCACATCTTACTGAAATGAAGATCGATAAAGATAATAATTGGATAGGAAAACCATTAGCAGAGATTACACTAGGGCCAGAAAAATTAGTTATTGTGGTTAAACGTAATCATAAAGTTATCATTCCAAATGGAAAAACAATCGTTAAAGAAAATGATATTTTAGTGATTAGTCAATTATAACAATAGTGAAATAATAGAGCTCATAAGCTAGGAGATTTATAGCTTGTGGGCTCTATTGTTGTATATTGAGTATAGTATAGCAGAAATAAATCAAAGAAACAGTAGATAAAATTGAATATTATGAAAAAAAGTTATATTATGTAGTTTTTATCTTGGTTTTAAGAAAAGTATTCATACAAAGCACTAACACTGTATATTTTCTACACCGTTTTCATTTGTGAAAAATGATAAAATTTAATTTAATTAGTTTTAAAAAATAGATAAAATACACATGAAATAATTAAATAGGATGAATGAAATGTTTTGGTGCAACCATAAAAGGTGTAAATATTTAACAATAATAAATGTCATATTGCACAATAATATAATTTGTATTATGAGTTAAAATGTAAAAAGTGTAGTTAAAATGATATATAATTTGAAGTAAATATAGAAAAAATGAAATTGAATTGAAAAGTTAAAATGCATTTAATAGAATAAATATAGTGTTAAAGTTTCTTACTGAAAAAAAAGGAGAATAATATGAAAAAATTTGTTAAAGCACGAACGAAAAAACGAACAGCTTTACTTTTAGCAAGTACCTTAGTGACGTCGACGATTATACCTTCATATGGAAATCCAATAAGTTTTCAAGGTGAAGAATTGATAGATAATACTAATTCTGTACTGAATAATTCATATGTAACTCAATATACAACAAATAGTGCTCTAGTAATAGGGTCAGAATTAATGCCAGAGCTAAATATTAACTATAGCTATGACTTTGCTAAGAAGCCAGAAGATTTTAGCATACCAACAGATGGAAATAAGATAGGAACGGTTACCTCGACAGATGGATTTGTTACTGTGGATGGTAAAGGGAGTATGTATTATAAGGATAATCAACATGGAGTTGCTGTAGCAGATGGCAATACCTTTCAAGTAAAGGTGGCAGGAAATGCTGTTATTACCTTTAAATTGTGTCAATATGGAAGTGGTGGTACTATTACAGCTGAGACTGATGCATCAGGAGGAAAGTTTTATCCAGAAGGTGGAATTGATTTAAAAGTTGTAGCGGATGGAGGAGAAGTAGCTTATGTATATAAAGGTGAGCCGGCAGTGCTTACTTTTACCATCAATGGAAGTGGTTATTTACATGGCTTTACAGTAAGAAATACTACTGAGGATGTGACACCTTGGATCGAAAAAGACTTCTCTATTTCTATTGGAAACATAAACCTCATAGCAACAGGTGCAACAACAGAAGCAGGTAAGGCATCAGTAGCAGTAGATAAAGGTGAAGTATATTATGCTCAAAGTAAAAAAGCATATGTGAGTATTGATTTAGGGAATGAAGTACTAAGTGAGGATTTATTAACTAATAATAGTCCGGATGTAGTAGAGTCTTTACACATAGATGGTAATGGTGATGTTGTTGTAACTTTTATAGATAAAGAAACATACCCTCATACTTATAACATTAAAATTCAGGATACAAGTCAATTTCAAAAGCCCACTATAACAGATGTATTTTCCGTAGATTATACAAAAGAGGCTAATATAGCAGATTTTACTAATACTAATCCAATTAATGATTTTTATACAGTAAATAATGGGATGTTATCAATTCGTAGAGGAATAAGCTCAAAGGCACCTTACTGGAAAGATCAATCCCATGGCTTATATTTATATACTGGGAATGAGATTAGTGTGGTAGTGGCAGGAGATGCTGAGATTACCTTTGCTGTCTGTATGTATGGTAAACCATATGGTATATTAAATGAACCTGATTTACCAGAAGGTGCAAATGGTTCATTTGTGTCAGGTGAAAATCATATGCAATCATCAGCATGTGGTAATACAATAACCTATCATTATACAGGACCAGCAACAACGTTAAGATTTGTATTAGCTTCTAGTGATAATACTTCAACAGGTGAAAATTATTTACATAGTACAACTGTAAAAAACACAGGTGAGTTAACAGGTTCAACAGTAGTAAATCCACAAGAGGCCATGCCAAATGAAGTTAACAAAGATGATACTTTCTCAGTTATACCAGTTGGACATAGATTAATGTTTGGTCATGATAATACATCTGCTTCAATTAACAATATGACAAATGTTGGTTATTATTTATTTGATGCTACAACAGATTTTTCGAGTTTAGAAGCAGATATTAAAATAACAGCCGTAGGAAACAGCACTAACTATGGTGTGTATACAGGTTTATTTGAACCAGAGAAGAATATTACTCAATTAGTGACATTAGGTATTCGCGGTGGTGGAAGTGTAAGAAATATTTATAATAAGACACCTAATAATACAATTGGTGCTGGTGGAATCAATAGTCAGTATGCTGTAGGTGATACTATTCATGTAAAAGTACAAAGAACACCTGAAGGCTTTTATTCAGAAATGACAACTAAAGAGGGGACAACATCTGCACTAGTAAAAAATTCAAATGCTGAGTTATTGAAAGTAGAAGGAGGAAGTGTACGTTTTGGTTTTGCCTTTGCTAATGTGAATGGTGTAATTAATAATCTAACTTATACTACTGAAGCAGGTAAAGTACTTTATAAGCAAACAGACTGTTATGAAGCAGTTGGTACGCCTCCTGTTGTAAATACAGTAAAAGATCCAGTATTATCAGAAGATCGCACAAAGCTAACTGTGACATGGACAGGAGATAATTGCGCAGATGATGGTGCCTATCAAGTTGAGTTATCTAAAGATGGAGGAAATCATTTCGAAGTACTATCTAACCAGGTAACAGAAAAGACATACACAGCAGAAATTGATGGCGATGGTACATATGTATTTCGTATTTCTGGTGTTTGCGGTGAAAATACAACACCAGCATTAGAATCTTTAAGTATTACGGTACAAGCGCCATTAGAAAGTCCTGTTTTAACAGCAGATAGTGGTGATACTCAAATTAATTTAAGCTGGACAGCTATTAATGAGGCAACTCAGTATCAAGTTTATAGAAAAGCATCTGAAGAAACAGAATATCAACTAATAAAGACAGTAGAAGGTTTAACTTATCAAGACGTTGCTGTAAAAAATGAAGAACCTTATTATTACTATGTAGTAGCTCAGTCAAATAATAATGAAAGTAATCCTTCTAATATTCTTTTGATGGTACCTACAGCAGGTCGCCAAGGAGAATATGTTTATGAAAATGAAGCTACTAATATTTTTATTACTAAGAAATCTTACGACACAGTTTATAAAAATGAAGCAACATTAGAAGGAGTTGTAGATAACAAGGGAACGCTTGCATTAGAAGTTAATAATAGTGTTCATGCTTCTGTTAACCTCAATAAAAATGAGGCCTTTGCGTTTAAAGCCCCTTTAATAAAAGGTAGAAATGATGTGAATTTATTATTTACCGATGAAGAAGGAAAAGTAACACGTAAGACATTTAACTTTGTTTATTTAACACATTATGACCTTGTAGTAAATGAATCTTATACCGGGATAGATGGAGAAGTAGCTAGCGATGGAACCAATACAAAGATGTATCGTACATTGCAAGCAGCTGTGGATAGCATACCATTAAATAATACAAAGCGAGTTGTTATCCTAGTGAAAGAGGGTAATTACAGAGAGTATTTAAGAATTGCATCACCTTACATTACACTTATTGGAGAAGATAGAGAGAAAGTTAACATTAATTTCTTTGATAAAGATATAACTAAGCCAGGTGGCGATACTGATAAACGTTGTGCTATTCATGTGAAATCATCAGCTACTGGTTTTTCAGCAGAGAACCTAACCTTCGAAAATACCTATGAATATTTAGGCGACGGCAGTATTTCAAATGAATCAGCAGATGCAATACGTATAGATGCTAAAGAATCAACTTTTGTAAATGTTAAATTATT
The DNA here is from genome assembly GCF_003990395.1 of Cellulosilyticum sp. WCF-2. Taxonomy (NCBI): domain Bacteria; kingdom Bacillati; phylum Bacillota; class Clostridia; order Lachnospirales; family Cellulosilyticaceae; genus Cellulosilyticum; species Cellulosilyticum sp. WCF-2. The sequence continues at coordinate 4,216,368 of NZ_CP034675.1, read as the reverse complement.
AGGCTATCAAGATACTTTGCAAGCTAATAGCAGTCAGCAGTACTTCTATAAATGTTATATTGCAGGTAATATCGATTATATCTATGGTAATGGACAAGCGCTATTTAATGATTGTGAACTGGCATTTAGATATAATGCTACTAAAAATAGTGGTTACATCACAGCACCTAAAACAGATCCAAAAGTAGATTATGGTTATATCTTTAATAACTGTGTGATTACTGCAGAAGAAGGCTGTAATGGTTCTAAATATTTATTAGCACGTCCATGGGGGGCAGATGCTAGCGTTACGTTTATTAATACATATATGGGAAGTATCATTAACAAAGTAGCACCATATGCTGATATGAGTCCTAATTCATATAAGGAAGCACGCTTTAGTGAATACTATTCTTATGGACCAAGCTATGCCATTAACAGTGACCGCCCACAGATTTCAAAATCACAGGCGGAAACAATGCTTACACCAGCTTACTTAGGCTGGAATCCATATGATGTTTCAGAAAAAGTTTCTATGGACCACTTTGTAGGCAGCATTACAACACTAGGAGAAGAAAAATTCATTGAGACAGACTATACCAATGATAATGCAGATCCTGATGCAACAGATGATACAGGATTAGGTGCATTTAATCTAGAAGGCTATGCACAGAGAGTTACTGGTGGTGGAACGCTATTAGAATCTTCTAATAGATACTATCAAGTAGCTACTGCGGCGGAGTTTTTAGAAGCACTTTCTACTATTAAGAAAACAGGGAAAGCAAGTGTCATTGAGTTAACACAAGATATTAACCTGGGTTCTAAGGAAATAGGGGATGTACTAAATAAATATAGTAGTATTATTAAACCTGTTAATAATCAACCTTTATTGCATCCTACACTTTTAGAAACAGGTATTTCTACACTGTACATTAAAGATATGAGTAATCTTACTATTTACTCTAAGAATGGTTCAGCAATTAAACATACTTGTATCGATATTAGTAATTCATCTAATATTATTATAAGAAATATTGTATTTGATGAATTATGGGAGTGGGATGAAGCTACTGCCGGGGATTATGACCGCAATGACTGGGATTATATGACTATTCAAAATGGTAGTACGAATATCTGGATTGACCACTGTACTTTCTATAAGGCTTATGATGGCGTTGTAGATATCAAGAAAGCCATAAGTAGTCAAACAACAGATGTAACTATTTCGTGGTCAAAGTTTTTACCAGAGAGTGAATCACGTTTCTTTGATGAAATGCTAGATTTATTAGAAGCAAATCCAGAGGCATATCCATATTATAATGAGTTAATTACTCATTATGATATGACTAAGGAGCAAGTTAGAGCTTATGCAGCAGCACAAAAGAAAACACATCTTGTAGGTGCGTCTGATACAGAAGCTTATACAGAAAACTTACAATTGACATTAGCTAACAACTACTATAAGAATTCAATGGACCGTATGCCTCGCTTACGTGGTGGGAATAGTCATGTTTACAATTGTATTTTAGATGCTTCAGAAATTTTAGAGCTTAAAAATAGCATTGAAAATCCAGAAGCAGCATTAAAGGTAGTAAGTAATGGGGCCATTTCAACTTGTGGTGCATCAGTGTTACTAGAAAATACATCAATTAATGGGATTATTAATGCTTTAGCAAGTGGTAATGGTAATAGCCCAGGAGGTTATATTAATGCTGTTAATTCTCTTTACTACTTAAATGGTGAACTTACAGATTTAGCAGTTACTGATAATGCTGGGGCAGGCATGATTCTTAATGCAGAAGAATTTATTTCTAAGCTACCATATAAAGATCATAAGTTATATGATGTAAATCAGTTGAATGCTAAGGTCTTACCTAAAGTAGGAGCAGGGGTTATTAACATGTCTAGTGTGCAATGGCAAAAGACAACTTATAATGATCCTTCAATTGGAGAAGACTTAGTAAAAGAATATGATGTTACCTTTGATTATCAAGGAGCAACAGCTAATAATACTATAACAACAATGAAAGTTACACTAGGTAAGGCTTATGGAGAGCTGCCAACACCTGAAAGAAGCGGATATACTTTCCTAGGATGGTATACACAATTATCAGGTGGTCAAAAAGTAACACCAAATACTATTGTTACTCAAGAACAGGAACATACGTTATATGCTAGGTGGAGTAAGCAAGATAGCGGCTCAGGTGATAGTAGTAGTGGCGGAAGTACGACTAAACCAGAAAAGCCGGAAGTAGAAGAAGTTAAGCCAGAAGGTACTGACAAAGAAGAAGTATTAGATACAAACTTTAATGATATATCAGGACATTGGGCAACTGAATCTATAGCATATGTTATTAATAAAGGCATATTAAAGGGTGTAAGTGAAGAGAGCTTTGCTCCTAATGCCCCTATGACAAGATCTATGTTTGCAACTGTTCTCTATCGTTTAGTAGGTGAACCAGAAGTAATAGGCAATAATACCTTTGTGGATGTAAAATCTGAAGCATGGTATGAAAAGGCTATTATCTGGGCAAGTAAGCAAGGTATTGTTAGTGGGATAGAAGCTCAGATGTTTGATCCAAATGGAACAGTAACACGTGAGCAAATAGCAACTATGTTATATAATTACATAACAGCTATGGGAATTGACATCACAAAAGAGACTCAGACAGTAGCATTTACTGATCAAAAAGAAGTATCACCATGGGCAAAAGATGCAATGACGCTCATGGGTGAGTTAGGCATTATCTCAGGAGATGAGAATAAGAAATGTAATCCAAAAGCACAAGCAACGAGAGCGGAAGTAAGTGCTATGATTCATAGATTCATGAAGCTAGTAGAAGAACAAAAATAAGAGTAAAAGAGCTATACAACTGACATGAGTTGTATAGCTCTTTTACGTCTACTATTTTGGTACAGAGTAGAAACATCTTTTTGGAGAGATAATACGTTCTTCAGCTTTAAGTTCTTTGATTGCTTTATCAAGGTCTTTTTTCTCAGCACCAAGAGCAGCTGCTATATCGCCAGGTCTCATAGCCTCTGAATTAGAAAGTAATTCAACAACTTTATCTTTTAATTCCATAGTCAATCACCTTTCTTTTATTACTAAAATGATATTAATAGCAATACTATAGCATAAGTTTAAATACTTATCAAATGATAATTATTCTTTTAAGTTTTTTAATAGTCTATTGTCGTTAAACGAAATAATCATGTGAGGATTCCAAATGGAAAAACATGATTAGGAATAAATAACTTTCAAATAGAAAACCCTATTTTAAACAATGAAAATAGAGGAAAAAGGAATGATAATAAAAGTTTCAAAAGAAGATAAGATGTCAGAATCTCTATTAATTGGTATGCTACTTGCCTTTGTGGGAGGATATTTAGATATTTACTCTTATTTGGCAAGAGGAAAGGTATTTGCCAATACACAAACAGGCAATTTAGTTTTACTAGGCTATAACATTGCACAAGGAGATATGAAAAAGGTTATTTATTACTTGCTCTCTATCTCAGCTTTTATAGTGGGGGTTTGGCTTGCTAAAATAATAGAGCACAAATTTAAGGGTGGAAAGTACTTTTATTGGCTTCACATGATATTAGTCATTGAAATAAGTACTTTATTTATGGTGATGCTTATTCCAGAAGGAGCCTTTAATGTACTAGCTAATATGATGCTATCCTTTGTTTGTGCTATGCAGGTACAAAGCTTTCGTAAGGTAAATGGTAAAGCTTACTCCACCGTTATGTTTACAGGTAATCTAAAGAATCTAGCAGAGCAGGCCTCTCATTACTATATAACCAAAGAAACCGAAGCGCTAGAAACTAGTCTTATTTATTTAAGCATTATAGTGATGTTTGTTATGGGAGGATGGTTGGGGGCACTGACAACTATAGAATATCATGTAAAAGCAGTTGGTCTTATTAATATTGTTTTAGCCATTGTTTTAATTCTCTTATACCAAGAAAAAAGGAAAATATAGCTCCTTATTTTACTTCATAAATAATAATAAGGTAGTCTTAAGAATAAGGTGGGTATAAGATGAGAGTATAAGTGTTAGGAGATTGAGGGTGAAATGAAGTGAGTTATGAAACGATGAGTGACTTTTTTACAGCCAGAGTAGAAGGATATGACGCACATATGCTAAAAAATGTTGGGGGATGTAAGGAAGGGTATAAAAAATTGGCAACCTTCATTCCTAGGAATACTGTCAAGCTTTTAGACTTAGGTTGCGGAACAGGTCTTGAGTTAGATGAGATTTTTAAAGTTTTACCTGGTGTAGAGGTGACAGGAATAGACTTAACAAAAGCTATGTTAGACAAGCTTAAGGAAAAACACCCTGATAAAGCATTGAAACTTATTCATGGCAGTTATTTTGAGTGTGATTTAGGAATAGAACAATATGATATAGCCATTTCTTTTCAGACCATGCACCACTTTTCTCATGAAGATAAAGTTCAGCTTTACACAAAAATTTATAAAAGTCTTAAGATGGGCGGGCAATATATTGAATGTGATTATATGGTGGAATTACAGGAAGAAGAGGATTACTGGTATAGCGCAAATGCTAAAGTAAGAGAAGAATTACATATTCCAGCAGGAGCATTTTATCATTATGATACGCCTTGTACTGTATCTAATCAAAAGAAACTCTTTCAATTGGCAGGATTCAGTCAGGTTAAAGAGGTATGGCGAAAAGAAAATACGACTATTGTAATAGGAAAAAAGCAAAAATAAAAATCTATTAATAAAGAACAAAGTTTTTAAGTAAGGAACCTAAGGTGCAAAGAAAATACTTTTCTGTTATAATGAATTCATATTATTACAATAGGGCAAATATGGATGAAAGTGTAAATAAACTAGTTTAGGATCAGGAGGAAACAGAAAAGATGCATAATGATATTTTATCAATAGGTAGCATTACTATTCATGGTTATGGGCTCATGATAGCAATAGGTTTTATGGTTGCATTATTAGTAGGTACATACAGGGCGAAAAAGAAGGGTTTAGATCCAGAGGTAGTCAGTAGCATTGCTATGTTAGCCATTGTATGTGGTTTTTTAGGAGCCAAATTATTATATGTCATAGTTGAATTTGATGATTTTCTTAAAAGTCCAATGGATGTTATTGGTTCAGAAGGCTTTGTTGTTTATGGTGGTATTATTGCAGGGGCGTTATCAGCCATTATTTATTGTCGTATAAAAAAAATCAGTTTTATGAGCTATTTTGATTTGATGATGCCATCTGTAGCGATTGCACAAGGTTTTGGAAGAATAGGATGCTTCTTAGCAGGCTGTTGCTATGGCATGGAAACGCAATCAATGCTAGGTGTGATATTCCCAGAAGGCAGTTTAGCACCAGCAGGTATAAAATTATTACCAACCCAATTATTTTCTTCAGCTGGGGACTTCCTTATTGCAGGAATTATGATTTGGTTTTCAAGTAAGTCAAGGTGTAAAGGAGATACAGGTGCACTTTACTTACTTCTTTACGGGATTGGTAGATTTGCTATAGAATTTTTAAGAAATGATGAAAGAGGTATTGTAGGGATGCTTTCTACCTCTCAATTTATTTCTATCTTCTTTGTGATAGGAGCGCTGATTTTATTTTTAATCAATCATCGAAATAATAAAATGAATACAACGCTAGATGCTTAAAAGTAAGATAAGTAGATGGATTTTATTTAGATAAAATAGAAATAATAAGTCACAGTATTTCTTTCATGTAAAGAGAAACTGTGGCTTATTATTTTAATATCATTTATTTAGAAGGATATGAAATGTCCTAGTGGATGGTATAAGCTGATATACCATGTTCCATGGCATCAAGGCCTTTAAACTCTTCATCTGTATCTACACGAAGCCCAATAGTTTCAGAAAACAAAAAAATACTTGTAGAAAAAGATACAGTTGGATTATTTGTTAGTTTACCCTTGATAGGAAAGAAAAGTGATAATAAAATAAAACAAATCAAGTAGTTTATTTTACTTAAAAATTAAGGTAATCAGATAGTATTTTAACTAGAAAAATTAAAAATTTATTATTGATGGAGGTTCATTATGAATTACGGTTTTTTTGATGAAAAAAACAGAGAATATGTTATTACTAATCCTAATACACCAGCACCATGGGCTAACTATTTAGGTTCTCCTGAATATGGTGCTATTATTTCTCACAATGCAGGGGGCTATAGCTTTGTAAAAAGCGGGGCTAATGGTCGTATTTTACGTTATGTGTTTAACCAAGAAGATAAACCAGGCCGTTATATTTATTTAAGAGATGATGAAACAAGTGATTATTGGTCAGCTTCTTGGCAACCTGTAGGTAAGAGTCTTGAGACCTATAAAAGTGAATGTCACCATGGAACAGCTTATACTAATATTAAAGCGGATTACTCAGGGATTCATTCAGAAGCCTTATACTATGTGCCACTTAACAAGACTTATGAAGTATGGCGCTTAAAAGTAACCAATACTAGCGACAGGCCTAGAAATCTTTCAGTATTTGGTTATGCAGAATTCACTAACGAAAACAACTATGAAAATGACCAGGTTAACTTACAATATACATTATTCATTACACGTACATACTTTAAGGGCAATAAAATTCTTCAAACGATTAATGAAAACTGTCACAAAGGCTGCAATGGTAGCAATCGTAAAGAACGTTTCTTAGGTTTAGTTGGCTCAGAAGTAGCTTCTTACAATGGTGATAAAGCCAGCTTTTTAGGACGTTACCGCAGCTATGGAAATCCTATTGCAGTAGAAAATGGAGCTTGTGATAATGTTCTTAACTACAATAGCAATGGTTGTGGTGCACTTCAAACGAAGATTACTTTAGCACCAGGAGAAACCAAAGAAATGGCCTTTGTACTTGGTCAGTATAATGATGAAGAATCAGCAGCTATTTTAGCAAGTTATGAAAATTTAAGTAAAGTAGACCAAGAGCTTGAAGAACTTAAAGCTTACTGGCATGGTAAACTTAGCAACCTTTATGTGCAAACACCAAGCAGTGAATTTAATAATATGATTAATACATGGAATGCTTATCAATGCTTTATTACCTTTATCTGGTCAAGAGCAGCATCTTTTATCTACTGTGGCCTAAGAAATGGTTATGGTTACCGTGATACCGTTCAAGATATTCAAGGGATCATTCATCTTGATCCAGAAATGGCTAAAGAAAAGATTATCTTTATGCTTTCAGCTCAAGTAGATAATGGTGGAGGTCTACCACTAGTTAAATTTGATCATAATGCAGGACATGAAGATACACCAGATGACCCTTCTTATGCTCAAGCAACAGGTCATCCTGCATACCGCGCTGATGATGCACTTTGGTTATTCCCAACCATTTTAAAATACATTGGTGAATCAGGAGATAAAGATTTTATTAATGAAGTGATTCCTTATGCTAATAAAGACGAAGGAACAGTTTATGATCACTTAAAGAGAGCGATTAACTTTTCAATGGAACGTCTTGGAGCACATCATATGCCAGCTGGTTTACATGCCGATTGGAATGACTGCTTAAGACTGGGTAAGAAAGGAGAATCTTCTTTCGTAGCTCTTCAACTTTACTATGCCATGAGTGTACTTCGTGACTTTGCATCAGACTTAAATGACACAGACTATATTGCTTACTTAGATGAAGTTCAAAAAGTATTAGGTGATACAATCCAAGAAAATTGTTGGGAGGATGACCGCTTTATCCGTGGATTTAAAGAAGATGGAGAAGTGATTGGCTCTAAGAAAGATCCAGAAGCAAGCATGTGGTTAAATCCTCAATCTTGGTCAGTTATCAGTGGTCTAGCAACAAAAGAACAAGCAGAGAAAGCTTTAGAATCAGTTTATAGGGAACTTAATACTAAGTATGGTGCACGTGTTATGGCACCATCTTATAAAGATCATGCCTTTGACGGTGCCCTTGCCTTACTTTTCAATGGTTCAACTAAAGAAAATGGTGGTATTTTCTCACAACCTCAAGGATGGATTATCCTAGCTGAAGCTTTAATGGGGCATGGCAATCGTGCTTTTGAGTACTTTATGGAAAGCTCACCAGCAGCTCAAAATGACAATGCAGATGTACGTATATTAGAACCATACGTACATGGTCAATTCACAGAAAGTGTTGAAAGTCCATTTGAAGGACGTTCACATGTACACTGGTTAACAGGTACAGCTTCTACTGTGATGGTAGGCTGTGTAGAAGGTATTCTAGGCCTTCGTCCTGACCTTGACGGTATTAAATTAGAACCAGCTATTCCAAGCGATTGGAAGACATTCACTATGGATAAAGTATTCCGTGGTAAGAAGTTACACATTACAGTTAATAATCCAAGTGGAGCTGAAGGTGGCTATAAAGCTTGTTACTTAAATGGAGATAAATTAGATAGCAATTATATTTTTGCAGCAGCGCTGAAAGATGAAAATGAAATTATTTTAGAGATGTAATAGAATGAAATACCACTCAAGTTATAAGCATGGATGACTTGGGTGGTATTTTTTGTTGAAAAGGTAATAGAGTATCTCATTTGGATACAAGCAGCTATTGACTAAAGTTGTATACTAATAACGTAAGTTAGAAGTATGATTTGAAGGGAGGAAGAGCAAATGTGGATGATTTTTGCATTTGGTTCAGCCTTGTTTGCAGGGCTTACAGCTATTTTAGCTAAGTGCGGCATTAAGCATACAGATTCTAATGTAGCTACAGCACTTAGAACAATAGTTGTTTTATTCTTTTCTTGGATGATGGTTTTTATAGCAGGAAAGCAAGGAGAATTAAGTGCCATTGAAAGTAAAACCTTGATTTTTTTAGTATTATCAGGAGTGGCAACAGGAGCCTCATGGCTTTGTTATTTTAAAGCCTTACAGGTAGGAGATGTTAATAAAGTAACGCCTATTGATAAGTCTAGTACCATATTAACCATGTTATTAGCTTTCATTTTATTAGGAGAGCCAATAACATTCATCAAGTTAGTAGCCATGTTTTTAATTGGTGGTGGGACGTATTTGATGATTCAAAAGCAGGAAGGGGTTACAAAGGAGTCAAAAGGGAAATCTTGGCTTGCCTTTGCCATTAGTTCGGCTATTTTTGCCAGTTTGACCTCTATCTTGGGTAAAGTAGGTATTGAAGGTATAGATTCTACACTAGGAACAGCTATACGTACCATTGTCGTTTTAGTGATGGCATGGCTTGTGGTATTTATTACAGGAAAGCAACATACCATTAGAAAAATTGATAAGCAAAGTTGGCTATTTATTATTTTATCAGGTTTTGCAACAGGAGCTTCGTGGCTTTGCTATTATAGAGCGCTCCAAACGGGTCCAGCCAGTGTTGTAGTACCTATTGATAAACTGAGTATTTTAGTAACCATTGGCTTTTCTTATGTTGTATTTCATGAAAGGCTTCATAAGAAATCAGCATTAGGACTTTTCTTTATTGTAATAGGAACTTTAGCTTTATTATTATAAGTAGGTAAAAGAAAGTAGCTAATAAACAACTGGGGGACAAAAGCAATAATAAACTAAAAGATTAACAAAGAAATGGGGCGATGAGATGATACAAGATTTAAGATCACATCACTTTCAAAATGAATATAGTTATAATGCACCAGTTCAAGGAGATATAACTTTTATATTTGCAGGAAGAGATGTACTTGTAAAAAAGCATGAAGGAGAAATAACTTTCCCAAAATATGAGGATTTAGCACATAAGGAAGTTAAATTCATTTACTTATTTACCATAGATGATGCGCAGTATTATTTAGCAGATATAAAAGGGCAACAAATCATAGAGGGCTATAGCTTTGAAAACATTAATTTATTACGAACGCTTAAGCCACAACATGTAGCCTTTGCAGCTGTCACAGCATATCATTTATTTAATTGGTATAGAACGAATCAATTTTGTGGTTGCTGTGGTAAACCTATGGTACATAGTGGAATGGAAAGAGCCCTATGCTGTAATGCCTGTGGCAATGTGGTTTATCCTAGAATTTCGCCAGCAGTTATTGTAGGTGTAACTGATGGCAATAAACTGCTTATGACTAAATATGCAGGGAGAGATTATAAAAAGTATGCCTTAGTAGCTGGTTTTTGTGAAATTGGTGAAGCGGCAGAAAAAACCATAGAGCGAGAAGTTATGGAGGAAGTAGGGCTTAAAGTAAAAAATATTCGCTACTATAAAAGTCAACCATGGGGGTTTGCAGGTGATTTGCTTTTAGGCTATTTTGCAGAAGTAGATGGTAGTAACGAAATTAAGCTAGACGAAGATGAATTATCAGAGGGGGTTTGGATGGAAAGGGAAGCTATTTCGCCAGAAGGTGATGGTATCACTCTTACTTCAGAAATGATTTTACACTTTAAGAATCACATGAAATAGTCAAGAACTACAGATTCTTATTTAATAGAAAATGATATACCAAAGAAAAGTGGCTTTAAAAGGAAAGCCACTTTTTTAGTGAGCAAAATATTTCCATGTCTAATTCTGATTAAGCAGAGAAGTAGTTCCATTAATTGACCTACAAGGGACTCAAGTGAATGAACCTCTTTACACCCAAGAAAAGTTAAAAAGGAGCAAATTGATAAAACGAGTAAAATGATGTAAAATGGGTGAATATGTAGAATGAGGAGGAAATATGAAGAAGGTAAAATTATATCATAACTTTATTAAGCGTAATGCTTTTTATCTCTTATTAAGCTTATCTCTTATAGGAATGACAGGTTGTAATACTAATCCGTCACAAAATCCATCAGTAGAAGTGGCAGGAGAGGTGGAACAAACCCCTACTCCAACCCCTACTCCACAAGAAGAAATGCAGGATGGTCCTGTAGCAACTGAGGTGCCTCAGGAGCAGATGCCACAGGAAAAAGTAACCGAAGCTGAGATTCATTTTATAGATACAGGGAATTCAGATGCTATTTTAATTATGGCAGAAAATCAGGCGATGCTTATTGATGGTGGGGACAATGATGATGAGCAGCTTGTTGTTAGCTATCTAAAAGATCAGGGCGTTACTGAACTAGAGTATGTCATAGCTACACACCCTCATGCAGATCATATTGGCGGCTTAGATGCAGTCATTGAGTCTTATAAAGTGAAGCAACTATTAGTAGCTAATGGTGATGCTGAGACCAAGACTTATCGAGACTTTATTAATGCAGCCATGGATAAAGGATTAAGTCCTAGTGTACCTTTAGAAGACAGTAAGTTTCCATTAGGTAATTCTTACTTTACAGTCATGAATACCAATGGTGGAGATGATACAAATAATCAATCCTTAGTCATTGAATATGTCAATGGCGAAGATAAAATGTTATTTATGGGTGATGCAGAGAAAGAAGTAGAAGAAGAGCTTTTACCAAAGCTTTCAAAGGTAGATTTATTAAAAGTAGGTCATCATGGTTCAAGTAGTAGTACAACGGAGGAGTTCTTAAAAAAAGTAAATCCAACTTATAGCGTCATCTTATGTAGTGCAGGTAATAAATATGGTCATCCACATAGAGAAACGATGATAAACTTACAAGGTACAGAGGTACATAGAAGCGATGAATGCGGTACCATTGTTTTTAAATCAACAGGAAAAGGCTTAGTAACCGATTGTAAAATAGGAAGCTACACATCAGGAAGTGATACTAAAGCAAGTACTTCACAAAGTGATACCTCAAACAATACCTCAAGTAATACTACTTCAAGTAATACTACCTCAGAAAATGATAATTCAGATAGTACTACTGCTTCAAATAATATAAATCAAAGTACAGGAAATACAGAGGTTGTTTATTGGACACCAAAAGGAAAAAGTTATCATACAACGAAAGATTGTTCTGCATTAGTTAATAGCAAAACTATCTTAAGTGGAACCATAAGTGAAAGCGGTAAATATGATCCTTGCGATAGGTGTCATTAATAGAATAAAAAGATAATGTATAAAACTGATTTAGGAAGCTATGATGATTCTTAAGTCAGTTTTTTATTTGTTGCCACTCTGTTGTTCCAAATATTCAGCCTAATATTTACTTATTGTGTCAGCTATATTAAGATTAGCTTAAGTGAATGTTAGTTTTGGGATATTTAAATTAAAAGACTTAAGATATATTGGAAATATGGTCATAGAGATAAAGTAATTTAAAAGAGGTGGTCATATGAATAATAGTATTTGTAGAAGCGCATTAGATAGTGAATATAAGATATTAGATCAATTAGCATATGGATCAGAGGCATATTGGCAATATAATCAATCTTACATGGATATATTTAAAGAAAAATACAATATAACAGCAGAGTCGATTAAGCAATATGAAGTACGAGTATTAGAGGTGGAAGGTGAAATTACAGGCTTTTGGGGAGCTAAACGATATAGAGAAAAACTTGAGTTAGAGTATTTTTATATAGAAGTAGGGCATATCGGTAAAGGCAATGGTAAACTTCTGTGGAAGGATTTATTAAGTTGGTGTAAGGCACAAGGCATTTTAGAAATGGAGTTTGTAACAAGTGAGCAAGTGATACCTTTCTATGAAAAACAAGGAGCAAAAGTTATAGGAAGGGTAAGCTCGGAGATAGATGGAAGAGCTATTCCTTTATTAAGATACAAGCTGGAATAGAGAGTGTGATTGATAAGTAGATTACATATAAAAGAGGGGGATAATAAGATGTTAAGACTAAGACCATTTAAAATGAGAGATGCAGCTTATTTAGTGAACTGGCTAAAAGATGAAAGAAGTTTCAAAATGTGGAGTGCAGATAAGTTCGACTATCCTTTGTCAGTAGAGCAACTAAAAAATTATAAAGAGATGTATGAAGAGGATGAATTCGGCTGGATTTTTGTAGCTTTAGATGATAAGGGAATACCAGTAGGACACTTTTTGATGAGGATGGCAGACTATGAGAAAAATAGTGTACATCTTGGCTTTATTATAGTGGATCCTAATATTAGAGGAAAAGGCTATGGCGTAGAGATGGTAAGCTTAGGGGTGAAATATGCTTTTGAAATACTCAAAGTAAAGAGAGTGACTTTAGGCGTATTTGATGTAAATCCAGTGGCAGAGGCCTGCTACAAAAAAGTTGGATTTGTTACAGAAACTTATCACAAAGATATTTTTACTTATGGTGATGAAAAGTGGGGAATATTTAATATGGCTATTTGTCGATGATTTAATTTGGTTATTTGAGCGTCATTGAGAGAGGTGGATTATCATCATAAATGCTCGGACAAATTTTGATTGAGTTACAATAAGCAACAACAATCTATTACAAAAGGGGATGAGGTAATGAAGAAGGTACGAAGGGGAGCACTTATTTTGGGCATCATTTTGTTAAGTGTTATACTAGCTATTATAGGTCATGCAATTTTACCAGCAGATTTGAACTCGGTAGAACTAAATAGTATATTAGTAAAGAAATTTGGTTTCCCAGTGGTGGCTTGCTTATATTTTCTTGTGCTTTATTGCCACTGTAGTATGAGTGTTTTTCGTTATGGAAAAGAAGCAAGCTTAAATAAATGGCAGATTGGTGTGCGTTTTGGTCTTGCTTTTGGACTTTTATATCAAGTAGGAATGCTGGAAATTACTCCAGATTTAACTTCTTTTACCCTGGAATTTGTAAAGCACCAATTTTTAATAGGATTAGGAGATTTCTTACCAGTACTCATACTTTGTGTATTACTAAGCTTATTATTGGAGCGGAAAGAAAATAATAAAAAATGTTTACTACCCCTAGAAAAGAAAACAGTAACAGTAATCGTGATTGCACAAGCCTTCTTTTTAGAACGTATTGTAGGTTATGAAATAGGAATAGTGGCTAGTGCATATGAAGCATGTAAGTGGCCTTGTGTTTTTTGGAATTTGGTCATGGGTTTAACCTTTGGGGTTAGTTATGTTTTATTATTACCTATCTTTCAGCAGTATAAAAATAAAGCCATTCATCTAATGGGAGTAACAATAGGATTAAACTGGCTATGGTTTAATGGGTTTATAGTACTAGTAATAGAAGGGACTTTAGGTGTTATGCTTATAAGGGGACTATTAGATGTAGGAGTCTTAGTATTAGTAACCTTTTTACTAGAAAAAGGTTACTTAAGAGATGAGTTGGAGCTATAGTTTTAGAAAAATAATTAGTAGCAAGTGATTGATAACATGGGATATTCTTATATTTAAAGTTGTCAGAAAAACGGGATCTTTATTAAGCTAATAAGTAGCTTCCCCAATAAATAAGTCGGAGACCGGTAATAAATGGATCTCTGACTTATTTATTTTGTTTTATAGTTCAAGTGCTTCTACTAATTCAGACTTAAGAATGCCTAGAATATTGCTACGATGAAGAGCATTTTCTGGACAATGATCAATAGCATAAGTGCCTATCAATCTTGTATTTTTCCTGGATGAAGGATAATTACCTTCAAAAGAACATTTAAAAAGCTGATAAGCAGGCTGTTGACTTCCAGGAGCTAGACAATCTGGCTTAATAACGAGTATCTTACCAGTAAAATTAATATAGTGAGTACAGGGAATACAGTCGTCCATGGTATAAAAGCTTGTTTTTACATTTTCCATTTTCATAATATCACCGTACTTATAAAGCTGCTTAATATATGTTTATGCAATAAGTTAAAAAATATTAGATGTATAATTGATAAATCCCCTTTCTTAGATGATGGAGATGAGTAAAAAGTATGTATTTATTCAAGAACTCTAGGTAGGACTATAATAAAGATAAGAATGTTATATAATGTTGAGACGGGCATTTAGCTATAGTTAAAGTATATAATACCCCCTAGAATAATGAGATAGCATTCTAGAGGGTAATTTATTATTTTGTATAGTTATCGAAGTAACCTTGAATGAAGATGATAGGAGTACCTTTATCACCACTTCCACTAGTTAAGTCTGAAAGTGAACCGATAAGGTCTGTTAATCTTCTAGGAGTAGTACCTTGAGCTGCCATGCTGCCTACAAGATTAGCTTCTTTATTACGAATATAATCAGAAATAGCTTCTTTAAGGGCATCACCGCTTAAATTAGCGAAGTCATTATCAGCTAAGTATTTAAGCTTAACTTCATTAGGCTGACCATCAAGTCCTTTTGTATAAGCAGGAGAAACAACTGGATCTGCTAATTCCCATATTTTACCTACAGGATCTTTGAAAGCCCCATCGCCATAAACCATAACTTCTACTATTTTACCAGTTTTTTCTTTAAGTATAGTTTGTATACGGTCTACTACACTTTGGCAGTCACGGGGGAAAAGCTTTACAGTTTCTTCTGTAGCTTTATTAGAACCAAGAAGACCATAAGCTTCGTTATAGCCACTTCCGTCCATAGATGTACATAGAATATCATCTAAGCCATAAATCGTTTCTGCTCCATTAGCTTTTAAAATACGTTTAGTACGAACTCTTGTATGGATATCACAGGTAAGCACATGCTTAGTATAATCTAAAATGGTTTTGGGTTGATTAGAGAAAATAACTTCACATTCGGCACCACAAGATTCTACTAAGCTTTTATAGTAATCTATGTAATCAACACCTGTAAATGTATGTTTGTTATAACCAAATAAGTCACGGAATTCTTTTTCTGTTAATACATCTGTCCAAGGATTGATTCCTTTTTCATCTAAAAGATCTAGGTCTACAAGGTGATTGCCTACTTCATCAGAAGGATAGCTGAGCATAAGAACAACCTTTTTAGCGCCCTTTGCAATACCACGAAGACAAATGGCAAAACGATTACGACTAAGAATAGGGAAGATGACACCAATTGTATGATCACCAAATTTGTTAGCAACATCCTTTGCAATGGCATCAACAGAAGCATAGTTTCCTTGAGCACGAGCCACAACTGCTTCTGTAACGGTTACGATATCTTGATCTTCAATACTAAAACCTTCAGCTTCAGAAGCTACTAACACACTATTTACGACGATATCTGCAATATTGTCACCTTCACGAATAATGGGTGCACGAAGCCCTCTAACAACAGTTCCTACCATTCTTTCCATTTCAAAATCTCTCCTTAAGTCTGTATTTTTAAAAAACTCATCTCTTGTACTATACACCATAACCATGATATAAGTAAAATAAATAGTAATGATAAAAGATATAAGGAGAAGTTATATGTCAGTACCATTAGGTTTATATAAGATATTTATAGAAGTAGCTAAGTGTCAAAGTTTCTCTAAGGCCTCCAAGAATTTGTATATTACGCAACCAGCAGTAAGTCAAGCTATTATGCAATTAGAGGAGCAGCTAAAGGCTAGAGTTTTTACTAGAACGGCTAAGGGGGTAATATTAACGAGAGAGGGAGAGTTGCTTTATGAATATGCCAGTTCGGCCATTAAGTTAATAGAGGCAGGGGAGAAGAAGCTATTAGAAACTCAAAATCTTTTAACTGGTGAATTGCAGATTGGCGTAGGAGATACCATATCTAGATATTATCTTTTACCTTATTTAGAAAGTTTTCATAAGAAATATCCTTCTATAAAACTTAAAATCATTAATCGTACAACAACCAAGCTATGTAATAAAATCAAGGCAGGAACCATTGACCTAGCCATATGTAACTTGCCTATTGAAGATAGTCAGATTGAAGTGAGAAATTGCATGGAAGTACACGATATTTTTGTAGGTGGTAAGAGCTATAAGCAGCATTCTAAAGTGCCACTTAGCTTTGAAGAATTAAATGACTTGCCACTCATTGTATTAGATCAGAACTCTGTTTCTAGAAGGTATGTAGAGCAGTTTATGCTTAGGAAAGGCGTAAAAATGAGACCGGATATTGAATTAGGTGCTCACGATTTACTTCTAGAATTCGCCAAGATTGAATTAGGCATTTCATGCGTGATTAAGGAGTTTTCAGAAGAATACCTAGAGAAGAAAGAATTATATCATTTAAAATTACAAGAGGAAATTCCATCTAGGTATATAGGCGCTTGCTATTTGAAAAGTGTACCGCTATCTTCGGCAGCAATGACATTTATAGAAGGTTTACAACTTCCTATAAAATAGAAAGAGATATTTATTTCGTAAATCGATATAGGTATAGCTGAAATAAAGCAGGATATTATATTTATGCACTCGTCAAAGAAATATTAGAAGAAAATAGAAAAGGAAGTTCAAAAAGCCAATCTAAAAAGACGTAAGACTTTTATAGATTGGCTTTTTGAAGTTATAAATATAAGTAACTTATTTCACTTGATTAAACACATATGAATTATTCTTCGTGCCAAGAAGGGTTTAAAGTGGTACCACTAACAACATATTTTTTATCAACGGGTTCGGCAAAGGTTTGTGAGAAGATAGTAGACCAAGAAGCAATAAACCAAGCTTCTAATACAACAAGATGAATATCAGTTGCACCTACGGGGACATCAATATGTTTATTAACACCAGCTGTAAAACCATCTGTAGTAGTTGAGATTTCTTGACCATTAAGCTTGTAGCTTACAGTAAATTTAGCAACATAGCCCCCAGTGTTTCTAACAATGATAGTCCCACCTTTTTGATTATTCATTAGAAGCCCTACAGTTTGTAAATTTTGTTGTTCTGTTTGATTCATTATTTTCAACTCCTTTAAGATTGATTTGATATAGTTAGCATAATAGAAAAAGGAAGATGATAGGTAGATTTTCCTTAAGGAGAAAAAATAGGGGCTGTAGGAAAGAATTATTGACATGAGTGGTGAAAATTAATGACAGGTAAGGATGAGAAGACTATTTTCGACAAAAAAATCATTTGTTTTAATATATAATATTTAAAAAATGGAAAGTAGGCTTTATTAACTAATGAAAAGATTTTCTGAAAAACATAGAAATAGTAGTAAGTTATTTTTCTTGTTAGTCATTATAACACTATTAACAGTAATGATAATTTGTTTATCTTATACTGGTATAACTGTTGAGAAAAGAGAAGCTACTAGGGGGTATATGGATTTAGGATCCGAGAATTTTTCAGAAAAGGTTGTGAAGCTAGATGGAGAATGGGAGATTTATCCTGATCTATTAAAGAATGAGGATTTTAGAGCTGATGATTATATACAAGTCCCTGGTAGTTGGGGAAAAACAGAAATAAAGAAGGAAGCCATTAAAAAACAGACGTTTCTAACCTATAGATTAAAGTTGAAACTACCTAAGCCAGAACAGTATTGTTTAAAACTTCAATTTGTATCTAGCGCCTATCGTGTATTTATTAATGGTGAGCAAGTTTGTGAAAATGGTAAGGTAGGGGTTTCAAAAGAAGAAGAGAGGGCAAGCTGGAAAAATAGGCTGATTCCATTTTTTAGTGAAGAAAAAGAAGTGGAATTGATTATTCAGGTTTCTAATTATCACTGTACTAATGGTGGGATGATGAGGAGTATTTTGCTATCCACACAAAGTACTTTATATGATTATGAAACGTTAAATGTGATTAAGAGTGCTCTTTTTATAGGAATGTTTATTGGTATAGGGTTTTATCTAACTTTATTAAATCAGTCAATGCATAATCGGTATAATTACACCTATTTAGGTATGTTTTGTATGGCATCTATGTTATTAGGCACCATTATTGATGGAGGGATCCTATTTTACATATTTCCAAAGCTACCATTAGGTATGGCCATAAAGATAGAATATTTAGCTTATATGGTACAAGTTATAGCGATGCAGCAATTTATTTGGAATATGTATCCGAACCTATACCACAAACAATTTTATAGAATCATAAGAGCCATAAATCTCATTTATGTAGGGCTTATCCTAGTAACCTCTAATCTAACCGTTGTATATAGTAAACCTGTATATATATCAGTCTTGTTAGTTAATTTTATATGTTACTTAATCTTAATTATAAAAGCCATTATAGTCAAAAGAAAGTATGCTTATACACTACTAATAGGTTCTTGTATGATGTACTTAGGATGTATCATTGAGATTTTAAATAGTCAGTTCTATTTTAAAGAGCCCATCTTTAATAATAATTTCTATATATTAGGAGTGCTTATTTTTTTAATCTGTCAATCTTATGTATTAGCTAGTACCGTTGATGAAGCATTTATTCAGTCTAAGCATGCAAAAGATATGGAGATTGCTTTTTTACAGGCTCAAATTTCACCACATTTCTTTTTTAATATATTAAACAACGTCTATTACTTAATACATATTAATGCTGAACAAGCAAAAAAATTACTGTATAGTTTTTGTCAATTTTTAAGAGTAAAGTACAAATTTGATTATAGAAAAGCCGTTTTTTATTCCTTGAAAGAAGAGTTAGAACTAGTGGAAGCCTATGTGAATCTAGAAAAAAATAGATTAAATGGTTTATTAGAATTGACCATAGAAGTAGATGAGATGTTACTACAAACATCCGTTTTACCCTTGATTATACAGCCATTAGTAGAAAATGCTATTAAGCATGGTTTTAAATCTACATTAATGCATATTCACATTACAATAGAAAAAAAAGATAAAGAAATTCATTTTAAAATCAAAGATAATGGGAAGGGTATGAGTCAAGACCGTATGATACAAGTGATAAGAGGAGAAGAGCTAGATGCGGGTATTGGACTCAAAAATGTAAATTATCGACTATCTAAGTGCTATCATACGCAGTTAATTATAAATAGTAGATTAGAAGAAGGAACAGAGGTAGCATTTAATCTGCCATTGGAGGTGCAAGATGAAAGTGGTTATTGTAGATGATGAGATCAATGCAACAGACTATTTAGTATATCAGTTACAAGTATATCAAGAGATAGAGATCGAGGCTGTATTTAACGATGCTTGTAAGGCTTTAGCCTATTTACTAAAAAATCCTTGTGATGTACTTTTTTTAGATATTGATATGCCTAATATAAGTGGCATCTATATTGCTGAACAAATAACAGGACTTTATTCAGATATTAAGGTTTGTTTTGTAACAGCTTATAATGAATTTGCTGTAAAAGCTTTTGAACTAAGTGCCATAGATTACATTTTAAAACCATATACTAAAGAAAGACTAGAATTATCACTAGATAGGCTTAAAAAGTATACGGGAGAGGTAAATCAGTCCCTTAATCAGTTAAGTGATGAATACCATTATGACTTAGAAATGATTTGTGGATATGATGAGGAAAATATTATTCTTATTAATTATCATGAGATTTTTTACATAGAGGCCTTACAAGGTAGTTTGTTTATTCATACAAAAGATAAAATTTATAAGGGTAATAAGACCTTGAACTTTTATGAAGAAAAACTGAATAAACGAGCTTTCTTTAGAACACATAAATGTTATCTAGCTAATTTATCCAAGGTTGACCGTTTTAAGCCGCGTATTAATTATACCTATGATATGTACTTTAAAGAAATCAAGGACGTTATTCCTATAAGCCGTAATAAGGTAAAGGAAATGAAGCTTTTCTTTAATCAGTAAGAATAAGGGGTTTTAAAGAAAAAGGAGGAGAAAGAAATGCAGGTAGAACAAAGTGTAAAAATGGAGCAATTAAGACCAGGTGATATTTTATTATTTTCAGCCATTGAAACAGATTGGGAGTCTTCGTTAATAGCGCTGATTACTAACTCACCAGTGAGCCATACTTCTATTAGTTATTATACTAACGGATATATAGTAGAAGAAAATATGCCTCATACGCAAGTAGTGGACATCAGGAACTCGGAAAGCAGGAAAGTTAGAACTACTTATATTATGCGCATGGATACTACAGCAAAAAGTCTAGTTAAAGTTGTAGATATAGCAGATCGTTATGCACAGGTAGAATTAGCTTATCCTATGAGTGCACTACCTTGTGTAGCTATCTATTTAGTGATTAAAGACTTAACCTATTCTTTAAAAGCACAAGGCATTATCACAAAAATTGTTAAGTTAGCCATGGGCGCTTTGATTGCCTTTTTAAATCAAAAAGATGGTAAGGCAAATTTTCCTATGCACTGCTCACAATTTGCTTACCATTGCTATTTGCAAGCTAGTAAAGAAGCAGCATTAGAAGCAACTATTGCAGCCGAAGCAGCAGGAAAGTCAAAAGAAGAAATGATAGAAGTCGGGAAAGAAGCAGCTAAAGAATTTAAGATTGTATTAAAAGATGAAGGAAAAGAAAATCTTTTAAAAGCAGTAGCAACTTATATAGATAATCATTATGATCAGTTAGAAAAGCAATTAGTAGCTGGTGCAAATCATACTTTACAGGCAGAGCAAGAACGGATAGAAGAAAAAGAAGTACTTTATGAAATGCTTTATCATGAAATAAAAGAGGTTAAAGCAGTAAGTTGTAGCAGCAATCAGAACGCTGAATTAACAGAAGAACTAGTCATTACGATTTATCAGTTTTGTCACTTGTTAAATGAAGTATATGGTGAGAGAATTGGCGCCATTCAAGAAGGGATAATAGGAGGAGAAAACAGTGAGAAAGCACTAGAGAATGAAGTGGAAATTGCTACTGACAAAGTCAAAGTGCTTCGTACTATAAACAAGATTATAGAAATGGGAGAATATTTTATTGCACCTGGTGATTTGCTAAGTCATACTGAGAACTTAAAGTGTATAGGGGTATTGGATTATAATTCATAAAAAGCATAGTTGCATATAATCTAGATTGAGTTGAGGCTAGATAAGGCACATAGAGGTAAGAATAAGGAGAATGTACTTTGAAAGCAAACGAATAGGTGCTAAAATGATATAATAGTATAAGCAAAAAAACAAAAGCAAAGACACAAAATAAAAAGCACTAGGAGGTATCACATGGATAATTTTATTTTTAATGCGTATACAAAGATTTACTTTGGAAAAGGTATGATTAAAAATTTACCAGAAGCAATAGAAGTACATGGGAAAAATGTACTATTGGTATATGGCGGCGGAAGCATTAAAAGAAATGGGATTTATGATGAAGTGAAAACACTTCTTTCAGAATGCAAGATAATAGAGTTATCAGGTGTCGACCCTAATCCAAGAATTGAAACGGTTAGGGAGGGCGTGAGGCTTTGTAAAGAGCATCAAATAGATGTGATCTTAGCAGCAGGTGGAGGTAGTGTTATTGACTGTGCTAAGGTTATTGGTGCAGGTTACTATTATGATGGCGATGCTTGGGATTTAGTGGTAGAACCAAACAAGATTACAGAGGTTCTTCCTATCGTAACCATTTTAACCTTAGCAGCAACAGGCTCAGAAATGAACAAGAATGCAGTTATCTCTAATATGACTATTAATGAAAAGCTAGGAACTGGTTCAATGAATATGATTCCTCAGGCTTCTATACTGGATCCAGAGTATCTGTATACATTACCTGCTATTCAAACAGCAGCAGGGACAGCCGATATTATGTCTCATATTTTTGAGAACTATTTTAAGAAAGAGGAAGATACCTTTATTCAAAATAAATTAGCAGAGGGCTTACTTGAAACTTGTATCAAATACTGTCCTATTGCTTTAAAAGAACCAGAAAATTACGAAGCAAGAGCTAACTTAATGTGGGCAAGTACCTTAGCGCTTAATGGGTTAGTAGGCGCAGGCAAACCAGGAAGTTGGACTTGTCATCCTATCGAACATGAATTAAGTGCTTTCTATGATATTACACATGGCATAGGTTTAGCTATTGTAACACCAAGATGGATGAGACATATTTTAAATGAACAAACAGTAGGTAAGTTTGTAGCTTATGCGAAAAACGTATGGCATTTACCAGAGATGACAGATCCATTTGCTTACGCTAATGCAGCTATTGATGCAACTGAAGAATTCTTTAAAAACTGTGGTATTCCAATGACCTTTAGTGAAATAGGTATTAATGAAGAGCACTTTGAAGTCATGGCAGAAAAAGCAGTTAGAATTGGTGGTCTAGGAGAAGCTTATGTACCACTTACAAAAGAAGATGTAATCAGTATTTTAAACATGTGTTTGTAAAATATTTTAAAAAGGCTATCTAAAGATCTGAGGATCTCTAGATAGCCTTTTTGCTTTGTCTTTGATAACCCTTTATTTCTTAGATAAGAGCTAAAAGGATAAAGTTCAAGATAAAGAGAACTGCAGCTACAGCAAGGATTGGATGAATTTCCTTTGCTTTCTTTTTGCAGATTTTAACGATGCAATAGAAAATAAAGGCAGTACCAATACCATAAGAAATGTTATAGCTTAATGCCATGAAAAGACCTGCAAAGAAAGCAGGAATAGCTTCATCGAAGTCAGCCCATTTAATTTCAGCAAAAGATGAAAGCATCATCATACCAACGATAACTAAAGCAGGTGCAGTTGCAGCAGAAGGAACAGCACTTACAAAAGTTGAAAGGAAGGCACTAGCAGCAAAGCAAAGTGCTACAACAACACTTGTAAGACCTGTACGTCCACCAGCACCGATACCAGCAGCACTTTCTACATAAGTAGTCGTGTTAGAAGTACCGAAAAGAGCACCAATAGAAGTAGCAGTAGCGTCAGCAAATAAAGCTTTATCCATTTTAGATTTGAAGCCACTATTAGTTTCCATTGATTTTTCATCCTCTTCACTAAAGATACCAGTGCGACGACCAGTACCAATGAAAGTACCAATTGTATCGAAAGTATCAGATAAACTAAATGAGAAGATTGTAATAAGTACTAATGGAATTTTAGAGACATCTGAGAATAAAGAACCCAGACCTTCAGCAGTGAAAATAGCTAAGAAAGTACTAGGTAAAGCTTTGCAAGCCTCTGAAAAGCTGATAGTATCAGCAGTTGTAGTAAGTCCCATAGGAATACCAATAATAGTAGTTGCTACAATACCGATTAAGATAGCACCTTTTACATGAAGTACTTGTAAAACAACGATTAATACAAGACCGATAATAAATAACCAGAAGACAGGTTGATTTAAAGTTGATAAAGCAGGAACACCAGCTTCAAAGTTAATAATACCTACATTAAGAAGACCAATGTAAGCGATAAATACACCAATACCTCCACCAATAGCATTTTGTAAGCTGTGTGGAATTGATTTAATGATGTATTTACGAATCTTTGTAACAGTAATAAGGATGTTGAGGATACCGCAGATAAATACCATTGATAAAGCTTGTTGCCAAGTAAATCCTAAGGTGAAGCATACGGTATATACAAAGAATGCATTAAGACCCATACCTGGAGCTTGAGCATAAGGAACGTTAGCTACTAAGCCCATAACTAAGGTTCCAATGATAGAAGCAATAATGGTCGCAAGGAAAACTGCACCCCATTCCATACCAGCTTGGCTTAAAATACCTGGATTGACAATGATGATATAAGCCATTGCAAAGAAGGTAGTAAGACCAGCAATTACTTCTGTACCGACTGTAGTGCCGTTTTCTTTAAGCTTGAAAAACTTTTCCATAACTATTTTCCTTTCGATATTATGTAGATTAATATTTTGACTTTATGAAAAAATTATAAAGAACAAAACATAAATGAATTGTACTAATTATTAGAGAAATTATCAATATGTAAAATGAAATTTTATATCTAAATTTGTAGGAGGTTAGTTAGAAGCTTTACTAGAAAGCCCTTTAAAGTTCAGTAAAAAACAAATGACAACTTTTATTAGAAAGAAAAAAATGATAGACAAAGCTATTGTTTTATATTATGATAGTTAACATAATTTTAAAAAGCAGAGCATCGTATAAAGTTGAAGATATGGTTCAACAGTTTCTACCAAATCACCTTAAAGGATTTGACTACGATATGAATCTTATATTTTACATATCTACAAGGGACTCATTATACGGTCATGCACAAAAAGCATGGAGGCGTCAATAATGAATGTAATAAGAAGTTTTACAAATGGGCAAGGAGCTAATGTGGCTAACATCTATAACTTAGATGGAAGAGTACCAGTAGCTAAAGCCATTCCTTTCGGGCTTCAACATGTTTTAGCCATGTTTGTAGCTAATATCACACCTATCATCATTGTAGCAGGAGCTGCAGGTCTTTCTAGCCAGCAAAGTGCTGCGCTTATTCAATGTGCCATGCTAATAGCAGGTATCGGTACTATTATTCAACTTTATCCTGTTTGGAGAATCGGTTCAAAAATGCCTATTGTTATGGGAATTAGTTTTACCTTCGTATCTATTTTGTGTTTTATTGCAATAGAGTATGGCTATAATGCCGTAGTAGGGGCAGTACTTATTGGTGGATTGGTAGAAGGCGTACTTGGTTTATTTGCAAAGTACTGGAGAAAAGTTATTACACCAGTAGTAGCAGCTAGTGTTGTAACTGCTATTGGTTTTTCACTTTTAAACGTAGGAGCCTATTCTTTTGGCGGAGGAAATGGCAGTCCTGATTTTGGTTCAGCTTCAAATCTTTTATTAGGAGCAGTAACTTTAGTGACTTGTTTAGTATTTAATATCTTGGCTAAGGCTCACTATAAACAATTATCTGTATTAGTAGGCCTTATAGTAGGTTATATTTTTGCTATTTTTTTAGGAAAAGTAGATTTTAGTGCAGTAGCAACGAGTGGCATTATTGCACTTCCTGAGTTTTTACCTTTTAAACCAGAATTTAATTTAAATGCGATTATTTCAGTTATACTTATTTTCCTTGTTTCAGCAACAGAAACAATTGGAGATACTTCAGCTTTAGCTGTTTCAGGCTTAGATCGTGAAGCTACAGAAAAAGAAATTTCGGGTTCTATTGCTTGTGATGGCTTTATTAGTAGTATTTCAGCACTATTTGGTTGTATGCCAATTACGTCTTTTAGCCAAAATGTAGGGCTAGTAGCTATGACAAAGGTAGTTAACCGTTTTACTATTTTAATGGGAGCTATCATTATGGTATTAGCTGGTTTATTTCCTGCCTTCGGTGCTTTATTAGCTACTTTACCTGAACCAGTATTAGGTGGTTGTACGTTAATCATGTTTGGCTCAATTGTAGTAAGTGGACTTCACATGCTTGCTAAATGTGGTTATAATCAAAGAAATATGATAATTGTAGCACTTTCGCTAAGTGTAGGTATTGGTTTCACACAAGTGCCAGAAATCTTTGCGATTTTTCCAGAAATCGTTCGTAACGTTTTAGCAGAAAACTGTGTAGCTGTTGTATTCATTATGGCCCTGGTACTTAACTTGGTACTACCTAAGAGCATGGAGAATAACTAAAAAAGTGGTAATCCATTCTAATAAGTCAATGCATACGTATTAAAAACTATAAGCAAAGAGAGGAATTGCAATGAAATCCCTAAAGGAACGTATTATTAAAGATGGTAAAATTAGAGAAGGAAATGTACTGAAAGTAGACTCTTTCTTAAACCACCAATTAGATATTGAGCTTTTTGAACAAATGGGAGAAGAATTCAAAAGAAGATTTGAGGGGAAAAAAATCACTAAGATTCTTACTATTGAAGCTTCAGGAATTGCCATTGCTTGTATTGCAGCTAGATATTTTAAGGTACCAGTCGTATTTGCGAAGAAAACACAAACTAAAAATATTGCAGGAGATGTTTATACGAGTAAAGTAGAATCTTTTACTCATGGCAAAGTATATGACATTATTGTTTCAAAAGAATTTTTAAAACCAGAAGATCACGTTTTAATAATCGATGACTTTTTAGCAAATGGAAAAGCATTGCTAGGCCTTACCAAGCTTGTACAAGATGCAGGTGCTACGGTGGTAGGGGCAGGAATTGCTATTGAAAAAGGCTTTCAGGATGGTGGAAAGCTGATTCGTGAAAGTGGCATTCAGTTAGAATCTTTAGCCATTATTGATGCTATGAGTGTTGAAGAAGGTATTACCTTTCGCGAATAATAAATAAGAGTTAAGTAGTAATGGAAGAATAAATAGAAAGATAAAGAGAGTGAGCCTCAGATATAAAACGTATCTGGGGCTTTTTACATGTAGAGAAAAAGTACGATTTATTAAATTTATTAAAGTATAGCTACGATAAAATAATCTATTATTCTAAGGTATCCTAAAACAGACAAAATAATGGAAAGGTAAGTTATACACAAATAAGGATTAATAGCAGCATAGCTTAACCTAAGAATTATACTTGATTCAGTTCTCTAAAAATAAAAAAGAAAAGCTTATAAAATTAATGTTAAAAATGTATTATTATTTCCAATAGACAGAATTAATTATTTGACAATAAATATTATTTGATATAATATATAAGTATAATAAATAGAAAAAATACATGAAAGTAAGGAGAGATTAATGATGAAAAAACTATTTAAATGTACGATTTGTGGATACGTAGCTGAAGGAGATGAAGCTCCAGAAATTTGCCCAAAATGTAATCAAGGAAAAGAAAAATTTGTTGAGCTTAGCAGCGAAGATGCTGAAAAAATTTATGCTTCTGACAGAACTAACAGCATTCATGCAGAAATTATTTTATTAGCAGAGAAGATTGCTGAGCTTTCAAAAGAAGGTATAGAAATCAAACTTGATCCAATGTGTGTAGCTGCTTTTGAAAAAGCAAAGAATGAAGCTTGGGTTATAAAACAAAGATGTAAAGCAGAACTTGCAGGACATATGTCTAAAGGTAAATGGTAAGCATTAGACTTACATAGAATTTATGCTATATCAGTTAAGGTATATCTATAAGCAATAAAAGAATAAATCCAAAAAGCTATAAAATCACTTCGTTGATTTTATAGCTTTTTAGGTTTATTCTTATTTGTAAGCGTTTAATCTAGCCTTATGTAGCGCAGAATAAATCTAAGAGGTAATAAGCTTATTTCAAATAACAAAAATGACTAAAAAGAGTAAAGAGAGTAATGATGACATTAGAGAATATAATAAAATGTTGTGAAGGCCTAACCCCAACAGAAAATCAATTAGTGCAGTACATTTTGCAAAACAAAGAACAGGTTCAAAATTTATCTATTCAAAGTCTTGCTGAGAGAACCTTTGCATCTAAGTCTGCCATCCACAGACTATGTAAGAAGTTAGGACTTAATGGTTTTAATGAGCTTAAGGTAAAGGTAGCTCAGGATCTAGTAGAAGATCATAAAACTAGGACACAAATAGATGTTAATTTTCCATTTACGGCCCATGATACACAGAGGACAATAGCAGAGAAATTATTAAAATTATATGAAGCCTCTATTACAGACACGTACCATTCTATTGATATGGAGGATTTAAAAAAATGTGTTACCTTATTACATGACGCAGATATTATTGACATTTATACACAGGCACATAATCTAAATGTAGCTGAAAATTTTCAAGATAAAATGCGTTCCATTGGTAGAAGTGTTAATTGTCCCAAATCGACTTATGAGCAGCGTTGTATTGCAACTGCATCTAAGAAAAATCATGTAGCAGTTATCTTATCTTATTCAGGAAGAGCAAGCTTTGTATTACCTATTGTAGAAATACTAGGTAAAAAGCAAATAGAAACCATTTTAATAGGTAGACTAGGAAATAGTATGATGCAAAAACATATCAAGCATCATTTATATATAAGTGATAAAGAAGATCTTAGAAATAGAATCTCTCAGTTTTCTTCTCATATTGCTATGCAATATATATTAGATGTTATTTTTAGTTGTATTTTTAAACAGGATTATCAAATGAATATAGATTATATTCAAGAGGTCATGGGTCTTATTGATGATAGAGATATTAATGAGGAGAAATAATACTTCTAGAGCTTGTTAGTTTATTAACTAATAAGCTTTTTTATGTATAAAATGGATAAAAAGTATCAAAAAGTTTCAAGAGCATAAATAAGCCCATTCACATTTTTAGAAAAAAGCATCAGAATGCTCTGTAGAGGTTGAAGGAAATACATAAAAGAAATATATTAGAGATGCTAATAGAAATGAGGGATAAAAAATGAAAAAAGCGATATTTTTAGATATAGATGGTACCTTAATAGATTCTTTAGGTGGTCTTACAGAGATTTCACCAAAAGTTGAAAAAGAAATTCGTATGCTGCAAGAAAAAGGAGTCTATGTTTTCGTTGCAACAGGAAGGCCTTATGCATTTATCAATAAGTCCTTATTAGAATTTGGTTTTGATGGCTTTATCTTAACCAATGGTGCACAGGTTATGATTAATAATGAAACTATTTGTAGTAAACCGATGGGAAGTGACTTTATCAATCAATTGGTATCGACACTTGAGGAGAAAGGCATTCAATATGTTTTAGAAGATGATAAGCATGCTTATATGAAAGCAAGCCATAAAGCGTTTTATCAGTTTTATGATAGTGTAGGGATAGGAAAGGAATGCTTTATAAGTGATTATAATCTTGAAAAGCTTAATGTGTATAAAGTCGAGATCATGTGCCCTAATGAGGAGGTTTTAAATCAGTGTGCGGCGTTTATTAATCAGCATTCAGAGTATGGCTATTTTCAGAGTATAGACGAAATTCATCTAGAAGTTTATTTTAAGGAAAATACAAAAGCAGCAGGCATAATAAAAGCTACAGAGTATTTGAATATTCCTATAGAAAACACCTATGCTTTTGGAGATGGAAGAAATGATATAGAAATGCTAGATATTGTTGGTTGCGGCATAGCCATGGGAAATGCTTCTGATGAAGTAAAGCAATATGCAAATGTAGTTACTGATACGGTACACAATGATGGCGTAGCTGTAGGGATTAGAAAATATATTTATGACAATAGATGAGAATTTTAGGACATCTGTGAGAGAGTAGTTTATTAATGACTACTCCATAGATGTCTTTTTTATTACGCTTATGCTCTTTATTGAAGAATTTTCAAAAATAGGAATAGTATCTACAAAAATGCTTCACTATTATGAGGAGATGGGTTTAGCAAATAAATATAAAAATTACACAAAAGCCAATTGAGAATGAAAATCAAGGTTGGATAATATTACATCTATCGATTAAATGGGATTTATAGTAAAATCTAGAAAGACTTAACATGAATGCATTTGAGTACAAACAAATAAGAAGGAGAATACACATGAAAAAAAGTATAGAATTAATAATAAGCGTATTAGTACTGGCACTAGGTCTTGTAGGATGTACTAACAATAATCAGTCAGCAGAAACGCCAGATACGACTAATAATCAAATAGAAACAAAGGTTGTGACAGATGTAAAAGGTGAAGTAGAGATTCCTGCTAATCCTCAGCGCATTGTAGATATTAGTGGAGCCAGTGATATTTTATCTATTTTAGGATATGAGGTAATAGGAACAGCTAATAGTGATGGTTATGATTATACAAAATTCCCATCTTATCTAGAAGATGTATTAGGAGAAGCAGAAATTCTAGGTTATAGCATGTTAGCTGAAATGGACGTAGAAGCTATTATTGCATTAGAACCAGATCTCATTATTATTTCAACAGTTCAAGAAAAGATGTATGATCAGTTATCAAAAATTGCTCCAACTATTATGATTGAAATGAAACAAATGGATTGGAAAGAAGATTTCATGCATGTAGCTAAAGTCATGGGAAAAGAAGCAGAAGCAACAGCATGGATTGATAGTTACTTAGAAAAAGCAGAAGCAGTTGGTGCTAAGATTAAAGAAACTTATGGTGAAGATAGTTCATACTTATCTTTCTTAGCAAGTGGCGGTAGCTTATTTATTTTCGATGGTGCAGGGCTTGGAACCATTTTATATGATGATATGGGACTTGCTAAACCAGAAGGAATGCCACAGCAAGAAAATATTAGCTTGCCTGTAGTAAGCTTTGAAGGGTTAGCAGAGATTGATGCAGATTATATCTTTGCTATTGCAACAGATGAAGATATGGTTTCTTTAACAAACAGTTCAATTTGGAATGGTACAAAAGCAGTAAAAAATAATCATGTTGTATCATTACCTGCAAGTCCGTATTTTAATCAAGGATATAGCCCTATTGGTAGATTAGCATTCGTAGAAGAAGTTGAAGCTTTATTAGCAAGCATCAATGAATAAGAAAGTTTTTCTCTTAACGGTAGGTTGTAGTGTAATAGCAATAGTAGGGCTAGTTATTGCTATATGTGCAGGTGCAAAAAGTATTCCCTTACAAGTGGTATGGGAAAGTATTTTTAACTACCAAGATGTTCTAGATATGCAATTAGTCCGAGATGTAAGAATACCAAGAGTCATTAGTACCGCCTTTGTAGGCGGTATACTTGGTATGTCAGGCGCTATGATGCAAGGGGTGACGCGTAATCCAGTAGCAGAGCCTTCTTTAATGGGGATTACTCAAGGTGCTACACTTGCAATTGCCATTTTAGGTGCAAGTCCTATGATTTATGGCTTATTAGGCAATACGACTGCAGCATTTATTGGTGCGATGATCAGTGGCCTATTAGTATTAGCATTTAGTATGAAAAGTGCCCGTAATATGAATATTTCTAGATTATTATTGGCAGGAACTGCGTTAAGCACTTTTTTTATATCAATGGCAACGATTATTGCATTACTAACTAATAAATCACAAAACCTCGCATTTTGGATTTCAGGTGGGTTTAGAGCAGTTACTTGGGAGAGTGTTAAGCTATTAGTGAGTGTTGGCGGAATAACAGCCATTCTGGCACTACTTTTAGCACCTAAGATTAATATTGTAAACCTAGGTGAAGACGTTTGTATTGGACTTGGGCAAAATCCAACGAGAATACGTATGTATACATTGTTATTAATAATTCCTATGTGCGCCGTATGTGTTGCTGTGGCAGGAAACATTTCTTTTGTTGGTTTAATCGTACCTCATATTTTAAGAAAACTAATTGGACAAGATTATAGGAAGCTTATGCCACTGTCCTTTTTACTAGGTGCTACTGTTGTGATTTGGTCGGATATACTGGCAAGGCTAGTTAATCAGCCTTATGAAACACCAGTAGGATTATTTACCTCTTTAGTAGGGGTGCCACTATTTATTTGGATGGTTAGAAAGGAGAGCTAAAAATGAAAAAACGTATTTTAATCGCTAGTATCATGACTAGTCTTCTTTTGCTAGTAGCCATTTTGATAGCAATGAGTTGGGGAAGTTATAACATAAGTTTTCCGAATATACTTCAGACCCTTATTGGAAATGGTAATAAGCTTCAAAGCATGACCATTTGGGATATTAGGTTACCACGCATTTTTGTGGCACTAGTGGTAGCTCTATGTTTATCAACATCGGGCTGCGTGCTTCAGGGAGTAACGAGAAATGAACTAGCAGAGCCTGGAATTATTGGAATCAATGCAGGAGCAGGTCTTGCAGTGGTACTACTCATTAACTATGGTGGAACGAATTATTATAGTCAAATTGGAGATTTATCATTATTTCTAATGCCTTTTGTAGCTATTATAGGAGCTCTTTTGAGCGCAATAATTATTTATCGTTTAAGCTATAAAAGAGGCATCTCACCAACTAGGCTCATTTTAGTGGGTATTGGCGTTAATGCAGGCATTAATGCGATTATTACTTTATATCAATTAAATATGTCAAAAGGTGATTATAATCAAGTGCTAACCTGGATTAGTGGAAGTCTCTGGGGAAGCAGTTGGAAGTTTTTTTATGTCATAGCCCCATTAGCTATTATATTTTTAGGCTTAGTCTTTTGGAAAGCTAAGACGCTAGATGTACTTGATCTAGGAGATGAAATTGCTACTGGATTAGGGGTTAAAGTAGAAAAAGAGCGAAGAATCTTAATGTTTTATGGTGTAGCGCTAGCAGCTATTGCTACTGCTGTTGCAGGGAATATTACATTTCTTGGATTACTAGGCCCTCATATTGCTAAAAAAATAGTAGGTCCTGTTCATAGAAGACAAATACCACTTGCTGCAATGATAAGCTGCATAATCATTTTGATTGCCGATACTTTTTCAAGAAATATATTCTCACCAATTGAAATACCAGCAGGTATTACTATTGCAATTATAGGCGTACCTTATTTTGTTTATTTAATGATGCGTGAGTAAACTTTT
This sequence comes from Cellulosilyticum sp. WCF-2, assembly GCF_003990395.1. Lineage (NCBI taxonomy): Bacteria > Bacillati > Bacillota > Clostridia > Lachnospirales > Cellulosilyticaceae > Cellulosilyticum > Cellulosilyticum sp. WCF-2. The sequence continues at coordinate 4,183,587 of NZ_CP034675.1, read as the reverse complement.
TAATTAAAAAGCTAGGAGGAACAAATGGAAGCAATTGAAGTAAGTCAATTACAAGTTGCTTATGAGCACAAGTTAATTATTGAAAATATGAATCTTAAAATTCCTATGGGAAAAATCACTATGATTATTGGTGCTAATGGTTGTGGTAAATCTACCCTATTAAAAACTATTGCACGTATTATTTCACCTAAAAAGGGAGAAATCAAATTAAATGGTATCAATATTCAAAAACAAGCACCAAGAGAAATTGCTAAAAAGATGGCAGTGCTTCCTCAAAGTCCGATAGTTCCTTCCGGCCTTTTAGTAAAAGAATTAGTGTCTTATGGAAGATTTCCTTATCAAAATGCTATGGGGGGAATGAAACAAGAAGATGTTGAGAAAGTCAATTGGGCAATGGAAGTTACAGGTATTTTAGAGTTTGCCAATCGCTCAGTAGATAGCTTGTCAGGTGGACAAAGACAGCGTGCTTGGATTGCTATGGCACTCGCACAAGAAACAGAAATTCTAGTATTAGATGAACCAACCACATACTTAGATATGGCGCATCAGTTAGAAATACTAGAGCTACTACAAACCTTAAATAAGCAGCAAAATAGAACAATTGTTATGGTATTACACGAATTAAATAATGCCACAAAGTTTGCGGATTATATTATTGGCGTCAAAGAGGGGCAAATCGTATTTGAAGGCAAACCACTTGAAGTGATTACCAAAGAGAATTTATTTGAGCTGTATGGCATTGAGGCAACACTACAATTAGATGCAGCAAAACAATACCCAATCTGTGTAGATTTTAATTTAGCAAAGCGCTAAGGCACATTTAACCCAAGGCGGTTAAGAAAAAGATTGGGGTTATGAGAGGGAAAAAGTAAGGAGACAATATGTCTAATCAATTATATAGTAAAAATTTTATGATATTAGTCATAGGGCAAATTATATCGCTATTTGGAAGTTCAATTCAGCGATTTGCCCTTTCTTTATATCTATTAGATTTAACGGGATCTGCTAGCATATTTGCCACTATTTTAGCTATTTCTATGCTACCCATTGTTTTAGTATCCCCTATAGCAGGAATACTAGCAGATAGAGGAGATAAGAAAAAGTGGATGGTCCTACTAGATACTATAAGTGGCGTCATATTAATGATTTATTCGCTTTTTATATTTCAAGGAAGAGACCACGTTGTCATTGTAGCTATAATGATGGTTCTGCTTTCTGTGATATCCACCTTATATCAACCTATAGTTAATACCTGTATTCCTATTCTGGTAGCTGATGATCAGCTAGTAAGAGGTAATGCCATTATTCAGCAGGTGGCATCATTAAGTAATTTCTTAGGACCTCTTATAGCAGGGGTATTATATGGCGTGCTGGGAATAAAAGGTGTTATTATACTTAATATTATAAGCTTTCTTTTTTCTGCAGTAATGGAAATGTTTTTAACCATACCCTTTACAAAGAAAGAAGGGGGAGAACTATTTACCAAAGTATTCGCTAATGAAATGAAAGAAAGCTATCATTACTTAAAAAATGAAAATCCTATTATATTCCGTATGATTTTTATTTCAGGCTTATATAACTTATTTTTAGTACCTATTTTTAGTGTAGGAGCACCTTATATCATTAAAGTCATTTTTGGTATGTCTTCAGAAGTATATGGCATGGTAGAAGGCTTTATTGCACTAGGAATGATTATAGGCGGGATGATTATAGCTGTTAAGCCAAAGCTGTTCCATATTAAAAAGGTTCATAGAATTTTATACATCACAGCTGTATCTATTATGATGATGGGAGTAGCAGTTTATCTTCATAGCAATCGCACTATAAATGCGGGGATGAGCACCATTTTATTTGCCGTATTTGGCATGCTTATTATGCTCATATTAGGGATTGCTAATGTTTTAAGTGCCAGCTATATTTATCAAGCTGCAAAATCTTCAATGCTGGGCAAGGTATCTGCATTTGGGGCTGCCTTTGCTACTTTATGTATTCCTTTAGGGCAGCTCACCTTTGGGCTTTTAGTAGAGAGCTTTTTAACAAAGCTTGAGCTTATTCTTTATCTATCAGCAGTATTGACATTAATGGTTACATTATTAGTACGTTGGAATGTTAATCAGATTAAAGATGAGGGTAAACAGACATAATATTTTGTGAAATTAGAATATAATATTTTTGTGAATTATAGTTGAAATCTCATTTAAAATAGTGTACCCTAAATTTAGGTTCTGTACGACTGGCGGATAAGTGGGAGCACCCACAGGGAGTACAGAAATTTAGAAATGCCGACCGCCTGGGCGACCTTTGTAAGGTTACTCAGGTGTCGGCATTTTTCGTTTTTAGAAAATAATATCATTGAAGGATTAAAAATGATGCTGACACTGGGATTACTCAAAAGTAATTATAAATGGTGAAAAGGAGAATGAAGATGATTTCATTAGAAAACGAATTAAAACAAAATCCATATCCAGGTAGAGGGATTGTCATCGGCAGATCAAAAGATGGTAAACATGCAGTAACAGCTTACTTTATTATGGGTAGAAGTGAAAATAGTAGAAATCGTATATTCGTAGAAGATGGTGAAGGTATTCGTACACAAGCTTTTGATCCTTCTAAATTAACAGATCCAAGCTTAATCATTTATGCACCTGTTCGTGTACTTGGTAATAAAACAATTGTAACTAACGGTGATCAAACAGATACCATTTATGAGTTAATGGATAAACAGCAAACTTTTGAACAAGCGCTTAGAACGAGAGAATTTGAGCCAGATGGTCCTAACTACACACCTAGAATTTCAGGGATCATGCATATTGAAAGCGGTAAATATAACTATGCCATGAGCATTTTAAAGAGCAATAATGGAGATCCTTCAAGCTGTAATCGTTATACCTTTACATATGAAAATGCCAAAGCGGGTGAAGGACGTTTCATCCATACTTATAAATGCAATGAAGATCCACTACCAAGTTTTGAAGGAGAACCAAAGTTAGTTGAAATTCCAAATGATATTGAAGATTTCACTCAGATGTTATGGGAAAGCTTAAATGAAGACAATAAAGTTTCTTTATTTGTAAGATATATCGATATTGAAACTGGAAAATATGAGACACGTATTGTTAATAAAAATAATTAAAGACCAATAATTAAAGACCAATGATTAAGCATTCATAATTAGATATACAAAACAAGCAATCAAAAATGAAGAACTTGATTGGTAGTAATAGACTATCAAGAAATAATGGTGGTAAAAAAATATACTAGTGTGTAAATAAATGAGTGGAGGGATAGGAATGAAAGAATTAGAATTGAAATACGGCTGTAATCCAAATCAAAAACCATCAAGAATTTATAGCGAAGAGGGTACACTTCCTATTGAAGTATTAAATGGCAAACCAGGTTATATTAACTTCCTTGATGCTTTCAATGGTTGGCAATTAGTTAAAGAGTTAAAAGAAGCAACTGGACTTCCAGCTGCAACTTCTTTTAAGCACGTTTCACCAGCAGGAGCTGCTGTAGGACTTCCTCTTACTGATGTAGAAAAGAAAATCTACTGGGTAGAAGATTTAGGGGAACTTTCACCACTTGCAAATGCTTATGCAAGAGCTAGAGGTGCAGATAGAATGTCTTCATTTGGTGACTTTATTGCACTTTCAGATGTTTGCGATGTGGCTACTGCAAAGATGATTGCAAGAGAAGTATCTGATGGGGTTATTGCTCCTGGTTATGAAGAAGAAGCACTTGAAATTTTAAAAGGTAAGAAAAAAGGCGGTTACAATGTGGTTCAAATCGATCCTAACTACGTACCAAATCCTATTGAGCGTAAAGAAGTATTTGGTATTACTTTTGAACAAGGCCGTAATGAGCTTAAAATTGATAAAGCGTTTATTAGCAACGTTGTAACAGAGAACAAAGAAATCCCAGAAAGTGCACAAATTGATTTAATTATTTCACTCATTACTTTAAAATACACACAGTCTAACTCAGTATGTTTTGCTAAAGGTGGTCAAGCAATTGGTATTGGTGCTGGTCAACAATCAAGAATCCATTGTACACGCCTTGCAGGTACAAAAGCTGATAACTGGTTCCTTCGTCAATCACCACAAGTACTAGGTCTTCAATTTGTAGATGATATTCGCCGCGCAGACCGTGACAATGCCATTGACCTTTATATTGGAGAAGATTACATGGATGTTTTAGCAGATGGTGAATGGGAAAGAATTTTCAAAGTAAAACCAGCTGTATTTACAAGAGAAGAAAAAAGAGCTTGGCTTGATCAAATGGAAGGTGTAGCCCTTGGTTCAGATGCTTTCTTCCCATTTGGTGATAATATTGAAAGAGCTGTTAAGAGTGGTGTTAAATATATTGCTCAGCCAGGTGGTTCTATTCGTGATGAGCAAGTGATTGAAACTTGTAATAAACATGGCGTGGCAATGTGCTTTACAGGTATTCGATTATTCCACCACTAAAATAATTTAATTAGATAAATTTTAAATGGGATATTATAAGACATACTGCTTATAATATCCCATTTTTATAGGTAAAAATGTAAAACGATATTTGTGTTTTTCTTATAGTGACTTTATAATTGAAAATATAAAATATTTTGTCATATATAAAGTGAAAAGGGGAAACTAATGAAACAGATAAAGATAGGGTTTGTTATTTGTATTTTTGTGATTTTGTTGTTAGGGATAGAAGTTCAAGCTGCAGATAAAGAATATAAAATAAGGAATGCTAATTTTCAGGTGCAGCTTCTAGAAAATGGAGACGCTCTAGTAAATGAGACTTGGAGCATTCATTTTATTAAAGGAAATTTTACAAGGTTTTACGTGGAACGCTATTTAGATGTTACTGAATTGGAGAGGTTTTCTGAAATTGAATACGAATATTTTTCAATCAACAATAAGAAATGTGAATTCACAGAGGATATAGGAAGTAGGCTTCCAGGAACCTATAGTATAACCAGAGATAATAGTTACGAGACTTATGCATGGTATATGGATGCAGAGAATGAAGAGATAGAGTATGAAGTGCAGTATACTTTAAAAGATGTAGTCAAATATACAGATAGTGGACAAGCTTGGTTTAGCTATCGATTTATAGGTAAAAATTTCGAGAAAGAGATTGAACATATAAAAATAGCTATTTATCCACCCTCCACATGTAACATTGAAGTGGGAAATGGGGGAGAGTATGTCTCTGATATAAGTGAAACCAATGTAAGTTTTAATAAAGAAAATTCTAATGGATTAGTGAAAGTAAGTATTGCTCTACCTAAAGATATCTTCTTGGAAAATATATCTTATATAAGTAGTGAGAAATTTGAAAAATCAACAACAGATGCAAGTAATACCGCAAACACTATTATACATCATATAGATTTAATAGTTTTTATAGTAATGTTTATATTTGTTCCTATATCTATATTTATTCTTAAATTATTATTCATGCAGATTTGTAAAGCGAATCCTGGAAAGAGAGAAAGGATAACAAACAGAAAAATAAAAAAAATGGCTAAGGATAGTCAATATGTAAAAACGATTTTACAAAAATTTATTAATAGGGGCATTACACCGGCAGAATATAATAGAATTTTAGAGGAGCCTTTTGTGGAAATGAATACGCTACGACTTATTTATCTAGATTTAATGAGGCGAAATGTCATTTATATAAGGGGAAATCAATTACTGATTAATATGGGAAAGATGGATGAACTAAAGAATTATGAGAGCACTGTTATTAAAATCTTTTTAAAGTATATGAATTTCAAAAAGGAAGACGTAACTGCCACTACCTCACTTCAAGGATTTAGAGAAAATTTAATTGAAGAGTATGAGGAAATTTCAGAGGAAATCGCTCCTTTTACCAAGGTAATTGAAATAGCCCAAGGAGATAAAGAATTAAAACAAGAGGCCAAGGTTTTAAAAGCATATTTTGAGATGTCTAAAGCACAGTATACCCAGGACACCAAGGAGATTTTTGAGTATTATAAAAGAAATAAAAAAATAGAATTAATAGAGCTTTACTATTTAGCAGCTTTTACTAGATATACATCAGTAAAAATCGGCAAAGAGAAGTTCAAAAATCAAGTAAAGGATATAGATGAAGAAACATTTTATTCAGAAATAGCTTATATTTTTGACACTTCTGCAGTTTACTACGGCATCCATTATTCAAGTATGTATTACTCAAGTGGCGACTATTCAAGTAGTGGAGGCAGTTCATGTTCGAGTTGTAGCTCTTGCTCAAGCTGCGGTGGTGGTGGTGCTGACTAATAAGGAGAGAGAAGATGGAAAAGCATGTACTGCAATGGCACATTACGCATAAGTGCAATTTAAGATGTTCACATTGCTATCAAGAAGAATATAGTCAGGATCTTACGCTATCTCAAATAAAAGAGATTTTTAACCAGTATCTTTGCTTTCTAGTAACCAAAGGTTATAAGGGACATATTAATCTTACAGGAGGAGAGCCCTTCCTTTATCCCCATTTATTCGAAGTGCTAGATTTATTTGAAGAGAACAAAATAACCTTTGGCATACTCACTAATGGGGCGTTATTAGAAGAAGAAATAGTAGAGAAGCTTAGCCAATATCGAGGCTTATCTTTTGTTCAGATTAGCATTGATGGCGTGAAAAAAACTCATGAGCAAATTAGAGGTAGGGGAACGTTTGGAAAAAGCCTTGAGGCAATTCAACTACTCAGAAAGTATCATATTACTTCCATGGTATCTTTTACAGCTCATAAAGCCAATTATCAAGAGTTAAAGAAAGTTATTAAAGTAGTAAAAAGGTATAAGGTAGATCGTTTTTGGACAGACCGGCTTATTCCAATTGGTAATACTGAAGAAATCCTTTCAACAGAAGAATTTTTAAGCTATGTCAAGGTATTAACTCATGAGGCAAGAAAAGCTGAAAAAAGCCATTTGACTCATACGGCTATACATATGAATAGGGCGTTGCAGTTTTGTGGAGGGAGCAATCAATTCTACCACTGCTCAGCAGGCATTCAATTATTAACCATACTTGCTAATGGTGATATTGTACCTTGCAGGAGGTTGCCCATTGTATTTGGAAATGTGCTAGAAAAATCCATATTAGAGCTTTATGAGGCTAGTGAGATTATAAAAGCACTACAGCATATGCCTAAAGAATGTTTAATGTGCTATAAGGCACCATACTGTAAAGGCGGACTAAGATGCTTAACGTATGCCGTAACAAAAGACTTAAATAAAAAGGATATTAACTGCTTATTGGTTAATGAAGAGAGTTTATAAGTGGAATTGCTTATGAACTCTTTTTCTTAAAAGTAAAAATTATCTCTATAAAAAGCATTGTTTAGCCATCCTTTTTGTTAAAGCAGTAGCATTGAATAATAAGTTTATAGCGCCTATAATACAAGAATGGACAATACAGCATGTTATGGTTATGAAGAAAGAAGGCGCAAATGATGAGAATTGACCCCACTTTATATACAACTATTCCTTCCCCAGAAGGTAGATTAGAAAAAGAAATGGCTATTTATCCCATTCTAGAACAGCTAGGTATTCCTTTTGAACGTTTAGATCATGAAGCAGTGGCAACTATAGAAGACTGCGGAGAAATTGATCGGTATCTAGGAATTACCATTTATAAAAATTTATTTTTATGCAATAGTAAAAAAGATCACTATTATTTATTAGTGATGCCAGGAGATAAAACGTTTAAAAGTAGTCCTATTGCTCAGCAAATAGGTTCTACTAGACTATCATTTGGTACACCAGAAGTATTAGAAGACTATTTGAATTTAACACCAGGCTCTGTAAGTATTACAGGATTACTTTATGATCAAGAAAAAAGAGTACAATTACTTATAGATGAAGCCATTTTAGAAACGAAGTATTTTGGTTTCCACCCTTGTATCAATACCACTAGCTTAAAAATTAAAACTTCTGATTTAATAGGAAAATTGATTCCCTATTTGGATCATCCTATTACCTATGTAACAATATAAATATATTCGTAGCTATGCGTTGAATAATACTGTTATAAAGCCTTATAATACAAGAATAAAGTAAACCATTAAAAAGTGCCGAGGAGACTACTATGCCAATTAATAAAAAGATGCTAACGACACTCAGAAAAATGATTTATCCAGAAAAAGACTTAAGAGAAACATACAAGCTAGAGCGCAGAATGGTGAATTTTGCCCATCCTCATGTGCTTAAGCCCTTTTATAAAATTTGGGATCATGAGATTAAAGTAGGTGATCATCAGATTCCTGTAAGACTATTTTTTCCTCAGAAGGAAGGCGTTTATCCGCTGCTGATTTTTTTTCATGGAGGAGGATTTGTAACAGGTAATATCGATAGTTATAGTAAAGTATGTACACGTCTGGCTAATAAAACAGGTCATATTGTTTTATCGGTAGATTATCGTCTAGCTCCAGAGCATCCTTTTCCAGCAGGTTTAGAAGATTGCTATGCTGTGGTTAAAGATGTGGTGTCGCATACCTTACTCTTTAACCACCCGTTAGAGAAGATTACTTTAATAGGAGATAGTGCAGGTGCTAATTTAGCGGCAGCAGTATCTCTTCTAGCTAGGGATAGAGGTGAATTTAGGATAGAGCAGCAGATTTTACTTTATCCAGCTACTTATAATGATTATAGTGATACATCACCTTTTCCATCAGTTAGGGAGAACGGAAAAGACTATTTACTAACGCAGGCTCGTATGACTAACTATCTCAGCTTATATGTGAGTGACCCTAAGGAACTTCAGAATCCTTATGTGGCACCTTTATTAGCGCAGGATTTAACTAATCAACCAAAAACCTTGATGATTACAGCAGAATTTGATTTGTTAAGAGATGAGGGCAGGGCTTATGGAGAAAAGTTAAAGGCTGCTGGTAATGAGGTAGAGCTTTATGAGATTCCAGAAGCTATTCATGGTTTTTTTGCACTACCCCCTTTGTTTGAAGAGGTAAAAACGTGTTATACTATAATTAATCGTTTTTTAAGTAAGGGGACAGAAGATGAACGAAACAAAAACACCAGCTTGGAGGCGTCTAGATAATGCTGCCAAGATTTTTCCACCCACTAGTAATAATCAAGATACAAAAGTATTTAGATTTGCTTGCAGATTAAAAGAAGAGGTTGAACCAAAACTTTTGCAGCAAGCTTTAGATAAAACCATGAAGTCCTTTCCGCTTTATGCTTCTATTATTAGAAAGGGCTTGTTTTGGTATTACTTTGAAACAAGCCGCTTAAAGCCTAAGGTTGAAGAAGAAAGTAAACCACCTTGTAGTGCACTATATCATGAGGATACCAAGAATCTATTATTTGAGGTAACTTACTATAAAAAGCGCATTAATTTAGAAATTTATCATGCACTAACAGATGGTGTAGGAGCACTGCAATTTCTAAAAACCATAGTGCGCCATTACTTGGTTTTAAAACATAAGGAAGTCTTTAAGGATTATATACCAGAAATCGACTATGATGCTTCTACGGCGGAGAAAGAAGCAGATGGTTTTAAAGCACATTTTTCCAAAGGTAAAAGTGCTAAAAACCCTTCTCTAGGAAAAGCCTATAAGATTAGAGGAGAAAGGCTAGAGGGGGATATTCTTAAAGTAGTTAATGGCGTTGTATCTGTAAAAGCAGTTTTAAAAGAGGCCCATGCGTATGATACAACCTTGACGGTTTATTTAGGAGCAATACTTATAGCTTCTATAGGGAAAGAGATGGCTATCAAGGATAGAAAACGTCCTGTGGTGGTATCTGTTCCCGTTAATTTGAGGCCATATTTTAAATCAGCTTCAGCACGTAACTTTTTTAGTGTGGTTCATGTACCTTATTACTTCGGAGACAAGGATCCAGAGCTGACAGAGATTATTAGTTATTTAAAGAGCTTTTTTGAAAAGGAATTAACGACAGAAAAATTCCAGCTACGTTTAAATCGTTTAGTTGCTCTAGAACATAATTATATAACAAGGGCTATACCATTAGTCCTTAAAAAGCCTACCCTACGTTTTGCACATCATTTATCTAGCAATGAGGTAACCACTAGTTTTTCTAATATTGGAAAGGTTACTATGCCAAAAGAGTTAGAACCGTATATTGATGCCTTTGACGTTTGTGTAAGTACCACTAAGGTACAGGTTTGTTTATGTTCTTATGGAGACAAGCTTTCTATTAGCTTTACTTCTCCTTTTATCAGCAGTCAGGTACAAAAGCATTTTTTTAGAACTTTAACAAGCAGGGGCATAGAGGTAGAACTTTCCACTAATGTAGTGGACAACTTAGGAGAAATCAGTGGATAAAGGAGGCGAAAAGGATGAAGTGGTGTGGAAAATGTAAGGTTAAAATCGTAGGAACAGAAAACTATTGTCCTTTATGCCAAAATGAACTAAGTAAGCTAGATACCATAGAAGAAGATTTATTTCCAACAGCTTATGAAGGAACAAAGGAAAGGCATATGGTGATGAAGGTACTTGCCTTTCTCATGACATTAATTGGTATTATATCTGTATTTCTCAATATTTTATTTCCAACTAAGATTTGGTGGGCACTTATAGTCATTGTTACCTTGATTTGTATTCGTATTAGCTTAAGGATTGCTATTGCTAAGCATAGAAATATTTTAAAGTACTTATTACACCAAAGTCTTATTATTATTGTTTTAACATTGTTTATTGATTATGTCACAGGACAGAATGGTTGGGCAGTTACTTTTGTTTTACCAATTATCTTTACTTTAGCCATGATAGTGATGTACTTACTTTCAAAGATTTTACATTTGCAAGCAGGAGAATACATGATTTATCTATTATTAGATGCCGCATTTGGTATCATTCCCGTTGTATTTATAGCTACTAATAGTGTAAAAACACCCATTCCTTCACTTGTTTGTATCATGGTAAGTATTATTTCGGTAACAGCGCTCATTATTTTTGAAGGGACTGCTATGTATAGTGAACTTAAACGCAGATTACACATCTAATAGACTATTTAACGACTAAAATAAAAAGGTTATTCTACATATAGGATAACCTTTTTATTTTTAGAGACTAACCCTAATCATTATCAGCTGAATCAATAACTTATTTGTTACATAAAGTATTTTGGGGTTTAGAAATATGAATAATATTATTTTTTAGAAGCCAGCAAATGATCTAAATAGATAGATTTCATTTGTTTGCTAGCAAGAATTTGTTTAAGAGGTGGTAATTTTAAAATAACAGTTAAAACAGCGGCCATAGCGCGATGACTTTTATATGCACCTGTATCAAAAATAAGATGTGGTAAAGTTCCTTTTTCAATGGCCATTAAAACAGTACGGTGAGTAGTATTAGCTGGTGTTAATATTTGTTTTTCTCTTCTCAATAAAGTAATACTTTTTTTAGGGCAGTTACGGACACAGACGCCGCAGCCTAAACACAAGTTAGGATTAGGTTCTAGCTTAGTCCCATCTTTATCATTAGGAACTTCTTCGATACAAGCAATGGGACATATCTTTTGACACTTGCCACATTTGACGCAGCTGTCTTCATGAATGATAGGGATGAAAGCCGTGGTTTCAATAGGATTCATTAAGCCAAAGCGCTTAGCCGTAGTCATAGCCTCACAGCAACAACCACAACAGTTGCATAAGAAAGAACCTCCTTCACGCACATTTTCCCCACACTGTACAAGATTATAGTCATAAGACATATGAACAATATCCATGGCTTCTTTAGCATCAATCAGTCTTCCATAGCCTTGTTTACTAAGAGAACGAGCAGTTGCCCCGAAAGTCATACAAGTTTCCATAGGAGCATAGCAATCATAGCCCTCATGGTGCATTTTATGGCGGCAATAGCACATACTTAAACTAATATCAGTAGCTGTTTCAACTAAATGACTAGTACGCTCAAAATCTAGTACATAGATAGCATTTTCTTTGGATAAAACGCCTTCTTGCACAAAAACTCTGCCAAATTTGGTGGTGGTAGAGAAAAACAAGTCTTTAATGAAATCTTCCTCTACGTTGAGGTACTGATGATAAAGCTGACTAAGTATCTGTTGATCTACATGCCCACCTGTCCGCATGAGAGAAAACTCAAAAAAACCAACCATGGGTGGAGGCAAGAAATAAGTTGTCTGTTCATTTTCAGTTAAATCTAATAAAACCCCTTTACTACATAAAGTCTCTAGTTTAAGCTGAGTTTGATACTCGCTTATTCCCCAAACCTTTGAGGCACGCTTAATAGTAAATGGCCTTACAGGAAGCAAGGCGGCTAGTTTAGCTTCTTCCTCAGAAAAAAGTAAACTTAATATTTGATAAAGCGTTTCAGAAGTAGGTGCGCCTTGGGGAAAGCGGTTAAGACGATCTTCCAAACTTTTATAAGCTTCTTTACCAACAATGTGGCTCATAAATAACCTCCCAAAATGAAGATACTTATTATAAAAAATACAATATTATTTAAACTTTAACATTAAGAAGAGGACTTGTAAATAAAATACTAGATCAGTTAGTTGATTAAATGGACATGCTATAATAAGCTTAGAAGCAAGAAGCTAAGATGGCTATATAAGTAAGCGTTTAGAAAGCTAATTTTCATGGCAAAGTCTTAGCTAGATATAATATAGAAAGGGAATAGTCATGTATAAAATAGGTATTATTTCAGATACACATGGTTTACTAAGAGAGGAAGTGATGAGTCAGCTTGAAGATTGTCAGCTTATTCTTCATGCAGGTGATATTAATAAGCCAGAAATCTTAACGACTTTAGAGAAGATTGCACCTTTAAAGGTAGTTAGAGGCAATAATGATAAAGGAGAATGGGCTGAGGCACTTCCTGAGCAATTACGTTTTACTGTAGAAGGAAAAAACTTTTTCATGGTACACAATAAAAAGGATTTTATTAAGGATAGGACAGGTATAGACGTGATGATTTGTGGTCACTCACATAAATATAGCTGCAATTTAGAAGGAGAGACTTATGTATTAAACCCAGGAAGCTGTGGTAAAAGGAGATTTGATTTAGCTGTTACAATGGCAATCCTTACTATAGACCAAGGACAAATAGAAATCACTCAAATAGACCTGCCACATTAACACATAAAAATTTCAAAATAGGCTCATTCTATTTGAGAAAGGATGTGTTATCATGGCTAATAAACCTGGCTCAAATAATCCAATGCAAAAAGGCGAACGTAGACAAAAACTTCATGAGGAGCAAAATAATCATGGAGAACCAAAGAAAAAAACAAGCTATAGAACGCCAGTCAAATAGGTAATAGTTAAATAATAAAGGTGTACATAGGTATAGATTCTAAGTACACCTTTATTATTTTGCCAATTATTATATACGTATGATATTAACCTTATATATATCAAAAATAACCTTTTAACTTATTAATTTACCTGTTATCAGTAAAACAATATTATTTTTAATAATAAAGATATAATAGGGATGCAAGGAGAAAGATAGGATTGGATGAAATCTGCAAATAGGGATGAGAAGGGAGTCAGGTAAAGTGATAAGTGATAAGGTAGCGGCAAATGTGAATGAACAAGAGTTTAGTGTTACTGTCCAGACAAAATTGATGCAGAATTATAGGGTCGGGTCTATTATTCAGGGTGGAGCAAATATGTGCAGTACTTCTTGCATAGGGGAAGCAGGATATGAAGATGCACTATTTGTCACAGATTCGAGAGGAGAAATTTATTGTTTAAAGCAAGATTCAGGTAGTACAACTGGAATGGTAGGGGAAAAGATTGGAATGCATGGTAATCATGTTGCATTGGGAAGAGATAGTAATGGCAAGCTAATTATCTTTAGTAGCCAAGCAGAGCAGCTTTATTGCATGCAAGAGAAGAAGAAGGGAAGTTTTACGTTTAATTCCAGTGAAAATGTAGCCATTCCATTGCCAGTGAATGCTTCTTCTATAGAAGCCATTTGTGTGAAACAGATTAAAGAAGGAATGAGTATTGCCGTGTTTTATAAGACGCAGCTTGATGCAGCTTATTATGTGGCATATGGGATTTGGAAAGATCAGGCACCAGAATTTAGGTTATTGCCTTCTACTTTCGGCAATACAGCATGTATTTGGCTAGGGAGCCAAGAAGAAGATTTAGCTTTAGCTGTCGTTGACAATATCGTGGCTACTTATCATTTGGCTAGTAAAAAAATAGAAACTTATAGTTGTGATACGATTCTTCGTCCCATTGCTATTAAAAATGTAATTGGGCAAGCTGGTGAGGATATTATTTTTGCTATTATAAAAAATGGTAAGAATGCAGATTTGAGTGAACTTAAACTAAATCAGGACAAGAAAAACTGTGAAGTTATACCTTTATCTAAAGATAAATACTTTACTAGTTTTGATATTTGTAAGGTGCAAGAGGATGAAATTCACTTATTAGGTATTGCTACAGATAATGTTTTATATCATGCAGTTAAGCAAATAGATGAAAGTCAAACGACATCAGATTTAACACCAATAAGTTCGGGTATAGCACAGGTAAGTTGTTGTGGAAGTTATGCTAAGGAATTGACGGCATTTATAGTAGGTACAACACAAAATAGAGTGGCCCACTTTATTTATGAATTAGAAACAGGCAACTGGAATAGGCAATATACAGATTTGCCAACGGATACAGAGCATATTGAAGTTTATTCTGCTTATACTTCTGAAGTAATGGCTTATGATCCAGCAGGTGCCCTGTTAATTGCTACACCTGTTGAGATTTGGGCATCAGAACTTACTAAAATTGAAACGAGGAGTGGGGTTTATTACGTAGGACCTCATAATAAGATTTTAACGTCAACTGATACAAGAGGTGTTTTATCCATTAGCCAAGAAACGAATATGCTTGCAAGTAGTGAAATAATCATCCATTTACCAGCAGTAATGGCAGAGGATGAGACGCTAGTGATTAAGCAATTTGAAGGAGTTCAAACAAAGCTATATCAAGTTGATTCCAACCAGTTAATGAACGCAAAAAAAGCAGATGGAACTTATTTATTAGAAGATACTTATCGTACAGCTGAAACAACTACAAGTTTAGCAAATGCTATTTCTAAGTGTATGGGAATGGTAGAGCAGGTACCTGTAGGGCATAAAAGTATGAATACTAGAGGAAAAGCAAAAGGTGTATATAAGGGAAAAATTATACAGTTAGACGAAATAAGAAAATTAAGAGTCCCTGAGAATCCTCAGCATTGGAGCTTAGACTTTAGTGGAAATCAAATGTGTTACCAAGATTTATCACTTGAAGAAGCTAATAATCAAATATTACTCATGAAACAAGGTAGTACCAATGTTCAAGGCATATTTAGCTGGATCACTAAGATCGGTGACTTTTTTAGAGGAGTTGTTGATAAAGTTATTGATGTTGTAAAGATGGTAGTTACTACTGTTGTTGAAGGCATTAAGGTAGCTTTTGATTTTATTGTAGACGGTGTTAAATATGTATTTGAACAAATTGTTACTTTTGTAGAGGAAGCTTTTGATGTGGTAGAGATCATTTTTGATAAGGTGAAGGTTGCTTTTAAAGAATTATTCCAATGGTTAGGCTTTATTTTTAATTGGGATGATATTTTAAGGAGCAAAGAAGTTATTAGTTATTTGATGCAACAACAATTAGCTTTTATACAAGGTTCAGTAGAAGGTACTAAGGAAATTGTCATGAAGGGTATTGATGGCATTCAAAGCAAGGTGAGTACAATTTTTGACTGGGCAATTAAAAATATTGCAGGCAAAGAATCTTTACTAGGATATATTAAAGAAAATACACTAGATGATCCAGAGATGGAAGAGGCGTATAGTAATAATTTTTTAATGGAGCAGTTTGAGAAAAATAGTCCTGCTATAGAAAGTGTAGTTTATGAAGCATTAGAGCAGGATAGTGTATTAGATGAATTTATTAAAGAACTAGAAAAGTTAATTGATTTTACAGAATCACAAGAAGCTTTTACAGAAGCTATAGCGTATTTTAAGCAAATAGGTAAAGCACCAGATGAATTATTTAATAACCTATTAGCCGGCTTATTTAAAATAATAGAAGGGATTGTTCAAGCGACTTTATCAGCTACTCAAGCTGTGTTGGGTGCATTATTCGATATTGTAGAGTACATAGTGGGCGCAATAACTAAGCTATTAACAACAGAAATAAAGATTCCTTTTATTTCACCATTTTATAAAATGATTAGTGGTAATAGTGCACTAACATTATTAGATCTAGCGTCACTTATTATAGCAGTACCTGCAACTATTTTCTTTAAAATTGCTAAAAATAAAGCACCATTTCCTGACTCGGCAAGCATTGCAAGCTTTAAAGAACAGGTGAATGCAGAACGTATGTTAGCAGCAGCCGGATTTAAGGTGACGAATACTTTAAAAAGCTGTGTGGGTGCTGCTAGTGAGGTGGTTCAAGAATTATGCAAAGTCTTTGGAGCAGTTAGTAGTTTCTTTTTCTTTTCTTTTGCTGGAATTACTGATTGTATAAAAGATGCACCGAGTGCTATACAAATAATGCCTTTAATTGCAGAATTTTGTTGGCAAGGATTTAGCACACCTTGGATTGCATCAGATGGGGCACCAGATTGCTTTACAGAAGATGGGCAAAGCAAAGTAAATTGGATCTATGTTAATCTAGGGTTAATAATAGATGGTGCATTTTATATACTAACTAAGAAATATGCAGATAGTGCAGAAGATCCAGGTAGACTAACTACAGCTATATATGGTTTGTTGCACATTATACCGACTACCCTTGCTTGTCTTCATGCAAAACCAGTAGCTATTGCAGCTAATGCTATTTCTCCAATTGTAGAGATATCAAAATTATTACTCTTAACAGAGGTTAGTGCAAGTACAGAAGGCATAAGTATAGCTTGTGCAGGTGTTATTGATGGCATGGCAGCTATTGCAATGCCAATATTAGTGACCTGTTCATAAATCATTAATAAGCATTACAAAATAAAAATAAATAGGAGTGAAGTATATGGGAGATTTTAATAATGTTTTTATGAGACCCAACTTAAGTAGTCAAGGAACAGTGCCAGCATCAGGAGATTATGCATTTTCACCGGATATATGGCCATCAGGATATGAGCCTATTACTGACTGGCAAGTTTCGCTTGTATCAGAGGATAGTTATACAAAACAATCAACAAAAGATACAGTTCTAGGAAAAGATAACTATTTTTACATAAGGTGCAAAAATAATACCGATCGAACCATTTCTAGTAACGTTTCATTATATTATGCCCCAGCATCAACTATTACTTGGCCTAGTATGTGGCAAGATAATATTATTAAAACAGATTTAGGTGAAAACAAAGCACATATTGATTATTTAAAGCCAGGTAAAATAGGAACTATTGATAGACCTTTTGTATGGAGACATGTACCAAAGCCTAATAATGGAGATCATTATTGTATTATTGCTCAAATTAATGATGATCAAAATACGAATCCATTTCCAAGAGTAGATACACAGCTAGATCAAGCTAAATTAATGCTGAATAATCTGAGATGGGCTCAGAGAAATATTACTATTGTTGATAAAGGAGCACCTACTTTTTCTTATACGGCTGATATTAGTGTACCTATTAACATTACACCAGGTAGTAGAAAGTATAAAGTAAGTGTCATGCCTAAAGGATATATGGGTTGGGAAGTAGAATTTGTATGTAGTATGGGAGATTCAGAAAATAAGGCAATTAAGTTACAGAGAAATAAAATCACATCAGATAATATGATTTTAGGGTGTAGCTGTACCTTGGACCCGGGTTATTCAGCTAAGATTACAGTATATATGTATAATACTTCAGGGCAGCCATCAGCAGCTGGCGCAGAAGTGCCTTTAGAAGTCTCCTATCAAATAGACGATTCAGAGTTAAGGGAAGCATGCCTAAGAGGATTAGTAGATCCTACGTATTCTAATCGACTTCATGCTGCAATAGAAGGTGTAGAAAACGGATTAAAAGGTGGTATTGTGTATTATACTAAATTAGGTTCTTATTCTTCTCTAGCAAAATAATGATTTTACGAGATTTTAGGATATGAGAAGGTATCTGCAGCATTTATTAGGAAATGAAAGAGATAAGAGGGTTTATGTTAGGTAGTAGGTGAGGTGAGTTTCGCACCTATGGAAATGTAAGAAGATAAAGGGCGATTTAAAGAAGAGACATACTTCTTTAAATCGCTTTTTAGTTTTATATAAGTATAAGAAAAGTTAGCTTTTTTTGTCAATCAAAAAAGGTATATAAATGATATAATGAAGAGAAGGAGGCTTTAATGATGACAATTGCTGAAGTAAGTAAAAAATATAACCTTTCTCCAGATACACTGCGTTATTATGAACGTATTGGGCTTATTCCTGCTGTCCATCGTAATAAAAGTGGTATAAGAGATTATACGGAAGAGGCCTGTAAGTGGGTAGAGTTTATCAAGTGTATGAGAAGTGCAGGTATGCCCATTGAAGCGTTAATTGAATACGTAGCGCTATTTGCACAAGGAGATGAAACTATTGAAGAGAGAAAAGATCTTTTAATAGAACAGCGAAGACTTCTAGCAGAAAAAATGGAAGAAATCAGGGCAACTATAGAACGCTTAGATTATAAAATAGAAGGATATGAAAAGGGACTTGTAATAAAAGAAAAAGAACTAAGAGAAATGGAAGAGTGAATTGAAAAAGGTACTACTAGGATGATGAAACTTCTAAGTAGTGCCTTTTTAGTTTTAAATAATAAGTTATTATATGAGCAAAGTAAATCAAGGCGTTTGCCATAAACATTACTATTATAAAAATACTGCTATAAAGAGTTTCAAATAGGACTAGTTCAAGTAAAGTTTTAAATTAACGAATTTAAAAGTATTTTTATCTTTTAGTTCTAGAATTACTTTATAGGTATTACCTTCGCTTAAAGTCATATTTATAAATGGATAGTAACCTATAGAGTTATATCCAACATCACCCGTACTCACTAATTCATTAGTTGCTTCGTTATAAACTTCATAGCTGGCATTTTTAGCAAAAGTGGTAATATCAAATTTGTAGGACCCAGTTTGAGCGGCGTCTACATAAAAAGTATATTTGCCATCACTGATAATGTTTTCGAGTAAATGAATACCCTTTAATTGCGTATTACTTCCCAAAAAGATTATTAGAACAATGGTAAGAATGCTCATTCCCCATATCCATGGCTTTTTTAAATCCATATATAAGTTTTTCTGCATATATGAAGACCTACCTTTATTTGAAATTTATTTTTGTAGATGGATGCATTTTTTGTAATACAATAATCCCATCATACGCTTGTGAAGGAATCATTTTTAAGGTGTAAAAAGTTTTAAGAGCTTTTTGCCAACTATTGAACTCGGCACCAATATTTGTCATAGCTATTTGGGTATCAAGTATTTCTTTAAGCTCATTATTTTCTTTTGCTTCTATAAAATCCATGAAATAGATATTATCCTCTAGATTTTCAAACTGAGATGTTAGTGCATTAGTATTATTTAGTGTTATAATCATATCTTTTCCGGAACTATTTACAACATTAAAGGTGCTTTCTAAAAAATCAGTACCAATGGCGTAGTAGGCATTACCATAGCTTGTTGCAAGTCGTTCTCCCATACAAGTAAACCCTGCAGATGAAGACGTTTTTTCTATGTGTCCATTATGACCGGTAATAAAAAGCATTTGATTTTCTTCGTAATTGAGTATCCAATCAATTTTATCTTTCATATACTGATCTCTCATATTGGCATAATTTGTACCTGAACTACGCAAGGTTGCATTTTCTTTAATAGACTGGGCGCATTGCAGGGCAAATGCAAATTCTTTCTCACTTGATTGAGCTATGAAATCCTTCTTAGAGGCCATCATTATTTTCATTAAGGCATCTACTTTTGTCATCGCAACCTTTACCTTGATTTGATTCTGAGTATAAACCGTTTGATCATTTAAATCAGAAAGTAGAGTTGAATATTGTTTTGAAAGCTGCTTATTTACTTTGTTAAGATAGTTAAACAAAAGCTCTTTGCTATTATCATAACGCTGCATATCAAAGCCATAGAACTTTAGCTTTTTATTTTCAGGTGTAGTTTGGTTATAATTTCTCATCCACTCAATTAAATCAGCCATTTCTTGGGTTTTATAAATAGCAAATCCTATCTCAGCAGCCGCCTCTTTAGCAGTGCCATTCCCTCCTGAAATATAGTCATTCACCTTTGCACTTCCACCAAAATCACCTTCTATTGCAAAGATGCGACAATTATTATGTTCTATTAAAGCTTTAAATACATCGAGCTTTAATGTCTGTAATTCACTATTGCCATGGGTTGCTTCGCCGAGGCCTACAATTTTAATATCTGGAGCTACAGCTATCTTGTCTACTGCTGAAATATAGTTTTGGATGGCTATAGATGGTTGAGCTTTAGTAGAGCTTACAAGAAAACAAATTGATAAAATAGCTGATAAGACTAGGTATCTCTTTTTTCTCATTTATACTTTTCTCCTATAACTTTTATGTTGATATTTCCAAGCTATGTATTTAACTAGTTTTATTAATAATTATATAATTGATTGAAACATTAATTAGAAACTTAATTAAAAAATAATATTTATCACTATATTACATAATGGATAGAGTAGAGAGAGTTTCATTATTGTGACCAGTATAGGACTTACAAAAGAAGAAATAGAAAAGATACAACAAGAATTATAAAAAACTAAACACCAAAAAGGCACTACTAGGAAGTATTAAACTTCTAAGTAGTGCCTTTTTGTTTCTAGACTCTTGTATTTTACCTTTATAAAAGCTAACCTGGCCTCAAAAAGAGCATAGTATGGCTCCTCAGCACTATATGATTTTTAGGGCTATGGGGATAGCGAGTATAAAAGTTAAACCAATGAGTGAGGAGCTCCTTAAAGTCTTGGCCGGTGCACCCTACTCTAGGAAGCAAAGACCTTAAGACTCTGGTTTAAAACTTTGTTTGATTAGTTTTTGCAATTATATATATGTGGGCAACCAGTGGAATCCCAAATAAAAAATGAAAAATTTATGGACCATTTTTGCATATAACCTACCATGACAATTGTCACCCCTAGCTTCGTTTTCTTGTCACTGTTTCGCACCACCTTACCCATGTTACATTATTATTATCAAATCACACCATTAGAGTACAAAGGGGAGAGGAGAAGCTATGGGAGCTTTTGTTGAGGTTAATAAATTAGTTAAGATGTATGGGGATTTTTGCGCGGTTGATCATTTGAGTATTAGCATTGAAGAAGGGGAAATCTTTGGGCTTTTAGGGCCCAATGGTGCTGGCAAGTCAACTACCTTAAGTGCTATTACCACTTTAAACAATTTTGAAAAAGGAAGTATTAAAGTTGGAGGTTTTGATATTGTAAAAGATAAAATGAAGGTCAAAGCATTAGTAGGAATGGTGCCACAGGATATTGCTGTTTATAAGCACTTAAATGCTTTAGAGAATGTGAAATTCTTTGCTTCTTTTTATGGATTAAAAGGAAAGGCATTGGAGGAGGCAGCATTAGAAGCGCTTGAATTCGTAGGACTAAGTGAAAAGCTTAAGATGAAACCAAGACAGATGTCAGGTGGTATGCAAAGACGACTGAATATTGCTTGTGGTATAGCGCATAGGCCAAAACTTATCGTTATGGATGAACCTACCGTTGGCGTAGATGCTCAGTCTAGAGAGCATATTTTAAATTCGATTCGTATCTTAAAACAAAGAGGGACTACGGTGATTTATACATCACATTATATGCAAGAGGTAGAAGAAATTTGTGATCATATTGCTATTGTGGATCATGGAAAGCTTATTGCTAATGGAACTAAAGAAGAGCTAGTATCCTTGGTAACAGATATAAAAGGCTGCAGTATCACAACGAGAATCACAAGTAAGGTAGATACTGAGCAGCTAAAAAAAGAACTTTCAGTACTACCTGGAGTCGTGAGAGTTAACTTAGACGAAAATGAAATCCACTTAGACTTATCTATTAAATGCGAAAATATCATGTCAATCCTGGAGATAATTAATACTTATAAGCTGCCTATTATGAATGTGACAAGTGAAAAACCTAATTTAGATATGACGTTCCTAAGTTTAACAGGACGAGAGTTAAGATAGGGGGAAATTACATGAAAAATATAATTTTAAATGAATTTAAAAGTTTTTTGCGTAATCCCTATTTAATCCTTGTTCTTATTATATTTCCAGTAGTATTAGTTTATATTTTAGGAAGTTTCCTAGATGAGGTACAGACTGCTGACCAAGCTATTGGGGAGGTTCATTTAGGCTATTTCATAAGTAAAGATCAAGAAGATGAAGCAGAACAAATAAAAGCAGTACAAATAAGAAGCTTGCTAGAAAACACAAAAGAGAAGCTAAATAAAGCAAACGTTATATTTGAAGAAGTGTCTTTAAAGGAAGAAGGGTTAACACTTTTACAAGAGCAACAAGTTGATGCTTATCTTGTTTATGAGGTAGGTAGCTTAAAACTTTACGAAGGAACAGACGTTTATTTAAACCATACAGTCAAATGTATGATAACAGGTATGTTAAAGCAAATGCATGTTTATGAAATAGCTACTAATAGTTTAAAAACTAGCAGCTTTCATTTTGACGAAATGCAATCAGTGAGTGAAAAAACATATACAGTATCTAAAAAGTTACAAACACAAATGTCAATGATGGATTATTATGCTATTGCCATGACCATTATGACTGCTTTCTTTGGGAGCATTGGTTCTTGCATGGCGTTTACAGATGAGAAAAATAGTAAGACAATTAATAGGCTTATTATATTGCCACAGAATCGCTTTAAGCTTTTTGCGGGAAAAGTAGTAGGTTTGATGCCACAAGCTATTTTGCAGGTGACAGTGATTATGTTAGTAAGTAGCTTCGTTTATGGCGCTTCTTACGGCAAGGATTTAGCTAGTAATCTTCTATTATTTGCATTATTTGCAGGAACGTCGGTTACTGTAAGTGCTATTGGCATATTATTAAGTTTAATTTTTAAGAAATCTATGGTAGTCCTTTTATTTGCAGTGAATTGGCTTCTCTTGTTTTTTAGTGGTATATTTGCCATGGCAATGGCAATAAAACCGCTATGTGATTATTTGCCACCTTATATACTTAATCAAGCAGCTATTAAGCTCAGTTTATTGGGAGAATCCCAAGAGGTTTGGTGCATCCTAGGTGTTGAATTAATTGTTACAATGGGTGTACTTGTTTTAGGTGGTATTATTTTTAGCAAAAAACAAGAGGAAAGGGGGTAAGTTATGAAAAATATAGTAACCTTTTTTGATATGAGTTTAAAGCGCAACTGGTTTTCAATTATTTTGGCTATTGCATTAGGTGTATTACTTTGTGTGATGCAAGAAAGTTTTGGTGGTAACTTTAATACAGCTTTTAGAGAAATGAAGGTAGCAATTATAGATCAAGATAAAAGCGCTTTATCAAAGCAATTGATTAGCTATCTTAAAGAAGAAATTGGCATGCAAATTGATACAGGAAAATCCTATGAGGCTTATAGCAATGAGTTGCTAAACCGAGAGCTGTCAGCTATAATTGAGATAAATAAGAATCTTCAAAACGACCTAGTGGCTCAGCGCACTATTGAGCCTATTCAAGTGACTACCATTAATAACTATGCCAATGAAGCTTTTATCAAAGCCTATATAGAGGTGTATATGGAAAGTGTAGAAGTACTGGGTGCTACTAGTGGAGGAGATAGTAAGAGGTTCGAGATACTATTAGAGGAAATGCAAGCAGGTCATCATGGACTAGAGCTTATAAGTGCTAGTGAGACTATGATAGAGAAATATACAGCTAGTGTAGGCTTTGAATTAACACAAGGGTTTTATTTGAATTTTATCTTTTATATTGGTTTATTTATTGGATTGATGATTGTAACAGATCAAGTAGATGGCACCTTTAAGAGGATACAAAGTACACCTATGAGACCAATGGAGTATATTTCAGGAACAGCTCTTTATGCATTAGTTGTAGGAAGTATTTCGGCTGCTATTTATATAGGTTACCTAGGTTTTAAGCAAAGTGATATAGGATTACCTTTTTGGATGGTGGCTTATTTGTTATTAGTATTTGTCTTAATTGTTATTGGTATTTCTATGATTTGTGCTTTTATAGTGAAGACGAAGGTGGGAGTGGTTTTTTCTATTTATGGTGCTGGATGTATGGCAGCTATTTTAGGTGGTGCTTACTTTGAAACCAATATGGCACCAGAATTTATGAGGCGTCTTGCTAAGATTGTGCCACACTATTGGTATATGGAATGTATTAGAGGTATGCAGGGAAGAGGAAGTTATAATCCTATGGGGGCTTTAATTATTTTAGGATTATATGCCTTGTTCTTTATGTTATTAGGAACAGTATTATTTAATAAGCAGCTTACAACGAATGAGTAAGCCATAAGGATGGGGAAAATGAAAGAAACAACAAGGGTATTTGCTATATATAAGGTGATTGCGTTAGCCATAAGCTTGGTTTTCATGCAGCAATATAGCAAGGAAGCTGTTTTTATAACAGGTTCAGCCCTTGCTTTTTTATGCATTTTTATAATAATGTATGCGCTTGATTTAAAGTGCAATGGGTGGAAAAGAGAAAGTCTAAAGGGTAAGTGGCTGGGGAAAGTAAATCTATTTTTAATTCTTCTTTTAGAGGGAGTATTACTCGGATTAGGAATAGAAGAATGGCAGCCTATTTTTATTGTATTAGGGATAGAACTTATAAGCTATTTAACAGAGGAACATTACTTCTATGGCTTGAGCGTAGCCGGGTTCATAGTGATGCTTGGGATTTACCCAGGGTCTATTAACTTGGTTCTTATTAATATATTGGTATTAATAACCTTATTGATTACAATAAATGATAGTAAAAAGCTAAGTTTTTATAAAATACTTAATAGTGATCAAAGGGAACAACTGATTCACCTAGAAGAACAGATTAAAGATAATGAAAGGCTTATTAAAACGATTAAATACTCAGCAGTCTTAGAAGAAAGAAATCGTTTATCAGCCAGATTGCATGACAAAATAGGGCATAGTATATCCAGTAGTATTATTATGTTAGAAGCAGCTATGCTTCAGATGAAGAAAGACCAAGAAAAGGCACTCATTAGTATGCAAAAGGCCACAGCTCATTTAAGAGAAGGTGTAGATGATATTAGGAAGGCATTAAGAGAAGAAAGGCCCATTAGAAGTGACCTAGGAAGTAATGATATTCAGCTGCTATTAGATGAAGCTAATGCAAAACATGAATTACATACTATGTATCGAACAGAAGGTAATCTAGAACAGGTTAACTTGGAATTATGGCAGTGCATTAAAGAAAATGTAGGAGAGCTTTTGACCAATGTATTAAAGCATTCGAAGGCTAGTGCTTTTACTGTGGAGATTAAGGTGATGACTGCTATGGTGAAGGTGAGCTACTATGATAATGGGGTTTGTAAAGGCAAGCTAATTAAAGGGTTAGGCCTAGAAGCAGTTGAAGAACGTACCATTAAATGTAATGGGAAATGCTTTTTTGAAATGAATGAAATGGGTTTTAAGGTGATAAATATCTTTTTAATTTCATAAGGGGGAATTTTTGTGATTCATATTGTTTTGGTAGATGATGATGCCATGATTAGAGAAGGGCTAAAAATGATTATAGAGACCCAGGAAGATTTTATTTTAGATGCTGTATGTGAAAATGGGGAGAAAGCCATAGAGGCCTGCAGACTTTATAAACCAGAAGTGACACTTTTAGATATCAGAATGCCTGGCATGAATGGTATTGAAGTTGCTAAGCTCCTTATAGAGGAGAACATTAGTAAACCATTGTTATTAACAACCTTTGATGAACCAGACTTGATTTTAAATGCCATGAAAGCAAATGTCTATGGCTATATTTTAAAAAGTGCTTCAGCAGATACCATGCTTTCTGCTATTCGAACAGTAGCTTTAGGAGGAAATGTTTTTCAAAAGGATGTTATGGAATTTATTACTTCTCAGGTATCAGAACAAAAGCAAAAGGAAAATCATTTATTTGATAGCTTAACAGAAAGAGAAGTGGAAGTAGCAGCGGCTATTGCAGAAGGCTTGTCTAATAAAGAGATTGGGAAAAAGCTATTTATTTCAGATGGCACTGTAAGAAATCACATTAGCGTTATTTTAAGTAAAACAGGACTTGAACATCGTACCCAAATCGCAGTAAGGTATTTGACTCGTTAAGAGGTGTAAGTCATTAAGGAGATGAAGGAAATGAATAGAGAAATGCTTTATAAACAAATGGAAGACTTAAAAGAAAAAGGACGTATAAAGGAACTATTTGAATTAGTAGAGAATGAACTCTTATCAATAACGAACATGTCTTGCACTTTACCATGTTATCAAGTATTGAAGGCTATTTCCTTTGAACAAATACCTTCTACACTCAGTAAATTAATAGTAGCTTGGTTAGCCTTTTTAAATGGTGATAATAACTATGCTTATGGCAATATGAAAAAGCTTGAAGAAGAAGAAATGACCAATAAGCAGTTAAAAGCTTTTTATTACTCGCTTCAAGCTTTAATGACCTTTAATACAGAAGCGAAGAAGAAGCTAGCCCTAGCAAAACTAAGTGTAGACATACTACCACCTGAGGAGAGTTCCTTATTTATGGCTAATGCCAAGCTTACCTATGGTCAAATGCTGGCAGGTTTCTTAAGGTATAGAGAAGCGACTAGATTATTTGATGAAGCTTATCGGATGTTTTTTAACCTGGGATTAGATTTCCCAGCTAGCGTAGCCCTTACAAACAAACTACTTAATTTATATTATCTAGGAGACATGAGAAGGGTGATTGAAGAAAGTAATCAAATATTGATTCAAATAGGCGATATGAGTGAGAGAGATAAGGGATATTGGGACATTATTTATTTACCACTTGGTATGTGCTATTTTCAAATGGGAAAGTTAAAACTGGCATGCAAGTATTTAAAATTAGCTAAAACGTGTATAGAAGATACACAAATGCTTCATATGCAAGGTGTAGTGGAGCCTTTTTTAATGAAGGCTTATTACTTGCTGGATGAACAAAGGCATATGCAAGAAGTGATGTCAGATCTTTTAGCTAGATTAGGGCATATGCATTATATTTATAGAGAACTATTTCAATGCTTGTACTATGTTTTAACAGAAGATACGACTTATACAAATAAAGAAGAAATAGAGGCAATGATTGAGCGCCTTGAAATGGAATTTACAAAAAATCATTATCAAGGGCAGTATCAAGTAGTGGAACTTTTACTCTTGCTTCAGCAAAAAGGGTTGAGCCATATTATAACCATTCCTTATTTATTAGATATGTTGAAAAAAGTGCGTTTTACAGGTATGAGGACACAGCTTCAAGAACTGCTTATTTTCTTAGCGGAAATTAACTTAAAAGCTAATAGGGAAAAAGAGGCTATCAGTTGTTTAAAGGAAGCTGTGCAAGTTCAAAGAGAAACAGGTATTGTAGCAAGCTTTTACTTATTGGGAAGAGAAATCCTACCTTTGCTAAAAAAGATAGATCAAGAAGTATACCTTCTCGTAGCACAATTTCATAAGGAGAATGAAACGAGTAAAGTAGGTATTAAAAAAGAAGAGTATCTTTTAACACCAAAGGAAAGAGAAATCTTAAGCCTAGTAGCAGAAGGAAGAAGTAATGCAGAAATAGGAGATCAGCTTTATCTAACGATTGGAACTGTTAAATGGCATATGAATCATATATTGGGAAAACTAGAAGTGAAAAATCGTATACAAGCAGTGAGTGAAGCCAGGAAGTTAGGGGAAATTACCTAACTTTAGTTAGGCGAAGGACGTTACCAACTTTGTTACAATGAAGGAGGTTTAACAAAGGAGGTAAGAAAATGGAAACTCTAGAAAGTCATTTTCATTTATGGTATGGTGTCATATTTTTTATTTTGCTTTATGGGATTGCTATTTTATTTGTGCCGTTTTATAAAAAGATGGATCGTAAACCAGCTACAGCTTATATGGCATTTGTAATTGCTTTTGCTATAGAAATGCATGGGATTCCTATGAGTATGTATTTTATTTCATGGCTTATAGGTAAGAGGCTTCCAGAAGGGGTATTGTGGGGGCATACACTAGTAAATCAAATAGGATATTTAGGAATGTATCTCAATATCGCTCTAAGTATAAGTGGTATCATGATTATTGCTAATGGTTGGTATAATATCTATCATAAATATTGGGCAAAAGAAGCAGGTAAAGGGAAAGTGGTTAAAACAGGCATTTATAAGTATATTCGTCATCCACAGTACACAGGCTTTATGATGATTACTTTGGGGATGCTATTAGAATGGGCGACACTCCCGATGCTTTTAATGTGGCCTTTTATTGTATGGCTTTATAATAGGTTAGCAAGAAAAGAAGAAAAGGATATGATAGAAGAGTTTGGTGAGGAATATCTCAGTTACATGGAAAGAACCAAGCGCTTTATTCCATTTGTAATATAAAGAGGAGAAATAGAAATGATACATTTTAAGACATTAATCATAGGGGTAGTAGGTCTTATAGTAGCAGTCACTAGTGGTTGTATGGCTGAAGAAGCAAGCAAGACGGTAGATGATATTTTAGGGAGAAGTTATCAGGAAATGAAGGTAAGTTCTACTTCTATTAATGAAGCAAATCGATTATTAACGCAAACAGTAGCTCAGAAAAAACAGAATGAGCCTCAAGGAGATAATTTAAGTCCAGCACTTAGCTTTGATGAAGTGGAAGGTGCTAACTGCTATGCTATTTATATGTTTGACAAAACAGCTAATCATTGGTTACATTGGCGTGCTATTGTAACCAATGCCACGGATTTAGAACAAGGTGCTTATACAGAAACAAAGGATTATATAGGACCCTATCCACCTAAAAGTAGAGACCATAGTTATTGTATAGAAGTTTATGCTTTAAAACACAAACCAACTAATGAGATAGGAAAGATGGATGGTACTAATTCTTATGAAAAGGTTGTTAAAGCACTTGACCATGTCAATGACGAGTCGGGAAATATACTAGGTTATGGCTCTGTCACAGGATACTATAAGCATGGAGATATGACAAAATAAAAATAATAGATATATTGAAATAATAAAGCCAAGAAGATAGTAACCATATTTTCTTGGCTTTATTATTGAAGGATAAAAAGTGACAAAATTTACTCAAAAATCATGCTAAACTATTAAAAAAGATAGGAGGCAAGAGAAATGAAAAAGGGAGCAGTAGCTTTAATTGTAAGTCTTATGCTAATGACTATAGTATTTGCTAAAGAGCCAACAAAAGTATCAGTTGTTATTAAAACACAAACAATACAGTGTAATGGGGAAGCGCAGAAGAAATTGGTTATCCAGCATAGAGGAACTACCTATGTACCATTAAGAGAATTAGGAAATCTGTTGAAGGTTAGTGTAAGTTATAAAGATGATACTATTATTGTAGGAAGTTCTCAAGCAGCAACTAGTGTACAAAGTACTGAAGTGGCTGAAGTAAAAGCACATATAGTGCAAGCAGAAATGAAGTATCAGCACTACCAGGGAAATAACGTGATGGGTGCAGGAAATATGATTATTTATAATGGTACTACCTATATGCCACTTCGAACCTTTGGAAAAATTGTAGATGCCGATATCTCCTATGAAAATGGTAATATTATCATAGGAACAGTAGGGAAAAAGGACAAAGAACTTAATCAATCTACTAATCAAACAAAGCCTGTTCCCCTAGGGACAGAACAGTTAGTAACAGTAAAATCAGGACAAAAAGAATATAGTACTAAGATTAAGATTAATGAAGTATTAAGAGGTGATGAAGCCTGGTCAGTATTAGAAGAAATAAGTAGTAATAAGCCCACACAAGAGGGTAAAGAATATGTTTTAGTGAATTTTTTAGTGGAAGTGGTATCTGTACAAGATGAAGGCGTGGTAAGCTTTGGAACTAATCTGTCTGGAGGCGAAAGTACCAATATGAAAGGGACAGTAAGCATATCCTACCATGACTTTATACCTTATAATAGTCAAAATGCTAGATACGAGTCTGAATATGTAAAAATGCCATATACAGCACTTCAAGGAAGAGTCAAGGCGGGAGATCAATTAGATGCATGGGGTGTTTATGTAATAGATGAAAAAGATACAGCACCTAAATTACTATTTGGATATAATTTTTCAACTGCTACAGGTGGTACATGGTTTAGTTTGAGTTAAAGAAAAGGGGCTATAGTTTTTTTCTTGCTATATGCGGGGGTGAAATATGGGAGAGCTAAGATATCAAATAAGAAAAGTGTTAGGAGGGATAGGTCTAATAAGCGTAGCTTTATTGCTAGGATGTAATAGGATTAATACTCATCCAGAAACTATAAAAGAAAATAATTCAGGAACAGTGGTACAAGAAGAGGCTTTGATAGAACAGGCACTTATAGCTAAAGTAATAGATGACCTAGAGTGGAAATGGATGACAGATCCTAAGGAAGAAACCATGCTTAATGGGCAATTAATTTATCCTAAAACTTCTTTGTACTTAACAAGTAAAACAAATCCTACGCTCTGTATCGATTTAAAACATCAAGTAGTGGGGATTTACCAAGAAGATGAACAAGGAAGAGACATTTATCCTAAAGATGCTTATTTACCTTTAAGTAATTGGTTTGCAGGCGGGGGAGAAAATATCATGATTAAATTAGAAGATGCTACGAGCTTTTATGTCATGGTAAATCCTGTTGAAGAAGGCACTCCAGATTATATAGGAAGAGGACCAAGTACGTCATGGCAAGATTATTTACCTATTGCCAAGGTGACCTACAAGTTAGATGAGAAGGGCAGTATAAAAGAAATGAGCGGTGAGATATATGAAGTAGATTACAGTACCTTTTTCAAAGAGAGTAAGCCAGTTCCATTGCAACTTGAATATGCTGTATGGGAAAGAAAAACCAAGCATGGACCAAGTAGTTGGTATAGACTTTATTTGAAGTTAAAAACAAATCGAGAAGAAACCATAGATTTAGGTTTGTACTTATCTAAGCCTCAGTTAGTGGTTAAAGAAGAGATAAAGGATATAAAGTTGCCCAAGGAAACAATAGCTGTACTACAAGGAACATATGAGGAGCAGGAGCGTGTAATAAAAGAGTATTTTATACTTTATCTTAAAGATGATTATTTAAGGCTTCAATATACAGAGCTAAATAATGAAGAATTTACCTATACCAAAGAAATATATAAGCAGGCTGTAACAGATGGGCAGGATATACAGTTAGGTGAAATGAAAGTACGAAGCCAGCCATATATAGCGGATGAAGGATATCATCCTGTAGTGTACAATGGGAGCTTGCTAGGTGGTTCAAAGGATAATAGGGTTTATTCTTATTTAGAAATGTGTCACTATATTCATCAAGATGAACATTATAAGGTTTATAGTCTAGAAAAGGGCTACATAAAGGAAATTGAACATTCTCAGTTTAGTTTAAAACAAGATAATGTGATCAATGCCAATTCCTATAGAGGGGAAATACAAATAGATGAAAAGATGCCTTATCTAGCAGTTAGTGGTACATGGGAAGCAATGCCTAGAATACCTAAGGCGCAAAGTATAGATAGTTATCAAAAGTTTTTCCCTAATGCTACAATTTTACAAAACTACCGTATTGATATTGAAGGAGACGGGCAAGATGAAGTGGTACTGATACTACAAGAAGAAGGAAATACAAAGCTAATACTTCGAAAAATAGGTGATGATGGCACTGTACATACTATGAGAGTGACTATTAATTTAGTTACAGGAGACAAAGGAAGGATTGTAGCTATTGCTGATGTGCAAAATGATGGTGTTATGGAAATAGTTGTTGAATCTGAAGAGTGGGGAAATCCAGGATATAAGGTATATGGTTATCAAAATGGCTCATTGTACGAAGTATTTGGTGATGTAGAAGATATACACTGTTGGCACTAAACGAAGATGTATTTTAAAACATAGATTGAGCCATAATAATCAGAGTAATGTTTAATCATATAAAAAGGAGCATCATTTATGATCAGTCGTGTACTTTCTATACTTTTATTAACAACCTGCTTAGTAAGTAATAGTGGAAAGGCTCAGGTTATTCCTGCAGAGATCGATAGTTCTAGAGAAGCTGAAGTAATTAGGATTACTTTGCAAAAATTAGATCAAGTATTAAAGGATAAAAACGGTGTTCCTATGTTACAGGTTCAAGGCAATATCCCTGTAGTTACTATAGGAGGTAACCAAAAAGCTACTAAAAAGATGAATGATTTTTATCAAAATAAAAGGAAAGCTTTTGAAGTACAGCAAGCTATTGATTTTAAACAAGCCCAAGAAGATTATAAAGGGCGAAGTGAGGAAGAAAGAGCCTACTGGGAAGGTTATGGCTTAGGTATGAGTTATATGCCAGAAAGGCTAGATGAAAAGGTAATTAGTTTGATAGAAAATAATGATGAATATACAGGTGGTGCACATCCTAATAGTTGGCGTTATGCTCAAAATTTTGATCCTAATACGGGCAGGCGATTAACTTTAAAAGATATTACCACAGATGAAAAAGCAGCTATTACTTTTATTAATCAAGAGTTACTAAAACAAACTAATAAGTATGAATATAAAGAGTATTTTTTTGAAGGCTATGAAAAAAATATCAAGGATATTTTAACAGAAGATACTTGGTACCTTTCAGATAATGGGTTTGTGGTCATCTCTAACGAATATATTATTTCACCTCATGCGGTAGGTATTTTAGAATTTACGATTCCTTATGAGGTATTCCCTTATTTAAAGAAAGAATATAGACCATTAAGCAAAGGAGTACCTAATGAAGTGACTTCGCCTATGGAAAATAAGGTATACTAAGTCGTTATATATAGGTTTGGTTTTACTAAGAAATGGTGTATGTATGAGTATATGATTTTGAAAAATGAGAGGGATAGAGCGCCTTAATACCCCAAATAGCTATATGGATGTTAGAATAAAAGAGATATAAAGTACATCTTTTGTAGATAAATAAGATGTTAGGGAGGAGAAAATGAGTAAACAGGAAATAAACTATAATGAAAGGCGAGTCACTATCAAAGACATTGCAGAAAGCTTAGGGGTAAGCACAGCTACAGTATCTAATGTAATTCATGGAAAGACCAAGAAAATATCTGCTAAAACAGTTGAAAAAGTACAGGAGCTTTTAGAGGTAAGTGGCTATATTCCTAATATGGCAGCAGTTTTATTAGCTCAAAATAGCTCTAAGATTATATGTGTTATGCTCTCAGATGATCAAAAATACAATGGACAAATGCTAAAGGATCCCTTTGTGAGTGATATACTAAATAGCTTATCTAAATGTCTTAATCAAAAGGGCTATTTTATGATGGTCAAGGAAGAATCACGTTTAGATCAGATTGTGCAGTATGCTTCTATGTGGAATATGGCAGGGCTTATTTTAATTGGCTATTGTAATCAAGATTATCAAAGTTTAAGAGCAAAAATGCGCATTCCTTTTTTGGTTATTGATGGCTATGTGAATGAAGCTGAAAAATATTCAAATGTAGGTATTGATAATGAAGGTGGAGGCTATCAAGCAGGAAATTATTTAGTACATAAAGGTCATCGTAAAATCATGTTTTTATCAGATAATGATACTTGTGGCGATCATGAACGCTATATGGGCTTTAAAAGAGCACTTTTAGACAATCAAATAATAGTTATGCCAGAAGATTTTAAGTTATTGCCTTTTGATGAGAAAGAGCGTTTTGCTTATTATAAGCACTTATTGAAAGAAATAAAAAAATACACGGCTGCTTTTTGTGCGTCTGATGTATATGCCATTGAATGGATGAATTATCTTTTAGACCAAGGCGTAAAAATTCCAGAAGATTTTTCTATTATAGGATTTGATGATATTCAGCTGGCTCAGTATGTAAGGCCCAAATTAACAACTATCAAACAAGATATGAATAAAAGAGCAGAAAAAGCTATAGAGCTACTTGAAGCGCTGATAGCAGGAGATGAAGCAATAGCAAACGTGGTACTTCCCACCTCCTTAGTGACAAGAGAAAGTGTAAAAGATATAGGTGATAAGTGACAAAAAGAAGTTGCTTTTTTTAGTTTAGGTTACGCGTTTAACCTGTTGATATATTCAGGTGCTATAGTAAAATAGGAGTATCTAGATAGGCTTTGCGCAAATGCCTCTAATAAAGAGGTGATGGTTTTGAAAAAAGAAAACACTACGTTTTATAAAGAACTTAAAAGCATTGCTGTGCCTATTGCATTGCAATGTGCTTTTCAATCTTCATTTAGTTTGGTTGATCAAATAATGGTAGGGCAATTAGGAAGTATTAGTATAGCAGGAAGTGGTATAGCTGTTAAATACAGTAGCCTTGTGACGGTGACATTATCTGCTATTTCAACTGTTGCTGCTATTATGATTGCGCAATATTGTGGCAATAAAGATGAAGAAGGGATGAATGTAAGCTTTTTTTCCAATTTATATATTGCTATAGGAATTGCTATTTTATTTTTAATTCCTTCATTAGGAATGACCAAGGATATCATGAGGATTTATACAAAAGATGCAGCTATTTATTTAGCAGGTGCTAAGTATCTTTGGATAATAGCTTTAAGCTTTGTACCAATGGCCGTTACTATGGTTATTTCTGCGTTATTAAGAACCTTGGAAAAAAGTAAGTGGTTGTTATACGGAAGTATAGTGGCTATGATGCTTAATATAGTAGGCAATTATTTCTTTATCTTTGGAAACGGTTCCTGTCCTGAAATGGGTATCGAAGGAGCTGCTTTAGCAACTCTTATAGCTAGAGTAGTTGAAATGAGCTTACAAATTGGATTTATTCTAGTACTTAAGAAAAAGAAACAAATCATACTTAAACCATTAGTATTTCCTAGTAAAGCGTTCTTAAAAAAGGTAATTATTATTGTTCTTCCCATCTTGGCTTGTGAGTTCTTATGGAGCTTGGGAGAAAATATTTATGCAGGTATTTATGGAAGATTAGGTAGAGATGCCTTAGCTGCGATGACATTAACTAGCCCAGTACAAGGCTTATTAATAGGGTTGTTTAGCGGCGTATCAGTAGCAACTGTTGTTATGGTAGGTGGTAGATTAGGAAAAGATGATTATGAAGGCGCTTATGCAGTTGCAAGAAAGCTTTTAAAAATAGGTGTTATAGGTTCCTTAGGAATTAGCATGATTTTATTGATTTGTGCCAGATTTTATGGAAGGCTATTCAATGTAACTGAGGAGGTAAGTCAGCTTACTTGTTATATTTTGTATAGTTTCAGCTTCGTTTTATTTGCCAAGATTGCCAATATGATTTTAGGTGGGGGTATTTTAAGAAGTGGGGGAAATACAAAATTAACTTTAATTATAGATATAATAGGAACTTGGGGATTTGGTATTCCCTTAGGCTTTTTAGCAGCTTTTATCTGGCATTTACCTATTTACTTAGTTTACTTTATCTTATCATTAGAAGAACTAGTACGTTTAGGGCTTTCTCTTATTTTATTTAAAAAGAGGAAGTGGATGAAGAATATTACATAGAACTAACAATAGGAAGTAAGGAGGCCTTTAAGAATGGAAATAATGAAGGTAAATGAAAGAGATTATGAAGTGGTGAAGCTTTTAGGTAAAGGAAAGGGCGGCTACTCTTATTTAGTAAGAAATGAAGAAAAAAGCTATGTGCTTAAACAAATTCATCATGAGCCTTGTGAGTATTATCAATTTGGAAATAAACTTGAATCGGAGTTAAATGATTACCAGAAATTATTAGCTATTGGTATTTTAATGCCTACTTTAATAGAAGTAGACCAGAAGAGAGAACGTTTGCTTAAGACATTTATTGATGGTGAAACCATATTTGAATTAGTGCTTAAAGATCAAATGAAATCATCTTATTTACAACAAATGCATAAAATGTGTAAAGTGCTTTATGAAGCGAAGCTGAATATTGATTACTTCCCTACTAATTTTGTGGTACAGGAGGGGTTGCTTTATTATATTGATTATGAATGTAACAGCTATATGGAGGAGTGGAACTTTGAAAATTGGGGAGTTCATTATTGGAGTAAGACTAAAATATTTTTAGATTACATAGCAACACATGGATAGTAAATGTACCTCTTATGAAGATAGAATGGGAAGAAGGGTTGAAAAATTATAAAAAATATAATACAATTAATATGATTAATATGATTTTTATTAATTAAAATGTTGGTAAAAAGAAAGGAAGGTATAATATGAATTTAAAGGGAACTAAAACAGAGAAAAATCTACAAGAAGCATTCTCAGGGGAGTCACAGGCAACAAATAAATATACATATTATGCATCAAAAGCTAAAAAAGAAGGCTATTCTCAAATTGCAGCTTTATTTGAAGAAACTGCTCGTAATGAAAAAGAACATGCAAAGCTTTGGTTTAAATTACTTCATGGAGGCATTGGCTCAACAGAAGAGAATTTAAAAGATGCTGCAGGTGGTGAACACTACGAATGGACAGATATGTATGCTAATTTTGCTAAAGAAGCAAGAGAAGAAGGATTTGACCACATTGCCTTTTTATTTGAAGAAGTAGCTAAGATTGAAAAAGAACATGAAGAACGCTACTTAAAACTTCTAAGCAACCTTCAAGGAAATACAGTATTCCAAAAAGACGAAGAAATAGTATGGATTTGTAGCAACTGTGGACACATTCACAGAGGCAAAGAAGCACCAAAAGTTTGTCCTGTATGTGCACATCCACAAGGTTATTTTGAAGAAAGAGCAACTAATTACTAATAATAAAATAAAATAAAAATGCAAAGCCTAGTAAAATAAGGCTTTGCATTTTTTTATGTATAATATGGAGCTTTCTTTTGTAGTACTTAAGCAATATAGTAGGAGAGAAGACAACATAGCTTGATTGAAAAGGCAGTGGAAGAACGATACAATTAAAATGATTAAAAGTACTAGTAATGCATTGCTAACAAGAAGATGGAGGAAAATTTAAATGGTATTATCTACATATCAAGTCAAAGAGATAGAAGCATTAAAAATACTAGGAAGAACTGCTAATAAAAAACAACCACTTACCTTGTTTTGGACAGGAAGTGGAATAGAATGTCATATAAGGGCAGCAGAGCTTTGGATAGAAGTAGAAGCTGACTACAGTGCCTATGAGCCTTGGATAAGTATTGTTATTAATGGTACCTATGTAAGTAGAAGAATGGTAGAGAAGGGAAGAAGTTGGATTTGCATTTTTAGAGGAATGAATCCAGAGGTTATTAAACAGGTAAAAATCATTAAAGAAGTACAAGCTATGTCAGGAGACGAAGATCATCTACTTCAGATCCATCAGCTTAAAACAGATGGTAGCTTCTTGCCAGTAGAAGAAAAACCTTACAAATTAGAGTTTATAGGAGATAGTATTACATCAGGAGAGGGAAGTATAGGTGCTAAGATAGAAGAGGATTGGATTTCAATGTGGTTTAGCACTGAAAATAATTATGCCAGAATGACAGCAGATGCTTTAAGTGCAGAATATCGTCTTATTTGTCAAAGTGGTTGGGGGGTCTATAGCAGTTGGGATAATAATCCTCATGCAGCTGTGCCACTTTATTATGAGAAAGTATGCGGCCTATTAAATGGCAAGAGAAATGAGTCACTAGGAGCAAAAGAAGAGAATGATTTTAAGGCATGGCAACCTAATGCCATCATTGTTAATTTAGGAACCAATGATGGTGGCGCTTTTAATTCACCAGCTTGGAAAGATGAGCTGACAGGTGAAAGCTTTAAACAACGTTTAAATGAAGATGGCTCTTTTAACAAAGAAGATATTGAGTGTTTTAAAGAGGCAGCAGTCACTTTTTTACATAAGCTAAGAAAATATAATAAAGAAGCTTATATAGTATGGGCTTATGGGATGTTAGGGGATGTTATGGCACCTTTTATAAAAGAAGCTATAGCAACTTATGAAAAGGAAAGTGGAGATAATAAAGTAAGTTTTATAGCGCTACCAGATACGACAGATCAAACAGTGGGGGCAAGGCAACATCCAGGAGAACTTTCACATAAGCAAGCTAGTGAGGTTTTAGTATCATATTTACAAAGCATCTTAGTTTAATACTTTCCATAACCTTTAGGTAGGCCGTAGGTCATTTACTTAAAGGTTTTTTCAATCTATCTAAAAGCATAGATAGAGCAGACAAGGATGTTATTGATAGGATAATGGTCAAATAGTAGCTACACATGTATATTATGTTACGAAAAGTAAATAATAAGATTGAATATTTATAAAAAGGTGATATAATAGAAAAACACCTTAGAAATGGAAATAAGCGGCTGAAAGATACGACGGCTTGGTAGGCATATCTACTAAGCTACTTTTTTGATGTCTAAAATGCAGAAAAGGAGAGTATATGAAAGCAGAGGAACACAAGGATTATAAAGAAGAAGCACATCAGTTAGAATTAACTAAGGCATGGATTACAGCTCAAAGTGAGACATTAAAGGAAGAAGGTCAGATATTAGAACATGAAATTACAAGCTTGCGAAAAGAGGTAAGTAGTGCTTTTGATGAGCGTTTAGTTTTGAAACTTCAGATGAGGCAAGGGCTAACAGAGGACTTAAATAAATATAGCCAAATACAAGCAGCACCTTATTTTGGAAGAATTAACTTCAAAGAAAATTTCACAGACAACTTAGAGGTTGTTTATATTGGTAAGTTCGGACTTTATGACAGTGAAAAGGGAGATATGTTAGTCTTAGATTGGCGTACTCCTATGGCTAACATTTACTATAGCGGTATTGATGAGGATGTAGCTTATAAGGCGCCTGATGGCATAGTAGAAGGTAAAATGCTTTTAAAGCGAAGATATGTCATAGAAGAAGGTAAACTCACAGAAATTCATGATGAGAAATCCTTGCAGGATAATTTAAAAGACAGCTTGCAGCAAGGAACGGGCTTTTTAATGGATGCTTTAAATAAGTCTACTAGTGGACGTTTAAAGGAAATTGTAGCCACTATTCAGCAGGAACAAAATCAAATTATAAGAAGTGAAAGCTTTTTGCCAGTAGTCGTTCAAGGTGTAGCTGGGAGTGGTAAAACGACTATTGCACTTCATCGTATGGCTTATCTTATTTATAATCAGCAAAATCCTAAAGCAAAATATATGGTAGTAGCACCTAACCAATTATTCTTAAAATATATCTCAGATATATTGCCTGATTTAGGAGTAGAGCATGTGGTTCAGACTACCTTTGAAGCTTGGGCACTTGATAAATTAGGAAAAGGGATTAAGCTAGGGAAACAAAGAGATAAGTTAGATACTTTATTAGTTGAGGCAGAGGAGAAAGCACAAATCTTAGCTTTAGCTAGCAAATTAAGAGGCTCCATTTTATTTGCTAAAATAATTGATAAAAAGTTAAAAAGACTAGAAACTAGTATTATTGCACCAGAGGGGATTCAATATGAGGGGATCACTATAGTAAGCTATAAGGAACTTCAACATATGTTTCTAGTAAGTAATGGAGGTCTCCCTTTAATGACAAGGGTAAAGCTATTAGGTGATTATATTAAGAAAAAGCTTCAAGACAAGCAAGCAGATATTAAAGAGTTGATCGAACAAATTTATGCTAGAAAACTAAAAGCACTCAAAGCTTCAGTGACAGATATAGAAACTGTACGTCAAGAAATTATTGCTCTTTATGATGAAAGAGATGAAAAAATCAAAGATATTAAAAAGTGGTCTATAGCTTATACAAAAGCTTATATCAAAAACATTGCTTTACCATCTGCACCTACTTTTTATCAGCAGATGTTTGAAGAAGAAAGTCTTTATAAATGGCTAGAAGGAAAAATGCCGGAGGAAGCACTTAAATCAGTTATTGTTTTAATACAAGATCAGCTTAGAAAACAATTTTTTGAAACAGAAGATTTAGGGCCACTTGTTTATATTCAAAGTCAGCTTTATGGTCTAGATGATGAAAGGCAATATGCGCATATCGTAGTAGATGAAGCACAGGATTTAGACGAAATGAAATTATTGGTGCTTAGAAAGGCTTCAACCAATGATGCCTTTACGTTAGTAGGAGACTTAGCACAAGGCATCTATGGTTATAAAGGAATTAATAATTGGCAAAGAGTCATGGATAGAGTCTTTGAAGGAAAGAGCTATCATTATTTTGAGATGACTACGAGTTATCGTTCTACCATTGAAATTATTGAATTAGCCAACAAGGTACTAGGAGCAAATAAGGATCAGCCTGTTTTATTAGCTCAGCCGGTTTTTAGACATGGACATAGGCCAGAGCTTATCCACTGCATAAGCGAAATGGACAGAGTAAATCAAATTTATAATAAGATTAAAGTTTATGAGGATCAGGGCTTAGTATCCATTTGCGTGATTACTAAAGATCTTGCAGAGGGTGAAGACCTATACCGTGCACTTAGAAAGAAAGGTCTAGAAATAGAATGGCTGCAAGATGAAGAAGAACAGTATAACGGACAAGTAGCAGTGATGCCAAGTTATTTAACTAAGGGATTAGAATTTGATGCTGTTTTACTTTATGATGTGAGTGCAAGTAAGTTTAAGGCAAAGGATTTAGATATTAAATTACTTTATGTCATGATTACGAGGGCACTTCACGAATTAAGTATGTACACCATAGACTTACCGACAGAGATAGTAGCATCCTGCTTGTAACCGATGAAGTTGCTATTATAATTAGAAATTTGTCGTGGATTTTACGGACTATTTGGGCAAAACTGAGATAGGGTGGCTACCTGCCGTGGTTCTGCTCCGCATTTTCAGTAGACACTAAGTTCACTTTACTTATAGCAGATAGAGACAACAAAAATAGCTCTTCAAGTATAATAACTTGAAGAGCTATTTTGTGCTCCAGACTCTTGAAATGAACTTTCACAGCTAGCTAAATAGACCTTAAGCAAGGCGCAAAATGGCTCCTCAGCACGTATGCGTTATAGCGTAGTGCCTACTAAGACTAGCGATGAAAGTTAAACCAATGAGTGAGGAGCTCCTAAAAGTCTCGGCCGGTGCACCCTATGCTAGGAAGCTAAGACCTTAAGACTCTGGTTTGAAACTTTATTTGATAATGAGATGTATAAAAACATTTAAAACAACTTATAAGTGGCGCCTTCCTTGCAGCGCACCAGTGAACATCTTCCTTAAGTCCAGAGGTACCTATAACAATAGATTGAGACTTGGCTGACCCGGTCAGTTCCTCAGGTTGAAGCTGTGGTAATTATGCCGTGGGAAGTTATTTATTTTGTTTTTACACTTATGTATATGTATTCAGGAAGCCGAATCCCTAATAAAAAATGACGCATTGTTATTATTTTTTTGTACGCCTCGTATAGGGTCTTGAACGTTTATAATGTTTATAAGGTTAATAATGCTTGTAAGGCTCCTTAGCTTCCCTACATAACTACTTCTTGGCAAAACAGATTTATGAGAAGCTTGATGCGTTATTGCTATGGGCGTCTGCTCCTGGCTTCGAGTATTTTTTAACTGTGGTTACGTCTTCTTTCCACGCTGCGTTACTGTCTTAGGTGTTTATGAGGTCAATAACGTTTGTGAAAATAAGTGGATAGGGGTGTCTGGAGTAGTGACTTGGGAGCATTTTTTAGAAGCACTTAGTGAACATTTTAGATGGGTTTTGGGCAGCTGTCTGAGCGAAGCGAGTTCTGCCGTTCATCTAAATAAGTGAACTTAGTGCTTCTAAAAATGTGAACCGGAACAACGGAAGACATCCCTATCCACTTATTTTCTCTCAGATGTATTTCTCATAAACGCCAAGGCAAATTTCTATTTGTATATTGAATAGGCTTAGGCTATAAAAGGTCTAAGTTAACAGAAGAATAATGTCGATATATATCATAATCTATTGATGTACGAGATAAATAAGAGAGAATGAAAACTGGGAGGAACTGAGATGGCACTAATAGCTAGAGATAAAGAATTAAACCAAATGATTGCGTATTTAGAAGCAGTCATAAGAGGAGAAGCGCCTTTAAAGCCTAATTTTAAGAATGCTAAACACAATCGCCTTATATATATATTTGAAGAAATTTTAGAGCTGAATAAAAACTATATGACTATAGCACTAGAAATATTAAAAAAGAGTGCGAGCTTAAGTGAATTTGATGTTAATATGAAATTTTCTTCTAATCAATTAAAAGATATTGTAGCAACAATGATTGAAGGCAGTTCTAATAATATGACTATGATTGAGGAAACTGCTACTAGTTTTAATGAAATGACTAATGCTGTAGAGCAAGGTACAAAAAATATTAGTTATATTAGTGAAGAGTCTCATCATTTAGTAAAACGTAGTCAAGATAATATCGCACATATTCATCAGATTTCTGAATTAAAAGAGGCCATTGGAGAAAATGCGAAGATTATGCTAGATAAAGTTACCGTTTTAAAGGATATGTCAGCTAAGGTAGATGAAATGGTAGATGGTGTAAGAAGCATTGCTGAACAAACCAACTTATTAGCTCTTAATGCCAGTATAGAAGCAGCTAGAGCAGGAGAACAAGGTAGGGGCTTTGCAGTAGTTGCTGAGGAGATTAGAAAACTAGCAGAAAGTACTAAACAAAAGCTAGAAGATATGCAAGGCTTTACAGAAGGTATCAGAAGTGCGACAACAGAAAGTATTAAAAGTGTTGAAGTGACTCATGTATCCATAGAACATATGAGTGGAACCATTGATACAGTGACTCATAGCTTTGAAGAAAGTGCTAAGGGTGTAGAACAGGCTATGAAGGAAATCAATCAGTTAAGCTATACGATGCAAGAAATGAATGCCTCACTTCAAGAAATGAGACAAGCTGTTTCAGTTATTAGAGATGATTCGGAGCAAATTAGTAATATGGCAGAAACTATTGGGATAGAAGCAGACCGCAGTGCTACTCAGTCTGAAAAAATAAGTGAAATAGATCAAAGTTTTTCTCATTATATAGAAGAAATGGTAAGCAGGCTCAATAAAGGAGCACGTCCTATGAGTAATGAAGAATTTATAGTAGTTATTGACAAAGCCATAGCTTCGCATGAAGGGTGGGTTAATAAATTAAGTGATATGGTACAAAGCAGATGTATCGTGCCACTACAAACCAATGGAACAAAATGTGAATTTGGACATTTCTATGGTGCTTTAAAAGTAGAGCACAGTGCACTTAAAGATAAATGGCAAGCAATTGATCCGGTTCATAAGGCACTTCATCAGAAAGGTCATGAGGTGATTCGTGAACTACAAAAGAATGGTGGCGGTAGAGCAGAAAGTTTAATGGAAGAAACCAAGAAAATGTCCAAACAAATAGTCCAAGGTTTAAGTGAAATCAAGCAAATGACTAAGTCGTTAACAAGTCAAGGAGAAAAAGTATTCGATAGTATGATACTAAATAAAGCGTAGTAATAAGATAGAAAAGATAGTGATGGTGATGATAACAAAGTGGTGAAAGAAGCCTGTTATCATCACTATTTTCTTGTAGGTAAAAATATGTAAAAAGTATATTGACAGTGGTGTTTAGTAGTGATAAAATTTAAGGTTTGGTTTTTTGGGGTAAATGTGCTATAATGATAATAGGAATACAAAGAAGTAAATAATCTTGGAGGTGAAATAGATGTTTAAGGTTGGTGATAAAGTTTTTTGCCCTTTAAGAGGGGCGGGTATAGTTGCAACAATTGAAGAGAGAAAGATGCTAGATGAAACGAAAGAGTACATTATTATTAAGCTTCAATCTTCAAATACAACAGTTATGATTCCTACTGATAAAGTAGAAGCTTCTCATTTTAGATTCGTAAGTGATGAAACAATGACTAATGAAGTATTAGAGAAGTTAGCTGACAAAGAAACAGAGATTCATGCGTCTACTGTACTCAAGCAGAGAATGAAGGTTAATAAAGAAAGATTAATGGCAGGAAGCTTGGCTGATTATGGAGAGGTTATTAGAGAATTAACACATATTCAAAGGGGTAAGGCACTTAATGCCAGTGAAAATGCCATGCTTATGGA
Source organism: Cellulosilyticum sp. WCF-2 (assembly GCF_003990395.1). Taxonomy (NCBI): domain Bacteria; kingdom Bacillati; phylum Bacillota; class Clostridia; order Lachnospirales; family Cellulosilyticaceae; genus Cellulosilyticum; species Cellulosilyticum sp. WCF-2. The sequence goes on along the minus strand of NZ_CP034675.1, from coordinate 4,139,532 downwards.
AGCAAGAAAATTCTTGGCAGATGAACTAAGTTTAATCAAATCTATTTCCATGAAAGAAGCAACAAAGTTATTAGATAAGGTTTTGGCATAAAAAAGCAGTTTAAACATATGTTTAAACTGCTTTTTTATAGTTATGCATTTAAGCTTGTGCAACTAATTTACTAAGTTCAATAATGGTCTTTGTAGCTAGAAGCATATGATTTACAACAGTAAACTCGTATTTACCGTGATAATTATAAGCACCTGTGAAAATATTAGGGCAAGGTAAGCCGTTAAATGAAAGTCTTGCGCCATCCGTACCACCACGAATAGGTTCATGAAGTGGTGTAACGCCTACATTTTGAATAGCTTTTTCAGCTAAAGCCATAACCCTTGGATGTTGATCAATAATCTCTTTCATATTAAAATAACTATCTTTAAGAGTAACCTGGATGGTGTCTTTGCCATATTTCTGATTAAGTTGGTCAGCAAGAGAAAGCATCATAGCTTTGCGTGCTTCAAACTTAGTTTTATCATGGTCTCGAATAATATAATGGAGTTCAGTATGTTCCAGAGTACCTTTCATATCATGAAGGTGATAGAAGCCTTCATGTCCTTCGGTAAGCTCTGGTACTTCATCAGCAGGCAAAAGACTTTGATATTCACAAGCAATGGCTAAGCTGTTTTTCATTTTACCCTTAGCATCACCAGGGTGTACACTAATGCCTTCAAAAGATACTGTAGCAGAAGCTGCATTAAAGTTTTCGCACTGAAGTTCACCTACTAAACCACCATCTATGGTATAAGCAAAGTGAGCATTAAATTTTTTAACATCAAAGTAATCTACACCTTTTCCAATCTCTTCATCAGGGGTAAAACCTATACGGATAGTTCCATGAGGAATTTCCGGATGATTAATGAGATATTCTATAGCTGTTAATATCTCAGCTATGCCTGCTTTATCATCGCCGCCTAGAACAGTAGTACCATCAGTTGTAATGAGCGTTTCACCAATAAAATCATTTAAAATAGGAAACTGCGTAGGGCTTAAAGTCACCCCGGTTTGAGCATTGAGAATGAGGTCACCCCCCTTGTAGTCTTTAACGACGTGAGGTTTAACATTTTTACCTGAGTAGTCAGGCACAGTATCCATATGGGCGATAAAGCCAACGATATCTGTGTCGTATGTTACATTACTAGGTAAAGTAGCCATGACATAGCCGTATTCATCTAAGGATACATCTTGAAGTCCTAAGGCCTTACATTCTTCTAATAGCATTTTAGCAAACTCTAACTGTGTTTTTGTACTAGGAAAGGTGGTACTTGTGTCATCAGACATTGTATCGATTTGAACATATTTTAAAAAGCGATTTATTAATTTTTCTTGCATTTAAAGTCCTCCTTTACTGTCTTTTACTCTAGTATAGACATATTTGCAGATTTTCATCAAGTAGCTTTAGCTACTATATTTTTAATGAAGGATTAATGAATAATGATTTAAGACTATGATATAATACATTTAAATAAATGTAAGCGGAGGAAAATATGGCTAGTTTCAAAGCAATCTGTATAAAAGGTGGAGAAGGTATTGCTCAAGGTGACATTGTTAAGGCATGGAAAAGCTTTAATATCATGTTTTATAGAAAAGCATTTAGGTTTAAAGTAGGTATGTCACCTGAACAATTTTGGGAGCATTTTGTTTGCTTAAATCGTTATTATATAGTTGAAAAACCTACCATAAAAAGACGTTTTAGAAGACCAAAGAAACAATTTTTAAGAGTGGAGTTTCCTAATATTTCAGAAGAACAGCTTATTTTATTATATAATTATGCTTTCTCATATATTGAACTTATTAAGCAAAAAAATCCTGATCTTATTCAAACTTTTAATTATAGTATTGTATCTACACTAGAGAAGTTAGAATACCTTTATGGTGTTCTTTCACCTTATGAATTTAATGAAGCAGTCAAAGATTCAGAGCAAGTATTTAAAGGAATATATAAAACAGCAATTAGTCTGGAACTGCAGACTTTCCCACAAAACATGAATTATAGCCAAATGCTTCAAAACTTTAAAGTGGATAATCAAATTCTAGGTGAATTTTTTAAGGAACTTAATAAATCAGAATAATGCGTTGGTAGAGGGAAAAAGTTAAATAATAATAATTGTAAAGTAATAATAGATTGCATATAGATGATAAAAAGATTACAATAAAGATACTAGTTTAATATTATAGAATAGAGACAAAATGGAAAAGGACATAAAATTAGAGCATAAGGAGATTGAGCCATGATAAAAAGTAATTTATTATCAAGAGTAGAGACTATGCAATTTGTTTTACCTGAGCATTTGAATGGTATGGGGAATATGCATGGCGGAGAAATAATGAAGTTGATGGACAATACAGCAGGTCTGGTGTTTGTAAGACATGCAGAAGGAAATGCTGTAACGGCAGCTGTTAATGATTTAAAAATGATAAAACCTATTCCTGCTAAGTCAGTGGTTAGATGCGTAGGAGAATTAATAGAGACTGGTAGAACTTCCATGAAGGTATGTGTACAGGTTTTTATAGAAGATGTACAAACAGGTAGTACAACTTTAGCTTCAGAGGGATTATTTATTGGTGTGGCTGTTGATCAGGCAGGAAAGCCAAGGGAAGTAGCCAAAGTAAAAATTGAGAAAACAGCTTAAATAAAGAAGAAACGGTTTATACATAATGAAGGCTTGGCTTTGGATGAAGACAAAGAGCCGTAATGTGCAATAAGCCGTTTTTTTGTTAGTACTAAGTGGAGGTATACAATCATGTTTAAAATAAAGGCAGAAGAATATAGTTGCCCTGTTGAAGCGTTATCTAATATTTTAGGTAAAAAATGGGTGGCCACTATTATATGGACATTACAAAAAGAGGAGAAACGTTTTGGACAGCTTCAACGCGAAATAGACGGATGTACTAAGAAAATGCTTTCACAGCAGCTAGATTTATTAATGGAACAAGGAATTGTAGAAAATGAAAAAGTGATAAGTGGTAATACAATCGAATCTAAGTATTATTTGAGTGAAACAGGATTATCATTACTTCCTATTGTGGAGCAGATGATTGAGTGGGGAAATAATCATTTAACTTGTGATTAATAAGTGACCTGGTTACAGAAAAGTGTCTAATTGTTATGATACGCTATTTCTGATAGATTAATTATTGATACCTAGTGGATTGGTTATGTATGAAGAAAGTAGAGGTGAAGTGAGTGGAGAAGCTTAATTTAGTTGTAGTATTTATAGAAGGATTGGTATCCTTCTTATCCCCTTGTGTCTTGCCTATTTTACCAGTGTACTTAGCAATGCTTTCTCAAAACACTGATAATGAAGGACAAGCAAAACGTAATAGGAAAACATTATTAATTAACACCCTATTATTTGTATTAGGTATATCTACAACCTTTCTTATTTTAGGAACAGGGGTAGGATTTATCAGGCCGTTTTTAATGAGTAATAAGAATGTCTTTTTAGGTTTAGGAGGGCTACTTATTATTGGCATGGGCTTGTTTTATATGGATCTACTCAAAATAGATGAACTTCAACGAGAGAAACGTATGCACTATCAAGTAAAAAAGATGAATCCTTTAGCAGCGTATATTTTAGGGTTTACCTTTAGTTTTGGTTGGACACCTTGTATAGGACCTATGCTAGCATCTGTTTTGGTAGTAGCTTCTACCAGTAGTAATGCACTAACAGGTTACTTGTTAATAGGTGTGTATACTTTAGGATTTGTAGTACCATTCCTGCTTTTAGCAGTATTTGCAGAAAAAATGATAGAGCTTTTAGAACGTGTTAAGAGTAAGGGGCTAAGCATAAAAAGAATAGGTGGTATGTTACTTGTATTAACTGGGCTTGTTTTTTTATTGAATGGATTAACAGGACCGAAGGAAGTCATTACTAAGCCTACGAATGAAAAAGTGCAAGAACAAAGTTCGTCAAAAGAAGAACAATCAAATGAAGAAGCAGAAGTAGATGAAGAAGCTGTTTTAGCACCGGATTTTATTCTGGAAGATCAATATGGTAATACACATAAGCTTAGTGATTATCAAGGGAAAACAGTGTTTTTAAACTTTTGGGCTACCTGGTGTCCACCTTGTAAAAAAGAGATGCCAGATATAGAGAAGCTTTATGAAGAATATGGTTTAAATGAAGACGAGGTGATTGTATTAGGTGTAGCCATGCCTAATATAGGAAGAGAAGGCAGTAAAGAAGACATTATTGCATTCTTAGATGATGAAGGGTATACCTTCCCTGTTGTATTTGATGAAAGTGCTGAACTTATGTATAACTACCAAATCACAGCATTCCCAACCACTTTTATTATTAATCCTAAGGGTGAGGTTGCTTTATATGTGCCAGGAGCTATGGATTTGAGCACAATGAAAGAACTTGTAGAAAAATATTAATAAACAAAACAAAGGAGGATACAGCCATTAGCTGATCCTCCTTTGTTTTGTTTATTAAATAAAGGATGTCTAGTATAACGTATCAATAGCAGATTCAAAAGAGGTACATTGATAAACCATAAAATATTTAACGAATTCTCTGGTAAGGGTAGTAATATCACTAAATACATAATTGGTAGTACCTTTGATAAAGACAATTTCACTGCAAGTAGTATAAGCCATAGTTGGAATAAATTCTTTAAAAGTCCAGTCCATATCCTCAGCACCTGTTCCAAAGGCAGAGGTAACATCAATGACCATATTAGAAACCCTATATTTCTTTAAAAGATAAAGCGCATAGTAGAAAGGGTCACGATAGTCATTGCCAACACAAGGCTTTTTCCATTGCATAAAGACGATGTAGAGATCAGGTCTATAGCAAACATGACAGAAAGCTGTATCAAACATACTTTCACTCCTTTATAAGGTGGTCGTATTTTATTTATATATTCTAGTATAACTTAATTGTACCTAAAATTAAATATATTTCGATTAATATGTTCATAAATTGTTAATCTTTTTATTTTGATGGTATTTTAAAATAGAAGATTAACAATTTAATGTGTTTTATTTTTATCAATTATCAAAAATTGTTTTAGAAAAATAATAATATATTAGGTGAAATTTGGCATAAAGATTGTGTTTAGATTAATAAAATAGAGATGTATATAAAAATAAAACAGATATAATAGAAGTGGCAAGTCACTATAGTCTGTAGGAGGGATTTTATGGATTTAGTAGTACTAGTACCTATTTGTTCAATCATTGCATTACTATTTGCAGTGTACTTCAGCAGAAAAGTACTAAAAATGAGTGAGGGAACAGAAAAAATCAAAGAAATTGCATCAAGTATACGGGTAGGAGCAAAGGCATATTTAATTAGGCAGTATAAGGGTGTGGCAATCTTTTTTGCAGGAATGTTTGTAGTGCTTTTTATTTTAAGTAGGCTTGACTATGTAAGTGTTTTTGTACCGTACGCCTTTTTAACTGGAGGATTTTTCTCTGGATTAAGTGGCTTTTTAGGTATGAAAATAGCAACATCCGCTAACTCTAGGACGACCTGGGCATGTACAAAGAGTTTAAACTCGGGACTTAGAGCAGCATTTTCTAGTGGTGCAGTAATGGGGCTAGTAGTAGTAGGTTTTGGCTTGTTAGATTTAAGTATTTGGTATTACATATTAGACTGGTATTATAGAGCATTACCAGAAGCAGAGCGTATTGTTTATATTACTTCTTCAATGCTAACCTTTGGTATGGGTGCTTCTTCTATGGCATTATTTGCAAGAGTTGGTGGAGGAATCTTTACTAAAGCAGCAGATGTAGGAGCAGATTTAGTAGGTAAAGTAGAAAAGGGAATTCCAGAAGATGACCCTAGAAACCCCGCTGTTATTGCAGATAATGTGGGGGATAATGTAGGAGATGTAGCAGGACTTGGAGCTGATCTTTATGAGTCTTATGTAGGTTCTATTATTTCTTCATGTGCTTTGGCTGTGGCAGCAGGCTTAGGGATGAAGGGTGTTGTTATCCCTATGTTGGTAGCGGCTATAGGGGTTATTGCTTCAGTTCTAGGTACCTTTTTTGTAAGAACAGGGGAAAAGGCTTCCCAAAAGATGTTACTTAGAGCTTTACGAAAGGGTGTTTATTTCTCAGCTATCGTCATTATGATTGCAGCTTATTTCCTCGTTGTTAATGTACTAGGACAGGAACATGTAGGTATTTACTTTGCTATTTTAAGTGGACTGATTGCAGGTATTGGTATTGGCTTTTTTGCAGAATACTTTACAAGTAGTCAATACAAGCCTACAAGACAATTAGCAGAGTCTGCCCAGACAGGTTCAGCTACTGTTATTATTAGTGGTATTTCAATAGGTATGCTGTCTACCTCTGTACCTGTTATTATTGTGGGTATCTCAGTTATTGCCAGCTATCTTTTAGCGGGTGGTGCTGATAACTTTAATATGGGCTTATATGGTATTGCTATTTCAGCTGTAGGTATGCTTTCTACATTAGGGATTACCTTAGCCACAGATGCTTATGGACCTGTGGCAGATAATGCAGGTGGTATTGCAGAAATGGCAGAGCTTGAAAGTGTGGTAAGAGAAAGAACAGATGCACTTGATTCATTAGGTAATACAACTGCAGCTACAGGTAAAGGCTTCGCTATTGGTTCAGCAGCCCTTACTGCTTTAGCATTTATTGCAGCATATAAAGATTCTATAGAACTGTTAGTCAAACAAAGAGGTTTAGATTTTACCTTTGATTTATCGATTATTAACCCACAAGTCTTAATAGGTTTATTCGTAGGTGGTATGGCTACCTTTGTATTTGCAGCATTTGCTATGAGTTCTGTTAGTAAAGCAGCAGGCAAAATTGTGGTTGAGGTAAGAAGGCAGTTTAATGAAATTCCAGGATTAATGGAAGGTAAGGCTAAGCCAGATTATGCTGCTTGTGTAGATATTTGTACAAAAGCATCTCAAAAAGAGCTAGTTAAAATTGCTTTATTAGGTGTTGTTTCTCCATTAGCAGTTGGCTTATTATTAGGTCCAAATGGTGTAGCAGGTTTATTAGCTGGTGCCACTACTACAGGTTTTATTCTGGCTGTAATGATGGCTAACTCTGGTGGTGCATGGGATAATGGGAAAAAGTATATTGAAGAGGGTAATTTAGGTGGCAAAGGTTCTGATGCACATAAAGCAGCAGTAGTAGGTGACACCGTAGGAGATCCATTTAAAGATACAGCAGGTCCAGCCATTAATATTTTAATTAAACTTATAGCGATGGTATCCATCGTATTTGGTATGTTTATATTAACCTGGTCTATCTTATAAATTTCAAATAAAAGGTTACTTCATTAGAGGTAACCTTTTATTTTTCTATACTATATCTTAATATATTCCATCTCATTGCTTAAGCACCATGTTTTAATTTGAAATTTATGTATCAATGATGTATCATGTCAATTAACTGATAGATACTGCTTTGGATAGGAGGTTGCTTATGCAAATGACCTATATTGGACATAATCATGTCCATGACATGGATTTTAAAATTGAACGTCCCGATGGATGTGGTGATTATCTTGCGCTGCTTATAAAAAGCCCTGCTTTATTTCATGTGAATGGACAAGATGTATATACCTCACCTAATATATTTTTTCTATACCAAAAAGGAACACCTCAATATTATGAGGCTTACAAACAGCCTTTTTCTAATGATTGGTTTAATTTTACACTTGATTCTGGTGATGAGGATTTCTTGAAAAAGCTACATATTCCATTTGAAAAGCCTATTCCCATCAATAACATGCAATACTTTTCTTTGCTGATTAAAAATATGACATATGAATATTACGCTGGGCAGAATTATGGCCGTGAAGCATTAGACCATTATATGAGGCTTTTTTTATTAAAAATAGCTCAGGTCATACCCGCTCTTAATAAGGGCATTGAAAAGATTCATCATGACAAATTCTCTCTTTTACGTAGCAAGATTTATAGCGCACCTTATGAGAAATGGTGCATTGAGGGTTTAGCACATGAAGCTACGCTTAGTCCTTACTATTTTCAGCGTTTATACAAAAAAAACTTTGGCGTCACATGCTTAAAAGATATTATTAATGCGCGTATTGAATATGCTAAATACTACTTATCACAAACCAATCTTTCTATTAAATATATTGCTGAAACTTGTGGCTATGAAAATGATGTACACTTTATGCGTCAATTTAAATCTAGCACAGGTTTGACTCCTAGTGAGTTTCGCTTACAACAATACAAATCTTAAAAAAGCATTTTTCATCAGTAAACAAGCAAGATTAGTCATTGTTAAGACCTTTTGTTAAGGCTATCATTAATCTATATGGATTAAGAAAGAGGTGGAACCAATGAGTTTTTCTAAAGATTTTATGTGGGGCGTGGCAACTGCTGCTTATCAAATAGAAGGTGCTTATAATGAAGATGGAAAAGGGCTTGGGATCTGGGATACCTATTCTAGACTTCCTAACACCATTAAAAACGGAGAAAATGGAGATATAAGCTGTAATCATTATCACCTTTATAAAAACGATATTATGCTTATGAAGGAAATGGGGATCAAGAACTACCGTTTCTCTATTAGTTGGCCTCGTGTATTTCCAGATGGCATAGGTAAAATTAATAAGCAGGGTTTAGACTTTTATTCTGACTTGGTGGATACCTTATTAGAAAATGGGATTACCCCTTTAGTGACGCTCTACCATTGGAATTTACCCAATGCCTTGCAAAGAAAAGGAGGGTGGCTAAATCCAGAAAGTAGCGATTGGTTTGCTGACTATACAAAGGTAATCGTTGACCATCTTTCTGACCGCGTAACTTATTGGATTACGATTAATGAACCTCAAGTTTTCGTAGGATTAGGTTATAAAGATGGGGTGCATGCGCCGTTTTATAAACTTCCTACAAGTGAACTGACACAAATGTCTCACAACATTCTTTTAGCTCATGGAAAAGCTGTTAGAACCATTAGACAGTATGCAAAGAAAAAAGCGATTATTGGCTTTGCTCCAACAGGTCCTTGTTCTATTCCTCATTCAAGATCAACAAAGGATATTGAAGTAGCTAGAAAGTGTAGCTTTGCCCTGGATCGAGATAACTTTATCTTTACAAATAGCTGGTGGGGGGACCCTATTGTATTTGGCCAATATCCAGAGGAAGCCTATAAAGCCTTGGGAGAGGATATGCCTTCCATTAATCCAGGAGATATGGCTATTATCTCAGAGCCTATTGATTTTTATGGTGCTAATATTTATCAATCTCAAAATGCTTTTGCTACTCCCAAATATCCAGGGCAACCAGTAACGAGTTTAGGATGGGCAATTACGCCGGAAGTCTTATATTGGTCACCTAAATTTTTATATGAGCGATATAAATTACCTATTTTAATTACTGAAAATGGTATGGCAGGTTGTGACTTAGTTCATCTAGATGGCAGGGTGCATGATGATTATCGTATTGATTTTTTGACTCGTTATATTAGTGCTTTAAAACAAGCTGCTGAAGATGGCATAGAAGTGATGGGATATATGCATTGGTCATTTCTAGATAACTTTGAATGGGCAAAGGGGTATGCGCCTCGATTCGGTCTTGTATATGTTGATTATCTTACACAGCGTCGTATCATCAAAAACTCAGGTTATTGGTATAAAAAGGTTATGGGTACAAATGGCGAAAGTTTATAAATTATTTCTATGAACCTATTAAGCTTGTTACATAAAAACAGAGAATTGCTGAGAGTACTGTAAGCTGTTCCCTGCCAAGTAGACAATTAAAAAATAAAAATTTTTTCTGCCAGTAGGTATAATCTACTGGCAGTTTTTATGATGCTTTAAATACATGTCACGTTTTTCACTGGGGCTAACACACCTAAATGTTTATGTACCATCTATAATATGTTAATCGAGACACATCACTAAGCTTGCATAATACACAGATAGTTTTAAAAAATTATGAGGATATTTAAAGAAAAATATAATTTGAAAATTGCAAAATATATTTACTTCAATTATAGTTAATATAAGCAAGGGGAAAATAAAATGACAAGAAGTAGGGTTAAAAAGAAAGGGGAGAAGAAATGAAAGGATTTAAAGCATTAGGAGCTGTAGTTGGATTAAGTGTATTATTGACTAGTACTATTATTTTAGGCGCAAGAACAAATCAAGAGACAAAGCTTGTACCTATAAAAGACGAAGCAGAATTAGTAAGGCTATTAACAGATAAAAAAATACTTGTAGAACCAGAAACTTTAAGTGAGTACGAAGTACTCAGAGGCTTAGAAAACACCGTGCCTAATACACAGGACATTGTAGCCAATGATCAGACTAGCGATATGAAAAGTGCCACATCAGAAGGTGGTTATTCAGAAACTAATATTCAAGAGCAAGGAGTGGATGAAGATGATGTACTAAAAAATGATGATAGATACATCTATAAACTAGTAGACCATAGTAAGATTATGATTATGGATACTCAACCTAGTTTGCATATTATAGGGAAGATAGAAAGTGATATGGTTCAGTTTAACAGCATGTTTTTAGAGGGTAACCAGCTTATTGTCATAGGTAGTGAAGGACGTCGTTATGAACCTAGAGAAATTCCAATTACTTTAAAAAACGGTGAAGTGGTTAATCAAATCGCTAGGCAGTATACCAATATTAGCATATACGATGTAAGTAATAAAAAAGAACCAAGATTAAAACGTGAAATTTCTGTACAAGGCAATAAACATACAATGAGAAAGATCGAAGATAAGCTTTATTTGGTTACAGAAAGTATGATTATGAGGAAAGCAAATAATGCTTATACAAAGGAAGATATATTGCCAGCTTATAAGGATAGCTTGCAAGGAGAAGAACTACAATTAGCTAAGCCTAACCAGATTTATGATGTACCCTGGGCTCAAACCAGATATATGTTAAATACAACTGTATTAACAACAATAGATTTAAAACAAAGTAAACCTACAGAGCTGAAAATGCTTTTAGGAGCTATAGGTAATGTTTATATGGATAAAGAAGCAATGTTTCTAGAAATCTATGGTGGCTATAGTACCATTAGCCGCTTTAATGTGGAGGGACAGAGCTTAAAGTATGTAGGAACAGGTGTCATAGAAGGCAGGTTATATAATCAATTTGCTATGGATTTATATGATAATTATTTACGCGTAGCCACCACTAGCTATAATCAGCAAACGTATGAAACCATAAATAATCTATTTATCTTTGATAAACAAATGAATCAAGTAAGCAGCTTAACGGGTTTGGCTCCTACTGAACGTATTTATAGTGCTAGATTTGAAGGGAAAACAGGGTATTTAGTAACGTATAAGCAAATGGATCCTTTGTTTGTACTAGACTTAAGCAATCCTAAAGAACCAAAGGTAAAAGGTCAATTAAAAATTCCAGGAGTAAGTACTTATCTCCATCCCATTGCAGAAAATTTAGTAGTTGGTATTGGAATAGCCACTATGGATGAAGAAGAAGGTGGCAGTCAATATAGCAATGCTTCGGCTCTGCAAGCAGGAATTAAACTATCCCTTTTTGATGTGAGTAATCCAAATGAACCAAAGGAAGTGAATAAAATTATTCTAGGAACTAGAGGGAGCTACAGCAGTGCCCAATATAATCACAAAGCAGTTACTGTTCATAAGGGAAAAGCAATGCTAGCTATTCCTGTTACAATTATTTATAATAAAGAAAAAAACTTAGAAAATTTTTATGGCGCGTATGTGTTTGCAGTAGAAAATGGTAAGTTGGTAGGAAAAGCTAAACTAGGAAGGCTTACTAATAGCTATGGGTATTATTATGGCTATAATGAAGATCGAGTGTGTTACATAGGTAACAAACTTTACTACTTATATGAAGATAAAATAAATGAGTATGAAATAAGTAACTTTAAACGACTTCAAACTTTAACAATGCAATAAAATAATTGTTACTTTCTTTAGAGGGGAGTATAATGTTGATTAAGAATTAAGAATTAAGATAAATAAGAAATAGCAAGGGAGCTTGTGGGAGCAGGCTGAGAGGAAGTCATCTAACTTCGACCTTTATAACCTGATTTGGATAATACCAGCGAAGGGAGCAACCAGTGAACTCATAGTAGGTCATACCCTAATGGTATGGCCTACTATTTTTAATTATATAAAAAATAAAGAAGGAGAAAGTCAATGCTTGATGATGTGATTGAGAAAGTAAGAAAACTAGTACCACTTATACATTGTATTACAAATTATGTAACAGTTAATGATGTAGCTAATAGCTTATTAGCAGCTGGTGGTTCGCCTATTATGGCAGATGATTTAGGAGAAGTAGAAGAAATGACAAGCTTATGTCAAGGTTTAGTCCTTAATATTGGAACGCTTAATCGAAGAACAACAGCTTCTATGCTCTCCGCTGGGAAAAAAGCTAATGAATTAGGACACGTAGTGGTACTAGATCCAGTGGGAGCAGGTGCTTCAAAGCTACGTACAGAAACAGCTCTTCAGCTAATAAAAGAGATTCACTTTGATGTTATTAAAGGGAATATTTCAGAGATTAAAACTTTAGTCTTTGGTGATGGGAATACACAAGGTGTAGATGCCGCAGAAGGTGATGGTGTAACAGAAGAGAATTTAGATGAAATGATTTGTTTTGCTAGAAAGTTAAGTGAAAGGACAGGGGCTATTATTGCTATTACAGGAGCTATTGATCTTGTGGTAAATACCAGTAAAGCTTATGTAATTCGTAATGGTAACCCATTAATGGCCAAGATTACAGGGACAGGCTGTATGCTCACAGGCATTATGGCAGCTTATGTAGCAGCTCATAGGGAAAAGGCTATAGAAGCGGCGGTGATGGCCATAAGTGCTATGGGATATTGCGGAGAAATTGCTTATGAAAAATTAAAGCAAATAGAGGGAGGAACCTCGACCTATAAAATGCTAATGATTGATGAGATAAGTAAACTAACTGATGAAAAACTAAAAGGGGGTTGTAAAATTGAAGTGCGATAAAAAGGATTTATTACTTTATGCTGTAACAGATAGAAGCTGGGTAGGTAAAGCCAGCTTAGAAGAGCAAGTCAAAGAAGCTTTAGAAGCTGGAGTTACTTTTTTACAACTAAGAGAAAAAGAGTTGTCAAAGGAAGCCTTTATTGAAGAAGCAAAAAGAATAAAAAAGCTAACAGATTTTTACCATATTCCTTTTATCATTAATGATGAAGTAGAAGTTGCCTTAGCAGTAAATGCAGATGGTGTCCATGTAGGACAAAAGGATATGGAAGCAGAGAATGTAAGAAAGCTAATAGGACCTAATAAAATTCTAGGTGTATCAGCCCAAACAGTAGAGAAAGCCTTACGTGCAGAAGCTAATGGTGCTGATTACATAGGTGTAGGTGCTGTATTTTCCACCTCAACCAAGCAAGATGCAAAAGGGGTATCTTTTGAGACCTTAAAGGCTATTTGTAATGCTGTACATATTCCAGTTATTGCAATAGGGGGGATTACCAAGGATAATATGGTGCAATTAAAAGATTCAGGGATTGTAGGGGTAGCAGTGGTATCCGCTATATTTGCTAGTCAAAACATAAGAGAAGCAACCTGTGCCTTAAAGGAGAAAGCAGAGCAAGTAATAAGTAGGTGAAATAGAAATTTGTCTTGGCGTTTATGAGAAGTACGTCTGAGAGAAAATGAGTGGGTATGGGTGCCTTCCGTTGTTCCGGTTCACATTTTTTGAAGCACTAAGTTCACTTATTTAGATGAACGGCAGAACTCACTTCGTTCAAACAGCTGCCTAAAACCCATCTAAAACGTTCACTAAGTGCTTCTAAAAAATGCCCCAAGTCACTACTCCAGGTACCCATACCCACTCATTTTCACAAACGTTGTTGACCTCATAAACATCCAAGACAGTGAAGCGGCGTGGAAAGAAGGCGTAACGACAGTTAAAAAATACTCGAAGCCAAGGGCAGGCGCCCAAGGCAATAACGTATAAAGCTTCCCATAAGTCTATTTTGCCAAGAAGTAGCTCTGTAAGGAAGCTAGGGAGCCTTACAAGCATTATTGATCTCTTAAGCGTTCAAACCCCTAAGTGAAAAGTGCAGAAAAAAGATAATAACAAGTTTTGTTTTTTCTTGAAAACACTTAATGGAGGCGACTTTACGCGTTATTGCTGGTAGAACTGAGAGAGGGTGGCTGTCCTAGCGGAACCACGTAGGATAGTCACCCTCTCTCAGTTCCGCCCAAATAGCCTAGTAAAGCCACCGACAAATTTCTATTTATGGTACCAATTGAATGGATAGTTATCAAAGACTAATAAAGATAAAGAGGTAATGAAATGAAAAAAATATTGACGATTGCGGGTTCAGATTGTAGTGGTGGTGCTGGCATTCAAGCTGATATGAAGACGATTACGGCGCATAAGATGTATGCCATGAGCGTGATTACAGCTTTAACAGCTCAAAATACCACAGGCGTTTATGGTGTAGTGGATGTAGCAGCTGATTTTGTGGGAAAACAGTTAGATGCTATTTTTACAGATATTGTACCTGATGCTGTAAAGATTGGTATGGTATCTAATGAAGGAATTATTAAAGTAATTGTAGAAAAACTTGTACAGTATGATGCAAAACACATTGTAGTAGATCCAGTCATGGTGGCTACTAGTGGTGGTAAACTATTAAATCTAGGTGCAGAGAGGGCTTTAGTAGAGAAGCTCTTACCATTAGCTGAAGTCATTACTCCTAATATTCCAGAAGCTGAATGCTTATGTGGTTTTTCGGTTCAAAGCAAAGAGGATATGTTAAAAGCAGCTGAAGTGATTTCAAATAACTTGTCAGGGGCTGTACTTATTAAAGGAGGGCATTTCACAGAAGGTGCTGATGACCTATTATATAACAAAGGAAAAGCGCTATGGATTGTAGGAGAAAGAATTGCTACAGATAATACCCATGGGACAGGGTGTACATTATCTTCAGCTATAGCATGTAACTTGGCAGTAGATTTCACTCTAGCTGAAAGCATAGAAAAAGCAAAGTTTTATGTAAGAGGTGCATTAGAAGATGGGTTAAATCTAGGTAAAGGGAACGGACCTTTAAATCATTGTTATAACCTAAATAAATGATAAGCATCTTAGTAGAACAATTAAAGCCACCTAATATCCTTTAAGTAAAATCTATGAGGAGAGATTTGGTGGCCTTTCTTTATTTTAATTTAGAATGAGAGACTAAATAATATTTTAAATTTTAAAATTATTAATGTGAATAATTATTTATGAAATGTTTTTAAATATTTAGAGAAGATTTGTTACATCTGCTACGATTTGTTCTACTGTTAAGCGATTTTTATAAAGTACGTCATTAACATCATAGCGATCAAGGAATTCTTTCCTCAATCCATAATTGAGTACCTTCACATCTGAAGCACCATAAAATCTTGTAATTTTCTCACCAAAACCACCGTCTAATATACCATCTTCTAAGGTAATAACGATATCATGAGTTGCTTTAAGGGATTCTAATAATGGTTTATCAATACCAGTAATATAGAGTGGATTGATAAGAGTTGGGGTTATACCTGTTTGATCAGTAATGGCATTTGCAACTTTAGTGCCTAGTGTATAGAATGTACCCAATGCCACAATAGCCACTTTATTTCCTTTGTGTGTGACTTGATATTCATTAAGCTTACTAAAATCCTTAATAGCAGGTTCACCAGTAGAAAGCATATTCCCTCCTGGCACACGGATAGCTACTGGATGTTCCTTTTGAGTAGTACTCCAATCAAGTAGAGCTAGATATTCTTCTTTGGTAGTAGGTGCTAAGTAAACCAGATTTGGGATATTAGCCATTAGAGGAATATCATAGATTCCAAGGTGTGTTACATCATTCATACCATATACGGAAGCAGCATACACAATGATGGTTGCTGGATTATTATTAATACAGAGGTCTTGAGAAAGTTGATCAAAGGTTCTTTGAATAAAGGTGCTATAGACACCATATACAGGGATACCACCATTAGCTGCAATACCTGATGCAAGTGCAACAGCGTGTTCTTCAGCAATGCCCACATCCACAAATTGTTTACCGGCTTCCTTCCTTTTATCTTCGGTGAAGCCCAAGACTGTAGGCGTTGCAGAAGTAATAGCAACTAGGGCCCGATTTTCTTTCATTTTTTGTAGCAGAAAATCACTTGTTATACTAGAGTAATCCTCACCGTCAAAAGTAAGGGTAGGTTTCCCTGTCTCTATGTCAAAGGGCATACACCAGTGCCAAGACTCCTTGTTTTCTTCAGCTAAGGCATAGCCTTTGCCTTTTTGTGTACAAATATGAACAACGATTGGATGGTTAATATTTTTTACTTTTTCAAAAGCAGTAATAAGCGTTTGTATATCATTACCTTCTTTTACAAAAAGGTAATCAAGACCCATTGCTTTAAATAAGTTACATTCGGCCTTTCCTTCTGTCTCTCTAAGTAGTTTAAGGTTTTTGTAAAGGCCACCATGGTTTTCTGCAATAGACATATCGTTATCATTAACAATAATAATGAGGTTGCTATTAAGTTCCGGTGCAAAGTCTAATCCCTCTAATGCTTCTCCGCCACTTAAAGAACCGTCCCCAATAATGGCAATGATGTTTTCCTTATCTCCTTTTAAATCCCTAGCTTTTGCTAAACCACATGCAAGGCTGATAGAAGTTGAAGTGTGACCGATGGTAAAGAAATCATGTACACTTTCCTTTGGATTACTATAGCCGGTTATATCATCATAATGTGCTTCGTAAAGGAAAGCATTTTTTCTTCCTGTAAGCATCTTATGGCAATAGCTTTGATGAGAGACATCATACACCATTTTATCTATTGGTGAATTGAACACATGATGAAGTGCGATTGTAGCTTCCACCATACCGAAGTTTGGTCCAAAATGTCCACCACGTTTACTTAGTTTTTCTAAAAGTGCTTGACGCATTTCCTCTGCTAATTCCTTTAACTGCCTATCATTTAATTTGTGTAAATCTGATGGCTGATTGATTTGTTCTAAATACATTGTGTTTCCTCCTAACGATGTTAAATCTCTTTAATGGTTTGAGTAATTCTAAGTAAGCTTACCTGTTTTACTCTATCTTCATAGTGTTCTACAAAGGATGAGTCTATTGTAAGCCTTGGAGTGAACTCCAAGTCAATACTTTTTTGTTTTTCTCTATTTTAGGATTAAGATAGGTGTAAGTTAGATGATTAAGGGCATAATAAAACCTCCAATAAACATGAAGTAGGTGCAGACTACTAAGTGTTTATTGGAGGTTTTCTGCTTTACTCGGCAGGTGTATTTCTAGATACCCATTGATTGTTAGTAGCAGATTTCTTTGCTTTATCGTGAAAATATTTAGTGCCTTCGGTGCTTTGATTAGATGAATCGCTGCACCATTCATTATTAGTGGGTGATTTAGGTGCCTTGGAATTACTCATAGTATGTGGCCTCCAATATGATTGAGTTTAAGAGTACATATTTATTATGATGCAAGGACGCTAAAAACATACCGGAAAATCATGGTTGAAGGCAAAGTGATGTTTTTAATAAAAAGCGGAAGCTTTGACTCATGTAACTAAGTTACAGAGATAAAAGCCATTTATTAATAAGATAAAAGTAATTAGAAAAAAAGGAGGACATTTATGGCAATCCAAAAAAGAAAAAGATATGCAAGTGTATTAGAGAAAGAATGCGTGGCTTGTGGCACTTGTATTTTAGTCTGCCCTAAATTAGCCATTACAGTACCGAGAGGCATTTATGCAGAGGTGAACACAGACTTATGCATAGGCTGTGGGCTTTGTAAAAAAGCGTGTCCAGCCTCTGTGATTGAAATGATTACAAATTTAGCAGAAGAGGAGATTAATAAAAATGAAAAAGAAGGAATGGTATAATTATTTATGGATTTTCTCTTCAATCTATTTGATTTTAGGGTTTATTAATATTCTTTTTGCATGGGTAGGATTAATTTGTTTCTTTGTTCCACTTATTATTTCCATAGTAAAAGGAAATAAGACTTATTGTAATAAGTATTGTGGTAGAGGGCAACTGTTTGAAGTTTTAGGCAATAAGCTAAAGTTATCTAGAAGAAAAGATATTCCTGCTTTTCTTAGAGCTAAATGGTTTCGCTATGGCTTTCTCATTTTTTTCTTAACCATGTTTGTGAATATGCTATTTACAACCTATTTAGTCTTTGCAGGAAATAAGGGTTTAAAAGAAGTTGTTACTTTGCTGTGGACGTTTAAGTTACCGTGGAACTGGGCTTATACAGAAAATATAGTAGCACCTTGGATAGCACAATTTGCGTTTGGCTTTTATAGTGTGATGTTAACCTCAAGTGTGATGGGCATCATAACAATGGTATTATTTAAGCCACGATCATGGTGTGTTTATTGCCCTATGGGTACTATGACACAAATGATTTGTAGAGGGAAACATCATTGATTTTAAAAGTAGCTGTTGCAAAATGAAGGTGTTTGCAACAGCTATTTTTATACTTTTAGACGATTGGATTATACAAGGATAAAATATATATCTTACATCAAATAAACTACATTTTAGTAGAAAATTAAACAATTATAAATAAATTTGGTGACAACATAAATAATATGTTGATATAATCAGTTTACACATTATTTAAACGAGGTGACTGGATGCTAGAATTGCTTTATTTAGAGGTAGATATATTAGGAATTGTTATTTTGATGATGTTGCTATTTAATCTCATAAAAAATCAGAGGAGAAAGATGCTACTCGACCAAAATTTATTTGCACTATTATTGATAACCAATCTATTTCTATTAATATGTGATGCGGTCATGTATCTTTTAAATCATAGACAATTTGCTTATGCCAGAGAATGGAATATAGTTATTACAACCATCTATTTTATTTTAAGTCCATTAATTTGCTTTTTTTGGCTGCTTTATAATGATTATAAAATAAATCAGAATAAGAAAAGATTATTAAAATATATGCCTATATATGTTATTCCCACTATAATAAGTACCTTTCTAACATTATTAAGCCCTATTACGGGATGGATTTATGCTATTGATAAATATAATGATTATCACAAGGGGAGTCTATTTATAGGCATTCCTCTTTTGGCATTTACTTATTTATTTTATGCGGCTTATTTAACCATAAAAAAAGGGAAGGAAAGTGATGATTTAACAAAAAAGGAATTATATCATTATATGCTTATACTTCCTATAGTCCCCTTTATTGGAAGTGTTGTGCAGTCATTTATATGTGGCGTATCGATTACTTGGATTTTGGTTACGTTGACGTTGCTAAATATGTATATTAATATACAAAATCATCAAATTTACACAGATCAGTTAACAGGTTTGTATAATAGAAAATTTATTGAAAACTACTTGTTAAATAATATGCAAAAGCCTAAGGATGGAATATTATTTGCATTATTTATTGATGTAGATAAATTTAAAGGTATTAATGATACCTTTGGTCATTTAATAGGGGATAAAGCACTTATTCAAATTGCTACTATTTTGAAGAGAGCTTGCAGTGTGAAAAAGGATTATTTAGCCAGAATGGGTGGAGATGAATTCCTTATTGTGGGGCGAAGAGCTAGTAGAGATGAAGTTGAGGCAATGACAAGGCAAATACAAGAACGAGTCGAAATATTTAATAAATCTGGACAAGCAGAATATATACTTTCCCTCAGTATGGGATATACCGTATTTGGTGAAAATAATATCCATACGATGGATGCATTTATTAATGGAGCAGATAAGCAAATGTATTGTCATAAACGCTCAAAGTAGTTAAAATGCAAATTGAACAGTAAAGTAAATTCAAAGGAGGATTATTATGGACATTTTAGAACATTTTATTACTTATTTATGTGGACGATTTAATAATGATAAGCAGGTAGCAAAAGAATTAGAACAAGGAAGTATCATACATCCAAGAGCAAGACATATCAATGGTATTTGTAATAGTAAAATAAAGAACCTACCTGAGGCATTTAAAGGCTATTTTGTTATTGAAGAAAGCTATTACCAAATAGGAGAACGAATGCAGGTTTTACCTCATTTATTTTTATTTGACTTAAATGAAGCAGGAAAAGTAAGACTAACGTCTTATGAACTTCCAGAAGGAATATCAAAAGAAGACTTTAGAAATGATAACCATGAATTAGTAATGGACTATAGGAAACTACAAATTTCAGAAAAGTTTAATCCTATGATTTATGAATATTATGAAGATTGTTTTCGAGGAAGTAGTATAAGTGATTTCGGTAATGGTATAAGTTTTACGCTACAAGAAAAAGCAACACCAACAGTATTAGAGGTAAGTGAAGTATTTAGAAGAAATGACAAAATTACCTTTGGGTTTGAAGAACCAATCATATATGAACGTCAATAATAGTAGAGGAGTGTACTAAATGCGTGATGCATTAGTTACACTTCTTTTTTGTTTGTGAAAATAAATATTTTTGAGTATGACTAAAGTCAGAAAGTCATATGACCAAAACATATGACCAAGGTTAGTTACCTAGACAGGTGGCTTTCGATACAATAATCATGTAGAAGCAGGGAGGCGTGAAAATGAGGATTTTACTAAAGTATACGATTAAATCTATGTTAGAAAAGAAGTCTAGGACCTTTTTAATTATATTAGCCATTAGTTTAGCTGGTGCTTTATTTTTAGCTTCTAGTCAGCTATCAGATAGTATTACTAGGATGTATGAAAATAATTTAAGGCAGGAGATAGGACAGGTAGATGTGGTTGTTAAGCCTAATAATCAATCTCCTTCGTCTTTTATAAACCCGCATTTAATGAGTGAAGTAAAAGAAAGCAAGGTGATTCCTTATGTAGGTGGTATGGGGGCATATAAGGTAGGTGTTAATACCTATGAAAACATCAGTATTAACGGCTATGAATTAGAGGATTATAAGGCCATTAATAAACTGAGTTTAGTGGCAAACAGTCAGGTAGAACCTTTCACTGGACCTAAAATCATTGTGAGTGAAAAAGCGGCAAAGCATTATGGGTTATTAGTAGGAGAAAGTATAACACTTAAAATAAATGGTGTTAATAGAAAGCTCATGATAGTAGGAATTGCTGAAAGACAAGGGATTTTCGCAGGTGAGGGAAATGGTTATACCAGTATAATGCCTATGGAGACTTTAAGTGAATATAGGGGTGGTAATGGAAAGCCTACAGCTTTGTATGTTCAATTGCAGGAAGGCATAAGTGAGGAGCAGCTGATAGGAACATTAAAAAGTATCTATTCACGTTATGATGTGGAAGCAGTTTTGGATAAAGCGGTTTTTAAAGAAAGCATTGCTTGGATGACAGACCCTTTTATGCTTATGACATACATGGTTATCTTTATGAGTTGTTTTATTATTTATTCTTCCTTTAAAGTCATTATGCTAGAAAAGTTGCCAATGATGGGTACCTTTAGAAGCATTGGTGCTAGTAAAAGAAAGATGAATCAAGTACTGCTTTTAGAAACTTGCTTTTATGGCGTAGTAGGCGGCTTAGTAGCAGTTATCTTAGGCATAGGCATTTTATACATCTTAACCTGGGTGATGTCTTCTAGTTATATTTCAGGGAAGGTAGAAATGAGTATTACATCTATAAGTTGTCTTTTAACGTTTGTGTTAGCCAACGTCATTGCTTTCTTTAGTACACTAGTACCTATTTTAAGCACGAATCATATTTCATTAAAGGACATTATTTTAAATATAAAAGCTCACAAATCTCAGAAGCGTTTTAGAAGTTTTTTAGAGGGAAGTGGCCTTATTGTTTTTGGTTTTATTTTAGGGAGAATGGAAAGTCCAAGTATAGGAACGGTATATGCAGTAGCAGCACTATTTCTCATCATTATAGGGATGATTAAAATTTTACCACTTGTTGTTTTATACAGTGCAGAAGTATTAGGCATTATTTTTGAAAAGCTATTTGGTAATTTAGGAGGTTTAGCAAGTAAAAATATTAAAAAGAATAAAAGCGTTTTAAATAGTATTACCTTAATTACTATAGGAATCAGTATTTTGCTGATGATTACTACTTTAACACAAAATGTATCAGATCAAATTTTAGACCTATTTGACGGTGTTTTTCATTTTGAAGTATGGGTAGAAACGGGAGAGATGGACGAACAAAAAGCAAGGAACATTCAAAGAAATGATGGTGTATATGAATCCTTAAAGTTCATGGAGGACTTTTCGGTAAGAGTAGATGAATTAGAAAATAGAGAAATAGCTATTGAAGCCTATGAAAATGATGACCTTATAAGGTTTAAGGATTATAACCTATTAGGTGATGCACCACAGCTATTAAAGCAGCTTCAAGAGGGGAGATATATCATTGTGAGTGAAAACTTAAGAAAGAAGTTTAAGCTCAAGGTAGGCGATCGATTAACCTTGAATTTTGACAAGGAGAAGAAGCATTATGAGATTATCGGGTTTATGGATACCATATGGGAAAATGGTAGGTTATGCCTACTTCCTATGAAATATTATAAACGTGATGCTGATAAAATTTACTATGATTGCATCCAAGTTAAGGTGAAAAAACCAGAAGAAGAACAGCAAGTAGTAGAAAGCCTAGGTAGTTCCTTTAAAGATACTTGGACCAATATTTATACGACTGAGGATATTAAAAAGTGGAATCAAGATAGTAATGCTTCTCTTATGGGGATGATTAATGCCTTTGCTATTTTAGCCATGCTTATTGGCATTATAGGAGTGGTCAACAATCTAGTTATTAGCTTCATTGAAAGGCAACAAAGTATAGCCATCTTACGTTCTATTGGGATGAGCAAGCGGCAAGTACTGGGAATGATTTTTATAGAAGCCTTGGGTTCTGGTTTAATAGGTGCTATAGGAGGTATTATAGGTGGCATACTGGTCATGCTCAATATGGATGCCGTTTTAAGTGCACTTAATCTACCAGTAAAAATGGAAATTATACCTCAGCTTTTTATAAGCTATTTGGTAGGAGGTGCACTCATTACTTTAATAGGTTCTATTTTACCAGCAAAGAGAAGTTCAAAGCTGCAGATTATTGAAGCTATTAAGTATGAGTAATCTGGTAGTAGAAGATAAGGAGGAGTAATAGTGTCAGAGGTTATTATTGAAACGAAGGGCTTGTGGAAAAGCTTTGATTTAGGTGATGAAAAAATACACATTTTAAAGGATATTAATCTAACTATTGAAAAAGGAGGGTTTTATTCTATTATGGGACCTTCGGGTTCTGGAAAGAGTACCTTGTTGTATCTTTTAGGGGGTTTAGATAAGCCTAGTGAAGGCAGTATTAAAGTGAATGGAAAAGAATTAATGACCATGAAAGACCAAGAAGAAAGTATTATGAGACGAAGAGATATGGGGTTCGTTTTTCAGTTTTATAATTTAATTCCTAATTTAACAGTAGAGGAAAATATTATGCTGCCTATTTTATTAGACGGTAAAAAATTAAAAGATTATAAAGAAAGGTTAGAAGAACTGTTGGAGAAAGTAGGACTTACTGCTAGAAGAAAATATACGCCGAGAGAACTATCAGGAGGACAGCAACAAAGAGTAGCGATTGCTAGATCTCTTATGAGCAATCCCAATCTCATCTTAGCAGATGAGCCTATTGGTAATTTAGATAGCAAAACAGGTATAGAGATTATGGAATTACTTCAACGTATTAATAAAGAGGAAGGAAAAACCATTGTACAGGTCACTCACTCTAGAGAATCTGCTAATTATGGGACTCATTTGATTGTAGTGAAGGATGGACAGATTAGTAAGCTAGAGACTGGTAACAACGAAGTAAGAAAAATCGTTTGATATGGAAGGGGAAGATTTTGTGAGTATAAGAATAGGAGCTATAGTTTTAGGAATAGGAGCTTTAAGTTTATTAGCAGGTTGTTCTAAGGAAGTGAAGGCAGATGCTAAAATGGAAGAACAAGTTGTAAAGGAAGATATGAAAGTAGAAGCTTGGGGAGAAGTAGAAGGAACCATTATTAAAGAAATTTATGTTGATTTTCCAGCAACTGTAGAAGCCATTAAAGTAAAAGAAGGGCAAATTGTAAAAAAAGGAGAGGAACTAGTTCTTTTAAATTATGAGCCTTACAAGCAAAGCATTTTAATGAAAGAGAAAGAAGCGACTTTAGAAAGTATCACAGCAGAAGCTAAGCTAACAGAAGCCACAGGGCAGGTGAAAAATATAGCCGCTTTAAATGAGGAGCTTAGTTTATTAGAAAAGCGTTTAACAGATGGTCAAGATCCGGAAATACTGAGCATAGAAAGTGAACTGACAACAATCAGGCAACAATTAGAAGATTTAGAAGAAGATTATAAGGTACAAACGGCTTTATTAGAGGTGGGAGGAAGTTCATCAAAAATAATCAAAGGCATAGAAACGCAAAAAACAACGTTGCAAACACAAATAGATACCTTAGAAGCTAAAAAAAGTACTTTAGTAAAGGAAAAAACATTAGAATTAGAGAAATTAAAAGCTGAAATCGCCAATGCTAAAGATGGACTAAGTACTACAGAAAAAGGTAATAATGCCATGGTACAGACGAGTGCCTTGAAAGATGAAATAGGTAATTTAGAGATTTCAATGATGAGAGATAAATTTCAAAAAAGTTATATTAAAGACAATGCAATTATTACGGATATAGAGTCTGCTATCATATCTAAAATCAACGTAGTAGAAGGTTCTAGGGTAGGTGAACAAAGTGGTAGTGTACTTCGCCTTATTGATCAAAACAGTTTAAAGATTACAGCCCATGTTCCAGAAGAATTTATTAAATCGGTAGCTATAGGGAGTGAGGTAGAAATTGTGCCCTATGCAGATAAGACTATTAGTTTACCTGGCAAGGTAACAGCTATTGCTGGTGAAGCTGTTAAAGAAAATGGTGAAACAGTAATTGATATAGAAGTAACTCCGGATGAAGTAAGTCCTTATTTACAAGCGGGTTATGGCGTAGATGTTTTTATTGGGTAAAAGAATGATGAATATAAAGAGTTGCCTAAATATTGAAACCAACAGACGTAAAGGGTTATAATGAAAAGAAAACATAGGGATAAAGGGGCTTTAGCATGAGTCAATTAGAACGCTATATTATTTATGTGATTAGTCCATTTCTGTTAATGACTGTTTTTTATTCAATGATGGTTAATACAGGGGGTCTAGGTTGGTTATATGTACCTATTATTTTAGTAGCCATACTTACGATTTACATGGAATTATTTATATTACCCAATCCAGCGTTAACAAGGCGCTTTTGGTTATTACTCATTTGCTTAGGTTTATGCAATTTGTTTATTGGCTTATTTGAAACAGGTAGCACGTATCATATTTATAATTTTTTATTACTATTTGCACTTATGCGCTATAAGGGAAGAGGAAAAGCAGGGATTCTTTTAGCAATAGATTTCATTGTAATAGGAGTAGTTATTGCCTTTAAAATGCCTATAAGTGAAGTTTATTTCACTACTTATTTAAGTTGGATAAGAAACTATAGTATCGTCTTTTTGGGACTTTCAATCCTTCATTATATGATTATTCAAAATCAAGAATTAATGCTTGCTAAAAAGCAACTGATTGAAAAAAACCTAGACCTAAGTTATGCCTATGAGCAGCTTAAGAGAGCTTATGATGATTTAGAAGATTTCACCATTATGAAAGAAAGAAATAATATGTCTAGAGAGATGCATGACACAGTAGGGCATACGTTAACAACCTCATTAGTAGAATTAGAGCTCTGTAAAATGCTTGGAAAAGATAATGAGGAATTAATGAATAAGCTAGAGCATATTAGCAGTCAAGTGAGAAAAGGTTTAGGGGATTTACGTATGACAGTACGTAGGCTTAAAGAGGACTTGGATTGGGAACAAGAAATTTATGCCATAGGTGAGCGCTTAAATGAGTATACAGATATCAAAGTAAAATACATAGTAGGGGAATTAACAGGCATTTCCACACAGATTTTAAGATGTGTTTATCGTATTATACAAGAAGGAATCACCAATGGGATTAAGCATGGAAAAGCTACAGCGTTTATGATTGAAGTAAAAAGAGAAGAAAGACATTTATGGATTGAGATTTTAGATAATGGACTAGGAGCCATAGCCTTCAAGCAAGGCTTTGGCTTAAATGCTATGAGAGAACGTGTAGAAGCATTAGGAGGAACGCTTCATTTTGAAAGCTATAAAGATGAAGGATTTACTATACAAGCACAGATCCCATTAGAGGAATAAAGAAAGGAGCGAAATCATGATAAACATAGCTATTGTAGATGATCAAGAGCTTATGAGAGATGGATTAAGGCGTATATTAAGTACATACGAAGAACTTCAAGTAGTGGCTACTGGGAAAAATGGCTTTGAAGCACTAGAAATCTGTAAGCAACATCAGCTAGACGTTTTGCTCCTAGATATAAGAATGCCAGAAATGAATGGGGTAGAAACTGTAAAAAAACTTAAAGAAGAAAAATATAGGGTAAAAGTAGTCATGCTTACTACTTTCGAAGATGAAGAATATATTGTGCAAGCTATGGCTTATGGGGCTAGTGGCTATTTATTTAAAGATATGCCTTATGATCAATTAGCAGAATGTGTTAAAGAAGTGCATGAAGGACGTTTTATGATGCCTCAAAAGGTAGCAGAAGTATTAGCTAAGAATATTTATGCACCAGAGGCACTTAAAAAAAGGGAGAATCCTTATGATTTTACAGAAAGAGAAGTACAAATTGCAGAAATGATGAAAGATGGTTTTACCAATAAGCAAATTGCTAAAACCCTTTATATATCAGAAGGAACAGTAAAAAACTATGTTTCTAATATTTATGCTAAAACGCAAACAGAAAATAGAGTAGAAGCAGCTAATCTCCTAAAAAGCATTTTTTAAGTATAGCTAGCTAAAGATAGATGAGGATTGAAATGATTCACTATCTATGACAAAAGAAACTTGACGCCCTATATTATTGGAAATGAGAGGAGGGAAAATATTGGACAAGCCTTTAAGCTATAGCACATATAGCAAAGGTAATCAAAAGGTGGTTTTTAGATATATTGTAAGTGTAGCCATCTGTATTATTTTGCTAGGTGTTACCAAAATCATTATTAACAGCCAAAAAGATGAGATGAATGTTTGGGAAATCAAGCACCACTATTATTCTCATTTGTATAGTAAAGGAAACGAAGTAGAACCACAACTGATAGAAAAGATTAAAAATCTAGATGATGTAGAAGGAATCTACCCGTATTACAACTATTATCAAGCCTTCCAAGGATTTCTGAGTAACATTGATAGTACAACTTACTTCTTAGAAAGAAAAGGGATTGTGAAAATAATGGAGCAGTTAGCGCCAGAATATGATACAAGCCGGATTCCTGAGGAAAATCAGTTTAAAGCCATATTAAGTCAAAGAGTAGTAACTAATAGAAAATTACAGTTAGGTGATATGACCATTAAGGATAATCAAACAACGTATCAGGATACTTTTGAATCTACACTTCCTATAGGTTTTTGTCCCACAACTGTTGAGGATAATGGATACTATTATTTGATTTTAGCTAAAAAAGGTAGAGTTAGTCAGATGAATACGGCAGTAAGAGCGATGCTCCCGGAAGGTGTCTATTATGAGGATTTAGCAAGCGTTACAAAAGAAAATATGCACGGTTTTAGTGATTTAGAGCATACCTTCAATATTATTATGATGGTAATGACCTTAGTATTATCGGTAACTACCGGGTTTCTAACGTATATGCATTATTTGGCTAGACGAAGAGAAGTTGGCATTTTAAGTGCCATTGGTTATAGCGACAGTATGCTCATTAAAAGAATGTCTAAAGAAATTTTGATAAGTACGATTATAGCTACTATATTAGCTATATTGATTATTAGTGTGATTGTAAAAGGTCTCAATATTTTTTTGGCAAAACCTAATGGCTATATGCTTTTTAAGATGGACTTAAGTATTATCAAGCTATTAATCATTGTCCCACTTTTTATGATGATTTTTTCACTTATTCCAACTTGGATTTTATTACGTACGACGACACAAGTCACACTGGTTCAAAGGGGATATTAAATGTTTAAAGTAGAAAATGTGAGTTTGTTGTATGATTTAGATAAGGAAGATAAAACCCATGCTTTAACCCATATTAATTTAGAAATTAAGGAGGGACAGTTCTATGGTATATTGGGACCTTCAGGAAGTGGTAAAAGTTCACTACTTTATTTGTTAAGTGGGATTCAAAAGCCTACTAGTGGCAAGGTATACTATAAAGGAGCAGTTTTATCTGAGATGGAAGAAGAAGCTTTAGCAGCTATTAGATTAAAGGAGTTTGGCTTTGTTTTTCAAAAACATTTTTTAATTCCATATATGGACGTATTACATAACACCCTGGTACCACTTAATTCAAAGAAACCAGATGATGTGGAAAAAGCAAAAAGCTTACTAGAACGTCTAGGCTTAGAGCGAGAACTGAAGAAAAAGCCTTATGAGCTAAGCGGAGGACAATGTCAGAGAGTGGCAGTGGCTAGAGCCCTTATTAATGAACCTAAAGTCCTTTTTGCGGATGAGATTACAGCTTCACTTGACCATAGAGCAGCTAGTAGTGTGATGGAACTGCTAGAAGAAATAAAAGCACAAACAACTATTTTATTTGTAACCCATGATGAAACGAAGATAGCCATGGCAGATGAAATGATTTATTTAAGAGAGGGTCAATTAGGAGGCGATAAAGATGAGGACTAAGGAGGAATGGATGTACACTTTGAAAAGAAGCATTCCTACCTTAGTTGTACTTGTTTTACAAATAGGCCTTATTATTTTCTTGCTAAGTATAGGACATAGCGTTGTAGAAGGTATGCAATATGGATTGGGTTATAGTATTAGGCAGGTTATAACGATAGATGTTAACGGTGGAACAGATAAACAAAAAGAATCTGATATCAATACCTTAAGTCACATAGAGGGTGTAACAGAGGTGTTTGAGGGAGAATGCTATTATATGAGAACACCTATGTTGTTTTTTAACACAGGAGGAACGCCTTTTATTAAGGTGCAAGAAGGACAGTTAGAGGCTTTAATGGAAAGGTTAGATGTTAAGCTTATAGAAGGAGATTTACCAAAAGATGAAGATCAAATATTAGTAACAGCAGAGTCTTTGGCGCTCTATGATGCTCAGATAGGAGACTGGATTGGAAGGGATTATATCGACGAGGATTTAGATAAAAATTACCAGATCTGTGGCGTGATTAAAGGCAAGGCTAATATTTATTTATCAGAAATGTCAGGACCTACTAAGGGATATGTGGTAACTTTTGCGTTCCCTTATGGAGATGTAGTAGAAACTGAAGTTCTTCGTTTATTTAAACAAGTAGCGTCTATTGGTTGCTATAGTGAAACAAGACTTTTTGAAAAGACGTTAATCCATAATATGCTCATACTAGGAGGCGTTGTTGTTACTGTGTTTTTCGCAGGCTTAGTAGCTACTATACTTAATTTACTAAGCAATGAACTTAAAGGGAGATTAAGTGAAATTACTTTATTAAGGCTTATTGGTTATAGCTATGGAAAAATAAAAAGGCAGCTTTTTAGTTATTATGCTATTCTACTTTCAATAGGTGGTTTAATAGGTGTTGGGGTTGGAGAGATAGGGGTTATTTTATTTAAGTATTTATACTGTGAAGCAAGGGGTATCTATTTCAACGCTTGGCACAATACGTTTATTGTGGTTCCGGCAATCATGATTTTGATTTTGTATGGACTAACAATAAGATGCATGAACTTAGAGTTAAAACAAAACAGCTGGCAGAAAAGTATGTATGAGTAAATAGAATTGTAAGCTACTACAAAGTATAAGGAAAGTTTATACTTTTTTTTACCTATAAGTTACAAAAATGAAGATAAGACTTGAAGAAGCTTGTAAAATATGGGAAACGGTATTAAAATAAAATAAGTTAAAAAAGTCAGAAAAATTAGAGGAGAAAGCCTATGAAAAAAATACTATTTGTAGCTTCAGAGTGTGTTCCCTTTATAAAAACAGGTGGCCTAGCAGATGTAGTGGGAACCTTGCCAAAGATGTTTAATCCAGAGAAGTATGATGTAAGAGTAATCATCCCAAATTATACTTGCATACCTGAACAATATAGAAGTCAGTTTGAATATGTAACCCATTTTTATATGGATATGGGCTGGTTTCAAGAGCCTTTACATGTAGGCATTATGAAAATGGTTTACGAAGGCATTACGTACTATTTTATTGACAATGAATATTATTTTAGTGGTTGGGCACCTTATGGTACCATGCGCTTTGATATCGAAAAATTTTGCTTTTTTAGTAAAGCAGCTTTAGCTATTTTACCTGTTATTGATTTTAAGCCAGATGTTATCCATTGCCATGACTGGCAAGCTGGACTTGTTCCTGTATTTCTAAAGAGTTTATTTAGTAGTAACTCATTCTTTAGGAACATAAAAGTCATTATGACTATACATAATCTTAAATTCCAAGGAATTTGGGATGTTAAAACAATTAAAGGCATTACAGGCTTACCTGAGTACTTATTTACACCTGATAAGCTAGAATACTATAAGGATGCCAATATGTTAAAGGGCGGACTTGTCTATGCGGATTATATTACAACAGTAAGTGAAACCTATGCAGGAGAAATACAGATGCCTTATTATGGGGAAGGCTTAGATGGACTACTTCGCGCTAGAAACCATGAATTATGTGGTATTTTAAATGGAATTGACTATGAGGTTTATGACCCTGTTAAAGATGAAAGCTTATATCAGAACTATTCTGCTAGAAATTTTAGAAGTGAAAAAATTAAGAATAAACGAGGTCTTCAAAAGCAGCTTGGTTTAGAAGTAAATGACAAGAAATTTATGATTGGTATTATTTCCAGATTAACTGATCAAAAAGGTCTAGATCTTATTGACTGGGTAATGAGTGGTATTTGTGATCAAAATGTACAATTAGTTGTTGTGGGCACAGGAGAACCTCAGTATGAGAACATGTTTAAGCATTATCAGTGGATTATGCCTGAACGTGTATCTGCCAATATTTTTTACTCAGATGATCTAGCTCATAAATTATATGCAGCGGCGGATGCACTTTTAATGCCTTCACGTTTTGAACCTTGCGGACTTGCACAACTAATGGCTCTAAGATATGGTACAGTACCTATTGTAAGAGAAACCGGTGGCCTAAAAGATACAGTACAGCCTTATAATGAATATGAAAAAACAGGTACAGGCTTTACCTTTGCAAATTATAATGCTGATGAGATGCTTTATGTTATTAATTATGCAAAGCGCATTTACTTTGAGCATAAACGTGAGTGGAATCAGATGATTGAAAGAGGTATGAATACCGATTTTTCATGGCGTACCTCTGCTAAGAAGTATGAAGCACTTTATGACCAGCTTACTTGGTAAAATGTTAATCTTATAACCTTAACCCAAGCTATTTTAACCGTAAGTTTAGAGTTGTTAGGCATAGAGGTACCAGAAAAGATGTAGTGAAAATAGATAGAAATAAGAGGTGTAATCAAAATGATATAAATACATTTTGATTACACCTCTTTAGTTTTTATTCTTGAATAAAAGAAAGCTCAATTTTAGTGGTCTGTGGTACTAATTGAGTTAGTTTTACCCCTGCAGCTTCAAACATTTTCTTTGAAGCTTTTACGGCATCGGTATCGGCATATTTATCTGAAAGGTAAATGACTTCTTTAATGCCACATTGAATAATGGCTTTACAGCATTCATTACAAGGAAAAAGTGCCACATAAATTCTAGCACCTACTAAAGATTTACCTCTAGCGTTTAAGATAGCATTAAGTTCAGCATGTACAACAAAAGGATATTTGGTATCTAAAAAGTCTCCATCTCTTTCCCAGGGAAATTCGTCGTCTGAACAGCCTAAAGGAAGGCCATTATATCCCACACTTAAAATGGTATTTTCATTAGCAGAATCATGAGAAGCTCCACTCACAATACAAGCACCTACCTGTGTACTTGGATCCTTACTTCTCTTAGCTGCTAATAGGGCGATGCCCATAAAGTAATCATCCCAGGAAATATATTCTTGGCGTTTCATTTTATCCCTCCTCATGAAATAGCAATCTTTAATCATTACACCTAGTATAATATGATAGAAGTTATTGTTCAACACACTTCGTAGATAATTACCAAAATCAGTGAGGGATTTTTGATGTTTTTTTGTTAGCACTTTCTAAGGAAATTGTGTATAATAGAATTCATCAAAGAGGATAATAATTATTCTCTGAAATAAATTATTTATCAGTAACGAAAAATGTTTCAGACGTTATAGATGCAAGACAAGATAAAGGAAACAATGTGAAGGTTAAGTAAAAGAGATGGGGTGTTCAGGTGACGATTGAAATTAGAAAAAGAGATGGTAGATTAGAGCCACTTTGTGCGAGTAAAACCAAAAAGATGGTAGAGTTTGCCTGCCGTAATTTAGCTGGTTGTGATCCAATAGAACTAGAGTTAGATGCTAAAATTCAATTTAGAGACAAGATGACAACTAGAGAAATTCAAAAAGTGCTTATTCAAACTGCTATTGAGAAGGTTATTCAGACTAATGAAGATGCTTATGGCAATCAAGTTAAACAAACGCATATTAATTGGCAGTATGTAGCAGCTAGGCTTCTAGTATATGACCTTTATAAAGAAGCGGCTATTAGTAGAGGTTATACGCATTTTGGATATGGTGACTATAAAGCACTTTATGAAGAACTAATTCATAGAGGACTTTACGGGGATTACTTAAAAATGAATTATACAGATACTGAAGTAGAGGAATTAGCAGCCTATATTAAACCAGAGAGAGATGACCTTTTTAATTATGAAGGCATTAAGCTTTTAGCAGACCGTTATTTAGTAAAAGGTTATAAGGGAGAAGTAATGGAATTACCTCAAGAAAGGTTTATGACCATTGCGATGCACCTTGCCATTCCAGAAGGCGAGAAAAGAGTTTATTATGCAAAGCAGTTTTATGATCTTCTAAGTCAGTTGAAAATGACAGTTGCAACACCAACTTTAGCCAATGCAGGAACGGCTTTTTATCAACTAAGTAGTTGCTTTATTTCTACTGTAGGGGATAATCTATGGTCTATTTATGATGTAAATCAAAAATTTGCTCAAGTATCTAAGCATGGTGGTGCATTAGGGATTTACTTAGGAAAAGTAAGAGCTTTAAATAGTGAAATCAGAGGGCATAAGCGTTCGTCAGGAGGGGTTATTCCTTGGGTAAGATTATATAATGATACAGCTGTAGCAGTAGATCAATTAGGTAGAAGAAAAGGGAGTGCTTCTGTTACATTGGATGTATGGCATAGTGATTTATATGATTTCCTTGAGCTTAAAACGAATAATGGAGATGACAGACGAAAAGCTCATGATATTTTCCCTTCTATTAGCATTCCAGATTTATTCATGGAAAGACTTTTAAAAAGGGAAAATTGGAGCTTGTTCGACCCTTACATGGTTCATAAAGAAATGGGCTTTTACTTAGAAGATTATTTTGACGATGAAGAGGATAAAGCCTTTACTACCCGTTATCTAGCTTGTGAGGCTAATGAAAAGTTAGAACGTATTACGATACCTACGCTAGATATTATGAAAAAAATCATGATTAGTGCAGTAGAAACAGGTACACCTTTTATATTCTTTAGAGATACAGTAAATAGAGCTAATCCAAACAAACATTTAGGCATGATTTATGCTTCTAACCTTTGTCATGAGATTGCTCAAAATATGAGTGCTAGCGAACTCATAGCAGATGGTACAAAAGAAGTAAATGGTGAAATGGAAGTATATAGTCGCATTAAACCAGGAGATATGGTAACTTGTAACTTAAACTCTACAAATCTTGGCAGAGTTGAGAGAGAGGAATTTAAGGATATTATTCCACTTCAAATTCGTATGTTAGACAATGTTATTACACTTAATCAGCTTCCTGTTAAAGAAGCTCAGCTGACGAGTGATAGGTACAGAGCAATAGGTTTAGGTACAAGTGGTTATCATCATTACTTAGTTAATCATCATATTTCATGGGAAAGTGAAGAACATTTAAAAGTAGCGGATGAGCTATTTGAAGATATGGCATATGAAGCCATTAGAGGATCTATGGAGTTAGCAAAAGAAAAAGGGGCTTATCCAGGATTTGAAGGATCAGAATGGCAAACAGGTGTTTACTTTGAAAGAAGAGGGTATACATCCCCTAGATGGCAAAAACTCAAAGAAGAAGTAGCCAAGTATGGTCTTCGTAATGGCTATATTATGGCAGTTGCCCCTACAGGAAGTACTTCTAATATAGCTAATACCACAGCAGGTATCGACCCTATCTTTAAGAAATTCTTTATTGAGGAGAAGAAGGGAAGCTTTACACCAAAGGCGGCACCAGATTTATGTGCTGAGAACTTCTGGCTCTATAAAGAAGCTCACCATATTAATCAAAGCTGGAGCATTAAAGCTTGTGGTATTAGGCAGCGTCATATTGATCAAGCACAATCATTTAACCTATATGTGACACCAGAAGTTAAGGCCAAAGACATTTTACAAATGTATATCGATGCATGGCAAGAAGGGGTTAAGACGCTTTATTATGTACGTAATCAATCACTAGAAACAGATGAATGTACTAGCTGTTCAAGTTAAGGGAGAGGGAGAAAACATGTTAAAAAAACGTATATTTAATGAAAAAGGTGATCGTGGTACCCAACAAATGATTAATGGAAATACCACTAATCTAAGAGAGTGGAACCGTATCAAGTATGATTGGGCACAGACTTTATACCGTACCATGCTAAATAACTTTTGGATTCCAGAAGAGATTGCTCTTAATGAAGATGTAAAAGGTTTTCCTTTTTTAACAGATGGAGAGCGTCATGCTTTTGATAAGATTATTGCATTTCTTAACTTCTTAGATTCTATTCAAAGTGAGAATCTGCCACACTTATCACGCTATATTACTGCTCCTGAAGTTGCTTCACTTCTTAATATTCAAGCTTTTCAAGAAGAGATCCATGCTCAAAGCTATTCGTATATACTAGATACAGTAACCAATCCTGTAACGAGAGATAAAATTTATGACCAGTGGCGAGAAGATGAAGAACTACTTAAGCGAAATCGCTTTATTGCAGATATTTATGAACGTTTTAATGAAGAACCTAATGACAAAAACTTTTTAAGAGCGATTATGGCCAACTATATTTTAGAAGGGATTTACTTCTATTCTGGCTTTAGTTTCTTCTATACTTTAGCAAGACAAGGAAAGATGACAGCTACTAGTACCATCTTTAAATATATTAATAGAGATGAAATTACTCACTTAGTAGTATTTCAAAATATTATTAAAGAGCTTAAAAAAGAAAATCCAGAACTATTTACTGAAAGTATGATAGAAGAGTTTAGAGAGATGATGCGTGTCGGTGTAGAGCACGAAATTGCATGGGGACAATATGTAACAGCTAATGAGATCATGGGTATTAATGACCAGCTAATAGATGCTTATATCAAGTATCTTTCTAATCAGCGTCTTAAAGCTATTGGTTTAGAAGAACTTTATCCAGAAATTACGACCCATCCTATGGCATGGATTGATAGTTTTTCTAAATTAAATAATACTAAAACAGATTTCTTTGAGGCTAAGGTGACGAATTATACGAAAGCTGCAGCATTTGATTTTGATAGTCTAGAGTAGTTTAAGTAGACTTATAATGAAAATATTGGGTGAAAAGATGGTGGCATTAAAAAATGCTACCATCTTTTTGATGTGGCAAAATATTAAGAATAAATAAATTATTGCATAGAAAAGATGCTTTTTATTTTAAAGTAAGGTATCCTTATAAGGAAAGGGGAGATAAGAATGATTTCACACAAAAATTTGTTTAACAATAATAATATGAAGGAGATTGCTTCATTAGGAAGTGTCAAAGTTTTTGAACATGAAAAAGATTTAAGTTTGAAAACACCAGAACAAGCTATCGCAGCTTATTATGCTTCAGAAATGAATATTCGTAAAAGGCAGGTACTTATTGAACTGAATAATAATGCTTTTACCATTAGTGCAGGTGCTATGCAGTGGATGGCTGGAGATGTTAACATGGTAGCAGACGTGAAAGGTATTGGAGACTTATTTGGTAAGGCGATATCTTCTAAAGTAACGAAAGAATCTGCCATTAAACCTAAATATCAAGGGACAGGCTTACTGATGTTAGAGCCTACGTATAAACATATTTTATTAGAAGATATTTCTACATGGGGTGGACTTGTATTAGAAGATGGTTTGTTTTTGGCCTGTGAATCTCAAATTACTCAGAAAGTCATTGCAAGAAGTAATTTGTCTTCAGCGGTACTTGGTAATGAAGGCCTATTTAATTTATGTCTAACAGGACAAGGCATAGCAGTTCTAGAAAGTCCAGTACCTAGGGATGAATTAATAGAAATTGAGCTAAAAAATGATGTGCTAAAAATAGATGGTAATATGGCTATTGCATGGTCAAACAGCTTAGAGTTTAAAGTAGAAAAATCAAGTAAAAGTCTGTTAGGCTCAGCTGTTTCAGGAGAAGGCTTTGTAAATGTTTATAGAGGAACAGGAAGAGTATTGATGGCTCCAACTGCTTAGTAATAAGAAGTTCTATTCGAAGTGCTAAATAACTCATTTAGATGAGGTATTTAGCACTTTTTTATTGAGCAAAGTAAGTGGAAAAAATTGTTTTAGTCGTTTCTTAAATTGCTAACTTACTTAATGTGCATATATTTTGAATTATTAGAATGTTAAAATTAGTAAAGAGTTAGTTAAAGGAGGGATGAGGGTGAATATTATTGAAGCGAGAGGAATTTATAAAGATTTCATAGTAAGAGAAAACAAAATAGAGATATTAAAAGGAATAGATCTAATAGTAGAAACAGGGAAATTGATGGTGTTTATGGGACCATCAGGTTCAGGAAAAACTACTTTGATTAATCAGCTCTGTTTGTTAGATACTCCCACCCAAGGAACAGTCTATTTGTTTGGTGAACGAATGGATGAATTAAGTGAAGAAAAAAAGGATGAAATAAGATGTCAGAAAATGGGTATCATTTTTCAATCTGTTGCTCTAATTCCTAAGTTAACAGCTTTTGAAAATATTGATTTTGTATTAAGAATGATGAAATATCCTCCAAAAGAGAGAATGGAGAGAGCTAAAGAGTGCCTTGCGCTAGTTGGACTTGAAAAGAGAATGAATCATATGCCGTATGAAATGTCAGGAGGAGAACAACAGAGGGTGGCTATAGCAAGGGCGATTGCAGGGAAACCGTTATTGATTTTTGCAGATGAACCTACAGCAGAACTAGATTCAGAAACAGGAGCTAGAGTCATTCATTTATTTAGGAATCTAGTAGAGACTCAGCAAACGACAATTATTATAGCTTCTCATGATCACTACACAACCAAGTATGCTGATCAAATTGTTTATTTGAGAGATGGGCAGGTGAAATTACAAGATGAGTAGTAGTGATAGGGCAATGATAACATGTGAAAGCATTTTTAAGATTTACAAATCTAAGGAAGTAGAAGTATTAGCTTTGCAAGGGTTAGATTTAACTGTAGAAAAAGGGGAACTTGTAGCTATTATTGGTAACAGTGGGAGTGGAAAATCAACCCTTCTTAATATGATAGGAGGTTTAGATAAACCTTCAGCAGGAAGCGTGATTGTAGCTGGGATTAATCTAGAAAAAATGAATAACAAAGAGTTACAACAATATTTTCTAAAAACAGTAGGGTTTGTATGGCAGAACAATGCCCGTAACTTAATACCCTATTTAACAGCAGTAGAAAATGTAGAGATGCCTATGATTTTAGCAAAAGAAAAAGAAAAAAGAAGTAGGGCATTAGAACTGCTGAAGTGTGTAGGTTTAGAACATAGAATAAGTAGTAAATTACAAGAGTTATCAGGAGGAGAACAGCAAAGAGTAGCCATAGCGTTAGCATTAGCTAATAGGCCTAGGGTATTATTGGCTGATGAGCCAACAGGTTCGGTAGATTCACTACAAACGAAAAAAATTATGGAGGTTTTACAAAAAGTTAATAAACAAGAAGGGGTGACAGTTGTTATTGTTACTCATGATCAAGAACTATCAAAAATGGTAGATAGGGTTATTAATATTCGAGATGGCAGAGTAAGTTCTGAGTTTTTAGCAAAACAAGAAGAGCAAGCAAAAGATGGGGAAGTAGGATTGGAGAATATTTCAAATACGCATGATGAGTGGATTGTTATTGATAAGGTAGGACGCTTGCAATTGCCTAAAGACATTGTAAAGGAGCTACATCTTAAAAACTGGGATAAGCTTCAGGTTCATATGGAAGAAGAACGTATCATACTAGAAAGGGGAAAATAAAGTGAAAATCAAATTACTGAGATGGGGAATTATAGGGTTAATAGTCATAAGTATAAGTGGGTGTTACTTTTTGCCGGAAGAAGAAAAGCCTGTAGAAGCCCCTGTATTAATTGAAACGCAAGAAGAACTTTATTCAACCACAGAAGCAACAAGAGGGGATTTACAAATCACTAGTGAAGGAATAGGTTCACTTATAGCTAGTGAAATGGAGGCCATTAAATTTAAAACAGGAGGGAAAATAAAAGTCTTTTATGTCCAAAATGGCGATACAGTCAAAACGGGAGATCTGCTAGCTGAAATTGAAGTAGGTGATATAGAAGAAGAGATTCTGTTAGCTGAGATTGATTTGGAAAAGCAGGGATTATTATTAGAAGAAACTAAATTAAACGCACAAAAAATGGCTAAGCAAAATAGTCAAGCATTAGAAAATAAAAAGATTGAGCTAGAAGGTTTAAATAATTCATTAGAAGAAACAGATAAAAGAATAGAAGTAAATCAATCCCTATACAACTTAGGGGGTTTATCTGAACAAGAGCTTAAAGCGAGTCAAAATGTATTAAAAGAACAACAACTTAAAGTGAAAACACTTGAAACAGAGATAGAAAATTTACAAACTAGTATTGATGCAAAAGAGCAAGAGATAGCTGTAAGGAAAGGTGAATTGGATTATAAGGAAGCTGACATTAGATTAGAATCTTTAAAAGAAAACCTGGCTGCGGCTAAGCTCTACTCACCCGTAGATGGTGCTATTGTGTTTAAAACAGATACATTAGAGGGTGAATACATAAGTTCAGAAGCTATTATTTTTCAAATTGCCAAGACGGATGATTTTTATGTGGAGTATGTAGGCGATTTAGCAGGACAATTTAAGGTAGATGAACAAGTAATACTTCAATATGATAACAAAGATTACAGAGGTGTAGTCATTATGAATCCTAGAACAGCACCAACAGAGAACGCAAGTGTTTACGAAAAAACAGCACGTTTTCGGTTTGATAACATAGGTGAAGTAGCAAATCCTATCAAAGGGAAATTAGTTAAGATTACGAAGCTAATTGCAGAAAGTAAAAATACGATTATAGTACCTTCTGATGTTGTGCAATCAATAAATGGTAAGCCTTATGTGAATGTGTTAGAAAATGATATCAGGGTACAAAAAAATGTAGAAACAGGTTTATATAATAATGCTTATACAGAAATCAAGCAGGGGATAGAAGAAGGAGAAATAATTATCTTGAAGTAATCCAATAAATAGAAAGGAGAAGCAAATGCTACATATTATTATAAAGAAGATGCAGAGCAATAAAACTTTGTTTATATGTCTAATAATAGGAGCTGTACTTGTAACTGCTCTTACTTGTAGCATCCCTCTTTATACATCAGGTGCTTCAACAAAAGTTCTTAGAGAAAGTCTAGAACAGATACGAAGTGATACTGATACTTATCCAGGAGAAGTGACGATCGAGTACCCTGTTCAGTTTGATACATCTGAGGGAAATCCGATGGATAAAGTAAATGAGATAGAAGCTAAGGAAGTAACCCCACTTAAACAGCAGCTGGGACTTCCTATTGCAACTGAAAAAACTACCATTAAGACTGCGGATGCTGACTTATATAGGCCTATAAAGCCAGATGATAAGGAAAATTATGATAAAGTAAGTGATGAAATATGGGCTATTAAAGATATGGAAGAACATATTTCAATTGTAGAGGGAAGAATGTTCCAGCAAGAGATAACAGATGACTGCTTGGAGATTATCTTATCAAGAGGAGCTTATAGTAAGTCAAGTATGACATTAGGTGAAGAAATCGCGCTGGTACAGCATGGGGACTGGTATGGAAGAGGTGAGATGCCCAAGAAGTATATCAAAGTAAAACTTGTAGGTATTTATGAAATGGATGACCCAAGTAATGATTTCTGGAGACTTAGTAAGATAGATTATGCTAAAGGTATTATGGCTCCTTATAATGCTTTGGTAGAGCAACTATTTGTAGAGCATCCTGAGTGGATGGCCAAAGTCTACTGGCAAATAGGTTTTGACTATAAGCAAATGGAAATTTCACAGGTTAGAGCTATTAGTAGCAGAATAGACAAGATGGGAATACGCTTATTTAATCGTTTGATAAGTTCTAAAGTAATAGCAAAGTTTTCTTCTACCTTAAAAAGCTATGAGATTAAAGAGAAACAGCTGATTTTTACCATTTGGATATTAATTTCTCCTATCATGTTAATGTTGGTACTATACATTTGTATGATTTCACAACTCATTGTTATGAATGATCAAAATGAAATAGCAGGCTTAAAAAGTAGGGGAGCGAGTAAGTGGGATATTCTTAAAATTTATTTATGGGAAATTTTTATTATAAGTAGTATTTCTTTTATTGTAGGCCCATTATTAAGCCTATTAATATGTAAGCTTATAGGAAGCTGTAGCGGCTTTTTAGAATTCGTGGGACGAAAAGCCCTACCTATTAAGGTGAGTGTAGAGATATATGCTTATGCACTAATGGCACAAATTATCTTTTTTATGACCATGATTATACCTGTACTTATTTATTCGAAAGTTAACATTGTTGAGCACAAGCAAAAGAGTAAGAAGAAGAAAAACCTATGGCAAAGGACATGGATTGATATCATATTACTCGTTATTTGTGCCTATTGGTACTATAGTTATATGAGAAACGAACAAATGATAGTTACAGAAAATATTGATCCATTATTATACTTAGTAGCCACGTTATTTATTATTGGGCTGAGCCTTTTATTTATTAGGGTATATCCATGGTGCATTAAATTGATTTATACACTTGGTAAAAATAAATGGGCACCTACTTTATATGCAACTTTAAATCATATGAGTAGAATTAAGGGGGGCGAACAGTTCATTATGCTATTTATGATAATGGCCATTGCTATTGGTATTCTTAATGCAAATGAAGCCCGAACCATTAATACTAATAGAGAAAATAGCATTAATGCTAGGAATGGGGCAGAAGTGGTAGTAATACCTTCATGGAAAGACCGTAATGCCTTTTTTTCTAATAAGAGTGTAACAGGAGAAGAGTTAGGTGTTGTAAGAGTTGATTACTGGGAAGGTGGTAATGACTATGAGTATGAAAAACTAGATGAAGTTCAAGAGGTAACCAAAGTTGTTACTAAAGAAGCAGATAGGACTATGGTGGGTAGTGTGATTATACCATCTACTTCTACGATTATGGGTGTTGAGCCGACATCCTTTGGAAAGGTGGTATGGTCTGACCGAGAGATTTTACCTGTATCCATTAATGAGTATTTGAATATTTTAGCTAAAAAGAACAATGCCATGTTTGTATCGTCTAAAATAAAGGAATATGGCACAGTAGAGGTTGGAGACACCATACGTGTTAGTCTGAAAAATAGTAAGGGCATAAGTTTAGGAGAAGTAAAAGGTGTTATTTGTGGTTTTATTGATTATTGGCCTTCCTTAA
Organism: Cellulosilyticum sp. WCF-2; assembly: GCF_003990395.1. Taxonomy (NCBI): domain Bacteria; kingdom Bacillati; phylum Bacillota; class Clostridia; order Lachnospirales; family Cellulosilyticaceae; genus Cellulosilyticum; species Cellulosilyticum sp. WCF-2. Next base: position 4,097,663 of record NZ_CP034675.1, on the reverse strand, counting down.
CTAATAAAGTATATAAACCAGGACATAAGAATGAAGACCCTTATCAAGATAATATGATGATTATTTGTAATTTAAATTACCTACAAAATAGTCTAGGAACACTTCCTTATAATATATGGCTCAAGAAAGCATCAGGAGTAACGGATCAAGTTTTATTAGATGTCATAAAAGAACAAGAAATAAGTTATAAAGAGATTCATTTTACTAGAAGCCAAATTATTGAGAAGAGAACAGATGCCTTTAATATGGGTATCAATGGTATGCTCACTTTAGGTTTCATTATTATTATGTTAATTACTTTAATTGGATTTATTATTTATTGGATGATATCTATTAAAGGAAGAGCACTACAATTTGGTATTTTAAGGGCTATGGGACTTAAACAAAAGCAAATGGTAATAATGCTTGCTTTAGAGCAGCTGTTTATATCGGGTATAGCCGTTACAGTAGGCATTTTAATTGGAGGGTTAACCAGTGACTTGTTTATTCCACTAGTATATAAAGCAGTAAGTGATGTAACACAAGGGTATCCCTTTAAAACGTTTTACTTAAGAATAGATTATTATAGAATATATATCTTTATTGTCATTGTATTAATGAGTGGATTAGGCATTGTAATAAGAGGTATGAAGAAGATGAAGCTTTCACAAATTATTAAATTAGGGGAAGAATAAGAAGAAAATCAGGGAGACCGTCAAAAGAAGCGATCTGCCTGATTTTTTTATTTGCATTGCCACCCCTTTTATAAAAAGCTATAATATAAAAATAGTCTATGAAGAAATATACTAGAAAGGGAGAATATAAATGACGAAATCAACTCCTTCATTTTATAAAATGGTATTGGCATTGGTTTTGCCCATGGCACTTCAAAATTTGATTAATGTCGCTGTTACTTCTGCAGATGTTATTATGCTAGGCAAAGTAAATGAAACAGTGCTTTCAGCCTCATCCTTAGCGGGGCAAGTACAATTTGTAATGACACTCTTTTTCTTTGGGATTACCTCTGGAGCGGCGGTACTTACAGCACAATATTGGGGACAAAAGGATACAAGAACCATTGAAAAAGTAATGGTTATTGCACTTAGAATATCCCTTGTAGTAGCACTATTTTTCACAGCTACTGTTCTTATTTTTACTGAGCCAGTTATGAGGATTTTTACTAAAGAAGTTGATGTTATTGCAGAAGGTGTGAAATACTTAAGGATTATTGCTTTTTCGTACATATTGACGGCCATTACCATGGTTTATCTTAACATCATGCGTAGTGTTGAAAAGGTAATGATTTCAACGCTGGTTTATTTGATTTCACTGATTGTGAATATTATTTTAAATGCTATTTTTATTTTCGGACTTTTAGGCCTTCCTGCCTTAGGCATACAAGGAGCTGCTCTTGCTACACTTATAGCACGTTTTGTAGAATTGTTAATTGTAATTGTTTATGCAACTAAGTTTAATCACACGATTCGTTTTCACATAAAAGATGTGTTTACTAAAAATCAATTGTTAGAGAAAGACTTCTATCGATATTCAGTTCCAGTTATTGCTAACGAACTGATGTGGGGAGCAGCTTGTGCTATGAATACAGTCATTATTGGTCACATTGGTAAATCAGTAGTAGCAGCTAATTCAGTAGCCCAAGTTACAAGACAATTAGCCACAGTAGTTTCCTTTGGAATTGCTGGGGCAGCAGCGATTATTATTGGTAAGACCATTGGAGAAAAAGATGAGGAAACTGCTAAAGTGTATGGCAAGAAGTTTGTCCACCTTAGTTTATATGCTGGCGTAATAGGGGGACTTATTATCTTAGTCATTAGGCCAATTGTGATGAGTAACTTAGCACTTACTAAAGAAGCACAAGGTTATTTATCAATTATGATGTTTGTAATGAGCTATTTTGTAGTGGCACAGTCTTTTAATGCTAACTTAGTAGTAGGTGTTTTTAGAGCAGGAGGAGATACGAATTTTGGTCTTATTATCGATGTTGTAACTATGTGGTGTGGCTCATTATTATTAGGGTTTTTATCAGCATTTGTGTTTAAATGGCCAATTGCTATTACATATATTTTGTTAATGAGTGATGAGCTCATTAAGATTCCGCTTACACTTTATCGCTACAAGTCTATGAAATGGCTAAGAAATGTGACAAGAACCATTACTTAGCTGTTAAAGTAAAGGAGGAGAACGGTGAGTCAGAAAAAGAATGTAAAGGAGCTTTTAGCAGAAAGCTTCAAAGAACTTTTACTTGAATGTGCCTTTGAGAAAATTACTATTAAGATGATTACTGACCGAGCAGGTGTCATACGCCCTACCTTTTATAACCATTTTGCAGATAAGTATGAAGTATTAGAATGGATTTGCTATACAGATATTTTTGAAGCAGCTAGAATACTTATTAATACGGACATGTTGGTTGAAGCAGTAAAATTACTTTTTACCAAGTTAGAGGTTCATAAGGACTTTTATACAAGGGCAGTGAAAATAGAAGGGCAAAATGCTTTTGAAGAAATTTTTTATCAGCATTTAGTAGAATTGTTTGAGGAAAGTTTTAAGATAAAGGGAAAAGAAATAAAAGGGCATAATTTATTAACCAATCATAATGTATCCCAGTACTATGCCAAAGGATTAACTTTTTTAATTCAGCAGTGGCTCTTAGCAGGATTACCAGTAGAAGCCAAAGAAGTCACCAAAAGCTATTATGATTTAATGTCTCATTCACTTGAAGAAATTATTGAGGGAAATTCATCCTTTAATTAATTAAAAGTAATAAGCGTTATACTACAAAAAATTTATACAGAATAATAATGATGTTTAAAAGCGGCTACATTAGCCGCTTTTTGTCGTTTTTAGGACATAAATCGGCGATTAATGTAGCTGTCATTTTGATCACCTCCTTTTTATAATAAGGTTAATTAAAAATATGAAGGAAAGGAGTGAAACAATGCAGTTTTGGGAAATCGTCATTGTAGCTATTGGACTAACCTTAGAGGCTTTTAATACAGCTATTATTAAAGGTGCAGGCCAAAGAAATTTAACTAAAGGGAAGTTATTTGGCATAAGTTTAGTGTATAGCATCATACAAATAAGTCTTTTAGGTCTTGGTATTTTTCTAGGTTGGTTACCGATGAAGCATTTACAAGGACAACATTTTATAGGAATAAGTGAATGGTTTTCAGCCTTTATTTTAATAGGCATGGGTGTTAAAATGCTAGCTATTATGATAAAACATAAGCAAATTACAGAGCAAAGAGAAAAGGATTTGAATTATAAAGACATCATTAAACTTGCACTTACCACTGGCTTTGATTTGATTGCATTCGGTGTAGTATTAGCACTTTTAGGTACCTCTATATTAAGGGGTTTAATACTTGTTTTTAGCTTAACGGCACTTCTTGTGACCTGTGGTTTATGGATGGGTTATAGACTAGGGACAAAATATAAGTATGTAGTTGATGGCTGTAGTGGCGTGATTCTCATCACCATGGGTGTAAAGGTGGCTTTACACTATTTTCAGCTTATTTAAAGGAGGACGGATTAAATGTTAAACGTAAAGTATCATGTGGAAAAAGCTGTATTAAAACAATTATTAGGTTATCTTAGGAAGGATCCGGAACAGCATTTAAGTAGTATTGTTTCTTTATTACGAAAGGTGGATACAGGAAAGCTTTATACTAGCCAATTTGATATGGTAGAGGAGCTTCTTAAGGAAGAAGATAATAACTGGGTAGAGCTTATGACTAAGCTGACCAAAGAAGTACATCCTCACATTTTAGAAACTATTTTTAGTAATTTCTTGTTAAATGCCTCTATTAAAGGATGGGAAGAAATAGAGAAAAATAGGGAGAAATATGGGCATGATATTCCGTTTACCTTGCTTATTGATCCAACCACAGCTTGTAATAAAAAGTGCATTGGCTGTTGGGCAGCAGATTATAATAAAGCACTTAATTTAAGCTATGATGAGTTAGATAGCTTATTCACTCAAGGAAAAGAATTAGGCATTTATTTTTATATCATGACAGGTGGCGAACCGCTTATTAGGAAAACAGATATTTTAAAATTAGCTAAAAAGCATAATGATTGTGTTTTCATGATTTTCACTAATGGTACCCTTATTGATGAAGCGTTTTGTAAAGCTTTGTGTGAAGTAGGTAATATTGTACCAACTATTAGTGTTGAAGGTTTTGATGATGCTACAGATGGTAGACGAGGTAAAGGTTCATGGGAAGATATTAAACGTGCTATGGCAGTTATGAAAGATAACCGTGTGCCTTTTGGCTTTTCAACTTGCTTTACAACAGCTAACTGCGATAGTGTTTTATCAGAAGCATTTATTGATATGATGATTGATAGAGGAGCTTATTTTTCTTGGTACTTTACTTTTATGCCTATTGGATGTGGTACAGATACCTCTTTAATGGCTACGCCTGATCAAAGAGAAAAGCTTTATCGTACCATTCGTCACTGGAGAGAAACGAAGCCTATTTTCAATATGGATTTTTGGCATGATGCAGAATATGTAGGTGGTTGTGTAGCTGGCGGTAGACGTTATTGTCATATTAATGCTAATGGTGATGTGGAGCCTTGCGTATTTTGTCATTACTCAAATGCTAACATTAAAGAGGTATCGCTAATAGAAGCTTTAGGGCAACCTTTATTTAGAGAATATCAAAAGAATCAACCTTTCAATGACAATCAATTTAGACCTTGTCCTATCTTAGACAATGCGCCTAAAATTGCTGAAATGGTGAAAGCTTCTGGTGCTAAATCTACAGAATATGTTAATCCAGAAGATGTGGATGATTTAGTAGCTAAGACCATAGAGTATGGTAAGACTTGGGCAAAACGTGCAGAGCCATTGTGGGAGGAAAATTTAGCAAGTAAAACAAAAGTTAAAAAGCAGGGAAATACTTGTGGATAGTAAAGAAGTGAAAACAGGGTACAAAGGTATACGCATCATAGGCTTTACAAGTTTTATGCTTCTTTTAATCTACTTGTTTTTTAAAGATACATATGTAGAAATAGGTTTACAACTTAAAACAGCGGCATTAGGAGGAATTCTACTCATTGCTTTATTAGGAATAGCCTATGTCATATGCGATGGTATTTTAGTTGCTATATTTGCTAAAAAACATAGGTCTACCTATACCTATAAAGAAGGCATTTTAACTGTATGGTATGCTACTTTTTATAAAGGGATTACCTTTGGAAGTGGAACAAAGGTGGCACAAATGTATATGCTAAATGAGCAGGGAATACCACTTGGAATCAGTGGAAGCTTTTTAACTTTAAATTATGCCTTGCATAAGTTGTGCGTGCTTTTATATATGAGTCTAACTATTTCAGGATGGCAGCAACACTTAGCCCATTCCTATACAGGGTATATTTATTTTGGATATGGTCTTAATCTCGTTATTATTGGATGTTTAGTACTGGCATGTACTTGGAAAAGATTTCATGAGCTCATTTTGTGGCTGCTTCGTAAAGGACTGGAAGCTATTAATAAAATAGAACTTTACGAAGTGGTAGAAGCATTTTTAGTAGATTTAGAAAAAGAGAGCCGTACTTTCTTTAAGGCGAAAGGAAGACTTATTATTTGTACCCTACTTAATTTAATTAAATTAAGCTGTTGGTATATGATTCCTTATATTGCTTACTGGAGCATGACTAGAGAAATGCCACCTATAGACTTTTGGGAAGGAATGGCACTTGCCTCAGTAATGAATTTATTAGTAGGCGTCATACCAGCACCAGTAGGAATGGGATCTAGTGAACTGGTTTATTTAATGCTATTTAGCAGTTTATTTGGTAAGTTAACCACTGATTCTACTATGCTACTTTATCGAATGGCTAGTTATTATTTACCCTTCTTAATAGGAATAGGGGTAGTCATGATGAGGCGATTCAATAAAATAAAAGAGGGGGAACCCTGTGAAACTTAAAATTATAAATATCAATTAAGTTATATAGAAAAGAGAAGGATGATAAGTCTTTTAAGATGAGGCCTCCTTCTTATTTTTTTTGCTAACTTGATAAAAGAAAATACTTAGGTGAGAATGGTAGTTGTTAATAAGCAATAGAATATGGAGCTGTCTACTCATTGAAATTATATAAGAAAATCTATGTCAGCAATCCTTCTATCAGGTGTATAATAATAAAAATAGTAACAAGGGAGTGGAAAGGATGAATTTATTTGAACATGAACTACAGATAACGAGTAGACAGATGCTTGTAGATATTACAAGTGCAGTAAAAAAAGATTTAGAAAAAAGTGGGGTAAAAGAAGGGATTGTAGTTGTTTACTGTCCTCATACTACTGCGGGGATTACCATTAATGAGAATGCAGACCCCGATGTCAAAACAGATCTTATTTATGGTTTTGAAAAGGCTTATCCTACTACAGACAAAGAGTACCTTCATTATGAAGGGAATTCTCATTCACATTTAAAAGCCAGTACAGTAGGAAGTAGTGAAACACTCATCGTACATGATAGTGAACTTATCTTAGGAACGTGGCAAGGTATTTATTTTTGTGAATTTGACGGTCCTCGTGTACGCCATTTTTATGTGAAAATTATGGAAGGCTAAGAATAAGCAAAAACAAAGTGATGGGGCAAGCTGCATAATTCTAAACCGTTATCCTCATAATAAAGGCAAGAGTTTCACAGCATAGATAATGAGAAAGGGTTTTTAGATGAAATATATAGTACTTTCCCCAGATCAAAAGCTTATTGGGTTTGAAGATAGCGAACATGTTCTTGAATATTGCTTGGAAGTAGATAATGATAGCTTAGATGATTATTGTGAAGAGCAAGAACTGGTTTATGAGACTATGACACCTACTGAAATAGGACAAATTTACACGAATATTGGTGCTATTTCAGGAGGATGTCAGATTTTTTTAGTAAGTGATGTACTTAATTTAATGAAAGAAAATGCAGTAGATGAGTATTATATTGAAGAGGCCAAGGCACTCTTTGAAAATAATAAAAAACTTTATAAGGAAATGACATGCCCTGGCTATATAGAAGATTTATTAGGAGAACTGACACCTATTTATCCTTCTAATTTAACAGAAGGTATTTATTTTATGGAAAATATAGATGCACCTAATGATGAAAAGGATAATGGTTAGGACTGTCAGTTAGTTATGCCCTCAATTTTACCAAGTATAAGGGAGGTGGCTTTAGTAAGGCCGCCTCTTAATACCTTATATTGCGCATGAAAGTCTTTAGGATAATGAGGAGATAAATTAGAATGGATGTAAAGTGAAGCTATGCCGCTATCATAAGCACCTTCACAGTCAGCATTATAATCATTACCAATCATTAAGCAATCTTGAGGAAGAAGTTTCTCATTTTTTAAAAGTATTTCATAAAAAGCTGAGTCGGGTTTACAGCAGCAGTAATCTGAAGAAAAATAAATACCATCAAAATAATCTTCAATACCTAAGATACGCATTTCTTTTAAGGTAAATTCTCGTTGGGCATTGGAAAGTACAAAAAGTTTCTTGCCAGCTTTTTTTAAGCTACTAAGGAGCTCATGAACACTAGGATAGAGCTTAACATATTTAGTAGAGAGAATCCGAAAGCACTGCATAGCCGAAACTGTTAAATCAGCAGAAGGTATGACTGCTTTAGCAAGAAATAAATCTCTAAATACTTGTTCTAAAGGAAAATCAGGATAAGGTGTATGTGTTTGCTTAGTTTTATAGCTATTTACTTTTTCTATGTAGGCATCCTTTAAAGTGGTAGCTGTATAAAGAGCACCATTAAAAGCATAAAAAGAACTAAGCTTTTGCCAAAGTAGTGAAGATTCTTCATTAGTATGAATGTCAATTAAAGTACCATATAAGTCAAAAAGATAGTGTTTGTACATATAAATCTCCTTTGTGAATATTCTGAGTTTATTATAGTTATAAAATGAAAAGTTATCAACATTAAAAAGGATTAAAGAAATAGTAAAGTAGTAAGGGATTAATCTTAAAGGAATGAGGATGTAGGGAATGAAATATCAACCAACTGAAAATAATGTGAGTATATATGGAAGAACTTTAACAAAGGCAGGAATGCTTTATCTTGGCTATTCTTGTACAGGGATAGCTTTTACTTGCGCAGCTAGAAGTGTAAAAGCACGTTTATGGAGTAACAGTAATGCATGGGGAAGTGATTTAAAGGCAGTAGTGGCTGTTTTCGTCAATGATGAACTATATAAACGTTTTGTCTTAGAGGAAATAGAGGCCGATTATGTCCTTTATGAATCAGAGGAAGTGAAGTCTGTAAAAATAAGTTTAATCAAGTTATCTGAAGCGGCTTTTGCCAAGGTGGGGATTAAAGAAATTGATATAGAAGGAAATGATGTGCCAAGACCTATCGGGCCAAAAGCAAGAAAGATAGAGTTTATAGGTGATTCCATTACTTGTGGTTATGGGATTGAAGGAGAGTGGAACAAGTCTATCTTTAACACAAGAGAAGAAAATCCATGGGAAGCTTATGCAGCTACTACAGCCAGAGTACTTGAAGCGGATTATCATCTTGTTTCCTGGAGTGGTAATGGTATTATATCAGGGTGGACTGAAACAGGTGAAATCAATGATGAATGTTTGATGCCAGAGCTCTATGAATATACAGATTTAAGTTTAGAAAAGTCACTAGGGCATGAAAGTTATGAGAAATGGGATAGTAAGCGTTTTGAGGCAGATTGTGTAGTGGTTAATTTAGGAACCAATGATGCTAGTTATACTAAGCATGAGCCAGATCGTATAGCTGCTTTTGGAAGAGGTTATTATCAGTTTTTAAAACGTATAAGAGAAAAACAGCCTAAGGCTTATATTGTTTGTACTTTGGGCGTTATGGGGGCAGACTTATATCCTGAAATAGAAGCTCAAGTAGCACGTTTTAAAAAAGAAGAAAAAGATGAACGTATAGCTACTATGGCCTTTCGTTTACAAGAAGAAAGTGATGGAATTGGTACAGATTGGCATCCTAGCATGCTTACACAAAAAAAGATGGCAGAGCAACTTATAAATAAGCTTCAAGGTTTACTGAGTTGGACATAGATAAAAAGATTTTATTTAAAAATAAAATAACAGTTTGACAGTTGTATGGAAATCGTATATAATAAAAACGTACTTGATATATGTTTATAGATTTCACGCATTATTAGAGATTATAATATATATGATTAAGACGTATATATGTGATTTCTAACAATGCGTGAATTTTTGTTTATATCCATTACAACAATTATTCATAATAGGAGGTACCGCATAATGACAGGTACAGTTAAATGGTTCAACGCAGAAAAAGGTTTTGGTTTCATCGCTAGAGAAGATGGAGATGATGTATTCGTACATTTCTCAGCTATCCAAGGTGACGGATACAAAACTCTTGAAGAAGGTCAAAAAGTTAACTTTGAAATTACTCAAGGTAACCGTGGCGCTCAAGCAGAAAACGTTACAAGAGCTTAATTAGCGAACTAAAAGTCCAAGGGATTAGTCCCTTGGACTTTTTTTGCTATATTCTTTATGAGGTGAGAAATCTAATAGATGAAAGTCCTAAAATATATAAATGAATATTTTTACGATTTCTGAATAGAATGATGCTATTTTCATGCTAAAAGCTATTATAAAATTTAATTATAGATACATTTTAAGGAGGAATTAGCATGAAAGGAATAAAATTGAATGGTAAGTGGCAATTTAAAAGCCGAAAAGATCAGGATTGGTTAGAAGCTTATGTACCAGGCACTTTATATACAGATTTACTCAGATTAGGCAAGATGAAAGATCCTTTTTATGGTGAGAATGAGGAAGAAGTAAAGGCCTTATCAGAATTAGATTATGAATACAAGAGAAGCTTTGAGGTTTCAGAAGCATTGTTGACTCAAGATAAAATTGTTCTTGAATGTAAAGGAATTGATACGATAGCAGAGATTTTTATTAATAAGCAAAGCGTCGGAAAAACTCAAAATATGCATAGAACTTATGAATTTGATGTAAAAGGTATACTAGAAGTTGGAATAAATGAGATTCATATTATTATTGATTCACCACTTCAATACATCAAGCAAAAGGATGAAGAAAAATCCTTATGGGGAGTATCAAGTACAGTCCCAGGTTATCAACATATTCGAAAAGCTCACTGCGCCTTTGGGTGGGATTGGGGACCACAACTTCCTGATATGGGTATTTTTAGAGAGATTGCTATTAAAGCATATAGCGAGGCAAGACTGACAGATTTATATGTCAAACAACAACATAGTACTGATGGTGTAAAGCTAGGAATAGAAGTAGAAATAGAAAAGCTTACTTCAAAGGAATTACTTGTTGAATGTCAAATAAGTGATGCTAAAGGGCAGATGGTTGCTCATACATACGAGGCAGCAAATGACTTAACAGCATTTAATATAAATATTGAGAATCCAGAACTATGGTGGCCTAATGGATATGGTAAGCAACCACTTTATGAAGTTAAGGTTATTTTAAAGAATGAAGATAAAGAGTGTGATGTTTTAAGGAAAAGAATAGGTCTGCGCACCTTAAGGATTAAGAAGGAAAAGGATCAATGGGGGGAAGGTTTCTGTTTTGAAATAAATGGCTTGAGTATTTTTGCGCTAGGTGCCAATTATATTCCAGAAGATAATTTGATGGGAAGAAATACACTAGAAAGAACGAGAAGAATATTAGAGACTTGTATTCGTTCAAATTTTAATTGTATACGTGTTTGGGGTGGAGCTTATTACGCAGAAGATTATTTTTATGACTTATGTGATGAACTAGGGCTTATTGTATGGCAAGATTTTATGTTTGCTTGTGCAGTATACAATTTAACAGAAGACTTTAAAGACAATATTATGGCTGAATTTGAAGATAATATTAGACGACTAAGAAATCATGCAAGTCTTGGATTATGGTGTGGTAATAATGAAATGGAATCAGCTTGGTGCTATTGGGGACTTCCTGAAGACCAGAAGCTGAGATTGGATTATCTTAAAATGTTTGAAGAAATACTTCCAGAAATGGTAAGAAAGTTTGATCCACAAAGATTTTATTGGCCATCCTCTCCTTCTTCAGGAGGCGGATTTTTTGAGCCAAGCGCACAGGATAAAGGAGATGCACACTATTGGGATGTATGGCATGGTAAGAAGCCGTTTGAGGATTTTGAAAATCAGTATTTTAGATTTGCCAGTGAATATGGTTTTCAATCCTTTCCTAGCATGAAGACCATTAGAACGTTTGCAGAAGAAAAGGACTTTAATATATATTCTCCAGTTATGGAGCAACATCAAAAATGTATTGATAATGGTCATGGGAATGCAACAATAATGTACTATATGGCTCAATACTATCCATACCCAAAGAATTTTGAGATGACTTTATATGCATCACAAATTTTACAAGGAGATTGTTTAAAAGTTGCTATCGAACATTGGAGAAGAAATCGTGGTAGATGTATGGGATCTACTTATTGGCAATTAAATGATTGCTGGCCAGTAGCTTCTTGGGCAACTATAGACTATTTTGGAAGATGGAAGGCATCTCAATATTATGTAAAAAGGGCTTATGCACCAGTGCTTATATCTGCTAAAGCAGAAGAGGGAGGATGCAGCTTATACATTACTAATGATACATTAGAGGTGTTTAAGGGAGAAGTAAGTTGTCAGATTGTACATCAAACTAAAGGAGTACTTCATGAAGAAGTATTTGGAGTAACAGCTGAGAGCTTATCAGTAAGGCATATGATAACCATTCCGTATCAGCAGTATATTACTAATAGAAGTGATGAAAGAAATATCTACATTGTTTATAAGCTCTACAGTGATAAAGTATGTATTAGTTCAGATACATTATTATTAGTTAAGCCTAAGCAATTTGAATTTAAGGAGCCTGGGTTAAAAGTTGATATAGTAGAATATGAAGACCATTTCGGAATAAAAGTAAAAAGTGATGTATTTGCAAGACGTGTAGGAATTGAGTTTAAGGAAATCGATACGATATTAGAAGATAACTATTTTGATGTATATCCTAATATAGTCAAAGAAGTTAAGTTGATGAAAGCAGACTTAGATAATGATATAACAAGAGAAATGCTACAAGATCAAATCAAGCTTACTAGTGTATATGATTTAATGTAAGCAACAAAGTGAAGAAAGGCAAACTGTAGTTGCAGTTTGTCTTTTTTCAATGCACAAATAATAAATTGAAAATTAAAAATAAATATAACTTTAAAAATTAGATAATTGAGTATACAATATATCTATACGATATATTTAGAGGAGGTGTTTAAGATTCTAGAGTCTATTGTTTTAGGTATGGTACTAGAAGATGATCTAACAGGCTATGATATAAAAAAGCTTATAGAAAATGGTATTGGTATTTTCTATAAGGCTAGTTTTGGTAGTCTGTATCCTGCACTGAAAAAGCTAACTGTAAATGGGCATTTAACTACTTACGAGCAACCTCAAGGGGGTAGACGAAAAATATTTTATCATATTACAGAGGAGGGAAAACAGCATTTCTTTGAGTGGCTTTCAGCACCTATAAATATACTTGATGGAACAAACACGCATTTAGCTAAAGTATACTTTTTTGATAAATTGCCACCAGAAATCCGTGAACATCAATTACTGGAACATGAAATGAATAACATTAATTATTTGAATAAACTTCAAGCGCTAGAAAAGGATTTTGATAAGATAGAAAATAAGGATGGCTTTTACTATAAGCTATCTACTCTTTACTATGGCATTTGTATAACACAGGAAACAATTCGATGGTGCCGCCATGTTCGGAGTCAAAAACAACTATCTGAATTAATTGAAGGAGAGGTAGAATAATGAATGGATTAGGAGCCAGGCATCCTATACTTGTTTTATCGCATTATAGCTGTGAAATACATTGTTATCATTTAGATGGATATAAGGCAAAGAAAGGATGGCTTGTCTAACAAGTCAAAGGTGATGTTATGCTAATGAAATCTCCAAGTAATGCTTTAAGTCCTTATTACTATAAAGGTGGTTACTTTCATGGGATACATTATGGTAGCTATTATGATGATAGGGAAGCCTTGTTTTCTATGATGGAAAGAGAAGAAGTGTTCATTTTAAATTCTTCAGAAAGGAGAAGGATTTTAATCGATTTTTACGGAACAAGTGTATCTCAATTGATGTTAGACAAGGTTGTAGAGCATATTAGGCATTTAAGTCCTAGAATTATCAAACTTGCAATAGCAACTGATAAGAGAAGTCTATGGCATATTTGTAAAGCGATTAAAAAAGCAAATATATTAGAAAACGGACAACTTTACTTTAGTACAGATATGGAAGAAGGAAAAACATGGTTAGTTAGTGATGAATTTAGAAACAAGGCTTAATTTTAAAGTAACAAATAAAAATGAATAGCTTTCATTAATTAGGGCGTATTGCGTGGAATTGTGCAATATGCCTTTTTAACTTGAAAATAACCTTAAAAAACTTTTCTAAACCTTTAAGATTAATTTAAGGAACGGCTAGTATACTCATTACATAATCAGTCAGCTAAGCGCTATGATATAAATAATCAATAGGAAACGGAAAGGGAGGAAAAGCAATGGCTAGTACAAAAACCAATTATGTTTTTGAGCGTGTAGAAAAGAAGTACTTGCTAACGAAAGAAAAATATCAAGCACTCTTAAAAGCAATAGAACCTTATATGGCTCAAGATGAATATGGTATGCATACTATTTGTAACATTTACTATGATACACCTACCTATGATCTCATTCGAACTTCCATAGAGAAACCTAAGTACAAAGAGAAGCTTCGTCTGAGAAGCTATGGTAGACCTAATAAAAAGGATACAGTGTTTATAGAAATTAAAAAGAAATATAAAGGGGTTGTTTTTAAAAGGAGAGTTTCTTTAACGTTAGAAGAAGCAGAGCGTTACTTAAATAGTGGTATCAAGCCTAAAAAAGAGAATCAGATATTTAAAGAAATTGATTACTTCATGGCATTTTATAAACCTATTCCAAAGGTTTACTTAGCTTATAACAGAATTGCTTACTTTGGTAAAGCGGACTCTAATATTCGTATTACCTTTGACCATCATATCAGAAGTAGGCAGGGAGATTTAAGCTTAGGAAAAGGAGATTATGGTGATTTTCTTTTAGATAACAACGAGTACTTAATGGAAATCAAGGTACCCTTAGCCATGCCACTGTGGTTAGTGCATACGTTATCAGAATTAGAAATTTATCCTACTTCCTTTTCGAAGTATGGAAATGTTTATAAACAAAGCTTATTAGAAATGAGGAGGGAACAAAGATGCTTACAAGCATACTAGATACAGGAGCAGGAACAGGAACACTTCAATTAGGAAACGTTTTAATTTGTACAGGAATAGCATTGATTTTAGGTGTAATCATTGCTTTAGTTTACATGTCAGATGGGAAATATACGAAGAACTTTACAGTATCTTTGGTGATTTTACCAGCACTTATTCAAGCGATTATTGCAATGGTTAATGGTAATTTAGGAACCAGTGTCGCTGTTTTAGGAGCTTTTAGTTTAGTAAGGTTCCGTTCAGTACCAGGTAATTCAAAGGATATTTCTTATATTGTATTTGCCATGGCAATTGGACTAGCTACAGGTGTAGGCTTTGTTAGCTTTGCGGTATTAATGACAGTGATTATTGGTATAGCATTCTTCCTATTATTTAAAACAAAATTTGGAGAAAAACAATCTCCAGAAAAAGAATTAAAGGTAACTATTCCAGAAAATATTGATTATACCACTATATTTGATGATCTATTTGCAAAGTTTACAAACAAGGTAAGTTTAGAAAGAGTAAAAACGACTAATTTAGGTAGTATGTATGAACTACATTACATGATTGCTTTAAAAGAAGAGAATAAAGAAAAACAATTAATAGATGAACTACGTTGTAGAAATGGTAATTTGCCTATTGTATGTGGTAGGCCAAAAGTAACGAAGGAAGAACTGTAGATAAGACTGATTGAGAAGGTGGTATGATGAATAAGAGATTAAGAAAGAATATACGCTTGCTAGGCATGATAGTTTGTATAAGTTTATTTACAGGTTGCAGTAATAAAAAAACAGACATAGCTAGTCAAACGCAGCAAGAAACACTCACAGTAGAAGAAAATCAATCCAATAAAGAAAATACCATAGGAGAATCCTTAATAGCTCAGGTCGTTAACTACGAAGAAGATGATTACTATACATCATGGGAAAATACTGTGGCAGCAACTATTGAATTAAAGGAAGACCAAATTAGTTTTAAAGGAAAAGGTGTAAAAGTAGAGGAAAGTACACTTATTATTGAAAAAGCAGGGACCTACGTAATAAGTGGAACATTAGCAGATGGAAGTATTATAGTAGATGCAGCAGATAAGGCAGCAGTACGCCTTGTTTTAAATGGCGTAGATATTAATTGCACTACAACTGCTCCTGTTTATGTCAAACAAGCCGGTAAGGTAGTTTTAAGTCTAGAAGAGGGGACAACCAATCGTTTTACAGATGGAGAAAGCTATATATTAGAAGATGCCAGTAGTGATGAGCCTAATGCAACTATTTTTAGCAAGGATGATTTAACTATTAACGGAAAAGGTAGCTTAGAAGTAATAGCCAATTACAATAATGCCATTACCACTAAAGATACTTTGAAATTAATGGAAGGCACATTACAAATAGAAGCAGTTGATGATGGGGTGATGGGGAAAGATGCTGTCATCGTAAAAACAGGTAATGTTCAAATCACAGCAAAAGGTGATGGTATTAAAGCCACTAATGATACAGATGAGACAAAAGGGTTTGTAGCCATAGAAGATGGAAACTTTAATATAGTAGCAGGAGCTGATGGCATTCAAGCTAAAACAAATGTCTATATCGCAGAAGGAACGTATACGGTAGAAACTGGTGGAGAAAGTGCTAATGCAGTTAAAAAGCAAGAACAAAATCAAGTGGCTGGACCTATGGGAAAGGGCCAAACTAAGGTCAGCACGACAGCTACGCAAGTAGAAGATACTACAGCGACTACTACAACGGAAAATACAGATGAATCAACTAGCTACAAAGGCATTAAAGGAAGCAAAGCTATTTATATTAGTGGAGGTACTTTTACATTAAACACAGCGGATGATAGTATCCATAGCAATGATACCATTGCCATTAGTGGTGCAGACATGACTCTAACATCGGGAGATGATGGTATTCATGCAGATACCCAGCTAAATATAGGAGAAGTAAAATTGACTATTACAAAGAGCTACGAAGGACTAGAAAGTAGTGAAATTAATATTACTTCTGGAGAGATTAACGTAATGGCTAGTGATGATGGTGTTAATATAAGTGGAGGAAATGATGCTTCCGCTATTAATGGAAGACCTGGACAAAATAGTTTTGCAAATACAGAGGATGGCAAGCTCACTATTAGTGGAGGCACTCTTTTTGTAGATGCTTCAGGTGATGGTTTAGATGCAAATGGTTCAATTGAAATGTCAGGAGGCACAGTTGTTGTAAATGGGCCAACCAATGATGGCAATGGTGCATTAGATTATGATGGTAGCTTTAATATAACTGGTGGTGTATTCATCGCTGCTGGTAGTGCAGGTATGGCACAAGTACCTTCAAGTAGTTCTACTCAACCAAGTATAGCCATGACTTATTCAGCAAATAAGCAGGCAGGAGAAATGATTCATTTAGCTGATAGTAATGGTAATGCTCTACTGACTTTTGCACCTACTAAAGCCTATCGTTCTGTAGTCATTTCTATACCTGAAATAAAAACAGGAGAAAGCTATAGTTTTTATACAGGAGGTAGCGTTGCAGGTAATGCTACTAATGGTTTATATGAAACAACTGCTGCTTATACACCAGAAGGAGAGGCTGTTAGCTTTACACCAACTGACATAGTCACCTATTTATCAGAATCCGGTGTGACAACAGGAAACAGTGGTTTTGGGCCAGGTGGTAATGGTGGAGGTGGAAGAGGTGAAAAGCCAGATAAAGGAGCTGCAACTCAGGATGGTACTACACCTCCAGCTATACCAGATGAGAGTAATAGACCAGCTTTGCCAGAAGGTACAATGCCTTCAGAAGGAACAATGAAACAAGGTGGGGAAGGTATGACACCACCAGAGAAGCCTACTGGGGAAAAAGGTGCAAATGGAACACCACCAGAAAAACCAAGTACTGAAGGCAATCTAGATACTACAACAGCTCCAAGTGAGAATAGTAGTGCACAGTAAATAAAAGCAAGGACCATTGTCCTTGCTTTTATTATTAACGCTAATTAATTACCTGTTTTATATATCGTAGGTGCAGCTGCATAAGTATCCCAAGAAATAATAAGAGATTCTGTTAACTGTTCTTTATTATAGGTTTCTCTAATAGTTTTAACTTTATAGCCTTTATAGCCAGAAGAAACTAATGAACGTGTTCCTTTAGGTAGCGAACTATCTTTTTTATAACGAACAGGTGAAGGAATAACTTTGTAAACTTCACTTTTAAGGACATAAGTTGTATCTAATAAACTGTGATTAGAATATAAATCAATACAAAGCTCATTATCTTTTGTATAAGCTACGATATAAAGAGGATATTCTAAGGTATTAGTAAACTTAAAATCAATAGAATCCCAATTGATTGTAGCATCTAGTCCCATAGGTACATAAGAAGAAGGCCTAGAATGAGGCAGTCTTTCTGTAGGAAGTAAGCCAATTTGCAAGATGGCATTATATAGGGTAGAAGAAACTTGGCATACACCGCCTCCAACCCCCTGTACCATTTGATAGTTGGCAATAACAGGTGCATAGGTATAGCCTTTATCTAGCGTTGTATTACCTACTATACCATTAAAACTAAAGGTTTCGCCAGGCATCAGTAGGGTATTATTAATGGTAGCAGCACAAACAATAATGTTGGTAGCGTTACCTGTACCTGGAGTAAAACGCGTGTGATAAGAGGTGACAAGAGTATCAACAGTTTTTAGTACTTCCGTAGTAATATCAGGATTGCTTGTTGAAATAAAAGAATTCATATCGATAGTTGTTATGTCAGCCAACTGTTTATAGTCCATTAGATAGTGATGAAGTTTTTCTAAAAGCGCAGTCTTATCAAAAGAAATGGTTGCAACATGAGGTGTTAGCTTAATATCACCGCTTGGTGTAATGTGAATAGCTGCATCTTTAGAATCAACAGTTTGACTAGTAATCAAATTAATTGCAGCTGTTTGTAATTTTTGCTCATCAAAATTTAATGAGATTTCAAAGTTTTTAGGGGCCTCTCCTTCTAATAAAGCTGTTTTATCTAAAAAAGATAACTGATTAGGATAGTGTAAGGCTTCCTGAATAATGGCCGTCAAGTTTGTATCAATTAATAAATCGCCTAAAGAAAGCTGAAGACGAGTATCACCTAATGTTAAGATTAATTGCTTATCTAAAATAGGGTTTAGATAATACTCGTTAACAACAGTGATGGCTTCTTCAGCTGTTTGATTACCTATATCTATATTATTAATAGAAATATTTTTATAAAGTCTTACATCGTACTGTGCAAAAATAGAAGAAAAACCTAGGATACCACTTATAATAATAGCTAGTCCACCACAAAGAAGTTGCAAAACAAGAAGTTTAAGTATGTAAATTTTATTTTTTATCATAGGCAGCTAGTTTTTGAAGAAATTTAAGATATTATGAATACGAGTTTCTTCAGTTTCGACTAAAGTGGTTTCTTCTTGAATGAGTTTTTCTTTTAAGCGGACTTGTTGATGATACTCAGCAATGATGGCATTTAAGCGATCAATCTCTTGTTTAAGATTTTCAATATCATTAAGATTAGCAGTAGTATATTCATCAATAAACCCTTTTAACTTAGTTGAACGTGTATGACCATCATCTAATAGTTTATCAATATTCATAGCTGAGGCTTTAATAATATTATTGACGGTTGTTTTCTTGACAAAGTCAGGTAATTCTGCTGGTAAAGCATTGATTAAGTTTTCTAATAAGTAAACAGAATCTGTAACAGCAACAGTATCTAGGTCATACTTAGTATAAATTTCTTTAATACTTAAATGACGGTCATAAGTAGCTGCTTTTTTGATATCTTCTTCAGAAATAGGGTTTGGCATAGTCGGTGGCTCCTCTATTATTTCTTGTACTTTGATAGTTTCTTCAGTCTCAATTTCCGGCGTTACTTCTACAGCTTCTTCAGAGGTAGCGAAAGATGAAACTTCTTCATCGGTAGTGGAAGTATCTTTTTCAACAAATTTATACTTTTCCAATATAGACATCATTTTTCCCATCTAGTTGACCCTTTCTCTTATAATATTTTATTTATAATATGATATGTATTATGTAAGTGTTTAATAGGATGCCTCCTATAAGAATCAGAGAGGCGGATAAGATATAATAAGCCTTGCGGGTTAATTTATAATCTATAAAATGTAATAACCAATTAATGAAATACATTAAAACATTAATGACTATTACAGTTGAGCATGTCCCTATTAGTAGATAAAAAAAGAGCATTTAGGTACCTCTACATCATTGTTTGATAGAATATTAGTAAAAATAATAAGATATTTAACGTCATACAATATTATATAATATTAAATATCTTATATCAACATATTTAAAAAAATGATAAGATTCGAGAATTAAAATAATTTATAATGAGGTTTCTCTTCTCCAAAAAGCTGCCAGCGAATAAAATCATCTAGAAAAATAGCAGGCAAGGATAAAAAGAACCATATAAAGCTAAAGGGCAAGCAGACTTGACCTAATATGTTAAAAGGAAGATGGCTATAATCCCAAATAGCAAGATGTAGGCCTAAGTTGAGGATGACTCCAGCTACAAATTCTAAGGCAGTAATAAGAATGGCAGACATGGCCATTTGCTTAATTAAGGAAAAATCATAACTAAAGGTGCTATTGATAAGACCAATTAGAAGGAAGCAAAGGCCTCCTAAAATGCCCATAGTCCAGTGAGTACTTCCACTAAAAAGGATTTCAATCATCATATATAAGAGTCCACCTAGACTAAATAGGGTAAAATATTTAAAAAAAGTTTTCATATCAATTTTCCTTCCAAAGAAATGTTAAAGTTAGTATGAACGGGGAGGTATTGACTTATACTAAGGTTTAAGTTATAAAAGAAGGATATGTGAAACATAAATAAAGAAAACAGAGACAACATGGAGAAACTAGAAATGGAACAAAGTACTTTTTTGACACAGTTTTTATTGTTAAGTAATCCACTAACAGTGGCATTTATTGGTGTATTAATCATTTTATTTTTTGGTATTAGACAAATGGAAAAAAGAAAAATTAAGTTTTCCATTCGCATGATTATAAGTACAATAATTGGGCTTGTACTTGGACTTATTATTCAATGGGTAGCTGGATTTCCAGAGATACCAAAAGATATTGTGTGGTTAAGTGAAGTATCTAGCTGGTATGGGCTAGTAGGGAATGGTTTTATGGATCTTTTAAAGATGCTTGTCGTACCACTCGTATTTTTATCTATTGTGAGAGTTATTATGAATATGCAAGGAGAAGGTATAGGGAAGCTCACTGCCAAGACTATAGGAATGCTTTTAGGAACCACTGTTATTGCGGCTATTATTGGTGTTGTTGTAGGACAAATCTTTGGATTGGGTTCAGGAGATATTGTGGTTATCCAAGATGCAGAAATACGTGAAATGTCATCTATTGTAGAAACTTTTAGAGGACTTCTTCCGGCTAATCCTGTTAAAGCCATGGCAGAAGCTAATATTGTTGCAGTCGTTATCTTTGCAGCTTTTATTGGTATCGCTATTAGAAGGATGAGCAAAAAGCATGGGGAAGTGATAGAGCCATTTGTAAAATGGATAGAGGCCTTTTACAAGATTATTTTAAGTGTAGCTATGACGATTATTAAATTTATGCCTTATGCAGTTATTGCACTTTTAGCTAATACAATTACTGCAAGAGGTGTAGGAGCCTTAAGCTCAGTGCTTCATTTTATAGTAGCTATTTATTTAAGTTTAGCCATTATGTTTGTGATTCATTTAGGAATAGCTCTATTGAATGGTCTTAATCCTATTCAATATACAAAGAATGTATTAGAGCCGCTAGTACTTGCTTTTACATCACGCTCTAGTTTAGGGACTTTACCTGTAACGATTGAAGCACTTCATAAGAATGTGGGAGTGGATGAAGGAGTGGCTAGCTTTGTAGGAAGTCTTGGCTCCAATATGGGTATGAATGGTTGCGCTGGTATTTATCCGGCTTTAATGACAGTGATGTTAGCCAATATGACAGGCACACCAATGGACTTTAGTTTTTATGTGATGTTAGTCATTATTATCACTATTAGTTCCCTAGGTATAGCTGGTCTACCAGGAAGTGCTACTATTGCAGTATCTGTGGTTATATCAGGAATGGGAATGGGTGCGTATTTCCCACTGGTAGGTGGGGTTATTGCTGTTGACCCTATCATTGATATGGGACGTACTATGGTTAATGTAAGTGGGACACTTATTAGTGCTACTACAGTGGCAAAAACAGAAGGTAAATTAAACAAAGAGATATTCAGTAAGAATGAATAAAAGAATATAAAGAATGATAAATAGAAATAGTTAAAAAGGAAGAATTTTAGAATAGTAAGTTCTAAAATTCTTCTTTTTTTTGCATTGCAAAATATTTACTCATATAAAAATATAAGATATAGTATAATTATGTAGAAATAAAGGGGGAATTATAGCATGAAGCAGTTTAAAAAAGTAAGTTGTATTTTATTAATGCTTCTAGCGTGTAGTACAGTGGTGCAAGCAGAAGAGATAACACCAGTAGTGACTACCGATCAAACAACTGTTTATAGAGATACAAGTGGAATGAAGTTAGATTATATACAGATACCGGGCTTTCTAGTAAGTCCTCTCCAACAAAAAGGAGAGGTGCTAGCACCTTTTAATCAATCTAGGATTGGCTATTTTCATCAAGGAATAGATATTAGAGCAGCTGAAGGAACCCCTATTTTTGCAAGTGCTGATGGCATAGTGACTAAAGCAGCACCTGATTCAAAGGGTGTCACTAAAGGCGGCGGACATATGATTTTTATTGATTATGGCAATGGTGTAGAAGCAAGATACATGCATTTAAGTGCTTATGGTGTAATAGCTGGTGATGATGTAAAAGCTGGTGATATTATTGGATTTACAGGGAACACAGGTGACAGTAGTACACCGCATCTGCATTTTGAATACTACATTGGTGGACAAGCTATCGATCCTGCTTTTATTTTTGAAGCAAGTGGCATTATTGGAGATGAAGTAGTAGTGCCTATCAGCCAGAAAAACAATGAAGAAAGCTTTTTGGTTATTCAGGGATAAAAAATTAAATTTATGGGAACCTAAAGTGAAAAGGATACGTCTAAACTAATGGCTAGTTAAGTTTAGCAGATTATTAATTGACTTTAGGAGAAACAAAAATGAAAATAAACAAAAAACTTTTAGCAGTAATCATGACATTAGTAATTGGAAGTGCAGCCTTAACAGGTTGTGGGCAAAAAACAGAACAACCATCAGTAACGCCAACTGAATCGCCAGCAGTAGATGAAGTTACACCAACTGAAACACCAGTGGTAGATGAGAATGCAGGCGGAGTGACAGGAGAAGAAGTGACAGGAGAAACGGATCCAACACCAGCCCAAGAAACTTATTTTGTAGCAGTTGATGGTATTGAAATGCCAGCAGGAATGGCTATGGATAGCACTATGTTTGCTGATACTTATGGTATTGATACAAGCTTATTAAACAGCTATTATGTACAAATGCCAATGATGAATGTACATGCAACAGAGGTTGCTGTATTTGAATTAAAGGATGCTAAAGATGCTGATAAAGTAATGGCTGGTATAGAAAAAAGACAAAAAGCTTTAGTAGATCAATGGAAAAGTTACTTACCAGAACAGCTTGAATTAGTTGAGAACTATAAAACAGCACAAAAAGATAATATGATTTTATTTGTTATTAGCCCAGAAGCAGATCAAATTGTACAAAAATTTGAATCAGCACAATAATATAGAAAAAATAGAGACGAATAGGTGTAAAAAATAGAGATAATAAAAAGCCATGGATTCCCATGGCTTTTTATTTATAGTCCTAACTCACAAGCAACAGCTTCCACATGACCTGCTACTTTTACTTTACGATAAATTTTAGTAAGAATTCCCTTTTCATCAATCATAAAAGTACTTCTTTCAATACCCATACTTATGCGTCCATACATATTTTTTTCTTTAAGTACATCATAAAGTTTACATACCTCTTCATTGCTGTCCGAAAGGAGCACGAAAGGAAGATTGTATTTAGCAATGAATTTATCATGAGAAGCAAGGGTGTCACGGCTTATACCTAAAATAATAGTATTTGCATCAGCAAAGGCATTAAAGTGGTCACGAAAAGCTTCCGCTTCTCTGGAACAACCTGGTGTATTATCCTTAGGATAAAAATACAAAATAACTTTTTTACCTAAATAATCACTTAAACGATGCTCCTTTTGGTCCGAACCCATTAAAGTAAAATCAGGAGCAACCATACCTTCTGTTAAAATCACATCTGACATTATATAACCTCCTTAGTAATAAAGTTCTAATTAATAATTATTATCCTATAAAAAGTATTGTTTGTAAAGAGAATCGTGTGTAAAATAAAAGAAAAAGTATAAGGAGCGCCTATGTATATTATTATTTCACCAGCAAAAACATTTAAAATACCTGATAATACATCTCTTAAGTCTTATGTACCACTCACTTTTCACGAGGCCACTAGAACTTTAGTAAAGCAGCTTTCACAATATACCGTAGAGGACTTAAAGCAGCTCATGAAAATGTCAGAGGCTTTAGCAGAAGTAAATGAGGCCAGATACAAAGCATTTTTTAATCCAAGCCAAGACAGCTATGAAGCTATCTATGCTTTTTATGGTGAGGTTTATAAAGCCCTCCAAGTAGAAAGCTTAGATCATGAAGCTATAAGCTTTATGCAAAATCATATGGGCATTTTATCGGGTTTGTATGGTTTAATTAAGCCTTTAGATAGGATACAAGCCTATCGACTAGAAATGGGGACAACACTTTCAGTAGGAGAGAAGAAGAATTTATATGAGTTTTGGAAAGACGATTTAACAAAATATGTCTTAGCTCAGCTGGAAAGGCAAAAAGAAAAAGGCTTTTTGGTCAATTTAGCTTCAGAAGAATATAGTAAAGTATTAGACTTAAAAGCAATTAGTAAACAATATCCAGTTATTCAAATGAGCTTTAAAGAAGCTAGTGGAGAAAATTATAGAGTAGTAGGTATGTATGCTAAAAAAGCTAGAGGTCAAATGTTACGCTTTATTTGTGAAAATAAAATAGAACAAGTAGAGGAGTTAAAGCAGTTTTCAGAATCTGGATATAGCTGGAATAAAGCACTATCTACAGAAAAACATTTAGTATTTACAAGAAATAAATAAAATGAAAAAGATGAAAAGGGAAAAGGCCTTCCAGGGGAGTTGGAAGGCCTTTATATGGGGTTAAAAATAGATAACTTAAGTATCTAGGATTACATCATAAAGGTTTAATGTGATGATTAAGTGAAGGGAAAATGATAGTTAGAAGAAAACATAAAAATACAAAAAAACATTATCCATATATTCAAAAGTTACAGAAAATATGATATAATAATTTGTATAATATGATTAATAAATAGATGAGAAGAGGTGGTTATATGGGTGAAGCTGCTACAGTTGCTTGCCAGCCAATGACATTCCAAGGTGAAGAAAGTCGTCATAGCAATAATTTTTGTGTTAATCAGTTACCGCATAAAGATAAATTACTTTGGCATATCATTACGAAAACGGATACTGACACAGAAATTAGGTTTAATGTAAAAGAACATCATACGTACAAAGAGGATGATCTAAGATTTGAGAATATCCAAAATGGTACGATTACCCCGTATTATGCTTATAGAAACCTATATATATCAGAAGTAAAAAATGTCACTGGCCATTTTATTGTAAGAGTAGAAGCTATTGATTAGAATAATAAATTTAATATAATTAGAAAATATGAAAAAGATGTTCTTTTAAAGGACATCTTTTTATTTTGGGGTGTTTAAAGGAAGAATCCAAAGATGAGGAAGTAGTGGAATCAAAAGAAGAATAAGGTAATGCACTTTCTTCAATGGTGACAAATACTTTGTTAATAGGAATATTAACAGTATTTGTGTAAATAAGTGAAAAGAATAAGAAAATAATATATAATAAATGTAGTTGAAGAGAGGAGCGTAAGATGAACGCATTTGAAAAGAAATACAAACCATCTAAGAAGCAATTTATTATTCCTACTATTGTTTTTATTTTATGTGCGGTAACAAGTATTTTTTTGTTTTATCAGGGCAAGGCAAGAAGTATAGATCCACCTAAAGCTAGTTTTCTTGTACCGGGAACTACTATACTTGATCTAACACAGTCAGGTCGATATACGATTTATTTAGAATTAGATACTTTATTTGAAGGTAAGCATTATGAAGCACCTGAAGTTATTGAGGGACTAAAATGTGAAGTGATGAAGGATGAGACTAAAATAAAGGTTGAAGCAGCAGATTTGAGTTATAGTTATAATAGAAATGGTCAAAAAGGCGAATCGTATTTTAATTTTACTATCGAAGAGCCAGGAAGCTATACTATTATTACGACTATAGATAATGAGCAAATGAAGGAAGCTGTATTATCTGTAGGACTTAAAAATGAAAAAATGGTTAGAGTACTGCAATTTACTGTAGGTGCCAGTGTATTAATGTTAGTTGGAATATTTGAATTTATAGGTTACATGATTTATGGTCTTATTAAGTTAATGATTTATAAAACTAAATTAAAACAAAATACATATTGATAAGAGCTAAAAATAAAGAAGATGGATATTAAAAGTAATATAGTGTTAGCAATAAAAAATGGACTAGAATAAAACTATTAAAGGAGGGTGTATAATGGGAAAACTTTATCAATTCCCTGAACATAAGCGTTATAATTCCTATAAAGCACCTACCTATTCAGAGGATCAGCAGCTTTTACAAGGGATGATGCATGCGCTTATTGCAACTTATCAAGAAAAAATTGCCCAATTGGAGAGCTATAAAGAGGAAATTAGGGCGTTGAATGAAACAAAGTGTGATACAGCTAAGGAGATGCTACAGTTAGTTAAACAAATGCAGAAGTTATTTTTCAAGTATGGTGTTTATTGTAACTTCTATCGTTTTTATACTTTAAATCAATTATATATACTCTATTTTAACGATACAAATTTAATTTATACCTTTGAGGATAATCATCGAATGGATGTTAATCCATATACGCCAAGTCAATTTGAGGAACAGTTTAGTAATTATCCTTTTACTTTAAATTTAGAAGATGAAGTGTTTGAAGCTTTTGATAAGCAAATACAAGATTTGAGAATTACTATAATTACGCTGACCAATACACAAATTTAGTAGCTAGGAAGTTAATGTGAAAATTGTTATTTTAAAATCCAACAATAGTCTAATAAAATAGATTTAAATTCAAAAATTCTCAAAAATTGACAGTTAATTCGATTTACTATACGATAGAAATGATGTAAAAGGAAGTTGTAAGGTAAAGAGGATGTGATTGTTTGAGAGTATCTTTGAGAATAAAAGTAACGGCAATGACTTCATGTATTATTGCAGCCGTTTTCTTATTGACTGGAATTGTTTATTATGAAAGTATTCACAGCTATGCTACACATAGTGTATATAAACAAGCTTTAGGTATTAGCCAAGTAGGGCAAGCCATGATAAATGGTGATGCTCTTCAAAGAATTGAACAATTAAAGGATAAAGAAAATCAGGATTATAAGGAAGTTAAGGGTGTTTTAACAACATTAGGACACTTAATAGAGAGGGGAGATATATTTGCTATAAATACCTATGAACAAAATCTTGTTTATTTATCTGATAGCGTAAAAGAGAATTTTGTAGTAAGTTATGAGCGTTTACCAAAAGAAAGATTTATAAGCGTGTTAAATAAATTAAAAATAGGAGAACCTTTCTATTTTAAAGACTATTATGATGAATATAATAAAAATATACTATGTGGCGTTTTACTGCCAATATTTAATTCCGATCAACAGCTAGTGGGGATGGTAGGCTATAAAATAGAAAGAGCTCTCTTTTATTTAGATTTATATTTGGTTAGATGGCTCATTATATTAAGTACAGTAGTGTCTGCATTGGTTTGTATAGTACTAAACTATTTTGGCTTTAAAAGGGTATTGAGACCTGTTGATAAGCTAATGAATACTATGAACAAGGTAGCTAAAGGCGATTTTAAAATAGAAGCAGATGTCAATCGGAAAGATGAGATAGGCAAAATTAATAGAAACCTAATTAAAAGTTGTGAACGTATTAGCCAGATGTTTGAGCATATTACTATTTCATCTACTAGCTTAAAAATGATTGCAGAAAGAATCTTAGAAACTTCCAAGAGGGGGTTAGTTGCTTTGGAAGAGATTACAAATTCAACCAGAGAAATTTCTCTTATTTCATATGAGCAAGTAGATAAACGAGAAAGTGCTAAATTGGCTATTACCTATTTAGAGGAAGATATGCGAATTGTTGTGGCTGAAGTAGATAAAGAAAAGAAGGAGTGCAAAGTGAGTGAGGAACTTATTGAACAAATGGCTACTCATGTAAGTACAATTAAGCAAAAAATATATGAGTTAGACCATGTGTTTGAGATTATTGATAAGCATACCGTTAATCTAGCAGCTGTTACAGAAAGACAAATGGCTGTATCAGAGGGATTTACAGCTATGGCAGAAAGTTTAAATCAAGAATCAGAAAGCTTGAATAAAAGTGTATCGCGGGTAAAAGTGTAATAGATAAAAAGAAGTATCTTTTGGAGGTTAGGTTGCAAAGGATACTTCTTTTGTTATATGATTAATATTAAATGTCCAATGCTATGACACAATGACAAACTTAAAGAATCAAAGGGAGAAAAATGATGTATAGTTTTAAAAATGATTATAGTGAAGGTGCTCACGAAAATATATTAAAAGCAATGGTAAACTCTAACTTAGAACAAACGTCAGGTTATGGAGAAGATGCTTATACAGAAATAGCCAAAAAGCTATTAAAAGAAAAAATAGAAGATGGCACAGCCGATATTCACTTTTTTGTAGGTGGAACACAGGTTAACTTAACCGCCATTTCAGCTTTTTTAAGACCTCATGAAGCAGCTGTTGCTGCAGAAACAGGACATATTAATGTTCATGAAACAGGAGCAATTGAAGCTACAGGCCATAAGGTAGTAGCAATGAAAGCTCAAGATGGAAAATTAACACCTGCACTTATAGAAGAGGCTTTAGATAGACATACAGATGAGCATATGGTAAAACCCAAACTCGTGTATATTTCTAATTCAACAGAGATTGGTACACATTATAACTTAAAAGAATTAGAAGGACTTAGTGAGTTTTGTAAGGCACATGGCCTCATTTTATTTATGGATGGTGCACGATTAGGTTCTGCTTTAACAGCCCAGGACAATGAAATCACCTTAGCAGATTGTGCGAGATTAACGGATGCTTTTTATATTGGTGGTACTAAAAATGGTGCATTAATGGGTGAGGCTTTAGTGATTACTAAAGAAGAGCTTAAAGCCGATTTTAGATTCCATATTAAACAAAAAGGAGCATTACTTGCTAAGGGAAGATTATTAGCCATTCAATTTATTGAGTTATTTAAAGAAGACCTATTCTTTGACTTAGCTGCCCATGCTAATCAAATGGCTAACCAATTAGCTGAAGGTATAAGAGCGGCAGGTTATAGCTTCTTAACAGAGTCAGTAACAAATCAAGTATTTCCCATTTTTCCAGATGTGCTTTTAGAGCAGCTTAAAGAGGAATTTGATTTTTCTTTCTGGGAGAGAAAAGACGAAACACATACGGTTATACGTCTAGTAACTTCATGGGCTACTAAGCCAGAAGAAGTAGAACGCTTTATAGCTTTTATTAATCAATAAGATAAAAATATGAGTAAGTATTTTACAGTATCCTCTCATTAAAAAGGAGACAAAGAGAAGTGCTAGGGGCTTCTCTCAATGTCATTAAGTTAACATTGTGATAGAAACGCATCCCTAGGAAAAGAAGTTGAAGATTTATTTCTTCAGCTTCTTTTTCTATTTCCAGGTACCACAAATAGACAGATTTGCATCTGACTCAAAATTTATATTCTTTTACAAAGATTTATGCTACTCTATAAAGGAAGCCATGAAAAATCTTAACAATTAAGTTTCGTTCCCTATGCCTATCAGGTCTTATAGGAATGAGATTTTTTGCAATTATGGCTTCTACATCAGGTGATGTTGCTTTTCCATGATAGAATAACCTACACATATGCACTGCAACTGAGAAATTTGCTTTATATGTATGCTTTCTTTGCTTTTTTTCAATGACTACGTGGGAGGTAATCATTTCTGCAAAGTTATACATTATCATATGTGCATAGATTTCTTGTTGGATACACATCACCTTTTTTGAATGAAAATCTAACATTCCAATCGTATATTTCAAATCTCGAAAAGATGTTTCAATCCCCCAACGAGAAGCATACAGTTTTTTTACCTCATCAGGAGGATACTTTTCACTATTTAGATTTGTAACTATTGTTTCATAGGAAGTTTCTGAAATAGGAAATCTCACTATTCGGAAGTGTAATTCATAGAATTTAGCAGGTTCAGATTTCTTGTTTTTAAGTGGTAAATAATCAAACGGTTGGGCTGAAGAAACACTTCGATAATGATTTTTGTCTTTGAAAAGTTCTTTGACTGCATTCGTTTTCTTTCTTGTAAGTTTTAAAGAAATATCAATATCAAAACAGTCTGTTTTGGGTAAATCCAATCCATTCTTTATACCATTAATTCCATCTTTGACACGAATAAGAAAGAACCATCCTTTTTCTTGAATGTGAGCCATGCTGTTGAAAGATTCATAACCTCTATCAGCTATCACGAGTGCTTTAGGAATTTCAGAACGATCAACCATTTCTTGTAGAGCGTTATGTTCATTCTTTTCTTTAGATTTTTGTATTATCACATCATGATAAATAGAATAATTTATATTATACAACGCATTTATATGCAGAAGATTATATGATTTTCTTCCATCTTTTCCAGAATGAAATGAATTTAAATCATCAGGATTGGTAGGAATCTGTACATCAGACCCATCAACAGCAAGTATGGGCATATCTTCATTAAAGTTATCTATAAGTTTACTTGAAAAGCCGTCAAATATCTTCTTAAACGCTTCGGGCTTTATCTTTTTCCTCTGCTGAACAAACGCAGAAGAAGTGGGTGTATCTGCAGATGCACCAAATAGATCTAATAATTCGTTTGTAAGGCTCCCACTTCCCATTCCAATAATTCCAGCTAAAATTTTATTCATGGGCAATTTTCTTTTGCGTAAAAAATCACTACCTGGATTGGTACAATAATCTTGCGGATTGTCAGCTAACTTTTGGATTTCATCTACTAAAAGCTTTTTAATTTGTTTGGGTTTCATATGTGTCCTCCTTGTAACTAAGTTTCCTTTAATTACAAGGGCCGCTCTCACTACCTCTTTATTCAATCAGTAGTGAGAGCGGCCACACATTTTCTTTGTCTTGTCAACTACTTTTTCAAAAAAAGATCCCTATACCATTTGATTGGTATAGAGATCTTTTTTCGTCATCTTAACTTAATGACATTGGGGCTTCTCTTCGTCTCCTTTTTTAATAACAATAGGGTATGAAGTTACTATAGGTAGATTAATCAAATAGCTTCTTTTGAGAGTTTACATGCTTGATAACTATAAATACATAATAAGATATATCCAATAACTTGGAGATAAGATAAAATGAGTGGCATAAGTTGGTAAGAGAATAAGTAGCTATCTGTTAGGACTAAACTCATATTTAGCGTTTCTAAAACGCTAAAATAAACAAAGAAATGTAGCGTATTTTTATGTGGTCTATATAAATAAGCAAGAATGAGGCAAACAAGTGCAGGAAAAATATAGCGTTCATGCATATGATGACCCAAAGTGAAAATACCTGTAATCATTAAGGCTCCATAAAGCGCTAAGTTATTTTTAGTACTATCTTTAATGGCTAAAAAAGCAGTATAGCCAATGGAAAATAGGATACCTATAAGACCAATAAGCTTATAGCTTAAACCCAGGAAGGTGGCTGTATCAGGTGCCCAAAGACCATTAATAATAGCTATAAAGTTTGTGGCATTTAAAGAACCATAAGGATAAGATCCCATAGTTGAAAAATAAAGTTTAAAGAGCCATAAAGGGTCCTTTTTGGTAATAAGGAAAGGTAAGCAAATAAGGATGAAGACTCCAAGAGCAATCAGTCCAGAAATAAGAGTTTGCTTAATCACTGTTTGAGCTGGCTTTTCTTTGCAATAGTAATAGTAACCAATAACAAAGATAGGACCAAATAAAAACATCTGAGGCTTAATAAGTAAACCTAAAACAAAGGCTATACTTGCATAAAGGAGTCTCTCATTGTATAAGCTTATAAGCATTAAAATAACAAAAAAAGAAAAAACAATATCTACCTGTCCCCAGATACTAGAGGTTAATAAGACAGCCGGATTAAAGAAAAAGAAAGCGGCTAGTAGTAAGGGGCTTTTATGTTGTCCTTTTTCAGCATAATAATAAATAAGAAGTGTTGTTAATAAATCAAAGATAATAATAGGAAGTTTTAAAAGCATAGAGTGAAGTATATGAGTATAAGGTAATTCAGTAAGTCTTAATAAAATACCAATAGGCCATAAAATAAGTAAATAGCCAGGAGGATAATCAGCAAATTGCATGGACTCATAAAAACTTCCGGGACCGTAATTAGCCATGCCCAAAGCCCATCCGGACCAACAGGTCATATCTGTAGGATGTCCGGTATAAAAGAAAGCCAAAAAAATGCGTAAGCAGATTCCTGATATGAGCAGAAGGGCTAGCTTTGTTTTAGAAGAAGTCTTTTGAATAGTACTTAATAAAGTGAATTGTTTGTAAGTTAGAATGTAAATAACACTATAAATAATCATTAATAAAAGTATGATATTAGCAATTAATTGAAATTCATTTTCCATAATAATTTCCCTTTGGCAAAGTTTTAGCAATATATTAGCACAAAAATCAGATTCTTCCAAGGGGTAATAATCATTAGAACATTTTGATGGGTTAAACCTGATTAGGTTTGGCATGAGTGAATATATCTTCAATGTATTTTTCGTAGTTTTCTTTTTGTGTGTGTTTATTTCCAGAATAAATTTTATGTGAAGTAACGGCACTATTTAAAAGAGTAGGTGTTAATGAGGTTAAATGATGAAATTTACCTATGTCGTATAAATTTCTAAGTGTTTTACTGATTTTTAGAAGTGAGTCATAGTATTTGCCATTGGCAAAGCCCCTAAGTTTTGAGGCATCATGGGGTTTTGCATAAAAGAAAAGGGACTTAGCTAGCCACCCATGTTTAGCAAAGCCATCTTTAGTTGTATAGGATAGAACAAAGTTAAGGTAATCAGTAAACTCGGTAAATGGGCCCGTGGTGGTTTTTATACCAACAATAGGATACCATAAGTCTTTGATTTTCCCGCTATTGGTTCCAGAAGAGCTATAAAAAGCAAGAGTTACCTTTTCTATGCCATAAGGGTATTTAATGTCTACATTAATTAAGCCTATCATCCTAAATGGCGATACCGTATAAAGATTGACTTTAAAACTATCTTGATATATTCTGATTATTTCACTTGAGTTTGACATCATTATCACCTGAATCAAATTTATAAAATGTAATAAAGAGATAAACCATATAGTTATGGAGGGCGTAACTATATGGTTTATCTTTAAAGTTAAGGTTTATGCAAACTATAAGAAGCTTTCTTCGAGTTCTTTGAGATCACTTCTTATCTCGTCAAGTTCTACATAGCTTTCTTTAATCTCCAATAGTCGCTGAAGAAATACCTTTTCTTTTTCTGTTAAGTCCAGTTCTTCGTACCAAGGTCTTTCTTCTTCGGTTTCATCAAAATAATAGGAGGTGTAATATAAATGAATTAAAAAATCCCCTAGATACCAGTAATCCATTTTTTTTACATATTTTTTATTGTCTATATAGCGAGCTAATCCAAAATCTATTAATATGAGTTCATTACTATCTGTTAAGATAACATTAGGAGGTCTAATATCACGGTGAACAATATTGTTTTTTTGTAGTATGGCAATAATGTCTAGCATTTTAAAGGCAATTTCATAGATTTCTTTTTTGGTAAACTGATGGCCATCTTCCATGAGTAAATCTTCAAAAACTTGACCTTCCATATATTCTAATATATAGCCTTTTGCATTAGGAAGATTAAATTTTCCCATAAACTTAGGAAAACAAGGGGAATCTAATTTTTTTAATAGTACTTCCTCGTAAAATAATTTTTCTTTTGTTTCCCTAAGCATATTTTTTTTGAGTTGTTTAATAATATATTTTTTGGACTCATGACTTTCAGCTAGATAAACTATGCCATATCGCCCTTCAGCCAACATCTCAGTAATAGAGTATCCATTTATTTGTTCTCCGGGTTTATAATATTTATCCATATACACAACATCTACTTTTAATTAATTTTTTGTGATTATCTGCTAAAAGAACGGCTACGACTGAAAGAACGACTACGACTGAAAGAGCGGCTACGGCTAAAAGAACGTCTAGAAGAACGTCTTGAACGGCAGC
The DNA here is from genome assembly GCF_003990395.1 of Cellulosilyticum sp. WCF-2. Lineage (NCBI taxonomy): Bacteria > Bacillati > Bacillota > Clostridia > Lachnospirales > Cellulosilyticaceae > Cellulosilyticum > Cellulosilyticum sp. WCF-2. Next base: position 4,063,861 of record NZ_CP034675.1, on the reverse strand, counting down.
GGCAATTTCTACGGCCCCATGAATTGCAACCACAACGATTAAAACAATCACTTGAACGGCGACGACACCTTCTGCAACGTCTTGACCTACGACTAGATCTTCTAGAAGAGTCACTTGAACTACTATTAGAGCGACTTACTTTGAAATGATTATGCCCTCTACATGAATCTGATCTTAAACAACTCATAATACCATCTCCTAATAATATGATTTAACTAGAATATATATTAATATATTGTAGTCATGGTACATTATATGACTCGTATCTATTTATTGTGACAGGTTTGTACTTTGCACGACGTAAAATAATTCAACTATTTTTCAAACTTTCGATTTATTTCATCACTACAAAAGGCTATTTCACAAAGTAGATGATCTTTGTAAAATAGCCTTTTTGTTTTAGGCGTTTAATTGTAATTTCTATAATAACTGTTTGTTCCTTAAAGAAGAGTATAAAATCATAAGACGTATTAGTGCTATAATAAAGAAGATTAAATATATTCTTTTACAAGGTCGATAAAAGCTTTCATTGCTGGAGTAACACATTTATTTTTATGATAAAACACTTGTCCATACATATCTAACTGAAAATCTATGATATTGAGGGGATGAAGAAGTTGTGCTTGAAGTTCATTAGTAATAGAAAACTGAGGAAGAATAGAGAGGCAAATGCCTGAAGCAACAAATTTCTTGATGATTTCTGTATTACCAATTTCCATAAAAGTATGGAAGGGTAGTTTTTTAGATAGAAGTAGCTCCTCAAATGTATGACGATAGCTACAGCTACTTTCTGTAAAGATGAAAGTTTCAGAGGATAAATCTGATAAGTGAAGCGTGTGCTTATTACAAAGAGAATGTGATTTTGGAGCAATGACACATATGGGGTTGGCATATTCCAGCTCTTTAATCCAAAGATCAGAATTGATATGAGTGTCAAATGTCCATAGTAAATCAATAGTATTGGAATTAAGCATAGTAGCGAGCTCACCATAGGTACCTATTTTAATGATAGTATTTACCAAGGGATATTTTTTGTGATAGCTCTTGATGATTTGTGGAAGGTAAGTAATACATAATGATTCTAAAAGTCCAACTCTAAGTTCACCTGAAGGTATAGCAGAATATGACAGTTCTTGTCTGGCATTAGTTACAGCAGCTGTGATTTGTAAGGCATATTTCATAAAGGTTTTTCCGGCTGAGGTTAAGGATACGCTTCTACCAATCCTGTCAAATAAAATAGTATTAAGTTCATTCTCCAACTGCTTAATTTGCGTGGTAACATTTGATTGTGTATAGCCAAGTTCTGCTGCTGCTTTAGAAAAACTATTTAACTCAGCTACTTTTATAAATGAAATAACATTTCTAATCTCCATAAGTACTCCTATCAAAATTATTTATTCTAAATATAAAATGTATTAATTTTACTTATGATATACCGTATGATACGCTGAAACTATAAAATAAGCAATAGTTTTTGCAAAAAGGACGGTGCTATGATGAGAAAAATAAAGATAGGTTTTCTTGGACTTGGTGTTATAGGATCTAAGTTATTAAATATCATTCAAGAAAATAAGGAGAAAACAAAAGAAGCATTTGGAATTGAATTTGAAGTAGTTGTTATTATGGTTCAAGATGTCTTAAAAAAGAGGGATGTAAATACTGAAGGGATTAAAATGACTACTGAAGCAAATGACGTTGTTAAAGAATCTGATGTGGATATTTGCATTGAATGCATGGGTGGGGACGGAGTAGAGAAGACGAGAGAAACTGTACTTTTGGCACTTCAAAACCATAAGCATGTTATTATGTCTAGTAAAAAATGTCTAGCTATGTATGGAGACGAAATAATACAAATGGCACAAGAAAATGGCGTGCAGATTAGAGTTGAAGCTTCAGTAGGGGGTGGCATTCCTATATGTAGATCATTAATGCATATGTCAAAAGGAGAAACTATTATCAAGTTATTTGGAATAGTAAATGCTACATCAAATTATATATTAACTTCAATGAGTAAGAATCATGCATCATATGAGGAGGCATTACTTGGAGCAAAAGTAAATGGTTATGCAGAAAATGATTCATCTGAAGATGTTGATGGTTGGGATGCAGCATATAAATTATGTATTTTATCACGTTTATGTATGAATTTATCTATTAGGTATCAGGAGCTACGTCCTATTTCTTTAAGAAATAAGAATGCAGTAGATATAGATAAGGCAGAGCAAGAGGGAAAAATAGTAAAGCAGATCATCTATGCATATAAGAATAATACTGGGAAATTAGAGTGTTATATTGGTCCTTATGCTATTAGAAAAGACAGTCATTTGGCTATGGTTAGTGATAATAATAATATGATATTCATTGAGGGGGAGTATAGTGGAAAAAGAGCTTTTTATGGTGAAGGTGCAGGAGCTAATGCTACCGCAAGCGTTATGTATGATGATTTGATGGATGTTATTTTTGCAGAGTATAAGTATAGGAATGCAGTAACAAGTCATATAAGCAATATAGATGTATTAAGTATAGAATTGTAAATCGAATACTAGAGTAAAGTGGGTTAGTGATATGGAATGGAGGAGAAAAATGAAAGAGTTTGATTCAGAGTTTTGTCATGTAAAATGTATAGAAGAAGATGATGTGGTGCTACTTACTTGGAAAAAGTTTGCATGTGGTGATGATTATAGAAAACCAACCACCTTTGCTTGGGAACTTTTTAAAAAGAATAATGTAAGTAAATTTATAGTGGATGCAAGAAATGGTTTTGAAGATGACCCAGCCGATGTGGAATGGGGTTTCTCGGTATTACTACCTGGAATGGCTAAAACGTCTTGTAAGATAGTATGCTTTATTATGAATGAAGTAAGTTCTATTGAAGAAGAAATGGATATGTGGACTAAAGAATTCAGCAAGTATTTTAAGATAGTAAAAGCAACTAGCTACGAAGAATATTTAGAAAAGTTTAATAATATTTCTTGACCCTTTTATATTTTCTGCTTATCATAAGTTCAACAGGTTGTACGGCTCAATAGAGACAAGGAGAATAAATGGTGGTAAATGGGCTATATCATGTGATTTTCAAGAGAAAGTCTATAAGGAGGAAATGATGATAAGTTTAAATGAAGCTAATCAAATTTTCAAGGAAGCTTGCGAGTTGAATAAAGGTGATTGGATAGAACATTCTGAGTATGTTGCTAATCTAGCAAGAAAAATAGCTATAAAATCTGGTTTGAATTCAGAAAAAGCCTATATTTTAGGTCTACTTCATGATATTGGAAGAAGAAATGGAATAGTGCAAGCAAGACATGCCATTGAAGGGTATAAATACATGATGGATAAATGTGAAGAGATAGCCAGGATTTGCTTAACTCATACCTTTCAGTACAAAGATGTAATGGGTATATATGATACATGGGATTGCTCGAAGGAAGAGGTAGAAATGGTTAAAGATTACCTAGAGCATATTACATACGATGATTATGACAAGCTTATTCAATTTTGTGATGCAGTTTCTCTAGCTAAGGGGTATTGTATTGCTGAACAAAAGATGGTTAGCTCTGTTCTCAAATTTGGATTTAAAGAAACCACTATAGCAAAGTGGCAATCTATACTGTTACTAAAATCCTATTGGGATAGTAAGGTAAGTGGAAATGTATATGATTACTTTAACGAGTAAGAGGTAGAAATAAACATAGGAATCAGTTCTATTACTTCATAGAATATGGAAGTGACCTATGAATTAATTTGCAACATAAGATTACTCAGTGAAAGGAGTAGAATATATGAATGTTGTTATTATTAATGGAAGTAGTAGAAAAAATGGTGCTACAGCAAAAATATTAAAAGAGATATCAAATGTATTAAATACATATAGTAACATGAATATTCAGTTTATACATTTGTCGGATATAAAGATGGAATTTTGTAATGGATGTTATTCTTGCTATAAGACGGGAACATGTTTTATTCAAGATGATGTTGAGCAGATCATAGAACTTATTTCAAAAGCTGATGGTACTATAATAGGGACACCAACTTATGAAAGTAATATATCAGGACAACTAAAGGTGCTAGCAGATAGAGGGCATTTTGTTTTTGAACAGTTGTTACATCAGCAATATGCATTGACAGTCACGACATCTGAAAATTATGGTGGAGGAGCAGCTTCAAGAATTTTAAATAATCTAATGACCTACTCAGGAGCAACATTAAGTGCAAGTATCAAGAAAAAAATCCTTTTTAATGAAAACCCTTTAGATGCAGTAACAAAGAAGAAATTAGAGAAGGAAGTGAGAAGATTTTACCTAGATATAGAAAAAAGGAAAATACATCCTTTTCAATGGGTAAAGCAGAAAATAATATTTGAAATGGGTATTAAGCAATTTGTATATAAAAAAGCAGCAAAATATACAGGAATATTTGATGGTGTATTTAAGCATTGGGAAAATAAGCAAATTAATTTTAAACATATAGAATAAGGATAGTAGATAATAAAATGGTTGATCAATGAAGAGAAAAGTTGTGAGTAATAAAAAAATATAACAGGGACTGAGAGGCGCATTTGATAAGATGAAAAAGACAGCAGGAAAACATGAAGAAATCTCATATGAAAAAGGTAAAATGAGTGAGTTAGAGGACATCGTTAAGATTTTTAAAAATGCAGCAGAAGAAATGCTTCATCATCAGATTAATCAATGGGATGAAGTATATCCTAATGAAGCAATATTAAAAGCAGATATAGAAAATGAAGAATTATTTGTTGGCAAAATCAATAATGAAATAGCTGTTGTGTATGTACTCAATCAACTATGTGATGAGCAGTATAGTAATGGGAAATGGACAGAAGACCAAGGAAGTTTCAAAGTAGTTCATCGGTTATGTGTGAATCCTACTTATCAAAATAGAGGAGTAGGTAGGCAGACGATGACTTATATTGAAGAGGAATTAATTAAAGAGGGTAAAAGAGCTATTAGATTAGATGTTTTTTCAAAAAATCCCTTTGCACTAAAAATGTATGGGGCACTAGGATATAACGTGGTTGGAGAGGCTCACTGGAGAAAAGGGTTATTTTACTTAATGGAGAAGCTAATAAATAGAAATTTGTCTTGGCGTTTATGAGAAGTACGTCTGAGAGAAAATGAGTGGGTATGGGTGCCTTCCGTTGTTCCGGTTCACATTTTTAGAAGCACTAAGTTCACTTGTTTAGATGAACGGCAGAACTCACTTCGTTCAAACAGCTGCCTAAAACCCATCTAAAACGTTCACTAAGTGCTTCTAAAAAATGCTCCCAAGTCACTACTCCAGGCACCCATACCCACTCATTTTCACAAACGTTGTTGACCTCATAAACATCCAAGACAGTGAAGCAGCGTGGAAAGAAGGCGTAACGACAGTTAAAAAATACTCGAAGCCGGAGGCAGGCGCCCAAGGCAATAACGTATAAAGCTTCCCATAAGTCTATTTTGCCAAGAAGTAGCTCTGTAAGGAAGCTAGGGAGCCTTACAAGCATTATTGATCTCTTAAGCATTCAAACCCCTAAGTGAAAAGTGCAGAAAAAAGATAATAACAAGTTTTGTTTTTTTCTTGAAAACACTTAATGGAGGTGACTTTACGCGTTATTGCTGGTAGAACTGAGAGAGGGTGGCTGTCCTAGCGGGGTGACTTCGGAGTATTTTCAGTAGGCACTTAGCGAACGTTTTGGATGGTACTTAGTCCACGTGCCCCAGGAACCGAGTTTGTGGACGTTCATCCAAAAAAGTGAGCTTAGTGCCTACTGAAAATACGGAGCCAAGCCACGTAGGATAGTCACCCTCTCTCAGCTTTGCCCAAATAGCCTAGTAAAGCCACCGACAAATTCCTATAAAAGACGAGGAGGAGCAATATGAATAAGCCATATTCATTAGTAGCAGGAGACAAAGTAGCCATTGTAAGTTTATCTAGTGGCATACTTGGAGAAGCATTTTGTAAGCATCAGATTGAATTAGGGAAAAAACGTTTAAAGGAGTTTGGTCTTGAAGGCGTTTTTATGCCAAATGCACTACGAGGAATAGAATATTTAAAAAGTCATCCTGAAGCAAGGGCAGAAGATTTAAAAACAGCGTTTTTAGATGATGCAATAAAAGGGATTATTTGTGTGATTGGAGGAGATGACACCTATCGTTTATTACCTTATTTAATGGAAGATCAGCTCTTTATTAAGAAGGTAAAAGAAAGCCCAAAACTTTTTACAGGGTATTCTGATACGACCATTAATCATTTAATGTTTTATAAGTTAGGGATGGGAACCTTTTATGGTCCTAATTTTCTGTGTGACTTAGCAGAGCTAGGAGAACAGATGTTACCTTATACAAAAACAGCTTTTGAGTTGTATTTAAAAGAGACAGATGAACCTCCTATTATACAATCAAGTGCCCACTGGTATGAAGAACGTACAGATTTTTCGGTAGATGCAATAGGAAAAGAAAGAAAGGCTCACCTTGAGACAAGAGGCTATGAACTTTTGCAAGGACCAGAAAAGTTTCAAGGTAGACTATTGGGCGGATGTATAGAGAGCCTTTATGATATGTTATCTAGCAATCGTTATGAAGATGAGAAAGTGGTATGTGAGCAATATGGCATTTTCCCTAGTCTAGAAGAATGGCAAGGTAAAATATTATTTCTTGAGACCTCGGAAGAAAAGCCATCTCCAGAAGAACTAGAGAAAGAACTTATGGCACTTAAGGAAAAAGGCATCTTTGAGGTGATTAATGGCATTCTTGTAGGAAAACCACAAGATGAAACGTATTATGAGGAATACAAATCAGTATATTGTAAGGTGGTAGATAAGGCTGATTTACCAATTGTTTATAATGTTAATTTTGGACATGCACAACCTAAGTGCATTATTCCTTATGGTATTGAAACGGAAGTGAACATGCAAAATAAAACAATTCGCTTTAAGGAGCCATTGTTTAGTAGAAAGTAAAGATAATAAAAACGACATAAGGGAATGAATTAAAAAAGTAAATTAATAGGAATTTGAAAGTAGATGAAAAAGGAGGAATGCTCAAGATGAATAGTGAACCAATATTTAGATATGCAGAAGAAAAGGATGTAGCTTTAATTCTGGGCTTTATTAAAGATTTAGCAGAATATGAGAAAATGTTAGAAGAAGTAGTTGCTACAGAAGAAATGCTTCGATACTGGCTATTTAAAGAGAAGAAGGCAGAAGTCCTTTTTGTTATGGAAAACGAAAAAGAAGTAGGCTTTGCTTTATTCTTTTATAATTTTTCTACTTTTCTTGGACAAGCAGGTATTTATTTAGAAGATTTATTTGTGCTTCCAGAATATCGTGGTAAAGGCTACGGGAAAGCGATTTTAAAGCAATTAGCAAAGCTTACTATAGAGCGTGGCTGTGGTCGCCTAGAATGGTCATGTCTAGACTGGAATAAACCAAGTATTGACTTTTATTTATCATTAGGGGCAACACCTATGGAAGAATGGACCACCTATCGTGTAACAGGTGATACTTTAAAGAAACTATCAGGGCAGTAATGCGACAATTAGCTTACATATGGTTTAATATACATAAGGTCTTAAGTCATATAGTGGAACAAGACTGTTGGGAAAACAATTATAATAAAGAAGCTTATGATTTACACTTAGTAAGGGGGAAACGTATGGAATTAGAGGAAGTGATGTACAAAAGAAGGAGTTCAAGAGAATTTCTGACAAAGGAAATAGCAGATGAAGATATAGATACTTTAATGCACTACGCTATGAGTGGACCAAGTGCTTGTAATAAAAGGCCGTGGGAGTTTTACATTATTAAAAATGCAGGTATTAGAGGAGAGTTAAGGAAGGTAACAAAATATACAGACCATATGTCACCACTTATTATTATTGTTGCTGGTAACACAAAAAGGGCACTTGCTTTGCAGCTCAATGATTTTTGGATACAAGACTGCTCTGCAGCAATAGAAAATATTCTACTCGGGGCAACATCCTTAGGTATTGGTTCTTGTTGGTGTGGGTTAAAACCACAAGTAAGACCAGTAAAAAAGGTTCAAACTATTTTAGGTATAGAAAAACACATTGTACCACTAGGTTTAATTCATTTAGGTTATACGGCTCAAGAACCCGAGCAAAGAAGTCAATATGATAAAAAAAGAATACATATCATGGAATAACATATTTGGGGAACTTCTATTATTAGTGAGGGAAGAGTGTATGGAATTAGAGAAAGTCGTATATCAAAGAAGAAGTTCATCATCGAACTTATATCAATATTCGTAATACGAAGTAAAATCTTTTACTTAAAGGAGTGTAAGAAAATGAAATATGAATGGATTGATCAATATCTTCTAGAAAAAAAGGGTGTTACTAAGGATTTGAAGAAGGAATGGAATTGGATACGTTATTTGTTAGGGGATAAAATGTTTGCAGCTATTTGTTTGGATGAATGCGATAAACCCTATTATATTACTTTAAAATTAGACCCCATAGAGGGTGACTTTTTAAGACAGCAATATGATGATATTGTACCAGGTTATTATATGAATAAAGTACATTGGAATTCGATCAAACCAGATGGAAATGTTCCTGATGAGTTAATGAAAAACATGCTAGATAAGTCATACCAGTTAGTATTGTCTAAGTTAAGTAAGAAGAAGCAGCAAGAACTACTTCAAGGATAGAGTGCCCTATATATTAATAAATACAAAAACATGTCTTCAAAGAAGCATCAAAGCTTAATGAAGACATGTTTTTTAGTAACTAAGAACTATTTTACTATAGCTTCTTTATTATGCACCTTCGCTTAAAAAGCGATATTGTGCTTTATATAAATTGTAATAAAGTCCCTTCTGCGCTATGAGTTCCTCATGTGTTCCACATTCAGCAATATTAAGGTCGTTAATTACCATAATCTTATCGCAGTCACGAATGGTAGATAAACGGTGAGCAATAATAAAGGAAGTTCGTCCTTTAAGAAGCTCCTTTGTTCCTTCTTCTACTAAGGTTTCGGTTTGTGTATCAATATTAGAAGTTGCTTCATCTAATATCAAAATACGAGGATTAGCCAGTAGTGCCCTAGCAAAAGCTAATAGTTGTCTTTGCCCTAATGAAAGTCTAGAACCTCTTTCATTAATCTTCGTTTGATACCTATCTTCTAGGCGCATAATAAAGTCATGAGCATGAACAGCTTTAGCAGCAGATACGACCTCTTCGTCCGTAGCATCTAGCTTACCATAGCGAATATTCTCCATAATGGTATCAGAAAACAGGAAGGTATCTTGAAGCATAATTCCCATTTGCTCTCTTAAAGAACCAAGCTCTACTTCTTTAATATCATGTCCGTCAATTAAGATACGTCCCTCGGTAGGATCATAAAAACGGCTAATCAAAGAGATAATGGTTGTTTTACCAGCCCCAGTAGGACCTACTAAAGCGATTCTTTCACCAGGTTTAATCATAAAATTCACGTTGCGTAGCACTTCCGTTTTTTCATCATAAGCAAAGGAAACTTGCTCAAAACGTACTTCACCTTCGATAGAAGAAAGTGAAGGTGCATCTGTTTTACTATAAATGGTAGGTTCTACATCTAAAATATCAAAAATACGGTCAGCTGCTGAAAAGTTAGAAATCAGCGTATTATAAAAGTTACATAGATTCATAATAGGATTCCAAAACATTCCTACGTACATAGAAAAGGCCAGCAGAGTACCAATCTGAATTTCTCCAGAAGTAACCAATCGGTAACCAAACATATAAACTAAGACAGCACCTAGACCAGCAGAAATATCAACTAGTGGCCAAAATAAATCATTAAGCTTGACAGCATGAATAAAAGAAGAAGAAAGTTCACTAACGATTTCTTTGAAGTTACCTGCTGTTTGCTTTTCTTCTGCATAAGCTTCTACGACTTTAATACCAGAAAAGTCTTCGTGAGTAAAAGCATTCATAACAGAACGTTTGCTACGGTAAGCATCCCATCTACGTCTTGAGAAAACTTCAATATAAAACATGGCACCTATTAAAAATGGCAAAATGATTAAGCAACCTAAAGCCAATTTTACATTTAAAGCTAGCATAAAACAGGAGATGCCCACTAGTGTAAGAAGTTCTGGAATGAGGGACTGAATACTTTGAGTAAATAAATTCTGAAGTGCATTTACATCACCCATAATGCGAGCCAGTATTTTACCCACAGGCCTTGAATCAAAGAAATTAAAAGATAAGCCTTGAATGTGGGTATAAAGTTGATGACGGATCTCTACTAAAATTTTATTACTTACCTCTGCTACTAAAATATATCGTATTTTAGAAAAGCCCCAAGCAGCTAAGTTACAGGCGCATAAGAAAAGTCCCATAATCAGAAGACCGTTGACATTTTTATCAGCTACATAAGTATCTATAGCCCTTCCTAAAAGGAGGGGATTAATTAAATTACAAAGCATCACTAAGATCATGAGTGAAATAACAATTGCACTTTTTCTTTTATAAGGTTTTAAATAGCCTAACAATCGTTTAATGAGCTGAGACTTACTTCTAGATAAAACCTTTTCTTCTTTTCTAATGTTATTAGCAGACATAAGTCGCCTCCTTTAACTGCTCCTCAAAGCTTTCAAATTGCTTTTGATAAATGGCATAATAACGACCACGCTTTTTGAGCAATGTTTCATGGTTACCTTGTTCTACGATTTTACCGTTTTCTAAATAAAGAATGATATCAGCATTTTTTACAGCAGAGATACGGTGAGCAATCATAAAGGTAGTTGTTTGATAATTTTTTTCTTTAAGATGAGTGAGAAGCTCATATTCAGTTTCAGTATCTAAAGCTGAGGTAGCGTCATCTAAAATTAAAATAGGTGCTTTCCTTAAAATAGCTCTAGCAATAGCGAGACGTTGTTTTTGGCCTCCGGATAAGCCAACGCCTCTTTCTCCTATTTGTGTACGATAACCTTCTTCTAATTCTGCAATAAAAGGTGTTGCACAAGCTAAATCACAGGCAGTTGCAACTTCTTCCATAGAAGCGTTTGGTTTTCCAAAGCGTACATTGTCAGCAATAGTATCTGAAAATAAGAAAGTATCTTGCATGACGATGGACATATTTTGTCTGAGTGTATGTAAATGCCACTTTGAAAGTGGTATGCCATCAATGAGGATTTCACCACTAGAGGGCTCGTAATAGCGTCCAATTAAATTTAAAAGTGAGCTCTTACCAGAACCGGTAGTTCCCATAATGGCTACAGTACTGCCTGCTGGAATGTCTAGGTTAATATGTGATAAAACTTCTTCACCCTCGTTATAATGAAAGCTTACATCCTTAAAGCTAATATGTCCGTTAAGGGTATCTGGACAGTAAGCATCATCAGGACTTGTGATTTCTGCTGGTCGATCTAGTATGGCAAAGATTTTCTTAGCAGAAGCAGAAGTACGAGAAAGCATATCGGTAAGCCACCCTAGTTGACGAAGTGGCCAGACGATATACCAAATGTAAGTATTAAAGGCTGTTAAGGTACCTAAAGTCATTTCTTCTTTGAGAACCATATAACCACCGAAGATAATCATGGCTACCAAAGCGGTATTAGTGAGAAAGTCAATAATTGGAAAATACTTAGACATATAGCTTGCTTGCCTCATGTTAAGTTCGTAGTAACGCTTATTTAGCTTTAAGAATTTTTTGACTTCATATTTTTCACGAGCAAAAGCTTTAATTAAGCGAACACCTGCAATATTTTCCTGAGCAGTGGTATTAATCACTGCTGTTTGATCACTGAGTTCTCCATAGCAAGCACCAAAAAGCTTTTCTAGCTTAAGGGTGATAAAGCCAATGGGTATTAAAAGGATTAAACAAATAAAAGCTAATTTAGCATTTAAGCTAAATAGAATAATAGTGCTTAATACAATATAAAAGATATTTTCAATAAGTAATCTCAGCCCAAATCCTAAGGTTTGCCAAATGTTTTCTAAATCTTCACCGATACGAGCCATAAGCTCACCTGTATTCATATGATCGAAGTAAGCAAATTCAAAGGATTGAATATGATTAAAAAGCTGATTTTTTAAATTGAGATGTACTTTAGTGCTCATCAAATCATAAAGAAATTCCTTGGTGTAACCCAAGATAGCTTTAAACAAAGCTAAAACCAAAAGCCAAATCACTAAAGATACGACTAAATTGCTTTTACCGCCCAAGATAGCATCATCAATAAAAGATTTTTGAATGAGTGGTACAATCTGATCAATACCAATAACCGTAAACATGGCTAAAGTGGCAATACCAATCATGGCGGGATATTTAAAAACATACTTAAAAACACGAAGCATAAAACGTAACCTCCCCTAGAAAATATATTTTTGGCGTACAAAAAAAGGCCATGTTAAACCATGACCTTTTGGACGCAATAAAATATTAAAAAATTAATCAAAAAGGATATTCATGGTGAATAGCCTATCCGGAAATAGAGATAGGACTAATAACATTATTTAATTTTGTAAAGCCATACATACGAACATTTTTACGATTATTAAACATTAGTCCTACCTCCTTCTTTAAAATTTGAAATCTGTGATTATTATATACATAAGTATAATATTAAGTCAATGTTAAAATTTTAATTGTTAAAATTTGATTAAGAATGTACCAGTAGAAAATTTTCTTGTTAAAATAGCTAATAACTTATAAAAATTGCCAGGAAGTTTAGTTATTTAAATGGTTGATTGCAACAGAATTTATGATATATTAGAATTTGATATTTAAAATAGAATGCTATGGGGAAAAAGAGAGGGACGGTAGGATGTTACTCATTTATTTAATTGCAGCACTTTACTATTTAGAAAGTGTTTTTCGAATAGTGTTTAGTGGCAAATTTTTAAGTTCAGGACTGTTTTATAGCTTATTATTTGCTGTGCCAGTAGGTGTGTTATGCTATTTGATTTGTACGGCTTTCAAAGAAGAAAAAAGGAATACGGTAGGTTGCACTTTATTAGGTGTGATTACTTTTGTTTTTATATCACAGTTCATTTACTATAAGATTTTTAGGATGTTTTATACCTTATATTCAGCATCTAATGCAGGTCAGGTTTTTGAATTCTGGGAAATTATCATGATTAAATTAAAGAATGATATAGGACCAATCTCATTAATGCTTGTACCATTTGTATTATTACTTATTGTTAAAAAGTGGATTAAACCATTTAAAGTAGTAAAGGCTAAAGAAAGATTTGCTTTAGGAGGTATAGCAATACTAGCACAATTGATTGCTGTAGGTTTCCTTCATTTAGGAGCGAAGGATGCTTATTCTCCTTATGATTTATATTATCAGCATCATTATCCTATTATTGCAGCAGAAAAACTTGGCCTTATGACGACTTTAAGATTAGATGCTAAGCGTACTTTATTTGACTGGAACCCAGGTCTAACAGAAAGCAATCAAGAAGTTGTCCTGCTTTCACAAGCACCTGATGATGATATGGATTTTCCAGATAGTAGCGTACCAGCTATGAGCGAAAATGTAGAAGAAAATGTTGATTATAATGAGTTAGATATTGATTTTGATAAACTTATTGCAGAAGCAGATTCAGAAGAGATGAAAGCTATGCATACTTACTTTAAAAACGTAAAGCCTACAGCTAAAAATGAATATACGGGGAAATACAAAGGTTATAATTTGATTACGATTACAGCGGAAGGCTTCTCACCTTATGCTATCAGAGAAGATTTAACACCAACACTTTATAAGCTTTCCAAAGAAGGCTATCAGTTTACAAATTTCTATACGCCATTATGGGAATTAAGTACTTCAGATGGTGAATATGCTCTATGTACAGGGCAAATTCCAAAGAGTGGTATATGGAGTATGGCAAGTTCTGGAGCTAACGCAATGCCATTTACTTTAGGAAATCAGCTTGCAAAGGAAGGCTATAAGACTATGGCGTTCCATGACCATGACTATGATTATTATGATAGAGATATTTCTCATCCTAACCTTGGCTATGATTATAGAGCTAAGGGAAAAGGGTTAGATATAGAAGAAGCTTGGCCAGAGTCTGATGTAGAAATGATGGATGAATCTGCAGCCGAGTATGTTCATGATGCACCTTTTCATACGTACTATATGACAGTAAGTGGTCATATGAATTATTCCTTCTCAGAAAATGACATGTCTAAGAAAAATGAGGATTTAGTCAAAGACTTAGACTTATCAGAGACAGCCAAAGCTTATTTAGCTTGTCAGATTGAATTAGATAGGGCTATAGAAAGTTTATTAAAGCAATTAGAAGAAGCTGGCGTATTAGACCATACTTTAATTGCAATTACACCAGATCATTATCCTTATGGTCTTAATAATGAGTATATTAGCGAACTAGCTGGTAAAACAGTAGATGAAGATTTTGGTATTTATAAAAGTACTTTTCTTCTTTATACACCTGGCATGACACCTACAGTAATCGATAAGCCTTGTTCTAGCCTAGATGTATTACCAACCTTATCTAACTTAATGGGCCTTGAGTATGATTCTAGATTATTTGTAGGAACAGATATTTTCTCTTCTTCAGAGCCATTAGTGATGCTTTATAGTCGTAACTTTATTACAGGTAAAGGGCGTTATAATGCCTTAACCAAGGAGTTTACCACAGCTATAGGTGCTGATGTAGATGAAGATTATGTAAGAGATATGATTGATACAGTAGATGCTAAGTTTTACTATTCAGCCAAGGTACTGGAAGAAAATTATTACGAAAAGATTTTATCAGCTATAAAAGAATAAGCATTGTATTTGACAATGTGATATAGTACAATGCAAACATAGTGATAAAAAAGAAAGGAGCTTATGTTATGAAACTTTTTGCTATCAAACAAGGATACACCCCAATGGCAAGTAGCAGTATGTCAAAAACAGGTATGTTACTGTGGGTTGGGGATACTATGCCTTTTTTTAGAAAAAAGTGATGACATTAAGCTTTTTTTAGGTAAGTAGCTCCAACTCTAAAGAGGTTTCTTCAAAAGAAGGACCTCTTTTATTGTGCAAAAAAGAAACCAATAAAACAGAGAAAAATAGGAGCGAAATATGAAACGTATACAAAGAAATATTTTTATTAATTATATTTATACTGGCATTAAGTGCATGGATATGACGAGTTCCATTTGGGTGTTATATTTAGCTTATAGAGGGATGAATTTAGCTGAGATTGGACTTTTAGAAGGCATATTTCATTTGACTAGTATGCTCTTCGAGATTCCAACAGGTGCTATAGCGGATTTATTAGGTAGAAAGAAAACCATTGTATTAAGTAGGATAAGTGCTTTAATAGCCACCCTTCTAATGATTAGTGCTAATGGTTTTTGGGGTTTTGCGATAAGCTTCATTTTTTCAGCCGCTTCTTTCAATTTAAGCTCAGGCTCAGAAGAAGCACTGGTTTATGATAGCTTAAAGCAACTTGGAAAAGAAGAACAGTATGTTAAAGTAAATGGTCGTTTGAATTTTATTATAGAAGTGACTCAAGGTATAGGTGCTTTTTTAGGCGCATTACTAGCTGAAAGATCGTACCTGTTAAGCTATAGCATTGCTATTATTTTTACTATAGCGGCACTGTTATTAGCTTTAGGTTTTGAAGAAGCTCTTATTTATGAAAAAGAGGAAAAAGTTAGTTTTAGAGTGCACTTTAAGTTAACTATGCAGCTTATTAAAGCTAATATGGAACTAGCCTTTTTGCTAGTCTATTATCCAATCATTTTAGCGATTTCAGCTATTATTTATTTCTATGGACAGCAGTATTTTGCAGAACAAGGAGTGAGTAAAGTAGGCATTGCCATTATTTTCTTACTCAATAGTGTTTTAGCTGGAGGAGGGGCTTTGGCCTCTAATTACTTAGTTAAGAAATTAAGGCACCATACTACAACTATAGTAGCTTTACTCATAGCGGTATGTATGGTAGGCTTTTATTGGAGTGAGCAGTGGTTTAGTATAGTGCTATTTTGCTTTATAGGTGGATTAACAGCTGTTTTACAACCGATTAGTAGTGAAGCTATGAACAAACTCATACCTTCAAAACAACGAGCTACTTTAATTTCAGTACAAAGCATGGCTTTTTCTATTATGATGATTTTATTTTTTCCACTATCAGGAGTAATAGGTGATTTAGTTGGATTGAAAGTGACCTTTGTTTTACTAGGACTTGTTTTAGTAATCTGTGTTGGTATTGGATATAAAATAAGTAAGTATTTCCTAAGTTATAAAGGTGATAAAATGTATGTGCGTATATAAAATGGGAAAGCTAAGAATAAGTGCCAATAGGCAATGAAGACGGAAATGGATGATGAAAATAAGGAGGAACAAACAGATGGTTATCAAAGTAGATTTTGATTATGATGCAGATTATATTTATTGTCCGGATGGTGTAGCATTAGATATGGATACGCTTATTAGAAGGTTTAATAACTGGATTTATGATGAAAGTATTAATCATCCTTTTTGGATAGATGATACACATTGTGGCGTTTGTTATCGTGGTGATGCAATCGCTTATTGGCTGAACGAATGTGTCTTAGAGAAAAACGAAGATGTAGCTAAGGTAATAGAGCAAATGATAAAAGAAGATAAAGCCTATGATTACGCTATTATGTTATAAAGTAAGTTAAATTGAAAAGCCAAAAGGATAAAGGTCCTTTTGGCTTTTTGTTTTAAGCAGAATACTTGTCACAGTATTATTGCATTGATGAATATTTATATTTATAGTAAAATAATTATAAATATTTAAACTATTGGGTTGTAATACTAGCTCAATCGTTCTAATCTTCAATAAATGAAAGTGGGGAGAGTATATGTCTAAGGATACATCTATACGTGATTTTGGAATTGGAGTTGTACTAGTTATTATAGGGCTTTATAACATTTTTAAAAATACTACTATTGGAGTTATATGGATTAAGCAGTTATTTGGGTTCAATTTGCCAGGAGGAGCAGTAACGATTCCGTTATTAGTAGGTATTGCTATTATCTTTTTTAATCATAAATCACCTATAGGTTGGATTATTACTGCTATTGGTGCTATTGTCATTATGATTCAAATCATACTTAGTTTAAATATTATTTTTCATGCAACCAGTTTGATAGATTATATCTTAATGTTTGGTGGTACTTTTGGCGGGTTAGGTTTAATAGCAAAGGCACTTCTTCGCCACTAAATAATGATAAAAATCCTCTAGCTTAATTTCTTTTGTTTGTCGTATAATAAGAAAAGATAGTAGGATAAGGAGGAAGAAAATTGGCAGAAGAAAGAGAATCTCGAATGAAATACATAGGACAGCTTGTAACCTTATTCGCATTAGAAATCCTTATGCTGTTATTTAGAATAGCAGTACCTATAGGCGCTACTATAGGTGGGTTACGCGGAGAATACCAATGGCTTATTAGTGAAGTCGTTTATATGGTCATAGAAGGTTTCTTAATTATTATATTAGTCAATCATCTTATTTTTAAAAATGCTTATAAAGAAATGGGTATTATAAGTTTTAAAGAAAATATTTTTTCATTATTAAGCAATTTATGCTACCTAGGTATAGCAGCTGGTATTACTTATGCACTCAATTATATCTCAGGAGGAAAAAGTGCTTATAGTGTTACTTATATCATAACTCATGTTTTAATCTTTTTTGTAAGTACTGCTTTTTTACAAGAAGTGATTTATAGAGGATGCATCTTGAATAACTTTTTAAAGCTAACGGGAAGAAAAGCCTTTCTATCGATTTTAGGAGCTACTTTGCTTTTTATGTTGATTCATGTGCCCCTTACCATGCTAGAAACTAATTTTGAAAGTTTATTTGCAGGTAATATAAGTCAGGTAGCCATGGTATCATTTGGGATAGGTCTTTATTTAAGCTTACTTTATTATTGGACTAATAATTTATGGATTTGCATCATTATACATGGGACTTATAACTGTATTAATGTAGTAGCAGATGGCTTGTTACAACCTGTTTTCAAAGTTGTTTATATTTTTGGAGCGCTTATTTATCTTTTATATGCAGGTATTCATTATATGAAAGGTGAGGTAATAGAAGACGATGAAGAAGAAGATGATGATGATCTGGAACAAGTCGTAGAAGAATCGATAAGTAAGTTACCAGCTACTGAAGAAGCAGAGGGTGGTTTAGCATATCAGATGATACAAGGGATAGAAGAACTAGAAGAAAAAGAAGCAGAAACTGAGACTAGTAGTAAAACGACTAAGCTAGATGAAAAAGCTAGTTTTTCAGAGGATTTAAACAAGACAGCTATTATTCCTATGGAGGAACAAAATAAAGACTTGAGTGAAGCAGCTATTATGTCCTTAGCACATCAAAAAGAAGACTTAAGTAAAACAACTAGATTTCCTATAGAAAAGATAGAACAAGAAAGTAGCCAAGTAGATTTAAATCAAACAGCTATTATTAATTTAAAAGATTTAGAAGCTACAGAGGAGCAAGAAGATCTAAGTAAGACGGCTATTATTAAAGTTGCGGATTTAGAAGCTGCTGATAGCAATTCTAAACCCGCGAAAAAAGTAGTAGACTCAAAAGAAGGGGTTGTAACGAAGTTTAAAGAAGAGCCAAGCTATATGAATCACTTAGAACGTTCCTTAGGAGAATTTGAAAGCATTTATAAACAAATAACGCCAACTGATCCTCCTATAGATATCTTATCTTTCCAAGGGGAAAAGTTTAATGCCCTAGTGACCAATGGCATGCGTTATCTGCCTATGAATGTACCAGAGTATCTGAAAGGAAATGCTTATGCAGAGCTTGTTATGTTTATAGATAAAAGCTTTGATATTTCAGATGAGGGATTTTTAAAAGAAGAAAATAGTTGGTTACTACAAAGCCTAAGAGATTTAGCAATGTATCCAAGACTGACTAATAGCTATTTAGGCTGGGGACATACAGTTGGAAATGGAGAAGAGAGAATGCCTTATTATAGCGGTAGTGATTTATGTGGTATGCTGATTTATCCACCTGTTGTTCAAGAGGATATGAAGTTTTATACCTTTAAAGAGGGAGAAAAAACAACTTACATTTATAATGTTATGCCTCTTTATACAGAAGAAATTGACTTTATATTAAAGCATTCTGGTGATGCTTATTTCGATCGCATTCGTGAATTAGGGATCTCACAGGTAATTAAGAAAAACAGGCCTAATGCTTGTTTAGAATAAAGTAGTGTAAAAAATAAGTTAGCTTGTTATTTAACAAGCTAACTTATTTTTATGTGAAGTCATTTTTGCAAGATAGAAAAAGTATTTGTTTCACTGCTAAATGTAAACACTAGCCTACCTTTTTATGAAAATCTTTTGGGGGAGTGACAAAATGATTAACTAATAAACCAATTATAATGCCAAATAAAGTTTCAATAATACGGTTTAAAGTATAGTGAACAGGTGCCTTATAGGCATTGGCTGTTGTTACAGCTAAAAACACAATACAAGCAATAGGGATGCATCCTTGTCGTTTAAGTAGGTTAAGAAGATAAATGATGGTGATAATACCTAATGCAATAATAAGGTAAGTACATAAAGTACCTAAGTAGGATATGGGAATCGTTTGTTTAACAAAGCGGCATACATAAAGAAAACATAGACCTATAGCACCTCCAAGTATTGTACCAAAACCACGAATAAAAGCCATCTTGCGAGAGTTGCTAGAAGTATCTTGCAAGCAGAAAATAGTAGTCATACAAGCAAAAAAAGGCTCAGCTGGAAAAAGTGATAAGCATAAAAAAACAGCTAATGCCGTTTTAGTTGTACGTAAACCAATCTTGGGTAAATCAGGTAATTGCATAAAAATAATCCTTTTCAATCTAGTTTAATTTAAATCATTATCAATAGAATTATGTTAACCTTAAGCGGCTTATTTTGTCAATATTGTATTTAGGGTTGAAAAATTAATTTGAATATTGTATATTTATTGTAAAAGTTTACAGAGTTTTGAGAAAATATAAAATCAACTGATAGGAGAGGGGACCTTGATGTTTGTAATAAAACAAATACAAAGAGAACAAGTAGGGCTTGTAGCTGAGATTATTAGGGAAGCCTATAAAGAACAAGCTAGATTGCTTGACATAACAAAGGAGAATTATCCTAGTTATGCAGGGTTTGAAAGTAAAACGGATATAGAAGAAGCACTTTCAAAGGGCTTCAAAGTTTGTTTGCTTTATGAGGAAAAGCAAGCGATAGGAACCATACGCTACTGGATAGATAGGAATAATAAAGAAAAAGGGTATATTAGTCGTCTGGCAGTGTTACCTACATTTTGTAATAAGGGAGGGGGCTCACTCCTATTGAAACATGCTGAAAATGCGTTATATGCTCGAGGTGTGAAGCGTATAGAAATTTGTTTTATTAAAGATTGTAAGGAATTTGAAACTTTTTATAAGGAGAGGGGCTATAAAGTAACGACCGATTTAATGGTAAATGTCTTGCCATATGGCGTAAGATATATGGAACTTAATAAAGTTACTAATTGTCTGGTTATGGATCAATGTTAGGTGTATTCATCCTAAAATAGTTGTATACTATAGAGGAAAGAAAGGGTGAGTGAGACATGAATTTAGACATTAACAAAGACTACGTCTTAAATACAGCTAAGGAAATATTAGCACTGCATAGTCCTAGCGGCTTTTGTTATGAAGTAATAGATCTTATTAAGCAAAAAGCAAAAGCGTTTGATTATGCTTTTGAAACAACCAGAAAAGGTTGTGGTATTATTACCATTCCAGGGAAAAGTAAAGAACAAGTGATTGGCTTATCTGCTCATGTAGATACTTTAGGGGCCATGGTACGTTCGATTACTAGTGCTGGCACTTTAAAGTTTACTTTAATTGGTGGACCTATTCCTGCTACTTTAGATAGTGAATACTGTCAGATACGTACTAGAGAAGGGAAAGTTTACACAGGGACCTTTTTAAGCACAAGTCCAGCTGCTCATGTTTATGAAGATAGCAAAAGTAAAGAACGTACACCAGAAAAAATGGAAATCCGTATTGATGAAGTAGTTCGTACAAAGGAAGATGTATTGGCCTTAGGTATTGAGTCAGGGGATTTTGTTTTTATTGAACCTAAAACAGTTATTACAGAAAGTGGCTTTATCAAATCACGTTTTATAGATGATAAAGGAAGTGTAGCAGCGCTCATGGGACTATTAGAGCTTTTACACCGAGAAAATATACAGCCACACTTTACAACTAAAATTTTTATTTCAGTTTATGAAGAAGTAGGACATGGTTCTAGTTATATTCCAGAAGATATTACAGAAATGATTGCAGTAGATATGGGGTGCATAGGGGAAGACTTGAATTGTAGTGAATATGATGTTTCTATTTGTGCAAAGGATTCAGGTGGACCCTACGACTATGAAATGACTACAAAATTAGTAGAACTAGCTAAAGCAAACAACTTAAAGTATGTAGTAGATATTTATCCTATGTATGGTTCTGATGTAGGTGCTGCCCTTCGTGGTGGCAATAATATAAGAGGTGCATTAATTGGACCTGGTGTGCATGCATCTCATGGGATGGAGCGTACCCATTATACAGCCCTAGAAAATACCATTAAACTGTTATATCTATACCTAACTCATTAATAGCAAGTAGTAGAATGTTGGCTAGGGAATAAGTAATAGCTATTTAAATCAATGATATGAGCCAAATTTAAAATACTAATGTAAGCGTCACAGTGCTACAAGCCTGTGACGCTTTTTTAGATGGAGCATGCATTTCATACCCCAAAAACTTCAACTTAATAGGCCGAAAAAGTAACTTAATGGGTAAGTTATTGCTGAATGAGCTACTGTTACCTATAGTCATAGTATAAAGATCATAAAAGGGAAGGGGAAATAAGATGTACTGTATAGAAGTGAATCATTTAGTTAAACAGTTTGGAGAGGTTAAAGCTGTAGATGATATTAGTTTTAAAGTAGAACAAGGGGAACTCTTTGGATTTCTTGGTATTAATGGGGCCGGAAAATCTACTACGATTAATATGCTTTGCACGCTTTTAAAAAAAACATCGGGAGATGTCTATATTAGTGGGTTAAGTTTAGGAAGGGAAGATAAGCGTATTAGACATAAAATAGGAGTTGTCTTTCAAGGAAATACTTTAGATGAACGCTTAACAATCCGTCAAAACTTATATACAAGAGCTTATTTGTATGAAAGCAATGGGGAAAAGGTTAAAGCTAATATTAATAAGGTATGTGATATTTTTGATATTGGTGAACTGTTAAATAAAAGCTTTAAAGAACTTTCGGGAGGACAAAAGAGACGTTGTGAAATTGCAAGAGCTTTATTGAATGAACCGGATATTTTGTTTTTAGATGAACCAACTACGGGACTTGATCCTCATACAAGAAAGGTTGTATGGGAGCTTATTGAGGACTTACAGAAAACAAGGGGAATGACAGTCTTTTTAACGACTCATTATATGGAGGAAGCTGTAAGAGCTCATCATGTAGCAGTCATGGATGCCGGTAAAATAGTAGCTTTTGATACACCACAGCAGCTTAAAGAAAAGTATGCTAGTGACCAGTTGAAATTAGTACCCAATCACAAAACAGAGATACTTAACTACTTAAAGGCAGGTCATTTTGCTTTTGAAGAAGAAGGAGCACGTATTAATGTAGAATTACCTAATAGCTTAAGTGCTATAGAAGTACTCCAGGATTTAAAACAGTTTATGACAAGCTTTGAAATGGTTCAAGGCACTATGGAAGATGCATTTTTGAATATTACAGGAAAATGTTTGAGGGAGGCATAGAAGTGAAAATATTAGGTGTATTAGTGAAACGTCATATGTTAATGTATTTAAAAGACAAGCAGAATGTTTTTTTCTCTTTTTTATCCATGCTTATTATTTTAGCATTAAATACCGTTTTTTTAGGAGATGTCAATATTAAATATCTTCAAGAGTTCGCCAATATAGAAAAAGCCAAAGCACTCTATGTAACTAATAGTTGGTTAATGGCAGGAATTATGATTGTTAATGCTGTTATGATCAGCTGCACTATGCTAGGCATTATGATAAAAGATGAAGAAGACCATAAATTGCAAGGTTTTTTAGTAGCCCCTATTAGTCGTTTTAAATTAGTATTAAGCTATATTATTGCAGCCACTATTACAGCCTTTGCTTTTGGAATAGCCACCTTTATATTCTCTCAGTTTTATATTTTAGGAGTAGGAGGAAGCCTATTAAGCCCTTTGAGGATGTTAGCAGTTATGGGAGTGATGTTAGTCAACATTGTTTCTAGTGTGGCTATGTTATTTTGCATCACATCTTTTGTTCATACGATGAATAGTTATGGGGCTTTAACAACAACTTTAGGAACTTTAATAGGGTTTGTCTCAGCTATTTACTTGCCTATGGGAAGTCTGCCAGAGAGTGTGCAAAGTGTACTAAAGGGCTTTCCTATTTTATATGGCACTGCTATGATGAGAGAACTTTATACTACCCCAGCTATCAATACTGTATTTGAAGGAGCCCCTACAGAAGCTATTTCACTTTATAAAGAATATATGGGTGTTAGTATAACTTGGGGAGATACACAAATGAGTAATGGTATGAGTTTACTTATTTTATTAGGAAGTGCTATAATATTCACAATATTAGCAGGAGTGATTGCTAAAAAAAGAAGAATTTCCGATCGATAATGAATAAAGGGGAAAGGTATGAAAATTATTATTGAGGATGTAGTAGAGGGAGAAGAGGAAGCCATTATTATTAGATGTCATGAATTAGATGAAGCTTTGTTACAGACCATTTATGGCATTAAAATGCAACATCAAAAAATAGTAGGTTTTGATAAAGGGATCATTCATATGATTATTCCTAACGAGATTTATTATTTTGAAGCAGTTGATAATAAAATATTTATTTACTGTAAGGAAAAGGTCTATGAATCTAAACTAAAGCTTTATGAAATTGAAAATATGTATGCACATACAGACTTTTTTAGAGCTTCTAAATCTATTATTTTAAATTTAACTAAGATTAAGCATTTAAGTCCTGCCTTTAATGGAAGGTTTGAAGCTTTATTAGATAATGACGAAAAGGTTATTATCTCTAGGCAGTTTGTACCAGAACTAAAAAGGAAATTAGGGTTATAGGGGGAGCTTATGAAGGAAGAAATAAGACGGATTATGAATCAATTTTTTATTATTACCACTGGTACTGTGGGTGGAGCAACTTTGTTCACAGCATTTTTTTATGCTGAAAAAGATATATCTCCAAGTATTTTGTGGCAAATATTAGTCCTTTCATTCCTAACTGCATGCATGAATATTATTTTTCACTCTGCTAAGGAGTTAACGAAGAAACAAATGATATTTAGGCAAGGCGTACATTTTATAGTCATATTCATTATTTTAATGGTAGGAGGCCTTAGTTTTGAATGGGTTGAAGGAAAGGATATCAAACAAATCATAACGTTTAGTTTGATTATAGTAGCGGTATATGTTTTTGTTTGCACAATTGTGTACCTTAATGATAGAAAAACAACTGACAGGCTCAATGAGAAGCTAAAAGTTTATAGAGATAAAAAACAGCAGGAGGAGTAACGTTTATGAGGCATGCTACTGGGCGGAAATGAGAGGATAAGGACTACCTTCCGGAATTCCACTCCGTATTTTTTGAAGCACTAGGCTCACTTTTTTGATGAACGTGTGAAAACTCATTTCATTCAAACACTCACACTAAAACCCATCAAAAAAGTTCACCAAGTGCTTCTAAAAAATACTACGAAGTCATTCCTACAGGCAGCCCTTATCCTCTTATTTCTTACAAGCGTTATTAAGCTCATAAACGTTCATGCTCCTAAACGAGAAGAGCAGAAAAGAGAGATCAACAGTCATGCATAAAGCTACTGGCTTGATGTATCTTCCAAAAAAACAAAGCTTAGTTATTTTATTGATAGTAGTTAAAGACAACAAAAATAGCTCTTCAAGCAGTATCACTACTTGAAGAGCTATTTTTGACTCCAGACTCTTGAAATGAACTTTCACAGCTAGCTAAATAGACCTTAAGCAAGGCGCAAAATGGCTCCTCAGCACGTATGCGTTATTGCTTAGTGCCTACTAAGACTAGCTATGAAAGTTAAACCAATGAGTGAGGAGCTCCTAAAAGTCTCGGCCGGTGCACCCTAGGCTAGGAAGCTAAGACCTTAAGACTCTAGTTTAAAACTTTGTTTATCTATTTGTTTTTACACTTATGTATATGTATTCAAGAAGCCGAATCCCTAATAAAAAATGACGCATTGTTATTATTTTTTTGCACGCCTCGATTAGGGTCTTGAACGTTTATAATGTTTATATTTATTTTCTCTCAGATGTAATTCTCATAAATATCAAGGCAAATTTCTCTTTGTATGGCTGTCAGCTTTATTTTAAGGAAAAAGCATATCGGTAGGTCATGCACTGCTTAATACGTGCTTTCATTTTTAAATGGTAAATGCAATTACCATTGCTAAATAAGACCATTTTGAGTTACGTTTAAGCAACAGGTATATTACGCCATATAATAGGGCAAATGTCATAACGCCAATACCTGTATAAATGCTGCCTTTACTTAGAATGTGGACTGCTCCCCATGTGCAGCACAGTACTAGACCACCCCACGGAATTTGAGTTTTCTTTTGTAGTAAAGATTCAGCGAATTTCTGCCCAAATGCTACAATCAGATAAACCAAAACGACTTCAAAGAAATAGTACATGTACTGAAATATGAACAAGAGTAGTCCCTTTTTTTGAAATTCACCAATGATTTTTAATATACCCCAATCAAAGGCGTTTAGCACAATACAAGCAATAACTAGGACAGCACTTATTACCTGTCCATTTCTTGTGGGTTTTGAATCTGATAATACGTCGAAATCCAAACTCTTTTTAGAACTACGAATGATCAAAGTTGCAGTTACGCCCCAACATAGCATAGTGAGTAACCAATGAATAATAGTTTGTGCTGGTGTATAATTGCTAGTACTAATGCCACCGAACATCATAGGTTCGATCAAACTCATTAAAACTATTTCTAATCCTAATCCACCAAAAGCATATAGTGCATACCACAAGTAATCCCAAGTAGAAATTTTATTTTTCATTGAATAAACCTCCTCGTTATTGAATTTTATGTATATATTATAATATTAGAAATTATATAAAATTACTAAATTTAAGTGAGATATAGATGAGAATAATATTAAAGAATATCACAATTTCTTAACAACCATAGACGAGAAGCCATAAAATCATTATGATATATAGGGGAAGTATAAAAAGAGGAGGGCAAAATGAAGTCACATTCCAGTGAAAACGATTTAGTTTTAAAAGTATTAGATAAAAGCTACATAAAGCAAATTATGAATTTGCAAAGTGAGATTGTAAAACATATAGGAAATCCTGAACTATTTGCGGTGTCAAAGCAAGAAGAGTTCGAAGAAGCTATAGAAGAAAAAGGCTGTATTCTAGGTTATGTAACAGCTGATCATCAGCTTATTGCCATGGGAGCCTATTTAAATTTTGGTTATGATGAGAGAAATTATGGTTATGATATTGATTTAACAGCTGAAGCATTACTGAAGGTAGGACAAATAGAAGCGACAGTAGTTGCAGAAGCTTATAGAGGGTTAGGCTTACAAAGAAAGCTATGTACCGCTTTAGAAGAAGAAGCACGCAAACGAGGAAATGAACTTTTATGTGCTACAGCATCACCTTTAAATGAATATAGTGTAGCTAATTTCTTAAAATTAGGTTATACCATCGAAAAGGAAAAGCTAAAATACGGTGGACTTAGAAGATATGTACTGGTGAAAGCCCTATAAAGCGAAAAGGACTAAATGGCTATTACACTTAGTCCTTGGGAGAGAGTGATTCTATTTAAAAAAATAAATGTCACTAGATAAATCAGTATTATTTTACCATATTTGTAATTGGTAATTATATAGAGTAATTAACGGTTTTTTACTAAAAAAATTATTCAAATTGTCACATATAACTATTAAGGAAGTATTAAGATTACTCAGATATACTACAGATATAAATAAAAACAGTTGATAGATGATAGCAAGGAGGACGAGTATGTTATTTTCAAGTACTATTTTCTTATTTGTTTTCTTGCCTGTTGTACTCTTGTTATATTATGGAGTAACCAAAAAGCAAAACAGTAGGAATCTATTATTACTTATTTCAAGTTTGATTTTTTATGCTTGGGGCGAACCTAAGTTTGTATTAGTCATGCTCCTTTGTATAGGTGCTAACTATGTATTTGGATATTTTATTGATAAGTACCGCGGGCAGCAAAGTAAGACGACCCTTATTTTAGTAGGAATGTTAGTTTTTAACTTGAGTATTTTAGGAATTTTTAAATATGCAGGCTTTATTGTAGAAAATCTAAATAATCTTGCACATACGACTTTCCCAGTACCTAAAATTGCACTCCCTATAGGTATTTCATTCTTTACTTTCCAAAGTATTTCTTATGTGATTGATGTTTACCGTGAGAAAGGGAAAGCACTTAAAAACCCACTAGATGTAGGACTTTATGTGGCGCTTTTTCCACAGCTTATTGCAGGACCAATCGTTAGATATGAAACAATTGCTAACGAGATTCATGGAAGAAAAGAAACAGAATCTGATTTTGCATCAGGTATTGTAAGATTTATTATTGGGTTAAGTAAGAAGGTTTTACTAGCCAATCAATTTGCACTGATAGCAGATAAGGTTTATAACACGGGTGCAGGTAATATTAGTGTGGCCTTTGCTTGGCTAGGGGCTATTGCTTACATGCTACAAATTTACTTTGACTTTTCAGGGTACTCAGATATGGCCATTGGGTTAGGAAGAATGTTTGGTTTCCACTTTAATGAGAACTTTAATTTACCTTATACAGCGAAATCTGTATCAGACTTCTGGAGAAGATGGCATATCTCTTTAAGTACTTGGTTTAGAGATTATGTTTATTTCCCTATGGGAGGTAGCCGTGTTAATAGTAAGTTAAAACTAGGTAGAAATCTTTTGATTGTATGGCTTTTAACAGGTATATGGCATGGAGCAAACTGGACCTTTATTGTATGGGGCTTATATTTCGGTGTGATTTTAATCATTGAGAAATTTACAGGTTTAGATAAATGGATGGAGAAAAGTAAGGTTATTGGACATCTTTATACCTTATTACTCGTAATCATTAGCTGGGTATTATTTAGAGCAGCTAATATTGGAGAAGCTATTAACTTCATTAAAGCTATGTTTGGTATGGGAAATGGTATTTTAGTAGGTGATTTAGCAAGCTTTTATATCAGTGAAAGCGTTATGCTTCTTGTTATAGGAGTTATTGCTTCAATGCCCGTAGCTAAATGGATGAAGAAGCTTTATGTACAAGAAAACCAAATCATTCAGCAGTGTAATCGTGTATTAGCTATGAGTGTACTTGGTATACTTTTCTTCGTAGCAGTAGCGTATTTAGTAAAAGGAACCTATAATCCTTTTATTTACTTTAATTTTTAAGGAGGAAGCAAAATGAAAAAAGTGACATTACAAAGAGTTGGCATTTGCTTATTTTGCGTAACTCTTATTGGAGGGGGCATTTTAACAATAGGCCCCAATATCAAAAGTATTGCGAAACAAACTTTATCAGGTATGAAAAATGGCTATGCAGAAAAAGCTACTATAGAGGGACTTTTAAAAGGCACCATAGGAGGCATAGAAGCCGGTATATCTGATTCAGTTTTTGGAAAAGAAGCTTATATTAACTTATATGGCTTATCTGAGCGCCTTTTAGGGAAACATTATATTAGAGATACAAATCTAGTACAAAGTGTTATTAAAGATAATAACGGGCAATTACAATTTGCAACTAACAAGGTAGATACAACACCTTATGCAGAAGAAATAGGACAAGTTAATGAATTATTAAAAGAAAAAAATGTACCTTTTATATATGTTCAAACACCATTAAAGGTGATAGAGGGGTATACACAGCTTCCAGCATCAGTAATAGACTATGCAGAAATCAATACGGACACCTTTAAAGAACAGCTAGAAGAAAAAGATGTGGATGTATTAGACCTAAGGGAAAATGTTAAATCAGCAGGCTTAGATTATAGTACACTTTTTTATAATACAGATCACCACTGGCGTACGCAGACAGCTTTTTGGGCTGTAGGAGAAGTTGTTCAGTATTTAAAAGAAAGTACAGGAATTAACCTAGATCCAAATCATTACTATACAGATAGCAGTAATTATGAAGAAACCTTTTATAAACAAAACTTTTTAGGTTCACAAGGAAGAAGAGTAGGTAAGTACTATGGCGGATTAGATGACTATACCTTAATGACACCTAACTTTGATACGAGCTATGAGGTAAAGATTACTAAAACAAATGGGTCTACAGTAGCAGAAGGAACCTTTGAAGAAGCTATCATTAAGAAAAATTTACTCAATGCGACTAGTGTATTTACGAATCGTTATGCTTCTTATTTTGGCGGAGACTTCCCAGAGGTGGCTATTAAAAATAAAAACGCAGAAAATGACTTTAAAGTGCTTATTGTAAAAGATTCTTTTGCACTACCTTTTTCAGCCTTTTTCTCAACCATGGTAAGTGAAACGAGAATGTTAGATACAAGATACTATGAGGGTGAAGTAACAGATTATATTAATAGCTACAATCCCGATTTAGTGCTATATGTGTATAAATCTATTAATACACAAAAATAAGTTCAGTAAGTAGGAGATTATAAGAACCATGCAAACAAAGAATATTTTTCGTCAAACGAGAAGAAGAATTGTAGTAACAAGTCTGGAGATTGTTATAGGGGTTCTTATAATCTTTGCTATTGTCACTAGCAGCATTTTTGATAGAAATCTTTATCGAAGTATAGATCAACAATTACTCACTCATAAAAATATGACAATCAATGATATAAAGGTTATCTTAAAAGAAGATCAGGTAACGGAAGTGGTTATGCCAGTTCCACTTGCACAAAATCTCATTAGCTTTGTGTGGAAACAAGATGTTTTGATAAAAGGGAGTCCTCACCCTTATGTAGGTTCCAATCCATACCCACAGTTTCCAGCAGGCTCACAAGATAAGATAGTAACCCTTAAGGATGATGGACATACCTATAGAGGCATTACCTTTTCTACGCAAGATTTGAGAGTAGAATTACTTTTAAATGTAGATACAGAAGTCATGAAAGCAAAAGAACTACGTTTAGCTTTGTTAATGGCTGGAGGGATTGTTATTTTTATTGTACTAGGGCTTGGGTACTATTTAGCAACTATTACTTTAAAGCCACTTAAAAGAGCTTATGATAAACAAGTGATGTTTATTCAACATGCTTCTCATGAAATGAGGACACCGCTAGCGATTATGAAAGGAAGACTTGAGTTATTAGCGAGACATAACAATGAAACGATAGAGGCACATTTCGAAGAGCTCTCACAGATGATGGAGGAACTCAGAGGACTAGAAAAGTTAAATAGTGATTTATTTTTGATGTCAAAGGAAGATGTAGGCGGTAAACTGGAGCTATCAACATTTGAAGTAAACACCTTTCTGAAGGGGATTTACAGCTTTTATGAAGATTATGGTGAATTGCAAGAAAAGAAACTACATTTTACGGAGACAGGGCAGCCGATACAAGTTTATTGGGATCAGATAAAGGTGAAAAGGTGTGTCAGCATACTCATTGAAAATGCCTTGAAATATACTCAGGCTGGAGATGAAATTCATTTAAGTGTGATACCTAAAAGTGATAAAAGTCTTCAGATTGTTGTAAGCGATACAGGAATAGGAATAAAAAAAGAAGAACTCCCTCATATCTTTGAACGCTTTTATCGAAGTGGTGAAGTAAGGGCAGCAGGCATTGAAGGAAGTGGCATCGGCTTAAGTTTATTAGAATCTTTAGCTTATACCATGGGCATCAAATTAAAAGTAGAGTCTATTTATGAAAAAGGCACAACGTTTAAATTAGATATACCTATCAAGATGAAATAAAATAATAACCCCAAGTATACAAGAAGCAAGGTGCCAATTGTTTACTTGGGGTTATTATGATGAATCAGTTTATTTGAAAGCTTTACTTCATAGGAAGAATCACTAAGAAAGTAGTAGGACCTTCTAAGGTACTTTGTACTTCAATGCTACCTGCATGTTGGGTAACAATAGATTTAGCAATAGATAAGCCTAGTCCATACCCGCCAGTTTCGCGGGCCCTAGAAGGGTCTACACGGTAAAAGCGCTCAAAGATTTTATTGTGATGTTCTACAGGAATACCAGGGCCTGTATTAGTTACAGAAAAAACAAGTTTGTTTTTCGAAGCATCACGCCTCAGAGAAAAGTAAATATCACCAGCTTCATTGGCATTCTTAATGGCATTATCCAGTAAAATAATGGCTAGTTGTTTTAAACGATTTTCATCTCCATAAACAAGAAGGTCAGGTGTGATATCCATATGAAAATGCTTATTAGATTCAAAGATAATAGACTCAAAAGGTAAGCAAACATTAGTAAAAGCTTCACTGATATTAAATTCAGATTGATGGAGAAGCGCTTCATCATCATCCACTTTAGCTAAATAAAGTAGGTCATTAACAAGTTTAGTCATACGTTCTGTTTCAGTTTTAATGTAGTGGAGCCATTTACTTTGATTTTCTACGTAGTCAAAAGGATTACTGAGAACAACATCTGTATTAGTAGCAATGACAGTAAGGGGTGTTTTGAGCTCATGAGAAGCATCTGCCACAAACTGCTTTTGCTTTTCCCAAGCTTTAGCAACAGGCTTAATGGCCCATTGTGCTAAGTAAAGCGTAATGACAAAAAGAAGGGTAAAGCTTAAAAAGCCAATAAGTAAACAGATCATGAGGAGACGATTTAAGGTGTTTAATTCCTGGCTGCGATCAGAGAAAACAATAACCTTACCGGTATCTGTCATTTGTTTTAAAAATCGTACTTCTGTTGAGTTAACAAGAATAATACCTTCCATAGTATCTTGTGCTTCTGCTAGTTCCACGAAAGTAGGAATTTGTGCTAGTTGCTCTTGAGATTCAAAAGGCGGCATGATTTGAATGACTTCATCGCTACTTGAAATGCGTACAAGAAAGCTATCATCTCCTAAACGAGGCATTTCAGGTTTAGGCCGATAATTAGGATCTTGAAACATAGGAGGTTCATGACGAAAAGAAAATTGATCAGCTTTTGCTAGATTGCGCATGTTATTAAGAGAAGAATTTTTTTCACTTTGTGCCATGAAAAAATAAATGCCGCTAAAAATAACAAGCAATACCACTGCAATAAGCGACATCGTAATGAGTAAAAAGCGAGCTTTTAGTTTCTTAAGCATTTATTCACCTCCTAAACGATAGCCGACACCACGAACTGTTTGAATACCTACCTTTGAATGAATATGAGAAAGTTTTTTGCGAAGAAAAGAAATATAAACCTCTACATGATTATATTCAGCTTCTGAATCAAAGCCCCATATTTTTTCAAGTAGTTCTTCTTTGCTTACAATATGTTGGCCATGGCGAATAAGAAACTCTAAGATGCGAAATTCTTTGAGTCCTAAACGAATGGTTTTACTTCCACAGCTGAGTTCATAAGTAGAAAGGTTTAATGAAATATCTTCAAAATGAAGCGTATCGTCACAAATAAGTTCACCACGTCTTCTACCGAGTGCTCTTATACGTGCTAAAAGTTCATCAGTAGCAAAGGGTTTGGTGAGATAATCATCAGCACCATGGTCAAGGCCCTTAACCCTATCAGATACTTCATCTTTGGCAGTAAGTAAAATAACAGGTGTTTGAATCTTTTGTTCTCTAAGTTGTTTAAGGACTTCTAAACCATTTAATTTAGGGAGCATAATATCTAGTATAATGACATCATAGATACCTGTTAAAGCATGATCAAGGCCAGTAATACCATCATAAGCTGCTAAGGCTGTATATTTGTTTTTTTGTAAAATCTGAACTAAGGCTTCTGCTAAGCGGACCTCATCTTCTATAACTAATAGATTCATAATCTGTAAGCTCCTTTCGTCTGTATCCATATTAGAATAGATGATTTCATTTTATTTATGATAACATAGTAACCTTAAATGATTCTTAAATGCAACCTATCAAATATAATTCTCATTTTATTTTTAGTAAAGGTAGAAAAAAGGAAGATTTAGGTTGATTTATATAACAAGCTAGCCGATATAGTGTATAATAAAAGAGGACATCTCATAAAATATAAAAATCTATTATGAATGATACGATAACGAGGATTCTATGAATAAGATTAAAACAATAACCATAGTACTTATAATAAGTATGTTATTTCCCTTATTACTTTACGGGGAAATTCAAAAACCAGTCGCTCAATTTGCTTTAGGCAAAACAACTTATCAAGAGGGTGAACCTATAGAGGTAATTGAATCGAGCTATAGTCCTAGTGGACTAAAGATTGTTAAAAAGGAATGGAAAATCATTATTGATGGTAAACAAAAAACAAGTAGTAATGCCAAAAGTTTGATGAATAATATAAAACAAGGAGAATATACGCTTTACTTAAGAGTTAAAGATGTCAATGGTGTGTGGAGTGACTTTATAGGAAAGAAAGTAAAAATCACAGCACCAAGGCCATTTATACTAAAAACCTTTACAACAGAAAAAAGTACATATGCAATAGGTGAAAAAATACAATTCATATATGAGTATGATAATCCCAATGACATTAATTTAAAAAGTCAAAGGTGGCGATATAGAAACTTAACCACAAATGGTTATTTAACCTCTGGGAAACCTAATTATTTGAAAAAGCCAGGTAAATATGAGATTACTTTGGAAATGCAGGATGAATGGGGGCATTGGTCAAATAAGAAAACTTGCTATATTACCATTGGGCAAGAAGAGATAGTGAGAAATGGTTATTATCTTTTCAATAAGGGCAGACAGGGTGATTTAATAGAAGGCTATATTGACAAGGATTACAATACCTTTGATGAAGCCTTAAAGGTAGAAGTGCAGGATATACCAGGGACCTTAATTATGAGTAACTCACCAGAAAGTGTTCCTTCGAGTGGTATTCTTTATAGAGATACAAGTAGTGGCAAAGGGATTATGACAGTTCATCATAAGAATGCAACTGGATTACCCAAAAAGCTAGTCATTTTAGCGACTTCGAAAGAAACAACAGACCTTACTTTGACCATTAGCAATGAAGCTATCTTAGGACCTCATAGCAATATTTTAAAAACAGGGCAAAGCTCAGTTAATCAGTATTTTAAAGGAAAAGCTAATAAAGATTATGTGCTTAAACCAGGTGAGACTGTATGTGTTTATGATAGCGGGGCGAAGAAAGCTTGGGAAAATGGAGAAATTATTTCTGGTTTATTTGATTTTAATAGTACAGGTAAAGTCACTTGGACTGTTGTGATCATGGATGAAAAGTCAGATTTAAGCAATGTTTCTAAGCTTCAAGTATTACCAAGAGATAATCATGTAAGAGGTACTTTCAATATTATTGAGAGAAAGTATGTCGTAGATGTAAGTGGCATCAAAGATCCAACGAAGCTTGTGGTAGGCAGAGAAAAAGAAGAATGGTTAGAAGGCGTAGATGCTTTAACAGGAGAGACTATTAGAAATCAAGGGAATTATGGTTTACCTATTACCATTGAAGTTAAAAATACAGAGGATATAGGTGTTATTTTAAATGCCAGAGGAGGCGCTTATTTAGGTGCAGTTAAATGGAATAAAACAAAAGTGTTTAACGTACCAGACGAAGAGATTCTAAGCTCTAAAAAGTTAGCCGCCCTTATTGGAAAAATTCCACAAGGCGAAGGTGCAGAAATAGTATACACATTGCCAAATGGTTCTTCAGCACCTGTATTATTTGGCTTTATTCCAAGTTCACTTTGGAAATAAGAGGAGGAGACAACAATGAAGTTACTTTTAATTATTGATGTACAAGGTGGTTTTATTAATGAAAACACCAAGCAAATTCCAGAAGATATTATAAAACATGTTAAGAATTACGACTATGATTTAATTATAGCAACGCGTTTTATCAATAAGGTTGATTCTTTATATCAAACAGAATTAAATATGAAGGAAATGACCATGCTTAGTCCAAAAACCAAGTTAGTGGAGGGCATAGGAGAATTAGCAGATATTGTGATTATGAAATCTACTTATACAGCTTTAACAGAAGATGTCAAAAAGCTTTTAAAGAAAAATGAGTTAAAGCAGGTGTATATTGCTGGACTCAATATGGAAGGTAGCATCATGGCTACAGCTTTTAATTTATTTGATAGGGATATTAAGCCCATCATATTATCTCAGCTTTGTGGCTCAGTAAAAGGTGAGTCAATGAAGCAAAGTACATTAGAGATTTTATCACATAACATAGGAAAAGATAATATTCTTTAAAAGGACCATGAAGGGGTAAGATAAGAAAGAGAGGGAACTATTAATCTGCAATGCCCTCTCTCTTTTTATTGTAATTCAACTAAATGTTTAAAATAGCGTCTAGGCATATAAGCATTACGTCTTTTGATATTAATACGCTCAGGAATAGTAGTAGAAGTATAGTAAGCTTTAAAGAGTTTTTCAAATGGATCATCTAGTTGTGTCCTTAGAAGTACCTCGGCTTCATGAGGCGTAAGCTGTTGGACAAAGATTTCCTTTTGGTTATAAACAATCACTTCTGAGCGCTTTACATCGTGAATCATAAAGCATTGATCAGAAAAGCGCTTTTCAAAATGCTCTATTAATAAAGGTAAAATATGATGGTCAGGTTCAATCTGAGCATAAAATAGCATAGGACGTATTTCTTTAAAGCGAACAAAACCAACATAGCGATGGGCTTCAAAGCGGACGTGTTTTACAGCCAGATCCATAGCACGAATAATGTCATTGTTTTTGGCTAAATTGATCCTGTCTGTATAACGATAGCAGAGTTTAAGGTAGTTTAAGATAAGCGTTTCAACGCCTTCTTCTTCACTTAAGTAGGCACAATAAACATTTTCTAAAGTAGAAGTAGAAAGCTTATCATGAATGCTAGTATAAACCCGATCAGCTTTTTCAGCTTCCGTTACAATAGTTTTGGGAGAAGTAAAAAAAGAAGGAGCATAAAGCTGAGATTTATAAATATGGACTTCTTCACGTTCTCCATAACCATAAAAAATGGCAGTTAGTAAGCCATCAAAGGTGCCATCATATAAATAATCAATCATAAAGACCTCCTAAAAATAATCATTATAATTCACCAGTTAAAGCTGTGGGCGTATCAGATAGTAAAATATGCTGTTTGATACCGACTGTTTTAGGTAGTAAAAGAGCTGAGGTAGGTGATGTGATCATTTTATCTGGCGGTGGTGTTTGGAAGTTAAATAAACTGAGCTGCTCATAAGGTGCTGTTTCATCATAATAAGCATCTTGAGGAATTAATAGTCGTTTAATCTTATCTTCCTGCATATCCACCTTGCCATAATATTTAGTGTTACAAGTAATAAAGTACTGAGCCCTTTTAAGAACAATCCCCAATTTGCGTAAGTCTTCATAATGCAGAGGTGCAATACGCCTACTACTCATAATTTTTTGTGCACCACGAATGCCAATACCAGGAACTCGTAATAGCATTTGATAAGGCGCACTATTAATCTCTACAGGAAACTGTTCTAAATGATTAAGGGCCCAAGAGGTTTTAGGATCTAGGTGAGTATCAAATTGAGGATGTGCTTCGTCTAATAGCTCCGTCGCCTTAAAACCATAAAGTCTAAGTAACCAATCTCCTTGATAAAGCCTATGTTCTCTAAGTGTAGGTGGCTGGGTTAGTTCTGGTAAGTTCTTTCCCTTATTAACCGGTGTATAAGCCGAATAGTAAACTCTTTTTAAACCATATTTATTATAAAGCTTCTCACTTAGATTTAATATATTATAATCTGTATCTGGAGTAGCGCCGATAATAAGCTGGGTACTTTGACCACCAGGGACATAAAGAGGAGCTTTGCGAGACTTTTTACGTTCTTCTAGATGAATTAAGCTATTTTGATGTATATCATGCATTGGTTTAAAAATAGCTTCTTTTTTCTTGTCTGGGGCTAAAAGTTTTAAAGAATCGGCAGAAGGTAACTCGATATTAACACTCATACGGTCCACATGAAGGCCGGCCTCGTGAATTAACTCATCACTAGCGCCAGGAATAGCTTTTAAGTGAATATAACCGCCGAAGTGGTGTTCACTGCGAAGCTTTTTAACAATGCTAGTGAGCATTTCCATAGTATGATTAGCATCTTTGATAATAGCGGAGCTTAAAAAAAGTCCTTCTATATAATTACGTCTATAAAAATTAATAGTAAGAGATACCACCTCCTCTACTGTAAAGGCTGCTCTACGTACATTATTAGAACGCTTATTAATGCAATAAGCACAGTCGTAAATACAATAATTGGTTAATAGAATTTTAAGAAGGGAGATACAGCGGCCATCAGGGGTATAACTATGGCAAATGCCGGCAGCTTCTGTAGAACCGAGTTGTCCTTTTTTAGGAGAACGATTAGAGCCAGAAGAGGAGCAAGAGACATCATATTTTGCTGCATCAGATAGGATTTCTAATTTTTCTTTAATATCCATGATTTCACCTTACCTTTAAAATTAAATCGAACATTTGTTCTATTATATCCCAAGATAAGCAAATAAACAAGGGGCCAGTGAAATAAGTAAGAGGAGGAGGTATAGATTGGTCTTAGTGGGTAAAAATAAGGTTATAGCATAATTGTAGATAATTAACCTTATACGATTAAATAAGGGATATTTTGACATGAATTTTTAGAATAAGGGCTCATATGTTTACTTAAAGCAAGAATTGTATTATCATTAATTTAAATACTAAACTTAACATGACTAGAAGGGAGGTCAGAATATGATTCATATTACATTACCAAAGACACTTGCAATAGTAGAAGGCCGTATTAATAAGGAAGAGCTAGAAGCTATTTTTGAAAAGGGAGGAAAATATCCTTCAATTAAAGAGCAGCTTATTTTAAAAGCTTATGAGATTACTGACACAACAAAGATGGTTTATGATTCTAAAGAATTAACAGTACTATCTAGTGAGGATCAAACAGGCACTTACTTAAGTTGTTTTAATAAAACAGAAGAAGAAATCAAATTAGAAATACCTCTTTCAGCTTTGGCGTTAGAAGAGAAATATAGTGCTTATTGTGTTTTAACCGCAGAAGAAATTGATATTTCTGAAGATATTTTGAGATTAATGATTCCAGATGAAGGTATATTATTAGTTAAACTAACACCGGAAGTATAAAACTAAGCATTGAGGGAAAAGCAATTTTTGAAAGAGATGGTAGAGATGAGATGAAGCATTTACCTAATATAAAAGACTACTATGAAATAATGAATAAGCTTCCCTTAAAAGCAAGTTATACGAGAGAAGAATTGATGATACCGGAGCTTTTAGTAGAAGCCGAAAAAGAGATAGAGCTTTATTATTGCACGCACAATGAATACATGAATCCAAGAGCAAAAGTATTTATTATAGGTATTACACCAGGCTTTACTCAGATGAGTAAGTCTATTAGCACGGCTAGAGCATGTATAGAAGAAAATAAGCCTTTAGAGGAAATGGTCTATTTGTGTAAAAAGGAAGGACGCCTAGCAGGAGTACTTAGAAAAAATGTAGGTGAAATGCTAGAAGCGTTAGACTTACCAAATGGCTTGGGAGTTGAAAGTGCCAAGGTACTTTTTGATGAAAGAGAAAACTTATTGCATACCACATCTATGATTCCTTTTGCAGCGTTTGTAAAAGGTAAAAATTATACAGGGCATAGCCCGCAGCTATTAAAAAGTGACTTTTTAATGAGCTATGTAGAAGCACATTTCTACCCACAAATAGAAGTAATGCAAGAAGCACTTATTATACCATTAGGCAGATGTGTAGAAGAAGTGATTAAGGGCTTAATTGCTAAGGGCAAAGTGGATGAAAATAAATGCCTACTGGGTTTCCCACACCCTTCAGGGGCTAATGTGAATAGAAAAAAGCAATTTGAAGAAGAAAAACAGCAGTTGTTGATTAAAGTAAAACAATTTTGTAAATAATAATAAGGGACTAAAGGTTTTATGTCGCACTATAGATAGACTCCCATCTATAGTAAAAAACGGTCATTTGGCAGTGAGGGTTGCCAAATGACCGTTTTATTTTACTAAGATGATTGCGGCTTTTACTTTTCAAGAGCTCCTTTGATTTCATCAAAAATGTCAGCCACTGTTTCTAAGTGGGTAGCTTTATAAGCGTTACTACCACAGAAAAGAAGTGCATGTTCAATATCTCCCTTGGCCGCAGCTATAAGTACTTTTGAAATACAATAAGGAATAGTAGTCACGCCGCATTTTTCAATACAATGATAAAAGCAAGCCTTATTACCAGGCGTATTTTTGATATAGTCATTTAATATAGCACGACCAGGCATACCAACAGGGCTTTTAATAATTTGAATATCTTCCTTTTCAGCTTTAATATAAGCTTTTTTATAGGCTGATGCAGCATCACATTCATACGTTGTTACAAAGCGTGTACCCATCTGCACACCATCTGCACCGCGCTCTAAAGCTAGGCGTACGTCTTCACCGGTGTAAAAGCCTCCTGCTACGATAACAGGAATAGCTTTTTCGTATTTATTTTCATAGTCTTTAACAACCTCTTTAACCTCTTTCATAATATCTAGAACATCAGGATTTTCAGCAATCGTTTCATGAGAAAAACCTAAATGTCCACCAGCTAAAGGCCCTTCTACAACAATGCAGTCAGGTGCTACTTGATGCTTTCTATCCCACATACGGCAGATCACACTTGCAGCTTTTCCGGAAGAAACAATAGGGGCTATTTTAGTAGCACTACCTTTGGTGAAAAGTGGTAAATCTAAAGGGAGACCTGCACCAGAAATAATAAGATCAGCGCCAGCTTCCACAGCTTTTTTAGCATATTCACCATAATGTTTTAAAGCTACCATGATATTAACCCCTATAATACCTTGTGGGGCAATAGCTTTAGCTTTTAGTAGCTCGTCTTTTAAGCTACGCAGATTAGCTGCTAAGGTATTAGTTAGAAAGTCAGGTTCGCGGTAACCTACTTGAGCAGCAGAAATAATACCAATCCCTCCATTTTTTGCCACATGACCTGCTAACTGATGCAAGGAAATACCTACACCCATACCACCTTGAATAATAGGAAATTTTGCTTTTAAATTGCCAAAAGGCAAGTGAATTAAGTTCATTTGATCAACTCCATGTATTAGATTAAATAGAATAGTAAACATATATTTTGATATTCAAAGCAAAGACTTTGATAATCAAAGTATATGAACAAAGCACAAAATTGTCAATAAAGAAATCAACTTATAAATGTAAAAAATTGTATTGACAAAATGAAGCTATCGTCATATACTTTGAAAATAAAATACTTTGAAATGCAAAGTAAAAGTATTTTTGTTTATTTCACTTGAAGGGAGGAAGGAAAATTGGAGGACTCAATTGAAATTGTAAATACCTTGCTTGTGAATTCCTTTAATAAAATTCTTACACTTGAGAAAGATGTGTTAAAAGAAGGTCCTTTTAGTGAATTAACCATTACAGAGTTACATGCTATTGAGGCCATTGAACTGAAAGGTAAAACCATGACTGAAACAGCTCATAAGTTAGGTATTACAGTAGGGAGCCTCACAGTAACGATTAATCGCCTTGTAAAAAAAGAATATGTCGTAAGAAGTGACAAGGAAGGGGATAGGCGTCTTGTTCAACTAACGCTCACTAAAAAGGGA
Organism: Cellulosilyticum sp. WCF-2; assembly: GCF_003990395.1. Lineage (NCBI taxonomy): Bacteria > Bacillati > Bacillota > Clostridia > Lachnospirales > Cellulosilyticaceae > Cellulosilyticum > Cellulosilyticum sp. WCF-2. The sequence goes on along the minus strand of NZ_CP034675.1, from coordinate 4,023,051 downwards.
AAATTAGCTTGGAGATTGCATGATCACTTTCATAGACATATGGTAAGACGTATGCTACAAGGACTAAAGGAAGAGGAACACCAAGTTTTAATTCAATCTCTAGAAAGTTTAGTACACTTTGTAGAAGAGCAACAAGCCTATTTTAAGGCCAAACAATTTGAGGAGAACAAGTTATGATTGGAATGAGGATAAAAGGATTAGGGAAAGCAGTACCAAAAAGAACCGTATCCAATGATGAACTTAGTCAGTTAGTAGACACATCAGATGAGTGGATTACCAGTCGCACAGGTATTAGATCTAGGCATATCGCTACGACTGAAACGACTACCACTTTAGCAATAGAAGCAGCTAGGGAAGCCGTAGTAACCAGTGAGCTGAGCAAAGAGGCTATAGACCTTGTAATCGTGGCTACGGTTTCACCAGATACCATGATGCCTAGTACAGCCTGTAAGGTGGCAGAAGCACTTGGTATAGAAAAGGCTACTTGCTTTGATGTAACAGCTGCTTGCAGTGGTTTTGTTTATGCCACTCAATTAGCTGATAGCTTAATTAAGACAGGCATAGCACACAATGCACTTGTTATTGGAGCAGAGGTCTTAAGCAAGGTAGTAGATTGGAAAGATAGAGGTACCTGTGTTTTATTCGCAGATGGGGCAGGAGCCGTCGTTTATGAAGGAACAGAGGATAATAAAATCTATCATATCGTAACAGGTTCAAGACCAGATGGTGCTGAACAAATTACCTTAGAAACAGCGGGCTTTGACCATACCTTTTACGAAAGGGAAGAAGTAAAACCAGCCATTAAGATGGATGGCAAAGGCGTGTATAGCTTTGCCACAACAACAGTACCTAGAAGTATAGAAGAAGTTTTAAGTGTAGCTAGTTATAGTGCAGATGATGTTGACTGGTATATTTTACACCAAGCTAATTCACGTATTATGGACCGCGTAGCTAGTCATCTTAAAATATCAAAGGAGAAATTTTTCAAGAATTTAGATGAACATGGTAATACATCAGCAGCTAGTATCCCTATGGCTTTATATGATCTAAGTCCTAAGCTAAAAGCAGGGGATAAGCTCATTGCTTCAGGCTTTGGGGCAGGCCTTACTTGGGGCACTATGCTATTTGAGTGGAGTAAGTAAAACAATTAAAAATTAAAAATTAAAAATGAAGAATTAAATAGCATCCATAGGCTATTAGCCTTTTAGGATAAATAAAAAACATTTTAGGAGGAATACAATATGTTAGAAAGATTACAAGCAGTTATCGCAGACAAATTAAGTGTAGAGGTAAGTGAAGTTACACCAGAAGCTACTTTCCGTGAAGATTTAGGAGCAGATTCATTAGATTTATTTGAAGTGGTAATGGGAATTGAAGAAGAATTTGGTATTAGTATTGAAAACGAAGACTTAGAAAAAATTCAAACTGTAGGAGATGCACTGGCCTATATTACAGATAAACAATAAACCATAAGGAGATAACAGTAATGAAAACAATATGTGATTTACTGGGGATTTCCTACCCCATTATTCAAGGTGGAATGGCATGGGTGGCTACTCATAGTATTGCCGCAGCAGTTTCTGAGGCAGGGGGATTAGGTATTATTGCAGCGGGGCACGCTCCTAGTGATTGGCTCCGCGCGGAAATCAGAGCTTGCAAAGCTTTAACTAATAAACCTTTTGGTGTTAACATTATGCTGCTTAGTCCTTATGTAGATGAAGTAGCTCAGGTTGTTGCAGAAGAAGGCGTAAGTATGGTGACAACAGGAGCAGGTAATCCAGGTAAGTATATGGAGCTTTGGAAAAGTGCCGGCATTAAAGTAATACCAGTAGTACCTTCTGTAGCACTTGCAAAACGTATGGAGAAGTGTGGTGCTGACGCCGTCATCGCTGAAGGTGGTGAATCAGGTGGCCATATTGGTGAACTAAGTACAATGGCCCTTGTACCACAAGTTGTAGATGCAGTTGATATTCCAGTTATTGCAGCTGGCGGTATTGGAGATGGTAGAGGTATTGCAGCTGCCTTTATGTTAGGAGCCCAAGGTGTGCAAATGGGTACCAGATTCTTAGTCGCTAAAGAATGTGATATTCCAGACAGCTACAAACAAAGAGTGCTTAAAGCATCAGATATCGATGCAGTAGTGACAGGTCGCTCAACAGGACATCCAGTGAGAAGCCTTCGTAATCAACTGACTAGAGAGTTTGCTCAGTTAGAAAAATCAGGTGCAACACCTGAGGAACTGGACAAATTTGGTACAGGTGCTTTAAGAAGGGCTGCTGTAGAAGGTGATGTGATGAGAGGATCAGTACTTGCTGGTCAAATCTCAGGGATGATTACTAAAGAACAAACTGCTAAAGAGATGGTAGAAGAATTAATACTAGAGCTCAATCAAGTATTAGCAGATAAAATAGAGGGGCTAGAAACCATGGTTAGCCAAATTAAAAACAAATAGGAGGTGGTAAAAATGAAAGCAGCCCTATTATTTCCAGGCCAAGGTGCACAGTACGTTGGTATGGGCAAGGACTTATACGATTCTTATATTATTGTAAAACAATTATTTGACGAAGCAGCTAGCGTTCTAGATTGGGACGTTAGAGAAGTATGCTTCACTGATTCTCATGCACTTATTAATCAAACACGTTATACCCAAGCTGCCCTTTTTACAACTAACTATGCGATTTATAAAGTACTAGAAGCCAATGGGTTGAAAGCAGATGCTATGCTTGGTTTTAGTCTTGGCGAATATGATGCTATTACTGCCAGTGGGGCTTTAGATTTTAAAACAGCTTTAACATTAGTTGATAAAAGAGCAACCTATATGGAAGAAGCAGCCAATAAAAATCCAGGTGGCATGTCAGCAGTTATTGGTCTTGGCATAGAAGAAATCAAAGCAGTTTGTGAGGCTATTAGCGAGGAGAGTCATTTACCAGTGGAAGTAGCTAATGATAACTGTGAAGGACAAGTAACCATAGCAGGCGTGAAAGAAGCATTAGAGCTAGCTAGCTTAAAATTAAAGGAAGCAGGCGCTAAACGTGTTTTACCTCTTAAAGTAAGTGGCGCTTTTCATAGTTCACTTATGGAAGAAGCTAAAGAAAAGTTAGCTAAAGAGCTTGTAACTCTTGATTTCAAGGAGCCACAAGTAGAGGTAATCAGTAATGTGAGTGCAGGGCCTATGAATAGAGAAGAGATTATAGAGAATATTCCTCTTCAAGTCGTTAAAGGTGTACGTTTTAGAGAAAGTATTCATTATTTAGTAAGTCAAGGCTTTGACACCTTTATAGAGGTGGGGCCTAAATGTACACTAAGTAACTTAGTTAAAAAGATGGCACCAGAAGCCACTATTTTAAACGTAGAGGATAGTGATACCTTACGAAATGTATTAGAAAAGGTAGGTAGAGGCAATGCTTAAAGATAAAGTAGCGGTGATTACAGGAAGTGTTCGAGGCATAGGAAGAGCTATTGCTATGTGCTTTGCGAAACAAGGTGCAAATGTTGTAATTAACTATAGTAGTGAGAAAAGGAAAGAAGAAGCTGATCAAGTTGTAACAGAAATTAAGGCATTAGGGGGAAAAGCTATTGCCCTTTGCGCTAATGTAGCCAATAGTGAAGAAGCCAAAGGACTTATTGAAGGAACCATAGCTGCTTTTGGTAAAATAGATATTTTAGTTAATAATGCAGGTATTACTAAGGATATGTTACTTCTTAGAATGACTGAAAAAGAGTTCCAAGAGGTATTAGATGTGAATTTAAAAGGTGTTTTCAATTGTTCAAAGCATGGGGCTAAAGCCATGATGAAAACAGGTGGAAGTATTATTAATATGACTTCAGTAGTTGGCATCAATGGTAATGCCGGACAAAGCAACTATGCAGCCTCCAAGGCGGGAGTTATTGGATTTACCAAATCAGTAGCTAAAGAATTTGCTGGTAAGAATATTCGTGTAAATGCAATTGCACCAGGTTTTATTACAACAGATATGACAGATATACTTCCAGAGCGTGTTAAAGAGAGTGTAATGACAAGTATTCCTATGAAACGTTTTGGAGTGAGTGAAGAAATAGCCAATGTGGCAGTATTTTTAGCAAGTGATCTTTCAAGCTATATTACAGGAGAGGTTATTAAAGTAGATGGCGGTATGGCCATGTAATAACGAGAAGGAGAAGTGAAGATGAATAATAGAGTTGTTATTACTGGAATGGGCGTAGTATCACCGATAGGAAATGACGTAGACACTTATTGGAATAGCTTAAAGGAAGGAAAATGTGGTATTAAAGTACTTCCAGAAGAATTACAAATTGAAGGCACTAATGTGCATGTAGCAGGAACAGTAACAGACTTTGAAGTAGAAAAATACATCGATAAAAGAGAAGCAAGAAGACTAGCTAGATTTTCTCAATTTGCTATTTATGCTAGCAAACAAGCTCTTGAAAATGCAAAGCTCAATATGGAAGAGGAAGATGCCCATAAGGTGGGCGTTATGATTGGAAGTGGTATTGGAGCCTTAGATGTTATTGAACAAGAGACGCTTAAGCTTCATGAAAAAGGCGCAAAAAGAGTATCTCCTTTATTTGTACCTATGGCAATTGTCAATATGGCAGCAGGTAATGTAGCTATTCATACTGGTGCAAAAGGTGTTTGCTCTACGGTGGTTACAGCCTGTGCTTCTGGTACACACTCTATTGGAGAAGCCTTCAGATATTTAAAACAAGGTTTTCAAGAGGTGATGCTAGCAGGCGGCAGTGAAGCTTGTATTACGCCTTTAGGGATTGCTGGGTTTAATGCTTTAACAGCATTAACGACGAGTGAAGATCCTATGAGAGCATCTATTCCTTTTGATAAAGAACGTAGTGGTTTTGTTATGGGTGAAGGCGCAGGTGTACTAGTCATGGAAACTTTAGAGCATGCAAAGAAAAGAGGCGCTCCTATTATAGCAGAAGTGGTTGGCTATGGTGCAACAGGTGATGCACATCATATTACGACACCAGCTCCAGGAGGGGTAGGTGCGGCTAGGGCTATGGAAGAAGCTTTAAGAGAAGCAGGTATTGCTTCAGAAGCTGTGAATTATATTAATGCTCATGGTACAAGTACACAGTACAATGACCTTTATGAAACTATGGCAATTCAAAGTGTATTTGGAGAAGCTACTCAAGTAGCCGTTAGTTCTACTAAATCAATGACAGGTCATCTTCTAGGTGCAGCTGGTGCCATTGAAGCCATTGCCATTGCTAAGGCAGTAGAAGAAGACTTTATTCCACCGACAGCTAACTATCAGGTGAGAGATGAAGCTTGCCCACTTGATTATGTACCAGGTGAGGGAAGAGATGAAAAAGTCCAATATGCCATGAGTAATTCTCTTGGTTTTGGTGGCCATAATGCCACTTTAATCTTTAAGAAATGGGAGGAAGCTTAAATGGAAATCGAAACAATAAAAGAACTTATTAAAGCTTTTAGTGAAGCAGAGCTTACCAAGCTTTCTCTTAAATGCGAAGATTTTGAGCTAAAGCTAGGCAAAGAACAAACCATTTATCAAACCGTCATGACAGAAACAGCACCCCTAGTACCAAGTGTGCAAAGTCCTGCTAACAATAATGATATTGTTATGAGTGAACCAGAGATGACACCTGCGGCAGAAGCATCAGGAAAAGCCATTACATCACCTATGGTAGGAACTTTCTATGCAGCTAGCAGTCCTAAAGCAAAACCTTTTGTAGAAGTTGGTTCTAAAGTGAAAAAGGGTGATGTGGTATGTGTGATTGAAGCTATGAAACTAATGAATGAAGTAGAGGCAGAGATAGAAGGCGAAGTGGTAGAGATTTTAGCAGCTAATGAGTCTATGGTGGAATTTGGCCAGCCTCTCTTCATTTTAAAATAGAGAAGGAGTAAACCATGTTAAATACAAAGCAAATTATGGAGATTATTCCCCATAGATATCCTTTTTTACTAGTTGATAAAGCAGAATTACTGGAAGATGGCAGGGCAGCTGTAGGCTATAAAAATGTAACCATTAATGAACCCTTTTTTCAAGGGCATTTTCCACAGGAGCCTGTTATGCCAGGCGTTTTAATAGTAGAAGCACTAGCACAAGTAGGAGCTATTGCACTTTTGTCACAGGAAGCCTTTAAAGGTAAGATTGCTTACTTTGGTGGGATTAAAGAGGCTAAATTTAGAGGTAAAGTAGTACCAGGTGATACCTTAAAGCTAGAGTGTGAAATTATTAAGCAAAAAGGCCCTATGGGTGTAGGTAAGGCAGTTGCTAGTGTAGAAGGTAAAAAGGTATGTGAAGCAGAACTTATTTTTGCTATCGGCTAATAGGAGGTGAAGGAGGATGATAGAAAAAGTACTTGTTGCTAATAGAGGAGAAATTGCTGTTCGTATTATTAGGGCGTGTAAAGAAATGGGTATTGCAACTGTTGCAGTGTACTCAACAGCTGATGAAGAAGCACTCCATGTACAACTAGCAGATGAAGCAGTATGTATAGGAAGTCCTCTTCCTAAAAATAGTTATCTTAATATAGAAAACATTATTAGTGCAGCCGTTTTAACAGGTTGTGATGCACTTCATCCGGGCTTTGGATTTTTATCAGAGAATGCTAAGTTTGCAGAAATATGTGAGAAGTGTGGGATTACCTTTATTGGACCTACAGGTGAGATGATTCGCCTCATGGGAGATAAAGCCAAAGCAAGAGAAATGATGATTGCAGCAGGTGTACCAGTTGTCCCAGGTTCAGAAGGTAAAATTGAGGACTTAGAAGAAGCTATGTGCCTTGCAGATCGTATTGGTTATCCTGTCATTTTAAAAGCAACTGCTGGTGGTGGGGGCCGCGGCATGCGTATTGTGTGGAAAAAGGAAGCGTTTGAAAAAGCTTTTTTATCTGCTAGTAGTGAAGCAGAAAATGCTTTTGGTGATGGCAGTATGTACCTTGAAAAGTATATTCAGAATCCACGTCATATCGAATTTCAGATTTTAAGTGATGCTTATGGTAATGTAGTGCATTTAGGAGAAAGAGACTGTTCACTCCAACGTCGTCATCAAAAAGTCATGGAGGAAGCACCTTCACCTTTTTTAAATAATGATATGAGAAAGCGTATGGGTGAAATTGCTGTTACTGCTGCTAAGGCTGTTAACTACCAAAATGCAGGAACGATAGAGTTTATAGTAGATGCCAGTGGTGAGTTTTACTTTATTGAAATGAATACCCGTATTCAAGTAGAGCATCCTATTACAGAAATGGTGACAGGTATAGATTTAATCAAAGCTCAAATTAAGATAGCAGCTAAAGAACCCCTTGCTATAAAGCAAAAAGACATTCATATTAAAGGGCATGCTATTGAGTGCCGTATTAATGCAGAAAATCCATTACTCAACTTTAAGCCTTGCGCTGGAACTATAGAAGAACTTTATCTGCCAGGCGGTAGAGGTGTTCGCATTGAATCTGCACTTTATGAAAGCTATAAGGTACCACCAACCTATGATTCAATGCTTGCCAAAGTCATTACATTTGGTGATACCAGAGAAGAAGCAATTGCTATTATGAAAAGAGCTTTAGGAGAAATGGTGATTGAAGGCATAGAAACCAATGTGTTCTTCCAATATCAGCTTTTAAATGAAGCAGCTTTCGTAGAAGGTAAATTTGATACCTCATTTATCGAACGCAACCTAGAAACAATTTTAGGAGGAGTGGTAGATGAAGCTTAATGGTTTTATAAAAAAGAAAACAAAGTATGCTATGGCAATAGGCGAGAAAGCTAAAAAGTCAAGTGTACCAGAGGGCATGTATATTCAGTGTCCTAAATGTAAAAAAAGCATTTACCGTGCTGATTTAAAAAGCCACCTAGGCGTTTGTCCACAGTGTGGTTACTATTATCCCCTATCAGCAAGGGCAAGAATCAGCTTAGTTGTGGATAAAGGAAGCTTTAATGAGTTTGATACTAATATGACTAGTAGCAATCCATTAGATTTCCCAGGCTATGAAGAAAAGCTAACAGCTTATCAGGAAAAAACAGGTCAAAATGAAGCCGTTATTACAGGTGAAGCAGAGATAGAGGGTCAAAAAACGATTATTGCAATTATGGATTCAAGTTTTATGATGGGAAGTATGGGTTCGGTGGTAGGTGAGAAAATCACTAGAGCCATTGAGTATGCTACCCAAAATCATTTACCTATTATTATTTTTACAGCATCAGGTGGTGCTAGAATGCAAGAAGGTATTTTTTCACTTATGCAAATGGCTAAAACAAGTGCAGCACTAGCAAAACATGATGACAATGGACTTTTATATATTAGTATTTTAACTGACCCAACTACTGGCGGTGTAACAGCCAGCTTTGCCACCTTAGGTGACATTATTTTGGCAGAGCCGGGAGCACTTATTGGTTTTGCAGGACCTCGTGTGATTGAACAAACCATTAATCAAAAGCTTCCTGAAGGCTTTCAGCGTAGTGAATTTCTTTTGGAGCATGGTCAAATTGATAGCATTGCAGAACGAACAGAATTAAAAGCAACTTTAGGAAAACTCCTAAGATTGCATAGCAAGGAGGGGTGAAAGTGGAAGATATAGTGATTCGCTTAGAAGCTATTGAGGGTGCTATCACACACCTGAAGACTTTAGAGCAAACCCCAGATATAATTGACGAAATGGCAAGACTTGAAAAGCTGGCTACTAAACTTCGCAAAAAGCTTCCAGCAGAAGAAAAAGCATGGGATAAAGTAGTATCGGCTAGAAAATTAGATAGACCCAGAGGTTGTTTTTATATAGAAACGATCACTACAGATTTTATAGAGTGTCATGGTGATCGAAGCTTTAGAGATGATCCTGCTATTATAGGTGGGATTGGAAAAATTGGTGAGCACACTGTCACCTTGATTGTTCAAGGCAAAGGCAATACCTCTAAAGAAAATATGGCAAGAAACTTTGGAATGCCTCATCCAGAAGGCTATAGAAAAGCACTTAGGCTCATGAAACAAGCTGAGAAGTTTAATCGGCCAGTTGTTTGTTTAATTGATACACCAGGTGCCTACTGTGGACTTGGAGCTGAGGAAAGAGGCCAAGGTGAAGCTATTGCCAGAAATCTTATGGAAATGGCTAGATTAAAGGTACCTGTTATTGCAGGTATTATAGGCGAAGGCGGAAGTGGTGGGGCACTGGCTTTAGCTGTAGCTGATAAAGTCTTTATGCAAGAAAATACGATTTATTCGATTTTATCACCAGAAGGCTTTGCAAGTATTCTTTGGAAAGATGCTTCAAGAGCCAAAGAAGCCGCAGAAAAAATGAAGATTACTGCACCAGAGCTTTTAAATTATGGCATTATTGATGACATCATTTTAGAGCCAGTGGGAGGTGCCAATCAAGATCCCGTAGCGGCTGCAGATGCACTTAAGCAGTATTTAATGACGCAACTCACAGAACTTAAAAAGCAAGGTGAAGAAGAGAGGCTAAGTAGCCGATATGAGAGGTTTAGGAGATTTGGAGTTATTACGCAGTAAAGGGCAAAAGAGTATTGTACAAGATTAAAGTACAATGCTCTTTTTCTATTTGGAATAGTAACACAGAGAGTAATAAGCGTTTGGGAAGGAAATGAGATGGGGCGGCTATCCTTCAGTGTTCCGCTCCGTATTTTCGCAGGCACTAAGTTCATTTTTTTGATGAACGCCCACAAACTCGGCTAACGCCTCAAACACGTGGTCTAAAATCCATCAAAAAAATTCACTAAGTGCCTGCTGAAAATACTCCAAAGTCACACTTCCAGATAGCCGCCCCATCTCATTTCCATAAACGTTATTACAAGCATTACGTGTGATAAATATAAGCTAAGATAAAAGAAGAAATACTAGGCCTATTTATAGCTTGAATGACAAGGTTTGACAAAAATTAATAGTATTGAGTAATATACTAGTTTTATACTAGATTATAAATAAAATTAGTAGAGACTAAATAAGTTATAAAGAATAACAGGAGCCAATAAGATGCCGAGGTGGAGAACAATATAATTTCCATAGGAGTGATGATAATTAATGTATAATGATTTATTTTGCAAATTATTTATAAATACTGAGAAACCAGTAGAGGAAGTATTAGATATTATTTGTTTAATTTTAAAAGGTGAGATACAACCAATTAGAGCTATTAAAACAAAAGAGACAGAATTTGATTTACGGATAAATAAAGAATTTGATTTAGAAAAAAGCAAGAGGGAAGAGGATGGGTTTCTGTATTGGATGTATTATTTAGATATTGAACCAACTGATTGTGAAGAAAGTGATTATATAAAGGTTGTATATAATTTGATTGCTGAATTAAAAAAACAAGGTATTGCGTCAATTGCTGCGTGTGACTTTGCAGATAAGTTAGATACAAATAATTAGATAATAAGTAGAAATTCTTTATTCAGAATATAAAATAGTTGAAGACGTGTTGTGATGTGACTAAATTAACTATATAGGGAGAGAAAGAACAATATGGCAATATGGCAATTTGAGTATATGATTATTCCTAAAGGAAGACAATTACAAGATTATACTAAAGAACAGATTATTTCATGGAAGAATGTTGAGATTTTAAAAGATAGTATAATTAAGCTAAGTCAAATTCTTTCTAGAAAGGAAAGTTGGTCAAGCGAAATACATCAATATGGGGACAAAAATAGTTCTTGTATGAAACTAATATATGAAGATAATTGTTTAGAGGAAATTGGATGCCGATTTGATTTAAGAGATTTAACTAAAGGGATGCTAATATTAGTTATTGAATGGATTAATGAGATTAGAGGAGAAATATTATACGAAGATTATATCTACCAAGCTGACATAGATACATTAGTAGTATTGATGAAAAACTCAAGGACAGCAAAGTTCTGTGGAGACCCACAGGATTATATTAAGCAGATAAGTGGTGAAACAGATATTTAAGATATAAAGGATGTGAGAGGATGCAATGGATTATATTAATTGGTAATGAGGAGTTAACTATAGATAAACTATATAGTATTTCGTACAAAGAGAAAAGTAGAAAAGACTATGTGAATCAAGATAAAATTGTGGTGCAGTATGGAGTAGAACACGTATTTTATGAGTATACACCTAAGATAATTAATGATTATGAACCAGAAGATATAGCTAAGATACCTTTTGCAAATCCACATTTTGTTATGATGATTTATACATCTGAAGATTTAATGAAATCAATTTTATGTCAAGAAAATTTTCTGAAAGACATATATATTGATGATGATAGTGGAAGTATATTGCTTATATCAAGATTTATAGCTGGTTTTAAAATGAAAGGTTAGAAAATGTAGCTAAAATAGAAAATACAGTGGTAAAAGCTATAAAGAATATAATGTGGCTACATCACTTAAAGATAAGTGGATTAAACAACCTGAAACAACAGGTTCTTTTAGAGAAATAGATAACCATAGTGATATAGAGCAAGAGCTGATTAAACTATGTAAACGTACTAAGCAACTAGAAATGGACTTTAATATTTAGGTAACCTAAGAAAGATGAGATCTATTCAAGCATAATAGATAAAGTAGGGAGAGAAGTAAGCATGAAAGATAAAAAGGTTATATCAATAAAACGTTTATTCTGGACAGGTGTAGCTAGTACATTTCTAATCTTGGGATTTTACTTTTTTGTCAGAGGAAGTATTCAAATGTGGCATGTTTTCAAGGGAGTTAAGGTTAATGCAGAATATTTAGGAAGCGAAACTAAAACAAAGAAAGTTATGGTTTTACAAAAAATAGGACCAAGTAAAACAAAATTTACGCACGAAACATTTTATAAAGTAGCCTATATTAATCCTATTTCAGGAAAAAGGGAAGAGTCAATTATAGATTATTATAGAGATAAAATGAAAGATGGAAATGGATACATAACGATTTACTATGATAGAGGTAAAGTATTTTCACTAGAAGGAGCGCAAGATAAGTGCAGATTTGGAGGTATAATTATACTAGAAGTTATGGGGATTGTAGGTATAGTTAAACTCAGAGGTAAAATACAAAGAAAGATAGGTATAGGTAAAAATACAAAGAAAAAATGAAAAATGCTGAATGATTTAAAAGTATAGAGATTGCTAGCAATAATACGGATAAAACAATAGATGTCAAAGAAAATGTACAAATACAAATCTAGTAGCCGCTGCTGATGCACTCAAACAATATTTAGTAGTATAACTTGAAGAGTTAAAGAAACAAAGTAAAGAAGAAATACTAAATAGTAGATACGATAGATCTAGAAAGTTTGGTGTTATGGAGAAATAATAGAGTACACCATAAAATAAGAAGATTAGAAGAAACTAAATATCCTAAAAATGAATAAGCTAGCTACTCTAAATGAAAACGCGCTATAAAACTAAAGATTATCTTAGTTTTATAGCGCGTTTATTGTTTATGTAATAGGAAACTATCTTGCTATTACATAGGCTTGCAAGGGGAGAATCCCCAGCTAGAAATAGTTACTTAAGGGTAAAAGATTTAACAATCTTTTCAAGCTCAGTAATACAATCCTTATTGGTATTAGCAAGTTGCTGTGTTTGGGTAGTTGCTTTTACCATATCACCAGTTTTTTCTGCAATATTCATAACACCAGAACTTGATTCTGCAATGGTGCCATTAATACCTTGAATGGCATCATTAATTTGTGCTGTAGTCTGGGCTAAGGCGTTAATCGCATTATAGATATGAGACATATTATCTTGAAAGTTATGAGCATCATCTGCATACTGTTTACCTACATCCATAAAGTTATCATAATCTGTTAATACGACGTTCTCTAAGAAATGACTAGTATCTACTAAGCAGGCAGACATATGAGATACAGCGTTATGAACTTCTTGGATAATGGCATTAATATCTTTAACAGTTTGTGTGCTTTGTGTAGCTAAAGTTGCAATCTCAGAAGCTACGATAGCAAAACCTTTACCAGCATCACCAGCGCGAGCAGCCTCAATGGAAGCATTAAGGGCAAGTAAACTTGTTTGAGAAGCAATATTATTAATAACGTTAGTAAGTGCATTGATTTTGTCTACTGCTTTTGCATTTTCCATTGCTAGGTTTGTTTTATCTTTAACTGTCATGTAAACATTTTGTGTTTGCTCTCGTGCTAAGGCTGTTTTATCATAAAGTGTATTGGCACGCTCCATTACTTGAGTTGCTAATACATTTCCATTAGCAGAAAGTGTACTAATTTGAGCTGTACTTGTATTAATATAGGCGATGCTTTCACTGATATGATCTGTAGTAGCAGAGGTTTCCTCCATACCAGCAGCTAACTGTTGGGTAGTAGCAGAGTTATCCATACACATGGCATTCATATTTTCTGTAACTGAGCAAAGAGAAGACACATTATGGTTAATCGTTTCACTCACTTGATCAATATTACCAACAATTGTTCTAAGTGATTGACGCATGGTATGTACAGCACGTGCCATTGTTCCTGTTTCATCTTTCAAGGCATAAAGCTGCTTAGTATTGGTGGTATGTCTAAAGTTAAATTGTGAAGTCTTTTCAATAATATCAGTAAGCATAGTAATAGGTTTAATAAGCCTTCTGCTAAAAATAATACTGAGCAAGAGAGCTAATAATAGGGCAATTGCTGCAGCACTTATAATTTTTAGGCCAAGAGAAAGAGAATTTGAATAAATTTCCTTTACAGGTGCAGTTAAAGCTAATTTCATGCCATTTCCTAGAATAGAATAGCATAGATCTTTAGTTTGATTATTATAGTTATATTGTATAGAGGTATTTTGACATGATGTATCATTTAAGATGGCATTTAGGTTGCCAAAGCGTTCATCATTTAGACTTGTACCCATAGGCAGATTTTTGTGCGAGAGAATGGTGTTTTCTGCATTAGTTAGAAAAGCATAACCTGTATCATAAAGTTGAAGTTCATCAATGATATTCTGGAACGTATTAAAGTCAATATCCATACCTACCACACCAATAGAAACACCATCTTTAAAAATAGGTACTACATAAGAAACCATATAAACATTAATATTAGCGTTCATATAAGGATCTAACCAAGTAGCAGCTTTATTTTGAACAGGCGTATAGTACCAGCCAACATGGGCAGTATCAGTAGGTTCGTAGGTGCTAAAGTCAGTTGGTGTTACCTTCTCAAATTGGCTATTAACATCAGAACGAACTAGAAACAAACCCGAAGTAGGTTCAGTAAATTCTGGGTTATAACGTAGGTAAACAGAAAGTGCACCTTGGGTGTTATTGGCGAAATCTAAAATAGTTCTTTCCATAGAGTCGGTATACTCTTTGACATAAGTCGAATTTTGCTGAAAAGCTTTTGTATCTGAAATGTTATTAACTGTAGTAAGTGCAAGCGTATCAACAGATTGCTCAATGCGTGAGATGATGCTATTGAGTTGTGTACTTTTAAGCTGACTAGTAAGTTGCATAGACTTCCTAGCCTCTGTATTAGTAATATCAGTAGTAGTACTAATACTAAGCCCCCCAATAATAATGGCTGTAAACAATGTGATGAGCAAGGTCATTGACATAATTTTGTGTTTTAATGAATTCACTACTATTTCCCCCTATATAATTATGAAATAAGTACATATTATTTTGAATAATTAAATAATTATAACATAATGATATTCATTTCACGATGTAGTATGTTGCTATATTTTTATTGAAATTTATAGAACCAAGTAATAAACTAATCAATAGGTATAAAGACAGATGAATGAGTAAAGAGATGGGATGGCGTATATATGAGTCAGATTATTAAACTAAGCTATTATGATGCATTTCGCTGTATAGGAGGAGAGTGTCCTTTTACTTGCTGCCAGGAGTGGGCAATAACAGTAGATGAAGATACCTTGGAAAAATGGCGAGAGATTAGTTTGGAAGAAATAGGAATTAAAGTGGAAAAAATTGCTATAGGGAAAAAACGAGTAATGTTATGTGACTGCATTGAACATGAAGAATCAGAGCAAGTCATTGAGCTAAATAGAGATAAGACTTGTCCTTTTTTAAATAAAGATAAACTTTGTGCTGTGGTAGTAAATTTGGGTGATGCTTATTTATCAAAAACCTGCACAACCTATCCAAGGCATATACATAAGGTAGGTAAAAGGGAAGAATATTCATTAGATTTTGGATGTCCAGCTGTAATTGATTTGCTTTATAAAGAAGAAAAAGGAATCCATTTTAAAGAAGGTGAAAAAGAAAGACAAGAAACTTCAGTCTTAGAAGAGATACGCCAAATGCTACTTGAACGTGTTCAAGATGAAGCCTATTCCTTAACTGAGGGGATTTTAATGGCATATTGCTGTTTGTTAGAACTTCTAGAGGAAGAAAAACTGACAGTAGAAATAGTACAAGCTTATAAAGAGAGAGATTATTTAGAGGCATTAGTAAGTGAAATGCGTACGATGCAAGTAGAGGCCATAGATTCTTTTTGGGAAAGAAATGAACAGTTTTTAGATCGCATTCAGCTTTATCGTAAGGATGAAACGTATACTAAGGATATAGAAGCCTATAGTGTTTTGGCTGAAAGGCTGGAGGAGTATTATTCAGACACATGGCTCTTGGAGAAAAATGAAGCCTTTGAAACGCAGTATCAAGGGTTTGAAAAGCTTTTAAGAAACTATTTAGCAGCAGAAATTTGGGCAAATGTTTTAAGAGACCATATGACGTTAGACGATATGGTTATGGTGTATCAGTGGGTGATACTAGAATACTGTGGGATTAAGCAATTAACTTTCCTTAAGTGGGTCTCAGAAGAACAAAGGATGGTAGATTACAGCATGGTAAGAGATGCTATTATGATGATTGCTAGAATGATAGCTTATGATCAAGATGAGATTGAAAAATGTTTAGCGTATAGCTTTGAAGAACCGATTTTAGATTGGGGAACTTTAGCCCTTATTGTTGGTAGTGGAAAGATGTAAGGGCTGAAGCAGGGTAGAAATATAATGAATAGCTAGTGAAAATAAATAGGAGATTATATGAGAGGTAAAGAACGTGTTAAGAAGTCAGTTTTTCAGGCGTATATATACATCTATAAGGTACGGATGCAGAAAAAGATATAAAAGTAAAAAGAAAATATTATAAAGATAATGAATTTAATGTATAATTTATGTGTGTATATGGATAGGTTTACTATTAATAAAATAATCAGGAATAGAGGGGAAATGTTATGGATCCAATTTTAAGTCAAATTCAATTATTTCCATTTACCTTTGCCATGGAAGGATGGATGAAGTGCGAAGGTCAGACGCTTAATATTATGCAATATCAAGCTTTATTTTCTTTAATAGGTATTACCTATGGGGGAGATGGTAGGACTACATTTAAGGTGCCTGATTTAAGAGGGGCAGAACCACTACCGGGAATGGCTTATTATATTGCAATAACAGGGCTCTATCCCGTAAGAGCATAAAAATGAGAAGAGGGCATTCCTACGTATTTTCCAATAGGAGTGCTCTCTTTATTTGTTTAGAAATTATTTATTAGGATTCTCAGCAGCTTCTGCATCAGCTTTAGTTTGATGAACAGTACCAAAAGGATGATGAGGAGGTGCATAGATAGAGTAAAGCTTAAGCGGTGTTGAACCAATGTTAAGGACATTATGCCAAGTACCAGCAGGCACAACAAAAGCATCACTAGCTGATACAGTTTGCTGGAAATCAAGTTGATTAGGCTGGTCCCCCATCATAACTAACCCTGTTCCATCTTCAATACGTAGAAATTGATCCACATCATTATGGATTTCAAGACCAATAGATTCTCCAGGAGGAATACTCATTAATGTAAGCTGCAGAGAGTCTCCGGTCCATAGAACTGTACGAAAAGTATCATTAGCCTTTGTAACCTTTTCAATGTTAACCACGAAGGGATAAG
Organism: Cellulosilyticum sp. WCF-2; assembly: GCF_003990395.1. Taxonomy (NCBI): domain Bacteria; kingdom Bacillati; phylum Bacillota; class Clostridia; order Lachnospirales; family Cellulosilyticaceae; genus Cellulosilyticum; species Cellulosilyticum sp. WCF-2. The sequence goes on along the minus strand of NZ_CP034675.1, from coordinate 4,006,187 downwards.
GTCCATAATCTTTGATGACTTGAGTTGAGTTAGGCATATTACGACTTTTTTTATGGCCATTTAAATAAGGTATTTGATAATCTTGTGAAGAAGTGTTTTTTTGAATAGTATGTTGATACGTTGGATTAAAATGAGGCATTTTGATAATCCTTTCAAAAATTTTACATTAACAGTATATGTAAAAAAAGATAATAAGTGAAGAAAAGACAAAGGTTTTAATAGAAAATCATTGACTTACTTTATAGTTGAGTTAGATTGTGGTATAATATTTAAGAAGTAATCTATAGGATTATGATTAAATTGATTTATATAAATAGAATAAAAGATAAGGAGAAATGAAATGGTAAACATTAAAGATGTGACATTAGATGAGGTGCAAGCACTTATTGTACCTATAAGTGAGAATGATATTCAAGAGAAAACTCTAGAAGCACTTAAAAGCAGTAAAGCTTTTTCAGGTAAAGAAGGAGATGTATTTGTTCTTCCAATAGTTAAAGAAACTGTTAAGTATATGATTTATGTAGGAATTGGGAATAAAGAAGCATTAACAGCAGAGGGACTTCGCCAAGCTATAGCAGAAGGTGTAAAAAAAGCAAAGGCTGCAAAAGTAACAGAGGTAGGCATTAAGCTAGTAGTAACAGACAACATTTGTGTAGGTGGTAATGTCAAAGCCATTACAGAAGCAGCACTTCTTGCAAGCTATAGCTTTGATGAGTACAAAACTAAGACAGAAGAAGAAGCACCAATGAAATTCTATTTAGTAGGTGTACCAGCTGCTAAAGTAGAACGTGCTAATGAAGTTTTAGCAGCTAGCTTAAAAGTTGCAGAAGGTGTAATCATTGCGAGAGACTTAGTGAATGAGCCTTCTAATGTACTTTATCCTGAAACCTTAGCAGAGAAAGCAGTAGAAGTTGGTAAAGCTGCAGGGTGTGAAGTGGAAGTTTTTGATGAAAAGCAAATCGAAGCACTTGGCATGAAAGCCTTTTTAGCAGTAGGTGCTAGTTCAGAGCGTAAGCCAAAACTGATTGTCATGAGATACATGGGTGATGCTGATAGCAAAGAAGTTTTAGGGCTTGTAGGAAAAGGTTTAACTTATGATACAGGTGGTTATTCATTAAAACCAACTGATTCTATGAAGACTATGCAAAGTGACATGGGCGGTGCAGCCGCTGTTATTGGGGCTATGAGCGCCATTGCAGGTAATAAAGTAAAAACCAATGTGATTGCTGTTGTAGCAGCTTGTGAAAATGTGATTTCAGGAGGAAGCTATAAACCAGGAGATATTATTGGTTCTATGGCAGGTAAAACCATTGAAATTCTTAACACAGATGCAGAAGGCCGTTTAACTTTAGCAGATGCCATTACTTACGCTATTGAAAAAGAAAAAGTAACTCGTATCATTGACCTAGCGACTTTAACAGGTGCAGCCTTAGTGGCTTTAGGAACAAGTACAACAGCTGTTGTAACTAATAACCAAGACTTTTACGAAGTACTTCAAGCTGCAGCTAAAAAATCTGGAGAGCAATTCTGGCAATTACCAGCGCATAAAGAATATGCGAAAATGAATAAAAGTACAGTAGCGGACCTTAAAAATACCGGTGGTAGATTTGCAGGAACGATTACAGCGGGATTATTTGTAGGTGAGTTTGTACAAGACTTACCATGGTTACATTTAGATATTGCAGGAACAGCTTGGGCAGATAGTGCAGAAGGCTATATCACAAAAGGTGGTACTGGTGCACCTGTAAGAACCTTGTATCGTTTAGTAGAAGAGCCTTGTGGTTGTCATCATAATCATTAATAATGAATAATTGATGATTAAGCATAAAGAATGAATGATGCAGAATGAAGGCGTTAGCTTAGAATAGAAGAAAGAGTAGAGGGCTGTTATAAAAAGATAACAGTCCTTTACTTATTATAAGCTTGGGAAAAGGCATAGAAGTAGCTTGAGAATAATTACCAAAAAATTGATATTAATAGGTTTAACTTGAAAAAATAGGTAAAATCTATAATAATGGACAAGAGAGACTTGAAGTATAAGCAGCATCAATGCCGCATATGCTATAAGCAATGAAAATGAATAGGAGTATTCTATGAGAATAATTATAATTGGAGGCATTGCAGCTGGTATGAGTGCAGCAGCAAAGCTTAGAAGACTAGACAAAGAAGCAGAGGTAGTGGTCTATGAAAAGTCACCACATGTTTCATTTGGCGCTTGTGGATTGCCTTATTATGTAGGAGGATTCTTCGATAATGAAGCACAAATGTTAGCAAGAACACCACAGCAGCTCATAGCGTCTGGAATTGAACTTTATATAGAACATGAGGTGCTTCAGGTGATACCTGAGACAAAAACCTTACAAATAAAAGATTTAAAAGCAGGAACTATTAAAGAAGATCATTATGACACTTTAATGATTGCCACAGGAGCTAGCAGTATTATGCCACCTATTGAAAACTTAAATCTTAAAAATGTCCATACCCTTCGTTCTATGGCAGATGGTAAAGCATTACGTGAAGCCCTAAGAAAACCAGAAGTAAAACGTGTGGGCATTATTGGAGCAGGGTTTATAGGTCTTGAAGCTGTAGAAGCTGCTAAAGCATTAGGAAAAGAAGTCGCTGTTTTTCAGTTAGAAGATCGTATTTTAAAAGAAGTATTTGATCAAGAGGTAACTGAGCTTTTAGAAGCAGAGCTTAAGGCTCATGATGTAGCACTTTATTTAAATAGTAAAGTAACAGCTCTTAAAGGTGAAGAGTATGCAACACACATTGTTACTGAAAAGGAAGAAGTAGCTGTAGATTTAGTACTTTTAGCAACAGGAGTAAGACCAAATACAGCATTCTTAGACAATACAGATATCGAGCGCCTACGTAACGGTGCCATTGTGGTAGACCAAGAAGGAAAGACCTCACTACCAGGGGTATATGCAGCAGGTGATTGTGCTACTGTTCCTCACTTATTAAAAGGAGAACCAGCTTATATCCCACTCGCAACAAGTGCTAATAAACTGGGGCGTATTGTGGGCGAAAATTTAGCTGGTAATCATGAAGTTTTTGAAGGAACCTTAGGTTCTAGCTGTATCAAGCTGATGAATATGGAAGCAGGGCGCACCGGATTAAGTGAAGCCGAAGCTGAAAGCATGGGACTCGATTATAAAACTGTTTTTATTACTGATAAAAATCAAACAGATTATTATCCAGGCCAAGAGGATTTATCTATTAAACTCATTTATGATGCCAATACCAAGATATTATTAGGTGGGCAAGTAGTGGGAAGGAAAGATGCGGTGCAGCGTACCAATGTATTAGCTGTGGCTATTTATGCAAGGCTTACCACCAAGCAATTAGGGATGCTAGACTTATGCTATGCGCCACCATTTGCACGTACTTGGGATGCCATTAACATTGCAGGTAATGTAGCTAAATAAAAAACAAAAGGGAATTGTTCGTTTTAAACTGAACAATTCCCTTTTGTTACATATGCCACCAATTGCCAATAGTACTAAGATGCCAGCCAGAGTCAGACTGAGTGAGCACCATCTGACTACAACCAATATGTAGTGTTGTAGAGCGCCATTTACTAGGATAAAGAATGATTTCATTTCCACTTACGACTTCTTCTTCAATTTGTAAAAAGAGGCCTTCTGTAAAAATGAGATCTTTAATATAACCCTCTTGTTGCAGTTTTTCAAAAGGAGCATCAAGGACGGTTAAGTTATATTTTTCTAAAGCGGTTAATAAAGCTGCTTTTCCCTTTTCATCTAAGCTAGTTAGCATAGAAGTATCAATGCCTAGATAACGTGCATTATCGTTAAACTCAGGATTTTGCGCCATAACCTCATCAATGGCAGCTACTAGTGCTTCTTCTAAAGTTGTCCCCTGCGTAAGTGTGCTAGAAGGGGTAGAGGTGGGCTTAGGTGCATCTTTTCCAAGGCTTGGCATACAGTAAAGCCAAAGTCCTCCTACGATAAGGACTGCGATAAGGGAAAAAATAAGAAAAGGTTTTTTACTCATAGGTCCTCCATTATGTAATGACTTTTAGTAAGCAACATGACCTTTAATAAGCCTGGATGCAAGCATTTACTTTTCTTTTATTGTAGCATAGGTTTTTGAAAATAACAGATAGAAAGCAAATTCATAGCAAGAAAAGTAGGGTAAAACAAAAATTTGAAAAAACGGCCAAGTTAGCATAAGATAAATCTATGAAGACATATGGAAGAGGGAGAGCCTATGCAAGTCGAACGGTTATTTGAGATTGTTTTTATTTTACTTCATAAAGAAAAAGTAACAGCTAAATGGCTAGCGGAAAAGTTTGAAGTATCTACTAGGACGATTTATAGAGATTTAGATACTTTAAGTAGCGCTGGCATTCCTATTTATACGAATAAGGGAAATGGTGGTGGTATTGGTATATTAGAAGGGTTTAAACTGGAGAAGACTTTTTTATCTGAAGCAGAACAAAATGACATTTTATTTGGTCTTCAATGCTTAGGGGCAACAGGTTATAAAGAAAGGAGCCAGGCGCTTAATAAACTAGGACAGCTTTTTAGACGCGAAGATTATCATTGGATCCAAGTAGACTTTACGCCTTGGGGAGACCAAGGCAACGTAGAAAATAACTTTAATGTACTGAGATATAGTATTATTCATAGACAAGTCGTTGCTTTTGACTATTACAGCGGGGTAGGCGAAAAAACAAGAAGGTGTATCTGGCCTTATCGTTTAGTTTTTAAAGGAAAAGCCTGGTATGTAGAAGGGTATTGTTTACTTAGAAAAGCCATTAGACTTTTTAAACTAACGCGTATTAGGCAAATAGAACAGGGAGAAGAAAGTTTTCTATTAGAAGTGCTAGAGGAAAAAATGAGAGAGGTGAAGCCGCAGCCAGAAATAGGAGAACAAGGCGATTGTATTGCTATTACCTTATGGGTAAGTAAGGCTCTTGCCTATCGTATTTACGATGAATTTGAAGTAGAGCAGGTAAAGCTGCTAGCAGATGGGAATTTTGAGGTGAATATAGATTATATAGAGTACCCAGAAGAGGATTGGTTTTATAACTATCTCCTTTCTTTTGGAAAGGAGATAGAAGTCAAATCGCCAGAAAGTGTAAGAGTCAGGCTAAAGGAAAAGATAGAAGCTATGCTTAGGCACTATTGTTAATAGTGCAGCTATTAAATAATATATTTTAAATCTTTATAGGGAAAAAGTGCATCTAATTCTTTCGTAAAGAAAGTTTTCATAGCTACAAGCTGATCTTTAGGATAAATATATTTACCATAACCAAACTGACCATATTTGAATTGCCTTTCATCTTCTACCATGGGCAAAGTATTTTCAGGGAAGATTTCATTAATACGATTCTTAGCTCTTAGGGTATAGCGATGAGAAATAACCTCGAAAATAATAGGGTAAAGTGGTTTTACAGGAAAAGCTTCCTTGATTTCTAGAAGAAGCTGATGATATTCTTCTTCCCAATTGGGATAAAGAAAAACTGGAGCAAGGATAAAACCAACAGGATACCCTTTGGCTGCTAAATCACTACAAGCTTTAATCCTAAGCTTAGCAGAAGCCGTATGATGCTCATAGGCATTGATGATTGTTGGTGTATTTAAACTAAACCGAATTTCTGTATGACCATGATGAGGAAGATCTAGTAAGCCTTTAATATCATTATATTTACTAACAAAACGGAAACGTGCATGCTCCTCCTGACCAAAGAAGGTAATACATTTGGCCAGTGAATGGGTATAAGGTTCAACAGGGAGAGGGTCTGAGGTAGCAGCACCTTCAAAAAGCGTTATTTCTGGTAGACGTTCATGGATATAATGCGCTGCTTGTTTAAGAATATCATCTATATTCACATGGACCCGAACAAAAGGTTTATCACCAAGTTGCGTATTCAGATAGCAGTATTCACATTGTCCCATGCAACCACTTACAAGTGGAAGTTGATAGTGAGCAGAAGGCTTACAGCTTTGGAACTTAAGACTTTTTTTCACACCAACCACTAAGGTTTGTTTGCCATGCTGATATTGCTTATGAAGCTCATCACCAGGAATTTGACGTTTCACTTGATTAGTGGCTACTTGAAAAAGTTCAATGCCGCTTTGTTCATTAAAATAGTTATAAAGCTCAGTGCCTAAGGGATAGTCAAGGGCACCTTTCTCGAATATAACACGTTTGGGAATAAACATAATAGTTCCTTTCTAAAAGTATGAAATACTAATATTTTTGGCCAAATCTCTTTAAATATGTATGTATTTCAAAATGATTATGTACATAAAAGCACTCAATGGATGATACATACTATTCATTCAGTCAAAAAAAGAATGCTGTTTAATGTGCTAGCAGCAATCTTTTTTTTCTTTATCGGAAACACATACAATGCTATTTTAGTTGATTTTCAATGCCTAGAAGTAGGAGTTCATAAGATAGAAGTTAAATCGCCAGAAAGTGTGAGCATCAAGCTTAAAGAAAATATACAAGCCATACTTCAGTTCTACAATGAAGCAGGAGCATTGTAAAAATAGAGGTAGGTGAGTAAAATAAAAATCAGATAGGAACATAAAGAAAAATCAGAAAAATGTTTTGGAAGGGGGATTTTAGGTGAAGATAAGAAAAGTGGGGTTTTTATGGCTAATAAGTATGCTGATAATAAGCAGTTTCATAGGTTGTCAAAGTAAGGAGGAGCATTTGCAGGTTGATACGCCATCTTCTCATAAGCCTAAAGCTGTGGCGCCAGAGGAAGAAGAGGTGAAATGGGAGGACTGGTTGTATTTTCGAGAAGATGCAAAAAACACCTTAGTGCGCATGGCATTAGGGAGACAAAAAGAAGAAAGGGTAGCAGATCATATCAGTCAGTGGCTTTTAGAGGAAGATCAATTACTTTATACGACTCAGGAAGACTGGGAAAGCTTAGACACAAGTACAGAGCCTCTTACCATAATAAATGAATTACTGATTGCAAATCTAGATGGAAGTGAAGCTAAACTACTGGCAGGTAAGGAAAGTACCCTTGATGTAGCTACGCCATATGAAGGAAGGCAAAGCTATTTGAGATACGGACCTTTAGGGGTAGTAGACAGTTGGGTTTATTTTAATGTTACCATAGGACTTTCAGGTACAGATGCTAGTCAAAGCACCATTTTTCGAATGCATTCTAATGGAGAAGATTTAGAAGAGGTTTGTAAACTAAAAAGCAATGACATGGTCTATTCCTTTGGTGTAATAGGCGAGACTATGTATTTTACTAGTGGTTATATGCAAGACAATTATGACCTTACCCTATATCAAGTAGACTTAGAAACAAAAATAAGTCAAGTCCTAACTGAGCGAGGGGTAGTATTAGGTAAGTATGAAGAGGCATTATATTATGAAGAAACCACTGGTGATAATGGCGTTAATAATTATCAAATTAATAAGATAGTAAGTGGTCAATCAGAAAATTATATAGAGAAAGTGACTAGCATTGATCATACTAGTGACGCGCTCTATTTTAATTTACAGGAACATAACATTTATATAGGCCGTAAAATCTTTAATGAGGGGTATGGTGAATTTGTTAAATATAATGAGGTGTATGATTTAAAGAAAAAAGAAACAAGAGTAAGTTTGCCTGATGAACAAGGCTTTCCAGGAGGAGGGGCAAGTACAAAGGTCATTAGTACAAAGGGTACAGCAACGTATTACTTACAGTACCTCAATGAATGGAATTGGCTTAGTGATTTAAAAGTAGTGGATACATCTACTAATACAGAGACTGTCCTTAAAAAAGAGATTATAGAACCTAAGCTGATACGCTTGCAGGTGCAAAATAATCAGTAAAAAGAATAGCAAATAAAAAACTGGTCTCAAAGCTTTTAGCTGGAACCAGTTTTTTGTTTTTTTTATAGTGTCTCGCTTAAGGCTTCCCATTCTTCATAATACTTGGTAATGGTAGCATTTAAGTTTTCTTTTTCTGCCAGGAGTAGGCTGCTTTTATCATAGTTACTGTAGACTTCCTCTAGGCAAAGCTGGGCGTCAATATCAGCTATTTTTTCTTCAGCTTCGCTAATAGCTGTTTCTAGCTTGGCCATTTGGTTTTGAATACGGCGTATTCTGGTTTGTTCTTCTTTTTGCTTTTGCCAATCTTCTTTATTAGTGGTAGCAGCAGTAGCTTCTTCTACAACAACGCTGGTTTGCTGAGTAGCTGAAGCAGCAAGCTCCTTTTTCTTTTCTATATAATAATCATAGTCTCCTAAATATTCCATGGTGCCGTCTTTAGACATATCAATGATTTTACTTGCTGTTTGATTGATAAAATAACGGTCATGGGAAACATAAAGGACAGTGCCTTCATAGTTTAATATGGCACTTTCTAGAATTTCCTTTGAAAGAATATCTAAGTGGTTAGTCGGCTCATCTAAGATGAGAAAATTGGCTTTAGAAAGCATGATTTTGGCTAATGCGACACGGCCTTTTTCACCACCGCTTAAGCTACTAATGGGTTTAAAAACATCATCATTCGTAAAGAGAAAAGCAGCCAGTACATTACGGATTTCTCCATTTTTAAGTTCTGGGAAAGTACCTTGGATTTCCTCCATAATGGTGTTAGTAGTATCTAAGGTAGCATGTTCTTGATCGTAATAGCCTACAATAACATTGCTTCCTAATTTTAGGGTACCCGTTGTAGGAGTCATTTGATCTAAAATCATACGGAAAACAGTGGTTTTACCAACGCCATTAGGACCTACGAGAGCTACTTTATCCCCTTTTTTGATTTCCATATTCATATGGCTAAAAATCGGGCTGGTATCAAAGGTTTTACTTAATTCACTAATGCTTAAGACATCATTGCCACTTACAACTCTTGGGGTGAGTACTAGCTGCATAGGTTTGTTATCAATCATTGGCATATCCATGACTTCTACTTTTTCTAAAGCTTTTTCACGGCTACGAGCACGTTTAATAGATTTTTCCCTGTTAAATTGTTTTAGCTTAGCAATAACCGCTTGTTGGTGGGCAATTTCCTTTTGCTGTTTTTCAAAGTGTTTCATAGCCACTTCATATTCTTTTTCACTTTTGATGATGTAGTCGCTGTAGTTACCGTTGTAAACAAAGCTACGTCCAAATTCTAAGTGAACGACTTTAGTGACGATTTTATCTAAGAAGTAACGGTCATGGGAAATAATAAGGACAGCACCTTTATAGCTACGTAAAAAGCCTTCTAGCCATTCGATAGCTTCAATGTCTAAATGGTTGGTAGGTTCGTCTAAGAGTAATAAACTAGGCTCTTGAAGTAGGAGCTTACCTAGAGCGACACGGTTTTTTTGTCCCCCTGATAAAATAGACACTGGTTTATCATAAATGGTTTCATCAAAGCCTAAGCCTTTAAGAACGCCTTTGACTAAACTTTTGTATTCATAACCCTTACTATTTTCAAATACCATACGTTCAGCATCATATTTATGAATGAGTTCTAAAGAACCAGTCTTAGCGATTTCAGCTTCCATGGCATGAAGTTTTTCTTCTAAGGCAATGACTTCATCAAATACATGTAGGAGTTCCTCATAGACGGTAGCTGTAGAATCTAACTCCATATGTTGTTTTAAGTAACCTATGGTGCAGTCTTTAGTAGAAGTAATGGTACCTTCATCTGGTTCTAATTCCTTAGTTAGAATTTTAAAAAGGGTTGTTTTACCTACACCATTATTTCCTATTAAAGCTACTTTCTCATGGTCTTCGATATGAAAACTAATATTTTTTAAGATTTCTCGGTCAATAAATGTTTTCTTGATATTGCTACATGAAATAATCATAATATCCTCCTTGTAACGCCTTTTATTATTTTAGCAAATAAAAGCGCAAATTGAAAGAAAAGGGGCCAATAATCTACATTGACAAAAAAAAAACTTAAATGCTATACTAGGGTTATGAGTTTGCGTATATGAGGAGATGAGAAGGTGACGGAAGAAAGAAAGATTTCTATGAATGTAATACGGAGATTGCCACGTTATTACAGATATCTGGGAGAATTGTTACAAAAAGGAGTAACCAAAATCTCCTCCAGAGAATTAAGTGAGAAGATGAATGTGACCGCATCACAAATTCGTCAAGACCTTAACAATTTTGGAGGCTTTGGGCAACAGGGTTACGGATACAATGTGGAGTACTTGCATACAGAGATAGGAAAGATATTAGGACTTCACCAAAACTATAAAATGATTATTGTAGGCGTAGGTAACTTAGGACAAGCTATTGCTAATTCAACATCATTTAGTAAAAGAGGCTTTAAGTTAATCGGTTTATTTGACGTTAATCCAAGACTAATTGGTATGAGCATACACGGGGTAGAAGTACAAGATATTGACAAAATGGAGCAGTTCGTAAAAGAAAATGAAGTAGAAATTGCTATTTTAACAATGCCAAAAACAAGAGTAAAAGAGACAGCTGAGAGTTTAGCAAAATGGGGGATAAAAGGCTTATGGAACTTCTCACCTGTGGATTTATTCGTACCAGATACAGTACAAGTTGAAAATGTACACCTTTCTCATTCATTAATGACTTTGGCTTATAAGATTAATGAGGCTGAGGTTGAAAGAGAGAAGAAAGATAAGAGTGAGAGTATAGGGCAAATTGAAGAATAAAGTGGTGGCTTAATGGAGTTCTTTGGGAATGATATTGAGGGGAAGAATGGATAGAAGTGAATAAAGATAAGGGAATGTCCGTAAGGCTTTTGTTGGGAAGACAGAAGGCTTATGGGCATTTCTTTTTGCGTTTAAAGAGATAGATCTTTAGGTAATAGGGGAGTAAAGGCGAAAAAGTGAGAACAAAGATAAAGTGAATGCTTTCATTTGTAAGTAAGTTGCGATCAGAAGCTACTGGAAAGAAATGAGAGGGATGGCTGCCCTCCGGAGTTCCGCTCCGTATTTTCGCAGGCACTAAGCTTATTTTTTTGATGAACGGTCGAAACTCGCTGGCGCTCAAACAGTCTCCCTAAAACCCATCAAAAAAATTTGCTAAGTGCCTGCTGAAAATACTCGCAAGTCACCCCTTGAGGGCAGCCATCCCTCTCATTTCCAGCAGCTTTCTGGCGTAAAGGTGCTTTTTATAAAAAAGATTGTCTTAATAATGTCGAAAATAGACGAACCCTTTTTGTTGTTATATGTGGTTTGATGAGAGTACAATAAGCTTATAAAAGAACGAGTAAGGGTTAATATAATAATGTTATACAGGAAAGTGGTTTAGCTCAAATTATTTCAAGTGAATTGTAAGGGGATATTTATAATAAAACAAATGATTTCATTGACACTTTTGAACCACTAAAATCAGTCAGCATTACTAATAAAATGATGGAAAAATGTAAAAGAAATGAAGAAAACCTTTTTGTTGACACATTCAAGAAGACAAGCTATGATTGAGTCAATAAATGACAAAAGGTGGAAACTAGCGATGACTACATATGGATATGCAAGATGTTCGACAGACGAAAATAAGCAAGATATTAATAGGCAGAAAAGAGAACTTAAAGCTTTAGGTTGTGTGGATGAGAAAAATATATATTGGGAATATGAAAGTGGTACTAAGATAGAGCGAATAGAGTTAAATAGGCTATTAAATCAAGTGAAAGCAGGAGATACTATTGTTACTACAGAGGTGTCACGTATTACAAGAAGTACAAAGCAACTATGTGAAATTATAGAGATGGCAAAAGAAAAGAATTTGAAGCTCGTGATAGGTGGCTTTATAGTTGATTGTACAAAAGGACAATTAGATGCTATGACTGATGGAATGCTAAAAATGATGGGTGTATTTGCTGAAATGGAACGCAATATGATAAGTGAGCGTGTAAAGAGTGGAATGGCAAATGCAGCAGCTAAAGGTAAAGTCATAGGAAGACCGAGTACAACGGTTGATAGTTTGCCAAGTAGTTTTATAAAGCATTATCCAAAGTATAGGAATAAAGAGATTAATAAGACTGAATTGGCAAGGATATGTAATGTTAGCAGACAATCTGTACATAAATATATACATATTTATGAAAGGGATATATAGGCTACTAATAAAAGAAGTGCATATCTTAAAAAAGGATAAGATTATTGAAAAGTATTAAATGTAGATGTGATATGTATTATACAGATAAATTAAAATATTTTGTTATATATGCCACAATATAGTACATAGGAGGAAAAATGAATAAATTAGTAAGAATTCGAATTGTAGGGTTTAAAGATGAAAATAGGGTGATAGATGTTGTTTTCCCTGAATATAATATTGCAGTAATATATGGTGAAAATGGGGGAGGTAAATCTACATTTTTAAGAATAATAAATGCTATTTTTGATCAGCAAGATACAGTATTATTGAATGAAAATGTAGATAAGATTACTATTACATATTCTACAGAAAAAGGTGAAAAAAATATAAGAATACAAAGGAAAGAAGAAAAGAAGGAAGGGGATTTTATCTATATAGCAACAACATATGATTGGAGTGAGTTAGAGGAATCTGAATTAAAGGACACTTCATCCATACTCTTTGGTGTAAATAGGGGAATAACAAATACGATTAATGTAACTGATACACAAATATATAAGTTTATATCTATGAATCCTAGATATATAGATTGTTTTCAAAATAGGGAAAGAATGAGGTTGTTTAGTGAAGATTTAGCTAGGTATTTAAGTTTCAATAGAAGAAGAGCGAGGAGTGCGTATACTGTTAAAGATACTATTGACTTTTCTAATAAAGTATTAAGTGTGGATAATATTAGCATGGATGTAGTAGAAGAAATTATATTAAATAGGTACAGGGTAGCTAAACACATTTCTACTACTAGAGTACAAAAAGCTTTATTTGATACTTTGGCAGATGCATGCAATTCTATAGAGGGAGAAGATATTGATATAGAGGATTTAGGTAACTTATTAATACAAAATAAAGAAAAGTTATTAAGCGCTTTAAGACAGATCGAGGAAAATACACTAAGAGATAAAATAATTGACATTCTTCAAAATAAGGATACAGATAAGGTTATAGAAGAATGTAGGAAAAGTAAGTTACTAGCTAAGTTAATTTATAAGATGACCTTGGAGTTAGAAAAGGAAGAAGGAATACTTCAGTCTATTAGGGTCTTAGAAAATGTATTTAATGATCATATTCAAGGTGAGAAATATCTTGATATATCTGAAAATGAAATATCAATCAAATTTAGAAATAAGAAATTGATACATAAGATACATGACCTATCTAGCGGAGAAAGACATTTATTATCTTTGTTAACTATATTTATAATACAAGGAGTATATAAAGACATTTTAATGATTGATGAACCGGAAATTTCTTTAAATATAAAGTGGCAAAGAAAATTGCTAACTACATTAAGCCAGCTAGCACCAGATTCTCAAATTATTGTTGCCTCACATAGCCCATCTATTTCAAAAGCTAATAATAAGTTTTTAGTAGAATTAAAATAGGGGGAAATGATGAAATACGATATAGAAGAAACTCTAACTGAATGTATTATGAGTGGGATTCCAACAATATTAGTAGAAGGAATAGATGATATCAGTTTTTATGAAAATATAAGTATGACGATTGATAAAGACGTGTCAATACAAGCAATAGAAAATATAGAAGGATATGGGCAAGGCTGTGAAGAGGTAGAGAGGGCTATTAATGATATACAGGAAGAAATACGTGTGAATACTCAACTAAAAAAATTAATCATGGGAATTATTGATAAGGATACTCGATACTATAGAGGTGAAGTGCCGAATATGCCATGTTTATTTGTACTAGAGTATTACTCGTATGAAAGTCACCTTACTACTTCATATTCATTAAAAAAATTAATAAGTATTTTAACACAGGTGAGTGAGAAGATGGTGGATGATAGGGTTATTGAATTTATGTTACAGGGTTTAGCAGATAAATATGATAAGCTATACTATATTTCACTGGAAGCTTTAAAAGGAAGATGTGAAACGGGATATATTCCAGTAAAAAGATATAAAGAGGAGCCAGGCAGCATATTTTCTAAAGGAGCATTAGGGTTTGTTTGGCCACAGATAGAAGTAAAAAAAGATGAGTTGGATAAGTTTGCTGAGGAGAAACAGATAACTAGAGAAGATATAAAGTATGTAGCAAAAGGAAAATGGTTATTATATGTGTATTGTAATCATATTATTGAACGGGCATATTTATTAAAAGATGCATGTGGAAATTTAATAAAGTCATGTAAGTATTGTGATAGTGGGACCAAGACAAAGTGCTTATGGAGGACATCGGCTAATTTCCAAATTGCTCAATTAAAAAATCTTTTAACATCCTCAACAATGTTTGATGAAAATGAATTAATGTATATAAAGGATAGAATTAAATTACTGGCATAGGTGTAAGTAGTTTTAATTGGGATGGGAAGCAAGATAAGATTATATTGTTAACAAAAACCTTAATGGGGTAAGTGTTATAGGGGTCAATTTGAATAATGGTGCCTGTTGAATATAATGGCACTGAAGATTGAATATTGAAAGGAATAATACCAATAATAGAAACTTTACATCCTACAGAAAATCCAAAATACATATGTTCTCTCCCCTCTTCTTATTCAGAATAATATATCTTTATAGTAGTATAACCAATTATTTTAAGTTCTATAAAGTAGAGGTTCTAAATAATATATATTTCCTAATCTTAAAAAAATACCTAAGGCCTTGAAAATACCTAGTTGTGCTGATGCCATAATTCCATAGAATCTAGAATGCAATTTCTAAGAAAATCTAGTGCTCATTATACAAATACATTGACTATCAACACTTTTATATACTAACTATTCAATTGGCATACGCGCTAGACCAAGGATCTAATTCTTAGCGTGCTAAAAACGTACTACAACATTATAAAGTCATAGAAAAATAGCTTTAAAGGATGATAATGTTGATAATAAACATAGCAAAGTCAAGAGTTGTGATACTTGATAAAGTCCTAAATATTGAGTTTGATTAGTTACTAGTGGTTTAAAATTTGAACTGCAAATTTTACTGCAAATAAATTTAAATAAACACCAGTTATTCAAAGTGAAAAATGAAAAAGATTAAATAAAAATAAAACCTCTTAAATACTAGAAAAATCTAGTTTTAGCTTGAGTATCAAGAACTTCAACAAAAATCCTTTTTCACTCTCTCACAGTGAAATCACCATACCTTTTGATATATTCTAATTGGAGGAAACTGATGTTCCAAATTAATTATAGAATTGTTGAAAACGAAGATGAACTTAAAAAGATGACTAAAGAAGCCTATGATGAGGAGTGGGGGAACATTGAAGGCTTACTGGAACTTTGCTTTAATGAGAGTTCTTATGGCTATATGTATGACGGTGAAATCAATCCTGAGATGTTAGCAGTAGGCTGTTTTCAGGATGAGCTATTAGTATCATGGTTTCATAATTTATTAGAGGCTGTAGTGGCACTTCGTGAGGTGGAGCATATAACAGTTTGTGAGATGGAGTGCCCTAAGATGCTTGAATTTCAAAAGAGGGATGAATTTCTTGAAGTACGGGAAATTGATGAGATGGATGATAAGAAATCGAAGGTGCGTTTTTATAAAAAGTTCAAAGTTCAATCTATGGGAAGGCCTATTGTTCAGAGGGGGATACCAAGACGTTTAGTAGAATTAAAATCAGGGGAAGCTTTTACAAAAGGAATAGAGGTTTGTGAAACAGATTTTATTAAAACAATCATCTTACATCATGAATTTGAGCAGGAAGTCATTAAGAAAGCTCAACAGTTTGTGACTGATGTTGAGGAGAAGTTTCCACATTTAGTGATGAGTAGGACATTGATTAGGCTTAGAGAGAGTATTCATAAGGCAGAGCAATGTATAAAGCATACATAGTTTATGGGGAGAATAGATAAGTATTTTGTAAATAATGACAGCACAAATAAAGTAACCAAGTATAGGTGATACATGGTTACTTTTTTGGGCCTGGCGCCAGACTTTAGTAAAATCTTTATAGCTGCTTTAGTTAGCTCAATATAGGCGGTCAAGATATTTTTATGAGTAATATAGGTTGATTTTAATTTAATGGTTTATAATTTTTTTGAATATACTATAATTGAGATGTGAATCATTAGAGAGATTTTTAAATCAAAGGCTTGTTAAATAGACATATATATTGGGGGATTATTATTCTATATTTTACGTTGGGAAATGGATGAAAAGAATCATGTAAAAGGGGGAAGGGTATGAAAAATGATCTAGATTACATTAATCAAACATCAGGCGAATCTATAAAAAAATCTAAAAATATTATTATTGTTTTATGTATCATCATTGTAATGCTACTAGCAATTATTGCTTTACAAAATATCAAAAAAGCCCCATATGATGAGCGATTGGATGAACTACTATCAGATGAGGTTGAAATCGAAAAGAAGTGGCTTATTAATCCAAAGACAATACCATTTGATCTTTCTGAGGCAGTTGTTTTTCAACTTGAACAAACCTATATTAATTTCTCACCTGAAATGCGAGTAAGAAAAATTAATGATGGAGAGCAATATACCTTTACATTAAAGTATGACATGACTTCAGATGGAATAAAGAGAAATGAAATAGATATACAGATTACCAAGGAAGAATATGAAAAACTTGTTGCTAAGCAAGAGGGAAATTCCATTCAGAAGATGAGATATCAATTATTGGTAGATGGTGAATTAGTGGCCATCGATTTATTTGAAGGAGATTTAGAGGGGCTTGCTTATATGGAAATAGAATTTCTCAATATGGAGGAAGCTACAGCTTTTGCAACACCAGAATGGGTCATTGCTGATGTTACAGATGATGTACGCTATAAGAATGGACATTTAGCTAGATATGGTATTCCTAAATTAGACAGATGAATGGATAGATAAAGTATTATTCAACAGATGGTAATGGTCATTTGTTTTGGAGACCATTGAGTGATAAGCCAGCAGCTTATTGTTTAGATGGCTATATGAAGGCTTTTTTTGATGGTCATCATATGACTTTTGCAGCAGCATTAAGACATGAGAAAGTAAAAGCTTTAGTAATTAGTCCTATGACCCATAGATATGCACCTAATATGGAAGGTGACAGGGTGATCAGTTTCTTTTTAAAGAGAATGTAGAAGAGTTAAAAAGATGATAGATGATATGACATTAATAGATAGAGAAAGCACAGCAGTTTGTAGATGAAGTAGCAAGTCAATATCCTTGGTTAATGCCGTGTAGAACATTTACAGCACTTAATGGGCAAATAGAAAATGTAAGATTGATTATTAAGAAATGAAAATATATTGGTGTTTTTACAGTAAAACTACAGTGAAGTTACTGTAAAGATCATAAGAAAAGAGAGTAAGAATAATAGTGGTAGAATTCTTGAATGTTGATAAACAAGGTTTTATAGGTGAAATGTACTTTGTATATTGAAGCATATTTTGAGTAACTCACTCGTAATGAGTATAACTGTAAATTTTACTGCAAATAAATTTAACTATGGAAAGTATTTTCATAAGGCAGAGCAATGTATAGAGCATACATAACTTGTGGAAAAAACAGATAAGTATTTTGGAAATAATGACAGCACAAAAAAGTAACCAAGTATACGTGATACATGGTTACTTTTTTGTGCTTGGCTCTAGATTTTAGTGAAACCTTCATAGCTGCCTTAGTCAGCTAAATATAGGCTGTCAAGATATTTTTATGAGTAATACAGGTTAATTTATAGAAAGCAAAATGTAGAGAAAGGATTTATGGTATAATATTCAAAAACATAGTCAAAGCTAGAAAGAAATGCTAGAGGTAAGAATATGAGAAAAGTAAAGCCACTAAATGATTTTATCTTTAAGAAGTTATTTGGTGAAAAGGAAAATGAGGATATTTTATTATATGCTGACAGATGTAGCAGAAATTCACTTTTTAGAGTATCCTAAGTTTAGAAGACTTACAGAAAAAAATTATAAAGACAATGCTATTGAAAGATGGTTAGCCTTTTTAGAAAAAGATATTTCAGAGGAGACTTTGAAGGAGTTGGTAGCGATGGAACCAGTAATAAAAAAAGCAGAAAGTAAACTAGAACATTTAAGTAGTGATGAAGAGACAATGAGCATTTATTATGCAAGGGAAAAATCACTACATGATCAAGCAAATATGGTTAACTCTGCAGAGCAAAGAGGTAGAGAGCAGGGAATACAGCAAGGACGCGAAGCAGAAAAGTTTAATGTAGCTAGAAAAATGTTACTTAGCGGAATGGATATTGAGACGATTAGTAATATTACAGAATTAAGTATAGAAGACATTAAGATATTAAAAGGTGAGACAAGATAAATACAAACATTTAATGAGTAAAGAAAAAATGCATATGCCATTCTTTATGGTGAAATCAGTCTTTAGATGTTAGATTTCTTATTTACTTTTTATTGGAATGAGTGTATAAATATATTCAATATTCTTATATTTAATAATTATCTCAGGGGGTTATAATGAAGTCTAAAACTACTATATTCTGTGTTGTAGGAGCTTTATTAATTTTAGGAACTATTACCTTAGGCTGTTATACCCTTATCATTTATCCTAAGCAAATAAGCAATGTTTATAATAAAGCAGAGGCTATTCTTGGTGCTAATAACTCTAGGCTTCCATATGATTGGACTAAAGATCCCTGCCCTTATCCTGCTATTTATTCGGGAACAGTTACTGAAATTGTAGATCTGACAGAAAAAGTAGGATTATATGAAGGGAGTAAAGATCCTTTAGATATAACCTATGTTAATTTTATGATATTCTGTCACAATGAAGCAGGTGATAGAGCAACTTTTATCACAGATTATACCAAAGTATATAAAGTAGATAAAAACGGTAAGAAAAAGCCTTGTAGTATACGAGATGTAAAAGTAGGCGATAAAGTTTCAATGATTCTTGGGGAGTCAAGTGATGGAGAAGGAAGTATAAAAGTCTCTGTTATGGAATTTAATATAGAAAAATGAGTTTCTATCTAGACTTGTGAGAGTGCATCTGTTCTCATAGGTAGATGATGAATCACTTATTAGCGGTCGCCATGGGGATCAGTTTATATATGGACACATGGTTTTCTTTTTTGTTGGTTGTTTATTTTATATATTTATCGCATTTTATGTGGTAGAGGATTCTTTAATAAAAAGTGAAGAATTTTAGTCTTAAGGAAATTCCCCAGACTTTTACTAGCCAAGAAAGTAATCAAGTGCAAAAACTTCTGGATCGGTGATAATCATTTTTTCAATATAAGACCTTACAATTTTAGATTTGGCAAAATAAATATCGCCAGTAAAGGCATCTAATAGAATAGGATATGGACCGGTAAATACCCAATAACGAGAGATTTTACCTGTACATTGAATGCTGTCAATATCGGTTTTTAGTCTGTCCAAAATTGAATTGGAGTACTCAGTGTTTTGATTATATGTTTGATTAGTTAAGAAGTTATTATATGCCTCAAGGAGTTGAGCGTGTAAGAATTGAAAGGCTTCTTCTTTAGTGAGTTGTTTTTGCGTAGAATTTTCATCAATAGTAATAAGTGGATTTCCTAATAGATAAAAGGGTGAAGACTCCTTATAGGGAATATAGTTTAAAGTAATAGGAAAAGCTTTTTCGAGAAAACGTAAAGGAACATAAAGGCTTCCGTTAATTGTACATACTTTATCTTCAGATAGCGCTTCAACTCCATTGATAAGAAACTTTTCTTGATTAGGCTTAACGGTAATCTGTAAAGCATTTTTTTGAATAATGGCAGTTTGAGAAGAAGCATCCCAGCGTACATTCATTCCAAGTTCTTGGCTTACAATTCTAAGAGGAATAAAGGAACGGTTATTAATGATTTGAATATTGGCAGAAGGCACAAATGTTCCATTAACCATTAAGAAAGGATGAGTTTCTTTAAATTTTAAGGATATGGTTTCTTGATTAGGGAAGGTGAAAATATAAAGCCATTTTGAAGTAAGATCTGGACGCCCTTGATAATTTAAAAGACAATAAGCTTCTGGAGTAGCAGCTTCAGTTGACAGGGGAAGAGCGATGGTTAAAAATGATAGCATTAACATTAATAGTGATTTGATTTTTCTATGCATGACACACCTCATTAGAATAAGATAAATGTATTATAACATAATTTTCTAACAATTCAATTAAGTTAAAAATGAAGCTTATGGTGTGATAAACGCAAAAAAAAGTAACCATGTATCGTGACACATGGTTACTTTTTTGGATTGGCTCCAGACTCTAGTGAAACCTTCATAGCTCCTTAGTAAGCCTTAGTCAAGGCATAAAGTGGCTCCTCAGCACTCTTCTGGCAATAGAAAGAGGCCTACTAAGGGGAGGTATGAAAGTTTAACCAATGAGTGAGGAGCTCCTTAAAGTCTTAGCCGGTGCACCCTTGTGATAGGAAACTAAGGCCTTAAGACTCTGGTTAAAAAACTTTATTTGGTAGTGCAAGGTGTAAAAACGTTTTGGCAACTTATAGATGGCGCCTCCCTGCCAGCGCACTAGTGAACATTTTCCTTAGAGCCAGAGGTACCTGTAACGACAGATTGAGACTTGGTCGACCCGGTCAGTTCCTCAAGTTGAAGCTGCGGTGATTATGCCGTGGGAAGTTGTTTGATTTGTTTTTACACTTATATATATGTGGGCTACCAGTGGACTCCCTAATAAAAATTTAAAAAATTTTATGAGCAGTTGGTTTGGCATTTAACGTATTTTTTTATTTGTCGTCATATGTGATATACTAGACTTATATTAGACGTAAAAGGACGGAGTGAAATGGAAAATTTACGTGGTGTAGTAGAGCGCATTACTTATGCTAATGAGGATACTGGCTATAGTGTGATTAAGATCAGGTGTAAAGGCTATCATGAGCTTGTAACGGTAGTTGGGAGTATGGCTACTGTTAATGTAGGTGCGGTTATTACTATGAAAGGGTTTTGGTCGAGCAATCCTAAATATGGTAGGCAGTTCGAGGCTAAGGAATGGGAGGAGACTTTGCCTGCTAGTATTTATGGTATAGAGAAGTATTTAGGCAGCGGGCTTATTAAGGGAATTGGGCCTGTGTATGCTAAGAAGATTGTTAATTTATTTAAGGAGCAGACACTAGATATTATCGAAGAGGAACCTGATCGGATTATAGAGGTTTCTGGGATAGGTAAAAAACGTGTAGAGATGATTAAGAAAGCTTGGCAGGATCAAAAGGAGATTAAGAACATTATGATTTTCCTGCAATCCTATGGTGTATCCACTTCTTTTGGAAGTCGTATTTATAAATACTATGGCAATGAGAGTATTGAGGTGGTTAAAGAAAATCCTTATCAGCTAGCAGATGATATTTATGGGATTGGTTTTAAAACAGCTGATGGGGTAGCAGCTAAGCTAGGGATAGAGAAGGATTCTTTTAAAAGATGCCGTGCAGGGCTTTTTTACACCCTGAGTCAACTCTCAGAGGAAGGACACTGTTTTGCTAGAACAGAGCAATTAGTGGCTAAATGTGTAGAGATACTAGAGGTAGAAGAAACAAAGGTGATAATGACTATCGACCATTTGATTAAAGAAAAGGAACTGATTAAAGAAGAACCAGATGCCATTTACTTACCACCTTTTTATTTTAGTGAAAGAGGGGTAGCGAAACGTTTAAAGGAGATTATGGCAGGTCATACGCTAAGGCAAGTGAAAAAGAGTGATGAGGTTATTGCTTTCTTAGAAAGAACAGAGCAGATGACTTATGATGATATTCAAAGGGAAGCCATTCATCTTGCAAGTAGGTCTAAGGTGATGCTATTAACAGGTGGTCCGGGAACAGGAAAGACAACCACTACTCACGGGATTATTAGTTTGTTTAAAGAGTCAGGGATGGAAGTGCTGTTGACTGCACCAACAGGAAGAGCGGCTAAAAGGATGAGTGAAGCCACTGGCATGGAGGCTAAGACCATTCATAGGCTATTAGAATGTAAGCCACCTGAGGGTTATAAGAAAAATGAGGATCATCCATTAGTAGGTGATGTCCTTATAATAGATGAAGCTTCAATGATAGATATTATACTGATGTATAATTTATTAAAAGCCATTCCAGATCATATGATTCTTGTTATTGTTGGAGACATTGATCAGCTTCCTTCTGTAGGCGCAGGCAATGTGCTTCAAGATATGATAGCTTCTGGCGTTATCCCTACCATTAAGCTAGAACGTATTTTTAGACAAGCTATGGGAAGTAAAATTATTACCAATGCCCACAAGATTAATAAAGGAGAAAATCCGGATTTAAGAGGTGGTAAGGATAGTAATTTCTTCTTCATAGAGCAAGAAGAGAGTCAGGGGGTTATTGATACGATTGTCAAACTATGTACCAAAAGGCTACCTCAGTATTATAAGGTGAATCCAATCAAAGACATTCAGATTCTAACACCTATGCAGCGTTCTGAAACAGGTGCTGCTAACCTCAATACAGTACTGCAATCAGCGCTTAATAAAAATACGCTTCATTTAAAACGAGGGGCTACTGAATATAGGCTCAATGACAAAGTGATGCAGATACGAAATAACTATGATAAGGAAGTCTTTAACGGAGATGTAGGCTTTATTTCAGACATTGATTTAGAGGAGCGTACGCTTAAAGTGACCTTTGATGAGCGGGAAATAGAGTATGAAGCATTAGAATTAGATGAACTTGTACTGGCTTATGCCACCACGATTCATAAGGCCCAGGGAAGTGAATATCCTATTGTAGTCATGCCTCTTACTTTTAGTCATTATGTGATGCTCCAGCGTAATTTAATTTATACAGGTATAACGAGAGCTAAAAAGGTAGTGGTGTTGGTAGGTAATCGTCAAGCGATTTATGTAGCAGTGAAGAACAATGAAGTAAAAAATAGAAATACCAAATTAGCTGAGAGACTACAAAGTGAATCAGTGATTTAGGAGCTTACTCATGTATAATGAACGATACATCAGGATATTCTCGTTCTAGGAGATGTCATTATTGATAAATTCCTAATAAAAAGCCAAATAATTGTATAAGAAAATAAATGGTTTCTTGAAAAAAAGATGGCTATGATAAGGGTATGAATCCATTAAAGGAGGAATCTGATGAATACATACGACGTTTATTTACATGGCATGATTTTAAAGACCAATAGTTTTTTACTTAAGGATAAGTATCCTATAGCAGATACTTATGGTGAGATTAGAGAAAAGTATGAGCTACCTGGAGGAGAAACAGGGACTTGTGCTACTGTACTTAATAGCTTAGGGTGCACGGTAAAAATGGACGGTAATTATATGGGGGCTAAGACCTACCCTTTGATTAAGTCGTTTTATCAGGATAAAAAGGTGGATATAAGTGCTTTGACAGTAGAAGAGGGCTATGATGGACTTGAGGATTATGTGATTATTGACCAAGCTACAAGGACACCTTTTGGGATGTTTCAGGGATTTTATAGTGATACGGTAGAAAGGTGGAATCAGCCTAATAGGGAAGATATTAAAGCAGCTGCAGTTGTGGGACTTGATCCTTTCTTTAGAATAGCCTCAGAGGAAGTGGCAGCTTATTGTATTGAAGAGGGGAAAAAGTATGTGACGATCGATTGCCCTTATGATAGTTTTTTACATCAGAATGCTAGTATGACTATTTTATCAGGGGAGTTCTTTGGCTATACTTATCTAGATGAGGATAAAGAAGAGCTATTTGAACGTTATGTGGAAAATAGTGAGGGCTTAGTGATTTTCACAAGAGGTTCTAAGCCTCTATGGTACGGTAGAAAGGCAACGGGGAAAAGTAGTCTTGAGCCTTATCAAGTAGAAGTTAAAAGTACTTTAGGCGCAGGAGATACCTTTAAAGCTGCTTGTATCTATGCCTTATTAAAGGACATGTCAGATTTAGAAACGGTCAAATTTGCTAGTGCTACAGCAGCAGTAGCTTGCACTAGATTTCCACTACCTCTTAATCCACCGCAGTTAGAGGAAGTTATAGCGTTAATGAATAGCTAATATAGAGTAGAAAACCATTCTTTCCATTGGAGTAGGATGGTTTTCTTTTTTTGATTGATAACAGTAAATAATGGAGAAAATTGATACAAACAACATACTCATCATGATAAAGATTGATTATTTAGAAAAAATAAATTAATAAGTATTTTTGAGCTTATTCAGTGAGTCTACACTATACATTCTGAATAAGCTTTTGTTATTGAGGCTTAAATTGTAAATTGTCTGCATGATTAACCGTTTTATTTACCGATATATATTTATATCTAGTGACTTAACAACGCAATCATCTAAAGTAGTCCCATATCGTACTAAGCAGTTGTCATTATAGAATAAATATAAGCTAACCATAGGATTTTATTCATTTTAGGTTTATAATAAAAGTAATAAAAATAGTTTAAACCCTAAGGTTAAAGGAAGGAGGAGAGATGCCAGTATGTTTGATTTTATGAAGAAAAAACGTCGCATTGTACTAAATGAGCAGCCTGAAGAAGAAGTGAAAGTTACCAATAGCAATGTTAATCTAAAGAAAGAGTACGTAAGTGATATTTTAAAAAGTAGGAAACTACCTATCGTACTTTTAGACCCTCTATGGCACACCATGAGAGATAGTATTCAAAGTGATATTATTAAGGCTCAGGAAAAAAACTTAAAGGAGCTTTTAAAGGAACAAGGACGTTTAAACAATGACTATAAGGAATACAGCACTGTGAAGCAAAATTTTTTAAAGGAAATTTTAAATTTAAGTGGCGAAGTACAAGTTGATGGGAATAGTGAATCTATTGAAGCACTTAATAAGCTCCATCAAAGTACGGTAAATATCAATCAAAAACTAGAGGATATTGAAAAGCGTATAAGCGAAGTGGAAGTGGAGATTGAAAGTGCTAACCGTGAGATTATTGAAGAAATGATTGCGGTAGGGTACGAGTATATTGATGTTTGCAAGGAAAAGGAAATACGCTTAGAAAGAGAGATTACACAGCTCAGAGAGCAAATGCTTTTGAAAACAGCAGAAAAGAAAAAGTGTGAAAAGCTCTTAAAAGATGTGTATAACTACCTTCATAGCATTGTAGGAAGAGAACAAATAGAAGTCATTGATAGAGGCTTAGGAGATAAAAAATAAGATGATTATAGGTATTGGAACGGATATCATAGAGATTCAAAGAATTGAAAAAGTCATTAGTAAGACACCACGTTTTTATAAAACAGTTTATACAGAAGAGGAACGTGCATACTATGAAGCAGGACATAAAAAAGTAGAGAGCCTAGCAGGGGCTTTTGCAGCCAAAGAAGCGGTTAGTAAAGCTTTAGGGACAGGTTTTAGAGATTTCTCACCTTGTGACATAGAGGTGAGGAGAAATGCCCTTGGTAAACCAGAAGTTCATTTACTCGGCGGAGCCAAACAAGTAGCAGATGAACTAGGGGTAGGGCGAATTCATTTAACGATTTCTCACTGTCAGAGCTATTCAGTAGCTTACGTGGTAATAGAGGGAGTGGAGGAAAAATGAAGTTAATGACACCTTCAGCCATGCATGCTTTAGATGAAGCAGCGATTAAAGAATATGGCATTCCAGGCATTTTATTAATGGAGCATGCGGCTTATCATTTATTTAAGCATTTGCAAGGTAGAGATAAGGCAGAATCTGTTGTTATTGTATGCGGACCTGGTAATAATGGAGGGGATGGTTTAGCTTTAGCGAGACAATTACAAACCTGGGGGCAGAGCAAGGTAAAGGTGTTACTTTTAGCCCCTAGAGAGAAACTAAGTGAAGATGGAAAAACCTATTTTGATATTTGCCAAAAATTACAGGTGGACATGATGCAGATAGATAAGCAAAATAGAGATACGGCTTTTAAAAGTTTAGAAGTCGCCAAGGTGATTGTAGATGCTTTATTTGGAACGGGTTTAACAAGGCCTGTAGAAGGTTTATACGCTGAAATGATTGACCATATGAATCAAAGTACAGCTTATAAATTAAGTGTAGATATTCCTTCGGGTCTAGATGGCAATACCGGAAAAGTACAAGGCATAGGTGTGATGGCAGATTATACTATTACCTTTGTGCTACCTAAAAAGGGACTATATCAGTATCCAGCACCGCTATATACAGGAGTGGTAGAGGTAGTGGATATTGGCATGCCTAAAGCGTTGGTAGAAGCAGCCCAAACAGATACCTTTTCTATAGAAGAAGAGGAGATGAAGGTACTTTTACCAAGAAGAGCTATGCGTAGCAATAAAGGAAGCTTTGGAAAGGTATTAGTCATCGGTGGGAGTCAGGGGATGTCAGGAGCCCCAGCTCTAACCAGTATGGCCGCCTATAAGGTGGGTAGTGGTACTGTTACTGCTGCCGTACCTTATGCTATATTAGAAATAATGGAACAGAAGTTAACAGAGGTAATTCATTGTGGTTTACCAGATGAAGATGGTTTTTTCAGTAAAGAAGCTGGAAAAATAGTAGGAGCCATGCTAGATCGCTATGATGTGATTGCTATAGGTCCTGGTCTTGGTAGAAACAGAAATGTATTGCCAGTGCTCATAGATGTTCTTATAAGTGATAAGCCCTGCGTCATAGATGCAGATGCACTTTATTTCATTCCGGAACTTACAGATCTACTCCGTATTCGAAAAGCACCAACAATCATAACCCCTCATCCTGGTGAAATGGCAAGACTCACAGGACTTACGATAGCAGAAATACTAGAACAACCTTTAGAGATTGCCAAAAAAGTGGCACAGGATTTACGGGTGATAACAGTATTAAAGCTAGAAAGAACAGTGATAGCAGACCCTAATGGTGACATATATATAAACAGATATGGTAATTCAGGCTTAGCCAAAGGTGGAAGTGGTGATGTTTTAACGGGCATCATTACAGGACTATTAGCTCAAAGTTTAAAGACAGGTTTGCCTGCAATAGCTGCAGCCAAGTTAGGTTGTTTCTTGCATGCTAAGGCAGGTGATGAAGCAGCTAAAGATTTGACTGAATATAGCTTCTTGCCAAGCGACACCATTCATTATTTAAGTCAAGTATTAAAGGCGCTTATTTAAGTATTAGGGTAAAGCATATAGGGGGGAATTGTATGCGTGCAAAAGATATTATGAATAGACCGGTTGTTTTTGTAAGAAATGAAGAATTGTTAGAAGATATTATTAACATTTTAATGAAACATCAAATTAGTGGCGTACCTGTTGTTAATGAGAACAACCAATTAGTAGGGGTTGTGAGTGAAAAAGATTTAATGACAAAGGAAAAAGGTTTAAATATTTCATCATATATAGCGTTTATGACGAGTATATTAGGTATAGATGGGAAAAAGCAGTTAGGAGAAAGTAGGGCAATACTACAAACCACAACTGCCAAAGAAGTGATGTCCACTCCTGCCTTTGCCGTACATGAGGAAGCTACTATTGAAGAGGTTGTATCACTTATGATGAACAGACATATTAATCGCATACCTGTTATTGATGAAGATAACAAGCTTGTAGGTATTATAGGTAGAACAGACTTACTTCCCTTATTGTTAAACCGTTAGGGGGATAGTATGAATAAAGTACAAAGGTTTGCTGTATTAAGCTTTTTACTTATGATGACGTTAGCTTTATCAGGTTGTTTAAACAACCAAGGTGCTTCTAGTGTTAAAGATTTCTTTGATGATTTCAATGGTTATGAAGCACAGGTAAAGGTAAGTTTATTGAAGGATTCAAAACCTAATGTACTAAGGATGAAACAAAAAGCCGATTTAAAAGGCAATTATGAATATATCTTAGAAGAACCAACTCATTTAAAGGGCTTATGTGTCACCTATGATGGAAGGCGCATTACCCAGTACCACCCAGCTACAGGTCAAACAGTTGAGTGTGAACCTAGTCAGGCTCGCCAAGAAATGCTTTTAACCAGTTTTGTAGAACGCTATCAATCCTCTAAAGAGGTGAAGAAAGATGTGGTTAGGCAAGATGGTAAAACTTTAGTGACAATTGAAATGCCTATAGAAGGTGGGTTCAAGTATATGGCTAAAGAAAAGCTTTATTTAGATGAGGAGAAACTGTTACCTATTCAAATGATTATATATGATGAAACAGGCAATATTACCTTACAGGTTGACTACGAAAGTTTCAAATACAATGATTAGATAAGAATGAGAACGTTAAGTTTCTCAGGGAGGTAAATATGGAATCTCTTAGACCACGTGTTGTTGCAGAAGTTAATTTAGGTGCAATAGAACATAATTATAAACAAATTCGTCAGCATATACCGAATCATACAGAAATGATGGCTATTGTCAAAGCAGATGGGTATGGTCATGGTGCAAAGGAAGTAGCGAACTTTTTACAAGAGCAAGGTGTCAATCGTTTTGCAGTTGCTATTGTAGCAGAAGGTGAAGAACTAAGAAGTAGTGGTATCACATCACCTATTTTAGTTTTAGGCTATACACCACGAGCAGATATTAAAGCGCTTATAGAAAATGATTTAACCCAAACTGTTTTTTCTTATGAAATGGCAAAAACCATATCTGACGAAGCAGGCCGCCTTGGTAAGACCGTCAATATTCATTTAAAGGTAGATACAGGGATGGGGCGCATTGGTTTTTTATCGTCACCTAAAAGTATAGAAGAGATTTTAATGATTACAAAACTTCCTCATATTAATTTAGAAGGTATTTTTACACACTTTTCTACAGCGGATGAAGAAGATACAAGTTATACAAAAGAACAATGGAGTATATTTGAAGGCTTTTTAAAAGAATTAAGTGAAGTAGGGCTTGAACTTCCTATTATTCATGCAGCTAATAGCGCAGCCATTATGTGTCATGAGTATACGCATTTGAACTTAGTAAGACCTGGTATTATTCTTTATGGATACTATCCTTCACCTTATTTAGAAGGGAAAGTACTAGACCTTGAGCCAGCCATGACACTTAAAACTCAAGTTGTTCATGTGAAAGAGCTGCCAGAAGGTCAGTACGTCGGCTATGGTAGAAAATTTTACACCCATCAGAAAACTAAAATTGCTACGATTCCAGTCGGTTATGCAGATGGTTATTCAAGAAATTTAGGTAATAAGGGCAGAGTTCTCATCAGAGGACAGTATGCGCCTATAATAGGAAATATTTGTATGGACCAATTCATGGTCGATGTAACTCATATCAAAGGTGTATCCGTAGAAGATGAGGTTGTACTCTTTGGTAAACAACAAGATGCAGTCATTCCAGTTGAAGAAATTGCTCAAAGCTTAGGCACCATTAATTACGAGATTGTATGTATGATTGGTAAAAGAGTTCCACGTATTTATATAAAACCTTAAAAATTTGAATAACATCGTATAAATTTATGAAAAATCGGCAACAATGAAAATAGCTAGTTAGGAGTAAATCACGATGTTAGTAGGGAGTGATTTGCGAATGGCAAAGTCTAGAAGTGATTTTCAGTTGACCAAAGAAGATAGAGAAACAATCCCTGAAATCAAAAAAGAAATAAATACGATGAAAAAAGGCTATAAGGAGATGGCAGCGATTAATTTAGCGCTCTCAAACCTCTATTTTGAAATAGAAAGTGAGGCGGAGTCTTATTATGATCGCATAGCGGAGTGTGAGTAAAGTGCAAGTAAAACGTGGAGATATTTTTTATGCGGACTTAAGTCCAGTTATTGGTTCAGAACAAGGGGGTATTCGCCCCGTATTAGTAGTACAAAATGATGTTGGTAACAAATTTAGCCCTACAGTGATCTGTGCGGCAATCACTTCAAAGATTAACAAAGCAAAGCTACCTACACATGTAGAGATTGATGCAGCAGAATACGAGCTTGTTAAGAATTCTGTTATACTCCTCGAGCAAATCAGAACGATTGATAAGAGACGACTAAAGGAAAAAATCTGTCATTTAGACGATAGGCTTATGGCACAAGTAGACAAAGGGATTATGATTAGTTTTGCATTACAATAAAATACATAAAAAATGTATCTGGAGACTTTGTTTAAGTCTCCTTTTTGTTGCTTTTTTGCATAAAAGGATAGAGAAATAGTTAAAAGATAGGATTCTACGTCGATCGTTGAGCTATTCGAGGTGGGTTGTTTTTTAAGTAGCTAAGAAGTTTTAGTAGGGAGTGAACTTTCTGTGTTATTAATTGCCTACTAATGAGGTGCTATAAGTATTGTAAGGATATAATTCAGGAAATTGACTTTGACACTTGAATAAGATATGGTAGAATAAAGGTTAACATTAGGGGAAGACTAGAATTTGCATAGGACGACTTAAAGGAGATTTACATGGAATTAACAAAGGTTTACATACAGCTTGGCATTTTATTTATACTCATGTTAACGGGCTATCTATTGGGTAAACTTAAATTTTTTACAGCAGAAAATAATGCAACCTTTTCAAAATTTATTGTTAATGTAGCATTACCAGCAGTTATTATTTCTGGAATGAATATGCCGCTGACAAAAGAAAATATGAATAGAGCACTCACAATCTTTGGATTATCATTTATTGTCTATGCGCTGACCTTTATAATCGCTTGGTTCATACCTAAAGGGCTTACAAAGAACAATCAGCAAAGAGGTGTTTTAAGCTTTATGCTCATGTTTTCTAACTGCGCTTTTATGGGATATCCAGTACTTGGAGCCTTACTTGGGCAAGAAGCCATTTTTTATGTAGCTATTTACAATATTTGTTTTAATATTTTAGTTTATACTTTAGGTATTAAATTACTTGAAACAGGCAACAATCAAAGCAAAAGTTTTGATTATAAGCTTCTCATTAATCCAGGGATTATAGCAAGTTTAATAGGCCTTGTATTATTTGTGTCAGGTATAGAGCTGCCAGCATTTATAAGTGGAAGTATTGATGCTATAGGCAGTATTTGCACACCACTTTCTATGATTGTTATAGGAAGCATGTTAAGCCTTTTGTCACTGAAGAAAATGTTTGGGGAAACAAAGATATATATTTTGGCAATTGTGAGACTTTTTTTACTTCCTTTCATTATTTTTACATTATTAAAGTATATACTAAGGATAGAGGATTCATGGCTTATTATGATTCCTGTTATAGTAGCAGGTATGCCTGTGGCTAGTAACGCAGCAATGATGGCAGAAGCTTATGAAAGTGATGCGGAGCTAGCTTCTCAGGGGGTTTTAATTACGACCTTGCTTAGTTGCATTTCTATACCGCTACTTATATACTTTATTTAGCTATTATGAAGAGATAAACATGCATATACTAGAATGAGGACATTCAGCCGAAATAAAAAATAAAATAAAAATGGGAGGGCTTTAAAATGTCAGATGTATTCAGTAAATTAGGGGATAGTTTAAAATCAACACTTAAGGTAGCCACAGAACAAACACAAAAATCAGTAGATCAAGTAGCTTGCAGAACTGACTTAATGAATAAAAGAAATGAATTAAAAAGATTATTTACATCACTAGGTGAAGCACAATACAAATGCTATGTGGAACAAGTTGAATGTGAAGAAAGAGATGCACTTTATGCTAAAATTGATGCACTTAAACTACAAATCACAGAAATTGAACAGCGTTTAGGTGAAATTGTAACAACACAAAAGAGCAGCCTAGACTCTTATAAGAGAGAAGTTAAGTCAACTTGGAATGAACCAGAAACACAAGAGAAAAAAGCAGATCTTGAAGAAGATGGTATTGAGATTTTAAAGGTTTGCCCAGTATGTAATACAGGCAATCATGAATATGCAGCTTATTGTATTAAATGCGGTAACAAATTTGAATAAGCAAATAAAATGCAGCATGAGTACCTGAGACAAAGGAGATGAACAACATGGAAATTAAGTTTACACCACAGGCCCAAATGGCCATTGAATATGCTGAACAAGTTATGACAGATTTTAGACACGGTTATTTAGGAACTGAACATCTGCTTGTGGGGCTTATTCATGCCAAAAACTCTGTTGCCCAAAAGGCTCTTGAAGCATGTGGAATTACAGAAGAAGACATTTTAGATAAAATTAAAGATATTATTGGTATGGGAGGAAGTCCACTGGTAGCAACCAGGGACTTCACCCCACGTGTTAAACGTATATTTGAAATGAGTACCCAACTTGCAAAACAACTAGGCAGTGAGAGTATTGGAACAGAGTATCTTTTAATTTCAGTATTAAAGGAAAAGAATTGTATAGCAGTTAAATTATTAGAAACATTAGGCATTAATATAAGCAAACTTTTATCTGTTTTAATGGAGATGTTAACAGGTAGCACTCAAAAAACAGAAGCTAGCTTTAGTACGACTAAGGCTGGTGAACCAGTAACTAAGTCTACAACACCTACTTTAGATAAATATAGTAG
This sequence comes from Cellulosilyticum sp. WCF-2, assembly GCF_003990395.1. Lineage (NCBI taxonomy): Bacteria > Bacillati > Bacillota > Clostridia > Lachnospirales > Cellulosilyticaceae > Cellulosilyticum > Cellulosilyticum sp. WCF-2. The sequence continues at coordinate 3,973,873 of NZ_CP034675.1, read as the reverse complement.
AGATTTAACAACTTTCGCTAGAGAGGGTAAGTTTGACCCTATTGTGGGACGTGAAAAAGAGATTGATCGTGTGATTCAAATTCTTTCTAGAAGAACCAAAAACAATCCTTGCTTAGTAGGTGAGCCAGGAGTAGGTAAAACTGCCGTAGTAGAAGGCTTAGCACAAAAAATAGCATCAGAAGAAATCCCGGATTTATTAAAAGGTAAACGTGTGGTTTCTTTAGATCTTTCTTCTATGATTTCCGGTACTAAATACCGTGGTGAATTTGAAGAGCGTATTAATAAAGTGATTGAAGAAGTAAGGTTAGCAGGAGATGTTATCTTATTTATTGATGAACTTCATACTATTATTGGAGCAGGTGCAGCAGAAGGTGCCATGGATGCCTCTAATATTTTGAAACCTTCTTTAGCAAGAGGAGAGGTGCAGCTTGTAGGTGCTACGACTTTAGATGAGTACCGCAAACATATTGAAAAAGATGCAGCCCTTGAGAGACGTTTCCAACCTGTACAGGTTGAGGAACCTAGTGAAGAAGAGACCTTAGAAATCTTAAGAGGTATTAAAGATAAATACGAAGTGCATCATCAAGTTCAAATTACAGATGATGCCATTAAAGCAGCTGTTAAGTTGTCTGCTCGCTATATAGCAGACCGCTACTTACCAGATAAAGCCATTGACTTATTAGATGAAGCGGCTTCTAAAGTAAGATTACGAGCTTTTACAGCGCCTACTAATATTAAAGAATTAGAGGAACAGCTGAGTAGTCTAGGTGAACAAAAAGAAATAGCTATTATGAATGAAGAATACGAAAAAGCCAGTGAAATTAAACGTAAGGAAAATGAGATTAAAGAAAAAATCGCTAATGCGAAGGTTGAGTGGGATGCTAAGCATACGAAAAACAACCAAGTGGTTGGCGAAGAAGAAATAGCAGATATCGTAAGTAGCTGGACCAATATTCCAGTTAAACGTTTAGCAGAAGAAGAAACGGAAAGGTTAAAGCAAATGGAGAAAATCCTTCATGAACGCGTAGTTGGTCAAGAGGAAGCCATTGTTGCCGTTTCAAAAGCTGTTAGAAGAGGTCGTGTTGGTTTAAAAGATCCAAACAGACCTATTGGTTCCTTTATGTTCTTAGGACCTACGGGTGTAGGTAAGACAGAGTTAACGAAAGCATTGGCAGAAGCTATGTTTGGAGACGAAAATGCCATGGTACGTGTAGATATGTCTGAGTACATGGAAAAGCATACGGTTTCTAAGATGATTGGTTCACCTCCAGGCTATGTAGGTTACGAAGAAGGTGGCCAATTAACAGAGAAAGTAAGACGTAAACCATACTGCGTTGTTTTATTTGATGAGATTGAAAAGGCCCATGGTGATGTATTTAATATCCTACTTCAGATTTTAGATGATGGCCATATTACCGATTCTAGAGGTAGACGTATTAACTTTAAAAATACGATTATTATCATGACTTCAAATATTGGGGCAAGAAGTATTATTTCACCTAAAAAGGTAGGTTTTATCTCAACTGAGGATGCAGAAAAGTCCTATGAAGATATGAAGAAAAACGTAATGGAAGAAGTGAAGAGAACCTTTAAACCAGAGTTTTTAAATCGTATTGATGAGACACTTGTATTCCATCCATTAAGTACAAAAGAAATTAGAGAGATTGCTGATATTATGATTAAGAGATTAATCACACGTATTAGTAAAAACGTAGGAATAGAAATTCAATTAACCGAAGAAGCCTTAGATTTCTTAGGTAAAAAAGGGTATAATCAAGCCTATGGTGCTAGGCCACTTAGAAGAACGATTCAGACCTATATTGAAGATAAGCTTTCAGATGAAATTTTATCAGGAAACTTCAAAGAGGGAGATGTTGTTTCGGTAACTGTAGATGGTGAAGTATGCGTATTTACTAAACAAGATCAGCTTGCAAAGGTAAAGTAAATAAGTCTTGAAATACTAAAATCAAGTGAATAAATTTAAAGATATTAAAATCAAGTAACTACACTTAAAAATACTAGAATCAAGTGATTAAGCTTAAATACACTAAAAATAGGTAAATAAATTTTAGAAACAATGAAATCAAATAAATAGGTTTTATAAGTGCTAAAATTAAGTGTTTGGGTTGAGTAAATTTGATAACGGTTATTTTTTGAATAAACAGACTAAGTAAATAAGTATATAATGTGAGGATAAAGTAAAATTGAATATAAATATTCATATACTTTTCACCTAGTATCATGTATAATAAAGGCATGAATAAGATTTAAAAATAGAGATAAACAAAGAGATAAAACATTGGAGGATTTAGCAATGGCAGTTGTTAATGAAATTATACGTGTTGAAGAAAACGGGGCACTTAGTTTTGGTAACTACGAACTTCAAGAGAAAACAAAAGTAGTAGACTTCGAAGTAGAAGGTAGATTTTATAAAGCAAAAACTTTTTACGAAGTAACTAAACTTAAAAGAGATGGTGCTTTAGTATATGAGTCATTACCAGGAACAGCAGTGCACCAGTTTAAAGTTACAGATAATGGTGTGAGCTTTGAAGTAGAAGGTAATGGTAGTTCACAAATCACCATGGAATTAGAACCAGCTACGGACTATAAACTTATTATTAGTGATGTAACAGTAGGCAATATTCGTTCAACTGTTTCAGGAAAATTAAGCTTTTCTGTAGACTGTGCAAAAGAAGCACAAACAGTAGAAATTAAAAAAGTAAAATAATAAAGTCTATAAGGTCGCCTAAGGAAGAAAGTTTCCCTAGGCGATTTTTTAGTGTGTTCATCATGATGATACACTGGTCCGAATAACAAAAATCATATGAAAGACGTATGTATGGATGAGCTTGATAAGTAGACCTAAGGTCCATAATACTTGAAAATGAATATTATAAACAGTCAGATAGATAAGAAAATGGCATTTTTATTGAAGACTCAGAGATAAAGAACTAGAGTGAATTCCAAAGTTATATTCTAAGTAGTGATATAAATTGGAATGCCAAGAAGTCAGAAGGAATCATAGAAATTAAACTTCAATAAATGATTTTGTGTTTCTTATTCGATAGGCGAATAAAGGGTACAATTATCATGTGAATGGAAAAATTAATCCTAAATACGGGAATAATAGATATACTATTAGATATAATTTCTAAGTATCACTATATATAATGAAGAAAAAATAGTAAGTGCATTATATCTAATAATGCGTGCTAAGCAATGCATCCCTGAATCAAGGGAATGGAGAAAGAATAAAGGAAACAAAAGATCAGTAATGCGTTCATGATCAACTCATATGAGAAGTATAAGAAAAGTAGTTTTAAATGATAAAAAGGTTTATACTATAAATGATGCTCAAGGGACTGTAAAATAGCAGTATAGAATAAAAATGATAAGTTTGAGTGCAGGAAAAATTATTTTTCTTTATAGCAGTAAGGCACTAAAAACTTCTATGTATAGTAGAAGAGGGGTAGATTTAAATAAGGGATAGAAAAAGGATAGAAAAAGGATAGAAAAAGATAAAGATAAGAAAAGATAAAGATAGGAAAATAAATAAAATAAATAAAATAAATAAAATAAAGAAACAAGGAAAAATAAAAAGATAGTATAAGATAAGAAAGGAATAACTATGGCAAAAGCAAAGCAAATTTATGTATGTACAAGTTGTGGACAAGTCTATTCAAAATGGCAAGGAAAGTGTGATGCCTGTAAGGAATGGAATACAATAGAAGAACAACAACCAGAGCCTGTAAGAAAAACAGGGGGTGCTAGAAGTAAAGGTTCTATTCCTACTAAAAGGTTAGTTGATGTAGAAAGTAGTACATCCGCTCGTATTATTACAGGGATTAGTGAATTTAATCGTGTAATGGGCGGTGGTATTGTTAAGGATTCTCTTACTATTATTACAGCTAGACCTGGAGCAGGTAAATCTACCTTGTTACTTCAGGTAGCTCAAGATGTAGCTAATCAAGGTATGAATGTTCTCTATGCTTCAGGAGAAGAAAGTGATAGCCAAATCAAAAATAGAGCAGAACGTATTTTAGAGAGTATTCATCCGAATATATGGATTCATTCAGATGTAAGTATGAATCATGTTTTAGATTTAATAGAAGAAGTAGAGGCAGACCTCATTATAATAGATAGTATTCAAACCTTTATCATGGAAGAGTATAACTCAAGGCCAGGCAGTCCTGTGCAAACTATGGAATGTGCTAATGCGCTGTTACAAGTTGCGAAAAATGGTACAAAGCCTAGGGCGATTATTATTGTAGGACAAATGACAAAAGATGATGAAATTGCTGGGGTTAGAGCACTAGAGCACTTAGTAGATGCTGTACTTATTATTGAAGGAGAAAGTGGCGAAGAACTGAGAGGAGTAATTGCATCTAAAAATCGCTTTGGTTCTACAGGAGAAGCAGCTTTCTTTGCTATGACAGAAAGAGGTATGGAACCTATTGAAAATCCATCAGAGTATTTTATGACCATGAGAGAAAAAAATGAGCAAGTTTCTGGGTCAGCCCTTACTGTGGTTAGAGAAGGTTCAAGGCCTATTATTGTAGAAATTGAAAGCCTTGTTAGTACGTCATTTACCCCTTATCCAGCTAGAATCAGTGAAAATATGAAGAGAGAGCAACTTAATACGCTTATTTCTATTCTAGAGCAACGAGGTAAGGTACAACTTTATGATAAGAACGTAGTTGTAAAAACAACAGGTGGTTTAAAACTTAAGGAACAAGCTGTTAACTTAGCTGTAGTCATGAGTGTTGTTTCCTCAGAAAAAGGAAAAGGTATACCAAGTGACACTATTTTTATAGCAGATATTGGCCTTACTGGTGAACTTAAAAGAGTACCAACTTTAGAAGCGAGGCTAAAGGAAGCTGATCGCATGGGATATAAAAAAGCTTATGTAGCTAGAAAGGCTCTTCAAAGAGAAGTGACATTTAAAAATCTACAAGTTATTGAGAAAAACACATTAAGTGAAGTGATTTGGAGTGTGTTTGAAGAAAGAAAGGACTTACCATTTTAAATATGACATACTATTGTCAAATTCCATAACTTATAATGTCCATATCATAGTATATGAAGGAGAGATAATAAAATGGAATATGAAATAGTTAATATAACGGAGAAGCTATTAGTAGGTGTAGGTGCTCGCACTAATAATCAATCGCCTAATGTAACACAGATTATAGGAGGTTTATGGCAGCAATTGTTTGGTGAAAACCTCTATTTAACAATGAATCAAAAGAAAGATGATACAACTATTTGTCTTTATGATCACTATGAAGCAGATTGGACAGGAGATTATGATGTAACAATAGGGTGTGAGGTAAATACTATAGAGGGGAATGAGGCTTATATAGTTAAGCATATTCAAGCGGGAAGATATGCCAAGTTTATTTTAAAGGGAGATATGAATCAAGTTGTACCAATGTTTTGGAATAAACTTTGGCAAATGAAAGAATTGAAGAGAAGCTATAAGAGTGACTTTGAACACTATATTAATAATGATGTACAGAATAGTGAGATTCATATGTATATAAGTATAGAATAAAACTTTTTACTTGCATGTATTAAGTCGGAATGAAACATGATTAGAGAAATAAAAAAGCAACGTGACAAATGTCACGTTGCTTTTTTATTTCTCTATAGTAATAGCATCAACTGGGCAGCTACTACAAGCTTCTTCAGCAGCTTCTACTAATTCATCTGCGATTGAATCTGCAATTGGTTCTGATAAACCGTCTGCGTTCATAGTAAAAACTTCTTCAGATATAGATGCACATAAACCGCATCCAATACATATATCATGATCAACGATTGCTTTCATATAAATATACTCCTTTTATAAAAATATTGCTCTACTATAAGTAGTAGAAGATATAGTTATTATAACACGAAGTAATATTAAAAGATAGTAGTTATTGATTATTTAATATTCAATAAAAAGATGGATAACTTCCAAAAGCGACGTATAAATGCAATTTTAAATGCATCAAGCTGCAAAATACTCAGTTCTATAAGTTTTTTGCTTATATGTAAATAAGATTTAAAAGGATAAGTAATGCTTGATTATCAAGGCTCTTTATATGTTATATGTTACATGTACATATAGTTTACATAAATTAACTGGTTAACGCTCTTGCAAAAGCTAAATCTTGTTGTTATAATAAGACCAGATTAAATGAGTTGACATAAAATAAAATGACAGCAGGAGGAAAAGTATGAAGACGGAAAAGAAAAGACAGAAAAAGTCTCTTATTGAGACGATTGGTAAGAAGATACCCGATCCAGTTATTATCTTTATGGGGTTATTTGCCATTACTATGGTTTTAACATATTTCTTAGGCGGAAAAGAGTTCTCAACTTTAGCAAAAGACGGTAGTACAATTACTTATCAAATTAAAAATATGTTCGAAGCAGAGAATATGAGATGGATTTTTGATAACGCGCTACTTAAAAACTGGTTATCATACGGAAACGGCGTATTAGGAACAATTCTTGTTGTTATGTTAGGTGTTGGTTTAGCAGAACAATCAGGTCTTTTATCAACACTTATTAAAAAGGTAGGTCTAAAAGTATCAGATAAGTTTTTGCCATTCATACTTGTATTCTTAGGGATTATGAGTAGTATAGCAACAGATGCAGGATATATTATTCTTGTCCCTTTAGCTGGTTTACTTTATGCAGGGCTTAAGAAAAATCCACTTATCGGTATGGCAGCAGCCTTTGCTGGGGTATCAGCAGGGTTTAGTGCTAACCTGATTCCAGCAACACCAAGTGATATTATTTTAGGTACTAATGCAAAAGCTTTTGCTGAGGCTCAAGGTATACCTTTTGTGACAGCAGCTGGTAAAGCTATTACACCAGCAACAATGCATTACATTTTCATTGTGGTATCAACAATTGCCTTAACACTTGTTGGTGGCTTTATAACGATCAAATTTATTAAACCAAAATTAGAAAAACAAGATTATACTATTCCAGCAGACATGAACTTAAATGAGTTTACTGTTAAACCAGAAGAAAACAAAGCTTTAAAATGGGCAGGACTTGGTCTTCTTATTGGTGGAGCGGTCGTAGCACTTCTTGCATTTGGACCTTTAGCTTCTTATGAAGTAGTAGATGAAGCAACTGGCGTGGCTAAAACAGTAACACCATTAATGGATAACATTATTTTAATCATTACTTTCGTATTCTTTATGCCAGGTTTATTCTATGGCTATAAAGTAGGTAAGTTTAAAAAGATGGAAGACGTTGTAAAAGCAATGTCAACTGCTATGAGTTCAATGGGATATACTATCGTGTTAACATTCTTCTCATATAACTTTTTGGCACTTCTTAGTGAGTCACAACTTGGAACCTATTTAACTTATTTAGGTGCCACAGGTCTCCAAAATATGGGACTTGCAGACTATCCAATTCTATTATTAATCGGATTTATTATTACAACAGCAATAATTAACTTGTTTGTTGGTGGTATGACATCAAAATGGATGTTACTTGGACCGATTTTCATTCCTATGTTATATAATGTAAATAGTTCAATGACACCAGATATGGTTGCAGCAGCATATCGTGTAGCAGACTCTTCAACTAATATTATTACACCATTAATGTCTTATGCAGGTTTAATTCTCGTATTCATGAGAAAATATAAACCTGAATACTCAGTGGGTGATTTAATCAGTTTAATGTTCCCATATTCTATGGCGTTCTTAGTAATATGGACAACTATCCTTATTGGATTCTTCACATTTGGTATCCCATTAGGATTCTAAGAAAATAAAAAGCGGTTACTATTTTTAGTTTTAGACACTAAAAATAGTAACCGCTTTTTATTGAGCCATCATTTATGATGAACATGGATAAAAGATAAGAGAATAATTGCTAAATCATTAAGAATCAATGTAGCATATAAGTTATCATCTTATTTTAAGTGGATTATTCTGTTTCAACTTGACCACGTTGGTAAACCTCATGCCCAACAAAACCAGTTTTTAAGTCCTCCCAAAATTGTTCTTTGAACACAGGAGGGAATATAGGAATTCCAGAAGATTTTAATTCCTGTTCAGAAATGAAGCGACATTCTTTAATATATTGTTCTACAACTTCAGGATCAGTACCAGCTTCTAAATCTTCAATATTATCTACAGTGGTTAAAAAAAACATTCCTAGATGATGTGTATTGATAGCATAATCCACATATTCACTCATATAAATAAGCTGTATAGGACGACAACGAACATGACACTCTTCTTCAACTTCGCGTACAATGGTATCAATAACACTTTCTTCAGGTTCCATACCTCCACCAGGAAGGGTCCACCATTCAAAGCCTGTACGGGGATCTTTTTGACGAAGAACAAGTAGTTCATTGTGTTCATTTAATATGACAGCGGCAGCTCTTGGTCGTAGATTCATAAAAGCCTCCTCAGACTAGTGTGTCATTAATCTACGAACATTATAGCACGAGTTATAAATAATAAATAGGAAAAGTATACAATTCTTAGACATTTTGACAAAATATTAGCGTAAGGAGTATTTGCCCAGTAGTTCAGTGCGGTATTTTTCTTTTTCTAATACATCTGAAAGCGAGAGGTCAAAAGTGTTAGCTATAGCACCTAAATAGAAAAGAACACGCCCTAATTCCTTTTCAAAAAGATCTTCACAACTAGGACATAATTTCCCTGAAATATGAGTACACATTGCATTTTTAATTTCTTCTATAGATGAACTTTCAGTGAAAGTATAGGTTTGTTTATGAGCCTCTATTGTAATGCAGCCACAGGTGGTAGCAGCTTTAGAAATAGTTCGGCAGAGGTGTGTGCAGGCATCTTGTAACTCAGTAGTTTGATCTAAGATACTCTTATTTCTTATTAAAATAGTATCGATGAAATCTTGAAAGGCTTCAAGTTCAGTTGACATATAAATCTCCTTCTTTATGGTAATTATACCTTATTATAGCATTTATAATCTAAAAAATAAACAAAATAATAAATGTTAATTAAATACTGACAAATATAGGGAAGGTTGTTTTTTGTAAAAAAATAAGATAAAGTAAGCTATATGTAAACTTAGATATGTACAAAAAACGCAAAAGTTGATATAATTAAAATGTTGTTTTGAGAAACATATATGCTTTATTAACAACTAAAAAAGGGGTATTAAGATGAAACTTAACTTTGATTACAAAGGCACCAAGATAACCTATGACTTAACGTATAAGAAAACAAAGGCGATATCTATCAAAATTACTGAAGAGGGCAAAGTGAACGTTATTGCACCAATAGGTACCTCTATTTATGCTGTCATGGATAAAGTAAAAGGAAATGCACCATGGATTATCAGTGAGCTATATCGCAATAGACCACAAGCATCGCAGTCGCAATTACTAGAACAATATACGTATTTAGGAAAGAACTATAAGTTAGAGATAGTAACTAGTTCTGAACTAAAAGAAATTAAAGTAAAGATGTTAAGAGGAAAACTTGTAGTTGAAACTTATACAGAATCTACTGCAGAAATAAGACAAGCTATTATTGATTGGTATAAGCAAAAAGTAAATGCGAAGATCAAAGAGCGTTTAAAGGCATATAAAGAAATGTTCGAAATGGTGCCAGCACAAGTTGAAGTAATGGATGATAATACAATTTTATTCCGTAGTGATGAAACCTGCATAACTGCCAATGTAAGAGTGGGAATAATGCCTGTAGAGATTATAGATTATATTTTAGTAAGTAGTTTATGTCGTATAAATGGTCTAGTAGATGGAAAAGAAGTAGGTAAAATGGAAGAAATTATTCCAAGCTTTGAAAAAAGTAAAGAATGGTTAGAAGAAAATAAGAATAAGTTAACTCTATAAAATGTGTTGACAAGTAGTGAGTATATCTAGTATAATTCATGAAGTCAGCACAAAACGGGTTGACTAAAAAGAAAAAATAATGCCTTGACATATAACAAGATAAATGCTATATTGTATAGGCGCTTGTACTTTGAAAACTAAATACAATCAATTATAGATTTGTAAGTTATAGCAATATAACTTGCGCCTAACGATAAATGTACACGCACATTAGTGCAAAAATGTTTGTCAGGGTGTAAAATCTACAATTTAACCGATAATAAATATTCTTTGTATTCAACGAAAGTTGATTAACAAGGCACAAACGACCGATTAACGAAAGTTAATCATTATAGGTCAAGCTACTAAGAGCGTAGAGTGGATGCCTTGGCACCGAGAGCCGATGAAGGACGTGATAAGCTGCGAAAAGCTACGGGGAGTTGCAAATAAACTTTGATCCGTAGATATCCGAATGGGGAAACCTGGCAGAGCAAACCTCTGTCATCCTATAGCCAATCCATAACTATAGGAAGGGAACGAAGGGAACTGAAACATCTAAGTACCTTCAGGAGGAGAAAGAAACATCGATTTCCTAAGTAGCGGCGAGCGAAAGGGAAACAGGCCAAACCAGATTACTTGTAATCTGGGGTTGAGGACTGCGTCATGGCAAGAATGCGGATAGCTGAAGAGTCTGGAAAGTCTCATCAAAGAGGGTGATAATCCCGTAAGCGAAATCCAAGTGAAGCCTAGCAGTATCCAGAGTACCACGAGACACGAGAAACCTTGTGGGAAGCCGGGGGGACCACCCCCCAAGCCTAAATACTCCTCGGTGACCGATAGCGCATAGTACTGTGAAGGAAAGGTGAAAAGAACCCCGGGAGGGGAGTGAAAGAGAACCTGAAACTCTATGTTTACAAGCAGTGGAAGCGCCATATGATGCGCAACCGCGTACTTTTTGTAGAACGGTCCGGCGAGTTACTAGCTGTGGCAAGGTTAAGTACCAGGAGGTACGAAGCCGAAGGGAAACCAAGTCTGAATAGGGCGCCAAAATAGTCATTGTTAGTAGACCCGAAACCGGGTGACCTACCCATGTGCAGGATGAAGTTACCGTAAAAGGTAATGGAGGTCCGAACTCACATCTGTTGAAAAAGGTGGAGATGACGTGTGGGTAGCGGAGAAATTCCAATCGAACCCGGAGATAGCTGGTTCTCCTCGAAATAGCTTTAGGGCTAGCGTTGATAGGAGTCTAATGGAGGTAAAGCACTGAATTGCCTAGGGGGCCCACAAGCTTACCGAAGCATATCAAACTAAGAATGCCATCAAGATACCGTCAGCAGTCAGACTACGAGTGATAAGACACGTGGTCAAAAGGAAAACAGTCCAGACCATCAGCTAAGGTCCCCAAGTGTGTGTTAAGTGGAAAAGGATGTGAGATTTCGAAGACAACTAGGATGTTGGCTTAGAAGCAGCCACTCATTCAAAGAGTGCGTAATAGCTCACTAGTCGAGAGATCTTGCGCCGAAAATGTCCGGGGCTAAAACACACCACCGAAGCTATGGAATTCACAATAGTGGATTGGTAGAGGAGCGTTGTAACGACGCAGAAGCAGTACCGTAAGGAGCTGTGGAGTAATTACAAGTGAGAATGCCGGAATGAGTAGCGAGATACAAGTGAGAATCTTGTAGGCCGAATATCCAAGGTTTCCAGAGTAAAGCTGATCTGCTCTGGGTAAGTCGGGACCTAAGGCGAGGACGAAAGTCGTAGTCGATGGACAACTGGTTCATATTCCAGTACTACCTATTATCAGAACTGCAGGGACGCAGGAGGATAGGCAAACCCAGGAATGGTATCCTGGGCCAAGCACAAAGTCGCACCTAACAGGCAAATCCGTTAGGCGAGGATGAAGTGTGATGGGGATCGAAATAAAAGTAGAGAAGTTGCTGAATCCACACTGCCGAGAAAAGCTGCTATTGCGTGATAGGTACCCGTACCGTAAACCGACACAGGTGGATGAGGAGAGAATCCTAAGGCCGACGGGAGAAGCGTTGTTAAGGAACTCGGCAAAATGACCCCGTAACTTAGGGAGAAGGGGTGCCTACTTAGGTAGGCCGCAGAGAATAGGCCCAAGCAACTGTTTAACAAAAACACAGGTCTTTGCTAAACCGAAAGGTGATGTATAAGGGCTGACGCCTGCCCGGTGCTGGAAGGTTAAGGGAGAGGTTAGTCTAAGGACGAAGCTTTGAACTTAAGCCCCAGTAAACGGCGGCCGTAACTATAACGGTCCTAAGGTAGCGAAATTCCTTGTCAGGTAAGTTCTGACCCGCACGAAAGGCGTAATGATTTGGGCACTGTCTCGACAGCGCACCCGGTGAAATTGTAGTACCAGTGAAGATGCTGGTTACCCGCGACAGGACGGAAAGACCCCGTGGAGCTTTACTGTAGCTTGATACTGAGGTTGGGTATTACATGTACAGGATAGGAGGGAGACTGAGAAATCTGGACGCCAGTCTAGGTGGAGTCGCCGGTGGGATACCTCTCTTGTAATACTTAACTTCTAACCATGGCCCGTTACCCGGGTCTGGGACAATGTCAGGTGGACAGTTTGACTGGGGCGGTCGCCTCCTAAAGAGTAACGGAGGCGCTCAAAGGTAACCTCAGAATGGTCGGAAACCATTCGAAGAGTGCAAAGGCATAAGGTTGCTTGACTGCGACACCGACGGGTGGAGCAGGTACGAAAGTAGGACTTAGTGATCCGGTGGTATGAAAGTGGGATTGCCATCGCTCAACGGATAAAAGCTACCCCGGGGATAACAGGCTTATCTCCCCCAAGAGTTCACATCGACGGGGAGGTTTGGCACCTCGATGTCGGCTCATCGCATCCTGGAGCTGAAGCAGGTTCCAAGGGTTGGGCTGTTCGCCCATTAAAGCGGTACGCGAGCTGGGTTCAGAACGTCGTGAGACAGTTCGGTCCCTATCCGTCGTGGGCGCAGGAAATTTGAGTGGAGCTGTCCTTAGTACGAGAGGACCGGGATGGACGGACCACTGGTGCATCTGTTGTCATACCAATGGCATAGCAGAGTAGCCAAGTCTGGATCTGATAAACGCTGAAGGCATCTAAGCGTGAAGCAGACCACAAGATAAGATTTCCCATCCGAAAGGAGTAAGACCCCTTAGAGACTATGAGGTAGATAGGTTGGAGCTGTAAGTGTAGTAATACATTGAGGTGACCAATACTAACGGTTCGAGGGTTTGACCTAGATAATAAAGGTTGAATAAAAAGATTGTATTTAGTTTTGAAAGTATAATATACTTTTATATTCCTCGATAGCTCAGCGGCAGAGCATCCGGCTGTTAACCGGAGGGTCGTAGGTTCGAACCCTACTCGGGGAGTTTCCTTTAGGAAAGTATAGGGGCATAGTTCAGTTGGTAGAACGTCGGTCTCCAAAACCGAATGTCGTGGGTTCAAGTCCTGCTGCCCCTGTTTTAATATGGTCGCTTAGCTCAGCTGGGAGAGCACCTGCCTTACAAGCAGGGGGTCATAGGTTCGAGCCCTATAGCGACCATTTATATGGCGGAATAGCTCAGTTGGCTAGAGCACACGGTTCATACCCGTGGTGTCGGGGGTTCAAATCCCTCTTCCGCTACTAATAAAAAATCACCTATGTAAAATACATAGGTGATTTTTTATTAGTACTATCTAGTTTTAGTATATATCTAGATAATAAAATGATTTAACTTCCGTTACAGTAATACTCTGAAGGGAAATGTTCATATTCAAAGAATACGAATACTTCTTCCGTTCTCAAGTTAAACATAGTCCATTGTTCTAAATAATATTGTTGGTAACAAAGGGTATGATATTCAGAATCAGAAAGATTAGTATCATCAAAGGTGTATACAGAGTAAAGAGGTGTAGAGCAGTCAGATACATATTGATAAGTAAAATCAAAGGCCTTGGTTTCAAAAGATATATAGGGTTTTAGGTTGTGGTAGATATCTAGATGAGAGGCAATAAATTTACCTAAACCATAGTAAGGAGCAAAACAAAATTGATGCCATTCACTTTTCTCAATTAAAGTTATTTCTTCTATAATGTTTAGTGGAAGAGGACAAATATATTCTTTATGCATGAGTAATGTTTGAGACTTACTGGTTCTTGTCATAACAATGAGGTTAGACATAAGAGGACCTCCTATAATTATATGTTAAATTGTATGTAGATATGAGTTGATAAAAATAGATTTAAGTACAAAAATAGTTACAAAAAATAGTAAAAACTTAGCAAAAAGTGTTGACATGAGTCAGTGGGTTTGGTATACTAACGAAGTATTCCTCGATAGCTCAGCGGCAGAGCATCCGGCTGTTAACCGGAGGGTCGTAGGTTCGAACCCTACTCGGGGAGTTTTCCTTTGGAAATAATATAGGGGCATAGTTCAGTTGGTAGAACGTCGGTCTCCAAAACCGAATGTCGTGGGTTCAAGTCCTGCTGCCCCTGTTTAAAGTTAGGCCCAGTGGTACAGTTGGTTAGCACGCCGCCCTGTCACGGCGGAGGTCGAGGGTTCGAGTCCCTTCTGGGTCGTTTTGGTCGCTTAGCTCAGCTGGGAGAGCACCTGCCTTACAAGCAGGGGGTCATAGGTTCGAGCCCTATAGCGACCATTTATATGGCGGAATAGCTCAGTTGGCTAGAGCACACGGTTCATACCCGTGGTGTCGGGGGTTCAAATCCCTCTTCCGCTATTAGAGCACTTAGATATAATCTAAGTGCTTTTTTATTTTAAAAAATATGGATAATAAGTTGTTAGATATAATCAAATGAGAGTGTTTTAATATATTTGGGAAATATTATTGTTAATCTAATAGTAGCATTTGTGAAATAAAGGATAAGTTAAATTAATATTTGACACAGAATTTTAACAGATTATTCAGATATATTAATCTAATAATACACTAAAACATGACTATATACAAGTAAAAATGTAATTAAATGGAAATTTGAATGCTATAATATAATCGCATCTATGGACAATAGACATAATTAAGTATAAAATATATTATATAACATAAGCGGGGTGAACAAATGGATATTGCACAATTAAGTACGGCTATGGCTATGCAAAATACAAGTGTAGAGGTAAGTGTAGCAGTTATGAAAATGGGAAAAGAGCTTGTAGAACAAAATGGTAGTCAAATAACAAATATGATGAAACAAATGGAGTTATCCATTAACCCTCATATTGGTAGTAATATTGATGTGACTTTATAAAGAAGAATCCCAAGGGATTCTTTTTTTGTTAAAAATTACGCAAATATATAATAAGTAAAATGGAGTACAATAGTATGAAAAAGACAATATATATATCAGATTTAGATGGAACATTATTAAGTCAGAACAAAGAAATATCTAATGTTACTAAAAATATACTTAAACAACTAAAAAAGAAAGGTTGTAATTTTTCTATTGCCACAGCTAGGACACCTGCTACAGTAGAAGTAATTTTAAAAGAACTAGATATTCAGGAACCTATTATTTTAATGAATGGAGCAGTTTTGTATGATTTAAAGAATCATCGATATTTAGAGGTAGAGTTCATTTCACAGCAGGTTGTAAAGCAAGTATTAATGCAGTTGGATTATTTGATAGAAACGAGTTTTATTTATACAATAGATAATAATGAATTAATAGTACATTATCAGCAGTTAGAAAATGAGTATAAAATAGCTTTTTATCAGGAAAGAGCTAAATCACCATATAAATGTTTTACACAACAAATATTAAAAGATTATACTAAAGTTGCATATTTTGTATTTTTAGACACAGAAGATAGAATTAAAATGATTTATGAAAGAGTGAAAAAAATCGATGGGATTGCTTTAGTTATGTATAAAGATGTTTACAGCAAGGAAGGTTATATTTTAGAAATCTATAGTGATAGGGCTACCAAAGGAAATGCAATTAATAAGTTGAAGAGAAGAGGATATGAGAATGTCATTTGTTTTGGAGACAATCTAAATGATTTATGCATGTTTAAAGTAGCAGATGAAGCTTATGCTGTGGGAAATGCGATGCAAGAAGTAAAAGAAAATGCAACAGCAGTTATAGGAAATAATAATGATGATAGTGTAGCTAGATTTATTCAACTTCATTATGAAAAAATAAAAGAAAAGGAGAATGGATTATGTTAAGAGTTGGTATGGGATATGATGTTCATCAGTTAGTAGAAGAAAGAAAACTTATTATAGGAGGAGTAGAAATTCCACATTATAAAGGATTGCTAGGTCATTCAGATGCAGATGTTCTTATTCATGCCATTATGGATGCTCTTATTGGTGCTATAGGTGAGGGTGATATAGGAAAGCATTTTCCAGACACAGATCCTAAGTATAAAGGAATTAGTAGTATGCAACTATTAAAACATGTTGGACAGCTTTTAAAAGAAAAAAATGCATTAATTCATAATATTGATGCAACTATTATCGTACAGCAACCTAAGATGGCTCCACATATTATGAAAATGAGAGAAAATATTGCTGAGGTTTTACAAATTCAAGTAAGCCAAATCAATATTAAAGCAACAACAGAGGAGAAATTAGGTTTTACAGGTGAAGAAAAAGGTATTTCAAGCCAAGCAATTACTTTAGTTGATCTAATGGATTAAAATAGAAAATAGAATGTAGGGGATGACATGGAAGCAGAAGAGATTAATTTGAGACTACTTAAGTTTTTGGCAAAACAATATCCAACGATGGATCATGCCATTACAGAAATGATAAACTTACAGGCAATATTAAATTTACCTAAGGCTACTGAACATTTCGTATCTGATATTCATGGGGAATATGAGGCATTTTCTCATGTACTTCGTAATGCCTCAGGTGTATTAAAGACTAGAATAGATGAACTTTTTATAAATGAAATGTCAGATAAAGAGAGAAGAGCTTTTGCTATTTTAATCTACTATCCTGAGAAAAAGATGAAGCAAATTGCAGCAATCGAAGAAGAAATGAATGAGTGGTATAGGATTAATTTATTAAGAGTTATCAGACTCTGTAAAGTAATTTCTTCTAAATATACACGATCAAAAGTAAGAAAAGCATTACCAAAAGAATTTGCATATATTATGGAAGAACTACTTAATGAACAGGTAGATACACCTAATAAGGAACAGTACTACTATGAAATCGTAGATCGTATTATTAGTTTAAACAAGGCAGAAGCTTTTATGTGTGCTTTTTGCCATCTTATTCAAAGACTTGCTATAGGACATTTACATGTTTTAGGGGATATTTTTGATAGAGGTCCTCGTGCTGATAAGGTGATGGATATTTTACAGCAATATCACTCTGTAGATATTCAGTGGGGAAATCATGATATACTATGGATGGGAGCTGCTTCAGGTAGCGGAGCCTGTATTGCTAATATTATTAGAAATGCCTGTAAATATTCTAATTTAGAAACTTTAGAAGATGGGTATGGCATCAATTTATTGCCATTAGCCACATTTGCTTTAGACCAATATAAGGACCAAGATTATAGTTTATTTATGCCGGTTATAGATAATGAATGGGATACAAAACAAGACGATGTAAGATTAGTCGCATTAATGCATATGGCTATTACTTTTATTCAGTTTAAACTAGAACATCAACTTATTGAGAAATGCTTTGATAAGGAAATGATGAATAGAGATTTATTAGATAAAATTAATTATCAAGATTATACCATTGCAATTGATGGGGTGACGTATCAATTAAATGCTGATGTTTTTAAGGGGATTAATCCGAAAGCACCATATGACTTATCCAAAGAAGAAATAGAAGTAATAGATAGATTAAGAAGTTCTTTCTTACAAAGTAGTAAGTTACAAGAGCATATTCAATTTATGTTTACTAATGGGAGTATGTACAAGGTATATAATAATAATTTACTTTATCATGGATGCATTTTATTAACAGAAGAAGGAACATTTAAGCAGATACAATTAGATGATAAATATTATTCTGGTAAAGCATATCTAGAGCGTTTAGAAGCAATTGTTAGAGAAGGATATTTTAATGTATTAGATAAAGAAGCAAAACAAAAAGGTATGGATATGATGTGGTATCTTTGGTGCGGTAGTAATTCTCCGGTATTTGGAAAGCAAAAAATGACTACCTTTGAGAGATACTTCATACAAAATGAGGAAACTTGGAAGGAACCTAAAAATAGTTATTATGAGTACCTAGATGATGAGGAAATGGCAATGAGATTATTAATGGAGTTTGGTATTAATAGTGAAGAAGGGCACATTATTAATGGGCATGTACCTGTACAGGTGAAGAAGGGGGAAAAACCTATCAAAGCAGGAGGAAAAATTATTGTTATAGATGGGGGATTCACAAAGGCTTATCAAAAAATTACAGGTATAGCTGGCTATACTTTAATTTATAATTCATTTGGGCTACAACTTGCATCTCATGAACCATTTGAAGGCGTGGAAGAAGCAATTACTTCTGAGAAGGATATGGTAACTTCTATGAATGTGATAGAATACATACCAACCCGTAAACGAGTGAAGGATACAGATATCGGAAAAGATATTGATGGACAAATTAAAGCACTCCTAACACTTGTAGAGTATTATCAATTAGGTTTATTAAAAACAAAAGAAAGTTAGTAATACTAGTTAAGGAGATTGACATTGTTGATAAAGTAATATTTATTAAAAAGAACAAGGATGTGATAGGGAGGTGATTAAATGAAGGAAAAGGCATATTGTCCCACTTGTAAAAAGGAATTAGAACTAATTGCTGCATGTGGAGCTGCTAATTATTTTTGTAATTATTGTAAGAAATTAGTTTCGAGTAAAAGTATTTTAAAGGAAGAAGACATACAAGAAGAATCACCAAAAGAACAATAAATTGAGAGAGTAATGAATTAAAAGAATAATGAATTAAATAAGAGTAAATCAAATAAACATAAATAAAAAGGGGATATATAGGCCCCTTTTTATTTATTAGGTATCTCATCATTTAGCGTGTCGTGATGTTTTAAATTTAATGATTTATGAAAGTTATTTAAGAGGTAGGATACGAGAAGTGATGTGTTTCATTAAGTGAGTATAAATATCATCTAGTATTGTAAAATCAGTGGCATCAATATAATACTTTTCCAGATCATCATGTAGCATTTTAGCATAAGTAAGATGTGAGAGGCCCTCTTTTACACAAAGTTTATAGCGTTTAGAAATATGAGCTAATTCTTTTTCATAAGTAAGGTCGGTGTCAGGAGAAATGAGTTGTTTATACATATCAATAGTATGATCATCTTCTCTTTTGGGAAAATACTCATGAGGTGAGGTACTGTCAAATATACAAACTTCAAGCTCTGGTATGATAAGCATATCTAAGCTATCAGGATCAAAGCCACAATGATAAACTTCTACATCTAAACCTCTAAGTTGAGCCGTAGCTAATAGTTTTTTGAGTAATGTTGATTTGCCAGAGCCAGGGCGCCCTTTAATAAAATAACGCTTTTTCATAGGTTCGATTAAATCTGGGACAAAGTCAAAGGCACCTTTAGGAGTGGAGCCACCAAAGAAGCGATGCATAATTGTACTTCGTTTAGAAAGTTGTGTGGTGCCTAATATTTCACTAATAACTTCCTGAGTTAAAACATTGGCTTTTTTGAAGTTCATATGATCGATATAAATTTTTTCCCATTCATCATGAATAGCAAGAGCTTCTGCAAATTTCTCATAAGCTTTTGGATAACAAGCAGCAATTTCTTCTTGTAGATAAAGAATTTCTTTTTTGTGCTTACTTAATTCTTCAATATTCCAAGCTATGCCTAGATTAATATATTCTTCTATAGCACCAGGTGCAGTAGGTTCTACTACATGAGGAGAAGTACCATCTACTATGCCTATACTAAGCGTTCTACAGATAAGACCATCCAATGAATCTGGATCGGAGGAGCAATGAATATATTCAACAGAGTATTCTTTTTCTTCTAATGCAGTACCTATTTTTTTCATAAGAGAGGATTTACCAGTACCAGGACCACCCTTTAATATATATATTTTATTCAAACTCTTTAAATTAGAAGGGAAAAAATTTTGAAAACCTTTGGCAGAGTTAGCACATACGAAATAATGCTTTGAAAATATAGTCATTAAAAACACTTCCTTAAAAAACAATGAGTCATACTTATCATATGATAAAGCAAGAGACATTGTGAAAGAGGAAAGAATATGAAATAGTATAGCATATTACTATTAGGTTGATTTATAATTGAATAGATGAGAGATAAGCTAGTTCTAGATGTAAGATATAACAGAAACAATGAAATGAGAAAATATATAAAATAAATATAGATTGAGAAGGTACCTGTGCTTATAAACTTATGAAGGGATTAGGTCCATAATGTAATAAAGAATAGGGGGAGGTCTATAATGCGAAAATTAGGGCGTATAAAAGAAAGTATGATCAGCTTATGCATTGTTATTTTTTGTTTACTGGGGATTTTTATTGTAATAATCATTACTCCACGTTTAGAAGCAAAGTATGAATCAAAAGATGAACACTTGGAGCAAGAAATGATAGAAGTTTTACCAGAAGAAGAGCAAGAGTTAATAATTGATATTGAAGCATTATTTGAATATAAGGGTACCTCTATTAATGATGAAGAAGAGTTGAAGGAACTAATAAGTATTTTACCAGAAGGAAATGAGATAGAGCAGATTATTATGCCTAATGAGGCAGGAAAGTATGGAATACAAATACAGTATAAAAAGGTATCGAATACTAGTGGGATAAATAGAAGCAAAGTTGAGCAGATGATGCTTTTAAATAGTACCCTATTAATGAGTCTGTGCAATGACTTAAATGCAGTTACAATGAAGACTTATATAGGAAATGATTTTGTGGAGCGATTTATTTATAGGGGAGATTTAGATAGCTACTTTCAAGAAGATATTAGAGCAAGTCGAACGTTAGAAGAGTTTAGGAAATATAGTGAGTGCTTTTTGAAACAAGAAGCTGTTACACAATATATGGGTCAAAAGTATACATACAGTACAGAGCTAGGAGAAAAAGTTGATCAGTTTTTTAAGTTAAATTTTCCAGTAGGTCAATTGGCAAATGCAGATAAAATGCCCTATATAGATGAGGACTTGGGAGAAGATTTAATCAAGGATTATGGATATCGTTTGTTTGTAGAAGGGTTAAAATATAATAATGACTATATCAATTATTATAGTGCATATCGTTTACTAGAATTTTATAGTATACCTGAATTAGAAGAAATGCTAATAGAGTTAGCTATCTGCAAAAATAGGACAAGCAATGAACAAGTTAAACTTGCATGTACTTATGTAATGGAAATACTGGGAAATCAATCTATACAGGAGCCGACTTGGATAACAAGGTTTAGAGAAAATACTTTTGGTGGTGGAAGAAAGGTATATATAATTCGAGAGGGGAAAATAAAAGAGTGGGGAGAATGGGAGATACCAACAGCTATCAAGGAGTTTTCTATATCACCTGACGGAGAAATGGTATGGTGTTATGGCGTAACATCAGAACAGGAGTATGCTTATGTAGCACCAATCGAAAATGAGGAATGTTATAGTTTGGGTAATATAGAAATTGAAATGAAAAATGATGAAGCTATTCCAGAATTAATGAGTTGGGCAAAAGAACAGTTAAAACGAAAATCACTCCTGGCACCTATAGATTTAAATAGCAATTTAGAGGTCAAAGCAGATTGGTTTAGTAAAGCCTTTTTAAAACTACAATTAATTTCAAATGAGCCCCAAAAAGCACAAGACCTATTTTATAATCCAGAAACACACCTATTAACACCAGTAACGCTTGATGATGAAGATTATAGCTTAACACAGTTGGTGTATGATTTAAATGAAACATTATCATTAAAGGGATATACACATATTACGCAAGGAGGAATAGAAGCAGAAGGGGTAAGATTATATTTAGGTGAGGATTATATAACAGTCTATGAATATAGTAGTATAGAGGAGCAAGAGAAAAGTAAGCAATCATTGCAAGAATTGATACTAGGGAGCAATACGAGTCGTACTAAGAAAAAAGTATACTTTTTTGAAAAGGGAAGGTTACAAATAGTTTATGAGGGAACTGAGCCTGAGATAATAGAGTATCTAATAAAAGAACTGGATCTTCCTGCAAATTAGCGCAGCTTGCTAAAATTTAAAAATAATCATATACTAATAAGGTTGTAATAAGTATTGACAAGGGGGAAACAGGGTGAATAGACAACAAGAATTAGAAAATACTTCTATAGGAAGATTATTATTAAAATATTCTATTCCTGCTATTATTGGAATGCTTGTAAATGCACTTTATAATGTAGTGGATAGAGGATTTATAGGAAATATTCCCGATGTAGGAAATGCTGCTATGGCTGGTGTTGTTATTACTATGCCAATCGTGACTATTATTTTAGGATTTTCCATGCTCATTGGAATAGGAACAACTGCTTATATTTCTATTAAGTTAGGTGAACATCAACGAGAAGAAGCAGAAAAAGCATTAGGAAATGGGTTTGTTATAGCTACGTTTATGGCACTTATTTTAATGGTACTAGGACTTATTTTTGCACCTCATTTATTGAAATTATTTGGTGGAAATGAAGAAACCATACCTTACGGAGCTCAATATATAAATATCTTTTTAGTGGGGACTCTATTTAATGTATTAGGGTTTTGTTTTACCAGTATTATGCGTGCTGATGGTAGCCCTAAGATGTCTTCTGTATGCATGGTAATTGGATGCGTACTTAATATTATTTTAGACTATGTATTTGTATTTGTTATTCAAATGGGTATAGAGGGAGCAGCATTAGCAACAATTATCTCACAAGCTGTTACTGCTATTATTGGCTTATGGCATTTTACAAAAGGAAAGTCAGGCTTAAAATTAAGAAAGCACTATTTTAAATGTGACTTAAGTGTCATTAAAAATATAGTTGCTATAGGTATGGCACCAGCAACTATGCAAATGGCGATCAGTTTAGTACAAGTAGTCATGAATAATGTATTAAATCGTACAGGAGGACAAGTAGCTGTAGCAGCTATGGGTGTTATAAGTGCTGTGACGATGCTAGTGCTTATGCCTATTTTTGGGATTAATCAAGGAGCACAGCCTATTATTGGCTATAATTATGGCGCTAAAAACTATAGGCGTGCGAAGGAAACAAGCATTCTTTCCATGATAGCAGCAACTATTATTTTAACTATAGGCTGTATTATTATTGAAATAATGCCGGGCTTCTTTGTTAGAATATTTGATGGCACAGGAGAGATTGCCCCTGTTGCAGTACCTGGAATTAGAA
Source organism: Cellulosilyticum sp. WCF-2 (assembly GCF_003990395.1). Classification (NCBI taxonomy): domain Bacteria; kingdom Bacillati; phylum Bacillota; class Clostridia; order Lachnospirales; family Cellulosilyticaceae; genus Cellulosilyticum; species Cellulosilyticum sp. WCF-2. The sequence goes on along the minus strand of NZ_CP034675.1, from coordinate 3,950,681 downwards.
TCTATGTTCTAACTTTACCTATTTTAGCAGTTTCTATTATGGGATCAAATTATTTTCAAGCTATTGGAAAAGCGAAGGTGGCTACAGTACTTAGCCTTTTAAGACAAGTATTGGTACTTATTCCTGTTATTTATATTGCCTCTTCTATAGGAGGATTAACAGGTGCGTGGTGTGCACAGCCAATTAGTGATGTGATTTGTACAGTGATAGTTGGTTTTGTGTTAATTAAAGAATTTAGAAGCTATAAAGAAAATAGCCATGAGGTATTATTAAAAAGCCAAACAAGTGAATAAAATAGATAAGCTTAAAAGATATAAGAGCATTTAAGAAAAGTTAAATAAGCAATTTATAGATAAATATAAAAAAGAAGCTACAATACTTAAGCGTATTGTAGCTTCTTTTTTGAATAGTAAAATTGACTATTGAGGATAATTTAAATTAGCATTTGTGAGCTTAAGAAGTACATTTTCTAGATACTGTTTAGCTTCATATCTTGCCATTGGAAGATTTAAATCTAAGTAGTTACCACAGTCTCTTGCTGTAGCACCAGGAATTTCTCCCTCAAAATGAGAAATGAATTCAAATAGCTCAGTAATAAGTGGTGCAATTTCTTTAGGATTTCTATTACCTTTTAAGATAAGATAGAAGCCCGTACGGCACCCCATTGGCCCAAAGTAAATAGTCTCATCAGCAAAAGTAGGATGATTACGTAAAAAAGTAGCACCAATGTGTTCAATGGCATGAATTTCAGCAGTATTTAAAACAGGTTCTAAATTAGGACGTTTCATACGTAGGTCATAAGTTGTAATAGTATAATCGCCAATAGCATCTACACGTGAAGTATAAATCCCAGGCAATAAGTCAATATGATTAACAGTAAAACTAGCAATCTTTTTCATAGTGTAATCCTTTCTTTAAATTAATATTTTTATAAAACACATGAACTACTACCAAGTTAGTAGATATAGTTGAATTTACCTCCATTATACTCTAAGAATGATTATTCGTATAGATGATAGTTTATAGTTTTCCCTTGATTTAGCAGAAGTTGTCTGATAACATAAAATAAGATAAAAAGATAAAGAGGTGCACGAAATGAGTGAACAAAAAAAAGTTATTTTTAGTGGCATGCAGCCATCCGGTATCATTACGTTAGGAAATTACTTGGGTGCCCTTAAGAATTGGACGAATTTACAAGATGAATATAATTGCTTATATTGCATTGTAGATATGCATGCTATTACTGTAAGACAAGATCCAGCAGTACTTAGAAAAAATGCAAGAGAATTAATGATGCTTTATATAGCAGCAGGCCTTGATCCTGAGAAAAATATTATTTATATGCAATCTCACGTATCTGCCCATGCAGAGCTAGCTTGGATTTTGAATTGTTTTACTTATATGGGTGAATTAAGTCGTATGACACAGTTTAAAGATAAATCTCAAAAACATAGTGATAACATTAATGCAGGTTTATTTACGTACCCAGCACTTATGGCAGCAGATATTTTATTATATCAAGCTGATTTAGTACCTGTAGGAATTGACCAAAGACAGCATTTAGAGTTAACAAGAGATATTGCTATTCGTTTTAATAATCTATATGGTGATACCTTTAAAGTACCAGAGGCTTATATTCCAAAAGTAGGAGCTAAAATTATGAGTCTTCAAGACCCTACTAAGAAAATGTCAAAATCAGATACAGATGTCAATGCTTCTATTAGTATTATCGATGATACAGATACCATTATCCGTAAGTTTAAACGTGCTGTAACAGATTCAGAAACAGAAGTACGTTTTGATGAAGAAAACAAACCAGGGGTAAGTAACTTAATGACAATCTATGGGGCTATTACTGGTCAAACCATGGAGCAAGTAACAAATGAATTTGCAGGTAAAGGTTATGGTGATTTTAAAGTTAAAGTAGGAGAAGCCGTAGCAGAAGAATTAAAGCCACTACAAAATCGATTTAAAGAATTATCTAGCGATAAAGCGTATATTGATGGTGTGATTAAAAAGAATGCAGAAACAGCAAGTTATTTAGCTACTAAGACTTTGCGAAAAGTACAAAAGAAAGTAGGCTTTCCACCTATTATTAGATAAGAAGCAAATAGGAAAGTAAAATAAACATAAGGATGATATGAAAAGAAAGAGGCACTTATCTTTAAAGTAAAAACTAAAGATAAGTGCTTTTTAGTATGCAAAACTGGAAAAATCATTTATTGTGAGGTAAGAGGCAAAAAGCCCTTACCATTTCCTATTACTTGTGAGGTTTCTGTTACAGTCATAAAGGCTTTTGAATCTATACGCAGCACTAGTTGTTTGGCTTTAGCAACTTCACGTATACTAACAGTTGTAAATAGAATGTACTTAGACTCTGAAGTATAGGCACCGATAGCAGGAATCATTGTAACACCACGATGTAATTCCTTAAGCAAGCATTTTGAAAGTTCATCTGCGTGTTCACTTTCTGTAATAATGTATAAGGTACGTTTTCTGTTAATACCATCTACTACAAAGTTAGCCACTTGACTACTTAAAAACATAGTACTAATGGTTAATACTGCTATATCTAAGCCAAAGAAGTAAATAGATAAAACAACAATGAGAGCATTTAAATATAAGGTAACAGTTGCCATATTAATAGAAAAGTATTTATTGATAATTTTAGCAATAATATCTGTTCCACCAGTAGAGCCATCAGCTCTGAAAATAATACCTGTACCCAGACCGTGTAAAAAGCCAGCAACAACAAGTGTAGAAAGGGTATTTCCCTGAGTAATAATAAGAGGATGTGTAACCTCTAACCAAAAAGATAGCATAAGCATGCCAAATAAGCTGTAGGTTAAATAAGTTTTACGAAGGAAAATAAGACCAAGTATAAAAATAGGGATGTTAAGTAAGATAACAGTAATACTAACTCTTGCATTAAATAAAAAATAAAGAAGCATGGAAATACCATTGACGCCACCACTTAAAAGTTGATTAGGAATAAGAACACCATTAGTGGCGATTGCGAGAAGTAAGGTGCCAATCATAATGCTAAAAATACGGTTGTAATTAATAAAATTATTTTTCATGAAACTCTCCTGAAGCAGTTAATAATTAATCTCCTATTACTATAAAGCACAAGCAACTAATAAGCAATATGTCGAAATACAATTTTTATATGAGAAATTATGTTATAATAAAGTATACTTTAAACGAAGGGATATAAAAAATGAAAATTTTAGCTGATATTCATACGCATACTATAGCAAGCGGACATGCTTATAGTACGATTACAGAAAATATAAAAGCAGCAAGTGAAAAAGGGTTAAAGCTTATAGCCACTACAGATCATACTGAAGGTATGCCCGGTGGAGCGCATGCTTTTCACTTTGCTAACTTAAGAAGTTTACCAGATGAGATTGATGGTGTGAAAATTTTAAGAGGAGCAGAAGCTAATATCATAGATTATGAGGGACATTTAGATGTAGATGAGGAGCTCCTTGGTGAACTAGATATGGCTATTGCTAGCTTTCATCCACCATGCATTGATTTTGCAGATGTGGAGACTGTGACAAGAGGTCTTGAGAAAGTGATGCAAAATCCATATATTTCAATCATTGGACATCCAGGAGATAGTAGATATCCCCTAGATTTTGAACGTATTGTAAAAATGGCAAAAGCAACAGGAACACTTTTAGAGGTAAACAATGCTTCTTTAAAACCAACTAGCTTTAGACCTGGGGTAAGAGAAAGTTTAATAGAGTTGCTTACCTACTGTAAAGCCTATGAAATGCCTGTTGTTTTAGGTTCGGATGCACATCATATGAGTGTGGTAGGTAGGTTCGAAGAATCTATTATGCTACTTGAAGAACTAGACTTTCCAGAGACGTTAGTATTAAATACAAATCCAGAAGCACTTGTAGACTTTATTTCCCAAAAGAGATTGAAATAATCAATTTATTACTGTACAATGATAAAGTAAACAATATGGCGAAAGGGCGATTAGTAGGAAATGAATTCAAAAATCAAAGATGATGTAACAGATAAACTATTTGAAGCCATTTTGACACTGGAAAATGTGGAGGAATGCTATGCTTTTTTTGAGGATATATGTACAGTAAATGAGATTAAATCTCTCGCACAGCGCCTAGAAGTGGCTAAAATGCTACAACAAAAGAAGACTTACCAAGATATACAGCAAATTACTCATGCTTCAACAGCTACTATTAGTAGAGTAAATAGATGTTTAAGCTATGGTTCAGATGGTTATAAATTAATATTAGATAGAGTAGGCAAAAAGTAATTGAAAGCCTCATCATAAAACAAATAAGACAGCTTAAAAGGCTGTTTTATTTTTCCCTGAGTTCAAACTTAAAGGAGAAAAGAAAGATGGATTTTACAAAAGGACTTAATGAAAGACAAAAAGAAGCCGTATTGCATACAGAAGGTCCTCTTCTGATTTTGGCAGGAGCGGGATCAGGAAAAACAAGAGTGCTAACACACCGTATTGCTCATTTAGTAGAAAATAAAGGGGTAAAGCCTTGGTCTATTTTAGCTATTACCTTTACCAATAAAGCTGCAAAGGAAATGAAAGAAAGAATAGGAAACTTAGTGGCTGAAGATGCTGTTAATGAAATGTGGGTAAGTACCTTCCACTCTATGTGTGTACGTATTTTAAGACGGTATGGAGAACGTTTAGGTTATTCACGTTTCTTTACTATTTATGATACAAGCGATCAGAAGACGCTTATTAAAGATACTCTAAAGGCTCTTGATATAAGTGAGAAAAACTTCCCTGTAGGAACTGTTATGGGGGCTATTAGTAGTAAAAAAAATAAACTAGAAACCCCTAAATTAGCAATAATGAATGCTGGGGATGATTATAGAGAAAAAATGCTTGCTAAGATTTATGAGAAGTATCAAGGTAAATTAAAAGAGAATAACGCGATGGATTTCGATGATTTACTTGTTAATACTTATTTACTCTTTAAAGAGTGTCCAGATGTATTAGATTATTATCAAAGTAAGTTCCGTTATATTTTAGTAGATGAGTATCAGGATACTAATGGTGCTCAGTACAAGCTTGTAGAAATGCTAGCACAGGGGTATCAGAATTTATGTGTAGTAGGTGATGATGACCAGTCTATTTATGGCTGGCGTGGTGCAGATATTACTAATATTTTAGGTTTTGAAAAAGACTTTGCTGATGCAACGGTTATTAAGCTTGAACAAAATTACCGTTCGACTAAAAACATACTGGATGCAGCTAATAGTGTGGTTGCTCATAATAAAGGTAGAAAAGCAAAAGCACTTTGGACAGAAAGTGAAGAAGGCGAAAATATCTCTATTATTCCAACAAATAACGAATATCAAGAAGCAGAGACTATTGCTAATACTATCATTCATGCTATAGAAAATGGGGAACGTGAGTATAAAGACTTTGCTATTTTATATCGTACTAATGCACAATCACGTGTACTGGAAGAAAAACTCATTACAGGAGCTATTCCTTACCGTTTATTAGGTGGTACACGTTTCTATGAACGTAAAGAAATTAAAGACTTAGTTAGCTACTTAAAGGTTGTATGTAATAGTAAAGATGATATTGCTATTAAGCGTATTATTAATGTACCTAAAAGAGGAATTGGGGCTGCTAGTGTTAATAACATTGAGGAGTATGCTGAGCGAAATCAAATGGACTTTTTAGAAGCAGCCAGACTCTGCAAAGAAATGGGTATTTTAGGAGCAGGTCCAAGTCAAAAGGTACTTGGTTTTACTGGTTTAATAGATGAATTACAAGAACTAGCTGAAGAAAATGATATTAAGCTTTTACTTGAAACAATTATAGAAAAAACGGAGTTTAGAAATCACATTCGTATGACAGAAGGTGATACAGCAGAAGACCGTTTAAGTAATATTGATGAACTTGTTTCTAAAACTATTCACTATATGGAAACAGCGGAAGATCCAAGCCTTGGAGAATTCTTAGAAGAAGTAGCTCTAGTAGCAGATATTGATAATTATGATGAAGATAGTAACTCAGTAGTCCTTATGACACTTCATAGTGCTAAGGGACTAGAATTCCCAGTTGTATTCATGCCAGGGGTGGAAGAAGGCTTATTCCCAAGTTACATGAGTTTAACAGAAGGTGATGATAAGCTAGAAGAAGAAAGACGTCTTTGCTATGTGGGAATCACAAGAGCTAGAGAAAAATTATTTATGCTTTATGCAGACCAAAGAACAATGTTTGGACGTACTCAATATAGTGCGCCATCACGTTTCATTAGAGAGCTTCCCAAAGAAGTAACAAATTTAGCACAGTTAGATAAGGAAAATGATAGCAGAGGCAATAGACAGGCGTTTACAAGCTCTCATTTTGAAGAAAAGAAAAACTTCACAGGTGGTTTTGAAGGTGGAGTAGAGAAAAGAAGCTTTACTGCCACTACTGCAACGGCACCAGAAAAACGTAGTTTTGCCACAAGGGTACCAGAAAAGCCTGGCTTACCAAGTTTTAAAAAGGTTGGTATGCTAGGAAATATAGGTAAAAAACTGGATAATATACCAGAGCCAGTAGCAGACTTTGTAGCAGGAGATACAATAAGCCATATGAAATTTGGAAAGGGAACTATTCAATCTGTTGATAAGGTGAATAATGATATTTTTGTAACCATTGCTTTTGAAAATGGTGATATTAAGCAGTTAAGCACACGTTTTGCTAAATTAAAGAAACTGTAAAGTAAGCCATTAAAGTAAATAGCAAATTGATACAAATCAAGAGAATAAGAAGTAATAAAGAAAATAGAGTTAGATAATAAATAAAAAATCAAAAGAGAACTAGAACAAAGCTAATAACAAAGCATTGAAGGAGAAGGTATGGTAGAAGGAAATACCAAAAAATTATTAAGAAGTATCATGGCAAAAGCAGCATCTTATGTGGAAATCTTGATTAGTGCCTTACTTCTTATAGGGATTTTAATAGGTGCTATTAATTTAGGAACAGAGCTGATTGCTATGGGGAAAGTAGCATTAATAGCACCAGATATTACAATGCCTGTGGAAGAGTATTTAGCGACTGGATTGCAACTGATTATCGGTGTTGAATTTATTAAGATGATTTCCAAGCATACAGTAGGGAGTACGATTGATGTATTACTCTTCGCTATTGCTAGAAAATTAGTGGTTAGTCATGGTGGTGCAATAGATTTATTATTAGGCATTATTGCCATAGCTATTTTATTTATTATTAAAAGGTACTTTGGTAATAAATGCGAAAGGTGTCCGATTGATCCTGCTAAGGCTAAGCTTAAGGAAAGTTAAGGGAGACTTGGCTCCAAAAGGTAACTTTACTTTTTGGAGCTATTATATTTTGGGGAGTTTTCTATTATAATAGAAGTGAAACTAATAAAAACGAAATATAACACATATCTTAACTATAAAAGTATAAAAGGTTTAAAAGAAGAGGTGAAACAATGAAGGCTGTTGAGCGCATGAAAGAATTAGTCGACGTGCTAGGAAAAGCAGCATATGCTTATGAACAAGAAGATAGAGAAGTCATGAGTAACTATGAATATGATAAGCTCTATGATGAACTAAAAAGGTTAGAAGAAGAAACGGGTATCATATTAGCAGGCAGTGTAACACAAAAAGTAGGTTATGAAATAGCTAGCAGTTTACCTAAAATCACACATCCTAAACGGATGCTTTCTTTAGATAAAACAAAAGAAGTAAGTAAATTAAAAGCTTTTTTAGGAAATCAAGAAGGCTTACTTTCATGGAAACTTGATGGGCTTACCATTGTTTGCATTTATGAAGAAGGACAGCTTGTAAGTGCTGTAACAAGAGGAAATGGATCAGTAGGAGAGGAAATTACTAATAATGCAAAAACTTTTAAGGAATTACCTCTTGCTATTGATTACAAAGAACGTGTTGTATTAAGAGGAGAAGCTATTATTACTTATAGCGACTTTGAACGTATTAATGAGGAACTAGGAGAAAAAGAAGAAAAGTATAAAAATCCAAGAAACTTATGTAGTGGAAGTGTGAGGCAGCTTAATCCACAAATTACAGCTGGTAGAAATGTAAGGTTATATGCCTTTACTTTAGTAGAGGGTGGACCGGATGTAGCAACAAAAGCAGAGCAATTAGAATGGCTTAAAGCGAGAGGATTTAAAGTAGTAGAGTATAAGCATGTGACAGCTAATAATATAGAAGAAACAGTAGCTTACTTTGCGGAAGCGATTAAGTCTCAACCCTTTGCTTCAGATGGGTTAGTACTTACTTATAATGATCGTGAGTACTCAGCATCATTAGGAGAAACCGCTAAATTCCCAAAAGATGCAATTGCTTTCAAATGGCAAGATGAGATTGTAGAAACGAAGTTATTAGAAATGGAATGGAACACTTCAAGAACAGGTCTTATTAATCCAGTAGCTATTTTTGAACCTGTTGAGATTGAAGGAACTACCGTAGAAAGAGCTAGTGTACACAATCTGAGTATCTTAGAAGAATTAAAGTTAGGTATTGGGGATACCATAAAAGTTTATAAGGCCAATATGATCATTCCTCAAATTGCAGAAAATCTTACTCAAAGTGCTAATGTAGAAATACCAGAAGTTTGCCCTGTTTGTGGTGCTCATACCATGATTATGAAAGAAAAAGAGGCTAAAACACTTATTTGTCCTAATAGTAACTGTAAAGCGCAACGTTTAAGAGCACTTGCTCATTTTACAACAAGAGATGCTATGAACATTGAAGGTTTATCAGAAGCCACTATTGAGAAGTTACTAGAAAAAGGCTATTTAAAGGATTTCACTTCCTTATATCATCTAGATCGATATGAAACTGAAGTTATTGAAATGGAAGGATTAGGAAAGAAATCCTTTGATAAGCTTATTAAATCTATTAATAAATCAAGAGATGTAGCGTTAGCTAACTTTGTATATGCCTTAGGTATAGCACAAGTAGGATTAGGAACTGCTAAGCTTATTTGCAAGCATTTTAATAACGAGTTAGACGAGATGATGAAAGCACGCTATGAGCAGCTTATCACAATAGATGGTGTAGGGCCAGTTATTGCTAAGGAATTTGAGGAGTACTTCAATTTAGAAGAAAACAAAGCAATGTTAGAAACCCTAGTAAAAGAAATACATTTTAAACTAGAAAATGTTACGATATCTCAAGAATCACCTATTTTAAATAAAACTTTTGTTATTACAGGTGATGTGAATTACTTTAAAAATAGAAAAGAACTTCAAGCTAAAATAGAAACATTAGGTGGCAAGGTAACGGGATCTGTTAGTAAAAATACAGATTATCTGATTAATAATGATAGTGAGTCAAATTCTAGTAAGAATAAGAAGGCAAAGGAGCTAGGTATTCCTATTTTAACAGAAGCACAATTTCTCGAAATAATAGAGTGATAATGAAAATATGTTAATTAATAATAAGAAGTTGAAAATTATTAGAAAATATCAAAATATCTTTATAAATAGATGTTAAATTAAATTGACATCTATTTATAAACCATATAATATAAGTGTTAAATTGTAGTAATGTTGTCATTCAACATCTATCCTGTCATATAAACTAATGTATTTTGAAATAGATAGGATGCAAAGAGTTATTAGAATTGAGTGCTTTTATTCCTATATGATAAAAGCATTCAATTATTTATAGTAGGATGTTTAAAGTCGAAGGAGGGAACATGATGGATATTATTCAAGCAGCTAAACAGGCTAGGGCAGCAGCTATTCAGTTAGCAGCCATAGATGGAGCTACAAAAAACCAGGCATTACAAGCTATTAGTGAAGCTCTCTTAGAAAATGTAGAGCGTATTAAAGCTGCAAATGCGATTGACTTAAAAAATAGTGAAGAGCAAGGTTTAGAGGCTCCTCTTATGAAAAGATTAAAGTTTGCAGAAGAAAAATTACAAGATGTGGTAGATGGTATTAAAAGTCTTATTGGACTTGAGGAGCCAGTAGGCAAGGTACAAATGCAAACAGAGCTAGATGAAGGACTAATACTAACAAGAATAGCATGCCCAATAGGGGTTATTGGTGTTATATTTGAATCACGCCCAGATGCATTAGTACAAATTTCAACATTAGGACTAAAAAGTGGCAATGCTGTTTTGTTAAAAGGTGGATCAGAAGCAAAAGAAACAAATCGTATTCTTTTTGAAATTATAAGAGAAGCCTCCGTTAAGGCAGGTATACCTGAGGGCTGGATTGTACTTTTAGAAAGTAGAGAGGATGTTAATCAAATCTTGGGAATGGATCAATACATAGATTTACTCATTCCAAGAGGGTCTAATGCTTTTGTAAGTTACATTATGAAGAATACTAATATTCCTGTAATGGGACACGCTGATGGGATTTGCCATGTGTATGTAGATAAAACAGCAGATATTGAGTTAGCAGTAGAGGTAGTAACTGACTCAAAAACACAATCTGTGGCTGTATGTAATGCGTTAGAAACACTATTAGTACACAAAGATATTGCAAGTGCATTCTTGCCTAAATTGAAGAAAAGCTTAGAAGCTAAAGGTGTAGCTATTAGAGGCTGTGAACGTACCCAAAAATTAATAGAAGTACAGGCTGCAACAGAAGAAGATTGGAAAACAGAGTATTTAGATTATATTCTTTCTATTAAAATAGTAGATGATTTAGAAGAAGCTATTAACCACATTAATACCTATGGTTCAGGTCATACAGATTGTATTGTGACTGATAACCAAGAATCAGCAGAAAAATTTATGATGCTAGTAGATTCTGGTAATGTATTCCATAATGTATCTACACGCTTTAGTGACGGATTCAGATACGGATTTGGTGCTGAAGTAGGAATTAGTACTTCTAAACTCCATGCTAGGGGGCCTGTAGGTTTAGAGGGACTTCTAATCTATAAATATAGATTATGTGGTCATGGACAGGTAGTAAATGATTATGCAACTAGAAAGAAAAGTTTTACCCATAAACGTTTAATATAAACAGAGTACTGAGTAAGGGAAAATAACCGAATAGCGAGTTAAGGGGGATGAGCTGTGGAGAATAAGGGACAAGGCCATGATTCCGTTCAAAAAGATAAAATCATCATGGTCAAAAGAATCCTTTTAATGGCAGCAGGGTTACTAATCATTTGCAGTATACTTACTCAAGTATTGTTTCTTTATTTGCAATATAAGTCACATGATACACAGGTGATTGTTTACGAATTAGAACAAGAAGAGAAGTAAACTGCTTAGCTATCAAGCAAAAAGACCATTGTACTCCAATGGTCTTTTTATTTTCTAATAAAACAAAGATTATATAATTTTAACGAGTTCTTAACGGCTATTATATTTTCTTTCATATTGTGTATATAATGCATAAGCTATAATAGAAAATAGAATAGGTCCGGCAGCTGCAAAGATTGTATCCATTAATTTATTTTTAATAAGGGCAGGCTCGATAATAGAGAAAATATTGGCAAAGCCAATCACACAAGTTACAATAATAGTTGCTGTTAAAGCAATACCATAGCTTTTATAGATTTCAAAGGGTTTATGAATGTGGCTTTTTTTCTTAAAGAAAGGAAAGGCAATAGCTAAAAACATATAAGGAATAGTCATAGCAACATTCGTCATATTAATAAGTGTATTAAAAAAAGCAGAAGCACTTTCACCACCAAAAGAAACAAATAAGATAAGTACACAAACAATAACACCTTGAACATACATAGCATTAAGTGGCATATCATTTTTTAAGGCACCTAATTTGCCCGGCCATAATTTTTCAGGAGTACCTTCAATGAGCTGTTTAAGTGGAGAATAAATAAGTGTAAAGAATGCACCTGTTAAAGCTAAGAACATAGCCAGACCTGTAAGGCGGGCAACAATATTACCTATATTTAAAGCTAGTGAAGTGCCAGCACCAAAGGCAGTAGCTAATTCATACCCTAAGTTTTGCATAATAATATAAGTAACATTAGCGGTATTAACACCTTCATTAGAAAGAACAGTATCCCAATTAATAAAGATACCATTACAGAAAATACCTATGGAGTAGCCTATGGAAATAACAATAGCAGCAATAGCAACGCCCTTAGGAAAAGTTTCTTCAGCTTTATGAGTCTGGTCTACCAAACCACCAACAGCTTCAATACCACCGTAAGCAAAAATAGCATAGGTTAAAAAAGAAAAGATAGAAGGTAAAGTTTGATAATTGGGATTAGGAGACTGATAAAAAGCACGTGTAGCTGTTTGGATAGGTTCAGCAAATTGACCACCATTTAAAGCTAAGACAATAAAGCCACCTAGAATAAGGAGGGCATTTAAAAACATAATGGCAGTACCGCCCACAGAAGCAACTTGCTTAATCCAACTAATACCTTTAGAAGAAATATAAGTTACAATAATAATCCAAAGAACGCCAAGTAGGCCAATAACTTGAGTACTATTTAAACCACCGATGGCAAGAAAGCCAGTACGGTCTTCACCAAATAGTGCATTAGACAAAGGAATCCATATACTAGAAGCTACATTAACTTGCCAAATTAAATAGGAGGCATACCACATAAACGTGCCGATAAAAGCATATTTAGGTCCAATAGAAGCACTCATCCAGGAATAGATTCCTCCTTTTTCTTGCTTAAAGGCAGCCCCATATTCAGCCATCATAAAAGCATAAGGTAAGAAGAAAGCTAGAGCTCCTAGAATATACCAAGGAATAGCACCATACCCCATAAGATAAAAAGCTCTAGGCATATTCGCAAAGCCGTAGACGGAGGTAAAGATCATCAGAACTAGAGAAGTAAGTGTTAGTTTTTTTGTGTTTTGTGTTGTCATAAAGACCCTCCCGGTAATGTATAACATTGAAGTCATTTCAATTATTATGTATTAGCGTGTGCAATAAATAGAAAAAAATACTTTTAATCAAAAAAAACATAAAAATATCATTGACAAATATTCTAGATGTGGTATCATAAATATATCCAAAGGATAATTATTATTACTTAGAAATAAAAATTATCTACGAAATTTTTCAAAAATGGGAGGAAATAAAAATGAAAAAATATGTATGTACAGTATGTGGTTATGTTTATGAAGGTGAAGCAGCTCCAGAAGCTTGCCCAATTTGTAAAGCAGGTTCAGATAAATTTAAAGAACAAGCAACAGAAGGCCTTGTTTGGGCTGATGAACACGTAGTAGGAGTAGCTAAAGGCGTAGATGAAAGAATCATTGAAGGTTTAAGAGCTAACTTTGAAGGTGAATGTACAGAAGTAGGTATGTACTTAGCTATGTCTAGAGTTGCACACAGAGAAGGTTATCCAGAAATCGGTCTTTACTGGGAAAAAGCAGCACATGAAGAAGCAGAACATGCTGCAAAATTCGCTGAATTATTAGGTGAAGTGCTTACAGATTCAACAAAGAAAAACCTTGAAATGCGTGTAGCAGCTGAAAATGGAGCAACAGCAGGTAAAAAAGAATTAGCAACACTTGCAAAACAATTAGGATTAGATGCTATTCATGATACAGTACATGAAATGGCTAAAGATGAAGCTCGTCATGGTAAAGCTTTCGAAGGTCTTTTAAATAGATACTTCGGTAAATAATTAATACATTTAACTTAAACCTTGTATTTTACCCCATAAGGAAATTTAACATTGGAAAGTGGCTACATAAAATGTAGTCACTTTTTGCTATTTATAAAGATAGTTTTTGTGTAAATTAACTTTATAAAGAAAAATAAATAGAAAATAGCATAGTTGTATTAACACTTTGTTAATAAAAATGTAAAAAAATGTTTGTTTATAATAAAACTAATACCAGTTATAATTAAATATATTTTAGGATAAAATATACTACAAAAATAAACAAAAAATAGACTAGAACGAGGATAGGAGAAATCATGACTACTTTAAACACTAAACTTATCAATCAACAAGGGTTACATGCAAGACCAGCTACTTTATTCTGTAAAGAAGCATCACAATTTAAATCAGATATTAAATTAGTATATGGAGATAAAGAAGGAAACGCAAAAAGCTTAATCGCTCTTTTAGCAATGGGACTTACATCAGGAGCAGAACTTCAAGTTGTAGCTGAAGGTGAAGACGAAGAAGCAGCAGCTAAACATATGGCAGATTTCATCGGCACTTTCCAAGAATAATTGCTAGCTTAGGAGGAAGAACATATGAAAAAAGGTATTGCAGCTTCCAAAGGCTATGCAATTGGTAATGTTTTTGTCTATGAAGAGAAAGAACTTATTATCACAGATGAAAAAGTTACAGATATAGCAGTAGAACTTGAAAAACTTCAAGGAGCAGTAGCATTATGCAAAGAGCAACTTGAGAAAATCAAACAAAAAACATTAGAAAATGTAGGTGAGCATGAAGCTGCTGTTTTCGATGCACATCTTCTTATCTTAGAGGATCCAGAGTTTGTAGGCTCTGTAGAAGCTGAGATAAAAAATAATAGTATCAATGCTTTAAAAGCCGTTGAAACAGTTTCAAATAGCCTTGTAAGTTTATTTGAAGCTATTGATGATGCTTACCTTAGAGAGCGTGCAGCAGATATTAAAGACGTCTCTAAACGTATGCTAGCTAATTTAGCTGGGCATACAGTTGGTTTAGAGATTTCAGAGGATAATACGATTGTAGTAGCACATGACTTAACTCCATCTGATACAGCACAACTTGATAAAACAAAAGTAAAAGGATTTATTACTAATATTGGTGGTAGAACTTCTCACTCTGCCATTATGGCAAGAACACTTGAAATTCCGGCTGTTGTTGGTCTTGGTGATATTACAAGTGTAGTTAAAAATGGTGATAGAGTTATTGTAGATGGCATTGAAGGAATAGCTATTATTAATCCAGATGAAGCAACTATCAAGGCCTATGAAGCTAAAATCGAAGCTTTTGCAGCTGAGAAGGAAGAACTTAAAAAGCTTCTTAATGTAAAAGTTGTTGATAAGAGCGGCAAACATATTGAAGTATGTGGTAACATCGGTAAACCTAAAGATGCAGATCAAGTATTAGAAAACGGTGGAGATGGTGTAGGTCTCTTTAGAACAGAATTCTTATACATGGACAGAGATGCTGCTCCTACAGAAGAAGAACAATTTGAAGCCTACAAATATGTTCTTGAGACTATGAAAGATAAGAAAGTTGTTATTAGGACACTAGATATTGGTGGAGATAAAACACTTCCCTATTTACCATTACCAGAAGAAATGAATCCGTTTTTAGGTTATAGAGCGATTCGTTTATGTTTAGATCAAACAGGTATTTTTAAAGTACAGCTTAGAGCACTTTTAAGAGCGTCTGTGTATGGTAAGTTAGCAGTCATGTTCCCAATGATTTCAGGAATTGAGGAATTTGAACAAGCAAAAGCTGTGGTAGATGAATGTAAAAAGGAACTTGATACAGAAGGAATTGCTTACTCAAATGAGATTGAGTGGGGAATTATGATTGAGATTCCAGCAGCAGCAGTTATGGCTGATGAACTAGCAAAATATGTTGATTTCTTCTCAATTGGAACAAATGACCTTATTCAATATACTTTAGCAGCAGATAGAATGAGCGAAAAAGTTTCTTATCTTTATAACCCAATGCACCCTGCTGTTTTAAGACTTATTAAAATGACAATTGAAGGTGCTCATAAACATGGTAAATGGGTTGGCATGTGTGGAGAAATGGCAGGAGATGAAGCAGCTATTCCAACACTCCTTGAGTATGGACTAGATGAATTTTCTATGAGCGCAACCTCTATTTTAAATGCTAAAAAGATCTTAATGAATCACTAAAATAATTAATATCGATAAAAGGTATATAAAAGTAAAAATTTTATATACCTTTTATTTTTTTATTTACAATTAGTATACCGAGTGGTATAGTGAAACATATCATATGATAGAGAAAAATAGTAGAGTCATATAAAAATAGGGAGAATCCATGGATAACAAAGAAAAAATTCTAACCTGTGCATTAGAACTCTTTTCAGATAGGGGGTATGATGCAGTAGGTGTACAAGAAATTGTAAATGAAGCGGGAATAACTAAGCCAACTTTATATCATTATTTTGGAAGTAAAGAGGGATTACTTCAGTCCTTATTAACGTTGAAACATGAAGGACTGATAAAAAGGCTTAGCCAAGCAGCAGAGTATAAAGGCGATTTACCTTTAACAATGTATCGGCTTACACAAGCTTATTTTGACTATGCAAAAGAGAACAGAATCTTTTACCGTATGCTACTAGCCATGAGGTTTTATCCTCCGGCTAGCGATGGATATAAAGTGGCAAGGCCACTTGTTAATGAACAGATTCGAGTATTAGAGGAACTTTTTACTAAAGCGTCTATACAGCATGGTAATATGAAGGGAAGGCAAAGAACTTATGCCATTACTTACTTAGGAATGGTCAATGCTTATATTGAATTGCATGACAACGAGGATTCTTTAGAAGAGGATAATCTTATTAGAAAGGCAACACATCAATTTATGCATGGTATCTTCTCTTAAAAGGATAAGTTTGATATAAACAGAAGCTAATGAGATAGATGAAAGGGGTAGAAAAATGGCAGAATGGATTAAAGAGGCAATATTTTATCACATTTATCCTCTGGGATTTTGTGGAGCACCAAGAGAAAATAGTAAAGACTTGATAGTAGAAAATCGCATTTCCCGGGTAATAGAATGGATACCACATCTGAAAAATTTAGGTGTAAATGCTATTTATTTTGGACCAGTATTTGAATCAAGTCGTCATGGTTATGATACAATGGATTACTATCAAATAGATAGACGATTAGGTAGTCATTTAGATTTCAAGGAAGTTTGTAATCAGCTACATGCTGCAGGTATTAAAGTTGTTTTAGATGGGGTTTTTAATCATGTAGGGAGGGACTTTTGGGCATTTAAAGACTTACAAGCAAAAAGAGAACAGTCTCTTTACAAGGATTGGTTTGTTAATATTAATTTTGATGGAAATAGTCCATATAATGATGGGTTTTATTATGAAGGCTGGGAAGGACATTTTGATTTAGTAAAACTCAATTTAACACATCCAGAGGTAATTAGGCATATTTTCGGAGCGGTTAAAAGCTGGATAGAAGAATTTCAAATAAATGGCTTAAGATTAGATGTGGCTTATTGCATGGATCAAGAATTTTTAGGAAAGCTTGTAGCATTTTGTTTAGAACAAGATCAAGAGTTTT
Organism: Cellulosilyticum sp. WCF-2; assembly: GCF_003990395.1. Taxonomy (NCBI): domain Bacteria; kingdom Bacillati; phylum Bacillota; class Clostridia; order Lachnospirales; family Cellulosilyticaceae; genus Cellulosilyticum; species Cellulosilyticum sp. WCF-2. The sequence continues at coordinate 3,933,495 of NZ_CP034675.1, read as the reverse complement.
GGTTGATGGGAGAAATGATACATGGAGAGTACTCACGTATAGCGAGAAGTGGCTTATTGCATTCAGCAACTAACTATGAATGTTATAAGGGAATCTACTCAAGTCATAATGATAAAAATTATTTTGAGATCAACTATTCTTTAAATCGTTTATTTGGGCAAGGAGGAATATATAAAGACTTATTATTATATAACTTTATAGATAATCATGATGTTAATCGCATTACTAGTAGTTTAAAGAAAAAAGAGCATTTGACAAATGTATATACATTACTTTTTACTATGCCAGGAATCCCCTCTATTTATTATGGAAGTGAGTGGGGAATACTAGGTGACAAGGCAAATGGAGGAGATGAGGTGCTAAGACCTTGCCTTAATTTAAAAGAGTTATTGCAAGAAGATCAAAATATAGTAGAACATATTAGGGGGCTTGCAAGGATAAGAAAAAATTCAGAAGTTATTTGTAATGGTTTATATGAACAAGTATTAGTCAAAAATGAACAGCTAGTATTTGCACGTGTATATCATAATAAGAGAGTATTTGTCGTGCTAAACTTAGCGGAGCAAGAAGTAACATTATATTTTAAAGTAGGGCAAGAAAGTAAACTAAAAGACTTATTACACGATGAAAAGTATTATACTCCAATAGGAGGAAACGTGGGAATAAATATGCCTCCATTTTCAAGTACTGTTTTAGAAGGAAATTACTCTTGAAGAGGATAAGAAAATAAGGTAAGCTATGAGAACAAGATAAATATAGAGAGGGGAAAAGATTTGTACGATAATCTAAGTATAAGAGATGGCCATATGCATACACCATTTTGTCCTCATGGGACTAAAGATACTTTAGAAAGCTATATAGAGAAGGCGATAAAGGAAGGAAGAAGAGAAATAACGTTTACAGAGCACTTTCCTATGCCAGAGGGTGTTACTACAGAGACATTTCGAAGAGAGTGTACATTGTTAGAAGAAGAAATCCCAGCCTATATAGAAGCCATCGGAAGAGTAAAAGTGAATTATAAAGAACGTATAGCGATTCATTTGGGTTTTGAAGTAGACTATATAGAGGGCTATGAGAATAAGATTACAGATACTTTAAATCAGTATGCTACAACTATCGAAGACGGTGTTTTATCAGTGCATTTTGTGAAATTTGAAAATCAGTATTATGCGATAGATTACTTGCCAGACTTTGAAACACTCCTTACTAAGATACAAAGCCTAGAAAAAATTTATGATTTATATTTTGAGACAGTTCTTAAATCTATAGAAGCTGACTTAGGGAAATATAAACCTAAGCGAATCGGACATCCTACGTTAGTTCGTATTTTTAATAAAAAATATCCTATAGCGTATGAAAATGAATGTTTGTTTCAAGCAATCGTTACAGCTCTTAAAGAAAAAAAGTATGAGATCGATTTTAATATGGCTGGATTAAAGAAAGAGTTCTGCAAGGAGACTTATCCTTCTGGCAGACTTTTAGAACTTATAAAAAAAGAGCATTTGCCATTAATATTGGGGTCAGACGCACATTGCGCAGAACAGGTTAAAATAGACCTATCTTCTTTCTAGAAGATAGGTCTATTTTATAAATTATTTTATAAAAAGATTATATAATCAAGTATAACTTTTTATTTAAACATAAGATAATAATTGTGAAAATATAACTATTTTTTTAATAACTATTTACAATTTATATTCAAAATTATATAATAAGCATAAATTGATTGATTAAATTATATTTTTAAGTAAGGAAACTAAATTCTACAGTCGAAGAACATTGAGAAATGGGGGTAGCTTATGAAGAAGAAGCCATTTTTTTTGAAAAAACATGGAATCGATACCAATAACGATACCATAAAATCATTAAAAGTGAATCGTCACAAGTTTAAATTGAAGAATCAACTCATAGCCATTTTTATAGTCATTAGCTTAATCCCTACGTTGATTATTATGGCGATGAGTATGAATATTACAACTCGTTCTACTCAAAATGTCGTTGGAGATTATTCTCAAAAAATAGTGGAGCAGCTCAGTTATAATATAGAAAACTATATTTCTGTGGCTAGGACTACTATGGGTGATATTGTAGGCTTTCAAAAGTTACAGAATTACATAAAGAAAGTCAATCAAAATGATATGGTAGGAGCATCTACTTATTTTGGAGATGTTAAGGAAAGAGTAAGAAGCACTTTGAAAACACAACAAGCTATTTTAGGCTTTTGCGTATTGGTTAATGATAAGAAGATTTATCAAGAAGCTAATATCTCTTTTGATTTTGATGTAGAAGCTTTTTCTGCAAGCGAAGCTTATACAAGAGTTCAAGAAATACCAACTTCTGAATTTTATTGGTTTACATTAGAGGCTGATGGAGAACGAAATATTTATTTGGTTAGAAAAATGCTAAACTCTAATGATACATTATTAATTGCCCTTATGAATAAAGATTATTTAAATGAGCTATTAGAATTAGCAGATCTAAAAAAAGATATATCTATGATGATTGTAGATGCTCAAAATCAAGTTATTACAAGCAATAATAATGGTGTTATTGATGAAAAGCTTATTACTTATATGAGAGAATCATCAAATACAACAGAAACACTTAATCTTTCTGATAATTTGGTAAGCTTCGTAAAGACCAGTAATGGTTGGGGAGTTACTAGTAGTGCAGCTATGGATAGTTTATTAAAAGACTACCATGATGATAGTAGAGTAATCTTTATTGTTGTAGGTGTCATACTATTAGTGGTTATCTTGATAAGCATTCTTATTAGTAGAAAAATTACAAAGCCTATTGTTAAAATGGCTTCATACATGATGCGTGTAGAGAAAGGACAACTTAGTTTTAAACAGGAATTAGAACAAGAATTAGAATATAACAATGTAGAAATGCATATTTTAGTAAAAGGTTTTACGAGTATGCTAAATACCTTAGATAGTATGATAGGTAAAGCTAAAGCAGTTACTTCTTCTGTATATGAGCATACGCAGTCACTTCAAGATATGGCACAGGATACAAGTTTATCAGCAACAGAAGTAGGAAAGACAATTGAATCTGTAGCATTAGGTGCACAAACTCAGAACAAGGAAATAGAAGAATCTGTTACACTTATTAATGTGCTTTCAAATAATATTAATAAAGTAACAGATTCGATGGAACACATTAGGAAAGCTTCTAAACAAACAATGAGTATGAGTGAAGCAACTAAAATACGCCTAACGGATCTTTATAATGGAGCTCAAAATACTATTCGAATTAGTGAGAAAGTAAGCGAGTGTGTGCAAGAATTAGGTGAAGAAGCAGAAGGAATTCATAAGATTTTGGATATGATTCAAAATGTTAATGGACAAACAAATTTACTTGCATTAAATGCTGCCATTGAAGCAGCTAGAGCAGGAGAAGCTGGAAAAGGCTTTGCTGTCGTTGCAGATGAAGTAAGAAAGCTCTCAGTACAAACAGAAAGTGCTATATCTAATATAGCGAGTACACTGCAGATTATCGAAGAAAAGAAAAAGCTTACTTTAGAACAATTAATGATGGCCCTAGAAGTATTTAATAAACAATTACCAATGGTAAATGGTGTAACAGAAATATTCACAGATATTGATACTAAGATGAAAGAAGTGGATATTTCACTTAATAATGCCCATCATATGATTGGTAAAGTAGTAGAAGAGAAAGAAGCAGTAGAAAAGAAAATGAAATATATTGCTCAAGTTGTAGAAGAAGCTGTAAGTGTTACAGAGGAAGTTAGTGCTGAAACAGTTGAACAAATTGAGGCATCAAAAAGTATTACACAATTAGCTGATGAATTAGCGCTAACGGTTGAGCAACTTGAAGAAAGCTATAAGATGTTTAATTAAGAATTCTATTGGTAAAAATACATAAAAAAATAATTTAAAAAATATTATAAAATATATTGATTTTTTAATAAAAGACGTATAAAATGAAAATATAGAAATTGGAAACGATTTCGATGTTTATATTGTATAAAACAAAAAAATGGATATTACGATATAAATCAAATATGACTAAATTATTATTATAAAATAGTATAAGATTAGTGTAATGTATATAACCAAAAAACAGCATGAGTAACTAGAAAAAAGCACATAACCTTGGGAACGATACCGTATCATAATAATTTAAAGGTAAAATCAGTATAAGTTATGATCAAAGTTCTTATGGCTTATATATAGTTATAAGAGTTTGATATAGATGAAGTAATTAATTATTTAAATGGGCGAAAGTCCAAAATAAGGGGGATATTTATGAGTAAAAAATTATCACTTGCAATGAGTATGGCATTAATCGGTGCAATGAGTGTATCAATGGTTGGTTGTAATAAAACAACACCAACATCAGAATCACCAGCACCAGCAGAAACACCAGCTGAATCAGTAGCACCATCAGAAGCACCAGCAGAAACACCAGCTGAAGCTGAAGTACCACAACCAGAAGATGGCGCAAAACTTACTCTTTGGGGTGCAGCAGATGACCAAGAAATGTTAACACAAATGGCAGATGCTTTTAAAACAAAATATGCTGACAAAAACATTGAAATCACTTTACGTGTAAATGGCGAAGATACAGCTAAAGACGAAGTTCAAAAAGACTTAGATGCTGCAGCTGACGTTTTCTCAATCGCTCATGACCAACTTGGATCACTTGTTCAATCAGGAGCTATTTATGAAAATACTCTTTTTGCTAAAAATGTAACAGATAATGATTCAGAAGGTGCTATTACTGCAGCTACATATGATGGAAAAATCTATGGTTATCCAAGTGCTTCAGAAACATACTTCTTATACTATGATACATCAATCTTTAAAGCAGAAGATGTAGCATCTCTTAACACTATTCTTGATGCACAAGTACCAGATGGTGTAACAAAATTTGGTTTTGATATGGGTAATGCGTACTTCTCAGGAGCATTCTTCTTAACAAATGATTGCCAATTATTTGGTGAAACAGGTGCAGATGAAACAGTTTGTACATTCAACAATGCTGGTGGTTTAGAAATGGCTAACTTCATTGCTGGATTAAAAGCTAAAGGTGCTGCAGCATTAGATGACGCTGCTGCTGGTACTCAATTCGAAGCTGGTAAATTAGGTGCATATGTAGGTGGACCATGGAAAGCAGCTGATTACAAAAAATTCTTAGGTGATCGTTATGGTGTGGCTAAATTACCAACAATCAACACAGGATCTGCTGACAAACAAATGAAATCATTTGCTGGATACAAATTATATTGTGTAAAATCTAATACACAATATCCAGTTGCAGCAATGACACTTGCAGACTTCTTAACAAATGAAGAAAATCAAATTAAGAGATTTGAAATGAGACAACTTCTTCCAACAAATAAAACAGCAGCTTCAAATGAAAAAGTTACTTCAGATGCAACAGTAGCAGCAACACTTGCTCAACTTGAATTCGGTGTAGCAATGCCATCTGTTCCTAAAATGAGTAACTTCTGGACTCCAACAGGTGCATTCACAAAAGATGCATTTGATGGTAACATTCAAGCAGCTGATATGCAAGCTAAACTTGATAGCCTTGTAAGTGATATCCTTCAATAATAGGATTGCTTAAAACTAAATGATATGAGTAAACAATATTTGTTGCGACTTTAGTTGCAGCAAATATTGTTATATATGCATATTATTCTAATACTGACTGAATGGAGGAGCTTGTATGAGTGAAGTAGCAGTTGAAAAAACTAAAAATCAAAGACCCAAGAAACAAAGTACCAATATCTTCTCAGTATTTGCAAAAGGAGATGCATTAACTAAGCTTTCCTTCCTGATCATGGGAAGTGCAAATATTGCTAGAAAACAATTTTTAAAAGGAATCATTTATTTAATAGCAGAAATAGCATTTATCTATTATATGGTTGCTATAGGTGTAGATAAATTAATAGGATTTACAACATTAGGAACCCAAGCACAAACACAGGTATATGATGAAGTTATTAAAATTAATAGAACAGTACCAGGAGATAACTCCATGTTGTTCTTAATTTATGGCGTAGCAACATTAGCTATTATCCTTGTATTTATATTACTTTATGTAAGTAATGTTTATAGCGCTTATAAATTACAAAAGTTGATTGAAGCAGGCAAACCTGTACCAACATTGAAGCAAGAAATAAAAGAGTTATTTGATAAACGTTTCCATGTAACCTTAATGACACTTCCTGTTATTGGTATCATGGTGTTTACAGTACTACCACTTTGCTATATGATTTTAATAGCATTTACTAACTATGATATGGATCACCAACCACCAGGACAATTATTTACTTGGGTAGGACTTGCAAACTTTGGTGAAATGCTTAACCAAGGTTCGAAATTTGGTGCAACTTTTGGACCAGTTCTAGGTTGGACATTAGTATGGGCAGTTGTTGCAACCTTCTCTAATTATTTCTTTGGTATTGTCTTGGCACTTATGATTAATAAAAAGGGAATTAAACTTAAGAAAATGTGGCGTACAATATTTGTTATAACAATGGCCATTCCACAGTTTATTTCTTTATTAATCATGAGACAAATGCTTAATGATTATGGGGTTATTAATGTTGCTTTACAGAATTTAGGATTAACTTCTAAAGCTGTTCCTTTTTTGACGGATCCAACATTAGCACGTATATCTGTTCTTACTGTTAACTTGTGGGTAGGTATTCCTTACACAATGCTAGTAACTACAGGTATATTAATGAATATCCCTAATGATTTATATGAAGCTGCTGAGATTGATGGAGCATCCAAGTTGAAAGCATTTACAAAAATTACAATGCCATATGTTGTTTTCGTAACAGCACCTTATTTAATCACACAATTTATTGGTAATATAAATAACTTTAATCTTATTTACTTCCTTACAAAAGGAGAGCCTATGACGACAGATTATTACTTCGCAGGAAAGACAGATCTCTTGGTTACATGGCTCTATAGATTAACAGCTGATAGAAAAGATTATAGTAGAGCATCGACTATTGGTATTGCAGTCTTTGTATTATCAGCAATATTTGCCTTGATCGCTTTCCGCTTTACATCATCTAATAAGCAGGAGGAGGATTTCCAATGAGCAAAAATAAAATGGGTATGCAAGCCAAAAACAAAATTAGTAACACAGCAGTGTATGCTATATTAACAATCTTAAGCATTATATGGATAATACCTATTGTATGGATTATCCTTACCTCTTTTAGAGAAGAGCGAGGTGCTTTTGTCAATTATATTATTCCTAGAGGCTTTACTATTAATAATTACATTAATTTGTTCACTAATACCACATTTCCATTTGGAAAATGGTTTATGAATACTTTTATTGTTGCAGTAATTTCATGTATTTTAAGTACCTTTATTAATGTGTCAACGGCATATGTTATGTCTAGATTGCGTTTTAAACTTAGAAAAGCTTATATGAATTTTGCATTAATCATAGGTATGTTTCCGGGATTTATGTCCATGATAGCAGTATACTACATCTTAAAAGCAATTAATCTTACTCAAAGTTTAACGGCTTTAGTATTAGTATACTCAGCTGGTGCAGGTATTACTTTCTACATAGCAAAAGGTTTCTTTGATACCATTTCCAGAGAAGTAGATGAAGCTGCTATGTTAGATGGTGCTACTAAAGCACAAGTATTTACCAAGATTGTTATACCTCTTTCAAAACCAATCTTAGTAAGTACAGCACTTCAAGCCTTCATTACCCCTTGGATGGATTTCATTTTTGCTAAATTCATCATGGGTGATAATTATGAAAAATACACAGTAGCTATTGGTTTATTTACAATGGTTAGTAAAAAAGATAATATGGATCCATATTTTACTATGTTCGCCGCTGGTTGTGTATGTATCGCTATTCCTATTGTACTTTTATTTACATACTTACAAAAATACTATGTAAGTGGTATTACTGGAGGAGCCGTTAAAGGATAGGTGAAGCATGAAAAAAAGATGGTCTTTTATCATACTTGTGATGATTATATGCTTAATAGGTGGTTGCAGTCATGCAAAAGAAGAACCACTTATTCAGGATAAATATAGAAATTACTATGAGATTTTTGTGTACTCCTTTTGTGATAGTAATGGAGATGGTATAGGAGATTTAAATGGTGTAACCTCAAAACTAGATTATCTAGTGGATTTAGGTATTGATGGTATTTGGCTTACACCTATTATGCCATCGGATACGACTCACAAATATAATGTAGAGGATTACATGGCCGTAGATTCTACTTTTGGAACGATGGAGGATTTTGATCGTTTAATGGAAGAATGTAACAAGAGAGGAATAAATGTAATCTTAGATTTGGTTGTTAATCATACATCTACCAAACATCCTTGGTATTTAAAGGCTTTGGATGAGGTTAAAGCAGGCAAACCGGGGAAATATGCAGACTATTACTCCTTTGTACAAAATGAAGAAGAAAAAAATAGCCTAGACGATGAAGGGGGCTACCATTCAGCTGGAATTGGTAATTATATGTATGAGTATGCCTTTACAGATAATATGGCTGCACTTAATTTGGAAAATAAAGAAGTTGTAACTGAAATCAATAACATCGCTAAGTATTGGTTGGATAAGGGTGTAGCAGGTTTTAGGCTAGATGCGGTTAGACATTATTGTTTTGATCAAGCAAAGAGTATTAACTTTTTAAAGGAATTTTATAAATACTGTCAAACCATTAATCCTGAAGTTTACATGGTAGGAGAAGTATTTAGTAGTGGTAGTATGATTGAGACCTTTTATGAGACAGATATTGATAGTTATTTTAACTTTATGTTTGCAAAAGCTGATGGACGCATTACTTCTAACTTAAGAGGTAGGGCTGGTGCAGACTTTGTTCAAAGTCTGTATAAATGGCAAGAGCGTATTAGTAAGGTGAAAGCTAATTATATTGATGCTAATTTCTTATCCAATCATGATACAGACCGTTATTTTGGGGTCATTGGTAAAGACAACATCAAACAGAAAATGGCTGCTAGTATGTATTTGATGATGCCAGGTAATAGTTTTACTTATTATGGAGAAGAAATTGGTATGTTAGGTTCAGGACATGATGCTAATAAACGAGCACCTATGGTATGGTCAACAGAGTCAGACGAGGAAATGACTACTCCTATTCCTGAAAGTGACAATATACCTACTATAGAAAAAGGTGTTAAAGAGCAAGAAAAGGAAAAAGATAGCTTGTTTGCTTTTTATAAAAAAGCACTACATATAAGACAACAAAATCCTGAGATTGCAAGAGGTAGAATAGAGCCTATAGAATTAGAAGATAAGCAAATGGGTGCGTACACAACTATTTATAACGATTCTAAAGTTATTATTATTCATAATCTAGGAGATCAAACTAAAACGATAACGTTAGATACGAGTACGTATGACTATAGTAAAATTCAAGATTCCTTACTAACAGGCAATGAAAAAGCAACATTAAAAGGTAGTGAAATAACATTGCCACCTATGTCTACAGTAATCTTAAAATAAAGGGAGAGTTATACAAAAGCTACAAGTTTTAAGGCTTTTCTCATCCTAGCTTAAATGTTATGAGCTAGGATGAGAACGACTTAATCTTGTAGCTTTTTAATATGAAGTAAAAAGGGAAAAATACTTAATAAAAGGAATAAAATCACTTGACATATAAAAAGGGTTTAGGTATAATGATGAAGTCGACTGAAAAAGAGACAAGTTATTGTCGGGGTGTGGCTCAGTTTGGCTAGAGCGCCTGATTTGGGTTCAGGAGGCCGCAGGTTCGAGTCCTGTCACCCCGATGCTAAGACCAGTTAAGTTATTATGACTTAACTGGTCTTTTTGCTAGTTAAGAATTGCTATATAAAAATGATTATATTTTTAGTTCCTAATATAAAGAAGCTAACATTATTGTTAGGTAATTGTAAGGTGAAGTGACTAGTTAGGGTACTAAAGGTAGATTATAATAGTATAGGCTATGTAGCATGGGAAAAGAAGTTAGGAGAGAATGAATATGTCTATTTTTGAAGCGATTATTCAAGGAGTATTACAAGGAATTACAGAGTTTTTACCTGTTTCAAGTTCAGGGCATTTAGCTTTGTTTCAGCATTTTAGTAAGGTAGAAGCTGAGAGCTCAGGCTTTATTATGGCACTTTTGCATTTAGGAACTTTAGTAGCTATTTTTGTGGCCTTTCGTGAGACGATATGGGCTCTTATTAAAGAAGCATTAAGTATGCTAAAAGATATTTTTACTTTAAAGTTTACTTTAAAACAAATGAATGATGAACGTAAGATGATTGTGATGCTCATTGTAGCAACACTTCCGCTAGTTATTTTGTATCCATTTAAGTCGGTATATGATAGCATTGTAGCAAAGGGTGGTTTGCTTTTATTAGGCTTTTGCTTTTTATATACTTCTGCCATTTTATTTATTTCAGATCGAAAGGACAATGGTAAAAAGACTGTTAGAGAAATGAGTTATGGCAATGCTCTCTTTATAGGTCTATTTCAAGGGATAGCACTATTTCCTGGAATATCTCGTTCAGGATCAACTATTGGGAGTTCATTAATTGCAGGATTCTCTAAAGACTTTGCAGTTAAATTTTCATTTATTTTAGGTATTCCGGCTATTTTAGGAGGCTGTCTAGTAGAAATAAAAGAAGCAATGGAAACTTCCGTGCCTGTTGAAATCTTACCAATGGTAATTGGTTTTGTAGTGGCAGCAATAGTAGGTTATCTTTCAATTAAGATGATTGATTGGTTGGTTAAAACAGATAAATATAAAGTGTTTGCTTATTATACATTGGTGGTTGGAATCATTACCTTAGGAATTAATTTTTTAGGATAGTAAAATATAAACAAAAAAATGTCATGCATAGATATTTAAATCCTATGCATGGCATTTTTTACAATCAGGCTCATGTATTTAATTATATCACCTATTACAATGGCTAAAAAGACATAACAGTGGCTCATCAGCATTTTAATGAACTTTTTGAGGAAGGTAGTAGGTTATGAAAGCTAAATCAATGAGTGAGGAGCTCCTAAAGTCTTGGCCGTGCACCCTAAGCTAGGAGACTAAGACCTTAAGACTCTGAATTTAAACTTTTTTGTGAAAAACTTGTAAAATAGATAAAGCTTATAAATACTGCCCCGAGAAGAGTTATCCGTATGAATAGGACTGATAGGATATTAGGGGGAGACGTAAGCTTATAACTTTGTTTTATATCTCTATATATGTAGCGAGCTGATTAAATTCTTAATAGAAATATAAAAAACAGCTCAAGAAAGTTTCTTAACTATCTTGAGCTGATTAAAACATTATTATTAATTAAAGGGAGATGTTACAGAGTATGAATAAACTTTCTAAAATGAGTAAGTCCCTCTTGATTTAATTTAAAAACACCAGCGTCTTCTAATACACGAGTGAACTTCTTACCTAAGGCAGCTTGTATAAATGCATTGATTTCACTGCCGTCGTAAAGTGCTTTTAGTTCCTCAGCCCAAGGAAGATGATAGGGTTTAACCTCTACTTCTTGGCCTTGTATGTATGCCTTAACTTCTTCTAGTTCGTTAAGAAGACGTCCAGGTAAAATGGCAAGCCCCATGACTTCAATTAAACCGATATTTTCTTTTTTAATATGATGTACATCAGCATGAGGGTGGAAGATACCTAGAGGATGTTCATCTGATGTACGGTTGTTGCGTAGTACAACATACATCACATAATTTTCCCTAGTTTTTTTTGCAATCGGTGTAATGGTATTATGTCTAGTACCATCTGTTTCAGCTAAAATATTTACTTCAGCATCCGAATAAGTCTTCCAAGTTTCATAAATATAGTTTGTGCATTCAGCGACATCTTCTAATTGAGGGCTTGAGAGTTTAATAGTAGTAAGAGGCCAGTTGAGTATTTCAGCAGTAACACAAGGGTAAGTATTAAGTGTAAAAGTTTCGAGTGTTGTAGCACGATTAATAGGGAATTCATAACAACCACCTTGATAGTGCTCATGAGATAAAATGGAGCCTCCTACAATAGGTAAATCAGCATTTGAACCAATAAAATAATGAGGAAATAGCTTAACGAAATCTAATAGATTATAGAAGCTGTTTTTAGTTAAAGACATAGGTTCATGAGTTTGAGAAAGTAAAATACAATGTTCGTTATAATAAAGATAAGGTGAGTATTGAAGCATCCAATCTTTATTGTTAAGATGAAGGGCTATAGTGCGATGATTAGCACGATCGGGATGTGACAAAGTACCTGCATACCCTTCATTCTCAATGCAGAGCAAACAACTTGGATAGTGACTTGCTGGTACATTTTTTAATCTAGCAATTTCCTTTGGGTCCTTTTCAGGTTTGGAAAGATTAATAGTGATATCTAAAGACCCATAAGGAGAAGATGTCCTAAACTCAACATTTTTAGCAATACGATTCATTTTAATATAGTTTGAATTCTGGCTTAATTGATAAAAATAAGAAGTCGCTGATGTTGGGCTATGTTCATAGGCCTTCCAGAAATCGTTTTCAATTCCTTGAGGAGAAGGTAAAAAAACATTCATAATCGTACTAGTAAAGATATCTTTTTCGGCTAAGGTATCTTCGATGAATCCATTATTAACAGCTATATCAGCGAGAGCATCTAAAGTTTCATAGAAGTTTAAGGAACACTTCTCAGAGGGAACAGTATATTCAGTTACCTTATAAAGTGCCATAATACGATTACGTACATAAATAGCATCACGTTTGGTGATTAAAGTATTTTCTATAGCAATGGTAATGAGCCGATTAATAAGGTCGCAAAGAGATGACATAGATTATACCTCCTTATAGCCATGTGGATGGGCTTGATGCCATTTCCAAGCAGAAGCAATAATTTCTTCAATAGCGGTATATTGAGGTTCCCATCCTAAAACACGTTTTGCTTTTTCAGAAGAAGCAATGAGAAGAGCAGGATCACCTACGCGACGTTCACCAATTTGCATAGGAATAGGATGGCCTGTTACTTTGCGAGCAGCTTCGATCATTTCAAGGACAGAGTAGCCACTATTGCTACCTAGATTAAAGATATTACTTTCGCCGCCGTTCATAAGATATTTAAGGGCTAAAATATGAGCATTTACTAAATCTGTTACATGAATATAATCTCTGATGCAAGTACCATCTTCAGTTGGATAATCTTGACCAAATACAGTAATATGAGATCTTTGTCCTAGAGGAACTTGAAGAATGAGAGGAATAAGGTGAGTCTCAGTTGTATGAGCTTCTCCAATAGTGCCACTAAAATCGGCTCCTGCTACATTGAAATATCTTAAGCATACATAGTTTAAGTTATGAGCACCATGAGTCCATTTAAGCATCTTTTCAATAGCAAGCTTTGTTTCACCGTAAGTATTAGTAGGGCAAGTTGTCATATCCTCTGTAATAGGCATAGTTGCAATCTCCCCATAGGTAGCAGCAGTGGAAGAAAAGACTATATACTTAACACCTGTTTCTACTAATGCTTCTAGAAGAGATTCAGTGCCACCTACATTATTATTATAGTATTTAAGCGGATTACTCATCGATTCACCCACTAAAGAGTTCGCAGCAAAGTGGATGACACCATCTACTTTTTCTTTTTCTAAAATCTCTTTAACAGCTGATTTATTTCGAATATCAACTTGGTAAAAAGGGACATTTGAAGGAACACTTTCGATATGACCTGTTTCAAGACTATCTATAACAATAACATCAATTTGATTTTCTGTGAGCTGTTTAACTGCGTGAGAACCAATATAACCAGCACCACCAACAACTAAAATTTTCATATGCATACCTCCTAGGTTATTTCTGTTTTTATTTTAGCATAAAGCATTCAAGAAACAATGAAAACCGTATTTAAGCTAAACGAATAGGACCAGCATTAGCTGTAGCAATGTAAAAAGAAGCTGCGTATCCCATTACTTCTTGATATTGTTTTCCGACTTGTTCGATAAAACTATCAATCTTTTCTTCTGGAACAAGACTGATAGCACAGCCACCAAAACCAGCACCAGTCATACGGGCTCCTATAGCACCTGCATTTAATGCAGCTTCTACTAGTGTGTCTAGAGCTTTACCTGTTACACAGTAGTCGTCTTTTAAAGAAACGTGAGAAGCTGTAAGAAGCTCACCAAAGGTCTTCAAATTCTTATCAAAAAGGACTTTATGAGCGGTGATAACACGTTCATTTTCAGTAATAACATGTTTTACACGCTTGTAAAGCGTATCATTTTGTAAATAACCCTTAATATGATCTAGTTCCTGACTAGGTAAGTCACAAAGATGCTCTATTGTATAATGTTTCTTTAAAATAGCTAAGGCTTCTTGACATTCAGCAAAACGTTCATTATATTTAGAGTCCGCTAATTCGCGGCGCTTATTCGTATTCATAATAATAAGTTTGTAACCATCTAGTTCAAGGGGAATGTATTGATATTTTTGAAGGGCACAATCTAAAAGTAGTGCTTTATTTTTTTCGCCTAAAGCAATAGCAAATTGATCCATAATACCACTGTTAACACCAATATAATGATTTTCAACGTACTTGCCAATGAGAGCCATTTGAACAGGATCAAGGTTCAGTTCATAAAGATCAGAGCAAAGTTTACACATAAGCACTTCGAGAGAAGCTGAAGAAGAGAGTCCAGAACCATTAGGGAGTGTACCTAAAACAACTAGATTTAATCCACAAGTAATCTCATGATTTTGTTCTTGCAAGGTTTCAAGTACGCCTTTTATGTAATTACACCATTCATGTTTAGGATTGAAGCTTAAATCATCTAAACTAAAGGAAACAAGACCTAAAGATTCAAAGTTCATGGAGTAAGCTTGAAATAAGTTATCCTCACGTTTGCTTACAAAAGCGTAGGTACCTTGAGAAATAGCACAAGGAAAAACAAGGCCGCCATTATAGTCGATATGTTCTCCGATTAAATTAACGCGGCCGGGTGCAAAAAACGTAGCAGTAGGTGTTTCTTGGAATAAATCCTTAAACTTTTGTATAGCTTGTTCTAGTGACATAAAAATACCTCCTATTGATTAAGTTAGTTTCATTATAATATTTTAGTAAAATAAATCAAGTTGTTTTACTAAAATATTATAATTATTTTACTTGTTTAGGTTGATAAGTACATACAGTCATACTATAATAAAATAAAAGAGACAATAAAACGTTAATAGACACAGTTGTTACAGGATTATCATGATAAGCAATAGTTATTGATGAAAGTAACCTAACAGTAGGTGTCTTAGATGATATAGAAAAGTGAAATAAAATAAGTAGTAAAACGGTAGTAAAAGGAGGAAATAATAGTGGCAACTATGAAAGAAGTAGCGGAAAAGGCAGGGGTATCTATTGCGACTGTTTCTAGAGTACTTAATTTAGATACGACGCTTAATGTGTCAGAAGAAACGAAACAAAGAATTTTTGAAACAGCAGAAGCTATGCAATATACGACGCATCATAAGAAGAAAGAAAAACGTCAACTGAGTATAGGTATTGCTCAGTGGTATACACATAATCAAGAATTAACAGATCCTTATTATCTTGCTCTTAGATTAGCGGTAGAAAAAAAGTGCGATGAAGAGCAGATAAGCTTTAGAAGAATAGCACCGTATGAAAAGGATTCAGATATAAGGGGTTTAGATGGGATTATTGCTATTGGAAAGTTTGGAGAAGAAGAAATAGAAAGATTAGAAGCGTACAGTATTCCTATTACTTTTGTAGATTCATCACCTGATGATGAAAAATATGATGCAGTTATGACTGATTATAGAAAAGGTGTTTGGAAAGCCCTATCCTATCTAGTAGAAATGAAGCATAGTACTATCGGTTACATTGGTGGAGAAGAGTTTGTTGGAGGAAGTATAGAACCTTTAATGGATGAAAGAGAAGCAACGTATATTCAGTTTATGAAGGAACAAGGAAATTTAAATGAAGCCTTTATTTATAAGGGAAGATTTACACCTGAAGATGGTTACTTATTAATGAAAAAAAGTCTTGAAAACCCGGCTCATCCAACGGCTTACTTTGTAGCCAGTGATCCAATGGCCATAGGTGCGTATAAAGCGGTTGCAGAAGCAGGAATGGAAGTAGGAAAAGACATTAGCTTAATAGGATTTGATGATATTTATTCTTCTCAGTTTTTGATGCCAGCTTTAACTACTATTAAAGTGCATACGGAGTTTATGGGAAAAACAGCAGTAGAAACATTGCAAGAAAGAGTTAGGAGTCAAAGAGTGTTACCTAAAAAAATTCTTATTCCAACTAAGCTTATAGTAAGAGAAAGTTGCTGTAGTCAATAAAAGTTAAAAGTTATATAATATTTTTATTGTTTAGATTATGGTTAAATTAAAATAAGGATGGGAGATTAGCAAAGATGAAAATAGTAAGTAAGGACATAACCTTTGCTTCTGGTGAAAAGGTTACAAAATATGAATTAAGTAATACAGCGGGAATGACAGTGGAAGTGTTAAATTGGGGAGCAACACTCACTAAAATAGTGGTTCCAGATAAAGAAGGTCATTTTGAAAATGTCATTTTAGAGTGGGAAGATATAAATACCTACGAGAATAATCCTGGTAATTTTGGAGCGACAGTAGGTAGAATTGCTGGTAGAATAGCAGATGCAAAGGTGACTTTAAATCATCAGGTTTATCATTTTGTAAAAAATACCTATGGAAACACATTACATGGTGGTTTAGTTGGATTTGATAAAAAAGCTTGGACGGGTGAAATGCAGCAAACAGAGGATTCTGTTATTTTAACTTTAAGTTATTTGAGCCCAGATGGAGAAGAAGGATTCCCAGGGAATTTACATGTAAAAGCCATCTATCTATTAAAAGAAGATAATACACTTACTTTAACTTATGAAGCTACTACAGATAAGGAAACAATCGTTAATCTTACTAATCATGCTTATTTCAACTTGTCAGGAGAAGCGAAACGTTCTGTTTTAGAACAAGAAGTGTATATTAATAGTAGTCAGATTTGTGACTTAAATGAAGAACTTATTCCTACAGGTGCTTTTATAGATTTGGATAACGAAAGTGCTTTTGATTTTAGAATACCAAAAGCTATTGGAAAAGACATTGAACGAGAAAATCCTCATTTAAAAAATGGGTATGGTTATGATCATTGTTGGCTACTTAATAAAGGCGAAAAAGCTGCAGAATTATATGATCCTGTATCAGGACGAGTAATGGAGATTAGTACTACTGCCCCAGGGGTAGTTGTTTATACTATGAATCACGCAGATGGTGTAACAAAGCTTTCAAATGGTAAGGGACAACAAAGAAGATATGGTGTGTGTTTTGAAACACAAAGAAAGCCTATTGGTAAAAATGAAGTATTTAAGGAAGAGGTTATTCTAAAACCTAGTGAAGTTTATAGACAAGAAACAACATTTAAATTTGGTAACAGATAAATATTAGTAAAAAGAGCCAAAAGCTAAGAGGAGCTTTTGGCTCTTTTTATGTAATTTTGTACTAAACTAACGTTGACAATAAGAGGACTACAATATATAATTAATTTGTAACAATTAGTTAATATTTTAAATAAGTAATTAATAAAAGCAATTATTTATTAACAGATCATCTATAAACAATCTTTAGGAGGATCCCATGAAGTATCATAAGCTGATAATGGTAGGTATTTTGGTAGCAGGTATAACAACACAAACACAAGCAGCAGTATATGGTAGTTTAAAGCAAGATGTACAGGTGAACACCGAAGCAGGTGAAAAGCTTGTAAAAGCAGCTGGTCAGGGTGTCAGTATTTTAGAAGTAGATGAACATAATTACTTGATTAATATTCAAGGTAATACGAATCAATACGTAAGTAAAAATCTTGTAGAGATAGCAGGAGTTATTACGACAACCTTAAGTGATGAAACAAAATTAAGAGAAGAACCTACAGGTGAGAGTGCTCTTTTAACTTATTTAAAAGCTAATACCATGGTAATGGTCTTAGAAAAGCAAAATGAATTTTATAAGGTAAAAGTAGACGATTCAGTAGGATACATATATAAGGGACAATTAAATACGGATGGTTTAGATGCAGTACCGAGTAAATCATCTTTAGGTGAAGAAATTGTTGATTATGCTAAAGGATATTTGGGTGGCCGCTATGTTTATGGTGGCAATAATCTAGAAACGGGTGTAGATTGCTCGGGATTTACAAGCCAAATTATGAAGCGTTTTGGCATTAGCTTAGAAAGAAGCTCAAGATCTCAATATAGCAGTAATGGCTATCGTATATCAGAAGGTGAACTTCAACCAGGAGACTTAGTTTTTTATGGAAATAATGGCTACATCAATCATGTAGCGATTTATGCAGGAAACGGGCAAATTATTCATGCTAGTGATGAAAGTACAGGTATACGTATGAGTAGCCTTTACTATGGTAAACCATTAATAGGATGTAAAAGAGTTGTTGATTAATATAGCAAAGATATTAAATATTTATATAGAGAAGAAATAATAAATCTGTAATCATTTTATGAATAACAGATAAAACCTTTGAGAGATTGATAGATAAAACAATAAATACATATAGGGGGACAGTATGAGAGGCAAACAATTAGGTATTTTAGGCGGTCTATTAATAGCGATGACAATGTTTACAACTAACTTATTTGCATCAGAAATTGAGATAGGAGTAGTTACTCAAAAAAGTAGTGCTTACTACTCTGCAGATGTATTAGGAGAAAAGGCAGGGTATGTCTTTGAAGGTGAAAGTTTAACCATAGTAGAAGAAGTAGATGGCTTCTATGGTGTCTTATTAGAAGAAGATGAATTAGTATATATAGAGAAGTCTTGTTTGCAGGTGGAACAGTTAGAGGAAGAAAAGGATGAAACTGAAGAAGTAACTACAACAAATGAAGTAGTGAATGAACCTCAACCAGTGAAAGAAGAAGTTGCCCCAGTTCCTAAAAAAGAAGAGGTTAAGATTTCAAAAGGTGAAGAAGTAGTAGCTTATGCTAAGCAATTTATTGGAACACCTTATAGAAGTGGAGGCAATAGTTTAACTAAAGGTGTAGATTGTTCTGGATTCACACAACAAGTCTTTTTAAAGTTTGGTGTGAAGTTACAAAGATCTTCTCGTAGTCAATATGCGAGTAATGGCAAGAAAGTAACCAAGGATCAATTGCAGCCAGGAGATTTAGTATTTTACGGTTATAATGGTAGTGTTAATCATGTAGCTATATACATAGGCAATGGTCAAATTATTCATGCACCAGTACCAGGAAAATCTGTTTGCATAGAACCATTATGGCAGAGAGGCTGTGCACCTATTATTGGATATAAACGTGTTGTTTAAAATATAAAAAGTATAAAAAATAGTTCTACTTCGTGTAGAGCTATTTTTTTGTGGGATAAAAAATTGAGAAAAAAGTAGATAGTGCTCTGATTTATTATGCAAAAAAATTAGTAGTTTATAGGAAAAATGGAGAATTAAGTGTGATAGAAGAGGTGCCGGTATATACTAAGAAAAAACAAAATTAGGTGAAGCGATGGAAAGACAAAAACAGCCACAAATAAGAGTAGGTTATGCTTGTATTAATTTATCTATAAAAGAATCTTTTAGAAACTTTAGATTATCAGCCGTGCAAAAGCAGGATGAGGAAAAAATAACAGAGGTTATGTGGCATAATATAAGGCTTTTAAAGAAGATTATAGATTATAATATCAAACATAATATATATGTTTATCGAGTGAGTTCAGATTTAATTCCTTTTTGTACACAACCTTATGTCAAAACACTTTATGAGGAAAGAGTATTGCAAAACCACGAGATGCAACAATATTTAAGAGATATTCACTCTTTACAAGAAAAATATCAACTTAGATTGAGTATTCATCCCAGCCAATTTAATGTCCTTGCCAGTCCGAAGAAAGAGGTAGTTAATAGGTCTATTGCAGAAATCAATGAGCAGACAAGATGGAGTAAATTGTTGGGCGTATCGAATGTGGTATTACACATAGGAGGAAGTTATGGCAATAAGGAGGAAGCCTTAAGGCGATTTAAGGCAAATGTAGGGTATGTGGATTGCAAGCTTATTTCTATAGAAAATGATGATAAGACCTATAATGCACAAGAAGTTTGCTCTTTGTGTCAAGATTTGAAATTAAAGTGGGTGTATGACTATCATCATTGTCGTTGTCATCCCAGTCCGGATTGTGCAATAGAAGAACTTTTGGAAATTTATCCACCAGATAAATATCACCTTTCTACAGGAACGCCTCATTATGATTCTAGACCCCATGCAGAGTTAATTAGTAAAGGGGATTATAGGGGCCTTATTAAGTTGCTGGAGAAAGGTAATATTTTAAAAGCGGATGTAATCTTTGAGGCTAAGCTAAAAAATAAAGCTATTACAGCTATTTTAGAGCCTAAAGAACAAGGATATTGGATTTTAAAAGGCGAGAATAAGGAATAAACTACTTTAAAATGAGAAAACTAATGCTGACCTAAATAAGTAATAAGGAGATAGCAAATTGAAAAATATTAAAAAGTATTTAAAAAGAGTAGTAGCCATTGGACTGGCGATCATGTGTAGTTTACCGGTTTTGGGAGCTCCTACCAAGAAACTTCCCATTTACTGTGTGAATACTAATGGAGAAAAGAAAGTGGCGCTTTCTTTTGATGCTGCATGGGGAGCAGATGACACAGATGAATTATTAGCTACTTTGGATAAGTATCAAGTTAAAGCCACTTTTTTTATTGTAGGAGATTGGGTTAGAAAATATCCAGATATGGTAAAAAAATTAGCAGATGCAGGGCATGATATTGCTAATCATTCCAATAAACATCCACATATGAACCAGATGAGTAAAGATGCTATTAAAAAAGATATTATGGCTGCTCATGAGGCTTTAAAAAATGTAACAGGACAAGAAGCTAATTTGTTTAGGCCTCCTTATGGAGAATACAACAATGCAGTTATTGAAGCAGCACAAGAATGTAATTACTACACAGTGCAGTGGGATGTGGACTCTCTAGATTGGAAAGAATATGGTTTGCAACAACTTATAGATAAAGTTGTTAAGCATAAAAATTTAAGACCAGGTTCTATTGTACTTCTTCACAATAATGCTAAATATACTGCAAAAGCTTTAGATAGTATTATAAAAGGGTTAATTGATCAAGGCTATACCCTCGTGCCAATTTCAGAACTTATTTTGAAGGATGTTCCCTACACTTTAGACCATGAAGGTAGACAACAACCAGTTCGTTAAAATAAAACTGCTTACGCGAAAAAGCATTTTATAAGTTTCTATGCAAGGAACTAAAAATGATTTAAGCTAGTAAGCAGTTTTTTATATATTGAATAGATTTATTCTAATTCCTCTATTTGTTTGATAAATAGAGGAAGCATTAATTGATCGAGTTCTATACTTAAACGAATAACTTCTGGGGAGAGCAGATTATAGTTATTTTGAATAATGATATGAGCTAGCTTTCTTTTTAATTTGATAATATAAGCAGAATTAGGTGTTTCCATGGAAATAGTGCCTCTCTTTATAATATAGCAACTTGGTGTTAAATAAAAAGACTATTATATCCTATGAAAGGATGAGCTAAAAAGTGAATAGTTAATAAATAATAATTGAATTTGGCATAAATCATTTATTTTAGGAATAAGATGTTAAAGGCAGACAAACCTGTTAAAGAACAAATAGAGGATAAGGAGAGGGTAGGAATGGTAGAACACATATTAGAAAACAATGAGGTTGTACTCATCGGAAAGGTAGTAAGTGATATAAAATTTAGCCATAAGGTTTATGGTGAGGGGTTTTATACTTTTGAACTAGAGGTACCTAGGTTAAGTAGTTCAGCGGATATTTTACCGGTTACCATTTCGGAAAGAATACTACCATCTATCGGCAATGTACAAGGAAAGGTTTTAGAAGTTCTAGGACAATTTCGTTCTTACAACCAATATGAAGAAGGTAAGAATAGACTCATACTAACAGTATTTATATTAGAAGTTAAAGAGGTTTCAGAACAAGAGTTAGCTAAAAATAAAAATTATATTTATTTAAATGGTTATGTGTGTAAAGAACCTATTTATCGTACAACACCATTTGGTAGAGAAATCACAGATTTACTGTTAGCAGTTAATAGATCTTATCATAAGTCAGACTACATTCCTTGTATTACTTGGGGGCGCAATGCAAGGTTTGCACAAAATCTAGCGGTAGGAGATCATATTCAAGTATGGGGACGTATTCAAAGTAGAATTTATCAGAAGAAGTTAGAAACAGGCGATACGGCTACTAAGATTGCTTATGAAATATCTATTAGTAAAATGGAAACAGTAGACGAGAATGGTAATAGTAGCAGTAGTACTGAAGTTCTAGAAGCAGAATAAAATACATATTAAGGCGATACTCTCAGGGTGTCGCCTTTGTTGTACAAAAATTTAGAATATGTATAGCTTATTTTTGGAGATATGATATAATAAAGGAGAATAAAAGATTAAACAAATTTATATAAAAATGTAATTATAAGGAAAAATAATCAAAAGTGATGGAATATATTATTATCAAGCAAAAGAGAAAAACAGCAAGTATAGCTATTGATAAAGATTTGAGAGTTGTTGTAAAAGTGCCGAAATATATGTCGCAAACAGCCATAAAAAAGCTAGTAGCTGAGCATGAAACGTGGATTGAAACAACACTGGAGAAGAAAAAAGTACTTTATGAAACACAAGATTTTATAAAAACAGGAAGACTTCTTTACTTAGGAAATTATTGGCCGGTTACCTTTGAAAATGGAAATAATCAGCAAGGGAAGGTAGTCTTTAATGAAACCAGTGGATTTAAAATTCAAACCACAGGTGATGAAAAACAAATAAGAGGATTAGTAGAGTTGTTTTTTAAAGAACGAGCTAAGATTTATCTAAAAGAACTTTCAGATGAGTATGCAGCACGTTTAGGCGTACAATATCATAAAATAACTATTAGAAAACAAGCCACTAGATGGGGGAGTTGTTCTAGGCAAGGTAATCTATCTTATAATTTAAAGATTCTTTGTGCACCAACCGATATGATTGCTTACGTGGTTCTTCATGAAGTGATGCACTTAAGGCATTTTAATCATAGCCAGGCTTTTTGGAAGGCTGTGGAAGAGGAAATGCCGGATTATAAAAGGCGCATGAATTACTTTAAGCAATTTGGACAAAACTTTATGATATAATGTATGGGTATCTAAGGAGGCAATAAAATGGAGAATGGACTT
This sequence comes from Cellulosilyticum sp. WCF-2, assembly GCF_003990395.1. Classification (NCBI taxonomy): domain Bacteria; kingdom Bacillati; phylum Bacillota; class Clostridia; order Lachnospirales; family Cellulosilyticaceae; genus Cellulosilyticum; species Cellulosilyticum sp. WCF-2. Next base: position 3,910,235 of record NZ_CP034675.1, on the reverse strand, counting down.
GTCCAAGTGTACTATGGTACAGGGAAAGGAAAAACAACAGCAGCTATAGGACTAGGTGTTAGAGCTATAGGAAATGATTATAAAGTTATTATGATTCAATTCTTAAAAAATGATATGACGGGTGAATGCCGTGTCTTAAAGGATTTAGAACCGTATTTCAAGGTATTTCATTTTGAAAAAAGACGAGGGTTCACTTGGCAATTAAATCCAGAAGAAAAGCAGGAGTTAAGAAGTGAAACAACTAATGCTTTAAAATTTGCAAGTAAAGTAATGGATACTGGAGAATGTGATGTTCTTATTTTAGACGAGGTACTTAATTCTGTAGAAGCAGGGATTATTTCTGAAGATGAACTCTATGAACTTATTTGTAATAAGTCAGACGATGTGGAGTTAGTGCTTACAGGGCGTAAGCTACCTATTCGTATTGCAGAAAAAGCAGATTATATTAGTCATATCGATGATATCAAGCATCCAACGGAAAAAGGTAGAGATGCCAGAGCTGGAATAGAATATTAATGATTACGGGTAATAAAATTAAAAGCCGAGAAGGTTGTAGAACTTAAATGTTATACAAACCTTCTCGGCTTTTTTAGAGTTCATTTAGTGCTTTGCATCTAATAAATGTTCCATATTATAAAGACCTGGAGCCTTATGAACTAAGAATTTAGCAGCATTAATAGCACCTACAGCAAAAACTTCTTTAGAAGTCGCTTGATGAGTAAGTGAAATGAACTCATCATTACCAGCAAAGAGAATTTCATGTTCTCCTACAATGGTGCCACCACGTACTGCGTGAATACCAATTTCATTCTTTGGTCTCTTTTCACGTACAGTAGTGCGGTCATAGCGATAGTTATAACTATGATCTAAAGTATCATTAATAGCATCAGCAATAGCAAGCGCTGTACCGCTAGGGGCATCAATTTTTTGATTATGGTGTTTTTCAATGATTTCAATATCAAAACCACTACCAGCTAGTACCTCAGTAGCACGTTTAGCTAAAGCGATAAGGAGATTAACACCTAAGGACATATTAGCAGAAAAGAAAATAGGTATTTGTGTACTTGCCTCTTTTAAGTAATCAATATCCTCAGGAGATAAGCCTGTTGTACAAACAACAGCAGGAATATGACGAGAAACGCAGTAATCAATAAGGCCTTTTACAGCAGTAGCTGTAGAAAAGTCGATAATGACATCTACAGGTACATCACATTCATCTATTTTAGCGAACACAGGGAAAGGATTGGGCGGGTCTAAATAAGGGTCTACACCTGCTACTAATTCAATGTCATCATGTTGTTTCAGCAATCTACTAATGGTTTGCCCGATTTTACCATTGCAACCATGCATTAATAATTTTATCATAGGGGTCATCCTTTCTTATACTAATAGGCCAGCATTTGTAAGTGCATTTTTAAGTCCTGGTAAGTGAGCTTCTTCTAATGTGGTAAGAGGTAATCTACATGGACCAGCTTCCATACCCATTAAGTTAAGTGCTGCTTTAACAGGAATAGGATTAACTTCACAGAAAAGTGCTTTAATAAGAGGAAGTAATCTTAACTGTAATGCTCTTGCTTCTTTTGTGTGGCCATCTAAATAAAGTTTAACAATATCGTGAGTTTGTTTTGGAGCTACGTTAGATAATACAGAAATAACACCTTTTCCACCTAAAGAAAGAATAGGAATAATCTGATCATCATTTCCAGAGTAAATAGGGAAATCATCTCCGCAAAGAGCAGCAATCTCAGCAACAGTCGAAATATTGCCTGTAGCTTCCTTGATTCCTTGAACAAAATCATATTTAGAAAGTTCATAAACGGTTTGAGGATTAATAGTCACACCTGTACGGCTAGGGACACTATAAAGAATCATAGGCAAATCAACAGCTTTTCCAATGGCTGTGAAATGTTCAACTAACCCTTTTTGAGTAGCTTTATTATAATAAGGTGTTACTTGAAGGGTTGCATCTGCTCCTAAAGCCTTTGCATTTCTAGTTAAATTAATACCATGTCTTGTATCATTACTTCCAGTACCTGCAATAACTGGAACTCTGCCAGCAGTACGGTCTACAGCTACTTTGATGCATTCAAGATGCTCGTCATCTGTCATCGTTGAGGCCTCACCAGTGGTGCCACAAATAATAATAGCATCTGTACCATTACTAATTTGGAAATCAATATATTCCTCTAGTTTACCAAAGTTAATGTCTCCATTTTCATAAAATGGTGTAACGATTGCTACACCTGCGCCTTCAAAAATTGCCATTGTATCATCCTCCGTTTTTATTATAGTGGTAGGACTAACTTTGATAAAAAATATCTTTTGCTACTAGTCTATTCAATGCATCGTATGAAAGATACTGTTATCAAAAATTAGTCAAATAAAAAAACCAGCTTCTAGAGGCTGGCTACACGCATAATCATCATAAAATAGATATAAATAAACTTATGATTATATGTAGCACTCCATCCTTATTGTATAATAAAGGATGACAGTTGTATAGCTATTAACCAGACAACCAGAAATAAATAGTACAAGCTATTTAATCTTCGGCGATTACCCCTTTTGACTATAATCCTCTTTTCTTGTAAAAATCCTATAATCTACTCTTGGCAACCGCGCCTCTACAAAATATTGAATTGTGTAGAATATAACATTTTAATACGAAAAAGTCAATAACAAAAGAAGTAATTGTTGATTAAAATTTAATAATTATAAAAATACAAATAAAATGTATAAAAAGTTTTATATTGCCACATACTCTAATAGATTTTATTGAGTTAGAGGAGTCGATGATATGAAAAATAAAGAAAAGCTATTTGATGCACTATCACCAGAAGACCAAATGAAGTTAGAAATAGCCGAAGAACTAGGCTTATTAGATAAAGTACAAGAAGGAGGTTGGAAGGCTCTTAGTGCCAAAGAGACAGGTCGTATTGGAGGGTTAATGACTAAGAAAAAGAGAGAGCTTAATAAAGCAGCAGAAGAAGCCAATAACAGCAAATAGAGCAGCTTTAAGAAAAGAGCCACTTAGGAGAAATAAATAATCTCTTAAGTGGCTTTTGTTATATATATTTATTTAAATAAGCTTTGTTAAATGTATTTACTTAAATAGCATCTTGATTTATATCTGATTTTAATAAAAGTCTCAAGCTATTAATACGATTATTAACTGTTTCTTCTACTATAAAGTTAATATTTTTATAGCTAATTTGTTCTCCTTCAGTAGGGAAACGATCGAATAGACCGATAACAAAACCACCTATAGAATCAAAATCATTGGAAATAATATCGAGTCCTAACTCTTCATTAACTTCAGAAATACGAGAAGTACCATCTACTACATATTCCTCTTCGCTAACTTTAACGAAGTCATCTTGAACAGAGTCGTATTCGTCATTAATATCTCCTACAATTTCTTCTATCAAGTCTTCCATACTGACAAGACCAGCGGTACCACCATATTCATCTAAGACAATAGCCAGGCCTATTTTTTGAAGACGCATTTCTTTAAAAAGCTCATTGTTATTTTTAAATTCATGAACAAAATAGGCTTCTCTTAAGTAATCGCTTACTTTAAAGTGTTGTGGTGAAATGCCATTAAAAATAAGATCTTTAATATGAAGAACACCTACAATATGGTCATGAGTTTCCTGATAAACAGGCATTCTAGAAAATTGTTCTTCTTTATATAAAGTGAGGATTTCTTCATAGGTTGCATCTAAATCAACGCATATCATGTCTGTACGTGGTACCATAATATCTTTTGCACAGGACTGACCAAAATCAAATACATTATAAATCATTTGTTTTTCCTCAGTCTCTAGGACACCTTCTTCGTGACTTACTGTCACAATTGTTCTAAGTTCATCTGTTGTAATAAAAGGTTTAGTAGCATCAGGCTTGCCACCAAGTAGACGAATGATACCATTAGTAATAAACATGAGAATTTTAACAACGGGTGTAAAAATAGTAACGATGATAGAGATAGGTCGTACGACTAACAGTGCTATCTTTTGTGCATTTTGAGTAGATAAAGATTTAGGTGTAATTTCACCAAAAATAAGAATGAGTAAAGTCATAATACCAGTTGCAATACCTACACCTAAGCTACCATCTGATCCGCCACTAAGATTAATGGCTATTACAGTAGCTAAGGAAGAAGCAGCAATGTTAACTAGGTTATTACCTACTAGAATAGCACTAAGTAGTTTGTTAGAATCTTCTAGGAGCTTATCTAGTAATTTAGCACCTTTAACATTTTGCTCAACCATATAACGCACTTCTATTTTACTAATGCTCATAAGTGCTGTTTCTGAAGCCGAGAAAAAGCCAGAGCCTAAAAGTAAAATAATTAAAATAACAATCTGTACCGATAACGATGGGTCCAACTTAAAATCACTCTCCTATAAATTAATTTAAAAATCAGTATATCTCCTTAATATGTATAAGCTATGAAAAGGAGAAGAAGAAATATAAAAAGATTACTACTAATATATTCCTAATACTGATATCATAACATACGAAATTAAAAAAACAATAACAATGACATAAAGTTGGTTTTATACGGTGAAAGGGGTAGCTTAAAAATGTAAAAATGGCTATAATAATAAGGTTAGAATAAATGGCGTAAAAGAGGTGTGGAAATGGAAAGCTATAATCAGTTTGCTAATGTATATGATTTGTTTATGGAAGATACACCTTATGAGAACTGGTTTTCTTATATAGAAGCGAGTTTAAATAAATACAATTTGAGTCCTAAGTCGGTATGTGAGCTTGGCTGTGGTACAGGTCAAATGACGTCTTTGTTTGCTAAAAAGGGACTAGAAGTAATAGGAATTGATTTGTCAGCCGAAATGCTAATGATGGCTCAAGATCATGCCTTTGAAGATGAATTAGAAATTTTATATTTATTACAAGATATGGCTAGTTTTGAATTGGGAGAGCCTGTAGATTTTATTTGTAGCTGCTGTGATTCTATGAACTATTTATTAGAAGAAGAAGAACTACTACAGTCTTTTTTGAGAGTTAAGCGTTTTTTAAAACCCTCAGGATTATTTATTTTTGATATGAATACCCCCTATAAATATAAAGAAGTATTAGGAAATCAAATTTTTGCAGATCAAACTGAAGAAGCGGCTTATATTTGGACAAACTACTATGATGAAGAAGAGGAAATCAATGAGTATGAAGTAAGCTTTTTTATTCAGGATGAAGATGGCAAATATGATAGAAGTATAGAAAATCATTATCAAAGAGCGTATAGCATGGAGCAAGTTAAGGCTTTATTAGAGAAAGCTGGTCTTGAGGTTTTAGAGGTGAATGATAACTATAGTAATAAGCCATTAGTGGAGCTTTCTGAAAGAGCAACCTTTATTGTAAGAAATAATGGATAAAAGGACATAAATAGTTTGATAAAGAAAGGATGTAATAAAATGAAAACTAAAGACTATATGATTAGAGGAATAGATAAAGAAAGAAACTTTAGATTTTTTGGGACTAATACAAAGGAACTTGTCAATACTGCTTGCATTAATCATGGATTAACACCAGTAGCAGCTGCTGCTTTAGGTAGAACATTAACAGGAGTTGCTATGATGGGAAGCATGCTTAAAAGAGATGAAGACCGTGTAAGCATCATTATTAAAGGAGATGGGCCACTAGGTGGTATTATTGCTGAATCTAATGGGGCTGGAGATGTAAAAGGCTATGTTTATAATCCTCATGTAGACTTGCCACTCAATGAGTTTGGTAAACTAGATGTAGCAGGTGCTGTAGGAAATGCCAATATGACTGTAATGAAGGATCTTGGTCTTAAGGAACCTTACTCAGGCCAGGTACCTATGCTTTCTGGTGAAATTGCAGAAGACATTAGCTTTTACTTCGCTGTATCAGAACAAACTAATTCAGTCGTTATGTTAGGTGTTTTAGTGGATGTAGATTATAGTATTAGACAAGCAGGTGGTATTATTATTCAAGTGTTACCTGACGCAGATGATGATGCCATTACTCAATTAGAGGAAAAAATCAAAGGGTTTAAATCTTTAACGGCGTGCTTAGAAAAAGGACAGTCTATCGAGTATGTTTTAGAAAATCTTTTAGGTGAGATTGAAATCATGGATACAACAGAAGTAAGATTTAATTGTGACTGTTCTAAAGAACGTATGGAAAGAGCCCTTATTAGTGTTGGGAAAAAAGACTTAGAAGAAATTGCAAAAGAAGATGAAAAAGCAGAGCTTGTATGTCCTTTCTGTAGTAACAAATATCAATTTACTAAAGAAGAATTAGAGGAACTCATTGAGCAAATCTAATTTATACAATTAAAAATAACCTGTCAGAATAACCTGATAGGTTATTTTTAATGATAGACAATAACATAAAACATCATTCATGAAATATTATATAGGATAATGCAAGATGTCAAGCTTAAGGTTATATACTATATAATAAGAACTACAACTATCGAGGTATAAGCCATGTGCTATTATATGCTCTATACATCCAAGTATAAAAAAGAACTATTAGAGAAACTAGAAGAACTAGAGCAAGAAGAAGAAATGGCTAATGAAATAGAAGTAAGGCAAATAGGAAGCGTTTATGAAGTAGCCTGTTTGATGGAAGATACTAAAGAATTTTGTGATGAGCAATTGGCTCATGTGATGAGTGATTTGGTTCAAAAACAGGTTATTAGTAGAGTTTGTATAACCTATTTAAAAAGTAAAGAAGAGTTGAGACATATAGATAAAAGAGATATTATGAATGCCTTTATTAATAATAACTATCTATCAAGGCAAGAAGGCTTTTCTTCTTTTACCTATTATTTATTATATGTACCTATTTTACAGGAAATAAAAAAAACAGGCGTATTTAATATAGAAGGTTGGATACAATTTAGAACTCAAAAATATCAGATTCTATTAAGCGATTTATTAGAACAATTTGTTTTGGATTATAGTATGAAGAAAGAGGTTGTAACTTTTATTAAGCTTATGAGAGATATGAGCATTTTAAGTGTACCATTAGAGGAAATACTACATCTTATTTATAATACAGAAGGGTTGCCACAACTTTATAATAAAGGCATGAAAAATATGACAGGCTTTTATATAAGGCAATACTGTAAGGACCTGTTATTAGATAGTACGTTAACAAGAGAAGATTATATTTTGCATATCCTTATATCGATTAGTCCTAAGCAGCTTATTATTCATCAAAGTGCAAAAGCCAGAGAACAGCAGTTTCTAAAGACATTAGAAATTATTTTTGATGATAATATTAACTATTGCAAGGGGTGCATGTGGTGCAGTAATTAATGTGTAAATACTTATTAATTTTATAATATTCAAATGATAAAAAATATATTATCTATTTAGAGGATTTAGTGTATAATAAAGGAGATTGATAGTGATTATTGGGGGAAAATAAATGGAGTGGTATGTAGGTGTTTTAAAAAAATATGCAGATTTTAGTGGTAGAGCAAGAAGAAAGGAATACTGGATGTTCTTTTTGATTAACATTATTATAGGAATTGTCCTTGGGTTTTTAGCGACAATTCTTAAGACCAGTATATTAAGTACTATTTATTCGCTAGCCGTACTTATACCAGGAATAGCGGTTTGTATAAGAAGATTACATGATATAGGAAAATCAGGTTGGTGGTGGTTTATAGCCTTAATTCCTTTAGTTGGCCCAATTTGGTTATTAGTTTTAGTCTGTACAGAAGGGGATAGTAGTAATAATCAATATGGTTCGAATCCTAAAGCAGTAGTTTAATTAAGTTACTTAATCTAAAATAAAATCACTATCCAATCCAGTAAAAGAGGGTAAAGCTTGCATAATAAGGTTTACTCTTTTTTGATATTCAGATAAATCTTTTATTATTTAAGAGTTTTCATGGTCAATAGAGGAAATTAGTAGTGGTAATAGATTAATATTGATATGATTCTAAGCTCTAAGATAAAGAACAGTAACTTTGAGCATAGCAAGTATTGGACATATGGTATATTAAAAGAAACGATATAAATAAGGAAATAGATTTCCTAGAAATAACAATCAAACAATATTGACATAAGGGCATCAATTGATTAGAATAATTACATTAAGAACGACAAATAACTTCATAAAAATAACTTATTTTGAATAAGAAGAATTTGTTAATACCTATAATATTTATATTTATATTTATAAGTGAATACCAAAAAACAATGATGAGACGAGTAACTTATAACCCCTTTTTCAGAGAGAAGATGCAGTGGTGGGAGTATCTTTAAAGACCATAAGTGAAGACTACCTCGGAGTGATTGTAAAACAATTCGGTGACCCCGTTATCGTCAGTAAAGCGAGTGACTTTAACTTTGGTAAGTTTAAGCATGAATGAATAATTCTTTATAGGGAGGAAGCATTCATATAATCTAGCCAAGCAAAGTAACAAGGGTGGAACCGCGGGAATACATATCCCCGTCCCTTTTTAAATAAGATGATTATTTAAAAAGGGACGGGGTTTTTTAGATTCTTTTAATTAAATAATCATTCATGGGTTAAAATAGTTTAAATTTGAAAGGAGTAGAAGCAATGATTAAAATTACATTAAAAGATGGTAGTGTTAAAGAGTGTCAAAAAGGCATTACTGTCCTTGGCGTAGCAGAAGAACTTAGCGCAGGACTTGCAAGAATGGCATGTGCCGGTAAAGTAAATGGGGAAATGGTGGATCTTAGAACAGAACTTAATGAAGACTGTAGTCTTGAAATCCTTACTTTTAATGATAAAGAAGGAAAATGGGCATTCCGTCATACAGCAGCTCATATTTTAGCTCAAGCTGTAAAAAGGGTTTTCCCAGAAGTAAAACTTGCAATTGGACCAGCTATTGAAGATGGTTTTTATTATGATTTTGATACAGAAAGACACTTTGTAGAAGCAGATTTTGAAAAAATTGAAGCTGAAATGAAGAAAATCGTTAAAGAAAAACTTCCGATTGAAAGATTTGAACTTCCTAGAGAAGAAGCTATTAAACTAATGGAAGAAGCAGAAGAACCATATAAAGTAGAATTAATACGTGAGCTTCCAGAAGGTGAGAAAATCACTTTTTACAAACAGGGCGACTTTGTTGATCTTTGCGCAGGACCACACCTTATGAGTACAAAACCTGTAGAAGCTTTCAAAATCTTATCAGCAGCAGGTGCTTACTGGAAAGGGAATGAAAAGAACAAAATGCTTGCGCGTATATACGCAACAGCATTTACCAAAAAAGCAGATTTAGCAGCTCATCTTGAAGCTTTAGAAGAAGCTAAAAAACGTGATCACAACAAGCTTGGTCGTGAACTTAAACTTTTTACAACAGATGAAAAAGTGGGTCAGGGTCTACCATTACTTATGCCAAAAGGTGCTAGAATTGTTCAAACCCTTCAACGTTTTGTAGAAGATGAGGAAGAAAAAAGAGGTTATGTATTAACTAAAACACCTCTTATGGCTAAAAGTGATCTTTACAAAATGTCAGGTCACTGGGATCACTATAAAGATGGTATGTTCGTACTTGGAGATGAAGAAAAGGATAAAGAGGTATTTGCACTTCGTCCTATGACATGTCCATTCCAATTCACAGTTTATAATGCAGAACAACACAGCTATCGTGATCTCCCAATTCGTTATGGTGAAACTTCTACTTTATTTAGAAATGAATCATCAGGTGAAATGCATGGTCTTATTCGTGTAAGACAGTTTACTATTTCTGAAGGACATCTTGTATGTACACCAGAACAATTAGAAGATGAATTTAGAGGTGTTATTGAGCTAATCAATTACATGATGGCAACACTTGGCATTGAAAATGATATCAGCTACCGTTTCTCTAAATGGGATCCAGCAAATACTGAAAAATATATTAATGATCCAGAGGCTTGGGAAAGAACAGAAAGTCTCATGAGAAATATCTTAGATCACTTACAAATTAATTACGAAGAAGCTGTAGGTGAAGCGGCCTTCTATGGACCAAAACTTGATATTCAATTTAAAAATGTACATGGTAAAGAAGATACAATCATTACTGTACAAATCGACTTTGCTCTTGGAGAAAGGCTTGGTATGACTTATATTGATGCAGATGGTGAGAAAAAACACCCACTTATCATTCACCGTACTTCTATTGGCTGCTATGAAAGAACACTTGCTATGCTTATTGAAAAGTATGCTGGGCAGTTCCCAATATGGCTTGCGCCAGTGGCTGTTAAAGTACTTCCGCTTTCTGATAAGTATGCAGATTATGCAGCAGAAGTTGTTAAAGCGTTTAAAGACCGTGGCATCTTAAAAGTAGAAGCTGACTATCGCACAGAAAAAATTGGATATAAAATCAGAGAAGCACGTATGGAAAGAATTCCATATATCGTTGTTGTCGGTGCAGAAGAAATGGAAAATAAGACCGTTTCTGTTCGTAGCCGTCAAAAAGGTGATGAAGGTGCACAAAGTCTTGAAAGCTTTGTTAATCGTGTAGATGAAGAAATTAAAACAAAATTCAATTATCTTAAACACATGGAAATTGAAGAAAATAAATAAGATAGAAATAAATATTTTACGTAAAATAAAAGTTGACAAATAAAACAAGGCATGTTAAGATAAATGAGGTTTTAAGGCAAATGATTGCCAGGCGAAGTAGAAGCTATTCTTCTCACCTTACAACAAAAGGGTTCGTAAGGTCATACTAATTAAGACATGATTATATTTCATTTAGTATGGATTTTTAGAGAGGTGGATAGTTTCGGCTATCCACCTTATTTAGTTGATATAGCAAATAAATATACTAATAAGGGTATATTATTAAAAGCGGCTCACCCATCGCTTAAAGGGTGATTAAAATAATAAATTTAGGCAAACACAATTTAGGAGGTGCCCGTTATTAACGATTTAATGATCAACGAACAAATTCGTGACAAAGAAGTAAGACTAGTAGGAGCTGATGGAGAACAAATTGGTATTGTTTCTAGCAAAGAAGCACAAAAAATGGCAGCTGAGAAAAACTTAGACTTAGTTAAAATTGCTCCACAAGCAAAACCACCAGTTTGTAAAATCATGGACTATGGTAAATACAAATTTGATGCAGCAAAGAAAGAAAAAGAAGCGCGTAAAAAACAAAAAGTTGTTAGCGTTAAAGAAGTAAGACTTTCTGCTAGTATTGAAAAACACGACTTTGAAACGAAGATGAAAAATGCAGCTAAGTTCCTTAAAGCAGGGGATAAAGTTAAAATTTCAGTTGTATTCCGTGGGCGTGAAATGATGCATACTCATAGAGGTAATGAACTTCTTGAACAAGCGTTAGTTTTAATTGAAGAAGTTGGAGTAGCAGAACAAAAACCTAAATTAGAAGGTAGAGCAATGGTTATCGTGGTAGCACCAAAATAGTTACCTTTTGATACAAAATAATCAAATGAATAAAGGAGGATCATTATCATGGCTAAATTAAAATTAAAAACAAATAGAGCAGCTGCAAAACGTTTCAAAGTTACAGGAACTGGTAAATTAAAACGTAACAAAGCTTACAAAAGACATATTTTAACTAAAAAATCTACAAAAACAAAACGTAACTTAAGAAAAGCTGGTATTGTAGATAGCACAAACGAAAAACAAATGAAGAGAATTTTACCATATTTATAAGATACGATAGGAGGTTAAGACAATGGCAAGAGTTAAAGGCGGAATGTCTACTAAAAAAAGACGTAATAGAGTATTAAAATTAGCTAAAGGTTACAGAGGAGCTAAATCAAAACAATTCAGAACAGCTAAACAAGCTGTAATGAAATCATTAAACTACGCATATGTAGGTCGTAAATTAAGAAAAAGAGAATTCAGACGTTTATGGATTGCACGTATCAACGCTGCAGCTCGTTTAAACGGATTATCATATAGCCGTTTCATGAACGGATTAAAAAATGCTAACGTTAACATCAACAGAAAAATGTTATCAGAATTAGCAATCACAAATCCAGCTGCTTTCACACAATTAGTTGAAACAGCTAAAGCTAACTTAAAATAATGCTTTTTGAAGCTACTATTCATGTGATATTCACAGGAATAGTAGCTTTTTGCATCTGGTTGGTGAATTGTACAAATAGAAATTTGTCGGTGGCTTTACTAGGCTATTTGGGCAAAGCTGAGAGAGGGTGACCATCCTACGTGGTTCCGTTCCGTATTTTCAGTAGGCACTAAGCTCACTTTTTTGGATGAACGTCCACAAACTCGGTTCCCGGGGGCACGTGGACTAAGGAACATCCAAAACGTTCGCTAAGTGCCTACTGAAAATACTCCGAAGTCACCCCGCTAGGACAGCCACCCTCGCTCAGTTCTACCAGCAATAACGCGTAAAGTCGCCTCCATTAAGTGTTTTCAAGAAAAAACAAAACTTGTTATTATCTTTTTTCTGCACTTTTCACTTAGGGGTTTGAACACTTAAGAGATCAATAATGCTTGTAAGGCTCCCTAGCTTCCTTACAGAGCTACTTCTTGGCAAAATAGACTTATGGGAAGCTTTATACGTTATTGCCTTGGGCGCCTGCCCCCGGCTTCGAGTATTTTTTAACTGTCGTTACGCCTTCTTTCCACGCTGCTTCACTGTCTTGGATGTTTATGAGGTCAACAACGTTTGTGAAAATGAGTGGGTATGGGTGCCTGGAGTAGTGACTTGGGAGCATTTTTTAGAAGCACTTAGTGAACGTTTTAGATGGGTTTTAGGCAGCTGTTTGAACGAAGTGAGTTCTGCCGTTCATCTAAATAAGTGAACTTAGTGCTTCAAAAAATGTGAACCGGAACAACGGAATGCACCCATACCCACTCGTTTTCTCTCAGACGTACTTCTTATAAACGCCAAGACAAATTTCAATTTACAATATACGCTTTGCTAAGAGATGTTGTTTTCAAATTATTTGTAATATGATAAACTATTTATAAAAGGAGGGAAGGTAATGAAGAAAAAATATGTGGGGATTGTTTTAGTATGTATGCTCATTTTAAATTTGTTTCAAGGAATATTGCCCTTGGAAGCTACGCCCAATACGGAAAAACAATTAATTATTCATTATTACAGACCAGATAAGCAGTATGAGGAATGGAATCTATGGATGTGGCTTGACGGAAAGGATGGAAACGTTACCGAATTTACTGAAGAAGATGAATTTGGTGTAAAGGCTATTATTCCTTTAGAGGAAACAGCTAATAAGGTAGGTTTTATTGTAAGAACTAATGATTGGGCAAAAGACGTATCGGATGATCGCTTTGTGGCAACAACAGAAGCTATCAATGAAATATGGCTCGTGTCAGGAGATGAAACGATTTATACAGAAGAGCCTAATCTTTCTGGTGGTGCAGTAATACTGCCAGAACAAGTTACCTTGAATGTACATTATAATAGGTATGATAGAAATTATGAAGATTGGAAACTATGGTTATGGCCTGAAGGTAAAGAGGGGATAAGTTATAATTTTGAAAAGGAAGATGCCTATGGTAAGGTGGCAACCTTTACAGTAAAAGACATAGGATCAATACGTAAGTTAGGGTTTTGGCTCTATAAAAAAGATGTACAAAATAAAGATGTGGAAATAGATCGTTTTATTTCTACTACTAAAGCTGATGAGAATGGGAAAATTGATATTTACTTAAAGCAAGGAGAAGAAAAAGTGGGATACAGTAAAGAAGAAATGTACATTAAGCCTAGTGTGAGCTGGGCAACCATGGATACAATGGAAAGTATTTGTTTAGGTGTTAATGTTCCTTTTGAAACAAAGGAAGATCTTAAAGCGGATTTTAGTGTGACTAAAGCAGGGAAGAAAATAGCAATCAATAAAGTGGAGTTATTAAATGAAATGGAAGGTGGACTAGCTAAAGGTGCTAAGCTTTACTTAGCTGAAACCATTGACTTTAACGGTATTTATGAAGTAGCTAAAGAGGGGTATGAAGCAAAGATGGCTACAGCAGGAGAGATTTTTAATACAGAAGCTTTTAATCAGCTTTATTATTATGAGGGAGATGATTTGGGGGCTAATTATCAAAAAGAGCGTACAGCTTTTAAATTATGGGCACCTACAGCCAGTGAAGTCGAAGTCATCCTTTATGATGCAGGTAATGATGGTAAAATGCTACAAAAAGTGCCGATGACAAAACAAGAAAAAGGTACTTGGAGTGCTACAATTGAAGGTGACCAAAATGCTGTTTATTATACTTATAAGGTACGTATTAACGGAGAATGGCGAGAAGTTGTAGATCCTTATGCAAGAACAACTGGAGTAAATGGTATGAGAGCTATGGTGATTGACCTTGCAGAAACGAACCCAGAAGGGTGGGAAACACAAAAGGGACCAGAGCTTAAAAATCCAACAGATGCCATTATTTATGAACTACATATAAGAGATTTATCAACTCATGAGAATTCAGGGATTACGCATAAAGGTAAATTTCTAGGTTTAACAGAAACTGAGACGACAACTAGTACAGGTGTAAAAACAGGCCTTAACCATATTAAAGAATTAGGGGTTACACATGTTCATCTATTACCGGCTTTTGACTATAGTTCTGTTGATGAAACTAAGTTAGAAGAAAATGATTTTAACTGGGGCTATGACCCACAAAATTATAATGTACCAGAAGGCTCCTATGCCACAGATCCTTATCACGGAGAAGTAAGAGTAAAAGAATTTAAACAGGCCATACAGACGCTTCATCAAAATGATATAGGTGTCATTATGGATGTGGTTTATAATCATACAGCTAAAAGTGCAGACTCCAATTTAAATCTTATTGTACCAGACTATTATTATAGAAAGAATTTAGATGGTAGCTTTTCAAATGGTTCAGGTTGTGGCAATGAAATAGCTTCAGAACGGGCTATGGTAAGAAAAATGATTATAGATTCAGTAGTCTATTGGGCTAAAGAATACAAGATTGATGGTTTTAGATTTGACCTTATGGGCCTGATAGATATTGATACAATGAATGAAATCCGTACTGAATTAGATAAAATCAATCCTAATATTTTAATTTATGGTGAAGGCTGGACAGCTTCTTCCTCTACATTACCTACAAATAAGCAAGCGCTTAAAGTAAATGCAGGAGAATTAAATCACATAGCTGTTTTTAGTGATGATTTTAGAGATGGTATTAAAGGGCATGTTTTTGAAAGTACAGCTTCAGGGTTCGCAAATGGTGGAGCAGGGTTTGAAGAAACAATTAAATTTGGGATTGTAGGAGCAACTAAGCATCCACAAGTTGATTATGCACAGGTAAATTATTCAAAAGCACCTTTTGCAAAATCACCAAGTCAAACAGTTAATTATGTATCAGCTCATGATAACTTAACTTTATGGGATAAGATTGAACTCACTAATCCAGAAGATGGCATGGAAGAGAGACTAAAGATTCATAAATTAAGTAATGCGATGGTACTTACTTCACAAGGTATTCCTTTCTTACATGCAGGTGTAGAATTTGTACGTACCAAGGGTGGTAATGAGAACAGTTTTTCAGCAGGAGATGAGATTAATCAATTAGATTGGAGTAGAAAAATTGGATTTAAAGATGTGTATGATTATTATAGAGGTCTTATAGAGCTAAGAAAAAAACATCCAGCTTTTCGAATGACTACAGCAGAAGAAATTAGTGAGCATTTAACTTTCCTTGAAATGCCTACAGAAGAAATGGTAGGCTACAAAATAAATGAGCATGCTAATGGAGATGAGTGGGAAGAAATTGTTGTTTTATTTAATGCTAATAAGGAAGAACAAAAAATAGTATTAGATAGAGGCGATTGGGAAGTAGTCGTTAATGATCAAGTGGCGGGTATAGCACCTATAGAGACCATAGTAGGTAATGAAGTTGTGGTACCTAGTAGAAGTGCAATGGTATTAGTAAAAGCAAAAGGAGTAGAGACAAGTACAGAACAACAAGTAGATAGTCAAAATGAAACAACCAGGTCTCAAGCTAAAACAATAGCTTATATTGTAGGTGGTGTTGCAGTAGCAGTAGTAGCTGCTTTTGGTGTGAGAAGAAGGTTGAAAAATAAGCATTAAAGAAATGATGTTAGGCATTTAAAAAAGGCGCTATGATAAGATGAATCATAGCACCTTTTTTATGCAAAAATGAATGATGAAGTATTATATATAGATAAAAGCTAGGCTAAGAGCAATAGAAACAATGGTGCTAGTTAAAGCAATCATTAAGTGAACTCTCTTTTTACTAAAGAAATACACAATAACATAGAAACTTCCTAGAGCAAGTCCTAAAAAGGAAAGGAAGTTAGCAAAAGGTAGAAAAAAGTTGATCCCTATATAAAGTAAGAAGAAAGTAATAGCTAAGGTAAGGACATTGTAAATATGGGCATAGTCGATCACGTTACTTTTTGTGGGACGTTTCATAGAGACCTCCTAAAATGGACAATAAGTATTTATTATTAAGTTATGATAAAGTAGATAAAATATGCTTGTTTTTTTGAAAAATTCTTCTTTATAGCTACATAATGACATGTTATAAAGATAAGGTGGTGACAGAATAAAAGTACTAGTTAAAATAGTGAGTGAATGACTAAAGGGAGGGAAGATAGCCATAAAATTATAAGTTTTTTATTAATTAATTGAATTTTAATTGAAAATTAAGGATTGTCACTTATAATAATGGTTAGTAAGTATAGCGTTATAGCTATATGCAAAAACAAAGGCATTAAAGGAGGATTATATGAAAGGCAAAAAGAAGTACATCATTATTGGTGTAGTGGGTATTATGATTGTATTGGGTGTTATTGCAAGTATGAATAAACCAGAAGTGGAAGAAACAATCGGAGGTTATAAAGAAGGACCACGTGTACAAGTTGAGAAAATTAAAAAAGATAATATAGAGGCAAAAATTTCTTCAAGTGGTAAATTAAAAGCAGTTGATAGCCAAACTGTTTATCTTGATGCAAGTAATAAAATTATTACCATTAATAAAGAAGTAGGCGATACCGTAAAGCAAGGAGAAGTGATTTTAGTATTAGATCAGGAAGCAGAGCTTTCAAGTCAAAAAAACCTAGAAGCTTTAGAAGCACAGTTAGTAGCAGCTAAAGAGAGTTTAAATCAGTTACTTGGTGCAGCTTCTAAAGGAGATATTTTAAGCGCACAAGCTACTTTGACACAATTAAAAAACAACAGAAAAGATACAGAAACAAGTATAACAAATAAAAAAGTAGACTTATCAAATTTAGAAAAAGATTTAAAACAAGCTGAAACAGATTTAAAAGTGAATGAGGAACTTTTTGAAGCTGGGGCTTTATCACAAAAAGACTTAGATGATTCTAAAGATAAGGTGACAACTTTAAAACAAAATATCGATCAGATGAAAACTGCTATTACTAGTCTTGAATCAAGTTTAAAACAAATGGACTTACAAATTGAAACAGCTCAGTACAATTTGGATTTATTAAATAATAAAGTAGAAGATAGTAATAAAAAGCAACAAATTGCTTCAGCTGAAGGTCAAATTAAAAGCTTAGAAAGTCAAATTTATACCGCTAAAAATAATTTACAAAATACGTCAACAAGTGTAGTAGCCCCTATAAATGGTGTTATTACTTACTTACCAGAAGAAGAGGGGATGCCTATAACAGCAGGAAGTAAAATTTTAACGATTGTAGATCCTAGCAAATTAGAAGTAACTTGTGACATTTCACCTTATTACGCAGCAGACTTAAGAGTTGGTTTAGATGCAGTTATTAAGTATACAGGTTCTAAAACCATTGAAGTAGCAGGTAAAGTTGCTAAGGTGGCAGCTGTAGCAGATGTCAAACAAAGTTCTAGTGGTGAAACAGTTTCACTTCCAGTAAAAGTAGAAGTAACACAGCCGGGTGAAGTAATTAAACCAGGTTTTTCTGTAGATGTTAAGATTATTACTGATACAAGATCTGATGTATGTGTAGCACCTATTTTAGCAGTTATGGAAGATGATGATAAAAACTATTATGTTTATGTAGTGGCTGAAGATGGAACCATTAGTAGAAAAGATGTTAAGCAAGGTTTAAGCAATGGTCTATATACCGAAATCGAAGGGGTACAAGAAGGTGAACTAGTTGTAAGTAATCCAGCTGATTACTTAGCAGAAGGAACTAAAGTGTCTTATGAGAAGTTAGGTGATGAACAATGATAGATATTCAAAAAGTGAATAAAATTTATAGAAATGGTCGCCTAGAACTCCAAGCTTTATTTGATATTGACTTCAAGGTAGAAAAAGAAGAGTTCGTATCTATCATGGGGGCTTCTGGTTCAGGTAAATCAACCTTTTTGCAAATTCTAGGCTGTCTTGACCATGCTACGAGTGGTACTTACATATTAGATGGGATAAATGTTTCTGAAGCAAAGGATAAAGATTTCTCAAGAATTAGAAATCAAAAAATAGGCTTTGTCTTTCAATCCTTTAATTTATTACCTAAACTCACTATTACTGAAAATGTAGAACTACCTATGATGTATGCAGGCATCAAACCCAGAGAGAGAAGGGAACGTGCAGTTGATGCACTCATTAGAGTAGGGTTAGGAAATCGTATTAAGCATACACCCAATGAAATCTCAGGAGGCCAAAGACAAAGGGTAGCAATTGCTAGGGCCCTTGTTAATAATCCCGCTATTATTTTAGCGGATGAGCCCACAGGAAACCTAGATAGTAAATCTAGTGTAGAGATAATGAATATTTTTCAAGGTTTAAATAATGAAGGTGTTACAATTGTTATGGTTACCCATGAACCAGATATTGCAGAATTTACTAAGAGAAGAGTTGTATTTAGGGATGGTATCATTATTGAAGATGCACCTATACAAAATAGGAGAGGTATATCCTAATGAATATGTTAGGTGAAAGCATTAAATCTGCAATTAAACAACTCATGGGAAATAAGGGGAGAACTATCCTTACAATGTTAGGGATGTTTATTGGAGTAGGAGCCGTTATTATGATTTTAGCTTTAGGAACGGGCTTCCAAACCTATATTAAGAGTTCTTTTATGGATATGGGTTTAGGAGTTTTCCAAATTAGTGCAAAAGAGCAAAAATCAGAATATAAGATTGATGTAGAAGACATTAATTTGATTAAAGCGCTGCCAGAAGTGGATAGTGTCGTAAGAGGAAATGATAGTAGAGGTAGTCTTTACACACAAAAAGGAGATAGCTTTCAGTGTAATATTTCAGGTATTGAACCTGATTATGTCAATGAAATTTCACCACTAGATATTTTAGCTGGTAGAAATTTAAATGATAAAGATGAAGAGGCTTATAGCAATTCAGTGGTCATTGCAGATGTTGTATCTAAAGCACTTTTTGGTGAAAAATCTTATGAGCGTGTAGTGGGAGAACAGATTGAAATAACCATTAACAAGCAGCCTATTAGTTTTCAAATCATAGGTATTTATAAAACCAATAGTTCAAAGGATTTAAGTAGAAAAGAACTAGACCGTATGATTACTCAAAAGACTTTTTATATACCTTATAGCAAACTAGACCAGCTTTTAGGCTTAGGTGGTTCTGTAAGAACTATTGCAGGTATTGTAAAGGATGACTATGACCAAAGTGAAGTAACAACTAGGATAGGACAAATTCTTAATAAAAGGCATCATTTAAAAGATGGTTATTCTATTCAAACCTATGTACAAATTATTCAGATGGTAGACAGTGTCATGAATATTGTTACTTTATTTATTAGCGCTATAGCTAGTATTTCTCTTGTAGTAGGTGGCGTTGGTATTATGAATATTATGCTTGTTACAGTTAAAGAGCGAACGAGAGAAATCGGTATTCGTAAGGCATTAGGAGCTTCTAATAAAGATGTATTGGTACAATTCTTAATTGAAGCCTTGATGGTAACACTAATAGCAGGAATACTAGGCATGCTATTAGGATATATAGGTGCTATGATGATTGGTAATCAACTAGGTATTATGGCTGAGTTTACATTAGGGATGATCTTATTCGCAACCCTAACCTCAGTTACTATTGGACTTGTATTTGGCGTATATCCGGCTTATCAAGCGGCGCAGTTAGACCCTATAGAAGCCTTAAGAGCAGATTAAGAAAGGAAGGAAGAAAAAATGAGAGAAACGCTAAAAAATGCCTTAAGTCAGCTTAAAGGCAATAAATTAAGAACCTTCCTTACGATGCTAGGCATGCTTATTGGTATTAGTGCTGTTATTATTATTTTAAGCTTAGGAGAAGGTGTAAAAGGCTACGTTAATGGTCAGTTTAGTGGTGTTGGTAAAGGAACAATTCAAATTATGACTATGGATTATTCGGAGGATAATTTGTTAACACCAGAGGATTTTGAAGTGATTAGTCAAATCCCGGAAGTAATGGATGTTTTACCTTATCATGAACAATACATAGGCACAGCTAAGAATTATAAGAAGGAAGAAAAGACTTTAATGCTTTTTGGCATTACTTATGACTATGAAAAGGTACAATCGATAAGTCTTAAGTATGGAAGAATGTTCTTAGAGCAAGATGAGACTTTAAGAAGTAACGTAATCATAGTAGAAGATAATTTTGCTAAAATCATGTTCAATGTCAAGGATCCTAAATATGCTCTAGGAAAAACCATTGACATGAATATTGGTGGAGAAGTACAGAGTTTTGAAATTGTTGGTGTTACTAAAAGCTACTATCCTTCAGCAGCACCTGAGGAAATGATTGCACCTATTGTCTATTTACCATTTGCTACAGCAGATAAATATTTACAGGGAGGCGAAGGCAAATCCTATGAAGCGATGGTTGTTATTAATGACGACTATGAAGCTTCAGATTACAGTACACCAATTAGAAAGCTACTTGAGAAAAGACATGGTAAAGAAGATATTTATATGGTTATGTCTGTAATGGAAGCTTCTAATACGTATAATGATGTTTTAGATAAACTGAATTTATTTACGAGTATTGTAGCGGCTGTTTCACTTTTAGTAGGTGGTATTGGCATCATGAATATTATGATGGTGACCGTTAAAGAACGTACAAGGGAAATTGGAATAAGAAAAGCTTTAGGTGCTACTGATCGTCAGATTTTAACACAATTTTTAATCGAAGCGCTTATGTTGACTTTGTTGGGCGGTATAACAGGTCTTTTAGTAGGCTATTTTGGTGGGGTGTTAATTGCCTCAGCTATAGGAATAACAGCTAAATTAACATGGGGTATGATTATTTTTTCAGCAGGTACTTCAAGCAGTATCGGTATTATATTTGGTGTTTATCCTGCTTATAAAGCAGCTAAATTAGATCCAGTTGAAGCTTTAAGAGAGGAATAAAGTGTAATTTTAATCAAATTTTAATGACAATGTTATATAAAATTTAGAAATAAACCTTATAATAAATAGTAAGGTATGAAAATTAATAGCATGGAGAGGAAAGGAGTAAAATATGAAGATAGGAAAAAGTATAAGCAAAGCTATTTTAGTAATGACAGTTTTAACTGTAAGTACATCAGCTTTTGCTAATGACATAGTTAAAAAAGTATTAACTGTAGAAGAAGCTACTAAAATGGCTATTAGTAATGATAGTCAGCTTAAGACCAACAAGCTTAACTTAGAAGTTTATAAAGAAAAATTGAAGAATAACAATTTAGAGGTTTATCAGTATACAGATCTAGATATTAGCACTAAGCAATTAGAACAAACTATAAGTTTTTCAGCGGATAAGATTTCTAATGAGGTCTGGAGTCTTTATAATAATTACATTTTAACAATTCAAGAACTTGCTATTATGGAAGGAAGAATAGAGCTTTCCGATAAGCAGCTTATACAAGCTAAAATTAAAAAAGAAAGAGGCCTAATAAGCCAAGTGGACTATGATGAACTGCTCAATAAAATAGAGGCTTTAAAAGATGAAAATCGTGCTAAACAGCAAAGTATTAGTGATATGAATAAGAAGTTTAAAATGTTAGTAGGAGTAGATATAACGCAATATGAACTTCAAAACAATATAAGTTATGAGCTATTTAAATATAGAGATAATATAGATGGATATATTGCAGGAAAAGTAGATGATATGCTTAAGTATAGTGAGGAACTTGCTAATTATTATGACCAGACACGTATAGATCGTGCTTCAGATAAGGTGGGTGGATTAGCACCCTATTGGGTAGATTATTTAGATGTAAAAGCAGAAAGCAGTCAAAAATATACTACTATTACAAATAATCGACAAAAATATAAAGAATCTTTACTAAGTGTGTATTCATCTTTACTATCTAATGAAGCAAAGTTAGAGCAGGCTAAAGCCAATATAAGCGTGTTAGAAAAGCAATTAAAAGTTGCAGAGATTAAGTTTAATGCAGGCCTAATAAGTACATATGACTATGAATCAGTAAAACAAGATATGGCTGAAAAAGAATTTGAAATAGAATCATTAACATATGCGTGTGAACAAGGAAAACGCATTTTAGAGAAACCGTGGCTAAGTTAGTTAAAAATAAAAATCACTTTTCATTTTACTAAAAATAAAAATCACTTTTCATTTTACTAAAAATGAAAAGTGATTTTTTATTTTTAAGGGAATTGTAACATAAATAATATTATAACAATAATTAGTTTTCTGATTATTGTTTTGCTCTGAAAGGGGAACTTATACTAAACATTAAGTTTGGTAAGAATAAATTTTTTGTGGTTTTGTATTGACGTATTTAGAAGAAATATGTATAATTTTCTATGGCAAGTTTAATGAATGTAAACAAAAAGTTTATTTATATATACTGTAATACACAGAGGGGGCTAGATAATATGGATATTGGGGCTAAGATTAATCAGCTTCGTAAGAAGAATGGTTTAACCCAAGAAGAACTAGCAGATAGGTGTGAGCTTTCAAAAGGCTTCATTTCTCAAGTAGAAAGAGGTTTAACTTCACCTTCTATTGCCACACTCATTGATATATTAGAGTGTTTAGGCACTAATCTAAAGGATTTCTTTAATGAATCCAGTCAAGAAAAAATTGTTTTCACAAAAGAAGATGTTTTTGAAAAAGAGGATAAAGATCATAATAATATGATCACATGGCTTATCCCAAATGCACAAAAAAATGATATGGAACCCATCCTGATACATATTGAACCAGGAGGAAAATCTAGTGTGGGAGCACCTCATGATGGAGAAGAATTTGGTTATGTGATTGCAGGTAATGTATATGTTCACTTAGGTAATAAAAAGTTTAAAGCGAAAAAAGGTGACAGCTTTTATTTTAGACCAACAAGTGACCATTATCTTCACAATCCAGGGAAGACCAAAGCTATCGTTCTATGGGTTGCTACGCCACCAAGTTTTTAAAGGAGTAGACGGAAATGACAGAAGAGTTAACTACCAAAGATTATATTATTGATTTAAAGCATATTACCAAGAAATATGATGATAATTTAGTTTTAGATGATATTAATATGTATATAAGACGAAATGAATTTTTGACTTTACTAGGTCCTAGCGGTTGTGGAAAAACGACTTTGCTTCGTATTATTGGTGGTTTTGAAGAATGTACAAATGGAGAAGTCCTTTTTGAAGGTAAAAACATTGCAGATTTACCACCTTATAAAAGAAAAATTAATACCGTTTTTCAAAAGTACGCTTTATTTCCACATATGAATGTAGAAGATAACATTGCCTTTGGACTTCAAATTAAGAAGATGGATAAGAAAGTTATTAGAGAAAAAGTAAAAGAAATGTTAGCATTAGTTAATCTTGAAGGTTATGAAAAACGTTCAGTAGATTCATTAAGTGGTGGACAACAACAACGTATTGCCATTGCAAGAGCACTTATTAATGAACCTGAAGTATTGCTTTTAGATGAGCCTCTAGCAGCACTTGACTTAAAGCTTAGAAAAGGGATGCAATTGGAACTTAAGCGTATTCAACAAAAAGTAGGTATTACTTTCATTTTCGTAACACATGATCAAGAGGAAGCCTTAAGTATGTCCGATACAATTGCAGTTATGAAAGATGGTAAAGTACAACAAATTGGTAGTCCAATTGATATTTATAATGAACCTAAAAATGCCTTTGTGGCAGATTTTATTGGAGAAAGTAATATTTTACAAGGGACAATGTTAAAGGATTATAAAGTTCATTTTCATGGTAGAGACTTTGAATGTGTAGACTTTGGATTTAATGATGGCGAAACAGTAGATGTAGTTGTAAGACCAGAGGATATTCAAATTGTGAAAGCAGATGCAGGAATGCTTACAGGAGATGTAGAAGCGGTTACTTTTAAAGGTGTTCATTATGAGATGCTTATTCGCTCAGAAGAATTTTTATGGATGGTACATTCAACGACTATGTCACCAATAGGTTCAAAGGTTGGGATGATTATTAACCCACCAGAAATACACATTATGAAAAGGAGATAGGAGATATGAATAAAAAGTCGCTTGCATACCCATATCTCATATGGTCAGCTATTTTTGTGATTGTACCTCTTTTTCTAATTGTTTATTTTAGTTTTTTTATAGACGGACAATTTACATTAGCTAACTATGCAAAGTTTATGGAAGACTATTATATTAAAGCCATGGGGCGTTCTTTATGGATGGCACTTATTAGCACAATTATTTGTTTATTACTAGCCTATCCGTTAGCAATGATATTAAGTAGTAAAGAGATGTCGGGAAAAAGTATTATTTTAATATTGGTTGTATTACCTATGTGGATGAATTCTTTACTAAGAACTTATGCGTGGGCAAATTTATTAGAAAATAATGGTGTACTCAATAATATATTAAAGTCATTACATTTAATTGATAAAGAAATTCAGTTTTTATATGGTAATGGAGGTATTATCTTCGGGATGGTATATAATTTTTTCCCCTTTATGGTACTTCCAATTTATAATGTTTTAGTAAAGATGGATCATCATCTGATAGAAGCTTCTCATGATTTAGGAGCTAATAAATGGACAACTTTTAGAAAAGTTATTTTACCATTAAGTATGCCGGGTGTTGTGACGGGTATAATTATGGTATTTATGCCATCACTAACTACCTTCCTTATTACCAGATTATTAGGTGGAGGAAAAGTGATGCTTATTGGTAATGTTATTGAAGAACAATTTACAAGAACAGGTGACATGGGCTTTGGTTCAGCTATTTCAATGCTAATGATGATTGTAGTACTTGTTACTTTAGCAGTCATGTCTCGTAAAGGAAGTTTAGATAAAGGAGGCGGATTATTCTAATGAGATTTATAAAACGCTTCTATTTAGCACTTATATTACTTATTATGTATGCACCGGTAGCGTTATTAATGGTGTTTTCCTTTAATGATTCAAAATTACCTATTTGGAAGGGATTTACTTTAAACTGGTACGAACAAATGCTTAATGATAGTAGTATTCAACAAGCATTTTTATATACCATTATGGTAGCATTAAGTGCATCGGTGATTGCTACTATTATTGGTACTTTTGCAGCTATTGGCATTAATCAAATGAGTGGCTTTAAAAAGACATTTATGACTAATATTACGTTTATTCCTGTTTTAAGTCCGGATATTGTCATAGGTATTTCACTAATGATGCTCTTTAAAGTAATTCGAATACCTTTTGGCTTACCTTCATTAATCATAGCGCATACTACATTTTGTATTCCTTATGTGATTTTATCTATTATGCCAAAGCTTAAACAGATGAATTATAGCTTATATGAAGCTGCATTGGATTTAGGTGCTACGCCATGGTATGCCTTTAAAAAGGTTATTTTTCCAGAAATTATGCCTGGTGTATTAGCAGGGGCGTTTATTGCCTTTACGCTATCTATTGATGATTTTGTGGTAAGTTTCTTTAATACGGGAGCTGGTGTAGATACACTTCCTATTAAAATTTATTCTATGGCTAGAAAAGGTGTAAATCCTACGATTAATGCGGTATCTACACTCATGTTTATTACGATTATAACGATTTTAATAATTAATAACATAAGAGCTAATACTAATAAAAATAAATCTTTACCGGAGTAGGTAATAGATCAAGCTAGGAGATGAGAAGATAGATGAAAAAAGTAATAAGAAAAGCTGCAAGTTTAATAGTGATAGGCTGTATGACCATGGCGGTTTCTGGATGTGGAAATAGCAGTGGTAGACAAGTAGTCGTTTATAACTGGGGAGATTATATAGACCCAGAAGTTAATAAAATGTTTACACAAGAAACTGGAATTAAAGTTGTTTACTCTGATTATGCTAATAATGAAGAAATGTATAGTAAAGTAGAGTCAGGTACAGTAAGTTATGATGTTTTATTTCCTTCAGAATATATGATTGAAAAAATGATTAACAAAGATATGTTAGCAAAATTAGACTTAAGTAAAATTCCAAATTATGAAAAAATTGATGAGCGTTTTAAGTCTTTACCATATGACCCTAATAATGAGTATGCTGTACCATATATGTGGGGAACAATGGGAATCGTTTATAATAAAACCATAGTAAATGAACCAGTAGATAGCTGGAACGTGATGTGGGATGAAAAATATGCTAAGCAAATCTTTATGTATGATAGTGAAAGAGATTCTATCATGGTAGCTCTTAAAAAGTTAGGTTATTCAATGAATACAAGAGATGAAAAAGAGCTAGAAGAAGCTAAAGCAGAACTCATCAAACAAGCACCTTTAGTACTTGCTTATGTAGGTGATGAAGGAAAGAATAAAATGATTAATGGTGAAGCTGCTCTTATGTTAGCATGGGCTGGAGATGCAATGTTAATGCTTTCTGAAAATCCAGACCTTGAGTATGTTATTCCTAAAGAAGGCTCTAATTATTTTGTAGATAGTATGGTTATTCCTAAAAATGCAGCACATATGGAAGAAGCTTATGAATATATTAACTTCTTATGTAGACCAGATATTGCAGCTAAGAATGCAGAGTACATTGGATACTCAACACCAATTAGCGAAGCTAGGGAACTACTACCAGAGGAAGTTAAAAATAGTGATGTAGCTTATCCAAGCGAAAATATAACAAGTGATCCATTAATGGAGATGTTTAATGATCCTTCAGATATTATAAGTGTTTATAATTCTATTTGGACACAAGTGAAATCATCAAGCTAAAACTATTTTAAGATTATGCTTTTTAGATTATAATAAGCTTAAAACAAAGTAGGGGATGATTACATGAAAGAAGATTTATTATTGAAAGAACATTTAGTAGATGAAGAACCTTGTCTTGACAAAGGAGAAGTAAAAATTTCAAATGAAAAGGATGCAGGTGCAACAACTTCCTTGGTATTAGGCATTATTAGTTCTTTAGCATGGATTATTCCAATTATCGGTTTACCTATTACAGTTGTGGGGATTGTATTAGGGGCTATTAATATGAAGAGTAAAAAGCATAAAGGAATAGCGATTGCAGGTTTTGTAGTTAATATTGTGTTTTTAGCAGCAACAATTGCAAAGGGAATTTTAGATATTATTAAATGTTTCAAGAAAAGATAGTAAGATAAAAAAGCTCATCTAAAGGGATGAGCCTTTTTTATTAATAAGAGAAGAAAGAGGAATATTTAAAGTTTCGACACGAATTCACAGTTTTTATCCTCCATTCATAGTATATGGTAAGGGCAAAATAAAGGAGGAATCAGGGTGTATAAAAGTGTTATCATTATTAACGGCGATACACTAGGAAGAGGCGATGAGAAGGTAGGACAGACATTACTAGGGACTTTTTTACGCAAGGTACTTGCTAGTATGGATAAACCTGAAGCTATTGTCTTTTATAATTCTGGAGTTAAGCTCTTAACTAAAGAATCCTGCTACCTAGAAGTACTAGATGGACTTGAAGCAAGTGGCATAGAACTTTTAGCTTGTGGAACCTGTGTGTTTCATGTATGTGGTCAGCGTTCACTAGCAGTGGGGAGAATTAGCAATATGGAGGAAATAGCAGATTTACTTATTAAAGCGGAGAAAGTTGTCACGCTTTAAAGGGTACAAACTAGACGGTATAGTCAATAACTATACCGTCTAGTTTGTGTTTGCCCATAATAAATGAGCTGTTACCTTTTAGTAGTAACAGCTCATTAGTATTGATTAGGAATCTTCTTTAAGTTCTTGAATGTGCAGAGTAAGGTCTTCGATGACTTTTATAATCGCATCTATGTCATCTTCTTGAATGTAGTCTACGGAACCTTCTATATATTTTTGCTCAGAATCTGAAGAAAGGGAAAGTAGTGCTCTTTGAGTTCTAGCCCAGTTACTATAAATATTAGCATGAGATGTGATGATACGAATAGGAATATCACCTAAGTTGCCACCATCTAATACCTTTTGCCCATTTTCTTGAAGCTTTAATTTTTCAGAAATCATATTGCGATTCCAGGTTTTTTCTAAACCAATACCTTTATTGAGAGATTGAAGTGTGGGATCATAATCCTTATGAGTACCTAGCGTATTGTTTACCATGTTGGTACCACTAAATAAACGTAATACGCCTGTATTACGAAGGCCGTTAGTTAAGAATGATTCAATAATCATAATATTATTAAAGTCTACGCAAAATTGAGGCGAAGCTCCCTCGATAAGAACAATACCAGCTACATCTTCAGGATAAAGTTGGGCATAGCGCAATACTTCCAAAGAACCCATACCATGAGCTACAAAAATAAAAGGCTCAATATAAGTATCTTCATCATCAGGTATTTCGTCGCTATGTAGTAAAGTATAAATTTCTTTACAAATGGTATCAATATCTCTTGAAGCAGAGGTTGTCTCACTCCAACCATAACCTGGTTTATCGTAAACCTTCACAGGATGAGTAGCAGCCAGCTTGCTATGAAGAGGATAAGTCTCGACATAAGGAACATTAGCACCTATATCAGTAGTAAAGACGATAGGCATTTCACCAGAACCACCTTCATAAAGATGCATTTGAACATCATCCACTTGTACTAAACGACCTAAACGGCCTAGAGAACTGGCGGAGTAGTAAGTTCCGAGTTGCTGATAAACAATACCTAATAAAATGAGGCCAAGAATAGCAAAGCGGAAAATATGTTTTTTACGTTTTTCATGTTTTCTACTAAAACTTTTTATTTTCATGTTTTTATTTGGATCCATTGATTAATCTCCTAAAATATAACAAAATACATTAGCGCTTGACTTCTTTCTATTATATCATAAGTGAGTTATAAATTTGAATGCCTAATACAAAGATGTTTATATTTTCCTTGTAAAAAGTTTATGTCAAATAAGGGACTCTAACTAGTCAATTTAGGGAAAATAGTATACTATGAGAGGTAAGAAAGACGGTAATTGAGGTGAAACAATGAAAATTTTGCATACATCAGATTGGCATTTAGGCAGAAGCCTTCATGGCTATTCATTAATAGAGGATCAAGCTTATGTGTTAGAGCGTTTATTAGAAAAGATTAGAGAAGATCAAGTAGACCTTCTAGTGATTGCAGGTGATATTTATGATAAAAGTATTCCTACAGAAGCAGCTGTAGAGCTTTTTAATCATTTTATTAGCAAAGTGACCTTAGAGTATAAAATAAGTACCATTATTATTTCTGGCAATCATGATAGTGGTGAGCGTATCGACTTTGGTAGTAAGTTATTTGAAAGTCAGCATCTCTACATAGTAGGGAAATGTCCTAAAGGTTATCAAAAGGTTACGGTTAAGGTACAGGATGAAGAACTTGATGTTTTTATGATACCCTATATTGAGCCAGCTCATGTAAGAGAAATAGCAGAAGATGATACCATTAAAAGGCATGATGAAGCTATGGCTTATTTAATAAAAGCGATTGAAAATGAGAAGAGAGAAGTGCCTACTTTATTAGTGGCACATGCCTTTGTAGCTGGCGGAGATGTATCTGATTCAGAAAGAAGATTAAGTGTAGTAGGTGGAGCTGAGCTAGTAAGTGCTCAGCATTTTAAGAATTTTACGTATACAGCTTTAGGACATCTTCATAAGAGACAAGCTATGGGAGCAGAAAACATTCGCTATAGTGGTTCACTTCTTAAATATTCAGTATCTGAAGCTAATCAAAAGAAAGGCTATGTCCTTCTAGAGATAAAAAACCAGAAGCTTGTAGCTATTGAAGAAAAAGAACTAGCAACCAAACGTAATGTAAGGGTTTTAACAGGACTTTTAGAAGAGCTGATTGCATCAGCTAGCCTAGATGCTCATAAAGATGACTATGTATTTGTTCGTATTAAAGGTGTGCCTGTAGCAGATGTAACAGCAACACTCAGACATATTTATCCTAATATTTTAGGTAGTGAATGGGTAAAAGATGAAGCTTCAGGAGAAGCGGTTGAAGAGCAAAAACAAGTGGACTTTATGGCCACTAAGGAAAAAACAGTTACTGAGGTATTTATGGAGTTTTTAGATTTTATAGGTGAAACTGAATTTGATGAAGAAGAAACGAAGTACATCAAGGAAATTGTTCAGGAAATAGAGGAGGGAAAATATGAGGCCTAGATTACTTAAAATGACGGCTTTTGGGCCTTATGCAGGAGAACAAATCATTGACTTTGAACGTTTAGAAGATGCTAATATGTTTTTAATTTATGGTCCTACAGGTGGAGGGAAGACTACTATTTTAGATGCCATTTGTTATGCATTATATGGTGAAACCAATGGAGGGGAACGAAGTGGTGAAACCATGCGTAGTAAGTTTGCTGATGAAGATACTATTACAGAAGTAGAACTTTATTTTAAACTGCGTCAGGACGAGTATCGTATTGTGAGAAGACCTCAATATGAAAGAGCGGCTAAACGTGGCGGTAGTAGTGGTAAGCTAGTAAAGGTGGCTAGTGAGGTTGAACTTTATAAAAAAGAGGAAGATACTTATAAGTTAGTAACGGCCAAATATAATGAAGTTGGCGAAAAGATCAACGAGCTTTTGCATTTTAACATTGGGCAGTTTAGACAGGTCATTATGATTGCTCAAAATAAGTTTAGGGAGCTTCTCACCGTAAGTAGTAAAGAAAGACAGCAAATTCTTCAAGATATTTTTGAAACAGGTATTTATCAGAATGTAGAAAAAGCTTTAGAAGTCCTATATGCGGATATTAAAGATCAAGTGAAGGAAAAACAGTTAATTTATGAAAATACATTAAGTCAAATTGAAGCAGGAGAAGATGTTCGCTTAAAAGATTTTTTAAGTACAAAGGTCATTTATAATGCACCAGAGGTATGTGACATTTTAGAATGCATTTGTAGTGAGAAGACAGAGGAACAAGAGCAGCTAGAGCAAGAACTAAAAAAAGTTATGGCCCAATTAGAAGAGAGCCAACAGCAGTTAGTTAAAGTCAATAAACAGTATGAGGAAAAGCAGGAACAAGTCCGTTTAGAAACAGAGCTAACAGGCCTCATAGCTAAAAAAGAAGACTACAATCAGCTTGAAGTTAAAATTGAAAAAGCAGAAAAAATACTTCCTATTATCCCACTAGAAACCATTGTGCTAGAAGTTAAAAAAGAGTACTTGGCATGTGAAGAGACTTTAAAAGTACAAATAGCCTCTTTAAAAGAGATAGAAGATAAATTAAAGCTTTGTGAAACGAAATTAAAAGAACAGGAAAACTTACCTGTAGAAGTAGAAAAACTAAAGAAGGAATATAGCATTTTAGAAACCTATGTACCTAAAGTAGTACAATTAGCTGCTAAATACGAAGAAAGAGAGCAGAAGCAAAAAGCGCTTAGCATTGGAGAGGACACCTATAAAAAACTACTCGAAAAGGAAGTTCTATTAGATAAAGAAATAGAAGAAAAAGAGTTAACCATTAAACAAAAAGATACCCTTCAAAAAGAATTAGCTGAGAAGCTGGTCTTACAAAAAGAGATGTTAGAAATATTAAAGCAAAAAGCTGAAAGGGTAAAAGAAGAAGCACATGCTACCAAAGTCCTTTCAGAATTAGATAAACAGTACGAGCTCATTAAGCAAAAAGAGCAGCTCCATCGGCTACATGAAACGCATTATAGAGAAGCTTTTAAACTCTGGTTTAATAATCAAGCAGGGGTATTAGCTGAAACTTTAAAAGATAATGAACCTTGCCCCGTGTGTGGTTCCTTAAAGCATCCACAAAAAGCTGCTTTGACAAGTGATCATATCACGAAGGAAGCTTTGGACAAAATGGAGAAGGAAATTAAAGAGTTAGAAACAGAGTTAGGCAGTTTGAGAGAAACTAAATCAGCTTTAGAGAAAGAATGTAAGCTTCTTAAAGCGAGATTACAAGCATATGACGAGGCTTTAGTAGGTAAAGAGACTATTAGTGAAGAGGTTTTAAACAAACTAAAGGAGGAAATAACTACCCTAGAAGCAAAATTAGGAGAACTTGTCCAGATGCAAAAAGCCTTAGAAGCCAATCGCCTAGAGAAAAAGACGATTATAGAGCGAAAGGAAAAAGGAGCTACTTATATTGCAGAACAAAAAGAAGGTTTAAGTGAAGTAACAGCTTATATTACGAGTATTGAAACAGAAGTGCCAAAAGAGCTTAGAGAAAAGGTGGCTTTAGATACTATGTTAGAGCAGTTAAAAGCTGCTTATACAGCTAAAGAAACAGCTTTTAAGACACTTAAGCAGCAGCAAGAAAGACAAAGTACAGAAAAAGCACAGCAAAGTACAAGAGTGCTCGAAAACCAGAAACGAGCAGTCACTTTAAAAGAACAAGGGGCTAAAAAGCGCCTTGAGTTTGAAAATGCCTTAGAAGCTGCTGGTTTCAGTGATATCGGAGATTTTAAGATTTACAAAATGACACCAGAAGATCTAGAAACGGCTAAAGCTGATTTAGGTGAGTATAAACAAAGAAGAAATTTACTCACAAGTCAGTGTAAAGAGCTTCAAGAAAAAACAAAAGATTTCTCAGAAGAAGAAAGAGTGAGCGTTACCAATAAGCATCAAGTATTGATGGAGCAAAGCACAGCTTTAAGTTTAAAGGTTAATGAAGTGAAAAATAATCAAATGAAGCATTTAAAGATTCAGCAAGCATTAACTCATCTTTATGATGAGGTTAAAACCATAGTAAAAAAACAAAGTGTTATTGAAAAAATTAGTAGCTATGCGAAAGGAAAGAATAAAAAGGGACTTTCTTTTGAAAGATATATTCAAAGTAGCATTTTTGAAGAAGTTTTAAGAAGTGCTAATAAGAAATTAAGGCCGATGACCCATAATCGTTATGAATTATTTCGTAGTGACGATTTATCTCGTGCTAATGCACAAGCAGGTTTGGATATTGGCATTAAGGATTATTATAATAATGAGACAAGGCCTGTAACAACCTTATCAGGTGGTGAAAGTTTTATGGCAGCACTAGCGCTAGCCCTCGGCTTATCTGAAGTGATTCAAAGATTAGCAGGAGCTACGCCACTAGATACGTTATTTATTGATGAAGGTTTTGGTAGTTTAGATGAAGAAGCACTAGAGCTAGCTATTAAAACTTTACTAAGTATTCAAGATACAGGTCGTTTAATAGGAATCATATCACATGTAAAAGAGTTACGAGAACAAATCCCAGTAGGTCTTGAAATTACTACAGGGGCTAGAGGAAGTTCAGCTTCGTTTAAACTATAAAGTAATTTCCTAATGCTTTTTAACAGGAATCTGTGTTACAATATGATGAAGATCAATACAATAAAATGGAAGCATTGTTTTAAGCATAAGGAGTTGAAATAATGGACATAAACAAGATTGTGCAGCTTTTATCTGAAAAGATACCTACTCAGCACATTTTAACCCATGAACCAATGAAAAATTATACCACCTTTAAGATTGGTGGTCTAGCAGATATAATGGTTAAACCAGAAAACAAAGAGCAATTAAGTACTATATTGCAGGTGTGCGCCAAAGAAAAAGTACCTTATTATATTTTAGGCAATGGTAGTAATTTACTTGTATCAGACGCAGGTTATAGAGGTGTTATTATTCAGCTTTATAATCAGTTTGCAGAAATCACTGTAGAAGATAACAGGATTACAGCGCAATCTGGTGCACTTCTTGCTAGAATAGCAGCTAAAGCATTAGAAAATGAATTAACTGGTTTTGAGTTTGCTCATGGTATACCTGGAACCTTAGGTGGAGCAGTAGTGATGAATGCAGGTGCCTATGGCGGTGAAATGAAGCA
Source organism: Cellulosilyticum sp. WCF-2 (assembly GCF_003990395.1). Classification (NCBI taxonomy): domain Bacteria; kingdom Bacillati; phylum Bacillota; class Clostridia; order Lachnospirales; family Cellulosilyticaceae; genus Cellulosilyticum; species Cellulosilyticum sp. WCF-2. The sequence goes on along the minus strand of NZ_CP034675.1, from coordinate 3,876,179 downwards.
TGTCATTGCTTCCTGTGAAGTTATGACACCAGAAGGAGAAATATTAAAGCTTTCTAATGAGGAATTAGAGCTAGGTTATCGTACCAGCGTTATTCAAAAGAAAGGCTATATTGTTTTAGAAGCTACCTTTATACTAGAGCCAGGAGATAAAGAAAAAATTCAAGAGCTCATGAAGGATTATGCAGGGCGTAGACGTGATAAGCAACCACTAGATAAACCAAGTGCAGGCAGTACTTTTAAAAGACCCGAAGGTTATTTTGCAGGAAAGCTTATTATGGATAGTGGTTTAAGAGGTTTTCAGGTAGGTGGCGCTATGATATCTGATAAACACTGTGGTTTTGTAGTCAATACTGGAGAAGCTACTTGCGAGGATGTGATTCATTTGATTCAAGAAGTGAAACGCATTGTTAAAGAAAAATTTGATGTAGAGCTAGAGCCAGAAGTAAAAATGCTTGGGTTTTAACGATAAAAGGAGGGGCTATCTTAATAGCCCCTTTATATAAAACTTGTATGATAAAGAAGTAAAGCGAAAGGAATAGGAGGGAGTCTTATGAACTTTGTCATTGTTACGGGCATGTCAGGAGCAGGGAAAAGTAGTGCTATTAACTGCTTTGAAGATATGGGTTATTATTGCGTAGACAATTTACCACCTACACTGATTAAAAGCTTTGCAGAGCTTATTGTTTCACAACAAAATAAGCTAAGTAAGGTTGTTTTAGGTATAGATACAAGAGGAGGCAGTTTATTTGCTGATTTATTTACGAGTTTAAATGAACTCCAAAAAAGTGGACATACTTATGAGATTGTATTTTTTGATTGCAGTGATGCAGAACTGATTAAACGTTTTAAAGAAACAAGACGTTTACATCCTCTAGCTCGTAGTGAAAGAATTGAAGAGGGAATTGAAAGAGAAAGACGTATATTAAGAGAAATAAAGGAAAAAGCTAATCATATCATCGACACTTCTTATATGCTCCCAAAAGATACAAGAGGCGTATTATATAAGATTTATTGCGAAGACAAGGCTTTCAATAGTTTAATGATTACTATTGTGTCCTTTGGATTTAAATATGGGATTCCTATTGATGCAGATTTAGTATTTGATGTCCGTTTTGCTCCGAATCCTTATTATATTCCTGAGATGAGACCGCATACAGGGAATGAATCTATTGTCAGTGATTATGTCATGCAATTTGAGGTAAGTCAAACCTTCCTTACAAAGCTTCAAGATATGATTACCTTTTTGATTCCTAACTTTAAAAAAGAGGGGAAAAATCAACTCGTTATTGCTATTGGTTGCACAGGCGGTAAACATCGTTCTGTCACTCTTGCTAATGCACTCTATGATTATTTACAAAATGAGGGGCACACTGTGATTAAACAGCATAGAGATATAGAGAAGGATAGTAAAAGAGGGAAATAAATGATAAAAACAACGCAGCAAAATAAAAAGATTGTAGTAATAGGTGGCGGAACAGGATTATCAACCATGCTAAGAGGCATTAAAAAATATACCTCACAGATTACAGCTATTGTAACTGTTGCAGATAATGGGGGAGGCTCTGGAAAACTAAGAGAAGAAATGGGGATTATTGCACCTGGAGATATACGAAACTGTATTGTAGCACTAGCTAACACAGAACCTATTATGGAAAAGCTTTTGCAGTATCGCTTTAAAGAAGGAACCTTACAAGGGCAAAGCTTTGGAAATCTTTTTTTAGCTGCACTGACGGATGTAACAGGTGGTTTTGAGGAAGCAGTGCGTGTAACAAGCAATGTTTTAGCTATTACAGGGAAAGTATTGCCCGTTACATTAGAAGATGTACACTTAGAAGCTACCTTTGACAATGGACAATGGATTTCAGGTGAAAGTGAGATTGTGGAATATGGTAAAGGAAGTGGACATAATATTACTACCATTAAGCTTGTACCTAGTATGCCACAGCCAGCGCCTGAAGTAATTGAAGCCTTAGAAGATGCAGACTTAATTATATTAGGGCCAGGGAGTTTATATACCAGTATCATTCCTAATTTGCTGGTAAAAAACATTAGTTGTTATATTAGAGAAGCTAAAGCTGAAAAGCTTTATGTAGCTAATTTGATGACACAACCAGGGGAGACTAGTGATTTAAGCCTAGAAAGACACCTTATGATTTTAGAAGGCTATTTGGGTAAAGGTGTTATTAATCAAGTGATTGTTAATAATGAAGTAATAGAAGAAACGTATTTAAGACAATATTTGGAAGATGGTGCAAGTGTCTTAAAGGTTGATGAAACGCATCCTATATGGGATAATATTAAAATAATAGAAGCCCCCCTTGTTAAAGTAGACCAAGATAAGAAATTCATTAGACATGATGCTGACAAATTGGCAAAATGTATTTTTGAGGAGATTTAGTACAAAAATTACATAAGATGAGGTGACTGAGATGTCCTTTTCTTCCGATGTAAAAAAAGAACTCACATGTGTACCGATAGGTGCCAGACATTGTATGATAGCAGAAATTGCAGCCATGATTATTATGGCGGGAGAAGTAAAATATGAAGCACATCAGTTTCGTATTAAATTTCAAACAGAAAATGCGGCTATTGCAAGAAAATACTTTACAATGATAAAAAAAGCTTTTAATATAAATACTGAGGTAGTCCTTAAAACACATAAAAAAATGCATAAAAAGCAAAATTATGTAATTGTCACCAAGACCAGTGAAGAAGCAGAAAAGATTTTAAGGGCAACTACATTATTAAAAGATGAATCAGGTCATCCTACCCTTAGAGATCATGTGGATTTAACCGTTATACAAAGTATTTGTTGCAAGAGAGCTTACTTAAGAGGAGCCTTTTTGGGAGCAGGCTCTGTAAGTGACCCAGAGAAGGGCTATCATTTAGAGTTTGTTAATCAAACGGAAAAACAAGCTGAATTCTTGAAGGATATTATGATTTCTCTTGAGATGGAGCCTAAAGTTGTACCACGAAAGAATAATTTCGTGTTATACTTAAAAGAAGGGACACAAATTGTAGACTTACTCAATATTATGGGAGCTCATATAGCTCTTATGGAACTTGAAAATGTACGTATTGTTAAAGAGGTAAGAAATAATGTCAATCGTATTGTTAACTGCGAGACAGCTAATTTGAAAAAAACAGTATCGGCAGCTGTACGGCAGATGCAAGATATTGAGTTCATACAAAACACAATAGGGATATCAGCATTACCTGAAAACTTAAGACAAGTGGCAACTTATCGTTTGGAGTATCCAAGTAGCTCACTTAAAGAGCTAGGGGAACTGCTTATGCCACCCGTTGGAAAATCAGGTGTTAACCATAGGCTTAAGAAAATTAGTGAAATAGCAGAGCAAATTAGAGAAACAAGAGGAGGAAGTAAAAATGGTTAAAGAAGTACTTAAATTAGAATTAAAAAATGGTCTTGAGGCTAGACCTGCAGCATTATTTGTGCAGATTGCAAGTAAATATGAAAGCCATATTTCAGTTACAGTAAATGAAAAACAAGTAAATGCTAAAAGTATTATGGGGATGATGTCTTTAGGTGCTATTAAAGGCCAAAACATTGAAATTGTAGCTGAAGGTCAAGATGAAGAAGAAGCAGTAGCTGCACTTATTAAGTTCTTAACAACACAAGAAGTAGCAGAATAATTAAGTTTAGTTGAAGAGGCTATTATAAAGGTGATTGGTACAATCGCTTTTATAATAGCCTCTTTTATTATAAGTAAGTTACATTTTGGAACTACTTGTAGATTTAAAGGAATGATGTAGTTTATAATAAAGCATGAACATATAGAATAGATACAGATTAAAATAAGGGGGCACATCAGTGAAGCGACAAATAAAAAGATACATAAGAGGTATACTATTTTTGGTTTTCATGTATAGCATGACTATTGTAACCATGGCAAGTGTGCCTAAGACGATTAAAGTAGGGCTAGAATCAGTTTATAAAAACCAAGGAACTATCGTTTTATCAGGCAATCAAAACTTTGAGATAGGTTATTTTGATGATAAAGGCTTTACTGCTTTAGGCACACTTAATGCTTCAAATTTAAGTTTAAGAACTACATCTAATAGTTATTATGATATAGGTTTAAGTTTTAATAACTATTCTTCGGCATTAGAAGCTGCTAAATTATATAGTAGCACAGCAGTAGTAGGTTATACTTCAGCAGGTACTTTTAGTGTATATAGCTTAGAAGCAACTAATAGTCTAGGAGCAGTACCAAGTAGCAACTTAGTAGAGGTCTATGATACAAGTAATCAACTTCTTTTAGTAACTGTTAAAAAGAGTGACTTAGTTTTTTGTAGTTTTGATCTAAGTTCAGGTTTATATTTAACGCAAGTAGGAAGTAGTAACCGCTATAGAGGGGCTATTGGCTTAGGCGGTGATAGCGGATTAACACCTTATAATGTTCTGTTTATGGAAGAATATTTATATGGCGTATTACCAAAAGAAATGTCGGTTTCTTTTCCAATAGAAGCATTGAAGGCACAAGCTGTAGCAGCAAGATCTATTGCTACTTACCAGTATAATAGATATAGTAGTTCTGGATACAATGTAGTTGATACTACCTCTACTCAAGCTTACGGTGGCTATAATGCGGAGAAGGATACGACGACTGCAGCAGTAGATATGACTTATAATGAGGTCATTCGTTATAATGGAGCTATTGCAGAAGCGGTATACTTTTCTACTAGTGGGGGAGTAACAGAAGCAGCTAAAGAAGTATGGGGAAGTGAGATTGCTTACTTACAGTCAGTAGTAGATTTGTATGAAACAGAGCCAGCTATGCCAGCGTGGACAGCCATGGTTTCAATGGATGAAATAGGAGCGGCTTTAACCCGTAAGGGAGTTAATATTGGAACGCCTACTAGTATTTCTATTACAGGAAGAAGTTTATCTGGAAGAGTAAAAGAGTTAACCATTTATGGAACAGTAGGAACTTATACAGTAAAAGGAACAGAAGTAAGAACATTCTTTTCGGGAACTACTGCCGGTTCTTTAAAAAGTACATATTTTAGTTTTTATGGTCCTATTGGAAATGTAAATAGCGGTGGTTCAAGTGGTAGTAGTAATACTGTTACGGTACTTTCTGGTTATGGCAAAGAGCAAGTAAGTAAGGATAGTCTAGTAGCCATGAATAGTACTAGTATGAGTACCTTACCTAGTAAAGTAGCTGTATGGTCAGAAAATGGTTTAAGCTATTTAAGTGGTAGCAGTGGAGCATCAGGAGCAACAACTCATCTAGGCTTAGAAACAGCAACAGGTAATGTAACGATTTATGGTGCTGGATATGGTCATGGGGTAGGAATGTCTCAAAGCGGTGCTAAAGGTATGGCTAAGGCTGGATTTATGTACGATGAAATTTTGAAATATTATTATAGTGGGGTAACGGTTTCTAGATAGCAATGAAAAGCCACTCTTGAGAAATATAAACAATAGTATTTCTATAAGAGTGGCTTTTATTTATAATCTTATAATTGAGTAGTAATCAAATGATTGAAAATATATAGTTTTATGTATTGATATATATAAATAAATAGTTAAAAAACGAAACAAATCGAGTCTGCTAACGTCTAATATATTAGATTGAATGGAATAAGGAGGAGGGGAAAATGGTGAAGAAAAGTCGTTTAAAAACAGTTATCACAGGTATTAGCTTATTGTTAATGATCTTAATAGTCATCATCGTAGCAAGAACGATTAAACAGAACAATGGAGACAATCAGCAGTTAGACTTAGTCAGTCAGGGAGATAAAGTCATAGCAAAGATCTATGACAGTCAGCAAGCGATTTATAATGAGGAAGGACAAGTGCCTAATGCAATTTATCATTTTTCTAAAGAACAGCTTATACAGTTAGCAGAAATGATGAATTTTAAAGATTGGAAAGCAGACAAAGGTAACATGATATATGATATGGCATTGAGTCTAGTGATTCAAGTAAATGACAAAGATTGTTATTATGTGTTTCCTAATGTAGAAAATCAAACTTATATAGAAATATATGATACTAGTCAAAGTGAAACGGGAAGCAAAAGATATTTTGCACCTAAAGAAGTTTATGAAACAGTCAAAGGTTATATCATGTCTCAGGGAGCATTAGTACAAGGAGACATGGAAAATAGTTTAACAGCTGAGATTACAGAAGTGAAGGATCAAATACTTTTAGTCAAAGGTATTGATGAGGCAGCACTAAAAAGTATAGGAGATGCTTGTTATCTTACCATTAATAAAGCAAGTACGACAATTCTAGACTCTGAAGGGCAAAAGGTGAATTTATCTTATTTAAAGACAGGTATGCAGATTAAAATAAAATTATTAGGTGGCATTTTAGAATCTTATCCTTGCCAAGCTGAAACCTTGGTAGTTCAGGTCATACAATAGGAAAAACAAATGACATTTGACTGCAGAAAAAGTGCCTTTCTTTTATTAAGTTTATACGCTATTATACCTGTTTTATATATGATAGAAGCTTTTCCCAATATTAATCTGACCTATTTAGCAGCCATGCTATTAGGAATTGTTTTATTGGTTAATATATCTTGTAATAATTATAAAGTGACTATTAATGATGAAGCTTTAATTGTTTATCGTGTAATAGGAAAAGAGGTACATATTGATTTAAAACAAGTGCATAAGATACAATTATTAGCTATTGGAAAGAACATGAAGCTTATAGTAATTACTGGAAATAAGCAATATACGTTTGCCATTAATGGCTTAGATGAAAAGCGAATCGCCTTATACTTAAATACTTTAGGTAATCAATCTGCAATAAAAATAGAAGTAGATTTACAATATGGGAAAAACAAACAGGCTTATGATATAAATAATTTTTCCTAAATCTTTTCATACTAAAGGTGTAATTTATTATTAATGGAGGAAATCGTATGGCAAAAGAAAAAGGTTTTGCAAGTTTTACCCCTGCTGCTGCTGAAGCCTTTAGTAAAGAAGAACAAAAGAAACGCCCTCAAACAGGACTTCAGCGTTACAAAGAAAAAATGGCAAAACAATCTGAGGTGAAATAAATGGATGAAGTAACCAAAAAGCTAGTGCCACAACAAGGGTCTCAAAAAAGTAGAAGTAAAGGTGGTTTAGAAGTAGATCCAGGAACTAAAGCTACTGACTTTAAAAAGCATTGGAATCATAACACAAAAAATAATCATTAATAACTTTATAACTAACGCAAAAGGGATTCGAGCTATGAGCAAAAGTGCTTATAGTTTGAATCCCTTTTCTTTATTTTTACTTTTGCTTATAAGTATCTACCTATTTGTATAAAGTATTAAAAAAATGATAAAATACAAGAGGAGGCACAAACTATGCGTATCAATAAATTACTAAGTAACAAGGGCATCTGTTCTAGAAGTCAGGCACATCAGCTGATTGTAGCAGGACGTGTAAAGGTGAATGGTCAGCTTTGCATACCAGGACAATGGGTTGAAGAAACGGATGAGATTTTATTAGATGATAGACCAGTTAAGCAGCAGGAGCGTCTGTATATTATTTTAAATAAGCCAGTCGGCATTGTTTGTACAGCAGCAGAGGATGTGGAAGATAATATTATCCGCTATATGAATTATCCAGCTTATTTATTTCCTGTGGGAAGACTTGATAAAGATTCACAGGGACTTATTTTGCTAACCAATGATGGAGATTTAGCCAGCGATATATTAGAAGCAGAGAAGGGACATGAAAAGGAATATGTGGTGCAAGTAGATCGCCCCTACGAAGAGGATTTTCTTCATAAAATGAGTCAAGGTGTTAACTTAGGAGATGGTGTTGTCACAAGGATTTGCCAAGTGAGTGCTATAAATAAGGATACCTTTCGTATTATACTAACCCAAGGCATGAATCGCCAAATTAGAAGAATGACAAAAGCTTTAGGCTATAACGTTGTGCGATTAGAGCGTATTCGTTTATTAAATATCGCTTTAGGCCCATTAGCTTATGGTGAGTGGAGAAAACTAACAAACCTAGAAGTAGAAACGCTAAAATCTGAGATTGAAGGTAATAAAGTTAATAAGATAGAGCAAAACAAATAAAAACACGATTTCATAAGGATTAATATAGCCCGATGAAATCGTGTTTTTTGTATCATTTTTGTTAGCAATACTTTCTATTAATATCTTAAAGTGATTAAGCCTTTATCTTTGTATCTTGGTGTTCTATCAAGACGTTTTCTAGTGTATCATGAGCATCGGCTGCTGCTTCTCCTATATTGAATTTAGCAACAATGATTTCTCCCTTTAGTAGCACTAAGGTTTGAGAGCCATCAGGATTAGAGACAATCGTAGAATGAGATTCTTCTTTTTCGCTACTAGAAGAAGTAGTATTAATACTCGTAGGATTGGTTAAAGAAGAGTCGGAGGTATGAGCGAATTCTTCGTTTAAACGTTCTTTAGAAGCCATGCTTTTTGAACTTTCTTGTTCATAAGCTAATTGTAAATCAGAAGCCTTTGCTTCATCATCTGCTTCTGTAGGGAGTAGAAATTCACTATAATCGCCTTTAAAGCCGTATTGTTTTAATAGGTTTTTAGTAAACTGATTGTATCTGATAACATCAGCTTTATTTCTAAGAGGATGGGTTTCTAAATAAGCTTCTTGTTGTTTTTTGATAGCTTCTTTTTCTTCGTCAGTTAGGCCAGTGTAGTATTCATCTTGATAACCTTTAATCGCTTTATGAAATTGGTCTTTAAGTAAGACAGATTCATTTTTCGATGTTTCTTTCTCGTAGGGAGAGGTGGTAGTAGTTACAGAATTCATATAATCTGATATGTTCAAGGTAATAGCCTCCTTTGTTCTGGGCTAATGGATAATCCATACTGTAATATATATCGTCAATGAGTGCTAGTTGTATTACAAGTTAATTGATGTAATATTAAGAATAGATATAACTGTTCATAATCGGCTTAATAAGCTCTATTTTTATAAGTAAGTTAAAAAAGAAAAAGTAATTGCGACAATAGAGTAATAAACGAAGGGGACTTAAGTATGAAAAAAAGTACTGCTCATAGTTGTCTGTCTATTAGGAATGGGGTAAAGCCTGTGGGTGCAGTCCAATGAAGCTTCTTTAGATGAATAGAGTCAATAAAAATGATGATTAAAGCGGAATGCTTATTTAAGAGTGCTTCATTTTTTATATATTGAAGAGAGATAGAATAAAAGCAGATTGGTTGAAATTGTATATAATACTATGTAGAATTAAAGGTAATAATAAAACGTGGATGATAAAATAAGGAGAATAGTAATGTTAAAAGCATGGAATCATTTTATGACGATTAATAAGCATAGATATATGGTAATGGTGCATTGTTATAAAGCAGGTATTTTTTGGCAGGGGTGTCTTCATGACCTTTCTAAATATAGCTTTTCAGAGTTTTTTGTTGGAGCAAAGTACTATAGTGGGAAAAGAAGTCCTAATGAAGCAGAAAGGGAAGCTTATGGCCATTCTAAAGCGTGGCTCCATCATAAGGGGAGAAATAAACATCATTTTGAATATTGGACAGATTATAATCCTACTACTAAGAAAATTGAGCCTGTTGAAATGCCTCTTCGTTATGTTAAAGAAATGTTTTGTGATAGAGTAGCAGCTAGCAAAACGTATTTAAAGGACGCTTATACAGAAGGACAACCATTAGAATATTTCTTAAACGGAAAAGAAAGGAGGAGCGGAAACATACATCCAGAAACATCTAAGCTTCTTGAACAGTTACTAATCATGTTAGCAGCAAAAGGAGAGAAAACCACCTTTAAATATATGAGAAGTTTAAAATAAGGATTGTAAGGGCTGTTATCCGCTTTTTGAAAAGAAAACAAGTTAATAATAAGAAATAAAGAAATTTATATGACATGTAGCTGTCATATTTAGAAGGTTATACTCTAAAAAAAAGCTAAGGGGGAGAAATCAGTGAAAATCATTAGAGTAACCAAGGAAAATTTAGAAGAAGAACATATATGCTGTGCCATTTCTAGCAATAAGGACTGCCAGGTGGTAGCTAAAAAGAGATGGATGTCAAGGCAATTAGAGGAGGGACTAATCTTTGAAAAAGCTGATGTAAGGGGAAAGGCTTTTATTGAATACATACCAGCTGAAAAAGCATGGTGTCCTGTAGATGCACCTGGTTATATGTTTATTAATTGCTTATGGGTATCAGGACAATTTAAAGGAAAAGGCATAGCTAATGAGCTTTTAAGCAGTTGTATTGAAAATAGCAAATCAGAAGGTAAACAAGGGATTGTTATTATTTCCTCAGCCAAAAAGAGACCTTTTTTAGCCGATCCAACTTTTTTTAAATATAAGGGTTTTACAGTGGCGGACGAAGCTAATCCTTATTTTACCCTCATGTATTTGCCTTTTAGTGAAACTACTCTTAAGCCTAAATTTAAAACTTGTGCAAAGAAAGGCATGATAAAAGAAAAAGGTGTAGTCATTTACTATAGTGCTCAATGTCCTTTTACTGCTAAATATGTTCCTCTCGCTAAACAAGTAGTAATGTCTAAAGGCATTGCCTTTAAAGCTATTGAATATAGGTCAGCAAATGAGGCTCAAGTAGCAGCTGTGCCATCTACCTCCTATAGTTTGTTTTATAACGGAAGATTTATCACTAATGAAATTCTAAGTGAGAAAAGGTTAGAAAAATTATTAGAGGAATAGTACTTCTTCAGTAAGTAGAAGAACTCAATTACAATGCGAGTCAATGTAAAATAGAGTAAGAGATAGGGGAGATTCCGTGAGGAGCTCCCTTTCTCTTATCCCTTTAATATCTCTCTAGAATGTGTTATGATTGTTGAAGAAAAATGCATATTGCTACGGCAATGAATGCTTATTAAACCAAAGATAGTAGGAGCATATAATGAAAACTTCAGATTTTTACTTTCATCTTCCAGAAGAGCAAATTGCTCAGGTACCACTTAAAGATAGAACGACTTCACGTTTAATGGTACTAGATCAAAAGACAGGTGAAATCGAACATAAACATTTTTATGATATTAAAGGGTATTTAAAGCCAGGAGATTGTTTGGTATTAAATGATACAAGAGTTATTCCGGCTAGATTATTTGGAGCTAGACCTTCGGGTGGGAAAGTAGAATTTTTACTTTTGACAAGAAAAGAAGAAAAACGTTGGGAAGTACTAGTGAAGCCAGGTAAAAAAGCCAAAATAGGTGATGAGATTATTTTTGGAGAAGGCCTATTAAAAGCTAAGGTTGAAGAAATCATCGAAGATGGTAAACGTATTGTAAGCTTTGAATACGAGGGCATTTTTGAAGAAGTATTAGATGCCCTTGGAGAAATGCCACTGCCACCTTATATTCATGAAAAGCTAGAAGATAAAGAACGTTATCAAACGGTGTATTCTAAACATGAGGGAAGCGCAGCTGCACCAACGGCAGGGCTTCATTTTACCAAAGAATTACTAAAAGAGATTGAAGAAATGGGTGTCAAGATTGCTTATGTGACGCTTCATGTAGGTTTAGGAACCTTTAGGCCTGTTAAGGTTGAGGATGTGCTAAATCATGAGATGCATTCAGAGTACTACAGCATAGATGAAGAAAATGCTACTATTATTAATAAGGCAAAGGCAGAGGGTGGACGTGTTATTGCAGTTGGAACAACGAGTACACGTACTTTAGAATCCAATGCAGATGAAAAAGGCCTCATTAAAGCAGGTAGTGGTTGGACAAATATTTTCATTTATCCAGGCTATACCTTTAAATGTGTGGAAGCACTTATTACGAATTTCCATTTACCAGAGTCCACACTGATTATGTTAGTCAGTGCTTTAGCCGGTAAAGAAGCAATTTTAAATGCATACAATACAGCAGTTAAAGAAGGCTATCGTTTCTTTAGTTTTGGGGATGCCATGTTGATAAAATAGGAAAGACATTTTAGAAATGTGGACAGTAGTCCGCTTTCTTTTTGAATAAAAGGGCTCTTGGTAGATAGAGGAATATGTTAGAGTGCCATAGAAAAAGGAAGGATTGGGGAGAATGAGTAGATTAAAAGAAAAATATCAAGTAGATTTTGATGTCGTAGATTTTACTGGGAAATTAAGCATTAATGGCTTATGTAGTTATATGCAGACTGTAGCAGCAAAGCATGCTACAAAGTTAGGGATTAACTTTTATAAGAATGGAGAAAAGCCAACTTACTATTGGATCTTATCACGAGTAAAATATGAAATTGATACTTATCCAAGATGGGAAGATTTGGTGTCTTTAGAAACTTACCCAGGAGGTTATGAGAAGCTTTTTGCAGTTAGACTTTTTGATTTGACAGATGAAAAGGGAGAACTCATTGGGCGTATAACAGGAGATTATTTATTAATGGATGCTGAAAAAGGACGTCCTGTCAGAATAAAAGGTGCAACAGGTCCATTATCCGTTTTAGATTTTCCTTATGAAGGCAGAAAAATAGATAAAATAGAAGTACCTGAGGTGATTTTAAGAGAGCAAATACGTAAAGCTTACTATTCAGAGTTAGATTTAAATGGTCATATGAATAATGCACATTATATTAGATGGACTGTAGATATGTTACCTCTAGAGGTTTTAAAAGAAAATGAGATAGTAAGCCTTCAAATTAATTATAATGCTTCTATTACTTATGGCGTTGAAACAAAGCTCATTATCGGCAAGAATGAGGCTGGAAATTACTTGGTAGCAGGAAATAGTCTAGATGATTCAGTGAATTATTTTACTTCGGAAATCATTTTAAGAAAGAATAAATAGAGGAGAGTTTATTTTCTGTTTATAGCATAGGATATTTTAAAGGGAGTGCTGTTTATTGCTAAGCACTCCCTTGATTAGTTTAAGGTAAAAGTTCTGCTTGTAATAAAGCTAGGCCATCATAATCTGAGAGCCCTACGCAAAACACAGATGTTTTGGTGGTAAGGCTATAAATAGAGACATAATGGCGATATATAGGATGTTCTTGGTCATAGGTAATCGTATAAAGTAAATCATTTTGTATAAAGCTATTAATCAAACTTAAATCAGTGCTGGGTAAAGTTAAACTACCTGTATCTAAGAGTTCTAATTGTGAGTTGACTAAGGCGTAAAGAAGTGTACCGTTTTGTATGGTTAAGGCACCGATAATGTTTTTAGAAGAAATAATCTGTTCAGGTGTAAAAGATAGGTCTAAGCTTTTTAGACCAGTAGTGGTTAAAAATTTAAGGCCGTTCTTATGGGTGAAGATAGCATTGCCAGAAGTATCTAAGGCATATTGCTTACTAGATAAAGCGGTAGTATCTGTTGTTAAAGCACCAACTAGCGTTAAATCTAAGGCAGAAGGAGAGAAGGCATAAAGTCTAGCTTTTAAATTGTTAACACCAGCTGTAAGGATGTAATAAATATTATTTACCTCTTGAATATGATAAACATATTGAGGGTTATAAGCTTCTTCGCTTTTAATATGAGGTACACTAATTTCTAGGGTATTTAAGTTAACAAAGTAAAGAGCATTTAATCCCTCGCTAGATGAAACAAAAGCAAAGTCTCCAACTTCTTGATAATGATAAAAATAAGTAAGTGGTGCTAAAGACTGTTCTTGCCTATAGGTATTGACTGCCTCTAATAAGCGCCTATTTGTTTCTTGAGGTAAAAAGCCTTCTGTATAAGGAGCTAGTGCTTCGTTATTAACACTTAAATCATGAGACGTGAGCAAAAGACTTTTTAAGTGCTCCATGGCAGGATCAGCATAAAAAAGCTTTAGTTGGAAGCTTTGATCTTCTTGTAATTGGTTAAAGAAAATAGTTTCTTTAACGCTTCCTTCAGATGAAGAAAACGCTGAAAATTTATGAGCACAGATAATAGCGAGTAAACTGGCTAATAATAAGGTAAGAAATAAACTGATTTTTTTCTTCATGTTACCACACCTCATTAGGATTAAAACCATAAATTTGTAACAGTTCTAATAAAGGACTCATAGCCATGTTTTTAGGTGAAACAAAAAGACCACCTGTAGCATCTAAATCATAGCCAAAATGATTAAAAGCTTGCCATACCAGCAAAGAACAGTGAGTTTCATAGGGCTCTTCACCTTGGTTTTTATCAGCTAGTATATTGTAAGGCAAACCTTTTAAATGGGTGGCCGCATACTCTGCAATGTCATCTAAAGTACTTTGTGGGACATCTTTGAGTCTGAGCATTTTAACGGTAGGATAGTACTGCCATTTAGAAATAGGCTGTTCCATACTGTAAGTACCTGGGTTAAGTGCTTCTAAAGTAATACCTCTTACTTCATCAATAACAATACCAGCATGTCCATGTCGCCAATTGGCTGTATAGGTGGACTGAGTAAGGAGCACATAGCCATTATGATAAGGTCCTAGTTGAAAACCAGATTGGCTGGCGTCTAGTATTTCAGAAGTTGTAACAGGAGGCAGGTATTCACTGGTGATAGATACTTCTTTTAAATAGTTGTCTTGAAATAATTCCATTTTTTCTATAAAATTGGGCATGGTGCGCATTTCATCAATCAGTGGCTTAGTTACCCCAGTTTGTTCAAACAGTGTATTGTAGTCAGCTTCTGTAAAAGTGCTTTGGTTTAAGATAGGAGTTAAATCTTGTTTTTGAACTTGTGGCACATAACGTGGATGTGTACGAAGATAAAAACCACATAAAGCATAAACGCTTATGAATGTTATAAAAAATAAAATAAGAAAAGTTTTCAGTTTCAACGTTATTCACCACCTTTATCGAGTCTTGTTTAGTCTACAAAAAGTATTGTATCATAAAAAACCTAGAAACATAAACAAAGTTCTTATTTTAGAGGGGGTCTAACAGTATTTGAAATTTAGAAATTACTATCAGCTAGAAGTGGAGGACTTATGTTCAGTATTGTTGTTACTATTGTACTGATTCTCAATTTATTTGCTATTATCGCCGTTATTTTTTTAGAAAGGCGTAATCCTGTGACGACTATGGCTTGGTTATTAGCCTTAACCACTATGCCTTTGGTGGGCTTTTTCTTATACCTACTATTTGGAAGAGGGTTTACCAGTAAGAAAGCATTAAGTCTTCAGAAACAAGAAGAACGTTTTGTAAAACGTATTGTAGACCGTCAATTAGGAGATTTAAGTGGTGGGAGGGAAGTCAATGCCACTTATAAGCAATTGATGCAAATGAATTTAAAAGTAGATCAAGCTCTATGCACTAATAATAATGAAGTCAAGATTTATACAGATGGAAAAGAAAAATATGAAGATTTATTAAGGGATTTACAAGAAGCTAAGCAGTATATTCACCTTTTATATTTCATTATAGGTAATGATCAAATTGGAGAAGCTGTTTTTAAGGTTTTAAAAGCTAAGAAGGAAGAAGGGTTAGAGGTTAATGTACTTTTTGATGCTTTAGGACAAGTGAAAGATTCAATGAAGGTTTATAAAAAGTATAAAAAAGCAGGCATAGAAGTTAATATGTTTTCGCCGCTAAAAGCTACTGCTAGTTTAAAAGCGAATTATCGTAATCACAGAAAGCTTGTGATTATAGATGGAGAGATTGGCTATATAGGTGGTATGAATTTATCAGATAGCTATCAAGGAATGGATAAGAGATTAAAGCCTTGGAGAGATACACATCTTCGTATTGTAGGAGGGGCGGTTGCTTTAATGGAAATGCGTTTCATATTAGACTATAGACACGTTTCGGGGAGAAGAATGGAGCATATGGTCAAGTATTTTCAAAGAAAAGAGCATTTTACAGGGACTGTTCCTATTCAAATTGTATCTAGTGGACCTCATGAAACAACTGAAAATATTAAGCTTACCTATGTTAAAATGATTCAGAGTGCAGAAGATTATGTTTATATTCAAACCCCATACTTTATACCGGATGCATCTTTTTTAGATGCCATACGTATAGCGTGTTACTCGGGAAATGATGTGAGGATTATGATTCCTGGGCTTCCTGATAAACGCTTTGTTTACAAAGGAACTTTATCTTATGTAGAAGAGTTGTTAGAGATGGGAGCAAGAGTTTTTTGTTATAATGGTTTCTTACATGCTAAGGCTATTGTAGTAGATGACAAAATGTGTTCTATTGGAAGTGCCAATATGGATATTAGAAGCTTTAAGATTAGCTTTGAATCTAATGCCATTATGTATGACCAAGGGGTAGCAGAAGCTTATAGAGTCATTTTTCTAGAGGATGAAAAACATTGCAAAGAGATTTTACTAGAAGAATTTAAGAAAAGAAGCTGGTTTGAACGCATAGAAGAATCTCTTAGTAGGCTATTGTCACCACTCTTGTAGAGAATGTTATTTGCTAAGAAGCCTAAGATAGTGCTACAATAAACAGGGTAAAATAAAGAAAATAAGGAGGGAACACATGAAAATATTAATAGATGGTGATGGTTGTCCAGTCATTGACCTTACCTTAGAGGTGGCTAGATGCTATGCTATAGAGGTTATTATTTTTTGTGATACCTCTCATCATATTGAAAAGCCAGGAGCTATAACAAAAGTAGTGACAAAAGGTAGTGATGCCGTAGACTTTGTATTAGTCAACGATACAAAAGAAGGTGATTTAGTCATTACTCAGGATTATGGACTAGCAGCTATGGCCTTAGCTAAAAAGGCTAAGGCTATGAATCAAAATGGTCTTGTTTTTTCAGATGATAATCTGTCTACCTTGCTTTTTAGTAGACATATTGCCAAAGAAGTAAGAAGACAAGGTGGAAGAACAAAAGGTCCAAAGAAAAGAGATCCTAAGCAAAATGAAGCTTTTAAAGCTAGTTTAATAAAGGTTATTGAAGCGCAATGATACATGTGAAGATTGCTTTTGATAATAATCATGTACGTCAAGTAGTTGCTAAAGTAAGCAAACATGAAACAAATAGGAATGAGGAATTAAAATGAGTAGTCCAAAAGAAACGATTATTAAAGAGATTTTAAGCATTAGAAGAAGATTAAGCAAAGTACCAACAGATGAGACCAGAGAGATTGAACTTTTTGAAGAACAAATGAGTAAGGCGATGAGACGAGTAGATCAAACCAGCTATTTAGCTAAGAAGTTTGATATGAGGGAGCTGGAAGCGATTAAGGAAGCTTATCGTTCACTTTAAATAAAGTTAATGGTTAAGGAGAGGAATCATGAAATATAGGGTACCTAGTTATTTTGACACCTTTAGGTGTATAGGTGGTGCCTGCCAGGATACTTGCTGCGCAGGTTGGTATATTGCCATTGATGAAGCAACTTATAAAAAATATAAAAAGGTAAAAGACCCTGTGATGAAAAAGCGTTTAGATAAAGAATTAGTTGCTAAGAAGGGGCCGGTTAGTAGCGAACATGTAGCTAAGATTAAACTTAAGAATAACCGTTGTGCTTTCTTATCTTCAGAGGGACTTTGTGACCTTTACACTCATTTGGGAGAGCAGTACTTAAGTCAAACGTGTCAGCTCTATCCACGTACCTTTAATCAGGTCAATGATACCTTAGAGTGTTCTTTAGCATTATCTTGTCCGGAAGCAGCCAGAAGAATTTTATTAAATTCAGAGGGAATCACCTTTAAGGAAGAAGAGCGAGCTGAGAAGCAAGTGGTGATTAGTGCAAGGCTTGCCGTTAATCCACAAAAACCAAAAGGTTATCAGGATTACCTTTTAGAGATAAGGCAGTTCCTTATTGAACGCTTACAAAAGCGAGAAGATCCTTTTCAACTTCGTTTCTTAAAATTAGAAGCTTATATGAGAGAGTTAGATCATTTAGTGAGAATAGGAGCCTTAAAGAAAATACCAAGTTTTATTCAAGAGAGGACATTTAATGAAAGGCAAAATAAAACCATAGTGTCTGAGGCTAGTTATGATGAGCGTGCATATGTCATCTTACTAGATGCTTTAAAAAGCATGAGAAACGGTAAAAAGTGGCCTTCACCTTCCTATGAAGCCTTTTATGAAGAGATGCTACAAGGTTTAGACAAAGAAGGTGGTTTTAATAAGCAACAATTTGAAAAAGGTTGCCAGATTTATGAAGAAACCTTCTTAAATTCCTATAGCTATATACTGGAGAACTACTTTGTGAATTATATTTATGAACGAGCCGTGCCTTTGGATGGAGAAACTCTATTACAAAGCTTAGCTTATTTAAAAGTCTATAAGCAGCTTATAGAATTACATCTTATTGGGTTAGTGCTCCATCATGAATCACTAACCAAGGAAAAAGTCGTTAACTTTTTACAAGCCTTTACCAAGGTTTTTGATCATAATGAACTCTATAGAAAGCAATTGATAAAAGCTATAGAAAATAAGTAAAAGTTGAAAGATGAATAAGAATAAGGAGCAAGTAACACTAGAAACAAATAAGAAAGGACAAAAGGCGTGGAAAATCTTAAAGAGCAAAATTTAATGGGATTAAGCCCAGAAGAATTATTAGCAAGTATTCATGGACAAGCACTAACTACAAAGAAAAGTATTTTAGAATATATGGATAAGCTGAAAAGATTAAGCAAAACAGCGTTAGATGAAAAGCAATTGAAAGAGAGCTATAACTTAATTGAGGAAGCTATTAAAGCGATGTCGGAACAAGTGAAGCCTAACACCATTGTGTATCTTAAAAATGAATTAAAGACAAAGCTAGGTAAATACTCAGGTATGCAAGTAGGGCGTGAAAATGCTTTTTTAAACTTTTTCAAGGAAACCTATGATACAGCCAAGAAAACAAAGGAATATACATGGGTATTAGCCGATCTCACTAAAATACGTGAGCAACAAATTTTAGATACTTTAAAGACTATTAATACGTACTGCTTTAAGAATAAGTTAACTCAAGGTGAAAAGAAAGATATTTATCCTATGCTGGAACGTATTGTAGATACACAAAATGTAAGGTACATTAATCAGCTTAGAAGTATGGAAGGAATTAGAAAAGCTTTTCGTATAAAAGTGGTTGAAGAGGATCAGAAGTTTAAAATTATAAAGATTAAATAATAAGATTAAAAGAGTAAAATAAACCTAGAGATAGCTTTAATGACAAAAAGCTATCTTTTTTAATCCTTTTTATTAAATAAATCTAAAGTTTAGCCGTAGTCCACATAATATGATTATAATAAAAAGTGGGATCATAAAGAGAAGAGGGCTTATCATGGAGGATAAATGGCTAGAACAACTTAAAGAGGAGAAGAATAAAGCAGTAAGATGGGATATACTTAATATGATTCTGGCTATAGGTGCACTTTTAATAGCACAGCTCATAGGAAATAGTATTATCAAACTTGGGCTTCAATTAATGCCAAGCCTGTATAGTTATTTACCATTATTACTAGGAATTAATTTAATAATAAATGCAAGTTTAATGATTTTTTTGATTTATTTAAGTGTGAAATGCATAGAAGGAAAAGGGCTAACGAGTTTAGGTTTGATTTTTAGTCACAAGACCATACAAAGTTATGGAAAAGGCATTTTGACAGGGACGATGATGCTACTTGTGGTAGTGGCTATTGTAGCATTAGGAGGGGGAATAAGTTTTGAAATAAGAGGCATTGATCCCTCTCAGATTTTATCTTTTGGGATCGTTATACTTGCATGGATGATACAAGGAGCCTCAGAGGAAATTCTCATTAGAGGATATCTTTTACCAAGAATAGGTACAAGAAGAGGTTTTGCTACAGGTATTGTTGTATCCTCTGTATGCTTTGGAATGCTACATCTTTTTAACAGTGGTAGTAGTGTAATTGCCATTTTAAATATTAGCTTAACGGGTATTTTTTTGGCACTGTACACGCTCAGAACGGGAAATCTGTGGATTGCATGTGGATGGCATACAGCTTGGAATTTTGTCCAAGGAAATATACTTGGTTTAAATGTTAGTGGCAATCCTATAGGGGTTACAGGTGAACTGATAAGAGGAAGTATGGAAAGTCGCAATACGCTTTTGACAGGGGGAGAATTTGGAATAGAAGCAAGTTTAGCTACAACTCTTGTTATGTTAGCAGCTATTATTATCAACTTGTTTTGGTATACTGAGGAAAGGGTAGAAGAGACGAGTAGATAATTAACTGGAGAGATAGGTAAATAAAAAGGTGCTGATGCAAAATAGAATAGTTGCATCAGCACCTTTTAGGTAATAGTAAATTGGTGATTAAATGATTTATAATGAGGATTATTTCTTTGAATAAAGTGCTTTAATATGGTCCATATTAGCACCTAAATCACATAAAATAAGGTCAGCTAGGGTAAGAGCGGCCATTGATTCTACAACGACGACAGCTCTAGGTACAATAACTGGATCATGTCTGCCATGAATTTCGATTTGTGTATTTTCCCCAGAAGTATTAATGGTTTGCTGTGCCTTAGCAATAGAAGGTGTTGGTTTGAAGTGCGCTTTAAAAATGAGATCACTACCATCAGACATACCACCTAGTGTGCCGCCTGAATGATTCGTATGTTTATTTACCTTTCCATCTGTACTGTAAAAGGCATCATTATACTTAGAACCTAACATTTTAGCTGCTTCAATACCGCTTCCCATTTCAAAAGCTTTAACAGCGCCAATTCCCATAATGGCATAAGCCAGTCTAGCATCGAGTTTATCGAAGACTGTTTCGCCAATACCAGGTTTTAAACCTGTAATCATACATTCTACAACACCACCTACAGAGTCACAGTTAGCTTTAGCTTCAGCAATAAATGCGAGTGCTTCTTCGGCTACTTGGTTACTTGGCATATTAACAGGATTTTCTCTGCATTCATCTAGGCAAAAAGCTTCAGGTGCAACAGTGATAGGACCAATAGCGCGCGTATAAGCTGTAACAGTAATACCTAACGCCTCTAAGAATTTCTTAGCAATAGCACCTGCAGCAACTCTGGCTACTGTTTCACGGCCAGAGGAACGTCCACCACCTCTATAATCACGAATGCCATATTTTTGATTAAAAGTAAAATCAGCGTGAGAAGGGCGATAAACATCCTTAATTTGACTATAATCATGAGACTTTTGATTACTATTACGAATAAGCATAGCAATAGGTGTACCTGTTGTTTTACCTTCAAATACCCCAGAAAGGATTTCTACCTGATCATCCTCTTTGCGAGCCGTTGCCACTTTAGGATTACCAGGCTTACGCCTGTCCATATTCTTCATAATATCTTCTAATGCAATAGGTATATTAGAAGGGCAGCCATCTACTACTACACCTAAGGCTTCCCCGTGGGATTCCCCAAATGTAGAAATGCAAAACATTTTACCGAATATTGAACCTGACATGAAGATGCCCCCTTTATAAAAATTTTGAAATATAACTCATTTTATCAGAGGGTTACATATTCTTCAATAATAATTGTTTAATATTCGCGAAAAATGCTAAAAATAAAGTAGGCACTTATTGAAAAGAAATACATTTTCCTGTAAACTGATTAAAGAGTATGGAAAGATAGGAGACACCCCATGTATGAATTACTAAAAGTAGAGGGACGTGCAAAAAGAGGTAGATTTCATACACCACATGGTGTTATTGAGACCCCAGTGTTTATGAATGTTGCCACAGTAGCCGCTATTAAAGGAGCCTTATCTACAGAAGATTTAGAAACAATAGATACCCAGGTTGTATTATCCAATACGTATCATTTACATCTTAGACCAGGAGATAAGCTGATTAAAGAATTAGGCGGTCTTCATAAGTTTATGGTATGTAATAAACCCATTTTAACGGATTCAGGTGGATTTCAAGTATTTTCACTTGCTGCCATGCGTAAAATCAAAGAAGAAGGAGTATACTTTTCTTCACATATAGATGGTCGTAAAATTTTTATGGGACCAGAAGAAAGTATGCAAATTCAATCTAATCTTGGCTCAACTATAGCCATGGCATTTGATGAATGTCCACCAGCCCTTGCAGATCGTGCTTATATTATGCCTTCTGTAGAACGTACTACCAGATGGCTTAAACGCTGTATGGACGAGATGAATCGCTTAAATAGCCTAGAAGATACTGTGAATAAACAGCAAATGTTATTTGGTATTAACCAAGGTGGTATTTTGCCAGATGTACGTATTGAACATGCAAAGATTATTAGTGAGTTTGACCTTCCAGGTTATGCTGTAGGTGGACTAGCTGTAGGAGAATCTCATGAGGATATGTATCATGTGTTAGAAGCTGTTGTACCATACTTACCACAAAATAAGCCAACTTATTTAATGGGGGTAGGAACACCAGAGAATATCCTAGAAGCTGTTGATAGAGGAATTGACTTCTTCGACTGTGTATTGCCAGCTAGAAATGGTCGTCATGGACATGTTTATACCAATGAAGGTAAATTAAATTTATTTAATCAAAAACATGAAAAAGATATGGGACCTATTGCAGCAGATTGTAAGTGTCCAACTTGTCAGAAATATAGTAGAGCTTACATTAGACATTTATTAAAAGCGAAAGAAATGTTAGGCATGCGCTTATGTGTGATGCATAATCTGCATTATTTTAACAACCTTATGACTGAGATTCGTGACGCATTAGACAAAGGCGAATTTGCAGCTTACAAGAAAATGCGTTTAGAAGGCTATAAAAATAATAAATAAATGGAGGAAGACAAATGAACACAGTATTATTAACAACAACTGCAGGTGCTGGCGGTGGATTAATGAGTATGCTATTAATTTACGCCGTTATTATTGGTGTAATGTGGTTTATCTTAATTAGACCACAAAAGAAACAACAAAAACAAGTTGAAGAAATGCAAAATAGTGTAAAGATTGGCGATACTATTCTTCTTAACTCTGGACTATATGGTAAAGTTGTAGACATTATCAATGATACTTTTATTGTTGAATTTGGTCTTAACAAAAGTGTACGTATTCCAGTGGTAAGATCAACTGTTGCACGTGTTGCAGAGCCAAACTTAACAGTAGGTAAAAAAGCTGATTTAGTTGACGATGACGGTACAGAATATGAATATGTAGAAGTAGAAGTAGAAGTAGATGAAAACGGCAACGAAATTGGTGAAGTAAAAAAATAATAAAGTAAGCTAGAGGCGTATAAACCATGTTTATACGCCTTTTATAGTAAACGCACTTGACTTTTAAATCTTACAGATGTAATATTTGATAAAAGATTAATTTGAATAAAATAAATATTCGATAGTTAATCTTTTTTTGTATTTAAGTCTTACAAATGTAAGACTTAAATACGCACTGTAATAGGGGATAAAAAAATATATATACGTGGTCAGGTGAAGAAAAGATGAAAAATAAATGGGTTAGCTTATTGGGTATTTTAGGAATCCTACTGCTAGGAGGTTGTGCTGAAAGAAAATCTCCCTCAGGTGAAATAGTAAGTGAAACATTAACTAGGCGAGAGGTAGAAGTGGTGGAATATGATGATACAGTAGAACAAGAAAATTATAACCTCATAATAGAACCGGAAGAAAAGCAAAAAATAGAAAAAGAAGCAGTGCAGGTGGCTTTACTTTATAAAACTATTTATAAGGCAGCTGATAAGGGAGAGTCATATAATGTAGTGATTTCAGAAGAAATCGTTGAAGAAATTAAAGAATGTCTAGCTAGAAAGAATAAGGTTGTTATAGATAATGCTGGGCATTTTAATATGGCAAATAGTAAGCTTGCTCAAGTATTTTGTGAAGCAGCACTTTCAGGAGAGGAGGCTGAGGTAACCATTTATGAACTTCATAGAAATGGTGGATATTCAAGATTAGATTTTCATGTAAAAAATAAACAAATGGATTTAATGGTAGTAAGTGTTGGGTGGAACGAATCTATAGAACCTCAGGTAACTTATATGGAAAAGTATCAGTTGAAGAACTGGCAGTATACAGACAAAGGATATTTGATTTATGAAAGATATTTTTCACCGTTTATAGAATGTAGTGGCTATAGTATTCTTCGAGTTAGACCACTAAAAGAAGAATACCTAGAGCTTACTAATGCTTATATAAGGCCTATTGGATATCAAGGCAATAACTTGTTTTTAGCGAATTGGAACAAAGAGGATATGACACCTATTGCTTTTAATGATGTGTTTGAGTATTTTTACTATTTAACAAAGGGAGAATCTATAAATGTAGAGCGTTACAAGAAGGGTATCCCTGAGCTAGAATTTGAAACTATTTTATGTACTTATCTTCCTATTACGGGAGAAGAATTAAAAAAATTCGCCTATTATGATCAGCAGACAAAATATTATAAGTGGCAAGTATTAGGTTGTGCAAATTATACGGCTACGCCAAAAGGTTACCCTGTTCCAGAGGTAATTGACTGTATAAGAAACAAGGATGGAAGTATAACATTAACGGTAGATGCTTTATGGGAAGAATATGGTACAGATTGTGCATTTACACATGAAGTGACTATTGTGCCTCAATCTGATGGTAACTTTTATTATATAGGAAATAGCATACAACCAAAAGGAAATCAAATCATTCCAGTTTATAGAAATAGGATAAAAATAGATTAAATTAAAGAAGGTGAGATTTTGAAAAGGTTAAAACGAATGATTATACTATTAGTATGCTTAACGGGTTGCAGTGGGTTAAGCCTACAGGAAAATGAAGCAATCTTAGAGGAACAATATACTGAAGAAATACAGCCAGAATATGTAAAGCTTCCTATGAGTGAAGAGGAGAAAAGGATTTGCAGTGAAGAGATACTTGAAGTAGCTAACCTTTATCGGGTGTTTTACCAGTCTAATCCTTTTATTAGTGAAGAGCAAATTAAAGAGATTGTGGAAATAGTTGGAGAGGCAGGAATCCCTGTTACAGATAGTGATAATAAGGTAAATATGAAAAATCCTCAGATTATAGAATCTTTTTGTAAAGAGGTAGAGGCAGGAGAAGATACTAAGGCTACTTTGTATAGGGTAACAATTGATGGTGGTATCGTGAGATTAGATTTTAATAAGGAAGAAGACAGTATGAGTGTGATGCAAACGGTTGTAAGTTGGAATGATTCTAAGGAACCAGAAATCACTTATATGGAAAAATTTATAATCTATCAATGGCAATATACAAGGAAAGGATATTTGCTTTATAAACGCTCATATGAGTCTCTTGCACCTTTTGGCATGGATTATAATGATGGTTATGAAGCTATTAGAGTCATACCGTTAAGGGATGAATATCGCCAGTTATGTAAAAAGTATATTGAGTCTATAGGATATGAAAATAATAATTTGTTTTTAACGAATTGGAATGAAAATGATTTAGGAGAACTCCAATTCAATGATTTATTTGAGAAGCTTTATTACTTAAAAATGGGTCATTGGATTAAGCTAGAAGATTATACTAAAGGGATAGAAACCGAAGTTTTTGAGGAACTTATCATGACTTATTTTGATATTTCAAAGGCAGAGATCAGAAGAAATGCCCTCTATGATGAGGTGCTTAAAAAGTATATTTGGTATAGTCGCTCTGCTGGTGAATATACTTTTCAAACACCACCACTACCAGAGGTTATAGATTGCATCAAGCATCAGGATGGGACTTTAACATTAGTAGTAGATGCCGTTTGGCCACAACATAGTACAGATAGTGCCTTTACTCATGAAGTAACCATTAGATTGAAAGAGCAAGGTAGATTCGTTTATGTATCTAATAGTTTAAAAGCTTCAGAAGAAGATATTTATCCAGCTTACATACCTAGAACAAAGGAAAATAGTACCATTATCTACAAAAACGAATAAATGGAGGTTAAGAGGCTTCATATAAGCCTTTTTCCTTTAAAATAGAAATAGCAATGTCGGCAGCACGGGCTCCATCAGCATACTCTTTACTTGCTATATGGGTGGCAAAGATATAAGCTTTGCCACTTTTTTCTATGTATCCAATAAACCAACCACTTATATCCTTATCATTAACACGTCCAGTTCCCGTTTTACCTGAAAGAATATAAGTGGAAGACTCAGAAATTTTAATGGCTTGTTTTAAAGTAAGAATGTCTTTGGGATTAAAAGCTAAATCCTGCTTATAAAAAGCAGTTAGAAGCTGAACTTGTTCCAAAGGAGAAATTTTGAGGGAAGAATTTAACCAAAAGGTATCCATTCCACCCGATAAATCTTCATTACCATAGTGTAGCTTTTTAAGATAAGTAGCAAGTTTTGATGCACCTAGGGTTGTATCTAAGTCTTGAAAATACCAATTAACTGAATAATTCATAGCAGAAATTAGTGTCTGGTCTTGGTTCCAAGTTTCAAAAGGATACATCGTGCCATCCCAAATACGTTTTGAATGTT
Source organism: Cellulosilyticum sp. WCF-2 (assembly GCF_003990395.1). Classification (NCBI taxonomy): domain Bacteria; kingdom Bacillati; phylum Bacillota; class Clostridia; order Lachnospirales; family Cellulosilyticaceae; genus Cellulosilyticum; species Cellulosilyticum sp. WCF-2. The sequence continues at coordinate 3,849,994 of NZ_CP034675.1, read as the reverse complement.
CAGGAGTTATAGTATTGGCATCTAAAGCAAAGAGAGCGCTATAGAGCTTATACGTAGAATTGGGAGAAGTTCTTTCTAAAGCATGGGTTTTGTTGTAAATAGAATAAGTATCCTCTTCAAGGTCATATAGAACAAAAGTACCTATATAATCACCAAAAAAAGCATGTAAATCTTCTTCCTTAACATTGCTTGAACCAAAGTTAAAAGCTACCTTATTAGAAATAGGTCTAGCAATAAGTGGAAGTGTTTGTAGGGTAATCAAAACAACTAAGCCAAAAATAAAATAACTTTTTACCTTAAGTTTTTTTGAGGGTGATTGATAATGGGTAATATGAATAATTCGCTTTTTAAGTAATTCTTTGCCTTGGCTCAGATTAGTTCTAGGTGCCAATGGATAGGAATGAGCTTGATCGGCAAAGTGAATCAGGGTATAGCCGTAGTCAGTATATTGATCTTCTTCTAAGCCATTGAGTACAGAAGAGTCACAGACTAATTCACGGTCTAGCTTCATTTCTTTTAAGGCGTAAAGAATCAAGGGATGAAACCAATAAATTATGGTTAAAGCTGATATGATGTAATTTATTAAGATATCCTTATGTTTATAGTGTTGTAATTCATGAAGAAAAATGTAACGTACTTCTTGTATTGAGTAAGATTGAGTAAGACTATGGGGTAAAATGATTTTAGGCTTTAGTAATCCTATTAAAATTGGACTTTTAATAGAACTACTTAATCTAAGATCAATGAATGACGTGATTCCTAATTCCTGTTTACAAGTAGTCAATAAAGAAATAAGAGCGGAATCTGTAACGGGTTTTAAATACTTTTGTTTTTGATAAAAACGCTTATGATAGTATATAGCAATTAAAACAAGAAGTAAAATACCTGAGAGCCATATAACTTCAAAGCTAGTGATCAAAAGGTCGGGTAGCTGCTTGTCTGTAGAAATAGAAAAATCTTGTAATAAGCGTTGATTAATTATAGATAAGGTTTGCTTAGAATAATTTCCATACTCAGAGTATGTTGTAGAATCGCTAAAACTAAAAGGTAATAGGGTTCGTATATTCCAGTAAAAGAAGGTGTTCGGAATAAAGGGCACTAGTAAAGTAAAACAAAGGATAAAATCTAGATAATATTGAAATGTTGTAGAAAGCTGATTTTTAAAGAGGTATTTAACTAATAAAATACCTCCTATAAAAAAAGAAAGTAAAAAGCAGCAAACTAAAAAGTGAATAGAAAAAGGTAAGTACATTTTCTAATCTCCTTTCTCTTTTCTTGTATTTAAAATCTGTTTTAATGTGTGAATTTCTTCTTGAGAAAGCTTATCATTTTCTAAAAAGTTAAGAACCATCGCATTTAAAGCGCCATTATAAAAACGATTGAGAAAAGAAGTGCTTTCCTTATTTAAATAATCTTCTTGTCTAACTAAGGGAGTATAAACAAATACACGACTATTTTTTTCGTAAGTTAATACTTTTTTCTTAACTAAACGAAGAAGCATGGTTTGAATGGTCTTAGGACTCCATGATGTAGTGGATGAAAGTTTATCAATAACATCATTGGTACTAATAGGTGCATAGTGCCAAATGACTTTCATAACTTCATATTCGGCTTCAGAAATTTGGGGTATTGAATTCAAAAATAATAACCTCCTTAATCTTACATATGTAATAGATAAATAAATTATAGGCTTACTTTTTCTGCTATGTCAATCATTAGGGATGAAATGAATGGTTTAAATGTAGTGATATTAAAATTTTGAAAAATTAAAAAGATATGATATTAAAAATATAAAAGCCAGAGTAAGCCTATAAAAAATGATAGTAACTTAAATAGGGTAAAAGAAGAATAGAATAATCCATAAAGTAAATAAGGAAATGGTGGATTTGTGTTTATAAATTTCAAGAGTAAGATTAATCATATTAAAATACAATATATAGATAAAAACAAACAAAAAAATGAGACTTATACAGTAAAAAATTGGATAAAATAAATAAAAATATTCATTTTCAATTCATATTTTATTAATAAAGGTAGTGTAATATAAGTATCAAGCAAGGGAATTAATCTTTTGCTTACAAAATCTCCCCATAATATATCTATTTTCCTGTTTATAAAATATGAACGGAACGAGAGAGGAAGCCAATCCCCAATGGCTTCCTCTCTTTACTTTTTATTGATAGTCAAAGGGGTGAATAAAATAGGAATTATCGAGAGAATTAATAAATTAGAAGTTAATATCAATTTAACCATTTATGCAATAAAAAAATAGTTTTAGATAGGATCGGGTGAAATCTTGGTCCTATTTTTATTTCATAGAATGACAAAATATAACATAACTAAAGTGATATACTATATAAACAGTTTAGACAATAAGAATAGATATTTTGTAGAATGATAAATTTGAATTTGACAAGGGGTGAAACAGAATGAGTAAATACAATTCTTTATGGGAATATGTTCAGAAAAATGGAAATGAATCATTCAAATTAACTTTTGATGAAATTAAGGGTATTGCTGGAATACCAATAGACCATTCCTTTTTGAATTATAAGAAAGAATTAACGGAATACGGTTATCAAGTAGGAAAAATATCTATGAAAGAGCAGACAGTCATTTTTAATAAAATTGACTAATAAATTTAAACTTACTATAATAAATAGTTATTCAAAGGAGAGCAGAAAGCAAGATTTACAAGATGATGGAGATTTGAAGATGAATTAGATGAAATAAGTGGTCAAGTTATGTAGGGGATTGAATAATCCCCTGAAAAAGACTAGCGAAATTTTTCTATTAGCAAGATAAGCCAAGCGAACATAATTATCACCACCTTTGGTGTTAGTATGTGCTTTGATTAAAAATTAAGCCAAAAAAGAAATGTAAATTAAAGGTATTTAGATGATTGATAAAATATGGATTGTAAAAGTACTAGAGTTTATTGCATAGGGAGAGCTATGTTATAGGGGTTTTATAGACAGAGCGTGAAAGAAATAGGATACAATATAGTAATGAAGCTTTCATATATAAAATAAAAAAATAGATTTAGATAGGAATACGTGGTAATGTCTAGCCTTATTTTATATAATGAGAAAATAGATGTTTTATTGATTGAAAAACTCAAATTTATGGAGGGATTATGAGAATAGGGGAAGTTGGATTATTAACAAATGATGTTGTAAGATTAGCGAATTTTTATAAATTATTGCTTGGAATAGATAATGGAAGTGATGATGATGTGCATCAAACAATTTTAGCAGAAGAAACTATGTTGACAGTGTATAATGACGGTTCTGTAAAAAACAATGCAAATCAGAATATATGTATTGCATTTACTGTAAAGGATATTGATGTAGAATATGAAAGAATTGTAAATATGGGAATTGAAATTATTGAAAAACCCACCATTCGTCCATGGGGAGCAAAAAATATGAGTTTTTATGATCCAGATAGAAATGTAGTCTATTTGAGAAGTTTTCAGGGAGAACAAATAGTTACTATAGATAGCTAATTTATATTGTTTAGTCTCTATAATTTAAAAGAATAGTTTTAGATAAGACCAAATATAATTTTGGTCTTATTTTTGTATCATAAGTGAAATGGATATTAGGGTTAGTTAGTGTATCAAACTGTTGGAGAGAAAAGAGTAAGGTGAATATATGCACTGATGATATATTAATAGAATCACTAAAAACCAGAGAGTATCTCAAATAAAGAAAATGGAGATTTATAGAGATATATATACTACTTCATCAGCCCTAAATGCAAGTGAATTAGGCTTTTTTGGTCGTTGGCCATTTGAAATACATTGAAATAAAAGAGAAGTAGTTTTTTGTGGGGTAGTATATATGATATTAGCTAGCTAATAAATAAGTTACTAGATAAGTTGTGAACAATATAAGAATTATAAAGATGAAGTACATAAATAAGAACTCGTGTTTTCTCCAAAAATACATAACATACTTCCTTTCTATTTTATTTGATAATTAATATTATATAACAAAAACTATTAAATTCAATATTAAAAATTATCAAATAAAATATAAAAAATAAGAAATTTTTGTCAGATTTATAAAGGGTTTTAATATGAAAGAGATACTTATATAAAATAATAGATTTAAATTACTATAAAAAAAAGCACTAGTTAAGGAACTAGTGCCTACATCAGAGATTTGATGAAAAAAACATGTATGTTCTGTGATGTAATAAATATAACATAAAGGAAAATGAAAATCAATATCAAAAACTAATTTTATTAAAATATTTTTTAATAAAATACGATTTGAAAAGTATTTATCCTAAGCCATATAATAAAAATGAGGTGGATCCCTATACTAAAACACGTATTATCTTAATGAATGGTACAGAATATGAAGCAGTATGGTTTTCGCATCAATTTTCACGTCATTGTCCAGATAATGATTTACGTAGAGCAGTAGCTATTACCAGAAGAATCGAACAACAACAACAAAAGGTTATCTCAGTTTTAAAACCAGTAGATGAAACAATACTTGAAATGACTATTAGTTATGAACAATTAGCAGTAGACTTAACCTCTGAACTAGCTAAAAGAGAGCCAAATAAAGAAGTAAAGATGGCACTTGACTTTGCATTATTAGAGGATTTTGACCATTTATATAGATATTCTGATTTACTTGAAATGGAACAGGGTATACATGCAGAGCGTTTAGTTGGACATTATACAGAGATTATGCCAGGAAGGCCAACTATTTCTGAACACCGTTTTCCAGCTGATAATATAAAGAAGTATGTAGATTTTACAACTGCAGACCCTATTACTAAGCTTAATGTTGCCATTATTACTGCTGCAGAGCAACAAACAATGAATTATTATATGAATATAGCAGGTTTTTATCAATCTGATTTAGGAAGAAGTTTATACCAAGAGATTGGGCTTATTGAGGAACAGCATGTTACTCAATATGGTAGCTTATTAGACACACGGTTAACATGGCTTGAGAATTTATTGCTTCATGAATATACAGAGTGCTATTTATACTACTCTTGCTATGAAGATGAAACAGATGCTCATATTAAACAAATTTGGGAACAACATTTCCACGAAGAAATTGCACATCTTCATCAGGCAACAGATCTTTTAAAACAATATGAAAAGAAAGAATGGCAACAAGTTATTTCGAACGGATGCTTCCCAAGATTATTAACATTAGGGCCAAATAAGGAATATGTAAGAGATATTATCAAAGCAACTGTTCAATTAACTTCGATAAAGGAAGATTATGTAGATATTGGAAAAGTGCCTCAAGGTGCAGATTTCTTTCAATTTCAAGAAAGTCTTAATCATGATGTCCATGCAGTACCAAGCCATAAGGTTATTGTAGAAAAGATTAATAAAGATGCACAAGATTATAGATATGAAATAGATGAACATCCTATTAGTTCATTAAGAGATAAAACTAGTGACAATACATGGATAGGAAGAGAACCTATTGAGTAAGTAGAGGAATAATGTTATAAAAAGCATAGATTTTTGTTTTTAAGCAATTACCTATGTCTTCTACTCCTTGCTTTTATAAGTTTTTATATAATAGTCATAAAATAATATAAAAAATATTATTTATAAATAAAATATATTGATAATATGCTCTCATTATAATATAATAAGCTAATATATTAAACGAAGGCGTTTAAACAAAGTAAAATTGTTTAAACGCCTATTTTTATTGGGGTGATTTGAAAATGAATAGTAAAATGAGCAGTATAACATCTGTTTTAATGATTATCGTGATAGGGGTAGGAAGTAGCTTTTTTCCTATTCAGAAAAATATAATCGTTTGGCTGATAGGGATGGTTTCAGTAATAGGACTGGAAATGTACAGAGGGCATAAAATAGTCAAAGAAAAAGCAAGATTAGTAAATGAGCTAATGGAAAAGCAAAAAGACTACAAAAAACTCGGTTATGAAATGAGCGTAGCTTCTAGTCAAGTAGCAGCTGTATCAGAAGATCTATATGTTACATTAGAAGAAAATACAGTTTTTACCGAACAACTTTATGCAGAAGCACAAGAAATGGCAGTATTAAATAGTCAAGTAAATGCAACTCTAGAGGATACAGTAGAAGCTGTTAACGAAGTACACGAAGTACAAGAGCATGTAGGTACAACAACGAGTAGGCTAACAGAAATTAGCCAACATTCTAAAAAAACGATTAATAAGAGCTTAGCAGAGGTAATGGATATTTTAAATAATATTAAGGAAATAGAAATGACTTCACAAACAACAATAGCGTATATGTCAGAGCTGAATGGAACTTCTAATCAAATTGTAGATATTTTAAATACCGTACGGGATATTTCATCTCAGACGCACTTGCTTGCGCTTAATGCATCTATTGAGTCAGCTAGGGCGGGTGAAGCTGGTAGAGGTTTTGCAGTTGTAGCTGATGAAATTAGAAAACTTGCGACTAATACAGCTGATGCTGTAACAGAAGTAAATACTCTTATTGATAATATTCAAGGGGCTTTAAAGAATGTGAATACTCATTTAGAGTCTAGTAATAAGCAAATAGAAGAAGGGGTTAAGAAGTCTATGCGAGTAGAAAAAGGCTTAGAAAAAATCCAAACTTCTTTTGAAGAGGTTACTGACTTGGTAGGAGATATGTCTCAGCTTTCAGATAAAGAAGTCACACTAGCCAGTAGTGTACAACTTTGTATGGGAACTATGGAAAATAACGCACTTCAAACAGCAGATAGCGTACAAAGCGTGTATAGCTCTATTGAAAAACAGAAAGATAGTCTAGGCAATTTAGTACGTATGGGTGAATTACTTAATAATTCTTCAAAGGACTTAACAGAGCTTATAGAAGAATATAAGCTTGATGATTTATCAGAATTTAATACAGATACTTTAGTGGTATATATGAGTCACTTTGAAGAAATGGTTAAAAATTTCACTAAGGATAAAACTTTTATTGAGTTAGACCAAGGGACTCATCGTCTGGCATTAGAAAAAATGCTTAAAGAAAATGATTTTATAGAAGCAGCGTGGACTAATGGACATAAAGGTCGTTTTGTAGTATCTATTCCACCAGCAGGTATTGCTAATGGTAATGTAAGAGAGTGGTTTAAAGAAGCTATAGCTGGGCATGTATATAGTTCTAAGCCTTATATATCTTCTATCACGAAGACACCTTGTGTGACCTTTTCAGCACCTATCAAACAGAAGGATGGTACTATTAGAGGGGTTATAGGAGTAGATATTAAATTGAAAGCTGCAACAGTGCAATAATCGTTAATGGAGATTTCTATAAATAGCATTACAAATAGGCGTAAGCTTACTAGCTTACGCCTATTTGTATAAGGCTTGTGATTAAGAATCTCCTTTCTATCTAACTACGATGTCCATGGCATCGTCCTACAGAATACTTTAAGGCATAACAGCAGGGTATAAAAGGCTAATTCAGTTAACCACTTGCCAAAGTAGGACTCATAAAAGTAATCTATATAAATAATGTTAATTAAAGCATATTACGGATTAAATCTTCTAAAGTGTCACGTTTTCTAATTTGTCTTACTTTCCCGTCTAATCCTATTAAAACCTCAGCTGGTCTAAAGCGTTGATTATAGCAAGAAGCCATGCTATAGCCATAAGCACCAGCATCCATCAGAGCAATTAAGTCACCTCTAACAGTAGTGAGTGGAAGCATACGATCTTTAGCTAAAATATCACCACTTTCACAAATGTTACCTACAACAGTAAGAGGACCAAGTGGTGCTTCTTTTAGTTCTCTTGAATAAATTTCAATATCATGGTGAGAATCATACATAATAGGTCGTTGAAGAACATTAAAGCCGATGTCACAACCAACATAGTCATGGTCCGCATTCGTTTTAGTGGCAGTTACCGTTCCTACTAAAGCACAGCTTTCACAAGGAATATAACGGCCTGGTTCAATCTGAAACTGTACATTTTTGCCATATTCTTTAGCAAAAGATGAAAGTACAGGATCTAGGGCCTCACCTAAAGCTTTAATATTAAGTCTAGCTTCACCATCTTGTTTATGATAAGGGATACCAAAGCCACCACCAAGGTCGATGAATTCTAAGTCATCAAATTGCTTAGCGATGCTTAAGATAGAACCTAAGCTTTCGATATAAGGAGTGCCATCCATGAATAAAGAACCAATGTGTTGATTAATACCTACTAAAGTCAAATTATAGGTTTCTAAAAGGCGTTTTACTTCAGGAATATATTCAGGGTTAACACCGAATTTTGTTTTCTTACCACCAGTAACAACCTTTTCATGGTGACCAGCACCTACACCAGGATTGAAACGGATGGCAACTTTGCCACCTGGATTAAGCTGTCCATAAAGCTCTAATTGATCAAGAGAGTCAACACTTGTCATGATATTACGGTCAATAGCATATTGCATATCTTCAGCCACTACATTATTAGGAATGAAGAAAAGCTCTTCAGGAGAGAAACCACTTTCAAGGGCTAAATAAATCTCTCCAGGGCTCATAACATCAGCATGTAAGCCTTCTTCATGAACGATTTTTAAAAGATGAATATTGGTATTGGCTTTAATAGAATAATGTGGCACAAAGTTTTCGTAACTTACTAAATGCTTCATTTCTCTGCAACGTGTTCTTAAAATATTTTCATTGTAAATATAAAGGGGACTACCATATTGCTCAATTAAATCAAAAACGTCGTTTCCCCCATAAAAGTTTGTTTCTGTGGTATAACTACCATGCAAGCTGTGCATAATATCCTCCTTAAATAAATAAATTTAGCGTTTATTAAGCTGAATCATATCTAATTCTGTTATAAAAGATTCTCTCATAAGTCTCACTAAAGAAAGGTCTTTAGAAAAAAGGCACTGAGGTGAACTAGCATTTAAATCTCCTGTTAGAACAGCTTCAGTATCGATGATCATATGAAAACCTTCTGGACTTTTTAATCGGTGATAAAGTGTAATCGAGCTAGGCAATTTAATAGCTTTATCACAGAGAATCGTGACCTTCTTTTCTGTGCTTATAGTTTTAAGCTCATCTTGTAAAAGTGCCACTACATCAGAAGCACATAAAAGGTAAAGATGAGAATGACAAAGTAAAATAGCATTTTTGAGTTTAGTAAGCACATTGTCATAGCCTTTAATGGTGATGTAAGGCTCGTTAGCTTCTAGTGGAACCGGATAATATTCTTTGATTTCTTCTAAGGTTGTATGAAACTCTCTTTCGGTAGAGAGTAATAGTTCCTCTTTAGAAATAGCCACATATTTAGTTGTCTCACCCTCAGAAGCATAACATTTTCCTTTATCTTGTAAACTATAAAGTGCAGCATAAACGTTGGAACGAGAAATGCCAGTAAGTTTTGCTACTTCATAACCAGTTAATGAGCCATGCTTGCAGAGCACAATAAAAACGTTAGCTTCAATAGGTGAAAAGCCTAATTTGTGTAAGGTATTATTAAAAAGCATTGTATCATCCTTTATAGTGGTTTTATTTAGTACTACTATAAATGGTAACCAAAGAAAAGTCAATCTATTCTAATGAATTAAATTAAAATGTGTATAAAGCAACATTTTCTACCATTATATGCGTTCTTTTTTAAAGAAGGGATAAAAGTCTCTTGGCACCTATCAATTGTACAAACTAAAAATATACCCTATAATAAAGTAAAGGATACAAATCAGCTACATATATTTATTTTATAATGCTGGGATGGAGAGGAGTTACAATGGACTTATTTGAATATATTAATGAAAAAAAAGGCAATGAAGATTCACCTTTAGCATCTCGTATGAGACCTACTAAGCTAAGTGAAATTGTAGGGCAGCATCATTTATTAGAAGAGGACAAACTCCTTTATCGTGCCATTAAAGCTGATAAATTGCAATCACTTATTTTTTATGGCCCACCTGGAACAGGTAAAACAACCATTGCTAAAGTTATTGCCAATACGACTAAGGCACATTTTATTGTGCTTAATGCGACGACAAGTGGAAAAGCAGAGATTATAAAAGCAGTGGAAGATGCCAAGTTACAACGTTCCATGACAGGTAAGAAAACGATTATTTTTATCGATGAGATCCATCGTTTTAATAAGGCACAACAAGATGCGCTTTTACCTTACACAGAAGACGGTACTTTAGTATTAATTGGTGCTACTACAGAAAATCCTTATTTCGAGGTGAATAGGGCACTCATTTCTCGCTCTTTAGTTTTTGAACTTAAACCCTTAGAAACAGACGATGTAAAAAAGATTATTAAAGAAGCTGTTTATAATAAAGAAAGAGGTTTAGGTGCTTATAAAGCTGATGTGACAGAAGATGCGTTAGATTATTTAGCAATGCGCACGGCAGGAGATGCGAGGAATGCTTTAAATGCTATTGAGCTAGCAGTTATGACTACTTCAAGAAGTGAAGATGGGATAATCCATATTACTACATCAGTGCTGGAAGAATGTGTACAGAAAAAAGCCCTTCATTATGATAAAAAAGGGGATAATCATTATGATGTGATTTCAGCTTTCATCAAAAGCATGAGAGGGAGTGACCCTCAGGCTACAGCTCACTATTTAGCAAGAATGATTGCAGCAGGTGAGGATCCTAAGTTTATAGCAAGACGCATTGTGATTTGTGCCAGTGAAGATGTAGGCAATGCTGATCCACAGGCTCTTACCGTGGCTACACAGGCTATGTTAGCTATAGAAAGAATTGGTATGCCAGAAGGAAGAATTATTTTAAGTCAAGCAGCTTTATATGTAGCTGCAGCCCCAAAAAGTAATGCAAGCTATATGGCTATCAATGCTGCTTTAAGTGATGTCGAACATAGAGAAATTGGCAACGTACCTAGCCATTTAAGAGATAGTCATTACAGTGGTGCTAAAGAACTTAATCATGGTCAGGGTTATTTATATGCTCATGATTATCCACATCACTATGTAGAGCAGCAGTATTTACCCGATGCCCTTTTAGGAACCTCTTATTATCATCCAACCCAAGAAGGTTATGAAAAGGAAATAAAGAAGCAAATGGCAGAAAGAAAGGGCTCTATCTAGAGCCCAAGAAGCTTTTTACATCTTTAATGGATAAACAACCTATAAAAAAGAGAAGAAGTGTATAAGAACCACCTAATATGAGCACTGCTAAAATGGTACTAACAGATGAAGAAAAAAGTTTAATAAGATAGAGCTTGTTAATAGTAAGGGTAATAAGGCTACAAAGAATACCTGCTAAGCTAGGACGAATAATCCAGTTTCGTATATCTACAGGTAAATCAATGTTTTTTAAAACATAAGATAAAAGCATGGAGCAAACAAAACCAGATTGAATAAGCATAGCAATGACAAAACCAATAATGCCGCGTCTGGGTACCATTAGTAAAATAAGCGCAATACAAATGAGAGAGCCCATCACGTTGGTTTTAAAGGTTTGTTTCTGCATGCCTAAACCGTTCATAGCGCCTGTCAGGATATTTTGAAGATAAAGGAAAGGACAAATAATAGCTAGCCACTTTAAGAGCTGACCTACTTCTTTCATACCATAGCAGGTGATAGCAATTTCATAGGGCAAGGTTAAAAACAAAGCAGTAGCACCAATGCCAATTAAAGCAGAAAACTGAATGGCCTTAGACATAGTTCGCTGAAGTAATGCTTTATTTTTCATGGCAACTGCTTCTGAGATAGCAGGTACCAAAGCTGTGGCCAGTGAGGAAGTGACCATAGAAGGAAAGAAAAGTAGAGGCAAGGCCATGCCACTAAATTGACCATATAAGCCTAAGGCAGCACTTGAACTTAAGCCATATTGTCCTAGTGTAATAGGAATTAATATATTCTCAAAGGATTGAAGCCCTGAAGTTAAAAAGCGATTAGCAGTAACAGGAATTGAAAGTGCCATAAGCTTATTAAAGGCTTCTTTTTTAGGTAAAGTAGCAGGTGTAAGTGTGAGATGACGTTTTTTTATACGAAAAGCAATATAAGACATGATAAATGAGAAAACTTCGCCTGTACACATACCAATAACGCCTAAAGCACATATGTAGGTAATACCCATAGGCACCATAAGCCCAGCTAGGAGATAAATAATGAGCATACGTCCTACTTGTTCTACAATTTGGGCAAGAGCTGTAATGGACATTTCTTGATGTCCTTGAAAATAACCGCGAAGACAACAAGCTGTGGACATAAAGGGCACACAAGCAGCTAATATACGAAGAGAAAGCTCTGTAACTGGCTCTTGAATATAATAGCGTGCGATAAAAGGTGCAAAGCAAAAGAGTAAGGTAGATAAAACGAAGCTTAGAGGTAATGAAATAACCAGTGAGATCTTTAAAACGCGAATAGCATTACCTTCAGCGCCTTTAGAAACTTCGGCAGCTACCATTTTGGCAATAGCCATGGCAATACCAGCAGAAGAAGCTGCCCATAAAAGCATGTAAATAGGAAATAAAAGTTGATAAAGCCCCATCCCTTCGGCTCCCATAACTTGAGATTGATAAATACGAAAGCCGAAGCCAAGTAAACGGGTGATTAAACTAGCTAGGGTTAAAATTAAAGTACCAGTAACTAAAGATTTTTTACTCATAAGCTCTCCTTTCTAAGTTCTCCCTCAGTGTGTGTACTTAAGGAGAGTGGCAGTAAAATGATAACTAGTACAATTTATGAGACAAGACCCTAAAATATGTAGAGAATCTGAAAAAACAGGCGAACAATTTAAGTTGAGGAAGTAGGCAGAATTAGATATAATAAGATGATTAGGGGACTTAACGTGGAGGTGAGTGATTACTTATGGAAATGCAGAATTGGAAGCGCGTCCTACTACCTTACAATCAAGCTGTAGATGAATTAAAAGTAAAATTTAAAAGTATTCGTAAAGAGTTTATAGCACTAGATGAATACTCTCCTATAGAGTTTGTAACAGGTCGTGTTAAAAAGATTTCAAGTATATTAGAGAAGGCACAAAAGAAAAATATTCCTCTCGAGGAAATAGAAGAAAAGATAGAAGATATTGCGGGCATTCGTATTATGTGTCAGTTTGTAGAGGATATTTATAAGGTTATTGATATCATCAAAGCAAGAGATCGTAAGGATTTAGTGGTAGTAGAAGAAAGAGATTATATTACCAATACTAAATCCAGTGGGTATAGAAGTTATCATATGATTATTAAATACCCTGTCCAAACGGGGCATGGAGAAAAATGGATTTTTGCAGAAATCCAAATTCGTACTTTAGCTATGAATTTCTGGGCAACTATTGAACATTCCTTACGTTATAAATATAAACAAAATATGCCAAAGAATATTCAAGAAAGACTTAATAAAGCAGCAGAAGCCGCTTTTTTACTAGATCAAGAAATGGCAGAGATACGTGAAGAAGTACTTAAATGTCAAGAATCCTTCCAAGAAGAATCTAACTTGATTGGAGATATTTTTAGTACCATTCAGGCAATGGGTGCCAAGAAAAATAAAAAAGATATGAATGAAATTTATGAGATATTTTGGACCTTATGGGAAGAGGGAGATATGTGTAAACTCAAGGAGTTTAATGAAAGTCTAGCTCATACTAACTAAAAGGCCAAATGGGGAGGAGTAGTTAAATTGCCAATTAAGGTACCGAACACATTACCTGCAATAGAAATACTACAAAAAGAAGACATATTTGTGATGGATGAAACAAGAGCAATCTCTCAAGATATTAGGGAGCTTAAAATTGCTATCTTAAATCTTATGCCCACTAAGCAAGAGACAGAGGTACAGCTTTTAAGATTACTAAGTAATTCACCCTTACAAATAGATATTACTTTGGTAAGGCCAATTTCTCACGAAAGTAAGAATACACCTAGTGAGTATTTAGAGACCTTTTATAAAACCTTTGATGAAATTAAAAACTCTAATTATGATGGTATGATTATAACAGGTGCACCAGTAGAACAGATGGATTTTGAAGAAGTCAATTATTGGAGCGAACTTTCAGAGATGATGGAATGGAGTAAAAAGCATGTCACCTCTACTTTCCATATTTGTTGGGGGGCTCAAGCAGGCCTGTATTATCATTATGGCATTCCTAAATATGCCCTAGATGAAAAGCTATTTGGTATATTTGAACATACTCAAGTAGAGGATGAAAAATTGCTCCAGGGCCTAGACGATTACGTGTATATTCCCCATTCAAGACATAGTGAGGTAAAGCTAGAGGACATCACTAAATGTGAAGAACTTAAGTTATTACTTTATTCCGAAGAAGCAGGGGTGGGAGTTGTTACTTCTAAAGATGGTAAACATATTTTCATTACTGGTCATGCAGAGTATGACCCACTTACTTTAGAACAGGAATATAAGAGAGATTTAAGTAAAAATCTCCCTATTGAAATGCCAAAACATTATTATAAGGAAGATCAAATGGAAAAAGGTGTAGTGGTGCGTTGGCGCTCACATGCTTATACCTTATTCTCTAATTGGCTAAATTACTATGTATATCAAGTAACACCATTTAATTTGGATGAAATGTAATTGAATGGTTGATGGTGAAGGGATTTAGCCAATTGAGCGGTTAGAATAAAATTTTTAATAAAGGACTAAAATAGCTAGTTTACGCCAGAAAAAAATAGAAAATGGCGTATAAATGGCGTAAGAACAGAAAGGAATGGCGTAAAATAATACCCAAATATCTATATATAAATTAATGACTTAGGATTTAATTCCTGAGTCTATTTTTTTTACCATTTTTCTTCCTTAACACTCTATTAATCAATTAGTCATAAAGGCCTCATAAAAGCCTCAAAATTGCCTCATAAAGGCCTCATAAAAGCCTTAAAAAGGCCTCATTCCTATTTAATATTTCATATTTATCATATCACTTGTAGCGAAAGCACAACAAACAAAATAAAAGGAGATGTGAAAAATGTTATGGAATTTAAAAGCCGAAATGGCAAGACGTTCAGTAAAGTGCATTGACCTAGCTAATCTGTTAGGAGTGAGACCTGCAACTATATCTTTAAAGATAGGATGTAAAAGTCAGTTTACCTTTGATGAAGCTCAGAGAATCCAACAAAGTTATTTTCCTGATTTAGAACTTCAATATTTATTTAAAGAGGGGAGATAAGAAAATGGAGAGTAAACAAGCATTAATAGATGAAAGAACAATTCAACTAAAAGTTGAGATGGACCAATTAGTAGAAAATATAAAAGAACTTGATATAGCAATTGCAGAGCTAAACGAATTATTTAAGGCGAGAGCAGAGCTTCTAAAGGAACAATTTGAAGAAAAGAAGATGGGTCTTGAACAGAAAAAAGAGAAGCATGAGCAATATTTAAGAGAACTATTTGAACAAGTACCACAAAGTGAAACCAAAACTCAGCGTAAAGTGAAGTTGTTATGTGGTGATGTAGTAGTGAAGAAAGCTAAACTAGACTTTGAAAAAAATAATGACAAGTTATTAGAGTGGGCTAAGGCCAATCAAAGAGATGATTTAATTAGCCGGAAAGAGGCTTTAAGTTTCAAATGGGTGGACTTTAAGAAAGACTTATTAACCACACCAAATGGGATTGTGGAGGTCGCAACAGGGGAGCTGTTGGATATTCCAGGCCTTGAGGTGATTCAGACAGAAGAGAAACTAGAAATCAAGTATTAGAGGAGGCGAGCCACATGGCAAAGGCAATTTGTATTATTGGAGAATCAGGAGCAGGGAAAACCACATCACTCAGAAATTGGAGTGCGGTGAAAAAGTGAGACACCTATGATATGATGATATCATCATATGGAGGAGATACGAATGTATAACAAGTATTCAGAAGAAATGAAAGAAGAAACTGCAATCTATATTTTAGAATCAGGCAAATCTATTACAGCTGCATCTAAAGAACTAGGGATTAATGTTAATACGGCTTATAGATGGATTAATAAATATAAAAATAAGCATGGGATCATTAGTAATGAAAATAAGCCAGCTTCATCTGACGAAATGCAGAATAAAATCAAAGATTTAGAGAAGCAGCTTAAAACTAGAGATAGGGAGCTTGCTTATCATAAGAAACAATTAGAAAATGAGCAGGAAAAGGTAGAAATATTAAAAAAATCCCTGCGCATCTTTATGGAACCCCACGCATGAAATATGAAGCTATATCAAAGCTTATAAAAGAATTTTCGGTGGTAAAGATGTGTAGAGCTCTAGGGGTTAAACCACAGAATTATTATAGGTGGATTCAGCAAGAAAGGAAGAATAAAGAGAAACATGTAAAAGAACTATCAATAATAAATAGGGTTGAAGAGATTTTTAATGACAGTGATCAGACCTATGGATACAGGGCAATAAAGAAGGAAATTGAAGAAAAAGGCATTTATTTAAGTGAGTATAAAATCCGAAAAATAATGAGAGCGAATGGTTTTTATCCTCAAACATCTAAGAAATATAAACCTATCCATAATGGAAAAACAGATGGAAAATACTATGACAATAGGCTTAAACAGAAATTCAAGACGAACAAGCCTAACCAAGCCTGGGCAGGAGACATTACATATATTAGAACAAGCATAGGATGGGTTTATTTAGCTGTAGTCATTGACTTATTTAACAGAGAAGTTATAGGATATGGGGTAAGCAAAAAGATTAATGGGGAGCTGGTAAAGCAGGCACTGGCTAATGCAATAGCAAGGAGAGGAACGGAGAAGGACTTAATTTTTCATAGTGATAGGGGCTGCCAGTATGCTAGTAAGACTTATCAACAAATGCTTAAGGATAATGGAATAAGTGGAAGCATGAGTAGGCCAGGGTGCCCGTATGATAATGCATGTTCAGAGAGTTTCTTTGCAACACTTAAAAAGGAAAGAATCTATAGGAAAAGTTATGTTGGATTGGAAGATTTTAAGCGTGATATGTTTAGATACATAGAAATATTTTATAACAGAAAACGTCGTCATTCTTATTTGGGATATGTCAGTCCAGTAAAATATCTAATGAGATATGAGGCGGTTAATATTGCTTAAATAGTAAGAATATACTAAAATTATATTTATGTTATAGGTGTATCAAAAAAGCACCGCAGTCCAAAATATAAATAATGTAAAAAAATGCTGCACAAAAATTTTTAGGATTTATGAAAAGTGGCGATAGGGCATGTGTAGTAACTTTTTCTGATAGGGGAAATTTGGTTTGTAGTATGAAAAATGCAAGTAATGCTAAAGAAATGGCAGAATTAAGTAAATCTATTGATAAACTTAGTCCTTCTGGTGGAACCAATACAGATGCTGGGTTAGATGTAGCTATAAATCATTTAAATAGCAATAGTACTTCCAACAAGAGAATAATTATATTATTATGTGACGGAGATGTGAGAGATACTACTGATGAATATATAAGATGCAATAAAAGTACACCTTCTATACAATGTTTTACAGTAAATGTAGGAGGACAACGGAGTAATGAACCATTAGAGGTGTTAGCTTCAAAAACGGGAGGAAAATATTACTTTGCTCAAAATTCAACAGCTATTATTGATTCATTTTATAAGATTCAAAGTGACACATTAGAAGATATTGATTTAACTGATATGGATAATGATGGGGTACCTGATACATTTGAAATTGTTGGAATGAGATTAGCGAATGGAAACATAATAACATCGAATCCATTTGTGCCATGTTCTGATAATGATGGCTGGAATGATGGTCAAGAAATAGGGAAATACAAAGTTAAAGAAGTTGAAGAAAAGATGGGAGATAAGACTACAAAATACTATTCTTTTATTTTTAATCCAAAGGCTGATCCTAGAAAAGAAGATACTGATGGAGATGGTATTATAGATAATAAAGATCCATATCCACTCGTGCCGCAATTAACATTAGAAAAAATGTATGCTAATAGAAAAATAAAAAGTAATTCTAAAAATGCAGTGAATATTGAAATAGAGGATAATACAGTAATATTTAATATTAATATTAAATGTGTAAATTCAATGGGGTTAGAAAATACACCAGAATTCAGAAAGTATGCCGGGCTTGTTGTAAGTGGAATAGAAAAATATTGGGAGGCAGATAATCTTAGTGGTTCTATCTATGATTTTGAAGATGGGATAGAAAATATCAAAAGCGAAGTAAGAATAAACGATTTTACTAATGTTGATGTTAAAAACAAGCAATATATAGCAGTGCAACTTGATTTAACCACAAAAGAATTTAATGAAATAGATGCAAGAGAACCTGTCTGCATACCCAGTTATGATGATTGGATGCCATCAAGTTCTTGTGGAATACAACTTTTTAAAAAGCCATTATATAAAGATGTTAATACTGGAGAGATAGACGCATATACACTTACAGATGCTGAGTATGAAATAGTTGTAGCACATGAATTTGGCCATGCTTTTGGGCTGGCTGACTTTGTGTATGTTATATCAGAAAATGAAATAATGCAGCCTAAAATAAGTATTGAGATTCCTGAGTATAGTATTATGCGTTTAAGAGCAAGTAGACTTAATGATTTTGTTAATAACAATACACAAGTGTGGGCAAATGACCTTGAAATGATTTTGGAAGCTTTTTATACTGAAGATAAAATGAAATATGAAGGAGGTTATAATGGCTATTTGATTGATGCTTCAGTAGTTGTAAAATTTGATAAGGAGCCGGTTATATTAAACAAGTAAAGTGTGGTGTTGAGATATGAGCAAGAGGGGGATAGTTTTTATTATTACTATAGTAGGTTTTATTAGCATACTTACATTAACAGTGTTTTACAATAGTCAAAAACCACAACTTGGCGAACTTGGCTATCCATCAAAAGAAGAGATGATACGATTTTATAAAAAAAACAAGGATTCTTTAGAATATATACAACAAACAACTTCCGTTATTGATAATTCATTTGTAATAAGATCTAACAATGATAGTGGTTGGAATTATGAGGGTAAAGACAAAGAAGACTATTCTAAAAGTGAAGAGCAGAAATTATATGACAAAAATTTCAAAGAAGGGTCTAAATTGTTAAAAATAAGTAAAAAACTATTTAATTCAAAGTGGATATCAATAATAACCAAACGTACTATTTGGGATAATGAAGGGAATAATACCTATCAGATAAGATTTTATAACACCTATACAACCAAAACAAAAGAAGAATATCAAGTAGGTATAATATACTTTGAAGAAATAATTGAAAAAAGAATGAAAACATTTCAGTTAGGGCAAATTTACAAAGATAATCATATTGAAGGTAATTGGTATTATTTTTGCCAATATAAACCTACTACCAAAGAGACTTGGAGACCCTAAGAAAGTTTTAATGAAACTGTATGATAAGAAAATAGTCTATGCTTTTTTATGTATCAGCTCAATTAATTTTTGTGGAATACTGTACGAGTATCAATGTTTAAAATTAGGGGTAATACCAATTAAGGTACTATCCCCATTTTTTATAAAATAAATATTAAATTGTTACATTCATAGTTTGCATAATTGGCTCCCTTAAAACTGAGTAAGAGGCTATAAAGGCAAATAATAAAATAATTATTACCACCACAAACAAAATTTTCACAAATCGCTTAGTACGTTTTTCATCCCTTTCAGCAAACCTCTTAATAGTAAAAAATGGGCTAAATGATAATAATAACACTACCTGAAAACTACTCCATATATTTTTAACAGTAACCATTTCTTTAGACTTATAACCATTATCGTAACGTAATAAGCGCAGTTTCCCTTTTCCAAAGTCTTTAAGGCCATGTAACCGCAGAATAAAGTTAGCAGTAAGAAAACCCATAGCAATAGCACCCAATATAAACATTGCGAGTCCGTAAAAAATTTCTTCTAGTCGTACAGCTAAATCATATCCGAAGGTGTCAACCAAAAAAGTTGAATACATGTACATAAAATGATTAATCATTTAAATTATCTCCTTTATTGTATAGCTCTTGTGCCGCTTCCTTAAAGTCGCTTATATAGGCTTCTAGTTCCTCGGGTGTGAGGTTGCTCTTTGAGGTGATTTTAGTAAATAAACGCCTAAGGGCAGGTATGTCCATTATTTTTTCAATAGCATCATCAGTCATTCTGCCATAATATCCAAAAAGTTCATTTTTATCCACACCATACAGTTCTGCCAGAGCCACAAGCACACTATCTGAGGCAGGGCGCTTGCCATTTTCAATCTGACTTATATAGCTCCCTGAAACTCCTATAGCTCGCCCTACAGCAAAGATCGATTGGCCTGTTGTTTTTCGAAGCTCCCTTAAGCGTGCGCCTGCTTTTACATATTTTTCATATTCATTCATTTTAAGCACCTCACTTATTGATAGTATTAGCATAGAGACCTATTTATATGTATATTGGTAATGATTTCATAGAGCAATATGTAAAGCATAATGGTATATTTTAATTAAGGAAAAAATAAAG
This sequence comes from Cellulosilyticum sp. WCF-2, assembly GCF_003990395.1. NCBI lineage: Bacteria > Bacillati > Bacillota > Clostridia > Lachnospirales > Cellulosilyticaceae > Cellulosilyticum > Cellulosilyticum sp. WCF-2. Next base: position 3,829,626 of record NZ_CP034675.1, on the reverse strand, counting down.
CAAGTTGTTAACATGTAATTTGGTGAATTGGAAAGGAGACAGGCCCAATGTATAAAGGGTATAAAGTAACAAAAAAGTTATTAAGATATATGGAGTATGCAAAGAGCAGGTATGAAAAAATAAGGGAAGATAGAGAAGTAGAGTTGTGGGATATATTGGCTGAGTATGAGTTTATTATGAGACAACCAAAGTGTATACAAATGTTTTTATACGATATAATTAGTGACCAGTTTACTCATTATGGAGAGTATTCGGTAGTGAGAGCTGTAAATGGTGAGTTGTATGTGAGGAAGTTGAATAGTTGTAAAGCATAAATACGAAAAAAATGATATACTAAGTATAGATATTTGGTATTTTTTACAAGTGTTAATATGGGAAAAGATTTAAAAGGTAAAGAATTAGGTAGAGGTATTACACAGAGAAAAGATGGAACCTATCATGCGAGGTATTTTGATAGATTCGGGAAGAGAAAAAGCCTTTATGCTACTAACTTGAAAGAAGTAAGAGAAGCTTTACAAGAGGCAAAATATGAAGATAAGAATAAGTTGAATGTAATAGACACAAACATTATGTTAGATGAATGGGTCGAAAAATGGCTTAATGTATATAAATATGGAATAATTCGCAGTAATACAAGGCGAATATATGAAACAACTTACTACAAGCATATTAGTCCTATATTAGGAGGAGTAAAAATTTCAGAGATTACTCATTTACAGATTACAGGGCTAATCAATACAATTAAGAAGAATGGATATGGCTATGAAATCCAGCATAAGTCTAAGGTCATTTTATTGGATTTATTTAATAAAGCGATGATAGATGATCTAGTCGTTAAAAATCCCGTAAAGGGAGTGAAAATATATAAGCCGAAGAGAATAATCAGAGTGCTAAGCGAAGACGAGCAGAAAATTTTTTTTGAATGTGCAGCAGGTACTTTTTATTACAATCTTTTTGCTGTATTGATTTATACAGGATTAAGACAAGGCGAAATTGCTGCTCTTACATGGGAAGATATTGAACTTAAGAGTAAGCAGATCATCGTTAATAAAACTTTATCCTATCAGGAAATTGAAAAAGGAAAAGGAAAGAACTTTTATTTAGGGGAGCCTAAAACTATAACTAGTAATCGTAAAATACCTATTAATGATCAATGCATGGAAGTATTGATAAAGCAAAAGAGACAGAGGGATGTGGTCATGAGTAAATCATATGCTAAACCTCATGAACAATATAAGGACCTCTTATTTACAACTAAATACGGGACACCATTAAATTCACAATTATGCAGCGATGCAATACGAGCAATTATTGATGAAATTAATTTGATGAGAGATGAAGTGGATAAATTTGAAACTTTTTCAGCTCATACCTTTAGACATACATTTGCAACAAGATGTTTTGAGAGTAATATTAAACCTAAAATTATACAAAAATACTTAGGACACGCTACATTAGCTATGACCATGGATTTATATACTCATGTTTTAGAAGAACATCAGTTAGATGAAATAGAAAAGCTAAAATTGGATATAAATAATGGCGTATTTAGTATGGATGGCGTAAAAATGGAGTAAATAATAAATTTATTTGGAGTAAATAAGTTTATAAATATTGTAAAATCAACATTTTTAGATTAATCTCAAATAAGTTCAGCTAAATTACTATGTATATCAAGTAACACCATTTAATTTAGATGGAATGTAATTGAATGGTTGAAGCTCATGGCATTAAGCCAATTAAGATGTTATGAAAAATGCATTTAAAATAAAGAAAAAATGGTGTAAATGGTGTATAAACAGAAGCTATTTACCTCAGTAAATTAAGATCTAAGATGAAATGTCTTAGGTCTATTTTTTTGCCATTTTTCTTCCTTAATACCCTATTCACCAATTTGTTATAAAGGCCTCATAACTTCAGATTTGCCGCATAAAGGCCTTAAAAAGACCTCATTCCACGTACAAAATTTACTAATTTGAAAGCAGAAATGAGTAGGTATCACAAAGTGAAACTAAGACACAAAGGAAAGTAAAGTTGTTAAATGAGGTAGTAAAAGCTAATACGAGGTAAATTTAAGTCATTAACACTCCCAATTAGAGCTTCTTAACTAAGAAGGGAAATAGATTTTGTTGAACATATAAAATAATCAGAATATAATAAAGTTAAAAAGCGGTTATATGTATAAAAGCATTAGTGCATTAAAAACAAAGAATATAGAAACAAGAGTAAGATAATATTACACAACCTATACTTGTAGAGCTAAAACTTTATACAACAGAAATATTTCACTTGAGAAACGCAAATTTTACTTATCATATGCTTGGCAGAAACTATGGAATAGAAAAGTAAAAGAACAATCTTATTGTGAGAAGTATTGGAGCAAGTGAAAGATACTTACGATTGAACACCTTCAAGGACATCATTTTAAGTCGTTTAAGGATTATCCAGAGCTGAGGCTTGATGAAGATAATGTGCCCGTGCTTTGTAGGGTGTGCAACTTGCAGGTTGAAGATAGTAGTGTAAAGGGGTGATAGTGGTTTATTGCGAACGGACTAATTGTAGTAGGCCTAATCTTAAGGTTTATATAATTAATAACAATGAATAATAACTTTTAAACCTCTTATAATTTGCAGGAGGGAGATAAGAGCTAAAAAGATGGGTAATGGTTTTCTTAAAGAAAAGAGGAATATATATGGATGAAGTAGGGCGTGTAATAGGGTATGACAACTCACTTGTTTGGGATTTATTATTACAAGGAATTAGTACAGTTATTCTATTAGTGTTAGTTGTTTTTATTATTAGGTTGTGCCTATTAGGAATTAAGGCCTTGAAGATATATATTAAAAAGAATAGCTAGTACATCATTTATTACTTGCAGGTGAGAGATGGTATCAGGATGGATTGGTAATATAGGCGTTTAACTTAATTGTTAAGATAGCACTTGGTAGAATAACTAGATAATTTATTTGATAAAGATTATTTATATAATGGGGTGAATTTGCATGATTAAAATTTCAAGAAAGAATACATATTCTGATAGCCTAAGAAAATAAAAAATATTTATCGATGATGCTTACTACGGTGATATTAATGCTAATGAAACAAGAGAATATAATACCCTTATTAATTAGACTAAAATAAAAACTTATGCTAAAGACCGCGAGCCCTCAACAAGAGACATAAAATGCCTAAAATGAAAATTTTTACATGTAATAGAATTAGATAAATTAGAATTTTGGAGGTCTTAGATATGAACCTGGCATTTAAAAAAATAAGTGAATTTGATAGAGGAATACTGTACAAATTGTTATTAGACGGCTATTCATTTGATGATAGGTATAGAAAATGCTTTGAACAAGATTGGATAGAATTTGATAATTTTTTCTTCGATAATTTAAATATTGCTGATAAATACGGTTTTATAACGGTATTAGAGGATACACCAATTGGACATATTTCATGGGACCCAAGGAACATGCCAGAGTATGTGGAAATTGGTCATAACTGCATTGCATCTAAATATAAAGGTAGAGGATATGGGAAGAGACAACTTAGTGAGGCTATTGATAGAATTATGAAATATGAAAATCTCCAAAAAATAATTGTGGGAACAAATAGTAATTTAATCGCACCTCACAATTATGAAAGTGTAGGATTTCAGCTCGTTCAAAGGAGAGATAATAATGGTGATTCTGCATTTTCAGGAGATTATCTTGAATATGAAATAACTTTGTAGTGAAATGTAAATTCCAGTTTATTATACTATTAATGAGTATATAATATTGGTCAAGAAGGTCATAATCATGGCTCATTTAACAAGAGATACAAAATGCATAAAATAAACAAATTTTATATGTAAGAGAATTAGATAAATTTAAATTGATAGAGGAGGTTATTCATATGAATGTTTTACTTACCTCATGTGGTTTAGAAACAAAAGTTATTGAAGAAGCATTTATGAATATGTTAAATAGAGAGATATCTGATGTTAAAGCAATGTTTATTCCGACAGCAGCTATTTCTCCAGATGCTATAGAAGTGTTACCAAAGTGTCTGAATGATTTACTCAAGTGCGGTATTAGGCGTGAAAATATATGCGTTTATGATTTGCATGAATATATAAAGGAAGATACTTTAGAAACATATGACATAATATATTTATGTGGTGGAAATCCGGAGTATTTATTAAAACGAATTAGGGAACAAGGTTTCAACATGAAAATAGAATCATTTATTAATAAAGGGGGCGTGGTAGTTGGAGTAAGTGCAGGAAGCATTATATTTGCCAACAATATGACAAATAATTTAGGGTTGTTACAATGTAGTTTAGATGTACATTGCAGTGATGATATTTGTGAAAAAGCAGGACACTATAAAAAAGATAGAGAAGAGCGAATAAGATTAGGAAATATGCAAGCGATTGTATTTGAAAATGAAGATATTGTCATTATCGAATGATCTATAAATGCTAATTTATTATACTATTAATGAGTACATAAAAGAATGGAAAGAAGATGATATCATAGCTTGTCCACCAAAGAGCATACCAACAAGAACAGGATATATGAGTAAAAATGAAATAGATATAAGAATTGAATATGAAGCAAGACTAAGGGGGAGTCTGATAGAATCAGGCCTCCTTCTTTTTTATCTAAAGAGGCAAAGAGGTTATTTAAAGGAATGGTATACCATCTTATACCGTCAGGGAGTTTAAAGGAGAAATGCTATGAATAAAAAATATAAAGTTATTTTGTTTATAAATAATATATTAATATAGTGGTGCAAATCATATGACGCTTAGAGAAAGAGAATGTAATTATAAAATATTTGGTGCATGTGATAGAAACGGCATGGATAGTGTTTGATTACCATTAATGGAAGAATTATCTGAAAATAATACTACAAGAAATTTTAGAATCATTTTTCTAAAAGGATATTTATAGGTTATTTAATGTGGGAGGATTAGAGTGATAATATCTTTACGGATAACTTTCGGAGTAGTCTTGTTCTTTGTTTAAAATTCTATTCATGAGATCATTATTGTACTAAATAAAAATAAAGATTTTATATTGAAAAAAGTGTATACTTAAATAAAAAGAGCTATGTTTCGGAGGTAAGCTAATGATGTTTTCGCCATTTGATAATGCAATGTTTACTATTGTTCCTATATTTATATTTTTAGTCTTCGTATTAGTATTTGGAACTATTATCTTTGCTTTAATAAGTTCCGCTAAACAATGGAAAAAGAATAACGATTCCCCCGTGCTTTCTGTGGATGCAGTGGTTGTAGCCAAGCGTACTAATCTTAGCCATCATCATCATGACAATATGCATAATTCATCGTCGACCACATATTATATTACTTTTGAGGTTGATAGTGGTGACCGTATGGAATTAAAGGTACAGGGAACAGAATATGGTATACTTATTGAACAAGACAAAGGAAAACTTACTTTTCAAGGAACACGTTATCTAGGATTTAAACGAATTCAATAATGATATGGAATCATAAGATTGAGTAACCTTAGAATTGGTCTTATTTTTATGTAGGATTATAATTAGTATTATTAGAGATAGTTGTTAGTAGGAAAGAAGCTATGCAGAGTGAATTGTAAAAATACAGAGTAAGTTAGTTTATATGTAAAGATGACTTGTTTATATTAGTCAAGGAGGATTAAAATAAAGAAGATTAAATATTTACGAAAAATAGGCTAATACGATTAAAGGAGGATGATAAAAATGAAGTACTTTATTGTTGAAGGTATAATAAAAAATGCAGAACTAATGAATGACAATATCATGAAAGAACACATGGCATATTCTAAAAAAGCAATGGATGAAGGCCTCATATTAATGTCTGGGCTTAAAGATGATATGAGTGGTGGACTATTTATTATGAAATCAGAATCTCTTGAAAAGGTAGAAGCTTATCTAACATCTGAGCCACTTAAGCTTGCTAATATACAAGATTACCGTGTTATAGAGTTTGCGCCACATTACTTTAATCAATCACCTAGTGAATGGTTTAATAGTTAATTTGCTAAATAGCAAAAGTGAATCCTTTTAGTAATACGAGAAATGTTAAAAGTCTAGGGCTAAATAGTTCTAGGCTTTTTTATTTGATTGAAGGTAGACCCGGTTTTCTAATTATAGTATAATTAATTCTGAATATATAAAAAATAAAAAGGGAGATATATGCCATTAATTAAATGTCCCATGTGCGACAAAGATATTTCACCTAATGCAGTAGCATGTTCTCATTGTGGTGAACCTATGAAAAAAGAGGAAGTAGTTAGAAAGCCTGTTGGATATAAAGTGGTTTTAGAGGGAAATTAAGAGAAAAAATAAAAAGGATTCTTTTACATTAAGAAACTATTAGATACATTAAGAATTAGAATAGCTGTTAAGGAGGGTAATTAGAAATGAGTGATAGAAAGTACTATATTGATAATTTGCGTTGGTTATGGATTGTTTTTTTGATTCCATTTCATGCAGCGATGGCATGGAATGGTTGGGAAGGAAATTATATCTGGTTATATGAAAATAAGGTATTATCATCACCTGTTATTTTTATAGCGCCATGGTATATGCCGCTATTGTTTGTATTAGCTGGAATGAGTACGAGATATGCTATGAAAAATAGGAGCTATGGACAATTTGCGATAGAAAGAGTTAAAAAACTATTAATTCCATTAATTACAGGTGGATTTACAGTGGTGGCGCTAATGACATATATGTCAGACAAGTATCACAATAATTATTCGGGAAGTTTTTTTGAGCATTATCAAGTTTTTTTAACAAATGTTACAGATTTAACCGGATATGACGGAAGTTTAACCCCTGGACATTTGTGGTTTTTGCTTTTTCTATTTATTATTTCAATGATTTCGTTATTATTGATTGCAGTGCAGAGAAAGATATTACCTAAGCTTTCTTTTGCTAAAATTAAGACGGCTTATTTACCAATCTTAATGTTTTTTCCGTTGATGATGACACCAATTTTAGATTTTGGAGGTAAAAGCATTGGAGGAAATTTGGCTCTATTTTTAATAGGCTATTATGTTCTGTCAGAGGAAGATGTTCTAGAGAGAATGACTAAATATAGATATTTGTATTTGGCTATTATGCTTGTGTTTGATGTGATTTTGACTTATACATTTGTATGGAAAGGAAATCAAATAGGGATTGTAGATACAATTTGTAATGTGTGTGCTGCATGGTTTGGTATTTTGGGGTTTTTAGGACTTGCTAGGTGCAGTTTTAATCAGAATAATGTAATTACAAGGTATATGACATCTAGATCTTTTATGATTTATATATTTCACTTTGGGTGGTTAGTAGTATTTCAATATTATTTATGTAAGGTTACTAAATCTGTTATGATTCTATATTTCGTATCGGTAGTAGGAACATTAGTGATGACTCTACTTACCTGTGAGGTTATTAAAAGAATACCAGGAATAAGATTTCTTTTTGGTGAAAAAGAAAAAATGTTTCATGTATAAAAGGTTTTTAGATAACTTTATTAAAATATGCTAAGGTAGGCCATGTTTATTAACAGGGTTAATAATTGCGATAATACATTAATGGATGGAGGTACAAAGGAGGAAGTTAGTGAGGCACATAAAATATATACCAAATATAATGTTATCCTGTTTGATAGCATTTGGATGTGTGGGATGCTCTGGTGCAGAAATTTCACAGAGCGAACAGAACAATTTATTAGAGCAGAATGAGGAATTGAAAGCTCAACTTGATAAGTATCTAGATAAGTATAATACTACTTTAGAGCAGTATAATCAGTTATTAGTTGAGAATGCAACATTAAAAGAAACTCTTGATGAATATCAAGAAGCAACCATTCCAACTAAAGTTGTGGGAGGATTTAGTGCTACGGTACGTGATGTTATGCCCGATTATTGTCTTGATTTTACTACTCCTCAGGTGGCTATTGTAACTTGTTTTCAAGATGGTCCATTTACTATTTTTATAGGGGAAGAACGTGCTAAAGGGTTGACTATTGGGGAAACTTATTATTTTGAATTTAAAGAAACAGAAATAGGGCGACTAACGGAAAAGGAATTTAATAATGGTTGGGCAGACCCGAAAAAAGTTATAGAGCAGTATGGTGTGCCCATTGAAACGATACGATTAGCAAAAGAAGATGAGCTGGGTTTAGAATCTCTTAAGGTACATTTTGAGATTTCAAGATAATGATAAAGTAATTAGCATATGAAAAGGAGATTAAGGAACCAAGAAACCTTTTGGCGGATGAGAGATAATAATTCACTAGCTTATTGTAGTGGCGCATTTTATATTACTAATGATAATTATAGACTGAGCAGGAGTGCATCTAAATTTATACTACACAAAGAATATGGTTTGGTACTATAAGTGTTTAAATATTAATGAATGTTCAGAAAAAACATTGAGTGATATTGAAATTGTCAGTATATTAAGCATGATTACTAACAAATAATTTGATGGAAGGTAGATTAATAATGCAAAAAATAAAGATTACAGTAATTATGATGGCTTTAGTACTTTTGGGAGGCTGTCAATCACTTAATTCACCTTATACAGAACTGGTATACGAAAAGCTATCAGAGAAAGAGGAGTATTTACTCAATCTTACTGGTAATAAAGCATCATTCTACCATATAAATAATCTTCCTATAGATAAGGACTATGAAATTCTATTAACCTATGAATTTTACAGGAATGGAGAAGAAATAAAGAAAGAAATTATTACTAGTCTTATGAATGATCATGCTAGTAAAAAAGAAGAAACTAAAACATTGGCTATAAACATCCAAGAAGATAAAATAAGATTTCTTATAGGGGAAGAAGGCGCATACGCTAGTGGAAGTTATGAGTTAGAAGAAACACTTGATCAATACTCACAATCATTTTTTTCTAGTAATATCAATTTAGAAATAGGAACAGAAATATATATTTATCAAGCTAATTCAGCTGATTCTACTCGGGATAATGTTACTTTAGGTATTCCTATTAATATGGATGAATTAAAACGGACTTTAAATGCAAATGATAATAATGTTTTTATTAAATTAACATTTAAAGAAATATAGAACAAATGCTTACTATATTAGAATTAGAGAAAATGATTATTAGGGCTATAGAATTATATAAATGATAATATTTGTAGCTAATAATATTAGATATACATATAAAACTATTAATTATAATAATTCAGAATTTACAGGCATGGGAAGAGGAGTTAAAGGTAGTTTCGGTGAAAGAAGCGAATTTAGCTGTATGTACTATATTTATGTCCATAGGAATGATTATGAGCATGCTTATAAATTAATTCAAGGAAACTAACCTGTGCTAAGATTAGTGATAAGGTCATTCTAGGTATTCAGAATATATACATAACATAATAGAGCTATAATTAAAAAATGTTAGTTAAATGAGAGCGAAATATGAGTAAATGAGTTAGAAGGTAATGAGGAGGAAAATAGGATGATGAGAAACCCAGAACAAACAATAGGTAATTTAATTGATAAGCAAGGAGTGGCTTTTATTGGTTCAGTAGATGAGGAAGGCTTTCCAAATACAAAAGCTATGTTACCACCTCGGAGAAGAGAAGGTATTAAGGTGTTTTACTTTTCTACCAATACCTCATCTATGCGTGTCCAACAATATAAAAGTAGTCCTAAAGCCTGTCTTTATTTCTGTGATAAGCGTTTCTTTAGAGGGGTGATGTTAAAAGGGACAGTGGAGGTGCTAGAAGATAAAGAAAGTAAAGAAATGATATGGCAAGAAGGAGATACCATGTACTATTCCAAGGGAGTGGCAGACCCAGATTATTGTGTGCTCCGTATAACTATACATAGTGGTAGGTTTTATAGTCAATTTAAATCTGAGGATTTTAATGTTTAAGTTCTTAGGAAAGAATATATTAAAATGTTTTCTTGAGCTGATTAATCAAGTTAAATATTTATATATTTATAAGATGACTGAGGGAAAAACAAGAGATAATAGGAAGTAAAGTGACTGATAGGAGAAAATGATATGAGTAGTTATGAGATAGTTGATTTAAGCAATTGGAAAAGGGCTATGCACTGTCAGATTTTTAAAGAGTATGCAAATCCCAAATATGATATTAGTTTTGAATTGGATGTGACACATTTTTACCAAGTAATCAAAGCGAACAAATGGTCTTTTACCTTTGCAATGGTTTATATGATTTCCAAAGCAGCAAATGAGATCGAAGAATTTAGATACCGGTTTGAAGATGGCAATGTTGTGTTATATAAAGATATTAAGACCTCCTTTACCTACTTAAATCAAGAGACAGAATTAATGAAAAATATAGTTGTTGAAATGACAGATTCTATGGAAGCTTTTCAAGTAGCAGCAAAAAAGGTAAATGACAATCAAAAAGAATATTTTACTGGTCCTATGGGAAATGATATCTATCAATTTTCTTCAATCCCTTGGATTTCTTTCACTCATATTTCACATACGGATTCTGGGAAAAAATACAATGCCGTACCTATGTTTGATTGGGGGAAGATGTATGAAAAAGATGGAAGATACAGATTACCTTTCTCTGTTCAAGCCCACCATTCCTTCGTTGACGGTGTACATATGGGAAAATTAGCAGAGAAATTACAAGCCTATTTAAACGAAATGTAAATGATTGATGTAAGATAGAGAAGAAGCATATATAAAAGAGTATAATAAAAGCCGCTTTAAGAGATGAATATCTAAAGCGGCTTTGTTATGCTTGAGATTTCAGTGTGAATTTTACTTGTGTTGCGTCGTAAGTATAGAAGAGATTCCCTAACAAAAATTTAAAAAAAATTTATATAACTATGATATAATAAAAAAAACGTAGGAATTAATATAGTATTCAAATCTTGCTATCTCTTAGTTATTCTGTATAATTTAAATAAAATCAGATAAAATAATGAGATAGGAAAAATGATATTGATATTGTTATAAAACTTAGAAATTGGTATAATGTTCTATACGGAACGAAAAGGAGCTGAGACTATGAAAACAAGATGGAAAGAGTTCCCACTAACAGTTGAGGAGGTTAGAGAACTAATGAGAAAAGACGATCGTAAAAAAGGCGCATGGATTGCTGTAGCCATTGGTGTTGTCGCTGTATTAGTAGCTATTGTCATTTGGATCGCAAAGAAAAGAGAAAAAGACTTAGAAGAGCATTACGAATACTTTGATGACGACTTTGATGAGTTAGATGAAAACTATGAAGAGTTTGATGAAAGCATCTATGAAGATGATGACGATGACATAGAATATGTTAAGATTAAAGATTTTATGAACTATGCTGAGGATGAGAAAACAGATTCAGTAGAAAAAACTTCAGAAGCAAAAGAAGAAGAGTAAGGCGGGGGAGCTGTTGCAAGTGAGCAATGGCTCCTTTTTAGGCCTTCATTCACAGGGGATGCATTTTTAACAGAAATATGTTACAATAAATACAATTACATGAACTTATCCCTAGACACAACGAATCTTCTTGTGTCTATTTTATCGAATAGGAAAGGTTAGGTAGACATGTTGCATAAGATTAATAGGAGGAGCGTTAATAATGAAAAAGGTAATCATTGCAGAAAAACCTTCAGTAGCTAAAAATATAGCAGATGCATTTGATATTAAAACGAAAAGAGATGGCTATTATGAAGGAGAAGACTATCTGATTACATGGGCCTTTGGACACTTATTGCAACTTTATGACGCAAAAGACTATGACGAAAGTATGAAAAGCTGGCGTCTTGAAAAATTTCCTTTTATTCCTGAGGAATTTAAATATAAAGTAAAAAGTGATGGCAAGAATAAAGCGATAGAAGATGCGGGCGCTAGAAAACAGCTCAATATTATAAAGGACCTGATAGATAGAGAAGATGTGGAAGGTGTTATTTCAGCAACTGACTTTGACCGGGAAGTTATCCTTACTTAAGTATATGAGTAAAAAGATATAATATATAAATACAGGATATTTTTTTTACTTATACTTAATTGTAATGCTTACTTGAATAGTTGAGTAAACTTGATATAATGACTATATTATATAAGTAGGTGATTATGAATGAAATGGGTCAAAGAGATTGGGACAAGTAAAGGAAGCTATTATAAAGTTTATATTAACGAAATAGAAATTAAGACAATAAAAATTACTAGGATTAAAAGAGAACGAAATGGTTTTATATACTTTTTCTTATTTGATAGTGATGGAAGGGTAATTAATGAGGTTTATAGATATTTAAATATTGAAAAGAAACATGAATCTGTTAATAGTAAAGAACCAATGTTAAATGCGTTGAAACTTCTATATGCATTTAAGGAGATTGTAAATAAACCATTGGATAAGTTTGATAGAATGGACATTGCTAATTTATCCAATTTTATTTTAGGAATAGGAATAGAAAAAGATAAAGAAACCATTAATTATATTGTAGATAGAGGTGGAAATACTCATAATATGTATTTAGATAGTATTAGAAGATTTTATAAGTACTTAAATATAGATTGCCATCCTTTATTTGCAAAAAGAATAGTAAATAGTGTTAGAGGAGGTTATGGAATCCTAGCACACACTAAAGAGATAAAAGTAGAAAAATATAATATGAATAAAAGTATTACTAAAAGGAGTGATATTTTTGTTCCTAAGTACATTTCTCTAAAGGAATATAAGAATATAATTAAGTATATTGAACGGTTAAATTTGTGTAAAACAGAGTATTTGAGAGATAGAATAATAATTGACCTAATGTATATAACAGGAATGCGGATAGGAGAAGTGCTGGGGCTTACTTATGAAGATATTAAGGAGAACATAAATAATCCCTCATATGGAATGGCTTATTTAAGGAATAGAATTTCAGATAAATCATACCAACATGCAAAGACTTGCATGAAGGTGAAGGATAGAAGTGACTATGATACAGGCAGATATAAAGAGTTAGATGGAGGTTATCAAATTGTAGATATAGGACCAAATCTATATCATGATATACTAGAATATATGGACATATCTAGAAATATTTTCAGTGTATCAGAACAAGTAATGGATAATATAGCAAATAAGGCCACTGCGGATAGTGTAGAAGGAAGAGGTGATAATCAATACATTTTTTTGAATAAACGAGGAATACCATTAGCATTATCAGGTTGGAATAAATTTCTTAAGAAGGTATTTGTTCAAGTGGGAATTAACATAGATAAAATGAAAAAGAAGAACAGTTTATCTCATAGATTTAGACATGGTTATGCAATGTATTTAATTGATAATGAAAAGAGAACAATAGAATACGTACAAAAGAAAATGAGACACCGATCTATACAATCTACAATGATCTATTATAATCCCAGAGAGGAAGATAGGTTGAAAAATGTAGAATCTATGGAAAAGAAAATAAGGGAAGAACTTCATAGATGATAAAACAGAAGAAAAATTCTAAAGATATATTAATAATAAGATATATAGTGCATAAAGATGCAGAAAGAATGAAATTTGTAACAGATGTTAAAGATGATGAAGTGGTTATTGTATTAGAAGAATTTATTAATTCGTATAATATTAGGCATATACCTAATCCACAGATGAAAATTTTTCTTAAACAATTTAATCAGAGTCTAGATAAAATTAAGGTAAGTAAGAAAAAATGGTTTAGTCACGAAGCACTTTCTTGCCAGTATATATTTTTCATGAAATTAGATTCTAGATTAAGGAGTGAAAGGGTGTATGCAGGTATAGTTAAATTGCAACATATACTAATAAAATTTTATCGATTCATCTCGCAGAAAAGTTATATACATCGATATGATTTAAAAATAGACTCAATATTGATAAGTATGATGAGTAGAAAAAACTTTTTTAAGATATTTGAAAGAAGATACTGTTATGTTAATTATAAGAAATGGGGAGAATTAATTAAACAAGATACTATGTGGTTAGCTTCTAATGTAGAAACAGTATTATTCCATAAGGATAGTGAATTTATGAGTTTTGTAGTAGATACAGATAATGACATGATAGTTAATGTCTTAGATGCATACCTAAACTCTTACCCACTTAAATCTGCAAGTGCTATATGTGTATCTATATTTATTGGAAAATTCAAAGAAAGCTTGGGCGAATTTGAGATAAACAAGAAGAAATGGTTTAATGAGGAAACGTTTTGTCAACAGTATATTTATTTTAAAGAAGCAGAGGAATATTTAGTTGAGGGAAAAATAACTAAAGAAAGTAAGAAGTTAAAGGAAGTACTAGTTAATTTTTATAGATTTATAACCTATGGGGATTATTTAAAATTATACCCCAATAATTTTAGTAAGATTTTTATAGATAAGATTAATAGTAAGAGTTTTTATAAAATGTATGAACAAAACTATTATTTTCTTTACTATAATCAATTTGAAGAAGTACCTAAATCTGATAAAATATGCATTATACCTACTGGAAAAATGCTAAGAAATGCAAATAGCTGTAATACAAATAGAGTAACAATAGATGCTACAATATGTGCAGTAAAATATAGGGATGATTATAAGAATTTTATATGGAGTAATTTAGGTAATGTAGGAACGTTAACAAGTAAATCTCAGTTAGTAAATTTTTTGAATTTTTTAGATGAAAAACAATCAGGAAATGGCAATCATATAGATGAAAAAGTTTTATGGGAGTATAGAGGCTTTATTAAAAAAAGCATAGAGAATCCAAATAGTATAAAAGTTATTTTTAAGATAATAAGAAAGTATTTAAAATTTTATAAGGACAAATATCAAATAGGAAAAACGGATTTAGATATATTTTCACTTGCAGGATTAGATAGATATCGTGGTGGAAGGCCTATTGATAAAGATGATATTAATTTATTATATGAAGCATTTGTTCAAAAGTCATTAGAGGATCAGAAGTATAAATTATATGTTATTGTATTTGAAATTTTTTACACAACAAAGTATAGATTTGGTGAAATTATTAATTTCAAGAGAGATTGTTTAATTAAGCTAGATGATGGAACATATATGATTCAATGCATTGGGAAGATAACGGACTCTCTGATTAAACAGGAGAGAATTACCCCAGAGACTGCTCGATATATAGAAGAGGCAATGGAGTTAACTAAAGGCTGTAGTGAATATATATTTGTAGAACCATATGTAGCAACACATATAAAAAAATACAAAAAAATCAATTTCAAAGTTGAGTTTAAGAAGATTCTTTTGGAACTCAAGGGGAAGGTGAAAAATGACGATTATTGTGTAAATAATATAAGACATACACATATAGATACAGTGTATAGAGAGGGAATAGGGGAAGGAAAGTCATTGTCAGAGATTGCATTAATGCTTGATCAATCCTTTAAAACGGCTAACAAACATTATAGAGCAGAAGATGACTTGTTAAATTATTTGGAAGTTATGAATCAAGTATCTATTAGTGATGTTAATATCGAAGGGAAAGTTTTAAAAGAGCAAGATAATCAAAATGATAATATAGTTGAAAATGGGGCAGGTAGTTGTAATGTTATAGGGTGTAGATTTAAAATTGGGAAATGTTTGATTTGTAATAATTTTACAACATTTGCGAATAGAAAACCCATTTTTGAAGAAAAACTTAATGAATTAGATGAGCTAATCGAAGAAGCTATAGCAAATAGACAAAATGAAGAAGTAGAGGAATTACAGAGTTGTAAAAAAGTGGTAGCTAGATATATTTATGAAATAGAAAAGATACTTTTGGGAACGGAGAGAGAAAATGCTTAGTAACTTACAATATATTATTGAAGATAATATTAATAGTGCATTCTCCAAAGAAAAAATAAAAAATTTTCAGATTTATGATGGAGTGTATTTGGAAGATGATATTTGGGATTTTAGTGAATTTAATACTTCTAATAGAGAGAGGCATACGTATAGATTCAATTTTGATAAATTATCTAATATGTTAAAATTTGGAACTAAGATAATGGTATTGGATAGAAGATTCAGGCAGAATAAAGATTTTTCTACAGTACAAAAAGATTTAGAAGCAATAAGAGCAATAGATAATTATTGCATCGGGTTAAAAATTAATGATATTAGATTATTAAATCAGGAAGTTTTAAGAGAATATTTTGAGGAAAGGTTAAAAGGAGTCACAAATCGTACACGTAATAGGCGTGCCATCACTTTAATAAGAGTATTGGAAGTGTATAAAAAAAATAATTTGTGTGAAGTTGACTATTTGATTACCTACCTTGAGAAATTTATAAGTGAAAATCCTGAAATAAGAAGTTTGTCATCTAAAAATTCATATATTCCAGATGCCTTATGTAATCAGATTTGTGCCTTTGCAGTAAATGATTTAAATAATAGTGAATTAGCCATAAGACATAGGATAGCTGCTGGATTACTAATTATTTTGATAGAGACAGGAATGAGAGTTGAGGAAGTGACTTTATTAGAGACCAATAGGATAAAGGTTAAAGGCGAAGGAGAGAAGAGTATTCACTATTTGGAGTTTTATACTTATAAAATTACTGAATATGGAGAGGACAGGAAACTTACCTACACCTTTCTAACAAAGTTAGCTTTGCATGCTTATCAGATGCTTTGTATGTTTAGCAAAAATATTATTAATGGTATAAGCGAGACATCTTATTTAAGAAATATGATACAGCTTAAAGAAAATAAGATAATTCCAGGGAGAATAAAAGATTCGGACCTTAGGAGTGGGGTATCAAAATATACGAAAAAAGAATGTGATCAACTTGAGAAAGATATGTATAAGTTTATTTTTGTAAGTGATCATACGGGGATGCAAAAGAGGGGTGGGAGCGTTTTAAAGAATGATTTACAGCAGTTTTTTGTTAGACATGATGAAGAGTTTGATTTGAAGTGCTTGAGTGAAGATGAGAAACAGAAGCTGAGATCTTTTAAGTTAACATCAGAAGTAAAGTATAAGAAATTTTTTCTTACAGAAGAAAGAAAAGAACATCCTTTTGAGAGCATAAAAGATAAACAATATCTTTGGATAAATCCACATGCATTTCGTGTACATTTATGTACAAAACTATTTATGAAGAAAATTCACATAGATTTTATTAGAAAGCATCTTAATCATTTAACTGAAGAGATGACAGTTTATTATAATAAGGAGTTTGAAAACAATAAGAGTTTAGATGATGTAGTTAATATACTTATAGAAGATATTACAGAAGAAGGAACAATCCAAAGTGATCCTAATCAAGCTAAAAATATTATTTTGAAAGAACAACTAAAATCATCAGAATTCCAGCAGCATATAAAACAAATCAATGGCTTTATAGAAAAGGGAAATTTAAACATTAATCGGGATATGAAAAAAGTATTCAAAATGTTGCTAAAGACAAATTCTCCAGTAGTGGAAAATGAATTGGGGATATGTGTAATTAGTATAGTGCAGAAAGTATGTGAACAGAGAGAATACTTCTCAAGCCAGCAAGATAATTATAATATAGGAGTAACTTTAAATAGTTATAAAAACTTAGATTTATCTTATCAAAGATTTAAACAAAAGTTAGAACTTATTAAGCATAATAAACTAGTTGCGGAACAAAGACCTCAGTATCAGAATGAATATGAAAGAGAAGTAAATGCGTTGAGATACTATGTGAAAAATAGATTAATTAAGGAGTTGAATTTGTTAACTAATGATATAGCTACTAAAGGGGCAGAAGAAATTATTAGGCAGTATCCTAGAGTAAAAAATATTGTTATTAATCATAAAGAATTAATAGAGGAAGTTAGTACATGGATAAAATAATTAGCTTGGTATCAGAAAAGTTGAAAGCGTATAATATGCAAGCTCTTGATGAATTAGATGATAAGACGATAAAACGGTTATGTAGTATTGAAGAATATATATTAGACATAAGAAGTGAATTGGATATGTTCTGCAATAAAATAAAAGATAGAAGACCTACCATTAGTAGTATCACTAACAGCGATAAGGTAGGTATAACTAGGAAGACCATATATAATAACCCAATTCTAAAAGAATATATACAAGCATCTATAGATGCTTTACCTGACTACTTTAATGAGAAGAAGTATAAAAAATTAAAGGAAGACTACGATGAATTAGAAGAATTGAAGAATAAAGTTATAGATAGTATTATAGATAAGTATAATACTGAAGAGGAAATCAATGAGATGTTAGATACTATAAAAATGTTAAAGCATGAAATCAAGATATTGAATGAAATACTTCAGGAGAAAAATAGAGAGATAGAAGAGTTGAGGAGGAGTAAGGTAGTACAGATTAGTAAAAAGATGGGACGGTGATAAAATGAAAAAAGTAATTATTGCAGAAAAACCTTCTGTGGCTAAAAATATAGCAGATGCGTTTAATATTAAGACAAGAAAAGATGGATATTTTGAAGGAGATAACTATCTTATTACGTGGGCGTTTGGCCACCTGTTACAATTGTATGATGCCAAGGATTATGATGAGAGTATGAAAAGTTGGAGACTTGAAAAATTTCCATTTATTCCTGAGGAGTTTAAGTATAAGGTGAAATGTGACAGTAAAAACAGAGCCTCAGTTGATGAAGGGGCACAAAAGCAGATTAATATAATAAAAGACTTAATTGACCGAGAAGATGTAGATGGAATAATATCAGCAACAGATTTTGATAGAGAAGGTCAGATTATAGGCGATGAGCTATTTTTATATTTTAATGAAAAAAAGCCCGTATATAGAATGTTATTAAATGAATGGACAACCGAAGAAGTAAAAAAAGGTATGGAAAATTTACGTCCTAATGAAGACATGAAACCTCTACAAGATGCAGGAATTGGGAGACAATGGGCTGACTGGATGATAGGCATTAATTTAACTTCTGTTGCGACAGTGAAGTATAATGCGGGTAGTAAGAAGATACTTAACATTGGGCGTGTACTCCTACCTACGTTAAAGATTATTTATGATCGTGATAAAGAAATTGAAGCTTTTAAGGCATCAACGTATTATAAATTATTAGCCAATTTTAAAACAGGGGAAAATGAGAATTTTGAAGGAACTTATTATGTAAAAGATAAAGAAGGTAAAGATAATGAGAAGTTTGAAGATAAGCGAGCATTAGAAGTTTTAGCTGAGCTTATAAAAGATAAGCCTGCAAAGATTATCGAAAAGCAAGTCGAGAAGAAAAAGGAATATGCACCATTATTATTCAACCTCTCTAACTTGCAAGGACATATTACAAGTAAGTATAAAGGGTGGACTTCTGATAAGGTGTTGAAGGTAGCACAATCTCTTTATGAGAAGAAATATATTACCTATCCAAGGACAGGCAGCTTGGCTTTGGAAGAGAGTTTAAAGGGAAGGACGAAAAAAGTATTAGATACTCTTAAAGTAGGTCTCCCGTATGAGAGTCAGATTTGTTTTGTAGATAATAAACGTATTTTTGATAATAGTAAAGTAGAAAGCCATAGTGCTATAGTGCCTACTTATATGGTTCCTAAGGGATTAACGGCTGATGAAGAAATAGTATACAATGCTGTTAAAAATCGTTTCTTAATGCAATTTTTACCTGTAGCAGAATTTGAAGAGACTAAGCTAGTAACAAAAGTTATGGAGGTGCCTGAAGAAACTGTAAAAGGTATTTTTGTTACAAAAGGTAAAGTACAGCTCGTAGAAGGTTGGCGTCTTGTAGAAAAGTTAGAAGCTAATGGGGCTAAAGACAGCACAGAAAATAAAGACACTATTTTACCACAAGTTGTAAACAATGAAATGGTAGAAACTAAAAAAGTTACTGTGGGTGAGGTTACCAGAAAACCACCTAAAGCACATACTGAAAAAACATTGCTTCGTGTCATGGAAACCTGTGGTAAAGGATTCAAAGATGATGGTAAAGAGGATAAGGAACAAAGTGAAGAAGATACAATTGAAATGATGGCAAGTATTTTAAGTGGTTTTAGTATTGGAACGCCAGCAACACGTGCTGAAACAATTAAAAAACTTAAAGATGCTGAGTATATCAAAGCAAAAGGCAAAAGTTTGGTGTGTACAGAATTAGGAAAGGCAATAGTAGAAACATTTCCAGCTAAACAGCTTCTTGATCTTGAATATACAGGACGTCTTGAAAAAACGTTGTCTGATATTGAAAAAGGTAAATTTCAAAAAGATGAATTCCTTAGTATGATTAAAAGTTTTACGGAGGAAGCGGTAGAGGCCATTAAGAATGATACGAAGGTCCTAAGTGGTACAAAGGTAGAGATTCCTAAAAATGTAGAACCGGTTGGTATGTGTCCAATTTGTGGAAATCCAGTTATTGAAAATGAAAAAGGATTTGGCTGTGCTAATTGGAAAGGTGGCTGTAAATATACTATATGGAAAAATGATAAGTACATTGCATCAATAGGAAAAAGTGTTACAAGACGTATGGTAGAATTGCTTTTAACCAATGGGAAAGTGGGCTTTAGAAACTTAAAGAGCAAAAAAGGAACTACTTATTCCGCATATTTAAGATATGTAAGAGATGAGAAGACTGGCTATTTTAACTGGAAAATGGAATTTATTGATAATGAATAAACTGGTGGTATGTATAAGGGAAGTCTATATTCACTTATACATACCACCTTTTTTATAGTGTTCTAAACAAGCATAATAAACAACTATTATCCTAACTCAACAAAAATATGTTAAGCATAGTAACTATTTACCTTATGGGCAAAAAACTAGTGGAGTCAGATAAATCTATATTTTTGCTTAAAAAAGATATTAGTAATTTTGAGATTTGGATATGAGAGGGGACACTCTATTATCAAGTGAAATTGTTATTTGTTCTATGAAATTATAAGTAGTATTAATGGTATCATAACTATATACTTTAGAATCATTAAATAAGACTAGTAGATTACTGATAATAGATAACCACTTATTAATGATATGCTCCCAAAGCTGTTTACTTTCTGAAAGCTTTTTTGATCGTCATCGGTAATAAGAGAGGTATTACAGAGATACCCATATGTGGTTGCCTAATTTAATTTGCGAATCATGAGTCGCTCCAGCATATTATTAAGAAATCTATTCATACTTGTCAGTAGAAAATCAATAATTAAATCTTCGTCAATGCCTACTGTGCATACTAAATAGTTTATGCGTTGATGTAATTTGTTTATTTGCATATTAATTTAAATATTTGAAAAATTAATATATGTAAAAATTAATTGTATTTACAAATGAAAATATAGTTGATAAAATAAAGTTAGGAGGAGTATTTATGACTTTTTCAGACAAATTAAAACTCATACGTACTACCTATCAATTAACTCAAAGTGAATTTGCCAAGAATATAGGTATTTCACGAGCTAACCTTATGAATATAGAAAAAGGAAGAGTAATTCCTACATCATTATTGATTAATTATATTTCTCTTGCTTATGGCATAGATAAAAAGTGGCTAATTAATGATGACGATTTAGAGAGTACAGAGATTCCGAGTGTTATAACTGATATAACAATAGATAGAATTATGTTTTATTATGAGCAGCTAAATGATGAATATAGGACATTTGTCCTACAACAAATAAAGCAACTTGTAGAGCTACAGCAACAAGTAAACCATAAGAAAGAGGAAATCTAAAGATATATAAGATTATTTTGACTTTGTATGTTTTTGTTTTGTACTGAAAGTTTAATAATAGATACAAATATGTAGGATATAGAGTCAATTAAGAGTAAAATAATACCGCATCTTCTTATTGGATCAACTTCATGTCATAATACCTCTATGCACTAACGATGCATAAAGGTGTATTTTATGTTTACTATCAATCCTTAATTTTCAATGCTGTACACTTTTTTCGATAATGGATAAAAATCTCTTAGCGTAGTTATTGGTATGGTCGCAACTAAAAAAAACGGTATTCTACATACTTTATTAAGTGTCAAGACCTGTTGCAACAACTCAAAAGACTAACTTAGAAAATAGGTTAACCAATAGATTAAGGTACTTTGTGAAGTAGAAGGTAAAAAAATAACAAAGAAAGTTCTTAAAGTCTGGGTCTGGACTATGGAATTTAGGAAACATGGCCTTAAGACTCTGGTTTGAAACTTTATTTGGTACTTCAGATGTGTCCCCCCCTTTTTGACAACTTATAAATAGGTGATGCGGGAGTTAAACATTTATTTTATGTATGGAATAATTACAGGAACTTAAGAATATAGTAAGTATTATCAAGTTTTATTATTACTCATAATTCAGTAATCATATTTTAGGGCTAGATATATAGCTATAGATAACTATTTCTTCAATTTTACTGTACTTTAAAAACTATATATCTTTTTGAGTTCATCTTAGTTTTAACTTGATGTAGTTTATATTAATTACATAGAGTTTTAACTGAAATGATTAAAACGGAAAGGGGTGAGAAGCCCCACTAACTGGTAACTGTGATACATGAAATAACATGTTAAGTCAGATACGTGCTCAATTAGAATTACATTATTGTTTCCAGATACAAACAATAAGAAAACGTTTTTGTGACGCCATTCTTATTGAAGTGGCGTTTTTTTTGTGTGATTTTAATAGGGATGGGGGATGATTTAGTGGAATCAAAAAGTAAAGAGTTATCAATAACATGTAGTGAGGAAGAAAAAAAATTATTAGAGCATATACGAAGTTTATCTTTTGGAGAAATAATGATTTTCATACAGGCGGGAAAGCCTATCAGAATAGAGCTCATTAAGAAAAGTATAAAATTATAAGTGACTCATTGACCGGACAGCCGGAGATGCAGTTTTTGCCATAGTATAAAAGGCGAAAATGGATCTCCGGCTGTTTTATTATAGACAATCATTTCATATATATTCTTTGCTCATTTAGCAGAATGTTCTTTAACGGCCGGCCGGCGTTAAAAGTTTCACTGCATTTGAAAATAAAAAATAGGAGGTTTATTTATGTTTAGTTTAAAAAACAAAATCAAAAAAGCGAAATTAGTAGTATTATCCTTAATGATGATGCTTGCAATGACAACTACAGTCTTTGCTATGAGTACAGATGCAACATATATCCAAACTTCGTCACCTTCAACATCAGTGACTGTTATACTACAAGTCCAAGGCTTAAAAACTACGGAATATCCAGAGGGTCTTTATAAAGAAATAGAAGTAACCCTTACTTCACCAACAGCTAAGGATTTTTTTGTAAAAGACCTTTTAATTGAAGCTATGGAGATGGATGAAACCTTAACTATGGAAGGTGTTACATCAGGCTATGTTTCTTCTATTTGCGGACAGAGTTGGCTACAAACACCAGCACCTATGGGTGGATGGTGCTTCCGTATCAATGGGGCATTTCCACAAGAAAGTGCAAATTGGGGCGCATCCATTGATACTGCATACGTAAAGGATGGGGATAATGTTAATTTCTATTATGATGATTCAATTGATACAAAAGTAACAAGAGTTGCATATCAAGGATTTAACGTCTCTAAAAAAGAAGCTACATTTAATGTAACAGCATCATCTCAGTACATAAATCCAACAACCTATGACTGGACAGTAAGTAACTTTTCTGCTTATGCTGGATGCACAGTAGAAGTATATAATGGCAGTGGGCTTGTAGGTTCTGGGATATCAGATGCTGCTGGCGATGTATCCATTACATTACCAGGGGCCGGTAGTTATACGGTTAAAGTTAAAAGTCAATATAATCAATATGGCATGATGAGTAATACTCAATCTCCACTTGTATCATTTGTAGCGCAGTAGCATTAAGGTAAGTAAGACTTCAGGTTTTATCTGAAGTCTTACTTACCTGTGTTTTAATACTAAAATTTCTGTGGTGAGGTGAGTACATGATATGTAGTATAAAGAAAAAAATGGGACTGTTTTTAGCAATGGTCATGTTTTTTTCAAGCTTTGGCAATATATTAACCTATGCAAATGAAATAATTTATGATAAAGAACCGAGCTCTATAGGCTTATCAGAAATCACTCAAACAACTACTCCTAGTCTAATCACTATAACAACTGGTTCAAGTTTAACCTTTAAAGTTGAAAATTCGAATACCTTTATAGAAAATAATGGTTACTGCATGTTGCCACAACTTACAACAACAGTTGTTGACCGGATAGAAAATGGACAGACGGAAGCTCAGATAGCCACTGATTTAAATGCTTACAAATTAGATTATATATATGATAAAATTTCTGCAGCTGTTACACTTTATGATAGTGATGGGACAGATGTACTGGAATCTAACCCTGATGCAGTATCATTTTACTATGTAAATGTTGATTCAGAGGGAAGGATTGCTAAAAAACAAGAAATAGAATTTAAACAGTCTGATAAAAAGATAAAGCTTGTATTTCCGAATATACCATCAACAGGACTTGATTCAAATTCTTTACATTATACGGATGGTATTGCGAACTGCTATGTATATGCGCAGTATACAGATACGCAAAAAGGTAAGGTCTATGTATTTGATGAACTAACTCTACCCGTTGCAGAGGAGGACTTATTGGCAGTTGGAAAAGAGTTTAAATCTGAATACGTGCCAGAAGGTGAAACAAATCATTTTAGATTAGGCATAACTTCTTTGGAAATAGCACGTATACAGTATGAAGCTGGTGTAGATACCTATTCAACAATCAATGATGAGCAGCAAAGAGCTGATCAACTGAAGTTTGTAGGCATTCATAGAGTGGATATTTGTCCTGCAACAACTTCTTTAGCAATAACATCACAAATTGATATTGTAGATAGTAATTATGAGCTAGTAAATTATTACTCAGAAAGTGATAAAAAAACTTATAAATTAACAGGAAGAAAAATATCACTTCCGACCGAAAATACATCAGGTTTTCTTCTTTCTGAAATAAGGTTTAATCTACCTTATTCTGGTACTCCAACAGGATATGTGTACAGTGCGGATGCAATGAAGCCAGGTAGTTATTATGCACGTGTAACGACTACTTATGGAAATAACAAGCCCTTAATAAGTTATGTGCCATTTATCGTTCGTGGGGCGACAGTAGCTAGTCATACTACAAAGAATACAGGATATTTTCTTTATGGTGAGCCTTATAAGTTCACCGCTGTTGTTAAGAATGCCGAGGGGGATTTCGTAACATCTGGGATAGACTGGTTTTACAAATATAACGGGGATACAACTGAATATCCGCTTGTCAGCAATACTTCAAATGAACCGATGCTTCAGTTGAAGCCTGATGGTGGTCTTGCAAAGGATTATGCTAACAATTGGTATCAATCAATATATATTTACTGTAGATATGAAGATACAGTATCCAACCCTGTTTTGATTAAAGTTAGGCCTTTAATTAGCTCTGACAAGTCAAGTGGTCTGAATACGGAGGATAACATAGTAAAAGTAACATTTAAGTGTGGTTCGGATTATTTTGGTAAGGGAACAGTCTCTCTAGGGCTTCTTGGTAAAGCTGAAAAAATTAAAGAAGAAGCTATCACAATTGATAAAAATATAAATGAATATAACTTAGTTATACCAAAGGGTTTACCCAAAGGGAATCTATATCGTATTGCTATACGCATACCCAATGGCACAAGTACTACGGATTATAAATTTGCTACCTCTGTTAAATATGAAGTGACAGAACCAGAAATCTTAAAAACACTTTTTGTGAGCTCCCCATCTAAGGACCAAACGGTTGAAGTCTCTGCACTAGTGAATCTACAATTAACTGGAAACGACTCACAAGGAAGCCCAGTTACAAGTGGCATACAGTGGTTTTATAAAACAGCAGGTGGTGCTGAAAAGAGTTTAAGCTCCAATGGTAGTAACAATATTAATGTGGATTTATCTACTTTGAACCTTGGAACAGCAATAAATGGAAAATATACGGTTAGCTTCTATGCAAAACATATAGACCCACATGCCCAAGCAGTGGTTATAACTGACGCTATAACGGTATATGTAACTGCCACAGTACCAGTTACGATTAGCCACTACATCAGCTACAAAAGTGCAGCATTCTATATGAATGTAGCTTCGGATATAGATGCATCTATAGCCAATGAGACTGTTGCTAAGGTGTATTTAACAGACAGTAAGGGTGGAACACCCATTTCTCCTATACTTACCACAACAGTTCAAAGCATTCCTAAGCAATTATCCTATTCTACTGAGGCAGGTAGTGAGTTTGGGATACAAATTGAAGCTAATAAGTATAAAGCAGGTACTTATTACGTAGCGGTGGAAATAGGTGAAGGTGATAACAAAGTTATAGGATATGCCGAACTTAAAATGTTTGATACAGCTAAAGGAGCTGCTGATTTTTCACTAGAAAGACTTCTAAAAACCTATGAAGAAAGAGGGTATATTGGTGATGCTGATACTTCATCGAATGCACCATCAAGTGCAGATTGGCCAGCTCTTTGCATGGGTGTTCTTGGTAAAGATATGGATAATGACCCTAGAATGCGCATTAAAGATGGGCGAACTTATGCAACATTTAAGGCAGAGAATATTAAGTATTTAATAGATCATCCTACAGACTTGTCTCCTGCTGGAAACAATAAGGATATGGCAAGAAATATTTTGGCAGTAGCTGGCGCAGGCTATAATCCCAGAGATTTTGGACCTCAGCATTTGAATTTAGTCAAGATGCTAGCAGATGAGATGTATGTTGCTGACAAGGATGGTAATAAGCAGGATGGTGAGACCTTCTTAAAGGGAGAAATTGCCTTTAAGCATCCACTTTATCCCCTAATGGAGTATGCTGTATTAGCTATGGAGGTTACAAGTGCAGATGCTATAGATGGTTATACATCTGAAAAGCGAGAAGCATCAATGAAATGGTTACTACGTACTTATTCAAATGTTTTAAACAATAATCAAAAAATTGGTGTAGATTATCTTGCTATGGCTATGCCGGTGTGTTATTTCTTCATGAGTGATCCTGTATATGGACCTCAGTTCAAGAACTTGTTAGAAAAATATGAAATGAAATTAGCAGATAACCAGTTTGCTAACGGAGGCTTTAATACCAACTTCCCTGGCATAGCTGCTTCAGGTGATCCTAATATAACATCCAAAGAAAAGTATGGTGTTAATAGTAACTCTATGTCTGTTGCTATGATGACACTGATGTTGGTCCCTGGGGTTAATCTTGAAGATGCCCAATGGCAGGAATCACATGGTACATTTCTAACAGCTCTACTCAGCTGTCAGAAGGAAAACGGCAATTTTACTTTTAGTGCACAAGCAAATGAAATGGCAAACTACCAAGCTTTGCAAGCTCTGATTGACATTGTTCACGGTCCTTCTTATGTCACTATTCACGATAGGTTTGCAAATAGTGGGGGAACACCAACACAGAAAGCTTTCGAAACTTTACAAGGGTATATAGCAGAAGCTCAAGAAAAAGTAATAAAAGTGGAAAAATATACCGAGGAAACATTAGCGACATTAAGCCAGGCTTTAGAATTTGCAACTGAAATAAAAGTCACCTCACAGCTAGCTGAGATACAATATGCTATAAATACTATACACACGGCAATACAGGGATTAAAAGAAAAGACTGCAACAGGTGAGCCAGAAAAACCATCTCTTAAAAACATCACTGTGAATTTTTCACTTTATGGGGTGCACAAACATGGGGGAAAAGATAGCTCGTTGGTATGGAAAAAGAATCCTGAAAGGTTTCAGTCATGGATATTAGAAAGAGAAGTTACTGTACCCGAAGGTTCCAAGGTATATGAGGCATTTGAAATGGCATTAACCCAGGCAGGTATTAGATGGCAGGAAACACAGCCTAATTATATAGGAAAAATTTCTATGCCAAACGGTGAATGGTTAGGAGAATTTGACAATGGTAAATACTCTGGTTGGATGTATACAGTAAATGGAACGCACCCACTATTGGGGCTTAGAGAATATACTTTAAAAGATGGCGATATTATTGTATGGCACTATACGGATGACTATCGATATGAAGAAGGTTCAGAACAGTGGATTGATGAAAATTTTGGTGGTAGCGGCGATGGCAACATTGATGTAATAGCAACTCAAAAAGAAGATGGAACAGCTGTAGCTGTGCTTAGTGGTACGAAGCTTGAGAATTTCTTAGCAGAATTAGAATTTCTTAAAGATGATAAGGATGCTGTAGCAAAAATAGAGGTTGATCTTCCAAAAGATTCAAAGGGACTTAGTTTTAGTATTCCTCATGAAGTTATAAGTGCTTTTGAAAATAAAAAGGAAACTTCTCTGGAAATAAGTTCGTTAATTGGCTCATTAAGACTAGATGCTAAAACAATTAGGGCTATTATAGATATTGCCTCTAACAAAGATGTTGAAATAGTAATGAGGAAAATGGAAAAAACTACCCTTTCAAAACAAAATCAAGCGTTGATAGGAGCTCGTCCGATTTATTCACTAACTATTTTAATAGAAGGGCAGCCACTTTCTGATTTTAAAGATGGAAAAGTCAAAGTGTTTATTCCCTATGAGTTATCTAAGCATGAAAAGACAGCAAATTTAATGGTTTACTTTATTGATGAGAATGGAATGGCTCATAAGATTAAGGAGATAACATTTGATGAAAAAGTCGGTGGGATTTACTTTAGTACAGATCACTTTTCAATATTTGCAGTTGGTTATGTAGAGGAAGCAATTAGTCAAGTTAAATTTACGGATGTGCCAGATGACCATTGGGCTAAATCATATATTTATTATCTTGCTGAGAGAAATATCATTGATGGAACAGGAGATAATTTGTTTGCACCTGAAAAAGAAATAACAAGAGCTGAATTTATTGCACTATTATTCAAAGTAAGTGGAGATGATTTACGGGAATCTAATACAAAATTCACTGATGTAGATGTGACTGAATGGTATGCACCATATGTGTCATGGGCATATGAAAATAATATTACATCAGGGACCTCTGTAACTACATTTTCACCGATGGATAAAATAACGAGACAAGATATGTCTGTTATGATTAAACGTTATATGGATTTAAAAGGAATGTCAATGAATAAAGGAGTGGCAACAGCTACCTTTGAAGATGATACTCAAATCGCTAGATATGCGAAAGAAGCAGTTCATTATATGCAACAGATTGGGATGATCAAAGGTGTAGGAAACAATAGTTTTGCTCCGAAGAAAAACGCTAAACGTGCTGAAGTTGCTAAAATAGTAGCCGATATAGTTAAGGAAATGAACTAATACAGGGATAAATGAATCATTAAATGTGAGCCACATCTTACTTATTGTAAGGTCGTGGCTCATTTACCATATAGTATAAAATAAGAAGCATACAAATTGAAATGAACTCTAAAATGAAAGCAAGTAACCTTAGTAATTGTAACCGGAAATAAACATATTTCAAGGAGGGGAATAATGAAAAGATCCAAAATGATTATTATATTATTAATAGTTTTTACTTGTATTCTAGGTAATAATTCTATCTTGTTTGCTACACCCAAAGAATCAGTTTCAAGTGTGATAAATGATACGGCAGAATATTTGCTCAGAACTGTTACCAACCCACAGGTTGGTTCTATTGGAGGAGAATGGTCTGTAATAGGTCTTGGGCGTTCAAACTATAATGTGCCACAAAGCTATTATGATAAATATTATCAGACTGTAGAAAAGTATGTTAGTGAGTTAAAAGGAAATCTTCATGATAAGAAATATACAGAGTATTCAAGACTGATTTTGGCTCTTACTGCCATAGGTAAAGACCCCTCAAATGTAGGAGGCTACAATCTTATAGAACCACTTGGTGATTTTGATAAGACCATATGGCAAGGTATTAATGGCCCTATTTTTGCACTGATAGCACTTGATTCGGGTAATTATACAATACCTATTTGTAGTACTGCAAAAACACAGGCTACAAGAGAAATGTATATTGATGAGATTTTATCTCACCAATTACCAGATGGAGGTTTTGCATTATCAGGAAATCAGGCTGATGCAGATATAACAGGAATGGCATTGCAGGCTCTAGCAAAATATCAGGATAGAAGAAGTGTGAAGACTGCTATAGACAAAGCCCTTTTAATATTATCTAATAAGCAGGATGCTACAGGTGGCTATGGGAGCATGGGGGTGAGCAATGTAGAGAGCACAGTTCAAGTGCTAATGGCTCTTTGTGAACTAGGAGTTGATGTAAATGATAGCCGTTTTGTAAAAAATGGATATACTCTTACAGACAATATTTTTAAATATTATAAGAAAGGAAATGGGTTCACACATTTAGTAGATGGTAGTAGTGGCGTTAATCTTATGTCTACAGAACAGGCATTTTATGGACTTGTAAACTTAGAAAGGGTAACCACAGGGAAAAGTAGCTTATATCGTATGAAAGCAAAAGATGAAAAATTAGATGGTACAGAGAAAGAAAAAAACGAATTGGCAAAAAAGAGTAATACCTTAGGGTTATTGGGAAAGCACAAGGATATAAAAGTGATGCCTATTATAAGTACAGAAAGAACTTTCAAAGACATAGTTGGTCATACAAGTCAGAAGGCAATAGAAGCACTTGCAGTAAGAGGAATCGTAGACGGTATTTCAACGAATAGTTATGCACCAGACATTCTAATGACAAGAGCACAGTTTGCCACTAGTGTTGTGAGAGTGTTAGGTCTTACGCCTCAAGCAAGTAGTAGGTTTTCAGACGTACCAGCTAGTAGTCCATACAAGTCCTATATAGATACTGCTTATTCTTATGGGATTGTGGGAGGAATAACTTCTAATACGTTTGCACCTGACAAGACCATAACAAGACAAGAAGCTGCTGTAATGATTGCTAATGCTGCTAAGCTTTGCGGAATGAATACATCACTTGATCCCATTGAAATGAGGGATATGCTTGCTCAATTTACTGATTACACAAAGTCTGCAGACTGGGCAAGAAACGGATTGGCATTTTGCTACAAAGAGAATATATTGTCTCAAGAGGACGTTGAAATTCAACCATTAAAGCCTGTAACACGTGGTGAAATAGCAGAAATGCTCTATCAATTACTACAGGTATCTAATTTGCTATAAGGAGTGTTTAGATGAAAATAAGTAAAATAATAAGATATTTAGCATTGTTATTTATCTTAACTATTATTCTTTTTAGCTACAGTAGTAAAGATTCAGAGGCAATAGATGAGTTACCTACTGTTTCCCAGGGGATAGCTGAAATTATAACAGAACCATCTAATAAGTCATTTAAGGAAGATTCCCTAAATAAGGAGATATTAAAATCAAGTGATTCTTCGAATGAGGTAGAGACTCCAACACCAAGTCAGGTAGGGGATAATCCCCTTAAAGAATCAAAGGAAACTGAAAAGTCATCGTCTGTTTCTAAATCAACAGAAACAGATAAGCCCCAATCTACACCGCAGCCAGTAACAGTGCCTCAATCTACGAACCAAATCGACACTAATACAGGAAAAGATAAATACTTGACAGATCCTGTACCTGAAGGAAAACCATTACCTATCGAACCACAGAATACAAAAATAACAGATAAGTCTATGACGTGTACTTTATCAGTTTCATGTAGTACCATTCTTGACAATATCAACAACCTTGATAAGGAAAAGATTGAATTGGTGCCGGAGGATGGTGTGATTTTTAAGGCAACAGAGGTAATCTTTTACGAAGGAGAATCTGTATTTAATGTTTTACAACGTGAAATGAAGAAGAATAAAATTCATATGGAGTTTGTTAATACACCGATATATAACTCAGCGTATATTGAAGGGATTAATAATCTTTATGAATTTGACTGTGGTGAACTTTCAGGTTGGATGTATAAAGTAAACGGATGGTTTCCAAACTATGGCTGCAGTCGTTACCAGCTTAAAGAAGGTGACGTAATCGAGTGGGTTTATACCTGTGATTTAGGCAGGGATGTTGGGGATCAATACTATTCGATAGAAGGTGGGGAATAGAGATTTTAAAATGGTATAAGTTAGGAGTTGAATAATGCCACTAAATGATGTGTTTATAAGTTATCATCCAATCGTTAACTTTTCATATTTTACACTTGTTCTTTTATTTGCAATGTTTTTTATACATCCTTTTTGTCTTCTTATGAGTTTAATGGGGGCATTTTTCTATTCAATATACCTTAATGGTAGAAAAGCACTAAAGTTTAACCTAAAATATATGCTTCCCATGCTTTTTATGACTGCCTTAATCAATCCAGCATTTAATCATGAGGGAGTCACTATACTTATTTATTTAGAAAATGGTAATCCATTGACTCTTGAATCAATAGCTTATGGTATAGCTGCAGCTACAATGCTTATCACCGTTATATGTTGGTTTTCTTGCTATCATTCTGTAATGACTTCAGATAAATTTGTGTATTTGTTTGGTAGGATTATTCCTTCTCTTTCACTGATCTTTTCAATGGTATTACGTTTTGTACCACGTTTTAAGGCACAGCTTTACGTTGTATCAAGAGCTCAAAGAGGTATTGGGAGAGATGTATCAAATGGTAGTATACTCGCAAGAATAAAACATGGTATTAAAATAATATCTATTATGGTGACATGGATGTTGGATAATGGTATTGAAACGGCAGATTCAATGAAGAGTCGAGGATATGGACTACCCGGGCGCACAGCATTTTCAATCTATTCTTTTGATAAAAGAGATGCCATAGCTATGAGTGTACTGACACTAGCAGGGGGCTATATCATGATTGGGGTAGTGTTTGGTGGATTATACTATCGCTATTTCCCATCTATGAAGAGTTCAAAGATTTCTGTTTTTACAATAAGCCAGTTTATTACTTATACTGGGCTTTGTTTTATGCCTTTGGTAATAAATTTATGGGAGGATAGAAAGTGGAGACTTTTGAAATTAAACAATTGACATTTATATATCCAAACAAAGAAGTTCCAGCCATTTGTGACTTATCTTTAACGATAAATAAAGGCGAATTTATTGGGGTGTGTGGTAAATCAGGATGCGGCAAGTCAACGCTTTTGCGTCACTTAAAGACTGTTTTAACACCACATGGAATTCGCACTGGTGAAATTATTTTTGAAGGTAAAACATTAGAAACAGTAGATCAACGTATCCAATCGTCTCAAATAGGTTATGTATTACAATCTCCGGACAATCAGATTGTTACAGATAAAGTT
Organism: Cellulosilyticum sp. WCF-2; assembly: GCF_003990395.1. Taxonomy (NCBI): domain Bacteria; kingdom Bacillati; phylum Bacillota; class Clostridia; order Lachnospirales; family Cellulosilyticaceae; genus Cellulosilyticum; species Cellulosilyticum sp. WCF-2. The sequence continues at coordinate 3,796,519 of NZ_CP034675.1, read as the reverse complement.
TGGCATGAACTTGCCTTTGGTCTTGAAAGTCTGGGAATGGATACACCCACCATTCGGTTGCGTGTAGCGGAAATGGCTAATTTTTTTGGTATACAAACTTGGTTTCATAAGAGTGTGACTGAACTTTCAGGTGGACAAAAACAGATCCTTAATCTTGCCTCTATTATGACAATGCATCCATCGGTCCTTATTCTAGATGAGCCAACAAGTCAACTTGACCCTATTGCTGCATCAGACTTTTTACAGATAATAGGTAAGATTAATCGAGAATTGGGCACCACAATAATCATGTCTGAACATCGATTAGATGAAGTACTTCCTTTTTGTGATAGGCTTGTAGTCATAGATAATGGTAAGCTTATTACACAAGGTTCCCCTAAAGAAGTTGGTTTCCTCCTTAAGCAAGATAATCATGAATTGTTTCTTGCAATGCCTACACCTATGCGTATTTATGCAGGGGTCACCAATGATTTTGAATGTCCTTTGACAGTAAGAGATGGGCGTGAATGGCTTGATAAAATAGGGAAAATAAAATCTATAGAGTATAAAGTGTTAAGCACTTGTATAAGTTCAGAAGTTAATGCGCCTGCTATTCAGATAGATGAAGTTTGGTTTAAGTATGAAAAGAATAGTCCTGATATTATAAAGGGGCTTTCAATGACTGTAAAAAAAGGAGAGCTTTTTGCAATTCTAGGTGGAAATGGAACTGGAAAAACAACAACCTTATCTATTATAATGGGTGAAAACAGACCGTATCGTGGTAAGATTTCTGTACAAGGATCTATTGCTGCACTGCCACAAAATCCACAAGCATTGTTTGTTAAGAAAACAGTGGAACAGGATTTATATGAGATATTTGCTAATAGGAAAATGAAAAAAGAGCAAAAAGAAGAAAAAGTTTGGGATGTTGCTAGACTTTGTTTAATTGAAGATTTAATGCAGAGCCATCCATATGATTTGTCTGGTGGTGAACAGCAGCGCGTAGCACTTGCTAAAGTTCTACTGATAGAACCACAAATACTTTTATTGGATGAACCAACCAAGGGGCTTGATGCTTATTTTAAACTGAAGTTAGCAGAAATATTAAAAAACTTACAGGCAGAAGGTGTAACAATTGTGATGGTAAGCCATGATGTTGAGTTTTGTGCGTCTTATGCAGACCGATGTGCGATGTTTTTTGATGGTAATATTGTAACAACAGGAAATACGAGGCAATTCTTTATTGGAAATAGTTTTTATACTTCCGCTGCGAATCGTATGGCAAGACACTTAATCCCCCAGGCTTTAACAGTAGAGGATGTAATCGCTGCTTGTGGTGGAACGGTTAAAAGTCCTGAGTTTAAGATAAGAAAAAATACAAATATCAATAGATTTAAGCAGGAAGAATTTCCTTATAAAGATAAGATGCTACTCACACCATTTATTTCTCAAGTGACAATTGAAAAACATCGGCTTACACATAGGACTATGATTGCAGCTTTGATGATTTTAATATTTATACCACTCACAATCTATTTTGGGATTTATTACTTAAATGATAGAAAGTATTATATCATTAGCATGTTAATTATTATTGAAACGATGATTCCCTTTATCATGGTTTTTGAAAGTAGAAAACCTCAAGCCAGAGAGATTATTATTATTGCTGTTCTGTGTGCAATTGCTGTAGCAGGACGTACAGTTTTTTTTATGCTTCCGCAGTTTAAACCAGTTGTTTCAATTGTTATTATAGCTGGATTATGTTTTGGAGGGGAAACTGGGTTTCTTGTTGGAGCTGTTTCAGGTTTTGTATCCAATTTCTTTGCAGGGCAAGGGCCTTGGACGCCATGGCAAATGTTTGGTTTTGGAATCATTGGTTTTTTGGCCGGTGTATTATTTCAAAAAGGTATATTAAGGCGAAATAAAATAGCTCTTTGTCTATTTGGAGGGATTACAACATTTTTTATATATGGTTTTCTATTAAATACAGCCTCAATACTCATGGTACAATCAACAATTACATGGGAAATGATTATGCTTGCTTGTTTACGAGGAATCCCATTTGATTTAATACATGCTCTAAGTACTATGTTTTTTTTATGGTTAATAGCTGACCCTATGATAGAGAAACTTGATAGAATTAAGCTAAAATATGGGTTAGTTGATCCCCAAAATAGGTAGTATAGTACGTAAAATAACTATAAAAGGAGGTGGAGAAATGATTTATATTTCACAGCTGTTAGAACAGGAAAAACTTTTACAAATCATATCAACCTATCCTGTAGGTTTGGAAGTAATAAGCTTTAGTATAGGATCTATACTAGATAAGTTAGAGACTTCTATTAATTACTATGAAAGGGAATTATCGAACATAAAAGAAGAAGTGCCCTTGACATTTCATGGTCCATTTTTAGATTTATTTCCGGGAAGCTGCGATGAAAGAGTTAGGCAGTTAGCAAAAGAGCGTTTTGAAGCAAGTTATAAGGCATCCCAATCATTTAATGTACATCAAATGATTTTTCATACCAGTTATATACCCAATTATTATCCAGATCAGTATTGGTTGGAGAATGTAATGCAGTTCTGGGAAGAGTTCTTAGAGGATAAATTAGAAACACATATTTTTTATATTGAAAATGTATTAGACTCCCATTGGGAAATGCTTAAACAGTTAATAGATCACATTAATCACCCTCATTTCAAAGTTTGTTTAGATATAGGACATGTAAATGTATATTCTCAAAAAAATGTGTTAGATTGGATTGAAGCGTTAGGAGAACGAATAGGTTATGTTCATCTACATAATAATGATGGTATAAAAGATAGTCACAGAGGCCTATTAGAAGGTACTCTTCCTATTAAAGAAATACTGACTTCATTAAAAAGATATACACCTAATGCTATTTGGAGTTTAGAAATAGGGGATGAAAAAGAGCTTAGAGACTCTTTAGAGTGGTTATATGACATTTTAGATACTTTAAGGTAAAAAGATATATCTTAAAATGGGAGTGTCCCCAAATGCATAAGCTTCCTATAAGAATGAGTAGTAATTTAATTGGATAAATAAAGAACTATAAAACTAATGCTCTAGTTTTATAGTTCTTTATTTATCTAATAGGATGTTAGAATTGTAGTTTATAATTATAGATGTTTATTTCAACTGGCTAAAATTAAAGTTATTAAAAGAGGTTTGATAATAGTGTCTTTCAAATATCACAGGTGGTGCATTTACATCTTTACCTAAGTCTGTAGTATAAACCCAAGTAACGCAATCACCGGGGTTTAATTTATAAATAGAAGGACTAGCATCTATAAAAACATTATTGACTTTATAGAGCCAGCCACTTAATGGTCCAGAAGACTGTTGAGAGAGATTAGCAATAGAAGTGATATACATATCAGTATCAGAACCACCTGTTTGAAAAGCAAGTTGATTTTGCTTAAAACTATCTATAGAAGCACTGAGTACAGTAGTATTTTCGTTGATAGAAACTGTAGTAGAAGGCATAAGAATACTATTACCTCCTGGACCAAGAACTTCAATTGTTACGCAATCATAATCATTAATGCGTACCTTAGTTCTACATTCATCATTCGAAGAGGTGTGCTTGCACATGGATAGATAAATGAGTGTTGCAGCAAGTGCAAGTAAAGGTTTATTTTCCATTGTATCATCCTTTACTATAAATATCATATAAGATCACTTACATTTTATGATAAAAAAAATGAAGTGTTACCAAATGGTAAGGCTATAATATGATATAAAAAGTTAGTTTGATTTAAAATAATATATTTTATTTGCTATACACGTTATATTACTAATTACTTTGCTATGTTCTTTTATATTTGAATTAGTAAGATGTATAATATAAGAGTAGAGCAGTTACTTATGGGAGGTGTTATGGGGAAATGGCAAAAGATAAAGTATTAGTTGGAATTGAAGCAATTAATCTAGTTTCAAAAAGTGAATGTATTAATCAGTATCCTAAGGTAAAGATGTTAATTGAGAATTATAGGGAACGTATGAAATCAATATCATTATCGGATATAGAGAATTTAATGCGAGTTGATATTGAAACTTACAACATACTAATGTATTCATTTAAAAAAATACAAGAGGTTGCAGCTGCCGAATGGTCACAAGAGAAATTTGTAGGAGATTATAAAAATAAGTGTCAACTGTGTGGCAATGCTAGATTGCTCCATAACTATAGGATAAGAAATGTTAAAAATAATAATGTATTAATAGTCGGCTCAGAATGTATTAATAAGTTTCCTTCTATAGATAATAGATCCTTTGATTCACGTAAGCATAGAAGGGATCAAGATAAATTAATAAAAGAAACTACTAGAAGAAATCTTTTAAATACAAAGTTCCCAGGGTGCAAAGAGGATTTGGATAAATGGCGAGGATATTATAATAATTTAGAATTATTAATGCCTGAGAACATAGATTCAAGATTTAATAAACTTATTTTAGAGAGTAATAACTTTTATACGGATTATATAGGTGGTAAATATAAGAATTCAGAGATAGATAGATTAGAAAACTGGTATTCAGAATTTGATGATTTAATGGTTCTAAGTAAACACTTTATCGCAGATCATATAAATGATAGGCTAGTAGCAACTAAGAAAATAGGGGATTGGTTAACTAAGCAAAATTTAAAGGGTGTTAGACAACAAATAATTAAAGATGGTGCTAAAGTAAATAGGCATACTATTAAGTATATCGGAACAAGCAGTTTTATCAATTTGTTCAAAGATATAATAAGAGAACAATTTAAGCCGTTTGGATATGAATTGCAACAAATTACAGATAGTAAAATAATATTTATGTATAGGTATAAACATTCAAATATTGCGTTATCAACATCTCTAATTAATTTCATGAATACTTTTGGTGGAATAATATTTGAAGAAAGGATTAGTTCAAAGGAAACAATAATTGATAATCTGGGAATTGATTGGGAAGAAGAAAATGTAATGAAATTTGAATGGGAACTAGATAATCTTCTAGAAAAGACCGTATATAACTTAGATTTAATGTTTAGGGAAAATATACTAAATATACTCAAGGGTAGTTGTGTTGCAAGAGTAAATGCAGAGGTGTTTTTAAAAAATAATAGATGTGTGATGGGTATGGAAGATAGTGTAGCTAAGAAAAAGTTGCTAAATACTATTGAAAATATCAGTAAGTGGGAATTAAAAGATGATGTTGAGGGTGTAATGAAAACCATGATGAATAGATATTAGTAATATAGTAGTAGAAAGTGTATTAATCATCAATAGCTACATATTTAACTAAGATAGAAAAAACATATCTTTAGTAGGCTAGAAAATGTATGAGTATTGTGTAAAAATTGAGTTTAAAAATAGTAAGATTATGGAAATTAATGTTTAATAAGAAAAAATAATAAAATTTAAGTGTGTAAAATCAAAATTAATGATGATTTATCTATAAAACATTGATATAATTAACTTTAGAGTATTTACACATAAATTCAGGTGAGCATAAGTGAAGGGCAAGTTATTGGGGATGAGATCTTTTTATATTTTAATGAAAAGAAACCTATATATCGTATACTTTTAAATGAGTGGACACCAGAAGAAGTGAAAAAGGGCATTAGTCAATTAAGGCCTAATGAAGAAATGAAATCACTTCAAGATGCAGGGATTGGAAGGCAATGGGCAGACTGGATGATTGGGATTAATCTAACATCGGTTGCAACAGTGAAATATAACTCGGGCAGTAAAAAAATCTTAAATATTGGTAGGGTATTATTGCCAACTTTAAAAATTATTTATGACCGAGATAAAGAAATTGAGCAGTTTGAAGCATCTACTTACTATAAGCTTCTGGCAAATTTTAAAACGAGCCAAAATGAAGTATTTGAAGGAACTTATTATGAAAAGGATGAGGAAGGCAAAGATAATGAGAAGTTCGACAATAAAGCTACTTTAGAGAGCATGGTAGAACTTATCAAAAATAAGCCAGCGCAAATTGTAGAAAAGCAAATAGAGAAAAAGAAGGAATATGCACCATTTTTATTTAATTTGTCTAATTTGCAAGGGTATATTACAAGTAAATATAAAGGTTGGACTTCTGATAAAGTGCTAAAGGTGGCACAATCTCTTTATGAAAAGAAATATATTACTTATCCTAGAACGGGGAGTTTGGCTTTAGAGGAAAGTTTAAAGGGAAGAACCAAAAAGGTGTTAGATACACTTAAAATAGGTCTTCCTTATGAAAGTCAAATTTGTTTTGTAGATCATAAACGTATATTTGATAATAGTAAGGTAGAAAGCCATAGTGCTATTGTTCCAACTTATATCATACCTAAAAGTTTAACACCAGATGAACAGGTGGTTTATAATGCTGTTAAAAATCGTTTCCTTATGCAATTCTTGCCTATAGCAGAATTTGAAGAAACGAAGTTGATTACTAAGATTATTGATGTGCCAGAAGAAAGCTTAAAAGGTGTATTTATTTCAAAAGGAAAAGTACAACTAGTAGAAGGCTGGCGTATTGTAGAAAAATTTGAAGCTAAAGGCACCAAAGAAGGCAAGGAAAACAAGGATACTTTATTACCACAAGTGACACAAGATGAACTGGTAGAAGTGAAAAATGCTAATGTGGCTGAAGTAACTAGAAAACCACCTAAAGCGCATACAGAAAAAACACTACTTCGAGTGATGGAGACATGTGGAAAAAGCTTTAAGGGAGATGAAAAAGAAGAGGGAAAAGAAGAAAGTGAAGAAGATACCCTCAAGATGATGGCAAGTATCCTAAGTGGTTTTAGTATTGGAACACCTGCTACGCGTGCAGAAACGATTAAGAAACTAAAAGATGCGGAATATATTAGGGCAAAAGGAAAAAGTCTAGTATGTACAGACCTAGGAAAAGCTCTTGTAGAAACATTTCCAGCAAAGCAGTTACTTGACCTTGAATATACAGGGCGATTGGAGAAAACTTTATCTGATATTGAAAAGGGTAAATTCCAAAAGGATGAATTCTTAAGTATGATTAAAGCCTTTACAGAAGAAGCTGTTGAGGCTATTAAAAATGATACAAGGGTATTAAGCGGTACAAAAGTTGAAGTGCCTAAAGATATGGAGCCAGTAGGGGTTTGTCCTGTGTGTGGGAATGCTGTAGTAGAAAATGAAAAAGCATTTGGTTGCGTGAACTGGAAGAGCGGTTGTAAGTACACCATTTGGAAAAATGATAAGTATATTACAATGTTAGGGAAGACTGTCACACGTCAAATGGTAGAACTATTACTTAAAAATGGAAAGGTGGGCTTTCGTAATCTCAAGGGGCGTAATGGTAATACGTATGCAGCTTATCTTAAATATGTTAAAAATGATCAGACAGGATACTTTAACTGGGAACAAGAATTTATATAAAGATAAAAAAGCTACTAATGAAATGATGATCTTCATTAGTAGCTTTTTTTGTGTGTCAAATGACTATAGATGACAACATGTTATATCTAAAAAAAAAACATATTGTGAGTCTATGATCCTAAATGTTTTTTTTTACATTATAGTAATAGAAAGGAATATCTAAATACACTCTAGGCAGGAGATGAATCTAATTCGACCTTGAAATGTTTTGGTATAAGATATTTATTAGGTAACAACCTGTCAGCATCTAATGAGATTTTCCTAAGTATCTTGAAGAACATTATGAGTATAGAAATAACAGGTCATATTTAAAATCGCCTTTGCTTGAAAAATAGTATTACAATCAACTGACTTTACTATAAATGGAGATATTGATCCATAGGTTTAAGTGAAAGGTGGCGATTTTTAAAATATAGGAACTAAAAACCTTGAAAGATACAGGTTGGAAATTCCTAGAGTTTATTAAAGATAAAGGAGGGTAGATACTTAGTTCTGATAGATATAGATGTTATTAGTTATAGGAGGTATGAGATGAACAGGAAGAAAATGATAGGGATTATAGGAAGTATTGTATTAGCTACCACAAATATAGTTGGAAACGTTTTAGCAACAACAGTAAATGCAAATAATGTACAAACGGTGAATGCTATATATTCATCCCAAATAGGTATTGATGTGGCCAATACAACAACAATAAGTGAAACGATTAATCAAACTTATACAGTTAATGCAACTAAAACACCCATTGATTTATCTAAATTAGAAATTCGTTATTATTTTAATCAGTCACAAGATAAAGAAATGAATATGTGGTGTGATCATGCAGCTTTACAGTTAAATGTGGCACCTTGGTACAGTGACTTAACTTCGAAAGTGGATATGAGTATAAAAAAGGTGAATGGGAAGTATTTGTGTACCTTAAAAGTGAATGAAACAGGGTCACTAGGCGTAGGTACAGGTAGCATGAATATTTCAATACGTATCGCTAATAAAGATTGGTCAAAAATAAATGGTTTTTCAGCATATTTAGCAGAGATACTATATGATGGAAATATTATAAGTATGACTAATTATCAGGAACAAAATCCTTCGGAAGGGGAACAACCTTCGACAGGAGGTAGTGAGCCAACACAAGGAAATATATATGATGTACCTATTAATCCTTATGATGTACCAAGTAATTTTGACAAATATATAGAAGGTAATCTATATGGTAAGCTTGAAAAAGTAAGTTATTATTCTAAAACCACAGGTACCATGAGGAAATGTAATATTATTACGCCAGTTAACTATTCAAAGGATAAAACATATCCTGTACTTTATTTATTACATGGTATAGGAGGAACTGAAGATGAGTGGTTATATGGTGGTGCAAATAATATTATTGGTAATTTAATAAAAAGTGGTAAAGCGCAGGAAATGATTGTGGTTATTCCTAATATCCGTGCGAGTAAAAACGATGGGGTACCATCGAATGCTTTAAGTGCAGAAAATATTGTGGCTTTTGATAATTTTATTAATGATTTAAGAGGCGATTTAATGCCTTTTATTGCACAAAATTATTCCATAAAAACTGGTCCTCAAAATACAGCTATTGCAGGTTTATCCATGGGTGGACGTGAGTCATTGTTTATTGGATTTTCTATGTTAGATACCTTTGGGTATATAGGTGCATTCTCACCTGCTCCGGGATTACTTCCAGATAAGGGATTGAATTATCCAGGACAGTTTAGAGAAAGTGAATTTACAATACCACAAGGTGCTAATGTACCTAAAGTAGTTTTAATATGTAATGGTAATACGGATAGTGTAGTGGGTACAGTACCTACTTACTATCATGATACCCTAGTGAAAAATAATGTACAACACTTCTGGTACACCATGAATGGAGATCATAATTTTGGGGTTTGGAATAACGGACTTTATCATTTTTGTCAGTATTTATTTAAATAATGGATGATTTATATTATGAAAACGATAGGAGATGGATTTTATGTTTATTAAAAAGCACAGTAAAGTAGTATCCTTGTTTTTAGCCTTGATGATGATATTGATGATGGGAACTAGTAATGCAGTAAATGCAGCAGCAACTGATACGACACTCTTAAATACATATGGACAATTATTTGGTAAAATAGGGGCTTCAGTTGTTTATGATGAGTTATATAATGCTAATGCATTTAATGCTTTAAAGAAAGAGTACAATAGTACAACTATAGGAAATGAAATGAAGCCAGATTATATTTTAAGTAATTGGTCACCTACTTTGATTTCTGTAGCACAAGCTAAGGCCTTAGGATACTATATCCCAAGTAATTATACAGAAAGTACAGTGCCAAAACTTAATTTTAATCAAGTAGATAATGTTTTAAAAACCTGTTATGAAAATGGGATAGCATTACGTGCACATACTTTAGTATGGCATGCACAAACACCAGATTGGTATTTCAGAAGTGATTATAGCAAAAATGGTGGCTATGTCAGTCAAGCAGTCATGGATGCACGTTTAGAATTTTATGTTAAGTCTTATATGAATCATGTCTATTCAAGCAAATATGGAAGTGTTGTTTATGCATGGGATGTCGTTAATGAGTACTTACATGCAGATTCTAAATCAGGTTGGATACAAATTTATGGTCCGGTAAATACAAAAGCAAGCTTTGTTAAAAAAGCCTTTCAATTTGCCAATCAGGTACTTGCTGAACGTGGACTCACAAATTCTGTAAGTTTATTCTATAATGATTACAATACATACATGGTGTCTGATAAAATTGTTGAATTAGTTAAGTTCATCAATAGTGATAAGAAAATTTGTAATGGTGTAGGTATGCAGTCACATGTTGGAACGAATTTTCCAAGTGTATCTTATTACATGGATGCTGTAAAGAAGTTTACAAATGCAGGATTTGAAATTCAAATTACAGAGCTAGATATTGCTAATACTTCTGATCAGGTTCAAGCAGATTATTGCTATAATCTCTTTTCAGAATTAATCAAAGCTAAAAAATCTGGTTCTAATATTACAGGTATTACCTTCTGGGGACTTGCAGATAGTAATTCATGGATTTCAAAAGACAATCCATTACTATATAAGACTGTTGGTGGAACACCAAAAGCATCTTACTATTCTGTGCTCAAAGCTTATACAGATTCAGGAAGCCAAGTTAATCCAACACCAAGTCCAACACCAAGTCCAACACCAACTCCAAATTCAAATTATGCCACATTAAAAGATGGCTGGTATTACATTAAAAATGTGAATGCACAAAAATACCTTCAGGTAAAAGATAATGTAGGTGCAAATGGCCAAAACGTAGAAATTGGTACAGGTTCAGGCGTTGCAGGACAAAAATGGCAACTTGTCAACAAGGGTGAGGGTTATGTGACACTTAAAAATGGCAATGGCTATATGTTAGATGTTGCCTATGGCAAAGATGAAAATGGTACTAACATCCAAACCTATGAAGCCAATAATACAAGTGCGCAATTATTTAAAGTATTGCCTACATCACAAAGTGGCGTTTACGGTATTGTTTTAAAATGTACGACTGATATTAGGGGATTAGATGTATCTAATAAAGCTACAACAGATGGTGCTAATGTTCAGGCCTATACTTACTATGGTGCTACCAATCAAACATGGCTATTTGAATCTTGCTCAGCCCCAGGTGGAAGTACGCCAGAAACACCAACTGAACCAGAAGTGCCACAAACAGGTGATATGATTAAAGTACAAATTGTATCAGATTGGACTTCAGGAGCAACAGCTAATATTACAGTGACCAATTTAACAGGAAAAGCATTAAATGGATGGACCTGTACCTTTACCCTAAATCGTCCTATTGCATCACTTTGGAGTGCAACACTTGTAAGTCAAGTAGGTAGTACCTATACGATTGCTAATCCAGATTGGCAGCCTAATTTAGCAGCAGGAGAAAGCTATACTTTTGGCTGTAACCTTGGCAGTGGTCCAGCAACTGTAACAGCTACCAATGCTTCTTTAAAATAAGCAGGATAAGAAACAAAGGAATGACGAAGCAATAAAGAAGATTACAAGTAAAATGAAATGGCAGAAGGAGGCAAAAAAATGAAAAAGAAGTTGTTAAGTATATTTATGGGCCTATGTTTGCTCGTAGGTGGAGGAACGGCTGTTTCTGCAGCTGATGTACGTGGAACAATGAGGGACATTACGCCTGCTGCAATTGCAAAAGAAATGACAGCAGGATGGAACTTAGGAAACTCATTAGATGCATATGGTACTTATTCATTAAATAATGAAACTTATTGGGGAAATCCTAAAACAACCAAAGCCATGATCGATGCTGTAAAAAATGAAGGATTTAATACGATTAGAATTCCTGTTTCATGGGGAGAACATGTAGGAAGTGCACCTAACTACACGATAGATACAGCTTGGATGAATCGTGTACAAGAAGTGGTGGACTATGCTATGGCAGATGGCATGTATGTGCTACTTGATACACATCATGAAACATCTTGGTTAAAACCTCAATCAGCAACACTTGATGCTTCTCAGAAACAGCTAGTAGCTATTTGGACTCAAATTGCAGAGAGATTCAAAGCCTATGGAGATCACTTACTTTTTGAGGGCATGAATGAACCAAGGATTGTTGGAAGTAGTAATGAATGGAGTGGTGGAGATGCAGATGGTAGAGCTGCCGTTAATGTTTTAAATCAAGCATTTATTGATGCAGTACGTAAAACGGGGGGCAATAATGCAAAAAGATGTCTTATTATCTGTCCTTATGGCAATAATGGAGATCCAAATGGTCTTTCTGGTTTTAAAATTCCTAGTGATAAAAACATTATGGTTGCCATTCATGCTTATACGCCATATGGCTTTACATTTAGGCCAGAAGGTAACCCAAGTTGGGCCCGTACGACTTGGGACGGCTCAGGAAAATCTGATATAGAGTATCTCATGAATAATCTAAATACCTCACTTATAAGTAAAGGGGTAACAGTTATCATTACAGAATTTGGTGCAGTACATAAGAATAATGAAAGTGAAGTAGTAAAATGGGTAAAAGACTATGTAAGTCTTGCAACTCAATATGGTATCAAATGTGTATGGTGGGATAATAACTATCATAAAAATGATGGAGAATCTTTTGGCTTATTAGATCGTAATTCATGTAGCTGGACGAGAAAGAGTGTGGCAGGCGCTGTTATTAAATATGCAGGTTCAGCAGTACCTGGAGGTGGCACAGAAACACCAACACCAACACCAACAACACCACAAACAGGTGATATGGTTAAAGTGCAAATTATATCTGATTGGACCTCAGGAGCAACAGCCAATATTACAGTAACCAATTTAACAGGGAAAGCATTAAATGGATGGACTTGTACCTTTACCTTAGATCGTTCTATTACATCACTTTGGAGTGCAACACTTGTAAACCAAGTAGGCAATACCTATACGATTTCAAACCCAGATTGGCAACCTCATTTAGCAGCAGGAGAAAGCTATACTTTTGGTTGTAACCTTGGAAGTGGCCCAGCTCAAGTAACTGTTACAGGTCAAACACTTAAGTAGCTTACAAGCAATCAAATACATTAAGAATGAAGTGACTGGATGTTTTAATTGGGAAAATGAGTTTATTTAGATAAAAGAGGGGATTGTTAGGTGAAAATATCTAATAATATCCTCTTTTTTTGATATAATAAAGCAAATAGTATAAAAATTGACAAAAATAATTCTTTATATTAAAATTATTTATAAAATTAAAACAAAATAGGAGGGGAGAATTTTGATTAAAAAAATAATTTGTTATGTATTAAGTTATGTAGTAATGATTACAGCATTAGTACCGTATGAAATTAAAGCAGCAGAATATGTAGTATCAGAGTACGATGAGGATGTGTTATTGAGTGCTCAAGTGGAGGAGTTAATTAAGGGAGGAGTAGTGGGCAAGCAAGAGATAGTTGAGTTTAAGTATAATGGGACAATAGAAGAGGTACAAGCAAGTGTAGCTAAAGTACTAAGTGAAGTAAACAATAATGTGAAAAGCTATAGTATGAGCTATGGAAAATCAGGGGAAACACTGTATGTAAAAATAAGTTTTACTTATAGAGAGATAACAGTAGAACCAGAGGTAAATGTAGAGACAGATATAGAAAAGGTAATAAAAGAAGGTATACAAAGTAAAAAAGCAGAAGTAGCATTTAATTATGCAGGAACAATAGAAGAAGTAGGGGCGTGTATTAGTAAGGTTTTAGGAGAGATAGAACATAGTGTAAAAAATTATAGTTTATCGTATGCACAGTTAGAAGAAATGATAGCTGTAAAAATAAGTTTTACCTATAGAGAGACAACAGTAGAACCAGAGGTAAATGTAGAGACAGATATAGAAAAGGTAATAAAAGAAGGTATACAAAGTAAAAAAGCAGAAGTAGCATTTAATTATGCAGGAACAATAGAAGAAGTAGGGGCGTGTATTAGTAAGGTTTTAGGAGAGATAGAACATAGTGTAAAAAATTATAGTTTATCGTATGCACAGTTAGAAGAAATGATAGCTGTAAAAATAAGTTTTACCTATAGAGAGACAACAGTAGAACCAGAGGTAAATGTAGAGACAGATATAGAAAAGGTAATAAAAGAAGGCGTACAAAGTAAAAAAGCAGAAGTAGCATTTAATTATGCAGGGACGATAGAAGAAGTAGGGGCGTGTATTAGTAAGGTTTTAGGAGAGATAGAACATAGTGTAAAAAATTATAGTTTATCTTATGCGCAGTTAGAAGAAATAATAGCTGTAAAAATAAGTTTCACCTATAGAGAGGCAACAGTGGAACCAGAGGTAAATGTAGAGACAGATATGGAAAAGGTAATAAAAGAAGGCGTACAAAGTAAAAAAGCAGAAGTAGCATTTAATTATGCAGGGACAATAGAAGAAGTAGGGACATGTATTAGTAAGGTTTTAGGAGAGATAGAACATAGTGTAAAAAATTATAGTTTATCTTATGCACAGTTAGAAGAAATAATAGCTGTAAAAATAAGTTTTACTTATAGAGAGACAACAGAGGAACCAGAGGTAAATGTAGAGACAGATATAGAAAAGGTAATAAAAGAAGGTGTACAAAGTAAAAAAGTAGAAGTAGCATTTAATTATGCAGGAACCATAGAAGAAGTAGGAGTGTGTATTAATAAAGTTTTAGGAGAGATAGAACACAGAGTAAAAAGTTATGGTATATCCTATGTACAGTTAGAAGGAATGATAGCTGTAAAAATAAGCTTTATTTATAAAGAAGAGATACAGGTAGATGAAAATATAGAGCAAATGATACAAGAGGCTGTACAGAACAAACAGCAAATTATAGAGTTTAATTTTAAAGGTGATCCAAATGATGTTGCCACATTTATGGAGAAACTAAAGGAAGAAGAAAATAGCATTAAAACATATACCGTATCTTATATTCTACAAGGAGAAATAGTAAGGATTACTGTAGAGGTTAAGTATAAAGATGAAAAAGAACTTATACAGAGTGAAATACAAGAAGGAATTAACCAAAGAAAAGTGACACTTGAACTGAGTTGTAAGTTAGATACAGACGTGATAGCTATTGTTGAACCAATTATGGAGACAGCAGCTTTTGGCATAGATTCTTATACAATGAGTTCTGAAATAATTGATGGCATACTCAAGGTTAAATTAAATATATTATATAAAACAAAGGAAGATGTACAAAGCGATTTAGAAAATAAATTAAGAACAGCATTTCAAAGTAAGCAAAAGCAAGTAGAAGTAAAGTATTTAGGGACAAATGATGAAGTTGTTCAAATGATAGCTGCTATTAAGAGTAAAATAAATAATCAAACACCACTAATAGATTCGGTTAATAGCTGGGAATATACTACTAACACAAGTGAAGTAGGACAGTGTTTACTACTAACAATTACTTATGATAGTGAGTTAGGGGAAGAAGAAGGCAATAAGCAAGCTTTTGTAAAACAACAATTGGCATATATTATTAATGATATAACAAGTGCATCTATGAACGAACACGAAAAAGTAAAGAGCATTTTTGATTATGTGGTAAAGAATTATTCTTATGACTACACTTATACCCATTATCAATTATATGATGTACTAGCTAATAAAAGCACAATATGTGATGGATATGCTAACTTAACATATCAATTATGTACTCTTGCAGGAATCGAGAGCAGAGTTGTTAAAAATGATACGCATGCATGGAATTTAATCAAGGTGGATGGAAACTGGTATCATGTAGATACAACTCATGCAGCGGGTATAGGTAGATATCCTTATACGTATTATCTTTTGAATACAGAAGAAGTACTAAAATTTTCAAGTCATGAGTATAATGAGGCAGAGTACCCAGTAGCAAATGTTAAATACTTAGATACAATTAGGGATATACAGGAGTACCAAACACTTTATCAGATTATTGTAGCAGGAAAGAGTTCAGGAGAAGCTTATTTTAATGAAGAAGAATTAGAGTTAAACATTAATGACTCGTCAGAAAGAATTATTCCATTTACTGCAGTGGATAAGGAGCATATTGTATTAAAGAGTTCAAATGAGAAGATTGTAGCAGTGGCTGGAAATCAGTTTAAAACAGTTGGTATAGGTGAAACGGACATATTCTTGTGTACCACATTAGGAGATGTGATTTGTAAAGCTCATGTTACCGTAGTTAATTGTGGCATAGATGATATCATTTTAGATACCAAGATAGAGAAGAGAGCAGTCTTTTCTTATGAGAATACAGAAAATAAAATATCGGCTAAAGTACGAAAGAAAAAAGAGATAAAAAGTATTGACCTATGGATACAAGATGAAAATGAAGAATGGATGAGCAAGGGACAGTTACTAAAGGATGAGGAAAACCAATATTCTTCCATAATAGACTTTGCTGACATGCCATTAGGTGAGATAAATTGTAAGGTCGTTGCAACAGATAATACAGGAAAGACAGATGAAAGTGCATTTGTTGTTAATTATACAGATGTAAATTTAGAAGAAATAGACCGATTTAATGAATTAATGAGTCAAAAGATAGATGAGATTTTTGCGACCAATGAAAATTTATCATCTAAAGAGCTTATTGAAGTATTGAGTGATTTTCTCATTCGAGCAGATATAGTAGAGAAAATATGGGTAGAGGACGAAGGAATAAGAATAACATACAAAGGTGGAGTAGAAAATTATATCCGGGTAGAGGATGAAGAAGACAATAGTTTAAAAAGTAGGGGTGGAAAACCAGGAAATATAGTGGCATCTGTTTCTGATGAAAAATGGGAATACGTTGATATCTCATCTAATAAAGTACTTATATGGTCACCTTGTGAAACTGACTGGGGAAATCATAC
Source organism: Cellulosilyticum sp. WCF-2 (assembly GCF_003990395.1). Lineage (NCBI taxonomy): Bacteria > Bacillati > Bacillota > Clostridia > Lachnospirales > Cellulosilyticaceae > Cellulosilyticum > Cellulosilyticum sp. WCF-2. Next base: position 3,779,775 of record NZ_CP034675.1, on the reverse strand, counting down.
AGAAGTTGAGGCTATAAAAAAGATGCTTGAAGAGTCAAAAATAGACTTTCAAGTAGATGTTTTAACTGACAAACAAGCGAATATAGAATCATTAAAGAAAATTAATGATTATGGTATTATTATTTTTATTTCTCATGGATTGGATGGAAAATATTTAGCAGCTGATGGAACTGGCGTTTGGTACAATCCAAAAGAGGATAAAATGTATTCTAACGCTTATTATAAATATAGAAATGAATTCGTATCGGAAGAGATAATGGGGATGTATGAACTTGATGTGGTTAATAAAACATATAAATGCTATTATCTAATGTCAGATAAGTGGTTTGAAAACAATTTAGGAACATTAGCCAATAGTATTGTTATAAATAACTCGTGTGAAAGTTTAGCTACAGACCAGTTAAGCAATGCTTTTCTAAATCATGGCGCTGCCGCTTATTATGGTTATAGTTCTGTAATTAGTAATGCACAGGCCGTAGAAAATGCAGTAGAACTCATGAAAGCATTAGTGATAGATAACGTATCTACATCAACGGCACAGGTGAGTTTATATAATGAGCTTAATGGTGGTAGTAGCTTTAAATTAGCAGGAAGTAAGAATGCAATGGCTACTAATGCAGAAATGGGCTTCGAGAATGATTTAAGCAAATGGCAAGTGGTAGGGGGTGTTCAGATTGCAGAAGGATGTGTAGTTGAAGACAATAAATTATCATCAGCTTATGATGGGAAAAAGAGTTGTATTTTAACGAATCAAAATGGCTATAGTGAGGTAAGTAGAACAGTCACTATACCTAAGAATGCGACCACATTAAGATTCGACTGGCTTTATGGGACAACCACTTCTAATATACCTAATATAGCAATAGAAATCGAAGGAGAGGGCATAGACCCATTTTATGGTTGGTTATATCCAGAGGTAACACAGGAAGATCCGCATTATTATATGTTAAAGACAGAAACAAGTTATTTAGAAAAAGAAGGTCTATTACATAAGGTAAATGGCGGAAGTTATGCTATTACTGATTGGGAGAATATGCATTATCAACTTAATTCATTGTATCAAGGCAAAGAATACACTATTAAGTTTAGATTAGAAGATAACGGAAATAGTGACGGATTTAGCTTTGCTTGCATTGATAATATCCGATTTTTAGATGAAAGTGAAGGTAAGACTTCAGTAGGAAAAGCCGAATATGAAATGTATATGAAGCCAGTAAAAGATGCATTTTCATTTGAAATGCCTTTAGAATTAAAAGTAAAAAACACAGGTAACACACCTATAAAGCTTTCTGATTTGCAGATATTCTATTATTATACTAACGATAATACAGAAGGTTTTAATGATATTGTAATTAGTCAAAGTGCAGTTGTTAAAGGCAAAGATGAAAAGAATATAAGTGATATACTTAAAGCCAAGACTCAAATATATGATAACCAAGACTTGTCAGAAATAGGAAAACAGTATATTGACTCTTGCTTAACGGTAGAATTTAGTTCAGGTACACAAGAATTATTGCCAACAGAAAGTATAGAGTTAAAAATCTGCATAAGCAATACTGAACAAGACCACATATATAGTTTCTACAATGATTATTCATATTTATTACTTTGTGAAGAAAGTGAAAAAATGCTAGAGAGTGGAGAAAATGCAGCATCCTATATGCCAAATTATTTGATATTGGCAGTCAATAATAATGATGAATTTATAAGAGGAAATGTTGCTCCATATGAATATGTGAAAAATACAGGAAAAGTTGAAAATGAATTTGATAGGGAAGATATTGGATATGCTGATTTATGTAACAGTGTACCTACAAAAGAAAAATTAAATAAGTTCATTGATAAATTAAAGGAATGGAAACAGTATAATTTGAGTGATATAAACATGAAACTTAGCGTAGATGCATATAAATTCCTTAAAAACTATGAATTACCATATGAAAAGGATTCTTTTGAAAATAAACCATATGGTATGAAGCGGATTAATGATCAATTATTTTGCGAGGGGATACGACAATATTGTAAAGTTCAAGATATAGGTGATGGTGGTATTACCTTAGGTTATGGAACTTACATAAAGTTTTATGATAAAGGAAGAGATGTTTTTATGGAATCAATTAGAGAAAAGAATGTTAAAAATATAGATCCGAGTTTATATGGTCAATTAGTTACTATTTATAATTTGTGCATAGATAGAGGTTATAAACTTAAATGGGAATATTTTAAAAATATAAGTGTGGATAGAAATATTGCTATTAAATTAATGAATTATGAGTTAAAAAACAATATGGAGGTAACTATTAATTTATATAATGCATACCCAGAATATTTCGGATATGCATCTCAAAATAAAAAGCTAGAATTAACTCAAAACCAATATGATAGTTTAGTAACATGGAAGTATAATAGAGGCTACTTACCAGAAATGATTTGTAGGTTGGTAGAAAGTAGAAGCACGGATTATACGGAGTGGAAACAAGTAGTGGAGGAGTGTATTGAGATAGAGGTTAAGAATGAAAAAGTGAGTAAAGGTGTACTTAATAGATGGCTAGATCAAATGGAGATGTATCTAGGTGATGAAACGAAGATGTATCTAGACGATGATAAAACAAAGGTTGCTACTGCTTATGGGAGAGAACACTAATAGTGTAAGGAGGAGGTTATGAAAAGATTATCTAAAGTTCTTTTGATAGTAAATATTGTATTTTTAATTATAATTTTTTTGCTTTATGCAAGTAATAAAAATAAGCAAGAAGAAATAGTGAGCAATATGATATCGATTCAAACATTAAAAAGACAGTTAGATCAAATTAAGGTCGTTGATAGTATAGAAGTAGAGAAACTAAAAGGGCAATTAGAAGAACAAGTAAAAGAAATTAATAAACTAGAAAAAAAACTAAGTACTAATCTAGATGATAGGCAACGTTGGGGATACAAAATTAACGAAGAAAGAAGAGAGTTTTATGGAGATTGGGAAATAACAGAGGTACTAACGGAGGATAATGAATATGCACAAAAAAACGTAGGAACGATTATTTCATTAGGGAGAGAATATGTTAAAGAAAATAATATTGTTGTAGGTGAGTATCCGTACTATAATATAGAAATTTTACCATATCCCGAAAATTATCTTGCGATTGATATGGATGTAGAACAAGATTATATTGTGAGATGTGAACTGTGGCGCACGTATAGTGGAGACATTTATAGTGTTGCTTTTCAACATTTCTATCTACTAGATTGTAATACCCTATTAGCATATAGTCAGAATGGTGTGTACTATAAACTTGAACGAACTGCCCATGAAAAGGATTATACTGAATATTGGTTTGATCTAAGAGATATAGAAAATGCTAAGTGGTAAATCAACTTAAATAAAGAGAAGCCTCTAGTAATTATTACACCTAACTACATAGAGTACCAAAAAGCTGATGAGAGAAAGGCTACGATGAGCATAATATTACATCCTGTGTTGATACTAAACTTGATTTTATAGAACAGCATTATTATAAAATTAATAGACAAGTGAAGTCTATAGAAGGGATATTTTAGCAATAATTGAGTATTCAAGTGGAGGAGTTTATGAAGAGAGTATTTAAAATGGTTTTAGTAGTTAATGTAGTACTTTTAGTCTCTGTTTTTTTCCTCTATATGAGCAACAAGAGTAAACAGGAAGAAATAACTAGTAACATGATATCAATTCAAGCGTTAGAAAGGCAATTAGACCAAGTTAAGGCAAATGATGAAGCTCGAATAGATGAACTAGAAAAGAAACTGACTGAGCAACTAGGAGAAGTGAATTGGCTAGCCGAAAAAGTAAGTACTAATCTGGAGGAGACTCAACCATGGGGGAGACATATTAATGCAGAAAGGAAGGAGTTTTACGGGGATTGGAAAATAACAGAAGTATTAAAAAGTAATAATAAACTCACGCAGAAAGATATAGCTACTATTATATCATTAGGTAGAAAAGATATTAAAGTAGATGGTGCTATTGTAGCGAAGTATCCATATTATTATACAGAAATTTTACCTTATCTACAAAAATACCTTGCTATAGATATGGGGGTAAAGCAAGAGTACATTGTAAGATGTGACATATGGAAAACGTATGAAGGGGAAAGTTTCTTCTTACCTTTTATTACTTTCTACTTAATTGATTGTAATACTTTATTAGCATTTAGTGACGAAGGAACATATTACAAACTAGAAAGAGTGGCCCATGAAAAAGATTATACAGAATATTGGTTTGATTTAAGGGATATAGAAAATGCTAAGTGGTAAGTACGAAGTCACCTACAAGATTCTAGAGTTATATAAATGTAACTAGCTAAAATAGTATAGTTACTATGATTACATAAACAAGGAAGAGGCTATCGTAAAAATGTTTGTGATACAAGCTTATACGATGGCCTTTATGAAATGAATTAAGTAGGTGAGAAGGTATATTAATAATGAAGAAACCGAACGCTTTAACTGGAAAATGGAGTTTATTTAGCAATATTGTTAAAATTGCATAAAGGGTATATTTTATCACCGGTAAAATCTTGACAGGCTATCGCAATAATAGTATCATAAATTTGAAGTAACTTTAAACATATGGGAGGTAAAAGTTATGGCATATATTATTAATGAAGATTGTATTAGTTGTGGTGCATGTGCTGCTGAATGTCCAGTAAGCTGTATTTCTGAAGGAGATAGCATTTACGTAATCAATGCTGATGAATGTATTGAATGTGGTGCATGTGCAGGTGTTTGTCCAGTAGGAGCTCCAAATCCAGAAGCATAATCTAAACGAGCATCAATAAGTGAAATGAATATAAATAAAAAGTGACTCTTATCAGTTAATGATAAGAGTCACTTTTTATTTATATTGACGCTAATTTTTATGACGCTTTAATGCAGATGGGGCATACCCATAATATTTTTTAAAGAGCTTACTAAAGTGATAGGCATCTTCATAACCCACCTGACCCGATACTACTTTAATAGGAAGGTCTTGCTCTTCTAATAATTCTTTGGCCTTAGAGAGTCTTGTTTTAATCAGATAGTTAATAGGAGAACTACCAGTTTCTTCTTTAAAGATTTTAGAAATATAAACTTGGCTTAAATACATATCTTTAGCAAACATGTCTAAGGAAATTTCATTCATATAGTTTTCATTAATATAATGAGTAATGAATTCGACTACCTTACGTTTGTCAGGATATCCCATATTGCATAAATGCTCAGAAGGGGCCACGCCTTCTTTTACAAGTTCACGATAAATAAGTACGAGAAGCTGGGTTGCTAAGGAGTGAATCATAGTACGACAGTCTTTTTTTCTTAGGCGATATTCTTGTAAAAGTTCTTCGCAAAGAGAATAAAAATATTTTTTCTCGCTACTGAGCTTTAAAATAATGAAATCATTTCCTGTTTTTTCAAAATAGTCCATAACACTTTCTGTGAGCTTGCTATAGCCAATATGTAAATCCTTATATTGCGTTTGAGGTGATAAATAAACACTATGGGAAACATTAGGATTAAAAAGTACTAGTTCACCTTTACGTATAATATATGTTTTATCTTTAATGGAATAAACGGCTTCACCACTTAAGATAATAGAAAGTTCTGGATGATCATGAACATGAACAGGAGACTGCAAAAATTTTTTTGTAATAGTAGGGTGAATTTCTTCACAGACATAGAGAATTTCTTGAGTCATAATAGACCTCCTTCTTATTCATTCTATATATTATATAATAGTTTAGATAAAATAGAAATATTTTTTAACGAAACAATAATAATAATAAAGAGGATTTTGTTTAAAATTACTAATTGTAAGAGAGAATTTAGGTAGATATGGTGAAATGTGAGAATAGGTTTTCAAAGAGAAGTGTGCTATGCTAAATTTTAGCGAGTTTCGACAGTATAAATAAGCTTTAGATGTGGCTTACTAATATTAAATGTTGTATCATGCCGAAAGCTGTGTTACAATATATCATTGTGAGAAATTACGGAAAGCGAGAAATGACGATGAGTGATATGAAGATTATCAATATAGCAGTTATTGCCCACGTTGATGCAGGTAAATCTACCTTAGTAGATGCCTTTTTAAATCAAAGTGGTGTTTTTAGAGCTAATGAGGAACATGTAGATTGTATTATGGATAGTAATGACCTTGAGAGAGAAAGAGGTATTACTATTTATTCTAAAAACTGTTCCATTATGTACGGAGATTATAAAATTAATATCGTAGATACACCAGGACATAGTGACTTCTCTTCAGAGGTAGAACGTGTTATTCGTACAGTAGATACGGTTATTCTTTTAGTAGATTCTATTGAAGGGCCAATGCCACAAACACGTTTCGTTCTTCAAAAATCATTAGAATTAGGACTTAAGCCTATTCTTGTTATTAATAAAATAGATAAACCAAATCATAGAGCGGAAGAAGTTGTGGATATGACTTTTGACTTATTCGTAGATCTTCAAGCTAATGATGAACAACTTGATTTCCCTATTCTTTATGGAATTGGTAAACAAGGTATTATGCAATATGAACTTGAAGAAGAAGGACAAGATATTAAACCTCTTCTTGAAACAATCGTTGAACGTGTTGGAGAATATCCAAAAGATGATGAAGCACCACTTCAATTACAAATTAGTGCCCTTTCTTATGACAACTTCGTAGGACGTCTTGGTATTGGACGTATTTATAAAGGTAAAGTAAAAGAAGGCCAAACAGTGGAGATTGCTGATAACGATGGTAAAATCAGAACAGCTAAAGTATCAAAAGTCATGGTATACCAAGGTCTTAAACAAGTGGCAGTGCCAGAAGCAACTAGTGGAGATATCGTTGTTATTGCTGGTATCACAGATATTTCAATTGGGGAGACTATTGGTGAAATTGGTAAAGTAGATCCTATGACACCAATTCATATAGAAGAACCTACACTTTCTATGAACTTCCTTGTAAACAATTCTCCTTTTGCTGGTCAAAGTGGTAAATTTGTTACAACTAGACATATCAAAGATCGTCTTGAAAAAGAAACAGAAATTAATGTAGGTCTTAAAGTTGAACCTATGGATACAACAGATGGCTACCGTGTATCAGGACGTGGAGAACTTCACTTATCTGTTCTTATTGAAAACATGAGACGTGAAGGCTACGAACTTGGTGTATCTAAGCCAGAGGTTATTATGCACAAAGACGAAAATGGTACCTTAGTAGAGCCAGTAGAACGTGTTGTGATTTCAGTACCAGATGAGTATTCAGGTACAGTTATTAGTAAACTCAACCTTCGTAAAGGTATGATGCAAAGTATGGAACCAGAAAATGGCCACATTCGTATTGAGTATCTTTGTACAACTCGTGCCCTTCTTGGGTTTAGAAGTGAGCTTATCACTGATTCAAGAGGTGAAGCAACCATGGTAAGACGTATTGAAGGTTATACAGAATACGTAGGAGAATTACCAAGAAGAGCAAATGGGGCTCTTATTGCACAAGAACAAGGGACAACCATGGGATATGCGCTTAACTCATTAGAAGATCGTGGAACACTTTTCGTAAAACCAGGTGTAGATGTTTACTCTGGTATGATTATCGGACAAAATAACCGTCGTGAAGACATGACAGTTAACCCATGTAAAAACAAGAAAATGACTAATACACGTTCATCAGGTGCAGATGATGCCATTCGTTTATCACCACCAAGACTCTTCACACTTGAAGAAGCGCTAGAATTTATTGAAGATGATGAATTAGTAGAAGTAACACCAGATGCAATCAGACTTCGTAAGAAGATTCTTGATGAAGGTGAAAGAACAAGAGCAGCAAGAAGTAAAAAATAGTAATGAGAAAGCCGTTTGGTATATATTTTAAATATACTAAACGGCTTTTGTGATGTCTTATTTTAGCTTTTTCTATTAGACTAGCGCATCAATGTGGGTGGCAGAATAAGAAGAAGCAATTAAATCATTTTATTCAGCAGTTTTATTAATTTCTCTTTTTGCTATTTCATATAAATGTTTATTCTTAAATGAATCTTAAGTTTTGAGAACGAATATAGATAAAAGGTGTTGGTATAACCATAGGTTATACATCCTATGAAGAATATGTATTTCAAATAATAAAAGATGTGTCTTATAATGGTAGTAGGAAATGTAAAACGAATAAAAATTAAGTTAATGAATAAATATTCAATTAGCAAAAAACAAGTAAACATACTATGAAATTTACGGAATTATGTAAATTGTATTAATTCAAAATAAAATGATGTCAAGACATGAGATGACTATTGCCACCTTAAGGTGCTCTAGATTAACTTTACATAATGTGAATCATTATGCTTTTATACAAAAAAATAAGAGCTTTTTTGAAAATTAAAAGAGACATAAAATTGAATATAATTATTGACACTATTAATCAATGTTGTTAAAATACTAATAACTTAATAGTTTAATAAATGCAATGAAGGAGAACGACTTTTGCAAAAAAAGCTTTTTCAGAGAATTAGCGGATGGTGAGAGCTAATAAGCTGGCAAATAGTAAATCACTCCAGAGCAGTGTTTCCTAAAGAGTTTTACTTTGAGTAAGAAACGACCGGAAGCCCCGTTATAGGCAAGGGTTTGATAGAACCTAGTGAGTGGACTTTTTGTATTTATTTTTAAATTTAAAGAGTCAAGATGGGTGGTAACACGTGGCATATACCTCGTCCTATTGCAGGATGGGGATTTTTTGTATAATAACAAAATTCTAAATATTAAATAATAAAGTGTAATTTGAAGGAGGAGTCGGCATGAAATTATCTGATGCGTTAATCAGATCCTTGATGGAAGAAAATGTTGAAGTTGTATTTGGGTATCCAGGCGCAGCCGTCATTGACATATATGAATCTTTAAGAGCATCTTCTATTCACCACGTGCTGGTTCGTCAAGAACAAGCGGCAGTACATAGTGCCAATGGTTATGCCAGAACAACAGGCAAAGTAGGGGTGTGTATAGCAACCTCTGGACCAGGGGCTACTAACCTTATCACTGGTATTGCAACAGCTTATATGGATTCTATACCTATTGTTATTATTACAGGTCAAGTAAAATCCAATCTTATAGGAAGAGATGTTTTTCAGGAAGTTGACATCACGGGGGCGACTGAACCTTTTATTAAACATAGTTATTTAATTAAAAACCCGAAAGAATTTCCACGTATTATAAAAGAAGCTTTTTATATAGCTAAAACAGGTAGACCAGGACCAGTTCTCATTGATATTCCTATGGACTATCAAGCGATGCAAATAGATTATACCTATCCTAAAGAAATCGATATTAGAGGGTATAAGCCTACAGTAGAAGGGCATATTGGTCAAATTAAAAAAGCTATTAAGTTATTACAAAGCAGTAAACGTCCATTAATATGTGCAGGAGGGGGCGTTATCTTAGGTGAAGCTAAAGCAGAACTTAAGGAATTTATTGAAGCTTCTCAGTTACCATTGGTACATACATTAATGGGAGTTGGAGCATTACCTACTAAAAATCCTAAAAACTATGGCATGGTAGGAAGCCATGGTTTCAAACAAGCTAATTGGGCTTTAAAGAGTGCTGATACCATTCTTTTTATAGGCGCACGTATAGCAGATAGGGCAGTAGCTAATGTTGGTATACTAGATGAAAATGCTAATATTATTCATATTGATGTAGATCCTGCAGAGATAGGAAAGATTACTTCGGCTAATATTCCTATTGTAGGAGATGCAAGGCATATTTTAAAACATATGACAGAGCTTATTAAACCGGCAGATACGAAAGATTGGTGTCAAGCAATAGAGGATCATAGGCTTATTAAAGAAGAAGTACATCCAGAAGGATGTGTCAATCCCAAGTTAGTTGTTAGAACTTTATCCGACCTTCTAGATGAAGATGCGATTATTACTGCTGATGTAGGGCAAAATCAATTTTGGACTATTAGAAATATGGAACTTCGTAATGAACGTAAGCTGATTTGTTCAGGTGGATTTGGAACCATGGGCTATTCATTACCAGCTGCTATTGGTGCCGCCATTGGTAATAAAGACAAGAAAGTTGTAAGTGTTTTAGGGGACGGTAGTTTTCAAATGAGTTTATTTGAATTAGGTACCCTTGTACAAGAACAGGTGAATCCACTCATTATTTTATTTAATAATAGTGGTTTGGGTATGGTAAGAGAACTTCAATGGCGTGTGGATTTAAAAGAGCATGGTGTATGCCTGAATATGAATCCTGACTTTACTACCTTAGTAAGCGCTTATGGTATTATGACGAAGCGTGTAAGTGAGGCAAGTGAAGTAGAAGCGGCTTTAAAAGAAGCGCTAGCTAGTGATAAGCCTTATTTCATAGAGTTTACAGTAAGTGATAAAGAATCTACATTATAAAGAAAAGGGGAGAAACTATGAAAAGACATGTATTATCTGTACTGGTTGAAAACCACTCCGGTGTTTTAAGTAGAATTTCAGGACTTTTTAGTAGACGAGGCTATAATATTGATAGTTTATCAGTGGGGGAAACTGAAGACCCTAAAGTATCTCGTATGACTATTGTGGCTGATGCTGATGAATACACCTTAGAGCAAATTAAAAAGCAGCTTAATAAGTTAGTAGATGTTATTAAGATCATTGAGCTTAAAGAAGAAAACTCTATCTATAGAGAACTAGCCATGATTAAAATCAAAGCTAGCAAAGCTAATCGTGCTGAAATTATAGAAATAGCTAATATTTTTAGAGCACATATTGTAGATGTTTCTAATGATGCACTCATTATTGAAGCAACAGGAGACCAAGGCAAAATTAGTGCCCTTAGTAATATGCTAGAACCTTATGGTATTAAAGAAGTGATTAGAACAGGGCTTACAGCACTCCAAAGAGGAGAAAAAGAACTAAAGAATTAAACTAGTCACTTGGGTGACTGATTTAATATATATTTTATTTCAATTATAGGGAGGATTTTCAAAATGGCAAAATTATATTATCAAAAAGACTGTAACTTAGATTTATTAAAAGGTAAAACTGTAGCAATTATTGGTTACGGTAGCCAAGGACACGCACATGCCCTTAACTTACATGACTCAGGTGTTGATGTAGTTGTAGGTTTATATAATGGAAGTAAATCATGGAAAAAGGCTGAAGAAGCTGGTCTTAAAGTAGCAACAGTAGCAGAAGCTACAAAAATGGCTGACTTTATCATGATTTTATTACCAGATGAAAAACAAGCAGACGTGTACAGAAGTGAAATCGCTCCATACCTTACAGAAGGTAAAACACTTGCTTTTGCTCATGGTTTTAATATTCACTTTAAACAAATTGTACCACCAGAACATACTAATATTGTTATGATTGCTCCTAAAGGACCAGGTCATACAGTAAGAAGTCAATTCCAGGAAGGTAGAGGGGTACCATGTTTAGTAACAGCTTACCAAGATGCTACAGGTAATGCACATGACCTTGCACTTGCTTATGCAGCAGGTATCGGTGGTGCTAGAGGAGGAATTCTTGAAACAACATTCCAAATGGAAACAGAAACTGACCTTTTCGGAGAACAAGCAGTTCTTTGTGGTGGTGTAACAGCTCTCATGAAAGCTGGTTTCGAAGTATTAGTTGAAGCTGGATATGAACCAGAAAGTGCTTATTTCGAATGTATCCATGAAATGAAACTTATCGTTGACCTTATCAACAAAGGTGGTTTCGAATACATGAGATATTCAATCTCTGATACAGCTGAATATGGTGATTACACTGTAGGTTCTCGTATTATTACAGAAGATACAAAAAATGAAATGAGAAAAGTGCTTAAAGAAATCCAAGAAGGTACTTTTGCTAAAAACTGGATCTTAGAAAATCAGTCTCATCGTGCTTATTTCAATGCAAAACGTCGTATTGAAGCAGAACACCCACTTGAAAAAGTAGGTAAAGAACTTCGTAGCATGATGTCATGGGCTGACGAAAACAAATAATAAAAAAGAGGAGGATTAGCATGACAAACGTTGTTAGAATTTTTGATACCACACTTCGTGATGGAGAACAATCACCAGGCTGTAGCATGAACCTAGCTGAAAAAATAGAGGTTGCAAGGCAGCTAGAAAGACTCGGTGTGGATATTATGGAAGCTGGGTTTGCCATTGCTTCTCCAGGTGACTTTGCTTCTGTTAAAGCTATTGCTAATACGATTAAAAATAGTACAGTAGCAAGTCTTGCTCGTGCACTACCTAAAGATATAGATGCGGCAGCAGAGGCGCTTAAAAATGCTAAATATCCTAGAATACATACTTTCTTAGCGACTTCTGACATTCATATGCAATATAAGCTAAAGAAAACACCAGAAGAAGTTTTAGAAACAGCGTGTGAAATGGTGAAGTATGCAAAGCGTTTTTGCTCTGACATTGAGTTTTCAGCAGAGGATGCCTCTAGAAGTAATCCTGCTTTCCTTTATCAAGTATTTGAAGCTGTTATTAAGGCTGGTGCAACAACCATTAATGTACCTGATACAGTAGGTTATACTTCACCAGAAGAGTTTGCAGCACTTATTAAAGGTATTAAAGAAAATGTACCTTCTATTGATAAAGCTATTATTTCCGTACACTGCCATAATGATCTTGGTCTTGCAGTAGCTAATTCTTTGGCCGCTATCAAAGCAGGTGCACGTCAAGTGGAATGTACCATTAATGGTATAGGAGAAAGAGCAGGGAATGCAGCGTTAGAAGAAGTTGTTATGAATTTAAATACCCGTCGTGACCTCTATGGTATCGATTGTGGTATTCAAACGAAAGAAATCTATAAAAGCAGTAAACTCTTAAGTAGTATCACAGGTGTACGTGTGCAGCCTAATAAAGCTATTGTAGGTGAAAATGCCTTTGCTCATGAGTCAGGTATCCACCAACATGGTATGTTGGCTAATAAAGAAACCTATGAGATTATGACACCAGAGTCTATTGGTCTAACTGAAAATAAATTAGTATTAGGGAAACATTCTGGCCGTCATGCTTTTGAAGATAAGCTTAAGTCAATGGGCTACGATTTAGATGAAGCAGCGCTTATAACAGCATTTGAAGACTTTAAAGTATTAGCAGATAAGAAGAAAGATGTCACAGATCGTGATATTGAAGCACTTATTTGCCGTAAAGTTGTACAAATTCCAGAAGCTTACAAGCTTGAACGCTTTGTTATTAATGCAGGTAATACCATTACCACTACTTCGTCTATGCGTCTTTTAACCAAAACAGGTCATGTGCTTGAAGAGGTTGTATCTTCATATGATGGACCAATTGATGCTTCTTACAAAGCTATTGATAAATTAGTAGGTAGGAAGTTTATTCTAGAAGACTTTGTGATTAATTCTGTAACAGGTGGTACAGATGCACAAGGTGAAGTAAATGTTAAAATTAGAAATAATGATAGAGTTTATAATGGTCATGGCGTAAGTATGGACATTGTAGAAGCTAGTATTTTAGCTTATATTTCTGCGATTAATAACATGCTCTATGATCAAGAGGAGAAACGGGAGGTATAAAGGTGAAGACAATTGCTGTTCTTGATTCAACCCTAAGAGATGGTGGGCAAGCAGAAGGTATCTCCTTTTCCGTATCAGATAAACTTAAAATAGTAAGTACATTGGATGAACTAGGGGTCGGCTATATTGAAGCCGGCAACCCTGGCTCCAATCCCAAAGATCTAGAGTTTTTTAGAGAAGTTAAAAAGCTTACTTTGAAAAATTCAAAGCTTACAGCTTTTGGCAGTACCAGAAGAAGGGATATAAAAGTAGAAGAGGATGCGAATATTAAATCGCTTCTTGAAGCAGATACCCCTGTAGTAGCAATTTTCGGAAAGACTTGGGACTTTCATGTGACCGAAATTATTAAAACAACTTTAGAAGAAAATTTGCAAATGATTTATGATACGATTAGTTACTTAAAAAAACAAGGAAAAGAAGTTATTTTTGATGCAGAACATTTCTTTGATGGTTATAAACATAATAAGGCGTATGCCATAGAAGCTTTATTAAAAGCTGAGGCCGCAGGGGCAGATTGTTTGGCTTTGTGTGAAACTAATGGAGGCGCTTTCCCTGACGAAGTATATGAAATCGTGAAAGATGTGGTTTCAAAGATCAATATACCAATAGGTATTCATACTCATGATGATACTGGGTTAGGTGTAGCCAATAGTATGATGGCCGTTTTTGCAGGAGCCACTCATGTCCAAGGAACCTTAGTTGGCTTTGGAGAACGTTGCGGAAATGCTAACTTATCCACCATCATTCCTAACTTACAGTTAAAGAGAGATTATGTATGTATCCCAGAGAAAAATATTAAGAAGCTTACCTCATTAGCGATTCGCGTATCAGAAATTGCAAATGTGACCTTAAAAGAGCAAATGCCTTATGTGGGTAAAAGTGCTTTTGCTCATAAAGCAGGCATGCATATTGATGGTGTTACCAAAGCTTCTCATTCTTTTGAACATGTTTCACCAGCAAGTGTAGGTAATGAAAGACGATTTTTAATGTCAGAGGTAGCAGGAAGAAGTACCATACTAGAGAAAATTAGACGTATAGCACCTGATACCAGTAAAGATGATCCTGTAACAAGTGTGATTATCAATCGTATTAAAGAATTAGAACATAAGGGATATCAGTTTGAGGGAGCCGATGGTACCTTTGAACTCCTTGTCAGAAAGGCGCTTGGCAAGTATAAACCTTTCTTTGATTTAGAGGAATTTAAGATTATAGGAGAGGAACCTTCAAAAACGCAAGGTATTAGCTCATCTGCTATTATTAAAGTAAGAGTAGAGGATAAGGTGGAAATGACAGCAGCAGAAGGTGAAGGTCCAGTTAATGCCCTTGATAGTGCCCTTAGAAAAGCTTTAGAAGTTTTTTATCCAGAGCTTAAAAGTGTTCACTTAACAGACTATAAGGTGAGAGTATTAGACACCAAATTAGCAACTGCAGCTAAGGTACGTGTTTTACTTGAATCCACTGATGGAGAAGATTACTGGAGTACTGTAGGTGTATCAACTGACATTATTGAAGCCAGTTGGATTGCCTTAGTAGATTCCATTGAATATAAGCTGATTAAAGATATTGAAAAGAAATTTAAAGCTTATTTATAGGGGGGCGATAATGATGTGTTGTAAGGATAAGAAAGCAGAGGTAGTCAAACAAGAAAAGCTTTATAAAAAACCTTGGTTTTGGATCTGTATGACGGTCATCGTATTTTGCATAACTAGGCCTTATGTGATTGTCATGTGTGGTAATGGTAGTGGCAATAACAATAATGGTAATCGCGGTAAAGAGACAGATGCTAGTAATTAATCGCATATTGTTTTATCTAGGGACTTTAACGATTTAAAGCAGTACAGTTCATAAAAGCTAAAAGGAGATGATATTTCATGGGAATGACAATGACACAAAAAATATTAGCTGCTCATGCAGGACTTAAAGAAGTTGTAGCAGGGCAATTAATCGAAGCTAACTTAGATTTAGTATTAGGTAATGATATTACTTCACCAGTTGCCGTTAATGAATTTAATAAAATTGGTTGTGACTGTGTGTTTGATAAAAACAAGGTGGCAATTGTACCAGACCATTTTACACCTAATAAAGATATTAAAGCAGCTGAGCAGTGTAAATTTATTAGAGAGTTTGCCAAAGACAAGGAAATCAAAAACTACTTTGAAGTAGGCCAAATGGGTATTGAGCATGCCCTTATTCCTGAAAAAGGTTTAGTAGTACCAGGAGATGTAGTCATTGGGGCTGACTCACATACTTGTACTTATGGTGCACTAGGTGCATTTTCTACAGGTATTGGTAGTACAGATATGGCAGCTGGTATGGCTACAGGTAAAGCGTGGTTTAAAGTACCTTCTGCTCTTAAATTTGTTTTAACAGGTAAACCAAGTAAGCATGTAAGTGGCAAAGATGTCATCCTTCATATTATCGGTATGATTGGTGTAGATGGTGCTCTTTATAAATCAATGGAATTTGTAGGTGATGGTATTGCTAATCTTTCTATGGATTCTCGTCTTTGTATGGCAAATATGGCTATTGAAGCAGGTGCTAAAAACGGCATATTCCCTGTAGATGACCAAACTTTAGCTTTTGTTAAAGAACATAGTACAAAACCTTATACTATTTATGAAGCAGATGCAGATGCTGAATATGATGCTGTATACGAAATTGATTTAGCAAAGATTCGTCCAACAGTTGCTTTTCCACATCTTCCAGAGAATACAAAAACAGTAGATGAAATCGGTCCTAAAGATATTAAAATCGATCAAGTTGTTATTGGTTCTTGTACTAATGGACGTATGGAAGACCTTCGCATTGCAAGAGATATCTTAAAAGGCAAAAAAGTAGATCCTAGTATACGTGTGATTGTATTCCCAGGTACTCAAAAAATCTACTTACAAGCATTAGAAGAAGGCATTATTAAAGATATCGTAGAAGCAGGTGCTGTATTTAGTACACCTACTTGTGGTCCATGTTTAGGTGGCCATATGGGAATCCTTGCAGCAGGTGAAAGAGCTGTTTCTACCACTAATCGTAACTTTGTAGGTCGTATGGGACATGTAGACTCAGAAGTTTATCTTGCAAGTCCAGCTGTAGCAGCTGCATCAGCACTTACAGGTTATATTACAAATCCAGAAACATTATAAAGAAAATGAAAGTTGAATAATGGGGATTATTCAGCTGATCAGAATAGGAAACAATAGAAAAATAGATATGGGAAATGTAAGCAATTAAAATAATCGGTCAAGTATAAAAGGAGGACTAAAAATGAATGCAAAAGGAACCGTATTTCGTTATGGCGACAATGTAGATACAGATGTTATTATTCCGGCACGTTATTTAAATACTTCTAACGGAAAAGAGTTAGCAGCTCATTGTATGGAAGATATTGATGTTAATTTTGTGAAAGAAGTTAAAGAAGGAGATATTATCGTAGCTGATAAAAACTTTGGCTGCGGGTCTTCTCGTGAACATGCACCACTGGCTATTAAAGAAGCAGGTGTATCTTGTGTTATCGCAAGAACCTTTGCTCGTATTTTCTACCGCAATGCTATTAATATTGGGCTTCCTATTTTAGAATGTGAAGCAGCAGCAGATGGTATTAGTAAAGGGGATGTAGTAGAAGTTAACTTTGATACAGGCGTAATCACTAATGTAACAAAAGGGGAGAGTTATCAGGGGCAACCATTCCCAGCTTTCATGCAAGAGATTATTCAAAAGGGTGGACTTGTTAATAAAATTAAAGCACAAAGATAGAAATGTTTAGCTTATTACAAAAGTGAATGGATATATACATATTGATGACATAATTTTCAAAACTTAAATAAAAAATAAATGAAAAGGATGGTCAATCAATGGATACCAATCAATTAATAGGATTTTACCCCGGGATAATCATGCTCTCAACAATTTTAATTTTTGTTTTATTACTTGTTGTAACGCCAATTGTACTCAGTATTCTACTTAAGAAATGTAATGAAGAGTATTTAACTTATGAAGAATCTCAAGCAGATGAAGTGAAAATCTATTTATCGATACCTCAATTATTAGGAAAACTATTTATTAAACCAAAAGAATTGATTAAGAATGGAGAAATTACTTGCTACAGTGATGAGGATTATAGAACTTGGTTGTACTGGGGACTTACTGTAATAAGTATCTTAGTATCTTTATTAGTAGGTGAACTAAGATTTTCACTATCAAGTTTAATCACTATAGTATTTACTCCATTAGGTATTGCTATTGGTAGGTGGTTTTTTGTTGGGATACAGACCGTCTTATTTAGATATGTAGCAGGTATTAAGTTATCTTATGATGAGGGGAAAAATGTATTTGGTCCAATTTACATGGCTAACTTTATTGCTAATATGGTGATATCCTTTTTATGTAATAGGCTGATATACCTTTTAGGTAATAGTAATTTGATTTTATCAGTATGGATAAGTATTCTATCTACTTTGATACTATTTATATGGGTAAACGTCCTATTTTACCTTTTGCTTAAGTATCGTTATAAGTTAGGTGGAGGAGAAAGTGTTACTAAGTTAGTTATTATGAGTTTAGTAGAAATAGGCTTTTTTGTTGCTCTGGTCATTATTGCATGTATACCTATGTGGTTAGTATAAAATAGATATAGGGAGGAAAAGAAAATGGATTTTAAAATAGTCACACTTCCAGGTGATGGAATAGGTCCTGACATTGTTACAGAGGCCGTTAAAGTATTAAATAAAGTTGGTGAAGTCTACGGACATCAATTTACATATGATGAACAAATGATGGGAGGAGTAGCTATTGATCATAAAGGCTCATCTCTTCCACAAGAAACAATCGATGCATGTTTAGCTGCAGACGCTGTACTTCTTGGCGCTGTAGGTGGCCCTAAATGGGATAATCTTCCTAATGGAGACCGACCAGAAAAAGGTCTTTTAGGTATTCGTGGTGCACTTAAATTATTTGCAAATCTTCGTCCAGCTGTGCTTTATCCACAACTTAAACATGCTAGTCCATTAAAGGAAGAAATCATTGGGGATAGTTTAGATATTCTTATTGTAAGAGAACTTACAAGTGGTATTTATTTTGGAGAAAAAAATAAGGTTGTATGTGAAGAAGACGATAGCAAAACTTTTGCATCTGACCTTGAAAAATATACAGTAGCTGAAATCGAACGTATCACAAGGGTAGGCTTTGATGCAGCTATGAAACGTAACAAAAAAGTATGTGTTGTAGATAAAGCCAATGTACTTGAATCTTCTAGACTTTGGAGAGTCGTTGTTAACCGTGTAGCTAAAGATTATCCAGAAGTAGAGTATTCATTTATGTATGTAGATAATGCAGCGATGCAATTAGTCGTTAATCCAAAACAATTTGATGTTATTGTAACCTCTAATATCTTTGGCGATATTTTATCAGATGAAGCAAGTATTATTACAGGATCAATCGGTATGCTTGCATCAGCTTCACTTGGAGAAGGTTCTCTTGGTTTATATGAGCCAAGTCATGGTAGTGCACCAGATATTGCAGGCCAAAACAAAGCGAATCCAATTGCAACCATCCTTTCAGCAGCTATGATGCTTCGTTATTCACTTAACTTAGATAAAGAAGCAAATGCAATTGAAGCAGCTGTTATGAATGTCCTTGATGCAGGTTACCGTACAGGTGATATCATGAGCACAGACATGAAGCAAATTGGAACAGTTGAAATGGGCGACCTTATTACAGCCGCTATCAAATAAGCATAATAGGATAAATAAAATTAAGTAAAATAAAAAAGAAAAGGTAGTGAGGGCATGAGTAGTCAAATCATCTATTTAGATGGGCAATATGTCGAAGAAGGAGAAGCAAAGATTTCCGTTTTCGATCATGGTGTATTATATGGAGATGGCGTTTTTGAAGGTATCAGAGCCTATAACGGTCGTATTTTTAGATGTGAAGATCATATAGATAGACTTTATGCAGCAGCTAAAGCTATTATGTTAGAGATTCCTCTTACAAAAGAAGAGATGACAGAAGTGCTTTTAGAAACTTGCAGAAGAAATGACTTAAGAGATGGCTATATTCGCTTAGTTGTAACAAGAGGAAAAGGGGATCTAGGTTTAAGTCCTAAGACATGTCCAAAAGCAACTGTATTTTGTATTGCAGGCAATATTACCATGTATCCAGAAGAAATGTATACAAAAGGTATGCCTATTATTACTTCTGTTCAAAGGCGTAATAAAGCAACGATTGTTGATCCGCAGATTAAATCACTTAACTACTTAAATAATATTTTAGCTAAAATGGAAGCTAATCGTGCAGGTGTTCCAGAAGCTTTAATGCTTAACCATGATGGTATTGTAGCAGAGTGTACAGGTGATAATATCTTTATTGTAAAAGATGGTGTGATTTATACACCACCTATCCATATTGGTATCTTAGATGGGATTACAAGAAGAACGGTTATAGAACTTGCTGCAAAGCTTGGTTTCACCTTAGTTGAAAAAGAATTTACATTATTTAATGTATATAATGCTGATGAATGTTTCTTAACAGGTACAGCAGCAGAAGCTATTCCTGTAAGTATGGTGGATGGCAGAGTTATTGGAACCGGTAATGCAGGAGAAGTAACGAAAATCTTATTAGCAGCATTTAAAGCTTATGCTAATGAACAAGGAACAGATATTTTTTAAGTGATTAAGCATGAATATTAAATAGAAATTAAGAAATATAAGTGAAAAAATTAAGAGTTGAAAATGATGAACTTAGGAATGAGGAATTAAGAAGTAATGTAATTTTCACTTCTCTTCTTCATTCTTTATTCTTAGCTAATCATTTTTCACTCTTCATTATTCTTTCTACATGGCAAATATAAAAGACAACTTCTAGAACTTCTAAGAGGAATTGCTTATAGAAAGATTCTTACTAGAAGAGTTAGTTGTCGTTACTATAAAGGAAATAATAAAAGAAAAGAGGCGTATAAATATGAAAAGTGATCGTGTAAAAGTAGGAGCTGCAAGAACACCTCATCGCTCTTTATTTAAAGCAATGGGTTATATAGATGAAGAAATTCAAAAACCATTAGTAGCTGTAGTAACAGCTAAGAGTGAAATCGTACCAGGACATTCACACCTAGATAAAATTACAGAAGCTGTTAAAACAGGCGTTCGTATAGCGGGAGGAACACCTATTGAAATTCCTGCAATTGGTGTATGTGATGGTATTGCAATGGGACATGAAGGAATGAGATATTCTCTTGTCACAAGAGAACTTATTGCTGATTCCATTGAATGTATGGCAACAGCACATGCTTTTGATGCTATGGTGCTTGTACCAAACTGCGATAAAATCGTACCAGGAATGCTTATGGGAGCAGCTAGGATGAATCTTCCTACAGCAGTTGTAAGTGGAGGGCCAATGCTTTCTGGTATGGTTAATGGTAAGAAGTCAAATCTCTCTGTTACTTTCGAAGCTGTTGGTGCTTTTAATGCTGGTAAGATAACAGAAGATGAGTTAAAAGAATATGAAAATCATGCTTGTCCAGGCTGTGGTTCTTGCTCAGGAATGTATACAGCTAATAGTATGAACTGTATGTGTGAAGTATTAGGCATTGCACTTCCAGGAAACGGCGCTACACCAGCTGTATTTGCAGAGCGTATCCGTTTAGCTAAATATACAGGTATTGCCGTTATGGAAATGCTTGAGAAAGATATTAAAATGCGTGATATTTTAAATGAAAAAGCTTTCCGCAATTCATTAACTGTAGATATGGCGCTTGGCTGTAGTACAAATACTATGCTTCACTTACCAGCTGTAGCACATGAAGCAGGTGTACATATTAACTTAGATATGGCTAATGAAATTTCTGCTAAAACACCTAACCTTTGTCACTTAGCACCAGCAGGTAGTGATCATATGGAAGATCTCCACTTTGCAGGGGGAGTTGCAGCCGTTATGAAAGAGCTTACTAAAAAAGATCTTTTAGATACTTCCCTTATGACTGTAACTGGAAAAACGATTGCAGAAAATCTTGAAAAAGTAACGAATAAAAACCCAGAGGTTATTCGTCCAATTGAAAATCCTTATTCAGCAACAGGTGGTATTGCTGTACTTAAAGGAAACCTAGCAAAAGATGCTTGTGTTGTTAAGCGTTCAGCAGTAGCTCCAGAAATGCTAGTGCACACTGGGAAAGCTAAAGTATTTAATGGTGAAGAAGAAGCAACAGCAGCGATTTTAGGTGGCAAAATTGAAAAAGGTGATGTTGTTGTTATCCGCTATGAGGGACCAAAAGGCGGCCCAGGTATGAGAGAAATGTTAGAGCCTACTGCTTGTCTTGCAGGTATGGGACTTGATAAAGATGTAGCACTTATTACAGATGGACGTTTCTCAGGAGCAACAAGAGGAGCTAGTATTGGTCACGTTTCACCAGAAGCTGCTGAAGGTGGAGTCATTGCTTTAGTAGAAGATGGGGATCTTATTAGCATTGATATGAACGCATGTACTATTAACTTAGAAGTGGACGAAGAAGAGCTTGCTAAGAGAAAAGAAGCATGGGTAAAACCAGAACCAAAAGTTAAAACAGGCTACTTAGCACGTTATGCTTCTTTAGTAACATCTGCAAATACAGGCGCGATATTCAAACTATAGTTGGCAAAGGGGGCGTATCATGAAAATCAATGGAGCACAAATTATTATAGAATGCTTAGTAGAACAGGGAGTAGATACTGTTTTTGGATATCCAGGAGGGCAGGCACTTAATATTTATGATGCCTTATATAAAAATAGTGACCGCATTAATCATATACTAACAGCTCATGAACAAGGCGCTTCACATGCAGCTGACGGTTATGCAAGAGCAACAGGAAAAGTAGGTGTATGTATTGCCACCTCAGGACCAGGAGCTACAAACTTAGTAACAGGTATAGCTACAGCGTATATGGATTCTATACCAATGGTGGCCATTACAGGGCAAGTGCCTAATTCACTCATTGGAAAAGACAGTTTCCAAGAAGTAGACATTGCAGGAATTACAATGTGCATCACCAAACATAATTATATCGTTAAAGAAATAAAGGACTTAGCTAAAACCCTTAGAGAGGCTTTTTATATTGCGCAGTCAGGTAGACCAGGACCTGTCCTTGTAGACATTCCAAAAGATGTGACGGCTGCTTTATATGACTATGAATATGAAGTGCCAAAAAGCATTTTACCAGTTACTGAAACGATACATGAGAAAAATCTTCAAATAGCTGTGGACTTAATTAAAAATGCAGAAAGACCTTTCATTTATAGTGGAGGGGGCATTATTGCTAGTGGCGCACAAAAGGAATTGTTACAGTTTGCTGAAAAGATTTCAGCTCCAGTAGCTACGGCTTTAATGGGTATAGGTGGCTTTCCTGAAACACATCCACTTTCAACTGGAATGATAGGAATGCATGGTAGTGTTGCATCTAATAAAGGTGTCACAGAGTGTGACTTACTTATTGCTATTGGTGCAAGGTTTAGTGACCGCGTTGTAAGTGATGTCAATAAGTTCGCGCCTCATGCAACGATTTTGCAGATTGATGTAGACCCAGCAGAGGTGGGTAAGAATGTCCCTGCTTTGGCATCTATTATTGGTGATGCAAGGGAAGTTTTAAATAAACTGATACCACTTGTTCCAAAACAAGAAAATAAAGAGTGGTTAGAAAAGATCCAGAGTTGGAGGGATAAGTTTAAATATACGTATCAAAGTGGTGATACGCTTAGACCACAATTTATTATGAATAATATTTATGATCAAACTCAGGGTGAAGCTATTATTACTACAGAGGTAGGTCAGCATCAAATGTGGGCTGCTCAGTTCTATAAATATACAAAGCCTAGAATCTTTATTAGCTCAGGTGGTTTGGGAACTATGGGGTATGGTACAGGTGCAAGTATAGGTGCACAAATTGCTAGACCGGATGAACGTGTGGTGCATATTGCAGGAGACGGTTCTTTCCGAATGAACTGTAATGAGCTTTGTACCATTGCTCATTATAATGTACCAGTTATTATTGTTATTATGAATAATACAACCTTAGGTATGGTAAGACAGTGGCAAACTTCTTTCTATGATAAACGTTATTCTCAAACAGACTTAGATCGCGGGCCAGATTTTATTTTATTAGCAAAGGCTTATGGTGTAAAAGCTTATGACGTAACGACTCAAGATGAATTTGTAAATGCATTTGAAGAAGCATGGACAAATAGGGAGCCAGTTGTTATTAACTGCCATATTGATAAAGATGAAAAAGTATTACCAATGGTAGCTCCAGGAGCTGCTATTGACAACATTATTTTAGATTAATAAGAAAAGTAAAAAAAGGCCTATGGCCTTTTTTTATTGAATAAAAGGTATTAATTTTAAAATTCTTGCACATAACATTAAAAAAAACTATATTATTGTCAAAAATTTATCTAGAGTGTAGAAGATGTAAAGAAAATCCACTATAATAAGTATGAATTATTAGGGAATCTAGAAGGAGGGCTCATTATGGGAAGTGAGATGAAGCAATATGATGAAAGAAAGGTGCATACTTTTGTTGGGCGACTTATATGGATCATATCTGTGATACTTTTTGCACAAAAAGTGATAGGAAGTAAAGGTATTAGTATAGAAGACTGGATTATTCTAGCTACGCCTATATTAGCAACTATCGTTGTAAAAAGTAGGAATATTGGAATGGTTTTAAAAGGAGTTATACTTATCGTATTACCAGCTTTAGTTGGTTTAATAGTGGCTGTAGCAGAGAATGGAACAGATACAAGTCTACTTATTTTACTAACGACTTCAAGTTTAGTGATTTTATATTTTAATACAAAGATACTTATGGTTTATGCCATTGTTATTAATTTGTTTCTTGTAATAGGAAGCTTTATGATGAGATTGCCACTTTTAGGTAAGGATTTCAGTTTATATTATCGTGTTAAGGGCCTGCTTATTTTTGAAATTGGTTTAGTTATTTTTTATATTATTGCTAAATGGGGTGGAGAATACATGCGCTATAGTATGGAAAATGCAAAGAAAAGCCAAGAAATGGTAAGGAAGCTTCAAGAAGCGGTGCAAACAATTGGTACGAATACAGAAGTACTCAATCAAAATATTTATCAAGTTAACGAAGCTATACAAAGCTTAAATGAAGTAAATCATCAAATTACAATTTCTATAGAACAGACGGCTCAAGGAACAGAGGAACAAGCTAAAGGAATTGTTAAGCTGACAGAGTGGATGAAAGATGCAGAAGATAAAATGAGCTTTGCAAAAGAAACAACAGATGAGATGAGCAAAGTAAGCACGACTATTGATGCAGAGGTAGCTAATAGTCACATCACAATTGAAGATATGAATCAACAAATGCAAGAAATAACTGAAGCAGTTGAAGCAAGTTTAAATAATGTACTAGAGCTAGAAAATAAGATTGAACATATTGGTGAATTTTTAAATGCCATAACAGGGATTGCTAGACAAACCAATCTATTAGCGCTTAATGCTTCAATTGAAGCAGCTAGGGCAGGGGAAGCTGGAAAAGGATTTGCCGTAGTTGCAGATGAAATTAAAAATTTGGCTGAAGAATGTAGCCAAGTAGTAGATGCGATTAGAGAAATCATTCTTTCTTTACAAGAAAAATCAGTTGTTACTAAAGAACAAGTTATAAAGGGAAGTAAAGCTACAGCAACAGGGGTAGAGGCAGTAAAAAGTGTTAAGGGTGTATTTAATCATTTAGTAGAAGCAGTAGAAACGCTTAATGGCCAGATTGCCATAGAAGTAGATAGTATCCATACTATTTTAGAAGTCTTTATAAAGATGAATGATGAAACTAATGTTTTAGCTAGTATTTCCGAAGAACATACTGCTATGGCAGAAGAAGTGAATAATGCGACACGTATACAAAACAAACGTTTTAACGAAATGAGAGAAAATTTAATTACCATAAAAAGGCTGGGAGATAATCTAAAGGAAAGCATTCAGTAATTCTTATTTGTTTACAAAATATCAAATCGATTAGTTCAAATACAAGTGCCCATAGCGGTAAAAGGGTATTACTATATAAACAAAAGACCATAAATAATGGATTATAAAAAAGAAGATTCTAAAAAATACCTCTATTAATTTTGACAAAATTTATAAAAAACATTGAAAAATGCTCTAAAGATTGTTAAAATTTAATTATAATTCCAAAGTATAAAACTGGAGGGGCTCATATGAAACGTAGTATAGCTAATTTTTATGGTTGTTTAATGGGCAGCGCTATTGGTGATGCGTTAGGAGCACCAATAGAGTTTATGCAGTATAGTGATATTGTTAAAGTTTATGGAGCAAGTGGTGTAAAGGAATTAGATATTCCTTGCGGGCAACGTTATGCATTAATTACTGATGATACACAGTTAACATTATTTACAGCAGAAGGATTACTACGTAGTGTGACAAGAGCTAAGAGAAAAGATCATGAAAGAACTTTAGAAGGTACAACCATTACTTTGTTTAGAGCTTATTTAAGGTGGCTTCATACACAAGGGTTAAATACACCTCATTGGAATAAGAAGGACTATGATGGATGGCTTATTAAGGTAGGAAGGTTGCATGCTTACCGCGAGCCAGGGGTCACCTGTTTAACTGCTTTAGGAAAAGGGATCATGGGGACACTAGAAAAGCCGCTTAATGATAGTAAAGGCTGTGGTGGAATGGTAAGAGTAGCACCGATTGGTCTTGTTGAAGATGAAGAAAGAGCTTTCTTACTGGGAGTACGTTCGGCAGCGATTACTCACGGTTCACCAAGTGTTTATTTATCAGCAGGTGCACTAGCACTTATGATTCATTATTTAGTGGAAGATGATGAGTTAGAAGTAGCCGTTCAAAAGGCACTAACCTATATTAAGGAAAAACCAGGAAGCGAAGAAGTGGTAGCAGCTCTAGAAATGGCTATTGCTTTAGTCAAAGAAGGAGAACCAAACCATGAACAAATGGAACGTTTAGGAAAGGGCTTTATGGCACATGAAGCCTTAGCCATGTCTGTTTATGCAGCACTTGCTCATCCTAAAGATTTTGAAGCAGCTTTAAGATTAGCTGTTAACCATAGTGGTGATAGTGATAGTGTGGGAGCTATTGTGGGCAGTTTATTAGGCGCTTATTTGGGAATTGAAGCTATTCCTACTAGATGGATAGAAGGCGTAGAATTAAGTAGAGAGATTGAACACTTAGCAGAGGATTTAGTTACCTTTTATGAAGAAAGTGACGAATGGCTTAAGAAATATCCGGCTTGGTAAATAACATAAAAAGATAAAAATGGGAGTGCTACAATCCTAATTGGTGTAGTCCTCCCATTTTTTGTAGTTAACTAGATCGATAGTTATCTTTTCTCATATAACTTTTCTTTTAGATTTAAAGCATGGTCTTTTAAGCGAGGAGATAAGCCTGGCATAGTAATAACAGAAGAGAGATATTGTTTACTTTCTTCTAGTTTATTAAGTTCATGAGCCATGGCTGCCAACATATAAAGTAGGGTTGCTTCGTCTAAACCTAGAATAGGAAAATTTTCTTTAGTCAATGCTTCAGCAAAGCCATCGTAAGCTCGCTTTAAGAAGTTCTTGGACTCTGCATCATCTCCTTTGTCACGATAAAGCCAGGCAATATGTAGAGCGAGATAAGCTTGTTCACCTAATTTGCTTTTGCGTGTTATACATGCTAAAAGAGCAATTTTATGTTTATGAATAGCCTCATCAATAGTGGTATATTCACCATAGGCCGGAATTTGACTTCCTCTATAAAAATGAGCACTTAACCATTCTTTTTGTTTAGATAGCAAAGAAGAAAAGTTTTTTGTTACAGCACTATAACCACATTCAGGACAAACAATGATATCATAATGTAAGGGATTAACCGTAGAATAATGAGCATAGAGATCCTCATCAATAGAAGTTACTTGGTTTTTACCTAATTTAATGGTTTTAGTAGTAAAAGCTTTGCCACAAAGGGGGCAGGTACAAGATTTATCATATAGAACACTTTTAAGTATTTCTGGATCCTCACTTGGATGCATAGATTTCACTTCCTTAAATAATTTATTATATACAGTATAGCTTAAAAATTCAATAAAAGAAACAGGTTTGTCCGTTTCTATACGGATTCTATACAGGAGGTTATATGAAAAGATATATTCGGATATTTTGGTTAATCATGGTATTGCTAGTAGTAGGCTGTACAAATAGTGATAGTAGCTTAAAGGAAAGCGTAGCATCAGATGAAATAAAGGATAAGACAGATGAGGTAGAAAAGCAATCCAATCAAAAGCTTAATGAGGAGCAAAAAGAAGAAACACCAAAAGCAAGTATAAAGGAAGAAGAACAAGAAGTGAAAGAAACAATAACGCTAGAAGAAAAGATAGAAGCTTATATGCAGCAAATGACTATAGAAGAAAAAATAGGACAACTTTTTATGATTGCCATTCGTAAAGATCAGCAGGGAGAGCCAATCACTCAAATGAATGAAGAAGTAAAAAAGCTTCTTACTACTTATCCGGTAGGCGGCATTATTCTTTTTAAAGAAAACATAGTAACGGCAAAACAGACACAAGAACTTATTAGTGATCTACAAGCAATGAGCACCATTCCTCTTTTTATAGGTGTAGATGAAGAAGGAGGGAGTGTGAGCAGGGTAGGAAGTAATAGTCAAATAAATGAAGTTCCTTTTAAAATAGCCTTTAGTATCGGAGAAACAGGAGATACTGAGTTAGCTTATAAAGAAGCTACAAGGATGGGAAAATTATTAAAAAGCCTAGGATTTAATATGGATTTTGCACCTGTAGCAGATATTTATAATGAACCTGGTAATACAGTGATTGGAAAAAGAAGCTTTGGAGAAACAGCGGAGACTGTCACACCTATGGTGATTCGTTTTGCAGAAGGTTTAATTCAGGAAGGGATTCAACCTGTACTGAAGCATTTCCCGGGACATGGTAATACCCTTGAGGATTCTCATGAAGGATTAGCTTATATTAACAAGAGTCTAGAAGAGCTAGAGTTAGAGGAGCTCATTCCCTTTACAAAAGCACTTGAATCAGGAGTAGGAGCTTTAATGAGAGGACACCTAATGGTGAAAACAGTAGATGATAGTCTACCTGCTTCTTTGTCACCTATATGGGGAAATTATATCTTAGCGCATTATGATTGTGATAACATTTTATTAATGACAGATGCTATGGATATGGGAGCTATTCAAAATCAATATTCAGTAGAAGAAGCAGCGCTGCTTTGTATAGAGGCGGAAAATGACATTTGTTTAATGCCGGCTGACATAGGAAAAGCTTATATTGCTCTTGTGGAAGGCTATAAAGAAGGAAGATTGACGGAAGAAAGAATTAATCGTTCAGTTAGAAAAATTTTGTCAAAAAAAGTGGCACAAAATAGTTTTGTACTTGAATAAAATAAGGTAAGTAAGGAATAAAATATTAAAAAATATTTTTAAAAAAGTATCACACATGAGTAGAGAAGAGAATAGTATATACCATAGATGTTAAAATGGTATAGTATCCCCTTTTGGAAGGGAAATAAGAAGTAAACCTCAATTTATTTAAAATAGTGAGCTTAGGACTTACCCTCTTGCAGTATGCCAAAGATAGCCCTAACACACTTATAGCCGGTAAAGTGTGTAGAAGTCACTTAGTGGTAGTATATTTCCGAATATATTATTATTAAGCTCTAAGCTCATTTAAAGATATAAATATCTAATCTATTTAACTATTCTAAAATATATGCTAACTGACTTGTTATTATGACTATAAATAAGTAAAAAGCACGTTCCTTATTGCTTACAAGGAATGTGCTTTTTTGATGTGTTCTTAACACACAAAAAGTAACAAAAAGTTAAAATTTAAAAGCAATTTATCGAGCGCTATAAAGTATTGACAAATATAATTCCTAGTGATAAGCTAGGGAATATAATTCCTAGTAGTAAAGTAGGGAATGGAGGTGGGGAAATGAAATTATCCACAAAAGGGAGATATGGTCTTCAAGCTATGGTGGATTTAGGTGTTTATTCAAAGGAAAAACACATATCTCTTAAAAGCATAGCAGAGAGGCTTTCAATGTCAGAAAATTATTTGGAGCAGCTTATGGCACTCCTTAAGAAAAATAAATTGGTGATAAGCCAAAGAGGCGCCCAAGGTGGTTATGCTTTAGCAAAAGCACCCGAAGAGATTACAATTGGAGAAATTTTAAGAGCTCTAGAAGGGTCTTTAGCTCCTACAGATTGTACTTGTAAAGATGGTAATACACATTGCTTTTTAGATGGTAAATGTGTAACTAAATCAGTTTGGGAAAAAATAAGGGATAGTATTGACCGAGTAGTCGATAATATTACCTTAGATCAGCTTATGGCTGATTATGAAAAAATCAATGAAAATGCAGCGCAAAGTTACTACATTTAAGAAGATTTAAGGGAGGTCATAAAATGAATAAAATATATCTTGATAATGCAGCAACAACCCCTGTACGTAAAGAAGTCGTTGAAGCAATGCTTCCTTATTTTACAGAAAGCTTTGGTAACCCATCTAGTGTTTATCAAATTGCTCAAATGAATAAAAAAGCTCTTGATGAATCAAGAGAAACAATTGCTAAATATATTGGGGCACAAACAAATGAGATATTCTTTACTAGCGGTGGTTCAGAAGCAGATAACTGGGCAATTAAAGGAATTGCAGAAGCTCATAAAAATAAAGGTAATCATATTATTACTACTAAAATCGAACATCATGCAGTCCTTCATACTTGTGAATATCTAGAAAAGCACGGCTACGAGGTGACTTATCTAGATGTAGATGATAATGGTTTAGTAAGCCCAGAAGCGGTAGAAGCAGCTATCAAAGATACAACTATTTTAATTAGCATCATGTACGCTAATAATGAAATTGGTACCATTATGCCAATTAAAGAAATTGGTGCTGTTGCTAAAGCACACAAAATTCCTTTCCATACGGATGCTGTGCAAGCTGTAGGTCAAGTGAGGATTGATGTGAAAGACCAAAACATTGATTTACTTTCTTTATCAGGTCACAAAATCAATGGCCCAAAAGGAATGGGTGTCTTATTCATTAAAAGAGGCCTAAAACTTGAAAACTTAATCCATGGTGGTGGGCAAGAAAGAGGACGTCGCGCAGGTACAGAAAATGTACCGGGTATCGTAGGTCTTGCTAAAGCAATGGAGTTAACTTATACAGACTTTGATGCGAAGATTGAAAAAATGACAAAACTTCGTGACAAACTTATTAAAGGTTTACTAGAATCTATACCTTATTGTAAATTAAATGGACATCCAACAAAGCGTTTGGCTAATAATGCTAATATTGGTGTAGAATATGTAGAAGGTGAGTCACTTTTGCTTCTACTTGATATGAATGGTATTGCAGCATCTAGTGGATCAGCTTGTACATCAGGCTCTCTTGATCCTTCCCATGTACTTTTAGCTTTAGGTATTCCACACGAAAAAGCACATGGTTCTATTAGATTTACTTTAGGTGTACAAAACACAGAAGAAGAAATCGATGTAGTACTTGAAAAAATGCCAGCTATTGTTCAAAGAATGAGAGATATGTCTCCACTTTGGGAAGAAGTTAAGAATGCAATGAAGAAATAATAAATAAGAATGAAGAGTTAAAAAGATATAGTTGAAAGAAGTAAGAATAAAAAATTAAGAAATACAATGAAGAATAAATAGTAAAAGTACAGAATGAGTATTTAGAAACGAGAGATACAAAGGCTCATAAAACTTATTAATCATAAGAGGTGAAAAATATGTATAGTGAAAAAGTTATGGATCATTTTATGAATCCAAGAAATGTTGGTGAAATTGAAAATGCTAGTGGTGTTGGTACAGTAGGAAATGCAAAATGTGGAGATATTATGAAAGTATATCTTCAAATAGAAGATGGTATTATTAAAGATGCTAAATTTAAGACATTTGGTTGTGGTGCAGCTGTAGCAACAAGTTCAATGGCAACAGAACTTGTTATTGGCAAAACCATTGAAGAAGCTTTAAAGATTACAAATAAATCAGTAGCAGAAGCTCTTGATGGCCTTCCACCAGTAAAAATGCACTGTTCACTACTTGCAGAAGAATCACTTCACGCAGCACTTTGGGATTATGCGAAAAAGAACAATATTACTATTGAAGGGTTAAAAGAACCAGTAGCAGACGTACATGACCATGATCATCACGACCACGATCATGAAGAAGGTTCTGGTTGTTGCTAATGAGTGAAACGACTAAGAAGAAAGTAGTAGTAGGTATGTCAGGGGGTGTAGATAGCTCGGTTACGGCGTATCTTTTAAAAGAGCAAGGCTATGAAGTCATTGGGATGACTATGCAAATCTGGCAAGAAGGAGCGCCTGAAGACAGTGATGGTGGTTGCTGTGGTCTCTCTGCTGTAGATGATGCAAGAAGAGTTTGCCAAAAGCTTGATATACCTCACTATGTAGTTAACTTTAGAAGTGATTTTAAAAAGCATGTCATAGATTACTTTTTAGATGAATACCAAAATGCACGAACACCTAATCCTTGTATTGCATGTAATCGCTATGTGAAGTGGGAATCTATGCTACAAAAAGCATTGCAAATAGGAGCAGATTATATTGCAACAGGTCACTACGCTAGAGTCATTAGAGATGAAGTAACGGGACGTTATAGTCTTAAACAGTCTAAAACTTTAGCAAAGGACCAAACTTATGCCCTTTATAATTTAACACAGCATCAATTAGCTCATACTTTAATGCCTTTAGGAGACTATACAAAGGATGAGGTAAGAGCTATTGCAAAAGAAATAGGACTTGCTGTGGCTACTAAACCAGATAGTCAAGAAATTTGTTTTGTACCAGACAATAACTATGCAAAATATATTGAAGAAGAGACCGGCAAAAAACCAGTAGTAGGTAATTTTGTTAATAAAGACGGCAAAGTATTAGGTAAACATAAAGGGATTATTCATTATACCATTGGCCAAAGAAAAGGCTTAGGTTTATCTTTAGGCAAACCAGGCTTTGTACAACGTATTAATCAAAAAACCAATGAAGTGGTTATTGGAGATAATGAGGATTTATTTGATACAACGGTAACGGCTAATCAAGTTAATTTCATGCCTTTTGAACATTTAGAGGGTGAAATGCACTGTTTAGGTAAGATCAGATACAATCAAGCACCACAACCTTGTACGATAAAAATGATAGATGAAGATACAATTCAGTGTATCTTTGATGAAAAGCAACGTGCCATTACGCCTGGACAAGCACTTGTACTTTATGATGGGGACAAGCTTATTGGTGGCGGAACGATTTTATAAGAAAAAAGGCTTAAATAATAAAATAAAAGCTTAGATATTAAAACAAGTAATAGCAGGAAAAAGATTAATCCTGTTCATTACTTGTTTTTTATTTTCATATTTATTTCAAAAAAAGTTATAAAAATTGCCGGATGTGAAATATTAACTATAAATCGTATTTAACCGGAGGATTGTATGGCAGAAATAAATTGGCTTGAATTGGGTTTGAATTTTTTAGGAGGCTTTGGCCTCTTCTTATTTGGCATGGAATTTATGGGGAAAGGTCTTCAAAAAGCGGCCGGTAGCAAGATGAAAAACTTACTAGGTATCCTTACTAGTAATCGTTTCTTAGGTGTGCTTGTAGGAGCGGGTGTAACAGCTTTGATACAAAGTTCATCGGCAACTACAGTTATGATAGTAGGTTTTGTAAATGCAGGGCTTATGTCTTTAACCCAAGCTGTAGGTGTGATTATGGGAGCTAATATAGGAACTACGGTAACAGCATGGATTGTCTCCTTAGGTGAGTGGACTCAGTTTTTAAAGCCTTCTGTCTTAGCTCCGATTTTTATTGTCGCAGGTGTTGGTTTAATGATGTTTGCTAAGAAGTCACAAGCAAGGTCTATAGGACAAATCTTATTTGGTTTTGGTGGTTTATTTTTAGGTCTTGATATGATGAGTGGTGCAGCTAAACCCCTAAGTGGACTAGAAGGTGTACGCAATCTGTTTGTGGTGCTTGGTAGCAATCCTTTCTTGGGTATTCTAACCGGAGCTGTTGTAACGGCTATTATACAAAGTTCTTCGGCTTCAGTAGGCATTCTTCAAGCATTAGCACTGGCGGGGCTTGTGCCCTGGAGTTCGGCTATTTATATTATTTTAGGACAAAATATTGGTACCTGTGTGACTGCTCTTTTATCAAGCATAGGTGCAGGTGTAAATGCAAAAAGAGCTGCTTTCATCCACTTTTTATTTAATTTGATTGGCTCTGTTATATTTATGATTTTGGCAATTATAGCTTTTCAATTTCTTGTACCACAATACCAAAATATATTAATTAATATTACAGATATTAGTATTGTTCATACGACCTTTAATTTACTTAATACATTAATACTTTTTCCTTTCGCAGGCACGCTGGTATATCTGGCTGAACACATTATTAAAGGAAAGGAACAGTCTGAAGAAGGTTTACAACATTTAGATGAAAGAATTATAGAAACACCATCCTTTGCTATTGAAAATGCTATTAAAGAAGTTATTCGTATGGGACGTATGGCATCTCAAAATGTAGATACAGCTATTAATGCTCTTTTTGAAAGAGATGAAAAGAAAATACAGCAAGTATTTGATAGAGAAAGAAGCATTAATGCTATGCAACAAAGTATTAACATGTATCTTGTTAAATTAAGTAATGCCTCACTTTCTGAGAAAGAACATTTAACAGTAACAGGACTCTTTCATATGGTAAGTGATATTGAACGTGTAGGTGATCATGCGGATAATATTGCAGAGTTAGCAGTTAGTTTAAAAGAACAAGACTTGAAATTTTCAGAGCAGGCACAAAAAGAATTAAAAGATATTTCTAGCATAGCACTGAATTGTTTTGAAACAGCGCTTAAAGCTTATGAATTTAGTGATAGAAGTATAGCGCAACAAGTCTTACCGTTAGAAATGCAAGTAGATAAGTTAGAAGAAAAATTACGTTCTAGACATATGAAGCGTTTAGTAGAAGAGCGCTGCGATCCTTTAGCAGGTATTCTCTTTTTGGACATGATTAGTAATGTAGAGCGTATTTCAGATCATGCTTCCAATATCGCCATGCTTATTTTAGATGAAAATAGAATTTTAGCCAGTGAAGAATAAAATCATATCAATAATCCTACCTTAGACAAAAAAGAATGCTTCTTTTAAAATGGCTAACCTTAGATATTACAAGGAAACATGAAAAAAGTCAAAATAGCTAGAAAAAAATTTTTTTATGAAATTTAAAATAGAACTTGTTTATCAAAAAAGATGATGATAAAATGAGTCTGAATGTAAAACAACCTTGGGAGGATAATGATGAATGATATAAACTGGCTTAATGTGGCCCTAGGCTTCTTAGGAGGCTTTGGATTATTTCTCTTCGGTATGGAGTATATGGGAGAAGGTCTACAAAAAGCAGCTGGTAGCAGAATGAAGAATTTGTTAGGAGTTCTTACTAATAATCGCTTTTTAGGTGTATTAGTAGGTGCAGGTGTTACTGCTCTGATACAAAGTTCGTCAGCTACTACGGTTATGGTCGTTGGATTTGTTAACGCAGGTTTAATGTCCCTTAAACAAGCTGTAGGTGTTATTATGGGAGCGAATATAGGAACAACTGTTACGGCATGGATTGTTTCTTTAGGAGAATGGACAAGTTTCTTAAAACCATCTGTTCTAGCCCCAATTTGTATTATTATTGGTGTCGTTATGACAATGTTTGCTAAGAAACAAAGTGCAAAACATATTGGTCAAATTATTTTTGGCTTTGGTGCTTTATTTTTAGGACTTGATATGATGAGTAATGCAGCTAAACCACTAAGTGGATTAGAAGAAATTAAAAATGCCTTTATCATATTAGGTAAAAATCCACTATTAGGTATTTTGACAGGTGCTCTTGTAACAGCGGTTATCCAAAGCTCTTCAGCTTCTGTTGGTATTCTGCAGGCGTTAGCGACAGCTGCCCTTGTACCTTGGGATTCAGCGATTTACATTATTTTAGGTCAAAACATAGGAACTTGTATTACTGCCATCCTTTCTAGTATAGGTGCTAGTAAAAATGCTAAAAGAGCAGCTACAGTTCACTTCTTATTTAACTTATTGGGATCAGTTCTATTTGCAATTATAGCGCTAATTGGCTTTAAGTTTGTAGCACCAGAACTAGGTTCTGTGAGCATTGAAGTGACACATATTAGTATGGTTCACACTATATTTAATGTGCTTAATACCTTTTTATTATTCCCATTTGCAAGTGTACTTGTTTATCTGGCTGAACATATTATTCCAGGAAATGATACGGCTGAAGAAGGAGAACTTCAGCATCTGGATGAGCGTATCCTCGAAACACCAACCTTTGCTGTAGAAAATGCAGTTAAAGAAGTCGTACGTATGGGTAATATTGCAGAACAAAATGCAAAAGTAGCAGTACAAGCATTATTTGAGAAGGATGAAAAGAAAATACAAGAAGTTTTCGACCGCGAAAAAATTATCAACCAATTGCAACACGGCATTAATCATTACCTCGTTAAATTAAGTAATGTTTCTCTTTCGGAACATGAACATACAGTCATTACAGGATTATTCCATACTGTAAGTGACATTGAACGTGTTGGCGACCATGCAGAAAACATCGCAGAATTGGCGCAAAGCTTAATTGAAAAAGACTTGAATTTTTCTAAAACAGCTATAGATGAGCTTAAAGAGATTACAGATACAGCTATTAAATGCTTTGAATTATCACTTCAAGCCTATGAGTTTGGAGATAAGACCATTGCAAAAAATGCGTTACCATTAGAAGAAAACGTAGATGCCATGGAAGCAAAATTACGTTCTCGCCATATGAAACGTCTTGCTTCTAATACTTGTGACTCTTTGGCCGGTATTGTGTTCTTAGATACAGTTAGTAATGTGGAACGTATTTCAGACCATGCCTCTAATATTGCACAAACCATTTTAGATGAAAATAGGTCATTAACAACAGAAGAATTGAATCTTCATCCTATTGCATAAATAAAGAATAAACTTCTTGATAAAAAAGATGTCTACAAAATGAGCAATGTCATTAAGTTAACATTGTGATAGAAACGCATCCCTAGGAAAAGAAGTTGAAGATTTATTTCTTCAGCTTCTTTTTCTATTTCCAGGTACCACAAATAGACAGATTTGCATCTGACTCAAAATTTATATTCTTTTACAAAGATTTATGCTACTCTATAAAGGAAGCCATGAAAAATCTTAACAATTAAGTTTCGTTCCCTATGCCTATCAGGTCTTATAGGAATGAGATTTTTTGCAATTATGGCTTCTACATCAGGTGATGTTGCTTTTCCATGATAGAATAACCTACACATATGCACTGCAACTGAGAAATTTGCTTTATATGTATGCTTTCTTTGCTTTTTTTCAATGACTACGTGGGAGGTAATCATTTCTGCAAAGTTATACATTATCATATGTGCATAGATTTCTTGTTGGATACACATCACCTTTTTTGAATGAAAATCTAACATTCCAATCGTATATTTCAAATCTCGAAAAGATGTTTCAATCCCCCAACGAGAAGCATACAGTTTTTTTACCTCATCAGGAGGATACTTTTCACTATTTAGATTTGTAACTATTGTTTCATAGGAAGTTTCTGAAATAGGAAATCTCACTATTCGGAAGTGTAATTCATAGAATTTAGCAGGTTCAGATTTCTTGTTTTTAAGTGGTAAATAATCAAACGGTTGGGCTGAAGAAACACTTCGATAATGATTTTTGTCTTTGAAAAGTTCTTTGACTGCATTCGTTTTCTTTCTTGTAAGTTTTAAAGAAATATCAATATCAAAACAGTCTGTTTTGGGTAAATCCAATCCATTCTTTATACCATTAATTCCATCTTTGACACGAATAAGAAAGAACCATCCTTTTTCTTGAATGTGAGCCATGCTGTTGAAAGATTCATAACCTCTATCAGCTATCACGAGTGCTTTAGGAATTTCAGAACGATCAACCATTTCTTGTAGAGCGTTATGTTCATTCTTTTCTTTAGATTTTTGTATTATCACATCATGATAAATAGAATAATTTATATTATACAACGCATTTATATGCAGAAGATTATATGATTTTCTTCCATCTTTTCCAGAATGAAATGAATTTAAATCATCAGGATTGGTAGGAATCTGTACATCAGACCCATCAACAGCAAGTATGGGCATATCTTCATTAAAGTTATCTATAAGTTTACTTGAAAAGCCGTCAAATATCTTCTTAAACGCTTCGGGCTTTATCTTTTTCCTCTGCTGAACAAACGCAGAAGAAGTGGGTGTATCTGCAGATGCACCAAATAGATCTAATAATTCGTTTGTAAGGCTCCCACTTCCCATTCCAATAATTCCAGCTAAAATTTTATTCATGGGCAATTTTCTTTTGCGTAAAAAATCACTACCTGGATTGGTACAATAATCTTGCGGATTGTCAGCTAACTTTTGGATTTCATCTACTAAAAGCTTTTTAATTTGTTTGGGTTTCATATGTGTCCTCCTTGTAACTAAGTTTCCTTTAATTACAAGGGCCGCTCTCACTACCTCTTTATTCAATCAGTAGTGAGAGCGGCCACACATTTTCTTTGTCTTGTCAACTACTTTTTCAAAAAAAGATCCCTATACCATTTGATTGGTATAGAGATCTTTTTTCGTCATCTTAACTTAATGACATTGACAAAATGAGACATCTTTTTTTATTTGCCTTAATATCATTCTTAATTGAGTTATTTCAAACTATACCTGAGAGGTCGACATAAAGCAAAACCTTGAAACAACTAGAAATGGTAAGTAATGTTAAAAACTAAAATCTATCATAAAAAAAATAAAAATATGGCATAAAAAGATTGATTAATTGTAGGAAGTTATATACAATAAAGATGTGGGACAAAAAGCTAAAATATGGGACAAAAATGTTCCCGAGGAGCATCGACATGCAAAATAAGATTGTAGCAGTAGAAAAACTACTTCCAGAAGCCATAGAGTTATTTAAAGTACGTTATGCTTTACTGCAAACCATTATGCAAAAAGGGCCTATTGGTAGAAGAAGCTTAACGACTCATCTAGCACTTTCAGAACGCATGATTAGAGGAGAAGTAGATAAATTAGCACAAAACGGACTAGTAGCTGTTACAGTGCAAGGCATTATTATTACGAAGCCCGGAGAAGAGGTTTTAAATACTTTATATCTTCCACTCCACTATTTAGAAGCACTTACAAGGCAGGAAGAAGAACTTAAAGAAAAGCTTGGTTTAAAACGTGCCATTATTTTAAAAGGTAACCTAGAGCAAGATGAAGAAACCAAAACAAGTCTTGGCTTTGCTGTTAGCAGTTTATTAGAAGAAATGTTAACTGCACATACGACCATAGCCATTACTGGTGGAACCACCATAGCTAACATGGTACATTATATGCCTAAGAGTCAGCAGCATTATGAGGATTTACATGTCTTGCCTGCTAGAGGAAGTGTAGGTCAAAGAGTAGAGCTTCATGCTAATACCATTGCAGTAGAATTAGCCAATAAATTAGGTGGTATGTATGAGATTTTAACAATCCCTGACAACCTTAGTCATCAATCGATTAGCCTAATAAAAAACGAACCACAAATAGAAAAATTATTGCAAAAACTAGCGAAAACAGATATGATTATATTTGGAATAGGTAATGCCCTAAAAATGGCAAAACATCGTAAAGAACCTCAAGAGGTACTTAATCTATTAGAGCAAAAGACGGCAGTAGCTGAGGCATTTAGACATTATTTTAATGCAGAAGGACAAGTTGTTTATGCTTCAGAGGTGATAGGTGTGGCACCAGATATGGCAAAGAAAATTCCTATTCGTATTGCAGTAGCTGGCGGCAAGAGTAAAGCAGAAGCCATTGTAGCCACAAGGTCACTTCTTCAAAAAGGTTATCTCATTGTAGATGAGGATGCAGCTACAGCGATTTTAAATCACTTAGCCGTTAAAGGTTAAATAATTAACATTTACCATAGCATTCCCAAGGAATAGATGGTAAAATGAAACAGGTATCATATCGTCAGGTCTAGTACATACTATTATCGGCGATTTGAATATAAAATTAAAAAAATGATTATTTCAAGGAGGAACCAATAATGGCAGTAAAAGTAGCGATTAATGGATTTGGACGTATTGGACGTCTTGCTTTCAGACAAATGTTCGGAGCAGAAGGTTATGAAATCGTAGCAATCAACGATTTAACTAACCCAGCAATGTTAGCACACTTATTAAAATATGATTCTTCTCAAGGTAGATACAACGGAACAGTTGAAGCTACAGAAGATTCAATCATTGTAAATGGTAAAGAAATCAAAATCTATGCTAAAGCTGATGCTAAAGAACTTCCATGGGGAGAATTAGACGTAGACGTAGTACTTGAATGTACAGGTTTCTATGTAACAAAAGCTAAATCACAAGCTCACATTGATGCAGGTGCTAAAAAAGTTGTTATCTCAGCTCCAGCTGGTAATGACCTTCCAACAGTTGTATTCGGTGTTAACGAAAATATCTTAACAAAAGAAGATACAATCATTTCTGCAGCTTCTTGTACAACTAACTGTTTAGCTCCAATGGCTAATGCACTTAATAACTTAGCACCAATTAAATCTGGTATTATGTCAACAATCCACGCTTACACAGGTGACCAAATGGTTCTTGACGGTCCACATAGAAAAGGTGATTTCAGAAGAGCTCGTGCAGCTGCTGTAAACATCGTTCCAAACTCAACAGGTGCTGCTAAAGCTATCGGTTTAGTTATCCCATCATTAAACGGAAAATTAATCGGTTCTGCTCAACGTGTACCAGTTCCAACAGGTTCAACAACTATCCTTACAGCAATCGTTGAAGGTAAAGTAACTAAAGAAGAAATCAATGCAGCTATGAAAGCAGCTTCTGATGCATCTTTCGGTTACACAGAAGAAGAATTAGTATCATCTGATATCGTTGGTATCAACTTCGGATCATTATTCGATGCTACACAAACAATGGTAATTAACCTTGACAATGGTACTTCTCAAGTACAAGTTGTTTCTTGGTATGACAATGAAAACTCATACACAAGCCAAATGGTTAGAACAATCAAATACTTCG
Organism: Cellulosilyticum sp. WCF-2; assembly: GCF_003990395.1. Lineage (NCBI taxonomy): Bacteria > Bacillati > Bacillota > Clostridia > Lachnospirales > Cellulosilyticaceae > Cellulosilyticum > Cellulosilyticum sp. WCF-2. The sequence goes on along the minus strand of NZ_CP034675.1, from coordinate 3,739,098 downwards.
CTGAACTTGCTTAATTTTTAATAAATTAATAGAGAAGTTATTATAAGATCCTAACAGGGTCCGGTCTTGTAGGTTAGACTTATAGGACCGGGCCTTTTTAGCTACTATTAAATACTAAATAATGGAAAATTCGAAAGGAGATATTCTCATGTTAAACAAAAAAACAGTAGATGATTTAACAAATCTTCAAGGCAAAAAAGTCCTTGTTCGTTGTGATTTCAACGTACCTTTAAAAGAAGGCGTTATCCAAAACTATAACCGTATTGATGGTGCTATCCCAACAATTAAAAAATTATTAGATCAAGGTGCAAAAGTTATCCTTTGCTCACACCTTGGTAAACCAAAAGGAGAAGCTGTTCCAGAGCTATCTTTAGCTCCAGTTGCAGTTGCTCTTTCAGAAAGACTTGGCGTAGAAGTTAAATTCGTAGATGATGCTAAAGTAACAGGTCCAGAAACACAAAAAGTAGCTGCTGACCTTAAAGAGGGTGAAGTATTATTACTTCAAAACACTCGTTACAGAGTAGAAGAAACAAAATACGGTAAAGATGAAAATGCAGCAGAGTATGCTAAAGAACTCGCAGCTCTTTGCGATAATGAAGTATTCGTAAACGATGCATTTGGTACAGCTCACCGTGCACACTGCTCAAACGTTGGTGTAACTAAATTCACTAAAGAAAACGTAGTAGGCTACTTAATGCAAAAAGAAATTAAATTCTTAGGCGAAGCTGTAGAAAATCCAGTTCGTCCATTCGTAGCTATCCTTGGTGGTGCTAAAGTATCTGATAAAATCGCTGTAATTAACAACCTTCTTGATAAAGTAGATACACTTATCATCGGTGGTGGTATGGCTTACACATTCCTTAAAGCTCAAGGTCAAGAAGTTGGTAACTCTCTTCTTGAAGAAGACAAAATGGATTATGCTTTAGAAATGGTTAAAAAAGCTGAAGCTAAAGGTGTTAAACTTTTACTTCCAGTTGACCATGTAGTTGGTAAAACATTTGCTAACGATACAGAAAGAGCTACAGTTGACACAATCGAAGCTGGTTGGTCAGGATTCGATATCGGACCAAAAACAATCGAGTTATACAAAGATGCTCTAGCTGGAGCTAAAACAGTTGTATGGAATGGACCTATGGGTGTATTCGAATTTGAAAACTTTGCAGCAGGTACGCTTGCAGTATGTGGTGCAGTAGCTGATCTTACTGATGCAACAACAGTAGTTGGTGGAGGAGACTCTGTAAATGCTGTTAAACGTCTTGGTTTTGCTGATAAAATGAGCCACATCTCTACAGGTGGTGGTGCATCACTTGAATTCTTAGAAGGTAAAGAACTTCCAGGTGTAGCAGCAGCTGATAACAAATAAGACTTGGCCTTAGGCTAATCAATAAAGGCTATACTTTAAGAAAAAGCTAAGGCTATTTGTTAAAGTATAGCCATCTCTTACAAAAGCTAAACATAAAACGTTTTAGTGAACGCCAATTCCTAAGAACGTAGACCATAAAAACTAAAGGAGTGTTTTTATATGCGTAAAAAAATCGTTGCTGGTAACTGGAAAATGAACATGACTCCAGCTAAAGCTGTAGAACTTATCAATTCTTTAAAAAATGAAATCAATACAACTGATGTTGACGTAGTAGTATGTCCACCATTTGTATGCCTTCCAGCTGTACTTGATGCAGTTAAAGGAACAAACATTGCTGTAGGTGCACAAAACATGCACTTTGAAGAAAATGGTGCTTATACAGGTGAAATCGCTCCAAGCATGCTTGTAGAGCTTGGTGTAAAATATGTGATTATTGGTCACTCAGAAAGAAGACAATATTTCGCTGAAACAGATGTAACAGTTAATAAAAAAGTATTAAAAGCTATTGAGCATAACTTAGTACCAATCCTTTGTGTTGGTGAAAGTTTAGAAGAAAGAGAACAAGGCATTACAATCGACCTTGTACGTCTTCAAACAAAAGTTGCTCTTAAAGATGTAAAAGCAGAAGATGCTAAAAAAGTAGTAATTGCTTATGAACCAATCTGGGCAATCGGAACAGGTAAAACAGCTACTTCAGCTCAAGCTGAAGAAGTATGTAAAGCTATTAGAGAAGTAGTTGCTGAAGTTTATGGACAAGAAGTTGCTGATGAAGTACGTGTTCAATACGGCGGTAGCGTAAACGCTGGTAATGCAAATGAATTATTCAACATGGGTAACATTGATGGTGGCCTTGTTGGTGGTGCTTCTCTTAAAGCTGAATTTACTTCAATCGTTAACTACTAAAAAGTAATAAGAAGGAGGACAAAAAAATGAGTAAACAAACAACCTTATTACTCATTCTGGATGGATTCGGTATCAATGAAAACATGGAAGCTAATGCAATTGCAGAAGCTAACAAACCAAATATTGATGCCATTATGAAGAAATATCCTACTGTAAAAGGCTATGCTAGTGGTATGGCTGTAGGTCTTCCAGATGGACAAATGGGTAATTCAGAAGTTGGTCACCTGAATATGGGTGCTGGACGTATTGTCTACCAACAACTTACAAGTATTACAAAAGCCATCCAAGATGGGGAATTCTTTAAAAATGAAGCTTTATTAAAAGCAATGAACGTTTGTAAAACAAACGGTAGTGCACTTCACTTATTTGGTTTATTATCAGATGGTGGTGTACACAGCCATATCGAGCACCTTTATGGTCTTCTTGAAATGGCTAAAAAAGAAGGTTTAGAAAAAGTATATGTACACGCTTTCCTAGACGGAAGAGATACACCACCTGCATCAGGTAAAAGTTTCGTTGAAGCATTAGTAGCTAAAATGAAAGAAATTGGTGTAGGACAAATCGCATCTTTATCAGGTCGTTACTATGCAATGGACCGTGATAATAGATGGGACCGTGTAGAAAAGGCATACAATGCAATTGCTTTAGGAAAAGGTGAAGAAGGAACTGACCCTGTACAAGTAATGGCTGATTCTTATGCAAAAGAAGTCAATGACGAATTCGTTATTCCTACAGTCATTACAAAAGATGGCAAAGCAATTGGTGCTATTAAAGCAGAAGATGCAGTAGTATTCTTCAACTTTAGACCAGACCGTGCACGTGAAATGACTCGTGTATTCTGTGACCCAGCATTCAACGGTTTTGAGAGAGAACGTATTGGTAATAGCTTTACAACTTTCACACAATACGATATTACAATGCCAAATACAGAAGTTTGCTTCGTTCCAGAAGAACTTACTAATACTTTTGGTGAGTTCCTTGCTAAAAATGGTAAAACACAACTTCGTATTGCAGAAACAGAAAAATATGCACACGTTACTTTCTTCTTCAATGGCGGTGAAGAAGATCCTAACGAAGGAGAAGATAGAATTCTTGTACCATCTCCAAAAGTTGCAACGTATGACTTACAACCAGAAATGAGTGTACCAGAAGTAACAGAGAAACTTGAAGCTGCTATCCGCAGTGGTAAATATGATGTGATTATCTGTAACTTTGCTAACCCAGATATGGTTGGTCATACAGGTAACCTTGAAGCAGCTAAAAAAGCAATTGAAGCTGTGGATACAGCAGTAGGTAAAGTGATTACTGCTATTGAAGAAACAAATGGATATGCTTTCATTTGTGCAGACCATGGGAATGCAGAACAAATGATTGATCCAGAAACAGGTGGCGCATTTACTGCACACACCACTAACCCAGTACCATTCGTCCTTGTTAATTATAAAGAAGGCGTAACACTTAAAGAAGGCGGTAAACTTGCAGATATCGCTCCAACTTTAATTGAAATGATGGGAATGGAAAAACCAGCAGAAATGACTGGTGAATCTTTATTAGTGAAATAAAGTGTTAACTTAGCGTCAGCAAAGCCATGCTATTACACACACAACTAATCAATTGGCTTTGAAGACAACAAGGTTTGGTGAACTTTAGTACAAAAAGCAGCATAGGCATACGATTACACACACAACTTATATAACCTAGCAATTTTTTGTACCAAGGAAACTTAAGACAACAAAGTTTCCAATCAACCATCCAAAAATGATTCATCAAAGAGGTAAAAGGTAGTGGATTAGCTACCCACTACCTTATCAGCGCTGAACTCTTGATGGATTCATACTTGTCAAGTAGTGGCGAAGACGTTTGACACTTATTTGACACAACTTTTTTATAAAAAAGAAGCCTATACTTCATTGCTGGAGTATAGGCTATTTTTTGTTTAATTTAAACTTTTAGGATTATTTACTTTATTTTTGGAACATTACTGCATGATGTGACGTCCTATATAGTAATAAGCATGTAAAGGAGTAGATTATGATGAAAAGATATTTTAAAGTATTAGGTTTATCTTTATGTATAGGGCTAGCAAATACATGTGTTTTTGCCCAAGAGATTCAATTAGTACCTACTGTAGCACCTGTAGAAAAGAGTGAGGATCTCGTATCTATTCACCAAATCAATATGGATGTAGCAATTACAAGAGCAGAGTTTATTATAGCAATAATTAATACAACAGATACAGAGTTAATTCCCATTATGGATACACATTATGCAATGCCAGCAATGAAAAAAGCAGAGCAGCTAGGCCTTGTAGATTTAAAAGCTTATCCAATAGATACCTGGTCAGAAATAATGCCTAATGAAGAAAAAGTAGAAGTACTGTCAAAGGCAATGCAAAATAGTCATATTGATATGGGAAAAGTATACACGGCTTTAAGTCAAATACTTGTAGAGCATGTAGAGGTTGACGGTAGACTTATAGACTTAAAAGGATTAAAGATAAGTCATAATCAAGGGAAAGTGATGCTACCCATAAGGGCTGTTGCAGAAGCCATGGGGTTTAAAATAACATGGGATGCTGATAGCTATACTTGTACACTTAACAATGGCAGCATTACATCAACAGTACAAGTAGGTTTTGATTCATATCACTATTCAAGTGTAGGAGCTATTGGTATGTCAGCACCTTTTAGTGTAGGAGTAGCACCACGCCTTATTGAAGGCACTCTGTATGTCCCAGTAGATTATTTTTCTATGTTTGCTGATAGTGAAGTAACTAATAGTACAGTAAGTTTTACAAAGAAGTAGTCTTTTTTAGCTATAGAGAAAATTAATCAAAAGAATAATTTGAGATAGGACTAAGTAAAATCTAGTCCTATTTTTGTATGATGATAGAGGTAAAGTATGTATAAAGAGTAAGTAAAAATCAAAAAATTGAAATTAAAAAGTTTATAGAAGAAGCTACTCTTTAGAATGCCAAAATGTTATAATAATAGTTAGTAATTTTGTATAATTTTTAAATAAATATAAATTTTATGGTGGGAAATAGGGTGAAATATAAGTATGAAATATATAGTTGGGGGAATTATTTTAACGCTTTTAAATTGGTTTATTATCACTATGGTTATAGATTGGAGATTGATGACACTTCCTATACCGCATTTTAAAAAAGGAAATTATCCTGAAGCCTTTTTGATAGAGAAGGAAAACCGAATGGATATACAAAATGCCTATAACTGTTCAGCATTTTCGACCGCATTTTTATTAAGGCACTTTGGGATTGAAGCTGAAGGCAATGATATCTATAACAAGATGCCAGGTAAAATGAAATCTGGCTATGTCTACCAGAAAGGCATCAGGCAATATTTCAGTGAGCAAGGAATGAAGGCATATTATTTTCTAATAGATAATAATTATTATTTGACAAAAGTTAATTTTAGTAATAATATTAAAGTATAAATAGTAGTAAAAAATAAATAAAAAGATTAAATAATATTTAATATAAAAACTTGTATTGAGACATCATAAGTGCTAGTGCATAAATTAAATAAGCGTTGGTAAAAATACGAGAGAATAGTTAATTAAAAGGAGGTTTGTTAAATGAAAGGATATATTGAAATTTTAGATGTATTTGCAAGAGAAGTATTAGACTCTAGAGCTAATCCTACCATTGAAGTTGAGGTTATTGTTGAAGGTGATTATATGGGATCTGCCATTGTACCTTCAGGCGCTTCTACTGGAGAAAGAGAAGCCTTAGAACTTCGTGATAATGATAAAGACAGATATATGGGTAAAGGTGTAACAAAAGCAGTTGATCATGTCAATAACATTATTGCAGAAGCTGTTATTGGTATGAACGCTCTAGATCAAGCAGCTATTGATAAAGTAATGATTGATTTAGACGGTACACCTACTAAATCTAAATTAGGTGCTAATGCTATTTTAGGTGTGTCAATGGCCGTAGCAAAAGCAGCTGCTAATGCACTTAGTATGCCACTATATCAATATCTAGGAGGCATTAATGCCAAAGTATTACCTGTACCTATGATGAATATTTTAAATGGTGGTGAACATGCTGATAATACAGTAGACTTACAAGAGTTTATGATTATGCCAGTAGGAGCACCTTCCTTTAAAGAAGCACTTCGTATGTGTGTAGAAACTTATCATACACTTAAAAAAGTACTCAATAGTAAAGGTCTTGCTACAGGTGTTGGTGATGAAGGCGGTTTTGCACCAGACCTTGCAACAGCTGACGATGTTTTAAATCTAATTGTAGAAGCTATTGAAAAAGCAGGTTATAAACCAGGTGAAGAGATGTTCATCGCCATGGATGCAGCTGCTTCTGAACTTTATAACAAAGATGATAAGAAATATTACTTCAAAGGCGAAAGCAAGATGACAGGCAAAGATGTAGTACGTACGTCAGAAGAAATGGTAGACTACTATGAGGCCTTAGTTGATAAATACCCTATTATCTCTATTGAAGATGGTTTAGGAGAAAATGACTGGGAAGGTTGGAAGCTCCTTACTGATAGACTTGGTAAACGTATTCAACTTGTAGGAGATGACCTATTTGTAACAAATACAAGCATTCTTGAAAAAGGCATCGAAGCGGGTGTAGGTAACTCTATTTTAATTAAAGTTAACCAAATTGGTACACTTACAGAAACTTTCAATGCGATTGAAATGGCTAACCGTGCAGGTTATACAGCTGTTGTTTCACACCGTTCAGGTGAATCAGAAGACAACACAGTAGCAGATATAGTAGTAGCTGTTAATGCAGGACAAATCAAAACAGGTGCTCCAGCACGTTCTGACCGTACTGCTAAATACAATCAACTCCTTCGTATTGAAGAAGAACTTGAAGATATCGCAGAATTTAGAGGAAGAAAATCTTTCTTTAACCTTAAATAACTCAATAAGCTATATAGAAAAGAGAGGTCATAAATGTCCTCTCTTTTCTGCTGTAAAAAGGGGTTATTATTTTTTTATTAGGGATTCGATTACTTGGTTACATATATATAAGTGTAAAAACAAAATAAATAACTTCCCACGGCATAATTACCACAGCTTCAACCTGAGGAACTGACCGGGTCAGCCAAGTCTCAATCTATTGTTATAGGTACCTCTGGACTTAAGGAAAATGTTCACTTGTGCGCTGCAAGGAAGGCGCCACTTATAAGTTGTTTTCAATGTTTTTATACCTCGTATTACCCAATAAAGTTTTAAACCAGAGTCTTAAGGTCTTAGCTTCCTAGCATAGGGTGCACCGGCCAAGACTTTTAAGAGCTCCTCACTCATTGGTTTGGCTTTCATTACTAGCCCTAGTAGGCACTAAGCTATAAGCGCATACGTGCTGAGGAGCCATCTCGCGCCTTGATTAAGGTCTATTTAGCTAGTGATGAAAGTAAATTTCAAGAGTCTGGAACCCCAAATAGCTTACCAAGTACAAATAGCACTTGGTAAGCTATTTTTTTTGCTATTCATAACTCCTATAAATTGAAATTTGTCTTGGCGTTTATGAGAAGTACGTCTGAGAGAAAATGAGTGGGTATGGGTGCCTTCCGTTGTTCCGGTTCACATTTTTTGAAGCACTAAGTTCACTTATTTAGATGAACGGCAGAACTCACTTCGTTCAAACAGCTGCCTAAAACCCATCTAAAACGTTCACTAAGTGCTTCTAAAAAATGCTCCCAAGTCACTACTCCAGGCACCCATACCCAATCATTTTCATAAACGTTGTTGACCTCATAAACATTCAAGACAGTGAAGCAGCGTGGAAAGAAGCCGTAACGACAGTTAAAAAATACTCGAAGCTGGGGGTAGGCACCCAAGGCAATAATGTATTAAGCTTCCCATAAGTCTGTTTTGCCAAGAAGTAGCTATGTAAGGACGCTAGGGAGCCTTACAAGCATTATTGACCTTATAAACGTTCAAGCCCCTAAGTGAGAAGTGCTGAAAAGAGATAACAACAAGTTTTATTTCCTTTTAAAAACACTTAATGGAGGTGGCTTTACGCGTTATTGCTGGTAGAACTGAGAGAGGGTGGCTGTCCTAGCGGGGTGACTTCGGAGTATTTTCAGTAGGCACTTAGCGAACGTTTTGGATGGTACTTAGCCCACGTGTTTGAGGGAACCGAGTTTGTGGGCGTTCATCCAAAAAAGTGAGTTTAGTGCCTACTGAAAATGCGGAGCGGAACCATGCAGGATAGTCACCCTCTCTCAGTTCCGCCCAAATAGCCTAGTAAAATCACCGACAAATTTCAATTTGTGTGTGGCTAGTTAGTTCTCGAAAACCAATTTGGTATTTGAGCATTAACGTAGTGAGTGTTAAAATATTTTATAAAAATAATGTAAAGATTATTGATTAACTGAAAACAATAGGTATAATAAACAAGTGGATATTAATTTAATTAAAAATAAAAAGCATGACAATAACCAAACTCATATCAAGTAGGGAGGAAGAAAATGAGCGAATTAAAAAAAGAGGAAAGAGACACCTTTGATGGTGGTTTTGCCGTTGTAGACCGTGAACGCTTAATTGAAGAAGAAACAAGGGTGGTTACCCCTTGGTATAAGCATTTTATTAATAGTATTCTTGCACCTAGCAAAATGATGCAAGAAAATTTATTACATGAACCACCTAAAGGTAATAGTATTGCAGTTGTAGGGTTTATCTTATTTATTATTTTAATCACCTTGATGCAGCATATTAATCCAGAAATAAGGCAAATGGTTTATGATGCTTTACGAAACAAAGATGTGGCTGAAGATATGATTGGTCAGCAGTACATAGTAGACCGAGTTATTAATGCCATCAACTTATTTATTGGTTTGTTTGTAGTAGCTTTCGTACAAGCGCTTGTGCTTCAAATATTAAAAGTAATAGCAAAGGACAGATGTAAATTTGCATCGCTTTATACTGTTATGCTTTTAGGTTTATTTATTAGTTTAGTAGTTCAAACAGCAGATTATTTTGCAGCTAATCTGATAGGTGTTAATTATATGGTCTTTAATCTAGCAAGTTTATTTGATCGAACAACCTTAATGGCCAATAATACACTCATGACGATTTTAAGCTTTTTCTCCTTAGAACGAGTAGTATGCATGATTTATTTAATTATGGGGTATAGTATAGTAACCCATAAAAGTAAGAAAAAAGCGACGATTATAGTGAGTCTATTAGAAGTTATTATTTTGGGATTTGCATTAATATTTTCATAAAAGAGTATGATTGTTGATTTTTCTTTAGATATCTGCTATGATGAGTAAAGATATGTATACCATATGGTTTCAAGGAGGCTTTAAGTCATGGCAATACTGAAAATGATTTTAATCATTGTATTTCTTATTGCAGCGTTTGCAATTACAGTTGTTGTTTTACTTCAAGAAGGTAAGTCTGCAGGACTTGGCTCAATTGGGGGAGCAGCAAATAGCGATTCATACTGGGATAAGAACAAAAAACATACTTTAGAAGGTAAGTTTGAAAGATGGACGAAGATCATGGCAGGTGTATTTGTATTAGCAGCATTTATTCTTATGCTTATGCCTAATAATACAAATGCTTCAAATGCACAAATTGTACAACCTTCTGCGTCAGCATCAGCTGAAGCAACTGATAATGCAGGAGCTTCTACAGCACCTACAACAGAAGCGACAGATAATGCAGATGCAAGTGCATCACCATCAGCTGAACCATCAGCATCACCAGCACAATAAATATCAAACACTTTACATTTTCTGTAGAGTGTTTTTTATTTTGTCAAAAAAGAGATCCCTATTTTGTTAGACTTTAAAATAAAGTTAGTAAATAGGTCAAATAAGTAAATAATCATATGTAAAATATGGTATAATAGAAGTAGGAAAGAAATCATAAAATAGTAGTGTTGCATTGAGATGATGTTAGGGCATCCATAAAGAAAAGAGATGATAATCATGAGAGAAGAAATGAACCGTACAGCAGAGAGGAAGCAAGTCATTTTAGAGATGATGAAAAATCCTAATTATGTACCCATGAAGATTAAAGAAATAATAATGGTGCTCCAAATTCCACCTTCAGACAGACCAGAATTAGAAGAAATTATAGGCGAACTTATTGCAGAAGGTAAAATCATTCGTACCAAACGTGGCAAATTTGCCGTACCACAGACGTATAATCTAGTAGCAGGAACCTTCCAAGGACATCCAAAGGGGTTTGGTTTTCTTATTCTAGATGAAGAAGAAAAGGATATCTTTATTCCAGCTTCAGGTGTTAATGGTGCCATGCATAAAGATAGAGTTATGTGCCGTATCACAAGGCCAGCTACAGCTGAGAAACGTGCAGAAGCAGAAGTGATTGAAATCTTAACACGTGGACCAGAAAGTCTGGTAGGTACTTATGAGGAAAGTCAAAACTTTGGTTTTGTAGTACCAGATGATCAAAAATATACAAGAGATATCTTCATTCCTAAAAAGTTTTCTAAAGGTGCCGTAACAGGCCATAAAGTACTTGTTAAAATTACAGATTGGGCAGAGGAACGTCGTAATCCAGAGGGGCAAGTTATTTCTATTTTAGGACATATCAATGATCCTGGTGTAGATATTTTATCTATTATTTATCAGTATGACTTACCAAGAGAATTCCCAGAGGATGTGATGAAGGAAATTGAAAATATTCCTTCTGAAGTAGCCGATAAGGATAAAAAGGGCCGAACTGATTTAAGAGCTATTCAAATGGTAACCATTGATGGTGAAGATGCCAAAGACTTAGATGATGCTATTTCTATTGAAAAACTAGAAAATGGCAACTATCGTTTAGGCGTACACATTGCAGATGTTACCCATTATGTAAAAGAACATTCACCACTAGATAAAGAAGCTTATGAAAGAGGAACGAGTATTTATCTAGTAGACCGTGTTATTCCAATGATCCCTCATAAGCTGAGTAATGGTATTTGTTCTTTAAATGCCCATGTAGACAGGCTAGCGTTAACTTGTATGATGGTGATTGACAAGAATGGAAACGTCCAAAGCCATGAAATTATGGAGACACTTATTAACATTGACGAACGCATGACTTATACGAATGTGAAAAAGATCCTTCTAGATGAAGATGAAGACGTAAAAGAACGCTATAAAGACCTTATTCCAATGTTTAAGACCATGGAAGAGTTAGCTGATGTTTTACGTAAGAAACGTATGAAACGTGGTGCTATTGATTTTGACTTCCCTGAGACTAAAGTGATTTTAGATAAAGAGGGTGTCCCTCTCGAAATGAAGCCATATGATCGTAATGTAGCCACACGTATTATCGAAGAATTTATGCTTGTATGTAATGAAACCATTGCAGAAGATTATTTCTGGCAAGAAAAACCTTTTGTTTATCGTAGCCATGAAGATCCAGACCCAGAAAAGATTTTAGCCCTTACAGAATTCATCAATAACTTTGGTTATCAGATAAAAGGCAACACGACTAAGATTCATCCAAAGGATATGCAAAAGGTATTAGCAGAGATTGAAGGTAAACCAGAAGAAAGTATTATTAGTCACTTGCTCCTTCGTTCTATGAAGCAGGCACGTTATACAGCAGAATGCAACGGTCACTTTGGTTTAGCAGCTAAGTATTACTGCCACTTTACTTCACCTATTCGTCGTTACCCAGACCTTCAAATTCATCGTATTATTAAATACAACCTTCATAATGAATTAAAAGGTAAGAAAGAAGCAAAATTATTAGAACGTATGCCAGAGGTTTCTAAGCAATGTTCTCTTCGTGAGAGAAGAGCAGATGAAGCAGAACGTGAAACAATCAAACTCAAGAAAGTAGAATACATGGAGCAGTTCATCGGCAAGATGTTCGAAGGTGCTATTACAGGGACTACTTCTTGGGGATGCTACGTGGAACTTCCTAATACAGTAGAAGGTTTAGTTCATGTGACAGAAATGGCAGATGACTACTATATCTTTGATGAAGAAGGACATCGCTGGATTGGTGAACACAGTAAACAAATTTATCGCCTAGGTGATAAAGTGCATGTACAAGTCATTAAAACAGATTTAATGACACGTACCATTGACTTTAGATTTGTAAGTGAAGAAGAGTTTTACAAAGACCAAGGCAGTCTTGTAACAGTTAAAGATGAAGCAGACAATGAATAAAGAGTAAAAAGGCCTAGATGAGGCATATAGCCTCATCTAGGCCTTTTATGACTTCCAAGATTAGTTTGTGGATTTGATAAAAAAGTTGTAGTATAATGACATATCATAAGAGAATGAATACATGAGAAAATAGACAGCAATAGTAAGCTATTGAATTTATAGGGGGATTAAAGTGAAAGTCATTAAAAAAATAGCGATGCTTCTCATTATAGGAAGCTTATTTGTCATGACCATGGGGATTTTATGGCGTCCACATCAAAAGCCTATCGAAGTAGGACAGGTAGAAGCAGCCATAGGGATTCCTTATCAAATAGAAAATATTCCACAGTCTAATAAAAGACCAGGGGTGAAAAGGCGCATTAAATCAATTGTAGTGCATAATACAGCTAATCTTAATAGTACAGCGCAAAATGAAAGGGACTACTTGGTGAACCCTACAAATACTTCAAGTACTTCCTTTCATATGGTAGTGGATGAGAATGAAATTGTAGAAGCAGTACCAGTTACTGAAGTCGCTTTTCATGCAGGTAGCAGTAAAGATAATAAGGAAGGCATCGGTATTGAAATTTGTGAATCTGGTAATTATGAAGCAGCAGAAGAAAATGCCGTACAGATGATTGCTTATTTAATGAAAACCTATGATATTCCACTTAGTCAGGTAAAAACCCACCAAGATTGCAGTGGAAAGGAATGTCCAAGACTTATTTTAAATCATTGGGGACACTTTCTAGAAAGAGTGGAGGAGGCTTATCAAACTTTAATGGAAAATGAAAAGTAAGTAGGATCATAAAAGTATGTTTAGGAATAGACAAACTTAGCTGCGAAGAGGTGGTTTTTAAAAGCTCTATTAAAGGATGAAGTCTTCTTTGGATGATGAATGAGATATTAGCAGGAGTTGATTAACATAAGAAAGAACTAAGTTTACAATAACTTGGTTCTTTTTTTTTGCCAAAATTTAACTCGTTAAGAAATAATCAAAAAAAGTAATTTTTAGTTGATAATAATTATTCTTAGTGGTATATTAATTATAAATCCTCGTATAATAAATAAATGAGGCTAACATTTTGAAAAAAGCATTGGAGGTATCACAATGAAGGTAATTGTTATAGGATGTACACATGCAGGAACCGCAGCTATTGTAAACATTAAAAAAGAACATAAAGATGCAGAAGTAACCGTTTATGAAAGAAACAATAATATTTCCTTTTTATCTTGTGGTATTGCCTTAAATGTAGGTGGTGTTGTACCTTCTACAGAAAGTCTATTTTATAATTCACCAGAAGGCTTAGCGGCTCTTGGTGTGGTTACAAAGATGGAACATGATGTCACACATATTGACTTTGAAAATAAAAAAATAGAAGTAAAAGATCTTAATACAAATGAAGTAACAACAGATCACTATGATAAATTAGTACTTACTATTGGTTCATGGCCAATCATTCCACCGCTTGACGGAATAGACCTTGGTAATATCGAGCTTTGCAAAAACTATAACCATGCACAAGTGATTATAGAAAAAGCAAAATCAGCTAAAAAGGTAGTTGTTATTGGTGCAGGCTACATTGGTGTAGAATTAGCCGAAGCCTTTGAAATGAAAGGAAAAGATGTTACTTTAATCGATGCAGAAACACGCATTATGAGTAAATATCTAGATGAGCCTTTTACAACAGTAGCAGAAAAAGCTTTTGAAGAAAAAGGTGTTAAACTTGCTTTAGACCAAATGGTAGAACGCTTTGAAGGTGAAAATGGTCATGTAACGAAGGTTATTACCGATAAAGATAGTTTTGAAGCAGATTTAGTAGTGCTTTGCATTGGTTTCAAACCTAATACAACCCTTGTAAAAGACGGATTAGATACATTACCTAATGGTGCTATCTTAATCAATGAATATATGGAAACAAGTCGTAAAGATGTATTTGCAGCTGGAGATTGCTGCGTGGTACGTTTTAACCCAGCAGGAGAAGCACGTTATATTCCACTTGCAACTAATGCTGTAAGAATGGGTACTTTAGTAGCTAAAAACTTAGTGAAACCAACGCTTAAATACATGGGTACACAAGGTACTTCAGGTATTAAGATCTATGGCTATGACATTGCTTCTACAGGTATGACAGAAGAAGTAGCTAAAGCAACAACTTCTAAAGAGGTAGCAAGTGTTATGGTAGAAGATGTTTACCGCCCAGGCTTTATGCCAACTAACGAAAAAGTAATGCTTAAATTAGTTTATGATGCAAGCTCAAGAGTGGTTTTAGGTGGTCAAATTTTATCTAAGTATGATTTAACAGAAATGATGAATACCCTTTCTGTAGTCATCCAAAATAAAATGACAGTAGAAGAATTAGCAATGACTGATTTCTTCTTCCAACCTCATTTTAATAAACCTTGGGGCTTATTAAATCAAGCAGCATTAGAAACATTGTAAAAATGATAAATTTACCATATAATGGGTAAATGGGGAAACTTACAAGGTATGTGTGTAAGATTCCTGGATAAAATAATACCGAGATAAGATTTAAAGGAGTGGGACAATGAGCGATATTATTTGTTTATGTAAAAATATTTCTGAGGAAACAATTGTAGAGGCTATCAAAAAAGGAGCTGATACTGTAGATGCTGTTAAAGAAGCTACAGGAGCTACAACAGGTTTTTGCCACGGTGGACGTTGCAAAGCGAAAATCGAAGCCTTAATTGAAACTAACAAATAGTTTTCTAATAAACAAACCAACGCTTAGAGGAAGTTTGAATGACAACTTAAGTGAGCGCTAAAGGAGAACAATCTATGAGCAAACAAGTTTGTTTATGTAAGCATGTTTCAGAGGAAAGTATTCAAAGAGCACTTGATCATGGAACAACAACCTTAGAGGGTGTTAAAGCTGCTACAGGTGCAGGCGCAGGTGCTTGCAAAGGACAACGTTGTAAAGGTCAGATTCATAGGATGTTAAAAGACAAAGAATAGCCAACCGAACACTAAGCATTTGTTTGAAGCAGAGGGTATTGCGAGATGGCAATGCCCTCTTTATTGTCTTAAGGCCGCCTCATTAGTCCGAAAAGCTACCTACTTTCAGCTACTGTCTCGCTTTACTAAGAAGTTCTAAACTCATATGCCTTATGAACGGGCAAAAACTCACTACGGTCAAACACTTGCCCTAAAGGCCATAAGGCATATTTCGTTAAGAACTTCTAAGCTCAGCTCCAAGGTAGCCTTCAGCAGATAGCTTTTCTCCCTAATGAGGCTACTTAACGAAAAAAAGTGAATTGCTAGTTAATGACTAACAGCTTAAAAAACTGCTTAACGACAACGAGAACAATAATAATGAAAAAGCATGACATATGATATGAGAGTGATGAGGCTAAAGAAGCCTTCATAATATAATAGAGAGAAAAATAAATAGGCATCATACTATTACAGATAAATGATATAGAGAGGAGGGCAGAAATGAACGAAGAAGAAATTAAAGATCGACTAACTAAAACTTGTGTTTGTAGACAAGTAACAAGAGCTAAAATTAAAGCAGCTATTATGGATGGTGCAGATACATTGGAGAAGGTCAAAGCTAAGACAGGAGCTATGAGTGGTTCTTGTCATGGTAGAAAGTGTAAAGGTAGCATTGAAGATTTATTAGCTAGATATAAAGAAGAAGGTAGTTTTTAAGCCTAACTTCTAGCTGAGTCAAGCACATAGAAAAACAAGCTAAATAGTGTATTACAAAAAGCACCGTGTAAAAATAGAGCGTTGAATCATTCTATTTTTACACGGTGCTTTTGATTAAGTTAATTAAGCTTGTGGATTTTTTCTGGTTAAATAGCCCATATTATATAAGAACATAAAGACAGCCATACCACAGATGATGACATAACCAAGGCTACTATATAGATCCGGTATTTGGCCAAAGAGGATAAAGCCTAGAATAGCAGCGAAGATAACTTGTGAGTAGTCATATACAGAGATTTCTTTAGCAGGAGCGTAGCAATAAGCTGCTGTAATAGCAAATTGACCACCAGTAGCAGCAAGGCCTGCAAGGAGTAAATACCCAATTTGAAGTAGAGACATTTCATGATACTGAAAAATCAGGAAAGGTAAGGTCACCAAGCAAGAAAAGGTGGAGAAGAAAAAGACAATAAAGGGCCCTTTTTCTCCTCTTTGTCCTAATGCCCTAACGGCTGTATAAGCAGCTCCAGCGCCAATGCCTCCTAATAAACCAATCAAAGAAGGGACTAAGTCTAGATTACTAAAAGACGGTTTAATGATAAATAAACTGCCTACAAAAGCGCCAATGACAGCTAGTGATTGTACCAAATTTACCTTTTCCTTAAGGAAGAGATAACTAAAGATAATCACAAAGAAAGGTGACATCTTATTAAGCATAGAAGCATCAGAAAGCAGAAGATGATCCACCGCATAGAAATTACATAAGATGCCTACGGTACCACAAGTAGCACGTAATAAAAGAAGCGTGAAATTTTCTTTTTTAAAAGAAAAGCCGATTTTGCTTCGCTTTAAAATAAAGGCAGCTGCTAGGAGCGCCACAAAGTTTCTAAAAAAGCTTTTTTGAATAGAAGGTAAATCTCCGGAGAGTCTTACAAAGGTATTCATTAGTGCAAAGCAAAAGGCAGCTAGTAGAATATAAAGTATGCCTTTGTATTTTTTGTTCATAATAAGTTCCTCGAATCTGTCTATAATCTATGATGGTGATTGAATAATGCCACCTCTATATAAGGATAGCCCTTTAAGGAGCGTGTTGCAAGTCCTTGAAGGCTGCAATTAATAAGTAGCCTTGCATTTTTTACAAATTATGTTATAATGTATAAGCACACTAGATGAAGAAAGGAGCACACCATGGCTAAGGATAGAACTAGCTTTAAAGTCATAGCTAACAATAAGAAAGCATACCATGACTATTTTATAGATGAAGTCTATGAAGCAGGTATTGCACTTGCTGGAACAGAAGTAAAATCCATTCGTCAAGGAGGATGCTCTGTTAAAGAAAGCTTTATTAAGATCAAAAATGGGGAAGCATTTATTTTCAATATGCATGTTAACCCTTACGATCACGGGAACATTTTTAATAAAGACCCACTGCGTACCCGTAAGCTTTTACTTCATAAAAGAGAAATTAATAAACTCATTGGTGAAACCACTCAAAAAGGAATGACGATTGTACCACTTCGTGTGTACATCAAAGGCAGCCTTGTGAAAGTGGAAATGGGGCTTGCACGAGGTAAAAAACTTCATGATAAACGTCAAGATATTGTGAAGAAGGATACACAACGTGCTAGCGAAAGAGAATTTAAAATTAAAAACCTTTAAATTTTGGTAACTTTAGCAGAAATTACTTCTAGCAAGTAAACGTAAGCTATAGTATAATAACATTCTAACTGCTAGTGTAGTCGATCTAGCCGTTATAAACCAAAGTCACCTTATTAGAAGTAGGAGAATGTCTTTACAGCGTAAAAGGCACTTACTTCAGCAAGACACTGTTCTTGTTATAATAAGGGGGTGCACTGGTTTCGACGGGGGTCACATCTACTGGGGCAGCCATCCGTAGTACGCCGGAGTCTACGTTAAAAGCTGGCACTTAAAGTAAACGCTGAAGATAATTTAGCAATCGCTGCCTAATTAAGGCGCAGTCCTCCTAAGTCCTCCGCAGCTTAGATCAGGGCTTCGACTCGCGGATCCTTCACCTGGCAAAGCTTTGAGCCAACGTGAACATCATGAAGCTACTAAAATCTAGAGCCTGTCTTTGGGCGCTAGATGGAGGGAATGTCAAAACAAAGAATATGATGGTAGAGACCACGCTATATGGGCTTTCGGACAGGAGTTCGATTCTCCTCACCTCCATGAACTGAATCCACAACATCTGATTTTTTAGTCAGAGGTTGTGGATTTTGGAGTTTTTAGGAAGTAATATTTAGTTGAGCTAACCTTTGAGTAACAAGGGATAGAGATATAGAATTGACAGTAAAAATAAATATGAAATGACGAGTCTACTAGAGATAATATTTAGTAGGCTCTTTTCTATTTAGGGACAATTAGGATGAAATTGGATGCTCTTTTTGCCATTTTTGAGGTCGAAAACAAAGGTTAAGCCTTGATAATCAAACAAACAACAGTTGCCTTAATGATGGTTAGGGGTTCGGCAAACCTTTCACACCGAACGAAATTGTGGGAAAAGGTTGTTTGGAACACAAATCTCGGAAAAGATGAAGAAGATTAAGTTAATAAGCTCAATAAGAAAGGATAAATTTCACTGAAAAGTAAAAATAGAAGACAATGTGTGAAGAAAACAGCTTGTCTGGTTAATATGGTAACTTAATTGTAATGAATCAAGAGTGTTAATTAGTATTTAAAGAAATTCATATCAAAATATGTTACTATTATTAATAGTTTGAATTATAATTATTTAATGGATATAAAAGCTGTAAATTTTTTTGCTTTAATAAAAATAACTATTATAGAAGAAAAGGATAGGAATACTATGGTTATTGGATTATTTGTTAGGCATTATAAAGTTTATCAAGGAGTAAATTATATTCCAATATGTGAAGATTATGATGCTAAATATACATCATTTATAGGGGATAATGGAGTCGGGAAAAGTTCAACGTTAGAGGCATTAAATACATTTTTTAATAATGGCTACTGGAATATTACAAAAAATGTAAAAAAGGCAGAGGCATTTGTTTCGCCTATTTTTCTAATAGAAAAAGATAGACTAAAGAAAAAAGTAGGTGATGACAAAAAATTGCTGGATATGTTAGAACTTACAAGCTCATATTTCTGGGGAGTAAATACTGCAGCAAATGGAAATTTAAGTAAACCTGAATATGAAGCATTTTTTAATCAAAGAGATGAGTTAAAGTGTAATATAGACCCTGAAAAATATTACTTAATATTAATGGGGATTAAGTATGATAGTAAATCAGAGCCAACATTTATTACATTTGAAAAAGATTTAGAAAATCAAGGATTAAGAAAATTTGAAGAAACTGAAAAGTGTGATAGGAATATAATGTTAGAAGCGATAAAAGCATACTATAAATACATATATATACCAGTTCAAATTTCAAGTTCTGATGTATTACGAATTGAAAGCAAAGAAATACAAAACCTCATGAATTCTAATATACTGGAAGATATAGACAAAATATTAAATGAGAAAAAATTTGAAAAAACTAAGAGGAAATTTATTAGTGTAATTGATTATCTAAATGAATCCTTGAATTTATATATGGATGACGTAAATCAAGTAATACAAAAGATTGATAAAGCTTATGAATTTAAAGTAGAGGGGGGATATAAAAAGAATTTAACATCAAGTGATGTGAGAATGAAAATTTTAGAAGCGTACTTTTCTATTAGAACACTAAAAAAGGAAAAAAAAGAGATAGAAGAATTAAGTTCTGGAGAGCAAAGAATAGCTATAATTGATATAGCTACTTCATTTCTAACAAATAATATAGACAATAGTGAACAAGTGATTTTTGCTATAGATGAACCAGAAAGTTCCTTACATATATCAAAGGCTTTTAGCCAATTCGAACGTCTAAATAAGTTATCTGACAGTCATCAAATTCTACTTACAACACATTGGTATGGTTCATTACCTATTACACATAAAGGGTGTTTGGTGCATTTAGAAAAGGTAGTAATTGATAAAATCAGAATTAGTAAATTTAAACTTGATAATTATTTTGAAGGAAGAAAGTATTTGCCTAAAGATATAATGCTAAAAGGCTATTTTGAATTAACAGCTTCTATTTTAAGTTGTATGAGAGCAGAAAAAATTAATTGGATAATATGCGAAGGGACAGACGATAAAATATATATTGAGCATTACTTAGGGAAAAAAATAAATAATTTAAAAGTATTTAGTGTAGGCGGGTGTGGTAATGTAATTAAATTGTTTAAATATCTATATATTCCATTGTCTGAAAAAGATGAGTCTGAAGATGTAGAAAGCAAAATTTTATGTATAGTGGATACTGATGAAAATATTATTAGTATAGATGGAGAGAGTCAGACTAAAAACAAAAAATTGAAAATATCAAGACTACAAATAGATAATCGATATAAAATAGAATTAAAAAACATGGATATAAATGGAAATCATTTTACCACTGAAATTGAAGATTGCTTAAAGCCTAAGTTATTATTTGATGCAGTTAAATGTGTAGTGAATAAACAAGGAACAAGTGAAGAGAAAGAAGTGTTAAGTTACTATGGATTTAATGAGAATATGCCGGTTTCAAAAGTAAAAGGGGAAAAGAGTATATTTAAATTGGTTGACATTAAAGGGGCTGATAGAAAAGAAAAAATATATGAGGTTTTTGATAATAATCAGTTAAAGTTTAGTATTTGCAAGAAGTATATAGAATTAGATGAAGAAAGTAAAGATGATATTCCGAGTATGTTTAAAGCAATGCTAGATTTTTTTGTTGTGCAATAAATACATTTATATTTCCTAGAGAAAAAGTGAAAAAAGCGATTGCGGATGTGTTAGAATAAGCAAAATTACAGTGTGTGAATTGCTAAAGCATTGTAAAAACAGTATTTGGAAGAAGATGCATACAGTAGAAAAATAAATATATATTATGATTATGAGAGCTTATTGGGTTAAGTAAAAAACCTAGTAAGCTCATTTTATTTCTTAGGATGATGAATATAATGGAAAACCTAGCACCATGAATGAAGCATAGGTTTAAAGAGCAGTTGGCAGAGCTAGCGACAAAGTATACCATCTTGGAGAGCCATTCGGAGCAGAACCTTAACACTATGATTGATGTTTTAAAACGACTAGAACAGGGAGATTCAGAAATTTTGATATAGACAAAGCACTGGGCATGTTGGAGCTAATCGGAAAATACAAGGTACAAACCATTGAATATTATTTATGGTGGAAAGAGAACATTGATCATTGAGAAAATAAGCAAAAAGGTAATGAAGAGGACTAAAGGAAAAAATGAAGTAGTTCAAGATGTCTTTACAAATGTGCTAGGAAAGATTTGGGAGGATGAGGGACAAAATGTGCGAAGTATAGGATTCTTTCCAAATGAGTTAAAAAAGCTATTGAATAAAGGAGGCTATAAAAGTCCTACGACAATCATAAAAAAGTGGAAAGATAAGGGAATCTTGGAAGTAGAAGAAAACAGATTAACCAAGCTTAAAACGATAAGAACTGGCGAAAAGGTGCGTCTAAATATTTTAATTCAAAAGAATTATTTAGTGGATACCGATGAAGAGAAAGTTAATGATGAGAAAGTAAGTAGAGGTAAGGCAGAACAGCAGAAGATAAATGATACTTTACAAGATATATTAAGCGAAGATGCTTGCTAATAAAAGGGGGATTCATTTGTGAAAATAACAGCTATAAAAATTGACATTAAAGAAAGTACTTTGTCACAGGAGATGAGATATGCTCCAAAACTTAAGGAGAATCAAAGTAACGCATTATTAACGATTTGCTATCTTTTGTTTAAAGAGTCATTATGTGAGGACGATTAATCTAAAGCTATGAATTTCAATAAAATAATAATTTGAAGGAGAAATTAATATGATGAAATCAAATGCTAAATTAAACTGCAAAGAAGTTAGTAGGGCAGTAATCTATGCAAGATATTCAAATGATAATCAAAGAGAAGAGTCGATTGATGCACAGATAAGGGCAACCAAAGAGTATATAGAAAAGAAGGAATGGTGTCTAGTAGACACCTATATAGATAGGGCAAAGTCGGCAACATCAGCTAAACGACCAGAATTTCAAAGAATGATAGCAGATTCGCAACAAGGTAAGTTTGATATGGTTATTGTTCAGAAGCTAGATAGATTTTCGCGTAATAGATATGATAGCATATTCTACAAGCAGAAATTAAAGGATAATCACATTAAACTAGTGAGTGTAACAGAGAAGTTAGATAACACTCCAGAGTCATTAATTTTTGAATCATTAAATGAAGGTTTTAATGAATATTATTCGGCAAACCTATCGAGAGAGGTCAGAAAGGGGATGAAGGAAACTGCGATGCAGTGTAAACACACAGGGGGAACACCTCCTTTAGGTTACGATGTTGATGGGCAAAAGTATTATATAATGAATGTACAAGAATCAATTATTGTCAAAGAAATATTTAATAAGTATTTGGAAGGCTATGGTTACAATTATCTCTTAGATTACTTAAAAGAAAAGGGTTACAAGACTAAATCAGGTAAAGATTTTGCAAGAGAACCATTTATGATATTCTAAAGAACATAAAATATACTGGTACTTATTTTTATAGGCAAACAGCCAAAAATAATACTAGATTTAGTTGTTCTGATGATTATAAAGGAGACATTATTATTCCTGATGGAATGCCAAGGATAATATCTAATAAAGACTTTGTAGATATACAAAAGTTACTAGCAAACAACAAACTTCAAGCAGGAGCGAATAAAGCAAAAGAGTTATACTTACTAACAGGAATTATCTTTTGTGGTCACTGTGGAGCAGCAATGCAAGGCAATAGAAGAAAATGTGGAAGAAATAAATCAGAGTACAAAACATACAGATGCAGTAACAGAGCTAATCGAAAGAACTGCAAGAAAAAAGAACTTCGCAAAGAATACATTGAAGAATATGTACTTAAAAATCTAACAGAAGTAAGTACTTAATAAAGATATTGTTCCAAGTCTAGTTAGACAGATAAATGCTAAAGTGGATGAACAAAGAAAGCGAGATGAACAGGACTTATCAAGTTATACAAGTAGGCTAGATAGAATAAATAAGCAAATTAAAAAATAACCAATGCTATCTTGCAAGGTATAGATGAAAGATAGCATTCGCTGATAAGATGAATGAACTACAAGCAGATAAGTTAGAGCTAGAAGCAGTTATCAATAAAGTTAAGTTAACACAAGATGATGAAAAATTAAGATACATTACAGAACCAGAAGCTATTAAAATGATTGATAAGGTGCAAGAAGCAGTATTGACTAGAAACATTCCAGAATGCAAGAAGTTCATTGGAGATTTTGTCAAAAGAGTAGATGTTTATAATGACCATGTTGAAGTAACATTCAACATGGCTTTTTCTTGTGCGCCCAGCATAGGCGCAATCTAACAGGTGAAAGTCCTGAGTGCGGGTTGATAGTGCCAAGCACATAGCTTAAGACAAGGGTGTCCATCGTGAGGTGGAATCTGAAGGAGATCGGCGGCAAAACTCTGGTCTGACGAACAGAAACCATATATGAGGCATATATACACTGGATGAGGTTGCACGACAAACCAAAGTCCAAAACTATCCGAAAGTGTATGGTGTAAATGTGGCAGATAGATGGAGTGAAAGATTGCGTTCTTACCTGGGGAGGTCTGATACCCCATTACTCAGAGGATGCACTTCCTAAGTAATAACTCATACAGTGATGTATGACTAAGGCACCAGAAGTCAGCAGACGTCATAGTACTAGGTGAAGTCGACATTACCTAGGAAGGACTGAACATTAAGGAGGTTTTCAGCTTTGAATAACTCAAATCAATTACAACGAAAGCAGATAGCTAAAGAATTAGGTCACCTTGAGGAGATAAAGTTGGAAACTGGAAGGAATCAAGGGATGCAGAGTAATGATTCGGCGTTACAAAAGAGAGAAAGAGAAAACGATGTAGCAACTGAAACAAGTAACCTACTCGAGAGAATAGTTGCAAGAGAAAATATGATCCTTACAATGAAACGAGTTATTAAGAATAAAGGAAGTTACGGTGCAGATGGTATGAGATGCGATGAACTTTGTACGTATATCATTGACACTGGACAACCATAAAACTTAAGTTACTTGCTAAAACATATAACCCATCACCAGTTAGAAGGGTAGAGATACCAAAACCTAATGGTGGTAAGAGGTTACTAGGAATACCAACAGTGTTAGACAGAATGATTCAACAAGGAATAGCACAAGAACTCACAAAAATCTATGACCCTAGTTTCTCAAAGAATAACTTTGGATTCAGACCTAACAGAAGCGCACAAGATGCTATCAAAAAGTCTAAAGAATACATCAATGAGGGAAACAAATGGGTAGTAGATATGGACTTAGAGAAATTCTTTGACAAAGTCAACCATGATATTTTAATGGAGAGACTATCAAGGAAGATTAGGATAAGCGTGTACTAAGACTGATCAGAAAATATCTAGAAAGTGGCATTATGATCAATGGAATAAGAATTAATAATGAAGAAGGAACACCGCAAGGTGGTCCGTTAAGTCCGTTACTATCAAATATCATGCTAGATGAAGTAGATAAAGAATTAGAAAAAAGAGGAGATAAATTCTGTAGGTATGCAGATGACTGTAACATCTATGTCAAAAGCAAAAAGGCAGGGAACCGGGTCCTTAAGAGTATGACTTATCTTTTAGAAAATAAACTAAAGCTCAAAGCAAACAAGGAAAAGAGTAAAGTAGACCTAGTGGCAAGAAGAAAATTCCTAGGGTATTCATTCTACTTCACCAAAGGTGGAGTAGAAATCAGAATACACGAGAAATCGTATGAAAAGCTTAAAGCCAAAGTAAGAGAAATAACCAATCGAAATACAAGAATTAGTATGGGGATGAGATTAAAGAAACTTAATGAAGTAACTATAGGATGGCTGAATTATTTCACAATAGCAAAGGCTAAAAGTAGAATAATAGAACTAGAATAGTGGATACGAAGAAGGTTAAGAGCTTGCATATGGAAACAATGGAAGAAAGTACGGACAAGATATACCAATCTTAAGAGGTTGGGTGTAACAACGTACAAAGCATGGGAATATGCGAACACAAGAAAAGGCTACTGGAGAATATACAACAGCCCAATCGTTTCGACGACTCTTGGAAATAAGTACCTAGAAGAGCTAGGTTATAAAAGTATTACCAAGAGATATCAGTTAATACAGTAATTCTTTGATGAACCCCCGTATACCGAACGGTACGTATGGTGGTGTGAGAGGACGCTAAATAAAATAATTATTTAGCTCCTACTCGATTGGGTGAAATCATTGACTATACATATACGGCGATTAAATTGATAAGTGAGTTATAGTAGAAGCATAGGGAAAGAAGTGGCATTATGTGTTAGGCTACTTCTTTTTTTTGACAGTGATTGATAAATATGTTTTAAAGTAAAAGATATTATGATAAAATTATATGAATATTAAAATAAATTGTAAATATAGATAAATTTAAGTTGAGTATAAAAGATAAGATAAAATTTAATTTAAACATAAGGAGAGATAAAATGGATGTTATTCCATTACCTAACAATGAAGTGCCAAGGGATACTAGTCGTATTTTTGATTTATCAATAGATCCCTTAGTTCGGTTGCGCACTATTGAAGCTGGTGAATTTGAAGATATTGTATGCCAATGGGCTTCAGGGTATCTTAGTAAATGTGAAAATTATAAGAATATAGTACAAATTGGAGGTTCTAAAGATTCAGGAAGAGATATTGTAGCCTATTTGGATGAGTCGTTGCAACAATTTGATATTTTTCAATGTAAGAGATATAAAGAACCATTGACTCCATCTACATATTTAAGTGAATTTGGGAAACTATGTTATTATACTATGATTGGAAAGTATAATATGCCAAG
Organism: Cellulosilyticum sp. WCF-2; assembly: GCF_003990395.1. NCBI lineage: Bacteria > Bacillati > Bacillota > Clostridia > Lachnospirales > Cellulosilyticaceae > Cellulosilyticum > Cellulosilyticum sp. WCF-2. The sequence goes on along the minus strand of NZ_CP034675.1, from coordinate 3,713,094 downwards.
AAAATACTTTATTGTTGCTAGTAACGGTATAGGGCAAGATTTAAGAGAATTAGTAGAACATCCACAGAAGATAAATACTCAGCTGATTATGAACTGGGATAAGTATTGTAAGCCAAAGAAAAAAATTATTGCTGAAGGGGTATTACTAAGCGATGAACTAAAAGAGTATATACTTAAATTTGATTTTAGTATAGTTTCTGAAGTTTCACCTCAAAGTTTGCTAGAACAATTTGCTACAACTGTGTGGTATAAGTATCATTTTGGTGGGGGAATACATCAAAGATCACGGATGCAAAAACCTCAAGAAGAACTTAAGATAGAAGAGGTTAAAATGGAATATATTAATCAATTAATGAAGGTGTATTCTAATCATGAAAATAGAAATATAGAAGAGATTGAGAATCTTAAAACAATAAAAAAGCTTTACAGGCATTTTATGCGCCAAAGGGAAAGTTTTTATAATGCTTGTGCACTAAAGCGTTTTGCAAGAGATGAATTTATTAATGATGAGGTTTATGAAGATTTGAAAAACCAGATTTATCATGGGGTAGTTAATATTTGTGAGTCTTCATTTGAAGATGATTTAAAAAGAGTAGATGAAACGATAGAAAGAGCACAGATTTTGCCTATACAAGTAACTGAATTAAATGATATAAGTATTTTGGAGAAAAGTGGAATATGTCATGATTTAGTAAATGACAAAGAATTGAGGTGGATTGAAGATGACAAAGAAGAGTCAGATATTTAATTCGCCAGAAGAAATTGGGGTAAGGATTTTGTTTATACTTGATATTTGTCAAAAGAGGATGAGTAAACAGAGAATAATGTATTATGATTACTTTTCATTACATTTGAATGATTTAGATAGATCGATAGAAAGTTTACATCCAGATAATCCAAATCATTCATCAGAAATAGCAATAAGAAGAGAAGTAATCAGTAGAGGATTAGAACTGATGATTACTAAAGGTCTTGCGGATGTTAAATATTCTAAGACAGGAATTTATTATTGTAGTAATAAGTTAACCCATTTATTTTTAGACTTATTTTGTCTTGATTACGTCAAGAAACTAAAAATAGATATTGCTACAGTAAATCAATTTTTCTTTCAGTATACGGATAGACAGATTTACAAATATATAAATAATAATATGGGTAAATGGATAGGTGAGTTTGAAAATATCCCTTTTCTAGGAGGTGAATAGATGGAGCATTTTGGAATGGAACTAAGAAAATTGTTGCTACAAGGTAAAAACAAAAAAGATGCCATTTTGACTTTTGAAAAAGGATTGAATGTTATTGCAGGAGCATCCGATACAGGAAAGTCTTTTGCTTATGAATGCATAAATTATGTTTTAGGTGCTACTGATATACCAGAAATACCTAATGAAGCTAAAAAATACGAATGGGTTCTGCTAGAATTTATAGATAAATCAGTGAATCAGTATGTAACTTTGAAACGGAGTTTTTTAGAAAGTGAAAAAAATAATATATATTACTGTTATTCAAATATAGATCATTTACAAACAGCTAAAATAGAAACGTTGTCAAATTCATCAAATTCAAAAAACTGCTTATCGTCAAAATTACTAGGAATGTGTAACTGCTCATACAAAAACATTTTAAAAAAGAGTAGTAATGGAGAAACGGAATCTTTTACATTTAGAAAATTTGTATATTTAGTAATGATAAATGAAACTCGTATAGTCCAAAAGAACGCACCTATTTATTTAGGTGACACTAAAAGAGATAAAAAATCTACAAAAGAAGCAGCTTCTTTTTTTACAGTGTTATCAGGTTTAGATTATCAAAAGTATATTAAACAAGAAAGTATTGAGTCAAAAAAAGCACACTTAAGAGGTGCTATCGAGGAATTAAGTTTAATATGCGATGAATTACAAAAACAAATAGAAGATGATAGAGGTATACTTAATGAGTGCAATCTTCAACAAGTTGTTGAAATAATAAGTAGTTTAGAGAAGATAATAAAACAACAGCACTCAATAATAGAAGATATTGAGTCTCAGCAACAAAGAAGACTAATAGCTTTCAATATAAAATTAAAAGACAGGAGTAGGATTAGAGAAAATCTATCAAAATTTATATTATTAAAGAAAAACTATAAATCCGATATTGATAGATTAGAATTTATAGAGCAATCAAAAGATTATGTTGGGCAGTTAATTGACGTTAGATGTCCAGTATGCCAAACACAAATGAAATCTCCTGTAGATAATAATAAGGAATTATATTACATAGCCATAGATAAAGAAAAAGCCAAGCTAAAAATGCACCTAGTAGATCTTCAAGAAACTATTGATGATCTTGGGAATGAATTATCTGAGATAAACCAGGTTATTGACGGAGAACAAGAAAAAATAAAATCTTTTGAAAGAGAGATTGAACAAAAGACAAAAGAAGTTTCTAAGGTGTTAAGTGAACATGAATATTATCAAAAGATTCGAGATAGGGTACAAATAGTTGAAAATAATAAGAGTAAGTTAGCTCAAAAGAAAAAACGTATTCAAGAACTTAATGAGAAAATAGATAATACTAAAGCTACATCTAACAAGGTAGATATCAAAAGATTATCAGAAGAGTTAATGATAGTATTTTGCGACTTAATTAAAGAATTGCTAGAAGATTGGAATTTTATTGAAAAAATTACTCAGAATACTGTGGAATTTAATAAAAAAGCGAATGATATAATTATTAATGGTAAAACAAAAGCAACTTTTGGTAAAGGGGCAAGAGCAATTATTAATTCTTCATTTATTATTGCAATAATGCAATATTGTATACAATATAACTTGTCTCATCCAGGATTTGTTGTGTTAGATTCACCATTAACAACATATAAAGAAAAAGATAGAAAAAATAATGAGAAGAATGAAGAAGTTAGTAAAAGTGTGAAGAAATCATTTTTCTTTAGTATGAAGGAATTATCTAATAAGTGTCAAGTTATTATATTTGACAATGAAATACCCCCAGATGATTTGGAAGGCATCAATTATCATCATTTTACTGGGAACATAAATATTGAACGCACAGGATTCATTCCTAACTAAAAATGTAGAGTGATTAATAGCGTGATATAAAACAAAAATTTAAAGAATAACACAGATAACATAAAGTTATATGTGGTAGCATATATAGAAGGAGAAGGTATATGATTAGAGATTTAGAAGAGATGCTAAATTGTGTTTGTGATAAAGAGATTAAAGAATATTTAGGAGAAGCACTTAGATGCTATAATGCAAGTTCATATAGAGCTTGTGTTATTATGTCAGTTATTTCGGGATGTTTTGATTTACATAAGAAAGTTACTGCTTTAGCTGCAAGTAACTTAAAGTATAAAGAACTTGATGATAAGATAAATGATTTGAAAAATGCATGTCAGCCCTATGAGAAATATATGATAGAACAATGTACAACGGAGAATATAGACATGCTTGATGCAAGTGATAGTAAAGAATTACTTAGATGTTTAGATATAAGAAATTCATGTGCACATCCAAGTAGCTATACATGTACAGCTGAAATAGCACGAGCTGTATTCACTTCAATAATTGACATTTTGGCATCAAAACCAGTACTATTAGGATGTCAGCACATGAATTTAATTATTGAAAAAATGAATAATAGGACTTTCTTTCCAGTATTGGAAAAAGAAAATATGCAAAGCATTGTATTTGAGATATTAAGAAAATTTCATCCTAAAGCTGTACCTCCGCTTTTGAATAAGGTTAAGAAAGTTATCTTAACTACAACTTCAGAGATTCAAAAAGCAAATGCAATAAACTTTCTTGGATTGTCTAAAGATTATGAAATTGAATGTTATGAAAAGTATATATTGGATTTTATTGAAGAAGATACATTAGAAAGTGAATTACTTGAATTGATAAATGCTAATTTAAGTATATTAAATGTTATGAGTGATTCAAGTGTTGAGAAAATTATATGTAAGTTTATTTTAAACTTGAATACAAATAATATGCCATATGAAGATAGTTGGAGAAAGATTATATTAAGTGATAGATTACAAAATGTGCAATATGCAGATAAAGTTTTAAAACAAATGACAGGTTTTAAACAATATGAGCCAGAGAATGACATAAGATATAAGTTTGTATACGGAGTAATTGAGGATAGCAATTGTACTCCGGAATATAAAGAGCTGATAGCTACTAATTGTAATAAAATATTTAGTTTATCACATTACGCAAAAAATCCATTTTTATTAAAGATTATTTATGTCTTAGATAAAAGTTACCTATATGAGGAATGGATAAAGGTTATAACTAATAAAACATATATATGTGATTATGATACAAGTAACTATGCTTGTTATGTATTCAAATTGATTGAAAAAAATCAATGGATAAATAAAGTGTCAAAAAACAGCAAGATAAGCCTTGTTAAAGAGATACTAAAGGAAGGGACTAAAGATGCACCGGTATATTCTTACGACTGGAGAAATTTAACAGGTCAGTTGCATATATTATATCCCGAGTTAGTAGAAGAATTTTTACAGGAATGCTTCTTAAATGGTGATAATGTTAATGAAAATATCAAAATGTACTGTGATGCTAGATACATAAGAATTGTATGCAGATATATAATTAACTTTAAAGAGAAAAATACTGAAATAATTCAAAGAATAAAAGAATATGATAATATTAATTTTGAAAATGTTATTAATGCTATAGAAGGCGAATTGCAATGGCTAGAGGAGGGAGAAAATAAGGATAAGATTTTAAGATTGGTAGAAAAAAATAAATCTGGTGAATAGTATTAAGTCAATTATGCATAGGGGATTTATATTTTGATAAATGGAAGGTGTTAAAGAAACTAGGAAGAAGATGCGAATTAGTTGATGAAATTATTGAGTTGTTATATTAAAAGAAGATAATGTTAGTTTCATACAAAGCTATTTATGTGGAATGTATTCCTAAGACACATTAGGAACTAGCAGTGTGAGTTTGATATATACATAAGGAAGGATAATTGGTAAGAAAATGGTGGATAGTATTAGTACAATTCAGTGCAACGAACTCCATATTAAATTTAGGTATAGTCAAATTATTAGTTCGTGAACTGTACTAAAAGTAATTCACCTCCATAGGCGAAACCCTCGTAATTAGAGATAATCTAGCTACAGGGGTTTTAGAATTTTAAAAAGTAAGCGTATAATAACTAGATATATTTCCAATGTTACAAAACCCTGTTAAAGTTAGAGTAAAATACTATAGTTTAACAGGGTTTTATTTACAGATTGCTGGAGCTTCTTTAGTCCAAGGCATAAGGTTATCCAAGAGTAGTCTCTTTTTAAAAAATCGGCATATAATTTCACCTGTTTGGGGATATTCAATTCATCAATTTACTGTGGATTTGATTATTTTCAAAAGAGCAAGGATAGTAAATAGAAGAATAGTTTTAGATAAGACTAAGGTAATCTTAGCCCTATTTTTTATCGCATAAGATTACAAAATATAACATAACTAAAGTGATATACTACATAAGTAGTTTTGATAATATAAATAGAGAGTTGATTAGTGGATAATCTTGAATTTGTGGAGGAGAAATGGAAATGAAAGATGTTTATGAAGTATGCCCTCAATTTGAAAATGAACGCTATTTATTGCGATTCCTTTCAGCAAATGATGCGCAGGATTTATTAAAGGTATATTCAGATAAAAAAGCAGTTCCCTTATTTAATTGCGATGGTTGTTTCGGTGATTTTTACTTTACGTCCTTGGAAACAATGCAAAACGTTATTGCAGCCTGGCAAGTGGAATATCAAAAAAAAGGCTTTGTACGTTGGTCGATTATAGACAAATGCAAAGCAGAAGTGATTGGGACAATTGAATTATTTCATAGAAACGCTGAGGATTATTTTACTGAATGTGGTTTGTTGCGTCTCGATCTTAGAAGTGATTATGAGACTGCAAGTGAAATAGAGCGTATCTTATCACTCATTGTTCCACCAGCATTTGAAATGTTCACATGTGACAAAGTAGCAACAAAAGTGATACCAGAAGCAGGCGAGAGGAAAAAGGCATTGCTAAAAATGAATTTTGTTTTATCAAGCGAGCAATTAGTAGGGTATGATGGTACAAACTATAATAATTACCTTGTACTATGTAAATAGATTAATATTTTCTGATAAACGATTATAGAAGATAAAGGAATAGATAAAGATGGGAAGAGAGTAGTCACTATCAAGACTACTCTCTTCCCATCTTTATTATATAGCAAATTTAGGAGGATTACTAGACTATCCATTATTTGATAAGTAAGATAAAATTTGAATAGACAATAGATATGAAGAATAACGTATAAAGCATGTATTTTAAATGAAAGCATAAGTGAGGAGGCATTTGATGGATGAAAAAAAGAGAAATGAAGAAGTAGATGAAATGAATAATTTAAACAACAATAGCGTTTTAGACGGAGGACCCTTTTATCATGGTACAAAAGCCCAGTTGAAATTTGGGGATTTACTAAAACCAGGCTATCAATCTAACTATGGCAAGCAGAAGAGGGCGAATTATGTGTATTTAACGGCTACAATGGATGCTGCTATTTGGGGAGCAGAGCTTGCCTTAGGAGATGCACCTAGGCGAATCTACCGTGTAGAACCACTGGGTCATATTGAAGACGATCCCAATTTAACCGATAAGAAGTTTCCAGGAAACCCTACTAGGTCCTATCGCACGAGAGAGCCACTGAAAGTAATTGGGGAAGTTTTGAACTGGGAAGGCCATTCTGAAGCGTTACTTCAAAATATGCGTGAGAATCTCAGAAAGATGGAAGAGCTTGGCATAGAAGCAATCAATGATTGAAGCATTTTGAATGGGATGGATTAAATTCATGTAGATGGTTATGAGGTTTACTATTTGCTAAATGATGAACAACTTTTAATTTTTCCTATTCCTTTGTTCGTATTGCCCCTATTTGTGCATTATGTTAATATATTTTCTACCGTGCAAATCATCAGCATGGTTAGAACTTATGATTGGAGAATATTATGAATAAAAGATTAAGACGTCATGTTCACCTTGCACTCGCAAGTCTTATTGCTATAAGTAGCGTTTCTGTAACTTTTGCCTCTGAATTCATTGTTAATGAATCTTTTGATAATATGACTTTAGGAGCTGCCCCAAGTGGTTATGAAGTTTCAGATAACACAGCTATTACGACAGTTGATTTAAAGAATGATAAAAACTACTGTGTTTACCTCAATGATGGAGAAGGGCAGCTTAAAATGAACAAGCAATTTGCCGCTCAATCAGAGGTAGTGACACTATCTGTTGATTTTATGCAAAACAACCTAGGAAGCGGTACACATATTAATTTAACGGATGGTACAGGTTTACGTGCTGTTCGTCTTGAAACACGTGACAATGGTACTTCTCTTAACTATGTGATGAATGGCACTTATGTTAAAGTTGCTGACATTACGTCAGGCCAGTGGATGACTATTAAAATCGAAGCTAATATAAAAACTCAAACTTTTAATATCTATATTAATGACATTTTGAAAGGCAAAGATATTCCTTTCAAAAACACTGTCTCTGAAATCAGTTATTTCCAAACTCTTACGCCAGCAGATAAAGTAAGTGGACATTATATTGATAACCTGAGCATTTCTGCAAGTAAAGCACCTGTTACGATTCCAGAGGATGCTACTGAAATCAACTTTACAGTAGATGCTAATGGACAAGGTGACTTCAAAACAGTACAAGAAGCAATTGATGCTATTCCTTCGGCTACTACTCTTCCTGCAACCATCCATATTAAAGCTGGAACTTACAAGGAAGTCGTTACGATTCCTAAATCAGTTAAAAATCTTACCCTTATTGGAGAAGGCAGTGAGCAAACGATTTTAACTTATGATAATTATAATGCAAAACTTAAAGAGGATGGCACACCTTATGGTACAGGTGGCAGTGCAAGTACTTTTATTAAAGGTAGCAACATCAGTGTAGAAGGGATTACCTTTGAAAACAGTTTTCAGGAAACTGGGGCAAATGGTGAACAAGCTGTTGCACTTAGTGTTACTGGAAATAATGTTCAGTTTAGAAACTGCCGTTTCCTTGGTAATCAAGATACGCTCCTTTTAGATGGTGGTACACAATACTTTACCGATTGTTACATTGAAGGTGATGTAGACTTTATTTTTGGTAGAAGTCAAGCCGTTTTTGAAGACAGTGAAATTCATTCCTTAAATCGAGGAAGTTCATCGAATAATGGTTATATTGTAGCCCCAAGAACAAGTATTGATGAAGCTTATGGATTTGCTTTTATGAATTGCAAACTCACCGCTGAAGAAGGAACAGCAAATAACTCTGTTTACTTAGGTCGTCCTTGGACACCAAGTGGTATGAGTGTAGATAAGCCAAGTGCTGCTTTCATTAACTGTGAAATGGGCGCGCATATTAAGACAGAACCTTGGACGAGTATGTCTGGTACACCAGCTTCTCATGGCCGTTTCTTTGAATACAACAGTAGCGGAGAGGGAGCTGTGATCAATGCCTCAAGACCTCAATTAACAGAAACAGAAGTAGCTAACTGGACCATTACCAATGTCCTTAAAGGATGGGAACCTTCTTTCTCTATTAAAGAAGAAGTTAAACCTGAGGAGCCAGAAGTAACTCCTCCAGTGATTGAAAAAATCTACTTTACTGATGTGACTTCTACTGATGCTTATTATGATGATATTATGTTTCTTGCCAATAATGGTTATGTAGAAGGGGTTGGAAATGGCCAGTTTGCGCCACTTATGGAAATGACACGTTCTCAATTTGCTACTATTTTAAGCCGTGTCCTTAACCTTACAACCTCTAGTACAACAAGTACTTTTACTGATGTTAAACCAAATGCTTGGTACTTTAATGGAATTCAAGCTTGTTATGAAGCTGGTCTTATCAAAGGGGTAAGTGCCACATCCTTTGCACCAAATGATAAAATTAGTAAACAAGATATGATGCTCCTTCTTTCTAGAGCTATAACTTACCTTAATATACAACTAGATGAAACGCAAAGCGATATTCAGTTCATCGACCAAGCAAATATTTCAGCTTATGCCCTTGATGGCATTAAAATCTGTATTCAGGCAGGTATCTTAAAAAATGAAGGTTACTTCATTCCGAAAAATGTAGTCACAAGAGCTGATATGGCAACTATGTTCGCTAAACTCATCCGTTTAGCCAATTAATATTGGTGATTAAATCAGTTCAGACATAGGCCAAATTAGTAAAAATATGTTATTAGCACAAGTAGGATATTAAACTTAAAAGTGTAGATTGACTGAGCATTTGTTATTAAAAGTGAATAATGAAGTGCTGGAGCACAAAAGTGGAGAATGTCGCAAAACTATGAATTAGTTTCGCGGCATTCTTTTGTGTGCGCCAAGCACATTGCCAAGAGCAAGGATGTCCATCGTGAGGTGGAATCTGAAAGAAGTCGAAGTCTTTAATTTCCTTATGGTGTGGGAATGCTCATATCTTAATCATAGAATGAGTCATGGTTGCTTCGATACATATAACGTACATGATAGAATTATTTATTTTATTAAAGAATGCCCAGAGCGTTATGGTTTGGCATATTCAACAATAGGTAATGAATGTAGGAGATTAATACAAGTTGATAGGGATGAATTTGTTGGTTGGACTATGAAGTTTTATCTTGAGAGAGAGATAGAAACATTACGTGATCTTATTTTTATCGCATAAAATTACAAAATGCAACACTCCTAAAGTGATATACTATATGAGTGATTGAGTTATAAGAAAAGATATTTTATAGAATTATAAATCTTGCTAATGTAAGTCAAGCACTTTTGGGGATTTTTCAAAGAAAAATTTATTCTAAAAAGGGCAACTTTAATAAACCCACCATTGTGGATTTTTTGAAAATATATGATAATGAAGGCAGATTTACTTCAGGTTGATTGTGTTTCATATCAAAAGGTTTAACAAGTGTGCTGCCATCTGAGTTTAGAATGGCTACAGTGCTTTTTGATTTAGAAACATCAATTCCAACAGCAATCATAGAGATACCTCCTTTAATATTTATTTTTGATTGGATACAGCCCTTCAAGATCCATTCATATTCGTTGGTTAAACGGGAGCTATGTCCCAACTTGCTGAATCGAATGCAGAGTAATGAAGGATGACTAACGCATTTATTCTCGGGCGTGATGTCCCAATTAGAAATTCCGTAGGCCAATTACCTTCATCATAAAATAAAAGAGCAAAGAGTTGTATACTCTTCACTCTATATATTACGAATTAGAATTTGCGGAGATTAAGTATGAATCAAATTGAAATAAGAAATATTACAACACCATATGAATATCAAGAACTATTTTGGGTTATTGATGGAAAGGCATTACCTGATTATTTATGTGCATGGGCATCTAAATTTAATGATGATAAAATAATCAGTTTAATGAAACCGTTCAATGGATTATGCCCAGCATGGGTAAAAGACCTTGATTGGAGAGCGGATGTAAGATTTGTTTGGACTTTGATAGAAAAAGAATCATCGATTCTTCCGATACTTTTATGTCCCGATGATTTAGACTTCTCTTGTATTGTAGTTGTGGTAGAAGTCGAGAAAACTAAAGACTTTGTATACTGGAGCCGAATAGGTTATGTTATTCATGATAATGAAAACTTTGAAGAGGAAAAGAAAAATGGCATCCTAAATATAAATGCCTATTCCGATAGAGATTGGAGTATGTATGGAGATAATATTGCGTTTGCTAAAGTTGATAGTGATGAATGGTATCAATGGATAAGTGAAAATTGGGACGATGAATTATATAGAAGGCGAATGAACTATACATCCCCTTATTATCAAACAGATGGTAATGTGTGCTGGATTCAGGATATGAATTGGTTTTTTGACAGGGTTGAATATGATCATATGACAAATGCATATTGGGAGTTTCAAACGTTAAAACAATTAAATGAATTTGCTCAAAGAGATAAAATGTCAGTTAAAGAATGTGCGGATTTTCTTTCTTCACTTACGAGGGCAGGTAAAGAACTTTTAGAGAAACATTTAAATGATTATGGTGAGATATTATTACACTTATTTGCAAGTGAACAAGTAGGAGAGCCTCTAATTAATTTACTTAGTAAAAAGGCTGAAAGCAAGAATTATGTTTCAATTTATTGCAAAGCAATTGAGATAATGTGGAAATATGGAAATGAGGCAGTAGTAAATGTAGTCGATGTTACTATTCTTGAGAGATTATCTGATGAGGATGAAGTATGGCAAAAATTTGGCACCTATATTTCGCATGATTTTAAGGTGTATATTAATGATATTATTTTGAAAGAAAACCTAATGATGTGGGGATCAAAGCCGTTATTATAATTTGCAAATTTCAATTTATCGTAATAAATGGATATTTGAACTGACAATTAAAAAGATAGATTGTTTAAAATAGTAGGTACAGGACCATACTCTAAAACAAAAAGGATGTGGTCTTTTTATGCGTATAAATTTAAAGCAATGGCAGATAGATATTCTTGTTAAGTTGTGTTTGCTAAAGAAAAGATTGAATCAACTGGCAAAATAATATGGAATATCTTGATATTAGTTTAGGTTGCAGATAATATAACCTTTTATTATTAATAAGTTTAGAATAGTGTAAAATTAATTTCAGATTTAGCAAATTAAAAAGTAGGGGTGGTATTCCTATGGGACTATTTTCAAAAAATGTGTGTAATACGTTGTCTATGGACTGATTTTTAAATTCATTACCTCTATCAGTATGAAAATATTAATTTTAGAGAGATTAATATTCACCTGTATAAGTATGACGTGGTTTCTTTTGGTTTTTGGGTGGTCATGATGATCTCCTCCGATAGTATATAGTCTTTATTCTACATGTCCTTAAGAAAACTGTCCAATTAAGTGTAACCTATCCATTTTGTTATTTTTGATTCCAAAAGAATAGTTTTAGATAAGATCAGGTATAAATACTTAATCATTATTTTAATGGCACAAAACTACAAAATGTAACAAGTATAAAGTGATATACTACTATAAGTAGCTTAGCTATAAGAATAGATATTTGTTTAGTGGAGATTATTTATATAATTAAGAGGAGACTAAAAATGAATAAGTATGAAGAAGGATTACAGCTAATTGAAGAGACGTTTGGAAATGGCAAAGACAATAATATTTCTCTTGCAACTGTGGCACGAGAGTTAGGAACTGACGAAAATCCTATACCAGTTGTCCGTATTGTGGATGCGTATTACGAAGATTGTACTTTTTATGTTGTTACATATGCAAAATCAAACAAAATGCTGCAAATCGAACAAAACCCTCAAGTATCAATTGCCAGTTGCTTAGAAATGTTTACTGCTACTGGAGTAGCTAAAAACCTTGGTTGGGTGCTTGACCCAAAAAATGCTGAGATTAGAAGCAAACTTCGTACAGCTTTCGCTGCATGGTATGATATGGCAAACAATGAGGATGATGAAAATTGTTGTATTTTAGCAATCCGTCTAGCAAAGGGAACATTAAACGTAAACCATTGGGAAAAATTATATCATATGGATTTTGTTAACAAGGTAGATATGGAGAGTGGAGGAATTTTTTAAGCCATTATATCACTTTAAATGTCATTTTAAAGTTTACAACTTTTATAGCATCGTACCTAATGAACAAAACACCAAGTTAGTAGTGAAGTACCTACTCGATAAAATAGTTATTTAGAGTAATAAGTAGAGGAACAGTTTTAGCAGGACCAGGTGCAATCTTGGTTCTGTTTTTGTATAATAGAGAAAATAGATATTTTATAGAATTATAAAATTGAATTTGCAAGGTGAAGAGATATAGCTTCAAGCAAAGAATGAAAAACTGGAATTTTTAAGGAGGTGTTTTATTATGAAATATAATAAAACAATAATATTAAAGAACGGCAAGGAATGCTATTTGAGAAATGGAATTGAAAGTGATGGACAGGCTGTATTCGAGAATTTTAATTTGACGCATATGCAAACCGATTATTTGCTTTCATATCCAGATGAAAATAGTTTTGATGTGACACAGGAAAGCCGATTTTTGAAAGAAAAATCTGAGAGTGAAAATGAGATTGAGATAATTGCCATGGTTGACAATGTAGTTGTCGGGACTGCTGGAATTGAAGCGGTAGGCACTAAATATAAGGTGCGACATCGTGCTGAATTTGGTATTAGTGTTGCCAAAGAGTTTTGGGGAATCGGGATTGGACGAGCGTTAATGGATGCATGTATTGAATGCGCAAGGGATGCTGGATATATGCAACTTGAGCTTAATGTAGTTACTGAAAATGTAAGAGCCATATCAATGTATGAAAGAGCAGGATTTACTGAATATGGCAGAAATCCTAGGGGCTTTAATTCTCGTAAGACAGGATTTCAGGAAGTTATTTATATGAGATTAGAATTGTAATGAAAATATATTGAACAGACAAATCCCAGTTTATCGTAATAAATAGCTATCAAATTACCAATTAAAAAGATAGTTTGTTTAAAAGTTAGATTATAGAGCTACACTCTAGCATAAGGAGTGTGGTTTTTAATGCGTAGAGGTAGTGATAATTTAAAGCAGTAGCGGATAAATTTTTTAGTAAAATGATGTTTAGTTAATAAGTGGTTAAAAATATTATAAAGGTAATATAAAATTAAGAAAAATGTTGCATATGCGGGAAATAATATGAATTGTCCGAGATGTACAAGTGAAGATTTAACTGTAATTAATGAGGTACACTCTAAAGGAACTAAGCTTTGGAAATTATGCTTATGTGGATTTCTAGGACTTTGTGGTACGGGTAAAACGACTAATGAGCAGTACTGGGTATGCAAGAATTGTGGCAACAAATTTAAGGTATAAAAATGAGCAAAGGGGACAAAGTTTTGATGATATAAATAGAGAGTTGATTAGTGGATAATCTTGAATTTGTGGAGGAGAAAAGGAAATGAAAGATGTTTATGAAGTATGCCCTCAATTTGAAAATGAACGCTTTTTATTGCGATTCCTTTCAGCAAATGATGCGCAGGATTTATTAAAGGTATATTCAGATAAAAAAGCAGTTCCCTTATTTAATTGCGATGGTTGTTTCGGTGATTTTTACTTTACGTCCTTGGAAACAATGCAAAACGTTATTACAGCCTGGCAAGGGGAATATCAAAAAAAAGGCTTTGTACGTTGGTCGATTATAGACAAATGCAAAGCAGAAGTGATTGGGACAATTGAATTATTTCATAGCAACGCTGAGGATTATTTTACTGAATGTGGTTTGTTGCGTCTCGATCTTAGAAGTGATTATGAGACTGCAAGTGAAATGGAGCGTATCTTATCACTCATTGTTCCACCAGCATTTGAAATGTTCACATGTGACAAAGTAGCAACAAAAGTGATACCAGAAGCAGGCGAGAGGAAAAAGGCATTGCTAAAAATGAATTTTGTTTTATCAAGCGAGCAATTAGTAGGGCATGATGGTACAAAATACAATGATTACTTTGTACTATGTAAATAGGAGGATGATCCCAATTTAACAGATAAGAAGTTTCCAGGAAATCCTACTAGGTCCTATCGTACGAGAGAGCCACTGCGAGTAATTGGAGAAGTTTTGAATTGGGAAGGCCATTCTGAAGCGTTACTTCAAAATATGCGTGAGAATCTTAGGAAAATAGAAAAGCTTGGTATAGAAGCAATCAATGATTGAGGTACATATAATGCTATTTATTAATTATCTCTTTAAACCTAAAAAGAGATAAGAACACAATCTGATCAAGAACAAAAAGAAAGGCATCAAGTAGCTTAGGGGCTCTGCTTGATGCCTTTTAATCATGGTCTTCTAAAACCTAGTAGCTACTCACTGCCAAAGATAAGCTCATGAAAGGACTAAGCTATGTTCAAAACCAAAGAAAAAGGTAAGACAATCGAGTTCAATACATATCAAACAGATTATTTACAAGGCTTTTTATCAAATTCAGGATTAAAAGCATAAAAGTTTTTGCTGTCTAATTCTTCTTGCATAAGTCTTAGCGCTTCGCCAAAACGTTGATAGTGGGTGATTTCTCTAGAACGTAAAAATCTAAGTGGGTCACAGATTTCTGGATCTTTGATTAAACGAAGTAAGTTATCATAAGTTGTTCTTGCTTTTTGTTCTGCTGCTAAATCTTCATGTAAATCCGTAATGGCATCGCCTTTGGATTGAAAAGTCATAACGCTATAAGGCGTACCAGATGCAGCTACAGGATAGACACCTGTTGTATGATCGATATAATAAGGTGCAAAACCAGATGCTTGCACTTCTTCAGGTGTTAAATCTTTGGTGAGTTGATAAACCATAGCGCTAATCATTTCCATATGAGCTAGTTCTTCTGTTCCGTAATGTTGTAGGTTAATCGTACTATAATTAATCAATCTTAGGGAATACATGAAGTTCAAAGTCTTCAGGGCTTGAGTGCCATCTACCACTAGTTTCTTTTGTATATACGACTTTGCTTAATATACTCTTTAGTAAAGCATTTTTCTCTGCGGGTGTCTCTGCAACACGATAAAGACTTATAACATTTTCTATATTTGGAATTAAGTTATGTGTATGCTCATTTGCTTGTAAATCTTGTTCTAATTCACTTTTTAATAATTCATAAGCATTTTTTACACTATTGATAGATTCGTTTATAACTCTTGAACGTTCCAAAAATACTTCAGTAGTATATATCCCACGCTCTAAAAAAGTATATAGACTATTCATTTGCGTATTAAGTGCGTTCAACTCAGACTCTAATTTAGTGACAGCCTTTCTTTTTTCTTTTATCTGCAAGTTATTATTTTCACCTTTAACTTTTGATTCCCATTCAAGTTTAAAATCATTTACCCATTTTTCTAAAGCAATCAGTACTCTTTTTTCGACAACACTTAGTTGAGTACTAACAGTTGTGCAAGCAGTACTAGGACACATCAATGTGTCTGGATATTTAGCACCGTATGGTCTGCGAATCATTGTACGCCCACATTTTCCACACTTAATTAGTCCAGATAACGGATTAGCAATCACTTTTTTTGAGGGAACTGGTGCCATTTTATTTTGCACTAGTAGCTTTTTAGTCAATTCCCATGTTTCATTGTCTATAATTGGCTCATGTAATCCGTCATAAATATCAGGATTAGAGCGTGGACGACTAATTTTCCTTTCTCCATCAACCATCTTTTTTACTGTTTTCCTTCTGTTCCATACAATTTTCCCTATATATACAGGATTTTCAAGTATTCCTCGAACTGACGAAGGAGTCCAATCACTATTTTTTTGAGGTTTTATATGCAGATCATTAAGGTATCTAACTATAAGAGATACACCTAAACGTGTAAATGTGCCATCTGCATTTTTCTTACCATGTGTGAACAAGTCAAATATAAGTTTAACAGTATCAGAGTCTGAATTAGGTTTTAAAGAGTATCCCTTTTGATTCTCTAGTTTGTATCGAGTGTACCCAAAAGGAGCAGTATTCCCGACATATTTCCCCTCTTTTATTGATGCTAAACGTCCAGCTTGTAGTCGACGATTAATCGTTTTGTATTCCCTACGACTCATAAATAGTCCAAACTCAAAATACTCTTCATCAAACTCATTTAATGGATCATAAGTCTTAGAAGGAGTAATTATTTTTGTTTCTGAGTATTTAAAAGTCTTTGAGATAGTTCCTTGGTCAGATGTATCACCTCTTGCAAGACGTTCCACTTCCATAACTAAAACTCCATCCCATATTCCACATTCAACTTCTTTAAGTAGATGCTGAATTACTGGTCTAGTTGATATCGTTTCACCGGAAACAATTTCTCTGTATATTTGAGTTACATTTAAGTTTTGACGTTGTGCCAACTCAATTAAAGCGTGCTCATGTCTTGCCAAAGTTTCTCCTTCACCATGAGCTTCGGCTTCTATGTCAGCCCTAGATTTTCTTAAATATATGCAGTATTGCAATATTCTCACATCCTAACATTTTTTTAAAAAGCCTATTCCGTGGCAGAAGAACCTACCACAGATAAAGGCTCAAAATATAGCGTATAGTCTTTGCATCTGTAATATAGACCGTATTTTTGCTTATAATATGCAATAGCTTCGTAAAAATATTTTTCTGTTACATATAAGTATTCGCACATATCTTGAAGAGTTGTGCAGTAATTCAATAATGCCTTTACAATTTTATCTGGGTGCATTAATTCACAATAACCACATCCACGAGCAAATCGTTCTTGCTTAACGTTTTCAACCTTAGTTTGGTTTGAAATATCGCCCACAGTTTTTTTACCATGCCAGCGCTCTTCACCCAATACACAACGCTTTTGAATAGTAGTATCTAGAATCGCTTTGTTAATTATTATCTTTCTACCCTTACACAATCCTTTAGAATGAGATTTTAACTTCATTTCCTTTACAGAAAAACCCTCATTGTATGCAATATCTAACATTTCTTCGTATGCGTACAATAGTAATCCCCCTAGTCAAATGTATCAAATAGCTTTTCATCTTCTCTTATGAGTGCAAGTTCTTCTTCATTATCAGCATAATCATTATGAGCAGCGAAAGGCTCTAAATAACTTTTATCTTCTTTAACATCTTTCTTATTAGGTAATTCAACTACGTTGCAGTATTTAGGTAGTTCAGTTAATTCAGATACACGCTTGACAGCTTCATCCTTCCCTAAATCATTTAATTTATTGTAGTTAGTAAGCAGTTCCTTTTCTTTTTCTGTAATAGTTGGAAGTTGTTCTTCTTCACTATCCCATCCCATTAAATAAGATGTAGTAGTATTCAATGCTTCTGCAAATGCCTTTATTTTTGATTGCGGTATGTCATTTGCACCTGATTCTATTTTTGCAATAGTTGAACGTGACTTATAATTTAATTTCAATGCTAATTCATCTTGAGATAAGCCCAAAGCTTCTCTTCTTTCCTTTATTCGTGTATAAAGGCTCATTTGTTTTACCTCCATATATAAACTTTTGTTTATACTATAATAACATTATGTGTAATTAAAATCAACAAAAATATATTTTTTATAAAAAAACTGTTGACTTATAATCACGAATATTGTACTATTTTGGTGTGATTAAAAATCACGAATTTTAAGAAAGGGGTGAGAACTATGACGAATACATTAGAACTAGAGATTGCAATTAAAAGAGCTGGCATAACAAAGCGAAAATTAGCAGAAATGCTTGGTTTATCAGAAATGGGGTTATACAAAAAAATTAATAACATAACAGAGTTTAAAGCTAGTGAGATTGCAAAGTTAGCCGAAATATTAGACTTAAAAAACAAGGATGAAATTTTTTTTAATCAAGAAGTGATTTAAAATCACACAAGGAGGTTGAAAAATGCAAGAACTAATGATTTTTGAAGGTAAGCAAGTAGAAGTGTTTGAATTTCAAGGCAAGGTTTTATTTAATCCAAAGCACGTAGCCGAGTGTTTAGGAATTAAAAATGTTAATGATAATATTAGCAGAATGAATGAAAACCAAGTAATTAAACTCAAAAATTCAGATATCGGCAAAACCGACATCCGAAAATTAAACAACGCAGGAGAGAACTTCTTAACAGAAAGCGGAGTTTACAAACTAATATTTAAATCACACAAAGAAGAAGCAGAACGTTTTCAAGATTGGGTTACGGATGTAGTCTTAACATCCATCAGAAAGACAGGTACATATTCAACTGGGCAAAAGCCAACCTCAGCAATGGAAGAACTTAGAATGCATTATCGAGCATTAGAGGAACATAGTCAAGAAATTCAAGAAGTCAAGGCAGAAGTAGCAGACCTAAAAGACAATATGCCACTATTCAATGTTGAATGTAAGGAAATTCAATCATTAGTAAAGAAAACAGGAACAAAGGTTTTGGGTGGATACAAGTCAAATGCTTACAATGACAATTCTCTTAGAGGAAAGGTTTATTCAGATATTCAAAAACAGTTAAGAAGAGAATTTGGTGTTGAGAAGTACGAAGCAATCAAGCGTAGCCAGTTTGATGTTGCTAAACAGATTGTTGACGAATACAAAGCACCAACAGTGCTAATACAAGAGATTAATTTATTGAACTCACAAACAACATTGTTTGATAAGAAATAAGAATAGGACAAAATACGACACGAATACATTTAACTATGTATGTGTTAAGGGGGCAGATTATGAACAAAGTTGATGGTCACGTTGTTGCAACTTACACGGAAGGTGGAGGGAAAACATATATTTGTGATGATTACATTCTAAAAACAGAAGAAGGTAAGAAGCAAGTAAAGGATGATATTATGCGTGCAGCTTGGAACATTGTTATAAACGCAAGAAAAAGAGGGATAAATATTTAATTCCAAAGTACAAAAGACAAAACAAACAACAAAATTTGATTAGGTAAAAAAGGAGGTAC
Source organism: Cellulosilyticum sp. WCF-2 (assembly GCF_003990395.1). Taxonomy (NCBI): domain Bacteria; kingdom Bacillati; phylum Bacillota; class Clostridia; order Lachnospirales; family Cellulosilyticaceae; genus Cellulosilyticum; species Cellulosilyticum sp. WCF-2. The sequence continues at coordinate 3,693,650 of NZ_CP034675.1, read as the reverse complement.
TAAAGATGAATTATCAAATGAGTAGTGCATTAGCACAAGGAGATCAAACAGAAGTTGTTTTAGTTGGTTCAGATAGCAACGATGTAAGAATTACTAGCGTTAAGTTAGTAGAAATGATTAACAGATTTAGAGCAGAAGAGGGTAATACATCCGAAAAAGAACACAGCGATTTAATGAAATCTATCAGAAAAGAAATTGAAACTTTAAATCAAGCTGGGATAGCCCAAGGAAATTTTTCCCCCGGGTCATATTCAGACAAGCAAAATCAAGAAAGACCTTGCTACTCCATGAATAAAGCTGGTGTTCTTCAAATGCTAAATAAAGAATCAGCAGTAGTTAGATACAAGACAGTGCAGTACATAGAAAAGCTAGAGAAAGAAAACAAAACACTTAAGAAAGACTCATATATGATTGATGATCCGGTGGAACGTGCTAAGGCATGGATTAAAGAACAAGAGGAGAAAAAGGTTATTGAGCTTGAAAATGCTAAAAATAGAAAGCTGCTAGAAGAACAAGAACCGAAAGTAGCCTTTGCAAATGCCATAACAGCTTCTAAGAATTCTATATTAGTTCGTGAGCTTGCTAGGTTAATATCTCAAAACGGAATACAGATAGGCGAACAAAGGCTGTATAAATGGCTACGAGAGAAAGAGTTTGTAGAAAAGTTTTCATGTAAAGCTACTCAAAAAGCTATCAATTTAAAGGTTTTGGAGCTAGTAGAGAGAACTAGTCCAGATAAAGAAGGAAACTTTCATACCAATTTTACTACATATGTAACACCAAAAGGACAAGCTTACTTTATAGGTAAATTTTTAGAGAACAGAGAAATGAGGGCATAGAAATGAAAAGAGAAATGATTGAAAAAGTAGTAGAGAAAGCCGTTGAGTGTAATTTTATAAGCCTAAATGAGTGCAATTTATCAGAGGATGAACGTAGGCAAGAAATTATTGAGGTTATTAAGCGTGATATTGATGAAGAAAACAAGAAAGCTATTGAAGCTCTAGCAAATGAATTTGGTGAGTATATTCTTGAAGCAGCTAAATATACAACATTAGACGATTCAACAGGTGAAAAAAGACCTATTACAACAGTAGAACTGGCAGAACTTATTTATGGAGAGTACTGGAGAGTTCAAGGTGAAATTAGTGAGATTATAAATGAATAGGGGGAATAGAAAATGATTAAAGAAAAAAGAATACCATGTTTTGTAAATGTATGCGAAAAGTGTGGTGAAATACTAGTATTGCCAAAACAAGATCATGAAGTGCCTAATTACTGTCATATCTGTGGTAACAAAACATCATTGAAAAGTGGTTATATCACACAAGCAGATGAACACGAAGTGACTGTTAAAAATCAAGAAGAGAAAAATATTTGTGTTAACTCAATAGAAGACATTGAAAAAGTCCTCTACAAACAGGTGGAGCTGTTAGCGGAGAACTCTAAAGAGTGTGAACCTGATGAGTTGGTAGAGATGACAAAATGTATTTTAAACATATATAACAGTATTCCAATAGAAAAAAATTTTGAACTTGATGGAATGACAAAAGAGCTTGAAAAGAGCATAAAGGAAAAATTATCAGTCTAAGTATCCATCTTCAACTAAGTGATTATACATTGATACAAATACAAATGATGAGATTTTAGCAATATCACTTGCACGTTTTTTACTCTCAATGTTTTCTTCACTTGCATCAATAGTTTGTTCAATGTATTGCATACATTTTTCATAGAAATTATTATCTATTTTTTTCAATAGTCAGGCTCCTTTCATAGAGGTGTACTAGGCTCACAGAATAAATTTTAACATAATTCTAATAATTAAAAAAGGAGTTGATCTAGTGCTTAGAAAAGCATTAATGCTAGATGAATTTAAGGAGGCTTGCAAAGGAGCAACTAAGAAAGAGATTTTAGAGGATATATTAGCAGGTGTTACAGCATTTGTATTTATTTTCGCACTGGCGGTGTTCTTATGAGTTGGGGATATGTATTAGTGTTATCCACAATATTATTCACATCTTGGAAGATAGGACAACCATTAGTTGCTAAACGAGAGAGAACAAAAAGAAAAGGCCAAGAAGTAGCTGCAACTACAAAAAGGCCCTAAACAAATAATTTATAAGAGAAATATAGCATAGGAGAGTGATAAATGCAATGAAATATATTACTAGCCTTACAGATAATCTTACCTATAGAGAAACAAATGTTGCTAAATGGGTATTAGACAACATGATGAAAAGCCGAAAGTATGAGTTTAGATTTGCAATAGAACAAGGAGCAAAGGAGACATTTACCTGCAATCAAACGGTTATTAATACATTAAGGAAATTAGAAATAGCAGAAGCTATACATTATAGAGGTAAAAAGCAAAAGAATGTAACAGTAAGCAGATTTATGAGGGAAACATTTAATGAATTAATCAAAGTGTTAGAGGTGAGGTAAATGGATCCATGTGCCTATTGTTTTGCTTACCCGCGCCAATGTGAAAAAATGTGTGAAGATAAGAGGCAGTACATAAGTGAGTTTGATGAAGATACTAAGGTTGTAAAAAGGCAACCATGGAAGAAAAAGAGAGTGTTTAGTAACCAATACAATAAAAATGGAATAAGGAGGTCTTAGCATGGGACAAGTTGTTTTAAGCTTAGAGGAGTACGACCAATTAAAGAAGCAAACCAATATATTCTCTTTAGAAAAAAGTTTTTGTGGAGAAATTAAATTGAGCATTTCAGTTGGTAAAGCAGCAGAGATATTTAAAGCAATGTTTGAAGAAAGTATCTATAACAATGGTACATATGAAATTCAAGTAGATAAAGATTTAGATTATACAACGGACGTACCAGGTTATTATGTTAAAGCAGTTAAGAAGGCAGATAAACCAGTAGAAGAACAAGAAGAAGTTGAGCAAGATGAATAAGGTAATTGAAACATTGTGCTTGAATGGGCCTAACCAAGGTATGCATAAGCTAGAGCTAGACTACACGCAGGAGCAAGAGGATTTAGCTAAGGCTAAGTTGGAAGTTAATTATGAAGGCATTATATACGCTGGATGGTGCAGAGATTGCAACATACTTATAGTTAAAGGCCAAGAAGCCTATACAAAGAATGTAGATGGCTTAGGCAAATTGCAAGTAGATGTTTTTCATAAGCATTGTTTGTGGGGGTAAATATTATGTGTTATGGAATGGGATGTGACTATGAATACTCTGTAACTGGAGAGTGCAGTATATATGAAAAATTATGTACAAATGAAAAACCAAGTGATGCTATGTGCAGTGAAAATTGTATAGAGGAGAAGGAGGATAATGAAGCAGAAATCAGATGTTAAGAACCTTTATAACTCTTTGCAAAGCTATATCAATCAAGGATGTAATGGATGCAACAACTGTGTTTCTAGTAAGGATATTTGCATGATGATAGTAGAGCTCAAGATTAAACTTAAACAAGTAATGAAGGAGGGCCAAGATGAAGTTTAGAACACTTAGAGCTGATGAAATAGATGTAAGAGTAGCAACAGTAAAAGAGAATGGCTTATCGCTGTTACTTTATAAAGACGCAAGATGTGACATGAATATTTTAGATGAAACAATAGGTAGTATGAATTGGAAACGTGAGCATACGAGAGATAATGCTAACTGTATAGTTTCACTTTGGGATAGTGAGAAACAACAATGGATAAGCAAAGAAGATACAGGTAAAGAAAGCTTTACAGAGAAAGAAAAAGGTATTGCAAGTGATTCTTTTAAACGTGCCTGTTTCAATTGGGGAATAGGTAGAGAACTTTATACGGCACCTTTTATATGGATCAAGGCAGAAGATGCCAATATAAAGCAGTATAACAATAAATTTTCTAGTAATGAGAAATTTACTATTGAAAAAATTGCATATGATGAAGCTAAAAATATAACTGGATTATCTATTCAAAACAGTAAAGGTAAAAGGGTATTTGTATGGCAGAAATCATAAAGAGTGATTTTCAAGACATTTTGAAAGATGATTGTGAGCAATACAAAGTATTAGCAAAGAGATATCTAGAACTTAAAACAGAAGATGCAGAAGAAGCCTACGCATTAATGAAAGATGCGTGGGCGGCTGCACAAAGATGGTCGGAGATACAAGCTAGTGCTAGAAAGATAAGAGACTTAAGTGAGAGGAATATAAATCTAACTGATTTGAAGGATTTTGCTTACCAAAGATATAGGCAGTTACAACTTATGCATGAATCATCAAGAGTTATTTGGAAACAGGCTAATGATTATTTAATGTGGGAGAGAAAAAGCAGGTGATAATTTGGCTGAAAAAGATAAAAAGTATTATTGGCTAAAATTAAAGAGAGATTTTTTTAAACGTCATGATATTCAAATAATTGAGGATATGGCAAACGGTAAAGATTATATACTCTTTTATTTAAAACTATTATGTGAAAGTGTTGATCATGAAGGTGATTTACGTTTTAGCGAGGAAATACCTTACAACGAACAAATGCTATCTACTATAACAAGAACCAATGTTGACATAGTGAGAACAGCAGTAAAGATTTTTAGCGAACTAGGTATGATGGAGATACTTGATGATGGTACTTATTATATGAGCAAGATAGAAGAAATGATTGGTAGTGAGACTTATTGGGCTGAAAAAAAGCGTATTCAAAGGAGTGGCTCTAAATTATTGGACAATGTCCAATCAGAGTCAAAAGAATGTCCAACGTGTCCAAGTAAGAGTATAGAGAAAGATATAGAGAAAGAGTTAGATAAAGATACAGATAAAGATAGTAATAATAAAAAGAATAAAGTATTTAGTCGTTTCACTCCCCCCACATTGGAAGAGGTACAAGTTTATTGTAAAGAAAGAGATAACAATATAGATGCTGAAAGATTTGTAGATTTTTACTCTTCTAAAGGATGGATGATTGGAAAAAACAAAATGAAAGACTGGAAGGCAGCAATCAGAACATGGGAAAGGAAGTCTGATAATGGAAGCTATACAGGAAGTGCTCCAAAGAATACAAGTAATGTCGAATACGAAAGCGAAATTGACAGAGCATTACGAGTCTATGGAAGAACAACAGCAGATCTCAAGCTTGAAGATGAAAAACTCCCCTTCTAGCTGTCCAAAATGCAAAGGCACAGGATGGATATTGGATGTAGGAACAAATACAGCAAGTAAATGCGTATGTTATGAAGAAATGGTACAAAGCAATAGGTTGAAGTTTGCGATGATTCCAGATGAATTTAAAAACTTAACTGTAAATAGTTTTGATACCTCTATCTATTCAAATAATCAAAAAGAAATAGCAATAAGGGCAAAAAGAATAGTAGGTGGATACATAAATAACTTTGAAGAAATGCAACAACAAGGAAAGGGACTATTCTTTTTTAGCAAGTCAAGAGGAAGTGGTAAGACAAGACTTGCAGTAAGTACAGGTAATGCATTAATAATGCATAAGGCTCAAAGAGTAAGGTTTATTACAACATTAGATCTATTAAGCAAAATAAAAGAAACTTATAGCAACAATGATGAATACACAGAACAATCATTACTTAATGAGTTTTATGAGATACCAGTATTGATATTAGATGATATTGGAACTGAGAATGTATCACCATGGGTTACAGAAATATTCTTTAAACTACTAGATACTAGAATGACATATCGAAGAATCACAATTATAACTTCTAACCTAAGCATTGAGGACCTTAAGCATGATGAACGTATTAAAAGCAGGCTTAGGAGAATGACAATAACAATAGATATGCCAAATGAAGATATAAGAAGGAAGTTGGGGACAGAAGAAAATAATGATTTAATCAATAGACTAATTGGAGGATTATGATATGGCAATAAGATTTACAGTACCAGGAGAACCAAAAGGCAAAGCAAGACCGAGAGTATTTAATCAAGGTGGAAAAAGTCATGCTATGACTCCACAGGATACGCTAAGTTACGAGAGCTTAGTTAAGTGGGTATTTACTAACACCATGGAGGCTAGAAAGCTACAAGGAGAGATTGAGGCTAAGATAGTGGCAATGTACCCAATACCTAAAGCTATGACTAAAAAGAATAGGCAATTAATTGATGAAGGAAAACTCCATCCGACTAAAAAGCCTGATCTAGATAATGTAGCTAAGATTATTTTAGATAGCTTAAATAAGGTTGCTTTTGATGATGATAGCCAAGTTACTAGACTGATTGTAGAGAAGCATTTTAGTGATAATCCAAGAGTGGAAGTAACATTAATTGAACGCTTTGAAAAAAAGTAGAGTACATAGAAGTATTAGATGAATTTGGAGAGCGGCAGCTTATGTTTAAAGGATGGTGAAAAACATGGATGAACAGCAGGTACAAGACTTAATGAAATGGGCTGAAGAAGTGGCTAATAAATGCATATATAGTGTGCCTTACATACTTGCATTTCACGGAAAGAAAAATAATGAGCTTAAGGATTGTGAAAAAGCAAAGGTAGTAGTAGCTAATGAGTTAATCAATGGTAAATAAAAGTTGATTTTTATTAAGGGAGGTATAAAGGTGAGCTATAGCATTTATATTGGTAAAGCTATTATTTCATATAGCAATGAAGAAGGAGACGCATATGTAAGCGTTGAAGCCGAAGGAGAAGTAAATGAAGAAGCGCCTAACTTCGGGTATGGAGATATTAGTGGTCAAGGCAATGGGAGACATCCTGGATATTCTCAAATGGCTAATTTTTGTAGAGAAACAGGGCTTTATAATCTGTTTTATGATAAAGAGGATGGCATATTAAGGCATCATCCTGGTTGCGTACCGCTTGAAAAAAGGCATTTAAAGGCAGTAGTTACAGCAAAAGAAAAATGGGAATTAGATTATCCGGAATGCAAACAAAAGATACCATATGAATATACAGAACCAGAAAACTATAAAGACATGAGTTGGAATGAACGAGAAACGTATGAAAAACAGCAAGGATTTGACTGGTTTTACGCTAGACTTATTTGGTATGAGTTTTGGATGAAGTATGCATTAGAGAAATATGAAATGCCAGTTATTAGCAATACATAGAACAAAGTGTTTTTTGAAAGGGTGATGATATGTATGATTTAGAAAGTATGAGTGCAGCTGAAATGAAGAAAATCATTGAAGAAGCTCCTAAAGTAGAGCCAATAACAGGGTATGTAAGATGTAATGCTTATATGTTCCACGAGGGAGTTGTATATTTACCCAATCCAGCATACGATGCGTATACTTTACCAACATATGATGAAGAAGATGGAAGTTTTAGTTGGACAAGAATTGATATGGATGATGATTTCCGAAGAGAGCATGAAGTGCTTTGCTACTTAGATGACTTAAGAGATAGAGAAGACTTTGAGGAAATCAAGAAGTTTTATGGTGTAGAGTATGATCCTGTCGTTGCACAAGAAATTATAGATAGTGTTATGGAAAACCTTAAAGCAAACAAATAACTTTTTTAAACGGAGGGAAACAAAAATGAAAAAGATAATAGTAGTGATAGCGGCAATGGTAATAATGGCAACAGTATTTGTAGGATGCCAAACAGAATCACAAAAAGTATCGTATAACCTATCACAAGAAGCTGATAATTTTAACGTTATTAGACAGCTTACAGTTATAAACTGCATTGAAGGTGATGTGCTTTTTCAAATGACCGGGAAAATGTCTATAACAGCAGATGCAGCAGACAATCAGTTAGAAGTTATTGTAGAAGATGAAAATGGGTATTATCAAAAACACTTCGTAGGGTTAAGTGATAATGTTACATATGTAGTAGAGCAGCTAGGCATAAAGAATGTATCAAAATACAAATACACTCTCAATTATAATCCTAAGATGTGGATTCCGGTGGATGTAAAGACTATTGATTAATAGAAATGTAGATAAAATTTTTTGATAGTAGCACAAAAAGGCACTAGAAAATACTAGGCCTTTTTGATAAAAATATACTCGAAACTCTATCCCTAGACAAGTATATATGGAAGTTAATTAGGAGACAAGCGGAAGATAAAGGAAAATTGAAGTACAAATTAATCTTTTAGTGAGGTAAACATGAGCATAAGAATGAGAAATGCATTATACGAGCTTAAATGTTTTAAAAAATTAGGATGGCTATAACCATATTGCTGACGTCGGCAAAAAGGTAAGGGGGAAGTTATGACAGAGTATGCAATAAAAATAGATGACAAGTATTTTTATGATTTTGTATATGCCACAAAGGGTAATAGTGGTATATATGCAGGACATGGAGCACAAGGGAGTCTGATCAAAGAAGGAGACATTATAGATTTAGAACTTACAGAAATAGCAAAAAGAACGTTTAGCAGAAGAAGCATAGGTACTAAGATATCTTTAATTCTACAAGTAGATCAATACAAAAGAAAAGACATACATATAGTACCTATGATTTAAAAAATTGACTTTTGTTTAGGTAGGAAGTGAGGGCATGGATAACAATAAGATCTTAGAGCAAAGGTTAAAGATGCCTTTAGCCTGGAAGATACAACATACAGTTGAAACAATGGCTAGCTGGTCACATGATGGAGCGTACATAAGTTATAGTGGTGGTTTAGGTTCAAGGGTTCTAGTTGATATATACCATAAAAATAAATCAGAAATGAGCCCTATGCCTATAGTATTTGTGGATACAGGATTAGAGTACCCAAGTGTAAGAATGATGGGATTAAAGTATGCAACAATAACTTTAAAGCCTGATATGTCTTTTAAGCAAGTACTAGAAAAGTATGGTTATCCAGTAGTAAGCAAGGCACAGTCTTTAGCAGTATACAAACTAAGGCATAACAATTTAACTGACAAATACAGAAATAAGTTACTTCATGGAGATGAAAAAGGAACAGCAGGCAAGCTTAGTGAAAGGTGGAAAATACTTTTAGATGCTCCTTTTGAAGTAAGTAATAAATGTTGTGACGTGATCAAGAAGAAACCTTTTCATAAGTTTGATAAAGAGACAGGTTTAAAGCCCATAACAGCAGAAATGGTAGGAGAAAGCAGAAATAGACGTGATCTATATGTAAAGCATGGTTGCAAGATGCATAGCTTAGAACATCCTAAATGTGTTCCTATGGCATTTTGGACAGACCAGGACATACTAACATATGTTAAGACAAACAATATAGATTATGCAGAAGAATATGGAGATATAGAGTGCCCTAATGGGGGCAAATGTTTTACAAGTGGAGAGGATAGGACTGGATGCATGTTTTGCTTATACGGTATTCAATTTGAGCCACCATGGGATAACAGATTTACAAGAATGGCTAAGAATCATCCGAAGATTTATGACTATTGTATTAATAAGTTAGGATTGGGCGAAGTAATGGACTACATGGGAATAAACTACAAGCCTTATCCAGAGCAGTTAAAGCTATATTAACAAAATGAATTTTGAAAAGAACTTTGACAACCGAATATTGGTTAGTGGTATACTCTTCTAAAGGGGAGATGCGCATGTTTAATGAGATATGTATATATGAGGCAAAAATCGATAAACAAGAAGAAATTGAATTGCTGATGAAAGAAGTTGCAGACTTTTATACAAGCCAACAAGGTGTAATTGAGGTAAGATATATTAAAAGAACGCATAGACAGAAGGATTTTAATGCAGTTAAAGAAGGCGAACTACCTATTAGGTTAACGAAGAATGTAGGCAAGGTAACTTATGTTTTATATTGGGTAGTTGAGAATGAAGAGGTGCATGCGAGAGTATCTAAGCTTGGATTAGAGCAATTTTACAAGAGATGGAACAGATGCCTTACGACAATGCCCAAGATTATACTAGGAGAGAATATTGTATAAAGCGTTAAGTATCATATATAGTACAGTTATAATGGCAAAGTAAAATACCACTAACTAATAAACAGTTGGTGGTTTTTTGTTTGAAAAAATAAGAATTTTATTACCCAATGTATATTAGCCAGTAGAAAAAAACACCAGTTAAGAAACTGGTGCGTATATTAGGGGTTATTAAAATGATTTTTAAACAAAACAGCGACTAGCATGTACTAGCCGCTGCATATAAAACTAGTTACAAGAGTAACCAATTACTTTACAAATTAAATCATATAAACTTGAACAATCAAAATTACTGAAACTCATATTAATTATCCTCCTTTAACTGTATTTGTTTTCCTAGGATATTGATATTGTAACATATTCCAGTATTTTTGTGACAAGTGAAAAAATGGTAATTAAATTTTACTTTATAAAAAAGTTTAAAAGCATATTAATATTTATGTGTTATATGTAATATTCTAATAATTATTCTATGAACAAGTTCGATATTACTTATGAGATAGGTGTAATGAAGTATGGGGAGGCGAAACTATGTATATTTCAAATAAATCTTCAAATATACATATACTTAGAGTATCAAAGTCTAACACTATATTTTGACCATGTACCTATGTATGATTGAAGCCGTTTTCCTATCTTTATATATATATTTATTTTTTCTATAGATAAAGAGAAGAAAATAGAACAAATATACATTATAGAGATTAGAAAAATACCTACTAAGCCTTGATAATCTAAGGCTATGTATGATTAGAATTTTAGAATCAATCATACATTAAATATACATCACAAATAAGAATGTCAAGAGGTTATGTAATCAAATAGACATAAAATTATTAAACATCTAACACATGTTCGATTATATGAGAAAGGATGATTTTTATGAGTAAGCAGCTCAAGTATGACAAGAGGTATCACAATACAAAGTTATTACTTAGGAACTATGGAGATTTTAAGAAGCATTGCGAAGGATGTTCTGAAAGTCTCAAGGAGATTGACAGGACGATAGAGGCATGGGAGGCTGAAACGGATACTTTTGAAAACTATCTTAGGTCAGCCAAAAGGACCAAGGAACGCACACAGGTTATAGTTGATCTCATAGATAGATTCTTGAAATCATATAAACAGGATGCAGTAAAAAGAAAAGATAATAATAAATTGCTCAGATACAAAGTTATCGACTTGATTTATATATCAGATGACTTAACATATGAGAAGGTATCCGAGAAATTGGAAGTAGATGTATCCACGGTTAGTAGGTATCATAATAAAGCAATAAATGAACTAGCAGTATTGTTCTTTGGGGTAGAAGGTCTTAAGCTAGAGGCTTGACAAGCTGCAAAAAAGCTGCAAAAAGAGTGCCATTTACGCGTATGATATGATTAAAATGTGAAAAGTTATAAATAAGAAGCTGATAGTTACACAGGATAATCACTTGTCATAGTGGTAACTATCAGCTTTTTTCATGCAATAAATTAAGGAGAGTGGCATTTATGGACAAACTCCAAAATAACTTAAATAGTGAGGTGGTGAGATGCCAAGAGAACCTAATCCTAAAATTGAACAAGGTAAGATGTTATTTGAACAAGGTAAGAAGCTTATTGAAATAGCAGAGCAGTTAGAAGTTCCTGAAGGAACAGTGCGTTCTTGGAAGAATCGCTACAAATGGGATTCAGAAGATAATGTAACGTTGCAAAAAGTAAAACGCAACGTTGCAAAGGGGAAGAGTCCTCCAACGAGTAAGAAACAAACAAAGCTTTTAGCTGAGGTTGAACAGGTGATTGACAATCCTGGCTTAACTGATAAGCAGCGGCTTTTTTGTTTGTATTATATTAAGTCATTCAATGCTACACAAAGTTATTTAAAGGCATATGAGTGTGATTATATAACTGCTAACACTAATGGACCAAGAATGCTTGTAAATGCTTGTGTAAAACAAGAAATAGAACGACTTAAAGAGATAAAGCGCCAGCAGATAGCCGTTGATGAATCAGACTTAGTAGAAATACATATGAGAATAGCTTTTGCTGACATGGGCGATTATGTTTCATTTGGACGAGAAGAGATTCAAGTCATGGGTATGTTTGGTCCTGTTAAAGATGAGAGTGGTAATATCTGCACTGAGGTTATAAATACCGTTAGACTTAAAGAATCTTCAATGGTGGATACTCAGCTAATCAAAGAGGTTAAGCAAGGTAAGGATGGTGTGGCTATTAAACTTATAGATAGGTGCAAGTCATTGGAATGGCTAGATAAACATTTCTTGATGAATCCTATGGATAGACATAAACTTGAATATGATCAGAGGAAATTGGCACTTGCTGAAGCCAAGGCAAATAGTGGTGGAGATGATGAAGAAATAGAGGATGATGGTTTCTTAGATGCTCTTAAAGGGCAGGTGAATGATGTATGGAAAGAATAATCAAGAAACGCAAGGCATCATTCAAATTTAAGCCATTTAGTAATAAGCAGCTTAAAATACTTACATGGTGGCTACCTAATTCACCTACATATGAGTGTGATGGTATTATTGCTGATGGAGCTATTCGTTCTGGGAAAACCGTATCAATGTCACTCAGCTATGCTATATGGGCCATGGAGTCATTTGATGGTCAAAACTTCGGTATGTGTGGTAAGACAATCGGCTCATTTAGACGTAATGTACTGTTCTGGCTTAAATTAATGCTTAAATCCAGAGGATATAGAGTGGTAGATCATAGGGCTGACAATTTGGTTATTGTTAGTCGTGGCAATGTCACAAACTATTTTTATATATTTGGTGGTAAAGATGAACGGTCTCAAGATTTGATACAAGGTATCACGTTGGCAGGCTGTTTTTTTGACGAGGTGGCACTTATGCCAGAGTCATTCGTTAACCAGGCTACAGGACGTTGTTCCGTAGATGGCTCAAAGTTTTGGTTTAACTGCAACCCTGATGGGCCTTATCATTGGTTTAAGGTTAATTGGATTGATAAGCAGATAGAAAAGAATCTGCTTTACCTACACTTTACCATGGATGATAACTTAAGCCTCTCAGAGAAGATTAAAGCACGTTATAGGTCAATGTATAGTGGTGTGTTTTATGACCGCTATATAAAAGGGTTGTGGGCTGTAGCAGAGGGTATTATTTATGATATGTTTCATAAAGAGAAGCATGTTGTTGATGTGCAGGAACGGATTGCAAATGGGCTCACTTTCTTAAATGAGAAGTATGTCAGCATTGACTACGGTACTCAAAATCCTACAGTATTTTTACTTTGGGAGTTAGCTAGTGATAAGAATTGGTATTGCACTAGAGAATATCACTACTCAGGACGCTCAGAAGCTACTCAAAAAACAGATAGTGAGTATGCAGACGACTTAACTGAATGGCTAGGAGGCACACAAGTAAAATTCATTATAGTTGACCCTTCGGCAGCATCTTTTATAGCTGAGCTACTCAAACATAAGTTTAAAGTGAAGAAGGCTAATAACTCAGTACTAGATGGTATTAGGCTAGTAGCAACACTGCTTACTGAAGGAAAGATATTCTTTGATATTTCATGTGTAGAAACTCATAAAGAGTTTGGATCCTATGTATGGGATGAAAAGGCTGCTAAACGAGGTGAAGATAAACCTATTAAAGAGAATGACCACTGCATGGATAGTTGTCGTTATTTTTGTTATACGATACTTAGACGAATGTCTGGTATTAGCGTATTAAAACCAAAAGAGAGGAGGTAGACAATGCCAGCTATAGAGTTAGAACAGTTTAAGAAGATTTTAGAACGATATAAATCGGGACATGATGAATATATTAAGCAATGTGAGATTGCCAGAAGGTATTATGCTCATGAAAATGATATTCTAAAAGACTCAGCTCCAGCTAACCGTAACAAACACAAAGAAGATAATCCTTTAAGAGCAGCTGATAACCGAATTCCTCATGATTACCATGCTCAGTTAGTTAACCAAAAGGTGTCTTACTTGTTCTCATTTCCCCCAACATTTGATACAGGAAATAAAAGCTTAAACAAGCAGATCAAGGAGCTCTTAGGAGATAGCTATGAGAAGTATTGTAATACCCTTTGTGTGGATGCTTCTAATTATCGTAATGCCTGGCTTCATGTGTGGAAGGATAGCGACAGTAATAAATTCAAGTATGCACCTATTAAACCTATTCAAATCATTCCAATTTACTCAAGTGGATTGATTAAAGGCTTAGTTGCAGTTATTCGTGTTTACTCAGAGTACTTTGATGATGGTACCACTTATTCTGTAAAGAACTATTACACAGTATATGAGTATTGGGATAAAGAGGGATGTACTACATTTCGTAAGAAACAGAGTTCTATTAGCTTGAATGATATCGAGACTATAAACAGATTTGTTTCAACTAACATTGATACTGGTGAGAGAACAGAGAGCAATTACTATCAGCATGATTTTGGGGAGGTACCATTTATTGAGTTTCCTAACAACAATATCAAAGATAGTGACTTAACCAAGATCAAGCCATTTATTGATGTAATGGATAATATTTTAAGTGGATATGTAAATGATGTTGATGATATTCAGCAAATTATATGGGTACTTACCAATTTTGGTGGGGAAGACCTAGATGAGTTTAGAAATGACCTTAAGAAATATAAGGCTGTAAAAATGCAGTCTATAGGAGCTGATGATAAAAGTGGTCTTCAAACCATAGCTATTGATATTCCAGTAGAAGCCAGAAACAAACTCTTAGAAATTTGTAGAAAACAAATCTATGAGCAAGGGCAGGGATTAGATCCTCATCCAGAAGGCGGTTTTGGTAATAGCTCAGGGGAAGCACTTAAATTCATGTATGCACCATTGGAACTTAAGGCTGGACTTATGGAAGTTGAATTTAGACCAGGCTTCAATAAACTTATTCGCTTAATGGCTAAGAGTATGGGGTATAATGAATACTTTCCAATCATTCAGACATGGACACGTAATGCTATTAAAAATGATAAGGAAACAGCTGAGATTGCACAAGCCAGTTTAGGGATAATCTCAAATAAGACCATCTTAAAAAATCATCCTTGGGTAGAAGATGTAGAAGAGGAACTTAAGCAAATAAAATTAGAAGAGCAGGAACTGGCTGAAAAGTCTAATGACTACAAAAGTACATTTAATACTACTAAAGGTGTTGATGTAAATGAAGAATAATCAGTATTGGAAAGAACGCTTTGAAATCCTTCAAGAATCACAAATGACTCAGGGTGAGGAGTATTACAGAGAGCTAGATAAGCAATATCGAAAAGCTATGAATGAAATAGAATCACAAATGGCCAGATGGTATGGTAGGATAGCTGAAAATAATGAAATTAATATGTCACAAGCTAGAAAGTGGTTAGAGGGTAAAGAACTTGAAGAGTTTAAGTGGACAGTTGAAGAATACATACAACACGGCAAACAGAATGCTATCAATGGAGTTTGGCTTAAAGAGTTAGAGAATGCTTCTGCTAGAGCTCACATATCTAGATTAGAAGCATTAAAGATTCAGTTACAACAGACAGTAGAGTCGTTGTACCAAAGTCAAAACATAGGATTAAGTGATGCATTAAGGCGCATATATGAAGATGGGTATTATCATTCGGCTTTTGAAATTCAACGAGGTTTAAATGTGGGTTGGACTATACCTGCTCTAGACTCAGCTAGAGTCACTCAAATACTTTCTAAACCTTGGACAGCTGATGGTTCAAACTTTAGTGATAGAATTTGGAAAGCTAAAGGAGATTTAGTTAATACACTTCATACGGAGCTTACTCAAAGTATTATCATGGGTAGAGCACCTGATAAAGCTATAAAGCGAATAGCAGAGAAGTTTAATACAAGCAGAACAAGAGCTGGCCGGTTAGTAATGACTGAATCAGCTTTTTTTGCATCAGCTAGTCAGCGAGACTGCTTTAATGATCTTGATGTAGAAAAATATGAAATACTAGCAACATTAGATAATAAGACATCTGAAATATGCCAAGAGTTAGATGGTAAAGTATTTAAGATGAGTGAGTATGAGCCAGGATTAACAGCACCACCGTTTCATTGTTGGTGTAGAACAACTACCATTCCACACTTTGATGATAACTTTGGAGAACGTATTGCTAGAGACGAGTCAGGAAGACAATACTATGTTTCTGATGATATGACCTATAGTGACTGGAAGAAAGAATATGTAAAAAACAATGTTTTAAATTCTCGAAATAGTGGTATAATGAATAATATAAATTGGTTGAGATCAGAATTTCCTACAACTAAAAAGTTTGAAAAGCATCTTGAAAAGCATCTTGATAATTATCCAGGACTTACACCGGAACAGTATTTACAACGAGCACAAGAACTATTGTCAGCAGAGCTATCTGATAATATTGAGGGATTCATAGATAAAGATGGATTTTTATTTAAATATGATAAAATAAATAATGATTTTGCTATAGGCAGGCCAGATGGGAAAATATCCACTCTATTTAAGCCAGAAGATGGAAATGAATATTGGAAAGGAGAGCGTGTAAAATATGAGCCTAAAAACTAAATGCGCATGTTGTGGGGAAGAAGTTGATAAGTTTGATATTTGTGAGGCTTGTGGTTGGCAGGATGATGGATTACAAAATGATAATCCAGATTATAAAGGTGGAGCCAATAAAAAGAGTTTAAATGAGGCAAAAGAAATTTATAAGAATGGGAAAGCAGTTGAATAAACGGCACTTACTTAGATTAATGAGTAGGTGCTATTTTTATGCACGAAATCGAGGTGAAAGTATGAAGTTTTTGGGTACGGATTATTCAGCAAAGTACATTAGATTTGAATTGGATGGAAAAGAATATGACATACATTTTAGGGATACCTTTATTAAAGGGACTCATGATATAAGTGTATGGGGTGAAAAAGGAAAAACAAATGCAAGAATTATAAGTGCCTATCCACATTTAGGTAAAAGAATTCTGGATATGGCACTTATAGCACGTATTGAATTAGAGGAGATTATAAAACGTCAGCTATTACATAACCGATAGTTCTAGCTTTGATGGTAATATAATTTGCGTTTTCTAATTCTTTTAAAGCTTTTGCTTCTAAGTCTTTGATAATAGGATCAGTTGAATAATTATATTGATCTCTAATTTTTAGAGCCTCATAAATTTGTTCAGCAAGTTCCGACATGTAAACACCACCTTTCATATATATTTCAGCTCTGCCAAGCTGATAAATATATTATAGTATAAAATTTAGTCTAGTTAGCACTCTTTTGGAGTGCTTTTTATGTGCCAATCTAACAAGTTTTAGAATTGGAATCGGCTTTAGTACGACCTAAGGCTGTTTTTTTATGCCTTTTAATAGATTGTAGGCGTAAAAGAATAATCTAGTCTAACAAAATCCAAGAGAAGCACACTCGTATAAAAGCGTAGGAGGAAACAAAATGAAAAGAGAATGGTTAAAAGAAAAATGCCCTAATCTAACTGATGCTGAAATTGATACAATCATGGCTGAGAATGGCAGTGATATTAATAAGGCTAAAGGAGATACAAAGAAGTTAGAGGATGAGGTTAAAACACTTAAGGGTGAGAAAAAGAACCTTGAAGGACAATTAGAAACAGCTAATGGTACAATTGAGGATTTAAAAAAGGCTAATCCTGATGTAGAAGCATTACAGACTAAAATTAAAGAGCACGAGGCTACAATTGCACAAAAAGAGAAAGAGTATAAGGCAGAGGTAACCAAGTTAGCACGAGAAGCTATTAACACAGAACTCATTGGTAAATACAAAGCTAAGAATGCTAAGGCAGTAATGGCGCTTATTGATGAGTTTGAAGCTAAGGATGATGCTGATTATAAAACTTTGCTTGATTCAAAATTAAAGACATTATCTGAAGCAGATGATACCAAGTTTATGTTTGGTGAATCCCAAACCAAGCAAACATACAATCCAGGTGGTGGTGGTGATCCTGGAAAAGAAGGTTTAGGAGCTAGTATGGCAGCTCAAAGAAACACTACACAGGCACCAGCATTTGATCCATGGGCAACTAAATAAAGGAGGAATAGAAGATGTACGCAAAAACAGTGAATTATGATAATACGCCAGAATTTTTAGCAGCAGAGCATCATGTGTGCTTTTCAGCTACCGCAGTAAACACAGGTGTTACAGCAGATAGTAACGGTAAGAAATGGGTTATTGCCGGAAGTTTAATTGATGCAAATGGAAAGGTTGTTACAGTAACAGAGTCATCTGGAAACTATACACCTTCAGCAACACCAGTAGGAATTGCATTCCATACAGTAGACGTTACTGAAGGACCACAACCTATTTCCTTAATGGTAGAAGGTTATGTGATTGCAGAACGTTTACAAGGTGCAAATGTAGCAGGATATGTAGCATCAGCAGCATTTAAAACAGCTTTACCAGAAATTAAACTAAGATAAGGAGGGCTATACAATGCCAAGAATTGAAGAAATCTTAACCACAAAAGAATTAGTTGACTACACTAAAAGTAGAACCTTACCTGCAATGGTAGGTGAAACACTTTTCCCAAGTCAAAAAACGGATTCATTAGAAATTGAAATGATCAAAGGTGCTAGTAACTTACCTGTTTCAGCAAGTATTCATGCATTTGATACGGAAGCAGAAATCGGAAGTAGAGAAGGTGCTAGCAAGAGTTTCCAAGACCTTGCACTTATTAAGCGTAAAGAACGTGTGGATGAAAAAACACTCATTGCACTTAATAATCCAAGAACTCCTGCAGAAGAAAAACGTATTATTAACGAATTATTTAACTCAGTTGACCGCTTAGTTAATTCAGTACTTGTTCGTGTAGAAGCTATGCGACTGGAGGCACTTTCAACGGGTAAGCTCCAAATCAATGAGAATGGTGTAAAGGCTACAATTGATTATGGTATGAATGCATCACATAAGGTTGGAAAGACTTGGACCACTGGTACACCAGATATCCTTCAAGATATTTTTGATTTATGCTCTACTATTAATACCAATACAGGATTTAAACCTTCTCGTATCTTAACAAGTACGAAGAATCTTAACATCTTACTTAAGGATGCATCTATTCGTTCAGCTGTATTTGGTGTTAACTCATCAATGTTACTTACAGTAGCACAACTTAATCAGTTCCTAGCAGCTCAATCACTTCCACAGATTGCAGTATATGATGCTATGTATCGTGTACAGGCAAAAGCTGGTACATATACAACTAAACGTTATCTAGCAGAAAATGCCTTAGTACTAATGCCAGATGGCAAGATGGGTGATACATTCTATGGTCCTACTGCAGAAGAAATCGAGCTTGCTACAAAAGGTGATGTTGATATTGAAATGATTGGTAACATCTTAGTACAACAATATGCAACTAATGATCCAGTAGCAAAATGGATAAAAGCTGTAGCAACTGCTATGCCATCATTCCCATATGCTGACCAAGTAGGTGTAATTACAGTAGGTTAGAGGGACTTAGAGCCCTCTTTTTTATATGAAAGGGTGATAAGTGTTGAAAGAAACATTAAAGCAATTATTAGGAATTAGTACTAAGGATACTGCTAAAGATATACTTATACAATTTGCAATTGATGATGCAGAAAGTCTTATTTTGAATTACTGTAATCTATCAACTGTTCCTTATGGTCTGAAAACTACGTGGCTTAAGATGGCACTAGAATTGTATAGAAACGAAAACTTAGGAAGTGTAGAAGGTAGCAAGTATGTTTCTAATATCTCAGAAGGTGATTCTTCAGTAAGCTTTAAAACAAACTATAGCGATTTTAAAGATAGCTTACTTAAGAATTATATAGCTCTACTCAATATGTATAGGAGGCTGAAAAAATGATTGATGCAATTAATCAAGCCAGGTTACAGGCTAGGAGAGCCATGGAGCTACTATATGAACATACTTGTACGGTTATTGAATATAGAAAAGTAAAAAATCCTGTAACTAAGATAACAGAAATGAAGGAAATAGCAGTATTAGAAAATCAACCATGCAAATTATCATTTTCTACAATTAAATCTTCTGAACAAACTGAGTCTGCTAATCAAGTGAATCAGGTGATTAAGCTGTTTATAGCACCTGAAGTTGAGATTAAGGAAGGCTCTAAGCTTGTTATCACTCATAATGGTAAAGTAAGTGAGTATAAAAATAGTGGTGTTCCTTCAATATTCCCTACACATCAAGAAATAGTTTTAGAACTATTTAAGGGGTGGTCTTAATGGCTAGTTGGGGAAATTGTGATTTTAGGCAGCTACAAAGGTTACAAGAGAAGCTTGATAGATTACAAGGTGCTGAGACAATAGCTTTTTGTGAAGCTTGTGCTAAAGAATTATCTGCTAGGTTGCTTGCTAAAGTAATTAGACGAACACCTGTAGGCCAATATGAAGCTGGAAATGGTAAAACAGGCGGAACACTTAGAAGGGGATGGACAGCTAAGAGTCATCATGAAGCTCAGTCTGGTGGTAGTAAAAATGCTAAAGCATATGTTAACTCTCTGGTAATTACCCAATCAGGTGATACTTATCAGATTGAAATTACAAACCCAGTTGAATATGCTCCATATATTGAGTTTGGGCATAGGACTAGAAATCATAAGGGATGGGTACCAGGAAGATTTATGCTTACAATATCAGAGAAGGAATTAGAGTCACAAGCTCCTAAAATTCTTGAAAGAAAATTAATGCAGTATTTAGGAGAGATATTCAATGATTAATGAACTAATGATAGGTATTTCGCAAGCGCTAGATGCTACATTTAGTGATGTTGAAATACATACAGACCAGATTAAGCAAGGACTTGTTGAACCTTGCTTTTTTATTATGTTGTTAATTCCTAGCCAAGAGCAAGTGCTTGGGCCTAGGTTTTATAGAGAGAACACTTTTGATATTCATTATTTTCCTAAGACAGATAACACATCCGAAATTAATGATGTAGCTGACAAGCTAATGAATACTTTAGAGTACATTAAATTTGATGGTGGATTGCTTAGAGGAACTAAGATGCATAGTGAAACAGTGGCAGGTGTTTTACATTTCTTTGTGGATTATAACTTCCACACAATTAAAGATACAATTACTAATCCTTATATGGAACAGCTAAAGGTGAAAGGAAAGGTGAGAAATAGTGAGTGAAACTAAGTTGACTAAACCCAAAGAATCAACTAATGAAGTAGCATTTACAAAGGCCCAGCTTTTAAAATCAAAGAAATATGTTCATCAAACAGATGTGCTTAGTGTAATTTTAGAAGATGGTAAAAACTACACTATCAAAGAAGTTGAAAAACTTATTGATAGTTTTATGAAGAAAGAGGTGAAATAGTATGGCTTTAGGTGGGGGTGTGTTTTTAACACAAAATAAAAAGATACCTGGTACATATATCAATTTTATTAGTGCTGCTAGAGCAAGTACTAACATAAGTGATCGTGGTTATGCAGCTATGCCATTAATCCTTGATTGGGGGCCAGATGGCGAGGTCTTTACTGTAGAAGTTGCAGACTTCCAGAAAGAGTCATTAAAGATTTTTGGATATGACTACACTTCTGATAAGCTGAAAGGCCTTAGAGATTTATTCAGGAATATCAAAACACTTTATGCTTACAAGCTCAATAAAGGTACTAAGGCATCAAATACACTTGCTACAGCTAAGTATAGTGGTATTAGAGGTAATTCTATTACAGTCAAAGTTGAAGCAAATGTGGATGATGAATCTAAATTTAACGTCACAACACTATTTGATAACATTGAGGTTGATGTACAAGTTGTTAGTGCTATAACTGGTTTAGTAGCAAATGACTACGTAGGTGAATGGAAAACATCAGCTACTTTAGAAGCATCCGCAGGCATACCAATGACAGGTGGTACAAATGGAGAGGTAACAGGAACTGATTATCAAACTTTCTTAGATAAGATTGAAAGTTATAGCTTCAATACACTAGGTTGTTTATCTACAGAAAGTTCAATTAAGGATTTATTTGCTCAGTTCACAAAGAGATTACGTGATGACATGGGTATTAAGTTCCAAACAGTGCTATATAATCAAGAAGCTGATTATGAAGGTGTTATTAATGTCAAAAATGCTGTAACTGATGCAGGAGAAATTGAATCAAGCGCAGTTTACTGGGTAACTGGTGCAAGTGCTGGATGCGCAGTAAATAAGTCAAATACCAATAAGAAATATGATGGTGACTTTACTATTAATGTAGATTACAAGCAGAGCCAACTTGAAAAAGCAATTGAAGATGGTGAGTTTGTATTCCATAAAGTAGGTGATGAGGTACATGTTTTAAATGATATCAATTCATTTACAAGCTTTACAAAGGATAAGAATGAGGATTTCAGTATGAATCAAGTAGTCCGTGTTCTAGATCAAATTGCTAATGATATAGCAGTGTTGTTCAATAAGCAGTATATCGGGAAGGTTCAAAATAATGCTGCAGGTCGCATTGCTTTTTGGAATGACTTAGTAAGCTACAATAAAGAGCTTGAACGTATTCAAGCTTTAGAAAATGTTAAGAGTGATGAAATCATTGTAGAAAAAGGCAATAGCAAAGACTCGGTGGTGGTAACTAATCCAGTAACGCCAGTATGTGCTATGGCTAAGCTTTATATGACAGTAGTTGTATCTTAGAAGGGAGGAATAACAGATGAAATTAGATTTGCAATTCTTTGCTCAGCAAATGCATGCAAAAGACACGGTATCAGCTTCTCTTGCTGAATGTTTCGTAACTATAGAAGGTAATCGCTACAATTTCATGCAGGCTATTAATCTTGAAGCTAAGTTTGAAAAGAATAAAACAGAGGTTCCTATTCTTGGCAAGACAGGAAAAGGTAATAAGGCGACTGGATGGAAGGGTTCTGGTTCAGCTACATTCCATTACAATACCTCTATTTTTAGAGAGCTATTAGTTCGTTTTAAAGATACTGGAGAAGATGTTTACTTTGATATTCAGGTAACTAATGAAGATCCTACTTCTAGTGTAGGTAGACAAACTATTATCCTTAAAGATTGTAACTTGGATGGTGGTATTCTTACTAAGTTTGACGCGGATGCAGAGTACTTAGATGAAGATATTGACTTCACCTTTGAGGGTTTTGAAATGCCAGAGAAATTTAATATTTTAGCAGGTATGCAATAAGGTGCTCTATATGAGTACCTTATTATTTTAGAAGGGAGAATTAAAAATGAGTGGATTAAGTGTATTCTTTGCAGAGAATGTAGAAAAGAATAAGGTAGTAAAATATGTTGCCTCTAAACGATTTAAGGATGAGAAAGGTAATCCTGTTGAATGGCAAATAGGATGTGTTACATCTGATGAAGATGAGGCTATTAGGAAGAGTTGTACTAGAAAAGTACCTATTCCAGGTAAAAAGAATGCTTATATGCCAGAAACAGACTTTGAAAGTTATTTAGGTAAGTTAGCAGTTAGATGTATTACTTATCCTAATCTTAATGACGTAGAGCTTCAGAATAGTTATGGTGTTATGGGTGCTGATAAGCTTCTAAAAACTATGCTTAAGCCAGGAGAGTATCAGGACCTATTAAAGAAGATTCAAGAAGTAAACGGATTTGATGAAACTATGGAAGATATGGTTGAAGAAGCAAAAAACTAATTGAAGGAGGTGATAGTGAAGCTAATTATGCTTACTATTGCCTCCACAAGCTTAAAATGATTCCTAGTGAGTTCTTAGCTTTAAGTGAGAAGGATAAGGCGTTTGTTATAGCTGCAATTAGAATTAAACAAGAAAATGAAAAAAATGAAGAAAGAAAACTTAAATCTAAAGGCAGAAGGAAGTGAGGTGTTACATGGCTACGATTAGAACAGCAATTCAGTTGCAAGACAGATTTACACCTGTAATTAGAAATATGAGTAATGCACTTAATATGACTCTTAGTAGTTTTGAAGCACTTCAAAGAGCTTCCCATAATGCAGTAGATACAGCCAGTATACAGGCTGCTAGACAATCACTAGCTAGTGTTGAGGTGGGCATTAATGAAATAGAGCAAGGAATACGAGAGGCTAGTGGCCAGCAACAACAATTTAATAATACGGTTCGTGGTGGCGGAAGTGCTATTGATAGCATGACAGGAAAGATTAAGTCAATGGTTGGTGCTTATGTAGGAATTAGATCATTAGGAGCAGGTATGCAAGCCACAGATACCTATATAAGTAATGGTGCGAGACTAGATTTAATTAATGATGGCTTACAGACACAGGCGGAGCTTCAAGATAAAATTTATCAAGCAGCACAGCGAAGTCGAGGTGAATATAATGCCATGGTGAATACAGTTGCTAAGTTAGGGCTATTAGCAGGTGATGCATTTAAAAGTAATAATGAGCTAGTAGCATTTACAGAGCTTATGAATAAGTCATTTAAAATATCCGGTGCTAGTACGCAAGAATCAACTAATGCGATGTATCAATTAACTCAAGCTATGGCATCAGGAAGATTGCAAGGTGATGAGTATCGTTCAATTATTGAGAATGCTCCAATGCTCGCTAATGCTATAGCGGATTATTGTGGAGTCTCGCGGGGAGAGTTGAAGGAACTAGCTAGTGATGGTGCCATTAGTGCAGATATTATTAAAGCGGCAGTATTTTCTACAGCTGATGACATAGAAGGCAAGTTTGCAACTTTACCAATGACATTTAGTGATGTATGGACAAGTATAAAGAATACGGCAGTACAGCAGTTTTCAGGGTTAATGCAGAAAGTAAATGGTTTTTTGAATTCTAACACAGGCAGGAATATGGTAAATGGAATTTCTAGTGCTATTGGAACTCTGGCAATAGTACTTGGAGTAGTATTGGAAATGGTGATGGGTGTATCTACTTTCTTTTCAGATAATTGGTCGACTATAGAACCGATTATATGGGGTATTGTAGGGGCCTTTGTAGTTTATAACAGTGTACTTGCTATATATAATACCCAGAAATCAATAACAGCAGGATTAGAGGCATATCATGCAGCTAAAGCCGCATTAGCAGAAGGAGCCACACTAGCACAGGCAGCAGCTACTACAACAGCTACCGGTGCACAAGTAGGGTTTAATGCCGCATTACTGGCATGTCCTATTACATGGATTATAGCTGCTATTATTCTAGTTATTGTTTGCATCTATGCAGTAGTAGGGGCAATTAACAGCATGGCAGGGACTTCTATAAGTGCTACGGGTATCATTATTGGTGCATTTGGAGTTGCTTCTGCAGCTATTGTAAATATTCTACTTGGTGTAGTTAATTTTATTATTGGAATAGGTATTGAACTATATAATTTGATTGCTACTTTTGCTAATTTCTTTGCAACAATCTTCAATAATCCAGCAGCTGCAATAATTGACCTGTTTGCAGGAGTCTTTGATTTTATATGTGGTATTGTGGAAAGTGCAGCAGGCATGATAGATACGATATTAGGTACAGATATGAGTGGTGCTATAGCTGGTTTTAGACAGAAAATTTCAACTGCAGTTGATGATATTGTAGGAGATAGTAGAGTTGAAGTATTGCAGAAAGTTAAACAAGAGGATTTTAAACTTGAAGGTTTGGACTATAAAGAATATTGGAATGCCGGGTACCAAACAGGTGAATTTGTTGATGATAAATTGGGTTCTGTATTTAAAATGCCTAATATGAATGACCTAAATAACAATATGCCTGACTACTCATCAATGGGGCAGAACATAGATAATATAGCAGGAGATACTGGTAAAATGTCAGATAGCTTAGACACGTCCGAGGAAGATTTAAAGTATCTTAGGGATATAGCAGAGCGTGAAGCAATTAATAGATTTACTACAGCAGAAATTAAAGTTGATATGGGTGGTGTAAGTAATACCATTAACAATATGCAAGATTTAGACGGTATAGCAGACTATTTAGCTATAAAAGTAGAAGAACAAATGCAAATAGCAGCAGAGGGGGTGCATGAATAATGCCATATAGTTTTTACTTAGGAGATATGCAATTACCGATTGCACCTTCTAAGTTACAGTTGAAAATTAACAGTAATAATAGGACTGCAACACTAATTAATGAAGGTGAAATAAACATAATAAAGCTCCCAGGACTTACAGATATTAGCTTTGAAGTGCTACTCCCTAATATGAAGTATCCATTTGCAACTTACGTAGATGGTTTTCACAAGGCAGATTACTACTTAAACATACTGGAAAGGTTAAAAACATCTTTAGAGCCTTTTCAATTCATTGTTACTAGAACAGCTCCGAATGGAGATTATTTATTTGATACCAATATTAAGGTGACACTTGAAGATTATACAATAACAGAGGATGCAGATAAGTATGGGCAAGATGTAGGAGTTTCTATAAAACTTAAGCAGTACAAAGATTATTGTACTAAAGTGGTATCTATGAGAACGACTACAACTGTAAATTCGAAAACTACTAAGGTAGCCACTGTAGAGCAAAACAGAGGTTCAAATAAAGTAATCAGTAAAACACATATAGTAAAAAATGGAGAAACTCTATGGTCTATATGTCAAATTGAATTAGGTGATGGATCCAAATACAGTAAGATTGCAAAACTAAATAGTATCTCTAATCCTAATCTGATTAAGGTTGGGCAGGTGATTAAGCTTGGCTAGTATTGTTAATAGTATAGGACCAGTAAGAAAAAAGGTCACTTTGCAGATTATCAATGGTTCACTTTGGCAGGAACCTTGCGTAGAAGATGACGTCACGTTGGAAACAGAGAGGAAAGGCTCACCAGGTACACTAAAATTCAAAGTTATGAAAGATGCCACCCTTAATATTCAAGAAGGAAATGCAGTAAAACTTATTGTAAATGACACGAATGTATTCTTTGGATTTATCTTTACAAAAGGAAGAGATAAGGGGCAGATTATAAGTGTTACGGCATATGACCAATTAAGATATTTTAAGAATAAGGATACATATAAATATAAGAATCTTACAGCGGGTGCATTATTAAAAATGTTGTGTGAAGTATTTAAATTAAAGTGGGGAAATATAGAAGATACAAAGTATATTATAGCTTCAAGAATAGAAGACAACACAACTTTATTTGATGCCATGCAGTATGCATTAGATGAAACACTTAGAAATAAGAAACAGATGTATGTTTTATATGATGATTTTGGTAAGCTAGCGCTTAAGAGTCTAGAAAACATGAAACTTGATCTTATTATTGATAGTGAAACAGGGGAAGACTTAGACTATAAAACTTCTATAGATGCTAATACATACAATAAGATTAAGCTAATTAATGAAGAAGGTGGAAAGGTCTATACTTCTAAAGATATAGAACATATCAAGCAATGGGGGGTGCTTCAATATACGGATACGGTGGACTCAAATACAAATGGACAAAGTAAAGCTGATGCCTTACTGGAACTCTATAACACTAAAACAAGAAATTTAACAGTTAAGAATGCCTTTGGTGATATTAGAGTAAGAGGAGGATCCATGGTAATTGTTAAGTTAAATTTAGGAGATATAAATGTATTTAATTATATGCTTGTAGAGAAAGTGAAACATACTTTCTCTAACGGACACCATTCTATGGATTTGTATCTAAGTGGTGGAACACATAAGGGGGTGCAATTTAGTGTCTAATCTAGTAGAAGTTATTAAAAAGGCAGCAGTTGAAGCAGTACAAGCCTCTAACCCAACAAGCTTAGTTGTAGGATTGGTAGAGAGTGCTGAGCCTTTAGTTATTACTGTAGAACAGAGGTTAACTTTAGATGAGGACTTTCTTATACTAACCAATCAAGTAAAGAATCATTATGTAGATGTTAGCCTGAGTTATAGTACTTCGAGCGAATCACATTCCCATAGTTGTCCTGAGGGTAGTACATCTAGCAATACACATGTGCATAAAAACAGTGGCAAAAAGAAAATGCTAGTGCACTATGGTTTGAAAGAAAGTGAAGAGGTATTGCTTCTGAAAATACAGGGTGGACAAAAGTATATAGTACTTGACCGAATAGGTGAGATACAGGTTGAAGGAGAGTGGGGTTAATGATTCCTACAGTCAATGATGATTTATTAGCAGATATTGAAATAGCTGAACAACCTTCTTTGACTTATGAGGTAAAGATAGATAAGGATAAGATGGGAAACTATGTAGATGGTATAGATGCTATTAAGCAGGCTATATATCACATTATTAATACAGAGAGGTACCAATATCTTATCTATAGTTGGAATTATGGCATTGAGTTAGCTGACCTCTTTGGTAAACCTATTGCATATTGCTATCCAGAAATTAAGAGACGTATAACTGAGGCATTGTTACAAGATGACAGAATAGAAAGCGTGAATAGTTTTGAATTTAGCTATAGCAAAGGAGATGTAATTGCTAAATTTAAGGTTATCACTACAGAGGGTGAAATTGAGATAGATAAGGTGGTGAGAATTGGATGAGTGAAGTAATTACTTTTAATGTACTATTACAAAGAATGCTGGATAGGGTACCTGATACGCTTGATAAGCGGGAGGGTAGCGTTATATATGATGCTCTGGCTCCTGCAGCAGCTGAACTTGTACAAGCCTATATAGAGCTAGAAGGATATCTTGATCTAGCATTTGTAGATACGTCTGAAGAAGGATATTTGGACAGACTAGGCAGCCAGTTTGGAGTAGATAGGCAGATGGCTACTTATTCCATACGAAAGGCTAGTTTTAAAAATGCCACTAACAATCCTTTTAATGTGCCTATTGGAAGTAGGTACACCATTAATACTTTATCCTATTCGGTAATAGAAAAGATAGGAGAAGGAGTATTTCAAGTAAAGTGTGAAATGACAGGAACTATAGGTAATACTTCCTTCGGTAAATTGGTACCAGTTGACTATATAGAAGGATTAGCAAATGCCGAATTAGAAGAAGTTCTAATTCCAGGATTGAATGATGAAACAGATGACTCTCTACGATTTAGAATTCTTAACAAACTTCAAATGCCAGCTACATCAGGAAATATTCATCAATATAAGCAGTGGGCTTTAGAAGTAGAGGGAGTGGGTGATGCAAAAATATTTCCTTTATGGAATGGGGCAGGAACTGTTAAAGTTATAGTCGTTAATGCTGATAAAGAACCTGCAGATGTGCCTATCTTAAATAGTGTTAAAGCATACATAGAAGAGGTACGTCCTATTGGAGCTACTGTAACTGTCGCAGCACCAACTCCTAAAACTATTACAATAGAAGTGTCTATAGAAATAGGAAAAGATGCATTTTTAGAGGATGTAAAACAAAAATTTAAGTTAAAGTTAGAAGAATACTTTAGAGAGGTGGCACTAAAAAAAGTGATTATCTCTTATGCTATTATAGGAAGTCTTCTATTAGAGACAGATGGGGTTATTGATTATAGTGACTTGAAAGTTAACAATACAACATCTAACGTTAGATTAGCAGAAGAAGAGGTACCTGTCTTAGGATCATTAATAGTGGAGGTGTAGTAAGTGGGTTATTTAAAAGATTTATATGGCTTTATTAATAAATTAAATAAACGACAAGCACCTTATACTGTTACAGATGAGGTGCTTTTTTTGACAGAAGGAAAGTGGGAAGGATTTTTAAACCATGACAACGTTTTGAAGCAAACTATAGAAATTTATACACAACCTAATAAGCAGGGAGATAAAGTGTTAAATTATACGATAGAACTCAAAGACGAAACATGGAAAATGTATATTAAAGTATTTTCTCCAGGAGAAAAGGTCTACATTTCATACGAGACTTTAGGAGATACAGTAGAAGCAGAAGATATAAACAATCTCCAATGGGCTGTTGACAAGTTGGATGTTGGACTTGAAGAAACAACATCTAATTTAAATAATCACGCTTCCAACTCAAAAATACACATTATGCAAGCCGAACGTCTAGCATGGAATGATAAGGTTAACCGGGTAGATTTAGAACTGACTAATGAAGTGTTAAATGAGCATAAAAATAATAAGTTAAATCCTCATGGTGTGACTAAACAGCAATTACAACTTGAAAGAGTTGATAATATACAACAAGCTTCAAAAGCAGAATTTATACTTCATAAAGAAAACTATTCTAATCCTCATAACGTCACAAAAAGTCAAGTTGGACTTGAAAATCTAGATAATATCAAACAAGCCCCAAAGGTTGAATTTGATAATCACATTTCTGATATGGTCAAGCATATAACATCAGCTGAAAGAAACTCTTGGAGTGATAAATACACAAAAGCTGAAGTTGATAACAAGTTGTCTAGTTTGGAAACTAAAATCGACTGGAAAGAGTCGGTGGCAACATTTGAGGACATAGCAACAACTTATCCTTCACCAGTTGACGGTTGGACTGTAAACGTAAAAGATACCGATTATACATATAGGTTTAGTGGTACGGAATGGATAGTTATTAGTGCTAATGCAATTCCAAAGGCTACAACTTCTATTGATGGGTTATTGTCTAAAGAAGATAAAACAATCCTTGATGATGTTAACAATAAGAAACATACTCATGGTAATAAATCACTGATTGATGCAATAACAAGCACTTTAATTAGCAACTGGAATAATGCCTTCACACATATTTCTGATGCTGTTAAACATATCACAGCTGCAGAAAGAACATTATGGAATACAGTCAGTAATAAGGTTGACAAGGTAGATGGAAAGGGACTTTCCGCAAATGATTACACCACAGCTGAGAAAAACAAACTTGAAGGTGTGGCTGAAAATGCAAATAATTACATTCATCCTAACGACTCAGTAACACGTCACGTTACTGATACTGAAAAAGCCACATGGAATGGAAAAGCAAGTTCAGCACATCAACATAGCGAATATGTAACTAAAGATGAATTAGGTACTGCGGGTTATGGTGATATGTTGAAGTCAGTATATGACACTACTGGCAATGGTGTAGTAGATAAAGCTGAAAGTGTAGCGTGGACTGGTATTACTGGAAAGCCTTCTGCATTTCCACCTAGCACACATACTCATACCAAATCACAAATAACAGATTTCCCTACATCGTTACCAGCAAATGGAGGGAATGCCGATACAGTGGATGGTAAACATGCAAGTGATTTTTTAACGAGTACTGGTGTTACATGGAATGACTTGAAGGGGGTATGACGTTATGGGGTATGGTAAGGCACTCTATGGAGGGCATTTTTATGCAGATGAAAATAGTAATACAGAAGATGAAAAATTTTGCGTTGACCTAATGAAATACCTTCCCGAGTATTGGCATACAGTTGAAGAAATGAAGCTTATACAAAGTATACTTGGACAAGAAGTTGCTAGCGTAATTGATTGTAAGAAGGACATAATCAATCAAATGTTTATTGAAACGGCTACATGGGGCCTCAGCAGGTGGGAGAAGATTTTTGATTTAGAAACAGAGGTCAATAAGAGTTATGAATTTAGAAGGGAGCGTATTAAGGCTAAAATAAGAGGTTCTGGTACAACTACAAAACAACTGATAATTAACGTTGTAAGTTCATTTTCAGGTGGTGAAGTCGAAGTGATAGAACAACCTGAACAATCAAGTTTTATTATAAAATTTATTGGTGTGAAAGGTATTCCAGCTAATATGGTTGATCTAACCAACACCATAAATGAAATTAAGCCAGCACACTTAGCATTTAGTTTTGAGTACACCTATAATTATTGGAATACTTTAATTGATAGAGATTGGAGCACATTAAATAAATCAACTTGGGAACAAGTAAAAACAGTTTAAAGGAGGAAATAAAACATGAAGACAACTACAAATCATGGTCTAAAAAAACCTGATGGTACAGACACAGTAAACATTGAAGACTTGAATTATAATTCTGACGTACTAGATGGGTTATTAACACCAGCAACAATCACTACAAATGGATTTATGTCAAAGGAGGATAAGGTCAAATTAAACGGTGTTGCCACAGGAGCGAATAACTATACACATCCAGCTACACATCCAGTTAGTATGATTAGTGGTTTACATGCTGTTGCTACAAGTGGAAGCTATAATGACTTATTAAATAAACCTTCTGCATTTCCACCTAGCACACATACTCATACCAAATCACAAATAACAGATTTTCCTACATCGTTACCAGCTAATGGTGGTAATGCTGATACAGTGGATGGTTCACATGCGTGGGAGTTACAGACATTGAGTACATCTGGTATATCACATGGAAGTGGACAATGGATAGCAAAACTACAGTATAACGTAGACAATGATAATTACTTCAAATTCATTTGCGGAGATGGTAGTATTAGTGTCAAGGTTGAAAATGCTAATCTCGTCAAAGGAAGAGATTTAAGTGCAGAACTTGATGGTTTAAAATCTACTGTCGTTAATGGAAAAACAAGTGTTGCCAACGCCATTAACGGCAAATTAGGAACATCGTTGAGCAACCAAACCCCATTTGATGATATGGCTTATTATATATCAAATGGTCTCATTTCTTCACCCACTTCTGCAACTTGTGGAAGTTTTACCCTAACATTTGGTAATAACTTTTCAACTAGAAGTTGTTATATTGTTAGGTCTTCTTACAAGGTTTATTGCTATAGTCTCTATGGTGTTGCTGTTTCTTATCAAGTATATAAGAAACCAAGTGGTGGTAGCCTTAGTTTGCTATATTCAGGAACCATTTCAACAGCTTCTCCTAGCTATACCCAATTAACAGACGGAGATAATACTGCTGTTTATTTTATATTCTTTGGAACAAGTGGGGTTACTCTTCACGCAACCAACACTAATGGTAGCGGAAATGCTACTTTTGATTACTGTATATAGTGTATAGTTTTATAAATATGAAAGGAGTTATTCATAATGGAAAGATTATTGATATGTAAAGATGTAGAACAAAACACAATTTTAATTCAGCAACAACTAGATGAGACAGAGAATATAACCTATAGTATTATAGATAATCCACCAGTAATAGAGCTGGTAGAAGGAAAGATAGGAAAATATTCACTAGATACGGAGGGAAATATTATCGTTGTTTACGAGGATGTTCCTAAATCAGAAGTTGAGTTACTTAAAGAGGATAATGAGGCACTTAAGCAAGCGGTAACAGAGCTATCAATGATTGTATCTACACTCATGTCATAGGTATGATAAAAATTATTTAGTGAGGAGTGATTCTGATGAAATTCACAAGAGATTCAGGATTAGTAAAAGTATGGGTAGGAAATGTTCAGGCAAGTTTTTATACTAAAGAACAGGTTCCTAAGATTTTTAACCTGCAAGAAGTAGTTTGGGAAGTATTAGAAGAAAGCACAAAATAATTTAATAGATAGACATAAGAGAAGCAGCTTAATTGGCTGTATTTTTTATGCCTTTTTCCTAAGGAGGGAATATGAACGATATAAAAGCAACTTTAACAGGTATTGTGACAGCTATTTATATTTGGGTTAGCGCTTATTTTGGGGTGTTTACTCCACTTCTAGTGTTAACGCTAGTAGCTATGTTCTGTGATCTAGTAACTAGAATCTATGCAGCTGGCTCTAGCGACACAGAAAAGGTAGAAAGTAAGAAAGTAATGCTAGGTATATATCGAAAACTAGGCATGTGTATGCTTATTTTTTTAACCCTTATATTAGACTCGGGGTTAACCGTTATAGCACAAACCCTAGGTATAAATGTAGCTACTAAGATTATATTTACAGCCTTTACGCTAGCATGGATTTTTGTTAGGGAGTTGATTAGTAACCTAGAGAATTTAGCTTTAGCAGGTATAGACTTGCCTAAGTTTATTGTTAAGGCCCTTAACATAGCTAGGGACAAGATAGATAGTGCTGCAGATTTAAACGTACAAGGAGGTAATAAAGATGGAGATACAACAAAAACTATTAACCATTAATAAGTACAGTAGGCCTGGATCTAAAATAGGTCATATTAAAAAGATAACAGTACATTGGGTTGGGAATGCAGGTAGCTCAGCTATTGCTAATCGTAACTACTTTGAAGGGCTTAAAGAAGGGAAGAAGAATGCGTATGGCAATTATATATATGCTAGCTCACATTACATTGTAGGTCTACAAGGGGAGGTTGTCCTGTGTATTCCGGAAGATGAACTAGCATACCATGGCAATAGCCATAATAATATGGCAATAGGAATAGAAACGTGTCATCCCGATTGGGGTGGTAAGTTCTCAGAATTGACGTATAAGAGCCTTGTTGAGTTAGTGGCAGAATTATGCACTAGATATAAATTAAGTCCTCTAGTAGATGTAGAGAGACATTACGATATAACTAAAAAGGATTGTCCTCACTACTATGTAGTTAATGAGCAAGCGTGGAGAGCCTTTTTGGTAGATGTAAAAAATAAAATAGAAGAAGGTGATGAAATGCTAATTAAAGAAAAGCTTAATGTGAACGGTAAAGAAATAGAGGTGGATAGCATTACAAAAGATGGGGTTACTTATATACCAATGCGCCAGCTGGCTAATATGCTAGGGGCAGAAGTAACATACGATAATGCAACTAAAAGGAAAGGGTTAGTGGTACCGGCTAGGGCTTAGGCTCTAGCTTCTTTTTTTATGCTCAAAAAACGTAGATTTGTTTTAGAAGTATAAGCAAGAAATTGTGGATTTGTTTAATGATATATTTAAAATAAGTTACAAAAAGAAAAGAAAAATAAAAAGATATATGATATAATTTAAAAAATTGTAATATTTTATAAGATGCAATAGGGGGGGATAACTGTGTTATTAAGTATACAAGAAAAGATAAAAGAGATTGTAACATCATTTAATCAATTACCATATTTGTTCGTAGGTACAGGGTTATCTATGAGATATGCAAATGCATTTTCATGGGGAGATCTCTTATATCAGATATGGTGCGTGATATACGGAGAGGATAGATTTAAATTTGATAAAGCACTACAACGTATAGAGTATGAATTAAATTCAACTTTAATAAATAAAACAGATGAGCAAAAAAAATACTATGTATTCCCACAACTAGCATCAGAATTACAATATCGGTTTAACACTTTATATTACACAGATGAGGCTTTTGAAAGCAGAGTATTCACGAAAGAAGAGAGCAAGGATATTATACAAAATAAATATGATCCATTCAAATTTTATGTAACAAAATGTACTTTACAGATATACATAGATGTAACAAAACCAGAATATGCCGAACTAGATACATTAGTTCAGTATCAAAATAAAATTGCAGGCATAATAACAACTAATTATGATACATGCCTTGAAAATTTGTTTAAGGATTTTGAGGTCATGATTGGACAAGAAAAAATACTATTATCTAATGTTAATAGTATTTTTGAAATATATAAAATACATGGATGCGTTAGTGATCCTAATTCAATTGTATTTACTAGTAATGACTATCAGTATTTTGATGATAAGTTAAAATATTTATCATCTAAATTATTAACTATATTTGTAGAACATCCTGTTATTTTTATTGGATATGGGATGGGAGATCCTAATATACAAGAACTTTTTAGTGCCATTTCAGAATGTCTGTCTCCAGATGCATTACAAAAAGCAAAAGATAATTTTATATTTATTACCCCAGCTTTTGGAACAAATGAAGAACTAAGAACTAGAGAATTTAACTATGGAACAAATAAAATCCTAATGACAGAGTTAGTGCTAAATGATTATTCTATATTTTATAAAGAGCTAGGGACAATAGTTAGTTCTATGCCTGTAAAGCTTATGAGAAAGATGCAGGATATGGTTACTAGATATGTATACTCTACCACCGCAACTAATAATATAATTTTTGGCAGTATTAATAGTCCAGATATAGATGATGGTAAGGCAGCTATTTATGTTGGAAGTATAGATACTATTTCTCAAATAGGATTTGATTCTTTTGATATTATGGATATTCTTGAGGATGTATTATTTAATAATAAACCTTTTCTTATGAATCAGAAGTTAATAACAAATACATTTAAAAATATAAGGAGCATAAGTGGTTCAACATATTTACCAGTTTATAAATATATAAAATCATTAAACATGAGTATAGATGATATACCAGGAAATTACCTAGTAATTAAGTCATGTGCTGATATAAAACCTAATAGCACAGAGAAAAAGTATGTTGATACTCAAATTAAAGATGATTTTATTCAAAATATAGTAAATGCATATCCAAATCATTTGCCAAAGCAATTTGCAAATATTAAGTATTATGCGTGCTATATAAATGCTGATGAGTTAGGAGATTATTTAAGAAGTCATTATAAAAATGGTACTTATTTTGAAAGAACTAGGGTATCAGCGTTTAAAAAATTAACAGCACTATATGATTACTTAAAATATAATAATTAAAGAAGGTGCATTCCATAACTTTCATACTTCCTAAAAAGGATGTAATCCAATTATTTCATGCACCTTGTTCTTTAAGTTTATGTATTTCATGAAATGATTATACTATTTAGTATAAATATAGTCAAATAAAATTTAACAATATTTAAAGGATAGTTTAAATAGGTATAGGTTACAAATCAACTTTAATTATCGGGAGAAATAAAATGTCTTTTAAAGAAAAAATAATTAAAATAATTGACCCAGTATTTTTCAAAGAACATGATGAATACTTCAAGAGATATTCAGATATGGTTGATAAATATAAGAGTTTAAAATTACAAAATACACAGCAAACAAAAATACTTGAATGTATTAATAATATTGGTAATCGTGATAATCAAGTTTTGAAAATAATAGATAATGACATAGTAATATTTAAAGAAAATAAATCTGATATTGTAGTAACTGCAAATTCTTTTCCTTATTGTAATAATTTTTATTGTAAAATTCTTTGTAAATGGAATTTTAAAACAAATAGTATTTATATAATAGATATTTATTCAAATAATATAAATAATGGATATGGAACTATTGCTATGCAAGCATTAATTGAAAATGCTACATACAATGGAATCAAAACTATAACCGGGAGCTTAAGTATTGAAGATACAAAAGATATTAATCACAAAGAAAGACTTCTTCATTATTATACTAAAAATGGATTTAAAATTATTGGTGATGAGCTTATAAATAAACTATAAGTAATAACAAAGAATAGTTTTAGATAGGATCAGGTGGAAATTCCTGATCTTATTTTTATATTAACTTATCAAATGTAAATTAATATAAGATGAAAAATTAATCCTCCTTCTTAAGATAGAAATATATGCAATAAACTGATATAATAGTTAGAAAATTGTAATATTTAAAAGGGGATGTAATGATGGGAACTAATAAAATAATAGGGTATGTTCTCGTTTTAAGTGGATTATTATTAAATAATAATGCAAGCGATTGGGTAAATATTGTATTAATAATATTTGTGCTAGGAACAATGTATTTAGAGGAGTTTAGAAAAAATCATGTATATATAATTAGTTTTTCAACAGTGATTATTACTACAGTACTTCAGGGGATTTCTTATATAAAAAAATATTCATCTGGTATAGGGTGGGAGATTACTAGCTTTAATATTGCATTTCCCGGTTATTTTTGTGAAGATATATTAATTATAATTGGGTGCATAGTATTATTTATAAGTTATAGAAAGAAGATACACAATAGAAAATAGATATTTTATAGATGGATAAATTTGAATTTGAAAGGAGTTCAAAAATGGCAAGTTTAGAAGTAAACGTGGAATATATAGAGCAACAGACGATATACGGACTATGGCAGAAATCAAACGATAAAACAATTTCTAAAGACATAAAATCTCTTTCCCAAAAATACCATATGGCGGTTTCAGTACCAGAGGGAGAGGTACTTCCCTATTTTGTTCTATCCAGAAACTACGATGAACAAAGTAACAATTTTGAAATGTTTATAGGCAGTACTTTTGATAAAGACGGCTTGGAAACCTTTATACTCCCTGCCAGTGAGTATGCTAAAATTACAGTAAAGCCTAAACTGGGCTTTTTGTGGGGTGCTTCCATTGGAGAAGCAAAACGATATTTTTACACAAAATGGCTACCTAAAAATTCTTATGAAGCTTTGAATATGGAATATGAATATCACACAGAAAAAAGCACTGGAAATCAGCCAACGATTGATATTATTTTTGCTATTCAAAGAAAGTCCTAAATTCCAGTTTATCGTAATAAATAGCTCTTAGACTAGCAATTAAAAAGATAGTTTGCATAAAAGCCACTAGCAAAAGTTAGTGGCTTTTATAGTTGTAAATAAATTTTTACATATTAATATCAACTTAAAGTTACTAAATGTGATACTTAGCATGATAAAATCATACGAGCTTAGTATTTTGCAAAAATATCCTCATAAGTGAATAGGAGTTAAGCATAAATATATATATGTGTTCTAAAGGATTATATAGGATTTTGAACTTTTATAAGGGGGTGTTGAAAATAGAAGAGAATGGTAATATTTATATCTTAATGAACTATGCACTTAGGGATATAAAAAATGTTGAATTACTAAAATCTACTTTTCCAAAACTTATTTTTAAACAAGTTGCAACATATATATATACTGTTCAAGTACCTAAAGAGAGTGAACAAGAATTTGTAAGATTACAACAAGTGATTAATTTTATATTAGAACCAGCGCCCTTTGGGCTTAATGTAACCAACGCATTGGAAGTATCTAATATTTCAATCTTTCATAACTATCCTTATGGTGAGTTAAGAGGAAGGGGGGTCTTGATAGGATTTGTAGATACGGGCATTGATTATACCAATACACTATTTCAAAATGCAGATGGTACTACACGTATTATATCTATTTGGGATCAAACAATTCAGGGCAATCCACCAGAAACCTATGGATATGGAAGTATATATAGCCAAAGGGACATAAATGCAGCATTACAAGCAGAAGACCCTTTTAGTATTGTACCATCAAGGGATGAAATAGGGCATGGGACTTTTCTTGCAGGTATAGCTGCAGGAAATGATCAAACAAACATAGATGGTTTTGCAGGTGGCGCTCCTGATTCAAGTATCGTTATGGTAAAATTAAGGCAAGTCAGTGCAAGAATTAGAGATTACCATATGATTAACAAAGAAGTACCAGCTTATCAAGATACGGATATTTTAACAGGAATTAATTATTTACTGGAGGTAGCATACGACTTAAATAGACCTATTGTCATTTGCATAGGTATGGGTTCAAATTATGGGCCACATAATGGGACGGAGATTTTAGAAATTTTTTTACAAGAGCTTTCTATAGCCCCTAATGTCATTACTGTCATTGCAGCAGGGAATGAAGCAAACAGTGGACATCATTACAGAGGAGAAGTTGCTCTAGGGATGAGCGAAGTAGTAGAAATTAATGTGGGTGAAAACGAAAGTGGATTTATTATGTTTATGATGACAGCTAGCGTTAACCGATTACGTATTTCTATAAGAAGTCCACTAGGTCAGGTGATTGAAAGTATTCCCATTTTATCACAGCAGGATCAGACTTATAGCTTTAATTTAGAACGAACCATAGCAACAGTAACTTATCGCTATCCCAGCTTTCTATCAGGGGATGAGCAAATTGTTATTAGATTACAGAATCCAACCCCGGGTATTTGGTCATTAGTGATTTTAGGGGAAATTATAGTAGATGGCGTGTTTCATATTTGGTTACCTAGACGTGACTTTATTGAAAATACCACTAGATTTTTAAGACCTGATCCTAATACAACAGTTCAAATCCCAGGAACACAGAGGTTTTCTCTAA
This sequence comes from Cellulosilyticum sp. WCF-2, assembly GCF_003990395.1. Lineage (NCBI taxonomy): Bacteria > Bacillati > Bacillota > Clostridia > Lachnospirales > Cellulosilyticaceae > Cellulosilyticum > Cellulosilyticum sp. WCF-2. The sequence continues at coordinate 3,654,191 of NZ_CP034675.1, read as the reverse complement.
TAGTAGGGGCTTATGATTATATAGATGATAGTGTATATATTGCATCAGGTAGGGGACCAACGCCCAATGGTGTTATTAAACCTAATATTATTGCACCGGGAGTCAATATACAAGGACCTAGTCCAGGTGGAGGATTTACAACTTATACTGGTACAAGTGCAGCCGCAGCTATAACAGCTTCGGCCTGCGCATTGCTTTTACAATGGGCAGTAGTAGATAAAAACTCACCTTATATGAATACTGTAATTGCTACAGGGATTTTAGTAAAGAGTGCCAGAAGGCAAAAAAATGTGATGTATCCTAATAATCTCGAAGGGTATGGAAGGTTAGATTTACAAAGTAGTATTGCTGATATATAGGAGGGATATCATGAAATACATTGTGCCCAAGGTAGATGCGATGTTGTGTAAAACACTATTTCTGAAGCAAAGACAGGAACTAATAGAGTTTGGATCTATAATAGAACTTACAGATGATAAACTTGTAGAGATAAAAGAAAGAGTCACTGACATAGAGCCGGATTATGAGTTACTGTTAAAAAAGGTACCCTTTACGACAGTAAAAGGCCTAATACATTTACCAATTATAGTAGCAACGATAGGTAATAGAGTAGATTCAGCAGAGGTAAGTTATGAATATGATTTTTCTTCTCAAAAATGGGAAGAAAAAAATATAAAGGAACAACATACCCCATGGATTTGCTGTTATAGTAGTACCGAAAGAATTTACTCTAGTGAGTACTTAATGGGAATAGAGAAGCTTCATCAAATCGCCAAACAACTTAAGCGTACACTAGTGATTGTTAGTCATATAGAAAGTCAGTTGCCATATTTTAAATCTCATTCATTGATGCAGGAAATTTTCAATCTATATCTAGAAACATATAAGAGTATTTGTATAAATAGCGTAGCTAGGGAAGAAATATATCAATATGAATGTCCACTAAGTGAAAGAAATAAGTTTAATGAAAAGAGAATGATTTATACACATAAGTTAGAGGCTGAGGTTAAGTTACTCATAAAAAAGTGTTTTAGGAAACAAGGCAATGAGTTACTAGAAAATAAAAGTCAAATGTCACTTTATCAAGACAACTTTTATGACCGAATACCACTCAGTCAGAGAATATATGTGCCGCTTAATTTATTAGATGATAAAGATTATAGTTATTACCAAGAACTTGGATTAAGAACAGTTTGTGTGGGTAAAAATTATACATTTATCTATGATGAAAGGCAAAAGATAGATAGCTTTAGACAAGAAATAGCACATCATGTTCCGCCTAATTATATGTCACCTATTTTAACACCTGCGCTGATTCAAAAAGAAGAGGTAAAGCCTCTTAAAGCATATAACCAAGTATCACAAGAATTAAAATATCTAGGAGAAAGTGTTTACATTGGCATTATTGGGACAAAAGGGGTCGATTATAGAAAAAGTTATTTAAGAAATGAATCAGGGACAACACGTATTGCATGTATGTGGGAACAGAAGGAAGGTAACGAGGGCATTTATTATACTTCGAATCAAATTAATGCAGCACTAGCGTTATCTAATCCAGGAGAAAGTGTACCCTTGCCAGCTAGTGAAGAGGATGAAACCTTAATATTACAGATTGCTGGAGGAAAAGATGAACAGTATAGGGGGATTGCTACTCATGCTGAGTTTATAGTAGCTAAAATCAATAAAGCACCTGAAGCTATTAATAGGATTTATGGTGGAGTAGAAGAACAGGAAGGGGTGTTAATGCCAGAAGTTCTAGTGGCAGTACATAAACTCATGGAGCTTGCACAACTTAATAATAAGCCTATTGTAATCTATATTCCATATAGTACCAATATCTCTGCGCATGATGGGAGCAGCATAATAGAACAAATGCTCTCTCAGTTAGCAAGAAAACAAAACTATACCTTTATTATGCCTACAGGGGAGGAAGGTGATAAAAATCATCATAGTATTTTAGTAAGTGATTATGATGTATTAAATAAGGTTTCCTTACAAGTTAAAGAGCAGACACCTTACTTAGTGGGTATTATTTATATAAAATGTATTCAAAATACTGAATTTATGCTTTATCCTCCAAAGGATAATGAGCATGCCATTAAACTAGAAAGAAAAGCCATTACGAATAGAGAAAAGGCCACAATTTATTCAACAGGGCTTTTGGATGATTATAATAATGGCAGTCAATATATATTATTTAGTATAGAGAACATGACACCAGGAACGTGGACAATTGAGATAGAACAACAAGTTGCAACACGAGGAATGATTGATTTATGGCTTTCACAACAACAACTAAATCCTAATGTAACGTTAAGCCCTGCTACGCCATTTACGACATTGGGTTCTAATGCAACTACTGATGGAATTATTAGTGTATCAGGATTCGATGGACAAAACTTTGTAATCTTAAGAAGTGCAGGTAGAGGATTTAATTGGAATGGGATAACTAATCCTATATGTGTAAGTCGAGGGATATCTGTCTTAATATCGGATGATAGATGGAATAATGCAGAAGGAACAGCTATAGCAGCAAGTACACTACTTGGATCTATAGCTTGCCTATATGATAAATGGCAAGTTGAAATGGGGGAGCCAGGAGCTAATTCACTGATTATGAGGAATTTGATACTTAGTAATGTATATCAATTTGAAGACGTTACCTATCCAGATAGAAGTCAAGGTTATGGAGTATACCAATTAGAGAGACTCCCACAAGTATTAGCAACTCCCATAGATTAGGAGGTAAGCAATGATTACAAATAAGATTAATGCCACATTACAATTGGCACTACGCTATGAAAGGTTGCTAACTAAAGAAGTTAGAAGTTTATTTATGACAACAGAGAATGAAAGTATTTGGGAAGTCATCATGCAGTATGTAGGTAATATTAATCAAATACAGGAGAAATATGCATTTTCAGCATATAACCTACAAGGTGGATTTGCTCAGATTTTTATTAATAAGATGGAAATCCCTAATTTATCTAATCATCCACAAGTGGTATTCCTATCATTACCTACCATGTGTGAATACATTGATATCGGGTTAGGATCAGTATGTGCATCCAATGTAAGTAATCCAGGTGGAAATTTTACTGTGACAGGAGAAGGTGTTTTATTAGCAGTAATAGATTCTGGTATTGACTATAGTCATCCAGACTTTAGAAATATAGATGGTAGTACGCGTATTAAGTATTTATGGGATCAGACACTTTTGGGTACATCACCAGTAGGCTTTTCTAGTGGAGTAGAGTTTACAGGTGAGCAAATTAATGCGGCTTTAAGTCGGAACACGAAAGAAGAACAGCTTGCCATTGTTCCTAGCCAAGATATGATAGGACATGGTACAGCGATAACGGGTATTGCAGCAGGAAATGGGAGAGGTAGTACCGGTCGCATTAACAAGGGAATGGCACCAGAATGTGAATTGTTAATCGTTAAATTAGGAACAGTAACAAATGAGCATCCACGAGATATAGAAGTCATGCAGGGACTTTACTATGTAGTTAGAAAAGCAAAAGAATTAGAAAAACCTGTCGTAATTTTACTGGGTATAGGAAATAATTTAACGGCACATGATGGAAGTGCACCTATAGAACTATATATTAATCAAGTATATAATATGTGGATGACTAATATTGTAGTAGGTGTGGGCAATCAAGGAAATAGAGGAAGTCATACATCAGGCAAGGTTGATATAGGAACATTTGAAGAGCAACAATTACTAATTGAAGGAAATATTGCAAATTATGCTTGCTGTATCTGGAGCAGGTTTACTGATGATATAAAGTTAACTATTCAAGCACCTAATGGTGAAAAAACGGAGGAACTGAATTTGTTAAATGCTAGTCGTGCTTATTTGTTTGATGAAACAGCTGTAATGATTAACTTTTCGGCTCCGCTCACTAATATAGATAAACAGTTAATTTATATTTTATTCCAAGGTCAAGGTGGTAGGAATATTAATAATGGAATTTGGAACTTAACTATATCAGGTGGGAATATTATATTAGAGGGAAATTACCATATATGGGGAAGTATTGTAACAGAAACAGAAAATCAAACTCAATTTTTAAATGCAGATCTCAATCAAACTATAACAACACCAGCAACAGCAAATAAGATTACAAGTGTTGGAGCGTACAATAATTTTGCAGTACAACCGGTTTCTTTTTCAGGAAGAGGACCTAGTGCAGATGGACGAGTGAAACCTGGGATTACTGCACCAGGAGTGAATATTACAGTACCAGCCTCAGAAAGTGAAAATCTATATACAACATTATCAGGTACTAGCGCAGCTTCAGCTTTTGTAGCAGGTGCTTATGTTTTAATGATGTCGTACGGTATTTATCAACTAGGAAATATTAATTTGTATGGAGATATCATTAGAATTTTTATGTTACGTACTGCAAGACGACCAAGTAGTCAGTCACCTTATCCTAACATTACTTGGGGGAATGGAATACTTTGTGTTGAGGCAGCGCTTACAAGTATGAAAGAAGTAGTTGAACAGCGAAGGTAGATAATGAATGAGAATAGGTTATATAGAAAATAAAATCAAAATTTAATAAAGCAGGTAGCTGGTAGGTAGTTGTTAAATATAATAAAGATATATAAGGTATTGCAAGAAGTGAGGTGGATTATTCAAACTGGTTGCTAGATGATAATACAATGATTACATTGAAATAATGTATATTTAATTCTAATATAAAAATAGCGTGTAACTTTTGAATTAGTAAGGTTACACGCTGTTTTTATACTCTCTATAATGTATATTTATCTATTTTTCTTATAAACTACTATAGAAAATAAAATATATATAATAAAGATGGGAAAATGAGGTTAAATATACATAAGATACATGAGTATACATTGAAAGGATGGTATATGTGGAAGAATTAATACAAGAATATATAAAAAGGCTAGATGGGATAACTGTTGAAGAGTGGGAAACATTAAAGATTGTATTTGATAATAAGGTAAAATTAAATAAGGACCTAGAAAGAATAAGTGTTTCAAAAGCGGCTCAAATAATGCATCTTGATCCACACTTCATTAGGTTATGTTTGCAAGATGGCACTTTCTCTTTTGGAGTGGCCAAGAAAAAACCCGGGAATAAGAAGTGGAGTTATTACATATCACCCAAGTTATTCTATGAATATGTGGGCAAATGAAAGTATAAATTGCCGATTAAAATATACAAAAAAGTTACAAAAGTACTGATAAACCTTGCAAATACGTTGTTTACTGCTTATAAAATAGGAGTAGCAACAGAAAGCCAAATGAGTGACAGTAATAAGTGGTATATATATGACGCTGTTAATTTTAATAAAGGAAAGATCAAGCTGCAAAATGAATAGCATAATAAAAATCGTGTAGCCTTAGAATAGCATAGGCTACACGATTTTTATTATTTTATTGATAACTGTTATGGGCTAATTCTTCTGTACCAATGTCAGTTAACAGTCCAGCAATTTTGCGACTAGGCATAGTATAACGTTGGGATAAATAACGTAAAGAGGCACCAAGTTCTCCATCAGGACCACCATATTGTGAGATGATGAGCTGAGCTATTTTAGGGTTTGTTGTTGTAATCTTAACAGGGTATTGTAATCTTTTTTCATAATGCCACATATTAATTTGCCTCTCTTTCCCATGGCCATGGTGTTTCGCCCCAAGTCCATCCGTTAGTTACATTTACATCATCTGATGTTAAAGGTCCAAAGTAAGTTGTATATTCTTTTGTTGCTTGATTCATAAGTTGTTGATATTGTTTATAATGCTCTAATGCCTGTTGATTGCGAGGATGTGTGTCTAAAAAAAGGACAGCATCGAACATATTAAATCCTAGGATTCTGATTAAATCTAATAATTCGTTAGCGTTATTGTTTGTCATTATTTACACTCCTTTGCACAATTAAATGGAAGATCTAGTTCTTTAAAAATAGTGCCTCTTTGGAAGGCTTCGGCAGGTTCATATAAATTTCTCCATTGTTGAAAAGGGACATAGGCCATAGCAATAGGCATATTGTCTATACACTCGGTATAAGCTTTTTCTATATCTAAATGATTACCATAACTCATTTGAGGAATCATATTTTGCATATTTCTTGAATTCATAGGACTTCTAGAATAATTTCTATTGTTGAGCATCTAAAATTACCTCCTAAACGACTAATTGACACCTAAATATTCTAAAAATTTACTTGGTTCTTTCATAGTATATTAATAGGGACTTAAAAAGTTTCAATTATTTTAAAAAAATGTAAAAAATAAATTTTATGTAAGAAAATAGTAACATTATAACGGAAAATCATTATTATAGGAATAAGAAAGATTTTTATGTAATTCAAGGAGAGAGAAATATGAACGTATTATTATCGCTTACACAATTAAAAGAAGGGCAGACTGGAAAAGTAAAAACATTATATACAACAGGTAGTATGAGGCGCCGTCTGCAAGATTTAGGCATTGTAGAAGGAACGACTATAGAGTGTCTTCAAAAGAGTCCAAGTGGGGATCCTGTTGCTTATAAAATAAGGGGTACTATTATTGCATTAAGATCAGAAGATGCGAATAAGATTATAATAACGCATTAATAAAGTAACTGTGTCTTGTAAAGAGCGCTATTAATAAAAGGCTTTTAGTAAGGCATAAGTGAAGGAGGCAAGATGACACATTGTCCTATACAGGAAATAGAACCTAATGCGTATAGAGTGGCATTAGCAGGTAACCCTAACGTAGGTAAAAGTACAGTATTTAATGGCTTAACAGGTCTAAAGCAGCATACGGGAAATTGGCCAGGTAAAACGGTTACTTATGCGGAAGGGCAGTATAGTTACTTGGGTAAAGTTTATAACTTAATAGATCTGCCAGGGACTTATTCCCTTATGGCACATTCTAAAGAGGAAGAAGTGGCAAGAGATTTTCTTTGTTTAAAAGAGCCAGATGCGATTATTGTGGTGTGTGATGCCACCTATTTAGAAAGAAATCTTAATCTTACTTTGCAAATCTTAGAAATTTCAAGTAAGGTTGTTATTTGTGTTAATTTATTAGATGAGGCAGAGAAAAAGAACATCCAAGTAGACCTTGATAAGCTCTCTAAAATTTTAGGAGTACCTGTAGTAGGTACAACTGCTAGGAGCATGAAAGGACTTGAAAGACTTATACAGGAGGTAAGTATTCAAATAAGTAAGAAAGAAGAATCCCTGCCTATTAAGGTCAACTATATACCAAGTATAGAAAGAGCCATTGCTTGTATTCAGCCTTTGATAGCACTAGGTGATACCTTACCAGCGCCAGCTAGATGGTTTGCTATTAGACTACTAGAGGATTCAGAGACCTTTTTACCACTGATTGCACCTTATTTAAAAGAAGAGTATTGTCAGATTCCACAACTTGAAGCAAAGCTGGAAGAAGCTAAAAGTCTTTTATATGAGGAGCAGATTTCAACGCAGGAGCTCAAGGATCAGATTGTTATTTCACTGATAGCTACAGCAGAAGCCATTGCACATCAAGTGGTAAAATATCATTCAAAGGCGCGCTATAAAGATGATAGAAAAATTGACAAGATTTTAACCAGTAAATATACCGGCATTCCTATTATGCTTCTTTTATTAGGCATTATCTTTTGGATTACTTTATTTGGAGCCAATTACGTTTCAGATATATTATTTGGTTTTTTTTATAGGTTAGAAGTTCACCTTTTGAATGTTCTTCAGATATGTGGAAGCCCTATGTGGCTGGAGGAAGTGCTGATTAACGGGATATATCGCGTACTGACCTGGGTTATTTCGGTTATGTTGCCACCTATGGCCATCTTCTTTCCTCTATTTACATATCTGGAAGACTTGGGTTATTTACCAAGAGTGGCATTTAACTTAGATAAACCCTTTAAAAAGTGTTGTGCTTGTGGCAAGCAAGCCCTTACCATGTGTATGGGATTTGGTTGTAATGCAGTTGGTGTTGAAGGTTGCCGTATTATTGACTCACCCAGGGAACGCCTGATAGCGATTTTGACCAATAGTTTTGTACCCTGTAATGGGCGGTTTCCGACACTTATTATTATCATTAGCATGTTTTTTGTAGGTTCAGGGCTGTCACCCTTTACTTCACTGTTGTCTACCATACTACTGATGGCGATTATTATATTAGGAATCCTGTTAACTTTTGCAACCTCCTGGGTACTTTCCAAAACCATACTGAAGGGAATTCCCTCTGCTTTCACCTTAGAGCTCCCACCCTATAGAAAACCACAAATAGGTAAGATTCTTATTCGTTCCTTTCTTGATCGTACCTTGTTTGTTTTAAAAAGGGCAGTGCTGGTAGCAGCACCAGCAGGACTTGTGATATGGATCCTAGCTAATGTTACTATTGGGGATACAACACTGATTACTTATTTTGCAGATTTTCTAAATCCCTTTGCAGAAGCCATAGGCCTAGATGGCATTATACTTATGGCATTTATTTTAGGGTTACCAGCTAATGAGATTGTACTCCCTATTATGATCATGGCATATATGTCCACAGGGCATATTGTAACCCTACATGAAACTGCTGAAATTAAGGCACTACTTATTAGTAATGGTTGGACACCTATTAAGGCCCTATGTACCCTACTGTTTTTCCTGATGCACTGGCCTTGTTCAACTACACTTTTGACTATAAAAAAAGAAACGCAAAGTTTAAAATGGGCAGCAATCGGCTTTTTATTACCCACAGCAATGGGCATGTTGCTTTGCTTTTTAATTGCCAATATGAGTAGAGTTTTCTTTTGAAGTTTGCAAAACCCTTGAACATAGAAAAATCTAGGTTTGGGGGTTTTGGAATTTATAGAGAAATTTACTATATCCATCAATATAATTTCTTTCATAAGGAGTTTAATATGAAGTATAGGTTGTTAAAAGTGAATAATGAAGTGCTGGAGACACAAAAAGCCAAGTGAGTTATCACTTGGCTTTTTGTGTTAATTTATAAAGATTCATTTACAATAATTTCTTTGTTTTTAACTTGCTGGTATACTTTATTAACGATTCCAATTGTTTTTTCGCTTAGGTTAGGATTATCTGCTGGAAGTCCTACACCATCATTGGCGATAGTAAAGATTACTTTAACACCACGATCATACATTTGTGCAGCAATTTGTTGACCAGCAGCCTTATCATCAAATGTCCCTTGTTAAACCACGTTTACTTCATCTAAAGTAATCTGTGTACCTAATTGCGTATTGGCATATTCTACAGATATTAATAACATGGCAGAATCACTATAACATTAACTAATAATAGGGATTATAACTTGAATTTAGGTAATACGCCTTTTGAATCATGTGGTATAATGTAGCTATAAAATGATGATGCTTGGACCTGAATAAATAGTACTTTCAAAGAGAAGGTTGTTAAGTATGAACTATTTGGTAATGTAATATGAGATTTTGCGTGTGTTTTTAGATATAAATAGATACAAGTAAGAAGGAGAGAAGTAACTAATGAAACAAATAGCATTTATTGGTGTAGGTGTAATGGGTAAATCTATGGTCAGAAATTTAATGAAAAGCGGTTATGAGGTGTCTATTTTTACACGTACTAAAGAAAAGGTGTTAGATGTGATTAAGGAGGGAGCACAGTGGTGTGAGGATATTAAGACTTGCGTAACAGGTAAGGATGTTGTGATTACCATAGTTGGGTATCCTAAAGATGTTGAAGAAGTTTATTTCGGAGAAAACGGTATTTTAGAAAACAGTCAGCCAGGGACCTATGTGATTGATATGACCACTACTAGCCCACAGCTTTCTATGAAGATTTATGAAGCAGCTAGGAAAAAACAGATGAGTGCATTGGATGCGCCAGTATCAGGTGGCGATATTGGTGCTCAAAATGGGACACTTTCTATTATGGTAGGTGGAGATCGTGAGGCCTTTGAGGTGTGTCAGCCTATTTTTGAATGTTTAGGAACTAATATTATTTATGAAGGGCAAGCAGGAAGTGGTCAGCATACAAAGATGGCGAATCAAATAGCTTTAGCAGGAATCATCGCAGGGGTGTGTGAGGCAATGACATATGCCAAGCAGGTTGGCTTAGATGTACAAACTATGTTAGATAGTATTAGTAAGGGTGCAGCAGGAAGTTGGCAAATGACTAATATGGCACCACGTATTTTAAAGGGTGATTTAAATCCAGGATTTTTCATTAAGCATTATATTAAAGATATGGAGATAGCTACAGAAGAAGCGGATAAAGTGGCACTTCATTTACAAGTATTAAATGAAGTGCTAAAAATGTATAGAGCATTAGATGAGAAGGAACTAGGTGATTTAGGAACGCAGGCACTTATTAAGTATTATGATAATGAAACAGTTAAAGCATAAAGGGTCCCTATCTGGCAAAGCGTCAGATAGGGATATTTTAATGTGAAAAGCAGAAGATGAATTTTAATACGCCTATAAAGTTGCTATTCAGACATCTAAAAGTGCATTTAGTCTCGAAAATGAAAAAGAAAGGAAAAATATATTATACTAGATAAAAATACTGAGTTGGATACCGTGTTTAAAGAAATTTTATATTAATATAAATGATATGGAGGGTCTGAGTTGAAGACGAAATTTGATGTGAATCTACCCAATCTAAGAGAATCAGTAACGCAGTATACAGATCTAGCAAAGACTTTAGCTGACTATGTAACACGTCTTGAAACGGTAAGAAAAAATTTATCCAATCAATCGTATAGTGACATAAGAAGTGCATTAGTTGCCTTGGAAGAAGATAGCAAGGGGAGCCTTGAGAATTTAAAGGGGATGGGCAGTGCATTAAGTAATATCATACAACTCTATGAAAGTACGGAAAAAATACTACTTAATGCGGTTGCAGATAGTGGCAAGAAGAAAGAGCCGAAAGAGGTCCTTAAGATGTTAGATAAGCTTTTGGAAAGTTTAATAAAAATGCTTAAGGGGCTAGGCAACGAATGTTGTAAGTACGGCGGAGATCCTATTAATTTTGCAACAGGTAACTTTATTTATCACAGAGAGTATTTGAGATTAAAGGGATTATACCCAGTAGAATTTAAGATGTTTTATAACTCTATGGAAAAGCAAGAAGGAGCCTTAGGTAAAGGCTGGGTACATAATTACGAAATATATATTACCAAAGAAGACCAAAGGGCCATGTTACATTGGTCTGACGGTAAGGAAGAAACCTTTGTTAAGATGGAAGATGGCACCTATCTTCATTTTATTGGCAAAGCTGATAGGTTAAGTGAAATAGAAGAAGGCATGCTTTATGAGACAACACTTGGCGCCAAGTACTATTTTGATAAAGAAGGAAGAAATACTAGGGTAGAAGACGGCAATGGCAGATATCTGGAACTTATATATGATGGGGCTGGAAGGTTAGAAATAGTAAAAAGTATGTCTGGGGAAGCCTTATCTTATAAATATAATGAGGAAAATTTATTAATAGATGTATCAGATAGTGAAGGGCGGGCGGTAAGCCTAAGCTATGAAAAGGGGTATTTATCTCAGGTAAAAGATGAAGAAAATCACACCTTTCAGTACCGTTATGATACAGATGGTAACCTAGAGGTAATTACAAATGGAAGAGCTATTGATTCTATTAGAAATGAATATGATGACAAAGGACGTGTAACGAAGCAAAGCTATCCAGATGGGGGAGAGATGCTACTAGAATATGATGATGCAGCAAAGACTATTCATGTCACTGAGCAAAATGGTAATCAAATCGCCTACATCCATGATGACAATATGCGTAGTGTAGAGACTGTGTTTGCTGATGGCAAGATTCAATATGCCTACAATGAGCAGAATCAACAAACAGAGGTAACTGATAAAAAGGGTAATAAGACCAAATACGTCTATGACGTAGCAGGCAATTTAGCAGAAATAGAAAATCCATTAGGTGAGAAAGTAGAGATGGCATATAATGCCATGAAGCTCGTTGAAAAGATTAAAATAGGCGGCGAAGACTTTCAGTTGAATGAATACGATGACAAAGGTAATCTTACCCTAAGGAAAGATGGGCTTGGAAGGGCTATTGCACTAACCTACAATGAATATGGTAGGCCCATAGAAGTCAAACAACCTGATGGCAGTATCATAAGTCTAACTTATGATGCACATGGTAATGTTCATTCTATCAAGGAGCCTATGGGTGGAGAAACACACTATGAATATAATGGGTTTGGTCAAGTCTCAGCCACGATTGATGGGAATGGTAATCGGACGGAATACACCTATAATCTCAAAGGAAACATCACTCGGGTAAAAAATGCAGAAGGCAATGTAAGACATTTTTACTACAATGAAAGCGGCAAGGTCGTATGCATTAAGGAATTTGATGGTAGTGAGATTAAGAGAGAATATAATGCGATCAATAAACCAATGAAACTCATTGATCAAGAGGGCAATGTCACTATGCTTGAGTATGACAGTATGTTTAATGTCACACGGAGAATAGATGCAAATGGTGGTGAAACAAAGTTTATATATGACAAGCTCAACCGCTTAGCGTGCATCATCAATCCAAAAGGTGCTAAGGTATGTTATGAATATGATGCAAATGGTAATCGTACCAAGATTATAGACGCAGATGGCGGTGCGGTGAAGCTAAACTATGATGCCCTCAACAGGTTAATAGAGGTAGAAGATGCAGACGGATCAGTGAGCCGTATGGCATATAATCAATTTGGCCAACGAACTAAAATGATAGATGCTATGGGCAATACACGAAAGATTATCTATGACAAAGCAGGACAGAAGATAAGTTCTATAGATCCTAAGGGAAATGAGACAAGATACAGTTATAATCCTCTTGGCAAGGTAAGTGAAGTAATAGATGCAGCAGGGCGTAAGACCAAATATGATTATTTATCTGGTGGGATGTTAGCAAAAATTACTTATGCAGATGGCACTTATGTAAGCTATACCTATGATCAGAATCGGAATGTAAAGAGTAAGCAAAATCAAGAGGGCTTTACCTTATTTTATTCTTATGATTCAATGAACCGCATAGAAAAGATTGAAAGCAGTGAAGGACAAACAAAATGCTACAGTTATGATGCCATGGGAAATGTAAAATCTGTAATAGATACGAATGGCAATACGACATGGTACAGCTATACACCATCAGGTCGTCTATTAGCCATAACAGATACAATGGGTAATCGTACCGAATACAGTTATGATGAAATGGGAAGTTTAACGGAAGTTTGCCAGTGGGGCAAGCAAGAAGAGCTAGCAGAAGCTTTAATGTTGAATAAAGATAACCAAAATGCACATTTTGTACAATATGAACGTGATGTACTTGGTAATGTCACAATGATAAGAGATGCTTTAGGCAAGGAGGAAAACTATACTTATGACGCTAGAGGGCGTATGATAGAAAAGATAGATCAAGAAGGCCTATCTACCCAATACGACTATACATCAGGTGGCCAGCTCGCTCAAATTCAGTACGAAGATGGCAATGCTGTTAAGTTTTCATATAATGCACTCAAACAGCTGACTCAGATTAAAGACTGGTTGGGCGTAACAACCATTGAAGTGGATGCGCTAGGAAGGCCCACAAAGATTACAGATCATGCAGGTAGAGAAACGGTCTATACAAGAGGGATTATGGGACAACGCCTCAGTATGCAATATCCAGGAGGCAAAGAAGTAGAGTATGGATATGATGAGTTATTAAGACTTACCTCGCTTCGGGATGAAAATGGTGTATTTCAATACCAATATGATAATAGTGGTAAGTTAATGAGTAAGTTATTACCTAATGGGGTAAAAGCAGACTATACTTATTATTTATCAGGGACCCTTGCAAGTTTATGCTACTGGGATGAAGAAGGAATGATTGATGGCTATGAGTATCAATATGATGCGGCACAAAACAAAACAAGGATTACACAAACAAGACGTAACTTACCAGAAGAAAGTGGTACATATGATTATAGATATGATGCCTTAAACCGTTTAGTAGCTGTAGTAAAAGATGGCGTTTCTCTTAGAAACTATGGTTATGATGCATTTGGCAATCGTACCTTTTTAGAAAGTGAAGGAAGCCGAACAGAATACAACTATAATGCAGCTAATCAGCTCATTCGCACCATAGCAGCAGAAGGTATGACAGATTATGGTTATGATGCAAGAGGCAATCTGACTCAGATTATAGAGAATGGCACATTAAAGCAAGCTTATGAGTATAATAGCATGAATCGTATGGTGCGAGCTATGAATGGGGACCAAATGACGTCTGTCTATGAATACAATGGCCTGGGACAAAGAGTGAGTCAGCAGATTTTTGAAGCGGATTATTCATCTGTAAAATCTATAGAATACGTCCTTGACCAGACAAAGCGTTATAACAATATACTTTTGATGCTAGAAGGAGACAATACTCGTGAATTGATGTGGGATGGTAGCGTAGCAGCAGAAAAAAGCAAAGAGGGCGTTCATTATTATCTTCCAGATGAGATGGGAAGCCCACTACGTTATATGGATGCAGGTGGGAAAATTACGGAAAGCTATAGCTTTGATGAATTTGGTAATGATACTCTTGCAAAACCAGAAGAAGGGCAACCTTTTGGATATTCGGGCTACTATAAAGATAATGTGTCAGGCACTTACTTTTCTCAAGCACGTGAATATGACGCTAAAAATGGTCGCTTTAGAGCAAAAGATAGGATAAGGGGAATTCAAGCAGCACCCTATACATTAAATGAATATAGTTACTGCTGGAATCGTCCCCTTAATTTTGTAGACCGTGACGGCGCTTTTCCTAGTTGGTCAGATGTACAAGATTGGGTAAGTGATAGTGCAGATGCCGTTGGGGCTTGGGTTGGTGATACAGTCAATTCAGCAGGAGAAGTCCTAAGTGATGCAACAACTACTTTCTTTAATGGTGCAGACTATATCATGGACAATTATGTCCCTCCAGTAGTTAAAGATGCCATGAGCGATGCGGGCAATTTGATCATCGGAGCAGGCCGAGACCTAATAGAAGTTGAGGTTTTTGGCTATTCCATAAGTGATGCAATGGCAGATATGTCGCAGTCTTGGTTAGGAGAGGCATTCTTAGATGCAGTTAACTTTGAGAGAACTTCTGATGGAGTATATCACACCAATCCCAATTGCTGGCAAGCACCGTTTGGTTATAATGATTTCTATGATTATATCTTTAATGCGGCTACATCTATGGATAAGTATAAGTCCCTACCATTTACAACAGAAGACGGGACAACATATACGCTCTGGATGTGGAAGGGGGATTATTTGAATCTAGGTGCTGGGTGTGAAACAGGAATTTATTATGGAGATGGTTATCACTTAAATAGTGCAACAGATACAAATTTACATATGACGCTGAGTCTTTATGATAAGAATACAGGAGAAAAGATATTTGAGTATAATCCAGATGATCCACAGTGGTGGATTTCAGGCTTTAATCCGAAGTATCAAGATAGGAATAAAAATGAGTTAGAAGTAAGGGGGAGTATAGATTTTTCAGATAATCCTAAAATGTGGAAGGCATTTTATACTGGAAGGATGAAAGGACAAGAAGGGTGGTGTTTTGATGAAGAAAATAAAGTGGCATATTATAAGTGGTAAAAATATAATTAGAAATGTAAAGCTAATAATATTAGGGACAGGAGTTTGCGTAATGGTTGGGAGTATAATGGGGTGCAATTTTAGATCTAGATTAGATTATTTAGCAGAATCTAACCGAACTGATGATGAACAATCAGAGGCAACAAGACAATCTATAATAGATGCCTTAGAGGCACAAGATGCACAAGGCCTAAAAGCATTATTTTCAAAATATGCGTTAGAAAATGCAGAAGATCTAGATGAGAAGATAGAAGAGTTGATGGATTTCTATCCAGGATGTAACGGAGGATTTGATGGGGGATGTAGTACACTAGAAGGTACGGATTATGGAGTAAGAACAAAGGTGTTAAATGGAACATATACAGTAACAAATGATAATCAAGAATATTACTTGATTTTTACTATACAAATACGTAATGATGAGGAACCGGAGAAAGTAGGTTTGCATCTGATAGAGGTTGTGACTGAAGAAACAATGCCAGAAGGATTTAAATTTAAAAATCAAAAGGATACCCCAGGCATTTATGTACTAGAGTAAGTGTATTCATATAAAAGTAATTACTGAGAGGTTAAGGTTGCATAAGAAAATGAGTCTATTTCCAATTAGTAATTGAGATGAAAATAGAACCAAATACAAATGTTCCATAAAATGAATTGACAATAAAGTTAATTTTAAATATTATATATAATGAAAAACTTAATAAATCTTCAGGGCAGGGTGTGATTCCCTACCGGCGGTAAAGCCCGCGAGCCTAAATGGTATGATTCGGTGAGATTCCGAAGCCGACAGTATAGTCTGGATGAAAGAAGATAAATACAAGGTATAGTGATTAAATATAATCTATATTTTATATTGAGCTCTGAAATAGTAATCTATTTCAGAGCTTTTTTAGATTGATTAATCAGCATAATGTTTATGTCGGGAAGTCTAGAGAGGTTTGCCCATTTATTATGACATAAGCAGTATGAATACTTATAGAAAAGGCCCTGAGTACATGTGACTCAGGGCCTTTTTTGTAGATTAACTCTAAGATTGTTAAGTTTATCTATAAAAGAAAGTGAGGTGATAGAATGCATGAGAACTATATGAGGTATGCATTAAATCTAGCCAAACAAGGAAGAGGAAAAGTAAGTCCGAATCCTTTAGTGGGGGCAGTCTTAGTAAAGGAGGGAAGGATAATAGGTGAGGGCTATCATGAAGTTTATGGCGCTAACCATGCAGAAGTTAATGCTATAAAGAGTGCTTCACAAAAGAGTGAAGGGGCTACCTTGTATGTTACCTTAGAACCTTGTAATCATTATGGAAAAACACCACCCTGTACAGAAACCATCATTCAAAACAAAATAATGCGGGTAGTTGTTGGGATGAGAGATCCGAATCCCTTAGTGGCAGGTAGTGGTATTAAGAGGCTTGAGGACGCTGGCATTGAAGTGATAGTAGGCATTCTAGAGGAAGAATGTCGTAGGCTTAATGAAATATTCATCAAGTATATTACTAAACAACAACCATTTGTTTTATTAAAGGCTGCAATGACGTTAGATGGAAAAATTGCCACAGTAGCAGGCCAGTCAAAGTGGATTACTGGTGAAGCGTCAAGAGAAATGGTTCATCAACTAAGAAATGCTTATTCAGGTATTATGGTGGGGATAGGAACGGTTATTAAAGATGATCCCCTGCTCACTTGTCGGCTTATAAGCGGAAGAAACCCTGTCATTATTGTAGTAGACAGCACACTAAGAATACCTATGAGCTCTAAAATAATAGGTGGCACCAGTAAGGTAATAATTGCAGCAGTCAAAGAAATAGAAGAAATGGCAGTGGATAAAGTAAAAAAGTTAGAAGAACTTGGCGTAAAGGTATTATTTGTAGAAGCTTACAAACATCGAGTCAATCTAAAGGAATTGATGATTCAGTTGGGAAAACTGGGGATAGACAGCATTTTAATCGAAGGTGGAGCGGAAGTAAACGCAAGTGCATTAGAAGCTGGCATAGTAGACAAGGTGCAGTTTTACATTGCTCCCAAACTAGTAGGTGGGCAAGCTAAGACGCCGGTGGCAGGTAGGGGGATTGCCGATCTGGAAGAATCTATAAAGGTCGAAAATTTGCAAATAAAGCGGATTGGAGAAGACATCTTATTAGAGGGGTATATCATACAGAAGTAGGTGATTAAAATGTTTACAGGTATTGTAGAAGAAATCGGGCATGTGGAACATATTCAAAACGGAGAGAAATTTTCAAGAATCAAAATTAATGCTGTAAAAGTATTAGAACAAAGCCAAATAGGGGACAGTATTGCTACTAATGGTGTATGCCTAACCATTACCAATATGACGTCAGGCAGTTTTGAAGCAGATATTATGGCAGAAACTTTAAGGAAAAGTAACCTAGGAAGTCTGAGAATAGGAGCAGCTGTAAATTTAGAAAGAGCAATGCGTTTAAGTAGCAGGTTGGGAGGGCATCTGGTAAGTGGTCATATTGATGGTATCGGTGAGATGATGAGTATTACTAAAGAAGCAGCAGCAACCTGGATTACTATTAAAGCACCAGCAGAAATACTAAGATATGTGGTTCTTAAGGGAAGTATTGCTATTGATGGTATTAGTTTAACTGTAGCCGATGTAACTAAAGAATATTTCAAAGTATCTGTTATACCTCATACAAAAAATAAAACTACTTTGTTAATGAAGGGGGTAACAGACCAAGTTAATCTAGAAGTAGATATCATTGGGAAATATGTTGAAAGATTACTAGGATTAACGCATGAGGTTCATAAAGAAAATAAGATTGATGAAGATTTTTTAAAAAAACATGGTTTTATGTAAAGGATAGGAGAGATGTAGATGTTTTGTAAAATTGAAGAAGCAATTAAAGCGATTCGAGAGGGAGAAATCATCATTGTCATAGATGATGAAGGAAGGGAAAACGAGGGAGACTTACTAATGGCTGCCCAAAAGGTAACAGGCGAAGCTATTAATTTCATGGCTAAATATGGCAGAGGTCTGATTTGTATGCCTATAGAAGAAGCATATGCTAGTGCCTTACAACTTTCACCTATGGTCAATAGGAATACAGACCATTATGAGACGGCTTTTACTGTTTCTATAGATTATAGTGCAACAACAACAGGCATTTCAGCCTTTGAGAGAGCTTTAACGATTCAAAAGGTTCTAGAAGAAAGTCCAGCAGAAGATTTTAAGAGACCAGGGCATGTTTTTCCGCTCATAGCCAAAAAAGGGGGAGTACTTAAGCGAGCTGGACATACTGAAGCAGCAGTTGATCTAGCCAGATTGGCAGGACTAAAACCCGCAGGTGTTATCTGTGAAATCATGAAAGAAGATGGAACCATGGCAAGAACACCTGATCTTATAGAGTTTGCTAAAGAACATGAGCTAAAAATCATAACAATAGCAGATCTTATTACATATAGGCAGCAAAGGGAAGCTTGTGTTGAGTTAGTAGCTCAGGCTAAGATGCCTACCAGGTATGGTGATTTTACCATGTATGGTTTCGTTAACCTATTAAATGGAAAGCATCATGTCGCATTGGTTAAAGGAGAAATAAATGAAGCTACGCCTATACTGACACGCATTCATTCAGAATGCTTAACAGGAGATGCACTAGGTTCTAAGAGATGCGACTGTGGTGAGCAGTATGATGCAGCGATGAAAAAAATTGCTGAGGCAGGTAGTGGTATCTTAGTCTATATGAGGCAGGAAGGAAGAGGAATTGGCCTTATTAATAAGATAAAAGCTTATGCCTTGCAGGATCAAGGTTATGATACAGTGGAGGCAAATATGATGCTTGGCTTCTTAGAAGATATGAGAAATTATCATGAGAGTGTACAAATACTGAAGCTATTAGGTGCAAAAAAGATTAAGTTAATGACCAATAATCCAAGAAAAATACGAGGCTTAGAAGAAGGTGGGATAGAAGTTACTGAAAGAGTACCTATCCAAATGAATCATAATGAAAAGAATGCCTTTTATTTAAAAACGAAACAAGAAAAACTAGGACATTTATTAAATGAATCTCGTTAAAAGAAATTTAAATCGGAGGAAACCAAAATGAAAGTAATCGAAGGAAATTTAGTGGCACAAGAATTAAGAATGGGGATTGTAGCAGGGAGATTTAATGAATTTATTGTTTCAAGGCTAGTAGGCGGAGCAATAGATGCGCTAAAAAGACATGGCGTAGCATCTGAAAAAATAGAAGTTGCTTATGTGCCAGGTGCTTTTGAAATACCACTAGTGGCGAAGAAAATGGCACAAAGTGAAAAATATGATGCAGTCATTTGCCTAGGAGCGGTCATAAAAGGTTCTACACCACATTTTGATTATGTTTGTGCAGAAGCCTCAAAAGGAATTGCAAGTGTTGCTATGCAGACAGAAAAACCGGTTATTTTTGGTATTCTAACAACTGATACCATTGAGCAAGCTATTGAAAGAGCGGGAACAAAAGTAGGTAATAAAGGGTATGACGCAGCGGTAACAGCTATTGAAATGGTAAATTTATTAAAGCAGTTTGAGTGAGGTAAGCCTAAAATAAATTGTATCATACTACTTTTTACAAAATCTTATATAAAAGAAATGGCGTAAAAGATCGAGGGTGAATCTACTCATATTAACACTTCTTTTGGAGATAATAAAGCTAAAAAGAAGTGAGGTTGCAGTATGTGTACAGCATTAACACTGAAGAGTAAAGACGGTTTTCATTTTTTTGGTCGTAATATGGATTTGGAATATAGTTTTAATCAATCTGTGATTTTAGTGCCTAGAAAATATCAATGGGAGAATGTGATTAGCAAGAAGATATTGCCTATAAAGTATGCCATATTAGGAATGGGCGTTATAATAAATAATCACCCGCTTTTAGCAGATGGGTTAAATGAAAAAGGACTTGCTTGTGCTGGGCTTAACTTTCCTAATTACTGCTATCATAGTCCTGAGCCATACCCTGATAAGATCAATATAGGACCCTATGATTTGATTCTTTGGATCTTAAGTAACTTTGAGACAGTAGAAGAAGTCAAAGCAGCTGTTTCGCAGGTGAATCTGGTTAATATACCATTTGCTCTAGATATAGCACTTCCAACACTTCATTGGATTGTATATGATAAGCAAGATCAGTGTATTGTTATTGAACAGACAAAAGAAAAATTCTGTATTTTTGAAAATAAAATAGGGGTGCTCACTAATCCACCCACTTTTGATTGGCATATTGATAATTTAAAACAATATATTCATCTTTCTTCCAAGTGGGTAGAGGGAACAACATGGTATAAACAAGAATTGAATCCGGATTCCTGCGGACTTGGTTTAGTGGGTATACCTGGTGATTTCTATCCGCCTGCTAGATTTGTAAGAGTAGCCTATCTAAAAAGTCATGCGACGCATCTAGATAATGAGATGACAACCCTAGCTGAGTTTTATCATATTCTTAATAATGTGGCTATGCCAGGTGGAGCGGTGATTAAGCCAAAGAGTAAAGAAGAATTTACACTTTATACCTCCTGCATGGCTCTAGAAAAGGGAGTTTATTATTATTCTACCTATAACAATCTTCAACTTAATGCCATAGCATTTGAGAAAGAAGATTTAGATCAAGAACAACTAAAAAGCTTTGAGTATCTTGATACTTTATCTATTAATAACCAAAACTAGCAGGAATAAGGTATAGTTTTAAGGGAGCTAAGTAGCATAAAAAGATGCAAAATTCATGAACAATGGTAGATGCTACAAAAACAATTTACCTCCATAGGCTAGTCCCTCGTAATTAGAAATAATCAAGTTGAGGGGGACTTGGAGGTTTGTTAAAATGAATCGTACACTGACTTATTAGATGATGAAATAATAGCATCAAGATAGGTATTCCATTAAAAGAATATATTTTTTACACAAAATTCAGGTAATATAAAATATAAGATGTTAACAATAGTTTGATAGATACAAGAAAAAAAATAGAGGGGCTGCTTATGGAATTGTTTCAGAAAAAATCAGCATTAGAACGGGAATGGCAAAAAGCATTAAAGCAAGAGAAAAAATTTTTGGAAAAAAGGTTTGAGAAAAAAGAATCTCTATTAAATCAAAAGTTAGAAGCAAAAGTACCAAAGAAAGTAGAGGAAACGCTTAATGCTGCTTTTAATAAAGCATTTGCTTTAGTTTTTGAGAAGGGTACAGGGATAATTGAAAAAACATATAGAAAAGAGACTATTGAGCAGAACCATAAGATTCAGCAGTATGCTGTCCAAGTGAGTCAAAGTAGAAAATCTATTCGTGTAATAGAGAAAAATGCAGGGCGATCTGGCATAAAGAATTTAACAGTATCGGGTGTGATGGGCATTGGAATGGGAGTAATGGGAATCGGTCTTCCAGACATTCCAGTTTTTACAGGAATGATTTTAAAAAGTATTTATGAAATAGCATTACGTTATGGCTATCCCTATGATGCTATAGAAGAACAATTTTATATCTTGCTTTTGATCCAAGGAGCCGTTTCCCATGGCACATCAATACAAGCAATTAATAATAGAATTAATGACTATACAAAAACAGAAAAGTTAATGGAATCAGAGTCTGTAAAAAGTGAAATGAAAGTAACAGCAGATTTACTTTCAAAAGAATTATTATATATAAAGTTTCTACAAGGGGTCCCAGTTGTAGGGGCAATAGGGGGAGCATATGATATGGTTTATATGAAATATATTACAGAATATGCGGAACTAAAATATAGGCAACGCTATTTATATAATCAGAAAAAATCATAATCCGTTTTTATATTCCATACATAGCAAGTAAAAATAGAATGAATTTCTAATATAGAGCTGACAAGGGGAAGAGATTATGGAAAATAAAAAAGCATTAATTGTCGTAGATATGCAGGAAGACTATATTGGACAAAACAATAGCTATCATTAACGTAGAGGTAGTTAAATGATGAGAGGAAGAGATAAATCATGAGGCATTTTATACTATTATTAGGGATAGTGCTGCTATTGCTGGCTGGGTGTAGCCCTCAAACAGATACAGTAGATTCTGAAGAGCAAATACAAGAGCTATCTAGTTCTAATAATCAAATACCAGAGGAATCCACCAAGGGTAGTGATAGAGTAGAGAATAAAAGGGAAGAGATGATTATTGAAAAAGCTGAGACTCAGGAGGAAAATCAAACAGTATTTATAGGTGCAGGAAAGATAGGGGATTATCCCATTCATGGTACTTTTGATTTAGAGAAAAAGCTAGGGACATATTCTTATGACAAATATAATATACCTATTGAGCTAAGAGGAAGTTCTGAAATGGTGTATGCAAAAAATGTAATAGGAAATAGACTTTATACTTATTATGAAGATGACAAGGGTGAAACAAGCCTCACCATTCTCCAAAGAGATGAAGATTACTTGCAAGGTGTTTGGTGCCAAGGTGATGTAGAGTATCCTTTTTATTTAATTAGAGAGGGAAGTAATAGAATAGGGCCAGTAACTACAGAGAAAATACAGGAACTACAAGGGACTTGGACAGGAGAAGAAAAGAGTTATTTTGCCGGTACAAGTGCAGAGATTAAAGTGCTATTCGACGATCTTATTTGGTTTAGCTTAGAGGCATACAATGGCACAGCCAGTGGTAGTATGGGTGGATTTGCTATTAAAGATGAAAAAACAAACGAAATCATTTTTGAGTGTATATATGATGAGCCAGATACAGAAGTGATATTTAAGTTGATTTTTAAAGACGGAAAGTTACAACTTGAGTCCAATGATTACGGCTATGGTTGTGGAGCAGGGGTGTTCTTTGAGACGAACTATATAAAGGGCACAATAAAAAGCCCATTGCCAAGTGCATTAGACGTAGGGATCGTATTAACGAAGGAGCAAGAAGAACTATTTAAAACAATAGTTGGGGAAAAATACGAGGATTTTATAAGTTTAACACAGCACGTCATGTATGAAGAAATATCGTTTGAGGACACAATAGCCCTAGGTGGGCAATCCTATTTGAGGGGAGCTTCGGGTTATTGCTATTATCTAGTAGTAGATCAATACATATATGCAGCACTGGAAGAAGATAAATTACAATATTATACAAATGATAGTAGATATAAAGATTGCTTGCCAGCACCTATAGAAGAATGGGCAACAGGATATGGGAGTGAAAATAATATAAACTATCATTTTATTGAAACACAAGAGTAGTTCTAACTCAAAGAGAAGATCGGAATATCTATTAGGCTAAATATAAGTTATAAATTGGAAGCCAATGGTTTTCATGGTGAAGCAGGTTATGAGAGATTTATTTACAGGAACTATTAATGAAAATAGAGAAGGTTTAGTGTATAATGATAAAGCTAACAGGAAGACACCAATGGAGAGAGGAGACAAAAAGGAATGAATATAAAGAAGATACCAATTATTTTGCTAGGAAATACACTTTATGCCTTAGCAGTAGCATTATTTATCTTACCTAATAAGCTTATAACAGGGGGAACAACAGGGCTTGCTCTAGTTTTTCAGCATCAGCTAGGGATACCTGTTTCTATTTTTGTAGGGGTATTTAATATAGTCATGTTTGTTTTAGGGGGAATCGTACTAGGAAAGTCCTTTGCTTTAACGACTATTATAAGTACTTTCTACTATCCTTTTATATTAAGTATTTTTGAAAAGCTGTTTGGTGGCAGCGGAATGACTAATGATACAATGCTAGCCACAATATTTGCTGGTTTACTGATTGGAGCAGGTATTGGAATGGTTATTCGTGCAGGAGCTTCAACAGGGGGGATGGATATTCCTCCATTAATTTTAAATAAGAAATTAAAGTTATCAGTTTCTGTGACTATGTCTATATTTGATTGTTTTATCTTACTAACACAGATGCTTTTTTCAAGCAAGGAAATGATCTTGTATGGGATACTCTTAGTATTACTTTATACAATGATACTAGATAAGGTACTAATGATTGGGAAAAATCAAATGCAGATTAAAATTATTAGTGAAAGAAGTGAAGCAATAAGTGAGATGATTCGTACAAGGCTAGATAGAGGCACAACTTTGCTATATAGTGAAGGTGGCCATACAAGGAAAAAATCTTATGCGGTACTAACTATAGTATCTAATAGAGAGTTATCTAAGATTAATGATTTGACTATGGAGATAGATCCGAAGGCTTTTATGATTATTAATAAGGTCAATGAAGTTCGTGGGCGTGGATTCACCTTACATAAAGAATATGTATGATCTATTTTAGTTACAAAGACCATGTTGAAGCAGGCTTCAGCATGGTCTTTTGTTGATGCTGATTTAGTTGTTGCAATACTGCATTAATAGTGCTGCAATTTGTGCACGAGTTGCTGGTGATGTACTAGTAGAGGAAACATTTTCTACTTGAGTGAGGTCACCACCTTTTCCATAACGCTCTAACATAACGACAGCATCTTGAACAGTAATAGATTGGCCTATGCCAAATGCATTTGAGCTAATGCCTTTGGTAATACCTGATTGATTAGCCCATGAAACAGCCTTGTAATAGTAAGCGGATTCATTTTTAACATCAGTAAATGAAGTAGAAGTAGTAACGTTAGGTGAACCTGCTAAGCGGTAAAGAATAGTAGCAAACATTTCACGTGTAACCGGAGCAGAAGGTGAGAAGGTAGTTGATGAAGTGCCGCCCATTAAGCCTTTATTTTTGCAGAAAGTAACTGCTTGGGCATACCAACTGTCACCTTTTACATCTGAAAAGCTAGTGGTGCCAACTGTATTTGTGGTAGTGCCACTTGGCGTTGTACTAGCTGTGTTACCTGTAGCTGTTGTACTTGAAACATTAGTGAAGCCTTTGTTAGATGCACTTAGTACAAAATCATAGTTTTCTGTCTCGCTGGAACTTTGCATACCTTGTGGGCCTCCAAAGCCTCCGCCATTTGCCATACCCTCAGGAGGTGTAGGAGGTTCACCATTTGTCATACCTTCAGGAGGTGTAGGACGCTCACCATTTCCTATACCTTCAGGAGGTGTTGGTTGTGACTGGCCTTGATTAGGCATTTGAGCATTGTCTGGTATTTCAGGAGGAGTTCCATCTGTGGAGAAGCTTGGTCCATTGCCATCTTGTGGAGGTGTCATCATACCCATATTTTGGTTTGTAGAAGTTCCACCATGATGAAGTTTGGTGCCTTCAAGGTAAGAAGTAATGGTGTTGTAGAAGCCATCTGTTTCAGTTCCCTTGATGGTGCCACCTTTATAAACATGATAAGTTCCTTCTGTTAATGTAGGGGTACTAAATGAAATGTATGTATAGTCATTTGGAAAATCATAAGCAAAAACAGGATTATCTTTTTCATCAGTGACAACAAGTAATTGATCTGTTTTTTCAGCTAATTGAAGGAACATGAAAAGCTGCTTGGAATCATCCTCTAAAGGATCATACATATTACCAGCACCGATGACTGTTCCACCGTTGATTGTTGAACCCATATCTGAGTCAATACCACCATCCATGCTTTTTGGATTAGCTAAAGAAATAACAGTGCCACCGTTAATGACATTCCAACCATTAGAATCAATACCGTCTCCTTCCGAACCATTACCTGCGTAAATATTTAAGTAACCATCGTTCATTGTAAAGACGCTAATACCATCTTCATTGACGTTGATTCCATCATCAGAAGATTGAATATTAATTTTTCCACCGTTAATAGTTAGGTGAAGTTCAGTATCTAAACCTTCATTATCAGAAGTAATGTTAAGAACACCATTTCCTTTGGTCTCACCATCAATTTCCATACTCATGCGAGAGTAGAAAGCGCCATCATACTTATGAAGTTTCTTTTGTTCTGTGGTATCTTTATAAATACGTGCAACATATGAGCCTGTCACATGATTCACAGAATCATCAGCAATAATAACACGTGCACCAGCATTTGAAGTATCTACTTGATTCGTTGCAGTTTCGACAGTGGCATCAGCATCACATTCATATACTTGATAGAAGAAGACCGCAGGTGCAACGCTGCAGTTGATATCTACATGATCAAGAATGAGTGTAACTTTGTCGGCCTCGTCTTTTCCTACATTTACAAAAATCTGTCCGTAAGAAAGTTGACCTGAAATACGGTATGTACCTGGCTTGGTGATATTAACAACAGTATGCTTAAGGGCTTCTTCGCTGCTATGTTTATCCTCTGCAGTACCTTCACCATAAGCATTACCACTATCGTAAGTATCTTTATCTTCATAATAAATAATATCGTGGCTTGTATAAACAGCATCGTTGTTATCAGTTGAAGCTGATTCACCATTGACTAAAATTGAAGTGTCAGATAAAGAAATGGTTACTTCCTCAGATGAAATTTGTATTTGAGAAGAGGTAGTAGTAACTGTTTCTGCTGCAAAAACAGGTGTAACAGATGATACTACTAAAGTGGCAGATAATAGACCATATAAAAACTTTTTCAAATTCATTGTTAACCCCCCCATTTATGTAGTTAAATTGAATAAGATCGACCGCATGTGTTTAGAGGCGCACATGAGGTATTTATATCATTAAGTATAGATGTTAAATTTGATGAAATCTTGATAATAATTTGATGAAAGTGTGAAAAAATCCTTATTCTTAATTGTAAAACTAAAACAAATAATTATTATTTAATAAAATATATAAAAAATGAATATAATAAAGTCATCGCTAATGAGAAAATAGCAGAAATAAGTAGGCTACTTATTAGATAATTTAAAATGATGGAGAAAATTAAGCTAGGACAGCATATCATATGAACATTACGCAGATGATTTAAGCCGAATTATAGAAGCTTTTAAGATAGCAAATTAGTCTTGTTATAGTAGAGGGTTTATTAGAGAACATTGAAATGAATTCCTACATTAATATGAGGTGTTCATTAAGTAGATTGAAACTACGGCAGAATAGTAGGTATGAGGAAGTGACAGATATACAATAAACATATCAATAAAATAATCTATATGATATAATAATAATTATTATATATCGAAAGGAGATTGATATGAGTAGTAAAGTAGCTTTAGTTTATGATAATGGAGAATATAATGTAGTTGTTAACGAAACAGTTATTTATACAGATAAGAAAATAGAGGATGCTTATAAGGAGTTCGAAAAAATAGTTAAAAACAACAGAAGTATGCAGGATACAAGCTGGGAGAGTATAAGCAGCTATGTAAAATCTTTGCAGCTAGATGGATTAGAGATAGAAGAAGTATATAAAAATATTAGCTTTAGAAATCTGAAGTACTTTCATAACACAGGAAAACTATTTTATACAGGAAGAGGAGAAATGTTTCCTTTGAATGGAGGTTATCGTTTATTAAGTTTTATACTTAAGTTAGTAGCTGATAAAAAATTAGAAGATAGTGAAGCTTTGCTTGAAATTTGTAAGGAAGCAATGAAAAATGCAATGACTTATAGAGTCACAGAATTTAGTTTTATTTTAACAAGTCCAATCTTTAACTATGGAAATGTAGAATACAATTTTTATACAAAGTCAATGCATAAAGGCACTTCTTGCGATCCTGCAAGTTTTGAGACATTTAAAAATTATGTATTAGAAATCATTAAAGGACAAATATGTGAGTAAGTAGTGATGCTAGCCATAAACGCCTGAGTCTCTGAACATTTAATCAGAAACTCAGGCGTTTAATAAGTTAAGAAAAAGTTATAAGCATTGCTTTAAACAAGTTTTTAAATCATCATCAGGAGTACTAATAGGTGTTAAATTAAATGTATCTACAAGATATTGTAAGACCTTAGGACTGATAAAAGCAGGAAGGCTTGGTCCTAAGTAGATATTTTTAACACCTAATGAAAGAAGAGCTAGTAGGTCAGCAACAGCCTTTTGTTCATACCAAGATAAAATGACAGAAAGAGGTAAGCCATTGACATCTGTTTCAAAAGCATCGGCTAAGCCAGTAGCGATAGCAACAGCAGAATAAACATCATTACATTGACCGACGTCTAACAACCTTGGAAGACCTGCTACTGTTCCAAAATCCAATTTATTAAAGCGATATTTACCACAAGCTAAGGTTAAGATAATACAATCTTCTGGTACAATTTTAGCGAAATCAGTATAGTAGTTTCTTCCAGGTCTAGCACCATCACAGCCACCTATCACAAAGAAGTGCCTAATCTGACCAGACTTAACGGCGTTAACGATAGTTTCTGCATGGGAGAGGGTAGCATGGTGACCAAAGCCTACTAAAATTTCATGTGGTTCTTGATCTTCTTTGAAACCACCAAGTTCAAGGGCTTTTTCAATAATAAGAGTAAAGTCCTTTGTACCATCGGGAAGTTTAGGAATAAATGTCACACCATCCCAGCCCACTGTATTAGTCGTAAAAATTCTATCCTTATAAGTTTCACGAGGTCGCATCAAACAGTTAGTGGTCATGAGAATGCAGCCAGGAATACCATCAAATTGGGGTTGTTGATCCTGCCAAGCACCACCATAGTTACCTACTAGATGTTTAAATTTCTTAAGTTCGGGATAACCATGTGCAGGAAGCATTTCACCATGTGTATAAATGTTAATGCCTGTCCCTTCAGTTTGTTCAAGTAGCATATAAAGATCCTTTAGGTCATGGCCTGAAACAATAATAAAGGGTCCTTTTTGGATATGCACATTTACCTTATGAGGAGAGGGGTTTTTGAAAGATTGAGTGTTAGCATCATCAAGGGTTTTCATGACTTCAATGCTCATCTCTCCTGTGCGCATGACCCATCTAATCATTTCGTCTACAGAAATATCATCTTTTGTAGCTATTTCTAAAGCCCTCAAGTAGAAATGGTCTACTTGATCACTCCAATAATTGAGAAAACGTGCTTGATGGCCATAGGCACTGATTCCTTTAAGGCCATAGATAATGGTTTGTCTTAAAGAACGAATGTCTTCATGTAAATCCTTATCAAACATAATCCCTGCACGTTTTGCATCTTCAAGCATTTGTTCTCTAGTTTGGCTTAAGTTATAAGTAGCAAATTCAGGATAACTGATATTAGCAGGTGCCTTTTGTCTAAGACGTTCTTTAATTTCTTGAGATTTTTTTAAAAGTTCTACATGAACATCTGCATCGAAGTTAACATTAGTTAATGTTGTAAAAAGAGAGTTCTCTACAAACTTAATAATATCTTTATCAATCATTTCTCCTTTTTCAATAAGTGGAACAGCATAACAACTAATGCCTTTTAATTGATAGATAAGTAAATCTTGCAGATTAGCTACTTCAGGGGTCTTACCACAAACACCTATTTTAGTACAACCTTTGCCACCAACAGTTTGTTCACATTGATAGCAAAACATTGGATAGTCCATTACGCTAGCCTCCTTAGACGATTTCATTTTAGTGTCAACACTATATTACCCTTAATAAAAACTTATTATTCAGATAGAATTCATCGTAAGGAGGCATTTGTAATACGTTTGGCTAGATATGAGTAGAGGGTTATTCACTAAAAATTTGCTTAAAGATAGGGTCATTTAAGAGAAGCATCTTAGCTTGATTTCTATATTTTTCTTCATGAATGAAAGTGTGGCGGTTAGGTTTGATAGTAGGCGCTAGGTCTATAGCTTTTTCAAAGTCTTCTCGTTTAAGCTGTAAGGTTTTAGTGTAAGACCAAAAGCCTGTATCTGTCAGTACCGTGTTGACTCGTTGCCACCTATGGTTCTGAACTTTGCTCATGAGATAAGTGGCAATACCTACCTGGATGCCATGGAGCAAAGGGACATCCATAAGCTTATCAAGAGCATGAGAGATGAGGTGTTCACTACCACTAGAGGGGGCACTATTTCCTGCCATCTCATTGGCAATGCCGCTCATGGCAAGAGAATCTACTAATTCTTTTAAAAATAAATCATCTTTGATACTTGTAAAAGGGGTACGTACAAAGCTATTAACCGCTTTTTTAGCAATCATATAAGCAAAGTCATCTAAGGTGCTATAGCCTTGTTGATGCTCGTAGAGCCAGTCGTATAAAGCTGTGATTTTAGAAATGAGGTCGCCAATACCTGAATAAATGAAGGGGTCCGGAGCACTTTTGATAACATTTGTATCAATGATAATACCATAGGCTAGCCTAGCAGGGACAGAAGTTCTTTTCCCATTGACTAGAAGAGAAGCACTAGAGCTTGAGAAACCATCACTAGAAGCAGAGGTAGGCACACTAATAAAAGGAATTTTTCTAAGAAAGGCGGCATATTTGGCGACGTCTATGACTTTTCCACCGCCTATGCCAATAATGGCATCTGTTTTACTACTGATGCTAAAAGCAAGCTTTACAATAGCATCTATATCAGTGGTGTCAAGTTCTTCAGAGTGAAGAAGCGTAATAGCATTTTGGTGAAGAGAATCAAAAACTGTATCACCCAATAAACGGATCAGTCCATTGCCGAAATAAATAACAACTTGATCAAAATGGTTTTCCTTTAAAAATACGCCTATTTCATTAAGCGTTCCTTTACCTACTTTAAGTAAAGAGGGAATGGAGATACGATGAGCTTGTGGCTGATTCACTTTAACACCCCCTTTCCTATAAGAGTAGTGGTTACATCTTTAAAGCTTTTTATAGGTACAAAGTTAACACCTTCTGATTGTAGCATTTCTTGAAGACCACCCTTAGCAAAAGCTAGATCAGCTAACTTACAGGGCAAAATATCAGGAGCACTATCACCGGCATAGTAAACATGCGCATACTGTTTTTTTAAATCCAGAACCACTTTAGCTTTATCAATACCATATCTTTCAGAGTAGTAGAGACTGCTTTCATCTACTTGCAGATGGATGCCCTTATCTTTATAAATACCTGGGTTGGAGTAGACTTTTACATCTGATAAGCCTTTTTCCTTAAGGAGCAGGTTAATGTAATAGCTAGTACCAGCACTTAAAATAATAAACTCCCCTCCATTTTCACGAACCTTTTGGATGAATTCAGTAGCTGATTCATCCCATTCGATACGAAGAATATCCTCAAGAATCTCAGCTTCTTCACGATTGATAGCACTATAGATTTGACCTAAGAAATCTTTATCTAGATGAAGGCCTTGGCGCCACTCCTTATAAAGTTTTTGGCCCGCTTCACCTAAATAATCATCAATAATCATTTGATAAAAATCTTTTTCTGTCAGTGTACCGTCAAAATCCGAAATAAAAACAAATTTACCATGAGACATCATGTTTACCTCCTTATTATAGAAATGAAGTATATAGAGTCATTTTTCATATAAATATCTGGTTTTATACCTGGGTAAAATGCACAAAAGAATAAAGATTTAGTGTTAGCTTATGATTTAACTATTATATCATGAAAGGAACTTAATGAAGTAAGATTAAAGCAGCCACACATATATTTTTTGTTTTGTGAATTGTTGCTTGTAAAAAAACCAAATGTGGCGATATAATAGATGAAGAACATTTTTCAAGAGATAAAGGAGAAGTTCAAAGATGAAAAAATTTCTTAATGAGTTTAGAACATTTGCTCTTAGAGGGAATGTATTAGATTTAGCAGTAGGTGTTATTATTGGAGGTGCTTTTCAAGGAATCGTTAAATCTTTAGTTGATGATGTGATTTCACCTATCATAGGATTATTTGCCAAAAAAGATTTTAGTGCTTTAGTCATAACAATTGCAGATGTAAACATCCGCTATGGGGCTTTTATAACAGCCATCATTAATTTTGTTATTATGGCATTTTTAATTTTCCTATTAGTGAAAGGAATGAACAAATTAAGTACTATTGGGACTAGAAAACCAGAAGAGCCAGCAAAAGAAGCAACAACAAAAGAATGCCCATTTTGCTATAGCCAAATATCTATTAAAGCAACACGCTGTTCACACTGTACATCTATTTTAGAAGAAGAACAAGCTTAATAAATGACCCCTTCAATTTCTGATAGTTTTATTAGAATTTAAGGGGTTATTTTGATAAGTATTATTTGAAGTAGCTTAAAACATATGAGAAGTGAGTCGTTTATAAGTACATAAAGGATAACTAGAAAGAGTGGGGAAGATGAAGAAAAATAAAGAACAGTTGATGCAAAAGACGATAGTCGTTTGGCTAGGAGCACTTTTATGCTGCGCCTTATGGGGAAGCGCTTTTCCATGCATTAAAATAGGGTATCAATTATTTCAAATTGAATCAGAGCAAACAGCCACCCAAATTCTTTTTGCAGGCTGCCGTTTTGCACTAGCAGGCATTTTAGCACTTGTTATTGGAAGTTTAGTAAAAGGTAAAATCCTAGTGCCTAAGAAGCAGTCTTATGGAAAAATAGTGACGCTTTGTATGTTTCAAACTGTGGCACAGTATGTTTTTTTCTATATTGGACTTGCTAATACAAGTGGTGTGAAGGCTTCTATAATCGAAGCCGTTAATGTATTTGTAGCTATTTTTATAGCAAGCCTTTGCTTTCATCAAGAGAAGCTTACTACTAGAAAAGTAATGGGAAGTATTATTGGCTTTTTAGGGGTTATATTGGTTAACCTAACAGGAAGTGAAATAAATACCCATTTTTCATTTGTCGGTGAAGGGTTTATCTTTTTATCAACAGTAGCTTATGCTTTTTCTTCAGTTCTTATGAAAAGCTATTCTACAGAAGAAGATCCTGTTTGTTTAAGCGGTTATCAGTTTTTAATAGGTGGCGTATTAATGATTTTATTTGGAGCAGCTATGGGAGGACGTATGACAGTTATGACAGCAGGAGGAGCAGCAATGCTTATCTATTTAGCATTAGTTTCAGCCATCGCGTATTCTGTATGGGGTATCCTTCTCAAGTATAATCCTATTTCTAAAGTAGCTGTATTTGGCTTTATGAATCCGGTATTTGGCGTATTATTATCGGCTATGCTTTTAAAGGAATACCAAATGATAGGATTAATGAGTGTCATTTCATTAATTTTAGTTTGCTTAGGTATTTATATTGTTAATAAGGAAAAGAGCTAATTTTATGAAGAGAACCCTTGAGTTATCAAATGAAGTAACTCTGGGTTCTTTTTGGTAGTTAGTGAGGATAAAAAAGTCTTATTGGATAATATAATTATTTAATAATAATAATTGTTAAATGTGTCTTAAAGAGCTATAATAAGATTTAACAAACAAAGTGTTATCGGAATAGAGGATATTGATTGTATGGGAGATATAAGATGGATAAAAATGAACTCATTTCTATATTAAAACAACGTATTTTAGTCCTTGATGGTGCTATGGGGACAAGCATTCAAGGCTACCAATTAACAGAAGAAGATTATCGCAGCGAACGCTTTAAAGCGTTTCATCGTGATCAAAAGGGAAATAATGATTTATTATCATTAACAAAGCCGGAAGTAATTAAAAAGATTCACAGGAGCTTCTTAAAAGCAGGAGCCGATATGATTGAAACCAATACGTTTAATGCAACGGTTATTTCTCAGGCAGATTATGACTTAGGAGAGCTAGTATATGAATTAAACTATGAGTCAGCTCGCATAGCCAGAGAGGTTGCGGATGAGATGACTAAAGAAGAGCCTCATAAGCCTAGGTTTGTAGCAGGTGCTATTGGGCCTACTAATAAAACAGCTTCATTATCACCAGATGTAGAAAATCCAGGTTTTAGAAATATTAGCTTTGATGAATTGGTATCAGCTTACAGTGAGCAAATCGCTGGTTTAATAGCAGGAGGTGTAGATTGTCTTTTAATTGAAACCATATTTGATACGTTGAATGCTAGAGCTGCAATTGTAGCAGCACAAGAGGTTTATGAAGCTCAAAATATAACTTTACCCATTATGATTTCAGGTACTTTAACGGACAAGTCAGGAAGAACACTTTCCGGACAAAAACTAGAGGCCTTCGCTCAGTCAGTTAGAAATGAGCATGTTATTTCTATCGGGTTAAACTGCTCCTTTGGTGGTGCTGATTTAATGCCATTTATTAAAGAACTGTCAAAAACTCAAAATTTATATGTATCGGTTTATCCTAATGCAGGGTTACCTAATGTTCTAGGGGCATATGATGAAGCACCCTATATGACTGCTCAGTATATTGAAGCATTAGCCAAGGGACAATATGTCAACATAGTAGGGGGTTGCTGTGGTACCACACCAGAGCATATTGCAGCCATTGCAAAATGTGTGGAAGGTGTAAAACCAAGAACCATACCTACTTTACCTAAAGAAAGTATCTACTGTGGATTAGAGACAGTAAAAAGTCATAAAGCTAATAATTTTATTAACATTGGTGAAAGAACAAATGTAGCAGGTTCAGCCAAGTTTGCCAGGTTGATTCGCGAAAAGAACTATGAGGAAGCTTTATTAATTGCCAAAGAGCAAGTGGAAAATGGAGCTCAAATTATAGATGTTAATTTTGATGATGGTCTTTTAAATAGTGAAGAAGAAATGGCTTATTTTTTAAAGCTGATTGCATCAGAACCAGATATTGCATCAAGACCTATCATGATAGATTCTTCAAAATGGTCGGTCATTGAAGCAGGACTTAAAAGTATTCAGGGTAAGCCTATTGTCAATTCCATTTCCTTAAAAAACGGAGAAGAGGAATTCTTAGAGCATGCTAAGGTAGTGAAAACTTTTGGCGCAGCTGTGGTGGTGATGGCCTTTGATGAAAGAGGGCAGGCGGACACTTTTGAAAGAAAAATAGAAATTTGTGAAAGAGCCTATCGCTTGCTAGTAGACAAGCTTCATTTTCCACCTGAAGATATTATTTTTGATCCTAATATCTTAGCCATTGCTACAGGAATGGAAGAACATAATCATTATGCTGCTTACTATATTGAAGCAACGAGGTGGATTAAAGAGCACTTACCTTATGCTAAGGTTTCAGGTGGGGTTTCTAATTTGTCTTTTTCTTTTAGAGGAAATAATGTCATCAGAGAAGCCATGCATTCTGTCTTTTTATATCATGCTATTGAAGCGGGTATGGATATGGGAATTGTTAATCCTGGCATGATTCAGATTTATGATGATATTCCGAAGGCGCTGCTAGAACTTGTAGAAGATGTGATTTTTAATAAACGAGAAGATGCAGCAGAAAGACTATTAGAACAAGCAGAAAACTATAAACAAGACCAAGATAAGGTAACTATCCAACAAAATGAGTGGAGACAGTGGCAATTAGATGATAGATTAAGCTATGCTTTGGTTAAAGGAACGACGGAGTTTATAGAAGACGATTTAGCAGAGGCCGTTACAGTTTATCCTAAAGCACTACACATTATAGAAGGACCTTTGATGGCTGGGATGACCAAGGTTGGGGATTTATTTGGAGAAGGTAAAATGTTTCTTCCTCAAGTGGTTAAATCAGCAAGGGTGATGAAAAAAGCAGTAGGTTTTTTACTACCCTACATCGAAAATGATAAAGAAGAAGGTACGTCTCATAAAGCAGGAAAAATTTTAATAGCAACAGTCAAGGGAGATGTTCACGATATTGGTAAAAATATTGTAGGTGTTGTCTTAGCATGTAACAACTTTGAGATTATTGACTTAGGTGTGATGACACCTTGTGAAACCATTTTAGATACAGCTATTAAAGAAAAGGTAGATATCATTGGCTTAAGTGGTCTGATTACGCCTTCTTTAGATGAAATGGCCCATGTAGCAGAAGAGATGGAAAGAGGAGGAATGACTATACCACTGATTATAGGAGGAGCAACGACTTCTAAGCTCCATACAGCTTTAAAAATCGCTCCACACTATAGCGGCCCTACTGTTTATGGATATGATGCTTCTAAAACCGTAGAAATCTGCAAAAAACTTTTAGGAAAAGAAAAGGAAGCATTTGTTGCTGAAGTTAAGAAGGAATATGAAGAAAAGAGACAAAGCTATGAAAGTGTGCCTAAGAAATTAGTAAGTTTAGAGGAAGCTAGAAGTAAAAAACTGAAAATAGATTGGGAACATAGAGCTATTTCTGAGCCGACCTTTAAAGGAATCAAGACCATAGATCATTATACAATTAGAGATCTAAGGCCTTATATTGACTGGACCTTCTTCTTTATTGGATGGGAAATGAAAAAATTGTATCCGGCTATCTTAGAAGATGAGGTATATGGCGAAGCAGCATGTCAGCTTTTTGAAGATGCCAATAAAATGTTAGATGTATTAGCATCTGAGAAAATAATAGACCTTAGAGGCGTATTAGGCCTATTTAAAGCTAACTCAATTGAAGATGATATCGAACTTTATCATCAAGATGGCACTCTAGCGGCTACCTTTAATTGCATCAGACAGCAAAAGCTGCAAAATCAAGATCAATATCTTTGTTTATCAGATTTTGTCAGCCCTAAAGCACTAGGCAAAGAAGATTATATAGGCGGTTTTATTGTAACAGCTGGATTAGGTGCAGAAGCTTATGCAAATGAACTTAAAGCAAAGGGAGATGAGTATGGCGCAATCATGGTTAAACTACTTTGCGACCGTTTAGCAGAAGCCTTTGCTGAAAAACTTCATCAAGATGTACGTCAAAATGATTGGGGCTATGCAAAAGATGAACAGCTAGGGATAAACGATTTATTAAAGGGAAAATATAGAGGCATTAGACCGGCCTTTGGATATCCTTCATTGGTAGATCAAAGTCAGATGCAAAAACTCTTTGATTTATTAGAGGGAGAGAAGATAACGGGAGTAAGCCTAACAGAAAGCTTTATGATGAATCCAGTTGCTTCTGTATGTGGCTTATATTTTGCATCAGAAGATGCCAAATACTTTGATGCTATGTTATTAGATAGAGACCAAGTAGAAAACTACGCTACTAGGTGTCAATTAAGCACGGCAGTGATTGAAAAAAGGTTAGCACGTTATTTAGCATATGGTCTAGAGATTTAAGAGGATGAATCTTAAATTGAAGCAAAGCTTTTGATAATGGCTATAAAGGTTTCGTTCATTAAGAGCGAGAGTATCATATAATGAATCATAAAAACAACGAGATTGAATAAGACAATCTAGAACACTGTATAGAAGTACAGTATGCTAGCAATAAAAGTAATTTGAGTAAAAATGTAAATGGTTCCTAATAAAAGTAGAACCAATGTCATAGATAAACCTACGAATTTCTGGTAAGCTAGATAGAATTCGTAGGTTATTTTCATGAGACAGAAAACATTCATTTTCTTATTTGCGGCAAGGAATAGAAAGAAGGGAATGTTATGGAAGAAGCAAAATATATGCAGGCAATAGAAGCTAATCCTTCTATTATTAAAATGATTCCTCATCCTACAGAAGAGATGAAGTTATTTGCACTTAAAAAAGAGGGGTTAGTATTAGAATATATAGACAGTCCAACAAAAGAAATGGAAGAGTTAGCTATAGATAGCAATCCAAGAGCTATTAAATTTGTAAGTGACCCAACAGAAGAGATGATGATAAAGGCCGTTAACAAAGGCTGGAATACCTTAGAATATATTAAAAATCCAACAGAAAAGGTCTTAGAATTGGCCGTTAATCAAGCTGGATGGGCGATTCAATATGCTAAAAATCCAAGTATAGAAATGCAATTGTTGGCAGTTAGGAAAAATTACGATGCTATCAAATATATCAAAGAACCAGATGAAAGGGTACAAGAAGCAGCAGTAAAAATAAGTTATGATGCACTTAGGTATATCCATTCACCTAGTCCGCAGGTAGAGATGATGGCTATTAAGGAAAATGAAGCAGCTATTAGCTTTATCACTTCATTAGATAAACAGAAAATGCTAGCGTTTTTAAAAGTTAATATTTTGGTGGTTAAGTACATTATCAACCAAATAACCAAAGAAGAACTAGAGGGCGTATTAAAAGAAGTATTATCAAATGAAGAAGTTGAAGAAAAATATGTAAGAGACTTTTTAAATTGTAGTACCATAGATAAATATTGCAGTAGACAACATATGGATAAGATGCTACTCATTTACCAATATGGCAGCAAAACAGCGAAAAAAATAGCAGTAGATGAAAAGCTAAAGAGACGATAGAGGAGGGACAAAATGAATTTTGTAGAAACGCTAAAAAGTGTAGAATTAGTACTAGCTACAAGGGAAGTGCCTTTGGTAGTTGGTGAAAGTGGTATAGGAAAAACAGCTTTAGCCAAGGCACTTGCTAAAGAAAAAGAGTGGAGTTTAATCGTTATTGATGGTAACCTCCTTAAAGAAGGTGAGATAGGTGGTCTTCCAACGGTAGAATCTTATAGCAGTATGGATGTTAATGGCAATCAGGTAGAGAAGAAAATGACTGTCTATGCTGTTCATAATAAGTTAAGAGAAATTGATAAAGAAATAGCTGAGGGTAAGACAGTTCTTTTATTTATAGATGAAATTAATCGCTGTGAGCATACAGTGCAGCAAGAACTTATGAATTTAATACTAAATAGAGAAATCAATGGCTACCAGCTACATGATGAGGTTAAAATTTTAGCAGCCATGAATCCATCTAGCAAATATGGATCGGATTTTGATTATCAAGTGGTTGATATGGACCCAGCCCAAGAAAATAGATTTGTATGGTTAAACATGGAAAGTGATTATATCCAGTGGCTAAAATGGGCAATAGATACAGGCATTGAGCAAAAGGTAATAGGGTTTATCTCAACCTTTCCAGAGTACTTGAATAAAAATAATGAGGATGATATTAGAGCAACACCTAGAAGCTATGAAAGAATCTCTAAAAGCTATCAGATTTATAAAGAGCAAAAAGAAATCATTCCTAGATCAGTGTTTTTAAACGTCATTAAAGGAAACGTTGGGAAGGTAATAGCAGAAGAATTTCTTAGTTTTGTTGAAGCCGATTATAGCCCACTCATAGGGTATGAAGATGTGTTTTTAGGAGAAGCCCTTAGTGAAGCTTTAATAGAGAGAGTTAAAAATGAAAGTCATACAAGACTTTACTTATCAGCAATCAACATTTTAAAGCAGTTAGAGTCATATATGAAAGCTCATGAAGATGAGTCAAAGGATAAGATGAATAGATTAATGGATTTTTTAAAAGCTTATCCTGTAGACTTAATGGTAGGCATTATGAAGGATATGAAGGAAAGTTATGCTGAAGTATACAAAAATGCTTTAGACAATGAAGCTTTTGTAGAGGCCTATTTTTCAGCATATAGCTTAATAAGGGGATAGCTTATGGAAAGTCATTTTGATAATCAGGTAAAACAGCTTTATGAAAAATCCAAGGAAATCGTTAATACAACAGATATGTTAAAGTCAAACCGTGCTGGTGAGAAATGGGAACCAGCTTGGCCTCAGGACTTTAAACGTGACTTCTTTAACCTAGTAGATCAAGTAAGCTTAAGTTTAATGCAGGAAAATGATGATTTTTATGGCTATTTCTTGATACAAATGGCAAGAGAAATAAGAGTAGACATGAGTAGCCCAACTGGGGTGAATTTTAAAGGGGCTAGGTATGTGATTTATTTTAATCCCATTATTTTCTTAACCCTCACTCTTAAACAAATGGAAAGCGTCATTAAGCATGAAATTTTTCATATCATTTCCATGCATTTAACGAGAGCAAAAGCATTAAAAGGCAGATATAGTACACTAGCCATTAATATGGCTATGGATGTAGTTGTTAACCAATTTTTAGAGTATCTGCCACCTTATGCTACAACATTAGAGTCGGTGAATTTACATTACAATTTAAAACTGAAACCCTATGAAACCTTTGAATATTATGTAGAGAAACTTCAAACTGAATTTGATTTGCAAGAGGAAGATGAGGAGGGAGAAGAAAACGACGCTAATGAAAGTGAGGATTTAAAAACGGCATATAATCCTGAGAAAACACATGATATGTGGGGAGAGTCTGATGAGATAGAGGAGCAAACCATTAAAGAATTTACAGAGAAGTTTATAAATAATGCTCTTAAAGGAAAAATACCAGCTTACTTAGAGGATATGATTACCGCTCTTAAACATAGTAAAGAAGAATTACCTTGGAATTTATATTTAAATAGATTAATGGGAACTGTCGAAAGCAATAAGAAAAAGGTCATCACAAGGCGAAGTAGAAGACAGCCCGAAAGACTAGATTTAAGAGGAAACCTCAGAAGTCATAAAGCAGAAATAGCAGTTGCGATTGATATTAGTGGTAGTATAAGTGATGAAGAATTCAAGCAGGCTGTTAAGGAAGTACTTCATATCGTTAAGAATTATAATCACGAAATCACGATCATTGAATGTGATAATCAGGTCAGACGTGCATATAAAGTCAGATCCATTAAGGATATACAAGATAGAATAGCTGTAGGTGGAGGAACTCAATTCACCCCTGTTTTTGAATATGCCAATAAGAAAAAGATTAATTTACTCATCTATTTTACTGATGGCAAAGGTGAAGACAAACTAAAGGTTCTCCCTAGAGGGTATAAAGTACTGTGGGTCATCTCAGGAAGAGGTGATGAACTATCATTAAAAGAGCCTTATGGCATAGTAAAAAAATTAAAGAAGATGAACAAAAAAGATATTGAAATTGAGATGAGTGATGTGAGAAGTGATGGATATTCTATGAATAATCAAGCACCTACTATTTAGTAGTATACAAGACTACTTTAGCAGTATATAATAAGATTAATATAAGACTAATCCTTGAGGCAGATTAATAAATAGCTCAAGGATTTTTTGTTTTTAGGAAGGTAGAGTCTTATGTTAGGGTAATTATTTTTTTCTATTAGACAACATTAATCAATTATCAGATGAGGCTCTTTATAATAAACTTCTTAATGAGTTTCCTATGTGGATAAAAGTAGCTAGACAAAAACATATGATATAGGCAGTATAATGAATGTATATTTCACTATCTTAGGCAAAAACTAAGCTATGTGTGTTATAGAATATTAATAAAGGAGGAAGTAAAATGAATGTTAAATTTCAAGGAAAGCCAATAACTTTGGAAGGGCACCATATAGAGGTGGGTGAACCAGCACCAGGGTTTAATGTAGTTGATGGGCAGTTACAAACCATTTCTTCAAGTGAATTAAAAGGAAAAAGAGTTTATGTAAGCGTGCCTTCTCTTGATACAGGCGTATGTGATAGAGAAGTAAGACGCTTTAATGAGGAAGCAACTAAATTAAATGATGTAAAGGTGTATACGATTTCTATGGATTTACCTTTTGCGCAAGCAAGATGGTGTGGAGCAGCAGGTATAGAGAATGTAGTCACTTTATCTGATTATAAAGATAGAAGTTTTGGTCAAAACTCTGGTACTTATATTAAAGAACTTGGTTTATTGACAAGAGCGGTATTTGTAATTGATGAAAATGACAAAGTCATTTATGTAGAGTATTGTGAAGAGGTAACAGAAGAACCTCATTATGAAGAGATACTCAAGGTGTTATCTTAATAGAAAAACTAAAAATCCTTGTGCAATAGATAAAATTTCTAGAGCACAAGGATTTTAATTAGAAAGGATAGTTAAACTAGTTATCAGAGTTGCTGACATTTTTTTGCTACATCTATAATAAGCGAACTAATTTGATTAAGTTGATCTGCTCCTTCAAATAAGTATTCACAGTCGTATGGTGTATCTCCTACTTGATGAAGTTGAAATGTATGAGGGGTATTTTGTTTTAAAAATACCCTACAAATCCATTTTCTAGAGTTATTTCCTAGTTGAATGCTTAGATAACGCTCAGTCTTTTTATATACAAAATCTTCATTAGGAAGAGCGTTTGAAATAATTTTTTTTATCGCATCAAGAAGTGATAATTCTTTGGAGGTTAAATCACTCTCTTTTTTTTGTTGTTGAATAATATCTGTTTGAAAAGCGAATGTAGGTGCTTCATTAAGGGCGCTTTTAATACGGTCATTAACCAAATCAGATATGTATTGATTGAAGGAGAGTTGTATCATTGATTTGAATTTGTCAATAACAGCTTGAGTTTTTACACCGGTATAAATACCTTTTCCTAAAATGAGTTTTACAAATTGATCGGAAGGATTAGCTAGTTGCTCAGCAAGAACTTTTTTTATCATAGCAGTATATTTTAAATCAGAAGCAGTATCAAGTATACATTGAATATCAAAGGCGTTTTTGCTAAATTTCTTAAGTTGTTCAATTGACGCATCATTGAGGTTTAAAAGATTGAGTTCAAGAAAAGGAACTTCATCCATTATATTAGGTTCTTCAAGGTCTGTATAAAATTTATAGATGATACCATTTGTTAAGATAGCAAACTTAGCTTTAGTAACTGAAAAGTAACGATAAAGCTGGTTAGTATGTTTATTAAGATCTTTGTCTAAAGCTTTTGCTTCTACTAAAATAGTGGGTTCACCATTAATGACAATAGCATAGTCTACTTTTTCACCTTTTTTAGTACCTGTATCTGCTGTGAATTCAGGAACAAATTCATAGGGGTTAAAAATATCGTATCCAAGTAATTGAAAAAAGGGCATAACAATTGATGTTTTAACAGCTTCTTCTGTTTTTAATGTATCTTGAATAGTTTTGATTCTTGAAGCGAATTCGCTAATTTTATTAGAAAACTCCATATCTAAAATCCTCCCCATATAATAAAAGTAATTTCAGTCTAATAAAAAAGATAAATAGACCTAAAATTATGAAAATAATCATATTAAAATAGTAACATTAAAAGCCTGTATAAACAATGAGAATAATGAATTTATTTTACTTATTTAATTGTAATTTGTCATTTTATCATCATATAGTAGGAGATACTATTCTATAAGATGTGAGTTAAGGTGTAGTAAAATAAAGAGTTGATTTTATATATAAAAAGCCTAGGAATAGACCTACAACTAAAGCAGATAATGTTTGAACGTTGCATTTATTCTCCTTCCGCGACTATTTACTTACTATCATAAATTGAAATTTGTCGGGGAATTTACTAGGCTATTTGGGCGGAACTGAGAGAGGGTGACTATCCTGCGTGGTTCCGCTCCGCATCTTCAGTAGGCACTAAGCTCACTTTTTTGGATGAACGCCCACAAACTCGGTTCCCTCAAACACGTGGGCTAAATACCATCCAAAACGTTCGCTAAGTGCCTACTGAAAATACTCCGAAGTCACCCTGCTAGGACAGCCACCCTCTCTCAGTTCTACCAACAATAACGCGTAAAGCCACCTCCATTAAGTGTTTTTAAGAGGAAATAAAACTTGTTATTATCTCTTTTCAGCACTTCTCATTTAGGGGCTTGAACGTTTATAAGGCCAATAATGCTTGTAAGGCTCCCTAGCGTCCTTACATAGCTACTTCTTGACAAAACAGACTTATGGGAAGCTTGATACATTATTGCTATGGGCGTCTGCCCTGGTTCTGAGTATTTTTTAACTGTCGTTATGCCTTCTTTCCATGCTGTTTCATTGTCTTGGATGTTTATGAGCTCAATAACGTTTGT
This sequence comes from Cellulosilyticum sp. WCF-2, assembly GCF_003990395.1. NCBI lineage: Bacteria > Bacillati > Bacillota > Clostridia > Lachnospirales > Cellulosilyticaceae > Cellulosilyticum > Cellulosilyticum sp. WCF-2. The sequence goes on along the minus strand of NZ_CP034675.1, from coordinate 3,610,263 downwards.
GAAAATGAGGGGGAAGGCTATCTGGAAGAGTGACTTGGGAGAATTTTTTAGAGGCACTTGGCGAACGTTTTGGATGGGTTTTAGCACGAGTGTTTGACCAGCGGGAGTTTTCGTGCGTTCATCCAGATAAGTGAGCCTAGTGCCTCAAAAAATTTGAACCGGAACTCTGGAAGACAGCCCTCCCCCTCATTTTCTCCCAGGCGTAATTCTTATAAACGCCCCGACAAATTTCTATTTATATACCTACATAGTCACCTGCTTATCATATATGATTACAAAGAATATCCTTTAATTATATAATTGAAATTTGAATATTTAGATTTAGTGAAAGGCCTAGTAGGTTAGGGTATAATAATAATTGACTCACAGTGTTGAGTTACATATGAAGGGGGAATAGAAATGGCCGTATATTCAATAAAAGGAGAGCAACTAAGAAAAGTAGCACATCTTTTTGATGGATGGGAGGAAACTTTGATTTGGTCAGCACTTCAAGAATGTATGGGAAGTGTTTTTACAGATAGTATAGAACATCCTACAGCTGCGCAAGTTGTTATTGCAGACTTTTGCTTTTTGGCCGGACAGCCTCAATTAGAGTTAGTACTTCATAATCCTAACAAGTTAAAATCACAGTTTATTATTATGGTGTCAGAAAATGAAGCATGGGCCAAACTTATTGAAGAATCCTACGGGAGTCACGCCAAGAAAATCATAAGATATGCTATTAAAAAAGAACCAAATGTATTTGACCCATTAAGGCTTAAAGCGGCTATAGAAAGTATAGGTCCAGATTATGAAATTAAATTAATAGATGAAGCCATTTATCAGCAGGCAATGGCCAGTGAGTGGTCAAGGGATTTGTGCTCACAGTTTGAAAATGATGAGGCGTATAAAGAAAAGGGATTAGGGGTAGCCGTTCTTTACAAAGGAGAATTAGTATCAGGGGCTTCTTCTTATACAAGATATAATGAAGGGATAGAAATAGAGATTGATACCAAAACAGAGTTTAGAAGAAAGGGTTTAGCTTATGCCGCTGCGGCAAAACTGATTTTAGAGTGTATCGATAGAAATCTATATCCAAGCTGGGATGCGCAAAATAAATGGTCAGTGGCTCTTGCGGAAAAACTAGGTTACCATTTTGATAAAGAATATACGGCTTATGAAATAAGCTTGTTTGGTTTATAAAGTGTTATATGGGCTTGATTTTAGTAGAGTCAGCGCGTATATTAAAAATACATTTATGTACAAGAATTATTTTAAAGGATAAGACAAGTGAGGAGTCTTACGGTGAACAACGATGTTAAAAAAGAAAATAGAAGACTTTTGTAAGTCTATAGGATTAGATACAATAGGTTTCATTCCTTGTAGACGCTTTGATGAACTAGAGGTGTTTTATAGGGAAAGACAAAAGCTTGGTTTGCAAAATGAATTTGAAGAGCAAAATATTGAAAAACGTCTTAATCCCAATCTTTATATGGAAGAGGGAAAAACAATTATTTCTATAGCCTTTCCTTATTATCATAGGGAGATAAAAGATGAGGTGGCTAATGGTTTTTCCATTTATACAAAAAGGCTAGATTATCATAGGGTTGTTAAAAAGTATTTGAATGAAATAAGTGAGTACATCGAGACCTTAGGTGGTAAGGCACTAGGGTTTGTAGATAGTAATGCTTTGCCTGAAAGATACATTGCTTACTTAGCGGGACTTGGATTTATTGGAAGAAATAACATGTTGATTACAAAAAAATATGGTTCCTATGTCTTTTTAGGTGAACTTATGACAGATTTAAAGATTGAATGTGAAGATCAGAGAAGCCAGGATGAACTAATAAAATATGCAGAGTGTGGAGCGTGCAAGGCTTGCTTAAAGGAATGTCCCACAAAGTCTATTAATATGTCAAGGAGTAATCCTAATATTTGTTTATCTTATATCACTCAAAAGAAGGAGCTTAGTGATCAAGAGATAAAGCTATTAAAAGGAAATATTTTTGGCTGTGACTTCTGTCAATTAAAATGTCCTTATAATGAAGAAGTGGCAACTAATGTTTTAGAAGAATTTCAAACACTCGTCCATATGAATGAGCCTGCTAATGTTTATGCAGGGATGGATAATTCCTATTTTAAGGAAAAGATGAGTCCGACTTCTTGCGGCTGGCGAGGAAAAAATGTGATAAGAAGAAATGCTATCATTCATATGGATCATGCTGGTTTGTCTATTGAACAATATAAAGGTGATTCCCCTTATATTAATAGCTATATTGAGAGACTCACTCAAAATAAGTAGTTACTACTCAAGAAATCTCTTGAGAATTTTAGAAATGTCCTCATCTGTAGAACCCTGATAACGTAAATCATTTTGGACATTGATTCAAAGAAATGATTATAATAAGATAAAATAAAAGGGTGTTAAATAGAATAAAAAAGGGGAAGTCATATGTTCAATCTATTGAAGAGAAAGGTAAATAAAAAAGCACAAAAGCAAATTGAAACACAAATAAATGACCTTCAGCTTTACTTAGAAAATAATTATAAGGACTTAGCTATTGAGGCAAGGCAAGAAGCTATTATTCTGATTGAAGGTTGCTATGAGCGTGGGGAACTTGACAACAAAAGTTATACCAAATATAAGAGCATTTTATGTGAATATAGTAAGAAAATGGAGAACTACAATCATCAACAATTTTATAGTTCTTCGTCTCACTAGCTTAAGCCAATAATGAGATTATAAGGTTCAGCAAAGATGGGATCTAGAGAGCTTATTATATTCAATTGATCTAAACAGGCAGAAGTATTTATTGAGGTAATGAATTGAAATAAAGAAAAAATGAAATAATGCATATAGATATGCTATAATAAAAATATAAATGAATTTTTATAAGGGGGTAGCCAAAAATGGCAGGTGGTTTTTTAGGAAGAGTAGCAGCAGATACTTTAGGACTATCAGATATTGGTAAGATTATCTCACCTCAAGACTTTGATAAGGTAGATGGAGATGACTTTATTTTACAAGAGGATGGAGAAAAAATCTTCTTTGTTATTAAATCTAAAACAGATGAGTATGTGTTTACTAATTATGGACTTATTCATGTAGATGGGAAGTCAGCTATAGAGAAAAAAAGACTTGTTAAACGTTATGACTTTAAATATTATAAGGTATCTCAGGTGACTTTAGAAACAGCAGGGACTATTGACTTAGATATTGAAATTAAATTCTTTATCAATGAGCAAGGCTTTAGTATTGATGTGGATAAAAATCAAATGGAGTTACTTAAAAAATTATATAAATCGCTTATTGAAGTGAGTTATATTCAAAAACATAATGAAGCTCTGTTTGGAGATGGTGTCAATGGCCTCAAAATGGCCAATGAAGATTTATCTAGAAACGTTATTCAAGGGGATATCGTCGATATTACAGAAAGATTAACGAATTTTAACTTAGATTGGATGGAAGCTTTAAGAAAAGAATACCATAAGCGCGACTTCTGTGAAGCTTATGAGAAATATTTAGGATAGAAAAGAGCCTTAAATTTAGCTTTAGCTAAGTTTAAGGCTCTTTTCTATTGTATTTAGCTTTACTATGCCTTTCTTTTATGTATTCATATAGTGTTGAAAAAATTAGAAATAAAGTATATAATGCTGAATTGGTAAGACCAATCAGAAAAGAGGGGGACAGTATGAAATATGTTAGGCAGTTTGGCATTATTTTAGGAATCACTTTTATTGGAGAAATACTAAATAGCATAGTACCCTTACCAATACCAGCTAGTATATATGGTTTAGTGTTGATGCTTATTTTACTAGTGACAGGTGTGATTCGTTTAGAACAGATAAAAGAGACTGGCGTATTCTTAATAGAAATTATGCCAATGATGTTTATTCCAGCAGCGGTAGGATTAATGGTATCTTGGCAGAGTCTTGAGTCCATCTTATTACAGGTAATTGTGATTACCCTAATCTCTACAGTTCTAGTCATGGTAGTAGCAGGTAAAATAACACAATGGATAGTATATAGGAAGGAAGGTCATCAGGATGAAAGAGATGTTATATAATTCTACTTTTTTAGGAGTGCTCATAAGTCTAGCGGGATATGAGCTAGGTATGGTGCTTAAGAAGAAATTTAAAAAGACAATCTTTAATCCATTGTTGATTTCAATCATAGTAGTGGTTGCTTTTTTATTCATCTGTGACATTGACTATGATACCTATAATCAAGGAGCAAAATATATCAGTTATCTTCTTACACCAGCAACCGTATGTTTGGCTATTCCGCTTTATGAAGAATTAGAATTATTAAAGAAAAATGTGGCAGCTATTTTAATTGGGATTTTTTCAGGAGCTTTAACGAGTTTGACTTGTATCTTAGTAATGGCGTTTGTGTTTCATTTTAGCCACGAACAGTATGTGACTTTACTTCCTAAATCCATTACAACGGCTATTGGTATGGGTGTATCAGAAGAGCTAGGAGGAATGGTCACCATAACAGTAGCGGTCATTATTATTACAGGTATTCTAGGAAATATGATAGCAGAGACGATTTGTAAAGTTTTTAGAATTAACCATCCGGTGGCAAAGGGAATTGCTATAGGGACCTCAGCACATGCTATTGGAACAGCAAAGGCCATAGAAATGGGAAGAATAGAAGGGGCTATGAGTAGTTTATCTATAGCTATTTCTGGCCTTTTAACAGTAGTAGGGGCTTCGATTTTTGCTACGTTTATATGAGATATGGTGATACATAAATGAGCACATCAGCACAAGGAGATTGTATGGAAAATAAAGAATACTTTAAGGTCATTGAGTATATAAAAGAGCAAATGAAAAATGGGACAATTCAGATAGGAGGTAAGTTAGAAACAGAAAGAAAGCTTTCTGAAAAACTAGGTATTTCACGTCCTTCCATTAGAGAAGCTTTAAGAAGTATGGAGAATATCGGACTTATTGAAAGTAAACAGGGCTCAGGTAACTATTTATTAGGGGATTTTTCGAAAAACTTAACAGAATCTTTTAGTTTAATGCTTTTGATGAAACAAGTAGACTATGTGGATATTACTGAAGTAAGGAGAGCTATAGAACTAGAAGCTTATAAGATAGCTATGAGAAGTATATCTGATCAGCAATTAAAAGACATAAAAAGTTGTTTAGTGAATCCCTTAAATGAAAGATTTGAGAATGAGATTTTATTTGATAGAAGCTTTCACTTTGCTATTGTTAAAGCAACAGGCAATGGGTTTATGATGAATATTGTGGAGCCATTAGCTAGTGTTTGTGAAGAATTAATAGAGAAAACCCTTAAAAAAGCAACCATAGATGAGCGAGAACAGTTAGCCCAGTTGCACATGCAAATCTACTTAGGCTTAGAAGAAAAAAATTTAGAAAAAGGATTATCAGCTATTAATGCGCATTATGATCTTATCAATCAATTGCAGTAGAGAAAGTGAGAAAAGTATTATATACTAGGGGAAAGTGTCTATTAACATAGAAAGAGGGGGGAGCGATTCGCATGTGGTTATGGATTCAAGAGCAGATTATTCATTCTAATACAATGATAAATAAAATAGTTTATAGTATTATCTCATTAATCATCATCCTTATCCTAAAACAATATACACAAAAGTTAATCAAAACAATGGGGGAAGGACAAGAAAGGAAATATAAACATAGAAAAGTATTAAGTGGCATTTATGCTGTTTTGTATTTATTATGTTTGCTTATCATATGGCAGAAATCCTCAACATCTATCTTAACTTTGTTAGGCTTTTTATCAGCTGGGTTTACTATTGCCATTCGAGATGTTTTTGTGAATCTGATAGGAGGTCTTTATATTCTATTTGCGAAACCTTTTAAAGTAGGTGAACGTATAGAAGTTGCAGGGCAAATAGGAGATGTGATCGATGTAAATCTTCTTCACTTCACCATGCTAGAGGTAGGTAATCGTATTATGCAGGAACAAAGTACAGGACGTATTTTACATATGCCCAATATGCTTGTTTTTTCAGGTCCTTTAGCTAACTATGAAACAGGATTTAAGTATATTTGGAATGAAATGACGGTTAAATTAGATTTAACAAGTGATTTGGAGCAAGCGAAAGTTCTTTTTTATGAGATTATAGAGAAGTATAGTAGTGATTACATCGAAGAAGCTAAGAAGCAAATAGAGACTGCGAGTAAACAGTACTTAATTTGTTATAATAATCTTACACCTATTATTTATACGGAAATAAAAGATGGGGCTATATGGCTTAGCTTACGTTATCTTTGTGAACCAAGAAAAGTAAGAGTAACAGAGAACCTGATATGGGAAGAAATTTTAAAGTGTATCCAAGACAAGGATAATATTAAACTTTTATAAGGAATAAAAGTGTGGATAAACGTAATCCCCAAGATTTTAGTTAAGGTCTTGGGGATTACGTTTATTTTGGATTTAAGTTATTTAAAGTAGAGCGTAAAACACTAATAAAAGCTAGTTCATGAGATTTAAGCATATCCTTATGTGGGTAAATCATCATATCTGTAGTAGGAGAAGCAAGGCTACACTTTCTAGTGACTAAGTTATGCTTTTTTAGGGTTTCTTCAGGCATAGGACTAACCCATAAATAAGTTCCTTTAACTTGTTCAAGCAAATCAAATTGGCTACTACGGTCATAAATATAAATCCGTTTTTGAGCCGTATCCATATCAGCACCTTTTCTAATATGACTAAAAGTCAAATTAGGTTCTTGAAAGTCACCATGTAAAATTTCTATGTATTGGCCTAAGGCATGAAAAGGAATATCTTGATAATTTGCCAGTGGATGATTTTTATGTAGCATAATACACATGGTAAATTCTCCGATACACTCATACTGTAGACCTTGTTCTTTAATAAGTGCTAAAAAGTAACTTTCATGGAGCTTTTGATATCGTACAATACCTAAGTCACTTTCGCCGGTAGCAACATCTTGGATAGTAGTATGGGCATTCGTTTCTTTATAGTGAATATTTAATGGCAAAGATTCTACATTTTCTTCTTTTAAAGAAGTATTTAAGAACCTTGAGAAAGCAGTGGAAATATAAGTAGCCCTAGGAACAGAAACAGCTAATTTAAAGGTTTCTTTATGATGAGTTTTATAAAGGCTTTCTAACTCATCCATTTGTGAAAGAATAGTTCTGGCATACTGAAGAAATTGTTTGCCGTCGCGGGTAGGCTCTACACCTTTAGGTGTCCGCTTAAAAATAGTAATGCCAATTTCAATCTCTAGCTCTTTAATGGCCTTACTTAAATTAGGTTGTCCCATAAAAAGATTTTTAGCTGCTCGGGTAATGGAACTAGATTTCTCAACTTCAAGCACATAACGTAGTTGTTGCAAATTCATAATATCCCTCTCATTTCCTTTACGATGTCTAGTAGCTGGTTATTGTAGTAAGACTGAACAGTTACATCATTTTATAGTTCTATAGTAACACAAAAAATCTGTAAATAAAAATTTGTAGACTATTAAATAAAGAAATAATGAAAAAAAGCTATAAATATAAAAATGAGTAATGTTTTTTATATATTAGGGGTATTCTGATTTAATATTACCGATTTAAAAATGAGTGTGTTATAATATTAACAAAGAAAGAAAAACATTACACAACAAAGATTATAGGGGGAATTAACATGGCACGCTTTACATTACCAAGAGATTTATATTATGGAAAAGGTTCAATTAATGAATTAAAAAATTTAACAGGTAAAAAAGCAATTGTAGTAGTTGGTGGCGGTTCTATGAAACGCTTTGGATTCTTAGATCAAGTTGTAGACAATTTAAAAGAAGCAGGTATGGAAGTAAAATTATTCGAAAATGTTGAGCCAGACCCATCTGTAGAAACCGTTATGAAAGGTGCAGAGGTGATGCGCGAATTTGAGCCAGATTGGATTGTAGCTATAGGTGGTGGTTCACCTATTGATGCGGCAAAAGCAATGTGGGTTTTCTATGAATATCCAGAAACTACTTTTGAAGCTATTATTCAGCCTTTCTCATTCCCAACACTTAGACAAAAAGCTAAATTCTGTGCTATTCCTTCTACCTCAGGAACTGCTACTGAAGTAACAGCTTTCTCTGTTATTACAGATTATGCAAAAGGTATTAAATATCCCTTAGCAGATTTTAATATTACGCCTGACATTGCTATTGTAGATCCTAATCTTGCAGAAACAATGCCAGCTCAATTAACAGCACATACAGGTATGGATGCTTTAACTCATGCGATTGAAGCTTATGTTTCTACTTGCAATTCTTGCTTTACAGATCCACTTGCTTTAAAAGCAATTGAGATGATTTTTGATGACTTACAAGCTTCTTATGAGGGGGATATGGAAGCTCGTGAGCAAATGCACTATGCACAATGCCTTGCAGGTATGGCGTTCTCTAATGCACTTTTAGGAATCGTTCACTCTATGGCACATAAAACAGGTGCAGCTTATAAAAATGGCCATATTGTTCATGGCTGTGCTAATGCTATGTATTTACCACAAGTGATTAGATTCAATGCCAAAGACGAAGTGGCAGCAAAACGTTATGCAGATATTGCCAAGTTTATTGGCTTAGAAAGCGATACGACCGAAGGCTTAGTTAAAGCGCTTTGTGATAAAATTGAAGCCTATAATGTAGCGCTCAATATCCCCAAATGCATTAAAGACTATGAAAATGGTATGGTACCAGAAGATGAATTCTTAGAAAAACTTCCAGAAGTAGCAGCTCTTGCTATTAGTGATGCTTGTACAGGATCAAATCCAAGAATTCCAGATCAAAAACAAATGGAAGAACTCTTAAAATGCTGCTATTATGGCACAGAGGTTAACTTCTAGAAAACATAATACTTATTTACAAAATAAAGCAAAAAAGCTGCTAGTATGTCATAGCAGCTTTTTTAATGTGCAAAATGTATTTTTTTGTCTAAAGTTTGAAAATATTGTTATGAAAAATAGATAAATCATGGTAGAATAAAAGAGATTAACATAAGGCGAAAAAAGAGGGAGATTATATATGCGAAAAAAAGGTAGAACTCAATTAACACAGAAAAAAAAGTTAACCAATAAACCACTTAAGCAGAAAGAAAAATTAAAAGTAAAAAGTGCTACTAAAAAAGATAAATTTGTTTCTATAAAGTCAAGCATTATATCCATGTGTATATGTTTTGCTATTATTCCCTTATTAATTGTTAATATTTTTTCAGCAAAGGTTTCTAAGGATGTGGTAAGAGATACGACCCAACAATTATCTGAAGAAATCATTAAACAAGTTTCTGAGAATATAACGGTATTTAATGCACAAGTTGAACAGAAAATAACAGATTTTGTAGTGTCTAATACTATTCCTACAAATAATTTTGAAAAGTATAATTCTGATGATATGTTTGATAAACTAACAGGTAGTAGAAATATATCTTCTCAAATCAATGCTGTTTTCTCATTAAATAGTGCCGTAACTAATATATGGGTCGTACCTACCAATGGTGAGATTATAGCCGGGGGAGAATCTAATAAGTATAAGATAGAGTCTATAGAACGTATAAGAGATTATGACATAGATATGACACCTACCTGGATTGCTGGAATAGGTGATTTATCAGATAGTATCTTTATTGCTAGAAAAGTAAGTAATAAAAAAACCTCAAAAGATATTATTGTTATGGAAGTTAATTTAAGTAAAATGGTATCTGCTATTGATCAGGTTAATTTGTTAAGTGATTCTTCTATTGTCATTGTAGATAATAATAAAAAGAACATTTATAGTAAACCAGCAGAGCAAGCTCAAATAAGTGATAAAGTTTGGACAACTATTGAAAATGGTGAAGAAAATGGCTCTACAATAGTGGACAAACAATTAGTTACTTATCATACCATGAGCAATGGTTGGAAGATGATTGTACAGATACCAGAACGTTCACTTACAGAACGTATACAGATGGCAAGTTTATTCACTTGGATTTTAGTACTTGTAGTAGCTGCTTTAGCTATAGTAGTAGGTACAAGAATTGCTAAGAAATTTTCAAATCCTATCATTGAACTGATGAAGCTTATGAAGAAAGCAGAAGAAGGGGATTTAACTATTGAGGCTTCAAATAAAGGACATAATGAAGTAGCTTTGTTATGTAAGAGTTTTAATCATATGATGTTTAATATACATAAGCTTTTAGAAGAAACCAAAGAAGTAGTAGCAAGTACTTTAAAAAATAGTCAAGTTCTTTCTGAATCAACTTATGAAACGGTAGAAGGATTCACACAATTAACTACTTCAGTAGGTGAAATAGCTGAAGGTGCAAATCATCAAGCTTCTGATACTCAAGAAGGGGTTGTGGCAATGGCTAACCTTGGAGACAGTATACAAATGGTTAGCGAGAAAACACAAAATATCTATAAGAACACACAGGGTGCTAAAGAAATGCTTCATGAAGCATCTGATACAATGACTTTATTAAATACAACAATGGCCTCATCAATAAGTATTACTAAGGAAATGAACGCTAGTGTTGGAGAATTAAATGAGCTTAATAAAGGCATTGAAAAAATGATGAAATTCTTAGATAGTATTAGTGAGCAAACCAATCTTTTGGCCCTTAATGCAAGTATTGAAGCAGCACGTGCAGGAGAAGTCGGAAAAGGCTTTGCAGTAGTTGCTGAAGAGGTGAGAAAGTTAGCAGAGCAATCTAAATCTTCTACTGTAACCATAGGAAAGACATTGCAAGAGATAGAAAATAAAACACTGAATACGACTGAACTTGTGGGAAAAGCAAATGAAATCTTTAATAAGCAAAATCAAGCAGTGGATAAGACTGCTGTTATATTTAAAGATATGATTTCCATTTTACAACACATGGATGAAGAGCTAAGCCATATTAATAATCAAGTTGATGACATGAATAAACTTCGTAGTGAAACAAGTAGCAAGATTTCTAATATTGCAGCTGTTATAGAAGAATCTACAGCTGCCACTGAAGAAGTGAGTGCGTTTAGTGAGGAACAAAAAGGAGTGATTCAAAATCTATCTGTATTATCTCAAAATTTAGTTGAATCCATGAAGCGCTTAGAAAGTTCAATAGAAAATTTCAAACTATAAGCCCAGAAACACTAGATGAAGTGGTTAAAAGCCAATAATCATCTAGTGTTTTTTGATACTATTTATATAAGGAATAGATGGGTTATAATAGAAGTAACTAGGTAATAAAGGAGATCAGGTATGACAATTAGGCATTTAAGGATTTTTGTAGCAGTAGTCAAGGAGGGGAAGATGGGGATTGCAGCCAAATCACTTTTTATTTCTCAGCCTTCAGTGAGTCAGGCTATTAAAGAAATAGAAGATTATTATGGCATTAAACTTTTTGAAAGGCTTTCTAAAAAACTCTACATTACAGAAAATGGTCAGTTACTATTTCAATATGCGCAGCATATCCTTCAATCCTTTGATGAAATGGAAGTGAACTTAAATCATTTGGGAGAGAAAGTGAACTTACGTATAGGTGCTACCATTACAGCAGGGACTTATATGCTTGAACCGATGATTACTACTTTTGAAGAGCAAAACCCACAAGTTAAGATTAAAGTGACTGTTAATAATACCTATATACTACAAGAAATGCTTTTAAATAGCCAATTGGATGTAGGCATTATTGAAGGAGAAGTTAACGCATCGGATTTAGTAAAGCAATCCGTATGTCAAGACCCCCTCGTAGTAGCAGTTGGGAAAAAGCATCCTTTATATGGTCAAAAGTCACTACCTATTACTGCGCTACAAGGACATCACTTGATTTGCAGAGAAGAAGGGAGTGGTATAAGAAGCTTATTTCGTAGGCATCTTGAGGAACATCAGGTAATGATGGAAGTTAAATGGGAGTGTACAAATACCGAGGCTATTAAAGCAGCGGCTATTGCAGGACAAGGCATTGCAGTGTTTTCAGCACGTACAATTGAGCAAGAAGTAAAAAAAGAGATACTACACGTCATTGAACTAGAAGGCATAAGCTTATCTAGACAAATCTGCGTTGTATCTCATAAGGATAAGTTTTTATCTAAACAGTTAATGAGTTTTTTAGACTGTTTACGAGCAAATGGTTTGAAAGCTTAAAAGATACTATAAACTAAAGTACCAATAATACCGGAACCAAAAATGACCATAATGGGGTTAAATTTAAATTTTCTTAAGGCCACTAAACCACCTATAAATAAACAAAATTCAATAGGTCTAAAGTTGGCTAAAACAATTTCAGACTTATCAGCATTAAATAGTGCAAGAGATAAAATCGCAAGTCCAGCAGAACTAATAAGTGCTACAACAGCAGGTCGAAGACTTGCTAAAATGGTTTGAACCCCAGATAAGTTACGATATTTATAATAAAAATGAGCTAGTATAAGACAAAGTATAAATGCAGGTAAAATGCAACCTAAAGTACAAATAAGTGCGCCAGGTAGACCTGCCAATTGTGTTCCTACAAAGGTAGCAGAATTAATGGAAATAGGACCTGGTGTCATTTCTGCTATAGTTATTAAATCTGTAAATTCAGCCATAGTCATAAGACCATGTACATTAACAATTTGATTTTGTATAAGAGGAATAGCCGCATAACCACCGCCTACACTAAATAGGCCTACTTTTAGAAAGCTTAAAAATAATTGAAGTAACATATTAGCAGTCTCCTTGTTGTTTATTGCGTTTCATTTCTAGTAAAAGTGTGATGAGTCCAATGGCAATACAAAGTAAAATAATGGTCATGGCGCTAATACCCATAAAGTAGGTCATGACAAAGGTAATGACCATAAGCACCATGTAAAAACGATTTCCTGTACGGATAATATTTTTAGCTAGATTAATGACAACATCACATATTACAGCTGCTACACCAGCACGCATGACTAAAAGGGCAGTAGCAATAACGGCATTATGACGAAAAGCATCATAAAATACAGCAATAATAGAAATAATCACAAGCGGTGGGATGGAAGTCCCTAGTACTGCTACAATTGAGCCTATTATACCCCTCATACGATAACCTAAAATAACAGAAGCATTAATAGGAATAGGACCTGGTGAAGATTGAGCAATAGCTGTAATATCCAGCATTTCACTTTCTTCAATCCAACCTAATTCTTCAACAAATTTTTTTTTCATCAGCGAAACAATAACAAAACCACCACCAAAAGTACAAGCACTTAGCATAAAAGTGGAGATGAAAAGTTGCCATAACAAATGTCCATGTTGAGTTGCTTTTTTATGTGACATGGTGTTCACTCTCCTTATGTGTTTGAGTAAGTTTTAACTTAATTATAGAAATAGTGTAAAGGGAAAATGATTATTTGTAAAATAAATAGTTGTTATGAAAGACATAGGTAAATACCTATAATAGCTTTCTGCATAGACAGTCATTAAATCTCATATTAAGATAAAAGGGAGATAACTCTTCAGCCGCATAAAATAGTGTATATTAGCGGCTGAGTAGCTACAAGAAGAAAATGAAAGTGATATCAATAAGTAAGACGAGGAAATAATATGATAGATAATGAATCTAAATGGTACTATACCATTACTTGGTATACCCAAGGAAATAAGCCTAGCTTCGAAGAAGAAATACAAGAAATGGCTCAAGAGCATATAGCTCATTTATGTGAAGAACAAAATCTTTTATTAAAGCAAATAGAGATGCGGTCTAATAGTCTTAAGATAAAGATTAATAGCAGTATACAGTTAAATATAAATAAGCTAGTTAAACATTTGCAAAAAAAATTACCAGCTATTACAGATTTAGTAGATGAGGAAAAAACTTTAATAACGACTACAAGTGGTGACTTAAGTGAAAAAGATAGACGTCTAGAAAAATTATTAAATAGTGTTATAGATGCGGAATATTACGACATGGAGGATAGTTTTACAAGTCAGTTAGAAGATTTAAAAAGCTATCTATTGGCACAAAAACTTAGTGTAATTGAAAAGAATGATCAGATATTTTTAGTTGATGAAGAAGCATTAAAACATGAAATTAACTTAAATTGTTTTGCTTGTACGAAGTTATATAAATATGGCTGTTGTTGTGGAAGTCCTTGTAATTTAGGACCTCGTAATAAAAAGGTCTTTGATAAACATCTTTTAAATATTGAAGAAGAAGTAAAAGCCTATGATGAAGCAACCTATAAGAAAATTCTAGCTAAGGGCGGTCTTATTGCTTCTGATGGCTCTATTAATGAATGTGATGGCCATTGTGCATTACTAGTGGAAGAAGAGGGAATATATAAATGTATAGCCCACAGTTATGCATTAAAGAGAGACATTCCTATTTATGAACTATGTCCACTATCCTGTTTAATGTATCCATTAGAGATTATTGAACTCATTACAAATAAGCAAAGAAAACTTCTACTTTTAACTTCTGTAGTAAGTGAAGACTTTGCACATCGTTTTGGACGTTGGGGAAGTTATAATACACTTGAAGTAGAACTACGTTGTATTAATAAAAAAGCTCACAATGATGTTTTTAAAGAAGAAGATTATAGACCAGTTTATAAGGTTAATAAGGCTCTTTTATGCCATGAATTTGGTAGCACCTTTTATGAGAGTCTAGAAGAAGTATTGTAAAATGTATCAAATACACTTAAGTACGACAAAACACCGACTTAAGTGTATTTTTTGCTTGCAAAAGAGAGAGAGAAGTGTATATTAATAGGTAAGAAGCAAAGATTTAAAGGACGTGATAGGATGAAAAAAAGAGGCCTAGCATTAGCAATAAGTATTATGTTATTCGGTCAAACTATTTATGCTACTACTGACATGCAGCAAGTAGCACTTAAAAGTGGTACAGAAGAAGCACAAGTGCTTCAAGAGAGTGGTAACCAAATTCTTTTAAATGGTCAGCTTTTAGAGATACCAGGTGGAGTTTTAGAAATAAAAGGACATCAGCTTTATCCTCTTAGATGGTTAGTGATGCAAATGGGAATAGCAGTGAGCTGGGATCAAAAAACACGAACTGTAACTATAGAAAATCCTACTTATCAAGAAGCACATCTTTATTTATCATACTTAAATGGCTTAACCAGTGAAAATCAAGACACTACTTATAAGTTGCCAGATCGAGTTAAAACTTTAGAAATACCTTCGTATCCATTAAAAAATAATGATACTTTCATGTTGCATCAAAAACCTATTAGTATCACCATTGATGATGATGGCTTTAACATATCTTTTGCAGCGTATGATTATGCTTTTAAAAACAACCGGCTTTATGTAACACCAGAATGGTTTAATACTATTTTTTTAGCAGAACTTACTAAGATTTCAGAAGGCCTTGAAATAGTTTATCCTACACCAGAGCAAATTGAAAAAGAGTTAGAAAGCATGCAAAAGGTGCTGGCACCTCTTACACCAGAAGAAACTTTAGCTTTATGGATTAGAGGTCAACAAGTAAGAAGTGGTGCATTGCAGTATAGTAGTCTTTCACCAGAACTAAAACAACAGGTATTAGCAAGTAAACGAGGTTGGGTAACAGGTGGTTCTAGTCCTTCAGCAGGCAAGGTAACGATTTTAGATAAGAAGCAGCAAGCAGAAGATACTTTAGTTTATACTTTAGCAGTAGAAGAGATGCTTCAAGGACAGGTGTTTGAAACAGTAAAAGAACAAATTACGATTAAGAAATATACATTAGAAGGCAACAACTATTGGCTTATTAGCGAAGCAAGAGGCGATTTAAGCTATTTGAGTTTATTACCAGATGCCGATTTAAAGTAAACAGTAAAAAAGAGGTAGCCACGAAATAACTTTCTAATACAAGACTTAACCAACAATTAGTTTGGGCTGGACTATATCTTGTATTTGATAGACGTTTTGTGACAGCCTCTTTTTATTTTACATATGCTTAGTCGAATCACTTTTACCCAATAAGATAAATAAACCTATAAGTACTAAAGCAACTGGCCAAACGATAGAACCATTAATAAAGAAGAAGAAATGGCCAAGAACAGTAGAAGAAAAGCAAGTAACTGCAACAGTTGTTAAAATACCGACAGGGATTAATAAGCCCTTGCAACGTCCGCCATATAAGTAAAGTTGAAAGAGACCAATAGCAGGGGCTAAAATATAAACTGGCCAAGTGTAAGCTGAGAAAAACCAATGGGTACTAGTTTCAAATAAAAAGAGTAGACCGAGTGTTGTTAAAATACCACCAGGTACTAAGACCCCCGGAGCACGTCTTGTAGAAAAATAGCTATATTCGAAAGCTAAACCAGGAATTAGTACAAATAGTGGCCATAAATGGCTCATACTAAAAAAATTAAAGTCAAAAAAGTTATTTAAAATACCATAAATACCTAAGGCTAGTAAAATAAGTCCCCAAAATTTCTTTGATTGTAATGATGTGCGATCCATATTTAATCCTCCGTTATCTTTAATATAAATTTAGTATAAGGTGTACCTCTTAGAAAAATGTGAGAGAAAAATTAAAATTTGATGATAAATAATAGAGAGTTAGTTTATTTTGATTTGTTAAAATGTTATAAATAAAATATGATTCCAATAGATATAACGGTAAAAATGCTTAACATTTTAGGGTATCTTAAAGAAGAAGGATTAGCTATAATACCGTTAAAGCAAGAAGTATGTAAAACAAAAGGAAAATCGAATACAAGGGGGAAGTGTTGTGACAATTAAAAAGCAAATACCATATCACTATGAGCATGCACCCATACCAGGAGGGGGCTATGTAACAGGCTTTGTATTTCATCCGCAAAAGCCAGATGTACTTTATGCCAGAACAGACATAGGTGGCGTTTACCGTTATGATTATGAAATGAACAAGTGGAAAAGTTTAATAGATCATGTAACACAAACAGATTTAAGTGAAAGTTATCCTATAGCCATTGGTTTAAACACGAATCAACCAGA
Source organism: Cellulosilyticum sp. WCF-2 (assembly GCF_003990395.1). Lineage (NCBI taxonomy): Bacteria > Bacillati > Bacillota > Clostridia > Lachnospirales > Cellulosilyticaceae > Cellulosilyticum > Cellulosilyticum sp. WCF-2. The sequence goes on along the minus strand of NZ_CP034675.1, from coordinate 3,593,383 downwards.
ATGTTTATTAATCGCTTGTGGTGTTAATAAAGAAAATAAAGGTGTTTTAGCTATTTCTCAGGATGGTGGGAAAAGCTTTACTTATGAAAATATTCCTACTTTAGTACATGGTAACTTGAATGGTAGAGGGACAGGTCTGAGACTGATTGTAGATGCTAAGGAAGATCAGACTATTTATTTTGCCAGTCAGCAAGGTGGCCTTTTGAGAAGTAAAGATTTAGGAAAGTCATGGGAGAGTTTAGAAGTACAGGGTGAGAAGTACATGACTTTTGTATGGCAGTCAAAGGATGCCAAAACATTAGTGGTAGGTACTGCAGGTGTGACAACAAAGCAAAGTGATAAGGAAAGAGGTCATAGCTTGTATGTATCTTATGATGGAGGCAGCCATTTTGAAAAGCTATGGCAACCTGAAAAATCTCATGTGGTAGGTTCTAGAATGTCAGGTTATGTGGCACAACGTTATGGTGATGATGGTAACTATTTATATATTACCTTTTCAGAAACAGGTAGGCGGTCTTATGTGAAAGAGAATGGCTATAGCTGCGATTCAGGAGATGCTTTAGCCGGTAGAATTATTCGTTATGAAAGAGATACCGAGGGTAAGATCATCTCTTATAGGGAAATAACACCTTATAGGGAGAGTGAAACGAATGAAGATTTAGAATACGGTTTTAGTGGAATAAGTGCTTGTAAAACGCAGCCAGGATTATTAGTGGCTACAACCTTGTGTAAAGATGATGGAGATTGTATTTATCGCTCTTTTGATTATGGTGAACATTGGGAAACTGTACTAGATGATTTGAAGTTAGGTAATTTAAGCTTTGTTACTTCTTATATGAAGCCAGAATACAATGGTGGTCATTCCATTTTGCATTGGCTAAGTGATATTAAAATTAATCCTTTTAATGGGAATGAAGTATGGTTTAATTCAGGAACAGGAATCTTTGGTTCTAAAGATTTGATGAGTACTTTACCTCATTTTCAAGATTATACAACAGGAATCGAAGAAACAGTACATCTTAATGTATACAGTCCTCCAGCAGGAAAGGTAAAGCTCATCGATATATTAGGAGATCTAGGTGGATTTGCTTTTGAAGACCTTAAGGTGGCTTGTGACAATTCCTTTGCAGATACCGAGGGGAATCGTTATATTACTTGTATTAATGCAGACTATTCTGATCTAAATCCGGAGGTACTAGTGGTGACAGCCAGAGGTAATTGGACAGGTAAAACAAAAGGTGGTCTTATTTTATCCAAAGACCAAGGAAAAACTTTTGAAAGACTAAAGATGCCATATGGTTTGTCTAAGGAAATAGATGAAAAGCTAAGGTATATTGAACAACCTAATGTAAATGCTGGGTGGGTAGCTTTATCACCTGATTGTGACCATTTGGTATGGAGTATTGCTGACAATATAGAACTACCTATGCGTACCATGATTCACAGTGAAGATGGAGGAAAAAGTTTTAAATGCTGTGAGATTTATAACTTAGAGAATAAGCGCATTAATCATAGAGGTATGAAAGTGTTTGCGGATCGCATGAATAGCCGGCTTATGTATGGCTTTGATAGTGAAGGGAGCATTTATATAAGTAAAGATAGTGGAGCTTCTTTTAAAGAGTATTCAGTAAATCAGCAGCTTAAAGGAGTGAACTTTGCTTTGATTGACTGCGCTAATCTGACTGAAATTAGAGGAGAAAGTGGAAAAGAAGGCATTTTTTATATGGCTCTAAGAGAAAAAGGCCTATGGAAGATGCAGTATGATGCGCGTGAAGATCAGCTCTCCTTAAAGAAGCTTAGTGATGAAGACGAAATCATTTATCGTATTGGGCTAGGAGTTATAAGACCTAATGGTGATTATTTTAAAGAGGATAAAGCCTTATATATTTGTGGGGATTTAAAAGGTGGTTATGGTTTTTATCGTTCTTTAGATGAGGGAAAAACATGGGTAAAATTAAATACTGAGCATCAGATGTTTGGTGACATTAACAGTATAGAGGGAGATAGTCGTACTTTTGGGAGATTCTTTATTGCCACAGGTTCAAGGGGCGTTTTATATGGAGAGCCTATTAGTGAAGAAGGTTAAAGTAATACTTTAACTATTTGAAAATAAAATGAGCACTTTAGAATATGGAATAAATTTACATATTGAATTAAATACAATTAGTTAAAAAGATTGAAGCAAATAAAAGAGAAATTAATAAGGAGGAAGGGTAGCATGAGATTACAACAAGAGAATAATAAACTCATTATAGCAGAAGGGTTAGTTGAGGTATGGATTGAACCTTGGGGAATGAATGGTCTTAGGGTAAGAATGACCAAAGAAGCAGTTATGGATACTAAGGACTGGGCTTTAACCGAAAAGGTAGAAGACTGTAAGGCAACCATTGTGTTTAATGAAATAGATGTCACAGACCCATGGTACAAAGAAGAAGCTTATAAGGCGTATCATATGAAAGCCACAGAAGCAAGTATCACTAATGGCAAGATTACAGCTAAAGTTTCTCATGAAGGTTGGATTAGCTATTACAATCAAAAAGGAGAGTTATTAACAGCTGAATACTGGCGTAATCGTAATCGTTTAAATCGTTATTGTGTGCCACTACGTATAGATGCAAGGGAATTAAAACCTATAGCAGGAAGCAGCGATTATACCTTAATGGCACGTTTTGAAGCTTTTGATGACGAAAAAATATTTGGAATGGGTCAGTATCAAGATCGTCAGCTGAATAAAAAGGGGGCTTTATTAGAACTTGCTCATCGTAATAGTCAAGCTAGTGTTCCTTTTATGATTTCTAGTCGTGGTTATGGCTTTTTATGGAATAATCCAGCTATAGGAACAGCTCATTTTGGTACTAATAAGACGGAGTGGTGTGCACAGCGAACCAAGAAGTTAGATTATTATATTACAGCAGGGGATACACCGAGTGAAATAGAAGAGCAATATAGCGCTGTAACAGGTAGAACACCAATGATGCCAGAGTTTGGTTTAGGGTATTGGCAATGTAAATTACGTTATCGTAATCAAGAGGAGCTTCTAAGTGTAGCGAGGGAACATAAAAGAAGAGGACTTCCTATGGATGCTATTGTCGTTGATTTTTTTCACTGGACCAGACAAGGAGATTTTAAATTTGAGCCACGCGATTGGCCAGATCCAGAAGCTATGGTGAAGGAACTCAAAGAGATGGGGATTGAAACTGTGGTTTCTGTATGGCCTACCATAGATGAAAAAAGTGAGAATTTCGGAGAAATGGCTGATAGAGGTTACCTAGTACATGCAGACCGTGGTAATGAAAATCATATGACTTGGATGGGAAATACGATTTTTTATGATGCTACTCATCCAGGTGCACAGCAATTTGTATGGGAACGTTGCAAAGAGCATTATTATGATAAAGGCATTCGCTGTTTTTGGTTAGATGAAGCTGAACCTGAGTATGGACCTTACGATTTTGACAATTACCGTTATTATGAAGGACCAGCTTTAATGTGTACTAATATTTACCCGGCAATGTATGCCAAAGGCTTTTATGATGGTTTAAAAGCTGAGGGAGAAACAGAGATTTTAAGTTTGGTGAGATGTGCCTGGGCAGGTAGCCAAAAATATGGCGTACTGACTTGGTCAGGAGATATTTACTCTTCCTTTAGGGCAATGAGGGAGCAGCTTCAAGCAGGACTGAATATGGGGATTGCAGGCATTCCTTGGTGGACTTCTGATATTGGTGGTTTCTTAGGTGGAGATATTAAAGATAAAGCTTTTCAAGAATTATTAGTGCGCTGGTTTGCTTGGGGCGCTTTTTGTCCAGTTTTTCGTATGCATGGAGAACGTTCACCATGGTATGAAAGAGAAGAAGAATTTATTAATGGTGTGCGTCAATTAACCTCAGGACAAGACAATGAAGTGTGGAGTTTTGGAGAAGATAACTATGAGATTTTAAAACAATTCCTCTTTATTCGTGAACGTTTACGTCCTTACATAAGAGCATGTATGAAAACAGCTAGTGATAAGGGTGAGCCCGTTATGCGTCCTATGTTCTTCGATTTTCCACAAGATGCAAAATGTTGGGAGGTAGAAGACCAATATATGTTCGGCCCTGATTTATTAGTAGCGCCTGTCATGGAAGCAGGTATGAAGGAAAGACAGGTTTATTTACCAGAAGGCACTAAGTGGGTGGATGCTTATACAAAACAAACCTACGAAGGGGGTCAAGTAATCACAACACCTACACCATTAGAAGTCATCCCTGTTATGATGAGAGAAGGAAAAAACTATTCTATTTATGAAGTATAAAGAGAAAAATATGTTTAAAACTGTGGGGCTGTCGCATTAAGCATTCAGCTTATATTTATACAATCATCAAGGCAATTAAATTTGTTTTAGCCTAACAAACTGTATATTTATAAGGTATATGCTTTTAGCGCGACAACCCCCTTATTATTTTGCCCGTTTTATTCTTAAAAGAAAAGTCGTTTTTTTTATAACATTCAGTTATAATGAGGGGGTAGAAAAGACGTATTAAAAGACAAAAAGAGTACATAAGGAGAAACAAATAATGGATACCTTTATATTTTCAGCCAATGCTATTTTACCACTTATCCTGCTTATTGCATTAGGATATGGTTTAAAGCAAATTAAATTTTTTGATGAAGCATTTTTAAAAAAAGCTAATGCCTTTGTGTTTAACGTAGCATTGCCTGGGTTACTTTTTTATAATGTTTATTCTATAGATAATTTAAGCGAGTTAAACTGGAGTGTTATCACATTTGTTGTGCTAGCTATATTAATTTTATTCGTATTAGGAATGTTAACAGTCAAGCTATGTACATCAGATCCACGCAAAAAAGGAGTTATCTTACAATGTATTTTTAGATCTAATTTTGCAATTATAGGCATTCCTTTATCCGAAGCATTAGGAGGTTCTAAGGCAGTTGCTATTGCTGCTGTTATCTCAGCTTTTAGCATCCCTCTTTATAATATTTTAGCTGTTGTTGCGTTATCTATTTATGTAGAGGATCCAAAAGGAAATAAGATTGGACCCAAACAGATTTTAATTAGCATCTGTAAAAATCCGCTTATTATTGGCGTGGCATTAGGCATGACGTGTTTAGTCATACGTGGGTTTATACCTTATGATGAGGCAACTAGGAGTTATGCTTTTACATTAAAAACCCATTTACCATTTTTACATACTGCTATTAAAAATATTAGCAGTATTGCATCGCCTTTGGCACTTATTGTTTTAGGAGGGCAGTTTAGATTTTCAGCTGTTAAAGCGTTGGCTAAGGATATTATGATTGGAACGGTATGGCGTTTAATCGTGGCGCCACTGCTTGCTTTAAGTGGAGCACTGCTTTTATCTCAGCATACACAGTTTATCCATTTTACGACAACAGAATATCCAGCACTTATTACTTTGTTTGGGACACCTGTAGCAGTTTCAAGTGCAATTATGGCAGGGGCTATGGGCTCAGATGAAGAATTGGCAGGGCAACTTGTGGTGTGGACCAGCCTTTTATCTATGCCTAGTTTGTTTATAATCATTATGTTATTTAGAAGTATGCAGCTTTTATAAGGGAAATGCATAAGTAGCCTGGCGCACTTTTGGGTTAATATGAGCAAGCAAAAGTAAATATTTTTAGAAATATCAAGAAGTGATATACTATTATTAATAAATAATGAAAGTAGGTAATTTATGAGGTGTAGAATTTGGGTCAATCAGTGGTTTAGTACAATGTATCAAATTATTAAGCAGCTAAGAGAAGGGGCTGAAGCTGATGGTTTAAACTTACATATTATTGGAACAAGCACCAATCAAAAGGTTGTTTATCAAAAGGTTTGTGATGAATTTTGGGAAGAACCTAAGAAGGGAATAAGCCCAGAAGACTACGTAGAGTGGTGTTTAACTTTTTGTAGGGAGCATCAAGTAGACGTATTTATACCAAAACGTCATATGATAGCTATTGCTAAAAGGAAGGAAGCCTTTACGGAGTTAGGTATTAAAGTATTAGTTGAAGATGATATAGAACTATTAGAAAACTTTAATAATAAAGTTAAGACAGCTGAGCTTTTTAGGTCTTTTCCAGAAATTTGTAACGTACCACCTTTTGAGGTAGTAACAGATGTGGAAGCCTTTAAACTCAGCTATGAAAAATTAAAGCAACAGTTAGGGAAGAGTGCTGTTTTATGTGTTAAATATGCAGTGGGAGAAGGCGCTAGTAGTTTTAATATCATAGAGGATGGCCCAGTATCGATTAAACAATTGGAGATGAGTGAAAAGCATATAGGCTATGAAGCAATCGTAAAGATTTTAAGTTCAATAGAATCGTTTAAGCCACTCATCATCATGCCTTATTTAAAAGGAACGGAAATCAGTATTGATGCACTAAAAACACAACATGGAGTAATAGCAGTACCAAGACGAAAAGGTCCTGGGAGATTACAAGAAATTTGTTGTAGCCAAGAGCTTATAAATAAAGCAGCTGTTTTAGCAGAGCGATTTGGATTTAATCAGCCCTTTAATTTACAGTTACGTTACCATGAAGATACCCTCTATTTGTTAGAAGTAAATACCCGTATGTCAGGCGGTATTCATTATAGCTATTATGCAGGCATAAACTTACCCTACCTTGCGCTTAAGAAGCTATTAGGGCAAGTGGTAGAAGTTCCTGTGTATCCTCCAGATGTTGTAGAACTAGTTTATGTAGAACAGCCTGTCATCCTTTAAAGGATTAAATTCTTGGACTATTAATGAAAAAGATGACGTGGATTTTTAATAAATAAATTAAAAGTCAAAATAGACACTAAAAGCTATAAAACAAGAAGTAGTTTTGTAGCTTTTAGTGTCTATTTTAATAAAAATATAAGTAACTATTAGCAAAAAGTATAATAATATACAGGAATATTAATAGTACCTCGTAAATGTTGAATAAATTCTAAAAATATGATACAATTACACAAAATAATTACATATTTAGAATAATTAGCAGAGTAAGGAGGCTATCTATGAAATATAAAATTGGAAAAAGTACTCAAAAAGATGCAAAACAAGCTATTGAGGAAGCAGCTGGTGGTTTAAAGGAACCTAAGCTGATCCTGTTTTATTCAGGTGTTGAGCAGTTTGAAGCATACACTATTGAAATGAAGAAGATGTTTCCTGATAGTATAATAATGGGTTCTACTACCTACGTTAGTCTTTGTAAGGAAGGCGCTTATAAAGATACATTGATGGTATTAGGTATTGAAGAAGGTATTGAGTGTTTTGGTGATGTTTTAGAAGAAGTAGATAAATATCCTTTAAAATATGTAAGACGAGTAGAAAATTGTGTAAAGCAGCTAGCTAACCCTAGAAACACCATATGTTTAGAATTTTCAACAGCGCTTATTAGCAGTGAAGAACTCATTTTATCCACTTTAAATAGTGTGCTCGATGAAAAGAAAATTCCTTTAATTGGCGGTTCTGCAGGAGACCATGGCGTAGCTGAAAAAACAATGGTTTCATTGAATGGAATAGTTTATGATAAGGCCTGTGTTTTTGTACTTATTAGAAATCTTAAAGGAGCTATTAAGCTTTATAAAGAAAATATTTATGAGCCCACAGAGCATCATTTTATTGCAACGAAAGTGGATGTAAGAAAACGTATTGTTCATGAGCTGAATCATGAGCCAGCAGCTAAAGCTATGGCAAAAGCACTCAATACAAGGGTTGACCAACTAGGTCCATATCTTGATAATCGTCCTTTAGGAAGAATCATAGGAAATGATATGTATATTACAGCTAATCAAATGGTACTACCAGATAATAGTATTGCTTATCATGCAAGGGTATATAGCAACTCACAAGTAGTTTTGTTGCAGCCAGCTTCTTACAAAGAGGTGATTGAAAAGACCATAGAGAAGATTAGGAGAGATATTCCACATGCTAGTTTAGCAATCATGATACACTGTTTAGCTAGATCTATCTTATTTGAACAAGATGGCTATATTAATGCATATGCTAGAAAAATGGGAGAAGCTGTAGGTGATTATGTGGCTTTTTCAGGATATGGAGAGCAGCTTAATGAGCAGCATTTTAATCAGACAATGGCTATTGCAGTATTTGAATAGGGGGGCTGAAGGATGAAGTGGTTAGGTTCTAGAAAAAGAGAAGAGAAATCAAGGGAAGAAGAATACCTAGCAGAAGTACCAGAAAGTGAAAGTTATGACGAGTACATAAACTATGGTATTTTACATATTGAGAAAAAAGTAGATGCCTTTATGAATGAAGAAATAGACGTTTCTCAGTGTTTACTAGATGTTCAAAAGGAATTTGCTTCAGCTTACGAACAGGTGGGTACGATTAATGAGATGATTGAACAAGTGAATAGTCACTTTAAGCAATTTGAGGTATTTGTAGGGCAGATTGATCATAGAATGGAAAAATCTGATGTAGCCATTCAAAAAGCAGATACACAAATGGATGAATTAACGCATCAAATAGAAGGAACTTGTTCTGCACTAGATGGTATGACTACAACCTTTCAAATGCTAGAAAAGGATTTCTCACATATTCAAGAGATGTCAAAGAGCATAACAGGTATTGCAGGGAGTACTAATCTATTAGCTTTAAATGCTTCTATTGAAGCAAGTAGAGCAGGAGAAGCAGGAAAAGGCTTTTCAGTAGTTGCTACACATATTAGAGAATTATCTGCTTCTACTAAAGAGTTAGCAAGCGGTATTGATAAAAGCATTAAAACGCTTTATGGTAGTCTAGATGCTTTAAAGAAAGAAATAATAAATTCTAAAGGTGCTATTGCAGGTAATTTACAACATGCAGAAAATGTGCAGCAACAGTTTAAAGAAGTATCTGCTTGCTCTCTAGAAGTAAAGGAAGTAAGTAAGCAAATTGTAAGTGAAATAGAAAGAGCCAATGTAGAGATTAACCATGCAACAGAAGGGGTAAGTGTTATAACAGGAACGATTAATGAATTTGGGGACAAGCTAGATATTTTAAATACTAAAATGAGTAAAAAAGCTATTATTATTTGTGGTATCATTGATTTCTTGCAGCAGTTAGAAAATATGTTAAAAGAATCTTTAAAGAAGGATGCTTAGTTATAAGGGGATATTTTATTTATAAGAGACTATTACTGATAAAGTAAATGGTCTCTTTTTTATTTGATAAATACTAAAAAAAAGTAAGAGGAAGGTTGAATAATAAAATAAAATGTCTGAAATGTTATGAGAAAAGAAAACTCTAGTAAGACAATTTTTGGGTTGTAATCTGAGAAAAGTTAGAAAGAAAGATTAAAGAAGGATTAGAGAAGGGTTAAAAAATATGAATTTTCAGTATTTTAATTGACAGCACTTATTTTTACGATTAGTATAAACGTGAAATAAGGGTACTATTACAGGCGAGGTATCTATTTATAAAAAATAATATGAAGTGGAGCAAAAAGGCAGATTAAAGGAGGAAGTAAAAGATGCCTATTATTATCAAATACATTATGAAGTCTATGAGTGAAAAGAAACTAAGAACGTTTCTTATTTTACTAGCAGTCATGTTATCGGGAGCTTTATGTCTTACCTCTCTCTCCATTACCGATTCTTTATTAGCTATTTATGTGGAGCAGATGAAAACAAGCACTGGAACGGCGGAGGTCTGTATTAGACCAGGAGAAAACTCACCAAGTCAAGTAATCAGCTTAACACCAGGAAAAGCACTTGAGCAGCAGGTAGAATACATGATTCCAGTATTAAGTAGCAGTGGTACTTATGATAGTGGAAAAAAGGTTGTAGATGAAGTCAGTATTATGGGGGTAGCGCTTGAAGATTACTTGCAAATGAATAAGTTACAGCTCATTAGTAAACGTAGCAATGCAGACTTTACCAATAATCAAATCATCATAAGTGATCAAACTGCGAAGAAGTATCAATTAGAAATAGGTGATGCTTTAGAGATACGTATAAACAACATCAAAAGGAAGTTGATGATTTATGGTATTACCAGTAAGGTAGGAATCTTTAGTAGTGAGGGAAATAGGTCTCAAATTTTAATGCCCTATACCACTTTATCTAAGTATTTAGGAACACATCAAAAGCCAAGTAGCATTTACATTAAAGGAAAAGAAGGGGTAGAGGTTTCACAGCTCTTAAAAGATTTTAAAGCAGCTTATCCTAAATACGAAGTAGCAGAACCTATTCCTATTGAAGACATAAGAACCATGCTTGGTATGTTTTCTACCTTATTTATGATGATGACTTTAATTGTAACAGTGATGAGTGTTTTTATCGTTTATACTTCATTCAAGGTCATTATGCTAGAGAAAATGCCGATTATTGGGACTTTTAGAAGCGTAGGTGCTAGTCAAAAGATGATGAAACGAGTACTCATTTTAGAAAGCAGTTTTTATGGTGTATTAGGGGGGATTGCTTCATGGGGACTAGGCATTATTATTTTAAAAGTACTTCTTAGTGTCGTAGCTGCTTCAGAAGGTATAGGTGGAAAGATAGATTTAGTCATTACGCCAGGTTATCTATTAGGTTCTTTTTTACTTTGTATTATTATTTGTTTAGCTAGTAGTATTTTACCTATATTAAAGGTAGCTAAGGTACCTGTTAAGGAAATTGTATTAGGTGGGAGTAATCACTCAGTAAAGCGTAAAAGAAGTAAAGAAATAAGAAGTATCATTTTAGTAGTATTTAGTATTGTAGCGATTAAAATTCTACCTGAGAGCTATCGGATTACAGCAGCTAGCATCTGCGTATTTTTAGCTTTAATTGGCATAATAGGGATTCTACCTACTATTATTAAACTTTCTTCTAGCTTAACTGAGAAACTGTTCGCAACCTTATTTGGTAATGTAGGGGTACTAGCAGTGAAAAATATTAAAGGAAATAAAAGTATACTTAATAGTATGTCACTGATTACTCTTGGGGTCGGTATTTTGCTTATGGTCAATAACATCGGTGAAAATCTAGCAGTAGAAGTGGTAAATGCCTACGAGAAGAACTTTGCGTATGATGTACAACTATCCCTAGATGATATGGATACAAATACAGTACGTTCCTTGCTATATGAGGAGGGGGTAACAGATGCTTATGGCTGTTATGTCAGTGGTTATTACTATGGTAAGAATATAGAGTTAGTAGATTACAATAATGTAAAGCTTGCCTCCATTGAAGGTGTTTCAGGGAAGGTTCATGCTGATTACCTGACTTATGGGTATGAGAATGAAGAAGAAAAGGATCGTATCCTAGAACAACTCGGGGAGGGACGTAATATTGCGTTTTCAAATGTACTAAAGAAACGTTATAGCTTAGTAGAAGGGCAAAAGATACAGCTTAAAATGCCAGAGGGATTACGGACTTATGAAATTATTGGCTTTTATGATACCTTAATGAACAATGGAGATTTAGTTCAGATTGGTGAGGCTTATTTTAAACAAGATATAGGGGTTCACAATTACACTACAATTTACTTAAAAACGTCTAAAGAACCTACAGAAGTATTAGAAGCACTAAAGATAAAATATAAGGATCGTCATCTATCAGGAGCCACTATGAGGCAACAGCTCCAAAATAATAAGGAAGGTAATGCTCAGATTATGAGTATTTTGTCTGGGTTTTCTGTTTTGGCAGCCATTATAGGCGTAATTGGTATTATTAATAATTTATTTATTAGCTTTATTGAACGAAAAAGAAGCATCGCAGTATTACGTTCAGTGGGCATGAACAAAAAGCAAGTCATTCAAATGATTTTTTTAGAAGCTTTATACACAGGGCTATTAGGGGCAATAGCAGGTATAGGAGCCGGTTGGATTATTATGAACAATATGCCTTATGTTATAGAAGGTATGCAGCTACCACCAATTGTTTACTTTGTAGCTAATGGCCTATGGGTTTATATTGGAGTAGCAACTTTAGTGACTATCGTAGCTTCTATTTCTCCAGCTTTTAAAACCTCTAAATTGAACATTATAGAAGCAATCAAATTTGAATAGTTGGATAGAGTGCAAGGATTTTCGAATGATAAGAAGGGTGATGGGATAGGGCTTGTTAGCGTGATAAAAATAAAACCGGTATTAGTAAAAAATATGAGGAGGAGTAGAAATGTCCTATGTAATAGAAACCAATCATTTATGCAAAAGCTATGATTTAGGGAGTGAAAAAGTAGAGATTTTAAAAGATATCAACTTAACAGTTGAAAAGGGAAGCTTTTATTCAATTATGGGGCCTTCTGGTTCAGGGAAAAGCACCTTGCTTTATTTAATAGGAGGGCTAGATAAGCCAACTACTGGAACTATTAAGATTAATGGCAAAGAATTATCTACAATGAAGGATCAAGCAGAAAGTGAAATGCGTAGACGTGATATAGGGTTTGTATTTCAGTTTTACAATTTGATTCCCAACTTAAATGTAGAAGAAAATATTATGTTACCGATTTTATTAGATGGCAAGAAAATGAAGGATTATAGAGAGGATTTAGAAGAAATCCTGAGAATTGTAGGATTGACAGAGCGTAGAAGGCATACACCAAGAGAGCTTTCAGGTGGTCAGCAACAAAGAGTGGCCATTGCAAGAGCACTTATTAATAAACCAGATATTATTTTTGCAGATGAGCCTATTGGAAATTTAGATAGTAAAACAGGAAAAGAGATTATGGAACTTTTACAAGTGATTAATCAAACACAAGGGAAAACCATTGTTCAAGTTACCCATTCAAGGGAAGCGGCAGATTATGGAACGCATTTAATTATGGTGAAAGACGGTTGTATTTGTGAAGAACAGTCTACAAAGATAAGGGGAGAAGGATATGAAAAAGCAATTTAGTTTATTTTTATTAAGCACAGGAATTATCTTAGGAAGTGTTTCAATGACTGGTTGCAACTCACAAGAAGTGAATGCACAGGAATTAGCAAAAGAAGTAGAAGTTAATCAGGAAGTGAATCAATTAGATGTATTTGGAAAAGTAGAAGCTGCAGCTATTAGAGAATTAGCAGTAGATTTTCCAGCTACTATTGAAACCATTGATTTAAAAGCGGGGGATCTTGTCGAAAAAGGTACTCAGCTTATGACTCTAGATTATGAAAGCTATAAAAATGAAATAATCAAAAAAGAACAAGAAATTCAGCTTTTAAAAGTAGAAAGAGAAGCTGCCTATAGTAGTTTAGATCCACAAAGTGTTACTATTAATCAAAAAAATAGTGAGTTAAAGACAAAACAAAATCAGTTATCAAATGGTACAGATCCTGAACTTATAAAGATTGAAGAACAAATTAAAATATTAGACCAGCAGATTAGTATAGCAGAAAAAGATTATGAGGTGAGTAAGAGTTTAATAGAAGTAGGAGGGATATCAGATAAAGAACTAAAAGATAAAGAAATGAGTTTAGCAGAACTTAAAAATAATAAGTATCAAGCGGAAAATACATTAAAACAGCTGACAACAAGTAAGCAATTAGAGGTAGATAGTCTTAAGGGGTCAATAGATAGCTTGCAGTTAACAGTAAGTAATACAAGTACAGAAAAAGCAAGCAAAGTAGAGGCCTTAGATATTAAGATACAAACAGCAGAAACTGAGCTGAAAGAAATGAAAGCTAAACTCACTAAAGCTTATTTAAAAGATAAAGCTATTGTTTTGGATCAGAAAGAAGGAGTTGTTTATGAAATACTAGTAACTGAAGGAACGCGGCTAAAAGGTGGAGAACCTATCATGCGTCTTATTGACCCTAGTAAGTTAACCGCTCTAGTGGATGTACCAGAAGCCTTTATCAATAAAATTAAAGTAGGAGAAAAAGCTGATCTATACTTAGCAGCGAGCCCAGATGATGCAATCAGCGCTAAGGTATCACGTATTGCCCAAGCAGCTAAAGTTGTTAACGGAGAAAATATGATTAGTGTAGAATTAGAGGTAACAGAAAATCAAGCAGTTTTAAAACAAGGTTATGAAGTAAATGCTATTATTTATTATTAAATAGGGCTTCACTAACAAATCAAGTTGTTGTAGAAGAAATAGTTACGCCTTCTTAAAAGGACATAATTAAGAAAATGATAAGAGGCTGTCTGGAAATAATACTTTAATACACGATATCGTGTATTTGAGATAAGTTTCACAGGTAGCCTTTTTATTTATGAAAAAGGAGTATAAATCATATAAGATAATGAAAAATATAATATAAATAGGCTTGGATTAATTTATGCCATATTATATAATAATTATTATTAAAAAAGAAAAAGGAGGAAAATGATGAAACAAGATGGCAAATGGAGCGGTTTTAGGAAACTTGTTTTGGTTGATCGAATTAAAGAGTGTGAGGATATTACTTCTTTTTACTTTAAAGCAGAAGATGGTGGCAAACTTGTCAAACATGAAGCAGGGCAATATCTTCCTTTTAAAATAGTAACAGAGGAAGCAGCTTATAAAGATGTGCTGAGAACCTATAGTTTATCCATCATTCCTAATGACGAGCTTTATCGTATCAGTGTTAAAAAAATACCAGGGGGGTTAATAAGTACTTATCTTCATGAAAGATTACAGATAGGAGATTGTATTGAAGCCATGATTCCTATGGGGTTATTTACTTTAAAAGAAGAGAGAGCAGAAGCACCTATTACCCTCATATCAGGTGGGATAGGCATCACTCCACTATTATCCATGCTTTATCAAGCAGCTGATACTAGAAAATCAGTTCATTTTATTCAAGCCGTGCAAAACTCAAAGCTTCATCCATTTAAAACAGATATTCACATGATTGCAGAACTAAAGGGCTTCAGAAATACGGTTTTTTATTCTAATCCTCTAGCAGAAGATGAAAAAGGAAGGGACTATGATGAAATAGGCTTTGTTACTAAAGAATGGTTAAGTACAGAAGCCAATTTAGAAAGTACTTTTTATCTTTGTGGGCCACCAGTATTTATGAAAGCTTTAGAGGAAAGTTTACTTGGGTTAGGCGTAAGTAAAGATCGCATTTATTATGAATTATTTAGCCAGTAAAAAGGAGCCATGTACGGCTCTTTTTTTGATGAAGGTTTAAAGCATATTTCGTAAATACAAAATTTTTATAAAAAAATAAAAAAATAAAAAAATACTTGACAATAACATTTAAGAAGCCTATATTATAAGTGTAATTAGCACTCAACCAATGAGAGTGCTAACAAAATTATAAAAAGGTTTCTTAAAGGAGGAGTTTATATGTTTGGATTAACACCATTCAATCGTCAAGCAGTTCAAAGGAGCAACAACGGATTTGTAGACTTTTATCATGTAATGGATGACTTTTTTAACAATGATCTTCTCAGCTTAAGGGATTTTAAGTATGACACCTTTAAGGTAGATATTAAAGAAGATGCTAATGGCTATGCTATTGAAGCAGAGATGCCAGGCGTTAAAAAAGAAGACATTGCCATCGACTATCAGAACGATCAACTGATTATAGCCGTACAACGAAAAGAAGAAATGAATGATGAAAAAGATCAATATATCCATCGAGAACGTCGCATGGCTTCTATGCAGCGTGCAATTAGCTTAAAAGATGTTAAAGTAGACGGCATTACAGCTAAATTAGAAGAGGGTATATTAAAGATAAATATTCCAAAAGAAGAAGTACCAAAAGCAAAACGATTAATTGAAATCCAATAAAAGTTAAGACCTAGAGGACTACCGCACCAAGTTGCAGTAGTCTTTTTTTGTTTACTTTCTTGCTTGATTAAGATGACATAAATTCGTATAATAAAAAGTAATCAGTCAAACATAAGAAGGAGGGCGGACATGCAAAAATTAACTTATTCACAAAAGAAAATAGCACACTATCCTATTATAGGACAAAGCATCATTAAAGGGGAAGAACAAGCAGGAAAAACGACTATTGGGATTGCACGTATGCTCTACCTATTAGAAAATATAGGAAAAAAACTCCTTTTTGTTGCAATTAAAAGTGAAGCTTATGAAGTCGCTAAGCAGCAATTAGCTACTGTTAAAAGTATGGAAAATATGAGTTTATTTGAAAGTGATAGCCATTTAAATCAAGGGACAATCTATAGATTAGAAGACTTGTTAGCCCAATTAGCTCAGGAATGTTTTAAAGAAAAGCCATATATTTATATAGAAGAAATACCAGAAATGTTATTGGAAGAAGCCATTCATCAGGTGAAAAAAGAATATCCACGTGTAAAATGCTTAAAAGAAAAGCGTCTCTTAAAAGAAGAAATGAAATGGATGGATGTTAAAGGTTACACTTCATTAGAGGGCTATTTAGATGCAGATCGCGTTGGTTGTGAAATGAAATGGCCTAAAAAAGGAAAAACCAGACAAGCGTTATGGGCACTGAAAACATATATAGAGGTTGAATTAGAAGAACAAGGTAAAATGACGACTAGTCAAAGAGATTTAAGGCTTTTAATAGCACTTAAAGAGGGCAGACTGAAAGGACAGTATGTACATTTGATTGTAGATGATGCCCATTTATTAACCGAGGTACAGTTAGAACTCCTTGGTTTATTAAGAAAAGAGCAAAAAGGAGAGGTTCTTTTCTTGGTAGCTACTAAGCCTGAGTTTTCTAGAATGTTGGGGCTTACGAGAGGAACTAGTTACAAAAAGTTAGGCTATGATATGACCGGAAGAGTAAGGCGCTTAAAAGGAGTGAGACAAAAAGGAAAAGTAAAGGCTAAGAAACAGATTTCTTTAGAACCTACGCCATTAGAAATCTTTATGAGCAATCAGTTAAATAGCCTTCAAGAATCTCATTTACCATGGTATGTGGAAACTTATAAATATATTAATAAATTAACAGGCCTTGAAACCATCTTTAAGCAAGACACAAGTGCAGGAGAGACTTATATTGATGAAGTGAGGCAAGAAGATGTACAAAGCCTACCGATTTATTCTGATATTGCAGCTGGTATGCCTATTGAAGTAGTAGATGATACATGTGGCAGCTTTGAAATACCAGGAGAATTAACAGGACATAAAAAGAATACTTATATGCTGCATGTACAAGGAGATAGTATGATTGGGGCAGGTATTGATGATGGTGACTATGTAGTCATCCAAGCAGGTAGTGTGAGTGACCATGAGATTGCTGCAATTTACTATAATGGAGCCATCACACTCAAGCGAATTGTTCAGGAAGAAAAGCATATTTTATTAGTAAGTGAAAATCCTAAATATCGACCGATTGTGATTGAAGATGGTGAATTTAGAGCTATGGGTAAGCTAATCGGAGTATTAAAAAATTTGTAAGATGACGCTATTATTTTCCTGTGCTATACTAATAAAAAAGTAATAGGAGGAAATGATGAATTACTTAAAAAAGATTAAATATAATTCCCCCGTCATCTTAAGTTTTACGCTTCTTTCTCTTTTTGCAGTTATATTAGGTTACTTAACAGCAGGTTTATCTACACAACTTTTATTTTGTGTTTATAAGAGTTCACCTCTAAATCCACTTTCTTACATACGTTTATTTACACATATTTTAGGACATGCTGATTGGCAGCATTTTTTAAATAACTTTATGCTCATTCTTTTGGTAGGTCCTATGCTAGAAGAAAAGTATGGAAGTAAAAAACTATTAGGGATGATTGTTTTTACGGCTTTTATAACGGGTTTAATCAATATTATTTTTTTTGATACCGCCTTGTTAGGGGCAAGTGGTATTGCTTTTATGTTGATTCTTTTAAGTTCCTTTGCTAATATTAAGCAAGGTGGCATTCCTTTAACACTTATTTTAGTAGCTGTAGCTTATATAGGAAATGAAATCATTAATGGCCTTATCAGTCAAGATAATATTTCACAACTGACTCATATCATAGGAGGTATTTGTGGTTGTGGCTTAGGTTTTGTAATGAATAAAAAGTAAGAAAACACCATCCTCTAGCATTATTGAAGTGCTAGGGAATGGTGTTTTCTTACTTTTTTACTTTTATTACACCCTATAAGTATCTTGTAACATAGCGTGTTACAAACTGAAGTACAGCCGTTAAGCTAAAGCTATAAGCCATTAAGGCTGCTGGTTTACCCAATAGAATAATGGTAGTAAACTTCTTATAAGTCATTTTAGTAAGGCCTGCTAGCATACATAAAAAGTCATCTGGTGCTACTGGAAAGAAGATGGCTAGGGCGAAAAGCTTGTCAAAGCGCTCTCTTTCACTGAGCCAACCAATGTATTTTTCGTAGAGCTTTTCTGAGACCATACTGCGGATGAAGGTTTGACCATAAGAGCGGGCTAAGGCAAAGTTAATAATGGAACCAATAACAATACCTATGTAGTTATAGAGGAAACCTTCTAAAGGTCCAAAAATCACAACACCTGCCACGCAAGTAATACCTCCAGGAATAATAGGTACAACTACTTGTACGATTTGAATTCCTATAAATAAAAGAGGTCCCCAAATACCTGCTTCTTTAACAGCTGCTTGAAGTCTATCAGTAGAAGTAAAGATGCCTTTTTGATAGCCATAAATAATAGCTAGAATAGTAGCAACGATGCCTAGAACGGATATAAGCCGAAGCACTTTTTTAGATATAATTTTTTCATTCATACGATAACTCTCTCTATTTTTTCTTTTTTTATTATTATAAATATATTATAACCAAAAAATATTAAATTGAATATCATGAAAGTATTAAGATTTGTTAAGAAATGGTACATAAAAAGCTATAGCTTTTCTAAGAAATCAGTTACTTAAACGAGATGACTTAGAAAAAGCTATAGCTTTTAATTGGTAATAGGAGATGATGTGAATATCAATTATTTTTATAAAATAGTTGCCTCAGTTCCCCTGATTTCAGCAGCTGTTTTAATTTTATGGTTCTTAAAGATAAAGTAGCCGATGTAACCACTAAGTACACTTACAGCAATACATCCAGCAGCAGCAATTAAAACTTGCATTGGAGGATTATAAGCGAACATAACGGCAAAACCAGCAATAGGTGTTGCTGTGCCTGGTGTCATATTAGTAAGTCCCATAAGCGCTACGATAATACCACTCATTGCCCCACCAATGAAATTAGTTGCATAAACTGGAATAGGGTTAGCACTGATAAGATCGGCCTGAGTAAGCGGCTCAATAGCTACAGCAATCGTATCTTTCTTTGTTCCAAATTTCATTTTTTTGAAGAAGATAAAGTTCATGAAAGAAGAACCGAATACGGCTAACGCACCGATGGCCATTGGAATACCTGTAAGACCAAGCATTGCTGTAAGGGCCATAGAGCTAAGTGGTGCAGTAGCAACAACTGTTAAGATACCCCCTAAGATAATACCCATGATGATTGGGCTAGCATTTGCTGATGAAAGGAGGACATCACCAATTTTTAATAAAGTACTATCCACAATAGGTGTCATGCCTGTAGCAATTAAACGTGAAAGAGGTGCTGCAATCACAATAATTACAATAAGGTCTAAACCTGCTGGTACTTTTTTCTCAAGGAATTTAACCACATAAGAAATAAGGTAACCTGCCACGAAGCCTGGTAAAATACCAAAGCCTGAGCAAGCAAGTCCAGTAAGAACAGCGTAAACAGGTGATACACCTAAAGCAAGTGGTACTAAAATACCAGCTGCAACACCACCAAGACTACCATTAGCAGCCCCTACGCCTTGTAAAAATTCTATATTTAATACACCACCGAAGAATGCATCATGGAAAGCTTCGACTAAGAAGCTTGCACAAGCTGCATTTGCAAGAGCACCCATAGCTTTCATACCATTTGGCGCCTTATAGCTAAATAAAGTAAAGAGTCCTAATACTGCGAGTAATAGAGCTGTTCCGATTAAGATATCCATTAATTATGCCTCCGCTTAGTTGTCAGTTTTTATCAGTTATTTTAGTTATCGGTTTTTCCAAATACTTTTTCTTTAAGGGCTTTACCTGTTGGTGTAATAGCTACACCACCTAGAGCGGTTTCCCTTAATTCTTCAGGAAGTCCAAGACCTACCTTATACATTGCTGATAGCGCATCATCAAAAGGAATTTTTGAATTAACACCAGCCATGACCATGTCTGCAGTTGAAAGGGCATTGATGGCACCTGATACATTTCTTTTAGCACATGGAATTTCCACTAGGCCAGCAACTGGATCACAAACAAGACCGAGTACATTTTTAAAAATGATGGCAGCTGCATCTAAGCTCATTTCAGGTGTGCCACCCATCATTTCTACAACTGCGCCTGCAGCCATAGCAGCAGCAGAACCACATTCAGCTTGACAACCGCCTTCAGCACCAGCGAAAGTTGCATTCATACCGATAATCATACCAATGGCAGAAGCGGCAAATAAACCTTGAATCATTTCTTCATCACTTTGTCCAAGCTGCTCGCCAGCAGTTAAAATAACAGCGGGAAGAATGCCACATGAACCAGCAGTAGGACAAGCTACAATCTTACCCATAGAACCATTCACTTCCGAAGAAGAAATAGCCATAGCCATGGCTTTAATAATGCCATTACCCATCAAAGATTTCCCTGAGTTAAGGTATTGTTGTAAGCGATAAGCATCACCACCAATAAGACCACTTAAAGAATACACTTCTTTTTCACGACCTAGTGTAGCACCTTCTCTCATAACAGCTAAAGTAGCACCCATTTGAGTCATTAAAGTTTCTCTAGAGACTTCTTTGCTTTCCATTTCTGTACGAATCGCATATTCGCTTAAAGTGATTTGTCCTTCTTTACAGATTTCGATAAGTTCTTTTCCTGATTTAGCAATTCTCATTATGAAACACCTCCTAGCTGATTAATGACAATAACGCGGTTAATACCATCTACATTTTTAATTTCAGAAATAATATCTTCCGGAATGCTATGATCTACTTCGAAAGTCATAGTAGCTCCTTTACCTTTTTGACTTCTCACTAGTTTCATAAAAGCAATATTAATTTGTTTCTCATAAAACAAGCCAGAGATTTTAGCAACTGTACCAGGAATATCATTGTGGCAAGTGATAACTGTTGGGTATTCCCCTGTGATTTGAACTTTATTACCATTGATTTCGTGGATTTCTACAAGCCCACCACCAATAGATGAACCAAGAACTTCCCAGTGAATGCCTTCCCCATCTGTTATAAGGAATTTAACTGTATTCGGGTGAACTTGTCCTAAATCCGTTGGTGTAAAAGTAATTTTAATGCCTGCTTCCTTTGCGAGAGTGAGTGAATCTCTAAGGCGAGCATCATCAGGATTCATGCCTAAGATTCCTGCAACAAGTGCACGGTCTGTACCGTGTCCTTTATAAGTTTGGCTAAAAGAGCCGTGAAGTAAAAAGTTGACCTCTTTAATAGGTTTATTAACGATAGTTCTAGCAATCTTTCCAAGTCTAGCTGCTCCTGCTGTATGCGATGAGGAGGGACCAATCATAATAGGGCCTAAGACGTCAAATACTCCAATGTTTGCCATGTACAACATCCCTTCTGTGTGGTGATTTTTTTAGACTAAAATACTTGAGATAGTTAATAGATAGAATAAGAAATGATAAAAAAATAACGAAGTAATTATTCGAAATATTAACTACTCGAGTATGTCACAAATTGTAATTAGTTGTAACTATTTACAATAAAATTATAAAACATAACATACAGTTTGTATAGTTTTTCAAGTACATTCCAATAATTACCAGGTATATATGAAAGGTAAATGAATAAAATAAAAAGTTACATATAGAAAATTGGTGAAACAGAAAAAGGATATGAAAAGAGTTGTTATTTTTTTAGCAAGTCATAGACATTGAGAAATCCATTCTATTGTTTCAAATAAAAAAGCAAAAGCATGGTCTTTATCAAGAGGAGATGCTTTTGCTTATTAGGAAAAAGTTAATAAAAATAAGTGATGGAATATCAAATGATTATTTTGATTCCCAGGCAATCAAGGCATAAGTTTTGCCAGTTTTTTGTTTGAAAAGTGCTTCTGCCTCTTTAATGGCTATAAGTTCTTCTTCAGATAAATTAGCAATAGAATAGTTAGTCATTATGATACCTCCTTTATTTCTAGTATTACTATTTCCTAGATTAATAAAGTTATGCATCAATATGTTCTAAAATCCCTGATAAGTAAGCAATGACAACACCATAGTTAGAAATAGGAATATTTAGGGCTTTGGCCTGGGCTACGCGTGAAAGCACATATTTTCTGTTAAACATACAGCCGCCGCAGTGAATGATGAGGTCGTAGCCTTCAAGTTTAGAAGGAAAATGAGGACCGCTAGTAATATCAATAGTAAGGCCGGAGCCTATTTTCTGCCTTAGTAAGCGAGGAAGCTTTTCCCTGCCAATGTCTTCACTTAAAGGCGCGTGTGTACAAGCTTCAGCTATAAGTACTTTAGAGTTCTCTGTTAGAGTATCAATCGCATAGGCACCTTTTTTAAAAGCTTGTAAGTCACCTTTATAACCAGCGAATAAAACAGAAAAAGAAGTTAATTTACTGCTACTTGGTTTTTGATCGTAAACAGTTTTAAAGACCTGAGAGTCTGTAATAATTAAATCAGGTGCTTTAGCTAATACCTTTAAAGTAGCAGCTAGTTGGTCAGTGGTACAACTCATGACTAAACACTTTTTATCTAGTAGATCACGAAGCGTTTGTACTTGAGGAAGAATGAGTCTGCCTTTAGGGGCTTGAATATCTTGAGGCATTACAAGTAAAACTAAATCACCAGGAGCGGCTAGAGGTCCTGTAATACTTTTAACTTCATAGTCTTCTGGTAAGAGACGAATGATAGCCGTTCGAATGGCATCGATGCCTTCTTTATTTTTAGCACTGACTAAAATGGGGGAGATGCCACAAGTAGCTTCTATCTGAGCAGCAAGACTATCCCTATTTTCTAACGTATCTACTTTATTAATAATAGGGATAAAAGGCGTATCTTGCGCTTTAAAGTGCTGAAGCCATTTTAGTTCTTCTGCTAAATCAGAATCGGTAAAAACAATAAGGGCAATATCTGTCTTTTGTGTAGCTTCTTTAGTCTTTTCAACACGCAATTTGCCCAAGGAACCAATATCATCAAAG
The DNA here is from genome assembly GCF_003990395.1 of Cellulosilyticum sp. WCF-2. NCBI lineage: Bacteria > Bacillati > Bacillota > Clostridia > Lachnospirales > Cellulosilyticaceae > Cellulosilyticum > Cellulosilyticum sp. WCF-2. The sequence continues at coordinate 3,570,408 of NZ_CP034675.1, read as the reverse complement.
CCAGCCGTATCAATAAATACACAAGGACCTATACCATAAATTTCCATAGATTTATAAACAGGGTCAGTGGTAGTACCTGCTTCTTCAGAAACTAAAGCAATTTCTTGACCAGTTAAAGCATTAATAAGAGAAGACTTACCACTATTTCTTTTACCATATAAGCCAATGTGAAGACGATTAGCTCTCGGAGTATCCATCAAACTCATATCTACACTTCCTTTCTTGAAATAGGTGATTTATTATAGCTACTCAAGTTTAAAATGAAAACTATTTCAAAATGCATGATTAAAATCTAAAATCCCTAGCTCCACCTTGAATAGCTTTTAATTGACTAACTGCTTTTTCTAGAACTTTTGGATTGGTAATGGTTTTAAGTTCTCTTTCAACGATAGAGGTTGCAGCTGCCTTAGTTGTAGGAGAAGCATAATCTTCTAGATATTCTTGCAATGTCATAAGAGCATTAGGTCCGCAGCAGTTAGCAATTTGCCCAGATTTAACAAGACTCATAAAACGATCTCCTGTACGGCCTTCTCTGTAGCAAGCTGTGCAAAAGCTTGGAATATAGCCAAGCTCTAAGAGCCAACCTACAATTTCATCCAATGTGCGAGTATCACTTAATTCAAATTGAGCAGAGTTTTCTTCTTCCTTTTCAGGAGTGACATAGCCACCTACACTGGTGCTAGAACCACCACTAATTTGAGAAATTCCTAATTCTAATACACGCTTTCTAGTTTTAGGGGATTCTCTAGTAGAAATAATCATGCCTGTATAAGGCACAGCAATACGAATAACTGCCACAATTTTAGCAAAGATGTCATCAGAAATAGCATTGGTGAATTCATCAGGGTTAATATCATCTGCAGGACAAATACGAGGAACACTAATGGTATGTGGACCTACACCATGCACTGCTTCTAAATGTTCCGCATGCATAAGTAGGCCTACAAAATCATAACGATACTTATTAAGACCAAATAAAACACCAAGTCCTACATCATCAATGCCGCCAGCCATAGCTCTGTCCATGGCTTCTGTATGATAAGCATAGTCGTGCTTAGGACCAGTAGGATGAAGTGCTTCATAATTCTTTTTGTGATAAGTTTCTTGAAAAAGAATATAAGTACCAATACCTGCTTCTTTTAATTTATGGTAGTTTTCTATGGTGGTGGCAGCAATATTGACATTGACACGTCTAATAGCACCATTTTTATGCTTAATGCTATAAATGGTTTTGATGCTTTCTAAGATGTAATCTAGTGGATTGTTGGCAGGGTCTTCACCTGCTTCTAGTGCAAGACGTTTATGTCCCATGTCCTGAAGGGCAATGACTTCAGCTCTGATTTCTTCTTGTGTCAATTTTTTTCTAGTAATATGTTTGTTTTTATGATGATAAGGACAGTAGGTGCAGCCGTTGACACAGTAATTAGATAGGTAAAGTGGGGCAAACATAACAATACGATTACCATAAAAACGTTGTTTAATTTGTTTAGCTAAAGCTTCAATTTCTTTGTTTTCCTCTTCTAGCTCACAAGCTAAAAGGAGTGCGGCTTCACGGTGATTTAAGCCTTTACAGTCTTTAGCTTTTTCAATGATGCTACTAATAAGGATTTTATTAGTTTTGTTAGCATCTGCATAAGCTAAGGTTTCTAGAATTTCTTCATCATTAATGAATTCAGTTGCAGTCATAGATTTGGGATTATACATATTAACGCTCCTTTATAAAGGAGAGAAGTCACCACGATTGACAGCTAGGCTATAGCCGATTTGTTTTAAACGATTATTAAGACAAGCCCAACACTCAGCAGCTTCTTCCCCTGTACATATTTTATTATTATACAAACTATATTTCTTACGAACGCCAACCGGAGAAAGGTTAGGCATGACAACATTAGCGCCGGCTAAAATGCCTTTTTCACGGCCTTGAGGATCAATGGTGCCCAGGGCTGTAGTAGCTGGGATTAATCCATTGGGTAGGATGAGTCTAAGAAGGCCAATTAAAAATAAAGTAAGTGACAGGGTGCCTGCAGAGTGGTCTTTAAAGGGGGTAGCTTGATGTGGAATAAAAGGGCCAATGCCTACCATATGGGGTTTAAAGTCTTGGATGAAAAGTAAGTCTTCACATAGCGTATCAAAGGTTTGATAAGGTGAACCTACCATAAATCCGGTACCCACTTGGTAACCAATAGCTTTTAGGTCATAAAGACATTGTTTCCTTTGCTCTAGACTTTGAGAAGCAGGGTGAAGTTGGCTATAATGAGCAAGATTAGCTGTTTCATGACGAAGTAGGTAACGATCAGCACCAGCTTTGAAAAAGCGTTCATAGCTTAAGCGGCTTTTCTCACCAATAGAAAGTGTAATGGCGCAGTTAGGATGTTGACTTTTGATAGCTGTTAAAATATCACAAATGGTATCATCTTGAAAGTGACCATCTTCACCACCTTGTAAAACAAAGGTACGAAAGCCTAAGTGATAACCTATTTCAGTGCAAGATAAAATGTCTTCTAAAGTAAGTCTGTAGCGCTCAGCCTCAGTATTACTCCGTCGAATGCCACAATAGTAACAATCTTGCTTGCAGTAGTTAGTAAATTCAATAAGGCCTCGGGTATAAATTTGATGGCCAAAAAGATGAGTAGCGGTTTGCCTTGCTTTTTCAAAGAGATAAGAAGAAAGGTCTTCATCTTGGTGGTGTGTAAGTAAGAGAAGGTAGTCTGCTTTACTTAAACGATGCTCTTTGGCAAGGATATCAATAAGGGCCTTCATGACTTAATCCTGCATTTCTAGAGGTTCATTTATTTTTGAATACACGGTCTTCACGTTGACATGAGGAATCATCCCCAATTTTCCTGACAAAGCACTAATCACGCTATTAGGAGCATCTATAATGACACTAATCACAGAAACGTTTTTAGGTTTATAGGGCACACCCATTCGGCCTACAATATGTTCACCATACTCATGTAAAATGCCATTGATTTTTTCTACGGAATCTTTATTTTCTACTATGATTCCAATTAAAGCAATTCTTGTTTCCATTTCTCATATCCTTTCCTTATTAAAATGAAATAAAAAAATTGAAAAGATGTGGATTGAACCTCTCAGCAAAACACAAAATAGAGGTTATAAAAGCGAAAAATCCCTAGGCCAAGAGGCCTAGGGATAGCAAAAGAAGAAGTAGTACCTATAAAGGCCTTGCTCCTATAAAGTCTCCATATGCTCCGCCTTACCACTTGGGACGAACCCTTGTGCAATCAGTACGATAATTAAAATAAGAGGTTCGATACTAGAACAAATCTTAGTAACTCACCTGTATTTATTTTAACATAATAGAAAATAATATTAAATATGTTTTGAAAATTTTAATGATTACTTCATCATATTATACTACTTCAGCCTCATAAACTAATAAGAGGGCTATTTATAAAAATGGAGGAGGCAGTATGGAAGAAAATAAATTAACAACGAGTGTATCCATACCAGTTACAAGTGATCAAGCAGCTATAAGTACGGGAAAAAAAGTAGGCTTTGATTTACTGGCAGATGCTTATTTGCAGGAAAAACTAGCTCATTTTAATAGGGAGCGTATTCCAGAAAGGGTTGTACATGCTAAAGGTGGAGGAGCTCATGGGTATTTTGAAGTAACCAATGATTTATCTAAGTACACTATGGCAAAGTTTTTAAATCAAGTAGGTAAACGAACGGATATTTTTATACGTTTTTCTACAGTAGGTGGTGAAAAGGGATCTGCTGATACTGCTAGAGATCCTAGAGGTTTCGCTATGAAGTTTTATACTGAGGATGGTAACTATGACTTAGTAGGTAATAATACACCGATTTTCTTTATTAGAGATGGTATTAAATTTCCAGACTTTATTCATACCCAAAAGAGAAATCCACAAACCAATTTAAAGGACCCTAATATGTTTTGGGATTTTCTTTCTTTAACACCAGAATCGTTGCATCAAGTGATGCGGCTTTTTTCTAATCTAGGTACACCTATGGGATTTAGGCATATGGATGGTTTTGGTAGCCATACCTTCATGTGGTACAATGAAAAAGGAGAATATGTTTGGGTAAAATATCATGTGCTTACGAATCAGGGTATCAAAAACTTTACAGCAGCAGAAGCAGAAAAAATAGCAGGTGAGAATCCAGATTATTCCGTTCAAGATTTGTTTAACGCTATTGAAAGAGGAGAATATCCTTCGTGGACTGTATGCGTGCAAATCATGACACCAGAAGAAGCTGCCCATTACCGCGTAGATCCTTTTGACGTAACGAAAACATGGTATGAAGAGGATCATCCACTTATTCCATTAGGTAAGATTGTACTTAATAAAAACCCCATCAATTTTTTTGCAGAAGTAGAGCAAGTAGCTTTTGCACCAGCTCATTTTGTACCAGGTATATGGACTTCACCAGATAAGCTTTTACAAACGAGATTAATGGCTTATGAAGATGCCCATCGTTATCGTTTAGGTGCTAACAATACACAAATTCCTATTAATAAACCAAAAGCTTGTTTATATACTACACAAAGAGATGGTAATATGCAGGTTAATGGCAATATGGGTAATGTACCGAATTATTTTCCTAGTAGTTTTGTTAATGTAGTGGTATCACCTGAAGTAGCACCACCGCCTATTCCTGTATTAGGAGAAATTAAGAGACATGTTATTGAAAGCACAGATGCTGATTTTGTGCAGCCTGGTGAATTTTATAGAGCTATGACCAGTGATGATAAAGCACACTTTATTTATAATGTGACCGACAACTTAAAACATGCAGATCCTGCATTGCAATATCGCCAAACAGCTTTGTTTTATAAAGCAGATCATCAAATGGGGCAGCTTATTGCAGAATGCTTAGGTCTTGATTTTGAAACTATTAAAAAGTTAGCTGATATGACACAAGAAAAGCGTGTTGCAGCAACTATGCCTAAAGGGAAAGTATAGGTTGTATTTTGAAGTGATTTGATATTGACAAATGAAAAGAAATCAAAGATAATTTAGTAGTACTAATCAATACTACTAAACAGGGTAGAATTTAGTGTTCAGTTATGAGTAGTGTACAAATGAGTTAATAACAGCAGGAAACTAAGGAGGTTTGTGATGAGTACGAAAGTAAGAGTAGGTATCGTTGGATATGGAAATGTTGGCCGTGGAGTAGAAGTGGCGCTTGGACAAAATGAGGACATGGAACTTGTTGCAGTATTTACAAGAAGACCAGTAGAAACTGTAAAAATCGCCACACCATCAGCAAAGGTGGTACATATGGATGAACTAGAAGGCTATAAAGGAGCCATTGATGTGATGATTTTATGTGGTGGTTCAGCAACAGATTTACCAGTACAAGGACCAGAAATGGCAAGTATGTTCAATACCATTGATAGTTTTGATACACATGCAAGAATTCCAGAATACCAAGCAGCAGTAGAAAAAGCAGCAAAAGCAGCTGGTAAAACAAGTATCATTTCAGTAGGCTGGGATCCAGGTTTATTCTCAATGATTCGCATGATGTCAGGTGCTATTTTACCAAAAGGTAATGACTATACTTTCTGGGGTAAGGGGGTAAGTCAAGGACACTCAGACGCTATTAGAAGAGTAGAAGGCGTTAAAAACGGTATCCAATATACGATTCCAGTAGATTCAGCTATCGAAGCAGTTAGAAATGGTAATAATCCATCTTTAACAACAAGAGAAAAACATACAAGAGAATGTTTTGTAGTAGCAGAAGAAGGCGCAGATCGTGCACGTATTGAAGCAGATATTAAAAATATGCCAAACTACTTCGCTGATTATGATACAACTGTTCACTTTATTACAGAAGAAGAACTTCGTGCTAATCATAGCAAAATGCCACATGGTGGTTTCGTATTTAGAAGTGGTGTAACAGGTGCTAACGATGAACATAAACAAATCATTGAGTTCTCACTTAAATTAGATAGCAACCCAGAATTTACAGCTGCTGCACTTGTAGCTTATGCAAGAGCTGCTGTTAGAATGAACAAGGAAGGCACATTAGGTGCTAAAACAGTATTTGATGTACCACTTTCTTATCTTTCACCACTTTCATCAGCTGAATTAATTAAGAACTTATTATAATAATACTTATTAAATAAATAGAAAATGAGTAAAAGCTTTTTAGAGGATGGAGTAGCCTTTAAAAGGCTTTTATTTTAGAATGAAAATATAACAGCATAACAATACTAATAATATTTAATACTATAACTAGTAAGGAGACGATATCTATGATTTATGTGTGGCTTATTTTAGGATTTATATTACTTATTAAAGGTGCAGATTATTTCGTAGAAGGTGCATCTGACATTGCTATTAGAGCAAGAATACCCAATTTGATTATTGGTTTAACTATAGTTGCTTTTGGGACAAGCGCGCCTGAAGCTGCTGTCAGTATTACTTCTGCTTTAAAGGGGCAAAATGATATTGCTATTGGTAATGTAGTAGGTTCTAATATTTTTAATTTACTTATTGTAGTGGGTATTGCAGCGATCATTACCCCTTTACAAGTGCAAAAATCTATCATCACTAAAGAATTTCCTTTTGCTTTATTATCCTCCTTTATCTTACTTATATTAGCTAATGATGCTATTTTTCAATCTACTAGCTTGAATACTATTTCTAGAGGGGATGGCTTAATCTTATTAGTTCTTTTTGGAATTTATATGTATTATCTCATTGAAATTGCTTTGAACCACAGAAATAGCACAGCAGAAGCTTCTATAACTGATAATAAAGGAGTAGAAAAAGAGATTCGAATAGGAAAAAGCATACTCATTGCCATTGGCGGATTAGTTGGGATTATAGTGGGTGGACAATTAGTTGTAGATGCTGCGAGTCAAATTGCACTAACATGGGGAATGAGCGAAAAATTAGTAGGACTTACTATTGTTGCGGTAGGCACTTCTTTACCAGAACTTGTGACTTCCATTATAGCAGCTAGAAAAGGTAAAAGTGATATTGCCCTAGGCAACGTAATTGGTTCTAATATCTTTAATGTGTTCTTTATTTTAGGCATTTCTTCTGTGATTTTCCCTATAGAAGTTAATGGTGCTGTTTTCATGGATATGATAGTTCTATTAATCGTAAGTATCATAACCTATATTTTCTCTATTACTAAAGTTAAAATTAGCAAGCTAGAAGGAAGCTTATTAGTGCTTAGTTATCTTTGCTATATGGTGTTTATTATAATAAGAAACTAAAAAACAGCAAATAATATGATTTAGCGTCATATAGTATTACGAAGACATTTTAAGGAAGACTAGAAAGGTAGGAAGAAAATATGTCCGCTACATCATGGATTGAATGGGTAGGTTATGCAGCTTCTATTATGATTGCCATTTCGCTTTTAATGACAGATGTGATTAAGCTTCGTCTGCTTAATACAGTAGGTTGTTTATTATTTGTTATTTATGGCTTTATTGTAGGTGCATATCCTGTAGCAGTTGCTAACCTTGCCATTATCCTCATTAATTTATATCATTTATATAAGCTTTATAATACCAAATAAAAGTATCTGAGCGTAAAAGAAGCAACAAGGTAATTGTTATAACAAGAGATAGACATTATTAAAAATATTGACGAAAGTCCAGTAAAGCAATATAATCGAGTCATAAAATAAAACAGGAGGCGCACCATGTTAAAAACAACACATACAGATGCTGCACCAGCAGCTATTGGACCATACTCTCAAGCAGTATGCATGAATGATTTAGTATTTACTTCAGGACAAATTCCTTTAGACCCAGCTACGATGACAATTGTAGGAGAAGAGATTACAGCTCAAACAGAGCAAGTGATGAAAAATTTAGCAGCTGTTTTAGAAGCGAGTGGGACAAGCTTTGATAAAGTTATTAAAACAACCTGCTTTTTAGCAGACATGGCAGACTTTGTTGCTTTTAACGAAGTTTATGCTAAATATTTTGTAAGTAAACCAGCACGTTCTTGCGTAGCTGTTAAAACGTTACCTAAAAATGTACTTTGTGAAGTAGAAGTTATTGCTTGTAAATAAGCAAGATTATCATAAAAAGAGCAATGATTAAAAGAAATGCTTTTAGTCGTTGCTCTTTTTGTATGTAAAAATAAAATTATTTTAAAGGAAAAATTAAGCTAAAGGTACAACCACCACCAGGAGTATCTTGAAGTGTAAGCTGCCCATGATGAAGCTGCATCATTTCATAAGCAATACTGAGACCTAGACCGTAGTGGTTTTTATCATGCCTTGATGTATCGACTCGGTAAAAACGATCAAATATATAGGGTTTATGCTCCTCGGCAATACCTGGGCCATTATCGATGACAGAAATAGTAAGCGCATGAGGAGTATAATTTAATACGAGAGATACTTTATTGCCAGCAGGTGTATAGGTAAAAGCGTTATCTAACAAAATACTTAAGGTTTGGCGAATACGTTCGTTATCAATCATTAAAGTGGGAACCAAATCATCAGGAAGAATGACATTAAAAATAAGATTCTTTTGCTTACTTAGGGGTATAAAGCACTCATACATATCTAGAACTAAAGTATCTATTTCTGTGGGAGTAGTTTGAATAGACCAATGTTTAGCATCCATATTAGCCAGTAAAAGAAGATCATCAATGAGGTGCTTCATACGTGTACATTCATTATGAATACTGGTAGTAAAACGAAGTGTTTCTTGATTAGCGTTAAGTGCTAAAGCCGAGGTATTCGTATGAATTACAGCTAGAGGTGAACGTAGTTCGTGAGAAGCAGCAGCGATAAAGTCTGTTTGCTTTTTTTGAGCAAGTTCAATAGGACGAGTTGCATGCCCTGAAAACCAAAAGCTAAAAATACCCAATAATAAAAAGCCAATGATGGTAAGCCCTACAAATAGCCATCGTAGAAACCCAATATAGCGATCCATGCTTTGCATGTTTTTTAATAAAATCAAACGAAAATGCCCAACTTCAGAAGAAAAGGTCCCAATAATAGCTAAATAGTGTTCATGCTGGGGTGTTCTAAACTCAAAACTGACTTTGGGAATATCTAAAGTCGAGGTAAATAAATTAGAGGTGCTAAAATGATAGTTAGTCTCAGCAAGAGTAGTTGCTTCTGCAAAAAGTTGAGTTCTAGGCGTAATAGAAGGGGTATTACCTTTAAAAAGAAGAGGAATACCATTATCCTCTATCTTGATTAAAAGCTGATTAGTAGCTTCTAATTTAGATAAAAAAGTATGACTAATACTTCGCTCTGTTTGTAAACGAAAAACGATGCTATTTAACTGATTTTCAATCAAGGTATATTGCTGGGCATTAAATTGCTTTTCTAAAATACCTAAAGAAATCAAAGACATCATAGCTAGAAGCGTTGCCGTAATAAGCATACAAATCTTAGCTAAACGTGTACGGAGTGTTTTAAGCATAAGTAGCCTCCAAAGTATAACCAATGGAACGTAGCGTTTTAATATGTAACTCACTACCAACGGCTTTTAAGCGTCTTCTTAAAAAATGAATATAGTTATCTAAATTACCATCTTCTACCTCTGTATCAGGGCCCCATACCTTAGATAAAAGGAGTTCTCTTGTTAAAGGTTCACTAGGATGTCTTAAAAAGAACTCAGCTAAATCTCCTTCTTTTTTAGAAAGAGAACAAGAACGAAGGGGACCTGTTAAGCAAAGACCTAGCAAGTCTAAGGTAACATCTGCAAAATGGATTTGTTCAGTATTTATCATTTGACTAGGTCTACGGCTTAAAGCTCCAACTCTAGCAATGAGCTCTTCTATGGCAAAAGGTTTGACTAAATAATCATCAGCACCTGAATTAAGCCCAGCGACACGATCGCCTATGCCATCTAAAGCAGTGACCATAATAACAGGGAGCTGGAGATTTAAAGCGCGAATGCGCTTTAAAAGGCTTAAGCCATCTAAGCTAGGTAACATCCGATCTAAAATAACTAAATCATATGTATTGGTTTTCGCTAGTTCGAAGCCTTCTAGGCCATCCTCAGAGCAATCGATGTTATAGCCTACATGTTTTAAATGAAAGCAAATGCTTTCAGCAAGTTCAGTATCATCTTCAATGCATAAGATTCTCATCATGCAACTCCTTATTGTGTGATTTTTCATATTATAACACAATTATCTCTAAATTATCTCTAAAATCCTTTGAGGATTTTTAGAGATTGATTTGATATAGTACAGAGTGAAGAAGAAAGGAGAGATAGGGATGTTAAAAAAGAGTTTAGTAAGCTTACTGATTTATAGCTTGATGTTACTAGTAGCAGTAGGGTGCAATAAAGAAATAGAAGCTACTACAGGAGAAGTAGCTATGGGACGCTACATAGAGGAAGAAGTAAATATTGATGGGTTTATGCCAGAAGCTATAACATTTTTAGTGTCAAATCAAGGTAAACCACAAATTTATCAACAAACAGAAAAAGGTTTTGTTATTTTTGAGGAACAAGAAGATGGAAATTGGGGAAAAGTAGAACCAGTTTGGCTTGAAGCTTTTAATAAGCAAGATGCTTATAACTGGATTTCTGCTATGGCTGTCAATGAAAAAGGAGAGCCTTACTTTATTGCTGTTGGCAATTTAGAAGAACAAGACCAAAATGTAGCATCGGGAGATATGGAAACCAAAGCAGAAAATAGTGACACAGGGAGTACAGAAGAAGCAAACCTTGGACAGGCAGAACAGCCAGAAGATGGAACAGAATTTAAAGAAGAAGCGGTTCTAATAACAAATGAGGATGGCACAAGTGAGGTAGTCAATCATACATATACCTATGCTATTTATGTTGAAGGTGATGCTATTAAAACTTGTAGGCTTAATATAACAGAAGACTTAGGTTATATCATACCATCTCATGTTGTGATTTTACCGGATAATCAATTGGTGGTATCTGGCAATATGACTGGACAAAAGTGCTATGACCTTAAAACAGGAAATGAAGTTCGAAAGTATTCAGAAGCAGATGGGAATATTGCGCAGATTAACAATAAGCTTTATACCATTAATTTAATAGATAAACAAATAGATGCTTATAATGAAAATGCAAGTCAAGTAGACCACTTTGTCCCATGTGAAAATATAGATGAAATTTCTATTTTAATACCAGCTGAAAATAATAATATGTACCTTGTTACCACAAATGGCATTAGACACTTTGCTGAAGGGGGAAGTATTTGGGAAGAGCTTATGAGTAGTACAGGACTTTCTTTAGGCTTGCCTTCTTATGGCCTAGTTAATGCGATAGAAAAAGAGGGACGTTTTATTGTGCAGATGACCAATGATCAATATCAAAATGTGATTAAACTCTATCGTTATTCGGAAACTACACCAACGTTGCCTACTATAGAATTAAATGCTTATACATTGGAAACCAATAGAACACTGCAAGAAGCATTAACAGCTTATCAATTACAACATCCAGAAGTACGCATTAATGTACAAGTAGGCCTAACTGGAGAAGAGGGGATTACAAGAGAAGATGCTATTAAAGCACTTAATACAGCTATTTTAGCTGGAGAAGGACCAGATATCATGGTCTTAGATGGTCTTCCAATAGATACTTATATGGAAAAAGGTGTTTTGGCAGACTTAAGTGAAATAAAGGGAAAAGAGCAGATGTTTGAATTTGCAACTGCGCCTTTTCAAAAGGATGAGCAGCTTTATGCACTTCCACTTAGGTTCAAAGTACCAACTATATGGGGAGATACTCAGGTACTTAATGAAGTAAATAATCTAGAAGAACTGGGAGTTTATCAAAAAACACATTTAAAAGAAATGATATTACCTAAGCAGGGTCCAGAATATCTTATGAATTTATTTGCAGGACAGATGCAAAAAGAATGGTTTAATGCCCAAGGAGAATTACAAGAAGAAACATTAATACAATTTTTAGAAGCTGTTAAAACCTTTTCTGGGCAACAGGAAGAAGTATCCAAAGGATATAATACTATGATGAAAAATCAACATGAAACCATTAATACACAGAATATATTTGAATATGCTTTTGGAAAAAGTCATGTATTTATAGAAGATGTAGGCAGTATATTAGATTTACTTATTTGCAATGAGGCTAATAAACAAAAGGGGGAAGGTAGCTTTAAAATAGTACAACAAGAAGAAGAGTGTACTTATAAACCTAGTAGTATCATTGGGCTTAATGCAAGTAGTAAAAATAAGATACTTACTGAAGAAATAATGGCATTCATGTTAAATGAAAAGGTGCAGTTGACAGATACTTTAGAAGGCTTTCCAACTCATGTAGGTGCTTTTGAAAAATGGATTAAAGGAGAAACCACTAATAAAAATGCATCTTATATGTATTCAGTTGATGACTATGACATACTTGTTGTGGAATGGGGACATGAGGAAGCATTACAGGCTTTTTATGAAGAAGTGAAGCAAATTAAAACAGCTGTATTAGAGGATGAGACCCTCATTAATCTTATTGTAGAGGGTAGCAAGGCATACTTTGAAAACAAGGAAAGTGCCCAGCAAGTAGTAGAACGTCTTAAACCACAGTTAGAACTTTATAGTAAGGAATAAAGAAAGGATTAGAGTATGAAGCAGATTAGAAAGTGGAAGGGGTTATTATTTGTATTACCTAGCTTATCAGGCGTACTAGTATTTTATATACTTCCTTTTTTGAAAAGCTTTGTATACTGCTTTACAGCGGACTTAAGTGACAGGCGATTTGTAGGACTAACACATTTTAAAACTTTGTTTAATAATGCCAATTATCGTTTGGCTATGGGCAATACTCTATTTATAATAGGCATTGCCCTTCCTAGCTTATGTTTCCTATCCTTGCTAATAGCTTTATTAATTGAAAAGCAATTGGCTAAAAGAAAATGGCTACAGGGACTTTTACTTATTCCTATGGCATTACCAGCAGCGTCGCTTATGCTAGTTTGGCAAGATTTATTTTCGAAGGAAGGTATTTTAAATGCAGTTTTAGGTACTCATCTAGATTGGCTTCAAAGTGACAAGGCGCCGTGGATTATTATTGGCCTTATTATATGGAAAAATCTTGGCTATAATGTACTGCTTATTATAGGAACACTCCTTACAATGCCAAAAGAATATGAAGAAGCTGCCCAGCTAGATGGAGCGGGCTTTTTTAAGATTGCTAGTTTTATTAAAATACCTTATTTGGTACCCATGCTTTTTTTTACAATAATTATTTCATTATCTAACTGCTTTAAAATTTTTAGAGAAGTGTACTTACTTCAAGGAGATTATCCTAATAGGAATCTTTACTTATTACAACACTTCATGAATAATCATTTTGCTAAACTAAATTATGACTTATTAACGACTGCCGCTTTTACTTTATATACAGTGATTTTTATAATCATCTTTTTGGGGGCAAGATGGCAGCAACGTTATATAAGAGAAAATGGATAGGAGGAAGCAATGAAGAGGTTAAAGCAAGGAATAACTTATGTAGGCATGGGGCTACTATTAATAAGCATTTTGTTTCCTGTATACTATTTATTTTCTCATTCTTTAAAAGGTGAGGCACTTATTAAGGCAATCTATAGCCAACCTATAAGTTTATGGGAAAGAGTGTTTCCAAAGCCATTTTATATTAATTTAGATCAGTATTATCGCCTTTTATTTCGAACACCTCAGTATTTAGTTTATTTTTGGAATACACTAAGGGTTGTTGTGCCTATTGTTACCTTGCAGCTTTTATTAAGCATATTAGCGGCTTTTGGGTTTAGTAAGTTAAAGTTTTGGGGTTCAGAAACTTTATTTTTCATTTATATTATTATGATGCTCATGCCTTTTCAAGTGACGTTGGTACCTAACTATATGATTTTAAGTAAGCTTCATTTCTTAGATAGTAATGAGGCTTTAATTTTACCAGGTGCTTTTGGAACCTTTGGTGTTTTTTTCTTAAAGCAATTTATGGAAGGGATAGATGCTAGCTTTATAGAAGAGGGACGTTTATTAGGTGCTAATGATAGGCAAGTGCTAAGTTATATTTTGGTACCTATGTGTAAGCCAGTTATTGTTGCAGCAGCAGTTTTATTATTTATAGATTATTGGAGTATGGTAGAGCAGCCTTTGATTTTTATAAGCACTAGAGAAAAACTACCCTTGTCTGTGTATTTATCCAGTCTAGCAGTGTCTAATATACATATTGGTTTTGCATGTAGTGTTTTATATATGGTTTTGCCACTCTTATTAGTTATTTATGCCCAAGATGATTTGTCAGACGGTTTAAAAATATCTAGTTTAAAGTAAGGAGAAAGTCATGGAGAAAACACAATCCCTTAAGCAAAAACTAATTCAAGTAATCCTGCTATTTTTAGCAGTACTAATAGGATGTACATTTATTTCGAGAAGCATTTATGAGTATCTATTACCTGTAGTAAGTACTGCTCAAGTTAAAAGCGGCGTTGTAGAAGTGAAGTATTTAGCGACTGGTAAAATAGGATTAAATGAAGAAAGTTTAAAAAGTCAGCAAGCTATATTGGTACCTTCTATAAGTGGTCAAGTTATAGAGGTTTTTAAACAAGAAGGGGAATTTGTAGAAAAAGGAGAAGCTCTTTGTACTGTACAAAAAGGCGATTATGAGACTGAAGCTAGTAATAAGGCCTTCCAAGAAACAGAACTTACAATTGCATATGAAAGATTAGCAAGGCAGATTGCAAGTAAAGAAGAGGAAGTGGCCCAACTAGAAATTAGCTATGAGATTAAACAAAAAGAACTAGAGCAGTACGAAACGAGTAGCAAGTTAATAGACTTAAAAGAGCAGATTAAAGAGCAGAGAAAATTAGTTCAGGTGAATGAGGAGCTACATAAAGAAGGTCTTATAGCAATCAGTAGCTATGAAGCAGAAAAAAATAAGTTAGCTACTTTAGAAAGAAGCTTAGTAGACGAGGCAAAAGCTATAGAAACAGCTTTAAAGCAAAGTATGCAAGATATACAAAATCAACTTGCTGAAGTGACACTTAGCCTTGAGGATTTAAAAGAAGAGCAATTTTTAAAAAAGCAAAAACAACAACTAATCAGTCAGTCTTCTTTGAGTGAAACATTAGTAAGTCCTATGGAAGGATATGTTTATCGCTTAAATGTAGCAAAGGGAGCGTATGTTCAAACTGGGGAGCAGCTTTTAGTTGTTATTCCTAAAGCACTTAACTATGGTTTAAGCTTTGAAGTATCTGAAGAAACAGCTAATAAAATACAAATGGGACAAAGAGTAAGTTTTACTTTTAATCAAATGCGTTACGAAGCTAGTATTAATAAGAAAAAGTTTAAAGAAGAAAATGGACAATATGTAATAACAGCAGAAGTTGAGGAGCAGCTTTTGAGACAAATGCAGTTAGAGCCTACTACTTATAAGACAGTGAGTGTAGAAATAACCAACCGTTCTAGTGAGTATCAGATGATTGTGGATCAAAGTGCCATTAAAAAGGTGTATACCAATGCTTATGTATTAGTAGTAGAGGAAAGTGAAGGGATTGGTAGAAAGGTTTATAAAGTAAGAGAAGTACCTGTGACGATTTTAGAAGAAGGAGACTACAAAGTAGCTATATCAGCTCAGATAGATCAAAACCAAAGGATCATTACTTCCCATTTAGGAGATTTAAAAGATGGGCAGGAGGTAGCACTTAAATGAAGACTATAAAAAAGAGGGGCCTTCTTTGTTTAGTACTATTTATTGGTTTACAATGTTTGAAAATAGGTCTTATTGAAAGCTTACCCCAAGTTTATACTGAGGGAAGAATAGAAATTTACCCAAAAGAAAAGCTGGAAGTAACAAGCTTTTGTGAAAGCGATAGCTATAAAAAGCTTCAGCCAGTTGTATTAAATGAGCAGTCAGTGACATTAAAGGTTAAAAAGGAGAGAGAGCTTGTTGGAAGAGGGACTACCAGCAATCTTCCTATGATGGAACCTATTCAGATAGTAGATGGTGCCTTCTGGGGGGCAGCAGCTGATAGAGAAGGACGAAATGTGATATTACTTAGTGATGAAGTTGCAAAGCAGTACTTTGGCTCCATACAAGTGACGGGAAATGTATGTGAAATAGAAGGTATGGTCTATCAGATTGTGGGTGTGTATCGTAAGTACAAGTACTTTTGGGATTATTGGTTTAACTTAGGAGAGGATGTCATTTATTTTCCTGCAACAAGTACATTAGGAAAAAAGGCACCGATAAAGGCTGTTATTTTACCAAGTCAAGTAGCAGGTGAGATCATTGAAGAAAAGGCACTTTTAACGCTAGGATTAACCGAGGAGAATAGTGAAATACTGCATGGAGAGGATGTAAAAGCTTCTCTAAGAAGCTTAAAAGTAGCAGCTACAAGTGTTGCTGGGGTTATATTAATATTGTATTGCTTCATGGCAAGCTATAGATGTTTATTGCATCTTCATTTAAACGTAAGGCAGAAAGGCATCCACATTGTCAGCTATTTAATACTCATCCTAATAACTCAATTCTTTTTTTTAAGAGGGGTATATCTGCCTAGTGAAGCTTTACCACCTTATAACCTTTTTGATATCAGTTATTATATAAAACATTTTAAAGAACAACTTGTAACCTATCATCGTTTCATGCGAATAAGTTTAACATTATTTGAACCTATTTATTGGCAGATTAAGCAAGGTGCTAAGTTAATCAATCTACTGCAAATCGTACTAAGCTTTCCTATGTGTAAATGGCTTGTATTTCAAGTGAATTCATTGCCTAATACCATTTCAAAACTGGCTTTAGTGCTTTCTAAATCAAAAATAAGCTGATTATCCATAAAGAAACGATAGTTAACTATAGCTACAGGACTTTCATGGATTATTCATCTCAAGGCCCCTATATTAGGGGCTTTTAATGGTTTAGAATGACTGTTTAAAAAAAAAGACTTGGAGGGTAGGGGGTTGCACTAAGGTAAGAGCAGTCTTAGAGTAGGTTGTTACCTTAACACCTAAATAGGAATGTAATCACTTGAATAAAAGCCGAATGACTACCAAATTGATCAAATTGAACGCCGGGAATCATGGCTAAAGTATGATTCTCACCCTGATGTTTAAAATACCAGCCTTCAAAATAAGAATGTTTTTTATAAGTACCATGATAATGTTTCACTGGGAAAGCACCTCCATGTAGTCCATCGTTTTACATGTTAAGGTTTTCAAAATGAAATGTAATTATATAGATAGGACGTAGGATAATGATGAGAGAGAAAATTGGTATTTATAGTTAAATCAGTCAAGAGTGAAATATGCATATTTATAAAACTATATAAAATAGTCATTATATTAATTGATGTAATATACTATATATCTTTATAGTTACTATTTAAAAGGATTTAGAAACAGTAGCTCAAGTACTTGATAAAATACCCAAAATAAATATGATTTCTAGGGTAATTAGGATAAAGTATTAGAAAAATATCATAATGAACAAAACTTACCATAAGTAAAATATAAATATAAACTAAGTTAAAATATCAAATAACATTAAAGTAAAAATAGTACGTTAATTTGTTCACTTAAGGGCTACGAATGCTTGAAAAATCGAAGTTTTAGTTCTTTTTATTTTACATCCTATTTCAAAGAAGAGTTTGCTATAATGAGTCGTTAGGAGCACAAAAGGAGAGTAAAAATGAAGAAGTATGTAACAATAGGGATTGTGCTTTTATGCACAGTATGGCTTATAGGAGAAGTAATTATGAGACAAGAAAGACGTCCTTTATTAAATAAAGAAGAGGGTGTTAGTCAGGTAGCAAGAGCAAATGGAGATTACTTGGAAATTTATAAAGAGGATAATTGGGAAAAGCTGTTTCTAAAGGGTGTTAATTTAGGAACAACAAAACCAGGTTATTATCCTGGTGAATTTGGAGTTACTAAAAAAGAGTATTTAAAGTGGTTTCGTCAGATCCAAGAAATGAATGCTAATGTGATTCGTGTGTATACCCTTCAAATGCCAGCTTTTTATGAGGCACTAGCAGCGTATAACCGTAAGGCAAAAGAACCACTTTACTTATTACAAGGTGTCTGGATAGATGAAGAGTTAATGCAGGAAAAGATGGATGCTTTTGATGAAGAACTTATGGAAAGCTTTAAGCAAGAAGTGAGTAACATTATTGATGTACTACATGGGAATGCAGAGATAGAAGCAAAAAAGGGAAGGGGTTATGGCACTTATAACCAAGATGTTTCACCTTATGTAGTAGGTTATATTTTAGGAATTGAATGGGATCCTTATTTTGTGGAAGCAACTAATCAGTTACATGAGGGTAAAGGAGACTTTACAGGCGAATATATTTATACACAAAAAGCAAGACCTACAGAGTTATTTTTTGCCCAGATGCTAGAGCATACCATTGCTTATGAAACAAGAACCTATCAAATGCAAAAACCAGTAGCTATTACTAATTGGTTAACCACGGATCCATTTGACCAAGCTAATGATATTGATGAAGCCAATCGTATCGTTACCATAGATACAGAAACAATTAAAAGTCAGGATACTTTTAAAAGTGGACTATTTAATAGCTATCATATTTATCCGTACTATCCAGATTTCTTAAACTATGATCCTCAATATATTACACCTGCCAAGGAAGATGTACAGGTAAATAGTTATAGAGTGTATTTAAAGCAGTTAAAAGCTCATCATACAGGACCAGTCATTGTTTCAGAGTTTGGGGTACCTACATCTAGAGGAATTACTCATATAGATACTCATCGTGGTTTTAATCAAGGGCTGGTGAGTGAAAGGGAACAAGGGGAGATGAATGCTTCTATGTTACAAGATATCTATGAGGAAGATTATGCTGGTGCTATTATTTTTTCATGGCAGGATGAGTGGTTTAAAAGAACATGGAATACCATGGATTTAGATGAAGCAGATAATAGAGCTTACTGGCATGACCGTCTAACTAATGAACAATGTTTTGGACTTTTAAGTTTTGAACCAGGAAAAGAAGGGGAGGGCGTTTTTTTAGATGGGAAGGTAAATGATTGGGATAAGAAGGATTTGGTAGGAAGAGCAGAGGAACTATCTTTATATATGAGAAGTGATGCAGCTTTTGTTTACTTAAGGATTCATAAAGATCAATTGGATTTATCAAAAGAAGAACTACTTATTCCTATTGATATCACACCACGTTCAGGTGCTTATGGATTAGAAGGCTATGAAGTCACCTTTAACGAAGGTACTGATTTTATCATTAAACTAACAGGTAATGAGGAAGCTAGTTTATTGGTGCAAGACTATTATGATGCATCTGCTTATTTAAATGAAAAAACTGAAAAACCAGAAGCGACAAGTCAGCATTTTAACGTTTTTAGTCAAGTTGTACTGGGAGAATCCATGTTTCCATTGACAGGAGAAACGATACCTCTAAAAAAAGTGGAGGTTGGTAAGTTGCGAGCAGGAAATACCAATCCTGATTCAGAGCAATATGATTCTTTGGCAGATTTTATAGTCGTAGGAGATGAAATTGAAATGAGAATTCCATGGCTGATGCTCCAAATTTCTAATCCAGGAAAGCATCAAGTCATTGATGATTTTTATCAGACAGATGAAATCAATCATATAACAGTAGAAGAAATGAAAGTAGGTATTTACGTTATAGAAGAAGGTAAGCTGAGAAGCCAGCTACCCATGCTACCTTATCGTTGGGAAGGTTGGGATTTGCCAGTTTATCATGAGCGACTAAAAAAATCTTATGAGACAATAAAAAAAGCTTTTGCAACTATTTCTTAAAGCTAATAAATAGTAAGGAGGGTGAGAAAATATGACAGCCGTTTATTATATGGGGCTTATACTTGTTTTGGTTGCGATAGGCGTATACGGATATGTACATTTGAGTTATAAGCAGGGTAGCAGCTCTTATAAGAGAATAAAATATTTAGAAGACTCAATAGAAAAAGATTTATATGCGTTTAAACAAACAGGTAGATGTACTAATAAAAAAATAAAGCAAAGCAGTCAAAAGCTTAAAAAAAGGGAGCATAAGCTTGCCTTGCTGACTTATTTATTGGATAAGGTAGAGGAAAACCAAGATAATGTTGTATGGATTCGACAAAGTGAGATTGTAGCTCCTTTTATAAGAAGTAGTTCCAATAAAGAATTTAATAAGCTTTTTAAATTACAGTGCATAGAAAAGTTTGGAAGCTTTGAAGACCAAGTTTATATAGAATCTTTAGCTTATGACGATTCTCTTTATATTCGTATCAGTCGTTTAAAAGCTTTAGCAGCTATAGGTGCTACTGAAGCTTTACTAAAAGGGATTAAACAATTAAAAATTGAAGAACCCACTATGGATGATAAGATTCTCATTGAATGTTTATTAAATTATAAAGGAGAAAACGTAGCATTTACTAAAGAAATGATATTACAGCTAGAAAATCAAGATAAGCAATTGTCCCCTATTATGATTGCTTATTTTACTTTAAAAGAAGAAGCAGCAGTGGCTAGGTTAGTAGAAATGTACCTAGTTAGTAATAGCAGTACTATCCAGCTTAAATGCTTATGCATTCTTTACTTTGAAAAAGTGATCTCTAAGTCTGCAGAAGATCATTTAATAGCTCATTTAGCTCATGAGCATGAAGCAATAAGAAAGTTAAGTGCTAAAGCTTTGAAATATTATCAAGATTCAAAAAGTATGTTAGCTTTGAAAAAAGCTATAGACGACCCTTCTTATAAAGTAAGAGAAAGTGCGGCTAAAAGCTTTTATTACAGGATGAATCAAAAGCAAAGCTTGATTAAAGAACACCAAGTCACCATTCAGAACTTATTAGAAGCGGTATTGACAGATGAAGCGCAATTAAAAGCTTATATCATGACGGAAGAAACGAGAAAATCTGAAGAAGAATTAGAGCGCTACCGTCAATTTTTATTAGAACAAATAAGTTAGGAGGCGTTATGGAATTAGAAGGTTTAAAAGAAGTATTAACAGGTGTTGTATTAGTTTATACATTTTGTAGTGTAGGAATAGCCGGTTTATTTACCATTATGGCCTATTATCATTTTAAAAGGTATAGACATTACAAAGCCTTTAAACAAGCATTGGTTGTAGAAAAGGGAGAAAACATACCAGTTTCTATTATTGTACCTGCTTATAATGAAGCTATTACAATTACATCAACTATACGTTCACTATTAGCATCAACCTATCAGCAGTATGAAATTATTATAGTAGATGATGGATCTACAGACGATACCTTAAGGGTGTTAGTTGAAGCTTTTCAGATGAAAAAGATTTTTAAACCTACTTTAAAAGCTATAGAAACACAGCCTGTTATTGAAGTTTATGGAAGTGAGCAAGAAGGTGTTAACCTCATTTTAATTCATAAAGAAAATGGGGGAAAAGCAGATTGCTTAAATGCAGGGATTAACTATGCTCAGTATGATATATTTGTAGGTATTGATGCAGATTGTATTTTACAAAAAGATGCTTTAAAAGAACTCATAGTACCGTTTATTGAAAACAAACAAACATTAGCAGTAGGCGGCAATATTAAGATTGCTAATGATGTTACTTTTAAAGAAGGAGAAATCGTAGCTAAGCAGAAACCAAAGAACTTATTAGTTGGTTTTCAAATGCTAGAGTACAAAAGAGCTTTTTTAACAAGTCGTATAGGATGGGACTTTATGAATATGAATCTCATTATTTCAGGGGCATTTGGTGCTTTTCAAAAATCAGCCGTTATTGAAGTGGGTGGGTATAAAACAAAGACTATAGGTGAAGATATGGAGCTAGTCATGAGGCTCCATAGCCATTTCCTAAAAGAAAATAGGCCATACGTAATCAAACAAGTAGTAGATGCTACCTGCTACACACAAGCGCCAGATACCATAAGAGGTTTAGGAACTCAACGAAAGAGGTGGCAAAAGGGCTTGATACAAAGTTTATTTTCCCATCCACAGCTGTTTTTAAGTTGGCGTTGGTTTGGAGCAAAGCTTTATTACATTTTATTTGAACTTATTTCGCCCTTTATAGAAATCTTTGGTATCGTTTCTTTAGTGGTATTAAGCGTATTAGATTTAGTTGATACCATTTATGTGTTAAAACTGTATGTTTTTTTATTAGTTGCTAATGCTTTTGTGTCTATAGCAGCACTATTATTAGAAGTGTATGCTTTTAAAGAAAAAAACAATGAAAAAGTTATAGGTAGACTCATACTTTTATCTTTAATTGAAACAATGGGTTATCGACAAATTTTAAGCTTTTACCGCTTATTAGGCTTTTTAGGGCATAGGAAAAATGGACATAAATGGGGAGAAATAAAAAGAAAAGCAATTAAGGAACTTTAAATAAAAAGATGATTTCTTAAAATTAATTTGAAAATTTATAAACTTAATAAAGTGGTTTTAAAAAATTGAATAATTTCAATATTTTGTATATGATATAAGGAGGTTTATTGAAGAAGGAATGAGTTAGGGGGAAAATAAGTGGAGATTATTACCACCAATGATTTATGTAAGCGTATAGGAGACAAGCAAATTATAGACCATGTGAGTATTCATGTGAAACAAGGAGAAATATATGGTTTTCTAGGGCCTAATGGGGCAGGTAAAACAACGCTTATGAGGATGCTATTACATTTAGTAAAAGCAGATAGTGGAAGCATTCAGCTTTTTGGAGAAGAAATTAGTGAAATGCAGCCACGTTTGTTACGTCGCATAGGAAATATGATAGAGTATCCTATTTTTTATAATCATCTTACAGTAAAAGAAAACCTAGAACTCCAATGTAGCTACATGGGAATTGAAGCTGAAGAAAGTGTGGCCAATGCCTTAAAACTTGTACGTTTACAAGGTATGGCAAATGAAAAAGTAAGTCAGTTTTCAGCAGGAATGAGGCAACGCCTAGGCATTGCTAGAGCACTAGTTCATCGTCCAGAACTTCTTATTTTAGATGAACCTGTTAATGGCCTTGATCCTATAGGTATTAAAGATATCAGAGAGTTGCTTAAATTCTTGTGTAGAGAACAGGGAATCACCATTTTAATCTCAAGCCACATTTTATCAGAGATTGAGTTAATAGCAGATACCATTGGTTGCATTAAAGGCGGGCAGTTATTAGAAGAAGTAGCACTAGCAGATATTAAAGCAAATGAGCAGACATCCTTGGAAGAACACTTTTTGAATGTATTATCAAGGGGGTAGGGCAATGAAACAGTTATTATTGCTGGAAATGAAAAAAAATAATTTCAAGCAAATTGTAATGGGAGGGCTATTAACAAGTGGTATTTTATTAATTTATTTAATTATGTCAGGGGTATTAATGGAGGGAAGCTATAAGGATTATACGAGTTATTTCTCCAATGTTATTGCTTATAATAAAATTGTTTTTACTATTTTTGCAGGACTATTAATCATCCGTATGTTTAGTGAAGAAATAAATAGTAAGTCAATTAGTATTTTATTTACTTATCCACTTTCTCGTAAACGTTTGCTAGTAGTAAAAGTTATTCTTGTTATAAGTGTAACCATGCCTCTCATGTTTTTGAGCATGTTACTTCATTTTATTGTGCTTGCTATTTTAAACCTAGCATTAGGTTTTGCTCAAGGGAGTATGAGTATAAGTTTTTTTGTAAGCTATATAGTAGCCAGTTTGCTTCATAGTGCTTTTGCAAGTTTGGCAGCATTAATACCATTGATGTGTGATGTAAAATGGATTTCTTCTCAAAAAACCTTAATTGGTTCGGCTGTATTAGCCATTTTTCTTTATAGTATTAAGGGAAGTAGTTTATTTGGAATAGCACTTATTTTGGTTGTTTTAGCTGCGGGCTTGGGTATACTTTTAACCAGACGAGCCATTGCTGTTGTAGTGGATATGGATATTATGTAAGGATAGAGTGTTTAGTACATAAAAGAAAGATGTACTAAGCACCCTTTTTATTAAATAGGCCTTCAACGCAAATGCAGGTACTTGTTTACATTTTGAGTTACCCAATATAAAAGATACTGAATGATGGGTTTCACTCCTCTTGAACTATTGTTATACTAATAAGGTAATAAAAGCAGATTCATGTAGAAAAATAGGAGGAGGAAATATAGTGAGACCAGAGCTTGTCATTTTTGATATGGATGGATTGATGTTTGATACAGAACGTGTTTACTATGAAGCATGGGAGCAGGCAGCTAAGTTTTATGGTTATGAATTTAATTGGGATATTTATATTCAGTTAGTAGCTAGAAATAGTAGAACCATTGGCATGATCTTAAGAAAGATTTATGGAGAAGACTTTCCGTATGAGGAAGCAAGCCAAAAGAAAAGAGAGCTAGCAGACCAAATACTTGAAAAACAAGGAATAACGAAAAAAGCTGGACTGATGGAGCTTTTAGATTTTTTAGAAGCAGAAGGCATTTCTAAGGCAGTAGCTACTTCTAGCACTAGAGAAAAGGCTTTAGCTTATTTAAGCTTAGGTGGTGTAAAGGAACGCTTTGATCATATTGTATGTGGCTCAGATGTAGTGGAATCTAAACCTAACCCTGAGATTTTTCAAGTAGCGGCTCAGGCATTACAAAAAATACCTGAGAAGTGTATGGTTTTAGAAGATTCTAAAATGGGAATTAAAGCAGCTAAAGCAGCCGGGATGTATGGTGTTTTAATCCCTGACTTAGTCAAAGCTGATGATGAAATGAGGGAAGATGCAAGTTTTATTGTATCAAGTCTTCATGAAGTGATTGATTTAATTAAAAGCGAAAAGCAAGTAGTGAAATAAGTCACTGCTTGCTTTTTTAGCTTCTTTAAGAATTCCTTATAATGTGTTTGTATTCTGTATTAATATATTGTACGAAGCTTTCTAAAAATAAATCTGTAATAGGAGAAGTAGGTAAATCTTTTGGAAGTAGGGAAGAAAATGCAATTTTATAGGAAGTATTAAGCTGAAGTACTTGAATAGTAGTTAAGGAGCCAAGCTGTTTAATCATAGATTTTGGAATCATAGCAATTCCTAACCCATTTTTCACGGCTTCCTTAATGGCATAATTACTACTTAAAACCAATTTACTTTTAGGAATGATTTGATGAGCCACTAAAAAAGCATCTAAAGCTTCTCTAAGACCAGAACCATGCTCTCTTGTCAACCAGCGTTGTTTATGGAGAAGATGAGAAGCTAATAACTCTTCATTAAAGAGATAGCTGCTAGGAGCAATAAGAACGAGCTGGTCTTCAAAAAAGCATTTTTGTTTAAAGGAAGGAATAGAAAGTACACCTTCTACTAAGGCTACATCAAGTTGCAAAGTTTTCATCTTACTAGTAATCTCAGCTGTATTACCAATAGATACTTCGATGTTAATATCTTGATAGTGGTTACAAAAATCCGCTAAAAAAGAAGGAAGCAGATATTCACCAATGGTAGAAGTGGCACCAATTTTAAGATGGCCCTTAAAAGAACTATTAATATGATGGAGTTCTTCTTTGGTAGTATCAAGCAATGACAGAAGCTGCTTACTTCTCTTATAAAGCAAATGCCCGCTTTCAGTAATCATAATCTTTTTAGGTTTCATAGAACGCGTAATAAGGAGTGTATTAAAATAAGATTCTAAATGCTTAATATGTACACTCACACTAGGCTGAGATAAATTGACCTTCTCTGCAGCTTTAGTAAAACTCTTTTCTTCTACGACAGCAATAAAAGTTTTGAGTTCCTCTAGCATAGTTTTGTCTCCTTTATTATTAAAAAAATTAATCGATAGTATATAAATTATTTATTTTACTTATGACCTAGATATTATTATACTAAATTTTGCTTAGATAAACGAGCCAAATTATAGTATTTTATAGCATGTCATAGGGAACATGCAGAGCAGGAGAGGAAACATATGTCATATCATTACTTACTTGACTTAGCCATTATTTTAATGAGTACTAAAATATTAGGCTTAGTTACTAAAAAATTTCATATGCCACAAGTGGTTGGAGCACTTTTAGCAGGACTTATATTAGGACCAGCTATGCTCAATATAATACAAGAAACAGAATTTATTAAGCAAACGGCAGAATTAGGGGTAATTGCCCTTATGTTTGCAGCAGGTCTTGAAACAGATATTAAAGAAATGAAAAAGACAGGTAAAGCTTCTATTATTATCGCATTATTTGGTGTAATCATACCGCTTCTAGGCGGACTTGCTGTGGCGGCACTTTTAAATACAAAGGAGTTTGCTGTACCAGAAACACCTATGATTTTACAAAATATTTTTGTAGGGATTATTTTAACAGCTACCTCTGTAAGTATTACTGTAGAAACACTAAAGGAGATGGGTAAACTTTCTACACCAGTAGGAAATGCTATTTTAGGAGCAGCTTTAATTGATGATATACTAGGGATTATTGCATTAACTTTAATTACAAGTTTAGCAGATACAAGTGTTAATGTAGGGATTGTATTATTAAAAATTGCTTTATTCTTTGTATTTTCAGGAATTATTGGTTTTGGATTCTATAGATTCTTTAGAAAATGGACTATGAAAGATGATGAAGACCGTCGCCGTTATGTCATTATTGCTTTTGTATTTTGCTTACTTTTAGCGTATATTGCAGAAGAAGTGTTTGGTGTGGCTGATATTACAGGTGCTTTTCTAGCAGGACTTATTATTTCTAATACAATAAAAAGAGATTATATTAGTCATCGTTTTGAAACCATGTCTTATTTACTTCTTTCACCGGTATTCTTTGCTAGTATTGGCTTAACAGTAGAAATAGAGCAAATGTCAATACAACTCATGATCTTTGCAGGAGCATTATTAATAGTGGCTATTTTAACAAAGATCATAGGATGTGGTATAGGTGCTAAATTTTGTGGCTATTCAGGTAAGGAGGCTTTACAAATAGGTACTGGAATGATTTCAAGGGGTGAGGTAGCCCTGATTGTAGCAAGTAAGGGAGCTAGCCTGGGTTTGTTAAGTACGGTACTATTTGGACCTATTGTTATTATGGTAGTTGTAACTACTATCTTAACCCCTATTTTGCTTAAAATGGTTTTTAAAAACTCAGAAGTTGAAAATAGAACGACTGAAAAAAAGACAGTAAAAGTTGCTTAAAATAAAAAACTAACAAATGATTTTAAATATATAAACATCTTAACATTTTGTGTTAAGGTGTTTTTTATTTTGACAAGGATTTCTTGTTATAAGCTTTTTGAAGTTGTAAAAGCTATAAGTAAGCCAATTTAAAAATGTAGCAGAAACTACAAAGGAATAAGAAAGGAGGGCAAAAATGAGAAAGAGTGATAGTATTAAACAAATTGGTAGTGCTTTAGCTAAGTTTAATGGTGAAATTACTAGCATTGCCAAAGATGCAGAAAATCCACAATTTAAAAGTGAATATGTGACCTTAGATGCTTTAATCGAAGCTACAAGGCCTATTTTACAAGCCAATGGCTTATCCATTTTGCAATTTCCTTTAACTAGGGAGGATGGCCAAATAGGTGTTCAAACGGTGCTACTTCATGATAGTGGTGAATTTATTGAGAGTGAACCACTTTATATGTTACCTACGAGGATAGCTAAAGGGGGAGGCTATGAAATTGCCAAAGACCCTCAAGCAGCGGGAAGTGTTATTAGCTACTTAAGAAGATATTCTTATCAGGCGATTTTAAACTTAAATACAGGGGAAGATGATGATGCCAATAAAGCAACAAAGGGGCAAGAAAAAGAACCTGTGAGAGGCATAGCCATTAAAGAAGAAATCAGCATGTCACCAGAAGCAGCAGGAGCAGTAGTTATTCCCTTTGGCAATAAACATCGAGGAGAAACTTTAAAACAAGTTTATAAAACAGATAAAAGTTATTTTGATTGGTTAAGTGAGAAATCAAAAGATCCTATGATTAAAAAAGCCTGCGATATTATTGTAGAGGCAGTTAAAAGTAATCAAATTGAAAATAGCAAATAACTTATTTTAAAAAGTGAAAATGATATTAGGATTGACATAAAAAAATCAAGAGGGCCTAGACTCTCTTGATTTTTTGTAAAAATTAGAGCTTAAAGTAAAGATAAGGACTAAATTAAACCATAAGCTTTTAAGGTACGAGATAAAAATTCTTTATTAACAGGCTCCATAGGTACTAATGGTAATCTGCAATTACCGACTCCCATACCCATCATATTCATAGCTTCTTTAACAGGACTTGGACTTGCTTCAATAAAGAGAGCATGAACTAAGTCTAATACACCAAGCTGAAGTTCACGACTACCTTCAATATCGCCAGCCATAAATTTTGCTACTATATCATGGGTATCACGAGGGATAATGTTAGCCATAACAGAGATAACACCTAAGCCTCCCATGGCTAATAGAGGGAGGACATTAGCATCTTCTCCTGAGTAGATGGCAAAATCAGGACCACAAAGCTTACGAATCTCGCCAACATGAGCGAAATTACACTCTTTAATACCTACGATGTTTTCGATTTCTGAAAGTGCTTTAACAGTAGTTGGTGCCATATCTAACACTGTACGTCCCGGTACATTATAAAGAATAATAGGGAGGCTAGTACTGCTTGCAATAGCCTTAAAATGTTCATAAAGTCCTTTTTGTGTGGTCTTATTATAATAAGGTACCACAGATAAAAGAGCGTCAGCACCGACTTCTTCTGCATATTGACTAGTGCCAATGGCATGACGTGTATCGTTGCTACCAGCACCGGCAATAACAGGAATACGTCCGTTTACTTGCTCTACGCAACATTTAATAAGGGCCTTGTGTTCATCCATAGGTAAAGTAGCAGATTCACCAGTAGTACCACAAACAATAATGGCGTCTGTACCTTCAGCAATATGCCATTCAATGAGTTCTTTGAATTTATCAAAATCTACACCTTGTTCATTAAAAGGCGTAATAATGGCTACACCGGATCCAGTAAAAATAGGTTTTTTCATTATATTTCCTCCAAAACGACTTAATACATAAGTCTATTATACGACTTTCATCAGAAATTAACAACGATATGAGAAAGTAGTAAAGAGTTCTACTTTATCATATTAACAAAGAAAGTTTAAGGTGCACGCTTTTCATCGACAATTCTTGCCAAGGATTAGCAGAACATAATGCATCTTAGCTTTAAATATGATAAAATGGGACAATAGATTTTATAGAAGAAGGGTGTTAGGTGACACGATGTTTATAGTTGACTTTTTGATGGAGCTTTTGGGTCTTGGAATGAGCCTTTTTTTATGGCTGATTAAGTTTGCTTTAGCAGGCTTAGTAGGTGCCATTGCTTATTTTAAAGGGAGAAATAGTTGGATATGGGCAGGATTGACGTTAATTTTACCTTGGCCATTTCCAATTTTTATACTGATAGGTATTTGCTATATGCCTAAAAAATATCCTAAATTGCCAAAGGAAATCAGGGATGAACCAGCTTTTAAAGATAAAAATCCTGTTATTGCTTCAATGATGGCTTTATCAGCTATGATTGCTAAGTCGGATGGTAGTGTAACAAAAGATGAAATCCATTTTATAAAGCAGTTTATAGCAGGGCATTTTGGAATGAGTGCATCAGAGCTCAATAGCTATGCTGAAGCTTTTGATTATGGTAAAGATCATCCTGAGCATTATCAAATTTTTACCCAAGTGGTCAAGACTTATTATGGTCATCGCCGAGATATTATTTTAGCATTAGCCTATCTGTTCATAGGTATTGCTATGCAAGGTGGAGATACCAATACTGCTAAAGAAAATATGACAAGACAAATTTTATTAGACCTAGGTATTTCAGCTTATGAATACCAAGCTATTAGAGCCGCCTTTACTGGAGAAAGCTATGGCTACCAAGGTGGAGGCAATCCAAATATGCAAAGCAGAGAAGATTTGGTGAAAAAATATTCTGAAGTATTAGGTGTTAGTCCTGATGCAAGTCTATCAGAAATCAAGAAAGCTTATAGAAAGCTTGTTAAAGAATATCATCCAGATAAATTAGCTTCTGGTAGCGTTCCAGAAGATTATATTGCTTTTGCTAATCAAAAAATTCGCGATATCAATGAGGCTTATGAATATTTAGAAAAAGTTAAGAGTTAAGCAAGAAAAGTGTATAATATTTGAAAAAGTGAGTATACTCCTAAAAACAAAGGAGGTACACTATGAATCAAGTGAATTTAATGGGCAATGTTACTAGGGATTTAGAACTTAAAGAATCTGCAACACATCATAAATATGTACAATTTGTTTTAGCAGTGAATCCAATAGGAAGCAAGGATAGATCAGCAGACTTTATTAATATGGTAGCCTTCGGTACTCAAGCTGAACGTCTATCCAGTTATGTGCAAAAGGGCACTAAATTAGCTGTATCAGGCCATTTAGCAAGTGAATCATATGTTAATAAGGATGGCGCTCAAAGGACAAGCACTAATGTGGTTATAGAAACCTTTGAACTTGTGGGTAAAAACAAGTCTAAAGTAAAAGACGAAGCCGTAGAAGCTTAACCTAATACTAGAGAGGCTAATAGCCTTTCTAGTATTTTTTACTTAAACATAAAATAAAAAATATTTATTTGATATTGAAAAAAATAAAACAGTGTGGTAAACTAATACATGTTCCGGCCCATTGGTCAAGCGGTCAAGACGTCACCCTCTCACGGTGAAATCATGGGTTCGATTCCCGTATGGGTCATAAAGTATATAGCTAAAGCTTAGAGTATCAATAGATACAAGTTTTAGCTATTTTTATTTTTGACTTGCAATAGGTCAAAAAATTCAACCGACTTGTAACGTCATATCAAGCAACATAAAAAATAGGCTCTGTTATACAGGGCCTAACCAAGTATTTTATTTAAACATTGAACTTCATTAGTCATTTATTCTGGCATTACATGAGTGTATATATTCATAGTTGTAGCTATGTCTTTATGGCCTAATAATGCTTGTATGGTTTTAATTGGTACATTATTTTCAAATAGTCTAGTTGCATAGGTGTGTCTTAGGGAATGAAAGTTTCTATAAGGCATACCTATTTTTTTTAGGTGCCTGGTGTATGATCTAGTTAAATTTCTAGTATCGAAGTAGTTGCCTATTTCCGTACAGAATACTAAACCATAGTCAGAATAGAAGTCACCATGCTTTAAGCGTTCCTTACTTTGTTCCGTCTTATGTTTACTAAAGTCTTAGGTATCGGGATTGTCCTAACACTTGTTTCTGTTTTAGGGGTATGCTCTATAACTCCCCATTCACGAGTACCATCACTTTTAACTTTAGCTATATTAGAGACTGCTCTTTTTATACTAATGGTTTCTTTCTTGAAGTCTATATCTTCCCATTTTAAGCCTATGATTTCACCTAGGCGAAGACCACAACCTAAAGCAGTTAAATATAAAGGTTTGTTTCTATTTCCTTCTAGAGAAGCAATAAGAGTCTTTTGCTCAGTTTCTGAAAAGCACTTAATAACTTCATCATCTTTCTTTTCTGCCTTTGGAAGTGTTACCAGGTCGCAATAGTTTCTCATAACAACTCCCTGTTTTAAAGCTAGGTTCATGCTAGTGCCTAAGTGTTTATTGACTGTTCTTATGATATTAGCTCGTGTTCCACTTTCTAAGAGCTCTTTGTAATAGGATAGAAATATCTTCATACAATGGTAATGGTATTCAGATGAAATTTGACTCTGCAGATGCAGAAAATTATAAAGATTTATTAGGAGAAATCGTTCAGAATGCTAGAAAATATGGAATAGATGACACAGGGTTGTATGACAAATTATATACTGAGTGGTCTAATCTAAGTGAAGCACTTGAAAGGTATTCACAAGCGCAATATGAAGCTTTTAATTTTGAGTATTCTAATCAACTTAAAGAAGTTAAGCAGCAGTTAGGATTACAAGAAGTGGTAGAATATACAGAAGAACAATCAAAAGCTATTAAAATGATGTTTGGACAGTCTATATTAAACATGGATACTGAATATCAAGAGTTTGTAGCAGACATGCTTAAATCTTTGCCGATTGTAGGAAAAGCTATGAATGATAATTTAAATCCTAAAGGTGTTGCTGACGGGTTGGAAGATTTAGGAGAAGAGGCAGATGAATTAGCTAAACGGCTAGAAGAAATCTCCGGAAAGACTGAAACCTATTCTGGTAAACTGGATGAACTCGAAAAGGTAATACAAAAGCTTAAAGAAGGCAATGAATTAAGTTCAGATGAAATCATCAATCTTACTAGACAATATCCAGAATTAGAGGCATGTATTGATAGTACAACAGGTAAATACACTTTAGAAGCTTCTGCATTAGAAAAGGTTAAAGATGGACTTACAACCTCTACTAAACAGCAATTAGAGAATGAAGCATCAAAGACAAAACAAGTAATGTCTCAAACGCAAGCTATAATTAAGTTGTACTTGCAAGAGGTCAAAGCTCAGCAAGCATTAAGCGGCTTGAAGTTTAATGATGATGGTTCAATTCAAGACTCGGGTGCATTTACATATAAAATGTCTCAAAGCAAAGAACTTCAAGATATGTATAACGAGTACAGCAACAAACTTGTCGAGTTTAAGAAGATCCAAGAAGAGATTAAAAATATAGATATTGTAACAGCTAATGTGGGTTCCGGAAGTTCTTCTAGTGGAAAAGACAAAGATAGTCCTTTAAATAAGGCGATTGAAGCATTTGAGAAAAGTAGAAAAATAGGAGAAGTAGGTCTTAATGAAGAAATGGCCCAGCTCGAAAAGATTAAAGCAGCCTATGCTTCTACAGCGGAAGAAAAAGTAGATATTGAAGAGTACATGTACAACAACTACCTTGACATCATGGAAAGAAAAAGAAGTTTAGGTCAGCTTTCTAATGATGAAGAGATTAAAATATATGAAGAAGCCTTGAATAAATATACTTTTACAGAATATCAAAAGGCAGAAATTTCTTCTAAATTGCTTGATACTAAAATTGAACACTCAAAAGAATGGATTGAAACTGAGAAGTATTATGGCAGATTATCCCTTGAAGAAGGGAAAAAGGCTTATGAACGTATTGCAGAGTACTTTAAACAATCTGCAGAATACAAGAAAGAAGTGGCTAAGGAGATTTATAGAGTAGAGAAAGAACTAGCTGAACAGCAAGAAGAATTTGAAAAGAAGAAGCAAGAAGCTGTTAAAAAGACTGTAGAAACTAATATTAAAGCCAAGGAAAAGGAATACAACAAGACTATTGCAATGATTGATGAAGAGTGCAATAGGAAAGTTGAAGCTTATCAAGCGCAAATTGATGCTTTACAGGAGCAATACGATAAGGAAGAAGAGTTACAAAAACAGAAAGAGTATGACGAAAAGATAGCTGACTTAGAAGCTAGAATGAAGAATGCTAGAACTCAAGAAGAATTTGAAAAACTAGCTGAGGAGCTTAACGATACACAACAGGCCAAAAGAGATTATACTAGACAACAACAGCTTAAGAGTGATAAAGAATTGCTTCAAGATAAAATAGATCAAGCCAAGAATGAAGCTGATATTGCTAAAAGTATCGAGAAAGAGAAGCTGGATGCTTATAAAGAGACACAAAATAAGATGTTAGAGGAATCTACAACTATTCAAATGAGTATCACGGAAATGTTAAAGAAACAGCTGGAAGAAAGAGACAATGCTTTTTTAAATAGCCTAAGGATACAACTAGAAGGGGTTAATGCTTTACGAAGTGCATTTAGTAGCTTGAGTTCAGGCGGTGTAGGAGGTGTTGCTAGTGGTATAAGTGGAATGACTTTAGCAGCGGCTTCTAATAAGTTACAAGCTACAGTTGCAAGCAACAACTATAATTCATCGTCTTACAATACTACGAACAATAATAATAATGCAAGTATGTATGTAACTAACAATATATCTAATGCAATGACTGGTAGGCAAATAAATGACCAGTTAACAACATTTATACAGAAGCTAAATAGAGGGAAAGGTATACGTTAAGACTTAAGCCTATCATTCAGGCTAAGGCTAAAGAGAGACAACTATCTACATTAAAACAAAACGCCACCGATACGCAGAAATCTGCTGAACGGAAATCTAAATCACGAGAGATCAGGGATGAACTAGCTAAACTAGCAGGAGTATCCCACAACACTATAGAAAAAGTATCAAATAGAGGTAAGGCTTAGGCTTTACCTTTTCTTCCTCTTAAAAATGAATTTTTATATGTAAGAGCCCCAGTAAGGGGGGCTAAGAAATATTGTTTAATTGAAAATCAGTACAAACAGCAATAAAAACATCAGAACTATTACACACCTAGTATGTACAAAAGTATAAATATTATGTATTAGAGTGCTTAAAATACAAACAGCTCCCGTAGGAGCTGAGAGTATGCCTTGCAGATATTGATAATTTGTTTTGTGGATATAGATAGTATTGGCTGTAAATTAATTTATATGTATTAAAAAACAAATAAAAAGTTAAAGACCTCATTGAGAGGTCTGGAGGTTGAGTGTACTAAAAACTGTAAGGTGGTGCAATGTCTAGTTGCATTAATAGTATGTGCTCATAACGTAATAATTATGCATAAGAGAATGTACATGGCCCCAGATTGGAGCCAGAAAACTAGGTTGGAGGATTAATCTAATGCTTGCACAAATTAATAAGCGTTACAGTACTAATATGTACACAAATATAAAGTTTATGCATAAAAAGGTAAGATGTTTTTAAATAAAAAAGAGCCCCTAAATATAGAGGCAAGCTAGAAAAGGAGTACCCAATATATTGTATGCATTAATATATTACAGAGTTCGTCTTTTAGTAAAGATTTTTAAATTAAATAGGCTCCTATGATTTAGGAGCCTAAAAATGAAGAGAAGAAAGGAAAACTTTCTATAGGAACAGTACATTATATGTTTAAACTTATTAGATGGTGAGAGTAATTAATGAAATTATGGAAAAATAATCTTTGTATATAAAAGGTCCCAATGAAGGGACCATGTTTAAATAAAAAGATAGTGAAACATAAACATTGCTACATTGCTAATATAACACTAAAGAATAAAATCTATGCATTAAGAAAATAAGAATTTGAAGTTACTGGCGGCAGTATTTATTATTACAACTGAGGAGTAAATAAGAATCTAATGAAGATGAATTTTATTACATTTGCAAGACATAATAATAATGTTGAAATTTTATTAAAAGGAGTTGAAGTGCTATGGAATAATCATTAGCAATTCAAGGCATTTTATATCATTATAACATTAACTACATGAGAGGTGATAATAGTTATGAGTATGAATCCTTTTTCAGAAAAACCTATAAAACTAAGTGATTCTTTTAAAGATTGGAAGAATATTTATCCTAAGTCATATAATAAAAATGAGGTAGATCCTTATACCAAAACACGTATTATTTTAATGAATGGTACAGAATATGAAGCAGTATGGTTTTCACATCAATTTTCACGCCACTGCCCAGACAATGATTTGCGTAGAGCTATAGCTGTAACAAGAAGAATAGAACAACAACAGCAAAAGGTTATTTCCGTTTTAAAACCTGCTGATGAAACAATTCTTGAAACTACTATATCTTATGAACAATTAGCAGTAGATTTAACATGTGCACTTGCTAAAAGAGAGCCCAATAAAGCTGTAAAGATGGCACTTGATTTTGCTTTATTAGAAGACTTTGATCATCTATACAGATATTCTGATTTATTAGAAATGGAACAAGGTATTAAAGCAGAACGCCTTGTTGGACAGTATACAGAAATTATGCCAGGTAGACCAACAATTTCAGAACATCGCTATCCAGTTGACAATATAAGAGGATATGTAGACTTTTGTACAGCGGATCCAATCACTAAGCTAAATGTAGCTATTATTACAGCTGCTGAACAACAAACCATGAACTACTATATGAA
The DNA here is from genome assembly GCF_003990395.1 of Cellulosilyticum sp. WCF-2. Taxonomy (NCBI): domain Bacteria; kingdom Bacillati; phylum Bacillota; class Clostridia; order Lachnospirales; family Cellulosilyticaceae; genus Cellulosilyticum; species Cellulosilyticum sp. WCF-2. Next base: position 3,534,655 of record NZ_CP034675.1, on the reverse strand, counting down.
TGTAGCAGGATTTTATCAATCTGATATTGGGAGAAGTTTATATCAAGAGATTGGACTTATTGAAGAGCAGCACGTTACTCAATATGGTGGTTTATTAGATACTAGATTAACTTGGTTAGAGAACTTATTACTTCATGAGTATACAGAATGTTATTTATATTATTCTTGCTATGAAGATGAGAAAGACCCTCATATTAAACAAATTTGGGAACAACATTTCCATGAAGAAATAACACATCTTCATCAAGCGAAAGAACTCCTTCAGCAGTATGAAAAGAAAGAATGGCAACAAGTTATTCCAGAAGGATGTTTTCCACAGTTATTAAAGCTTGGTCCTAATAAAGAATATGTTAGAGACGTTATCAAGACAACTATTCAGCTAACTTCCATAAAAGAAAATTATATAGATATTGAAAAGGTACCTCAAGATGCAGACTTTTTTAAATTCCAAGAAAGCCTTAATCATGATGTTCATGCAGTACCAAGTCATAAAGTAATTGCTGAGAAGATTGGCAAAGACGGTCAAGATTATAGATATGAGGAAGAGGAGTATCCTATTAATTCACTGAGAGATAGAGTAAGTGATAATACTTGGATTGGAAGAAAACCTATGTAGTAATTAAGAGATTAATAATTTAAATACGCATTATATGCATTACAATAATAAAGAATAAGGATATCTTTGTGTATCCTTATTTTATGCCTAAAAACGTAGATTTGTTTAATAAATAGAGGAATAGTTTTTGAGAAGTGCTTGCGTTTGTTTTTATACAACACAGAACTACAAAATGCAACATAACTAAAATGATAGACTGTATAAATAGCTTAGACAATAAGAATAGATATTTGTTCTGTGGAGATATTGTTAAAAATACAGAAGCCCCATCTGTCTTAAATTACAGATGGAGCTTTTTATAATGTTGTGTATCACTTATTTATTTTAACATCTTGCCAGTTAGTATTTGTAAGTATCTCCGCATTGTCTCCAAAGAATACGCTACCAGCCTGTAAATCATCTTTAAGCTAATGTATAAACTAAGCTGTCATATATCCGTCTACCTTTTGAGACTGTTATTGTTGTTGCACTTGTAATAACAATTAATGGGTAGTTTCTAACAGATTTACTTTTGCTCTGATGAGATTTTGACTTTTATATCCTGATATAAAGGGTTTGACAATATTTCAGCATTCTTTGAGAAGAATACATTTCCAGCTTCTACATCATCTGCAAGATAATACATAAACCATGCAGTAACATATCCATCTGCATAATAAAGCATTTCTCCATGGTCGGCATCATTTCTTCTTGCAAGCACTTTTGTTACATTGTCTGGGATACTGTTATATAATTCCTGCAATCCTTCTAAAGGTGCAATGACAGAATCGGTATTGCCTGTTGAACCCATTATCAGGGTTGGTACTTTTATTAATGTGTCATCTGCTTCCCACTGAAAAGGATTTTGGCCTTTTGTATCACTACAGCTTAAAATCACCGCTGCTTTATAAGATGATGCATGTCTTTGTTCAGTGATAGCATTTACAACACCAAATCCACCTTGAGAATGACCTGTTATGCCAATTTTATCAAGGTCTATCTTACCTCGAAGTACATTGTCTATGCCATTTATCTCACCATCATACTCGTTTAACAATTTGAGATAACGAATACTCATTTCTGCTGAGAATCCATTCCACGCATATTCTTCTTCTGTGGCGACTGTGATGAACCCCCATGAAGCAAGGTGCTTTTGTAAAGCCTGATACTTAGAACCTACAGCACCTGTTCCATTTACAAATATGACAACTGGCAATTTACTATCCATATTAGATACATCTGCTGGATAATAAATCTCATATTTCTTAAAAGACATCATAGCTGGGTTTTCCATGTAGTTAACTTCATGGTCACCCATCGAGATGTATTTTGCTTCTAGAGCACCACCTGTCTTTACTGTTTCAGTATAGTTATCAGGAACAAAAGGTCTTTTTGCTAAAACTATAAGTAAAACAACAATCAATAAAACAATAGATAATATACAAAAAAATAATATCTTTAACATTTTTTTCATTTTATTCTCTCTTTCATTTCAAGAAATACTATTTTACTCATATATTATATCAACAATATACAAGTTTTTATAATTCAAATATCATATGAGATTATAGACTAAATTACCTTAAGTAAAAACTTATGAAAAGTGATAGACATTATGTGATTTGATATGTGATTTTTCATGGCAAAAGTAATAAATCCCTTTAGCCACATAGCAAATCTTATTGTGATTTACTAGTTACCTATCCTTTAGTTTTCTACGGGCATATATTTATCTAAATAGTTAACAACTGTATCCATAAATGCTTCATATACCTTATTGTCATTTTGAAGTCCGTGACCTGAATGTGGTGCTTCAAAATATTGATAATCTACATTGTTCTCTTTTAATGCGTTAACTAGATGTGCTACAGTTTTATATGGACATATCTTATCGTATTTTCCATAAGCAATGACTGAAGGAACTGATTTTTCATTAACCCACGCATAACCTGATATAGGTTTCATTATTTCTTGAAGCTCAGTTGTTCCAATAACATCTTTATCTATCTCTGTGCCAACCATTAGGGCAAATAGTCCTGCTGCTGCTTCATTATTTTTATCTAATCCATAATTATCCCAGTCTTCAGCGAAGAAACTTGATGGTCCAACCATTTCAAACATCATTTTAACTGGTATAGGAGATTCTTCAGCATCTCTATAGGCATATAGCATGGCAAGTGTTCCACCTGCTGAGCCACCACTTATAACCATTTCATTTAAATTGTATCCAAGCTTTTTAGCTTCTTCCACAACAACTGGAATAGCTTCTTTTATATCCATTGATTGTGAATAAACACTAGCATCATTTTCATTGGTACGAAGTGTATAATTGATACCTGCCGTTACATATCCTTTAGAACATAACCATTCAAGTATTGCCGCATCGTCACTTTTATCTCCAGATGTAAAACCTCCTGCATGAAGATAGACAAGCAATCCATAATTTTCTTTTGAATTATCCTTTGGAACATATAAATCAAATTTATTAGATGCATTATCACCATAAGAAAGATCTTTGTAAATGGTCCCGATAGAGTCATTCCAATCTATAGAATATTTTTTAGCCCATTTAGGTTGATAGGTCATCTTAAATATAGCGGAGCTCACAAATGAAATGATAAAGGCTAATATACATATAAATATAAACATTATTTTTGTGCTCTTTCTTTCTTTTCTCATAGGAAATTCCCTCCAAACATTGTGCCCCCTAACAAAAGGTTCATAGTAGCTCTCACAGTTAACCGACCTAATACAGCAGCAACAATGATAACGATAATAAGAATAAGAACTCGTTTGGTTGTAATAGCCATAATACTTTCCTCCTAAAATTACTTGACACCTGGATGTAACAAGTGTTACATTGAGGTGTAACAAATGTAACATTTTGTTTTTGCATAGTCAAGAGATTTAAGAAAATGATACAAAATAAGGAGGAATGTAACATCGTGGATAATGCTGAAAAAAATAGTTATGTAAAAAAGCAGATTACTAACGCTTTGCTTACATTGTTGAAAGAAAAAGAATTGAAGGATATTTCTGTAAGTGAAATTACTACTGCTGCTCAGGTTAGCCGTATTTCTTTTTATCGTAATTATGATAATAAAGAGACTGTCATCAAAGAGTATATGTCTTTAACATTAAATGAATGGAATAAAAACCACCCCAAAGTGAGCGAACATACTGAGGACGATATTCTTGGAGATATATTTGCTTATATCACAGAATATAAAGATTTTTATTTGTTGTTAAGGGATAGGGGCATCTTTTGTTTTTTTAAAGATATTATTATGGATGCTTTAGGTCCCAAGGCGGAGTATCCCAACTTTGGTGCATACACTGCCGCCTTTATTGCCAATGGCATTTATGGGTGGATTGAAGAATGGTTTTTAAGAGGAATGCAGGAATCAGGCGAAGAAATGACTAAGCTACTGAAAAGCAGGAACTTGTAAAATTAAGTTAGCAACAGAATAGTTAGCTAATCAAATAGTTATTTAGATTAGTAATTAATAAATATAGTTTGTTTAATTTATGCATTAAAAAATGCTTAGAAAAATACTAGTAAGCTTTTCTAAGCAGAGTATAAAAACCTTTAGGATTTGATTTTACTACAATGTTATGAAGTAATTATATATGGTGTAAATGAAATGTGTCATTAAAACAGTAATCTCTTAATTATGGGGGCAAAAAAGAGAAAATCTAGTATATTGTATGCAAGAGTATATTGCATGGTTCGTATTGTGAAAAATTATAAATAAGTGGTCTCTATAGGATTATATCGCCAGCAAGATAGCAAATGGCCTTGCCACTTATATTTACTCTTTCTCCTAAATACTCGCAAATTAATGTCCCACCTCGTTGAGATAGTTGTTTTGCTACCATTTTTGATTTATTGAGTCGTTTGCTCCAAAATGGTATTAGTGTACTATGTGCAGAGCCTGTTACTGGGTCTTCATTAATCCCTGCATTTGGTGCAAAAAACCTTGATACAAAATCGCAGCTATCTCCCTTCGCGGTGACAATCACAGCAAAGGAAATATCTTTGCTCATTTCAGCCAACATATTGATATTTATATCTAGGTTTATAACTGTAGCTTCATTTTCTACTAAAACAAGTAAGTCTCTTGATAAATGAGTCTCCAGTACATGACAGTTTAGTGCCTTTTCTAAAAAAGGAGTTATCTCTATTGGCTGAGGCATTCTGCTGGGAAAGTTCATAGTATACATGTCGTTATTGCGGGTAACAGATAGGAGCCCACTTTTGGTCTCAAAACTGATATGTGTTAATGCAGGATCAACATAATTCATAACTACAAATGCGGTTGCCAGTGTTGCATGACCACATAAATCAATTTCAACTTCAGGTGTAAACCAGCGTAAGTGGTACGAACCTTCTGTATGTAATAAAAACGCAGTTTCTGCAAGATTGTTTTCAAAAGCTATTTTTTGCATCAAAGCATCTGGAATTTTGCTATCAAGCAGACAAACCCCAGCTGGATTGCCTTTAAAAAGTTGGCTAGCAAACGCATCAATTACATAATACTTCATAATTCTCTTCACCCCTCATTTTTAATTATTTTGTACATTTCGTTTAATAATTGTAAAATTAATTATATTTTATTAATTCTAATATTTCGATATATATCTGTCAAATAAAAAGGCACATCATTGTCAAAGTTCTCGCACATCTTTGTTTCTATTCAAGCACTAAATGCATACTTTTTGTAGTTTTATATATAGGTCCATTTTATAAAAAAACCAGTATCTTGACGATATATTTATAGGGGTATAATATTTAACTAAAGCTAAATAAATAATTAAATGAGTAAATAGAGATTAGAAAAGGAGAAGGATATGCTAGAATTCAGATATGATACACAACTATTGATTGAAGGAAAAAATCTTGATGAAGATAAGATCAATGATTATTTTAATCATCATTTAAAGGGAGACTGCCTACTAGCAGTAGGAGATGAAGAACTCATTAAAATTCATTACCATACCAATGAACCTTGGGAAGTGTTAGAATACTGTGCTTCACTTGGTGAAATTTATGATATTGTCATTGAAGATATGGAAAGACAGTCAAAAGGTCTACAGGGTTAACCCTTTTGAATGATTATAAATACCTAAAGCATAAAAGGATAGATCAATGCTAGTTGTAAGACAAGTGTTTGCCCTAGCTTAATGAGTAAAAACTAGATAATTGATTATATATATCAGCTATAATAACATAAAAAATAAAAATACTGCACAGGGTAGGAATGGTCAAGCATTCATTTGTATATGATAAGGTTTTAGAAGATATACAGATGAACGCTTATTTTTTAATAGTCTAAGGAGCATAATAACCAGTAATTTATGTGGAATAACTCAAAACATAGATTACTGGCTATTTATAAAGGTTTATGAGAGTTTGTTATTTTGATGCTTTATATTCGCAAGAATGTGTTTGTTTTGCTTCATCAATTTTTGCTTGTTCAGCTGGAGGTGTTGGGTAAAAACCAGCTGCATGCATTGTATTAAATACCTGGAATTGGATATCATGTTCTTCACTAAGAATACTTAAAAAGGTATTTCTAAGATCTGGATGTGCACATTCATTAGCGAAAGTATTATAATTATTTGTTTCTGTTTTCTGCGCATCTAGTGCATCTGTTAGAAGCTCTTTATCTCCGTAATTAGTCATAAGTGTCTCCTTTATTGTAGATATTCATATATAGAATTAAAATGTTGTTGATGCTTATTAGAAATATCAGTGAATTGTGTTTTGAGTTCAGCATTAGTTGTAGAATCTGCTAATAGTTGAAATTTTTTTACTAAATGTGACTCTCCTGCTAGTAACTCGTTAATTGCAGATAGTTCTTTTGCAGTTAATTGCGCCATAATGGACCTCCTTTATATTATTAATAATTTTAATATGTGAAAGAACTAAAAAAAATATTCATGAGATTTTTTAGCAGATGCAATCATACTACATACCAATAAAGAGGGACAGCAACTTGTTTATGTATCTCTTATTAACATTTTTGATATCTTTCAAGGGTCTGGAGCAAAAAAGCACTTATCCAGTAATGTATACACGTTACTTGGAGGAGTGCTTTTTTATTTGATTATAAGAGTCTATATAGAATAAAAAAATTGAATCCTTACATGAAATAATATAAAATGAGTTAAAACTTATTTTTAATTTCTAGTGGCATAAAGTGTGTTTAATACTTAATATATAAAGCAGACCTAATGAATTTAATGAAATACAAACAGGAGATGGTAAAGATGGTAACAAGAGAAGAGGCATGGAATCTTTTGACAGAGTACAATAAGGAGGCATTTCATCTAGAGCATGCGGAGATTGTGGAACTAACAATGAAATATTTTGCACGAAAATTAGGTTATGGTGAGGAAGAGACATTTTGGGGAATTGTAGGGCTTTTACATGATCTCGATTTTGAACAATACCCAGAAGAACATTGTATCAAAGAACAAGAAATCATGAAAGCACATGGAATTGATGAAAGAATTATTCATGCTACAGCAAGCCATGGCTATGGGATAACGGTTGATATAAAGCCAGAACATGAAATGGAAAAAGTACTTTATGCAGTAGATGAGTTAACAGGACTTATTGGGGCTGCGGTTTTGATGAGACCTTCAAAAAGCATTCAAGACTTAGAACTCAAGTCTGTAAAGAAAAAATTTAAAAGTAAGGGTTTTGCAGCGGGATGTTCAAGAGAGGTCATTGAAAGAGGGGCAGAGATGCTGGGTTGGACATTAGATGAGCTGATTGAACAGACGATAGAGGCTTTAAAGACTTTTCAAGATTAAGAGGAGAATTAAGATGGCTAAAAAACTAAATATTGTTAAACTTGAGAAGGATAAGCTGGATGCTTGTGTAGATTTATTTATAGAGACCTTTTCAAAAGCACCATGGAATGATGTGTATGAATCTAGAAATCAAGTGGTTACATTCTTTGAAAATCATATGGATAATAATTATTTTGTGGGTTATGTTGGAATAATAGATGATGAGGTGGTTGCATTAAGTGTTGGTATGAAGAAGCCTTGGATTAACGGGATGGAGTATTACATTGACGAATTTTGTGTCAGTACAAAGTGGCAGGGACAGGGTATTGGAAGTGTATTTATTAGTTTAATTGAAGTCGATATAAAAGCCCAGGGGATGAATGGCATGATGTTAAATACAGAAAAAAACTATCCTTCAAGGACATTTTATGAAAAAAATGGTTTCAGTGTAATAGAAGATCTGATTATTCTTGTAAAATAAAATCAAAGTGATAAGTAAAGAAAGGAAGAGCTTACAAAGGTCTAGATAAAAGTATTGAGGAGGAAGATGAATGTATCAGAGTATATTATTTGATTTAGATGGAACACTTACTGACCCTAAGGAAGGGATTACTAAATGCGTTCAATATGCTTTAAAACATTTCAATATAGAAGAAAATGATTTAAATCACTTGACTTGTTTTATAGGACCACCATTACAGCACTCTTTTATGACATTCTATGGCTTAGATGAAGCACAAGCTAAAGTGGCTGTTGAAAAATATAGGGAAAGATTTAGCACTATTGGTTTATTTGAAAATGGTGTTTATAAAGGTATTAAAGAAATGTTAGAAGCCCTAAGGAAACAGGGAAAGAAACTTGCTGTGGCAACTTCTAAACCCTATATCTATGCTGAAAAAATACTAGAAAATTATCACCTTAAACAATATTTTGAGGTGATAGTCGGAAGCGAATTGGATGGTACACGAAGTAATAAGGCTGAGGTTATACAAGAAGTATTTAAGCAATTAAAGTTAAATGAGGAAGATAAGTATGAGACCATTATGGTGGGAGACAGAAAACAGGATATACTAGGTGCAAAGGCATGTCATATTCATTCTATTGGTGTTAAATTTGGATATGCAGAAGAGGGTGAATTAGAATTAGCTGGAGCAGATTACATAGTTAATAATGTAATGAATCTACAAGAATTTCTGTTACATCATTAACTCATATAGAAAACTAAGATGTGATAGATTGATATGGCTAGGTCTATTATGATTGAATAGGATATAACAAAACACGACATGAGTTGGCTTTAGCAAGTTAACTCATGTCGTGTTTTTATAATTTTATAAGAAGCTAATGTGACTATTTGCTAGATCAATTGATTTTATGGCACTTTTTCGTTAGGTAATTAAAGTATATCTTGAAGTATGCGACGTGGGATTTTAAAGCGGATATGTGCTTCGATTTCAGATACTTCTTTTTCGTTTTTTGGAGCCATAAACATGCAAGTGTAGCCATCATTTCCGGCACGTCCTGTACGTCCAATACGATGAATATAGGCTTCGGGTGTTTCAGGTACATCATAGTTATAAATATGGGTGACACCCGAGATGTCAAGACCACGAGCAGCAACATCCGTAGCTATAAGGTATTGAATATCACCTTTTTTAAAGCTTTTCATGATGCGCTCTCTTTTGGATTGTAAAATATCGCTATGAAGCCTTACGCAGTTATAGTCTTTATCTTTCATAGCTTCATAAAGCACTTCAACACGGCGTTTGGTGCGGCAGAAGATAATAGCCATATAAGGATTATCTTCGCTTAATACCTGAAGAAGAGCAGCTTGTTTATGACGATCAGTGGTCTCTACAATTTCTTGATGGATGGCTTCAATAGTTATTTTCTTTTTAGCAATCGTTACAGTTGTAGGAGAAGAAGTATAGCGGTAAGCAAGTTTTTTAACTGGTGCATCCATAGTAGCTGAAAAACATAAGGTTTGACGCTTTTTAGGAAGCTGCTTAGTGATACTTTCTACGTCATTTTTAAAGCCCATTAAAAGCATCTGGTCGGCTTCATCTAAAACAAAGGTAGTGGTTTTGCTTAAATCAATACTTTTTCTGCCAATGTGGTCTAGTAAACGTCCTGGCGTAGCAATAACTAAATGAACAGGTTTTCCTAATTTCTTTAGCTGCATGGCTGTATCTTGTCCACCATAAATAGGTAGAATGCCGATAGCCTTAGCTTCAGCTAACTTTTTTGCTTCTTGGGTGATTTGAATAGCAAGCTCTCTTGTAGGAGATAAAACAAGGGCTTGGATGTTAGGGCTTTTAGAAGAAAGCTTTTCAAAAAGAGGAAGTAAAAAAGCTAATGTTTTACCTGTACCTGTTTGTGCCTCACCAATAACATCCTTTCCTGATAAAATAAGGGGGATTGTTTGCTCTTGAATAGGGGTTGGCATTGTGATACCTGATTTTTTTAAGTGATTTATCATTTCAGGGGAAATCCCTAGTGTTTTAAAATTCATAGTTATGACCTTTCATCTCATCTTTATACTATGTAACATCATATCATGTTTTGATAGATAGGGACAAGGCGCTAAAAAAAATTGTATTGAAAAAAGTATGATGTGAGAGAGACTGCTAGAAATAAGAAGCATGATTACCCTCTGATTTCTAGCAGAAAAGAAGTATCAGATTATTGTGAGGTACTAGTGGGGAGATTTAAGCTAGCTAGAGCAGCATCATAACGTTCACCTAGACGATCCCAGTTAATGACGTTAAAGAAGTCACTAATATAATTGCCACGTTTGTTTTGATGTTTGAGATAATAAGCATGTTCCCAAACGTCAATAGGTAACAGAGGAACGCCACGAAGCGGAATAGGGGTCGTTTGATTGCCGGTGGTTACAATTTGTAATCTACCGTAAGGATTTAATATAAGCCATGCATAACCAGAACCAAATATACTTAAGGCTGCTAATGTAAGCGCTGCTTTAAAGTTATCAAAAGTACCAAATTGGGTTTCAATAGCTGTTTTTAACTGTCCCGTTGGTTCGGAATTTGTAGGTGGACCTATGAGCTTCCAAGTAAGAGAGTGATTATAATGGCCGCCAGCGTTATTAATAACTTGTGTTTGAATATCACTAGGTAAGCGGTCAGAAAAAAGTAAAAGCTCTTCTAGAGTATAAGCATAAAACTCAGGGTAACGTGACAAAGCCGCATTTAAGTTATTAACATAGGTACGATGATGTCCGTCATGATGGACACGCATGGTTGCTTCGTCAATATATGGTTCTAAAGCATTATAGTTATATTCCAAGGGAGGTAGTTCAAAAGGACCAGTGGAAGCAGGTATATCAGTAGCTTCATCTGCTTGATAAAGCGTATTAAGCATGGCTAATTCACTTGAGCTAACCATAGGTACTTTGGTTATAGGGGCCTGAGGTGGAGTTGTTGTTGTTGTTGTTGTTTCACGATTAGGCTGTGCACACGTAGGTGTACGAAGCAACTGTTTTTGCTGGCAAGCATATTTATACGAAGCGGCTACTTTTTTCTGATGAGCAGTCGTTGCTGTAGAAAGTAAAAATAAACTCATAAGATTATTCATAATAAGACATCCTTTTAATGTAATATTTTACATTACTATAATATTATGGTGGAAATGTTTTGGGCACTAAAAAACCGAGTAAACTTAAAACGAAAAATACTGTTTTAGTTTTTACTCGGTTTTAAAAGCTAAATTTTTAAGAAGTGATAGTATGTGCACCTAAATCTACAATATAATTAATTTTTCCTGGTGTAATATGTTTATAGATAGTGACCGTATAAGTATGTGTTTGATCTAAAAGGTGATCTGAGTACACTGTATAAGTAATAGAGTCTGAACGTCCCATTTGAACTGTTGTAATGGGAGAAAAGTGAATATCATCTTTTAAATCATAGGTATCTCTGTAATTTTCATAAAGTGCCCTCATAATCATGACATCTAAGGATTTGTTAATATCAATAGCGGTAGTATGGCTATTTGGATTATAGGTGGGCCATAAACATTCATATACCATATCTGTATGATTAAATTTTACTCTAATACCATTATTTTCTGATGTTACTTTTAGAGGATAGGTTGTTAAACTATTGCAAGTTGGTGTTTCATTTAGTAGGTCGAGATTTCTAAAAGTTACCTCTAATTCAGGTAAAGAACCAATCACCTTATTTAATCCTGCAAGGATATCCTTTTTATAGGAACTGCTTGCGAAACTTAAATATTGATTATATTTAATGGCTGTTTTAATAAGTGGTTGGCTATCCTCCTTTAGAAGTGGTGTAAAAATATCCTCTAATTTTGTATAGTCGGTAGATAAAGTTGTATGAGAGGTATAGGTATCTGTTGATGTTGAATAAGGTAAGAGTGAAGTTAATTCAAATTGGGTTAAATCAGAAGACAAAGTGTAAGGATAATCAGCTAATTTTAAAAAGTTAATGGGAACATAAAGTACATCATTAACTGTAAAAGGTGCAGTATTAAGAGTTTGTTGTTTTTGATTAACCTTTACAATTTTACTTTTGGTCGTAAGTTCTAAAGTTGTTTTTGGGAGTGACCAAAGGTAAGTATTATTGCTACTTTTGCTGTATGTAGAATAGGTCATATTAACCAAATCATCTAGCGATAAAAAAAGATTTTTTTGAGAGATGATCGGTGTATAAGTAGGTTTATAAGTGATACCATTAAGTATAAGCTTACAAGAGGTATTCGCTTGAAGAGGTATAACAAGCATCATAAGAAGTAATAAAAAACTAATGAGTTTGTTTTTCATAACATACCACCTTTCCATGGTCTACTATATCATAAATGTTACAAAGGGTAAATAAATAGAAATAATACGTAATATAAAAGTAATAATTATAAAGGTGAATTTTGCTTATTATATGACAAAGAGCATGGTATTAGTCCTAAAGGAGGACAATACCATGCTCTTTATATGAAAGGCTATTTTAGCAGTAGGTCCATGTAGGCCTTTGGCATGAATAGCGACTGTAGTATCTTCTGCCTCAATAGGCACGCCTAAGCTGTTTAATAATAAAGTGTGTAATGATGCTGAGATAGAATTTCTGTAGCCAATAATAAATCGGTTTTAGTTCCAAATAAAATTTTGATAACACCTACATCGAATTCACGATCACTCATGACACTAAGGTTTTTAATGTTAATATGATGGTCACTAAGCGAGGTGGCGATTTTTGCGATAATACCAGGTTCATCTTTAGCATCAATATGAAGCGCATAATGTTTAGACAAATCGGTAGAAGCACCTTCACTAAAGGTATTACGATAAAGCCTAGCAGTATTAAAAAAGCTGTAAAGCTCTTTTTCTGAATCCTTTTCAAGGCAGTTCAAGAAGTTTTGCAAAATAGCGAGATAGCCACTAAAAACTCTTTGAATTTGTGCTTTGTTAGTTAAACAAATACTTGTCCAAATATCAGGATTAGAAGAGGCAATACGTGTTAAATCTTTAAAACCGCCAGCAGCTAGTGTATGAAGATAAGAAGCATCTCCATCATTTTCCTTTACCAAATGGACTAGGCTACTTGCGATAATGTGAGGCAAGTGACTGATGTTAGCTGTCACATAGTCATGATAAGTAGCAGAGAGAATTAAAGGAATGCCGCCCATACGCTCAATGAGCTTTTGTAAAATAAATAAGATAAAATCAGGTGTATCTCCTAATGGGGTAAGCATATAATAAGCATTTTCAAAAAGATGAGCACTAGAAGCACTGTAACCAAATTTTTCTGATCCTGTCATAGGATGACCACCTACATAATAAATGCGTTTACTATCTGTACTTATCATTGGCTCTAATTCTTGCATGATATGATATTTTGTACTGCCCACGTCAGTTAAGATACAATCATTAGGTAGATAAGGTAGCAGCTCAGTTACAACGCTTTTAATAGTAGTGACAGGTGTACAAATAAATACAACAGAGCAATTAGAGAAGCCAGACTTTAGGTCAGTGGCCATAAAATCAATCATACCTTCATCGTATGCACTATGTAAGTCAGCAGCATTAGTATCATAACCAATAATATAACTATTTTGAACATGGACTCTTTTAATAGCCTTAGCAATGGACCCTCCAATAAGGCCAAGGCCGATGATGCCTATATGCATGATAATGCCCTCACAGAAGCTGCAATAATAGAGCTTAGTTTTTTCATAAGTTTACTTGCCGCATGACTAGGGTCCACAATAATAGGCAGGTGATTCTTAGATTTGATGACAGGAATAGCACTCATATCTAGAGTATTACGAGTTGCGCTTTCATATGTACGAATACCATGTTCATAAAGGTCAGCTTGTTCAAGTTGATTTTTAATAGGTTGAATATCGTTAGGGGTAGTCCCTTGTTTCATTACAATAATCATAACAAAGCCTCCTAAACTTTATTAGAAATTTATAAGCGATGTAACAATGAAATAATAATTCATTTATCTCAAATATTATATATTCTTTTCTAAAAATTGTATAGTTTAAGTTGGAAGAAGGGCAAGAAGCAGAGTGTTGAAGAAGAAGGATATAAAAAGCAGAGAATAAAGGATTGCCACATGAATGAGGCAATCCCTAAAAATGATATAAGTTTATTTGTATTCTTTAAAATAGCCAGGTGTAAATAAGTGGTCAATGTTGCAGTAGTTAGGAATGCCTGAAGTAAAGCTTAATGAGACTTCCCCTTGAATAAGAGGTATTAAGTAGGCAACCAGTTCATCTGTTACATCATTTTGAGCTTCATTAATCCATTCTAAAGGAACTGTTTTTTCCCCATTAGCAATAGAATGAATATCATAAGCAAAGGTTTCTACTTGATAAGGACTATTTTGAAGACGTTTGTAGCAAATCATTTTAGCTGTTTCACCTTGAGCACCTAAAGTAGCAGCTGTTTTACCAATCATAACAGCTTCTTCGAGATCAGTAAGAGAAGCAATATGTCCACCAGCACGTTGAAGCACATTCAGTTCAATAGAACGTACTTTACAGCCCAGTTCTGCTTTAAGGAGATTTTCTAGGGTCTTACCTACACCGCATAATTGTTTGTGACCAAAAGAGTCTACTGCGCTAGTAGAAGCAGAAATGTATTGGCCTTCGCTATCTTTAATCCCTTCTGAAACGGCTATAATGACATTTTTTCTTTTTTCTTTAATAGCCTTAACATTTTCAATAAAACGTTCTTTATCAAAAACAGCTTCTGGTAAATAAATTAAATCAGGAGCCATCGAATAACTATTACGTGCAAGGGCAGCAGCTGCAGTAAGCCAACCTGCATTTCTTCCCATAATTTCAACAATGGTTACAGAAGGAATGTTATAAATATAGGTATCATGCGCAATTTCTAAAAGTGAAGTCGCTACAAACTTAGCAGCACTTCCGAAACCTGGTGTGTGATCTGTAATCGGTAAATCATTATCAATTGTTTTTGGAATACCAATAACATTGACATCATAGTGATGTGCTTTAGCATAGTCCGACAGTTTTAAAACCGTATCCATTGAATCGTTACCACCGATATAAAAAACAGTTTTAATATTGTGGGCTTCAAAGAAGCGGAATAAATCACGATAAACGACTTCTGAATGTTCACAAGTCGGTAATTTAAAACGGCAAGAACCAAGATACATAGATGGCGTATGTGTTAGCCTGTCAAGTTCTTCCTTGGTTTGAAATTTGGCTGATAAGTCTAAGTATTTGCCTTGTAATAGACCTTCAATACCGTTGACCATACCGTATACATTAGAATAAAGATCATTTTCTAAAATACCTTGTAATACACCACTGAGCGAGGCATTAATGGCAGCTGTAGGGCCACCAGATTGTCCAATAATACAATTCCCTCTTCTGTTCATTATAAGATAACTCCTTTCAAGAGACCATAATTCGTCAATATAATGATAGCAGAATCAAAAGAAAAGGTCAAATAATAAAGCATTTTGTACCTATAAATTGAACATGATGAACTAAAAACATAGTTAAAAAAGAATCATTATTTATACTTATAAATAAATAAGTGACGAACACACTTAAAAAGGAGGAATTTTGATGAAAAGAAGAAATAGTTTATGGGCAATTGGTTTGGCTGTGGCTACGACTTCATTACTGACAAGTCAGCTAGTAGCAGCTACAACGCAAGTAAAACTGGAATATTGTAATACGATGGCAAGTATAAGTACCAATACTATGGGTGGAAAAATCAAGCTCACGAATACAAGTAATGAAACAATTAATCTGGAAGATTTAAAGGTCAGGTATTACTATACGGTAGATGAACCTTTAACTCAGACACTTTGGTGTGACCATGCAGGATTAATGGGGAGCAAAGGGTATGAAACCATAACAAGTTCTGTAACAAGCAAATTTGAAGCTTTATCTAGTCCTACTGAAAATGCAGATACTTATGTTGAGATTGGTTTCAAATCAGGGTTAAGCCAATTAACGCCCAATGGAACTATTGAATTACAAATGAGAATTACCAATAGCAGTTGGAAAAACTATAATCAAGCAAATGACTATTCTTACGAAGCCACACCTAATACATATATCATTAGTGAGCATGTTACACTTTATTATAAAGGCGTGCTTATTAGTGGAAGTGAACCAAGAAATGAAGGTGTTGTGGATGCAATCGTGACGCCTTTGGAACTGAGCTATGATAAAAATAAAGCGGTTAGTGGCGCTTGTGAAACACAAATCACTTTTAATGGCAATACCTTGGCAAGTATTAAGAATAATGGGGGAAGTCTTGGGACTAGTGACTATAGTATAGATGACAAAGGAATCTTAACCTTCAATGCCTCTTATCTAGAGAGTCTAGCAGAGGGAGATTATCAATTAGTTGTTAGCTTTAATGCAGGCAAAAGTTCTGTAATTCATTTACAGATTATGGATACAACAGATTACGATTTTGCTATGACACTAGAAACTCTTCAATTAAAAGCAGGAGAAGAAGCCATTATTCCTATAAAACTTAATAATGTTTCTACAGGTATTAACAATGCTAATCTTGTTTTTACTTATGATAAAGAGCTGATAGAAGTACAGGAAATACTAGCTGGTGAGATTGTTCCTAATTCAGAGCTTAGCTTTAAATCAGCTATTCATCAAACGGAAGGAACCTTTAACTTACTCTTTGCTTCTGCTGAGCAAGATGGAAGTGATTTGATTACGCAATCAGGCGATATGGTACAAGTGAAAATTAAAGCTAAAAAGGATTTTACAAGTGCACCTTTTAAAGTATTAAGTATGAAAGATATTGCAGATGCACAATTGAAGAAGATAACGGTTCTATTTAAAGTGAAGTAACATTTCAAAAAGTATATAGGAAGTAAGGAGGCGTCTTATGAAAATAGGGAAGAAAGTAACAAGTTTAGCACTAAGTGCTTTAATGGCTGTAATGATAGGAATGCCTAGCACATTAATGGCTGCTACAGCAAAATTAGATGATGATTGGTTAACAACTAAAGGGAATAAGATAGTTGATCAAGATGGAAATGAAGTATGGTTAACGGGTACTAATTGGTTTGGATTTAATACAGGAACCAATGTATTCGATGGTGTATGGAGCGTGAATATGAAAAAGGCTCTAGATGAAATGGCTAACAGGGGTATTAATCTCTTACGTATTCCTATCTCTACTCAGCTGATTTATGAATGGAAAAATGGTACGGCAAAAAAAGCGAATGTCAATGAATATGTTAATCCAGAACTGGCTGGTATGAGTAGTTTGCAGCTATTTGATGAAGCGGTTAAGATGTGCAAGGCAAATGGTATGAAAATCATGTTAGATATTCATAGTGCAGAGACTAATGCTATGGGGCATATTTATCCGGTTTGGTATGATGATGCTCATCCTATTGAAATGTACCATGAAACACTAGAGTGGTTTGCGCAGCGTTATAAAAATGATGATACGATTTTAGCTATTGACCTTAAAAACGAACCTCATGGAAAACCAGGACAAGATAAAGTATGGGCTAAATGGGATAATTCAACAGATGAAAACAACTGGAAGTATGCAGCTGAAACAGCTGCTGCTAAAGTATTAGCTATTAATCCAAACTTGCTTATAGTTATTGAAGGTGTAGAAGCTTATCCAATGGAAGGATATGACTATACCACACGTGATGAATATATGAAACCTCATTATTATTACAATTGGTGGGGTGGGAATTTAAGAGGTGTTGAAGACTATCCTATTGATTTAGGCGTCTATCAATCACAAGTGGTGTATTCACCTCATGATTATGGTCCACTTGTTTATGCGCAACCATGGTTTGAAAAAGATTTCACAACAGAAACACTTTATGAAGATTGTTGGGGAGATAACTGGGCTTATATTAATGAAGAAGGCATTGCTCCTTTACTAATGGGTGAATGGGGTGGCTTTATGGATGGCGGCAAAAATGAAAAGTGGATGACTTTATTAAGAGATTATATGATTAAAAATAAAATTCATCACACATTTTGGTGCTACAATGCTAATTCAGGAGATACAGGAGGATTAGTAGGCTATGATTTTGCAACCTGGGATGAAGCCAAATATGCTTTCTTAAAATCAGCTTTATGGCAAAATGCAGAGGGGAAATTTATTGGCTTAGATCATGAAGTAGCATTAGGAAATAAGGGGATTACAGTAGCAGCTTATTATAATGGTACACAACCTGAAAATCCAGGTGAAACCGGTATAAAAGGGGATTTAAACGGTGATCAAAGTATCAATTCTACCGATTATGCACTACTAAAAAGACACTTATTAGGAGTAAGCCTATTAACAGATATAGCATTAAAGAGTGCAGATGTTAATGAGGATGGGGCAGTTAATGAGGGAGACTTATTAAAACTAGAAAGCTATCTACTTGGAAATAGTGATAGCCTGCAATAAATATACAGATGGCATCTAATGAATCGTTAAGGACATAGAAGTTATAATAGTACTACTTGACAAAAAACGGATAGTGAGTACAATAATAACTAATATGTTTATACATGAAAAGCGAAGAAGATGCATAGTAGAAAAATAAGACCCAATAGAGAGAAGGTATCACCGGCTGCAAGTACCTTTTGGCAATCCTATTTTTTGAATTTCACATTGGAGCTTTATCTTTGAAATGATTAAAAGTAGAAGATAACGGTGGCAACGTTAGAGCTAATTGAGTGTTTATACCTTTGGTATAAAAATTTGGGTGGTATCGCGGAGACTATAAGCTTCGTCCCTTTTTGGGGACGGAGCTTTTTTATTTTGTTTTCTCATGACCAGCCATTACTGATTCATTAAGTGAAAATAAGAAAGGAGTTTTACAATGAAAGATAAATTAGAGATGATCAAACATAGTGCCATTACTAGTATTGAAACAGCTAATAGCCTAGCAGTTCTTGAAGAACTTCGTGTACAATACCTTGGTAAAAAAGGTGAATTAACAGCGGTTCTTCGTAATATGAAAGATTTAAGTAATGAAGAAAGACCAGTTGTTGGTCAAATTGCCAATGAGGTAAGAGCAGACATTGAAGCAAGTCTTGCTAATAAAAAAGTAGCCTTAGAATCAGCTGAGCAAAATAAGAAACTTCAAGAAGAAGTATTAGATATCACTATGCCAGGTAAAAAGTTAAACCTTGGTCATATGCATCCACTTCAAAAAACATTAGAAGAAGTACAAAATATTTTCCTTGGAATGGGTTATGAAATTGTAGAAGGCCGTGAAGTAGAAACAGCTTACTATAACTTTGATGCCCTTAACTTAGGAGAAGAACATCCAGCACGTGATGAGCAAGATACCTTCTATTTTAATAGTCAACTTGTTCTTAGAACAGCAACTTCTCCTGTTCAAGTACACACTATGGAAAGTGAAAGTTTACCTATTCGTATGATTGCACCAGGTCGTGTTTATCGTTCAGATGAAGTAGATGCTACTCACTCTCCTGTGTTTAATCAAATCGAAGGTCTTGTGATTGATAAAGATATTACCTTTGGTGACCTTAAAGGTGTGCTTGCAGAGTTTGCAAAAGCACTATTTGGGGACAAAGTAGAAGTTAAATTTAGACCTCACTATTTCCCATTCACAGAGCCAAGTGCAGAAGTAGACGTTTCTTGCGTTATGTGTGGTGGTAAAGGTTGTAATGTATGCAAAGGTTCAGGTTGGATTGAAATTCTGGGCTGTGGTATGGTACATCCAAAGGTGCTTGAGATGGCTGGTATTGACCCTACTGTATACCAAGGTTTTGCTTTTGGTGTAGGACTTGAGCGTATTACTATGCTTAAATACGATATTAATGACTTAAGATTATTCTACGAAAACGATATTCGTTTCTTATCACAATTCTAAGGGAAGTAGAAAGGAGAAAATCAAATGAACGTACCTATGTCCTGGCTTAAACAATATGTAGATATAGATGTAGATATAAAAACTTTTGAAGACGCAATGACAATGTCAGGCTCAAAAGTAGAAGCAGTAGAAGAAAGCGGTAAAGAAATTACAAAGGTAGTGGCAGGTAAAATTATTGATGTTCAGCCTCATCCTAATGCAGATAAACTCCGTATTATGCAAGTAGATGTAGCAGGTGAAAGGCCGCTTCAAATTGTAACTGCAGCAACAAATGTGAATTTAGGTGATGTAGTACCTGTTTCTCTTGATGGAGCCACTTTAGCAGGAGGTCTTAAAATCAAAGCAGGTAAGCTTAGAGGCGAACTTTCAGAAGGAATGTTTTGTTCAGTAGAGGAACTTGGCTTTAGTGAAGAAGATATTGAAGATGCACCACATAATGGAGTATATATCTTCCATAATGATATTAAACTAGGTTCAGATGTAAAACCTCACTTTGGTCTTGGTGAACAAGTCGTAGAATATGAAATCACATCAAATCGTGCAGATTGCTTTAGTATTCTAGGGATTGCAAGAGAAGCAGCAGCTACCTTTAAGAAACCTTTTAAATTCCCAAGCATTACAGTGGAAGAAGTAGGTGGTAATGCAGCTGAGATGGCTTCTATTGCTATTGAAAATGAAGACTTATGTCCTCGTTATGCAGCGAGAATTATTAAAAATGTAAAAGTTGGTCCATCACCAAAATGGTTAAAAGACCGTTTGCTTTCAGCAGGTCTTCGTCCAATTAATAATATTGTTGATATTACCAATTATATGCTTCTTGAATTTGGTCAACCCATGCATGCGTTTGACTATGATAAATTAGCAGGACATGAAATTCATGTTCGTAATGCAAAAGCAGGCGAAAAATTTGTTACCCTATTTGAAGAAGAAAAAACATTAGATGAAAGTATGCTTGTGATTGCAGATGCTGAAAAAGCAGTAGCTATTGCTGGTGTTATGGGCGGAGAAAACTCAAAAGTAACTGAAGAAACAACAACCATTCTTTTTGAATGTGCTAACTTTAATGGTTATAGCGTACGTCAAACTTCGAAGAAGTTAAATCTAAGAAGTGATTCTTCAGTAAAATATACAAAAGGACTTGATCCAAATAATATTACACTTGCACTTGAACGTGCGGCGCAGCTTATTAATATGACTGGTGCAGGTGAAGTGGTAAGTGGCAAAATTGATATTTATCCAAGAAAAAGAGAAGTCCTAACCATTCCTTACGATGTAGAATGGATCAATAATTTCTTAGGTACTGAAATCCCAGAAGATGAAATGGTAGCTTATTTTGAGTCAGTTGAGTTTGCTGTAGATAAAGATGCTAAGACAGTCACTATTCCTACTTTTAGAAGTGATGTAACTATGATGGCAGACTTAGCAGAAGAAGTAGCAAGATTATATGGTTATGACAAAATTAAACCAACACTTGAAAAAGCAGAACCTACCAGAGGGGCAAAAACTTTTGAACAAATCACATATGATCAAATTAGAAGCGTCATGAGTAGTTATGGCATTTATGGTGCTTTAACTTATTCTTTTGAAAGTCCAAAAGTATTTGATAAACTTTGTATTAAAGCAAATAGTCCATTAAGAGATGCGATGAAGATTACGAATCCACTTGGAGAAGACTTTAGTATTATGAGAACAACCAGCTTAAATGGTATTTTAACTTCTCTTTCTACTAACTTTAATAGAAGAGTAGAAGAAGCTGCTCTTTATGAAATTGGTAAAATCTATGTGAAACAACCTGTTACAGAAGAAGTGATTACAGATGTTAAAAGACAAGGTGAAAACTTATTACCAGCAGAAATTAAGAAACTAACAGTGGGAGCTTATGGTAAAAATACAGATTTCTTCTCTATCAAAGGTATGATTGAAACCTTAATGGGACAGCTTCATATTGAGAATATCGAAGTGATTAGAAATAGCGAATTAGATTACATGCATCCAGGTCGTACAGCGACTCTTTTAATTAATGGTAAAAATGCTGGTTTCTTTGGAGAAGTACATCCACAGGTAGCTAAAAACTATAATTTAGATACAAGAGTTTATATGGTAGAATTAGATCTTGCTACAGTGTTAGAAGCCATAGAGCATAATGTTACTTTTAAACCACTTCCTAAATATCCAGCAACAACAAGAGATATTGCTATGTTAGTAAGTAAGGAAACATTAGTGGGCGAACTTGAAAAGGTGATTAAACAACGTAGTGGTAAATTACTGGAAACAGTAGAGCTTTTCGATGTTTATGAAGGCGCTCAAATTGAAGCAGGATATAAATCAGTAGCATTTAAACTTACTTTTAGAGCAGAAGACCGTACTTTAGTAGATGAAGATATTCAAAAGGTAATGAAAAAAGTCCTTAATGGCCTAGAAATGAATTGTGGTGCTAAATTAAGAGACTAATCATAAAAGGAAAAAGTGGAGCAGTATACTGCTCTGCTTTTTTTATGAGCATAAAGGAATAGAAGACTATAAGTTTGTAAATTGTGTATGATAATACCATTTTTTTGAATTAAAATAGTAAGACTCCTTCATTTATAAAAATGAAATAAGCCATCTATAATATTAAAAATGGCAAAATGTCGTTTAAATAAGAAGATTATATATAAAAAATATATAAAACAAACAAATCTATAAAAAAAGTTTGCAAGAATTTAAGTATTGACTTGCAAAAATTTCAAAACAGTGTATTATATTATTAGAAATAAATCATCATCAATAGC
The DNA here is from genome assembly GCF_003990395.1 of Cellulosilyticum sp. WCF-2. Taxonomy (NCBI): domain Bacteria; kingdom Bacillati; phylum Bacillota; class Clostridia; order Lachnospirales; family Cellulosilyticaceae; genus Cellulosilyticum; species Cellulosilyticum sp. WCF-2. The sequence continues at coordinate 3,512,132 of NZ_CP034675.1, read as the reverse complement.
CTGAGATAAGGGGGATATTAAGTTGTTAGATTTTACACAGTGTTCAATAGAACAATTAATGGAAGAGAAGCAATTACTTGAGAAAAAATATGCAGATTATGTGGGACAAAAATTAAAGTTAGACATGTCTAGAGGGAAACCAGCTAGTGCACAATTAGACCTTAATAATGATATTTTGTCTACATTAGAAACTTATATAACAGAAGATGGCACTGATGCACGTAACTACGGTGTGTTAGATGGCTTAAGTGAAGCTAAAAAACTATTTTCAGAGCTTCTTAATATTGCACCAGCCAATATGATTATTGGAGGAAATTCAAGCCTTAACTTAATGTATGATGCGATGACACGTCTCTTTTTATTTGGTACAGAAGGAGAACTGCCATGGTGTAAATTAGACAAGGTTAAATTCCTTTGTCCAAGTCCAGGTTATGATAGACATTTTGCTATTTGTGAAGATCTAGGGATAGAAATGATTACAGTACCTATGCATGAAGATGGTCCAGATATGGATTATATAGAATCACTTGTAAAAGAAGATGCAAGTATTAAAGGTATTTGGTGCGTGCCTCTTTACTCTAATCCACAAGGTATTTGTTACAGTGATGAAGTAGTAGATCGTTTGGCAAGTATGCAAACAGCAGCAAAAGATTTTAGAATCTTTTGGGATAATGCTTACGGTGTTCATCATATTTATGATGAAGTTAAACTTAAAGATATTTTTGAAGCAGCTCATGCAGCGGGTAATGAGAATCGCGTTTATTATTTCTTCTCTACTTCCAAAATCACCTTCCCAGGTGCAGGTGTGGCTTTAATAGCATCTAGCTTAAGTAATATTGCAGAAATCAAAAAACATATGAGTATTCAAACTATTGGTCATGATAAACTCAATCAACTTCGTACCGTTAACTATTTTAAAAATGCAGATGGTATTCGTGTGCATATGAAGAAGTTAGGTAATGAGTTAAGACCCAAATTTGAGATTGTTTTAAATACATTAGAACAGGAATTAGCAGGTACAGGACTTTTAAGCTGGACTAAACCACAAGGTGGTTATTTCGTAGCTGTAGATACTTTGCCAGGTTGTGCAAAAGAAACCGTTAGACTTGCAAAAGAAGCAGGTGTTGTATTAACAGGTGCAGGTGCAACTTTCCCTTATCAAAATGATCCACAAGATAGAAATATTCGTATTGCACCAACTTATCCTACAGTAGAAGAATTGCAAAAAGCTATGGAGCTCTTCTGTGTATGTGTGAAATTAGCAGGTGTTAATCGATTACTTATAGAAAACCAATGAAGAATTAAGAATGAAGAGTGAAGAATTTATAGCTAAAAGAGCACTAAATAATAAAGAACAAGAATAGGAAAATGTTTTAATTAACCATTATTCATTATTGATTTTTCATTCTTCATTATCTTTAGGTTTATAAAACTAAATAGCGATATAATAGCGGGGTAGGTTATAAAACGGAGTAGGTTTTATAACCTACCTCTTTCTTGCTTTTTAGAGCTATATTGCCATTTACATCTATGTTATAATGAGGACAGAAAAGAGAAAGGAGTTAAGTAGGTGATGATAACTAATTTTACCCATCTCCATGTGCATACTGAATATAGTTTATTAGATGGTTCAGCTAAAATTAATGATTTACTGGATCGTGTAAAAGAATTGGGAATGGACAGTATTGCTATTACAGATCATGGTGTGATGTTTGGTGCAATAGATTTTTACAAAGCAGCGAAACAAAGAGACATTAACCCTATTATTGGATGTGAAGTCTACTTAGCTGCACGTACTCGTTTTGATAAAGAGCCAGTAGATGCTAGATCTTATCATTTGGTTTTACTAGCCGAGAATAATAAAGGCTATCAAAACCTCATAAAAATGGTTTCTAGTGGTTTTATAGAAGGTTTTTACAGAAGACCTCGTATAGATATAGAGCTTCTTCGTGAGCATCATGAAGGGCTTATTGCTTTGGGGGCCTGTCTTGCAGGACCAGTGAGTAGAAGATTATTAAATGATAACTATGAAGAAGCTAAAGCAGCAGCTCTTACCTTAGAAGAGATTATGGGAAAAGGTAACTTCTTTTTAGAAATACAAGACCATGGGATTAAGGATCAACAAAAAGTTAATCAGCTTACACTTCGTTTGGCTGAAGAAACAGGAATACCTATTGTAGCTACTAATGATGTGCATTATATTAAGGATGAAGATGCTAATCCACATGAAGTGCTTCTTTGTATCCAAACAGGGAAGACCATGGAAGATGAAGATCGTATGGTTTACGAAGGTGGACAGTTTTACCTGAAAAGTCCCAGTGAAATGGCTATGCTTTTTCCTTATGCAGAGGAAGCTTTAGAGAATACCAATAAGATAGCACAGCGTTGTCACATGGACTTTACCTTCCATGAACTGAAATTACCAAAGTTTGATGTACCAGAGGGAAAGACGGCAGAAACATTTTTAAGAGAACGTTGTTATGAGGGTCTTAAAAAACGTTATGATACCATTACCCCAGAACTTGAGGAACGCTTAGAATATGAGTTGGGCATTATTATTCAAATGGGCTTTGTCGATTATTTCCTTATCGTTGGAGATTTTATTAAATACGCAAAAGACCATGATATTCCAGTAGGACCAGGAAGAGGGTCAGCAGCTGGTAGTATTGTAGCTTATACCTTAGAGATTACCAATATCGATCCTATTAAATATCAATTGCTTTTTGAACGTTTTCTTAATCCAGAACGTGTCAGCATGCCCGATATTGATATTGACTTCTGTTATGAAAGAAGACAAGAGGTCATAGAGTATGTTATTCGTAAGTATGGTGCAGACAGAGTAGCACAAATTGTCACCTTCGGAACTTTGGCAGCAAGAGCGGTTATTAGAGATGTAGGTCGTGCCATTAATATGCCTTATGCAGATGTGGATAAAGTAGCTAAGATGATTCCTAATGAGCTTAAGATTACCATTAAAAAAGCATTGAATATGAATGATGAGCTAAGAGAGCTCTATAATACCAATGAGCAAATTAAATATTTATTAGATACGTCTATGAAGTTAGAAGGGCTTCCACGCCATTCTTCTATGCATGCAGCAGGAGTAGTTATCTCCAATAAACCTGTTGTAGAGTATGTACCACTTAATGCCAGCGAAGGTGTTGTAACAACTCAGTATCCTATGACGACACTAGAAGAATTAGGACTTTTAAAAATGGACTTTTTAGGTCTTCGTACTTTAACAGTTATTGATAATGCTGTTAAGTTAGTGAAAAAGAATCACGACATAGATATTGATATTGAAAAAATAGATGATCATGATCCAAAGGTTTATGAACTGATTGCTTCGGGAAATACAGAAGGTATTTTCCAGTTAGAAAGTGCTGGTATGAAGAACTTCATGAAGGAACTGGCACCTACTTGTTTAGAAGATATTATTGCTGGAGTTTCTCTGTATCGTCCAGGACCTATGGATTTTATTCCTAAATATGTACAAGGTAAGAGAGATGCTAATAGCATTACCTATACCCACCCCGCTTTAGAGCCTATTCTAGAAAACACTTATGGTTGTATTGTGTACCAAGAACAGGTTATGCAAATCGTGCGTGATTTGGCGGGGTATAGCCTAGGACGAAGTGATCTTTTAAGACGTGCTATGGGTAAAAAGAAAATTGATGTGATGAATAAAGAACGTGAAATTTTCTTATATGGTGATGGCGATAGTGTACCAGGTTGTGTCAAAAATAATATTCCAGCAGAGATTGGTAATAAGATTTTTGACGAAATGGTAGACTTTGCTAAGTATGCTTTTAATAAATCACATGCAGCGGCGTATGCTGTAGTTGCTTATCAAACAGCGTATTTGAAAACTTATTATAAAGTTGAATTTATGGCAGCGCTTATGACATCGGTTATGGATGTAACCACCAAGATTACTGGTTACATGGAGACTTGTAAGCGAATGGGTATTGAGGTACTATCACCAGATATTAATGAGGGACATGCTTATTTTGATGCCAATGGTGACAAGATTATTTATGGACTAGCTGCTATTAAAAATGTAGGCAAAAACGTGATTGACCGCATTGTAGAAGAAAGGCAGCGAAATGGCCGATTCAAAAGCTTGACAGATTTTTATAATCGCATGGAAAGTAAGGATACTAATAAACGAAGTATTGAAAGTCTTATCTTAGCTGGTGCCTTTGATCATTTAGGAGGTAGACGTAGTCAATATATGGCTGTTTATAAGCAAATTGCCAATGGTATTAACTTGAATCGTAAAAACAATATTCAGGGACAAATAGACTTATTTGGTTTGGGCAGCGAGGAAGTTGTAGAAGATAAGGATCATTTACCGGACATTCCTGAATTTGATAGTAAAGAGCTATTAAATTATGAAAAGGAAGTCATGGGAATCTATCTCAGTGGGCATCCTTTAGATAAGGTAAGAGGCAGCTTAGAACGTTATATTACTTTAACCAGTGATCAGTTAGCACCCCCAAGTGAGGAAGAAGAAACAAAAGAAGAACAAATTTATGATGGTAAACGTGTAGTAGTAGGTGGTATTCTTATAGAGAAAAAAGTGATCTTTACAAAACAAAATAAAAAAATGGCTTTTTTAACTTTAGAGGATACTAGAGGAGTTATGGAAATAGTAGTCTTTCCTAATTCTTTCGAACAGTTTACTACTTTTCCAGAGGACAGTGTATTTGTCATAAAAGGACGTATTTCTATAAAGGAAGAAACGAGTGCGGTTATATTAGCAGAAGAGATAACTACTTTAGAAATACTCACTAAGCCTAAGGAAGAGGAGCCTTACGTCCTTTTAGAACTTGATGCAGACCAAAGAACAAAAGAAGTGAGAGAGGAATTACTGCACATATTCCAAAATTATAAGGGAAAAACTAAAATTATCGTTCAAAATAGCGAGGATGGTGCACAAAAAGCTTTTCCATCTAAGTATAATGTACAAATTTGTGACGAGTTTGTAAAAAAAATAACAAATTTATTAGGAAAAGAGCGTGTGACTATTAAGAATTAAGGATAAGGTATTGCTATTTAAACATGTTTTAAGTAAAATAAAAAAGGTTAGTAGCTTTGAAAACAAGTCTTATTTCTTTGTAATAATCAACCGGTTACATACAAGGAAAAAGTGAAAATTAAAACAACCATAAGGGGGTTATTTTATGAGTAAAAAAATTAACACAATCGGCGTATTAACAAGCGGCGGTGATGCACCAGGAATGAATGCTGCCATTCGTTCAGTAGTACGCGTAGCATGTGCACGTGGTATTAAGGTGATGGGTATTAATAAAGGCTATAATGGGTTACTAGCAGGAGATGTAGTAGAATTAACACCAAGAAGTGTATCTGATATTGTACAACGTGGTGGTACAATTCTACAAACAGCACGTTGTCTAGAATTTGTCAAACCTGAAGGTCAAGCACGTGGTGCTGAAATGTGTAAAGTATTTGGTATTGACGGTCTTGTTGTTATTGGTGGAGATGGTTCTTTCCAAGGGGCAGAAAAGCTTGCTAATTTAGGAATCAACACAATCGGTATTCCAGGAACAATTGACCTTGATATTGCTTGTACAGAATATACTATTGGATTTGATACAGCTGTTAATACAGCAATGGATGCTATTAATAAAATTCGTGATACTTCAACTTCACATCAAAGATGTTCTATTGTAGAAGTAATGGGAAGAAATGCAGGTTATATTGCTTTATGGTGTGGTATTAGTTCTGGTGCTGAAATGGTACTTCTTCCAGAAAAAGAACGTTTAACAGATGAACAAATTATCAAACAAATTCTTGAAAATAAACACCATGGCAAAAAGAACTGCTTAATTATTGTAGCTGAAGGTGTAGGCGGCTCTGAAGCACTTGCTAAGAAAGTAGAGCAGGTAACAGGTATCGAAACACGTGCAACCATTTTAGGGCATCTTCAAAGAGGTGGTTCACCAACAGCAGTAGACCGTGTACATGCTTCTATGATGGGTGCTAAAGCAGTAGATTTACTTTGCGAAGGTAAAGCAAAACGAGTAGTTGCTTATGTAAAAGGTGAATATGTGGATTATGACATTAATGAAGCACTTGCAATGAAGAAAAATATTGACGAATATATGTATAAAGTAAGCGAATTACTTGTATAGTTGTAAAAAAGGATAGCTTTTAACTACATTAATGATGGATAAACCAGGGGGGGCAGCAATGCGCAAAACTAAAATTATTTGTACATTAGGACCTAAGACCAGAGACGTAGACAATATAAGAAAAATCATCGAAACAGGTGCTGATGCGATTCGTATCAATTTTTCACATGATGATCATAAAATTCATGGAGAAACCGTTAAACGTGTTATTAAAGTAAGAGAAGAGCTTGGAAAACCTATTCCTCTTATTCTAGATACTAAAGGACCAGAGATTAGAACTGGTGTCATGAAAGATGACTTAGACCACAAGCTAAACATTGGAGATAGTTTTACTTTAACAACAGAGGAAATTGAAGGGGACGGCAAGCGTGTAAGTGTGACTTATAAAAATTTGCCTTTTGATTTAAAAAGAGGTAGTCGTATTTTAATTGACGATGGTCTCATTGAACTCCGTGTCAAAAATTTGACGGATACTGACATTGAATGTAGTGTCGTTAATGGTGGTGTATTAGGTTCAAGAAAAGGGGTTAATATCCCTGATGTATTTGTTAATTTACCTGCACTTACAGAAAAAGATATTGCAGACGTAGAGTTTGCACCAAAAGCAGGCTTTGACTATATTGCTGCCTCTTTTATCCGTTGTGCTGCTGATATTATTAAAATTCGTCAAGTGCTAGAAGAAGCAGGCGGAAGCGATATTCAAATTATTGCTAAAATTGAAAATCGAGATGGTGTCAATAACATCGATGAAATCATCGAAGTAGCAGATGCAATCATGGTTGCTAGAGGTGACTTAGGTGTAGAAATTCCTACAGAAGAAGTACCTATCGTGCAAAAAGAACTCATTAAAAAAGCAAATAAAGCAGGTAAACCTGTTATTACAGCAACACAAATGCTAGATTCTATGATTCGTAATCCTAGACCTACAAGAGCAGAAACAACCGACGTAGCTAATGCTATTTTTGATGGTACAAGTGCGATTATGCTTTCAGGAGAAACAGCTAAAGGTGATTATCCTTTAGAAGCTATTCAAACGATGGCTAAGATTGCTATGACAGCAGAAGCTGTTGTAGCGAAACAAGCACAGGAAACTTTAGTGAGTAAAAACTATGGTATTAGCATGACTAATGCAGTAAGCCATGCAACTTGTAATACTGCTAGAGAATTAGATGCTGCATGTATTATTAGTATTACGAAATCCGGCTATACAGCACGTTCTATTTCAAAATTCAAACCTAACTGTCGTATTGTAGGTTGTACCAATAATCAAAGAGTACTTAGACAGCTTAACTTAGTTTGGGGTTGTACACCTGTACTCATTACACCTAAAGAAGGGGCTTCTACAGATGAAACTTTTGCATTAGCGGTTCAAAAAGTTGAAGAGCTTAAACTTGCTGAGCAAGGTGATGTAGTGGTTTTATCAACAGGGGTACCATTAGGGGCAGAAGGTACAAGTAATATTATGAAGGTACAATACGTGGGAAACGTACTTACTAAAGGCGTGGGTTTCGGCAATAAGTCTATCACAGCACGCGCCAGTGTGATTAAAGTATTAGACGAAGCTGATCAATATTTTAAACAAGGGGATATTTTAGTAGCTCATAAAACGAGCAACGAATATTTACCTTATATGAAAAAAGCAAGTGCTATTGTTGTAGAAGAAAGTGCACTTGAAGAAAATAATCATGCCGTAATAGTTGGGAGAACGTTAGATATTCCCGTTATTATTGGGGCTAATGGGATTATAGAAGGACTTAAAAATGCTACTGTTATTACTGTAGATAGCAGAAATGGCTATATCTATAATGGCGTAGTACATAAAGCATAATAAATCAAGGGGCTATCTATAAGATGGCTCCTTATTGCTTTTAATGAATCTTGGTTAAAGATTTAATTAAAATGAAGTCAAAGTAGATATTTTTAGAAATATAGTATAAAATAAGTAAAAAGTTCATTTGCTATTTAAGGAGAGAAAGACATGAAACAGAGTGAGGCACCAGGGTTTATTAAGGTAAAGCGAGGCTTTATACAAAGACAGAATCTTCATCCAGCTCAGATTTTGGTAGGTGGCTTTTTGATCGTTATTCTTTTAGGTACTTTGCTATTGTCATTACCTATTAGTGCGGCAAATGGTGAAGCAACGTCTTTGATTGATGCTTTGTTTACCACTACCTCAGCGGTGTGTGTAACGGGTTTAACAGTAGTGAATACGTCTATGCATTGGAGTAGCTTTGGGAAAACGGTTATTTTATTTTGTATTCAGATTGGTGGACTAGGGTTTATGACCTTAGTAAGTATGTTATTTATTGTTTTAGGAAAAAGGATTACCCTTAAAAATAGGCTTATTATGCAAGAAGCGCTTAATTTCAATACAACTGCAGGGATTGTTCGCTTTACTACGCATATTGTAAAAGGAACATTGCTGGTAGAAGGAATAGGTGCATTTTTATTATGCTTTGCATTTATTCCTGACTATGGTTTTATAAAAGGTATTATTTATTCTATTTTCCATTCAATTTCCGCTTTTTGTAATGCGGGCTTTGACTTAATAGGAACCAGGAGTTTAACGCCTTATGTGGGAAATAGTATAGTTAACTTAGTTATTATGTCACTGATTGTAGTAGGTGGACTTGGATTTAGTGTATGGATTGATACGTATAAAATGATTCGAGGAAAATTAAAAGCGCCTAAGCATTTTAAGTGGAAACAGGCGTTTAACAAAATGTCTGTGCATACTAGATTAGTATGGATTTTAACGATAAGCTTACTTTTGATTGGATTTATTGTGATATTTGTTTTAGAATATAAAAATCCAGGAACCTTAGGGCCTTTAACTTTTAAAGAAAAGGTATATGCGGCTATGTTTCAATCTGTTTCACCACGTACAGCTGGTTTTAATACGGTGGATTTGGCTAGTTTAACAGACACTTCAAAACTAGTGACAATATTGCTCATGTTTATTGGTGGTTCACCTGCTGGTACAGCAGGAGGGATCAAAACAGTTACTGTAGGGGTACTGATGTTATGTGCCATTTCAACCATCAGAGGTAATGAACAAACAACTATTTTTAAAAGAAGAATACCTCTTCAAATTATTACACGTGCATTAACAATTATTATGATTTCTGTTATGGTTGTATTTACTGTTGTAGGCGTATTAAGTTTATCAGAAGACTTTACGTTTATGGAAATTCTTTTTGAAACCATATCAGCTTTTGCTACTGTTGGTACGACTTTAGGAATTACGCCGTTATTAAGTATAACAGGAAAGATTACGATTATTATCGTTATGTTTATTGGAAGATTAGGACCTATTACAATGGCTATGGCCCTTATGGTAAGACAAAGTAAAAATAAAGGAAACATTCAATATCCAGAAGAAAAGGTTATGGTTGGATAATAGAGGAGGATTATTGTGAAAGCAAAACAATTTGTGGTCTTTGGATTAGGACGATTTGGAAGTAGTCTAGCGACTACGTTGGCAGATGCGGGCTACGAAGTAATGGGTGTAGACAAATGTGAAGAAAGGGTGCAAGATATTTCACCTGTAGTGACGCAAGCAGTACAAGCAGAGGTGACAGACATTGATACCCTACGTTCATTAGGCATTCGTAATTTCGATGTGGCTATTGTAGCAATTGGTAAAGATATGCAATCTAGTATAATGACTACTTTGCTTTTAAAAGAAATGGGTATTCCTTATGTTGTGGCTAAAGCAAGTACGGAAATTCATCAAAGAGTACTAGAGAAAATAGGAGCAGATCGTATTATTTTGCCTGAGAGAGATATGGGTAAACGTATTGCCACCAATCTTATAGCTGGTAATATTATTGATTATATTCAGCTTTCACGTGATTATAGTATAATGGAAATCTCTATTTTACCACAATGGAGAAGTCGCAGTATTAAAGAGATTAATATCCGCGCTAAATATGGCATTAATATTATTGCAGTTGAAAGAGGCGGTGATATTAATGTAACCCCTGGACCAGATTACATTTTAGAAGAAAATGATTTATTGGTAGTAGTGGGTAATAATAAATCTATTCAAGAATTGGAAGCTAAAAGGCATGAATAAAAAGCAAATAACAAGTCCTCAAAATAATGTGATTAAAAACATAAAGGAATTACAAAAAAAGAAAAGCGCACGTAAGTCAGAAGGTTTATTTGTTATTGAAGGTATACGTGGGGTAAAAGAAATTCCTAGTCATGTTAAAATCAAATATCTTATTACAACGTCTGAAGTAGATGAAAAAGAATTAGGAGCAGTAAAGGCAGAGGAAAGGCTAGAGGTGTCTAAAGAGATTTATAAAAGTATAAGTGATACCCAATCTCCTCAAGGTGCTATGGCAGTTGCTTATATGCCAACCTATGATTTAGTACACTTCAATATTGAAGCAGGCCATTATTTAGTACTAGAAAATTTACAAGATCCAGGAAATTTAGGAACCATTATTAGAACAGCACATGCCTTTGATTTTAAAGGGGTATTCATTACCAAAGGTTCTGTAGACCTTTATAGTCCCAAAGTAGTACGATCTACAATGAGTTCATTATTTCATGTACCTATTGTAATAGAAGAAGAGATAGATACTTATATGGATTTCTTAAAACAAAAAGGTGTTACTTTATATACAACAGCGCTAATACCTGGTGCAAAACCTATTTATGATGTTACCTTTGAGGAAAAGGTAGCAATCATTATTGGCAATGAAGGTAATGGCGTTTCTGAACGTGTAAAAGAAGCAAGTGATCATACAGTGATTATTCCTATGCCAGGAGCAGCTGAATCTTTAAACGCAGCGATAGCAACAAGCATTTGTATGTATGAAATAACAAGACAATGTCAAAAGGGCGATTGAATAGATCATCGGTCATTATTATATCTCTGATATGGGAAAATTTTAAACATGGTTTTTATAAAAGGTAGAACTTGACAAATAACTAGAAACTTCATATAATGTTAAGCAGTTAAATAGTTATAACGATGAAAAGAAGAGTAGCCATTAAGATGACTTTCAGAGAGCTAGCGGTAGGTGGAAGCTAGTAGAATCTAATGCGTGAAGAACCTCTTGGAGTTGCTAATCGAAAATGCTACGGGCAATGAGTAGGCTTAGCCGGGTAAAGACCGATATATCTTTTTGAGGTGAATTACCTTTTGGTAATTAACTAGGGTGGTAACGCGGAGTACAAGCTTCGTCCCTTTGGAGAGGGGCGAAGCTTTTTTGTTATATCCATACACATAGTTTTGGAGTAAAGCCATAGGCTTACTATGTGATTAGAGTAGAAGAGTTTAAAATAAGGAGGCATAGCATCATGCAAACAACATCTATCAGAACACTGTATCAGCGTACTAGTGAGGTACAACCAACCAACTTAACAGTAGCAGGCTGGGTAAGAACTGTAAGAGACTCAAAAACTTTTGGGTTTATCGAGGTGAATGACGGAACTTTCTTTAAATCACTTCAAATTGTATTCGAGGACACACTGGAAAACTTTAAAGAAGTGGCTAAACTAGGAGTAGGAGCAGCCATTATCGTTACAGGTGATCTTGTGATGACACCTAACCAAAAGCAACCCTTTGAGTTAAAAGCAACACAGATAGTAATAGAAGGTGAATGCCCACCTGAATATCCACTTCAAAAGAAAAGACATTCTTTTGAGTACCTGAGACAAATTGCTTATCTTAGACCACGTACTAATACCTTTGGTGCTGTTTTTAGAGTACGTTCTTTAGCAGCTTATGCTATTCATAAGTTTTTCCAAGAAAGAAGCTTTGTATATGCACATACACCACTGATTACAGCAAGTGACTGTGAAGGTGCTGGAGAAATGTTTAGAGTAACAACTTTAGATCCAGTGCATCCTCCTAAAACAGAAAATGGTGAAGTAGATTTCAAAGAAGATTTCTTTGGTAAAATGGCTAGTCTTACAGTATCAGGTCAGCTTTCCGCAGAGACATTTGCTATGGCTTTTAGAGATGTTTATACTTTTGGGCCAACTTTTAGAGCAGAAAAATCTAATACACCAAGACATGCTGCAGAGTTTTGGATGATTGAACCAGAAATTGCTTTTGCAGATCTTGAAGACGATATGCGTTTAGCAGAAGATATGGTGAAATTTGTTATTAACTATGTACTTGAAAATGCAAAAGAGGAAATGGCGTTCTTTAATCAATTTGTTGACAAAGGTATTTTAGAAAGACTTCAAGGCGTAGCATCAGCTGACTTTGGACGTGTAACCTATACAGAAGCTGTTCAAATCTTGGAAAAATGTGGTAAAAAATTCGAATATCCAGTTTATTGGGGATGTGATCTTCAAACAGAACATGAACGTTATTTAACAGAAGAACACTTTAAAAAGCCAGTATTTGTTACTAACTATCCAAAAGAAATTAAAGCATTCTATATGAGAATGAATGAAGATGGTAAAACTGTAGCGGCTATGGATCTTTTAGTGCCAGGTATTGGGGAACTTATTGGTGGTAGCCAAAGGGAAGAAAGATTAGAGGTTCTTTTAGAGCGTATGGCAGAGCTTGGTCTTAAAGAAGAAGATTACTGGTGGTACTTAGATTTAAGAAGATTTGGTGGTACACGTCATGCAGGATTTGGTTTAGGGTTTGAACGTTTAATTATGTATTTAACAGGAATGACTAATATTAGAGACGTTATCCCATTCCCAAGAACGACAGGTCAAGCAGAATTTTAATTGTTCTTAAGGAGTTAAGCGGTGGCTTAACTCCTTTTTATTTGGGGTTTGTAATAAAAACTGAATATATATAATATTGACAAAAAATAATATATTATATATAATCAGTCTTGCTGTGATTGTTAATAAATTAATAAAGGGGAGAATCAAAATGAAACAAGTAAAATCAATGGTACTCATGAGCATTTTATCCGTTATGATGGTATTGTGTTTATCAGGATGCGGAAAAAGTGCGGTTGTAGGAAATTGGAGTCTAGCAGGTGGAGAAAGTGAAGGCGTTAAAGTTGACACTGCTGCTTTAAAAGAGAGTTTAGGGTTAGAATTAGATATGAGCTTTGAGTTTAAACAAGACGGTACTTTTACAGGAGTCTTTATGGGGGAATCATCAGAAGGTACTTGGCAAGAAGCAGAGGGGAAAATTACAGCTACTATTGATGGTGAATCTATAGAATGTTCAATTGTAGAGAATCAATTACATATGGATATGGATGGTAGCACTTTGATTTTTGAAAAGAAATAGCTAAGATAAAGAGCTTGTAAGCAACAGTAAATTTGTTGACTTACGAGCTTTTTTATTGTTCAAGTGTTGGTTAAATATTTTGATAAAGCAGGATTTTTTTAGCATTTATTGGTATAATAGACTTATCATATAATAGGGAGGGAGTAGCATGTTGATTACAAATATTAAAGTAACAGATTTGTATGGGCTTCATAACTATGACATTGCTTTTGATAAGGAGGAATGTCTCAAAATTATTCATGCGCCTAATGGATATGGTAAGACAACAATTTTGAAGTTAATTAGAGCTATTTTAGAAGGTTATATTGATGAACTGCAGCAGATTCCCTTTAAACGTTTTATGATTGTTTGTGATCCAGCTATTACAGTGGAAGTCTATAAGGAAAATAATGAAATGTACTATCATTTTATTAGTGGTCAATTTGAAGAGACCTATCAAGTAGGTCTAGACAAAAATGCTGAATTAAGTGCTTCTATTTTAAATCGTTTAAAAAGCATTACTAAAGAAATGCCCATTTATTTAATTAATGCAGATCGTCTATGGCTAGAGAAAAAGGAATATACAGATGCTGCCCACATGTTTTTACCCACTGTATTAGAGTATGCTAAAGAATTAAGTGAATTAATGAGAGAAGCTTTAGCACAGTCCAATTATTGTGGACAGGAGTTAGATAGAAGTTTTCCTAATCGTCTGATTAAGCGCCTTAATGATACAGAAGCATCTTACCTAAGTATAGAAGAGATAAGGGAGCAGTTACAAGAATTAGAGAAAAAACGAACCATTTTAGAAAGTGCAGGGCTTTTTTCCAATGTTCCAGTAGCTTTACCAGAAGAACTTTCACAAGTAGATGAAAAAATTCTTAAAGTGCTAACTTTATATATTGAAGATAGTCATGAAAAGTTAAGAGCTTTTGAAAGTTTGGCAACTAAAATTAATTTATTAGCTACTTTAATTAATAAGCGCTTTTCTTATAAAGTAATGGAAGTCAATATGAAGGATGGTTTTGTATTTAAAGTACCTACGAAGGAAAAATTACGAGCAGATAAACTTTCTTCAGGAGAGCAAAATGAACTGATTTTGCTTTTTAAACTCTTATTTAAATCACCTGCTAACGCACTTATCTTAATAGATGAACCAGAGATTTCTTTGCATATTGCATGGCAACAGAGCTTCCTTGAAGATATGGAAGCTATTGCAGCGTTAACGAAGGTGAAATTAATTATTGCTACACATTCACCAGATATCATTAATGGAAGATGGGACTTAACAACTGGTTTGGAGGAATGCTGATGAAGCAGTATATGAGTGCAACCAGATTAGTGACTAAGCTTAAGATGCTACGAAGTGGGAAAAAAGATAAAAGCTTTTTGGTAGTGGAAGGAATTACAGACTTTAGACTATATAGTAAGTTTATTGATCCTAGCTGTTGTGAAGTGATTATAGCAGATAGTAAACAAAATGTAGAGGCATGTATTAAAGTATTTAATGAGGAAAAGGCTTTGGGTATTTTAGGAATTACAGATAGAGATTTCGATGGTTTAGAGCCAGAGTTAGAAGTGATACCTAACGTATTTGTTACAGATGGACATGATTTAGAATGTATGCTTATTAAGTCTAATGCTTTTGAAAATATATGTATCGAATATGGAGATAAAGAAAAATATATGAAATTCGAATCCCACATTAAAATGCCTATTAGGGATTACCTTATAAAACAGGTAGCACTTATTGGTTATTTAAGATGGTATTCGTTAAAGGAACAACTAGGCCTTCGTTTTTCTAATCTGGAATTTGAAAAGTTTATAGATACTAAAACCTTGGAAGTGGATTTATCAAGACTTATAGATTACGTTCTTTTTGGAAGTAAAAAAGCAAAAGAAATGGAGAGTAGTCTAATAAGTAAAGAGGTAAAAAAATTAAAAGCAAGACATCATGATGAATGGCAAGTATGTTGTGGACATGATTTGATGGTAGTGATTAATCTAGGATTAATGCACGTTTTTGGTAACTATAATGCTAAGAATTTGTTTCCAGGGCAATTAGAAGGTAATTTTAGATTAGCTTATACCAAGGAAGATTTTAAACAAACACAGCTCTATAAACAACTTGTAACTTGGGAGAATAAAGAACAGGGTTATTATTTATTTAAAAAGTAAAATAACTACCTTAAAAATTGTTTGAAAAAATGTGTAAATTTTTATGAAAAAGACAAGCAATTTTCTCCATTTACTTTCAGCGTATTTGAAATAAAATTATGCTTAGGAAATAATAAACTGAAGAAGCGAGGAGAGTCGTCTATGAAATATGGTCATTTTGATGATGCGAGAAGAGAATATGTTATTACTACCCCACAAACACCTTATCCATGGATTAATTATTTAGGAAGCGAAGCCTTTTTTGGACTCATTTCTAACACTAGTGGTGGCTATTCTTTTTATAAAGATGCAAAGCTTAGAAGAATAACAAGATTCAGATATAATAGTGTGCCTATTGATAATGGTGGTCGTTATTTCTACATTAACGATAATGGTGATGTATGGTCACATACTTGGAAGCCTGTAAAGAAAGAATTAGATTTTTATGAGTGCCGTCATGGTTTAGGTTATTCTATTTTCACAGGAGAAAGAAATGGCATTCGTGTAGAGCAGCTTGCTTTTGTGCCAAATGGTGAAAATGCTGAAATACATAGACTTAAAATAAAAAATACTTCTGATGCTAAAAAGGACTTTAAGTTGTTTTCATTCATTGAGTGGTGTTTATGGGATGCACAAGACGATACAACTAACTTCCAAAGAAACTTTAGTACAGGTGAAGTTGAAATTGTAGGTAGTACCATTTATCATAAAACAGAGTACAAAGAGAGAAGGAATCATTATGCTTTCTATTCTGTTAACGTACCTGTAGATGGTTATGATACAGACCGTGACAGCTTTGTAGGTCTTTACAATGGTTTTGAAGCACCAGACAGCGTCATGAAGGGTGAATGTAAAAATTCTGTAGCAAGTGGTTGGTCACCAGTGGCAGCACATCAAATCAATGTAGAGCTTGCACCAGGAGAAGAAAAAGTATTTGTATTCACTTTAGGTTATATTGAAAATCCACAAGATGAAAAGTGGGAGTCTAAAGGAATCATTAATAAAAAACCAGCAGAAGCATTAATGTCTCGTTTTGCAACTGATGAAGCTGTAGAAGCAGCTTTTGCAGCACTTAAAGGTTCATGGGATAAACTTCTTTCTCATTACACCTTACAAAGTGATGATGAAAAATTAAATCGTATGGTTAATATCTGGAACCCATATCAATGTATGGTTACTTTCAATATGTCAAGAAGTGCTTCTTACTTTGAATCAGGTATTGGCCGTGGTATGGGATTTAGAGATTCTAACCAAGACCTCCTTGGATTTGTTCATCAAATTCCAGAAAGAGCGAGAGAAAGAATCATTGATATTGCGTCTACTCAATTTGAAGATGGTGGTTGCTATCATCAATATCAACCACTTACTAAAAAAGGTAACAATGACATCGGAAGTGGTTTTAACGATGACCCATTATGGTTAATCTTAGGAACAACTGCTTATATCAAAGAATCTGGTGATTTAGATATTCTTAAAGAAATGGTACCATTTGATAATGATGAAAATAACAAAGCCACTTTATTTGATCACTTAAGAGTATCTCTTGATCATGTTACCAATAACCTTGGACCTCATGGTCTTCCACTAATTGGTCGTGCTGACTGGAATGACTGTTTGAATCTTAACTGTTTCTCTAACACACCAGGAGAGTCTTTCCAAACAACAGAAAATCAAGAAGGTGGTGTTGCAGAATCCGTTTTCATCGCTGGTATGTATGTGATGATCGGTAAAGAGTATGTAGCACTTTGTAAAGAAATTGGCAATGAAGCAGAAGCTACTCGTGCAACTGCTGAAGTTGAAAAGATGGAGAAGAATATCCTAGCACATGGGTATGATGGAGAATGGTTCCTTCGTGCATATGATTTCTATGGTAATAAAATCGGAAGTAATGAAAATGAAGAAGGTAAGATTTTCATTGAATCTCAAGGTTTCTGTGTCATGGCAGGTGTAGGAGCAGAAACAGGGGAAGCTGAAAAAGCACTTAATTCTGTTAAAGAAAGATTAGATACAGAATATGGTATAGTTCTTAATAATCCAGCATTTACAACTTATCACATTGAAATGGGAGAAATCTCTACTTATCCAGCTGGTTATAAAGAAAATGCAGGTATTTTCTGCCATAATAACCCATGGATTGCTTGTGCTGAAACAGTTATTGGTCGTGGAGATCGCGCCTTTGAAGTTTATAAGAAAATTGCACCAGCTTACCTTGAAGAAAAGAGCGATATTCATAAAACAGAACCATATGTATACTCTCAAATGGTAGCAGGTAAAGATGCTGTTCGTCATGGTGAAGCTAAGAACTCTTGGCTTACAGGAACAGCAGCATGGAATTTTATCACTATCTCACAATGGATTCTTGGTATTAAACCAGATTATAAAGGCTTAAAAGTGGATCCATGTATTCCAAAAGCATGGGATGGTTATAAGATTATGAGAGAATTTAAAGGTGCTAACTATGAAATTAGCATCCAAAATCCAAATCATGTATCAAAAGGCGTAAAGAGATTAGTAGTAGATGGTGAGATTATTAATGGTAATATCATCCCTGACTTTAAAGATGGTAAGACTCACCAAGTAGAAGTTGTGCTTGGATAAAGAGTAAAATAAAGCAACGATATTGGCGGCATAAATGGCCTTACCTAGTGTAAGGTCATTTGTTGTTATAAAACGGTATTGACAATTTGGAATAATAAGCATACAATACTAAAATATATATGAATATCTCAAAGGCGAGAAAGAATGCTATACGTAGCGTTTCTTTCTCGCCTTTGTTGTTTTTCAGATTATAACAAGGGGGAAAAGGAAATGGGAAAAAATAAAGCAAAGAAAAAAGAAAAAGAAGAAAGAAAAGTATTTACAGCAGGGATTATTACAACGAGTGATGGTTTAGCAAGCGGTAAAGAGGAGGACGAAAGTGGTCATTTACTAGATTTTATGTTAAAGGATAGAGGTTTTGAAATCAAATACTATATTGTTATACCAGATGAAATTGATCGCATTCAAGAAGCTTTAGTTATGCTTTGTGATGATTTAAAAGTTGACCTTGTTTTAACAACAGGTGGTGTTGGTTTTAGAAAAAGAGATATTACGCCAGAAGCCACTCAAGGTGTACTAGATAAAGAAGTGCCAGGTATTAGTGAAGCTTTAAGAAGTTATCATTTACAATATAATTCTAGAGCCATGCTTTCTAGAGGTGTTTCAGGAATTAGAAGAAATACTCTTATTATCAATTTACCAGGGGATGTCAAAGGGGTAAGAAGTTCTTTTGAGAGTATTATAGATACTATTTATGAAGGATTAGAAATTATGGCAACAGACTAATGTATAACCTGTTTATTTGTCAAAGTATGAAAGTTAGATTACAATAAAAGAATAATTTACATACTTTAAGCAAAGTAAAGGGGAAAAAACATGAATCAAATGCTTTTGGGTTTTATTGTCATTTTATTCTTAGTAGCCATAGCAAGTAGTAAAAGGCAAGGTGAAAAGCGCTATAACCAGCTTTGTAAAGTGGCAGAATGGGTAGTAGAAGAGAAGCTAGGTGTATTTCATAGTATGAGCAATCATTTATCATGGATTTTATTAGTGGCTATAAGCGGGTATATTGTCATTGGGTGTATTGTGGGTCAACTAAATAGTTACCTCTTATTAGGTGGAGTTGTGGTGTATTTAATTAATTATTATGTATTAGAATATACACCTCATACGATGTGGTGTTTACTTCAAGGAGGATTACTAAGTAAGCGTCAGTTCATCGCTATGAATTGGGAAAATATTGTAGCTTATAGGTGGGTAACAAGAGGAGAAAAGCTTATTATAAAAGTAGATTATAAGGGAAAAGGTATTGTTACAAGAAAATGTGAGCTAATCGTACCTCAAGAGATGAAAATCTATTTAGAAGAACAACTAAAAGTAAAGCTACCTTATTTTGAGGTGACTTTGGAGAATTAGCTGTAAGAAAATGATAGCTAAGAGAAAAGTTTGTTAGAATTACCACTAAAAATCAAAGAAAAAACTGTTATAATGGAGATAGAAAATTATAGGAGTTGAAAATATGTATAAATTAATTGCAATAGATATGGATGGTACCTTACTTAGAGAAGATAAAACGATTTCAGATAGAACAAAGAAAGTGATTGCTAAAGCAGTCCAAAAAGGTGTTAAAATTGTATTAGCTTCTGGTAGACCCATAGAAGGGCTAGAACGTTATTTAACAGAACTTAAATTAGATTCAAAAGATGATTATGTAATGAGTTTTAACGGTAGCGTGATTCAAAATGCTTGCACGAAAGAGATTATTTCTAAGAATATTTTAAGAGGCAGCCACTTAAAAGAACTTTACGCCTTGTCAAAAACTATCGGGGTTAATATTCATGCTTTTTCAAACCAAGGTTGCATTACCCCACGTATGAATGAGTACTCACAATTAGAAGGGCGCATCAATGGGATTGAGGTACATGAAGTAAACTTTGACACGGTTTCAGAGGAAGAAGACATTATTAAAATTATGTTCATTGATCCTGAAGAAGTATTAGAAGAAGCTATTAAGAAAATACCACAGACTATTTTTGAAAAGTATACAGTTGTAAGAAGTGCACCATTTTTCTTAGAGTTTTTAAATAAAGCTTCAAGTAAAGGAACTGGTGTAAAAGCCTTGGCAGAATATCTTCACATTAAACAAGAAGAAGTGATTTGTATAGGTGATGCAGGTAATGATTTAGATATGATTCAATTTGCAGGATTAGGTGTTGCTATGGGTAATGCCTTTGATGAAGTAAAAGAAGCTGCTGATTATATTACTAAGAATAACGATGAAGATGGTGTTGCACACGTTATTGAAAAGTTTATTGGGATTAGCTAGGATAACTTGCATTATCACCTAAAACCGGTATAATAAAAGATGTGAGTTGTATGATACAAAAATAGGAGGAAGCTAATGGATATTGAAGGGGATATTATACTTAGAGATATGGAAAGTGCAGATAGTCAGTTACTAGAGAAGACCTTTATGCATACAAACCATTCTACTTATACATCCTATTACGAAGAAATGCTTTCAGGTGAAAGCGAACTCATTATAGCATTATATAATGGGGAACTGGCTGGCTATGCTAAGCTAGACTGGAATGATGAAGAATTAGAAGAAGAGCATATTCCGGTTATTAAAGAACTTCATGTAAGAGAGGGTTTTAGAAATCAAGGAATTGCCTCTAGACTCATGGATGAATTAGAAAAACGAGCAGCAGCTAAAAGTCAGTATTGTGCTATAGGAGTGGGCCTTTCTGAAGCTTATGAAGCAGCCCAACATTTACTAGCTAAAAGAGGTTATGAACCAGATGGCAGAGGTATTTTTTACATTGAGCCAGGTTTTATTCATGACGAATTAGAAGTAGATGATAACCAAGCATTGATGATGATTAAGAAAATAAATGAAGTGATATAGTCACATTGTGTGGCTCTACTATAATGAGGGACTATAAATAAATGAGATAGCTTACTTAAGAAGAAGATTGGGTAAGTTATCTTGTTTTTTTGTGGAAAAATAAAAGTAGTTAGTAAAAAGCAATAAAAATAGCAAAACGGTAAACACTATTTTGTAAAGGTTTTCAAGTTTAAATAAGTTGCAATATGACAATGTGTCATATATAATAATGAAATATGACACATTGTCACATTACTTGGGGAGAGAAAATAAGGTAATGAGACCTTGACTTAATGAGACGGTGTGACATGGAGAAAGGAGATAGAAAATGCCAAAGAAAACTTTTTATAATTTAGCACCAGAAAAAAGGGAGCTTATTAGCGCCGCAGCTAGAAAAGAGTTTGCTAGAGTGCCTTTGGCGGAAGCATCCATTGCACGTATTATTAAAGATGCAGATATACCAAGGGGTAGTTTTTATCAGTACTTTGAGGATAAAGATGATTTATTTACACAAATAGCAGCAGAGGAGGTAAAGGAGAAGTTTGTTTCTTTTACGAATAAGGTTATTCAAAAAGAGGGAGACCTTTTAAGTGCTGTTGAGGAATTCTTCGAGGACTACATTAATCATCTGGGTACAGAAGAAAATAAAAACTTAGAGAGAAATATCTTTTTGAGCATGAATGAGAAAATGAGAAATAGAATGGTTCCTACACACAAAGAGCATCCTTGTATGGAAGAATTTAAAGCAGTTATGGAAGCTATTGATCGAAAAAGGCTAGGGCTGGCATCTGAAAAGGAATTTAAATACTTAAGTAAAATGCTCAATGGGATATTATTTAGATTACTTACACAGTTTTTAAATGATATAACCAGTAAAGAAGAATGCCTAGAGATTTTTAGCTTTGAGATGGACATTATAAACAGAGGTCTTAAGTCTAGACAAACAAACTAAAAGGAGGAACGCACAATTATGCTTAAGATTATAAAATATCTAAAGCCTTATATAGGTTATATATTGTTAGCTGTTGGTTTATTATTTACGCAAGCTATATGCGATTTATCGTTACCTGATTATATGTCAAAAATTATTAATCAAGGGATACTGATGAAAGACAATGGCTTTATTTTACAAACAGGAGGCGTTATGCTTCTGATTTCATTAGGTGGAGTAATAGCAGCTATTTTGGTAGGTCTGATTGCTTCTAAGGTAGGTGCTGGTGTTGCTAGAACATTAAGGAGACATGTATTTGAAAAAGTAAGTAGTTTTTCAAATGCAGAATTTGATAAGTTTTCAACAGCTTCTCTTATTACACGTACAACCAATGATATTACACAGATTCAAAACTTAGTGACAATGATGATTCGTATGATGTTTTATGCACCGATTATGGGAGTGGGAGGAATTATCTTAGCTCTTTCCAAAGATGTATCGATGTCATGGATTATTATTTTAGCTGTGGTTATTTTAATTGGCTTAATTGTAGTCATTTCTATTATTGTATTACCACGTTTTAAAAAAGTACAAAGTTTAATTGATAAACTGAATTTAATTGTAAGAGAAAATTTATCAGGTATGCTGGTTATTCGTGCATTTAATACTCAAAAATTTGAAGAAAAGCGCTTTGATGAAGCGAATAAGGATTTAATGAAGGTGAATTTATTTGTTAATCGTGTCATGACTTTTATGATGCCAGCTATGATGCTTTTAATGAATCTCATTAGTGTCTTAGTTATTTGGGTAGGGTCACACCGCGTAGGAGCAGGTCAGCTTCAAGTAGGAGATATGATGGCCTTTATGCAGTATACGATGCAAATTATTATGAGTTTCTTATTTATTTCTATGATGTTTATAATGATTCCTAGAGCCTCTGTGTCTGGAAGACGTGTATCGGAAGTATTAGAAACTGAGTTAACTATTATAGATCAAAACAATGCTTTACCTATAGAAAAAGCAATAGGTGTTATAGAATTTAAAAATGTAAGTTTTAGCTATCCTGGAGCAGAGGAACCTGTTTTACATGATGTGAGCTTTGTGGCTAAGCCAGGAGAAACCACTGCGTTTATTGGTGCAACAGGTAGTGGTAAGTCCACATTGATTAATTTGGTACCACGTTTTTATGATGTTACAGAAGGTAGTATTTTGTTAGATGGTAAGGATATTAGAGATATTGCTCAACATGACTTAAGAGAGCAAATTGGTTATGTTCCTCAAAAAGGTATTTTATTTTCAGGAACCATTGAAAGTAATTTAAGTTATGGCAAAAAGGATGCTAGTGAAAAAGAACTCTTAGAAGCAGCGACCATTGCTCAAGCTAAAGAATTTATAGATTTAAAACCAGAGGGAATGAAATCAGGGATTGCACAGGGTGGCACCAATGTATCAGGGGGACAAAAGCAACGACTTTCTATTGCCAGAGCATTAGCAACGAAACCACAGATTTATATTTTTGATGATAGCTTTTCTGCCCTTGATTTTAAAACAGATGCTAAACTTCGAGCAGAACTTAAGAAAAACGTAACCAATGCAACGGTTTTACTTGTTGCACAACGTATTAGTACCATTATGCATGCAGAACAAATCATTGTTCTAGATGAGGGCCATGTTGTAGGTAAAGGAACACATCAAGAACTACTTAAAACATGTGAGGTGTATAAGGAAATTGCATTATCACAATTGTCAAAGGAGGAACTAGGCAATGAGTGAAAATAAAAGACCGAGAGGACCTATGGGTGGACATGGACCTATGGGTGGCATGGGTGCTGGTGAAAAAGCAGATGATTTTAAAGGCACCATGAAAAAATTAATCAACTATTTAAAGCAATATATGGTGGGAATTGTAGTGGTTATGATTTTTGCTATTGCATCTACTGTCTTTTCTATTTATGGTCCTTCTATATTAGGAGATGCCACTAATGTTTTAGTAGAGGGCATTATGGCTGCTGTGCAGACTGGTCAATTAGTGATTGACTACACTAAAATCCGTAATATTTTATTATTCTTACTAGGATTATATTTGCTATCAGCAGCATTTAGTTACATTCAAGGCTGGGTAATGACAGGCGTTTCTCAAAAGGTAACTTATAAACTACGTAATGATATTACAGAAAAAATTAATCGTATGCCACTTAAATATTTTGATACACATACTCATGGTGAGGTACTTTCTCGTATTACAAATGATGTAGATACAGTCAGTCAAACTTTG
Organism: Cellulosilyticum sp. WCF-2; assembly: GCF_003990395.1. Classification (NCBI taxonomy): domain Bacteria; kingdom Bacillati; phylum Bacillota; class Clostridia; order Lachnospirales; family Cellulosilyticaceae; genus Cellulosilyticum; species Cellulosilyticum sp. WCF-2. The sequence goes on along the minus strand of NZ_CP034675.1, from coordinate 3,487,979 downwards.
GGGCAAAGCTTAACTCAAATTATTACTTCTATAACTATGGTTATTGGTGTACTCATTATGATGATTCGAATTAGTTGGCTGATGACATTAGCAGCTTTAATAGTCATTCCACTTTCTATGTTCTTTGTGATGGGTGTGGTTAAAAAGTCACAAAAATACTTTAGAAGTCAACAAGAATACCTGGGTCATATTAATGGGCATGTAGAAGAAATGTATGGGGGGCATGTTGTTGTTAAAGCGTTTAATGGAGAAGAAGAGTCCATGAAGCAGTTTAATGCATATAACGAAACTCTATATCATTCGGCGTGGAAATCACAGTTTATATCAGGCATGATGATGCCTATTATGGGCTTTATAGGTAATCTAGGCTATGTACTGGTGTGCATTTTAGGTGGTGTTTTAGCTGTTAAAAATACAGTAAGTATTGGTGATATTCAAGCCTTTATTCAATACATGCGTAACTTTACTCAGCCACTTTCACAAATTGCAAGTATTTCAAATACATTACAATCTACAGCAGCAGCTGCTGAACGTGTATTTGCCTTTTTAGACGAGGAAGAAGAAAGTGTAGAAAGTAGTACGCCAGTGAAATTAGAAAATCCAGAAGGGCAAGTTACCTTCGAAAATGTTCATTTTGGATATAATCCAGACAAAATCATTATTAATGACTTTTCAGCTGATGTTAAACCAGGAATGAAGGTAGCTATTGTAGGGCCTACAGGTGCTGGTAAAACAACAGTCGTGAAGCTATTAATGCGCTTTTATGACTTACAATCTGGTAAGATTAAAATTGATGGCCATGATATTTGTGACTTTACAAGAAGTGATTTAAGAGATTTATTTGGTATGGTACTTCAAGATACGTGGTTGTATAATGGTAGCATTATGGAAAATATACGCTATGGCAAACAAGATGCTACGGATGAAGAAGTCATTGAAGCAGCCAAAGCAGCTCATGTTCATAGTTTTGTAAAAACCTTACCTGATGGTTACCGCATGGTTTTAAATGAAGAAGCAAGTAATGTTTCTCAAGGACAAAAGCAACTATTAACCATTGCACGTGCCATTTTATCAGACCCTACAATTCTTATTTTAGATGAAGCCACAAGCTCAGTTGATACACGTACAGAAGTGCTTATTCAAAAAGCTATGGAAAACTTAATGAAAGGAAGAACCAGTTTTATTATTGCTCACCGTTTATCTACGATTCGTGATGCAGACCTTATTTTAGTAATGAAAGATGGTGATATTATTGAAAAAGGTACTCATGAAGAACTCTTAAAACAAGGTACTTTCTATGCACAACTTTATAATAGTCAATTTGAAGCTAGCTAATAAAAATAGACTTACCTCATAGGGGTAAGTCTATTTTTATGATGAATCATGTGAAGCAATTAGAAAGTAAGAATGAATAATGAAGAATGGTGATTATATGACTTTTGTGGTCCAGTCTTCTACATTCCATACATCTGTTACAAAGCTTTGGTAGAAATAAGGTTCGTGGCAAACAAGAACTACAGTTCCTTTAAATTCACGAATAGCTTTTTCAAGTTCATCTTTTGCTTCTGGGTCTAAGTGGTTAGTAGGCTCATCTAAAATCAGAAGATTAAGTTCTTCCATTAAGATTTTACATAAGCGAACTTTTGCATTTTCACCACCAGAAAGAACTTTCATTGGACTTGTAATATGTTCAGTTGTTAAACCACATTTAGCTAAAGCTGTACGAACCTCGTGGTTATTCATAGAAGGATAAAGGTTCCAAATTTCTTCTAATGCGGTATTACTGTTATCACGACTATCTTCTTGTTCAAAGTAGCCATATTTCACATTTTCACCAAATTCTACTTTACCACCTAAGGAAGGAATAATGCCTAAAAGGGTTTTAAGTAAAGTAGATTTACCAAGACCATTAACACCGCAAATAGCTACTTTTTGTCCACGTTCTAGCTTAAAAGTTAAAGGACTTGTAAGTGGCTCATCATAACCAATAACTAAGTCTTCGGCTTCAATTAAGAAACGACTTGGTGCTTTGTAAGGTTTGAAATTAAAAATAGGTTTTGGCTTTTCATGAGTTTTTTCAATAATATCCATTTTATCTAATTGCTTTTGGCGGCTTTTAGCCATACCAGTTGTAGCAACACGAGCTTTATTACGTGCGATAAAGTCTTCAAGTTTATCAATCTCTTTTTGTTGACGTTCATAAGCTTGTTCTTGTTGACGCTTTTGTTGTTCATAAATACGTTTAAAGTCATCATAATTACCTACATAACGTGTTAACTCACAATTTTCCACGTGGTAAACAAGGTTGCATACTTCATTTAAGAATGGAATATCATGAGAAACAAGGATAAAAGCATTTTCATAATTTTGTAGATAACGTTTAAGCCATTCAATATGATTTTCATCTAAATAGTTAGTAGGCTCATCTAGAATTAAGATAGTTGGATTTTCAAGTAAAAGCTTTGTGAGTAGGACCTTTGTTCTTTGACCACCGCTTAATTCATCTACTTTACGATCAAGACCAATATCAGACAGGCCTAAACCTTGAGCAACTTCTTCTATCTTTGAGTCAAGCGTATAAAAGCCGCTACTATCTAAAATATTTTGAATTTCAGCTGCGTCTTCCATTAGGCGAGCCATTTCAGCTTCATCTACTTCGGCTACCTTTTCGTAAATACCTAACATTTCTGTTTCTAATTCAAAAAGGTGATTAAAAGCAAGACGTAAATTATCTCTTATAGTAGTTCCAGGTTCTAAAATTGAGTGCTGATCTAAATAACCAGCTGTTACACGATTGGACCATTCTACTTTTCCTTCATCAGGCATAAGCTTACCTGTAATGATATTTAAAAAAGTGGATTTACCTTCACCATTAGCTCCAACTAATGCAACGTGTTCACCTTTGAGTAGACGAAAAGAAACATCTTCTAAAATACTACGTGCCCCAAAGCCGTGGGTTACATTTTTTACAGTTAATACGCTCATTTGCATCTCCTTTATCTTATGATCAATGGTTCATTTTACTGTATTATCATAATCGAAATAGGTAAAAATGTATAGTGTTTATTGCTGTAAATAATCAATAAGGATAAATTTGTTTCTGTGTTTTGATTGTTTTAAAATAAAATACAAGTCAGAAAAAGACTGGATGTATTTAAAAAAATAGTTAAATCATGTAAAATGGTAAAGTAAAATATAAACGAAAGCGGGGACCAGCAGTGAGCGTAATCATAAAAGGTAAAGAGACAGATAGGCGTATAGCAGAAGGATTAAGAGATACTTTTGTTAGTCAATACAATGATGTGGCGGCTTTTCAGATGCTATTAGACACATTAGGAGACAATTGCTTAGACCGTCTTATTCACCGCTTAAAGATTGAAGAAAAGATAGATTTATTTAAAGACTATGTGGCATTAAAAAGCATAGCAGAAGAAGTAAGAGCTAAAGGAAATAGAGAAATTTTTATAGAAGTATGTAAAGAAGACGAAGCAAGGGCTTGGATTAATGATAATGGTAAATATCATCCACTTGTTTTTGAGGCGCTTTACAAAGTCTATAGAAATTCAGAACGTTTAGCACCTTATCTTAAAGATAAAAAAGAAAAAAGATAATGCAAAAAGGTGATATCAAAAGTATTGATATCACCTTTTTGCATTAATAAGACATCCCTAAGCATTTACGCATGGCTTCTAAAATATCAAAAGGTACTTTTAAATGGCCATAACCAGAACCTAAATCAATTTGAGGTTTATTATCTCCATGAAAATCACTACCACCTGTTGGGAAAAGTTTAAGCTGCAAGCAAACTTGAAGTAAGTGAGCTACATCATCGCTAGAATGTGTAGAGTAAACACATTCCACACCGTCAAGCCCTTCTATGGCTAAGCCACGGAGGAGATTTGTGACATCTGCTCTACTGTATCCATATAGCATAGGATGAGCAAGTACAGCTAGCCCACCTGCTTCATGAATCATATCAATGCACGCTTTAACAGTAAATTTTTCACGAGGTATATAAGCAGGACAGTTACTTCCAATATACTTTGAAAATGCTTCTTTACGTTCTGTAATATACCCTTTGCGAAGTAAGGCATTAGCAATATGAGCTCTAGTGAAGACAGTATCAGTAACACAATCAACCTCTAAATCTTCTAGTGTCAGAGGACAGCCTAATTCGGTTAACTTATCTAACATTTTAAGATTACGTTTGCTTCTACTATCGATAAGCTCTTTAAGTTTATTTTGAAGAACGGAGGAGTCAGGATCAATATAATAACCTAATATATGAAGTTCTTTGCCATAATAATCAGCTGAACATTCAATGCCTGGAATGACAATAACACCTATTTCTAAACCTTTTTTCATGCATTCATTAACGCCTGCTACGGTATCATGATCTGTTAAAGCAATAGCACTTAACCCTTTAGCTTTGGCATATAGAGCCAGTTCTTGTGGTGAAAGTGTACCATCAGAGGCAGTTGAGTGAACGTGTAAATCAATTAATTTCATAGATTTACCTCCTTTATATGAATATTTTATCATACTTATGGCTAGATGTACGTAAAATATTAATAGATTTAAGTAAAAAGGAGGAAACATGATGACTAAACATAAAGCAAAAGTAGAAGTGGATATGCCACAAGCTGTACTCACTATGGTTAAAGCCAATATTATGGCTTATGTGGTAACTGCCATTTTTATTTTGTTCTCATCCATTATCCTTACATACACCAATGCCTCACCAAAGTTTGAAGTATGGATTGTAACCCTTGGTGTAATTGCTTCAGCTTTTCTTGCAGGCTTTGATACAGCTAAAGTTGACAACAAAAATGGCTATAAATGGGGTGCAATTGGTGGCTCACTTTACTTTATTATCTTTTTAGTATTAGGTACCATTATTGAAAAACTTAATCATTTAGCACCTAGTGTTATTTTTATGCTTGCGCTTTTAGTGATTATGAGTAGCACAATAGCAGGAATGATTTCTGTTAACTGTCATAAGTAAAGATACATAGATGATAAAAAACAAATAGGAAACTAAAATTATAACAAGTTATACAAAGTTTTAGATGTTAAAGAATGGAGTTTGCAATAAAGCTAGACTATGCTATAATAAAAAAGATTTGTTATGAGAAGGAGGATGCATCATGAAACATATCAAAACTTTAAACACAAAAAACTTACCAAACAGTGCTAAAAAAGGTGGTTGTGGTGAATGTCAAACATCTTGCCAATCAGCTTGTAAAACATCTTGTACTGTAGGAAACCAAGCTTGCGAAAAATAATTTCGTAATGCAGCAGTGACCCTGTGTCGCTGCTTTTATTTTGCATCAATAAGGAACGTGGAAGAGCTACGGTTTCTTGTTCATCATTATACATTATTGAGAATAGAAGAAGAGAGGATAACCAATGATCCATAAGTTTAGATTTGAAAATTCCAACATTGTAATGGATATTCATAGTGGCAGTATTCATTTAGTGGATGAAGTAGCATATACCTTAGTGGAAGAAGCAGAAAAATTATCAAAAGAAGCTTTAATAGAAAAATATAAGGAAGAATTTGAAATAGAAGCAATCAATGAAGCTTATGAAGAACTTATGAGCTTAAAAGAGGAAGGTATGCTTTATACAGCTGACCAATATGAGACATTAGTCCCAGCCTTTTTTAATAGAGAACCTGTTGTTAAAGCGCTTTGCCTTCATGTGGCTCATGACTGTAACTTGAAATGTAAATATTGCTTTGCAGGTGAAGGAGAATATCACGGTCATAGAAGTCTTATGAGTATTGAAGTTGGTAAAAAAGCAGTTGACTTTATTATTGAGAATTCTAAGCACCGTAAAAATATTGAAATTGACTTCTTTGGTGGTGAACCACTAATGAACTGGGAAATGGTGAAAGAAACAGTTGCTTATGCCAGAGAACGTGAAAAAGAGACAGGTAAAAACTTTAGATTTACAATGACCACTAATGGTGTCCTTTTAAATGATGAGATTATTGATTATTTAAATGAAAATATGCATAATGTGGTATTAAGCTTAGATGGTCGTCCTGAAGTAAATGACCGTATGCGTCCAACAGCTAATGGCAAGGGGAGCTATGATGTGATTTTACCAAAATTCAAGAAATTGGTTGAAAAAAGAGGTAATCAAAAATATTACCTTCGTGGGACCTTTACACACCATAACTTAGATTTCTCAGAAGATGTTAAGCATATGACAGAGCAAGGCTTTAAAGAAGTATCAGTAGAACCAGTTGTTGCACCGAATGAAATGGATTATGCACTTAAAGAAGGGGATATCCCAGCTTTATGTGCAGAATACGAAAAATTAGCTAAATATATTGTAAAGCAAACAAGACAAGGAGATAGCTTTAATTTCTTCCACTTCATGGTGGATCTTGAAGGTGGGCCATGTATTCATAAACGTTTAGCTGGTTGTGGTTCAGGTACAGAATATTTAGCTGTAACACCAGAAGGTGACCTTTACCCATGTCATCAGTTTGTTGGAATGGAAGAGTTCAAAATGGGTACAGTAGATGAAGGTGTTACTAATCTAGAAATGCGCTGTAAGTTTGAAAAATGTAATGTGTATAGCAAAGATGAGTGCAAGTCTTGTTGGGCTAAATTCTTCTGTAGTGGTGGTTGCGCAGCAAATTCGTATAATTTCCATGGCGATATTCACCATGTATATGAAATTGGTTGTGCTCTTCAAAAGAAACGTCTAGAATGTGCTATTGGGATTAAGGCAGAATTATCTTAAGAAAAAGTAGTATAAAAAAATTAAAATTGCACAATATTATTTTAAGCTTACAAGGCTCATGTCTCAAACATGGGCCTTATTTTTTGGGTAAAGGCTTGGGAATAGCGACAAATGTCGTATTTTATTTGACTATATTTTATACAAATTATATAATCGTAGTAGTGTCGCCTAGGGAAAAGGAGGAAAAGGAATGAAAGCCAAGAACAAAAAGCTTAACAGTATCTTGACACTTGTGATTATGATTGTAATCATTTTAGGTGTTAGCGGACTTGCTTACATAGCTTGCACTGCTGTAGGACAAGGTCAATCTACTAAAGTAGAACAAGTTGCTGGGGCAAGTAATGAAGAAACGTCGGAGGAAGGTGCAGAAAGTCCAACACCATCAACTGACAATGAAACAAAAGATGAAGTAGCACAAGAAAATAATACAGAAACAGACGAAACAAAGGATCAAGGAGAAAGTATTGATGACACTGATCAAGCTACTAATGCAGAAGTAGCAGGGGAAAAGGGTGACACTTCAGCGTCAACGAAAAAATCAGGATTCTTTGAAAGTAACAGAATTAAACTAGGATTAGACCTTCAAGGTGGCGTTAATATTGTTTATGAACCAGAACTAGAAGGTGACATGTCAGCTGAAGAATTGAGATCTGCTATGGAAGCAGCACAGGCTCTTATTCAAAAACGTTTGGATGCTAAAGGTTATACGGAAGCAGAAGTTGCTATTGAAGGAACAAAACGTTTAAGAGTAGATATTCCAGGTGTGGAAGATCCACAAAAAGCTGTAGATGAAATTGGAGCAGCAGGTATGCTTCGTTTTATTGACATGTCAGGAAATGAGATTGTAACTGGTAAAAATGTCAAAAGTGCAAGAGCTGGACAAAATTCACAAACAGGCGAATACTTTGTAGGAATTGAAATGGACAGTGAAGGAACAAAGCTTTTCTCTGACTTTACTGCTAATAATATTGGAAGTACTATTTTGATTATGTTAGATGAAACCGTGCTTTCAATGCCTCAAATTAGTGCCCATATTACAGATGGAAGCGGCATTATTTCTGGTAACTTTACTATTGAAGAAGCTCAGGATTTAGCTAATGGGATTAATGCAGGGGCATTACCATTTACACTTGAAGCTATTAGCGCAACAGGTGTAGGGGCTAAATTAGGTATTGATGCACTTAACTCTAGTTTATTAGCCGGTGCCATTGGTTTTGTTATTATTTTAATCTTTATGGTTGCAATGTATAGGATGTGTGGTGTGGCAGCAGATATTGCGTTAGTCCTTTATGTCGGTTTAATGGTATTAACGTTAACGGCATTGAATGCTACTTTGACACTTCCAGGTATTGCAGGTATTTTATTATCCATTGGTATGGCAGTAGATGCTAACGTTATTATTTTCGCACGTATTAAGGAAGAACTCGCATTAGGCAGAGGTGTAAGAGCTGCAGTAGATGCTGGTTTTAGTAAGGCCTTTAGTGCGATTTTAGATGGAAATGTAACAACAATGATTGCAGCTGTTGTATTATACTTCTTTGGAACAGGCCTTATTAAGAGCTTTGCAACAACTTTAATGATTGGTATTGTTATTTCTATGTTTACAGCCCTTGTTATTACACGTAGTCTTCTTAAAGCTTTTGTAGGTATGGACTTAAGAAAGCCATCCTTTTATACCAATATCAAAAAGCTTGGAAAGGAGGCCTAAATGATGAAAGTTATCCAGAATAGAAAAAAATATTATGCCATATCTATTATAGTTATCCTTATTGGATTAGTTTTCATGGTAATGAATGCAGTTAGAGGGCAAGGTGCTTTTAATCAAGATATCGAATTTACAGGTGGTTCTCTTATTCAAGTGAACATGGAACGTCCTTTTAATAATGAATTAAGAAGTGAATTACTAGCTATCACAGAAGAAGTAACAGGTAATACAGGTGCACGTATTACTTCCGCAGGAGATACAGGTGTTTTAATCACTATGACACGTGAAGATGCTTCAACTAGAAAAGAGCTTTTCGAGGCCATTAAAGAAAAGTATGATTTAAAAGATGATATTGCTTTAAGAGATGAAGACTTTTCACCAACAATCAGTAAAGATATTAAAGTAGGGGCCATTAAAGCAGTAGTAGTAGGTATTGCACTTATTTTAGTCTATGTTAGTTTTCGTTTTAAAGATTATCGTTTTGGAACAAGTGCAGTTATTGCATTAGCTCATGATGTTCTTGTGATGTTAAGTGTATATGCTATTTTCCGTATTCCACTTAATAACTCTTTTATTGCGGCAATGCTTACTATTGTAGGTTATTCTATTAATGATACGATTGTTATTTTTGACCGTATAAGAGAAAACAAAGAAAAAGTGGGCTTAAAAGACCATGCAGCGGCAAACGAAGAATTGGTGGATAGTAGTATTAATCAAACAATAGGTCGTTCTATTGCAACTTCACTTACAACTGTCGTTATGGTTATTCTCTTATTTGCATTAGGAACAGATTCTGTAAAAGATTTTGCTTTCCCACTCATTATTGGTATTTTAGCGGGAACATACTCTTCTATTTTTGTAGCAAGTCCAATTTGGTACGAGTTTACACATAGAAAGGGCAACAAAGTGAAACAAGCTAAACAAATTAAAAAAGCATAAATTAAATAGAAGACTCTAGGTGAGAAAATTAACTCATTCTAGAGTCTTTTTTTATAATAAGATAAAAATGATTTCGATTTACGTTTTACCTAAAAGAATAAAGAGAAGAGTGAGATTATAAGAAAAGACAAGCGTTATATAAATATAAAATTGAATTAAAAAATTAATTATAGTATAATAAATATTACGTGAATAAGCAAAGAAAAGGAAGAGGAAGGATGACCAATATGGACAATAAAACAGGCATTATGGGAAAAGCACTAGAGTATTTTAAGACTTTTATAGTAGGTGCATTATTAATTAGTGTACTTATATTTATAGGGGTTTCATACATGATTATTGGAAATATAGGAAAAGCAGTACTTTTAGCAGTTATTTTAGGAGCAATCGTTATAGGTATTGTTATACTATTATTACTACCTATTAGAAAGTTTATTAAACAATATAATGGAGATATTGAAAGTATAGGAGAAGGTAACCTACATTTACTTTTAAATCTAGATAAATATCAAACTAATAAATTTTTTGGGAAACTTATTAGTTCTGTAAATGTCATTTTTTCTGAATTCAGTCATTTAGTAGATGACTCTTTTAAAATTGTAGATACAATTACAACTACAACCAATCAAGTTGCTGAAAGTACAGATGAAGCAATGAAATCTATTACTCAAATGAGTAGTATGATGCAAGAGATTGCCCAAGGTGCTAATGAACAAGCTGCTCAAAGTCAAACAGGGGAAGCACTTATGGAGACCCTATCAGAAGAGATTACAGTGGCGTATGAAAACTGCAAAGGTATTATGGTAGAAGCTGATAAGATTCAGGGATTAAATGAAGAGGGAAAAAACTCTATTCGCTTATTACAAGAACGTGCTGCCAGTGCAGTGCAAGCTACAGAAGAAATTGTTAAGACAGTAGCCTTTTTAACAGCTAAAATGAAAGATATTACATTATTTGTAGATGCCATTGAGAATATTGCTTCACAAACTAATTTGCTTGCTTTAAATGCAGCCATAGAAGCTGCCCGCGCAGGTGATGCAGGTAGAGGGTTTGGGGTTGTAGCAGAAGAAATTAGAGGACTGGCAGATCAAAGTCATAATTCTACTGAACAAATTAAAAATTTAGTAGCCAATATACAAGCAGAATCAGAGAAAGCTGTAACAGCTATGAATAAAATGAATATGGTATCTGAAGATGAAACAGAAGCTGTACGTGCAGCAGAGCAAGTATTTGCTAAAATGGCTACAAGTATAGAAGTTGTAGTAGATAAAATTGCCATTACTAATGAAGCTATTACTAAGGTGAATGAAGATAAGACAAAAGTTAATGCTGTCATTGAGCAAGTAGCAGGTGTTACTCAAAGTATGGCTTCTTATACAGAAGAGGGTGTTAGCAGTACAGAAGAGCAGGAAGCATTAATGGAACGTGTTAAATCAGAAATTAGTGTACTAAATAAAGAGGTAGAAGTGCTTAATAGTAAGCTTAAAAAGTATAGAAAATAAGATATATTACTTAAAAATCGTAGGAAGAGCCGAAGGCTATCCTACGATTTTTAAGTAATACAAATTTATATTTATGTAAATAAAAATAAATTTATAGAAAAAATCGGTTGACAATTAGCAACAAAATCACTATAATAGCATATGTAGTCAAGAACAGGAAACATTTTCCGAAACTTGCTATGGGTCATTAGCTTAGTTGGTAGAGCATCAGACTCTTAATCTGAGGGTCCTGGGTTCGAGTCCCAGATGGCTCAGTCGTTTTAGACAAAGAGAAAGGTAGGGTACACCTATTGTACACCTACCGTAAAAAAGAGAATATTATAAGATATCAGCGAAAAGGTCGTCTTGCACTTGTGCAGACGCCTTTTTTGCGTCTTCCTGAACATGTACGTAAATATTATAAGTCATCTGAATGGTAGCATGTCCCACCCAGGCTTGAACTATTTTTACGTCTACGCCTTTTTCAATCATTCGAGAGGCAAATGTATGCCTCAAGGCGTGAAAGCCTACTTTAGGGATACCAGCTCGTTCACAAGTTTGATAGTGAGCTCTTTGAGCGTTACGTGCATTTAGAGAAGTACCTACATCTGAGCAGAATACATATTTTTGGGTATTAAAATCTTTTCGTCCACGCTTCATTGCTAATTCGTTTTGAGCGGTCTTATGTTCTTGGAGTATTTTAGCTAGGGCATTACTGATAGGTACTGCACGCTTGCCACTTTTAGTTTTAGGTGCCTGCGTTATTTTCTCCCACTTCACACTATTTCCATCATGAGTTCTAGTTTCCTTTAGGCTTTGATCAACTCGTATTTCCATTTTTGAAAAATCAACTTTATCCCATTTTAATGCAAGTATCTCTCCGAGCCTCATTCCAGTAAGCAAAGCAGTTAGTAACAAGGCCTTATAACTAGTTTCACTAGCAGCTTTAATATACTCACGCTGTTGATCGAGTGTTAAAATCTCAATGTTTTTAACTTCTTTCTTTGAGCGAGGTATGTTCACAGCGAGGAGAGGGTTCTTTACAATCAAGTCGTTTCTAACAGCTCCATCAAAAAACATATTTAGTAGCAAGTAGATTTTTTTGATATAGCTTTTAGAGAGTTCGCTTTTATCATTCAAATATGGTTGTAGGTGATAGGCTTTAATATCTTTCAACTTCATTTTTGCTAAGTCAGCATTAAAGATGTGATTTCTACAGACCGTATCATATGAGTCATAAGTTGTTTCCCTAATAGTACTTTTCACGAAATCCTTTAGGTATCGTTTGCCCCAAATCTCTAAGGTTATAATGTCATCCCTTACATAGCCATCGTTGATTACTATATCATTCTGTAAAGCAATGAGCTTTGAACGCAGCTGTTCTCTGTCACGGTCATAAATGTATTTCTTTTTTTGCTTACCCTGTTCATTTTTACCTATGGTTACAGCAGCACACCATAGGCCATCTTTGCGTTGGTAGATGCTGCCATCACCATTAGCATTTCTTTTTCCCATCTAAAGAGCTCCTCCGTTTAATAAATTAATCCCTGCAGTCTTAAAAATCCATCGTCAAGTTTGTTAAACTCCCCTGTTGAGATTCTGAAGGTCGGATCCATGAATATATCTAGTTTGCGCACAATAAGATGCGTACATATATTAGCTTCAATTTCAGCCTTTGCGGTGCTATCCGTGAGATTAAAAGCACAACTAGATTTAGTATGCAGAATAGCATGTCCTAATTCATGCGCTAATACTATTTTCTTTTTAGAGTCAGAAAGATTAGAGTTAATTAGGATTAATTTGGTTTTTCCTAGGTACAAGTATAGTCCTGCGTTATTACCCAAGTCACATTCTAGTACTAGAGCATTTACTCTATCTGTAAGATCACTCAGTGAAGTTACATTGTTATTAATGTATCTATTAAGCTTTTTTTCTATAGACTTAATATCCAATAGCATCCCCATCCTTATTTATATTTTTTGGGCGTGTATTTTTCTTTGTTTTTTATCTTGATTATTTCTAGTGCATTTTGTAGGGCGTTCTTAAGTAGCTCCTTATCAGTATCGCTCATTTCATTACCATAGAATAGGGCACCACCTTCACTTAGATCCCCCATTACCTTATCAAGTGTTTTCGCGATGTCTTTTTTATCTCGTTGAGTTAAAGCTTCAACTTCATCATTAACCAAATAGTTAACGTCCACGTTTAAGACTGCAGCTAATTTAATAACTGTGTCTCTACCTGGCTTTTTCCTATCCTTTTCATAAGCAGATATGATAGAGTCACTTATTCCGGCTAATTCACCTAAGGCTTTTTGACTCAAACCTTTGTTCTCTCTTAGTTTTTTTATCTTTTGTCCAATAGTCATTTTTTACCTCCATAAACTTTTATAAAAAAGAATTAAGAAAAAGGGTTGACTCGAACCTGAGGTTGATGTTATACTCTAACTACAAGTTGAATAAGTCGCCAAACAAAAATCGACTTGTAGTTGGGTTTAATATCAATCTGTGGTTCGTCAACTTCTTGTCTATATAATACTGAACCATAGGTTAATTGTCAAGCCTATTTTTGAAATATTTTTTAAATTTTGAGAAAATTCAAGAAAGGAGGAATATCTATTTGAAAAATGCAACGTGGGGTACTATATTAGACAAAATTATTAAAACAAGGGAGTCAAAAGGGCTAACAAAAAGTGATTTAGCCAGAAAAATAGACACTAGTTTGGAATTCGTATCACAAATGGAGAGAGGAAAAAAGAAGCCTAGCATTGAAACACTTATAAAAATTTCAAATGAATTAGAGCTAAATTTTTTTTAACCCAATCCGAACCATAGGTAAAGTTAAAAAGGAACGGCAGGTGGAAATGTGGAAGAACTACAATGTTTAAGACCAAAAGACGTACAACAGATACTTGGCTTATCAAAAACAGAGACCTATAGGTTATTCAAATCAAAAGACTTCCCTAGTTTTACGTTAGGAGAAAAATTATTAAGGGTTACGAAGAGAGATTTTGAAGAATGGTTTAACAAAAAAAAGAGCCAAACTGCTCAGAACAGTTAAGGCCCATATAAAAATTTAACTTACAACAAGTATAACACATCAATGTAGCTCAGTAAAGAAAAGGTGAAAGGAAATGAAGCTTAAGAGAGGCGATGTCATATTCGTAAAATTGCCATACGGTATGGGAAGTGAACAAGGTGGAACAAGGCCGGCAGTAGTAATTCAAAATGATGTAGGTAATAGATTTAGTCCTACCACAATCGTAGCTTTCTTTACCACTAAGGATAAGGTTAAACTTCCTACTCATGTAGAGATAGATCCAATAGGGGGTTTAACAGAGGATAGTACTTTAATGCTAGAGCAGTTAAGAACAATAGATAAACATAGGATACTTGACAAAATAGGAGAGCTAGGAGCAAAAGCAATAGAACAAATAAATCAAGCTTTAATTATAAGTTTAGGCTTAGGGGGGGGGGATACGAATGTTGGAAAAAGCAAGAAATTGGCTAATCATCTTAGCTATTATGCTAACGCCGCAGATGGTTGTAGAGGCAACTGTAGATAGAGGTTATTTTGCAATAGGCGGTGAGTGGCTACTAATTCCTCTAATACTTCTAAGTTACTTAGTAATTAAAAGCTTTATAGATTTTATTAAAGGAGCTGAGGAAATTGATAAAAGAGATTAGTAAACAAGAAGCACAAGAAATCGTAAAAAATAGAATGCCTTTCGGATGTTTTATCGTTGTTGGTGACGAGAGCTTTATAGCTTTAGAGAACACAACGGGTGATGCACAGATAGAGCCCTTTGAAACGGAAGCAGCTGCTAAAAGGTGGCTGAGGTCTTAGTTTGAATTACTTACACAAGATGACCTAAAACAAGTTAAAAAATAGGAGGTCATAGCATGAAAGGTAAACAATTAACAATTCAAGATGTAGCAAAGTTAGAACATGGAACAAAGGTATACAGAGAGTGTAGAGGGATAGTGAAGTTAGAACTCGTATCTAAAACACGGTACAGCAGTATCGTACGAACTTGCCCAAGAGCCATGGGCGATGATAACTACAACGAACTCACAGAGGATTGCAACTACTATGAGTATGTGGATGGAGTAAAACTTCCTACAATGCCTGAAATCACTTTCGACACAATTAGATATGCAGTAGCCACATGTAAGTTTAGAAATGATCAGTGTAAAAGGATAGGTAATCCTCAGCTTTATCCAGGGATAGATGAAGCGTACGAACTACTAAATAACATAGCTGCCAAACCAAATGGAATGAGCACTAAGTACATCCTAGATGAAGAAAGTGGAAGCTATGAAGTAGATCAAACTCTTTATTCAGAGGGGGAGTAATCATGGGAATATTTTCAGCAGTTTGTATCTTAGCAGGTATAGCTTGCGTCCTCAGAAGCTTTGAGGATGAGAACACGGTTCAAAGAAGAGAGGCAAGAAGAGAACAAACGATTAAATTAGAAATGGACCCTTGGGAAAGAGTTAAACTTGCAGAAGCCTTGAAAGAAGTGAGGCGATAGCATGAACTACTTTTATACCTATACACTAACTAATGTTTTTACAAGTGAAGAGATACTTACAACAGATGGAGAGAAGTTTAGTATTAACGGTTTAGAAGAAGCAGCATTGTTACTTGAAGTCCTCAACAGCGGCTATGTGGAGCAGGGAGAAGCTCCAAGAGTAGCACTAACAATAAAACCTATTATGGTGTTGGAGGAGACGGTATGAAAGATTTAAAACCACTTATAAATAATCTCTCATGGACAGAGATTTGTTTAATAAAAGCTTTACTTGACCTTATAGGAGTTAACACTTCTATCGAATTAAATGCTAGCAGAATATGCGACGCTAAAGGAACAACACGAAGCGTATTCGTGAATGCCTTAGCTAAGCTTGAGATAGCAGGACTAATTACTAAGAGAAGTATGGGTATGAAGGGTACTCACATAGAGGTCATAGACCCAGGAGCCTTACAGGAACTTAAGCGACAACTTTATGGAGTGGGTGACTAATGGGCACCAAGAAGGAAACCAAGGAACAAAAGCCAAAGAAAGAAGTGGATCCACGAGATACGTTTGATTGGCTATATACTTCTGTAACTGTAGATGAGAGTAAAGGTTATAAGAATGGTAGGCCACAGTATAAAAATCCGAGTGACGATGTGATAGATCGTAAGATAGAGCAGTTTGTAGAGAACGGTGTTAAATTTATACGCCATAGTTGTGAGATACCAACTAATCAATTAGGAAAGACCATAAAGCACGACATAGTAATGACGATAGAAGCCTTCAATAAGCTTAGTGCACAAAATAAAAAGTTATTTATGGGAGGAAATTAGATGTTTGAAATTAAAGTAACAGGAAACACACCAGAAGAAATTAAAGAGAACATGAAAAAGATGGCTAGCTTTTTTGATGTAGCTATAGCTGCAGGTGATGCAGTGATTAAGCCTGAAAAAGAAGAAAAGGAAATAAAAAATGAAGCCCCAACAGCTAGTAAACCAATCGATGAAGAGCCTAAAGGAGCTGCAGGAAAAGAAGAGGGAACAGATGTTAGCGGAAACGTTGAAAGCACTACACATGGTGAAGCTGATACACCAGCTGAGGCAGAAGAACCAACAGTAACCTTAGAAGAAGTTAGAGCTAAAGGCACAGAGTTAGCACGTGTAGGTAAGCGTGATCTAGTTAAACAGGTGCTTGAAGCTGCAGGGGCAAGTAAGCTCTCAGACGTACCAGCAGATAAGTTAGGATATGTTATGCAGTGCTTTGAAAAAGGTAAGGTGATGTAATGCCAGAGGTACACGCAAAACTATCAGCTAGTGGGGCCAAGCGTTGGATGGCTTGCCCTCCTAGTGTAGCGTTAGAAGCAGAGTTTCCCAATGAATCTAGTGTATATGCAGAAGAAGGCACTCATGCTCATGCTCTTGCTGAACTGATTCTCAGATATAACAATGGGGAGATGACGAAGCGTAAGTTTAATTCAGACTTAAAGAAATTACAAGCAGACCCGCTTTGGTCTCAGGAAATGCAGACTTATATTGAGCAATACGCTCATGACGTATGGGAGCTTGTAAATGAGGCTAAGGCAGCTTGTAAAGATGCGCAGGTATTATTCGAACAACGATTAGACTTCTCAGCTTGGGTAGAAGAGGGATTTGGAACAGGAGACGTAGTAATTATTGCAGATGGCACTGTACACGTAATTGACCTTAAATTTGGTAAAGGTGTAGGAGTAAGTGCGGTAAACAATCCCCAGCTTAGACTTTATGGACTTGGAGCATTAGATACCTACGGCCTACTATATGATATTGACAAAATCAAGATGACAATTATCCAGCCACGCTTAGAGCATACAGACACAGAGGAATTGACTGTAGATGAGTTAGTTAAGTGGGCAGAGGAAGAAGTTAAACCAAGGGCAGAGCTAGCATATGCAGGTGAAGGTGAATACTGTAGTGGAGATCACTGTAGATTTTGTAAAGCTAAAGGAGTGTGTAGAGCAAGAGCTGAGGAAAACCTTAAGCTTGCGCAGTATGACTTTAGAGAGCCACCAATGCTCACACCACCAGAGATAGCAGACATCTTAGGGAAAGTGGATGAACTTAAGAAGTGGGTAGAAGATGTAGCAAATTATGCTTTAGATGCAGCAGTCAGAAAAGGTATAGCTTTTCCTGGTTGGAAGGTAGTAGAAGGTAGAAGCAATAGGAAATACAAAGATGAGGTAGAAGTAGTTAAATGCCTTGTAGAACATGGGTATGAAGAAAAAAGCTTGTATAATACAAAGCTTAAGAGTCTTACAGATATTACAAAGCTTATAGGTTCATCTAATGTAGATGGATTCCTAGCACCTTATATTATCAAACCTCAAGGGGCCCCAACACTTGCACCTGAGAGTGATAAAAGGCCAGTATTCCAATCAGCAGAAGCAGCTAAACAAGATTTTTCAGACGACCTGCTAGATTAGGTGGTGATAGCCATGAAGCTTAGTGAAATAAGCAGAAAAGGGATGTATATAGCCACTTATTACGAGAATGGATATCAAGTTATTAAGATGTGTACTAAAAAGCAATTTCTTAGAGAACTAGAAGGACTAGATGGAAAGGTCATAACTCGTATATGTAATAATGCAATTTTTATACCCTTACATTAGCTTTAAAGCTAATTTTATATAGATTCAAACTAAAATAAGGAGGAATTAAATTGAATGGATTAGTCAATAAACCTCATTTTGATAAAGAAGTATTTAAACCAGGGACGCCTATAGTGGTCGATATTCCAAGGGGCCCCTATAGAGGAAGTAATAGCTTTTATGAAAGTTGCTTAGTACTAGAAGTTAATAAGGATAAGCTGAAGATATTGTATGTATGCAAAAATGAAGGTGAAGATGGCACTTTTGAAGCTACTAGAGTTATTGAGGCCGATGATGTAGCTAATGGAACCTGCAAAATAAAGCTTATGGAAATAAAGAAAATTGAAAGTGAGGAAATATAATATGCCAGTAGCAAAAGTAGAAGGAACAAAAGTAATAACAGGAATGGTTAGATTCTCATATGTAAACATCTTTAATGCTCGTAGCTTTGAGGCTAATCAAGACGAGAAATATAGCCTTTGTCTTATTATTGATAAAAAGGATAAAGACACAATTAAAGCAATTAACAAAGCAATAGAAGCAGCAAAAGAGCTCGGTAAGAACAGTAAGTGGGGCGGTAAAATCCCTAAAAACCTTAGGTTACCTCTTAGAGATGGGGAAGAACGCGAGGACGAAGCAGAAGAATACCAAGGCAAGATGTTCGTTAATGCTTCTAGCAAAACCAAGCCTGGTATCATCGACAAGAACAAAAATGAGATCCTAGATAGCACAGAAGTATACAGCGGTTGTTATGGTAGAGCATCACTTAACTTTTATCCATTTGAAAATAGTGGCAATAAGGGTATAGCCGTAGGACTTAACAATGTACAGATGCTTAAGGATGGAGAGCCTTTAGGAGTAGCTAGACAGTCAGCGGAAGATGACTTTGATGATGACCTAGACGATGACGATTTACTAGACTAGGGGGTAAGGCATGAGACACCTGAGTATAGATATTGAAACCTACTCGGAAGCAGACATTAAAAAAGTAGGAGCCTATCGTTATGTAGACGATAGCTCCTTTGAAATCTTACTAATGGCTTACCAGTGGGAGGAAGATAAAGAACTGGGCCTGGAGCCTATATTATTAGACTGTTGCACAAGAGACCAAATAAAAGTAAAAGAGTATCTTGAGCTTAAAAAAGCATTAACTGACTCAAATATCATAAAACATGCCTACAATGCTAACTTTGAAAGAACGGCTCTAGCTAAACACTTTGGAGTATCTATGCCACCCGAACAGTGGGAATGTACAATGGTTCATGCTGCAACATTAGGACTTCCTGGAAGTCTAGGAGACGTTACAAAGATATTAGGTTTTGAAGAGGATAAGGCTAAGGATAAAGAGGGTAAGGCACTTATACAGTACTTCTGTAAGCCGTGTAAGCCTACTAAAACAAATGGTGGCAGGACGCGTAATTTACCTGAGCATGATCCTGAAAAATGGGAGAAGTTTAAGGCGTATTGTCAACAGGATGTAGTAGCAGAACAAGCGGTGGCAGATAGATTAGCAAAATGGAAACCGAGTAAGGAAGAAAAGGAACTGTGGGATCTAGATCAAGCTATTAATGATCGTGGTGTAAAGCTAGATATGCCTTTTGTAAATGGCATAGTAGAGTACGATACTAAGCACCAAATATATTTAAGGGAAGAAGCTGTAAGGCTTACTAACCTAGAAAATCCCAACAGTAACAATCAGTTAAAGATATGGTTACAAGAGCAAGGAATAGAGACTAAGAGTGTAGACAAAGAGAATATAGCTAGGCTTTTACAAGAAGCATATGGAACAGTTAAAAGAGTATTAGAAATTAAACAAGAGCTAGGTAAGACCTCTACTAAGAAATACATTACGATGCAGGACTGCATATGTAGCGATGGTAGGTTACATGGAAGTTTACAATTCTACGGAGCTAACCGTACAGGGCGTTGGGCCGGACGTTTAGTGCAAGTACACAACTTACCTCAGAACCACATAAACGACATTGAGCTTTGCAGGGAGGTAGTTGCTGAGAGAGATTTTGAAACTGCAGAAATGATGTGGGGGCAAATGCCCTTTATCTTATCACAACTCATTAGAACAGCTTTTGTGGCATCACCAGACAATAGGTTTATAGTATCAGACTTCTCGGCAATAGAGGCTAGAGTATTAGCTTGGATAGCCGGAGAGCAATGGAGATTAGATGTATTTAATACTCACGGTAAGATATACGAAGCTTCAGCTTCTCAAATGTTTAAGGTACCAATAGAGAGTATTACAAAAGGATCTAAATTAAGACAACAGGGTAAGATAGCAGAACTCGCACTCGGTTATGGTGGTAGCTTTGGAGCTATAAAAGCAATGGATAAAGAAGAGAGCATACCTGATCAAGAGATTTACCCTTTAGTAAATAACTGGCGCAAGGCTAATCCCAATATTATTAAATTTTGGGGCCTGGTAGAAGCAGCAGCTAAAACAGCAATAAGAGAAAAAAGGCAAATAAAAACCAAGTGGCTTAAGTTCATGTTCGAGGAGAATATTCTATTCATTCAGCTTCCAAGTGGTCGTAAGATAGCCTACTGGAATGCTCATATAGGAACAGGGCCTAAAGGTCAAGAGGACACAATCTTATACGGTGGTGTAGATCAAACAACTAAACAATGGGTAGATAATGTAGAAACCTACGGAGGTAAGTTAACAGAGAATATCGTGCAAGCAATAGCAAGGGATTGTCTAGCAACCGCCATGATGCGAGTAGCTGCTAAAGGCCATAGTATTGTAATGCATGTACACGATGAAATGATTATAGATGCACCCAATAATGTAACTAATCAAGAGATAACGGACATCATGAGCACTAGCATAGTGTGGGCACCAGGACTCCCACTTAAAGGGGACACATACGATACACCATTCTATAAAAAAGATTAACCTAAGGAGGTTGCATATGCCCACAAATGAGGAATTATTTTTAGCAGGTGACATTGATAGGCTCTACTCAGAAAATACTGGGCTTATGCATCACTTATGTAGAAAGTTTGGTAACACGGGAATAGAGTATGACGAGTTGTTTGGTCAATGTGAAATAGCATTCATGAAGGCTTATAAAACATTTAAAGCTAGTCAAGCTAAATGGGCCACGTACTTTTCCTTTGTAGCTAACAATGAAATTCTAATGTACCTCAGAAAACAGAAAAAATACGGTAGTATGCTCAGTCTTAATGCTGCTATGAGTACGGACATAGAAGGTAAAGAATTAACACTAGAAGATATTTTATCTACTTCTGAGACATTAGAAGATGCCCTAATAGAAAAGGATCAGTTAGAACGTCTTCAAGAAGCTATAGAGCTTTTGAATGAACGAGATCGTGAGTTAATTAAAGCAAGACTTAAGAACATCAACCAGAGACAAATAGCTGAGCAAATGGGTTTGAGTCAAAGCTTTGTAAGTAGACAGGAAAAAGCAATACAAGTGAAATTGAGAAAATTTATGGAAGGAAGGATTCCTTTGAGTAAAAAGAATAAGAGCAAAAAGCAAGTACCTTTCAATCCGCCTACTCGTTTTCCTAATAACGCAGTAGGCCAAGTATTACAAGTACAACAAAAGAAGATTAATGACAGGATCTTAGAAGAAAGCAATAATACGTTAAATCTTATATCTAGCGCTTATAGCATAGTGTTAAAAGAGTTCTTTAACTTCTCAGATGAACAGCTTAAAGAAGCACTTACTAAATCTTATGAGCAATTAGAACTATGTGCTCAAGAGATTGTAACCATAGATCAAATGATGATGTTATGTGCTGAGTACGGTCTAGAGGTACAGAGGTCAGAGGAGAAACTAGATGCCTTTGGTACTATGATGATGAAAAAAGTAACTGCTTTTGAATTACTAGATAAGGGTATTGAAGAAGTAGAGGACATATCTAAACAAGGTAAGATGACATCGCGAGAGGCCTCAGCATTTAGATGGATGTACAACAAATTAAAATTCGGAAAAGACTATGAGGGGGATGTCGTAATGGCAAGTACAAGAAAATTAGCATTTGAAATGTTTGATAAAGGAGTAGATTACAAAAAAGCAGCTATAAAATTAGAATCACCGATTAATACTGTAAAAACTTATCATAATTCTTGGAAGCGTGAAGTACTTGAAACACTCAGCACTGAAGAAGCAGCACCTTATTTTGCAGGGGAAAAGGAGCTCTGGCAAATTAAGAAAGAAAAGATACAGGGGGCAAAGAATGAGGTTGTGGCAGAGATACCTAAAGCACAGGAGCCATTACAGGAAACAGCAGCTATTGCAACAGAGGTTATTAAAAATGAGCCAGTAGCCATTGAGTCTAACAATCAAGAGGTATCTACATTAGTAGGATCTACAGCGGGGCCAAGAAAAGGATTAAAGAAAAAGGTTCAGTTGGAAGGAGAATTTGCTATCTACAAGCCTTGCAATATCAATCTTATGGATGTAGAGCTTTATGGCCAAGTGGTGAGTATGACCAAAGAAGAGGCACTTACATTAGCGGAGGAGCTAATAGCCGCAGTTGACGAAGAGCTACTTTGGAAAGGAGCCATATAGATGATACAAGACAGTGGTACTCGTAGAAGCTTTAATTCAGGCGCGGTAAGAGACGCTGAGAGTGGTAAAGGAAGATGTGACCTATTACCGCTTGACGTAGTAGCAGAGTTAGAGGGCTCTGTGGTTCTAGGATTAATTAATTCCTACATGCACTGCAGAGATACAGTTTATTTATATGATGCATTATGCAATTACCTAGCAGAAGAGGAATGTAGCTATAGAAATACAGAGGATATGTTTTTAGAAGTGGCCAAACACTTTGAAGAAGGCTGTAACAAGTATGGAGAACGTAACTGGGAAAAAGGAATACCCGAAGATGTTTATATAGATTCTGCAGTAAGGCATTACCTCAAATGGCGTAGAGGGGATGAAGATGAATCTCATGAGAGAGCTTTTGTTTGGAACATTATTTGCCTTATATGGACCCATAAGCATATTACAAAAGAAGCTGATGCCTAATGTGGATGCCTTGCAATTTCTTAGAGACTATTAAGCTTAGGGAACATATGGGCTATCAATTACGAGAGTATAGATTGGTAGGTTTAACTACGACACTTAATTTCTTATCTAAGAATGGACCTAATCACTGTTATGTATTTGAGTTAGTTACGCCTTATAAGAGCGGAAAATATACTCAGTCAATACTCCACCATATGGATTTAGAGAATAATATAGCCTACTGGCCTAATGCTTTTAACAATGAGGATTGCTATGATCCTAGCACCTTAAATGTAGGAGAGATTGAATTAAAGTTAAACATAGATTTTACGTATCAATACAACCAATATTTCTTTAACACTAAGAGTAGTGCAAAGGGGAGACTAATAAGCCTTTTTTATGACCAAGCAGAAGAAGAGTGGCGCTATACATTCTTTGGTTCAGATGGTCTCGCTAAATACTTTAGCACTAAAGAACTACTAATTAAAGAGCCTTTTAGAGCCTATGCAGACGACCCTTTATTTGACTAGAAAGGGGGATAGGAGGAAGCATGAATGACCCTATAAAGTTAGAGGATAGAAAGATACAACTATCCCATGACGGAAAAGTAAAAATAGCAACAGGGAAAAGTCGTAAAGATACAGCTTGGAAAAATAAAGAGGTTAGTTGGTCTAACCTCCTATCCAAGCTGAGTAACACTTATTACACAAGAGAAACTATAGAAGAATACGCTAAGGCCTCTAAGACTAAGCAAGATGAGATAAAAGATATAGGTGGATTTGTAGGTGGGAGTTTAAAGGAAGGACGGCGTAAGGCAGAAAATGTTTTAACTCGAAGTCTTTTAACTTTAGATGCAGACTTTGCGCCTACTGATTTATGGGATAATATCGAAATGCTTTATGATTTTAGCATAGCTTGTTATAGCACCCATAAACATACACCCAGTAAGCCAAGATTAAGACTTGTAATACCACTAAGTCGTAGTGTTACACCTGAGGAATACGAGGCAATAGGTCGTAAAATAGCAGAGGATTTAGGTATAGATTACTTTGACGATACAACCTATCAAGCTAGCCGTTTAATGTATTGGCCATCTACTTCTAAGAATGGCGAGTACTTCTTTAGATTCATTGACGCCAAGTGGCTAGATGCCGATGCTGTTCTTAATAGATATGAGGATTGGAGAGATACAAGCTTTTGGCCGGAGTCTAGCAGGGTACAAAAAGCTCATAAGAAGTTGGCTGATAGACAAGGAGACCCACTCGAAAAAGATGGCCTTATAGGAGCATTCTGTAGGGCTTATACAATTCAAGAGGCAATAGAGGAGTTCTTATCTGAGGAATATGTAGAGTGCGTTATGAAAGACCGTTATACCTATACACAAGGTTCTACAAGCGCTGGGCTAGTAATCTATGAAGATAAGTTCGCTTATTCTAACCATGCCACAGACCCTTGTAGTGGATTACTGTGTAACGCCTTTGACCTTGTAAGGCTTCACAAATACGGGGAGCTAGACCGGGATAAAGAAGAAGGAACAGAAGTTACAAAACTACCTAGCTTTACAGCAATGCAAGAATTTGCCTCTAAGGATAAAAGAGTAAAAAAAGAACTCATCCAAGGAACAAAAGATGACTTTGACGATGATCTAGACATAGATGATGATAACGAGGACTGGATGCAATACTTAGATGTAACAAAGCAAGGAAAGATATTAAACAGTATAAGTAATGTACGTCTTATATTAGATCATGACAAGCGTATTAAGAAAACTTTCGGATTTAACGATTTAAGTCATAGGCCAGAGCTTATAACTGACTTGCCCTGGAGAAATAAAGGGTATAACCCAGTATGGAAAGACAGCGACGATAGTGGTTTAAGAGAATGGTTAGAAGCAGAATACGGCTTAAGTGGAAAAGAAAAAATAATGGATGCCTTTACAAATGTAGCTGTTAAAAACCACTACCACCCTATCAGAACTTATCTAGATAGCCTTATATGGGATGGTGTAGAGCGTTTAGAGGTACTATTAATAGAATTTTTAGGAGCTGATGATACGCCTTATGTAAGAGCAGTAACACGTAAGCAGTTTGTAGCTGCAGTAGCGCGTATTTTTGAGCCAGGTGTTAAGCATGATGAAATGCTCATTATAGTTGGAGATCAGGGCATAGGTAAAAGTACTTTATTAGATCTAATGGGTGGTAAATGGTTCAGCGATAGCGTAGAGGACTTCAAAGGTAAGGATGTAGCTGAGGGCTTACAAGGTCGCTGGATAATTGAGATAGGCGAACTTGATGCAATGAAGCGCAATGAAGTAGAGACAGTTAAGAAATTCCTGTCAAAGCGTACAGACATTTTTAGGTTTGCTTATGGCCGTAGAAGTGATGAATACCCAAGACAATGCGTGTTCTTTGGTACCACAAACACAGATGACTTCCTTAAGGATCAAACAGGGGGACGTAGATTCTGGCCAGTAGATACTTGCAAGGCTAGAGCAAAAAAGAGCGTGTTTAAAGACTTATCGAAAGAAGTAATAGACCAACTTTGGGCAGAGGCTAAGCACTATTATGAACAAGGTGAAACACTTCACGTAGAAGGTGAAATAGCAGAAGCGGCTGCAGAAGCACAGAGGGCCCATAAGGAAATTGATCCTCGTATTGGTCAAGTTATTGAATACCTGGATATGAAGCTACCTACCTCATGGTCGGAAATGACTTTACAAGCAAGAAGAGAATATATTCACAATAGCCAGTTTGGAGATCCAGAGGAATTTGTTATAAGAGATAGAGTTTGTCCTATTGAGATATGGCAGGAGTTGTTCAAAGGAGACGTAACAGAACGTAGTAGGTATGACATCAAGATGATTACTCAAATGATGAAAGAAGTACCGGGATGGGAAAGTGAGGGAAAACCTAAACACTTTGGTAAACTCTATGGTACTCAAAGGGGGTTCAGACGTGAAACAGACTTGTAAGGATTGTACAGATAGGCGTCTAGGTTGTCATGCAAAGTGCCATAAGTATATTGAAGCTAAGATATTAAATGAATTTGATAAGGAAGCTAAGCGTAAAGATAAGGACTACGTAAGAAATGAGAGACCAAAGAGGAATACAATGCTAAGCACTCACAGGGTTAGGATAATAGAACTATGATACTAGAACGTGATATCGAAAAGAAGTTGGTAAGTGAAGTTACTAAGAGGGGCGGAATGGTTATTAAACAGAATGGTCTTGACGGTATACCGGATAGGCTCATTCTTGCCCCTTTAGGGCTTTGTGCTTTTGTAGAACTTAAAGCACCAGGTAAGAAACCAAGAAAGTTACAGTCGCATAGAAAAAAGCAGATAGAGACATTAGGTTTTGACGTATACGTTGTGGATAGCGTGGAAGGAATACAAGAACTTATAAGGAGGCTGTTTTGATGCCAAGTGATATTATTGGTGTATTTGGAATAAGAGTACTTGAAAGCAACAAGTATGATGCGAAAGTAATAGATCCCTTCTATCAAACAGAAGCAGCAACTACAGAGGAAGCTATGCAATACGCTAAATCAGTTTATGGTGAGGATAAATTTTACCTGCTTGTACAAATAGGAAATAAGTTTTTGTGGGAATAAGAAAGCTAAAACATAATGAATTTTTGATAATAAAAAATGACTGAGCGTATTACTCAGTCTTATCAACCTTACAGCATTCGCATATTTTTCTATGTGGCATACTGCATTCATTTCCCTTAAGTATTTCAAGTATGTATTTTAATTTCGACATATGGAAGGGATTATTATTTGTTTAAATCTAATTCACATTTATCAATTAATCCGTTATATACCTTGATATAATCATCCCAATACTCTTGAGAGATTTTACTTTTCGTTCCACTATAGGGAAATCTTCTTAATATTTCTAGTGTTACTTGATGGTACATATCTACTGGTACTCTGGTTATATGTGATTTAGCACATTTTTTATACTCATTGTCCACAATACTCACCTCCTTTAAAGCATATTATATGACAAACAGCTGAGAAAATATGTCGAATACTGGTAATGAGAAATAAGAATTTGTTTAAGGAGTGGTTAAAGTGACAGAGCAAGATAAATGTATTTTAGATATGTATAAATTGATTGACGAATTTACAACAAAAGCAGAGAAAAGAGATATGTCTTTATTAAGAATACCATCTATAAGTGGATGTGACGCATATCAAGGAATGCCACCCATAAGTAGATTACGGGACGAATTATTTGATAAATATGCAGAAGTGATAAGTAAAGCATACGACGCAAGTATTCAATAAAATCCAAAATTGAAAGGGTGTGAATTTAATGGATGAAAAGGTGAAGCAAATTATTGAAGAGTATTTAAAAAAGAATTTAAAAGTAAATGTATTAGCATATCCCGATTCTGAAGGGAAAGCTGAAAGTGTTCTGGTACAACTTATTTTAAATCGTGAAGTGATAGATGAAACTAGAGGATATTTCTAAATAAAATCAGAGTTTGGGAGGTTTAAAATGGACGAAATTCAAGAAATGATAGATACTGTTGCTGACTTAAATATAGGAGACAAAGCAAAAAATAAAGTATTGGATATGCTTAACAAAGTTGAGGAAATAATTGAAGAAAAGGATTCTACAATTAGATGTTTAAATAAAACCATTGATGCCTTTAAAGCTGAAAAGGATAAATTACAGTATGAAGTTGCAGAGCGCAGACAGGAAAATGTACAGCTAAAAGAAGATAATAATGTGCTAAAGGTTAAATTTGAAACTTCGGAAAGTGTTATATGTGACAATAAAATGCTAATAGTTAATCAGCAATCAAGAATAGAAAAACTTCAAGCAATAGTGACAGATGTAGTAAATAAAATATAAGTTTGGAGGGATAAAGTTGAGTAAATTAATCAGAGAAAACTATTATCAGGATGGGTTAGTTAAATATGAATGCACAGAATGTGGACTTGAATTTATTGTAGGGGCAGATTTATCTGGTAGTTGTAAACACATAGGTTGTCCATATTGTGGAGCTAGAGGAGAACATGCTACACAGGCAGTAGCTGTTATGAGAGAGGAAATGCTGGATGAACTTGGCTGTATGGGAATTTATTATGATTTAAACACCGAGGAGGAATAAGTATGAAAGATGCAATACAGTTTGCAATAGGTGGAATAAAGTGTGATAACCCAACATGTGATTATATGGATCAGTCAGTGGAACTTAAGGATTATTCTAATTGGTTAAACAAGCCATGTCCTAAATGTGGGAGTAATTTATTAACACAAGCTGATTATGACAACGTAAAAGCAATCGTTGAATTAGCTGACATTATGAATAAATCAATAGGGCCAGTAGCAGATGATAACCCAACTTCAACAGCTACGGTAAGAATGAATGGAACAGGCAAGGTTGAGATAGAAATAGGTGAATAAAATCTGATTTTGTTCATAGTAAAAGCCACCGATTTATCAGTGGCCTGGTTTTATTGTTTAACATATTCGGTAGCATTACATTTAGGGCATGGTGGTAAAGTGTCAGTGGTATCGTCTAAAACAACTGGTTGACCACATACGACACAAATGTATGTACCTTTTCCTGGTTTTTCTCCTGTAGTAGCCATGATATCGCCTCCTCTCTAAAATCATTATAAAATATTCAGAAAAATATGTCAAATAAGAAGGTGATAAATTTTGTTATTTATTCCACATGACTACCAAGCTTACTCGATTAAGTGGATATTAGATAATCCCAAGTCCGGGCTTTTCCTTGAGATGGGGTTAGGTAAAACGAGTTGTACTCTTACGGCTCTTAATGATTTACTCTTTGATTACTTCGATATAGGCAAGGTGCTTGTTATAGCTCCTAAGCGTGTGGCAGAGAGTACCTGGTCAGATGAAATTGAGAAGTGGAATCACGTAAAAGACCTGCAGGTGAGCGTGGTAGCTGGAACAGAGAAGCAGAGAATAGCTGCCCTTGAAGCTAGAGCTGACATCTATACCCTTGGCCGAGATAATGTAGTTTGGTTGGTAGAATACCTACAAGCGAATAAGATTAAATGGCCGTTTGATGCCTTAGTCATAGATGAGTTAAGTAGCTTTAAAAATACCAAGAGCAAACGTTTTAAGGCCCTTAAGAAGATAACGCCATTACTTAATCATGTAATAGGGCTAACAGGTACTCCTACACCAAACAGTTTGATAGAGTTATGGCCACAAATGTATTTATTGGACAGAGGAGAACGGTTAGGTAAGACCCAAGGTGCCTATAAAGATAGATACTTTTACCCTGTTAGTGGGCAAGGTCATGTAGTTTATAAGTATGGACTAAAAGAAGGAGCTGAGAAAGCTATCTATGAAGCTATAGGTGATATATGTGTGAGTATGAAGTCAGAAGATCATCTTAAGATGCCCGAGCGCATAGATAACTTTATAGAGCTTAAGCTTCCGGCCAATGTCATGAGAGCCTATAAGGAATTTGAGAAAGAGAAGATATTAGAGTTTAAGGATGATGTGCTTACTGCAGCTAATGCCGCGGTTGTAGCAGGAAAGTTACTGCAGTTTGCGAATGGCTATGTCTATGATGATGAGAAAAAGAGCCATTTCGTTCACAATGTTAAGATAGAAGCTTTAAAGGAGATTATCGATACAAGCCAGGAGCAATCGGTCTTAGTGTTCTATAATTTCAAGCACGATTATGAAGCTCTGGCCAAGGAGTTTAAAGCGCTAAAGCCTAGGACGATTGAAACACCACAAGACATTAAGGACTGGAATGCCGGAAAGATACAGCTCTTATTAGCTCATCCAGCTAGTATTGGCCATGGCCTTAACATACAAGCAGGAGGGCATATCATTGTTTGGTATGGGCTTACCTGGTCTTTAGAATTGTATCAGCAGGCGAACGCTCGTTTATATAGGCAAGGTCAAAAAGAGAGCGTTATCATTCATCACCTTGTAGCTCAGGGAACGATGGATGAACAAGTTATAAAGATATTAAAGGAAAAAGATAAAGGCCAAAACGCTCTTATGAGCGCTGTAAAAGCTAGAATTAAACAACATGAGAGGGGATAATGTTTATGAAAAAGAATAGAAAAAACGATGACTATGTTTATCATAACACAGTGGCTCTTTTGAAAGAATATAGAACTCTAAAAGAGCATTGCGCAGAGTGTGAATCCAGTATGGAACAAGTGGAAATGACCCAAGAGGCGTGGGAAGCTAGCGTTAACGGGCAAGATAAAAAGTATGAGGACTATATTAAATCTGCTAAGAGAACTAAAGTGAGAACTCGCATTATGCTACAGCTTATTGATAGGTTTATGAGTGCTTATAAAAAGAAGGCAGAGAGCAGCAATGATCCCAACGCTATATTTAGATATAAAGTTATAGATATGAGGTACATTTCTAGCAAGAGTACCTTCAAAAAGATATCAATGGAGCTAAATTGTGACCCAACAACAGTGAGCAGGTGGCACCAAAGAGCCATTGATGAATTAGCAGTATACTTTTTTGGTATTGAAGGAGTTAAGTTAGAAAAACTTAGATAGACTCTTTAAAATAACACTTATACTAATCGATTTAAAATAATGCTTTTAGGGCGTTGTGATATAAAGTTAGTATAAGTGTTATTTTGGGTGTATTAGCGTATATAAAATGAAGCCTATAGATGTCTTACGTTTTTTAGTTTGTAAGAGAGATGTAAGAAAAAATGTAAGTTTATAAGCCTTTGATACTCAAAGGCGTAAAGGTGTATTCTTACATTCTTACAATAAAATCTATATAGATATATAATATATAAATAAAAATAATATATACGCGCGCGAGAAACACGTATACACCTATATAGGCATTTTGTAAGTAATTTTGTAAGGAAAAGTATATAAGAGTTTGACTATCAATGAATTAAGGACTTACATTTCCACTTACAAGCACAAATCTAAAATGTAAGTAAAAGAATTTTGTAAGGATTTTAGGTAGAAAACAATATTTCTTGATAAGTCAATAGGATATAAAGCATTGATAGTCAAATGATTTCGTTTTTTGACATGCATTTTTATTGCAAAAAAGATACCGTTTTTTTAGTTTTAGATATGGTATAATGGTCATAAGCAAAATAATAAATTAAAGGCGTCCAGAAATGGGCGCTTTTTTCTATTCCCAAAATGACGACGGTAGTGAGGAGGATGCTAATGCCTAGAATAAGAAGCCCAGAAAGAGATAAGGCCTTTGAGATATATAAAAAGCATGGTGGAAATATTGATTTGGTTGAGATAGCTAGTCAACTAAATATCAGCAGTGGGACTATAAGAGGGTGGAAGAATAAAGATAGCTGGGAAGCTAAACTAAACGGAACGCTCCAAACGGATAAACGGAACGCTCCGAAAAGGAAAAGGGGTGCTCAGCCAGGCAATAAGACTTCCACACAGTTTAAGCCGGGAAATAAAGTAGGAGAACAGTTTAAGCCCGGGCATAAAGCATCTGAGAAGAATGGCTTATTTGCTAAGTACCTCCCGAAAGAAACCCTAGATATTATAAAAGCCGTAGAGACTCGTTCTCCTCTCGACATACTTTGGGATCAGATCATGATTGCTTATGCGGCTATATGCCGGGCCCAAGAGATTATGTATGTTAAAGATAAAAACGATAAAACCATTGAAAAGGTTCAAGAAAAAGACGGTATGGAAGTTACCGAAGAGCGTTGGGAAGTTCAGCAGGCCTGGGATAAGCAGGCTAACTTCATGAAGTCTCAAGCAAGGGCCCAAAGTGAATTAAGGTCCATGATCAAACAGTATAATGAGCTGCTCTCTTCTAATCCGGATCTAGCTACTGAAGAACAAAAAGCGCGTATTGAAAAGCTTAAGGCAGATACGGCAAAAGTTAAGGGCGAAGATAATGTAGAGGAACTTGATAAGCTTGATAAGGTACTAGCTGAGATAAAGGGCGTGATCTAATATGCCTTTTAGTGTAAAACAACAAGAGTATTTCGAAAATGCTAATAAACGATGGAACTTTAAATCAGGCGCCACTCGTTCGGGTAAAACCTACATGGATTACTTTGTTATTCCTAAAAGGATCAGGGCGAGAATAGGAAAACCTGGTCTTGTAGTTATCTTAGGAGTATCTAAAGGAACCATAGAGCGTAACATCATAGAGCCCATGAGGCAAATATGGGGACCTAAACTTGTAGGTGAGATCAACTCAAAGAACATATGCCGTATGTTTGGTGAGGATGTTTATTGCTTAGGAGCTGAGAAAATTAGCCAGGTATCTAAGCTAAGAGGTTCTAGTATCAAATATTGCTATGGAGATGAGGTAGCAGATTGGAGCAAGGCAGTATTTGAAATGCTTAAATCTCGTCTCGATAAGCCTTATAGCTGCTTTGATGGAGCACTTAATCCACAGAACCCTACTCATTGGCTTAAAGAGTTTTTGGACTCTAATGCGGATATCTATTGTCAGCAGTACACGATATTCGATAATCCATTTTTAGATCCTAAATTCGTAGAGGAGCTCTGTAAAGAATACGAGGGTACTGTTTACTATGATAGATATATTAAAGGCTTATGGAAAAGAGCTGAAGGTGCAATTTATCGAAAGTTTGCGGATAACCCTAAAGCATTTTACTGTAAGATAGTAGATCATATTAGTGATGATATAGGCGTTAAGCAAATCCTAAAATCTTCAATTATGGAGATATGTGTAGGTGTAGACTTTGGTGGTAATAAATCAGGTCATGCTTTTGTGGCCACTGCTAAAACAAGAGGCTATAGAGATTTAATATTGCTTAGGTCAGAACGACATTTCGGAGAGCTACTCAGCGATGATCTAAACAATTTGCTTTTGGAGTTTATAGCCAAAGTATTAGCCGAGTATGGACCAATCGATTACGTGTACTGGGATAATGCAGAAACAGTCTTAGGAAGAGGTATTAAAA
Source organism: Cellulosilyticum sp. WCF-2 (assembly GCF_003990395.1). NCBI lineage: Bacteria > Bacillati > Bacillota > Clostridia > Lachnospirales > Cellulosilyticaceae > Cellulosilyticum > Cellulosilyticum sp. WCF-2. The sequence continues at coordinate 3,455,042 of NZ_CP034675.1, read as the reverse complement.
AGGCTATAGGTGATAAGTACCCAAGCATAACAGTAAGGCCAGCTATCAAAGATACTGTCAATGACCGTATTAGATGTACGACTATGCTCATGGGTTCAGCTAGATTTTGGTATTGTGATAACTGCCAAACTGCAAAGGAAGCTTTAAGTGATGCAGTATGGAATGAAAAAGAGCTAACCAAAGATGAAAGGTTAGACGATGGTAGTACTGATATTGATAGCTTAGATGCTATGGAATATACATTTGAAAGAAACATGAAACAGTTTATTAATTCATAACATTTCGTTTAATTTACATTTAGCGAATAGTTAATAACGATATATCAAGGCTTTGGCTAATTGCTAAGGCTTATTTTTATGTTTTGCTTTAAAAAGCACAGTAGAACTAAACAAATTGGAGGTGAGAAGCCTTGTTTGAGAAACTAAAAGAATTCATAGGAAAGGTGGTGAGAAGGTTGTTTCCGGTAAACAGTATCGAGAAAGCTTTAGGTGTTGAAATAGATCAAGATACGTTAATGAGTCAAGCTATAACGTTATGGGCTAATCTTTATGAGAATAAGCCACCTTGGCTAAGCAGTACAGTATCTACAATGGGATTACCTGCATCAATCTCGAATGAGATAGCAAGGCTCGTGACATTGGAACTTAAGAGCGAAGTAACAGGTGATAGCCAACGTGCTAAATACCTCAATGAACAGTACCAAAAGGTTATTAAGAGTATTAGACAATACACCGAGTACGCATGTGCTAAAGGTGGATTAGTATTAAAGCCGTATGTTGATGGTTCAAATATTAATGTCGAGTATGTTCAAGCGGATTACTTCTATCCAGTACGGTATGGATCAGATGGCACAATAACAGCAGCGGCATTCGTAGAGCAGAAGCAAGTAGTAGATAAGACTTATACCAGGTTAGAGTATCACGAGTTTGATGGTACAAAAGAACGTATAGTAAATAAGGCTTTTATTAGCAGTATGAAAGACTCACTCGGTAATGAGATAGCTCTTACCGCAGTAGATGAGTGGAAAGACCTCGAACCAGCAGCTAACGTAGAGAATATTGATAGACCTATGTTCGCTTACTTTAAAATTCCTATTGCTAACAATGTGGACACTTATTCTCCGCTTGGTCAATCAGTGTTTGGAAGGGCAATTGATTTAATCAAGGAGGCAGATAAGCAATACAGTCGTGGACTATGGGAATTTGAATCAGCAGAGAGGGCAGTAGATATCGACGTAACTGCCTTTAAGCGTGATGACAAGGGAAATCCTATAGTGCCAGAAGGTAAGGAAAGGTTGTTCAGAACACTGGATGCAGAAGCAAAAGAAACATTCTACGAACAATACTCACCGGAGATTAGAGACGAGAGTCACAACAGGGGACTTAATAAGTTACTTAGACTTATCGAGTTTAACTGTGGTTTGGCTTATGGTACTCTTTCAGACCCAGAGCAAGAAGCTAAGACAGCTACAGAAATTAAGCAAAGTAAGCAACGTTCTTACTCTACTGTAAGTGATATTCAGAAGAGCCTACAAAGTGCATTAGAGCATCTAGTATATATTATGGATGCTTATGCCACAGTTTATAAGTTATCAGCCGAAGGTGATTATGATACCTCTTTCGTTTGGGATGATAGCATCGTTGTGGATGCAGAAGCTGAGCGTATCAGAGATTTACAGGAATTGCGAGACGGTATCATGAGCAAGGTAGAGTATCGCATGAAGTGGTATGGTGAGGATGAAACTACTGCCAAGACTAAGATACAAGAGGCAAAGGGCGAGTCACAAGAAGATGATGATATTTTAGGATTTAATAAATGAGGAGGGGTTTAGATGCTTGCACCTTCTTACTTAGAATCATTACCAGTAGGAATAGTTGATATCTATTCGGATTTAGAATCATCGATAATAGCAGATATCTCTAGGAGAATAGCTGGTGTTGACGGTAAAGAATTTAGAATGACTGGTACCGCTGAATGGCAAATTAAAAAAGCTATGGAAATGCGGTTAAGCCAGGATGAAATAGCTAAACAAGTAGCAAGAGCATTAGGCAAGTCTACTAAAGAGGTTAAGCAGCTATTCAAGAATGCCGGAATAAAAGCCTTAGAAAGTGATGCTAAGATATATGCTCTAGCTGGTAAAGACCCGACAGAGTTTATGAACTCTATAGCATTAAATCAAACCTTACAAGCAGGTATAAAAAATACTAATGGACTAATGTCTAATTTCTGTAGAACCACAGCAAACACTTCCAATAAGCTTTTTGAGGATTTATTAGATAGAGCTTATTTAGAAGTTAATAGTGGAGCTTTTAGCTATCAACAAGCTATACAGAGAGCTATTAGAACGTTAGGTGTACAAGGCTTACAAACTATTAGATATCCAAGTGGACATACAGATCAAGTGGATGTAGCTGTTCGTAGGGCAGTAGTAACAGGAATCAATCAAACATGTGCTAGGCTTCAACTTGATCTAGCTAGTGAAATGGACTGTGACTTAGTAGAGGTTACTTCACACTTTGGAGCTAGACCTTCTCATGCTGATTGGCAAGGTGGTATTTATAGTATAAGTGGCAAGCATAGACATTATAAAGGCCTAGCAGAAGCTACAGGTTATGGTTCAGGTGATGGACTTTGTGGGTGGAACTGCAGACATAACTTCTATCCATTTTTTGAGGGGTTATCAGTGCCGCTAGGGAATCCTCACGATGCTAAAGAATCAGAGGAGTATTACAACAATACTCAAAAGCAAAGAGCATATGAGCGCCGAATAAGAAGTACTAAAAGGCAGGTAATAGCTTTGGAAAGTGCTATTAGTGTTGCTAAGGATAATGACTTGAAATCACTATTGCAAAAAGATTTCACTGCTAAATCTGTTAAACTCAAGCAACAAGAACAGCAGCTCAAGGATTTCATAAAAGAAAGTAATATGCCTTTAAGAAATGATAGGATTAAAGTAAGTGGTTTTGGAAAGAGCCAAGCGCAAAAAGCCACTATTGCAGCTAAGAAAGAGATTTTGGGAAAAACTAAGGAACTAGAAAAACTCAAGGACTTACAACCTCCAATGAGAGAAAGGCATTATTTACAGTCCATCAACAAACATTCTAGTGCTAAAACAGATAATACCATCATAATGCCACATATTAATGTCGATAAAGATATTGAAGATATTAAGAAAGGACTATATACTAGAGTAAATGAAGAGTATACAGTAAATGGAAGGACTTATAAGTACCATGGAAATCGTCTATATCCAGTTAAAGGTGATGGATTTATCACGTTAAGTAGAAATGAGTACAAGTGGTTACAAAAAATAAAACTAGAGAAAGATAATCCTAGGCTTAATGAGTTCTTACGTGGCATGGGAGCAACAGACAATGATATCAAAAGGCTGACAAATATATTAAAACAAGGAGGCGTATTGTAGTGGATAGCAGAGAGATATTTAGTAAAAATAAAATAAGTAATGAGCAGCTAACCTCTGCAATTACATCTGTTTATGGCATAAGTAGCGATGAGGTATTATTTGTAGAGGTAGCAGATGATTGGTTAAAGAAAGAGGATCATAAGTTCATTATTGAATACAATGGACAACTAAGTAATGAGGACGACGAACATCCTAAATATCATTATTGTGATATATGGTATAAAGATAATAGCGCTCATGATAAGCTAAAGGATTTAGAGAAGACATTAGGAGAAAATGTAATAATTACTATAGACTAAAATAGCACTTATTCAAATTAGATGGATAGGTGCTATTTTTATGCGAAGAAAAGAGGTTAGATGTATGAAGGATAATAAGTTATTATCACATGATGTGAAAAAAGTTGTTATTTATGATGAAGAACAGCAAAAAGAGGTGGCAGTAATAACAAAAGAATTAATTACTACTGCCAATGAAAACATTGTAGTTAAAGTAATATTTAATGATTAGTATTTAGTATCTATAGGTGGGCAAGGATCATTTCCATAACTATCCTTATCTCTAATTTTGCCATCACGGCCATGAATTATTAATTCAGTTTTTTGGCCTTTAGCAAGATCACGACCATAATCAATAGCTTGTTGTTGGGTAGGGAAAACTTTTGTAGCTTTTGTACTTCCCTCAGATTTTACCTGCCAACCATCTTGATGTGGTGTTATATGTTGATTTGGCATAATATCACCTCGCTTTCTCTTCAGTATTTCAGCTCTGCCAAGCTGATAAATGTATTATAGTATAAGAAAATTAAATATTATGTCGTATTAAGGCGTTAGATAAATCTTAAGGGAAAAGCAGGAATTGAAAGGGCCTCGCTGAGTAACTTCTATCTAGCGCCTTTTATTATGTAATAAAATACAAAAAATGGTCAGATGATTAGACCTAAAACGGTCATCACTAATGGTCGGTGATTACAGACCTAAAACAATCAAAGGAGTGAAAAGAAATGAAAACAGAAGATTTAAAGGCACAGGGATTAACAGAGGAACAGATTAATTTCATCATGGCTGAGAACGGTAAAGACGTCAATGCCGTTAGAGCTAAATTAACAACAGCAGAAACTGAAAGAGATACGTATAAACAGCAAGCAGAAGATGCACAAAAAGAAATACAAGGCTATAAGGATATGGATATTGAGGGCATTAAGCAAGCGGCTACTAATTGGGAAACCAAGTACAATACTGACTTACAAGCTTTACAGACTAAGTTAGACGAGCAACAAAGAGATTTTGCAATGAAAGAGTATATTGGCACTTACAACTTTACTAGTGAGCTTGTAAAAGAAGCCGTACTCGCTCAATTAAAGGCAAAAGACTTTAAGCTAGACAATGGCAAGTTCTTAGGTGCAGACGATTTCATGGCAGAACTCAAGACTGCTAATCCTACAGCATTTGCCGAGGAGGATATTAAAAAACCTCCTACAATTACATTACCAGGAGTAAAAACTCCACCAGCAGGTAAAAAAATTACCATGACTGAGCTAATGGCACTTAAAAACGCTAACCCAGACATGGATATCACCCCATATTTATAAAATAAAAGGAGGAATAGAAAATGGGAGTATTAGACGGAAAGATTTTTAATAGTACAGTTTTTGAAGCATACAAGGAAAGAACACCTCACCTTAGAAGAAATGAGCTGCTAAAAAGTGGTGCATTAGTGAATGATGATAAAGCTAAAGCAGCTATGTCAGCACAAACTGGTACAAACTATTCTACTGAACACATCAAAGGATCTATTGAAAAAGGAACACAAAACTATGACGGTGGCACAGACATTACTTCTCAAAGAAGTAAAACGCTTGCACAGGGTAAAGTTGTTGTAGGTCGTGCAGATGCATGGACAGAAGAGGACTTCACATACGATATCACAAGTGGTGAGGACTTCATGCAAAACATTGCAGAACAGGTAGGAGAGTATTGGGATGATGTAGATCAAGATACACTTATCAGTATTCTTAAAGGTATCTTTAACATGACTGGTACAGAGAATGTTAAGTTTGTTACTAATCACACATATGACATTACAGCTGAAGCTACAAACAATACGTGTGATGCTACAACTCTTAACAGCGCAACTCAAAAAGCTATGGGAGATAAGAGAAAAGAGTTTGCTATGGCTATTATGCATTCTGTAGTAGTTAAGAACTTAGAGAATATGAAAGTTCTTGATTATCTCAAATACACAGATAAAGACGGTATCGAGCGTTCACTTACTATAGGAACCTTAAACGGTCGTCTTGTATTAGAAGATGATGGAATGCCTATGATGAAATATGCTACTACAAAAGGAGCGTATAAAATTGCAGTAGGAACAGCAGGAGCAACAGGAGAAAAACTTGGTATTGAGTTTATGGGTAAAAACTTCGAGTACACTGTAGCAGCCGCTGACGATACAGCAACTAAACAAGCTACTGCAATTGCAGCAATCCTTAACGCTGATGCAGATATCACAGCAACATCAACAACAACGAATGTGACAATTTCAGCTACAAATGCCTTAACTGATGTGGCAACAGCTACACCAGAACTTACAATTGCAAGTGGTGCTACTTTAGTAGCTACAGCATCCGAAACAACTGCAACAGTTACTGTAGATGCTTATGTGTCTTATGCGTTAGGCAAAGGCGCTATAAAATACGCTGACTGTGGCGTAAAAGTGCCAAGTGAAGTATACAGAGACCCATCTACAAATGGTGGAGAAGATACACTCTACAGCAGACAAAGAAAAATGTTTGCACCTAAAGGTATTTCATTTACCAATAGTGCAATCGTATCGCCAACAGATGCACAGCTTGAAAATGGCGCTAATTGGTCATTAGCTGCATCAACAGATGGTACTGTAGTATTCCCACACAAAGCTATCCCAATTGCTAGAGTAATCTCTAGGGGATAATGAAAGGCGGTGCTATATGGCATACGCAGATTATAGTTTTTATAAAACTGAATATGCAGGTTCTATGGTTCCCGAGGCTGACTTTCCAAGGTTAGCCTCACGTTCCAGTGAGTATATTGACAGTGTTACCTTTGACAGACTTGTAAATGACGAAACGCTTATCTCTGATAAGGTTAAGAAAGCGTGTTGCGCCTTAGCTGAACTTACTTACAGTTACGAACAGTCAAGCCAAGAGGGTGATATGCAAAAGGTATCTGAGAAAGTCGGAGAGTACAGCGTACAATATGCAGCAGCTACGGATAAGAGTGGTCATGTTCTTAATATTAACGAGAAAAAGCATACACTAGCAAAGCAGTATTTAGCTCATACAGGCTTAATGTATAGGGGGTGGTAGTTTGTATACGAATGCAAATATCACCCTCTACAATAAGTATTATGATGCTACAACTAGGCTAGATAAGTGGAAACGTACTCAAATTAAAGGTGTATTCTGGGATAACTGCAAAGGTGCTAACGTGAAAAAAAGCGGTATGGAGACAGCCGATAGCGTGGTTGTTTTTATACCACTTAATATTAGTGGCTATGTAGACCCAAAAAGCTATACAGGAGCAGAAGGTACCTGGACACTTAAGCCAGGAGATAAGATATGTAAAGGTTTAATAGACCAGGACTTTACTAAGATTACTGATCTAGAAAAAGCTCATGATGATGTACATGACATTACCAAAGTTGATAAAAAGGACTTTGGTAGCGCTAATATGCGTCACTGGGAAGTGGGTGGGGCTTAATGGATATAAATGTTCGTATGCAAGTCTATGATATTAATGCCTCAGTACTTCAAAGGGGGCTAGATGTCGGGGGAAGAGTACAAAAATTTCTAGATAGTGAGGTATTAAGAACAACCGAGCCTTATGTACCTTTTGACTTTGGTAAACTTAAGCAGAGTGGTATAACTGGCACCGTAATAGGTAGTGGTAAAGTGGTATATAACAGCGTGTACGCTAAGTATCTATACTACGGTAAGGTTATGGTTGGTGAGCAATCTCATTCCCCATGGGCGAGGGCAGGTGAAAGGAAGGTAGTAACTGAAAAAGACATTACTTTTCACAACGGAGATTCTAGACGGGGCAGCTTTTGGTTTGAGAGGTCTAAGGCTGACCACTTAACTCAATGGGTAAATGGAGCTGCACAGATAGCAGGAGGTAGATCATGACAATATTAGAAAGCATAAGAAATTATTTTTGCTCTTGTCCACTGCTTAAAGAGGGAGCCTTAAACGTTGATTATCTTGGTAATGGATTTAACTATAACATTGACTCAATCCCCACTAATCCTATCTTGCAAAAATACGCAGATGGAGGCGCAAAAAAGCAATTTACTTTTATATTTCAAAGTAGAGAAGCTTGGGGAAATGACACTTTATCAAATCTAGATAACAACGGATTCTATGAACAATTAGGTGAGTGGATAGAGACAAATAACAAAAATAAATTTCTACCTACTATGGAAGAAGGGAAAATACCTTTTAAAGTACAACTTTTAACATGCGGGTACTTAATGAGTAATACGGCTGATTCAGGTATCTATCAGATTCAAGCAAGGTTAATATATTTAGAATTATAAAGGAGGAGTTTAAATGAAATTAGTAGCAAGAGAAGACAAGGTTTTATTTTATGGTGTACCAAGTGGAAGTAGTGGTAGCGTAACTTACGCTTACAAAAGGGCACAAGGCTTTACAGATGCAAGTAAAAGTCATAATCCAGTAGAGTACAACCGTAGATATGTGGATGAAAAAGCAGCTAGGACAAATGTAGTTGGGTATGAGCCTTCTATCGCGTTTGCCTTTGATCAAATTCTAGATAATGATGTACACGAGGATATTGTGGGTATTATTGATGGAGAGAAGATTAACGATGAGGCTACAAGACCTTTAATCATGGTTGACCTAACTACTAAAACGGGTGACGCTGGAAGTGAAACCTATACAGGATATAAGAGAGACTTTTCTATTATTCCAAGTTCAGAAGGTGGTTCTACAGATGCTTACACGTACTCAGGAGACTTTAAAGCCAATGGTGAAGTTATCACAGTTACAGGTACATTAAGTGCTGATGGTCTTACATTTACACCAAGTGTTTAATATTAGAAAGAGAGGTATAACCCTATGAAAATAAATGATGTAGAATTAAATTTCGATGTAATGGATGCAGTACAGTTAGAAAATTATGAGGCTGCTTTATTAAAAGTAAAAAATACTAATCCAGCTAAAGGGTTAAATGCTTCAGGAAGAATTAAGGAACAATGTAATGTTGTAAAAACTTTCTTTAATGAAGCATGTGGAGCAGGTACAGCTGAAAAGCTCTTTGGTGATAGTGTTAATTACCGCACCCATTATGAAGCTTTTGAGAGCTTCGTAAATCAAATTGGTGAGGAAACCAAAAAAGAGCAGAAGGCTATGGATGATCGTGTAGCTAAATATACCTTAAATCGTGCTCAGCGTAGGGCTAAAAAGTAATGAATATGCTTGTAGATTTATTACCTCATGAAGTAGAGATAGACACTCTTAAATATCCAATTAATACGGATTTTAGAGTGTCTATTCTTTTTGAGGAATTGATGCAAGATAAAGATGTTCCTAAGGAAGAAAAGCTTGATTTAGCCATTAATCTTTATTACAAGCACAAACCACATGATAAGGCCCAAGCAGTAGATAGGCTACTTTGGTTTTATAGATGTGGTAAACAACTCGAGCAAAAATCAAGTAGTAGCAAAGCAGATCATAAAGCTATTTACTCTTACGAGCATGACGATGAGTATATCTATTCTGCTTTTCTACAACAGTATAATATTGATTTACAAGATGTTGAGGAATTGCACTGGTGGAAGTTTAAAGCTTTGTTTAAGAGCCTAAAAGATTGTAAGATAGTTGAGATTATGGGTTATCGTGCTATGAAAATAGATGCCAAAATTCCTAAGTCTCAAAAAGAATACTATCAAAGAATGAAGAGACTTTATAAATTACCAGATAACAGATCTGAAGAAGAGAAGGAACAAGCGATTGTAAACGTCTTCTCTTCTTTATTTTAGGGGGGTCATATGAGAAAATGGTATATATGTCCTCATTGTGGTCAAAAATTGCTGCAGTATGAGGACAACGATGCAAAAAGCAAAGGCACGTATTTAAAGTGCAAAAAATGTAAAAAGGAAATTGAAATAAAAATAGCTACAAAGAGCCAATGAGCCAGTAGCCACATAAAGGTGGTGATGGCATGGCAGACGGTTCTATTATTATTGATACCCAGTTAAACAACAAAGGTTTTAAAGATGGACTTAACGGATTAAAAGGGTTAGCAGATAAAGGGCTAGGGGGACTTAAAGATTTAGCTGCTGGAGTAACTAAAACTATAGCTGCAGTAGGAGCAGCATTAGCAACTGCAGCAGGCTTTGCAATCAAGGCAGGTATAGAGTTTGAGAGTGCTTTTGCTGGTGTTAAAAAGACTGTAAATGGAACAGAGGAACAGCTTGCGAGCTTAGAAGGTGCTATTCGGAACATGGCTAAGGAAATGCCCCAGTCTGCAGCTGAAATAGCAGGAGTAGCAGAAGCTGCCGGACAGTTAGGTATAAGCATAGATAAGATAGATAGCTTTACTAAGACAATGGTTCAATTAGGTGATGCTACAAACTTATCTAGTGAAGAAGCAGCTACTAGTCTAGCAAGACTAGCTAATATTACAGGAATGAGCCAGGACGATTTTGATAAGCTAGGAAGTACAATTGTAGCACTAGGTAATAATTTAGCTACTACAGAGTCAGAAATTACTGCTATGAGCTTAAGACTTGCAGGAGCAGGTAAACAAGTGGGTATGAGTGAGGCACAAATCTTATCTCTAGCCGGAGGTTTATCTTCTGTAGGTATAGAGGCGGAAGCTGGTGGTAGCGCATTTAGTAAAGTAATGTCTGATATGGCATTAGCGGTAGAGACAGGTAACAGCTCTTTAGGTCAATTTGCAGCAGTAGCAGGCATGAGCAGTGAGCAGTTTAAAAAGGCATTTAAAGATGATGCTGCTGGTGCAATAATGAGCTTTATCCAAGGCTTAGGAACTGCTGAGGATAGGGGAATAAGTGCTATTAAAGTGCTTGATGACATGGGTATCACAGAGATAAGGCTTAAGGATGCACTCTTGAGAGCTAGTAGCGCAAGTGATGTGTTTGCTAAATCTATGGATATTGGTAACACAGCATGGTCTGACAATTCAGCTTTGGCCAAGGAAGCCAGTGCTAGATATGCCACAATGGAAAGTCAAATTGGTATCTTAAAGAATAAGGTAACTGATCTTGGTATTACATTTTATAAGGACCTAAACAATCCACTCACGGAGATTGTAAAGACCGCAAATGATATGTTAGATCAACTTGCAGAGGCTTTTGAAAAAGGCGGATTAGAGGGTCTAGTTGTAGCACTAGGCGATGTGTTTAGTGAGGTAGTTGTACAAGTGGCTGCAGCAGCACCTAAAATGATTGAAGCAGCATCTAACTTGATTCAATCATTTATACAGGGATTAAGTGATAATTTGGAGACTATATCAAGTGCCGCTATAGAAATGGGGATGTCTCTTGTAAGAGGAATAGGTGAAATTATACCAAAGCTTTTGGAGTTAGGTGTAGATATTATTAAAGCTTTAGGTAAAGGGATACAAGAGAATATTGCAGAGATAGTTGGTATAGCAAAAAATATTATAATGTCTTTGGTAGACTCTTTTGTACAAATTATGCCTACACTGTTACAAACAGGCCTAGCCATTATTCTGGAACTTGGTAAGGGAATTGCTGAAGCATTGCCTAAGTTAATACCTACAGCAGTAGAGACCATATTAAATTTTATAGATTATCTATTAGAAGATGATAATATAGATGCATTAATTGATTGTGCCGTAGAAATTATATCTGCATTAGCTGATGGTATTGTTAAATCTATACCTATTTTGGTTGAAAAAGCGCCAGAAATTATAGTTGCATTAGCTGATGCTTTAATTAAGGCAGCTGTAAAATTAATAGAGTGTGCTGATGAAGTTATGAACAAGTTCAAAGAAGGCATTATGGAAATAGACTGGGCTGGAGTAGGCAAAGATATTATAGATGAAATAGGCGAAGGGATACTTGGGGCAGGACAAGATTTGCCGGGAATATTGGCGAAGGGTATAAGGCTAAACTTGAAGCAGTTTGGGCTTATAGGCTTGCTCGCCGATAAAGGATTAGATGCATTAGGGATTGGAAAAGATACAATCGACTCTACATTGCATAAATCTTCTAGTGGTAGATATCATGGAGGTAAGGGAGCTTCATTTGATAAACCTTCTAGTAATGAGCCTCTTGATTTAACCGAATACGACAAGAATGCTCAAGGCTACTTAAAACACATTCAGGACATCATGGACCAAGGCGCAAAGGAATACCAAGAAAAGATTGAGGAAAAGGCAAAAGAGAATCAAGAAGCAATAGATCAAGCAGCTAACGATGCGGCCTTAAAGTTAAATGACGCTAGCGAGGAATACGCTAGGCTAGAACAAGACTTAGAAGTTAAACGCTCAGAGGAGTACTTAGCACTAAAGGAAAAGTTATCTGCAGAGGAACTAAAGCAGCTTGAAAAGGAACTAGCAGAAAAAGAAGCTATAGGAGTTGCTAGAGTACAAAAAGCCTATAACAAGTATATTGCCATCGAAAAAGCTAAAGTAACAGAGAAAGAAAAGGCTATAAGTGATTTAGAAGCTAAGCTAGATAAACAGAATAAAGCTATGTCGATAGCTAGTGAGTCTAAGGATTTAGAGGGCGCATACAGGGTATTAGCTAAATTGGAAATTGAGTTGATGGAGGACTTAGATGAAGAAACTAAGGCCCAAAAACTTAAGGACATAGAAGCTAAAGCTAAGAGTGTAACAGAGAAAGAATTGAATGCATTGGCTGAGTCTAATCAAGCTAAGTTAGAGTTAACTAAGCAAGGCTTAGAAGATGAAAAGGCATTACAAGAGCAATACGTTAAGAATTATGAAAGTACCTATTCAGGAATGATCTCAGCTTATGAAAATGCATATCAAACTATCATGAGTAAACAAACTTCACTTGAAGAGAAGTTTAAGGCTTTTGGAGATTTATTCGATAAATTTACAGAGCAAAATGACAAGGGTGAAGATGTCGAATTCATGAAGCTTGGTGATCTAAAAGATGATATAAATCAACTTACCTTATTTGGTAAAGGACTAGATGCACTTAAACAAAAAGGGGCAAGCCAAGATTTCTTAGAGACGATCACCAATATGAACATGGAAGATGCTTTAGACTTTACTGAATTGCTATTAGCACAATCAGATAAGGACTTTCAAAGTTATTTATCTCTTTGGGAAGAAAAGCAGAAACTAGCCGGAGAGTTAGCTAGTGGCTTCTACAAGGATGAGTTTGACACACTCAAAACTGAGTTTACTGATAAAGTAAATGATGAGCTTGGATTGATGCCGGATGAAGCGCAAAAGATAGGTCAAGATACGGCTAGTAAATTAGCTGAAGGACTTAGAAGTGGCGTCGATATGGTTCGTGGTGCAGTAGGTGAGTTGGTGGCACAAATGCAAGCAGCAGTAGCAGGCGAAACAGCTTCTATCGGTGCTAATCTTTCTACGAGCAGTAATGTTACACAAAATGTAAATACTAAAGACAATGGTGTTATAGGCGCCTTAAGTGCTATATATGGTGCTTTGACAGAAGAAGTAGGGGCTCCTATTATTGTTAATATGAATGCAGATAAAGTAGGAGAAGGTTCTGTAGATGGTATGTTAAGGGAACTTAGGAGAAGAGGGGTGACTTTTGATGTTGATTAAAATTGGTAGTTTAGACTTAACTGATATAGTGGCGTACGAAGTCACTCATAAAGACATCACTAAAGAAGTTAAGAATAGCTTAGGGGATACGTTTATTTACGTACTAGGCGAAAAAGTAATACTTAAAATAGGACTTGGTGCATTAGACCAAAGTAAAATGAATGCTTTAATGACCGCACTTGGAAGTATAACGGTTACAGTAGAGTTTGTTGATACCGATGGCATAACTAAGACTAAGACCATGAAACGACCTGACAGGATAACACCTATTAGGTCGTTTTTAGATTCTAAGGCTTACTGGGATGAGAGCAGTATAACACTTACAGAATTATAAGGAGGTAGCATGATAACTACAACTGAAGCTTTTAAACAAGCCATAAAAGCTAATGTGGTTAAAGCAAGAGCTAGGGTAGTGTTTAATTATGCTACCCCTCTTACTATTGGCCAAGAAAAAATAATTAATATTAATGTCATGCAAAGAGGCGAGATTGCTTTAGGTTGTTTGCAAGATGACAAGATTAATTTAGAGTTAAAGGCTGATGCACTTACAAGTGAGCAATATGGTCAAGAGGTTACAGTAAAAGTATACCTAGGATGTGTGGTCAATAGCATAAATGAATTTGTGTGTATCGGCACTTTCAAGCCAACTAGATGGCAAAAAAGTGGTTATATCATATCACTAGAGTTAGGTTCTAACATACCTACTAAAAATATAACTGAGATACTAGCAGCTCAAAACGTGTTGCTAAGTGACTATATAGTATCTGCTATCAGTAAGCTTATGTGCGAAACAATTACTATAGGTTCTATTGTAGACGGAACGCTAGGCAGCACATATCTGTATTATAAAACAGTAAAAGAGCAACTAAAGGCTTTTGCTTTTGCTACAGGTGGTATTATGAGATATCGCGAGAATCTAGAGCTTATGCCTTATAAGTTTAGTACACCAGTGGCCGTTTATAAAGAGGATTCAGGTGAAATGATACTAGATAAAAGTGGTAACAGTACAGACTTAGTAACTACTAAGCAGAATTATAACTTAGTACGTAGCGTGTTTACTAAAGAAGAGGATACCACTCTTTACAGTGCTACTTCTATACGAGTTACTGGGGAGCATATACCACATGAATTTAGTTTTGGTAGTCCTGGATTACTTAGTTTTGTTATGTTCAAAAACTATAATACGTCATTTAGTAACCTTAAATATGGATTGTTTGGTGGAAGTATAAATCTAAGCTCTGGGTATACAGAGGGTTCAGCTAAATATATAGACTTTTCTATTATAGGGACAAAAATTATATCTACTGCTATAGCAGCTGTAGACGATAATGTAACTTATCTTAGCAATCCTTACATCCAAACCTCTGAGCAAGTTAATGCGTTAAGTCTTGATATCTATAATGGTGAGAAGTATAGTTTTAAAAGTCGCATAGATCCCAGCTTGCAAGTCGGCGATACTATTACAGTGTATGATGTAGGGGATATGCTTGTAACATCTCTTAACTATAAATTTGATGGAGGGTTATCGGGTACCATAGAGGGGGTGCTTAAACCATGAGTGAGATAGATATTAGTCTAACATGGGTCGCAAGTTCAAAAGTTACAGAAATATCTGGGGGATATTCTCTTAATGGGGGAAATATAGAAGCAGATATAACATTAGACACTACACAACAAAATACAAAATATGGATTTATATTTATAGTTACTGATCTCATAGAAGCCGAAAACTACATGGAATTAGTTGCATATGGAGAAGATGGGTTATATCTTAATAACACTAGAGTACACATGCCAATTACGAGTGTTCACGTAGGAGAAGTTACTTGGAAGTATATTACATTCCCTAAAAAAGTAACTCGCTTTGAGTTTAGATTCTATGGGAAGTATGACGTTACAGCCATGCAGTTATTTGCTGTTACAGAAGCAACAACCGTTAATGTGGCCACTTATGAAAATACAGGTATTGTTAAGCCGGAACAAGAGAAAGGTATATACGTAGAAGCTGATGGGCGTATAGGTGTAAATGCTAGTAAGGTTATAGATAATACTCTTAAAACTACCTCTAAAACCGTCACAGGAGCAATTAATGAGGTTTTTCAATCTGCCGCTAACAGTAATTTATCGCATAAAGCGGTTATACTTCAAAAAGGCGGCACAGTAACACAATCTGGGGCAGTACCCACAGATACAGAAATCAATAATGGTATTTTAAGCATTCCACAAAACGAGACAATTAACAAAATAGAGGGTATAACAAGATTTGCTCCTACATTATGTGCTAAGTTTTTTCAGACAGAGATGGTATATGACTCTATAACGGAAGTAAGCTTAACGGATTATATGGTTAGAAATGAGGGCAGAGATAGTGAATGGGCGGCTGATTTTTTGACAAGTATATTTGTAAGTGCGTATAGTTACAACACGTATGAATATAACAGTTTTGTATATAAAGATGTGGTATACAAGGAACAAGTTTTTAAACCAGAGAGTGGCTCTAAATATTTTTTCAGGTTATTACAATACTATGAAGGCCTCGTATATAAAAGCAAGTTACAAGTCATAGAGTCCTATCATAGAGGTACCGTAGGATACAAAAAAACTTCTGACGATTTGTACAAATGTGAAATTGACCAAGACTCACTAGATCACACGTATACCTTGTTAAGTCCAATCACATACAAAAATGAGCATTGTATATATATAGCTGGATATCCAAATAGTTTATCTTTTAAATACAGTGGAAGATGGTATACTTTACAATCTCCGTGGTGCAATGAAGATATTGCATTAGATAGTTCGCCAGTTACAGGATTACAAACTAATCAAGCGATAGAAATAGATGGCTATATCCACACAGTAGGGCTTACAGCGCAAAAAACATACAGAGTTAGTAATGTCAAAACAGGAAGGTACAGATTAATAGTAGCTCTTAATGCACAGATAGGAGTGATAATAGAATGATTGATATAAATACGATAATAACTAGAACGGATTATATAATAAAGTACACAAGCCCAGAAGACTACCTTACTAAACTGGCAGAAACATTAGGTAAACCGTTTATATCTCTTACTTATAATTCAAACCCTTGTACTGGAATAGACTTAGGTAATAATATTGCTATAGTTCTAAGGAGTGCAAATGGAGATATATATTGTGGCACATTTAACCCAGACACACTGCTATTTGACAGTAGGGAGCCATTAACGGTTTTATCAACCACAGGGGGTACTTTTGGACTTGTAAAATATGCTTCTAATAAAATGGTAATTTATTCTGGCAACATCGGTACGGCAGTATTTGTAAATTACCATTTAGACAAATGGGGGTTGATAAATTTTTATGGTAGTAGTGTTTATAGATTAAATGTTGCAGGAGTTAGTTACAACTTGTCAAACATAACAATAAAAGATGATTTGCGAAACGCGTACTTGATTCCGCACACGGTAGATACAGTATGCGATAATCTTTTTGCCGTATCACCGTCTATTGCTTTTTATGTGGGTTTGGCATTTCCATTATTTTTCGAGGTAGAGGGCGTAGCAATGGGGATGAAAGGTAATATGGCTTTTTGTTTGTAAAAAATTAAAATAGTATTGCAAGATACAGAAAAGCATCCGAGAGGGTGTATTTTTTATGTTCAAAAAAAGGAGGATTTGTATGGAAAAAATATTAGGACAAGGATTTATAACGGCTATTGGAGGAGGATTTATATATTTATTTGGTGCATGGGATATTGCATTCCAAGTTCTCGTAACGTTAGTCGTTATAGACTATGCTACAGGTGTAATGGTTGCGTACCTTAACCGTAAACTAAGTAGCCAATTAGGAATTCGTGGGGTATTTAAAAAGATCGCAATACTTACAACAGTAGCAGTAGCAGTATTAATAGACAGGGTTATGGGTACAGATGTGTTAAGATTAGCTACTATTTTCTGTCTATGTGGTAATGAGGGGATTAGTTTATTGGAGAATTTAACTAAGCTAGGGGCACCTATTCCACAGAAGCTAGTAGACGCACTTATTCAGCTAAGAGGGAAGGGGGATAAAGAAGATGGAAATAAAACTACTAACAATTAACCAATATAGCCGACCAGGTAAGAAAATGGGCCCTATTAAAAATATAGTGATTCATTGGGTAGGTAATGCTGGCTCCAGTGCTATGGCCAATAGGAATTATTTTGAGAGCTTAAAGGAAAAGAAATTTTTTGCCTCATCACACTACATTGTGGGACTTGATGGAGAAATCATACAGTGCATACCCGAGGATGAGATAGCTTATCATGCCAACAATGCTAACTCTTATAGCTTAGGTATAGAAGTATGTCATCCGGATTGGATCGGTAAGTTCTCAGACGTGACTTACAAGGCTTTAATCGGGTTGTTAGCAGATTTATGTAAGCGTTATAATCTAGAACCTACCACAGCGATTATAAGACATTATGATGTTACTAAAAAGCTATGTCCCAAGTATTACGTGGAGAACAATGGGGCATGGTTACAGTTAAAACAAGATGTAAAAGTTGCTATAGGGACAGAGGATACAGAGCTTAAGAAAGCTGCAGAGCTATTATATAAGCGAAACATTATATCAGTACTTAGTGCATGGGCAGATATGTCTAAATTTAAACTAGAATACGTACCAGGACTATTAAAGAATATGGGTGGTATAGATAGACTAGTAAAGGATAAAATCATTTCTGATAGGCTTCTATGGGAGTATAAGCAGTACAATGCTAATCACGTACGAGCTTTAATAATTAAGTATAGTAAACTAGGGTAGGGCCAAAAGCCTTACCTTCTTTTTTTATGCCTAAAACGTAGATTTGTTTTACGATCACAAGCAAGCAATTGCGAATTTGCTAATAGTAAAATGTTGCATTTTTAGTACTAGTAATATAGTGGCTAGCATAAAATAGTAACACAGCTATCATATATGCAAAAAAGTTGACAATTGTAGAAAAAAATAATATAGTATTAATAAAATGTTCTAAAAATACAAATAATATTACTGGATATTTATACAACTAAGAAAATTATTAAGGGCTTGCTATAAAGAAATAAATCTGTGGCTAAGCTTATTTTTTATGGAGAATTTACATATGATTAAAGATTTTAGTTGTTGGATAGAATATAAAGGATTCTCAGAAGGTAGTGGTAGAAGTGAGAAGGTCTGGTTAACCAATTCTGATAATACAGAAACAGTCTTATTTAAATTCAATAAAGCAGAGACTACTACAGAACACATATCAGAAGCCATAGCATCTGATATCGCTAGCGTTTTAGGTATAAGTAGTGCTAAGGTGGAAATTGGAAGTTATAACAAAAGAATAGGGTGTGCCAGTTATCTAATAAATGAAAACGGTGAGGATTTAATAGAAGGGGTAAGATTAATAAATAAGTTTTATCCATATTATGATCAGGAAATTCTTTACGACAGTGAAAATGAAATGTATTATTCTTTAGAAATGATACTAGAAGCTCTTAGTTTGTATGAATTTAAAAATGAGTTTTTTAAAATAATGATTTTTGATTTTATAATTGGTAATACAGACAGACATCAAAATAACTGGGCTATACTAAGTAAAAATGGCATAAATAGACTCTGCCCAGTATATGATAATGGTTCATCATTATGTAGTTATATAAAGGATGATGATGTAAACAACTATTTAGGAAAAGACAGGGTTAGATTTAGAGCACTAGTAAATAGTAAATCTAAATCTAGAATAAAGATAGATTGTAAGAAATCAAAAGAGCCTACTCATCTAGAGGTATTTAGCTATATATATAGTAAGTTTCATGATGAAGTACATGAATTTGTAGATAAAACTATAGAAATACTAACTAATAGTAAGATTGATGAAATATTAAACCGATATAATAATAGTGAATTAGTTTCAGATAAAAAAAGGCTATTAATTTCATTGTTTCTTAAGCATAAAATTAATTTATTAAAATATGAAGTAGATTCGTGGAAGGAGGAATAACATGTCAATTAAAGATGGAAAAGACTATATTTTACTAGTGTGGAAAGCTCCAGAGACAAGAAAGCGTCATGTAGTAGGCCAGCTATCTAAGAATGGACAATATGAGTTTTCATATTTGCCAAGTGTTGATGAAGCTATTAAGGAAGGATTTGAACTAGTAATACCATTTAACGATACAAAAATCACCTACAAAAGTGACAAGTTATTTCCGACTTTTTCAAGTAGATTACCAGATAGAAAAAGAAGAGGAATTGAAGAAATCTTAAAGAAATATGATATGATGGAATTTGACGAATATAAGTTGTTAAAAAGAAGTGGCGCTAGATTGCCAATTGATAGTTTGGAATTTGTAGACCCTATTCCGGAAGAAGGTAATGTAAGTAGAAGGTTCTATATTGCAGGACCACGATACTATATTGGGTGTCAGGGAACTGCTTGTGATCAGAGCATTAATTTAGAAGTTAATGAGGAATTAAAAATAGTTCCACACCCAGAAAATGAGTATGACCCGAATGCACTTAAAATAGTTAATAAAATGTATGAACTGCTAGGATATATTCCTAGACATTTTAGTGAAGCTATATGTAAAAGACTTAATAGTGGATATAAGTATAAATGTGAAGTAATAGAAATAAATAAAAAAGCTAATTGTAATGAATGCATAGAAGTAATCTTAGATATTTTTAAATAAAAGAATAGTTTTAGATAGGATCAGGTGTAATCTTGGTCCTATTTTTTATGTCTAAATTTCTACTAAGATGTCAATGCTCTAAAAAATAAGAAAGGAGCAATAAGTATGGAATACATTATCTTATTACATGTTGGAGATGTGGTAAAACCTATAGAAGAAGCTACTCCAGAAGAACGTAAAGCACTAGAAGAAAAGGCTATAAAATCTTTTGAGAAGCATTTGGGTATTAAATACGTAGGAGATGAAGTTAAAAAAAATAGCAAATAAGATTAGTATATATTTTATAGAAATATTATATGTGGAATAGAGCTGATTGGTGGATTTGGGCTTGTATACTAGACCTTCCTAAGTTAGAATAGACTTAATATTATAACAATTTGGGGGAGCCACAATGAAAAAATATATATTCATAACTGTATTGTGTTTGTGTTTCTGCGTAGGAGTTGTATCTTATGTTATAGGAAATAGTTATAGATCACATGATGTAGGTACTATGAAGAATCAAGAAATAGCTAGTAATAATATTACCAAACAATCACCTGAGCTAACGCCCACGCAAACACCATCACCAGAGCCAGCATCTACTCCTAGACCAACACCTGTTCCTACAATTAAGCCGGAACCAAGTCAAAATCCTTATACAGTAACAGGAAATACAGTAGACTTTGAAGAAGGGTATTCGATAACGTTTAGGAAAGCAGAGCACACAAAAATGGATAGCTTAGGTAAAACCTATGATGTAGTCATATTAACACTAGACTATACCAATAACAGCTCTGAAACTGATTCATATGCTTTTACTTTAAGAGACTCAGCATTTCAAAATGGAGTTGAATTAGAAGAGTTCTATAATCATGATTTAATGCCTAGTGATAGCAATACAACAAAAGACGTGAGACCTGGTTCAACTGTGGAAATCACTTTAGCTTATAAGTTAACTGATCGTAGCAATATGGAGTTTGAAATAGGATATATGTACTCAGATGAAGAAGATAGATTTTTAAAGACGTATACTCTTGAATAAGAAGAAACACGCTTACAAATCAGATAATGTAAGAGAGATGTAAGAAAAAGTGTAAGTCTTAAATCCTTTATTCATCAAAGGGTTAAGGCTATTAGCTTACATAATTACAATAAAATACTATATGATATATAATATATAATAATAAATATAGCGCGCGAGGGCGTATATAGGCGCGTAAAGGGATTTAGAGTTAAATCTGTAAGAATCTATATACGAAGTGTTGATAATCAAAGACTGTAGCGCTTACAAGCTGTTCTAACAAATTGTAAGTGATGAATATTGTGCTGACACCTATTGTACACCTACCGTCTAAGTTCAGTACGGTCAAGGCCTTTAGCCTATACTTAACCAACGGTATGTAAATCAAGGGCTTTATGAAACGGATGGAACACACGTTCGGTAAAAATGAGGCTCTTAATCTGAGGGTCCTGGGTTCGAGTCCCAGATGGCTCATTAATTGAAAGAGGTAAGCATTGCGTGTCAATAGATACAGTGCTTACCTCTTTTGCGTTTCTTGTGTGTAGTAAGTGTGTAGCAAAAAACAAACTGCAATTTAAAAATATAAAAAAATAGGCAAATACATGCGAGTATTAACCTAGAATATTATTAAGACATTGAACGTCGTTTATTAATTCTTTTGGCATTATATGAGTATAAATATTCATTGTAGTAGCTAGATCACTATGTCCCATTAATGCTTGTATTATTTTGGGCGGCACATTATTTTCAAATAGCCTTGTAGCATAGGTGTACCTTAGCAGTGGAATTTCCTATGAGGGACCCAGTGTTGGCTAATGCCTTAGAAATTGCTCATATAAAAGCATTAGAGTTGGCTGAATATGAAAAATCAATAGATGCTAAAATAGAAGCTTTTAGAAAAAAGATGAAGTATAGGGAACATCAAGCATAGATAGACAGAAAGCACCAATTGATGAACAAGACACTAAAAAGAAAAACGAAATGTTAGACTTGAAGCTTAAAGTAGCTAAAATAAGTGTAAGTACTAATGATAGTTTAGGGACAGTAAAGGAGTTACAGGTTATGTCACAGGAACTAATTACGCTACCAAGTCTAGCACATGGTAATAGAGATGAATCGGCAGCTCCATATGAAAATTTTTACTCAATAAAAGCCTTATCAAAACGGAATTGAGTTGGAGACTACAATAACAATTGACTCAGAAAACCATGAATTCAGATACGTAATAAGTGGAAGGCTACTTGAATATGGAACTGCTTTTATTATAAAAGATAATTCTCCCGTTATAATTGAAATAAATGAAGTTTTAGGAAAAGATAAAGTAAGTAAAACTTTTAAATTACAATAATAAAAGAATAGTTTTGGATAGGATCAGGTGTAATCTTGGTCCTATTTTTATGGAAATATTTATAATATAAAAATATGCAAGACTTTAATTTTGGTGGAACATAAGCCGTTGTCCTACGTCAAATATTAAGTAAGAAATGATATTAGGAGGAAAAAATGAAAACAAGTAAAAAACTTTTAATATTAGTGATGGCTTTGTCAATTGGAGGAGTAATACTTATAGGATGTGGTAAAAAAGCAGAAACACCTAATATAGATATAAACTCTTCGGTAGAAGCTGAAGAACAAAATCAAGGTCTAGTAACTGAAGGTGAAAATGCTGTCGATGATATTACAGACGAAGAAATAATAGGTGAAAAAGAATCATCAGCATCTGACAAGATTTATTTTACAGTAGTAGAGGGATTAGAGGTACCAATGAGCATGACAATGGATGATACAATTCTTGAGGATGCATATGGCATTGATACAAGCCTTCTTGCAAGTCACCATATAGAAATGGGTATGAATAGAGCATCAGTATCAGAGATTGCTATTTTTGAATTAAAAGATAAAAAAGATATAGATGCAATTAAGGCAGGGATAGAAAAAAGACAACAAGCTTTAGATGAGCAATGGAGTAGGTATCTACCAGAACAATATGAGTTAGTTAAAAATTCTCAAACAGTTGTAAAAGATAATCTGGTGCTATATGTAATTAATGCAGATGCTAACAAAATTGTGGAAAAATTTAATGAAATAGAATAACTAGATATAATAAAAAGATAGTTTGGTAGAGCTAGGTGAAAACTTGGCTCTATTTTTTCATAAAATGACAAAATACTCTCTACAATATCGAACATTTGTTCTGTGATAAGCATGTATTCAATATAACTTCCCCAAGGGATTTGTCTATTGCCCTCCCTAGGCAGTAGACTTAGGTGTATATTTTTTCTTTAAATCATGGCAACATGGTCTATTTTTTTGTAAAAAGATAGTTAGATTATAGTCGGAATAATTATATTATCATTAGTTTGGGTTACAGATAATATAGCCTTTTTTATTTGCATATAGTAAATAAGCGGTATAGAATATATTTAATATTTAGAAATATACGAGGGACCAATATGAAAAAATGGATAATCACAACTGTAGTGCTCATATGTATTTGTGCTGGGGCTGTAGCGTATGCAATAATAGCACCAAACTTTAATATTAGTGCGAAAGCTAAGCAAGCGACTATGGAAAATCAATCCTATACGATTAAACAACCGGGCAACTATAAATTTACTATTACAGAATTAGAATTCCAGAAAAGCCTAAAAAATAATATGGACTATATAGAGAGAAGCAATAAGGGTGCTGAGCGAATGGCACAATGGATATATATAATAAAGAAGTCAGAGTGATTCTGACTTCTTTATTGCTTTTTATAGGAAATAAGGAGGTGTAAACTATAAAAATATTAGTAGCAAGTCATATCAAAGCTTTGATACTGGTTAGTTTACAATAAATAATGTTAGTAGCATGTTAGTAGTCAGCTAGTTACATTGACTATCAAGGCTTTATATATAATATACTAAAATATATAATAATATATTATTATATATTTTAGTATTAAAAATAACGTATTTACTATATATATTGTAGAATACTTTGTAGTACGTATATTAGTAGTAAAATGCGATTAATGTATTGACTATCAATGTAACTAACTTTTTATGACTTACTACAAGATATTTTATACAATAAAAAAAGTAGCTATTTAGCTACCTTTTTAAAAATTATAGAGTTTATTACAGAACGTACTGTCCAATAAGTTTATTGAATGAACGAATATCAAAATTACCCTTAATTTCAAATCTTACATTTCCTAATCCACTAAACCATAAATCTATTTCACAATCCAAGTCTAATGCACCAGCTGTTTCTACAGAGAATGCTTGTACCTTACTATAAGGTAAAGAAGTAAAATCCTTTTTTGATCCTGTAATACCTTGCACATTAACAGCAATTACACGCTTATTAGTAAAGACAACCATATCTCTCACAGTTTTAAATGTTGCAAAGATTTCCTCACTGTCTATAAGCATAGGTTGTACTAAACTTAATCCTTCGTTTGGATTAACTGGCTTAAGTTTAAGAAAACTTGAATTTTTAAAGTCAATCATTGTAAAATCCTCCTTGTTTTTAATATAGTATATCATAACAACCTAAAAGATAAGTATATAAATTAATTTGTTTTTATAGCAGCTTGTAGCCTTAAATGGTTGCAAGCTATTTTACACCTACTTGACACCTACTACATAGGTTTATTTAATGAACATAATGAAATTAATTTTATAAAATAATTGAGCATCAATAAGTTTTCATGAATTTAATTTATATAATGTACTAAATTTATTTAAAAATTGGACTCTTAATCTAAAATACTATTGATGTATTGAGCGTCATTCGTTAATGAAATGCGCAAGCAAACTAGGATAGTACTTAGAAGCCTTACTCCTCTTTATGATGCTTGAAATGTGAATTTATTTAATTGACCATGTATTTAGAGGGGTATAATATTGTATTAAATATAGATGCTTTATAGCCCAGAAAAGCTGGATCATTAACAAAACACAAAAAAGCTTGTTTCTATTAGATAGGCTATGAGCTAAATAGGAATTCTAAGGAGGTACTTATGTTTGAGAGAATGCTTGATAAAAGTAGGATACCTACTATTGAGAAAATGAATACTTATTGTGGCGTAAACGGAAATTTATTTGAGGAAGTTAATGATTATCTTGTAGAAAAACTTGGAACTCGGACAGAAATTCGCTTTCCATATGGAAATAAATATGGTTGGAGCATTACTCATCGAAAACAGCAAAAACTTATCTGTGATATTTTTGCCGAAGCAGGAGCTTTGACTGTTATGCTTAGATTATCGAATAAGCAATTTGAAGCTATGTATGGGGAAATGCTTAGTTACACACAGGATTATATAGATAATAAATATCCATGTGGTGATGGTGGTTGGATTCATTATCGGATTCTATGTCAAGAACATTTATATGATATAGAAAAATTATTAAAAGTAAAGGTATGTGGGTGTAGATAAAAGTTAAATAAATACTTACTTATATTAGGAATAGCATTTTAGAGAAGAATTAGGTGAACTTAAAGTCTAAATACAAAAGAGTTGGTCTCATGGAGGCTAACTCTTTTGTTGTTTTAACAAAAGCAGATTATTAGTATATTTTTTAGGTTCGTGTAAATACTACTACAATAGAAAATAGGAAAGGTACGAAGTTTAGTGTGATGCGTACTATAATAATCAATGAAGTAGGTGGTGGTATCAAATGAAAAAACAGTTTTTGAGTATGCTATTTGGCAGTATGCTTACCATAAGTTTATTAGTAGGTTGTGGAAGTGGGACATCCTCTCAAAAGTCCTCGAAGTTTCAAATGCTAGATACAGATCTTCGTGTAGGGATGGTTACTAATTCAGGAACAATTGATGATCGTTCATTTAACCAAGGGGCATGGGAAGGGATTAAAGATACAGTAAAACAAACTAAATACTTACAGCCTAATGGTGCAACAGAAGCAGATTATTTACAGCAAATTGCTAATTTGTATGACGCAGACTATAAATTTATTGTAACGCCCGGTTATAAATTTGAGACAGCTATTTATATTGCTCAAATGAAATATCCGGATGCGAAGTTTGTATTAATAGATGGGTCTCCACGTGATCATGATGGGGGCGTAGAGGTAGGCAATAATACAGTAGCTATTTATTTTGCAGAACAAGAAGCAGGCTTTTTAGCTGGGGTTGCAGCAGCTAGGCAAATAAAAGAAGGTGACTTTGGTTTTATAGGAGGAATGGCAATTCCTTCTGTAAAAAGATATAAGAGTGGTTTTGCACAAGGCATTCTTTATGCCAATGAGCATTTAGAAACGCATATTTCCTTAAAGGATGAAAATATTATTTATATAGGTAGTTTTGACGATAAAGCAGGTGGTCAACAGCTTTCAGCACAAATGTATGATAGAGGTGTTAAAGCCATTTTTGCAGCTGCAGGTGATGTAGGTTTAGGCGTTATTACTGAAGCAAAGGGAAGAGCGGCTAAAGGGGAAGATGCTTGGGTGATTGGTGTAGATGTGGATCAATATATGGATGGCATTTATGAAACAGGAAACAATAAATCAGTTATTCTTACTTCTGCAATTAAATATTTAGACCAAGCAACCTATGATATGATTAAAGCAGAGGTAGAAGGTAAATTCCCAGGTGGACAAACGCTTACCTTTAATGTGAATAATAATGGTGTAGGTATTCCTAAAAATAATCCCAATTTATCAGAAGAAACCGTTAATGCAGTTAAGCAAGTGAATGAACAAATAAAAGCAGGAAATATCGTAGTAAGTGGAGAAGAATAAGCAGGTGGTTGCTAGAGTATTATAAAAGGGCAAAGTCATAAAAGGCTTTGTCTTTTTGCTTATAAAGTGGCTATATAATAGGTAAGCTTTTGCTCATATCTTTTATCACATTCATTAAAAGGCTAGAATGTGATAAGATAAAGAGAAATATGAATAGGCAGGAGTTTAATAACATGAATGTGTATGATCAGTTAACACAGTTACAGATACTAGAACATGCTTTTGTAGAATGGAAGGATTATAGAAAGGCACTTACGTATTATATCATGAGTCAATTTCCAACAAAAAGTCAATTGGCTATTTGGGGGGCAGGGAGATGTAATGATCTAGACCTTAAGATTTTATCAGAACATTTCGGTGTTATTTGTTTACTTGATAAAGATGAGTCGGCTATGAAGGAAGCCCTAAAGCAGTATGGATTAGCTGAATCCAACAAAGTTCAAATAAAGGTATGTGATTTTACCTTCATAGGTGCCGAAGCTTATAGGACTTATGCAGATATTTTAGTAAAAGAAGTCAGAAAAGAAGGTTTGAAAACAAATATTCATCAGTTGGCAGATAAAGCGCTTTGCTATCTTGATAATGTAGAAATGGATTTTGATAAAAGTCAGTTAGACTTAGGAACAAAGAGCTATGAGTATGCAGTAATGATAGGCGTACATAGTCAGCTTATTTCAATGTTTGATTGGATTTGGCAAGTAATATTGCAAACATTAGGACAAGAGGATGAGACTGTCAGACAAAAGATTATTCAGCTTAATGAAAAAGTGGTTAGAAAGTTTAATTGTGCTTTTTGGCAAGCTACTAAGTATAAGGCTATTGTTGGCTGCGAACTAAATAAAAGCAATCAAGTAGGGAGCATACAAGGAGCTATTCAAGCCATAGAACAAATAGAGAAAGAAATTTTAAAAGGTACTGTCAAAAGAGAACAAACTACTTATTTTGAATGGCCTTTTAATAAGTCGCAAGGTGTCAGCTATAAAATGCAGCTTCAAGTGCTTCAAATGAATCAATAATTAAAGTAAGTAGAAAAAGGAGATACCTCATTCTAAATAGGGAATGAGGTATCTCCTTTTTTAGTGACTTAGTTACAGAAAAGAATGAGAAAGTAGAGTTACAATGATAAGTAATAAAACTAACAACTATTAACAGATTTATAAAATAAAAGGAGCATGTATATGAGTAAAAAAATAGTAATTGTAGGTGGTGTGGCAGGTGGTGCTTCTACTGCTGCGAGACTGAGACGTTTAGACGAAGAAGCAAGCATTATCATGTTTGAAAAAGGAGAGTATATTTCTTTTGCAAACTGTGGTTTACCATATTATATAGGCGGTGTTATTTCAGAAAGAGAACAGCTTCTGTTACAAACAGTTGAGGAGATGTCCCATAAATTTAAAATAGATATTCGTATCTTGTCAGAAGTTATAGCTATTGATCGTGAGCAGAAACAATTAACCATTAAAAATCTAAAAACTGATGAAATTTATTGTGAAAAATATGACAAACTTGTCCTATCTCCAGGGGCAAAGCCAACAGTGCCACCTATCAAAGGACTTTCAGAATGTAAGCAGCTCTTTACCTTACGCAATATTCCAGATACAGATCGTATCAAAGCTTATATAGATAAGGAAAAACCTCAAAAGGCAGTTGTAATTGGGGGTGGCTTCATTGGACTGGAGATGGTAGAAAATTTAAAGCATCAGCACTTAGAGGTAACACTTATTGAAGCAACTCATCAAGTGATGGCTCCTTTAGATATAGAAATGGCCAGTATTATTCATGAACATCTTATAGATCAAGGCATAAACCTTATCTTAAATCAAAGTGTCGAAGCTTTTAGACAAGAAGGTCATCAAGTTGTGTTAAGTAGTGGAGAGGTTATTTCGACAGATATGATTATTATGGCTATAGGGGTAACACCAGAAACGACTATAGCAAAAGCAGCAGGCTTAGAGGTAACAGAAAAAGGTTCTATTATAGTTGATGAACACATGCGCACTTCTGATAAGTCAATTTATGCACTTGGGGATGCTGTCAGCATTAAAGATTTTGTAAGTGGGGAGAAAATGATGATTCCTTTAGCATGGCCAGCTAATAGGCAAGGTAGAGTCGTAGCAGACCATATTTGCGGAAGAGCGTCTAATTATAGAGGAACATTAGGATCAGCGGTTGCTAAGGTCTTTGATTATACAGTAGCTACTACAGGAAACAATGAAAAGATGCTTAAGCATCTAGGGCGTTCTTATGAAGTGGTGCATATTCATCCTAATGCCCATGCAAGCTACTATCCAGGCGCCTTTCCTATTGCTTTTAAAATGTTATTTGACCCTCGAACAGGTGAAATCTTAGGTGCGCAAGGTGTAGGTATGGAAGGGGTAGAAAAGAGAATAGATCTTTTGGCAGTAGCCATTAAAGGCGGTCTCAAGGTCGCAGATTTACAAGACATAGAACCTTGTTATGCACCACCTTATAATTCAGCTAAAGATCCTGTTAATATGCTAGGGTATTATGCAGCTAATCTCATGGAGGGATTAGTAGAAAATAGTCAGTGGTATGAGGTAGATGACCTTGTAAGTCAAGGGGCATTTATTTTGGATGTAAGAGAGCCATTTGAACTAGTGACAGGTGTTATTCCAAAGTCTATCAACATACCACTTAGTAATCTTAGACAGCGTATAACAGAACTTCCTAAAGAAAAAGAAATTTATGTAACTTGCCAAGTAGGGCAACGTGGCTATGTAGCCTGCCGTTTATTAATGGCTTTAGGCTATAAATGTAAGAACATTGATGGGGGTATGAAAACCTATCTTGCCGTTCAAAAAGCCAATGAGGCCTCAAGTCGAAAGAAAATAACAAAGATAGAAGCTGAGAAAGGAAGTGAAATAGTGGTGACAGCTAATCAAAAACAATTAGGTCCGAATGTAACCCTAAATGCCTGTGGTCTTCAGTGCCCAGGACCTATTAGAAAAGTGTACGAACAAGTAAAGCAATGGAAGAAGGAGAAATCCTAGAAGTAAAAGCAAGTGACCCCGGTTTTACTAAAGATATTGGAGCATGGTGTGATAAAACCCAAAACACATTAATAGAAACCAGTTTCGATGATAAGCAAAAAGCCTTTATAGCCTATATTCAAAAAGGAATCAA
Organism: Cellulosilyticum sp. WCF-2; assembly: GCF_003990395.1. NCBI lineage: Bacteria > Bacillati > Bacillota > Clostridia > Lachnospirales > Cellulosilyticaceae > Cellulosilyticum > Cellulosilyticum sp. WCF-2. Next base: position 3,425,216 of record NZ_CP034675.1, on the reverse strand, counting down.
AGATACAAAAAGGCAACTAATCAATCCAATGCAAACAAGTGAAGGAAAAGAAGGAGCTACCATGGTGGTATTTAGTGGTGACTTAGATAAGGCAATTGCTTCCTTTATTATTGCAACAGGAGCAGCTTCCATGGGTAAACCTGTCACCTTATTTTTCACTTTCTGGGGGCTTAATATCTTAAAAAGAAAAAATAAGCCTAAGATAAAGAAAGACAAAATAGAAAAACTATTTGATATCATGTTGCCTAAGCATACGAATCAGTTAGGTTTATCTCATATGAATATGGGTGGCATGGGTGCATGGATGATTAAAAAGATTATGAAGAAGCATCAAGTGGATGATATAGACACCTTGATTAAAAATGCCATAGATATGGGTGTAAAAATAGTAGCTTGTTCTATGAGTATGGAACTCATGGGAATCAAAAAAGAAGAGTTTATTGAAGGTGTAGAGATTGGTGGAGTGGCTTCTTATTTAGGAGCGGCAGAAGATTCAGGACTTAACTTATTTATTTAACAAAAAATAACTTATAAGTGATATAGTCACAGAAGTAGAAGAAAGAAAGTATTATAATAGAGTTAGTTAAAGTAAATGATTTTGACAAAGCTTAAGAATAGTCATATCAATAAATGAAGGAGTGGAATGTATGAGCGTTATTAATATCACAAAAGGAAATTTTGATTTAGAAGTTAAAAAAGCAGATACACCAGTTTTGATTGATTTTTGGGCACCTTGGTGCGGACCTTGTCGTATGCTTTCGCCTATTGTAGATGAGATTGCTAATGAAATGACAGGTATTAAAGTATGCAAGGTAAATATTGATGAACAACCAGAATTAGCAGCAAATTTTAAAGTAGCAAGTATACCAACATTAGCTTTAATCAAGAATGGTCAGCTAGTAGACACAAGTGTTGGTGTAAAGCCAAAACAAATGATATTAAATATGTTAAATAGATAAAATAAGGCCCTTGAGTTGATCTTTGATAAAAGAACAGCTTAAGGGCTTTTATATGGAGGAAACAAAAAATCAAAAATGAAGTAGTATAAATAAGTTGAGAAAAGGAAAGATAAATAAGAATATCTAATAAAATAAGGAGTGACTGATTAATGGCAAATCAAGATACAATTAAATTGCTTAAAGAATGTAATGCTGGTGCTAAGATGGCAGTAACGTCTATTGATGAAGTACTAGAAAGTATTAAAAGTGATTCACTTAAAAAAATATTAGTGGATTCTAAAAAAGCTCATGAAGATTGGGGAGATAAAACGCATGTTTTATTAAGTGAGTATCATGATGAGGAGAAAGAACCTAATCCTATTGCTAAAGTGATGTCTTGGCTTAAAGTTAATGTGAAGCTTATGCAAAATGAATGCGATGCAGAAGTTGCTGATTTAATTACAGATGGCTGTAATATGGGCATAAAGTCCTTATGTAAATATATGAATAAGTATAAAGAAGCAGATCAAGAATCTATTTCTATAGCTAAGCAGTTGGTTACATTAGAAGAAAGTCTTGCAGTGGAGTTGAGACATTTCTTGTAATTTAAATATACCAATTAGATGAAATATTGAAAATAATTATAACAAAAGTGAGAATAATGTGTTAAAATAAGACATAAAATAACTTCTTTAAAATAGGGGGGAGTAGGTGTAATGAAAAGAATAATCCTAATAGGATTATGCATAAGCCTATTATTTGTAGTAGGATGTCAAAAAAAAGCAGTTGAGCCTTATGCGTTGACAAAAGAAGCAAAGGAAGCTTTAAGTGAAGAAGAGCAAACTTTTTATGTAGATTTTGTCAAATCATGCATAGCTGATATTGAAATTATGCGTAATAGTGAATCAACCTATGAAGAAGGTTTAGAAGCGTTACAAACCACTTACAAGATGGTGCCTAGTGGTTGGTCATGGGATAGAATAGATAGTATTACAGATGAAAGTATATCGTTTTTTTTACAAATGATGGATTGTTATATGGGCTGTAGAAATTACACTAATTATGCAGATTGTAAAGATGCTGTAGAAGCTATAGCAGAAAAAATGGCTGATCAGTTTATTAATAAAGAGGATATAAGAGAAGCACTTACGCTTTCAGAAACTAGATTTAAGGAAATTTATGATAGAGGTAAGAAAAATCAGTAAATAAGAAAAGTCCATGAAAATCTCATGGACTTTTTTATGCAATCCATTTTGATTATAAATAAAACAGTGAAAAACGTAATGATACTGTTATTGTAGTAAATAGGGCTTAAAGAAATTTAAGGTTGTCAAATAATCGAAACTCCTATAATATATGAATGAAGCATACAAAATTTGACAGGCTTATTAATTAAAAAATGGAAAAAATAACGAGAATAAAGCTTGAGTTATAGAAGGAGTTTATATATGTTACACGCATTTTCAAGAAGCGAAATGCTTATAGGAGAAGAAGGATTAAAAAAGCTGAAAGAAAGTAAAGTGGCTGTTTTTGGTATAGGTGGTGTAGGTTCATATACAGTAGAAGCCTTAGCTAGAAGTGGTGTGGGTAAATTAGTTTTAATTGATCATGATGAGGTCTGTATAAGTAATATTAACAGACAAGTTCATGCTACTAGTAAGACTGTGGGACAATCAAAAGCGGAGCTTATGAAAGCGAGAGTGTTAGAGATTAATCCAGAAATCGAAGTTGTGGCTCTTAAAGAAATGTATACAGCTGAAACAGCTGAAACACTTTTAGATAAAAGTTATGATTATGTAGTAGATGCCATTGATATGGTGACCTCTAAATTAGATTTAATAGAACGCACGAAAGCAATGGGAATTCCAGTTATAAGTGCTATGGGTGCAGCTAATAAATTAGATCCAACGAAATTGGTAGTAACTGATATTTATAAAACAAGTATGTGTCCACTTGCAAAAGTCATGAGAAGCGAATTAAGAAAAAGAGGCATTAAAAAATTAAAAGTAGTTTATTCTACAGAAGCACCTATTAAACCAGATCAAAGTTTAGTTCATGGTGGTGCAGGTGCAGCAAGAAGACAAACACCAGGGTCTATGGTTTTTGTAACAGCTACATCAGGGCTTATTATAGCAGCAGAGGTAATTAAAGATTTAATTGGCAACAAAATAAATGAATAACATTAAAAAAAGGCACCTTATAAGGTGCCTTTTAACATCTGCGTGAATAAATAGTACTTAGCGATTTAAACGTTTGTTAATATCCGCTTGACGGTCATTAGAAAACTTCATGAAGTCTTTCATAAGATTTTCAAAGCTTTCTGTAGGAGTTTCTTTCTTAGGTGCTTTTGCAGCAGATGGTCTAGAAGAAGACGGTCTAGAAGAAGGTGCTTTAGGTTTCTCTTGTGTTTCTTTAATAGAAAGAGAAATTTTGTTTTTTTCAGTATCAATAGATAAGATTTTAACCTTGACTTGATCTCCTACTTTAACAGCATCATTAATATTTTCTAAATAACCATGTGTGATGTGAGAGATATGCACAAGTCCTTGGGTTGTTTCATCTAATGAAACAAAAGCTCCAAAAGGTTTGATTCCTGTTACAGTTCCTTCAATAATTTGGCCTACTTGAAATTTTTCCGACATGATAACACTCCTATTAAAATATATAACTTCTACATTATAGCATAGTTTGCCAACGGATGTATACTTATTTAAAAAATATTTCATCAAATTCTTTACTAAAAAAGTTAATCCTATACGTTAATAAAGGTAAAAAAATATCGCAAAAGCTATTATCAGAAATGAAATACTATGTTATAATGAAATTTGTCATAAAAATAGTTTAAAAGCAACCTATATGAGAAGAAAAAAGGTGCGAGGGCAATCGCTCTAAAAATAAAGGCTAACAAGAATAATATTTTAGGAGGCAATATATGAACTTATATGCTCTTGTTCGTGATGTAAAAGATTTTCCAAAAGAGGGTATACTTTTTAAAGATATTACCACACTCTTACAAGATGGGGAAGGATTAAGAGAGTCTATTGATCAAATTGCTGCACACTTGGAAAATGTAGAATTTGATAGTGTAGTAGGTCCAGAAGCAAGAGGCTTTATCTTTGGTGTACCTACTGCGTATAAATTAAAAAAAGGCTTTATTCCTGTTAGAAAGCCAGGTAAATTACCTTATCAATGTGTTTCACAAACTTATGATTTAGAATATGGTTCATCTACAATTGAAATGCATATTGATGCTATTCAAAAAGGTCAAAAGGTTGTTATTGTAGATGATTTACTAGCAACTGGTGGTACAACAAAAGCCATGATTGATTTAATTGAAAGAATGGGCGGAGAAGTTGTTAAGATAGTATTCCTTATTGAACTTGAATTCCTTAAAGGTAGAGAGTTGTTAAAAGGATATGAGATTGAATCTATTTTAAAATATTAGGCAATAATAAATAAGCAAAGCCGTGAGCTTTGCTTATTTATTATTTTTTTATATCAAAACTTTCGGGAAAACTGTAAAAATACCGTAACATAAGTAAGTTTATAGATAATGGCATTGAATTTTTAGTTTAATATGTCTATAATATTAAATAATTATAATGACACTACATAAAGGGGGGTTAAAGATGCCGGATGAAATTTATGAAAGACTAATAAAAAAAATACGTTCGTATCACCCTTCTGACAATCTAGAAATGGTGGAAAGAGCTTATCAGCTAGCTAAATCAGCTCATGAATCGCAGCTTAGAAAATCAGGAGAACCCTACATTATTCACCCTTTAGAGGTAGCGTGTAACTTAGCAGACTTAGAATTAGACATCGAATCTATTGTGGCTGGACTTTTACACGATGTAGTTGAGGATACGGACTATACCTTAGAAGATATTGAACGTTTATTTAATAAGGAAGTAGCCCTTTTAGTAGATGGTGTAACTAAATTAGGAAAGATTCAATATTCTGCTCAAAATAAGCAGCTTCAAAAAGAAGAAATCCAAGCTGAGAACTATCGAAAAATGTTTTTGGCTATGGCTCAAGATATTCGTGTCGTACTCATTAAACTTGCTGACCGTTTGCATAATATGCAGACTTTAAAGTTTATGACACCGGCTAAACAAAAAGAAATTGCAGAAGAAACACTTAATATTTATGCGCCTATTGCACATCGTTTGGGAATTTGTAAAATCAAAGCAGATCTTGAAGATTTGTCTTTAAGATATATGGAACCAGAGGTTTACTATGAATTAGCACATCAAATTTCAAGTAAACGCATGGAACGTATTCAATATATCGAGCACATTGTACAGCAGATTAAGGAAAAGGTAAGTGCAGCAGGAATTGAAGCTGTTATTGAAGGCAGACCTAAACATTTCTTCAGTATCTATAAGAAAATTGTTAACAAGAATAAGACCTTAGACCAAATTTATGACCTGTTTGCTGTACGTGCAATTGTCAAAAGTGTTAAGGATTGTTATGGTGTCCTAGGAATTATTCATGAAATGTACACACCTATTCCAGGACGTTTTAAAGATTATATTGCCATGCCTAAACCTAATATGTATCGTTCACTTCACACTACTTTAATGGGAGAAGAAGGAACACCTTTTGAGATGCAAATTCGTACAGAAGAGATGCATCGTACAGCAGAATACGGTATTGCAGCACACTGGAAATATAAAGAAGGTAAAACGGATCAAGGTACTCAAGATAAGTCAGAAGAAAAGTTAACTTGGCTACGTGAAATTTTAGAGTGGCAAAGAGATATGAGTGATAACCAAGAATTTATGAGTGCTTTAAAAGGTGACTTAGATGTTTATGGTGATCAAGTCTATGTGTTTACACCTTCTGGAGAATTATTAACCTTACCAAAGGGATCTACGCCGATTGATTTTGCTTACCACATTCATAGTGGGGTAGGTAATAAAATGATAGGTGCCAAGGTGAATGGCAAAATCGTCACTATTGACTATGTACTAAAAAATGGAGACCGCGTAGAAATTTTAACAGCTAGTAATGCTAAAGGCCCTAGCAGGGATTGGCTTAATATTGTTAAAAGTACCCAGGCACGTACTAAAATTAATCAATGGTTCCGTAAACAGTATAAGGATGAAGATATTATCAAAGGCAAGGAACTTCTTGAGATTGCGGCTAAGCAAAGAGGTTATAATTTATCTTATCTAACAGACAATGCTGTGGTAGAGGTCATCTACAGGCGTTATGGGATGAAATCATGGAATGCAATTTGTGCGGCTATTGGTTATGGTAGTATGAAAGAACGCCAAATTATTCAAAAGCTCATTGATGAAACCCTTAAGGTGAAAAAAGAGTTAGTGACACCTGAGCAAGTGATGCAGACCCATAATGAAGTGGTTGAAACAGGACCATCCAGACAAAAGAAGCATTCTAGTGGTATTGTTGTAAAAGGAGTAGGAGACATTGCAGTACGATTTTCTAAATGCTGTGGTCCATTACCAGGAGATGACATTATTGGTTATATCACTAGAGGGCGAGGCGTTTCTATTCATCGCGCCGATTGTGTGAATGTGCTGAATATGCCACCAGAAGAAAAAGAGCGTTTAATTGAAGCCACTTGGTTAGAAGAAAAACAAGCAGCTGAAAAGCGTACTTACGTGACAGAGATTCAAATTACTTGTTTAGATCGCCTAGGTATTATCGTTGATATTTCTAAGATATTAACAGATATGAAATTACCTGTTAAATCTCTAAATGCTAAAACAACTAAAGGCAATGCTGTTTTTAATGTGAAGATAGAAATTCATGATATTTATCAACTTGAGGAGCTAACAAGAAAAATTAATGGCGTAAGAGATGTATTAGAGATTATACGTGTTTCATCTTAAAATAAAATTGAAAAAGGGAAGGTTATTAGGCTATTAAATGGTTTGATAACAGTCCCTTTTTGTACTCTTACTAAAAGCAGTGTAGTGCAGAAAGGAGAACATGAATGAGAGCTGTGGTACAACGTGTGAGTGAAGCATCTGTTCAAGTAGATGGGAAGATAATTGGTGCTATTGATGAAGGACTTATGGTATTAGTAGCTGTTAGGGCTGAAGACACAGAGTCTGATCTTCAATATGTGGTAAAAAAATTAGTAGGACTTAGAATTTTCTCAGATCAAGAAGGAAAAATGAATCTTTCAGTACAAGATATCGGTGGAGAATTACTAATTGTACCTCAATTCACTTTGTATGGTAGTGTTGTTAAAGGTATGAGGCCAAGTTTTATTGCATCTGGAAGTGCAGAAGAGGCAGAAAAGAAATACAATCAATTTATTGAGAAATTAAAACAAGAAAATGTGCCTTTTGAAACAGGCCAGTTTCAAGCAGATATGAAGGTGAGTTTAGTCAATGATGGACCAGTAACGATTTTAATTGATAGTAGTAAGCAGTTTTAAAGAAAAGTTGTAAAAAAGACAAAGATAATAGTATAATGAAGGCGTTTAATAGCGATAGGAGGATTATTTATGATACACAATTTAACTGTAGGCATGCTTCAAGAACATACTTACTTTTATATAGATGAACAAACAAAGCATGGTTTTATTATTGATCCAGGAGCAGAAGCACCTCGTCTTTTGGCTTATATTAAAGAGCGCGGGTATGTGATTGAAAAAATATTACTAACTCATGGGCATGTGGATCATATAGGAGCAGCAGAAGCTATTCGAGAGGCACTTGGGTGTAGTATCATCATTCATCAAGAAGGGAAAAAATATTTAGAAGATGCCAACTGGAATTACTCTAGTCAATTGGGTGAAGCATTTACCTTATCAGCAGATTACTATGTAGAGCATGGGGATGAAATTGTTTTAGACGCAAATAGTGATTTTAAAGTGCGTGTCATTTATGCACCAGGGCATACTGCAGATGGAGTGGCGTATTATTCTGAGAAGGATAGATTAGCTTTTGTTGGAGATATTATTTTTGCAGGATCAGTAGGGCGTTCAGACTTACCAGGAGGTAATAGCAACCGTCTATTGAGCGCTATTCGTGCACAAATCTTTACTTTGCCAGATGAAACCATACTTTACCCTGGACATGGCAATACCACTACAGTGAAGAAGGAAAAAGAAACAAACCCTGTTTTTAATTTTTTCGATTAATATAAAGGATGAAAAAAAGATGATTAATTTACGATGTGAAGGTCATGATGCTGAATATGAAATCAGTAATATCATTAATTTGTTTACACCCTATATTCAGGATGAGTTACAGCTTGAGACGCATTATCAAAAACCAAAAGTCTATGCAAAACTAAAGGATGGGGACCTCTTATTAAATGAAGCGATTTATCCTGTTAAGGAAATAGGAGATCCTTTAGCGGATAAAAAAGCACTGAAACAAGCTTTAAAGAAAGCAGTTTATATGACTTTAACAGATTATACCAATCGTAAGATGCCATGGGGAATTTTAACAGGGATTAGACCAACTAAATTAGTCCATGAATTATTAGAAGAAGAGCTAAATGATGAAGTAATCGATGCACATTTGAAAGCTGAATATTTAGTAAGTTCTAATAAAAGAATACTGATGCGAGAGGTAGCCAAAGAAGAACTGGCTATTTTACGTCAAAATAAACCAGAAGAAATCAGTTTATATATAGGTATTCCTTTTTGTCCAACAAGATGTGTTTATTGTTCCTTTACCGCGTATAGCTTAGAAAAATGTGAAGCTCAAGTAGAGCCTTATTTAGAAGCGCTTTTTAAAGAAATAACTTTTGTGGCTGAAGCAAAAAAAGGAGTGCCTATTCGTAGTTTATATATAGGAGGAGGAACACCCACAAGTTTAAATGAAGACCAGCTTTTACGTTTATTAGAGCATGTTAAAAGTAGCTTTGATTTATCAGAGGTAGAAGAATATACGATTGAAGCAGGTAGACCCGATACCATTACGAAGGATAAACTACGTATTATGAAAGAGCAAGGTGTTGGGCGTATTTCTATTAATCCACAAAGTATGAATCAAAAAACATTAGATACGATTGGCAGACGTCATGGAGTAGAAGATATTAAACGTGTTTTTGCTGAGGCTAGAGCCCTAGGACATGATTGTATCAATATGGATATGATTTTAGGTTTACCTGGAGAAACAGTTGCAGATGTAGCTTATACTTTAGATGAACTAGAAAAGTTAGGTCCAGAAAATATAACGGTTCATACCATGGCCATTAAAAGAGCTTCTCGTTTAAAAGAAGAGCTGATGGCAGGTGAAGAAGCATATGCCTTAACAGAAGGCGAAAAGATTCAGCAAATGCTAGAACTCTGTGAAGAACGTATGGCTCGCATGGGATTGAAACCTTATTATATGTATCGCCAAAAAAATATGTTAGGTAATTTTGAAAATGTGGGTTATGCTGCACCAGGAACTCAATGTGTTTATAACATTGAAATTATGGAAGAAAAAGAAAGTATTATTGCTCTGGGAGCAGGAGCTATTACAAAGATGGTCTATCAAAATGGGGAGCGTATTGACCGTATACCGAATGTGAAAAGTTTAAAGGATTATATTGAACGTATTGATGAAATGATAGAAAGAAAACGAGAAGGTTTTTTGAAATATCGTTAAAAGTAAATAATAGATATAACTAAAGAGCATGTCCAAAAAGCGAAAGCCAAAGGACATGCTCTTTTTAGTTGGAAAAGGTAATGAGGGGAGTTGCCTTAAAAGAGAGCATTTATTTTGAAAGAAAATAAAGCTTTATAAGTTTAGGGAATAATAAATCTATAAAAGGAAAAACTAAAAAAGAATAAGAATCAAAAATGAAAAGAATAAAATGAGGTGTAGTATGAAAAAACGAGTTATTATTTTAACCTTACTCACTTTAATACTTATTGGAGGGAGTATTACAGCTTATAAATATATAGAGGACCATAAGCAATCAGAAACTACCAATGGTATGTTCGTAGATAGGGGCGATTATCTTGGATATGCAAAAGTGTACCATTTATGTAAGAGCCTATAAACGTAAGACTTTGCAAGGTTTAAGTAGTGTGACTATTAAAGATCTAGCCGATGTGGCTGCACCTCCAGAGGTGAAAGCCAAAGTAGATGCTATGCGCATTTTCTTTGTACCAGATACACAGAAAAATGGACGTTATATTGTGACCATTATTGATATCATTAATGCGATTTGGAAAGAATATCCCAAAGCAGATGTGCAAAGTGTAGGAGACCCTGATGTGGTGATTGAATATAGGAAAAAGCCACCTAAGACCCATGATATATGGGAATGGGTAAAAGTAGTAGGGCTATGTCTTATTGTGTTTGCAGGTGCAACAGTAGCTATTATGACATACAATACAGACACTTCTTTAGGAAAGACCTTTATTATTTTAAATCGTATTTTTACAGGAAGACAAGAAGAACAGCCACTCCTACTGACAATTCCTTATTCTATAGGCATCGCAGCAGGGATTCTTGTTTTCTTTAATCACTTTGGTTTTAAGAAAATTACAGATGATCCTACACCTATGCAAGTAGAAATTAAGCAGTATGAAAAGAATGTAGAGGATTGTGAAATAGAGAGCATTAGTGATAAACGAAGAGGAGAACCATAATGAGGGAGATATTAACAATTATCCCTAGGATTTTAGTAGGTATGGGCGCAGGTATTATTATTTCTGGTGGTGTTGTAGCTTTTATTACCATTATAGGGGTTATTCCAATGATGGCACATCGTACCCAAACAGGTCATCATGTCATATGGTATGAAAATGCTATTATACTGGGGGCTATTAGCGGTAGTATTCTTTCAATGTGGGAAACGAGACTATTTTTATGGTCTTGGGTAGTGGTTTTACTTTTATTTGGCTTTGGGATGTTCGTAGGAGGCCTTATTATTGCTTTGGCAGAGGTGCTGGATGTCTTTCCTATTGTGAACAGAAGAGTGAAGGTTAAAAAAGGCATTTCATTATTCGTATTATCTTTAGCTGCAGGTAAACTGATAGGGTCACTACTTTATTGGTTGTACCCTATGTTTTTAGAAATCATACAGTAAAGGAGTAAGTAACGATGGCTAATACAAATCAACTTAAAAGTCAGTATCAAAAAATTATAGATGAACATTCACCTAAAAATAAAGTAGTTGGTAACAGTATAAAAGCTTTTTTGGTAGGAGGTATCATCTGCAGTATTGGACAGCTTTTAATTAATGGTTATATGTTTTTTGGTTTTTCTTTTCAAGAATCTTCTACGTTAACAACAGATTCTCTTATACTAATTAGCGCTATAATGACAGCATTTAATATTTATGATAATGTAGGCAAGTTTGGAGGAGCAGGTGCGCTGGTACCTATTACTGGATTTGCTAATTCTATGGTTAGTGCAGCTATGGAATACAAAAAGGAAGGATATGTTTATGGTTTAGGAGCTAAACTTTTTACTATAGCAGGTCCTGTCATTGTATTTGGAACCATTGCTAGTGTTGTAATTGGTATTATTTATTATTTTATCTAGGAGGAGATTATGGGACATATTGGTAAACAGACCATTACATTTAAAGAGCCTCCTGTTATCACTTATGCTTATGCAACAGCGGGGCCAAAAGAAGTACAAGGACCTATGGGAAAATACTTTGACCATCCTTTAGAAGATGAATTACTGGGAGAAGATACTTGGGAAAAAGCAGAAGCTCGTATGGTTCAATTAACGATCCAAGGCTTATTAGACCGGGCAGGTAAAACGCCTGCTGATATTCATTACATCTATGCAGGAGACTTACAAAATCAAGTGATTGCCAGTACCTTTGGTGTTAAAGATTTTAATATTCCTTTCTTTGGATTGTATGGAGCTTGCTCAACTATGGGGGAATCTATGACTTTAGCAAGCATGTGTATTGCAGGAGGCATGGCGGACTTAGTTATAGCAGGTACGAGTAGTCATAACTGTGCTGCTGAAAAGCAATTTAGATTTCCTTTAGAATACGGAGGACAGCGTACAGAAACACAAACATGGACTACGACAGCTAGTGGTTTTGTATTACTTTCTAGGTGCGGAGAAGGTCCTAAGGTAACGAGTGTGACACCTGGGAAAATTGTAGATTTAGGTGTGACAGATACCTTTAATATGGGGGCAGCTATGGCACCGGCTGCCGTTGATACGATTTTAGCTTATTTAGAAGATACCAATCAAACGCCAAATGATTTTGATGCTATTATTACTGGAGACTTAGGTAATTGCGGTTATGATATTGCTATTGACATCGCTGGTAAATTAGGAACAGATTTAAGTGGTGTTCTTCAAGATTGTGGTAAGCTCATGTATGATGATGAAAAGCAAGGAACCAATTGTGGTGGCAGTGGTTGTGGTTGTATTGCTTCTATTTTTACAGGATACTTTTATAAACAGTTAGTAGAGAAAAAACTAAAGAAGATTTTAATTGTACCTACAGGAGCGCTAATGAGTCCAGGTAGTACACAACAAGGAAATACTATACCAGGTATTGCCCATGCTGTATGTATTGAAATGAAATAGGAGGCAAACAAATGGACATTTTTATGGAATACCTCAAGTGCTTTGTAGTAGGTGGTCTTATTTGTTTAATAGGACAGATTTTATTAGACCGTACTCAATTAACAAATGGTAAAATTATGGTGCTTTTCTTGGTAGCAGGAGCCGTTTTACAAGCTATAGGTGTTTATGGACCCATCGTAGAGTTTGCAGGGGCAGGAGCAACCGTACCTATTTCTGGTTTTGGTTATGCCTTGGCCAAAGGAGCAATAGAAGAAGTTAAAAGTAGTGGGATTATGGGTGCCTTTTCAGGAGGCCTAGCAGCAACAGCTTCAGGTATTACAGCAGCTATTGTATTCGGCTATTTGGCAGCGCTACTGGCTAATCCTAAAAGCAAGTCATAAATAATTAGCTCTTAATGAAAGGCTACGTACAACGATAATAGTACGTAGCTTTTTTGCATGCTGTGTTTTATAACATACCAAGAGCTTAATACTATATTTGTATGAGTAGCATTATTCATCATAAGGGAACCACTTATTAGAGGGTTTCAAAGAAGTGTGGCTCTGTGCAACACAAGGAAAGTTGATTACAATAAGACTATCACATAAAAGACATAACGTTATATAATGTTTTGAAAATTTATGTGGCAACCTTATTTTCATATGATGTATAATAAGCTTTAAAGGGTAAAAAGGAGATGAAAACCATGAAAAATGAAATTTTAGAGCTTTTAGAGAATAATAGCAGATTAACTGCTGAGGATATTGCCATTATGATTGGCAAAGAGGTAGATGAAGTGGCCAAGGCGATTAAAGAAATGGAAGATAATCAAATTATTTGCGGTTATAACACACTTATTAATTGGGATCATACAGATAAAAAAGATATTGTCACAGCACTTATTGAAGTGCGTGTAACCCCTCAAAGAGGTGAAGGGTTCGATAAAGTAGCTGAACGTATTTATAATTATAATGAAGTAAAAGCTGTCTATTTAATGTCAGGTGGTTTTGACTTTACGGTTATTATCGAAGGAAAAACAATGAAAGAAGTTGCCCTTTTTGTTGGTCAAAAGTTAGCACCGTTAGATTCTGTTTTAAGTACAGCCACTCACTTTGTACTTAAAAAATATAAAGATTATGGAGTGATTTTTGAGGAAGGTAAAAAGGACGGAAGGATGATTGTATCGCCATGATAAATTATGATGAATTAATGGTAAAGCGTATTATGGATGTACCCCCATCAGGAATACGTAAATTTTTTGATATTGCAAATGAAATGGGAGATGCAATTTCATTAGGTGTTGGAGAACCTGATTTTGATACACCATGGCATATTCGTGAAGAGGGCATTTATTCTCTAGAAAAAGGGAAGACCTTTTATTCTGCTAATGCAGGTCTTTTAGAATTACGTGAAGAAATCTGCAACTATATGAAAAGAAGATTTGACTTAAGTTATTGCCCTAAAGATCAGACTTTAGTAACAGTAGGTGGAAGCGAAGCCATTGATTTGGCGCTTCGTATATTAATTAATCCTGGTGACGAGGTGCTTATACCCGAACCATGCTATGTTTCTTATACGCCATGTACAATTTTTGCTGGTGGAACACCTGTGACGATACCTACAAGGGAAGAAAATAACTTTAAATTAACACCAGATGAGTTAAGACAGTATATTACACCACGTACAAAAATACTTATTTTACCATATCCTAATAATCCGACAGGAGCTATTATGGAAAAGGAAGAATTAGAAGCAATTGCTGAAGTATTAAGAGAAACCAATATTATTGTGTTATCAGATGAAATTTATGGAGAACTAACGTATGGTAAAAAGCATGTCTCTATTGCTAGCATTGAAGGTATGTATGAGCGCACCATTTTAATTAGTGGTTTTTCTAAATCTTATGCCATGACAGGCTGGCGTTTAGGATATGCTTTAGGGCCAGTGCCATTGATGAAATTGATGACGAAAATGCACCAATTTGCTATTATGTGTGCGCCAACGACAAGCCAATATGCAGCTATTGAAGCGATGAGAAATGGTGATGATGATGTGGCTATGATGTGTGAGAGCTATAATAAAAGAAGACGTTTAATGGTAGAGCATTTTAGGCAAATGGGATTATCTTGTTTTGAACCAGAAGGTGCTTTTTATGTATTTCCAAGTATTAAGAGAACTGGAATGACTAGTGATGAATTTTGTGAAACACTGTTAAAAGAAGAGAAGGTAGCAGTTGTACCGGGTACTGCATTTGGTACATATGGAGAAGGTTTTATTAGATGTTCATATGCTTATTCAGTTGAAGAGCTAAAAGAAGCCCTTGTGCGTATTGAACGTTTTGTAAGTAAAAGAATCAAATAAGGTACTAAAAAAGACACTCTTACATCTATGTGAAAGTGTCTTTTTTAGTACCTTATTGTGCTGTTTTTTGGCATTCAGGACAAATACCATAAAAATAAAATTGCTCACTAAGAAGCTGATAACCTGTTAATTCTTGAACTTCTTGCTTAATAGGTGCTACTTGCTGAAGTTGCTCAATATCTTCTACTGATTTACAAACTGTACATTGCATGTGGCTATGAGGTGATGTATCAGCATCATAACGGTAACTATCTTCCCCTAAGTTCAACTGTTGCACAAGACCATTTTGTACAAAGGCATCTAATGTCTTATAAACGGTAGCTAAACTCATGGTTGGATGGTCTTCTTGTAAGCTATTATAAATGGTTTCAGCACTAGGATGCACGTTAGTATGACGTAACATTTTAAAGATAGCAAGACGTTGAGGTGTTACTTTAAGGTGATGTGCTTTTAAAATAGCAGTTGATTCTAGCATAAAACTCCTCCTCTTTAATAATTACTATTATCTAAACTAGATTCTATTATAAAGTAAGCTAAAATTCAAGTCTTTCTTTCAAAATTATTTATGAAATAATGCTTATTGCATATCTTTAATCATTTGAATATAATCTAAAGTACTAAATCCATATTTTTCATAGAGCTTTTTAGCTCCCACATTACTGGAACATATTTCTAAACGGAAACGAGCTGTTTGATCTCTATAAGAATCTATTAACCAATTTAAAAATTGGCTACCTAGCTGTTTTCCTCTATATTCTGGTAAAACATAGAACTCTTCTAACTGAGTCACCATGCCACCAGCTTCATTACTCCAATAAAAAGCTAATAACCCATAACCTACGGTTTTTTGTTCTTCTTCAATAATAACAAGCCTTAAAAAAGGTGAGTTTTGAAGGGCTTTCTGAAGGGTAGCTTGTAGCTGCTCATCAGTCATAGCAAAAAGAGTGGCATCGCTATGATAAAAGTCTTTAGACATTTGCATGTAAATGGCTTGATCTTGAGCTTGAATATCGCGAATAAACATAGTTAAGCCTCCTTGTATGATATATATTACTTTAGTATAATCTATTTTAGTAGTGTGTCAAGTAAATAGAGAATAATAGGAAATATTAGGAAATATAGAAAAGAAACAGATAATAAATCAATAGGCATACTATGAATAAAGAGAGAGATTGGAGTTAATATATGAAAATGATTTTTATTTACTATCCATCTTGTAGCACTTGTAAAAAGGCATTAAAGACATTAAAAGAACATGATGCTATAGTGGAAATAAGGCATATTGTAGAAGACACACCGACAGCAGAGGAGTTAAAGGCGTGGATTATGCAAAGTGGGGAACCATTTACTAAGTTTTTTAATACACATGGTGTACTTTATAAAGAAATGGGATTAAAAGAACGTGTGAAGAATATGAATATAGAAGAAGCAGTAGCATTATTAGCAGGAAATGGCATGCTTATTAAAAGACCATTATTAATCACAGAGGAAAAAGTACTTGTGGGTTTTAAGGAAGACGATTATAAGCAACTATTAAAATAGTTACTAATTTATTAGGGGGATGATCAGATGAAATGGAAATCTAGTTATGCGATAGGTGTTGAAGCAATTGATAAGCAACATGAAAGGTTGTTTGATATTTCGGAGCGTATTGAGGAATTATTTTTATTACCAGGTCACATGGATAAGTTTGATGAGATAGTGGAGATAATAGAAGAGTTAAAAGCATATGTGATCTATCATTTTAATGAAGAACAACAATTAATGGAGAAGATTCAATACCCTAAGTATTTTTCACATTTAGTGGAGCATCAAGATTTTATAGAAAAAATAAATGATTTTGATTTACATGAATTAGATCATGCCCAACAACAACAATTAAGAGAACTTGTGGATTTTATTATGACATGGCTTGTAGAGCATGTCCTAGAAAAAGATAAAGCTTTTGCAGCCTACTGCCGAGAAAAAAATATGTAGAAGAGGTAAATTGTGAAGATTATAGCTGCTATTTTCATGCTAATGGATCATATAGGAATGTTATTTTATCCTACTCAGCCATTATGGCGTGCGTTAGGAAGATTAGCAATGCCTTTATTTGCTTATGGGGTTGCTAGTGGTTTTTGGCATACTTCCTCATTAAAAAATTATATAAAGCGAATGACGGTATTTGCAATTATTTCTCAGTTGCCATTTTTATGGATGTTTCAAGTAGCTTATGGAAGGGCTTTCGGCTTAAATATTGGTTTTACATTTTTAATTGCATTAGGTTGTCTTTGGCTTTTGAAGAGTGCAGAGCAGCAAAGTGAGATTGTGAAAATTGGCAATTATATAATGGTTGGTTTATTACTGATTTTAGCAGAAGGATTAGCGTGTGACTATGGTATGTATGGTGTTGCTGTAGTGATTCTTTTTTATGAGTATAGTTTTAAAAAAGAAAATCAACTAGTGGCATATATTTTATTTGGTTTACTTACCTTAATAGATAGCTTAATCTATAATAGTCCGTTGCAAATTTATGCAGTGTTGTCCATTGTCTTTATTATACTACTAAAGAATAAGCGGTTGAGTAGTTTACGTTATTTCTTTTATTTATTTTATCCGTTGCATATGTTTGTATTAGTGCTTATTAAATTACTATTTTTTTAAAAAAGGCTTTACATTTAGTAAAGCTTTTTTTGCGTCTAAAAACAGTCGATTATTTGTGATTATGTCAGTAATTTAGTTAAATAAGGTATGATATTAAAAAAAAAGCTCATAATAAATCTGTGTACAAAAGACCATAAAGTTAGGTGAGCAGCATGAAGAAGAGAATTAAATCCATCATTCTATTGTTCCTTGTTTTGATTCAAATAACGGCTTTAGGTAGTCCGGTAGATCAAGATAGATCAAAAGGGCAAATAGAATACAAAGTCTTGTATTTAACATTTGATGATGGACCGAGTGAGTATACGGGAAAATTGTTAGATGTTTTGGCTAAGTATCATATGAAAGCTACTTTTTTTATGCTAGATGCAGAGATGAAACGTAATCCGGATATGGTAAAACGTATAGTAGAAGAAGGACATGCCGTTGGTGTTCATGGTGTGACTCATGAAAAATCTACTTTTTATTGTGGTACATTAGGACCTTTAAAAGAAATGGATAAAGCAAATGCAACACTAGAACAAATTACAGGAAGCAAGACCAATTTAGCCAGAACGCCTTATGGAAGTAGCCCTTATTTAACTAAGAAGCAAGCAGAAGCATTAGCAGCTCGTGAATATGTGATATGGGACTGGAATATTGATTCTAAAGATTGGTGTTATCGTAATCCTTATAAAACATTTCGGGCCACGACTCAAATGATTCAAAAATCTCAAAAAGAGCCCAAAGTTATTTTGTTCCATGATATTAAGCATGTAGTTGAAACAATGACTCTTTTTTTAGAGTGGATGCAAGAGCATCAATATACATCTAAGCCAATTACTACAGATATTGCTCCAGTTAAACTAAAACAAAAAACAAATTAATAAAGGAGTAGCAATATGCACGATCAAAAAAGCAAAGCTTTATCAGGAAAGAATAATAAAAGAATAAATAATACCGATACAAGAAACAGTGAAATCACCTTTCCACTAGTGGATGCACAGGAGGTCAATCCTGCGGCAGGTACAAGTACACCTTCTATAGAAGATGTCATTCACGCAAAAGATTGGGTAGACAATGGTAGTCGCTTATAAGGAGTAGGAAAATAAAACAAAGTTTTTAAGACAAAAGAGGTCTTAAAAACTTTGTTTTATTTATGAAAAGAGGTTGTGATACTTAGGGGAATACGTTAAAATAAAAGAGTTAACAATGTCAAAAATAAACGAAATGACACCTAAATTGGTGAACAATTTAACCAATAATGGAAAGGAGTATCGGCTCATTTAATAGTCGATTTAAAAATGGGAATTCATAAACTCAACCAAAAAAAACACCGTTTACTTTCTGATAGATTATTTATTGTGTCCATTGTGGTGGTGGGCATGTTTGTTGTTTTAGTTTATCAGTTTTATACATTACAAATTATAGAACATGCTGCTTATGAAGAAGATTTAAGAGCAAGTGTACAAAGAGAAGTAGAGATACCTGCTATAAGAGGTCTTATTTATGACCGCTATGGCAAACCCTTAGTAAGTAATAAACCGATTTATGTACTTAAAACAGACCCACAAGTTAGTTTGAAAAAAGATGATTATAACCAAATTCTTTTAAATGTAGCTAATTTGCTTGAAGAAAATGAAGATACATATATTGATAATATGCCAATTTCCAAAACGGTACCTTTTACTTTTACAGAAGATGACCAAAGTATTAGAAGTTTTATTACCAATTATGTACCTTATGATAATCAAGAACACAAGGAATTGTTATATACCTATTCTGCACCAGAATTAATGGCTTATTTAAGAGGAGAAAAAGGATATAATCTGGATTCAGAAATTAGTGATGAAGATGCAAGAAAAATTTTAGCAATGCGTTTACAAATCTCACAAACCACTTATCAAAAATATAAAAAGGTAACGCTAGCTAAAAATATTTCAATGGAAACCTTAGCTGCTATTGAGGAGCATCAAGATGATTTCCCAAGTATTATGGCAGAAGTAGAATCTGAGCGTTATTATACAGAGACTTATAGTAAAGCGTTTGGTAATATTTTAGGGTATACCCGTATGATTACTGAAAGTCAGTACAATGACTTAAAAGATAGTGGCTATGAAAAAGATGACTTAGTAGGGCAAGTAGGTATTGAAGGCAGTATGGAGTCCGAGCTTAAAGGAGAAAAAGGAAGTAAACTCATAGAAGTAGACAATGCAGGACGAACTGTATTCACCCTAGAGACGAAAGAAGCTAAAGCTGGAAATGATGTTTATTTAACCTTGGATGCTGATTTGCAATTAGCTACTTATCAGGCTATGGAAAAACGTTTAGCTGAAGGTATTGTAGGTAGATTACAAGGAAAAGAAAAAACCGTTCCTTTAACAGGGAGAGAAATTCTCATTTCCATGGCTAAGAATAACCAACTAGATTTTAATATAATGAAAACTGCTCCACAAAGCCAAATGCAAAGACAACTTTATGATAAAGTAGCAGCAGATTATGAAAAAGCATTAAAGGTCTTAGAAGAAAAAGAAAAAAATCTATCAAAAGAAGAAAAAACGACCTTAACCATTAAGCAGCATTTTGCTAATATGTTAGATAGCGAAGAAATTTTAATTACTGATAGAGAGCTTCTTCTTGCTTTAGGAGAGCAAGAAAGCTTAAAATTAGATGAAGATCAAATGAAACGTATTTGGGATGGTAATATCGGTTCTATAGAAGCTCTTTTAATTGCTGAGCTAGAAAGTGGAGAATTAAAGCCTGATCAAACAGCGATTATGCCATTTAGTGGTTCAGCTGTAGTCGTAGATGTTAATACTGGAGAAGTATTAGCTTTAGTAGGCTATCCTTCTTATGATAGTAATGAATTTACACAGAACTTTAATTCTATTTATAGAAAATTACATGACGGTGTAGATGAACGTAATATTGAAATTAATCGTGCTTTAAAAACAGCTAAAGCCCCAGGTTCTACTTTTAAAATGATTGTAGCTGTAGCTGGTTTAGAAGAAGAAGTAGTAACACCTGATACAATGATCTATGATACAGGTGAATATCCAAATGTAGGATTGCCAGCACCTAAATGTTGGATTTATACGAATACTGGTCATGGACATGGTAGTTTAAATATACAAGGGGCTTTAGAGGTGTCTTGTAACTATTATTTCTATGATATTGCTTATCGTTTAGGACTTAAATATGGCGCACCTTATGGAGGAATTGATGCGCTTTCAAAATACGTAGAAATGTTTGGATTAAGCCATACCTCTGGCGTTGAATTAGAAGAAACAGCACCTAATATTTCAAATCCTAAAAATGCAGTTAGCACACAAGCAGCTAGAGCACTTAACTATATTAAAAATATGAAGGATAAGAAAAGTGAAAATAGAGAGAAACTCTTATCAGAGGTACAAGAGTACTTGGACATTTTCTATACATTGGGTGATAGTAGAGCAACAGACTTAGATGGCAGAATTGATTATTTAACACAAAGTTATATTAAGAAAAGTTTAGATTCTGAATTAGCCATTGTTTTGGGTGAAGATTTATCTACGATCTATGATAAAGTGATTGAAGATATAGGAGATGCCCTGCAAGAAGGTGTAAATGCCATTTCTAAAGAAATTGCTGATGAGGTATTAGCAAGGGATAGTAAAACAAGCTTAAAGCTACGTACTAAAAATGTGATACAAGAAACCTTAGAAAGCTATATAGAGGCAGGTACACGTAAGACAATCACTAAAACTTTAGATAAGATGCCACAAGGTGTCTTAGAGCAAGCCTATTATGATGGTTATGCAGCAGCGTATAAGCGTTATGAAGGTCAAGAAGATATGAAAGATGTTTGCGCGGAACTAGAAAGACGTATGGCTGCTATTAAAGAAGGTAGCTTTAATGCACAGGAACGTACAGTAAGTAAAGTGATTGATCGTATTTTAAGCGTTTACGTAGATGATTTCTTTAAAGATATTCATATGGAATGGAATGTTTCAGATAATGTACGTACAGCTATTGGTCAGGGAGGGAATACCTTCACACCGGTACAAATGGCACGTTATGTAGCAGGCCTGGCTAATGGACATACGGTTTATGACTTAAAAGTAGTAAGTGGCATCGATGATCACAAGATTACTGGTGATTATACACAAACACCAGAAAAAGTATTTAATACCCTTAATTTTAAAGAATCTACTTTGTCTAATATTTATGAAGGAATGCATAAAGTAGCTACAGGCTCAGCTGGTACAGCAAGAAGTTATTTTACAGACTTTCCTATTCAAGTAGCAGCTAAAACAGGAACAGCTCAAGAAGGAAAATATGAAAATAGCTGGTTTGTTGGTTTTGCACCTTATGATAAGCCGGAGATTGCAGTTGTTACCAGTATGTATGGTGCAGATGGCTTGGGTGGTAGTAATACCCAGCTTGCAAAAGATATTTTTGAAGCTTACTTTAAAATTGGTCAAGAAAAAGAAAAGGTGACATTAGGAAACAAATTTGTACAGTAGAGAAAATGCCTCATAAAGATACATGAAAACGGTCTTTATGAGGCATTCTATTATTTAAGAAAAAATTGTAAAAGGAGTTGAATAATGAGGGACTTAAAACAAATTCTTTTAGAAGAGATCCCTGAGTTTAAAGCAAAAGGTGAAGTTTTTTTAAAGGGCGAGCTTGGCAAAATGGATTTTAAAAAAGTCTCAGGTGGCTTTGGTGTTTATGCTCACCGAGATGGTAAGCATTTTATGATTCGTTTACGTATTTTATCAGGTGTCTTAGGAAAAGAACAATTAGTGGCCATATGCAATTTAGCAGAACGCTATGCAGTTCCCATGATTCATTTGACTACAAGACAAGCTATTCAGTTTCATAAGCTAAGTTTAGATAATGTTTGTAAGGTGATGGAGGAAGGTCTTGAATATAACCTTTACACAAGAGGAGCAGGTGGTAATTATCCTAGAAATGTAGCAATGAGCCCGTTAGCGGGATTAATGAAGGAAGAAGCGTTTGATGTGGTACCTTATGCTATGGCAGCTAATGGGTATTTCCTGCAGCGTATTAATACCTATCATTTACCTAGAAAATTAAAGGTTTCTTTTACCAGTGATAAGGCAGATGGTTCTCAAGCTACAGTACAAGATATGGGATTTGTAGCAACATTAAAAGATAACAAGCCTTATTTCAAGCTTTATCTAGGAGGTGGATTAGGGCGTAATCCAAGAAAAGGTATTCCAGTGGATAGATTACTACCAGCAGAAGAAGCGTTATATGCGCTAGAAGCCATGGTACAGCTCTTTACTCATGAAGGAGATTATGAACATCATCATAAGGCACGGGTCAGATATATTGCAGATCGTATGGGAGATGAAGCTTTTGTCAACTGCTTTTGGAAGTATTTTGAGACTGCTAAAGTAAAAGGGGGATTAGATTTTTCTCCCGAGATGCCTAAGTACACAAAAGTAGGTAAAAGAGTAGAAATAAATCATATAGCTATTACATCACAAAAGCAAGAAGGTCTTTACAGTTATTATTTTCATCCCTTAGGGGGACAATTAGATTACAGGCTTCTTAGAAAGATTTCTAATCTGATTGAACCAATGAAAGATGTTCATGTCAGATTATCCATGGGTGAAGGTCTTTATTTAGTTCATTTAAATGGTGAAGAAGTGCAGCAAGTAGCGGAGGCTTTGGATGCAGATAACTACTTGTTAGGGGTAGAACAAACCAGATCTTGTATAGGTGTTCCTATCTGTCAAATGGGTATATTAGAAAGTCAAAAGGCATTAAGAGCTATAGTAGATTATTTTAAAGCAAAAGGTAATATCAAAGAAAGCTTGCCGCCTATTTATATTTCCGGTTGTCCTAACTCTTGTGGTGTACACCAGATTGCAGGTATTGGTTTAGTGGGTAACAAGAAGAAAATAGATGGTGTATTAACAGGTATTTATGATGTGTATATGAAAGGAAAGTGTACAGTAGGGGAGACTCATTTAGGGGAGTTAATAGGAGAAGTTCAGGAGGACCAATTACCTGCTTTTTTATATGATTTGGCTTCTAAAATAGAAGCTGCTCATCAATCTTTTGACCAATATATGGAGGCAAATAAAGAGGAAGTAGAGCAGTTGTTAAGTAAATAATCATTTAATGGTATGTCAGTAGTCATAGTAATAAAGGATGTTTATTATAAGTAAGTAATAGAAAAGCAAAGAAGTAGTTAGGAACTTCTTTGCTTTTTTGTTACTTAACCGCCTCTTTTAACCCTAAACCAAATAGTATATAATAAAAAAGATAAAGAGCGCGTTAGTAAAGAAGGTATAGGTGAGTAGAATGGAAACAGAAGTAAGAGCTTTTTTTGAAGTATTAACAGAACTAAAAGTAGATGATAAGCTCCAGCAGCTTTTTGAACCCGTAGGGATTAAAAAAGTTGTATTTGAACAAGCTACTGAGCATTTAGAAATTTATTTAAGCAGTAAAGAACTTCTTAATCGTCCTATGCTTTTAAAAATGCAGAGGGCCATTAAAGACCAACTTTTTAAAACCGCGCCCCTCTCTATTACTTTAGTAGAATCTTACGAGTTATCAGAAGCGTATACACCAGCATATATTGTAGAAGCTTATAAGCAGAATTTACTTTTAGAAATAGAAGAAAAAAGCGAAATGGTTTATGCAATTGTCAAAAATGCCGTTTGGCGTGTAGCCGCCAAGCAGCTTTTTATAGAAATAGATAATAGTTTTGTGGCACGTAAAAAAACAGAGCCCTTAAAGCCTTTTCTAGAAAAGATTTTTATGGAACGCTTTCAGTTGCAATTGGGTGTGCAGTTTGAATATAAAGCTAGTAGTAATCCACTGGCTTATGTAGAGGAAAATCAAAATCAATTAAAACGAGAAGTAACCTCTGTAATGAGTCAAATTCAGCCACTAGAAGAAGAAGCAGTAAGAGAAAGCGCTAAGGAAACAGCGGAAGTGAAAGAACAAAAAGAAGTACGTATGACACGTAAAAAGGTACCCCTTGATCCAGATGTTTTTTATGGACGTGAATGTGAAGGTGATTTAACCCCAATTGAAGAATTAGTAGATGAAATTGGAGAAGTCGTTATCCGTGGTAAAGTCTTAAGTATTGATACAAGAGAGATTCGTATGGAAAAAACCATTATTATGTTTGATATAACAGACTTTACAGATACCATAACCGCTAAACTCTTTGTTAAAAATGATGAATTAGGCGATGTATTAGGTAAGCTTAAAAAAGGTGGATTTTATCGTCTTAAAGGAATGGCGCTTTTTGATAAATTTGATAGAGAAATAGGCATTGCTTCTATTAAAGGCATTAAAGCTATTCCTGATTTTACAACCAAACGTATGGATACCAGTGAGGAAAAACGTGTAGAATTACACCTCCATACCATGATGAGTGATATGGATAGTGTAGTCGATATTCATCAGATGATTGACCGTGCCAAAGCATGGGGAATGCCAGCAATTGCCATTACTGATCATGGCTGTCTTCAAGCTTTCCCTATTGCGAATCATTGTGTGTCAAAGGATGAGCCTTTTAAAGTGATTTATGGTGTAGAAGCATACTTTGTAGATGACTTAAAGGAAGTCGTGACGAATTCTAAAAACCAAAGCCTAATGGAGAGTTATGTGGTTTTTGACTTAGAAACCACGGGATTTAGCCCTAAAATGAACCGTATCATAGAAATAGGGGCGGTTAAAGTCGTAGGTGGTCAAATTGTAGATACCTTTAGTGAATTTGTCAATCCCAAAGTGCCTATTCCTTATCAAATTGAGAAATTAACAGGAATCAATGATAGGATGGTTATGGAGGCAGAAACCATAGAAGTGCTATTACCACAGTTTTTAGCTTTTTGTGAGGGATGTGTCATGGTAGCCCACAATGCTGATTTTGATATGAGTTTTATAGAAGCAAATGCCAAAGAGCAGGGCCTAGCAGCAGACTTTACAGTCATGGATACGGTAGCACTAGCACGTATTTTAATGCCACACTTAGGCAATTTTAAACTTAACAACGTGGCTAAGCATTTAGATATTAGCTTAGAAAATCACCATAGAGCGGTAGATGATGCGACAGCTACAGGTGAAATCTTTGTACGCTTTATAGAGATGCTACAGGAAAAAGGTGTTACAACCCTAGATGCTATTAATGATATGGTAGAGATTTCACCAGATTATATTAAGAAGTTACCTACCTATCATGGGGTTATTTTAGTGAAGAATGAAATAGGACGTATTAATCTGAATCGTTTAGTATCAGCATCTCACTTAGAGTATTTTAATCGTAGACCACGTATGCCAAAAAGTCTCATTCAAAAGCATAGAGAAGGACTTATTATTGGTTCAGCTTGTGAAGCGGGTGAAATTTTTCAAGCTATTTTAAGAGAAAAAGAAGAAACCGAACTGGCCAGATTAGTAAGCTTTTATGATTATCTTGAAATTCAGCCGATTGGAAATAATAGTTTTATGCTCAGAAGTGATAAATATGCAGCTGAGACAGAAGAAGACTTAAGACAGTATAATAAGCGTGTTGTAGAACTAGGGGAGCACTATAATAAGCCTGTAGTGGCTACTTGTGATGTTCACTTTTTGGACCCAGAAGATGAAATCTATAGGCGTATTATTATGGCAGGCAAAGGCTTTAAAGATGCTGATGATCAGCCACCTGTTTATTTACGTACCACAGAAGAAATGCTAGAAGAATTCAAATATTTAGGAAGTGAGAAAGCGAAAGAAGTGGTTATTACCAATACGCAGCTGATTAATGAACAAATTGAAAAGATTTCTCCAGTGTTGCCTTATAAATGTCCACCAGAAATTCCAGATTCAGATGCTACCCTGACGCAGATTTGTTACGATAAGGCCCATGAGATTTATGGACCAGAATTACATCCAGTTGTAGTAGAGCGATTAGAAAGAGAGCTTAATTCCATTATTTCTAATGGTTTTGCTGTAATGTATATCATTGCTCAAAAATTAGTATGGGATTCTAATGACCATGGTTACCTTGTAGGTTCAAGGGGATCTGTAGGGTCTTCTTTTGCAGCAACGATGTCAGGTATTACAGAGGTTAACCCACTAGCACCACATTATATTTGTCCACAGTGCCACTATGTGGATTTTGAATCCGAAGAAGTACGTGCTTATGCAGGACGTTCAGGATGCGATATGCCAGATGCTACTTGTCCTAAGTGTGGTCATGAACTTTTAAAAGAAGGCCATGATATTCCTTTTGAAACCTTTCTTGGTTTCAAAGGTGATAAAGAGCCGGATATTGACCTTAACTTCTCTGGAGATTACCAAGCGAAAGCCCATAAGTATGTAGAAGTTATCTTTGGAGAGGGGAAAGCCTTTAGAGCAGGAACAATAGGTACGCTAGCAGAAAAAACAGCTTTTGCTTATGTTTATAAGTACTATGAAGAGCGCGATATTCACAAGAGAAGAGCAGAAATGAAGCGTATTGCAGAAGGGTGTACAGGGGTTAAACGTACCACAGGGCAACATCCAGGAGGGATTATTGTAGTACCACATGACCGTGATATTTATGAATTTACAGCTGTGCAGCATCCTGCAAATGATGTAACGACACCGATTATTACCACTCACTTTGAGTATCACTCCATCGACCATAATCTATTAAAACTAGATATTTTAGGCCATGATGATCCTACCATGATTCGTCGCCTTGAGGATTTGACAGGTATAGATGCAAAGACGATTAAGTTAGATGATAAGGACGTTATGTCACTTTTCCATAGTACGACGGCTTTAGGCATTAAGCCAGAGGATATTGGGGGAATTAAGCTAGGTTCTTTAGGAATTCCAGAGTTTGGAACAGACTTTGTTATTCAGATGTTATTAGATGCAAAGCCTCAAAGCTTTTCAGACCTAGTGCGTATTTCTGGGTTATCTCACGGTACAGACGTGTGGCTAGGTAATGCTCAAACCTTGATTGAAGAAGGCAGAGGAACCATTTCGACTGTTATTTGTACCCGTGACGATATTATGACTTATTTAATTAATCAAGGAATGGATAAGGGATTATCCTTTACTATTATGGAAAGTGTACGTAAAGGGAAGGGTTTAAAACCAGAATGGGAAGAAGCTATGCTAGAAAATGGCGTACCTGATTGGTATATTTGGTCTTGTAAAAAAATTAAATATATGTTCCCTAAGGCCCATGCGGCAGCGTATGTTATGATGGCTTGGCGTATTGCTTGGTATAAGATTTTTTATCCACTTGCTTATTACACCGCTTTCTTTAGTATTCGTGCGTCAGCTTTTTCTTATGAGACCATGTGTTTAGGGAAAGAACGTTTAGAATATCATATGAAGGAGCTCATGCTTAAGGGAAAAGAAAATCAATCAGCGAAAGAGCAAGATACTTTAAAGGATATGCGTATTGTTCAAGAGATGTATGCAAGGGGGATTGAGTTTATGCCAATAGATATAACTAGAGCAGATGACAAGAGATTCCAAATTATTGATGGGAAGATTATGCCTTCGTTAAGTTCAATAGATGGTCTAGGAGAAAAAGCAGCAGAAGCTGTAGTAGAAGCAGTTAAAGATGGTCCATTTTTATCCAAAGAAGACTTTAGAAATCGTGCTAAAGTAAGTAAGACAGTGACAGATAAAATGTCAGAACTAGGTATATTAGGTGATTTAACAGAATCTAATCAATTAGATTTATTAAGTGCCATGTCATTTTAAAGGCTTGATCGTTCATGGTGATAGAGATAAAACAGGGAGAATAGAAAAGTGAAAAACAAACAAATTGCGAAGCAGATGATGGTTTGGTTTGTAGGATTAATCGTTATTCAAGTGGGGGTAGCTTTATTTTTAAGTTTAAATTTAGGTTCAGATCCATTTACTTTATTTACACAAGGAGTAGCTAGGGCGCTAGCTGTTTCTCCTGGAACAGCTAATAGGTTATTGACGCTTATCTTTTTAGGCGTCCTTTTTCTCTTGGATCGAAAACAAATTAAAATAGGAACTTTTTTATGTATCATAGGTGCAGGTATTGCACTAGATGGTGTTTTAAAGCTATTAAACCCTTTGGCACTTAATAGTTATTCTCTAAGTATCAAAATAATCATTTTTATGATGGCCTGTGTCATTGTATCTATAGGTTTTCCTATTTTAAAAAGTTCAGAGATAGGTGTGGCGCCTAATGATTTAATTTACTTAGCTTTAGTAAAGCGCTTAAAGAAATCCTATACCATTATTCGCATGAGTGTTGATATCATTTATATGGTATTAGGAATGAGCTTAGGTGGTGTTATCGGTATAGGGACTGTACTATGTGTTGCTTTTTTAGGCCCTTTAATGGATTTTTTCTTTCCTAAGATAGACCACCTTGTAAGTGGCTTTTTAAAGGAGCAAGGTGGAGCAGATGGGCAAAGCCAAAGTGGACAAATGTGATCATTAAATAAGAAAAATGAAAAGTATCAGTTAAATGATGATAGAAGTAAAAGAAAGTGAGAGACAAGCAATGAAGAAAGAACAGATGCAAGGTGAAATAGAAGCCTTGAACTTTAAAGAAGACACTTATGATTTTGATGGTATGATAAGATTGGCAGATTGTGAAGAAGCAGCTTTGATTTTTACTTTTGAAGATGAGGACGATGGTAAACATTATATGAACCGCTATGAGCTATTAGCAGCTCATATGTCTATAGACCAAAAGTTAAATAGGATTCATCATTATCTAGAAGAGGATGAAACTCATGGATTATTTGTTTCATTTGCAGTCGTATATGAAGGGCAATTACAGCTATTTAATGGTAGGTCTAAAAAAGGTAAGGAAGTGGATATGGGAGAATTAGAACTAGGTAACCATATGATTTATGGGATGCTTATTAGATATATCGAGGGAGAATATCTATTTGATGAAGTCCTTTATTTTGACGGAGAAAATAAAAGTCATTCTTGGGCAGAACGTGTATTAGATGCAGGAGAACTAACTTTCATGATGAAAGAAATGATTATGGAATTTGAGGATTAACCTATAGAGAAGGAAGAAGAGCATGTCATTTAAAAACTACGGATTAGAAAAAAGCTTATTAAAAGCCGCTACGTTATTAGGCTTTAATAAGCCTACACCAGTGCAAGAACGGGTTATTCCTGAAGTCTTAAGAAAGCAGGATTTAATTGTTCAGTCACAAACAGGAAGTGGAAAAACAGCAGCCTTTGCTATTCCTATTTGTCAGGAAGTCATATGGGAAGAAAATAAACCTCAGGCTTTGGTTTTAACGCCAACAAGAGAACTAGCTATTCAAGTAAAAGAGGATTTTTTTCAGATAGGTCGCTTTAAGAGAATTAAAGCAGTAGGCTTGTATGGCAAAGCACCTTTTGAGGTGCAACAAAAAGAATTGAGCCAAAAAACACATGTAGTAGTAGGGACACCTGGACGTGTTTTAGATCATCTAGAAAGAGGTACGTTAGAAGCATCGCATATAAGTTATTTGGTGATTGATGAAGCTGATGAAATGCTACGCATGGGGTTTATTGATCAAGTAGAAAGCATTATAGCGGCGCTTCCTTTGAATCGTGTTACCTTATTATTTTCTGCTACTATGGCACCTCATATCCAGCAGCTGTGTGAAAAGTATCTTAGGACACCTAAAACCATTCATATAACTACTGACTTATCAAAGCCTAATAATATTGAGGAAATTGGAATAGAAACACATGAGCAAACAAAACTAGCGGTACTAGAGGCAGTAACCATTGTGGAAAATCCAGAAAGCTGTATTATTTTTTGTAATCGTAAAGAGCGAGTTGAAATGGTATGGAAGAGACTTAATGATTTGAACTATGGTGTTGGTAAAATACATGGTGATATGGAACAAAAACAACGTTTTGCAGTTATGGAGGATTTTAGGAAAGGACGATTTCGCTATTTAGTAGCCACAGATGTAGCGGCTAGAGGGATTGATATTGACCATATTACTCATGTCATTAACTTTGATGTACCAGAGCAAGCGGAAAATTATGTGCACCGTATGGGACGTACAGGAAGGGCAGGAAGAAGTGGCAAGGCATTTATATTCATCCAGCCAGAGGATAAAAGAAATCTAGCAGTTATTGAAAGTTATACTATGAGGAAAATTCCTATGCGAACAGCGTATAGAAAAGAGGAAATAGCAAGTGCTAAAAAAGCCTTCGAAGAAAAAATGAAACAACCCTTGCAGTTTAAGGAAACTAAGGGAGAAGTTTTAAATCAAGAAATCATGAAGCTGCATATTAATGCAGGCAAAAAAACTAAAATGCGTCCTGTAGATATCGTGGGAACCTTATGTCATTTACCAGGAATAACTGCAGAGGATATCGGTATTATTAACCTTCAAGATATCTCTACTTATGTAGAAATTTTAAATGGAAAAGGAGAGAAGGTATTTAAACTATTACAAACAACACCTATAAAAGGGAGAATGCGACGCGTAAGTAAAGTAGACTAATAGGTGAAATGAGCCAATCTTTAAGGTTGGCTTTTTTTGTTAAAGTAAATCATAAACTTTAGTGTTTTTTAGCACTATAAAAGGTAGCTGCAGTATGATAAAATATAATGAATAATATATAATTTTTAAAATACTATATTTTTAAAAATGACTTTAAAGCACTTATAATAAAAGGAGAAATATAAATGATAGAAGAAAATAATGAGTCAATCTATGTGTCCCCTTATGCCAAAAATACTGGTCGAAAGGTTGAACCAGAAACGGTAGACCCTGTTTATATGGCAGTAAAGACTAACTATACTAGCGAAGACTTTTTATCAGAAGCTTATATTTCAAAGGAAAAGTATGTACAGATGATTAGAAGGTTAGATCGCAAAAAGAATATTATTTTACAAGGGGCACCTGGAGTTGGAAAAACCTTTTTAGCTAAGAGGCTGGCCTACTCCCTCATTGGTAAAAAGGACGATGATCGCGTTGCAATGATCCAATTTCACCAAAATTATGCGTATGAAGACTTTGTTATGGGTTTTAGACCTAATGAAACAGGAGGCTTTAATCTAGAGAAAGGTTTATTTTATACTTTTTGCCAAAAGGCAAAAGATGACATGGAAAATCCTTATTTCTTTATTATTGATGAGATTAATAGAGGAAACTTAAGTAAAATTTTTGGAGAATTACTCCTTTTAATTGAAGCAGATAAAAGAGACAAGAAATTTGCTATAGAAACAACGTATTCAAAAGAACGTTTTTATATCCCAAGTAATTTATATATTATTGGTTTAATGAATACAGCTGATAGAAGTTTAGCGGTAATGGACTATGCTTTACGTAGACGATTTAGTTTTATTGAAATTGATCCAGCTTTTGGTGGGAATTTTGAAAGGTACATGAAACAGTTTGAACATACAAAGCTTTCGCGTGTGATTCAGGTGATTATGCAAATCAATGAAGCTATTACACAAGATGAATCTTTAGGAAGAGGTTTTCGTATAGGACACAGTTACTTTTCGGATCTTAATAATGGTAGTGATGAAGAACTTTATGAAATTATTGAATGTGAAATTGTTCCGCTTTTAGAAGAATATTGGGGAGAAAATTATGAGAAGTTCTCTACTTATGTAAAGGTATTAAGAGGAGCATTGCAGTATGCATAAAGGAGAAATGCTACAACAAATACCTAATATTAATTTATACCATATGTTGTGTTATAGCTTTCGTGATTTAAATAAAATTACCCCCGAGGCTTTAGGTGCGGAGTCGTTTGATCAAATTGAGGCACTTTTATCAGCTATTTTATTGGAAGGAATCACAAGACAATTTAGAAGGGGACTGTACAAAGAATATGTAGAAGGTGAGGGACTCTTGCAAGTACTGAGAGGTAAAATTGATATTCACGAAACTATACGTCTTAAAACACAGGTGAGTAGACAAGTTTATTGTCACTATGATGAATTTAGTGTAGATAACATCTATAATCAAGTGTTAAAAGCCTTATGTCTTTTAATTTTAAAAAGAGGACGTATAGCTTCTCAGCAACGTAAAAACTTTAAAAGACTTCTCATTTCATTTCATGAAGTACAAGATATTTCTTTAGACTGTGTGGCATGGGGAAAATTAAGCTACGAGAAGAACAAATTTCCTTATAAAATGCTAATTCAGATTGGATATATGATTTTTAAAGGAATCCACTTAGATACAAATACCGGTAAAGGTTATTTAGATGAAGTTATTTTTAATCATTTGTACAAGCAGTGTATTTATCGTTTTTTTGAAACAGAATGTCATGGTGTAGATGTGAGTTATGAAAAAATAGCGGATGAAGAGGAAGTAGATAGCGATTTGATTTTACTTCGAGAAGGGAAGATTATGCTTGTACATACCTGTTTTTATCCAGAGCTCTTTATTAATCAAAAAGCAACAGACCATAAGAGTTTCTTATTACAAGAAATGAAGAAAACTTTTTATTCAGTTCGTGAAAATAGTATGAAATCTGACGAAACAATAAGTGGTTTATTACTATATCCTTCTATAGAATCTACATATATTGAAGAATATATGCTAGATCAACATCAAATTTTTGTAGCGGCGATTGACTTACGAGAATCGATGAGTGCTATTAAAGTACATTTAAGACAAATGAGTCAATTGGCATAAAATCATATAAGCAATCATGGTTTTGGATAGATGTGATATAATCATAGCAAAACTATTAATTGGAGATGATTTCATGAATGAAAAAATCAAGCAGCTCACTCAAATTCTAAGAGATAGTAATAATATAGTATTTTTCGGAGGAGCTGGGGTGTCGACTGCTTCTCAGATCCCTGATTTTAGAAGTGCCAATGGTTTATTTAATGAGCGATTAAATCGTACCTTTACACCAGAACAACTAGTATCTCATACTTTTTTTGTGAAATATCCAGAAGACTTTTATCAATTTTATAAAGACAAGCTGATTTACCCAGAAGCTCAGCCCAATGCATGTCATAAGGCTTTAGTAAAATTAGAGCAAATGGGTAAACTAAAGGCTATTGTTACACAAAATATAGATGGCTTACATCAAATGGCAGGAAGTCAGGTGGTATATGAACTTCATGGCTCTGTTCATAGGAATTACTGCTTAAAATGTGGTGCTTTTTATGATGCGGCTTATCTATTAGAAGCTCCAGGTATTCCAAAGTGCCAAAGGTGCGGAGGAGTGGTAAAGCCTGATGTTGTTTTGTATGAAGAGGGATTAGATGATGAGGTTATCTCAGCAGCAGTAAGTGCTATTGCTATGGCAGATACTTTGATTATTGGAGGAACCTCTTTAGTGGTTTATCCAGCGGCAGGACTTATTCATTATTTTAAGGGGAAACATCTTATCCTTATTAATAAAAGTACTACCTCTGCAGATGATACAGCAGATCTAGTGATTCATGATGCTATTGATAAAGTATTAGCAGAAGCTGTTTCAAGCTTATAGCTTGCATTGAAAGGAGATAAAGAAAACAAATGATACCAAGAGAAGCTATCAAGGAATTTTGTTTAACACTTCCAGGCGCGTATTTAGATTATCCTTTTGATGAAGAATGGCAAGCTCTAAGAATTCGAGAAAACCATAAAAGCTTTGCTTTTATTTTTAAGCATCAAGGGAAACTGTATGTGAATGTGAAATGTGAGCCGTTAAAAGCACAATTTTTAAGAGAAATGTACTTACAGATTATACCTGGTTATCATATGAACAAAAAACATTGGAATTCTATTGTGGTAGATGAAGACTTGTCAGAAGGTTTATTGTGGCAACTCATTAAAGAGAGCCATGAGTTAGTTTATCCTAAAAAGAAAGTAAAGAAAAATGAGTAGTTGATAAACCTAAGCTGTTACGAGGTCAATAAATGACCTGTGTAACAGCTTATTTATAATTTGTGAGACTTAAGCTATAAGTAAAAGCGTCGATTGTTCATAAAAGGGGACAAAGGTATGATAAATGTGGTAAAATTTAAATATAATAATAATTTAGTTAATTTAGGGGGCAGAAGATGCAAGACGTATTTATTTCTTACTCTTCAAAAAATAAGATAGAAGCTAATAAAGTATGTGAGCAACTAGAAAAAAGAGGTATTTCTTGTTGGATGGCACCACGAAATATTCAACCAGGCAAAGAATGGGGAGAACAAATTATTAGAGGGATTGAAACTAGCCGCGTTTTAGTATTAATTTTTTCCGCGGCTTCTAACGAATCTCCGCAAGTATTAAGAGAAGTAGAAAGGGCGGTTAGTAAACGTTTAAAGATTATTAATTTTAGAATTGAAAATGTTAGTCCATCTGACTCAATGGAATACTTTTTATCAGCTAATCATTGGCTTAATGCTTTTGATGGAAATAGAGAGACCCATATTGAAAGTTTAAGTATCACAATTAAAGGTTTGTTAGAAGAACAGCTGTTGCCACAACAAGCTCATCCTATTGTATCTAAAGGATTAGGAAAGCATACCGTTTATAAAAAGGGATTGAAATTTTTAGCAGTTGGATTAATAGGTATGATACTTATCATTATTGCGTATAATTTGAATGCTATTCGAGTGGCCATGGTAAAGGAACCTCAAGTAGAGGCCTTGGTAGAAAAGCAAGAGGATAAAGCATTAAAAACACCTACAGCTCCTGTGCAGGCTTCTAATCAGCCATTAGAAACGCCTCTAGGAGAAGCTCAAGTTACCCCGGCACCAGTGGAGACTTTGATCCCGACTGAGAAGAATAATGAGCAGGGAAATACGCAAAATCAAATAGCTATGGTTACTCAGGAACCAGATAATCAAGAAAAGGTAACACCTACAACACAAGCGGAGCCAGTTCAATCGTTAGATATAGAGATAGGTAGTAAAGTTACTTTTGGGGTCTATCATAATGAGCCAATCGAGTGGCTTGTGATTCATAAGGACAGTAAGGGGAACCCGTTATTATTATCTGAGAAAATATTGACATTAAAGGCTTTTGATGGTGCAGAAAGTGGGAATTATAACAAGACTAGTAATGGAACCATTTTCGATGGTAAAAAAGAAAAAGAAGCACCTGGTCAAAATTATACAAAGGAAGAATTAAGACAAATGAAAGGGAGCAATGACTGGGCAAATTCTAACTTACGTACATGGTTAAATAGTGGTGGAAAAACAGTAAGTTATAAAGGACAAGGGCCAGCTGCTAATGCATTTTTAGACGGTGCTAATGCTTATGATAAGACTTATGGCTTTCTTTATGAGTTTACAAAAGAAGAACAGGCCTTAATTCAAACAACCTCTTACAAAAATATATTAGGAACCTTGGAGCAAGGCAGGAAAACTGGCGGAAAAGAACTTTTTCACTTTGAACGCGTCAGCATAGAAGATTGCTTGTTAAATAGTAGTAAAGCTTACTATGAAACATTAAGTGATAAAGTGTTTTTATTATCTTTAGAAGAAGTAGAAGGCTATCTATATACTCAGGGTATTCCCATTAAAACGAATCCTACAGAAGAAGCCATTGAAAAGGATCAATCAGGTTGGTATAAGGATATAAAAAGTCAAACAGGTGGTTATCATATGTGGTGGCTTAGGACACCAGCAGGAGAGAGTAGTAGTTTAGTATGTACAGTAGGACCTTCAGGTGAAGTGATTTATACAGAGTATGCAGCACAAGCAGGAGTGGGGATTAGACCAGCACTTTACTTAGAAGCCAGTCATTGTACTTTAGAAGATGGAAAGATTATAAAAGCTAAATAAAAATTTGAAATGAAAGAAAAGAGGTAATTTCGAGCTAAAATAGTACATACTATAGATAAGAAACAAAGGAGGGGTTACTATGAAGCACAAAACCAAGCTCTATCTCAAAAGGAGTATTTTGATACTCGTATTAATGATAGTTACCCTAGCTTTTTATCATGGCTTAGTGATTCGCCACTATGTGTTTGAAACCTCTAAACTTGATTCTGAAACAAAATTACGTCTTGTTACTTTAGCAGACTTGCATAGTCATATTTATGGGCATCAGCAGCAGGATTTAATTGATAAAATTAAAAAAGCAAAGCCAGATATTATTGTAATGGTAGGAGATATGATAGATGATGAAGCCCCTATTATAGGAATGGAATTACTTTTAGAGGGACTTCAAGGGGTGGCTCCTATGTACTATGTAACAGGAAATCATGAATATTGGTCTGGACAGATCAAGGAAATTAAAGCATTTATGCGGAAGTATCAGGTCACTGTTTTAGAACAAGAATATAAGGTCCTTCATGTAAAAGGGAACAAGGTTATTTTAGCAGGATTAGATGATGTGGCAGGGTTTGAGGAAGAAAGTATATGGGAAATAGAAGCAAAGATGGCTTTTAAAGAACTAGAGCATGAAGAAGGCTATAAGATTCTTTTAAGCCATAGGCCAGATTTGGTAGGTGTTTATAAGGAACTACCTTTTGACCTTGTGATTGCAGGGCATACCCACGGGGGTATTATTCGCATACCTTATTTTAGTAATGGTTTTTTTGCTGCTAACCAAAAGCTTTTTCCAGATTATGTAGGTGGCTTGTATAAAGAAGAGGGATTCAACTTAGTTGTAAGTAGAGGTTTATCCGCTGAGGTCATCCCTCCTCGTTTATTTAATCCACCAGAAATTACATTAATTGAATTAATAGGGGAATAATAATACAATAATTACAACTATTTAGATAGTTTGCTTTGACCTTACTATTATTTTGACGTATAATGGAATTACGTAGTAGAGGGAGAAATGAGGGGGAATAGAGATGGACGAAGAACAAGAATTTGGTAAAAGTAAATTAGGTAACTTCTATTTGGTTAAGGTTTTTAAGTCACTAGGCTTAATGCATATTATTGTCTTTACAATGATGATTTTATGTGATGTTATTGTATTATTACCCGCACATATCAAGTGGTCAGTTGATATGTTGACTAAGCTCATTAACCTTTTAAGTGGTGGTAATGAGGATTATAAAGCCTTTTTTTGGGCATTTTTAGTAGCTACTTTAGTGACATTAGTAGTTGTTTGGATTGTGAGTAAGCTATTAGCTTTTAGAAAAAGTAAGAAACAACATACAACGTATTCATTAACCCAAGAACAATAGTTCTTGGGTTTTTATACAATAAAAGAAAAGTTGATGAAACATAAAAATATGTTATAATAAAAAATATTTATTTTGAAGCATCCTATAAGGAGATACTATTTTAATAGATTTCACTAATAGTGATGAACCAAGCCTGATATATTTCTGCGTTGAGCAGTTATATAAATTTATGATACGCTGCATTATTTATAAGCGGCAGTAAGGAGAAAAAAATGAATACAACAAAAAAGACTACACAATTTACAAGGCTGGCATTACTAGCAGCCCTATTGGTGGTACTTGGATGCACCCCTCTTGGATTTATATCCATTCCCCCAATATCCATCACTTTAATGCATATTCCTGTTATTATTGGTTCGCTTATGTTAGGAGCAACCTATGGTGGTGTTTTAGGTTTAGTTTTTGGCTTAGTGAGTATGCTTAAAGCAGCTACTTCGCCTAATCCAGCAGATCTAGTTTTTTCACCTTTTGCAAGTGGAATGCCACTAGCTTCCCTTGTTATGTGTATTGGACCTCGAGTGATTTTAGGTATATTGCCAGCTATTTTAAATAAGCTGTTATTAAAGGTTTTGAAGAAGCAGGCTATTAACTTCACTATTAGTGCATGCATTTCAACAGCTGTACATACCATTCTTGTATTAGGATGCTTAAGTTTATTTTTTAAAGCCATACCAGTACAGGAGATTTTTATGTATATTATTGGGGTTAATG
Source organism: Cellulosilyticum sp. WCF-2 (assembly GCF_003990395.1). NCBI lineage: Bacteria > Bacillati > Bacillota > Clostridia > Lachnospirales > Cellulosilyticaceae > Cellulosilyticum > Cellulosilyticum sp. WCF-2. The sequence continues at coordinate 3,387,049 of NZ_CP034675.1, read as the reverse complement.
GTGTATTAGAAATGGTGGCAGCTGGGGTATTGGCTACAGGTGTTTGTGTGCCACTTAAGAAAAATCATGTGATATAAAGTAGGGTGTGAATGATGAAAGTTATTGAATTAACGGAAATAGAAAATATTAAAATAGGTCATGCAGATAATCAAGCAGCTGCTACTGGTTGCACTGTCATTATTTGTGAGCAAGGAGCTCCAACAGGTATAGATATACGCGGCGGAGGACCTGCTTCAAGAGAAACCCAGCTTCTTAATCCTTTAGCAGCTTGTGATAAAATTCATGCAGTGCTTTTAAGTGGTGGTAGTGCTTTTGGCTTAGATGCTGCAGGTGGCGTGATGAGCTACTTAGAAGACAGAGGGATTGGTTTTGATGTAGGTGTAACTAAGGTACCTTTAGTAAGTACTTCCTGCTTATTTGATCTTCAAGTAGGTGATACTCAGGCAAGACCTGATGTAGAAATGGGCTATGCAGCATGCCTTGCAGCCGAGTTAAATGAGCCTAGAGAAGGTAATGTAGGTGCTGGAACTGGTGCTACAGTAGGTAAATATAAAGGGGTTTCTGGTATGATGAAATCTGGTATAGGCATGTATGCCGTGGAGCTAGGAGACTTAAAAGTAGGTGCTTTGGTGGCTGTGAATGCCTTGGGCGATGTGAAGGATGAGGTATCCGGGGCTATTTTAGCAGGTTTATTAAATGAAGAGCAAACCGCTTTTTTAAATACAGAAGAAATGCTTTATAAAGAAGCTACCCAGCAGAAAAACTTATTCACAGGGAATACGACTTTAGGAGTCATTATAACGAATGGAACCTTTAATAAGGTGCAAATGACTAAGATTGCAGCTATGGCTCAAAATGGCTTAGCAAAAACCATTTGTCCAGTGCATACCACAGCCGATGGTGATAGTGTTTATGCACTGTCAGTAGGTGAAGTAGCCGCAGATATAAATGTAGTAGGCACATTAGCAGCCAAAGTAATGGCGAAAGCTATTAATAGAGCCGTTTTAATGGCTGAACCAGCTTACGGTTTAAAAGCAGCTACAGATTTTATGATTAACTCAAAATAGATGTTTTTGTGGAAATGAATATGAAATAATCAAAAGAGCTCCCTCAATAAGGACAAAGTAAAATCCTGATTGGGGAACTCTTTTGATTTGATAATGCATTAGTCAACACGTCTTACTGTAAATCCATTTTCATTTAACACTTTAACTAGTTTTTGGACATTTTCAGCTTCAACTCGAATAATAAGTTCTTTTAAATGCATGACTTCAGGATCGAGTTGAACAATACTGATGATATTCCCTTTTTCTCTAGCAATGAGTTCGGTAAGCTTGGCTAAGCGGCCTTTAACATCAGGGGTGGTAATAGCTAACCTGGTATAACCTATACCCAAAGCATTTTTAAAAGTGGCAAAAACAGCTTTATGTGTTACAATACCGGCAAAATGACCAGCTTCATCTACAACGGGGATGAATTGAATATTGCGATTGCAAAGAAGTTTAATAGGTTCTTCTACTAAATCTTCAGAGGATAAGCATTGAATTTTAGTTTTCATAAAATCAGATATAGGACGTTTTAAAAAAGTGGCCTTATCTTCTTCACTATTAAAATATTCTTCTAGGATATAACGTTTAGAAATAATACCTACAAACTGTTTACCATCCACCACAGGTAAAGAAAGAAGGGCTTTTGAATCAATGACTTCTAGTGCTTCTTTAGCGGTATGTGTCATCCTCAAAGTGGTTAAATCACTTACAGGAATCATGATATTCTTAATTAACATAATTATCACCTCTTTATGTTTATTATACTATTGTTTAAAGATAAATACCAATAAAATTTACAGATAAATTTCTGTTTGAAGTGAAACAACTTAAAAAAGTAAAATAAATATTTATCTTGATTTTTATCTAGTAAAATAAATAAAAGTCAAGATAAATATTTAAAATAAAGGATAAGGGAATAAATATTGACAGTTAGATGCAAACATAGCATAATGAGTTGACTTAGGTCAAAAATCTGAGACGAAAAATGCTAAGAAAGAGGCGGTAAGATGAGTAGGTTTTTTAATGGTCAAGAGGTAGAGCTCCTAGCACCAGCAGGAAACTTTGAAATTTTTAAGGAAGTCATTCAAACCGGTGCAGATGCCGTTTATTTTGGTGGCAAGAACTTTAATATGCGTATGCATCGTAAAGATTTTAATTTTACACAGGAAGAAATAAGACAGGCCGTGGAAATGGCCCATGCTTTAAATAAGAAGGTCTATATTACAGTTAACAATTTATTAAGTCATGAGGATCTTAAGCATATAGAAGATTATTTGGTCTTTCTAAACGAAGTGGGACCAGATGCACTTATTGTGCAAGATGTTTGCTTAATAGAGAAAATAAAAGAGATGAAGCTTGATTTAACTATTCATGCATCAGTTATGATGAATGTTCACAATTTACCTATGATTAAAACCCTAAGAAATCTAGGTGTAACGAGAATAGTAGCGTCTAGAGAAATGTCTCTAGCTCAAATTAAGGCCCTACATGTTCAAACAGATATGGAATTTGAATATTTTGTTCATGGTGACATGTGTATTGCCCATGGGGCACAATGTACTTATTCAGGGATGATTTTTGGACAAAGTAGTAACAGAGGACGTTGCATGAAGCCTTGTCGTTGGGGGTACAAAGCCATAAAAGACAACAAGCTTTATGATACAACTTATCCTTTAGCGGTAAAAGATATGGCCATGTATAGCCATATTCCTGAATTAATTGATGCAGGCGTTGTTTCCTTTAAAATAGAGGGACGTATGCGTAGTATGGATTACTTAGCAACCATTATTAAGGCTTATAGTGAAGCCATAGATCGCTATATACAAGACCCCATTGATTACAACCGAGAACAGGATTTAGCACAGCTAAAAGCAAATCGTAATAGAGATTTATCAACAGCTTATGCTTTTGGTAAGCCAGGACTTCAAAATATTAATAGACGTTATGAAGGAACTGGTAAATTCTACAGCACAGGTAAAGTGTTTAGCCAGCCAGTAGAAGAAATCGAAATGAAAGAGGAACGTTTGCAGGTTATTAGGGAAGTTTTAACAGGAAATCAAGCAATAACTAAAGCACCTGAACTAACGATTCGCGTTAATGATTATGAGAGTGCAGTATTAGCACTGAGCTTAGGTGTAGAACATATTTACTTATCAGGAGATACGTATGAGCCAAGTAAACCTTTTTCAGTAGCACAAATAAAGGACCTTACGACACGTAAAGCAGGTAGTAAAATTTATTTAGCTTTACCACGTATGATGTACGAAGAAGATTTTAAAGTGTATCATCATTATTTAAGTCAAGACTTGGGATTAGATGGACTTTTAATAACGGAGCTTGGTGCTATTGGTGAGTATAAACATTTAGGACTTGAGCTAATAGGGGATTTCTCATTAAATGTATATAATGCAGAGATGGCTAAATTTTACCAGCATCAAGGCTTAGATCGTATAACTTTATCTATTGAATCACCCCTTTATAATACAAGAGACTTTTTAGCGGCAAGCAGCATGCCAGTAGAAGTCATTGTTCATGGTAGACCGGCTGTGATGTATATGGAACATGATTTATATGATAATACAAAAGCTTTAGCAGGAGCTGAATTAGATGAAACTCATTATAAAGAAGGCATTTTATACCTAATAGATGATAAGGGGTACGAACATCCTATTTATCGTGATTGTAAAGGTAGAAATCATATGTTATTAACCAAAGAATTAGCTTACCTACCCTTTATAGAGGCGCTTTATAAAGCAGGAGCTACGTATTTCCGTATAGAAGGTGCTAGTTATAACTGTGAGGAGTTAGAACACATCATTAGGCTTTATCAAGCCGCACAAAAAGCAATTGTTCAAAAAGAGGAAATGCCACAGTTTATAAGAGGAGAAAAGGGCTATACATTAGGTGCATTGCAATTTGACTAGGAGGAAAATGAAATGGATTCATTAAAGGAGCAAGTGATTGAAAATAAACAAAATTATTTGTGTCCACCTAGCTGGAATCATTTTTACAAAGAGCCACCAGTAATCGTAAAAGGTGAGATGCAGTATTTATATGATGATACGGGCAAAAAGTATTTAGACTTTTTTTCAGGTGTTTCGGTAATGAACTGTGGTCATTGTAATCCGGAAATTATTGAACCAGCTATTGCTCAAATGCGTACATTACAGCACACTAGTATTATTTATTTAACAGAGCAAATGGGAGAATTAGCAAGACGCTTAAGTGGACTTTTACCAGGTGATATATGTCGTTCTTTTTTCTGCTGTACAGGTTCTGAAGCTAACGAAACAGCTTTATTAATGGCTAGACTTTATACAGGGAAAAAAGAGTTTATTGCTATAAAAAATGGTCTCCATGGGCGAACACATTTAACCATGAGTACTACGGCGATACCTATGTGGCGAAGTGATCCTTATTTATCTGATGCCGTTCATTTTGCAGAAAATACATTTATTTATGGTGAAGACATAGAAACAGCAGCTAAGAAGTCTTTAGAAAGTATTAGAAAAATCATTGAGATGAGAGGCAAAGATAATATTGCAGCACTTATTATGGAACCTATTCAAGGTAATGGTGGGATTATTACACCACCACCTCACTATTTTAAGGCACTTAAAGCACTTTTAGAAGCCAATGATATTTTACTTATTATAGATGAAGTGCAAACTGGCTTTGCACGTACAGGAAAGCTTTTTGCTATTTCACATTATGAGGTGGTACCAGATATTTTAACAGTAGCTAAAGCACTAGGTAATGGTATGCCTATATCAGCAGCTTGCACCAATGAAAAGATTGCTATGGCCTTTAATAAACCATCCGCTTCTACTTTAGGAGGTAATCCGGTTTGTAGTACCACGGCTTTAGCAGTGCTAGATTATATTGAAAAATATGACTTATGTCAGCGTGCAGAAACCTTAGGAAAACAATTGATGCAGGGACTAAAACAACTTCAAGAAAAGTATCCTATTTTAGCAGATGTAAGAGGTATGGGACTTATGGTAGGCGTAGAAGTACGTCACTTAAATGGAATGGCAGCACCAGAACTGGTAGATGATATATTAGAAGCTTTAAAAGAATGTGGCATCATTTTAGGTAAAAATGGCTTAGAAAGAAATGTCTTAGCCTTTCAGCCACCATTAGTGATTACGCCAGAGAATGTCAAGGATTTATTAGATGCATTAGATAGCATTTTAGCTGGAATAGCAATAAATAAAGCCGCTTTATACAACGACTAGAGAAGTGGGGACAAATAATGAGTTATAAAAATTTACAAAGCTTTATTAAAAAGCTAGAGGAAGAAGGACAACTTGTAAGAGTTAAAAAAGAAGTAGATTCTTATTTGGAAATTACGGAGATTACGGACCGTGTTTCTAAGGCTTATGGGCCTGCTTTACTATTTGAAAAAGTAAAAGGCTCTCCTTACCCTGTACTTATTAATGCCATGGGAACTTATGAGCGTATGAGTATGGCGTTAAGTGCTAAAAACTTTAAGACTTTAGAAGAAGATTTAGCAAGATTTCTGGATATGACCAATTACATGGGCATTATGAACTTAGCTAAATCAGCACCACGTTTAAGTCGGCTGGCTTCTGTTTTTCCAATTAAGCTCCCTACCAAAGGAAGCTGTCAAGAAGTGATTGAAACCGAGCCGGATTTAACAAAATTGCCAGTGCTTCATTGTTGGCCTCAAGATGGCGGACCCTTTTTTACCTTGCCATTGGTCATTACAAAAGACCCAGAAACAGGTGTGCAAAATATGGGCATGTATCGTATGCAAGTGTTTGATAAGAACACCACAGGGATGCACTGGCATTGGCATAAAGATGGTCGTGAAATTTATGAAAGCTATAAAAAGCGTGGAGGTAAGATGCCGGTATCAGTGGTTTTGGGAGGTGACCCAGCCATTACTTATGCAGCAACAGCACCTCTGCCTAAAATGATAGATGAGATGATGTTTGCAGGGTATCTTAGAAAAATGCCAGTTAAAATGGTAAAATCCATTACCAGTGATATTTATGTGCCAGCTGAAGCTGAGTTTGTCATTGAAGGTTATGTAGACGTTAATGAACAGCCAAGAAGAGAAGGACCATTTGGTGATCATACGGGTTATTATTCCTTAGAAGATGATTATCCAGTTTTTCATGTGACTTGTATTACCCATAAGAAAAACCCCGTTTATCCAGCGACTATTGTAGGGCAACCACCTATGGAAGATTGCTATATAGGAAAAGCAACAGAGCGTTTGTTTTTACCATTGCTTCGTATGATCAGTCCAGAAGTAGTGGACATGGATTTTCCGTTAGAAGGTGTTTTTCATGGCTGTGTCATTATGTCTATTAAAAAACGTTTTCCAGCACATGCTAAAAAAGTGATGAATACCGCATGGGGAATGGGACAAATGATGTATACCAAAATGGTCATTGTAGTAGATGAGGATATCAAACCAAGTGACTATGAAGCCGTAGCAAGTTGTATTCTTAAGAATACAAGGCCAAAGCTAGATATGATCTTTTCACCAGGGCCACTAGATGCACTGGATCATGCATCGCCAATGTCTCATTACGGCTATCGTTTAGGTGTTGATGCTACTCGTAAATGGCCATCTGAAGGAGATATGAGTTTATGGCATGAAAAAGAGCCAGTTGAAGCATGCGTCCCATTTGACCTAGCTGATTTTAAAGAGGTGATTCAAGAAGGAGCGGTTTTAACAAATGGTATTTTAAAAGGGTATACTGTAGTAGCTATTCATAAAACCGATGGCAGCGCAGCTAAAGGCCTGACAGAAGCCTTTTTAAAAGCGCCAAAGGTAGAATCTAAGGTTCTCATTTTAGTAGATGCGGATATTCCAGTAGACAAAGTATCCATTGTATGTTGGAAACTCTTTAATAATATTGATGCCAAACGAGATATAACGGTACAAGAAATAGCTACAGATGATGTAAGAGTGGTAATTGATGCGACTAAAAAACTACCTTCAGAAGGACATGAACGTATCTGGCCAGATGATATTGTCATGAGTGAGGCCGTTAAAACATATGTAACAAATAATTGGGAGGCCTATAAAATTGATAAAAATCATTAAAAAAATAAAGAATAAAGTCAATGATTATGCCACATTAGTGATGTTTTCACACACTATTTTTTCATTATCTTTTGCACTTATTGCCATGTTATTAGCTGCAGAAGGCTTGCCTTCGCTTGATACTATGTTTTGGATTTTGGTAGCTTTTATGGGGGCTAGAACAGGTGCTAATGCCATTAATAGAGTCATTGATGCAGAAATAGATGCTAAAAATGCTAGAACAGCTAATAGACAAATCCCTAGTGGACTTATGAATAAAAAGGAAGTTATTATTTTTACGATGATTTGTTTTATGGTGATGGTATTAGGCGCATTACAGCTGAATACTTTATGTTTCATCCTATCACCACTAGCCATTTTCTTAATGACCATTTATTCATATACCAAACGTTTTACATGGGCTTGCCATCTAGTATTAGGTATTACTTCTGCAGCAGCACCTGTAGGAGCATGGCTTGCAGTGACTGGAAAAATCAGTTTACTACCTCTACTGATGGGGGCTGCTAATACTTTATGGGTAGCTGGCTTTGACGTTATTTATGGTGCGCAAGATTATGAGTTTGATAAAGCTCATGGTATTCATTCTATTCCAGCACGATTTGGTGTGAGAAAAGCTTTAATGATTGCCAGAGTATTTCATGCTTTGGCTTGGGTTATACTAGTGGCAATAGGACTAATGAGTAAGCAATTAAATGTTATTTATGAAATAGGGATGCTTGTTATTGGTATTTTATTTATCATTGAACACAAGTTGGTATCACCAGATAATCTTACGAATGTTAAAATTGCCTCTTACCAGATTAATCAAGTTATTAGCATTGTATTTCTTATATGCGGCGTACTAGCTACAGTATTATAAGATCATTCATTTGATAATAAAGGAGCGTATATGAAAAGAATTGTGGTAGGTATAACAGGTGCTAGTGGTAGTATTTATGCTAAAAGATTAATTGAAGAACTACTAAGGTTAGATTTGGAGATTCATGTGATTGCGACTGCTACAGCTGAAAAAGTATTTGCTTATGAGCTAGACTTAGAGTTTAAGTCTTATATGGAAAAGCTTAGAAAGCAGTACCATCAGCTTATTTTAGAAGAAAACGATCATTTGTTTGCAGGAATTGCTAGTGGTTCTTATGGCTTTGATGCCATGATTGTAATGCCTTGTTCTATGGGAACTTTAGGTGAGATAGCTTATGGTCTATCTAAAAATCTCCTGGTACGTGCGGCAGATGTAGCACTTAAGGAAAAAAGACCACTTATTTTAGTACCAAGAGAAACCCCTTTAAATGCTATTCATTTAGACAATATGTTGAAGCTAGCTAAGATGGATGTGGGTATTTTACCTGCCATGCCAGGTTTTTATCACAAACCCAAATCTTTAGAAGAAGTTATAGATTTTGTAGTAGGTAAAGTGCTAGATCATTTAGGAATCCATCATCAGCTATTTCAAAAATGGACAGATCATTAACCCACAATAGATAACGACTTGATGAAAGGAAAGAGAATGAAGATGAAAAAGAAATTAAGTGTATTATTATGTTTCATATTAAGTGTAGTCATGGTAGGATGTAATGCAAAAGCGCCCATTCCAGAAGCCAGTCCATCACCATCAGAAGCAGGAGCTGAAAAAGAAAGTCTTTCTTTAGGACTTATTAGTTCGATTTCAGCGCTACCCATTATTATGGCAGAGGAGAAGGGGTATTTTGAGGAAGCAGGAGTAGATGTAAAGTTAGAATTTTTTAAAGCTGCTAAAGATCGTGATGCAGCGCTTCAAGCAGGCCAAATTGATGGGGTCATTTGTGATCAGATTGCCATTGCTATTTATCAAAATGCAGGGATTGATATGAAAATTACTGGCATGACAGATGGCGAGTTTGTCTTAGTAGCAGGTGCCAATAGTGGTATTAATCAAGTAGCTGATTTAGTGGGTAAAAAAGTGGCTATTTCAGAAAACACAGTCATTGAATATACATTAGACCAACTATTAGATAAATATGATGTGTCTGAAGCAGCAGTAGAAAAAGTAGCCATTCCAGCAATGCCAACAAGACTTGAAATGCTTAATAATGGAGAAATAGATGCTGCCATTATGCCAAGTCCTTTTTCTGATACAGCCATTGCAAATGGTGGTAAAATGATTGAAAAGGTAGATGTGGATAGTGGTATGTACCCTTCTGTTACAGCATTTAAGCAATCTGTTATTGATGAAAAACCAAATGCTATTAAAGCCTTTTATACAGCCTACAACAAAGGTGTCGATTACATTAATACAACAGATGTAAAAGCTTATGAAGATGTGATTATTACAACCATTGGTTATCCAGAAGAGATGAGAGGTAACATTATTGCACCTGTATTTAGAAAAAATCAATTACCTCCTTTAGAGGAAGTAGAAGATGTATTTGATTGGTGTGAAGATAAGGGACTTTTAACAATTGCGCTTGAACCAGCAGATGCAGTAAGTGACATTGGTGTTATTCAGTAATAGCAACTAGTAAAGAGGTGTTGTACTTAGTTAGTGCAATGCCTCTTTTAGTGTGATGTTTAGAGATAATCTCATGTTAAAATAAAGAATTAAAGAGAGGTGAATACAACATGATTGAGGTAAGGGATTTAGTAGTGAAATATAAAAATAATAAAATTTTTGAAAGGGCATTAGGACCGATTGATTTAACACTAGACCCAGGAGAGATTATTGCCATTATAGGTCCTTCGGGATGTGGAAAGTCTACTTTTATTAAAGCGTTAGCAGGCATAACACCTTATGAAGGAAGTCTTTTAATGAAGGGAGAAAGCTTTAATTATCAAAAGCAGCGCATTGGTTATATTCCTCAAGGTTATGGTCTTTTACCTTGGAAAACAGTATATGAAAATTGTACTTTACCATTTCGCATTAAAAAGATGAAACTGTCAGAAGAAAGAAAAGCGCATCTTGAAGAAGTATTAGAGACTTTAGAGCTTAAGCAGTTAACGAAACGGTATCCAAGTGCTTTAAGTGGTGGACAGCGTCAAAGAGTAGCCCTTGCTAGAGCTTTTGCTTTTTCACCAGAATTATTATTAATGGATGAACCTTTTTCAGCTTTAGATGCCATTATGAAAGAAGAGGCAGAAGAAATCTTTTTGAAAGTTTGGAGAGTGCATCATTGTACGACTTTAATCGTAACACATAGTATCGAAGAAGCACTTTATATGGGAAATAAGATTCTTGTCATGCATCAAAATGGAACAGTAAATGCTATATGGGAAAACCCTCTTTTTGCAGATGCACATTTTAGAGAAAGAGAAGAATTTAAAGTGCTTTATCATCAAATTAAAGAACAAATTAAAAGGGGGAGAAGCTGATGAAGCAAAAGAAAGGTTTATTATTTTTACAAGGTTTCTTATTCTTTAATCTTATATGGTATTTGGGAGCCATTTGGTTAAAAACACCAGCTTTACCAGTGCCGACAAAAGTCTATGGCTATTTACCACAAATTATAGGGGGGCCTATGCTAGAACATATAGGGGCAAGTCTTCAAAGAATTTTTTGGGGGCTATTGATTTCTACGTTAATAGGCGTAATGATTGGGCTATTAATGGGTACTTCACCTGTTATTAACCGTCTTTTAAATCCGTTAATCTATTTTACTTATCCTATTCCTAAAACTGCATTACTCCCTATTCTAATGATTTTGTTTGGTTTAGGAGATCATTCAAAGATTACGCTTATTGTGCTGATTACAGTTTTTCAGGTCATTGTAGCAGTAAGAGGGAGTGTTCAGCAGATTGATGCAGGCCTTTATCATAGTATGAGGAGTTTAGGAGCGAGTAAAGGGCAAATGTTTTACCATGTCACTTTACCAGCAGTACTTCCTGATATTTTAACGCATCTTAGGTTATCAGTAGGGACTACTTTATCTGTTTTATTTTTTGCTGAAAACTACGGAACACAGCATGGGTTAGGTTATTATATCCAAGATAGTTGGAGTCGAATGAATTATTTAGCTATGTATGGTGGTATCTTAATATTAGGTTTATTAGGATTTATGCTATTTATTATGATTGATGGGGTAGAACAATGGTGGTGTAAAAAATAAAATGATGTATTTTAATAATTGATTAGTTAAAAACGACCAATTAAGCTAAAAAATGACCATTTATGCCTAAAAGCTTGAAAAGTTCATATTAGAAATGGTATTTTAATAAAGAGGTAGATTAAAAAAAATCATAAGTGACTAAATAATTATAAGAAAAAATGAAACTGGGGAGACGATATGAGCACAAGAATAGGTATTGAACAAATACAGGTGGGGATGGTTATAGATAAACCTATTTATAAACATAATGGTGTTTTACTTATTCCAAGACAAACTACGATAACATCAAGGGTTCAGCAATTACTAAAAGAGTATTTAGTAGAGTATATAGATATTGAAGAAAAAGCAGCGATGCCTATAGCAACCTCGACTGAAGCTATTAAAGAGACTGAAGCCTTTAAAGTATTCGATCAAGGGATGTTAGCTACTACAGAAAATCTAAAAAGCACACTATCTCATGTAGCTCATACAGACGAAGCACTTGATGTACAAACATTAGTTGCAGAAGTTGATAACTTGTTCAAAAAAGCAGATAATAATATCCAGTTATTGGATATGATGTATTGTATGCGCAGTTATGATGATTTAACCTATACACATAGTGTCAATGTGGCATTAATGTGTCATATTATGGGAAGATGGTTAGGATTAAGTGAAGAGGATATGCAAGTTTTGAGTTTATGCGGGCTATTACATGATGTTGGTAAGGTGGATATTCCACAAGAAATAATTACAAAACCTGGAAGGCTTACAAAAGAAGAATTTGATGTGATTAAAGAGCATCCTGTAAAAGGCTATAAGATATTAGAAAAGCAAGCTATTGACGAACGTATTAAAGCAGCAGCCTGTATGCATCATGAGAAATGTGATGGGACAGGATATCCTAAAGGATTAAAAGGTGAACAAATAGATGATTTTGCAAAGATTGTAACCATTATAGATGTATACGATGCAATGACAGCTAATCGTATTTATAGAAAAGGAATGTGTCCATTTAAAGTTGTAGAAGCACTTATAGATGAAGGATTTGAAAAATATGATCCCAAATATTTACTTTTATTTCTAGAGCGTATAACTGAAACCTATATTAATAAACCTGTTAGATTAAGTAATGGGCAAGAGGGTAACATTGTAATGATTAATAAAAATGATTTATCACATCCTATTATTCAAATAGGAAATGAGTATATCAATTTATCTATCCATAAACAGATTACTATAGAAGCCATTTTATAAGATCTATACAAAATAAGCAGACTTAAAATGAAGTCTGCTTATTTTATATGCCATTCATACGAAATTGTTTTGGCGTAACACCTTTATACTTTTTGAAAGTCTTAATCAGGTGGCTACAATCAGAAAAGCCAGTTTCTTGGCTAATAAAGGCTAAGTCGAAATCAGTGAAACGTAATAAGTCCTCTGCTTTACAAACACGAATAAAGGCTATGTATTCTTTACAAGATTGTCCATAGAGTACTTTAAATTGTTTAGCAAAATGAGAATAGCTCATATGACATTGTTTAGCTAGGTCTTCCACTTTTAAAGGTTCACTAGAGTGAGCGTCAATATATTCAGTAATGGTGTCAATAGAGTCATAGGTATTGTTTTTGGTAAGGACAAGGTCTGTATTAAAGTCATTCTTGCGCCAAAAACGTGCAATGGCAATCAGTAAAGAAGTAAGCTTTGCATAAATAAGTAAATCATAACCAAAGTCTTTAGTCTGAGTTTCATGAATGCAAGTTAGAAAAATTTCCTTCATCGGAAAGCTTTTTAGCTGTTCAGCAGAAAAGAAGACACAAGTATGAACATCTGTTTTAGCAGCTTGAAAAATAGAAGCTAAATCTGGGCCAAAAGTAGAGGAAGGTTGAAGCTTATGAATATCGAACTTTAAAACACCATACTTTAAAGGCGAAGGTGTAGTAGCAGAAATAGCATGAATCATTTTGGGGTGGAATAAAATAAGGTCACCAGATTCTAATACATAAGTATGCTGCTCACAATTAATGAGGGCAGTACCTTCTAGTATAAAAATCATTTCCATAAAGTAATGCCAGTGGGCGCGAATAGGTAAAACATCTTTAGCCGCATCAAATAAAAAAGCTTCATACCAAGTGTAACGTTTATCATTGAACTCAAATAAGTAATGCATGTTTGACTCCTAAAAATAGATTTGTACAATTTTAATATGAGATTATTATATAGTCTGCTTATCATAAAATCTATAATAAGAGAAAAGGGTAAAAGGAGACAGAAGATGGAATTTATTAAAGGTATAACATTTGCACCTTTTGCGGCTCAAGGGAGTTTTGCAAATGAGAAGGCAAAACAAAGTTTAAAAAGTTTACAAGAAAGAACAGGTGCTAATTTTATTATTTTAGTGCCTAATGGCCTTCAAGATACAGCACAGTCAGAGGTGATTGATTTTAAGTCTAAGGCTAATGTATCAGATGAAGAATTAAGAGAGATGATTCGTTTTGCAAAATCATTGGGTCTTAAAGTGGCTTTAAAGCCTACAGCCAATTGTAAAAATGGTACTTGGAGAGCACACATTAATTTCTTTGATAAAGATGTGCATTGTGAACCTAAATGGCATAATTGGTTTAAGTCTTATACAGATTTTCAGGTACATTATGCACGTATTGCTCAAGAAGAAGGCTGTGAGATGATGATTGCAGGCTGTGAAATGGTCATGAGTGAGAGAAGAGCAGACGAGTGGCGTAAGCTTATTGATGACATTAAGCAGGTTTATCATGGCCTTGTATCCTATAACACAGATAAATATCAAGAAGATAACGTGACTTGGTGGGATGCAGTAGATGTTATTTCTTCTAGTGGGTACTACCCTCTTGAAGATTGGGAAAAGGAATTAGATCGTATTGAAAAGGTAGTAGAGCATTTCCAAAAACCATTTTTCTTTGCAGAAGCAGGTTGTATGTCTACGGCTCATTCTTCAGAAGTCCCTAATGATTGGGGAAAAACAGGAGAAGTAGCTTTAGAAGAACAAGCAGCTTGGTATGAAGCTATGTTTAAAGCTTGCTCAAAACGCTCTTGGGTATCTGGTTTTGCTATGTGGGATTGGCCATGGAAGCAATATGATTTAAAAGAAGCAGCAAAAGACAAAGGCTATGCATTATATGGAAAACCAGCTGAACAGGTTATAAAAAAATGCTATAGTCGTTAGTAAGTACTAGACATAAAAGAAAGTTGTACATAAGGACAGAAAGCATAAAATCATGCTTTCTGTCCAACTTATTACAGGGAAAATGACTTGAAAAACAAATAGAAAAATAAGATTGAATAGTCTATAAAAATAAGGTAAAATAAAGCTAATATTAAGGGGGTGTAGCTCATCTGGGAGAGCGCTTGAATGGCATTCAAGAGGTAAGGGGTTCAAGTCCCCTCATCTCCATTAATAATAACATCTACAGGCTCTATTTAGAGGGTTACTTCTAGATAGAGTGTTTTTATTGTGTGACGTATCAAATACATATAGGAGAATAGGATATGAAAGACTTAACAAAAGGAAATCCAGGAAAGCTTATCTTACAGTTTGCTATTCCTATTTTTATTGGTAATTTAGTTCAGCTTTTTTATAGTTTGGTAGATATAAGAATTGTAGGAGAGATTTTAGGAGAACAAGCATTAGCGGCAGTGGGTGCGACCAGTACACTTAATAATTTAATCATTGGCTTTTTAATTGGTCTAACCAATGGATTTGCTATTATTGTAGCAAGAGATTTTGGAGCAGGAGATTTTGAGGCACTTAGAAAAAGCGTAGCAGGTACATTAAGTTTAGGGATGATCACCGCTATTATTTTAACCATAGTTAGTGTAGGTTTATTGGAACCTATTTTAAGATTGCTTAATATGAAAGATGAACTCATGTTACAAGGTATTCTTTACATAAGAGTTGTTTTATTAGGAATGATGGCTGCCATGCTATATAATGTTTGTGCCAGTGTACTTCGTGCTATAGGCGATGCCATTACACCACTTTATTTTCTTGTGTTATCTGCATTAATGAATATAGGGCTTGACTACTTGTTAGTAGGGCCTATGAATCAAGGCGTGGCAGGAGCAGCTTATGCTACGGTTATTTCACAGAGTATAGCTGCTATCTTATGTTTTATTTATATAGTGAAACGCTATCCAATGCTTCATTTAAGGTGGAGTGATTTTAGGCCTCAAAAATCACGTATGGTACTATTATTAAAATCGGGATTATCCATGGGGATGATGCAGTCTTTAGTTTCACTTGGAACCGTAGCCCTGCAAAGTGCTATTAATACTTTCAGTACCAATATCATTGTAGCTCATACGGGTGCCCGTAAAATTACAGAAATGTTAATGTTGCCTTTTAGTGTGTTAGGCATGACTATAGCAACCTATTGTGGGCAAAATAGAGGGGCAGGAGAAATCCAGCGTATCAAAATAGGTATAAAACAGGTTATTTTAGCAGCATGGGGCTGGTGTGTGGTGGTTATTATCATCAGCTATACTTTATCGCCTCTACTGATTCAAATGGTAACAGCAAGTAAAGAAGTTGAGGTGATAGAAACAGCCACTCTTTACTTGCGAGTAGATACATTACTTTATTTTGTAACTGCCATGATTGCAGTTTTTCGAAATGCACTTCAAGGGTTAGGAGATCATACAACACCTATTTTCTCAAGTTTTATTGAACTTATTGGAAAAGTACTTGTTGTTATTTTGCTAGTACCTTCTCTAGGTTATATGGGTATTATTGTAGCTGAACCTATTGTGTGGGTATTAATGGTAATCCCTCTAATTATTCAATTAGTCAGACATCCTTTGTTTAAAGAAAACGTTAACCTTAAAGAAAATAGTAAAATAATGTAAATTAAAAGAGCCTTGTTGCAAGGCTCTTTTTTAATTTTTATAATAAAAGAGATAGATATAGGGGCTAAAAGGAGTAGTCTAATGAACAAGAAACAAAAATTAGCGTATTGCTTGATTATTATAATGATTATAAGTCTAGTACCTCATTTCTCTCGTGGGGCTTCTTGGAACCGTATTAATAAGGTCATAACGGTTATGGAGCAGGAAGTTATTTCTGCAGAAGATGCGCCAGAATTGATTATTGACTTAGTAGATGAGTTAGAAGTAGGCGATTTATTTTATTTACAACTTTCAGGAGCTAAATGGTTAGATGAGCCATACATAAGTACGTTAATAGGTGCAGCATCAGAAGCATCGCTAGAAACAAAATTGATAGGTAGTATGTTGCAGATTAAGATTCAAGGAGCCAGGCTAGAAAGAGGAACAAGTATACGAATTCCTATGGCCCTTCAAATGGTGGATGAAATAAGTTTTGTGGAAATTATAAGTAATAATACAGCTGTGACATCAGGGAGATATCATGTTGCAACAGCTATGAATTATAGAGGAAAAGTGAGTACTCATCAAATACCAACAGCAGTAAAAGAAGGTGAAATGGCAGATCTATGGATTGAAGAGCCTTTTTCTAAAGCCTTTTCAAAGGCAATGAATCAAGGGAAACAAGGGGTTATTGAAATTCAGTTAACTCATCAAGGTTTTTCATTTGATATAAATACGAGTACACCTCAGCTTATAGGAATAAAGGGCTTCGAGGGGATTAATAGTGGAGCTGATGCCATTAAGCAGATAGACGGACAGACTCTAGAAATCCTTTTACCCGATATAAGCCAGGCTAAATATACAGGAGGTTTCATTTTATCAGGTATTAAGATTATAGAAGAAAATCATAATAACTTTCAAGGAAAGCTAGCAGTAAAAGCTAAAGGAGACCTTATTCAAGAAGCTACTGTAGAAGTACTAGAGATAATGGATTACACAGTTGACTTAGAAGTGAAGAGTAAAAAGGTATACTCTGGAACAAAGCAAGAAGTTCAATTTGCTTTAGTAGAAAAAGTAGCAGATTCTTTGGTGAAAGAGAGAGTAACTTATTTTGAGTTTGGAAATGGTGTGAGTTTAGAAACGAATACTCAAGGCAAGGTAGAAGTGACTATGAATGGAGAGGTAATGGTATGCGAACCTATAAAAAAAGGAAACCTAGTTATAGGTTTTAAAGTACAGCAATTACCAAAGGAAGCGAGTCGTTATGATTTCCAGGTGACATTAATGATACCTCATGGCACACAAGGAAATATCGAACTTGTAGTAGAAGGAAGATCGCTTATAAAAACACTAACAGCCAAGGTATTAGCAGTTGACACACCTTTTCAGGTAGAAGTAGAACCTTTTGAGGTTCGTATAGGCTTTAAAGATCAAGTGGGTGGTAAAATTGAAATCCGAGAATTAGCGCCGGGAGAAATAGCTCAAGGTAAAACTATTATATTACAGTTTGAAGAAAGTGGGATGAAATTTACAAAGCTACCACAAATCACGGTAACAGAAGGAGATATACGTTTAGGAACGCCGGTATGGCAATCTAATAGACTAGAGATACCTATTGTTAGACGATCCAATGAGGCTTCTATTATTACAATAAGTCACTTTACCTTAACAGCAGACCAAACCATTGCTTCAGGAAATTATAAGTTACAAATAGGGGGAACTGGTTTTTCTGAATTAGCCACAGAGCAAAGCCTAGATGCTATTTGGCAAGGAGATTTTCTTAAAGTAGCAGAGGAAAATGAAGTTATACCTACACCACCGCCAGTCATGGTAACACCTATAAAATTTACTATTGGTAAGAGTCATTATACAATAGGAAGTACTAATAAATCTATGGATGCCACACCCTATATCTCTAATGGTAGAACTATGCTACCTATCAAGTATGTAGCGGATGCGATAGGTATTGGAGGAGAGTGCATTTTATGGCATCCTACTACTAAAACAGTAACTATTAAAGCTAACCAAACCATTACATTACAGCTAGGAAGCAAAATAATGAAAATAGATGGTAAGACTTATACCATGTCAGCCCCTCCAGAAGCTAAAAATGGACGTACTTTTGTACCCGTTGCAGAGATTACACGGGCTTTAGCTATACAAACAGTGTGGGAAAGTAGTACAAAATCCGTTATTTTTTATATTTATGATTAAGTCTTTTTTTATTTTAAACAAAGGTATAAAATAAAAAGTAGCAATATCATAATTTTTAGTTGAATATAAATAAGATTGTATGACATGGTATCCTGATAATATAACGAGGTTATACTACGTATAGAAAGAGGTGATGGTATGAATCATAATGCAAAAGCCACCTTTGCAGGTGGATGTTTTTGGTGTATGGTAAAGCCTTTTGATGAATGGCCTGGGATAAAAGCCATCCAAGTAGGGTATACAGGAGGACATCAACCTCATCCTACTTATGAAGAAGTATGCTCTAAACAAACGGGGCATGTTGAGGCTGTAGAAATTATTTATGATGAAGAGAAGATAAGCTATGAGGAATTACTAGAAATCTTTTTTAGAAGCATTGACCCTACTGATCCAGACGGACAATTTGGAGATAGAGGAGAGACGTATCATACAGCTATTTTTTACCATGATGAAATGCAAAAAGCTTTGGCACAAAGTTATATTGATAAGCTAGAAGCTAGTGGTTGGTTTAATAAGCCTATTACAGTGCCTATCAAGCCGGCTATGGCTTTTTATCCTGCGGAAGAGGAGCATCAAGATTATTATAAGAAGAATCCTTTTAGATATGGACTTTATTATAAGGGATCAGGTAGGAAGCGTTTTCTTGAAGAAAATAATTATCGTCCTTCTTTAAGTAAGGAGGAGCTACGAAAGCAATTATCTACTATCCAGTATCAGGTGACACAAGAGCAAGGCACTGAGCCACCTTTTCAAAATGAATACTTTAATCATTTCGAAGAAGGAATTTATGTAGATGTAGTAAGTGGAAAGCCTTTATTTAGTTCAAAAGATAAATTTGACTCAGGTTGTGGCTGGCCTGCCTTTGCAAAGCCCATCATAGAAAGTGTGGTATATGATAAAGGGGATACGAGTCATGGCATGAACAGAATAGAAGTAAGGAGTACTTCAGCTAACTCTCATTTAGGACATGTGTTTGAAGATGGTCCTGTAGAATTAGGTGGATTACGTTATTGTATTAATTCTGCAGCACTACGCTTTATTCCAAAGTCTAAAATGGATGAGGAAGGCTACGGTAACTATAAGGATTTACTATAATTTAAAGCGGATAATGGAATATAGAGAGTAAGAAAGAAGGGATTTTAATGATGAATCAATGGTTAAAATCCCTTCTTTCTATATCTAAATAAAATAATTAAAAAGTAAAATTATTTACATTATTTATTAATAAATTGTAAAAAATAAAATGATTATAGTATAATGTAGTAAAAATGAGAAATAGGAGGAAGGATAGTGACCTTATCTATGCTACAAGAAGGGAAAGTAATGACTTCTACCTTGGGCATTTCCTATCGTATCTTAAAGTTATTAGGAAGTGGAGGACAAGGAGAAGTTTATGAGGTGACGGCTGGAAATAAGCATTATGCCTTAAAGTGGTATCATCCTCATATGGCCACACCTAAGCAGGAAGAGACGCTGGTACGTCTTGTACATAATGGTAAACCGGATGAACGTTTTTTATGGCCCATGGATTTTATTAAAACAAGTGAGACCTTTGGTTATATTATGGCGTTAAGGCCTAATGTTTATAAAAGTATTGTTGATTTAATGAAACGTAAAGCTGAACCTACTTTTAAAGCACTATGTAGGGCAGGATATGAGCTAGCTGATTGTTTTCAAAAGCTACATTCCTTAGGGTATAGCTACTGTGATATTTCTTTTGGAAATGCTTTTATAAGACCAGATACAGGTGAGGTATTAGTATGTGACAATGATAATGTTGTGATTAATGGTGCCAGTGCAGATAGTGTACAGGGGACTTTAGGGTTTATGGCGCCAGAGATTGTAAGAGGTGAGAAAGGGCCTACGACAGAAACAGATTTATTTTCATTAGCTGTTTTGTTATTTTATATGTTTATGTTACATCACCCTTTAGAAGGTGCAACAGAAGCTAGTATTAAATGTTTAGATATAAGAGCTAAGGAAGTGCTTTATGGGCAAAAACCAGTTTTTATCTGGGATCCTACAGATTTATCTAATAGGCCTATTGCAGGTTACCAAGATAATGCTATTATTTATTGGCGCTTATATCCTGATTTTATTAAAGACCTTTTTATGGTGGCTTTTACAGAAGGAATACATACGCCAAGTAAACGAATCGTAGAGAATCAGTGGAAACGTGGGTTTAAGCGTTTAGAAGATAGCATTGTTCACTGCCTTCATTGTGGCGCTGAAAATTTTTATGAAGACAAAAGCCATTTAGGAGTGAGCTCTATTTGTTGGTGTTGTAATCAAATAGTAGAAGCAGGTGCTGTATTACTTTTAGGACAAAGAGCTATTGTATTAAACCCTGAAACGATTATTTATGCACACCATTTTCATCAGGATTTTGACTTTGATACGGAAATAGCGAGAGTAATTAGGCATCCACAGGATCCTAATAAATGGGGTGTTCAAAATAGAAGTACTAAAAGCTGGCAGGTAACGACTTCAGAGGGTAGTAGCAGAGTCGTAGCACCAGGTAAAAGTATGACACTATTAACAGGGACAGTTATTGATTTCGGTATAAGCAATACATTAGGTTTTATCAAATAAAAGTATGTCAAAATAGATTAAGAAATAAGGGAGAGGAGGATTTAGTGAAAGTTATTTCACTAAAAAGGAGAATATGATAGAAGGTTTAAAAAGACCAGGTGGAGAAATGGCAGCTAGGCCATTACATTTTATATGGTTAGTCGATTGCTCTGGCTCTATGATGGGAGAAAAAATACAATCACTTAATTATGCTATTAAACAAACTATTCCTGATATGAGAGCTGCCGCTGAGGAGAATCCTAATGCTCAGCTTTATATAAGAGCCATTACCTTTTCAGAAGGTGCTAAGTGGCATATTGCATCCCCCACACCAGTACAAGATTTTGAGTGGATAGATGTAGAGGCAGGAGGATTAACAGATTTAGGTAAAGCATTAGAATTAGTAGCTGGTCAATTAGAAATGCCACCTATGCCGGAGCGTGCATTACCACCAGTACTTGTATTACTATCAGATGGACAGCCTACAGATACTTATGAAGCAGCTCTTAATCAACTTTTAAGTTTACCTTGGGGAAAGAAAGCTGTGAAATTAGCCATTGCCATTGGTAATGATGCAGATAAAGAAGTACTTGCACGTTTTGTAGATCAACCAGAAATGCCCGTTTTAGAAGCTAATAATCCAAGTGCATTAATCAAATACATTAAGTGGGCATCTACCGTGACGAAACAAGTTTCTAGTCCTCATAGTCAGATAGCTAAAAATACTTTTGCTACAAGTATGCCTATAGATTTAGCTACCTTACCTACAGTAACTACTGATGATGCTTTAGATGTTTGGTAGAGCCTATGAGATGGGAGATGATTAAAGGGTGTGTGACAGGGGCATCTCATATCATAAAACAGATGCCTTGCCAAGATGCCATTAAAACTAACTTTTTTTCACCTAACAGCTTTGTTTGTGCTATAGCAGATGGACATGGGAGTAGTGCCTGTCCTTATAGTGATGAAGGGGCTGAAATAGCAGTATCAGTAGCCCTTGCCGTTATAGAAATACTTATATGGCAAAATGATGAAGCTTCCTTATACAGTTTATTACAAAGTATTAAGGAAGTACAATTACCTAGGGCAATTGAGAAAGAGTGGAAAGAACAAATACAGTATCATCACCAACAGAAAGAAAGAGGGGATTATCCTAAAGCAGAACAAATGTGGAAGCTTTATGGTAGTACCCTTATTATTTTATGGGTGATGCCAGACTTTGTTTTTGCTTTGCAGATAGGAGATGGAGATTTATTACAAGTAGATGCAAAAGGTGAAACGAAACGTCTTATTCTAGCAGAGCAGCAATATGGAACAGAAACTTATTCTTTGTGTCAGAAAGAATGCTGGCGTTATTTTAAACACAAACTAATTCCTATTGCTACTCATCAATCACCTTGTTTGTTTCTAATGAGTACAGATGGGTATGCCAATAGTTTTACTAGTGAAAAGGATTTCTTAAGGATTGGAAAAGATTATTTAGAACTACTGAAACATTATGATAGTACTTTGTTAGAGGAACAACTGCCGGTTTGGTTAAATGAAGCATCAAGTAAGGGAAGTGGGGATGATATTACTTTAGCTGTTATTTATCAAAATCCTATGAGGGGGAAGGAGCATGCAAAAACAAATCATTAATCAATTATTAATATTAAAAAAAACTTATGGAGAAGAGCTTTTTAATCAGCCTAAAAGGCTATTAGCTTTTATAAAAGATTACTTTCCTTTTGAAAAAACGCAGCATTATCTTTTAGCACAAAGCATGGTATTTGATATTTATAAGCGCTTAAGTCAGTGTGATACGAAGCAGTATTTATTAGAAAGACATGAATGTATTCGCATCCTTCATGAAGAGGGAATGATGGATCGTTCTCTAGCAGAAGCGGCAGTAGAGTTGTGGATGGGTTTTATTAAAAAGGAAAAGGGTAATGATACAGTTTTTAGTCAAGATAAATTATTAGGTGAAAAGTTAGGTGAAGCAGCAAGTATCATTAACACGCATGAAGAACCACATTTGTCTGATAGCTTAAGTACCGTTTTACACAAAGCACACAGTTATTATAATGGAGAAGGGGTACAAAGAAATAGTAAGGAAGCCATTAAATGGTATGAGAAAGCTGCAGCTATGGGGCATGTAGAAGCGATGTTAGTTCTAGGAAATATTTATTATATGGGACAAGGCATTTTAAAAGATGATGAAACAGCTTTTAAATGGTATACCAAGGCAGCTGATTTAGGAAGTGCAGCAGCCATGAATTATATAGGAAATATGTATTATGAAGGTAAAGGTATAGAAAAAAATTTAGAAAAGGCTATTCTTTTTTATGAAAAAGCAGCTTGTCAGGGGCATTATACAGCCATGTTTAATATGGGGTATATTTACTATGAAGCGCATATGAAGGGATGGGATGAACCCTTTGAAGTTTATTTAAAAGCAGCATTAGAAGGTGACATAGAAGCCATTAACCATGTAGCTTATAGCTATCACACAGGAAGTGATATAGAGCAAAATTATGAAGAAGCCTTCAAATGGTATCAAATAGCAGCTGCTAAAGATCAACCCTCAGCTATGATTTGGTTAGCTTATTTATATCTGAATGGGCAAGGTGCCCCAAAAGACTACCTTAAGGCCTCGTATTGGTGTGAAAAAGCAATAAAAATGTATGAATAGTTTATAAAATATTGATTTTTATTAAGGATGAGTTTATACTTACTTTATTAATTTATTACTTTATCATAGTAAAGTGAGGGGAAGCAATGAAGAATTATGCACTGCATATACCAGAAGGTGTAAAGGATTATACAGGAGAAGAAGCAGCTTTAAAAGGGAAAATTCAAGATCAAGTCAAAAAGGTTTTTGAAGGTTATAGTTACCATTGGGTAGAAACACCTACCTTTGAATACTTAAATGTTTTTACAACCGAAAAAGCAGGGTTTCAATCTCCTAGTCTTTATAAATTTGTAAATAGACAAGGTGAAATGTTGGCACTTCGCAGTGATATGACCAGGGCTATAGCAAGAGTCATTGGGATGCAAAAAGCAGAAAGTATGATGCCAAAGAGATATGCTTACATGACAAATAGTTTTAGATATCCCGAACGCTATCAAGGAAAGCTTCATGAGTTTACACAAGCAGGCGTAGAACTGATTGGCAAAAATAGTATAGAAGCGGATGCAGAAGTCATTAAGTTAGCCATTACCGCTTTAAAGAAAGTGGGCGTGACAGACTTTACTGTTCACATTGGTAGTAGTCAATTTTTAAAATGTACTTTAAGTGACTTAGGTTTAGGAGAAGCAGCAGTTGAAAAGGTTTATGAAGCCATCGATCAAAAAAATGCTGTACTGCTTAAGGATGTTTTACAAGAGGCTATTAAAGATGAAGAAACATTAGCTTTATTATTGGAGCTTATTGAGTGTGCAGGTCATATTGACTTACTTCGAAGTGTAAAGAAAAAAATGAATAGCCCTCAAGCAGTCAAAGCTTTAGATGAAATGGAGCAGCTCTATGAACTGCTAGAGGATTACGGTGTAAGTGAATCTATTTTATTTAATTTCAGCTTATTATCTTATGGTAATTATTATACAGGTATGATGTTTCAAGTTTTCACACCTTATATTGGAACAGCTATTGTAGAAGGTGGACGTTATGACCATCTGCTTGAAGAGTTTGGAAAAGATTTGCCAGCGGTAGGGTTTGGTATGCATATGAACGCTATTTTGCAGCGCCTGATTAAGCAAAAACCTCTTACACCACTATATAGTAAATGTACGTTAGTAGTAGCTAATAAACAAACAAGAAAGATTTGTTATGAAGTCAGTGATCATCATCGTGAAAGTGGCATGGTGATAGAAAATAGTTTTACAGATAACATTGAAGAAGCAAAGGCTTATGCTAAAGCAGTTGGTATGGGTGGCATACTTCATTACAAAGATTACAATAAAGTAGATGTGTATAACTTAGCAGAAGGCACTGTTCAGGAAGCAACTATTAACGAACTCTATAGAGTGGAGAATGAGAGGGGGTAATTACATGAATCAAATTACTTTTGCCCTTGCAAAAGGGAGATTAGCAGAAAAAGCAATGGATGTATTAAAGGAATTAGGTATTAGCTGCAAAGAGATGGAAGAAGAAAGCCGCAAACTTTTATTTACAAGTGATGATGGTCAGTATCGTTTCTTTTTATCCAAGGCATCTGATGTACCTACTTATGTAGATTATGGTGTAGCAGATATAGGCATTGTAGGAAAAGACACCATTTTAGAAGAAAACAGAGCAGTTTATGAAGTGATTGATTTAGGCTTTGGGGCTTGTAAAATGGCAGTAGCAGGTAAGCCAGAGAAAAAAGCACTTCTAGAAAGTGGTGGTCTCATTCGTGTTGCCACAAAGTATCCTTCTATTGCTAAGCGCTATTTTGAAAAAACTAATAGGCCAGTAGAAATTATTAAACTTCATGGCTCAGTAGAGTTAGGACCTATTGTAGGTTTATCAGATGTGATTGTTGATATTGTAGAAAGTGGTAAAACTTTGGTAGAGAATGGCTTGGTTGTATTAGAAGATATCGAACCTTTATCAGCACGCTGTATTGTGAATACGGCTAGTTTAAAAGTAAAGCATAGTGAGATAAGGCGTCTATTAAATGATATTGAAAAGAAAATGGAGGAGCGCAAATGATTCAAATCATAGAAACCATAGAAGCAAAAGAAGCTTTTTTGAAGAAACTTGAAGTAAGAGGCAATATGGATACAGGGGAATATGCTTTAGCTGCTAAAAAAATAGTAGATCGTGTACGTAGTGAAAAAGATACTGCTCTTTTCGAATATACAGCCATGTGGGACTGCCCAGAGATTCATGCAGGTAATGTCAAGGTAAGTGTAGAAGATATGAAAGCTGCTTATGATACCTTAGAACCTGAGCTTCAAGAAGCCATTACACTTTCAGCAGCGCGTATTGAAAGCTTCCATCAAAAGCAAAAACAAAACACATGGATTGATGTGAAAGAAAATGGTGAAATATTAGGCCAACGCGTCACACCTCTAGAAAAAGTAGGCGTATATGTACCAGGAGGCAAGGCGGCTTATCCTTCTTCTGTATTAATGAATGTGATTCCTGCAAAGGTAGCTGGCGTAGAGCGTATTGTGATGGTAACACCCGCTTCTAAGGATGGTCAGTTAACTCAGGAAGTGTTAGCAGCTGCTTATATTGCAGGGGTGACAGAAGTTTATAAAATTGGAGGGGCACAAGCCATAGCCGCCCTCGCTTTTGGAACTGAGACGATTCCAAAGGTGGACAAAATAGTAGGGCCAGGCAATATTTATGTGACTTTAGCCAAAAGAGAAGTATTTGGTTATGTGAATATTGATTCCATTGCAGGGCCTAGTGAAATTTTAATCGTAGCTGATGAAAGTGCTAACCCTACCTTCGTAGCAGCAGACTTATTATCACAAGCAGAGCATGATCAGCTAGCTTCAGCAGTGCTTATTACAACTAGCAAAGCATTAGCAGAAAAAGTACAAAAAGAAGTGGTACGCTTTTATGAAATCATGCCACGCCAAGAGATTTTAAGTGCTTCTTTAGCAAACTATTGTGCCATTGTGATTGAGCCTAGTATGGAAAGTGCCTGTGAACTTGCCAATGCCATTGCACCAGAACACCTAGAACTAGCAGTAACGGCACCTTTTGAAGTTTTAACACGTATTAAAAATGCAGGGGCTATTTTCTTAGGCCATTATACACCAGAACCAGTAGGTGATTATATGGCAGGTCCTAATCATGTTTTACCTACTAATGGTACTGCTAGATTTTTCTCACCTTTAGGGGTAGATGATTTTATTAAAAAAAGCAGTATTTTATCTTTTACAAAAGAAGCCTTAATGCCGATCGGAAAATCAATTGTACGTTTTGCAGAAAGTGAAAGATTATTTGCTCATGCATTATCAGTTCAAGTTCGTTTAGATGAGGAAGTGAAATAATGGTTAAATTTTTAAGAGAACGTTTTGCTACTATGGCACCTTATCATTCAGCTTATTTGACAGAAGGGGTTATTTTGAATTCTAATGAAAGTCCTTATAGCGTACCAGAAGAGTTAGTGGCTTATATGAAAGAACGTGTAGGGGATTTATTAGTGAATCGTTACCCCGATACAGATAGCTTAGAATTAGCAAATGCAGTGGCAAAAGTCTATGATGTAAAGATAGAAAATGTGGTATGTGGTGTAGGGTCAGATGAACTCATTGACTGTATATTAGGGAGTACTTTAGAAGATGGTGACAAGGTATTGATGCCTTATCCCTCCTTTAGTATGTATAGTCAGTTTACTCAGCTCAATAGTGGGCAAATGATTAAAGTACCTTTGAAATCAGATTTTACATATGATGTGACGGCTATTAAAGAAGTGGTATGCAAGGAGCAGCCTAAAGTCATTTTTCTTTGCAATCCTAACAATCCAACGGGCTGTATTTTTACTAGAGATGAAATAAGAAGTATTTTAGAAGTAGCAAAAGGGCTTGTAGTGGTAGATGAAGCTTATGCCGAGTTTAGTGAAAAAGAAATTTCGATGATTCCTTATGTGAATGATTATGACAATCTTATCGTTTTAAAAACCTTTTCTAAAGCTTATGCCTTAGCTGGGGCCAGAGTGGGGTATGGCATTGCTTGTGAAGCTGTGATTAACCTGATTAACACAGTTAGACCACCTTATAATGTGAATATTTTCTCGCAAGCTATAGGAACATGGGCTATAGAGCACCGTGACATCTTTTTAGTAAATGCAAGGCGCATTGTAGATAATAGAAAGATGTTAGAACAAGGACTAAGGAATTTAGGACTTAAGCCTTATCCATCAGAAGCTAACTTTGTATGGCTGACTTTACCAGAGGGTGTTTTTGAAGCCTTAGAAGAAAAACATATTTATATTCGTAAGATGAAGATAGATGGCAGCATTTATTATCGCATTAATGCTGGAACACCAGAAGAAAATAATAAACTTTTAGAAGCGCTTAAAGTACTCGTATAATGATGGACGATGACTTAAAAGGAGACGATGAAGTACATTTTATTAATGACTTAACACGTAGACTGTTTATGATATTAAGCACATACGGGGGGAAATAATGGAGA
This sequence comes from Cellulosilyticum sp. WCF-2, assembly GCF_003990395.1. Lineage (NCBI taxonomy): Bacteria > Bacillati > Bacillota > Clostridia > Lachnospirales > Cellulosilyticaceae > Cellulosilyticum > Cellulosilyticum sp. WCF-2. The sequence continues at coordinate 3,359,098 of NZ_CP034675.1, read as the reverse complement.
ATATCATCATACGTCAAATGCAAGCTGATGAAGCCAAAGCAGTTCATAAGATTGGTAAAAAAGCTTTTACTGGGCTAGAAAGCTTATGGGTAGCAAAACCAAAACAGGCCTTAGTTGCTGTAAAAGATGGAAAAATTGCAGGGGCTATTCTATACAAATTTATAAAAGCTGGTGGCAGAAAAATTGGCTATGTAGATTATGCTTTTGTAGACCGTGATTATCACAATCAAGGAATTGGGAATGTGCTTTATAAAGGTGCTACCGAGTATTTATGGGAGCAGGGATGTGACGCACTGACTGCACTGGTGAAGGATGATAATGTAGGGTCTTGGGGGTTATTCGAAAAAAATGGTTTTGCTAGAACAAGTTTTGTGAACCTTGCTAAGCAATTTGGATTTTTAGGTGCACTAAAACAATATTTTACTACCCCATTTTGTTTTGCTATTGGTATGGATTATTATGTGGCAACAAAAAATCAGGAAAATGTAGTTAGTACGCCTAATAGCATTAAACAGCTTTTAGCCTTTTTTTTAATCAATGCCTTGTTGTTTAGTGTTACCTCGCTACGTGGGTTAAAATATGACATAACAATTTTGGTTGTCTATCTTATGCTATTGCTATTGACTACGACTACAGAATTTATAGGTACTAGATGCTCATCAGAGCGTCATTGGACATTTAGGCTTACTAGTGGGGGGACTTTAACTTGTGTTTTCGTTAATATTGGGTCACTGTTTCCGATGATTGGTAACTGGTATCCTGAGCGTTATGAAAAAACGAAAGCTTTTAGAAAAGCAATGGGAATGACTGCTTTGGTAAGCTGGATAGCTTTACTTATTCTAACAGCTTTCTTAGTTTTTAGTAGGAGTCAGGGTATGATTGCTTCTGCTGCCAAGCAAGTGGGCATCTATTTATTGATTTATCGTATGATTCCTATTTATCCGTTTGAGTCTTTCGGTAGCAAAAGAGTTTATGATTGGAATAAAGGGATTTATGTCGTGATGGCACTTGCTACATTAGTAGTGATTATTTGCTCTTCTATTTGAATATAAGAAGGCATCGACTTAATGCAAATCACCTAAATGGTACAGGATGTTAGCAAGTTCCTTGTGGTTTAAATAAGATTTTAGTAAAAGGAGGTAAAATATGAGAAGTGCCCAGATTAAAAGAGATACAGCAGAAACGAAGATTACGCTCAGCTTAAATATTGATGGAGAAGGAAAAACAGACATCCATACAGGGATTGGCTTCTTTGATCATATGCTTACTCACATTGGGAAGCATTCATTAAGTGATTTAAAGGTAAATGCAATAGGAGACATCGAAATTGATTGTCATCATACGGTAGAAGATACAGGGATTGTACTAGGGCAGGCTTTTAAAGCAGCACTTGGAAATAAGGAAGGGATTAACCGTTATGGTCATGCCATTGTACCTATGGATGAAGCATTAGTACTTTGCGCCGTGGACCTTTCAGGAAGACCTTATGTGGATGTAGACACACCCTTTACCATTGATCGTTTAGGGGATTTTGATACAGAAATGGTAGAAGAATTTTTTAGAGCAGTGGCTGTTCATGCAGGCATTAACTTGCACATTCAAGTAATAAGAGGTAAAAACAATCATCATATCATAGAAGGCATGTGCAAGGCCTTTGCTAAAGCTATGTTAGATGCTATGAGCTTTAATCCTCGTATTAAAGGAGTGCCTTCTACCAAAGGCATGTTGGAGGTGTAGAATGACTATAGCAATTATTGATTATGGCATGGGTAACCTAAAGAGTGTTAAAAAGGCTTTTGCAGCCTTAGATTTTAACGCAGAAATTACAGCGGATCCAGAAATGATTTTAAAAGCAGATAAGGTAGTTTTACCAGGGGTAGGAGCCTTTAGAGATGCTATTGCAGAACTAAATATCAGTGGTTTAGCCGAGGCTACTAAAGAAGTGGTGAAAAAAGGGACTCCTTTACTGGGCATTTGCCTTGGTATGCAGCTTTTATTTGACAAAAGCTATGAATATGGTACCTATGAAGGGCTAGGTCTATTACCAGGAGAAATCGTGAAAATGACAGCCGAAGAAATGAGAGATGAAAAAGGAGAAAGCTTAAAAATTCCTCACATGGGTTGGAATAATCTAGAGCTTGTAAAAAAAGACCCCTTATTTACAGGTTTAGAACAAGGCAGTAGTGTTTACTTTGTTCATTCCTATTATTTGGAAACTCCTGCTGATGTAGTAAGTGCTTATACAACCTATGGTAAACGTATAGCTGTGGCAGCTCAAAAAGAGAATATCTTTGCTACTCAGTTTCACCCAGAAAAAAGCGGCCTAGTAGGACTTCAAATACTGAAGAATTTCGGAGGAATGAAAGCATGAAACTTTACCCAGCAATTGATTTAAAAGATGGCAATTGTGTCAGATTACTTCAAGGCGATTATAATGAAGTTACAATATACGGTAATAGCCCAGCTGAAATGGCGAAGAAATGGGAAAGTCTAGGGGGAGATTATTTACATATCGTAGACTTAGATGGGGCTAAAGAAGGAAAAGGCATCAATGAAAAAGCTGTTCGTGATATTGTAGCAGCAGTTGAGATTCCTATTGAATTAGGTGGGGGGATTCGCACCATAGAAGATATTAAATGCCAATTAGATAGAGGTGTAGATCGGGTTATTTTAGGAAGTGCTGCTATTAAAAATAAAGCACTTGTTAAAGAAGCTATTGAGACTTTTGGTCCTGACAAAATTGTAGTAGGGGTAGATGCCAAAGGTGGTAAAGTAGCGATTGAAGGCTGGTTAGAAGTAACGGATATCACTGCACTTAGCTTTTGTAAAGCATTAGAAGCGATGGGTGTTAAAACAGTGATTTATACTGATATTGCAAAGGATGGTATGATGCAAGGCCCTAATATTGAGGAAACAGCTAAGTTAGTTGAAGCAACCCAATTAGACATTATTGCTTCAGGTGGCGTATCTAGTATTGAGGATTTAGAGAGATTAGAAGCTATTCATGTGCATGGGGCTATTATTGGAAAGGCTTTATACATTGGAGCCATTGATTTAGAAGAAGCAGTAAGACGTTTTAAATAAGTAGTTAACATTATAAAAATATCTGTAGACTAGCTAGAAAATATAATCTAAGCTAGTCTATTTTTGTGATGTTTTAGGTTAGGATAATAAAAATTAAGCACTATTTATAGAGTGTATTGTAAAGCATTAAAAAATAACATTGTATTAAATTACAAAATGATTTATCTTATATATTACTGATAAACCTTGGTAATATGTGTAAATGAATATAACTTTGAAATGAAAACTATTTTAGGAGAAATAAACCTAAAATAGTTTATTTACATATTATTAATAATAGCTACAAAATAGTCCTTGTATTTAGTATATTCTACAGAAAATAGTATACATTACTTTTTTAGACAAAATTTTACTATATAAAATATTATAATTATTCATGAAATAATTATAAAGGGGAGTTGCTATTTGAAAACCAAAAAAAGAATTTTAGCCTATTTACTTACTTTAACACTAGCTATGACATCAATGCCTACTCAATTATTTGCTCAAATAACAAATGACTTACCACTACCTATGTCATCACTTGTAGATACGCAAACGACTACACCAGGAGCTATACAAATTAATCCTACTAAATATGTTGGGGATGGTTATGAAGTAGAATTTAAAGTAACGAATCAATGGACAGGGGCATTTAATGGGGAATTTGTACTTACTAACACTAGTGATAAACCATTAGAAAATTGGACGTTGAAATTTGATTTTGAACATGAAATATCTAATATGTGGAATGCTCAGATTGTAACATATGACGATGATAATTATGTGATTAAAAATATGGGCTGGAATCAAGACATTGAGCCAGGAAGCAGTGTAACCATTGGATTCCAAGCTAATAGCGATGGTAATATTAATAATCCAAGTAAATATAGCTTGGATATGGAAGAACAAGTAGCAAGTGATGTAGATTACACTATTGGATTTAAGCTAATCGGTAACTGGAATAGTGGCTTCAATGGAGAAATAAGTATTACTAATCAATCTAAAGCACCTATTGAAGACTGGAGCTTAGCTTTTGATTTTGAAGCTAAGATTAATAACTTATGGACTGCTACTATAGTTGACCATACTGGTAATCATTATGTTATTAAAAACAAAGGATATAATGCTAATATTGAACCAGGACAAACTCTAACTTTAGGTTTTGGTGGAGGTAATCTTAAAGATAGTACAGCTGAACCAAGTAATTATAAATTATTCTATATTGGCTCAGTTAAAGAGAAAGAAGAGATTGATTATGAGTTAGACTCTGATAATGATGATTTACCTGATTACTATGAAAACATATTAGGAACAGATCCTTTAAATGCAGACACTGATGGGGATAGCATCCCTGATGGTTATGAGTATTGGGAGTTAATGACAGACCCACTACTTCTAGATTCTGATGGAAACAATATAAGTGATGCAGATGAAGATTTTGATAAGGATGGACTTCCTAATAAAGAAGAGTTTTTATTAGGAACAAACCCCTATGATAATGATACAGATAAAGATGGTTTACTGGATGGGGATGAAGTTAATAAGTTTGATACCATGGAGTATAGTCAATAGTTTGGACACGATTTGTAACGAAAAAATTTGTTGAGATCAATAATTATGCGTGCTGATCCCAGTATTCTGCTTCTAACTCATTTGGCGTTTTATATCCAATCGCACCGTGGGGAAGACGATTGTTATATAGATTTTCAATGTACTCGAAAATATCTAGTCGAAGTTCCTCTAGGGTATGATAGCTTCTGCGATTGGTGCGATTCTTTTTGAGATATTTGAAAAAACTTTCACAACAAGCATTATCGAAAGGGTATCCTTTTTTAGAAAATGACTGCACAACATTATAGGAATCTAAGAGATTTCTAAATGCAAAAGCAGTATACTCAGCTCCCTGGTCAGAGTGAAATATGAGTCCATACTGAACATGACGGCTTTTATAAGCCTTATTAAAAGCTGACATTGTTAAGGTGACATCGTGGTTGCTAGCTATGTGCCAACCAATGATTTTTCTATAAAACAAGTCCATGACAATGCAAAGATAATACCATTTACCATTAACTTTTATGTAAGTGAAATCACTAGCCCACACAAGATTTGGAGCCTTTTGGTTAAATTCCTGATGGAGGTGATTATCGCATTCTCCCTGATTGTGATGTTTTACTCTACAAGGTTTATCTGTAGACATTTTAGGAAGAGACATTGATTGCATCAGTCGGTACACTCGTCCCACGCTGATGTTTATACCATAATCACGACTGAGGATATATGTGATTTTATAAGCACCAAGACATTTATCATAGTCAGAATAAATCTGAAGAATGACACGTTTGATATTTAGGTTTTCCCTTACTCTTGGAGCAGGTTCGGAGTTGAAGTGCTTATAGTAAGTGCTGCGATTTACGTTAAGTACGCGGCAAAGGGTTTTAATATCATGCTGAAAACGTAGTTTATAAACAGCATCTAGTCGCTCAGAGAGTGTGGCGTGAATATGGCAATCGCTTTTTTTAATATGAGGTTCTCTTCCTCAAGTTGAGCCATTCTTTTTTGCATTTCTTTAATTTGTTTAGCAGTTAGGACTTTGCCATCATCGGTTTCAACAGTAGAATATTGTTTAATCCATTTAGCGAGAGAAGTCTGTGAAATATCATATTCTTGGCAGAGAGAAGTCTGAGTTTTGCCATTATGATAAAGTGCAACGATTGATTTTTTAAAATCTTCATCATAACGAGTTTGTTTAGTTGCCATGTGGGCACCTCCTTTTGTGTCTACTTTAATATAATCACTAATATCAAATCGTGTCTACTTATTTAATATAGATCCAACCAATCCACTCGTTTATGATAAGATAGATGAAAATCTAGATACAGATCAAGACGGCTTAGTTGATGGATTAGAGATGAGATTGGGAACTGAACTTAATAACCCTGATACTGATGGGGAAGGCCTTCTAGATGGCTATGAAGTGTTTACTCTTGGAACCAATCCTTTAGAAGGAGACTCCGATCATAATGGCATCAATGATGGAGATGAAGATCTTGATTCAGACGGATTAACCAACTTAGTAGAACAGAAACTAGGAACAGATCCTCAAGTAGCAGATACGGATAAGGATAACCTTAGTGCTGGAGATGAAGTTAATCAATATCATACAGACCCTCTGATATATGATACAGATGGTGACACCATAGGTGATGGGGATGAGATTAAAATAGGACTTAATCCACTTAAATCTGCTACAAATGGTGTACCAGATAATGAATATACATTTGAGCAAGAAGTTTCAGAGGAAGCACTTAAGTTTATTAATACTGAAGAAAATGCTTATGAATTATCAATTGATATGATTGCCTCAGGCAATGCAGCAGATAACATTATTGTTTCAACAAGCCAGCAGGCTCATACTATAAGTGGAAATGATGCTATTGTTGGAACCCCTATTAGCATAGACTATTCTTCAGGAATAATAGAAGAAGGAACGCTTTATTTTCAGCTAAAAGAAGAAGTTCTAACTGAAGAAAGTAAGGTTAATGATATCAAATTACAAGGTCTAAAAAGATATTATGTTTTTAATTATAATCAAGAAATAGGAATGTTAGTACCAGTACCAACAACTTATAATGATAATAACGGAACCATAGTTACTGAAATGATAGGAACGGGTACATATTGTGTCATTGACCTTGAAAAGTGGTTTTTAGATATAGGGGTTTTAAATGAAAACATACAAACATACTCAGAAAGTACAAGAATGAGTCTCAATAGTACGAGTACATTTATAGACCAAGCATCTATGAATTCAGCTAACGCGCGTAGTTTAACTTCAGGTACTTTTAATACTAAACAAAATAAAGTTGACTTAGTATTTGTAGTAGAAACAGGCTATACTATGGAAAGTATAATGAAATCTGTTAAGACAGGAATGAAACAGATTATTGAAACTCTAGAAGCTCCAAACATAGATTTACAAGTTTCCATTATAGACTTAAAGGATGTAAATTACTTTAAATCCTATAATCCCATTATGATAAATGGGATATCAGCAATAGAAGCAGAAGGTAAACGGGAATTAAGCTTTACAAATAGTAAGGAAGAGATATTCTCATTAATAGACTCTCTTGATGCATATGGAGGATATGACAGACAAATAGCTGCAACGCCTCTAGCAGGTTTAGGTTATGTAACTACATTACCATTTAGAGCAGATGCAAATAAGTTCACGTTACTTATTACTGACAAATCATATAGTGCTACTAATTATCATGGTTTCAAAACTGTATTTGAATTACTAGATGTATTGAAACAGAAAAATATCAGTTTAAGTATTTCAACAATGACTATACCTACCCCAGATGATAGCTTACCAGATATGACAGTTCAAAACTATAAGAGGTGGCTTACTAGAGTAGATGGTGTATTTGTACTCTTAAAGAATTTTACTGATAATATTAGTGGTTTTACTGACTATGTACTAGCTCATTTAATAGAACAAGATACTTTTATGATACTTAAAAGTAATAGTTTGGAGGAAGTAATCTTAAGCGATCCTCTTATAAAAGGAGGAAGTACCGACTCTGACGGAGATGGTCTTACCGATAGTGAAGAGGTTAACTGGGGGAATGAATTTACTGGTACTAACTTAATTAAAATTACAGCAGATGGTTATGAACTTCCTACCCTCAATGATCTTTGGGGCATAATATTCATAAAATATGATTACGATTGTGAGAATTTTCCTTATGCAGATAGATTAGATCAAAGAGTATTACCTTTATTATCAGATCCAACAGAAGTAGATAGTGATGATGATGGCTTGCTGGATAAAGAAGATACAATGCCCTTTATAGATGATTTTAAAGAATTATGGTATAAAATGACCATTAATGAAAAAGAATTCTATATTGGTCATACAGGTTATGGCATCAATTCTACTCAGGCACATATTTATGATCATTCAAATGATTCTTGGCAACATTATGGCTTAATTGATGGTATATGGCTATTTTCTGACAAGGCAAAACAAATTAAAAGAGAAATAGATGATATTAAAGATTTAGTTGGTTTTGAGGAAGAGGAAATTGCCTTTGAACATCCAGATGAAGATGTAGTGATTGATTTGGATGAGGTATTGGGAACCTGTAGAGGAGTAATTGAAGGCTATGACAGCTTTATAGAAGATATTAAAGCGGATAATAGGGATGAATTAGATACAGTTTTAGGTATATTCATTGGTTTTATAGATTGCTATTTTGATGAACATCCTGAACTAATTAATGCTAAGAGTACTGGAAAAGTAAAATTAGATATAGCAGATAAGAAAAAAGCAGCATTTAAAATGATGACTCCAGATTTAGATGAAGTTAAATCATTTGTATTATTCTTATTGGATGAAAATGAAGAAGAATTAGAACAAAGTATTACCTATCTAGAGGTTAAAGTAACGACAGATAAAGCATGTACCTTTGGATTCTCTATTATTGGTGGAGCAAGTGCTATTGTAGGAGCAGCCCAGCTAATTAAAGGAGCAGGAGAAGTTACAGCTGGTGTTGCATCTGCCCCAGAAACAGGTGGAGCAAGTATTGCCATAGCAGCCAAAGGTGGAGTATCCTTAAAGAAGGCTGTAGAAAAAATAGACCTAGCTTGTAAATATATAAAGAAGGCAGAAAATGCCTTTGAACAGTATAATATAGATGATAAGAAGTATGATGAATTTAGTGGTTATACGGATATTGATATACTCATAGAACAACTTGAAGAAGAACTAAATAGTGTAGGAGGTGGTCTTGGTAATCCAGCTACCTATGTGGCTAAAGAGCTTCAGCAAATGAATGCCGACAAGATATTATCAAATAGTAAATGCCCCAATACAATTGCTGTACTAAAAATGCCTTCAGGAGACTATAGAATTGGATATAATAGTCAGGGTATATATAATGAAGAGATTCAAGAGATATTGGATGAGTTAGGAAATGTAAATAAGTATAATCGCCAATGTGCAGAGGTAAATGTTTTATCTAGTGCATATGGGGGAGAAGGGTCATTACAAGGAGCAGAAATATATGTTACTTATTTATTTAGAATAGAGAAGGATAAAAAAGGACTAACTGGAATGTTTAAACAGCCTTGTAGTGTATGTGAACCATTATTAGATAAGTGTGGAGTGAGAATGAAATATTGGTAAATAAATGAACAAATCAGGAAGCAAGGAGATAATTTATGAACATTAACTTAGTTGATCCATTTATACTGGATATTTTAAGAAATAATGGATGGTATGAAGGAATAAAGAGTGCAGAAGTATACGAATATGAATTACTTATAGCAGATGGTTTTGCACTTAACCCATATGCTATAGCTATTCTAGAGGAATTTGGAGGGTTTAGTGTAAATCAAATCATTGATTGGAAGAAGTATATTGGTTACCATGGTGCAACTTTTGAATTTGATATTTATTTTGGATGGAATCAAGACTTCTTATTAAAACCTTTCGAATCAAAGATTGGGCATACTATCTTTCCTATAGGACGTATGTATGATGCTGTTGTTTATGTTTCAGATGAAAATAAGATTTATGTTGGAGATTTGCATAACTTAGATTATATAGGAGTAGGTATTGAATCTTATTTTAATTACTTATTTAAAGATGATTACCCTTATGTAGAAATAGGTGTTGAGGGTTTAGTATTTGAGGGCTAGGCATTATAAAGTGAAATAAAGCAATTAATAAGATAAGTGATATGACAATAGACCATATGTGAAAAGTATAATAGTTTTCACATATGGTCTTATTACTTATGTAAGACATTAAATTTTGAGCTGAATTTAACTTAGATAAAATTAAGTTGTGTATCATTCTTATTGGATGAAAATGAAGAAGACATAGAACAAAGTATTATATACTAGAAGTTAAAGTAACAATAGATAAAGCATGTACCTTTGGTTCTCTGTTATTGGTGAAACAGTAGTTTATACAGTGTACAATGATGCAGATACAGAGAGAGTACTTGCGGATGGATTACCATGGCCAACTGAACCTCGCAGGGCAAATTTAGGAGATGGTGTATAGGCTTGGGGAAGTTTATCAGAAGCAGAAAGATATATGGAGATAAAACAAAGAAGAACTTCGGAACACTTGCAAATACTAAAATGTAGTATTTGTAAAAGTAGTTGGGCAATAGATATTAAAATTATTGCAGAAATAAAATCATTCACAGGTTCAAATAATATATGTAAGGAAATTTGTGATGGAATTTGGTTTTCCGTTATTCCGCAACCATTAGTTAAAGGTGAGGTGTTTTGGGAAGAAGATATTAAGTGGTTAATAGAGGGAATAAAATATGTTAGAGAAATGATTATAAAAAATAGCAAATACGGAAATAAAACATGGATAGAGATAGGAAGTCTACAATTTTCGATATGTGATTTTCAAGAAGATGCGTTGCCTATAGCTATGATGTATTGGGCAGCCAAATCTTTTGGATTTGAAATACCCGATGTAGAGGTGACATTTGATAAAACAGAGAATAGGTATTTATTTGAGTTTTAGTAAAGTATATATTTTGAAGGAGTTTCGTCATATCAAATGTGGGGTATCTCAATGAACCTAGAGGATACATTTTCTTATTAACGTCAAATAGTCTCTTCATATTGCCTAAAGGCACGTTGAGACGGTAGTGGAGCTGAGTGAACAAAGTCTATGAATACTAATTTTGGTGTGTGTTCCAAACCTTAATGCATGCTGGTGAGATTTCTAGGTAAATCAAGAATTTCTATAGACATAGCAAAAAGAGCCCAATGATTCGATGAATCATTGGGCTCTTTTTACTTTCTCCAGCTATTCGTTAGTAGCTTTTACATACGGATTCCAATAGCCTACAAAAGGGCATAGGTGTTGCTCCTCAGTACACCCTGTACTTTAGAGGCTAAAGGAATTTGTTATAAAAGCTTAAACGAAGAGTGAGGAGCTCTTATCGTCTTAGCCGGTGCACCCTTGTGATAGGAAACTAAGGCTTTAAGACTCTGGTTTAAAACTTTATTTAGTAATGCTACGTATAAAAACATTTAAAACAACTTATAAGTGGCGCCTTCCTTGCAGCGCACCAGTGAACATCTTCCTTAAGTCCAGAGGTACCTATAACAATAGATTGAGACTTGGCTGACCCGGTCAGTTCCTCAGGTTGAAGCTGTGGTAATTATGCCGTGGGAAGCTATTTATTTTGTTTTTACACTTATATATATGTAGTCAAGCAGCCGAATCCCTAAAAAACAATAAAATATTTTAAAATTATTTTCAATTAACTTGACAATAGTATATAATATGATTGAGTAGTTCACATTTCTTTAGAGTTCAGAGGGTTTTATAAAGGTGAAGATATAGAGGGTTATTACATTATTAAAATAGAGGAGGAAGAAGAGATGCTAAGTAAACGTATTATTCCTTGCCTTGATGTAAAATCAGGAAGAGTGGTTAAAGGTGTTAACTTTGTCAATCTCATAGATGCAGGTGATCCAGTAAAGGTAGCCAAGGCCTATAGTGATGCAGGGGCAGACGAAGTTGTTTTTCTAGATATAACGGCTTCTTCTGATGAAAGAAATATTATTTTAGATGTAGTGGAAAGAACAGCTGAGGAAGTCTTTATTCCTCTGACAGTAGGTGGAGGTATTAGAAATTTAGAAGATATTCGTAATATTTTAAATGCTGGTGCAGATAAGATTTCTATGAATTCCGCGGCTATTAAGGATCCGGATTTAATTAATCAGGGAGCTGAACGATTTGGCAATCAATGTATTGTAGTAGCTATTGATGCCAAAAGAGTGGATTGGGGTAGTGGCTTTGAGGTTTACATACATGGCGGCCGTATTCCAACTGGCATTGATGCTGTAGAATGGGCCAAAGAAGCAGAAAGAAGAGGGGCTGGAGAAATCCTTTTGACCAGTATGGATTGCGATGGCACTAAAGCAGGATATGATTTAGACTTAACAAGGGCTATTAGTGAAGCCGTAGGAATTCCTGTGATTGCTTCAGGTGGGGCAGGTACCATGGCGCATTTTCTAGAAGCTTTTGAGGAAGGAAAAGCAGATGCAGCTTTAGCTGCTTCGTTATTTCATTTTAAAGAATTAGAGATTAATGACTTAAAACACTATTTGCAGGAGAAAGGCATACCAGTGAGATTATAAGAAATGGTATGACTATTATGGGAGGTTGACATGAATAAAGAAGAACTTTTAAAAGCCGTTAAATATGATGAAAAAGGTTTAGTACCTGTGATTGCACAAGATTATCATTCCAAAAAGGTGAGAATGATGGCTTATATGAATGAAGAAGCTTTGCTTAAAACCCTAGAAACAGGGAAGGTACATTACTTTAGCCGTAGTCGTCAGGCACTTTGGTTAAAAGGAGAAACTTCTTCTCACTATCAGTACTTAAAACAAATCAGTGTTGATTGTGATGGAGATACCCTTTTACTTCAAATTGAGCAAGCAGGAGGTATTTCTTGTCACACAGGTAACTCAAGTTGCTTTTATAGAGAACTAACTGAAGAAGTGGTGGAAGCTGAGCGTGAAGCAGTTACCTTAAAAAGTGATGATTCTATGCTGGGAGAACTTTATAGCACCATTATGCAGCGTAAAGAGCATCCCAAGGAAGGGTCTTATACCAACTACTTATTAGATAAAGGACTTAATAAAATCCTAAAAAAAGTGGGAGAAGAGTGCACAGAGGTCATTATTGCAGCAAAAGATGAAGATAATAAAGAACTCACTTTTGAAATTGCAGATTTAATGTATCATTTAACAGTTATGATGGCACAAAAAGGCTTAACTTGGGAAGAAGTTAGTGTAGAATTAGCTCAAAGAAAATAACAGGAAATAGGGTATGAAATGTATAGAAATTTCATACCCTATTTTTATGCAAAGAATAGTAAAAGTATGCTTATTGGAGCAGAAAGCAAGAAAATGACCTAAAGATGCAATGAATGAAGCTTAATGATAGGATTAATATATGGTATAATAAGGAAAACTAAGTGTAAACATAAGGAGAACATCATGAATAAGCCTAAAGTATGTATATTTTTTACAGGTGGAACGATTTCAATGACTGTAGATGAGGAAATAGGTGCGGCTATTCCTACCTTATCTGGAGAGCAAATTCTTTCCATGGTTTCCAATATTGATAAGTTAGCAGATATTGAGGTGGTGAATTTTAGTGAAATTCCAGGACCTCATATGACTTTTGATAAACTATTAGAACTGAAAAAGCTCATTACAGCTAAGCTAGATGAAGAAGATATTAGTGGTGTCATTGTTACTCATGGTACAGATAGCTTAGAAGAAACAGCTTACTTTTTAGATTTAACAATCCATTATGAAAAACCTATTGTCGTCGTAGGTGCCATGAGGAATAGCTCAGAACTGGGTTATGACGGCTCCAGTAATTTGGCCGCTGCTGTTTGTACAGCAGTTTCAGAAAAAGCACGTCATTTAGGGGTATTAGTTGTGCTTAATAACGAGGTTAATTCAGCAGCAGAGGTCACTAAAACCAATACGTTATCTCTCAACACTTTCCAATCACCTTATGGTCCACTTGGAATTATTGATACCAATGACCTTATTTTATATAGAGACTTAGCTTTTAGACAACACATTGATACAGATAGTGTGGAGAGAAGAGTTGATCTTATTAAAACCGTATTAGATATGGATGATCGCCTTGTGAGAAGTGCCGTGGATTTAGGTGCAGTAGGCATTGTAATAGAAGCTATGGGAAGAGGAAATGTACCTCTTAAAGTATTAGAAGGTATACGTTATGCCATTAGTAAAGGAGTCATCGTTGTTATTGTGTCGAGATGTCAGTCAGGGCGTGTGTTAGAAAGCTATGGTTACGAAGGTGGTGGCAAAGAACTCTCTGATATGGGTGTTATTATGGGAAGTGATATGAGGGGACAAAAAGCGAGGTTAAAGTTGATGTTGGCTTTAACAAAAACGCAAGATGTTACTTTAATTCGTGAATTATTTAAAGAGAAGAATTATATTCTTTCGTAATAGATAGGTTAATAGCAAAGTTATCTTAAAAGAGGCTATCATGCGGCATAAGTTCTATATTTTATAGGATTTATGCCGCATTATTTTTGGAGATGGCTCGAAATAAAATCGAATTTTGTATTTTATCAGCAAATAATATAGTGTTAAAATTTCAATAATGTATTAGTAATTTATTGAAAATGATATATAATAAGAAATGATAAACATAGAGAATATATTATAAGTAGAGTTAAAGAACAAAAGGAGTAGTATATGAACAGAAAGCTAAATTTGGGGATAGATGTTGGATCAACAACTATCAAGCTTGTTTATTTAAATGAACAAGATGAAATAGTTTATTCTAAATATGAAAGGCACTTTTCGGATGTAAAAACCACATTAGAAAGGCTATTAAAAGAAAGTTTTATAGCCTTAGGCAGTGTACAGGTAAAGATTGTTAGTACAGGTTCAGGTGCTATGGAAATAGCTTCTCTTCTAAAACTCAAATTTGTACAGGAAGTTATTGCGTGTACCAAAGCTGTAGAAACCTATATAGAAGATGTTAATGTAGCTATTGAATTAGGGGGTGAAGATGGAAAGATTACCTATTTTGAGAGTAGTTTAGAACAGCGTATGAATAGTAGTTGTGCTGGTGGTACAGGTGCTTTTATTGATCAAATGGCTACGCTTTTAGAAACAGATGCTATGGGGCTCAATGAAATGGCAAAATCCTATCATGTGATTTACCCAATAGCTGCAAGGTGTGGTGTTTTTGCGAAGACAGATGTTCAACCTCTTATCAACGAAGGCGTAGCCAAAGAAGATATTGCTACTTCTATTTTTCAAGCTGTTGTTAATCAAACCATTAGTGTTTTAGCTTGTGGAAAGCCTATTAAAGGGAAAGTGGCATTTTTAGGTGGACCATTACACTTTTTATCAGAGCTTAGAAAACGTTTCGTTGAAACACTAAAACTCACAGAGGATGAAGTTGTTGTGCCTGAGAAACCAGAGCTTTTTGTAGCTATAGGTGCAGCTTTACTTGCTAATAAAGAAGAGGCTATAGATTTAGAAATGCTTATAAAAGACTTGCATCATATGAGTAGTGATACAGGAATCAGGCAAACGATAGAGCCTCTTTTTAAATCAGAACAAGAGATTATAGCCTTTAGAGAGAGACACCAAAAGTGGCAAGTGAAAAAAGGAGACCTTTCATCCTATAAAGGAGAAGCTTTTTTAGGAATAGATGCAGGCTCTACTACAACGAAGATAGCACTGATTGGGTCAGATAATGAGCTTTTATATTCTTTTTATGGTAGTAATAAAGGAGATCCACTTAAATTAGTTAAAGAACAATTAATGGTTTTATACGATAGCTTACCAGAACAAGTACATATTGAGTCTTCCTGTGTGACAGGATATGGGGAGGCACTTATTCAAAATACTTTTAAAGTTACTCATGGAGAAGTAGAGACCATTGCCCATTATAGAGGTGCTAAAGCATTTTCTAATCAAGTTAGTTTCATCTTAGATATTGGTGGACAAGATATGAAGTGCATTAAGATTAGAGATGGTGTTGTACAATCTGTTATTTTAAATGAGGCTTGTTCTTCTGGTTGTGGCTCATTTATTGAAATGTTAAGTACTTCCTTAGGGATTAGTGTTGAAGATTTTAGTGAAAAAGCATTATTAGCGAACAAACCAGTAGATCTTGGTACACGTTGTACAGTATTTATGAATTCTAAAGTAAAAGAAGCGCAAAAAGAAGGCGCAGCAATCGGCGATATTTCGGCAGGCCTTTCTTATTCTGTTATTAAGAATGCTTTATATAAGGTAATTAAGTTACGTACAGCTGAAGATATACAAGGTGATGTGGTTGTACAAGGAGGGACATTCTATAATGAGGCCGTATTAAGAGCGATGGAATTAACCTTAGGACGTGAGGTTGTAAGGCCTGATATCTGTGGATTAATGGGCGCTTATGGTGCAGCACTTCTAGCAAAAGAAAGAAAGTCAGAAGCACCTCATCAGCTTTTAAATAAAGAAGCATTACTTCATTTAGAAATAAAGAAAACGCCTACACGCTGTAAAGGGTGTGAAAATAAATGTCTTCTTACAGTCAATACGTTAAATGATGGTAGAAAATTTATTTATGGTAATCGTTGCGAAAAACCATTAGGTCATGTAACAAGCAAAAAAGAGTTGCCTAATTTATTTAACTATAAATATGAGCGCTTATTTGCTTATGAGTCATTAAGTACGGAGATGGCAACAAGAGGAACTGTAGGTTTGCCACGTGTGCTTAATTTATATGAAAATTATCCATTTTGGCATACCTTCTTTACTAAGCTTGGGTTTAAAGTACAACTTTCATCTAGGTCAAGTAAAAAGATTTATGAAAAAGGAATCTCAACGATTCCATCAGAATCAGTTTGTTATCCTGGGAAATTAACTCATGGGCATATTGTAGACTTAATTGAGCAAGGGGTTTCATTTATCTTTTATCCTTGTATTCCCTATGAGAAAAAAGAAGACCAAACAGCAGATAACCATTATAACTGTCCAATAGTAACGTCTTATCCAGAAGTGATTAAAAATAATATGGATGAGTTAAAAGAAGCCAATGTATTATTCATGCATCCATTTTTAAACTTAGATTCACCTAAAGGTGTGCTTAAGCAAATGACTAAAGCTATGGAAAGTTTTGAGATTCCTAAAAAGGAAATGGTAGCAGCTATAAAAGCAGCTTATGATGAGCAAGAAGCTTTTAGAAAGGATATAGCTGATAAAGGTGATGAAACACTTGCTTTTATGAAGGAAAAAGGACTACAGGGAATAGTAGTAAGCGGGAGACCTTATCACTTAGACCCGGAAATTAATCATGGCCTTACAGAACTCATTACAGCAGAAGGATTAGTTGTTTTAACAGAGGATTCAGTAGCACATTTAGCTGAAATAGAGAGACCTATTCGTGTATTAGATCAATGGGCCTATCATAATCGCCTTTATAGAGCAGCGCATTTTGTATGTACTAGAGATGATTTAGAGCTTATGCAAGTGACTTCTTTCGGCTGTGGATTAGATGCAGTAACAGCTGATCAAGTTCAAGAAATTTTAGAGGGCTCAGGTAAAATCTATACACTTATTAAAATTGATGAAGGTGCTAATTTAGGAGCTATTAAAATTCGTATACGTTCTTTAAAAGCTGCAATTGCTGAACGTAAAAAGCTAGCAGAGAAGGTAATCATCCCTGTTAGTGATGAAAGGATTATTTTTACTAAAGAAATGAGAAAAGACCATACTATTCTGGTACCACAAATGGCACCCATACAGTTTCAGTTTTTAGAAGCTGCCTTTAATAGTAGTGGGTATCAGGTTAAAGTATTAGAAAAAGTGTGTCCACAAGATGTAGAAGAGGGTCTTAAATATGTTAATAATGATGCCTGCTATCCTGCAATCATTGTTATTGGTCAGATGCTAAGAGCACTCAAAAGTGGTGCAGTAGACCCACATCATACTTCCCTTATTATTACGCAAACAGGTGGTGGATGTCGCGCTTCTAACTACATTAGTTTCTTAAGAAAGGCTTTAAAGGATAGTGGACTAAGCTATGTACCCGTTATTTCTTTGAGTGCACAAGGTTTAGAGGCTCATCCTGGTGTTAAATTGACTTTGGGACTTGCTAATAAAGCTGTTATGGGCATCTTATATGGCGATTTACTCATGCGTGTTTTATATCGCGTAAGGCCATATGAAGCTGTACCAGGCTCTGCTAATGCCTTGTATGAAAAATGGTGTCGTATAGGAAAAGAAAATGTAGCTACGGGTAACCAGCAACACTTTAAGAAGAATGTTGAGCAATTAATTCATGAATTTGATACATTGCCTTTGACGGATGTAAAGAAACCAAGAGTTGGTTTAGTAGGAGAGATTTTAGTTAAGTTCCATCCTTATGCTAATAATGAAGTGGTGGAAACCATCGAAGCAGAAGGTGGAGAAGCCGTCATGCCAGATCTTTTAGATTTCTTCTATTATTGTGCGTACAATAGTAAATTTAAATATCATGAACTGAGTAAGCCTATCCAGGGATTAATAGGGGCAGAGGCGCTTATGTACTATTTGGATCATAACCGAAAACCTATAGTAAAAGCACTAGAGAAGAGTCAGCGATTTACTGCTCCCCATAGTATAGAACATTTAGCACAGATTGCTAGTAAAGTGATGTCTCTTGGACATCAAATGGGGGAAGGTTGGTTTTTAACAGGGGAAATTATTAGTTTAATAGAAGATGGTGCTAATAATGTGGTGTGTATGCAACCTTTTGGTTGCCTACCTAATCATGTAACAGGAAAAGGGATGGTAAAAGAACTGAGACGTGTTTATCCATTATCCAATGTGGTAACAGTAGATTATGATCCAGGAGCTTCTCATGTCAATCAACTTAATCGCATTAAGTTAATGATGGCAACTGCTTTTAAAAATCTTTCAAAAGTATAACTTACATAGAACAGACCTTGGATAACAGGTCTGTTTTTTGTATTTTTAATAAACTCCTCGCTCTTAGTCATATTATAAAACAAGCTTGTATATATATGATAATAAAGACTTGATGATGAGATAGGGAGGAAACAATGGAGAACAAGTATTATAACCAAGATATAGAGCACATTTATAAAGAGCACCATGTAGATTCTAGTCAGGGGTTATCCCCGAAAGAAGCAGAAAAGCGATTAGAGATGTATGGCCCTAACCTTTTTACTAAAGCGAAGGAGAAAAGTTTACTTCAAGAAATAAAAGAGACACTTACTCAGCAACTCATTGTTATCTTACTTATTGCTGCAGCCATTAGCCTTTTGATTAAAGAATATCATGATGCCATAGGCATTTGTTTTGCAGTACTTTTAAGCACTACGATAGGCTTATTAACTGAAAGTAGATCTAAAAAAGCAGCAGAAGCCCTTAATCGCATGACAGAAGATATACAGGTTAAGGTGCTACGTTCAGGAGAAAAAATACTCATACATAAAAGTGAAATCATTCCTGGAGATATTATCTTTTTAGAAGCAGGAGATCAAGTTCCTGCCGATGGTAGACTTATATCGTGTAATGATTTAAAGGTAAGGGAAGACATGCTTACAGGCGAGTCTGATGATGTTAAGAAGAAGTTAGGCGTTATTAAGCAAGAAGAATTAACACTACAAGGTAAAACGATTTATCAAGATCCTATTCCAGCAAAACAGTATAATATGCTTTTTGGAGGGACGCTAATTGCTTCAGGACAAGCCAAGATGATTGTTATAGCTACAGGTGATGAAACAGAAATGGGATATATTGCAAAAGCATTAGGAAGCAAAGAAGAAAGTACACCTCTAGAAATTAAAATGGATCATTTAGCTCAGTCCATTTCAAAAGTCTCTACCGCAGTAGCAGGTATGTTATTTGTTTATATGATTGTTCAAATTATTGAGGGGTGTAAATTAGCTTTAGATTTTAGCAGTACCCATCAGTTTTTAAGTTCGCTTAGTCCACTTGTGAGCAGTTTTCCAGAGATGAAAACAGCATTTGTGGTATGTGTCGCATTAATTGTAGCAGCAGTACCTGAAGGACTACCGACTATGATTAATATTACCTTAGCCATTACCATGAAACAAATGGCTAAAATTAATGTATTGGTAAGAAAAAAAGAAGCGTGTGAGACAATTGGTTCAGTGAGTGTGATTTGCAGTGATAAAACAGGAACATTAACTCAAAATAAAATGAAAGTGGCTAAGCTGTATTTGGAAGGAAGCTTTAAAAATGAGGTTGAATTAAAGCGTTATCCAGATTTTGTAAGAAACTGTATGATTAATAGTACGGCAGACTTACAGGTGCATGGAAAAGAAGTGAAATACATAGGAAGCGCTACAGAGTGCGCTTTACTACTTTTATGTGAGCAGTATGATTATGCACGTACGAGACTAGGAAGTGAGGTTGTCAAGCAAGTTCCATTTAACTCACAAAATAAATATATGCTTACCATAGCAAAAGAAGAAAATAATTATGAAATTTTTTCAAAGGGTGCACCTGAAATTATATTAAATCAATGTGGTTTTGAAAAAACAGAAGGACAGCTTAAACCATTAACGAATGAACGTAAGAAGCAGATTTTAAAAGAAATTGAGGCATTACAAGTACAGGCTATGCGTGTTTTAGCTTTTGCAGGTCATCGTATGGCAACGAGTTATAATGTGCTTGGGCGAGAAGAATGGAAAGAAACATTAGTATTTGAGGGCTTTGTAGGCATTCAGGATCCTCTTAGACCAGGCGTGAAGGAAGCAATAGAAACAGCAGCAGGTGCAGGGATTGAAACAAAAATGTTAACAGGTGATAATTTGCAGACTGCTATTGCCATAGGCGAAGAAATCGGATTAGTAGGACATGGCAAAAAAGCTGTAGAAGCAAGTTATATTGATGCCTTAAGTGATAAGGATTTAGAAAAAGAAATACGACATATTGCCATTGTAGCTAGATCTAAGCCAGATACCAAAATGCGTATTGTACAGGCACTTCAAAAAAATGGAGAGGTTGTAGCTGTAACAGGAGATGGGATTAATGATGCCCCAGCTTTAACTAAAGCGGATGTGGGTATTGCAATGGGCATTGCTGGTACAGAAGTCAGTAAAAATGCAGCAGATATTATTTTAACAGATGATAGCTTTAGTACGATTGTAGAGGCTATCAAGTGGGGAAGAGGTATCTACAATAATTTTCAACGCTTTATTCAATTTCAGCTAACGGTAAATATTATTGCCTTTCTTATTGCTATTATAAGTCAAATCATGGGGTATGATATGCCTTTTACGACCATTCATCTTTTATGGATTAATATTATTATGGATGGACCTCCGGCATTGGCATTAGGGCTTGAGCCTATTAGAAGCGCGGTTATGAAAAGACGACCTATTAAAAGAGAAGCCCCCATTATTAATCGATTTATGCTACGAACGATTATCATTAATAGTACCTTTATTACAGCCCTTCTTTTCTTGCAAATAAGATATAACTTTTTAGGTGCACAAAGCATTGTAAATGGTAATGCTAGTGAAGTTCAGACTGTTCTATTTAGTTTATTTGCATTTAGTGTGTTATTTAATGCATTTAACTGTAGAGAATTTGGAACAGGTAGTATTTTTCCTAATTTATTTAAGAACCAATTAGCTTTACAAATTATATTACTAACAGCGGTGCTGCAGATTGTAATGATTCAATATTGTGGTGCATTTTTTAATGCTATTCCGTTATCTAAAGAAATGTGGTTAAAAATCATTGGTTGTGGTGCACTCGTTGTTATTGTCAATGAACTTATAAAACAAGCACTTAGAATGTTAAAACGATCGGCTAAAAGTGCAGTCAAGCAGGTTAAAAAAGTCGGTATGAGAAGTCGAAAAGGACTTTCTTAGTTAAAAATAAAATGGCTAAAGTATCCCAAAAGGAATTTTAGCCATTTTTACATGAAGTTAATTTGATATGAACTAGTATCATTCACCATGCTCTGCTAGGAAGCGTGTAGCAGCATCATCATCTTCTAAATCTTCTTCGATAATAGGTTGTTCTTTAATGGCAGGGAAATAACCTGCTTGCTCAAGAATACTACTTAATTGCATGGCAGTTAAAACACCTTGCTCAGGTGTTTTAAGATGGGTAAAAGCTTTTTGAATATAAGTGTTAAAATTATCATGAGACATTACAAAAGGTATATTACTAATGAAATACTGCATGCGGCATTTACGCTCTAATGTAGGAAGTGCAAATAGCTTAGAACGAAGGTCATTTATGAACACTTCAATAATCATAGATACGTCAGTACTATAATTAGATTTCTTTACGGTAGTAAATCCAAAAATCTGATCAATAGACATAGAGAGATAAGATTGCATTAAATTGAAGAAAGGATTTACTTGAGCAGTAGTACTTACTTTTTGCATCTCTTGTTTAATTTCTTTTGTTAAACTCTCTAAACGCTCTTTAAGTGTAGGAAGAAGAACTTCTGATTCGCTTTCTTTAAGAAAAACAGATTTTAAAGAGTAATAAAGGTCAGAAAAACTTACATGCATATCAGTAATGTCAGTAAAATCTAATTGATCAAATAAAAGTAGATTACTTAAGGTACAAATGGTTTTATGCATATGATGAAGCATATCAATAAGGGTTTCTATTGTTTCGTTTAATAAATTAGCTTCTTCAAATAAATCTGTGAGATCATTTAAGATAGCAAGGTTATCTAAGGATTCAACAAGATCTGAAAAATGTTGACCATATTGAGGACAATCTGTACCATCGAAAAGCTGTTTTAAAATAGAAACCAGGTGACTAGCTGCTTCAGGTGTATCTTGAATAGCAATATGCGTGATGCTTTTTTTACAATAAGCTAAATAATTATCTTTAGTTAGTTTAATTGGAATATAAGGTAAAAGTTCATTGGCCTTTTTTTGAATACTAGTTTCCTTATTTTCATTGAAAACATAATGGGTACAATCTAATGCTAATTTTTCATAATCAATTTGTGTAGAGTCAATATCGGTAAGGCCTAATTCTTCCAAATAATCTTTAGTTAAGGAAAAAGCTTGTTGTTTGAGTGTCACGATATGAGTAAGTTCCCTTTGATAAGCAATTAAACAGCGAAATTTTTGTTCTAGAGTAGCACGATAATCTAAAAGCTCTGTAGCACAAGCTTCTTTACTTGAAGAACCTGCCGATAACAGAGTTGGTAATGAAAGAAAAATTTCTTTTAAGCTTTCTTGAAGATGAAAAGTCTCTTCATCAAAATAAATAGTCGAAAAGTACAAAGAATTATTGAGTAAATCTATTTGTGCTTGAATATATTCACTATAGGAATAGGAAATAACTGTAAATAATTGGTCGTTATGTTGGTGCATTATAAGACTCCTTTCTTAATCTGTATCATTAGGATATACAATTTTATGAAATAAGACAAGCTTGTATCTGTAATTGATGTAAGAAACTGGCTTGAAAGATTGAAAAATTTTTAAAAATATATTAAAATCAAATAAAGAGGTGAGAAGATGGGAAATGATAATTTATTAATGGAAAAACAATTTGAGTTATTAGAACAAGGCACCTTAGCTACACCACATAGTATACTTGGTCCACATTTGCTTAATCAAGGAGAAAAACAGATTATACGTGTATTTTGCCCAGGGGCGAAACAAATAGTAGTAGTAGATTTAAAGGATGAGAAAAAATATCCGCTTTACTTTAAGGGGTATCAGGGACTTTTTGAAGGCGTTATAGAAGATAAGCAAGAAAAATTTTTATATAAACTCATATGTGAAGATGATGAGGGGCACACATGGAGTTATATAGATCCTTATCAATTTGATTCTACTTTTACTGAAGATGATCTTTATTTATTTGGAATAGGAAAAGACTATCAGGTTTATGATAAACTGGGCGCACATTTTATAAAAGTGAATGGCGTAGAGGGGGTTAGATTTGCATTATGGGCACCTCATGCTAAGCGTGTCAGTGTGATAGGAGATTTTAATAATTGGGATGGTAGAAGACATCCAATGAGACAGATTGCCAATCAAGGTATTTGGGAACTTTTTGTTCCAGGGCTTGCTGAAGGGGATTTTTATAAATTTGAACTGCGTACTAAAACAGGGGAACTATTATATAAAACAGATCCTTATGCCAATTATTATGAAGTTAGACCTAATAATGCAGCGGTTGTTTATGATATGAGAAAATATAAGTGGAAAGATACGAAATGGATGAATGCTAGGACTAAAAAAGCACCTTATAAAGAAGCGATATCCATTTACGAAGTACATATTGGTTCATGGAAGAAACACGATAATGGAGAATTCTATACCTATCGTGAAGCAGCAGATGAACTTGCTCGTTATGTGAAAGAAATGGGTTATACACATGTTGAATTAATGGGAATTGTAGAACATCCTTTTGATGGGTCATGGGGATACCAAGTAACAGGCTATTTTGCGCCAACCAGTAGGTACGGTTCACCAGATGATTTTAGATACTTTGTAGAAACGATGCACAAGAATAATATTGGTGTTTTATTAGATTGGGTACCAGCACACTTTCCAAAAGATGCATTTGCCTTAGAAAAATTTGATGGTGAAGCCCTATATGAAAAAGCAAATGAGAAAGAGGCATGGCATCCACACTGGGGAACACTTATTTTTGATTATGGAAAACCACAAGTGTCACTCTTTTTAATTGGCAGTGCTCTTTCTTGGTTAGAACGTTATCATATAGATGGACTTCGAGTAGATGCTGTTGCTTCGATGTTATATTTAGATTATGGAAGAGAAGGGGATTTTATTCCAAATCAATATGGAGGCAAGGAAAATTTAGAAGCTATTGCTTTTTTAAAGCAGCTCAATGAGGTAGCTTATTCAAAAGTACCAGGTATTATGATGATTGCAGAGGAATCTACAGCTTGGCCAAAAGTATCGTATGCAGTATCTGAAGGTGGACTTGGCTTTGGATTTAAGTGGAATATGGGATGGATGAATGACTTTTTGAGTTACATGAAGACGCCTCCAGCTGATCGTACAAGAGAACATGGCAAGATTACCTTTAGTTTGATGTATGCTTTTAGTGAAAATTTTATTCAAGTCTTATCGCACGATGAAGTTGTTCATGGTAAAGCGTCTATGATTTATAAGATGCCAGGAGAAAGGCTTGAAAAATTTGCTCACTTAAGAGTGGCATATGGTTATATGTATGCACATCCTGGGAAAAAGATGTTATTTATGGGAGACGAATTTGCACAAACTAAAGAATGGAATGAAGCGGTTGCTTTAGATTGGGATTTATTAAATGATAAAGAACATCAAGGCATTTCAGCGTGGGTGAAAGCACTTAATAAGCTATATACATCTGAGAAGGCTTTATGGGAAACTGGCAATGGCTATGAGAATTTTGAATGGATCGACTGTGAAAATAGAGAACAGAGTATTATTTCTTTCCTACGAAGAAATGTAGAAACAGGGGAAGAACTTGTAGTGGTTATTAACTTTAAAACAGCAAGTTATACAGACTATCGAATAGGGGTACCTACACTGGCAAATTACGAGGAACTATTAAGTAGTGATGCAGCACTTTATGGTGGTAGTAACGCGCTTAATGGCGTGGTAAAAGCTACAGAAACAGGATGGCATGGTAGACCCTATAGTATAGAAATCACTATACCGCCACTTAGTATGATGGTATTTAAGGCAAAGAAAAAATCAGTAAAGAAGAATACTAAATCAGTGAAATCAGCTACAGATAAAGATATGAAAGAGGGAGCTACAGAAGTAGTCGCAAATGCAATACCGGCTAGAAAAACAATTAAATCAAAGAAGGACAAAGAAATAGAAAAAGCAGTAGTGCTACCAAAGACTAAAGAAACAAAGGCTAAAGATGCAAAAGCCAAAGAAACTAAGTCTAAAGAAACAAAAACTAAAGTAACAAAAAGTAAGGAAACAGAAACAAAAGTAAAGCAGCAAGCTTCTAATAAGACGGAGGAAATAATCGTCAAAGAAAAGGCTTCTCCTTTAGTAAGTACAGAAGAAAAGAAAACAGCTGGTAAAACAAAGAAAAATGTAAGTAAAGCTAAAAAGTAAAGAAGTATCTATGATTAGGAGACAAGTACGCAAAGAAACGCATACTTGTCTTTTTTGTGAAAAGGAAGTTAGATTTTTATAAAACCTGCATATTTTTAGTGTATACTAATAAAGAGATTAATCATAAACATAGTGGAGGACCATATGAATAAGAGACTAAGAACTTTAATTTTTGTAATCATTGCCCTACTTTTAGCTGGGATGTTTATCATACAATTTATAATGCCTAAAAGTAGCTATGTAGAAGAGGCTATTACTGATACGACGCTTATTAATGAATTAGATACTAGTGCACAAGCAGCACTTAAGAAGTATTTTGACATTGAAGTAAGCGAAACAGAAGATTGGGCAAAAGGAGCAGTGCGTAATCGTGCTAAAGAAGATAGTGGCTTAGAAAATATACTATCATTAACAGCTAAAGATGAATCAGAAAATAAAGTAGAAGGTGATTTGGAGTTCTACGGGATTATTATGGAGGAAGCTACTAAAGAGATAAGAGGAATGATTTATCAGTATGTAACAGAAGCGCCAGTTTTAGAATTGACAGATGAAGAAGTACAAGCTCGTTGTGAAGCATTTCTAAAGGACAAGGGATTAGTAGCTGAAGATATACCTATTACAGTAGATGCTATTCAATCAGATGAGAAGACACCAGAGCTTAAGATGTTAAGTATGAAAGCGGGAAATCTAGCTTATGCAGTTGCTTATAATTTACAGATAGATAAGGTGATGTATTTTGAATATGTACCTATGCAAGAATAAAATGTTTAAAAAATAGTAAAGTAGTCTACACTTTCAATAAAAAGGAAGGGTGACTATGCAATTAGTATGTCAAGGAATAGCGAATCATACACATTCAAGATGTTTTTATTTTTATGAATATAGAAATTTAAAGTGGATTTTAAAATGTCAAAAGCAAGTGAGTAAGCAAGATGAATTATATGAGTTGCTAACAGTATCTCATGAGCCTATAGATTATGCTATTATTGATTTGAATAGAGTCTATAGGAATACATTCTATGCGTATTCACAGGCTACTATTATTATTATTCCACCTACAGCTGTGTGGCAGTTTTTTAGTAAGCTATGGTTAGTGGGTCAAGAACTATATGTAGAACTGGCTACAACTATTGAAGAAGAGCTGGAGGTCATGCATGGGTATGAATATAATTACGCATTTTTAAAGAATTTATATGAAATGAGTAGCAAAGAAATGGCTGAAGCTTATTATGAACAATGGCAATTAGAGGTTTCATTAACTGACCACTCGATGCAACGTTTTATAAGAACCATGGAGGTTTTTAAAGCTGAAATTTTTAATTATTTTATTTTTAAACAAATATTAGATAATCCTATTCCAATTTTAAAATAATATAGCGTGCTATCACTAAGAAGATAGCACGCTATATTGTTATTCAAAAGAACTATTAAAAGATCTAAAAGATCTCATGTAAAATTATTGCAACCAATCAGTGGCGCTTTTTATATGAGCTGTAACCGCTTTTTCACTTGGTCCCCCTTTTACTTGACGTTCATTGACGCAAGTCTTTAGAGAAATAGCCTCGTAGATGTCTTCATCAAAAATAGGGTGGATCATTTGATAGGTTTCAAGAGGAAGTTCCTCCAAAGTGGTATGTGTAGTAACACAATGCAGAACAAGCTTACCGATTACTTCATGTGCATCTCTAAAAGCGAGACCTTTTTTAACTAAATAGTCGGCCGCATCAGTAGCGTTAGTAAATCCTCCGGAAGC
The DNA here is from genome assembly GCF_003990395.1 of Cellulosilyticum sp. WCF-2. Taxonomy (NCBI): domain Bacteria; kingdom Bacillati; phylum Bacillota; class Clostridia; order Lachnospirales; family Cellulosilyticaceae; genus Cellulosilyticum; species Cellulosilyticum sp. WCF-2. The sequence continues at coordinate 3,331,618 of NZ_CP034675.1, read as the reverse complement.
AGCAGTGTACATATTAGTTTTACAAACTCTCATGGTTTTAATCATTTGTGTAAAAATAGGAAGGCACATTTTAAGTGTATCAATACTATCGAATAAGCGTTCTTTATCCTCTTGCATATCTTTGTTATAAGCAAGAGGAAGTCCTTTCATAGTCGTTAATAAACTCATTAGATTACCATATACACGGCCTGTTTTGCCGCGAACTAATTCTGCTATATCTGGATTTTTCTTTTGAGGCATAATAGAGCTCCCTGTACTATAAGCATCATCTAGCTCAATGAAATGAAATTCATGGCTACTCCATAAAATAATCTCTTCACTAAAACGGCTAAGGTGCATCATTAAAGTAGAAAGTGTATAAAGTAAATCAAGACAGAAATCACGATCTGAAACACCATCTATACTATTTTCGCAGATACCATTAAAATCTAAGCTTTTAGCAACTGCATCTCGATCTAAAGGATAAGTAGTAGTAGCTAGGGCACCACTACCTAAAGGTAGAAAATTAGTATTTTCATAAGTGAATTCTAAACGTTTAAAATCACGTTTAAACATTTCAAAGTAAGCCATAAGGTGATGAGCAAAAGTAATAGGTTGTGCACGCTGTAAATGAGTATAGCCCGGCATAATGGTATTTGTATGCTCTTTTGCTAGTGTAATGACTGTTTGCATTAATTCCTTAAGCATCACTTTTAAAGTGATAATCTCATCACGAGTGTAGAGTCTTACATCAAGTGCTACTTGGTCATTACGACTGCGTCCAGTATGCATTTTTTTAGCTACATCACCAATACGGCTAATGAGTAAAGCTTCGATGTTCATATGAATATCTTCCATTTTTTCGTTAAAAGTAATGTCACCTTTTTCAATATCCTCTAAAAGTGAATTTAATCCGTTAATAATGGCATCGCTTTCTGCCATGGAAATAATATTTTGAGCACCTAACATAGCTACATGTGCAATACTACCGATAATATCTTGCTTATATAATCTTTGGTCAAAAGAAATCGAAGAGTTAAAGTGATCAGTAAGTTGATCGGTTTCTTTGGCAAATCTGCCACCCCATAATTTCATAGTAATCCTCCTTGAGTTGAATAATTAAATAATGGTAAAACAAGAGAGTGTTACAAAACTAGGAAAATAATTAGTTTTGAACACTCCTTGGCTTGTTAGATATAGATTAATTATTTGTGATTTTCAGCAGCTTTAAGGGCACGTACACGAAGTGGTAAGCCATAAAGTCTGATAAATCCATCAGCATCTTTATGATTATAAAGGTCACCAGTAGTGAAGCTAGCAAGTGCCTCGCTATAAAGAGAAAATGGAGAAGAAGAGCCTTGTGGAATAACATTACCTTTATAGAGTTTTAACTTAACTTCTCCTGTTACAACCTGCTGTGTACTCGTAACAAAAGCCTGAAGTGCTTCACGAAGAGGTGTAAACCATTTACCATTATAAATTAAATCAGCAAATTCAAGAGCAATTTCTTGTTTATAACGATAGGTTTCACGATCTAATGTAAGGTGTTCTAATTCCTCATGAGCTTTATAAAGAATAGTACCACCAGGAGTTTCATAAACACCACGAGATTTCATACCTACAACACGGTTTTCTACAATGTCTTCGATACCAATACCATTAGCACCACCTAACTCATTTAATTTTTCAAGAAGTGCAGATGGTTCCATAGCTTCTCCGTTTAAATGAGTTGGAATACCTTGGTTAAAGGTTAAGGTAATAGTAGTTGCTTTATCAGGTGCTTGTTCAGGAGATACGCCTAATTTAAGAAGTGTTTCATAGTTTGGTGCATTCCATGGATCCTCTAATTCAAGACCTTCGTGAGAAATATGCCACATGTTACGGTCACGGCTATAACTATCTTCCTTTTTCATCGGAACAGGCAAGCCACGTTTTTCAAGGTATTCGATTTCTTCTTCACGAGAAGAAATATCCCAAATACGCCAAGGCGCAATTACTTTTAAATGAGGTGCAAGTGCAGCAATACCTAATTCGAAACGAATTTGGTCATTACCTTTACCTGTACAACCATGGCAAATAGCTACAGCCCCTTCTTTAAGGGCAACATTAACGAGAGTTTTAGCAATAACAGCACGAGCAATAGAAGTACCAAGGTAATATTTAGATTCATAAATAGCACCAGATTGAATCATAGGAAATACATATTCTCTCATAAACTCATCTTTTACGTTCTCAACATAAACCTTACTTACACCCATTGAAAGTGCTCTTTCTTCAAGGCCTTCTAATTCAGCATCTTGACCTACATTTATACATACAGCAATAACATCATAATCGTAATTTTCTTTAAGCCATGGAATGATAACTGAAGTATCTAAACCACCTGAATAGGCTAAAACAACTTTTTCTTTCATGGTTAATCCCCCTTTAATGATTCTATATATATTAGAATATATGTATAATTATACATTTATAAAAACTTATTTCAAGAGTTTTTATAAAAAAATATATTATTGTTTTATATTATATAATAGTTTTAGGAAAACAAACAGAGAAATGGTGTAAATTAGATGAGAATAATAAAATAATTTATAAGAATAACACATTAGTAGACTAATATAGAGAGTATAGAAAAAAAGGATGATCTATAGTATAATAAGAATAACTAAATATTTATTCAAGGAGGACATAATAGCATGTCAGGTTTTTTTGATTTAGATGCCCCTATATGGGCTTGGATGAATGAAGTAGCAGATGTGATTATTTTATCGCTGTTGTGGTGGATTTGTTCATGTGGCATTATTACAATAGGAGCTTCAACAACAGCTGTTTTTTATGTATTAGGCAAAAAGGTAAGAAAAGAACAAACTTATGTAGTTGCAGATTTTTTTAAGAGCTTTAAGCAAAACTTTAAACAAAGTATTCCTTTAACGATAGTGTATGTAGTGGCAGCTACAAGTTGTATACTTTATGGTATTTTAGTTATTGATGGTATACTTAATCCAGAACATTCCAGTATGTTAAAGTTTGTGATTCCTTTAGCAATCCTTATTGTTTTTGAGTTTTTAAATTACAGTACTTATTTATGGGCGGTACTTTCAAGATTTGATATGAAAACCAGAGTGCTTTGTAAAACCTCATTTGTTATGACACATAAACATTTATTAACTACTTTACTTAATACAGCTTTATATGGTTTAGCAGTTGTTCTTATTTTAAGATTCCCATTTTTAATTGTAGTGGCACCAGGACTTATTATATTAGGACAATCCTTCTTGATGCAAAATTTGTTTTCACATTATATTACATCGGATGAAGAGACGCCATCGACTGAGGCATAAAATAAAATATAAGGTGATATAAAAATAGACTATATTTGCTTTCAGATAGTGAGGCAAATATAGTCTATTTTTATAGAAAGATGTTTAAATTATTTTCATATAAGTAAGCTATACTATATTTATAGAAAAAGAGGTGAAGAAATGGTTATTGATTTTATATTAAATATGATTTTAGTAATAGGTCTTGTAAGCTTATTTAATTTAACACGCTATATATTAAAAGTAAGAAAGGTAGTTAAAAAATACAAGGATAATCCAAATGTTGAGGGGATTACTATTGTAAATGGTGAAATTAAAATTATTGAAAAAAATCAAATGCAAAAAGATCAAGCTACGCAGCTCCTTAAAGAAGAGTTGGTTATAGATCCAATTTGTCATAAAGAAATAGAAAAGTCACAGGCTTATCGCATTGTGAAACAAGGAAAAGAATATTTTTTCTGTTCATGGGAATGTAGAGAACAATTTTTAAAACAAAAAGAAGGTATATAGTGTACCTTCTTTTGCTATTTAGTAGAGAGTAAGCATTGTAGGTAATCTTCATTTAAACGGACCAAAGAACGTGATATAATAAATAAAAAATGATAAGGTAGGGATTGCTATGAATGCAGAAATAATTGCTGTAGGTGATGAGGTTGTTAAAGGATATACAATAAATACAAATGCTAGTTATATTGCTAAACAACTTCAAACCATAGGGATAATACCAGATTATCATACAGCAGTAAGAGACCAGGCAGCGGCTATTAAAGAGGCTATTAATACGGCAATAGTGCGGAGTAAGTATATTATTGTGACTGGTGGATTGGGGCCAACAAAAGATGATTTAACAAAAGAGGCAGTTTGCGAAGCATTAGGCCTACCTCTTTGCATAAGAGTGAATGTATTAGAAGAAATAAAGGCTTACTTCAAAGAAATGAATCAAATAATGCCTAGTATTAATGAAAAGCAAGCAGCTTTTCCAGAAGAAGCTTATATTTTAAAAAATAATTATGGAACTGCACCCGGATGTATTATTGAATATAATGAAGCTATTATTATATTACTTCCAGGTCCACCATATGAGATGCAACCTATGCTAGAAAATGAAGTTATACCTTATTTAAAGCAAAAGAGAGCATTTTATAATGAAACATTAGATATTAAATTATTTGGTCTAGGAGAAAGTGAAGTAGCTACCCAGTTGCAAGGTATGCTTGGTGAATTTGAGTGGGGAAGTATAGCTACTTATGTAGGAGAATATGAGATCATCGTACGTATCAATATACAAAGTGGAAATTTAGAGAAGGCAAAAGAACAGCTTCAACAAAAGAAAAAAGAAGTGGAGGAACGTTTAGGGGGTTTTATAATCGGATATAATAAAGACAGACTTGAAGAAATTATCGTAAGATTCTTGTTAAAAAATAAAAAAACCATAGCTACAGTAGAGTCTTGTACAGGAGGGCTGTTAGCAGGAACATTGATTAATTGTGGTGGTGTATCGGCTTGCTTTAATGAAGGTATTGTTACTTATAGTAATACAGCTAAAATGAAGTATGTAGATGTAAAGGAGGCGACGCTTCAATCTGTTGGCGCCGTTAGTTACCAAACAGCTAGGGAAATGGCAGAAGGTGTTAGAAAGTGTAGTGGAGCTGATATAGGTTTATCTACCACTGGTATTGCAGGTCCTGACGGTGGAACCCCAGAAAAGCCAGTGGGATTAGTTTATATAGGTATTGCTACAGAAGCAAAAACAGATGTATATGAATTGCATTTAAAAGGATCAAGGAGAACGATAAGAGAAAAAACAGTTAAAAATATCTTATTTCAACTTTATAAACTTTTTAAGTAAATTTTCCTTGCTATCAAGACAAAGTTTAGGTATAATGATTACAGAACAAATGTTCGATATATAATGAGGTGATAAGAATGAATGATGAATCAAAAAAGGCATTAGATGCAGCCATTTCGCAAATACAAAAACAATTTGGTAAAGGTTCTATTATGAAATTGGGAGAAGCGACAGATACAAATGTGCATACCTTCCCAACAGGTTCTCTGAGCTTAGATATTGCACTTGGAGTAGGTGGCCTGCCAAAAGGAAGAATTGTGGAGGTTTATGGCCCAGAATCTTCAGGTAAAACAACTGTTACTTTGCATATGATTGCCGAAGTCCAGAAACAAGGTGGAATTGCGGCGTTTATTGATGCGGAACATGCTTTAGACCCATCTTATGCAGCTAAGTTAGGCGTTAATATTGATGAACTTTATATTTCACAACCGGATAATGGTGAACAAGCTCTTGAAATTGCAGAAACTATGGTGCGTTCTGGAGCAATTGATATTATTGTAGTAGACTCTGTTGCTGCGTTGGTTCCAAGAGCTGAAATAGAAGGTGATATGGGTGATTCTCATATGGGCTTACAAGCAAGATTAATGTCTCAAGCACTAAGAAAATTAACAGGTGTTATTAATAAATCAAAATGTACTGTCATTTTCATCAACCAACTTCGTGAAAAAGTTGGTGTTATGTTTGGTAGTAATGAAACAACTACTGGTGGCCGTGCGCTTAAATTTTACGCATCTATTCGTCTAGATGTTCGTAAGATTGAAACTTTAAAACAAAGTAATGAGTTTATTGGAAGTCGTACACGTGTTAAAGTTGTAAAAAATAAAGTAGCACCACCTTTCCAACAAGCTGAATTTGATATTATGTACGGTGAGGGGATTTCAAAAGAAGGAGATGTACTTGATTTAGCAACTAATATCGATATTGTTAATAAAAGCGGTGCATGGTACTCTTACGGCGATTTACGTTTAGGCCAAGGAAGAGAGAATGCTAAAATTTATATCAAAGAGCATCCTGAACTTTTACTTGAGATAGAAAATAAAGTAAGAAGTCATTATGGGATTAGTGCGCTAGATGAAACTGCTCATGAAACAAAAGACGAAATGAATGATAAAATTTTAATGGTGGATGAAGAGGAATAAAATAGTAAAAATCGAAAGGTAGCGTATAGCTACCTTTTTGATTTTTTGACTTAAATTAAAGAATTTAAATTTTATGTATAAATATATATGAAAAGTGATAAAAACACCGTATTTTCAATAGGTAATGCTTGACAGCATTTTTAAAAAGTTATACAATTATGATGTTATTTGCACATTGATAATACTTGGGAGGTGGTAGATATAGAACAAATAGGCTTAATAATAGGAATTATTGTAGTCATCATTATTGTTGGAATAATAGCCTTTTTTAGTGGCGCTTCTTATAGAAAACACATAGCGGAAGCACAAATTGGAACAGCAGAAGAAAAATCAAGAAAAATTATAGATGACGCTATCAAAGCAGGGGAAGCTAAAAAAAGAGAAGTATTATTAGAAGCAAAAGAAGAAAACATTCGTGTCAAAAATGAATTAGATAAAGAAGTACGCGAAAGAAGAAATGAATTGCAACAAATGGAGAAAAGATTACTCCATAAAGAAGAGAATATTGATAGAAAAACAGTAACACTTGAACAAAAAGAAGAACAATTACAAAGAAAAATTGATAAAGCTGATAAGACGAGGGAAGAAGCGGAAGCTTTACACCAAAAACAGTTAGAAGAACTTGAACGTATTTCAGGTTTGACCTTAACAGAAGCAAAACAATATCTTTTAAGAACCATTGAAGAAGATGTAAGACATGAATCTGCTATAATGATTAAAGAGATAGAAGCAAAAACTAAATTGGAAGCAGATAAAAAAGCAAAAGAAATTATCACTAATGCTATCCAAAAGTGCGCTGTAGATCATGTAGTAGATACAACGGTATCTGTTGTACCATTACCAAATGATGAAATGAAGGGCCGTATCATTGGGCGTGAGGGAAGAAATATTAGAACATTAGAGACACTTACTGGTATAGATCTCATTATAGATGATACACCTGAGGCAGTTATCTTATCGGGCTTTGACCCAATACGCCGTGAAGTAGCGCGTATTGCCTTAGAAAAGTTAATTGTGGATGGACGAATTCATCCAGCTCGTATTGAAGAAATGGTTGAAAAAGCTAAAAAAGAAGTAGAAGTACTTATTCGAGAAGAAGGAGAAGCTGCTACTTTTGAAACGGGTGTACATGGCTTACATCCAGAGCTTATTCGTTTATTAGGTAAAATGAAATTTAGAACAAGCTACGGTCAAAATGTATTACGTCATTCAATAGAGGTTTCTAATTTGGCGGGATTAATGGCTAGTGAGCTTGGATTAGATGTACGTTTAGCTAAAAGAGCAGGATTACTTCATGACATTGGTAAATCTGTAGATTATGAAGTAGAGGGTTCTCATGTAAGTATAGGTGTTAATTTATGCCGTAAGTATGGAGAAAATGCAACTGTTATTAATGCTGTAGAAGCACATCATGGAGATGTAGATCCAGAAACAGCAATTGCTGTTATTGTACAAGCTGCAGACACGATTTCAGCGGCAAGACCAGGGGCACGACGTGAAACCTTAGAAACTTATATTAAACGTTTACAGAAACTTGAGGAAATTGCAACTTCCTTTAAAGGTGTTGAAAAATCTTATGCTATTCAAGCAGGTAGAGAAGTAAGAATTATGGTAACGCCAGAGGAAGTAGATGATAATGGTCTAATACTTCTTGCGAGAGACGTTACTAAACGTATTGAAAATGATTTGGAATATCCAGGTCAAATTAAAGTAAGTATCATTCGTGAAACTCGTGCAACTGAATATGCTAAATAGTAAATAGCGATGCTTGGCATCGCTATTTTTATGTGTTAAAATAGTGATAAATTTATGTATTAAATCGAACGAAAACTTATATATATCACTAAACGTTCGAATAATACATTGCTATTTGAGGTAATAATACGTATAATAAAGATAATAAATTAATCATGAAAGGAAATACACATGAGAAATTCATATAAAAGTCCATTAGAGGGTAGATATGCAAGTAAGGAAATGCTTTACTTATTTTCCGAGGAAAAGAAATTTAAAACTTGGAGAAAGTTATGGGTTACTTTAGCTGAAACTGAACATGAGCTTGGCTTAAATGTGACAAAGGAGCAGGTCGAAGAACTTAAGAAATTTAGTGAAGATATTAATTATGAAGTAGCAGAAGAATGGGAAAAGAAAGTACGTCATGATGTCATGGCTCATGTACACGCCTATGGAGAACAAGCTACTTTGGCGATGCCAATTATACACTTGGGTGCTACTAGCTGTTATGTTGGGGATAATACTGATTTAATCATTATGTATGAAGCGCTTGAAGTGATTAAGAAAAAAGTTGTTAATGTCATGGACAAATTAGCAAAATTTGCGATAGATTACAAAGATTTGCCTACTTTAGGATTTACACATTTACAACCTGCTCAGCTTACGACAGTGGGAAAAAGAGCAACTTTATGGCTGCAAGATTTATGGCTAGATTTAGAAGAAATTAATCATTTACTCGAACAAAGAAGACTTAGGGGTGCTAAAGGTACTACAGGTACTCAAGCTACTTTCTTAAATTTGTTTGATGGAGACTATGAAAAGGTTAAATTATTAGATCAAACAGTTGCTGAAAAGCTAGGTTATACTTCTGTTTATCCAGTAACAGGACAAACTTATACTAGAAAGTTTGATTCACTTGTGTTAAATGTATTAAGCCAAGTGGCTCAATCTGCTTATAAATTTAGTAATGATATTAGAATACTTCAACACCTTAAAGAAATAGAAGAGCCTTTTGAAAAGAATCAAATAGGATCATCAGCTATGGCGTATAAACGTAATCCGATGCGTACAGAACGTATTTCTTCGTTAGCACGTTATGTTATATGTGATACATTAAATCCAGCTATTACAGCTTCAACGCAGTGGTTTGAAAGAACACTTGATGATAGTGCAAATAAGAGAATTGCTGTTTCTGAAGCGTTTTTAGCAGTAGATGCGATATTAGAGATCTACATGAATGTAGCAGATGGATTAGTGGTTTATCCAAAAGTAATCGAGAAACATATTAATGATGAATTACCATTTATGGCAACTGAGGTTATTTTGATGGAGGGTGTAAAACGTGGAGGAGATCGTCAAGAACTTCATGAACGTATTCGCGTTTTATCTATGGAGGCAGCAGCAGAGGTTAAGCAGAATGGGAAAAGTAATGATTTAATTGAACGCATTTTAAAGGATGATACTTTCAAGATGTCAGAGTCAGAGTTGAAAGCTATATTGAAACCAGAAAACTTCATTGGCTGTGCAGCAATGCAAGTTGTAGATTTTATTAATGAAGTGATTAAGCCTATATTAGAAGAAAATAAAGCTTTATTAGGTGCAGAAGGTCATGTACGTGTATAAACATAAAGAGATGAGTTTATTAAGCTCATCTCTTTATGTTTTTATGAAAAATTTATAGATAGGATGCGATAGGTATATATAGCCCTTAGGTATACGCTTAGGATTTTAGGTATAAATAGAAAGCTTGTATCATAGATTGTTTTATATGATGGTGATGGGAGAGGTGGAAAGTGAATGGGGATTATTTGTTAAAAGGACGATTATCAGTACTGAAAGAGATGGGGGGCGTTTTGATATTAGTATTAGCAGTTTTTGCTAGTGTTTGGTATGCCTTTTGGATTGAAGGGAAAAATACCCAAACATTTGAAGTTTTATATACATGGCTTACACAAGATTACATGAGTATGAATCTGATGAGCTTTGGTTATATAGTAATAAAATACCTAAAGAAGGTGTTTTTAATATGGCTATTTGGTTGGTTTGGACTTACTGTCCCTTTGAGTTGGATTCTTTTGTTTAGTATGATCTTTTCATATGGGTTTACAACAACTGCATTAATATTGCTTTTTGGAGGTAGAGGCATAATGATTGGGATGTTTTCTTATGGCGTACAAGCAATATTGGCAGTGAGTGTAGGAATAGAAATTTTAAAAAGAAGTATGGATTTAATAGGTGGTGCAAGAGGGCAAGTGAAAAAGCAGTATGTCAAGTTACTCATTTCGATTTTGCTTGTATCGGGAATAATGGCATCATTAGACTTAGGGATAATGAATAATGTGAAAATTCTTATAAAATAGACCTTGGTGGTCTATTTTTTATAGTTAAAATGATACAAGAATAGACACAAATGAACTAAAAAGAGTTTAAAAAATACTTGAACTAAAAGAAATGCATAAAATATAGAGTAATATATGACAATTAAGTGTTTCTAAGGGAGAAGCTTGTTAATATTTATTGCTTTATAACGAATATAATTATATAATTGGTATTATATTAATACATTTGTGCAATTTTGTTTTTAGGTTAACTATTTAATTTAGACTAAAAAGGGGGAAGATGATGAACATTTTTTCTGATATAGATTTAATGAATACAGCAATAAGTGCAACAATGCTTAGAAAAAGTATCATAAGTGAGAATATTAGTAATGTGGACACGCCTGGATATAAAAGGAAAGATGTCAGATTTGAAACTATCTTAGAAAAGGAAATCAAAAAAGGGGGAACAGCCGGATTAAACTTAAAAGATATTGAGCCGGAAATATATACAGATTATGCGAATTCTTCTTATAGGTTAGATGGTAATAATGTGGATATTGACGTAGAAATGGCAGAAGAAGCTAAAGTGAGTGCTAGGTATAATGCTTTAGTAACAAGGGTAAATAGTCAGCTGGGACGTTTCTCTACAGTGCTACAAAATCTAAAATAACAAGGAGGAAAAGGGATGGTTTTTTTTGATTCTATGGATACAGCAGCTAGTGGACTTACAGCGCAACGCTTAAGATTAGACATTATTTCTCAAAATATGGCTAATGTAAATACAACACGTACTGCAGAGGGTGGTCCATATAAAAGAAAAACAGTGATTTTTGAGCAAATGCAAAATGAAAATAGTTTTTCTAGTATATTAAATAAAAAGAAGCAAAGCGGTGTAAATGGCGTTAGGGTGGCAAGGATTGTTGAAGATGAGAGTCAGGGGGCATTGGTGTATAATCCTACTCATCCTGATGCAAATGCACAGGGATATGTTGAGATGCCTAATGTCAATACAGTTGATGAGATGGTTAATATGATTTCTGCAAGTAGATCATATGAAGCCAATGTGACTTCATTCAATACGATGAAATCGATGTTTGCCAAAGCGTTAGAGATTGGCAAATAATTCTGGGAGGAAAGAATATGATAGCAGCAGTTCAAGGCATACAGCTTAATCAGCAATTAATGAATAAAATTCAAGATGAGAAAAAACTTACAGGGAATGAAAGTTTTACATATGCATTAGATGCAGCAAAAGAATTAATACAAGCTAACAAGGCAGCAGAAACAGAAACTAAAAATTTAACTAATGATTTTATTACAGGTGCTAATGATGATATTGCTAGTTTATTAATTGCTCAAGAAAAATCCGGGATATTATTACAATATACGTTACAGGTGAGAAATGGTTTATTAAGTGCTTACAAAGAAATTATGAACCTATCTGTTTAATCTCAGATTGAAATAAAGTGAGGTGAATAATTTGCAACAGACGATTGAACAGATATCGAATCAAATTACAGAGAAATTAAATAATTTAACTAAAAAGCAAAAAATACAAATTGGAATAGGTGTTTTAGCACTTATCATTGCAATCACAGCAGTTGTATTGTTGACTAGGCCCAAGATGAAAAACCTCTTTTCAGAGAATTTGGATTCTAAGTCTATTGGGCAAGTGGCTACTGTTTTAAATGAAAATGGTATTAAGTATAAATTAATTAATGATAGTACCAATATACAAGTACAGGAAAATCAATATGAGCAGGCGTTAATGTATACTGCTATGTCAGATGTGCCAGAAAGTGGAATGACTTTTGATCAGGTGATTAATAATACAATGTCCACAACACAGACTGAGATGACAGCTAAAAACAATGAATATAAAAAACAACAATTGGAGAGAACGTTACGTTCAATGGAGGGGATTGAAAATGCTCGCGTTGAACTGGTTATTCCAGAACAGAAAAATGCATACCTTCAGTCACAAGTAGAAAGTAGAGCGAGTATATTTCTGACATTAAGTAAGACGCTTACAACTAAACAATGTGAAGGTATTGCAACATATATTTCCTCTAGTGTAGCCAATTTAGATAAAAAGAATATTGTAGTTATAGATTCACAAGGTAATACATTATATTCTGGTAGTGAAGAAAGTCAATTAGGCCTTAATAAGCAACAGGAAATAAAGTTATTAGCAGAACAAGATGTTACTCAGAAGGTATCTAATCTACTAGGAAATATGTATGATGATGTACGCGTAAGTCCTAATTTGATTCTAGATTTTGATCAATATCAAGAATCTAGTCAAAAGTATCAAACCCAAGGAGAAGATGAAAGTAGAGGGGTTATACAACAAGAAACTCAAGCTTCTAGTTCGACTAAGAACAATCAAACAGGAGCAGAACCAGGTACCACGACAAATGGAGGAGATATTCCAACTTACCAAACGAATAATGGTACAAGTGGTGAAAGCAAGGAGACGCAAAAAGATATTACTTATGCACCTGATAAGACAGAGTCTGTATATGTAAAAAATCCTGGGAATGTTGATTTGGAAAAATCCTCTTTGTCTGTTAATTTGTTTAAAAATAAAATTTATAGAGAAGAGGAAGTTAAGCCAACATTAACAGGAATGACTTGGAGTGAATTTAAAGTAAGCAACCGTGAGCAACGTACACTTGCTGTAGATGAATCTATTGTTAATTCAGTTAAGAGTGCTACAGGTATAGATAATGTTGTTGTCAATGCCTATGAAAATCCTATTTTCTTAGATCAAGAAGTTTATCAAATTGATTACAAAGACTATTTACCTTTAGTATTCCTGGTGCTGGCATTGCTTCTAATTGCGTTTGTAGTACTTCGATTTAGAAAACATGAAGAAATCGTTGAAGTAGAACCAGAACTTGAAGTGGAAGAAATGCTGAAGGCAGCTAAGGAACAAGTAGAACTTGAGGAAATTGAACTAAAAGAAACATTAGAGACAAAACGTCAAATTGATAAGTTCGTAGATGAAAAACCAGAGGCTGTAGCAAACTTACTTCGTAATTGGCTGACAGAGGAAGATTGGGAGTGATGACATGGTGAAGGAACAATTTTCAAGTAAACAAAAAGCTGCGATGTTATTAATTGCTTTAGGACCAGAAAAGTCTGCTAGTATCTTCAAATATTTAAAAGAAGAAGAAATAGAACAACTTACTTTAGAAATAGCTAGTATTAAAGCTGTATCACCTAAAGTGAAGGAAGAAGTGCTTCAAGAGTTCTATGAAATGTGCTTAGCTCAAGAATATATTGCTGAAGGTGGTATTGGCTATGCAAGACAACTTTTAGAAAAAGCTTTGGGTTCAGATAAAGCAGTAGAGGTTATTAATAAACTTACTGTATCATTGCAAGTACGCCCATTTGAATTTGCTAGAAAGACGGAAGCATCACAGTTGGTTAATTTTATCCAAAATGAGCATCCACAGACTATAGCACTTATTTTATCCTACTTAAAACCAAGTCAATCAGCAGAAATCATCAGAGCGTTACCACCAGAGATGCAAGCTGATACTGCACGTAGAATTGCACTGATGGATAGAGCTTCGCCAGATGTTATTAATCAGATTGAAAGAGAGTTTGAAAAACGCTTATCTACATTAGTATCTGAGGATTATACAAGTATTGGTGGTGTTGATTCAATTGTAGATATTATCAATCAAGTGGATCGTACAACTGAAAAGAATATTATGGAAAATCTTGAAATTGAAGATCCAGAATTAGCAGAAATTATCAAGAAACGTATGTTTGTATTTGAAGATATTACGACGCTTGATCCAAAATCTATCCAACGCGTACTTAGAGAAGTGGACAATCATCAGTTAGCTATTGCGCTTAAAGGTGCAGGAGATAGTGTTAAAGAAGTTATTATGTCTAATGTCTCTAAACGTCTTGCGGCGATGATTGAAGAAGATCTTGAATATATGGGACCAAAGCGTGTTAAAGAAGTTGAAGATGCTCAACAAAAAATCGTTAATGTTATTCGTAAATTAGAAGATGCGGGTGAGATTGTAATTTCACGTGGAGCAGGAGATGAGGTCGTTGTCTAGTATTATAAAGGGTGAAAGAATAAGAACACAAAGTATTATAGATTTTTCTACTAGGCAGATAGATGTGCTTGCAGAAGAAGATTACATAAATGAAACTATAGATCAATCAAGTTTTGATGAAAAAGAACAATTAGAAAGTATTCAAGAAAAGCAACTAAAGGAAATACAGGAACTTATTGATGCTAAACTAGAAGAAGCAGACAATCAAGTGAGGCAGATGCTTTCAGAAGCAATACAAAAATCACAAGCAATAGAGGAAGAAGCAAAGCAATTAAAAACACATATGTTATTTGAAATGACAAAAGAAAAAGAAGAAGTATTAGAAGAAGCTCGAAAGCAAGCAGAACATATTCTAGCAAATGCTCATAAAGAAAAAGAAGAGCTGATTATGAGTACAGAAGGGGAGCTAGTAGAAACCCTTATTACACTCCTTAATCATATTATTAGCGAAGAAATGAATTATCAAGTTGACTGGGTAAAGTATTTAGTTAGAAAGATGCTAAGTAAAGAAGAGATTTTAGGAAAAGTCAAGGTAATTATTTCACCTATTTTATATGCAAGGTTGTCAGAAAAGGAAATCGATGCAATTAAAGGAATTAGAAAAGATTTAGAAATAGAAACAAGAGACAATCTTAATGAAACCACTTGTATGATTGAATTCAATCAAGGAAGTATTGTGTATGATATCTCGCAAGGACTTGAGCGTGTTATTAATGATACAAGAATCTTAATGAATGCAAAGTAGGGGATAATATGATTGATTTTAAAAGGTATGAACAGGTTACAAAAAGCCAGCTGTGGACCTATAAAGGTAGAGTAACGAGAGTGGTTGGAATGAGTATTGAAACCTTGGGTCCAATAGCTAACATAGGAGATATTTGTTATATTCAACCCAGAGGAAAAAAAGAACTAGTCACTGCTGAAGTAGTGGGATTTAAGGACGAGTACTTATTATTAATGCCATTAGGTAATCTAGAGGGTATTGGTCCTGGGTGTGAAGTATTAGCTTATGGTGATAAACTGAGTGTAAAAGTAGATGAGAGTTTATTAGGAAAAGTAGTAGATTGGCGTGCAAAACCTATTAATGGTGATGAACTGCACTGCATGTATCAAGTGCCTATTGATAATACAGCACCTAATCCACTTACAAGAAATCGTATCACTATCCCACTACAGTTAGGTGTACGTGCTATTGATGGCATGTTAACTGTAGGAAAGGGACAAAGGATAGGGATATTTGCAGGTAGTGGAGTAGGAAAAAGTACGTTAATGGGTATGATTGCAAGGAATGCTTTGTCCGATATAAATATTATAGCCCTGATAGGAGAACGAGGTAGAGAGGTAAGAGAGTTTATCGAAAATGACTTGCAAGCAGAAGGTCTTAAGCGATCTATAGTAGTTGTAGCTACTTCCGATCAACCTGCACTCATGCGCCTTAAGGCAGCCATGACAGCAACAGCTTTAGCAGAACATTTTAGAGCTCAAGGAAAAGATGTACTTCTTATGATGGATTCTCTCACAAGGTTTTCAATGGCACAGAGGGAAATAGGCCTTGCTATTGGAGAACCACCTGTTTCTAGAGGTTATACGCCATCAGTTTTTGCACAGATGCCAAAGCTTCTAGAAAGGGCAGGTAATTCAGATAAAGGAAGTATTACAGGTATGTATACTGTTCTAGTTGATGGAGATGACTTTAATGAACCTATTACAGATACAGCGAGAGGCATACTAGATGGGCATATCGTATTATCTAGAAAATTAGCTAATAAGGGACATTATCCAGCAATAGATGTACTAGCTAGTATATCCAGGGTTATGAGCAATATTGTTTCAGACCAACATAAAA
This sequence comes from Cellulosilyticum sp. WCF-2, assembly GCF_003990395.1. Taxonomy (NCBI): domain Bacteria; kingdom Bacillati; phylum Bacillota; class Clostridia; order Lachnospirales; family Cellulosilyticaceae; genus Cellulosilyticum; species Cellulosilyticum sp. WCF-2. Next base: position 3,315,348 of record NZ_CP034675.1, on the reverse strand, counting down.
CTTATGCTAGAGAGATAAAAAAACATATGGCTGTATATAAGGAAGCAGAAGACTTAATTAATGTAGGGGCCTATAATAAGGGAAGTAGTGAGGAAATTGATGCAGCTATTGACAAGATGAAATTCATCAATGAGTTCCTATGTCAATCAGTAGGTGAAAAGGTTGAGTTTGAAAATACTTTACATCATATGCAGGAAATAATTAGTTAGGGTGTGAATATGTTTAAGTATAAATTGGAACCTATTTTAGCTTTAAAAGAAAAGCTAGAAGAAAGCAAAAAGAGAGAATTAGGGCTAGCACATCAATGTCATGAAAAAGCAAAAGCTGAAAAAGAAGTATTGGTGAAGCAAAGAGAAATGGCATATAAAGAAGCAAAAATTCAATCTCATGAAAAAGTAAATATCATACAATTAAGGCAGCTTAATTATTATTCCAATTATATGGAGGAAGCTATTCATTCTAAAAATGAGGAAATTGACTTAGCGGCAAAAAAAGTAGAGCAACGGCGAGAAGAACTAGTAGAAGCCGTCAAAGAACGAAAAATACTAGAGAATTTGAAAGAGCTTCAGTTAGAAGATTATAAAGAAGAAGAAAAGCGAAAAGAAAATAACGTAGTAGATGAAATAGTTACTTACAAATACAGAGCGAATCAAAAGGAGTGAGGATAGATGGGACAAGAAACAAAAGAGAAGAAAATACAAAAAGTAAATAATGATATCCCTCCTTTTAAACCTAAAAAACGTAAAAAGAAAAAATGGTTATTTATAGGCCTTATCTTCATTATTCTAGTAGCAGCTGGTTTTATTTTTAGAAAACCATTGATAAATTTTCTAAGGACTATTCCAGTAGTTGGTAAGCTTGTTCCGAGTACAGCAGACAGTGAGTCAGCCTTATCAAAGGAGGAACTTCTTGTTCAGTATGAAAAGCAGAAACAAGACATACTTACTTTAGAAGAAAAAATAAATCTACTTGAAGAAACCAATAAGGATTTGCAGACACGCAATGTGACATTAAAAGAATATGAAAATAAGTATGAGGATTTTCTTAAGCAAAAAGAAGCATGGGATCAATCAATAGCAGAAAATAATCCAGAATTGTTCATTGAACAATTTGAAAAAATATATCCAGAAACAGCAGCAGAGTTATATAAGACATTAAAAGGTGAAGCTATTAATACAAAAGAACAACAATCATTAGCTAAAGCGGTAGGAGAAATGGATGAAGATCAAGCTGCAAAGGCATTAGAAGTACTTCTAACGACAGATTCCGAATTGGTTCAGACAATCATGAAGGAGATGAAGGATGAGAAAAAATCTCTTATTTTGAGTAGCATGACTTCAGAAGGTGCAGCAACAGTAATAAAGCTTATTTCACCAGAAATAAATAATCAGCAGAACTAGGAAAGGAGGAAAAATATGGGGCAAATTGGTTTAGGTACTATATTTATGAATGCGCAAGTTGCTAATGTGGATACAAATTACACATCTTCTAGAAAGGCGATAGAACCATCAAAGGAGCGCTCATTTAGTAAGGAATTAGATAAGGCGAAAACCTCACAATCAGGAAATCAAGATAAAAATGAAACTGATAAGATAAAAGATGATAAAGGGAATGAAGTTGTACAAAAAACAAAAGATGAGGTTACAAAATCAGAACCGGTTAATAAGGAAAAGGTAGAATCAAAACCAGAAGATGAACTAGAAAACAGCAAAGATAAAGGTGAAATTGATGAAAAGATCCTTTCGTTATTAAGTCAAGTATTAAATGTTACTACCGATCAGTTAAAAGAATTACTTAATCAAATGGGATATGCGCCATCTGACTTGCTTAAACAAGAGATGTTTGGAAAATTTGTCAGTGAAGTTTACACTCAAATAAAAGGTGAAAATCTACTTATGGTGGAAGACGGCGTTAAGGACATTAGTCAATTATTTGATCAGTTACAAGTGATGTGCAGTGAAACAAAGATTGAAGGAACACCTTTAGATCTACAAAAACAGATGGATGTGAAAACAAATATAGAAAAGACCGAACAATCATTAACTACTATTCAAAGTCTTTATGAGGTAGAAGATGAAAACGATATTGAAGTTACTCAGAAAACGCAAGTTCAAAGCGTCGTTCAGAATATGAATACGAAAACAGTAACTCAGCTTCAAACACCGGAAGAACAGTCTAATGTGTTAAATAATAGTGTATTAAATGAGCCTGGTAAAGTAGATTTAGGTATAGTTGTACCGATACAGAATTTTTCTTCAACAGTCTATTCTCAATTATGGCAGCCTGAAGGAACTGGCACATCTCAACAAGTAGCTCAGACGCCACAATTAATAGAAACGGATATCATTGATCAAATAGACTTTAAGACGTTAGGAATGACTAAAGAAATTCATTTGCAGCTTTCACCTAAAGAATTAGGAGAATTGAGTATAAAACTTATAGAGGAAAATAGCAATATTGTAGCACAAATAAAGGTTGACAATGAAAAAGCAAAAGCATTTTTAATCAATGAAATGAACAGCTTGAAAACTGCTTTAGAAGAACGAGGACTCACGGTTACAGATGTTAGAGTTGATATTAAGCAAGATACACATCAATCTCAGATGGAACAAGAAAAGCAAAAATCAAGCAAAAGAATTCAAGAGATTATAGCAAAACATATGGAAGCATTTGAAGAAGAGGAAGAAATAAGACCTGAAAAAATAAGTGATTCAGAAGTTGATTACATGGTATAAGGGGTGAGTAAATGTCAACAACGATTTCAAAAACAGCAGCTTTAAATAGTGATTATTTGAAAGTAACAGAAGAAGTCAAGGAGCAATCTGAATTAGATAAAGATGCTTTTATTAATTTGTTAGTTACACAAATGAAATATCAAGATCCTCTTGATCCCGTAGATAACTCAGAAATGTTAGCGCAATTAGCTCAATTCACTGCACTTGAGCAGATGATGAATGTAGCACAAGCCTCACAAAAACAATTGGCTAATGGCATGATAGGTAAGTATGTTGAATATCTTTATAAAGATTCAGAAACAGGCATCTCTGAATACCTAGTAGGTAAAGTTGATTATGTGAAGGTATCAGGTGATACCCCAGTTCTTGGTATTGGTGATGTAGAAGTAAATCTTGAAGATGTTTATCAAGTTTACGATAGCAGTAATATTCAAGCTAATACGACAGCATTTGAATTATTAGGTAAAACAGTTCAAGGGTTAGTTGAAGAAACCAAAACAGATGGTACCAAAGAAAGTATCATTATTGAAGGTGAAGTATTAGGCATTGAAATGAAAAATGGTAGTCCATATATGGTTATTGGAACAGGTAAAGAAAAAGTATCCATTGACTTTAATAAAATACAAAACATAGTGGATAAACCAAGTATTACAGGAAAAACAGTAACTGGAACCTATACTGACAGCGAAGGTAAAGTTCAAACTATTACTGGAACAGCTGAGTACATACGTATTGAAAAAGCAGGTACTTTTGTTTATGTTAGAGGAGAAAAAGAAGGTCAGTTTGTTAACTTTAATCATATTACATTAGTAGAAGATAAGTAATAGGACAAAATGAGGAGGTAGATTAATATGATGAGATCAATGTTTTCTGCGGTATCTGGACTTAGGGTACACCAGACAAGAATGGATGTAATAGGAAATAATATAGCCAATGTTAATACTATAGGTTATAAATCACAACGTGTCACTTTCAATGATGTGTTTTCGCAAACACTATCAAGTGCTAGTGCTGCAAGTGATGAAACCGGTAGAGGTGGACGTAATCCTATGCAAGTAGGTTTAGGTGTAAATGTCTCTTCTATTGATATGTTAATGACTCAAGGTGCTGCACAGCGTACAGATAACCCATTTGACTTAATGATTAATGGAGATGGCTTTATAGTTGTAGGAGATACAAATGGCACTTATTTTACCAGAGCAGGTGCTTTAAGAGCCGATGTGGATGGTAATTTAATTATTGCTAATGGAATGAAAGTAAAGGGTTGGACAGCACAACTTAATGAAGAAACGAATAAGTATGAAATTGTTAAAGGAGAGGCTGGCTCTATTAATTTAGCTGATCCTAATTTTGTAAGTTCTAAACCAAAGGTAACAGATAAGTTACAGTTATCAGGTAATCTTCCATCTACTTCTACAAAAGAAGAAACAACCTTTCGTTTTTATGATAGTTTAGGAAATTATTATTCACTAGCAACTACCTTAACACCATCAACGGATAAGGTAGATGGCTATTCTGTATGGGAAATGAAGTTGGGTGATATTAAAGATGCAAATGGAAATAAGTTAAACGGGACACTTTCACCTGATACAGCAGTTAAACTTTATTTTGATACAAATGGTAAACTAGCTAGTGTGGGCGATGCAACTAGTGGTGCCACATCCATAGATCTTGAGATAGAAAATACTGATAAGACATCAACCTTTGCAGAAAAAATATCAATTGATTTTTCTTCTATGACTCAATATGCTTCAGCATCTACGATTGACCCTAAAACCATCAATGGTAACGCTGCTGGTAAGATGATAGGTTATGAGATAGGTGGCGATGGCGTGATTACAGCTTCTTATGATAATGGGGATATGAGAATACTTGCTCAAGTTGTAGTGGCTAAGTTTGATAATCCAGAAGGACTTGAGAAGGTAGGAGATAATCTTTATAAAGTAACGCCTAACTCTGGAGAATTTGATGGTGTGGGGACAGTAGGAACCTTTAATACAGGTGTTCTTGAAATGTCCAATGTAGATCTTTCAAGTGAGTTTACAGATATGATTGTTACTCAAAGAGGGTTCCAAGCCAACTCAAGAATTATATCTGTTTCAGATGAAATGCTTCAAGAACTAACAAATCTTAAACGTTAATGTATAGGAGAAGCTTATGATTAAACTTTCAAAATTAAACAATCAGGAGTTTGCTGTTAACTCTGATTTAATTGAAACAATAGAGCAGACGCCTGATACAGTTATAACAATGACAACAGGTAATAAATATGTAGTAAAAGAAACGCAAGAAGAAATTATTAGGCGTATTATTCAATATAAGCGGAAAATATACCTTGTAAATGAAGGGGAGGAATAAGTAAGTGGATATTTCTACAATAATAGGTTTGGTATCGGGAATAGTATTTGTTCTCATATCAATCGTTTTAGGTGACGGAAGAATAATGCTTTTTATTGATTATCCATCAATACTTATTGTTTTTGGTGGTATTATTTCAGCTCTATTTGTGTCATATCCCATTCCTAAATTGTTGGAAGGCCTAAAAACAGGGAAGCATGTATTTTCCAAACAGGAAATAGATCCAACAGAGGTTATTTCAAAAATCAATGAATTAGCTTTGTCTGCTAGAAAAGAAGGCTTATTAGCTTTAGAAGAAATTGCTCAAGGAATGGATGATCCCTTTTTACAGAAAGGTATTTTGCTAATTGTAGATGGTACAGATGCTGAATTATTGAGAAGTATCCTGGAAACAGAAATTGCCTTTGTTGAAAATAGGCATAAAGACAATCAAAAGTTTTGGGATTCAATAGCAGAATTAGGGCCTGCTTGGGGTATGATTGGTACACTTATTGGACTTATTATTATGCTAGACAACTTGAATGATCCATCTACTCTAGGGCCTAAAATGGCAGTAGCACTGGTTACGACTTTCTATGGTTCTATGATTGCCAACTTAGTAGCTACACCAATATCTAATAAATTGAGCTTAAGAAGTAATGATGAAATTTTACATAAGCAAGTTATGGTAGAGGGTTTACTGTCTATTCAGGCGGGAGAGAATCCACGTGTTATTGAAGAAAAACTTAAAGCATTTTTATCACCTGGTACACGTAGGGTATTTGATGTTAAAAATAAAGACGAATAGGTGGTGAAGCATTTTGAAGAAGAGAGAAGACCAACCTAAAAAAGGTGCACCTGCTTATATGAATACCTATGGTGATATGATGACTTTATTACTGACTTTCTTTGTTCTTTTATTTGCAATGTCAACAGTAGATGCTGAAAAATTTGAAGCATTGGCATCTTCATTCCATGCATCTGTCAGCATTTTTGATGGTGGTCAAACGATTCGCATAGATAATAATGTGTTAGAAAATGGTATGTCTCAATTTCCAGTAAAGGAAACACAATTTTCTATAGAGCAAGCCTATCAAGAAGCGCAAGAAACAACAAAAGCAGAGCAAGATATTAAAGCTTATGTAAAAGCAAAGGAAATAGATGATAAAATCACTGTGCAAAAAAGTGGAGATATGATAGTCATTCGTTTTGCAGATATCTTGTTATTTGATACAGGAAAAGCAGATATTAAACCAGGAGCTATTCCTAATTTAAATCTAATTGGTGAAAAACTTAGAGAGTACATTGACCAAGGTTATCATTTACGTGTAGAAGGTCATACAGATAACCAACCTATACATACGGCACAATTTCCAAGTAACTGGGAACTTTCTAGTGCAAGGGCAATTGCAGTAATGAGGTTTTATCTAGAGGAGATGGATTTTAATCCATCTAAGATATCAGCAGAAGGAATGGGTGAATATCATCCTATAAGTTCAAATGCCACAAGTGAAGAACGAGCTCAAAATAGGCGTGTAGAAATCAAACTCAGTAAATCAACATCTTAAAATGAGGGGAGATTAGACATTGGAAAGTAAATTTAAGCTTTTTGTGATTATAGCTATTGTAGTGTTAGGGATTTCTATTGCTGGTAGTACATTTTTTGTATTAAAGCAAATGAATGAGTCCTCTAATGGGCAAACTGCTGCTACAGAAAAGGAATTAAAGCTTACAGAAGTTTCCATGGGTGATGCGATTATGACTAACATTGCTATGGGAGAAGATGCAGTGCAACATTTTGCTAAAATAAAAATTAGCTTAGGAGTAGATGCAAGTGATAAAAAAGCTTATGAAGCTTTTACAAATGCAGTGACTAACCAAGCTGCTAGTATGAGAAATGAGCTTATAGCAGTCATTGGAGAGCAAACCTACACCATGTTAAAAGCAAATGATGGTAAAGCGAAGCTAGCAGATGAAATAGTAGCAAGACTTAATAAATTGTTGAGTACAGATATTATTTATGATGTGTATTATGAAGAATACTTTGTGCAATAAGTATTATTTAAAGGAGGTGACATAGGGTGAGTGAAGTACTGTCACAAAGTGAAATTGACGAGCTTTTTAAAGCACTCAATACTGGCGAAATCAATGTCAATGAGATGCAGGAAGCTAATGAACAAAAGGGCGTTAAATCATATGATTTTGCAAGACCCTCTAAGTTCTCAAAAGAGCAACTTCGAACTTTAGAAATTATTTTCGAAAGCTACGGAAGGGCTATTTCCACCTATTTATCTGGACACCTCAGGACAATGGTATCAGCAGAAGTTATGAATGCAGAAGCTGTTACCTATTCAGAGTTCTCTAATGCACTGATTAACCCTGTTATTTTAGCAGTTACAGATTTTAGGCCATTAAAAGGTTCTATCCTTCTAGAGCTTTCCCCTAATATGGGTTATACCATTATTGACCGTGTACTAGGAGGAAGTGGAAGCGGCCTTGAAACGATTAGAGAATTTACAGATATTGAACGTGTTATTTTGGAAAAGATATTTATTCAGTTTGTTCAGCTTTTAGCTGAACCTTGGCAAAATGTCGTGGAACTTGATCCGATGCTTGAAAAAATAGAAACTAATTCACAAGTTGTACAAATTATATCACCTAATGAAATCATAGCCCTTGTTACACTTAATATAAAAATAGGAAATGTAGCTGGTATGATGAATATATGTATACCACATTTGGTAATAGAGTCCATTATGGACAAATTAAATACTAAGTTTTGGTTTGCACAGAAAGAGCAAGAATTAGGACCATCTTATCATGAGTATATTGAAAAGATGATTGAAAGGTCTAGAATACCTATAAAAGCAATCTTAGGTAAGACACATATTACTGTGCGTGAGTTCTTGGAGCTGTCACGTTCAGACATTGTAAAGCTTGATAAGGACATTGATTCTGGATTAGATATTTATGTTGGAAATATATTAAAATTCACAGGTTCACCAGGTGAATATAAAAATAAAGTAGCTATAAAAATTAATCATGTTATACAGAGGGAGGATGAGTAATGGTAGCCGAAATGCTTTCACAGGAGGAAATAAATGCACTGTTAGGCAATATGAATGCTGATACCACTAGTGATAACAGTGCATTACAAGAAGACTATAGCATGCAAAGTAGTGGCACAGTTACGTTAAGCCCAGAAGAAACAGATGCATTAGGTGAAATAGGTAATATATGTATGGGTACAGCTGCAACGACCTTGTTTACGCTTCTGAATCATAAAGTACTTATTACAACACCAAAAGTTGAAGCTCTAACTTGGGAACAATTTATAAACACAATTACAGACGACTTAACAGCTGTTTCTGTAGACTATACAGAGGGATTTCGTGGCTCTAATTTAATGATTTTAAAAGACCATGATGTGAAAATTATCGCTGATTTAATGATGGGTGGAACAGGGGCCTATGCAGAGGGGCCTGTAACTGATTTACATCTTAGTGCTATTGCAGAATCTATGAATCAAATGATAGGTTCGTCTTCTACATCAATGGCGCAAATATTTAACAAAAAAATTGATATTAGTCCACCACAAGCACTTAAAATGGAAGCTAACTTAGAGGATATTTTTGGCCCTAAAGGAGACATTGTAAAAATATCTTTTAGATTACAAATCGAGGAGAATATTATTGATAGTGAATTAATGCAGGTATTGCCTATTCAATTTGCTAAAGAGCTCATTGCAGGACTTTTAAATCAAGAACAAATAGCAACTGAAGAAGTAGCAGCTCCTCAGCCAATAGAAAATAAATCAGAAGTATCATCCTCAGTAGTACAAACGGCTACTCAGCCTACTATGGTTCAGCCAGAGCCTAAACTACCACCAATAATGGAGCAACCATATATGACAAATGATCCTAATTATTATGGTGAAACCTATCACAAATCTGTTAATAACATAAGGGCGGATGTAGATGTTCAGACGCCACAATTTCAATCATTTGATAATCGTCCAAAAGTTTATCCAAAAGAAAATATGGATCTCTTAATGGATGTTTCATTAGAAGTTTCAGTTGAACTTGGTCGTACATCAAGAAAGATTAAAGAAATACTTGAATTTGGACCAGGAAGTATCATCGAACTTAATCGTTTAGTGGGAGAACCTGTTGATGTACTTGTTAACGGTAAGTTTGTTGCAACGGGAGAAGTTGTTGTAATTGATGAAAACTTTGGAATAAGAATCACAGATATTATTAATCCGGAAGATAGAATATAGGAGAGGTGTATAAAATGGCTAAAAGGGTATTGATTGTAGACGATGCAGCATTTATGCGTATGATGATTAAGGATATCTTAAGCAAAAATGGGTATGAAGTAGCTGGAGAAGCAGAAAACGGTTTAAGAGCAGTAGAGAAGTATAAAGAATTAACACCAGATTTAGTACTGATGGATATCACAATGCCAGAAATGAATGGTATCGATGCAGTAAAAAATATTAAAGCTTTAGATCCAGGAGCTAAGATTGTTATGTGCTCTGCTATGGGGCAACAAGCTATGGTTATTGAATCTATTCAAGCAGGAGCAAGAGACTTTATTGTTAAACCTTTCCAAGCAGATCGTGTTTTAGAAGCTGTTAGAAAGGTTGTTGGTTAAAACACAGAAGCCAGTATTAGTGGTAGCCTATTTTAGGTATACCACTAATACTATATACAAATAATATAAAATTGAATGGTGATAATATGATAAAAGATATGCTCGAATTAGTGTTGTTAATTCTGATTTTTGCAGGGATTTTAGCACTGACCTATTTTGTTACAAAAAAAATGGCAACCTTTAATAAGAGGATGGCTTTCAATAAAAATATGGAAGTGATAGAAGTACTTCAATTGATGCAAGGGCAATATTTGTATATTGTAAAGGTAGGAAATGAGTATCATTTAATAGGAAGTACTCAAAAAGGAAGCATCTGTTATTGTACATCACTTAAGGAAGAACAGTTGAATTTAGAACAAGTGATTACAAAATCTTTTGGGGAGCAACTTAGTCATTTGATGAAAGGTAAACAGGTAGATGAACATGAAGATAAATAAATCCATTCTAAGAAATATAATATGTTTTGCAATTATTTTATTTTATGTTGGGTGTTTATATACCGATACTCAGGCTTCTACAGTACAGGTACCTAATATTACTGTTAACTTAGGTGGAGAGTCACAAGCAGAAAATACGAGTGCTTCTTTACAAATGATTTTTATCATTACTATTATTTCACTGGCACCATCTATTTTAATAATGATGACCTCGTTTTTAAGGATTATTATTGCACTTCACTTTGTAAGATCTGCAATTGGAACACAAACGATGCCACCCAATCAAATTTTAGTTGGTCTAGCGCTATTTTTAACGTTTTTCGTTATGAGCCCTGTTTTTATGCAAATTAAAACAAATGCAATAGATCCTTTGGAAAAGCAACAAATTACTCAGGAACAGGCTATTGAACGAGGTATAGAACCCCTAAAAGAATTTATGCTGAAACAAACAAGAGATGAAGATATTACTTTATTTATGGATTTAGCCCATTTAGAACCCTATACAGAGGGGACTGATCTTGTAAAAGAGATGCCTTTATATGTTATTGTTCCAGCTTTTATTATTAGTGAACTCCGAGCTGGGTTTATTATAGGATTTTTAGTTTACATACCGTTTATCATTATTGACATGGTTGTATCAGCAGTGCTTATGTCAATGGGGATGATGATGTTACCACCGGCTATGATTTCATTGCCTTTTAAGGTTCTGCTTTTTATTTTGGTCGATGGGTGGAATTTGTTTATTGGACAACTTATACAGACGTTTAATTAAGGAGGAAAGGATATGGAACAAATTGTTTTGGACTATATGAGAGAAGCATTAATGATGATTGTTAAAGTATCACTTCCGATCTTGTTAACCGGACTTGTTGTAGGGCTGATTATCAGTATATTTCAAACTGCTACATCTATACAAGAACAGACGTTGGCATTTATTCCGAAAATAATAGCTGTATTTTTAGCTATTATTATATTTGGGTCATGGATCATTAATATGCTTACAGTATATACTGTAAGGCTTTTTAATAGCTTTAATACACTGTTATAAGGAAGGATGCTATGGAAGATCTAGTCTATTTATATGCACATGTAGACGTGCTACTTATTATTTTTTGTAGAATTATAGCGGCTGTATTATTTTTGCCAATTATTGAGGAAAGTAGAATACCTAAATTGGCAATCTCAGGATTATGTTTATGTTTAGCGATGACAGTTTTTATGGTTACAGATTTGGATCAGGTTTATTATGAGCCAACACTCATTAGTTATACCATACTATTAGTAAAGGAAATACTTATAGGCTTGATTATTGGGTTTATACTAAAGATTTATTTTCAGATTTACCAGTTCATAGGCAGTTTATGGAGTACACAAGGAGGGTTGGGAATGAGTATGGCCTTAGACCCTGTAGGAGGTGTACAAACTCCTATAATAGGTCGTTTTTATAATTTATGCTTGTGTGCTATTTTTGTACTAAGTGGAGGGTATCATTGGTTCATTAAAACATTAATAGATACCTTTACATTAATTCCAATTAACAAAGGGGTCTTTGGTACTCATCTTGTAACAGGCATAATAGATACCGTAGGGAACTATTTATTAATTTCATTTAAACTAGCAATGCCAGTGCTGGGGCTTTTAATATTAATTGATTTTGGCCTAGGCATTTTGGCTAGAACTGTACCTCAAATGAATATGTTTGTTATTGGTATTCCATTAAAGGTTATCGTTTTATTTGCACTACTTATTGCTACAGTTGGTTTAGTACCTAGATTTAATACGATTATTATTGATAACATGGTCAATACTATCATGAATTTAATACAAGGAATGAGGCCATTATGATTGAAACAAAGTATCGCTTAGATCTGCAATTCTTTTCAGCAGAAAGTGAAGGAAGAACAGAAAAAGCAACGCCTAAAAAGAAAGAAGATGCTAGAAAAAAAGGGCAGGTTGCAAAAAGTGCTGAATTAAATACAGCTGTTTTAATCGTTGGTTTTTGTGCAGTAAGCTTGTTACTGGGAGGATATATGCTTTCAGGTATTCAAACAAGTATCATAACGAGCATGAATCGGCTCAGTGAAGTTTTTAATGCAGTGACTTCTAATTATATGCTTGTCGTTTTTAGAAGCGCCATATTTGATATTTTATGGATTTGTTTGCCATTATGGATTTGCCTATTTATTATTGGATTTATAGTGAGTTATATACAAGTAGGATACAAAGTAAGCTTTGAACCTATGAAAGTTAAGTTTAGTAAAATGAATCCAATCAACGGCATTAAAAGAATGGTTTCAAAAGATATGATTGTTAGCTTGATTTTATCTGCGGCAAAAGTTATTGTACTAGGAGCTATAGTTTATAATATTATTTTATCTAAGATTCCTATTTTCATGCGATTCTATGAATTAACAATCGAACAAATTTTGAATACGATAGCCATGACAGTTGTTCAAATTGGTTTTTTTGTAGGAGGAGCTTTTCTGATGTTAGCTGTCCTAGATTATGTCTATCAACGCTATAAGCATGCAGATAGTATTAAAATGACAAAGCAAGAGATAAAAGAAGAATATAAAAATGCAGAAGGAGACCCTCAGATTAAATCTAAAATTAAGCAGAAAATGAGGGAAGGCTCAATGCGGCGTATGATGCAAGCTATTCCTGAGGCAGATGTTATTATTACTAATCCTACGCACTTTGCAATAGCGATTAAGTATGATGAATCAAAAGGTACGGCTCCTATAGTAGTGGCCAAAGGCGTTGATTATGTTGCACAAAAGATAAAAGAGAAAGCAAAAGAGCATCATATTGAAATTGTTGAAAATAAACCTTTAGCTAGAGCACTTTACTATACTGTAGATTTGAATAAGGAAATCCCTCCAGAGCTATATGGAGCAGTAGCAGAAGTTTTAGCATTTATATATAACTTACAACATAAAAAGATGAATAGGGGGAGCTAATTGTGAAGTTTAAAACAGGTGATATAGTATTAGGGCTTTTTGTGGTAGGGCTCATTTTTTTAATTATCATTCCATTACCACCTACTATCTTAAGTTTACTATTAATCATCAATATTTCTATATCAACGATCATATTAATGAGTGCACTTTTTTCAAAAGAACCATTAGATATATCGTTATTTCCTACACTACTATTACTTACAACGTTATTTCGATTAGGTCTTAACCTATCAAGTACAAGAATGATTTTAAGAGATGGTTATGCAGGCGAAGTTGTTCAAGCATTCGGTGAGTTCGTTGCAGGTGGAGATATTGTTATTGGATGTATTATGTTCATTATTATTACCATTGTTAATATGCAGGTTATTACCAAAGGATCTGAGCGTGTAGCAGAGGTAACAGCAAGATTTACCTTAGATGCTATGCCTGGTAAACAAATGGCAATAGATGCTGATTTAAACACAGGCTTTATTGATGAAGCAGAAGCAAAAAAAAGAAGAAAGAAGATTCAAGATGAAGCAGCTTTCTTTGGTTCTATGGATGGTGCAGCAAAATTCGTTAAGAATGATGCAATGGTGGGTATTTTAATTACATTTGTTAATGTTATCGGTGGTATGATTATTGGGGTTGCAATGGGGGGATTAGAATTCTCAGATGCCCTCCAAAAATATACGATAGTAACCATAGGTGATGGTTTAGTAAGTGCCATTCCTTCATTGCTCATTTCTACAGCTACAGGTATTTTAGTAACTAAGACATCTACAGAACAAGAGATGAGTACCACATTAACGAAGCAATTACTTTCGTCTCCACTGGTATTAATTATTGTAGGTATTACTATCACTGTTTTAGGCGTATTCACGCCTATGGGAGTAGTCGTAACATTACCTATTGCAGCAGTTTGGTTCTTCATTGCATCAAGGCTGAATAAACAGCAAAAAATTGCTGAAGTAGAGTCAGAAATAGATACAGAAGATGAAGCTGCAGAAGAAATTCGTAAACCTGAAAATGTCATTTCTTTATTACAGGTAGATCCTATTGAATTAGAATTTGGATATGGTATTATCCCACTTGCAGATGTTCATCAGGGGGGAGATCTTTTAGACCGCGTTGTTATGATTAGAAGACAGATAGCGTTAGAATTAGGGAGCATTGTTCCTATCGTACGTTTAAGAGATAATATTCAATTAGCTCCGAATGCCTATAGTATCAAAATTAAAGGTGTAGAAGTGGCAAAAGGAGAGATTTTGTTCGATCACTATATGGCAATGAATCCAGGCTATGTTGAAGAGGAAATTGATGGTATTGCCACAACAGAACCAGCCTTTGGACTTCCAGCGTTATGGATTACTGAGATGCAAAGAGAAAAAGCAGAGGTGAAAGGATATACAGTAGTAGATTGTCCATCCATTATTGCAACACATTTAACAGAGGTTATTAAGCGTCATTTACATGAGCTACTTAGTAGGCAAGATGTACAAACACTTATTAATAATGTGGCAGAGACACATCCAACCTTAATTAGTGAATTAACACCAAAACTACTTAGCGTTGGAGATATTCAAAAGGTACTAGGTAACTTATTAAAAGAGGGCATTTCTATTAGAGATTTAGTAACAATATGTGAAGTATTAGCAGATTATGCAACAAGTGTACGCGATACAGATGTATTAACTGAATATGTAAGACAAGGACTAGCAAGAGCTATTTCAAGGAAATTATTTACACTGCCAACAAACCAAGTGATTACACTCGATCCAACTGTTGAGCAGCAGATTATGTCTAGTGTACAACACACAGAGCAAGGTGCATATGTTGCATTAGATCCTAAAGTAGTTCAAAATCTAATGAATCAATTGAAAAGAGAAGTGAATAAATTAACTTCTGTAGGATTACAACCTATTATTTTGACTTCACCTATTGTGAGAATTTATTTTAAGCATTTGACTGAACAGTATATGCCAGATTTAATTGTTATTTCATACAACGAAATTGAACAAGATGTAGAGATTCAGTCAATAGGGATGGTGAGCATTGCATGAGAATACTTAAATTAAAAGGAAAGTCAGAGGAAAAAATACTAAAAGAAATAGAAAAAGAATATGGTAACCAGGCTGTTATACTGAGTACACAGCAAGAAGAACAGAGCGGACTCACAAAGTGGTTTAAAACGCCAAAAACAATTATTACTATTGCAGTAAAAGATGAAGATGAATTAGAACAAGATAAAAAGGCAATAGAAGAAATACCAAGAGGTAACTTAGTAGCAGAATCAAATGAGAAATTAAAAGAGGAATCTTATGAAGTATTATTGGGCCTAAAAGACCAATTAAATCAGTTGCAAAGAGAGATTGGTACCATAAAACAAGTACAGTTAGAAGATAAGAAGGACTCTGATAATGATACATTAGAAGCTGACAATAAATGGCTGAATTATTTGAAAGCAAAATTAGTCCAATTAGGATTAAAAGAAGAGATTTGTACCCAATACTTAGAAGGAATGAGTGATGAATCTCCAGAAGAAATGATCCGTAAAATTTATTCAGAACTAGAGAAATCACTACGTGAAAAAGAAGAAAAGGATCTGGCACAGATTATTTTCTTCATTGGATCCACAGGTGTAGGAAAAACAACTACATTAGCTAAGCTAACAGCAAAATATGTATTAGAAGAGCATAAGAAAGTAGTTTTGTTTACAGCAGATACGTATAGAATTGCTGCTGTTGAACAGCTAAAAACTTATGCAGATATTTTAGGCGTAGAAATAGAAGTTATTTATAATGAAGCAGAGTTGCCACAGTACATAGAAAAGTGGAAGCATATGGATTATATACTCATAGATACAGCTGGGCGTTCGCATAAGAATGAGGAACAAGTAAAAGAGCTTAAAGCCTTGATGAAAAATGTAGAAAAAAAACAAGTGTTTTTAGTATTAAATGCGAGTACAGCAGCAAAAGATGTAGTAGCCATTGTAAATACTTATGAGAAGGCAGAATCAGAATTTGATTTAATCATTACAAAGCTTGATGAAACAGACGAAATAGGTAACGTTGTTAATATTGGTTATTATGCTAAAAAGCCAATCATGTATTTAACGAACGGTCAAAATGTACCGGCTGATATAAAAATATTTAATAAAGACGAGTATATAACAGATTTGTTAGGGAGAATAAGTAATGAATGATCAAGCTGAAGCACTTAGACAAATGGTAGGAATAAATGAAGTAAATAAGTTTGCACAGCAAGAGGATATGAGGATTATAACAGTTGCAAGTGGCAAGGGTGGCGTTGGAAAAAGTAATTTTAGTGTCAATCTCGGACTGGCTATGCAAGTACTGGGGCAAAAACCAATTATCTTAGATGCAGATTTTGGGCTAGCTAATGTGGAAATTATTTTAGGTGAGAGGCCAAAGTTTAATTTGTCGCATCTTATTAAAGGACAATGTCATATTTATGATCTAGTAACAACGAGTAAATATGGACTTCCTTTTATTTCTGGTGGCTCAGGTATAAAAGATATGAATTTTTTACCTACTTATCAAATTGATAAAATTAGTTCACAATTAGCTGAACTAAGCAGCTTAACAAATATGCTCATTATAGATACTGGAGCAGGCATTAATGATATTGTCGTTAAGTTTTGCAAATTAGCTCATGAAGTTTATATTATTGTAACGCCAGAACCGACTTCTATAACAGATGGTTATGCATTAATAAAAACATTAATTGGCCAATTTGATTTAGATACTACTATTAAAGTTATTGTCAATAAAGCTATGTCCCAAGAAGAAGCGCATGAAGTATTTCATAAACTTTATTATGTAACAGAGCACTTTTTAAAACGTCCTATCCAATATGGAGGATTTGTTCCATATGATGAACAATTATTTAGGTCTGTTAAAGAACAGGTCCCAGTATTTGAATATAATCGTCAAGCAAAGTCTAGTATGGCGTATTATCAAATAGGAAGAATCATTTTAGGAGATAAATCTAAGCAAACGATTAAAAAGGAAAATTGGGTAAGTCGATTTAAAAAAATATTTAGTCATTAAAAATACTCATATTAAAAGAGAATACATAAAAATAAACAACTAAAGTAGATATAGTATAAGTATACTTGAGATTATAGGAGATTAGATAAATGAGTCAGATAAGTAGAAATGCTGCAACCATAGAAGAGCAACAATATGAGTATATTATTGCTATGGGAATATCAACAGGTGGACCCAAACTATTAAGTCAAATTATACCTACTCTAGAACAGAATTTATCTGCAACCTATTTAATTGTACAACATATGCCACAAGGATTTACTAAAAATCTAGCGGCTAGATTAAATAGTTTAAGTGCATTAGAAGTAAAAGAAGCCGAACATGAGGAAGTCTTAAAAAGAGGTACGGTTTATATAGCACCTGGAGGAAAGCAACTTAAGATTATTAATGGATTAAGACCGCAAATTAATATTACAGATGACCTTCCTTATAAAGGGCATAAGCCTTCTGTAAACATTATGATGAGTTCTTTAGCAGAGTTAAAAAGTTGCAGTAAAAAAATGATTGCTGTCATTATGACAGGAATGGGTTCAGATGGGTTGGAAGGCGTAAGTGATTTAAAACGAACATATCCGTGTGAAGTGATTGCTCAAGATCAGGCTTCATCTACGGTTTATGGTATGCCTAAAGCTATAGCAAATGCTGGTTTGGCAGATTATATTGCATCTGCAGAGAATATTACACAAATAATAAAAAGAATAGTGGGGGATAATCATGGACGTTAGTCAATACTTACAAATATTTATTGAAGAATCAAAAGATAATTTACAAACTCTAAATGAAAATCTACTTAATCTAGAAAACAATCCTGATGATATAGAAACTTTAAATGCTATTTTTAGAGTTGCACATACACTCAAAGGTATGGCAGGAACTATGGGGTTTGTAAAGATGCAAAAATTGACCCATACAGTAGAAAATGTATTATCCGAAATTAGAGCGGGTAAGCTTGCTGTTAATTCTAGTATAGTAGATACTCTTTTTCAAAGTTTAGATGCATTAGAAAATTATGTAGAAGAGATAACTAATACTTCAAATGAAGGCAATGAAGATTATGCCGAACTAGTAAAAGCCCTAGGAAGAATTATAGAGAATGAAGATAAATCACCAACTGCCACTGTACATACACAGGCTAGCGAGGAAGTTAAAGAAAAGGCAGAGAATCCTAGCGATCAAACATTAATGGACTTACCTGAATCACAACAATTAGTAAAGAATAATGCATTAAGCATGGGAATGAATGTTTTTCAAGTAGAGA
The DNA here is from genome assembly GCF_003990395.1 of Cellulosilyticum sp. WCF-2. Classification (NCBI taxonomy): domain Bacteria; kingdom Bacillati; phylum Bacillota; class Clostridia; order Lachnospirales; family Cellulosilyticaceae; genus Cellulosilyticum; species Cellulosilyticum sp. WCF-2. The sequence goes on along the minus strand of NZ_CP034675.1, from coordinate 3,296,913 downwards.
TAGAATTATCTGCAAATTGTGTTTTAAAGTCAGCGAGAGCATTTGTTATTTTTACAGATCTTGAGCGATTAGGAGAGATTATACATTGTGTACCAAGTACGCAAGATATAGAAGACGAAAAATTTGAAAGTCAATTTTCTGTTGTATTTGTTACAAAAGAAACTAAGCAAAAAATAGAAGAAACTATTTTAGGCGTTTCAGAAGTAGAAAAAGTAGTTGTTAATGCATTTGCTTCAGAAGAGAATTTTCAATCTAACGTACAACAAGAACAATCAGAAGAGCATACTTCCTCCTCACAAACCCAAGAGAATAATTCAGCACAGAACGCAAAACAACAAGTATCAAGTAAAACAGTAAGAGTTAATATTGATCGTTTAGATACATTGATGAATTTAGTAAGTGAACTTATTATAGTTAAAACTCAGTTAGAGGGGTTAAATGTAAAAGAAAATGAAACGAGCAATAATTATAATGATTCAGTTGAGTACCTAGAACGTATTACAACTAGTTTGCATGATGCAGTTATGAAAGTAAGAATGGTTCCAGTAGAAACAGTGTTTAATCGCTTCCCACGTATGATTCGTGATGTTTCTAGAAAGCTTGGAAAAGAAATAGAACTTGTTATGTCAGGTGAAGAAACAGAACTTGATAGAACTGTAATTGATGAAATCGGTGATCCACTTATTCACTTACTTCGAAATGCAGCCGACCATGGTTTGGAAACAACAGAAGAACGTATGAGTATAGGAAAACCTAGAAAAGGAACCATTAAGTTGCAAGCCTACCAAGATGGCAATAGTGTAGTAATAGAAGTTGAAGATGATGGTAAGGGTATTAATATTAACAAAATTAAAAATAAAGCCATCGAAAAAGGTAGTGTTACGAAAGAAGAAGCAGCTACGATGACTGAACATGAAGCGATAGAACTCCTTTTTAGACCAAGCTTTAGCATGGCTGAAAAAATCTCTGATTTATCAGGAAGGGGAGTAGGCCTAGACGTAGTTAAAAGTAAGATTACTTCACTTGGTGGACACGTAGAGGTACAAACAGAACTTGGTAAAGGAAGCAAATTTATTGTTAGATTACCGCTAACACTGGCTATTATTCAAGCACTAATGATTAGTATTGGTGATGAAAAGTATGCTATTCCATTAAGTAATATTCAAAATATTGAAGATGTAAGAAAAGAAGATATTAAGCTTGTCCAAAAGCAAGAAGTGATTGTTGTAAGAGATGAAATCATTCCAATCATACGTTTACGTAGCGTATTAGGATTACCAGAAGAAGTAGATAAAGACTTAATGATGGGTGTCATTGTGAAGAAGGGTGAGAAACAAGTTGGCTTTATTATTGATTCATTAATTGGTCAACAGGAAATTGTTATTAAATCATTAGGTAAATATTTAAGCGGAATAGATATTATTGCAGGAGCTACTATACTAGGAAATGGTGAAGTTGCACTTATTTTAGATGTTAATTCGCTTATATAGGAGGAAAAGAAAATGGAGCATATTAGTGAGACAATACAACAATTTATTGTATTTAAGTTAGACACGCAATTATTTGGAATTGATATTCAGAACGTGCAAATTATTGAAAAGATGAAATCTATTATGCGTGTGCCTAAAGTTCCTGCTTGTGTAAAAGGCGTTATGAATTTAAGAGGAGAGATTATTCCTGTTATAAGTTTAAGAGAGCAATTTGAATTAGAACATTTAGATTATACAGATAAGACAAGAATTGTTATTGTAAAATTGGAAGATGCAATGGTAGGTATTATAGTTGATGAAGTGAAAGAAGTCATTGAAATAGCAAATGATCAAATTGAAGCGGTACAAAATATACAAGGTAAAATGAAAACAAGTCATATACTAGGCGTTGGAAAGGTTGAGGAAAATATTGTAACTTTACTCAACTTATCTAATATAATAGATGAAGCCTTTGAAAACGAGGAATTAAGATAGGAGGATTACCTTGGGGACTCGCAATTATCAAGATATTACAAGCGAAGAGATGGATATGCTACGTGAAGCGGGAAATATTGCTTCAGGCAATGCTATGACATCTTTAGGACAGCTTATTGGTTGTACATTAGATATGAATGTCGCTAGAGTGAGAATAGAAAATATTCAGGAGCTAGCAGATGTCTTAGGTGATGCAGAAGAGGTCATTGCTGGGATGATTATTAATGTATATGGAGACATTAATGCCATGTTACTTTTAGCATTAGAGCCTGAAAGTGCTACTAAAATAGTAAATATGATGCTAGATAAAAAAATGCAGGATTTAAATGAATTAGACGAATTAGGACATTCGGTATTATGTGAAACTGGTAATATTTTAGCAGGTTCTTATCTTAGTGCCCTTAATACATTTACAGGATTAGAGTTAGATGTATCTATACCTCAAATGTCTATTGATATGGCAGGGGCTATATTAAGTTACCCTGCTATTGAATTTGTTAGAAATGATAATACCATGTTATTCATTGAAACTGCCTTTAGAGATGTTAATGGTATATTAAGTGGTACATATATACTTATCATTGATAATGAAGCTTACAATAAAGTCATAGATGCATTAGGTGTGTACATATGAGTAGCGAAGCCAATATTATAAAAGTAGGTATGGCGGATTTGAATACAGGTAAAGATCCGGATATATTAACAACATTAGGACTAGGTTCATGTGTAGGAATTGCATTATATGATGCAACTATAAAAATTGGCGGCTTAGCACATATTATGCTTCCAGATAGTACGCAGATTAAAAATAATAGTAATATAGCGAAATTTGCAGATACAGCTATTGAGGCACTTATTAATAAATTAGTAGAGCAAGGGGCAAGAAAAAGTAGGTTAGTTGCTAAGATTGCTGGAGGAGCTCATATGTTTGAGTTTAAAAATATGGATGATATGATGCGTATTGGCACACGTAATGTCAATGCCGTCATACAAATATTAGAAAGCAATAATATTCCAATTTTAAGCCAAGATACAGGGAGCAATTATGGAAGAACAGTAGAACTTTATACAAGTACAGGAATCTTTCGTGTTAAGACAATTGGTCATGGCATCAAAGAAATATAGGAGTAATAATGGGGGTTCTTGCATGGAAAAAAAGGATATGAATGCTGTCTGGGCAGAATATGTAAGTACAAGAGATACAGCACTTAAAAGTAGTTTGATAGAACATTATGTCTATCTTGTTAAGTTAGTTGCTGGAAGATTAGGCATATATCTTAATCAATACGTAGATAGCGATGATCTTGTCGGTTATGGTGTACTAGGCCTGATTGATGCTGTGGATAAGTTTGACCCAGGGAAAAATGTTAAATTTGAAACATATGCTTCTCTAAGAATTAGAGGAGCTATATTAGATGCTATAAGGAAATTAGACTGGGTACCAAGGACACTTAGGAAAAAACAAAAAGATATTGATAAAGCGTATATTGAGCTAGAAGGAAGATTAGGAAGGCAACCATTGGATGAAGAGGTGGCTGACTTTTTAGAAATTAACATTGAGGAATATAATGAACTTTTAAAAGAAGTGAATATTTCTAGCTTAATATCTATAGATGAATATATGTATCAATTTGAATCTGTTAAGGATCCTAGTGCACCTATTCCAGAGAATTACATTGAGGATACTGAAGTAAAAGAAATGTTGGCTGAGTTTATTGATAGCTTACCAGAAAGAGAGAAAAAGGTTATATTCTTGTACTATTATGAAGAGTTAACATTAAAGGAAATTAGCCATGTACTAGAAGTATCAGAGTCTAGAGTGTCTCAATTACATACGAAAGCAGTTTCTAGATTACGAGCGTATATGCAAAAACACCATTTTGTAGTACCTTTATAAAATAGCAGATATAAGGAGTGAAACTATGCTGCGTCCTATAGATACACAAACTATTTATCAGCAATCTCAAGAAATTTCAAACAGGCAACAAGCTCATAGGCAAGGAGAAGAGATGCAACAGATGCAGTTTGCACATCTTCTGCAGAAAGAAACTAAAGAGAAAAGAGAAGTTGTTAAGGAAGTTCAGCATGATGAAAAAATAGATAATGAACTCAATAAAAAGAAAAAGGGACAGCATAACGAAGAGGAAAAAAGAAACAATAAGAGTAAAAAGAAGGAAAATAAAGAAGCGATAAAAGAGCAAACAACACATTTTGATGCCAGAATTTAAAAGGAGAAAAAATGAGTATAACAATAGATACAATGCCTATTATATGTTTGTTGTGGATTGTTGTGGGGGTCGTTTTTATTATTATTAGTGTGATTCGTTTAGCCAATCATCAAGAATCAGATAATCACTATGTTACTTTGAATAAAGAACAAGGACAGCAAACTAATGATTTGGAAGAATTATTTAGCTATTTTCTAGAAGAAGAAGAAAAGAAGAATCAAGGATTTCGTGACTTATTAGTTAATATTTTAAGAAAACAAACAGATTTAGAGGCAGACCACCTGCAACAATCTACTAAAGAACACCAGAAACGGCAGATGACAAATGAAAAACTTTATGATGAGATTGTTAAACACTATGAGAATGGTGAAAGTATAGAAATGATTGCCAAAAATCTGAAGAAAGGTGTAGGAGAAGTGAAACTTATTCTTTCACTTTATAATATGAGATAAACATATGAAACAAATAAAAATGACATATTGGTTATTAGGATTTGGTTGTGGCATCATTTTATCTGGCATTGTGGGAACTATTTGCACCTTAAATGTTCAAGAATACAAAATAAGTGTGAGTAGTACAGAGGAGTTAGAGCCAATAGAAACAAATAATCAAGATGAGGAAATAAAACCAGACAATGAAAAAGTAGAAGAATATAAAACAGAAAAATATAAAGATGAAATTCAAGTATCAAATCAAGATTCGTCGGAGACAGATAGATTAGAAGTGAATGCACAAATACCTGAAGAAATACCCGAAGAAATAGAAATATATATTCCGTCTATGTCTAATGCAACAGAAATTGCAGGTATTTTAGAAGATGCGGGAATTATAGATGATTCAAAAGCTTTTATTAATTTTCTTAAACAAAATAAAAAGACGACAAAGTTAAAGCATGGGAAGATAACTTTTCCTAAAATAGTAACTTATGAGGAAATTTTATCAATACTTCTAAATAACTAAATAAAATGTTTATAAAACGATTGAACTTGTTGTACAAGTATGATATAATCATTCAGAAAAACGCACGTATATAGATGTACTTGTGGGGTGCTAATATAGTCCACAAGTATTTAATATGTACGGAGGAAAAAACCAGGAGGTATTACAATGAGTGTAATTTCAATGAAACAATTATTAGAAGCAGGTGTACATTTTGGTCACCAAACAAGAAGATGGAATCCAAAAATGAAAGAATACATCTTCACAGAAAGAAATGGTATCTACATTATCGACTTACAAAAAACAGCTAAAAAAGTTGACGAAGCATACAATGTTATTCGTGAAGCTGCAGCTGAAGGCGGTAAGGTATTATTCGTAGGAACTAAAAAACAAGCTCAAGAATCAATTAAATCTGAAGCAGAAAGAAGTGGTATGTACTACGTAAACAATAGATGGTTAGGTGGTATGCTTACAAACTTCTCTACAATTAAAAGCCGTGTTGCTAGACTTAAACAATTAGAGACAATGGAACAAGACGGTACATTCGAAGTACTTCCTAAAAAAGAAGTAATTGAACTTCGTAAAGAAATGGATAAACTTGAAAAAAATCTTGGTGGTATCAAAGAAATGAAAGAACTTCCAAGCCTTATGTTCGTAGTTGATCCACGCAAAGAAAGAATTGCTATTCAAGAAGCTCATATTTTAGGGATTCCAGTAGTAGCTATCGTAGATACAAACTGTGATCCAGAAGAAGTAGACTACGTAATTCCAGGTAATGATGATGCTATTCGTGCCGTAAAATTAATCGTTGCTAAAATGGCTGATGCTATTATTGAAGCAAACCAAGGTGAAATTTTTGAAGCATCTACAGAAGCAGTAGTAGAAGCTACTGAAGAAGTAATCGCTGAATAATTATATAATTTGGAGGGAACAAAAATGGCAATTACAGCTGCTATGGTAAAAGAATTACGTGAAAGAACACAAGCAGGTATGATGGACTGCAAAAAAGCATTAAACGAAGTAAACGGTGACATGGAAAAAGCTATCGAATACTTACGTGAAAATGGTTTAGCTAAAGCTGCTAAAAAAGCTGACCGTATTGCTGCAGAAGGTCTTGTAAAAGAAGCGATTTCTGCAGATGGTAAAACAGCTGCTATCGTAGAAGTTAACTCTGAAACAGACTTCGTTGCTAAAAATGATCAATTCGTATCATTTGTTAATGAAGTAGCACAAATTGTTTTAAATAACGATGTTGCAGATGTTGAAGCATTAAAAGCTCTTGCTTGGCCATCAGATGCATCTAAAACTGTTGGTGATGTATTAACAGAAAAAGTTGCTACAATCGGTGAAAACTTAACAATTCGTCGTTTCCAAAAAATTTCTACAGATGGTACACTTGCTGCATATACACATGGTGGTGGTAAAATCGTAGTAGTAGTTGAAGTAGCGGCTGAAGGTGAAAAAGCTCATGAAGTAGCAAGAAATGTAGCAATGCAAGTTGCTGCTGTTAATCCAGAGTTTGTTTCTGTTGATCAAGTATCAGAAGAAAAGAAAGCTCATGAAAAAGAAATTTTAATGCATCAAGCACTTAATGAAAATCCAGGGAAATCAGAAAATATCATTGAAAAAATGGTTATTGGTAGACTTAATAAACAACTTAAAGAAATCTGCTTACTTGAACAAGAATATGTTAAAGACCCAGACTTCACAGTTGGTAAATATGTTGCAGCTGAACTTGGTAGTGCAGATGCAGTAAAAACATTTGTTCGTTTTGAAACTGGTGAAGGAATCGAGAAAAAAGAAGAGAACTTTGCTGAAGAAGTTGCAAAACAAATTCAAGGTTAATAAAAATGGGGGCACAAGAGTGCCCCTTTTTTATGGGCATAAAGTTAAAAATACATCTAGAAATAAATAACTATTTATGATAGAGTAGTGGTAGCAGGAGGAAATGACGATGAAATATAAACGTGTCTTAGTAAAATTAAGTGGTGAAGCCTTAGCTGGAGAACAAGGAAGAGGCTTTGATCATGAAATCATTGCAGGAGTTGTTAAACAACTTGGAGTACTTATTAGCAATGGTATAGAGGTAGCTGTTGTTATTGGTGGAGGAAACTTCTGGAGAGGACGAACTTCAGGAGATATGGATCGCACTAAAGCTGATCAAATAGGAATGTTAGCAACAGTCATGAATGCTATTTATGTGGCAGATGTGTGTCGTAGCCAAGGATTAAAAGCTAGTGTACAAACACCATTTGAAATAGGTAGTATGACAGAATTATTTTCTAAGGATCAAGCCATTTCGGATTTAGAAGCAGGTAAAATTGTTTTCTTTGCAGGTGGAACAGGCCATCCATTCTTTTCAACTGATACAGGTGCTGCTTTAAGAGGTTGTGAGATTGAAGTAGATACATTATTATTTGCTAAAAATATTGATGGTGTTTATGATAGTGATCCTAAGACAAATCCGAATGCTAAGAAATATGATCGTCTTTCATGTCAAGAAATGTTAAAGCGAGACTTAAAAGCAATTGATACAACTGCAGCCGCTTTATGCATTGAACAAAAGTTACCTATTGTTGTTTTTGATTTAGGTGCGGAGCAAAGTATTGTTAAAGTAGCTAATGGAGATAAAATGGGTACAACCATTTATATAGAAGGGTAGATTATAAGGAGGATATTTAATGAAGCAAGAGTTAAACAAATGTCAAGAAAAAATGAATAAATCACTAGGTGCATTTGCTGATGAATTAGCAACTATTCGTGCAGGTAGAGCTAATCCACACGTATTAGATCGCCTTACTGTAGATTATTACGGTGTTGCTACACCAGTACAGCAAGTAGGAAATATTACAGTACCTGAAGCTCGTGTTTTACAAATTCAACCTTGGGAAGGTACTTTATTAAAAGCAATTGAAAAAGCTATTAATGAGTCAGATTTAGGTATCAATCCTACTAATGATGGAAAAGTTATTCGTCTTGTATTTCCAGAACTTACAGAAGAACGTCGTAAGGATTTAACTAAGGATATTAAGAAAAAAGGCGAAAACTCTAAAATTGCCATTAGGAACATCAGACGTGATGCACTTGAAACCTTTAAAAAGATGGAAAAAGCTAATGAAATGACAAAAGATGAAGTGGAAGTAGCAGAAAAAGAAGTACAAAAATTAACAGATAAATTTGTTGGTGAAATTGATGCATTAGTGGATAAGAAGAGTAAAGAAATTTTATCTGTATAAGGGCCTATTAAACACCCAAATGAATGCTAATAAGAATTGCTCCTCTTGATAAGAGGAGCTTTTTAGTATAGGAGGAATCAGGCATGTCAAATAGAAAAATACCTGAGCATATTGCAGTTATTATGGATGGTAATGGTAGATGGGCTAAAGAAAGAGGTTTGCCAAGAAATGAAGGACATAGAAGAGGGACGAAGACATTAGAAAGTATTATTAAACATGCTGAGAAGATAGGTGTCAAATACTTAACAGTCTATGCGTTTTCAACTGAAAATTGGAAGAGACCTGAGGAAGAAGTTGCTGGACTAATGAACTTGTTTGAAAGATATTTAGACAATCATATTAAGAAAGCAAGTGGAGATATGAATCGTTTTAGAGCTATAGGGGATTTAGAAGCAACGGTTATTCCTAAGCGTATTAAAGAAAAAGTGATTCAGTTAGAAGAAATGACAAAGGATAAAACGGGCATTTGTTTTAATATGGCTTTTAACTATGGTGGAAGAGATGAAATTGTAAGAGCTTGTAAGAAAATAGCTGAACAAGTGAAGCAGAATAAATTAGATATAGCTGACATTAATGAAGTTTGCTTTGAAGATTATCTAGATACAAAAGGAATGCCAGAACCAGATTTATTGATTCGAACTAGTGGTGAAATGAGAACAAGTAATTTTTTGCCATGGCAATTAAGCTATACTGAATTTTATTTTGCATCATGCTTATGGCCCGATTTTAATACAAAGGAACTAGATAAGGCTATAGATGCTTTTAATGAAAGACAAAGAAGATTTGGAAAAAGCGAATAGGAGGAAGTGACGTGCTTACAAGAATTATCACAGCTGTTTTAGGAATTCCCCTTGTTATAATTGTATTATTACTAGGTGGTACATGGTTAAAAGTAGCAATGCTAGTCGTAAGTGGTATTGCTTTATATGAGATGTACCATGTAATGAGAGAGAACTATAAGCCTATTAAGTGGTTAGGATATAGTGTAATTGGTATGTACTATCTTTTTTTTGAGTGGGTACAAAATTACTTTCTTATTTTTATAGGTTTGATAGTTGTATTGCTTCTAACAGTAATGGTTATAAAATATCCTAAGTATTCTATAATAGATGTAGCACTCACTCTTTTTCCAGTACTTTATACGAGTTTATTATTTAGCTTTATTGCCTTAATTCGAGATATAGAGTATGGCATGTTTTGGGTTTGGCTTATTCCTATTAGCTCATGGGGATCTGATACATGTGCCTATTTTACAGGCATTACAATCGGCAAACATAAATTAGCGCCTCAGTTAAGTCCTAAAAAAACGATAGAAGGTAGTATAGGAGGGGTATTAGGAGCCGGTGTTATAGGGTATATTTATACAATGATTTATACTTCATATAGTTCAGCAGAGCTAAGAGGATATATGGTTTTAGTAGTAATAGCGGTGATCTTAAGTGCGATATTATCTCAAATAGGTGATTTAGCTGCATCTGCCATTAAGCGTTATTTTAAGGAGAAGGATTTTGGATATCTCTTGCCAGGACATGGTGGTATACTAGATCGATTCGATAGCTTGTTATTTGTTGCACCTGCTATTTATACAGCGGTATTAGTTGCTGAAAACATCATGAGATAGGAGTAAAAAATGCAAAAGAAAATAGTTATTTTAGGCTCTACAGGGTCTATTGGAACACAAACCTTAGATGTAGTAGGAAGAAATAAGGATATACAAGTAGTGGGTTTAGCAGCTTATAGTAATATAGACTTACTTGAAGAGCAAATTATTGCCTTTAAACCGCAAGTAGTATGTGTAATGCTTCCGGAAAAGGCGACTTTATTAGAAGAGCGCTTAAAAGTAAAGCAGATTCATACAGAAGTTATAAGTGGAGAGGAAGGGTTAGTAACATTAGCCACTTTAGAATCTGCAGATATGATTGTTACAGCTGTGGTAGGAATGATTGGGTTACTCCCCACTTTAGCAGCCATTAAAGCAGGCAAAACAATTGCTTTAGCTAATAAGGAAACGCTGGTTACTGCAGGAGAATTGGTGATGCGTTCAGCTAAAGAAAATAAAGTAGACATTTTACCAGTAGATAGTGAGCACTCTGCTATATTTCAGGCCCTTAGAGGTAATGAGCATAAGAGTGTGTCAAAATTAATTCTAACAGCGTCTGGAGGGCCCTTTAGGACTTATACAAAAGAGCAGTTAGAGCAAGTGACAGTAGAAGCGGCACTTAAACACCCTAATTGGGCAATGGGGAGTAAAATTACCATTGATTCAGCATCTTTAATGAATAAGGGGCTAGAGGTGATAGAAGCAAGATATTTATTTGATGTAGAGCCAAGTCAAATTGATGTTATTGTACACAAAGAAAGTATTGTTCATTCTATGGTAGAATATATCGACGGTTCTACAATTGCACAGTTAGGACAGCCTGATATGAGGCATCCTATCGCTTATGCATTGTATTATCCAGAGCGTACTGATGCATCCTATATTAAGTCACTGGATTTCGCCAGTATTGGAACATTAAGTTTTGAGGCGCCTAAGAAGAATTTATTCCCTTGTTTGCAATTTGCGTATGATGCATTAGAAATAGGAGGAACGATGCCAGCTGTTTTAAATGCAGCTAATGAGGTGGTAGTGGCTAGTTTTTTAAATAAGCAGATAAGATTTTTAGATATTCCTAAAATTATACATATGGTGATGGAAAAGCACATATGTATAAATAGGCCAACCTTAGAAGATATACTAGGGTGTGATGAATGGGCTAGGGAATATAGTAGAAAGAAGGTGACTGAACTTTGATAAAAGTCATTATGATTATATTAATGTTTGCCTGTATTGTTATTGTTCATGAGTGGGGACACTACATTACTGCTAAAAAATGTGGGGTTTTGGTTCATGAATTCGCAGTTGGAATGGGGCCTATATTATGGTCAACAAAAAAAGGTGAAACGGTTTACTCCATAAGATTACTTCCTATTGGTGGATTTTGCAGTATGGAAGAAGAAGTAGGAGAGTCTGTAAATCCTAGAGCAATGGCTGCTAAAAAACCTTGGCAAAAGTTACTGATTGTTAGTGCTGGTGCTATTATGAATTTTGTATTAGCTTGTGTCCTTTTAAGTATTGTAGTGGGTTACCAAGGATATGGAAGTAATGAAATAGCTTCTTTAGAGGCTGATATGCCAGCAGTACAAGCAGGGCTAAAGGTAGGGGATCAAATTATTGCTATTGATGGTCATAAAGTAGAGCGTTTATCTGACATATCTAAGGTTTTAGAAAAAGAAGAAAAAGCATATACACTTACTGTAAAACGAGGAAGTGAAACATTTACGACACCTATTACTTCTAAATGGATGCCTAAAGAAGAACGTTCACGTTTGGGATTTTCACCTACTTTTATTCATTTTAATATATGGGAAAACATTAAAAGCGGTGTTATTTGGGCTTGCTTAATCATAGCTCAGGTGTGGAAGGCATTTGTTGATCTTTTCACGGGTGCTGTAGGCATGAATCAATTATCAGGTATTGTAGGCGTTGTGAATCAGAGCGCAGAGATATGGGATACGAGTATGCAAAGTGGTGGTTTAAGTATAGCTATTTTAAATATGATGACTATAGCAGCAGCATTATCAGCTAATCTTGCAGTAGTCAACTTATTCCCATTACCAGCTTTAGATGGAGGACGTATTGTATTTGTGCTAGTAGAAATGCTGAGAGGTAAACCAGTTCCTCCTGAAAAGGAAGGAGCAGTTCATTTTATTGGATTTGTTTTATTGATGATTTTAACAGTTGTACTTATTTATAATGATTTTATGAGGATAAGCTTATGATATTAAATACAAGAGAAAATACACGCCCTGTACACGTTAAGGATATCGTTATTGGTGGCGGTAATCCTATTGTGATTCAGTCCATGACTAATACGAAAACTCAAGACGTAGAAAGTACAGTGGCTCAAATTTTAGAATTAGAAGAAGCAGGCTGTGAAATGGTTCGTGTAGCTGTTCCTCATGAAGAAGCAGCAAGAGCTATTGAAACTATAGTAAAACGTATTCATATTCCATTAGTAGCAGATATTCATTTTGATTATCGTCTTGCTTTAATGGCTATAGAAAATGGTATTAATAAATTACGAATTAATCCTGGAAATATAGGAAATGAAGAAAAAGTAAAAGCTGTAGTTGAGAAAGCCAAGGCTTATCACATTCCAATAAGGATAGGCGTTAACTCTGGATCTATTAGTAAGGCTAATTTAGAGAAATACGGTGGTGTTAATGCTGAGTCTATGGTAGAAAGTGCCAGTGAGCATATTCGTATTCTGGAAGCGTTAGACTTTAAGGATATTATTGTATCGCTAAAAGCTTCAAATGTACCATTGGCAATAGAAACTTATACAACTTTTGCAGAGCGCTATAACTACCCACTTCATGTAGGGATAACTGAGGCAGGAACACTGTATAAAGGAACTATTAAATCTTCAGTAGGCTTAGGTGCTATTTTATCTAGAGGTATAGGAGATACTATAAGGGTTTCTTTATCAGATGATCCGCTAAAAGAAATTGAATGTGCACAAAATGTGCTTCAATCACTAGGCCTAGGTCATTATGGTGTTGAAATTATTTCTTGCCCTACTTGTGGAAGAACAGAAGTGGCGTTAATAGAACTTGCTAATCGTGTAGAAAAAGCTACAAAGCATATTAAGAAGCCACTTAAAATAGCTGTTATGGGATGCGTTGTTAACGGACCTGGAGAAGCGAGAGAAGCTGATATAGGGATTGCTGGTGGAAAAGGTGAAGGCCTTATTTTTAAAAAAGGACAGATATTAAAGAAGGTCAAGGAAGATGAATTATTTGATGCTTTTATGGCAGAAGTTAATCAAATGTAAGCTTTTTAAGTTTATCATACATGAGGGTTGATTTTTCAGTCAAAAGCTGATATAATTTAGTCATTATAATCATGAACGTGTGAGAAAGAGTGGGTTTTTACCCACTCTTTCGTATTGTTTAGATGTATATATAATTGAGTTTATGCAAAACTATAGGGTATGAGAGGATGAGAGTATGAATAAAAAAGAACTTATTGAAGTAATAGAAGGATACCTAGATCCAATACTCGCTGAGCTACATTATGAACTGGTTGATGTAGAATATGTAAAAGAGGGACCAAACTATTATTTAAGAATCTATATTGATAAAGAAGGTGGCATCACTATCCAAGATTGTCAGCTTACTAGTCGTGCTATAGAGAAGGTACTAGATGAAAAAGATCCTATTAAAGATCCTTATGTATTAGAGGTAAGTTCTCCAGGACTTGACCGTGTTTTAAAAAAGGATAAGGAATTTGAGAGATTTAAAGGGCGTTTAGTAGATGTAAAACTTTATGAAGCTATTAACAAACAAAAGCATTTTACAGGTGAGTTAATTAAAAAGACCGAAGATAAGCTATACATTGACGATGAAGGAACTAATCTTGAATTTGAAATGAAAAATGTAGCTGTTGTAAGACTAGCTATTACCTTTTAGAAGATAAGGAAAAATTTGGAGGAGGATAAAAATGAATCAAGAGTTCATTATGGCAATTGATCAAATTGCAAAATCAAAAGGAATTAATAAGGAAAAATTAATCGATGCCATTAAACAATCCATTGAAGTAGCTTGTAAAAAGCATTTTGGTATCAGCACCAATGGTAAACAAAACATCAAAATTAATATTGATGAGAAAACAGGAGATGTTAAAGTATTTGCTGCAAAAACAGTGGTGCCAGACGAAGAAGTGACAAACGAGTTATTAGAAGTTGGTATTACAGAAGCACAAAATTTAAATAGACTTGTACAATTAGATGACATTATTGACATTGAAATTACACCAAGAAATTTTGGACGTATTGCAGCACAAAATGCTAAGCAAGTTGTTATTCAAAAGATTAAAGAAGCAGAACGCCAAATGGTGTATGAAGAATACAGTGTAAAATTAAATGATATTGTTAAAGGTAAAGTTTTAAGAAGAGAAAAGAATGGTTATATTGTTCAACTTGATTTTACAGAAGCATCTCTCCCATCTACGGAAGCTATGCCAAATGATAATTTTGATGAACAAATGGAAATGAATGATGGCATAGGCGCTTATAAAGCCTTTTATTTATTAAACGTAAAAGACTTTAATAAAAATGAGAATAAACTAGATGGTAAATCTAAAAATGCAGGTGCACAAGTTATTGTATCTCGTACTCACCCAGAATTAGTTAAACGCTTATTTGAACAAGAAGTGGTAGAAATCAAAGATGGGACTGTAGTGATTAAAAGCATTGCAAGAGAAGCAGGTTCTCGTACAAAAATAGCTGTTTATTCGAATGATCCATTAGTAGATCCAGTTGGGGCTTGTGTTGGAGAAAAAGGTAAACGTATTAATAATATTGTTCAAGAACTTAATGGTGAAAAGATAGATGTTGTTCATTGGAGTGAAGATCCAAAAGAATTTATCAGAGAAGCACTAAGTCCTGCTAAAGTCATTGATGTAGAGTTAGAAGAAACTGAAGGGGAAAGAAATGCTAAAGTCATTGTACCTTCACATATTTTAACATTAGCTATTGGTAAGGGCGGACAAAATGTACGTTTAGCAGCAAAACTTTGCGGTTTTAAGATTGACATTAAAAGTGTAGAAGTTAATGAAGAAGTAGAGGAATAGGCCTATGAAACAAAGAAAAATTCCTTTACGTAAATGTACGGGTTGTAATGAAATGAAAAACAAAAAAGAAATGATTCGTATTGTAAGAGATCAAGAAGGTAACTTTTCTTTAGACTTTCATGGGAAGAAACCAGGTAGAGGCGCATATATCTGCCCAAATAAAGCTTGCCTAACGCAAGCAGAAAAAAATAAAGGTCTAGAGCGTTCTTTTAAAATGGCAGTAGATAAAAGTATTTATGAACAACTTAGAAAAGAGTTTGATAATTATGATGGAGAATAGAATTTATCAAATGATTGCCTTGTGTCAAAAAGCAAGACAATTAGTTGCAGGTGAATTTGCTGCAAAACAGGCTGTTTTAGAACAAGAAGCTAAACTTGTTATTATAGCAGAAGATGCATCTCATAATACAAAAAAACTTTTTAATGATAAAAGTGGTTATAGAAACATTTCTTGTAAGGAATGGGGAACAAAAGAAAAATTAGGAAGTATACTTGGAAAAGAGCCCCGTGCAGTTATTGCGATTGTTGATGAAAATTTCGCAAAGAAGATCGACGAGATGATAAGTAAGAGTCAATAACATTTGGAGGTAGATATATGTCTAAGATAAGAGTATATGAAGTAGCCAAACAATTAGAACTTACAAGTAAGGAAATCATGGATAAACTAAAGGAATATGGTTTTGAAGTACATAGCCATATGAGTACTTTAGAAGATGAAGAAGCTGAATTAATTATTAATTATTATAAAGAAGTGAGTGAAAAAGCAGCCCCAGAAGTAGAGCATAATGAAACTGCAGACCAAGTTATACAAACAGAGGTAGCAGCAACAGAGGAAATAATTAAAACTGAGGGCAAGAAAAGTAAAAAGAATAAGAAAGGCGTAAAAGAAAATAAAAATATGAATAATCAACCAAAAAATGAACCGGAAAATATAACAGATGAAATTAAAGTAATTCAATTACCAGTACGTATCTCAATCAAGGATTTTGCAGCAGAATTGAGCGTACCTTCTACTGAAATTATAAAAAAATTGATGAAGAGAGGTACTATTGCTACAATCAATCAAGAAATTGATTATGCGTTAGCTGCTGAACTTGCAGAAGAATATGATATTATTGTAGAACCAGAAGAAGAAAAAGATGTTATGGAAGAAGTCTTTGGAGAAGTCATTGATGATGAAAAAGACTTAGAAAAACGCCCTCCAGTTGTAGTTGTTATGGGACACGTTGACCATGGTAAAACATCATTATTAGATGCTATTCGTTCAACTCATGTAACATCAGGAGAAGCAGGTGGTATTACACAGCATATCGGTGCATCTTCTATTAGTTTAAATGGTGAAAAAATCACTTTCTTAGATACACCAGGACATGAGGCTTTCACTGCAATGCGTATGAGAGGCGCACAAGTAACAGATATTGCTATTTTAGTAGTCGCAGCTGATGATGGGGTAATGCCTCAAACGATTGAAGCGATTAATCATGCTAGAGCAGCTAATGTACAAATTATTGTAGCAATGAATAAAATTGATAAACCAGGAGCAAATCCAGATCGTGTTAAACAAGAACTATCTGATCAAGGCTTACTTGTAGAAGACTGGGGTGGCGATGTTATTTGTGTACCTGTGTCTGCACTTAAGCACCAAGGCATCGACAACTTATTAGAAATGGTACTTCTTGTAGCGGAAATGGGTGATCTTAAAGCCAATCCAAGACGTAAGGCACGTGGTACGATTATTGAAGCTCAACTCGATAAAGGAAGAGGGCCAGTAGCAACTGTTCTTGTACAAAGTGGAACACTTCAAATTGGCGATCCGATTGTAGCAGGTGCTGCGTATGGACGTGTAAGAGCCATGGTTGACAGTAAAGGTAAATCAGTGAAAAAAGCAGGTCCATCAATGCCAGTTGAAATTTTAGGTTTATCTGAGGTACCAATAGGTGGAGATATGTTCTATGTAGCTAATAGTGATAAACAAGCACGTCAAGTAGCTGAACGTATTAAAGCACAAGGCCGTGTACAAATGATTGGTCAAACACCAAATAAAGTTTCTTTAGATGATCTCTTTACTCAAATTCAAGAAGGGAAAATGAAAGAACTTAATATTATCATTAAAGCAGATGTTCAAGGCTCTGTAGAAGCAGTGCGTCAAAGCTTAGAAAAATTAAGCAACGAAGAAGTAAGAATTAGAACAATCCATGGCGGGGTAGGAACGATTACAGAATCAGATGTTCAATTAGCATCTGCATCAGGGGCTATTATTATCGGATTTAATGTACGTCCAGAAGCTGCTACAAAAGCTTATGCTGATCGTGAAGAAGTAGATGTAAGATTATATCGTGTTATTTATAATGCCATAGATGATATTAAAGCTGCGATGAAGGGAATGCTTGATCCAGAGTTTGTAGAAAAAGTAATTGGTCATGCTGAAATTCGTCAAACCTTTAAGGTGTCTGGTGTTGGTACTATTGGTGGGGCTTATGTAACAGATGGTAAAATGGTAAGAAATGCGGGAGTACGTATTGTGCGTGATGGTATTGTTGTTTATGAAGGACATCTTGCCTCCCTTAAACGATTCAAAGATGATGCTAAAGAAGTAGCAACTAACTATGAATGTGGTGTTATGTTTGAAAAATACAATGATATTAAAGAAGGTGACACTGTAGAAGCCTTCATTATGGAAGAGGTTCCTAGATAAATCTCCTCAAAAGGATGTGGATAAAATGGCTAGTCAAAGATTAACTAGAATAAATGAAGAAATGCGTAGAGAAATTGCAGAAATAGTTCGTAGCGATATTAAAGATCCAGGAGTTCAAGATGCAATGATTAGTGTTATTGCAGTAGAAACAACAAATGATTTAAAGACTGCAAAAGTTTTCATTAGTGTACTCCAAGATAATAAAAAAGAGGCAGCATTAGCTGCTTTAACAAAAGCACAAGGTTATATACGTAAAGAAATTGCTAGACGTATTAATTTAAGAAATACTCCTGAACTTTTATTTAGACTAGATGAATCTATCGAACGTGGCATGCAAATGTCAAAGATGATTGCAAATGTTATGAAAGATAACAACAAATAATAAAATAAAGTTAAGAAACTATAGTTACTAAAAGAGTAAGTATTCTAATGATTGAGATAAGGTAATGATAGTTATTAGTGTAGAAATGGCCACTTTATGTGGCCTTCTTCATGGGCATATTACAGCTGAATACGAAAGGCTTTACATGATAGAAAGTGAGAAAGTAGGAATAAGAATGCTAAATGGAATAATTAATATTTATAAGAAAAAAGGTTTTACTTCTCATGATGTAGTAGCTAAAGCTAGAGGTATTTTAAGAGAAAGAAAGATTGGTCATACAGGAACATTAGATCCAGATGCAGAAGGCGTGTTACCATTGTGTATAGGTATGGCTACCAAAGTTGTTCCTTATCTTTCTGATGCCAATAAATGTTATGAAGCAGAAGTTGTTTTGGGAACGACAACAACCACAGAAGATGCCTCTGGAGAAGTGTTAGAACACAAAGAAGTGACAGCTACTAAGGAAATGATTACGGAAGTAGTGAATTCGTTTATAGGTAGCTATATACAGACACCACCTATGTATTCTGCGATTAAAGTAAATGGTGTACGACTTTATGAGCTTGCTAGAAAAGGAATAGTTGTTGAAAGACCGAGTAGAGAAGTAACAATCTATGGATGCGATATTATTGAGTGGATAGATGAGAAACGCTTCAAGATAAGAGTGAGCTGCTCAAAAGGTACTTATATACGCACTTTGTGTACCGATATTGGACGTCAATTAGGCTGTGGTGCGCATATGGGTACATTACTTAGAATACAAGTAGGCCAATTTAAATTAGAAGACAGTATTACTTTAGAACAACTTGAAGCATATAAAGATAGTCTAGAACATTATATAGTAGGCATTGAAGAGTTGTTTGCAATGTATCCTGTAGCTCATATTACTAAAATGAGTGAGAAACTTTTATTTAACGGTAATGCTCTAAGAAAAAGAGATATAGAGAATTTTAATGATAGTTTTATGACTACTTTAATACGTGTAGCAGATACTTCTAATCGATTTGTAGCTCTTTATAAATGGGATTTGGATAAATCGTGTTTTAAAGTAGAAAGAATGTTTTATAATGCATAAATGAAGCACCCTCATACATGTACAACATGCAGGGGGTGTTTTGTTCAACTTACCCCTTTGATGAACGTAAAAATCATGGTATAGTTATAGGGAGTAAATGAATCAAATCATGATAAGAGGTGTAGGGATGCAGTATATTTATGGAACTGCTGATATTATGAGACAGGAGGACTGTGTAGTAGTTTTAGGGAATTTCGATGGTGTACATAAAGGGCATCAAAGATTATTTCAGGTTGCGAAGGACCGAGCTAAAGCAAATGGACTAAGAACAGTCGTGTTTTCGTTTTACCCACACCCAACATGGGTGATTGGAGATAATCGAAAAGCACTTATAATGTCTAGGCGAGATAAAAAACAGGTAATTGGTGAAATGGGAATAGACGAACTAATAGAGTATCCTTTCACGAGAACTTTTGCGGCTATTTCTCCAGAGACCTTCTTTGTAGATATATTAATGAAAAGACTGAAAGCAAAGATACTTGTAGTAGGTAGTAATTATTATTTTGGCAAAGGGAAAACAGGTAATCCTAAGTATTTAAGGCAATTAGGAGAAAAATATAATATAGAGGTATGCATTGTAGATGCAGTAAAGATAGGTGGCAGTATGATATCAAGTTCTTCTATAAGAAAACTTATTTTAGAAGGGAATATAGAAAAGGCCAATGAGATGTTAGGACATCCATATATGATAGTAGGCAATGTGGTGCAAGGAAAACAACTAGGACGTACAATAGGATTTCCTACGATTAATCTCATTGCTGACCCAGATCGTGTGTATCCACCTAATGGTGTTTATGCTACTGTTGTAAGGGTATATAGTAAGACTTATAGGGGCATGACTAATATAGGGGTTAACCCGACTGTATCGGGTCAAAGAAAAATGATAGAAACACATATTTTTAATTATGATGCAGATATTTATGGTGAAGCTGTAGAAGTTTATTTTTATCACTATGTTCGTCCCGAACAAAAGTTTAAAGATATCAACGCTTTAAAAGCACAAATTCAGCAAGATAAATGGCATGTCCAAGAATTTTTCGCAAATCCAATAAACTTATTTGCAAATGACAAGTAGATATGCTATACTATTCGAGGTTATATACCTTTACTCAGAGTTGGGACGCTCCGACCCATTCTTGGTAAACGGCATAAATTAAATTTATTAGGAGGTCAATCAAATGACTAAAGAACGTAAACAAGAAATTATGGCAAAATATGCTAGAGGTACAAATGATACTGGTTCTCCAGAAGTACAAATTGCTTTATTAACAGAGAGAATCAATCACTTAACAGATCACTTAAGAACTCATCAAAAAGATCACCACTCTCGTCGTGGATTATTGATGATGGTTGGTAAAAGAAGAGGTCTTCTTGACTACCTTATTAAAACAGATATCGAAAGATACCGTTCAATCATCGCTGATCTTGGAATTAGAAAATAATAAAAAGTGGGCGGATTATTCCGCCCTTTTTTAACATTTAAGGAATAAAATGGTTAAGAAGAGGAATGATGTATTTTGTGCAATGTTATAATCTGTTTCATGAGAGACGGCTTATAAGATTGCGCAACATTGCTTTCTCTTCTTAATTTGATGAGTTTTAAAATGTAACAAATGAAATCATATTTGGAGAGGAGCAATACAAATGGTAAAAAAATATTCAACCCAATTAGCTGGAAGAGAACTTTCAGTAGAAATTGGAAAAGTAGCAGGCCTTGCGAATGGTTCAGCAACAGTAAGATATGGTGACACGATGATTTTAGCAACAGTTGTTGCAGCAGATGCACCTAAAGAGGGCATTGATTTCTTCCCTTTAAGTGTTAACTATGAAGAAAAATTCTATTCTGTAGGTAGATTACCAGGTGGTTATATTAAACGTGAGTCTAGACCTTCAGAAAAAGCTATTTTAACATCAAGAGTTATTGATAGACCAATGCGTCCATTATTTCCTAAAGATTATCGTAATGATGTTGTGATTACAACAACTGTACTATCTGTAGATCAAGACTGTAGTCCAGAAGTAACAGCTATGATTGCAGCATCTTTAGTAGTAGATATATCTGATATTCCTTTTGCAGGTCCAGTAGGTTCTGTACAAGTGGGATTGGTAGATGGTAATCTTGTATTTAACCCAAATCAAGAAGAACGCCAAAAATCAGACTTAGCTCTTACGGTTTCTTCAACTAAAGATAAAGTCATGATGATTGAAGCAGGTGCCAATGAAGTACCTGAAGATATAATGTTTGATGCCATTATGAAGGGCCATGAGTTTAATCAACAGGTAGTTCAGTTTATTGAAGCGATTAAGGAAGACTGTGGAAAAGCTAAAAATGAGGATTATATTAAATTTGGTGTACCAGCTGAGATTTATAATGAAATAGTTTCTCATATTGGCGATAAACAAATGGAAGAAGCAGTTTTCACTGATGATAAACAAGTAAGAGAAGTACAACTGAAGGCATTAAAAGAGAAGGTTATTGCAGCTTTAACTGAAGCTGGTAAAGAAGAGGATTTAGTTTATCTAGAAGAAGCTTTCTACCAATTTGAAAAGAAAACAGTTAGACGTATGATTTTAAAAGAGTCAAAGCGTCCAGATGGTCGTGCATTAGATGAAATCAGACCACTTGCAGCAGAGGTAGATTTAGTGCCACGTGTTCATGGTACAGGTTTATTCACTAGAGGCCAAACACAAGTGCTTACTGTAACAACTTTAGCAACTTTATCTGAAATGCAGACTTTAGATGGATTAGATGAATTAGAAATTTCTAAACGTTACATGCATCACTATAACTTCCCACCTTATTCAGTAGGAGAAGCAAGAGCACCACGTGCTCCAGGACGTCGTGAAATTGGACATGGTGCTTTAGCAGAACGTGCATTAGTGCCTGTATTACCAACTGAACAAGAATTCCCATATGCTATTCGTACTGTATCAGAAGTACTTAGCTCAAATGGATCAACTTCACAAGCAAGTATCTGCGGTTCAACTTTATCATTAATGGCTGCAGGTGTACCTATTAAAGCACCAGTTGCTGGTATTTCAGTAGGACTTGTAACAGGAGAAACAGCTGATGATTTCGTACTTCTTACAGACATTCAAGGATTAGAAGATTTCTTTGGAGACATGGACTTTAAAGTAGGTGGTACACACAAAGGGATTACAGCTATTCAAATGGATATGAAGATCAAAGGTCTTACACCTGAAATTATTAAAGGTGCCTTAGAAAATACAAAAAAAGCAAGATTTTATATTTTAGATGAAATCATGTTAAAAGCAATTCCAGCAGTAAGAGATCATTTATCTCCTTATGCACCAGTTATTACACAAATCACTATTGATCCAGAAAAGATTAGTGAAGTAATTGGACCAAAAGGTAAAATGATTAATCGTATTATTGAAGAAACAGGCGTTAAGATTGATATTGAAGACGATGGACGTGTCTTTATTTGTGGTTCAGATGCTGATAAAGCACAAAAAGCAATTCAAATGATCGAAGGTATTGCTAAGCCAATCGAAGAAGGGCAAGAATTTGATGGTAAGGTTATGCGTCTCATGAATTTTGGTGCTTTTGTAGAATTAGTGCCAGGTAAAGAAGGACTTGTTCATATTTCTCAATTAGCTCATGAACGTGTAGCAAAAGTAGAAGATGTAGTAGCTGTTGGTGATTCTATTAAAGTAAAGGTAATCGAAATCGATAAACAGGGTCGTATTAATTTATCTCACAAGGTACTTCTTCCAAAGCCAGAAAAGGAAAAAGAATAAAAAATAAAAGGGAGGGAAACCTCCCTTTTATTTTTTAGAGATTATTATCAATAAATGGAGGAAACTATGAAGTCTCAAGTATCAGCTTTATTTAAGGCCATTTTATTAGTCGGATGGTTTATGCTTGCTTCTACAATGGTAAGCATAGGAGTAGAACTATTTACTGGAAATCCAGCAAATTATCAGATGGTTATAACAGAGCATAGATATGCTATTAGTTTAGCAAGTCAGATCCTTTGTTTCATAGGGCTTGTTATTTTTACGGCAAATCAGCCGGTTATTAAGCAAGAGAAACAAGAGATTCATATTAAATTAATCCTACGTTATGTTATAATGGGATTAGGAGCTTGGCTCATGTGTATTATTGTAACACAAGTACTCATTCCCTTTTTTCCAGAATATGAAGCAATTAGTGAACTTTTTAGTAAGAATGAGATTATTTTAAGATTTATTGTTTTAGTCATCATGGCACCCTTTTTAGAAGAGTATTTATTTAGAGGGAAAATGCAAGCTTACTTAAAAGAAGGATTTGGAGCAACTTTTGCTATTGTTATTCAAGCTATTTTGTTTGGAAGCTTACATCAATTAGGTTTACAAAAGATATATAGTACTTTTATGGGACTAGTGTTCGGAATAGTAACAGAAAAGGAAGAAAATTTCTTGTCTACTTTTATCATGCATATGGTTATTAATTTCATTGGTTGGTATGTGGGTAGTTTTGTGGGTCGTATTTTATAGGAGATAAATGTTATTCAGTTGAAGATTGGTTATAATAAACAAGGAGAAACAAGTATTATTTTTCTAAAAGAGGGGGAAGGTGAAAATGGATATTAAGGAATTAGACCGGTTAGCAAAAGAAAATGCACCCATGCCTAATGGGTTAGCTATGCATGAGCAGTGTTACTATATTTCTTCACGAGGCCTATATCAGCAATATGCAGCAAAAGCCATTAGCCTTTCACAAGCTAAACTAGAAAAGAAGCAAGTGATAGAACAATATCAAAAAGGTCAGGAACAATGGCAATTATTTATAGGTCTATTTGAGGTGCAAAATAAGCTTCAACAATTGAAAGAAGAAGAGTTTAATAGTGTATTAGAATTTGAGATATTAGAGTGTATCAATCAGTTGTTATAGATCTAGTATCTAGTTATAAAGGAAAGACAATCAGATATTCTGAGCATTACGCTTTGGAAGGGACAAAATTAAACCATCACTTGAAGTGATGGTTTAATTTTGAGTATCTCATTATAAATGATATTTTAACGTAATTCACTTTTTTCATTACAAAATGAATCACAGAGTTTCATAAATCTTATCAGCTTCTAGGTTATTTTCTGACAAGATGGTATCTTCCCCTTAAGAGAACTCCTTTTTATCATCTAAGTACTATTCCATTGTCTGCATCTAAAATAAGGACTTCATTTTCCGTTAATTGATTGATAAAGGTACCACAGCCAACAATGCATGGAATGTTATATTCCCTTGCCAAAATAGCTGCATGACAGAGCCTACCACCTTGCTCGGTAATGATGCCAGATATCTTATGAATAGCGATCATAAAATCTGGTGTGGTCATTCTTGAGGCAATAATACATCCTGAGTAAATGTTTTTTAAGTCTTCCATATCTTCTATAATAGCAACGTGTGCTTTAACACATCCGCTTACAACACTAAGACCAGATGTGACAAATTGGCTAGCATCAGATTCGTGTTTAATACTATTTCCTGTAATCTGTCTTCTGCCATCTAGGATTTCTCTCATTAGAGGACTCCAAGCTTGCAACTCTTGATGATTAGAAAGATTTTTTTCAAGTCTTGTGTGTAATTCGAAAACCATTCGATCAAAAGACATAATTAAATCTCTTGTAGATAAACCTAGTTGTTTATGGTTCATTACGATATCAAAATATCGTTGCTTATACTCTGGAATATAGGGTTTGAACTGATCTAATAGAATAGTTACCTCAATTATATGTTGAGTCATTTTAGCTTTAGCATCTTCTAACGCTCTATTATTTTGAAAAAATGCTATGCTTGTATAAGCTTGGTCTAATTTTTCTTTGATTTCTTGGCTATTAGTTTGTAAAAGTTTTCGTACAGTATTCATTCAATCCTCCTGGTTAATAAGAGGGTTACCGTCTAGCTAGCCCCCTCTGTGTAGTTGGTTGTATAAGAATAATCATTGAAGCACTCATCTGCATCATCCTTCCGTTGTTATATTTATTAGATAGTAGCACAATGATATAAAATAAACAATACTATGTTTAGTTAAGAAAAAATCAAACCAGTGATTATCTTCTCTGTAATTGTTGTAAGGTGACTTTAGCTTTTATTACATAATTAACTAGCGATTTACTACTAATACTTATTACTTTTATCCATTACTATTATCTAATAGACTTGAAAACGTTATCCATTACTGTTATAGTAAGAAATATTGACTAATGAACTTGAAAGGATTGACTACCAATAGATGAAGAAGAATAAAATTCAAAAAACCAAGTGGAAAGCGGGAAATATGGTTTATCCGATTCCAGCTGCCATGGTAAGCTGCGGGGATAGTGAAAGAGCTAATATTGTAACTGTAGGTTGGACAGGTACCATTTGTACTAATCCTCCTATGACCTATATTTCTTTAAGGCCGTCTCGCTTTTCCTATGATCTTATTAAAACAAGTGGGTATTTTGTCATTAACCTTACCACTAAAAGCCTTGTGCGAGCTACAGATTTTTGTGGTGTAAAAAGTGGAAGAGACATAGATAAATTTCAAGCTATGGACCTGACGGTAATAAGAGATGAGGACACAGGTTGCCCCATGATAGGGGAAAGTCCTGTAAGCATTGTTTGTAAAACAAAAGAAATCAGAGAATTGGGTTCGCATCATATGTTCATTGCAGATGTGATGAATGTTCATATTGATGAAAAATATTTAGATGAAAAGGGAAAATTTCATTTAAATGCAACAGATTTAATTGCTTATTCTCATGGAAGCTATTTAAGCTTAGGTGAAGAATTAGGAAGCTTTGGTTATTCTATTTGTAAGACGAAAAAGAAGGATATTAAAATACAAAAAGGATCTAAAAGTTTCCAAGCTAATAAAATAAAGGATGAATCAACTGATAATCATAAAAACAGAAATAAAAGCCAGCAAAAAGCTAAGAAAAAGTATAAGGCGGAGAGTAATACGAAAAAAGTTGAAACCTTAAAGAATACTTTCTCAAAAAAGACTGTTACTCGTCAGAAAAAGAAAAACTAGGATAGTAGAAGTTGATG
Organism: Cellulosilyticum sp. WCF-2; assembly: GCF_003990395.1. Lineage (NCBI taxonomy): Bacteria > Bacillati > Bacillota > Clostridia > Lachnospirales > Cellulosilyticaceae > Cellulosilyticum > Cellulosilyticum sp. WCF-2. The sequence goes on along the minus strand of NZ_CP034675.1, from coordinate 3,270,682 downwards.
ATAAGGCGTTCTCTATTCGTTTATGAACAGAGGCAGAATAATAAAAACAAAGAAATAGGAGTGAATAAATACGAAATTTATTCACTCCTATTTCTTTGTTTGAGATGTACTTAATTTCCTTATTAAAAAGATAAAAAAGAACTGCCATCAATAGATAATAAAAAGTGTATAGGATAAGTTTCTGAAGCATTTCCAATTAGATAAAGTGTATAAATGCGAGCAACTTTTAAAGAGCAATTTTTTAATTCACAGAAAGAATGAGTTTGATTATGAGACAAAGCAGTTATGCTATAGGTACTAGGAGTAAAAGAAAGATAATGGGAGCTTTGATGGGGAGAAATCTTTTTAAAAGTCGGAGTTTGTTCAGAAAATTGAACATTGACTAAGTCTGATAAATCACAAAAAGTACCTAGACGTAATAAACAATGTCCTTCAGGAATGGGACGCTTAGCATCGTTAATCAAATAAAGACCAGGACCTGATGTTTTAAAATCAGTGGTAATAATAAGGGTATAAATTTTTTCATTACTTATCCAAATAGAACGTGTGCATAAAATATCAGTTTGCTCATGTACAGTAATGTAGATCTGGTGTTCTCCTCTTGTAAGAGGTTCATAATAACTAAAGTCTTCATAAAGCAAGTCTTTTATATAAAGTACATCGTCTAAATAAACATCCAGACTCATTGGACTTGGAAAGGCATGAAAACAACGTAAAAAAGCCTCAGAGGTGTCCATTTTCTTTTTCATAACAGTGCCTCATTATTCATATTCTATTATAGTATATGTAAAGCGTTAAAAATCATGTTATTTACCTAGTAGAAGGTGTATACGTTAATTTGTGATAGAAAAATCATGTGAATTAGAGAAAATAACTAATTATTTTAGAAATAATTAGAAAATGATGTTCATATTAACAAATATATTATAAAATAGAGATATCATTACATGGAATCTTCAGGGAGGTTATAGATGAACAAACAGAAACTGATGCAGCTTTTAAAAAATGATGAGGGATTTAAATTAGATTTTAAATTGAAATTAAGTTTAGAATTAGATTCAGAAAAAAAAGAGTTTGTAAAAGATGTAATTGCTATAGCAAATACACCAGGTGGTAGAGGCTATATTGTATTTGGGGTAGAAGATTCCACAAGACAAATAATAGGATTAGAAGCTATTCCTGAGCATATTGAAGAACGTATTCAACAAGTAATTGCTAATAGGGCAACACCACCTGTTCCTGTACGATTTGATACGATAGAAGTTGAAGGTAAGGTGCTGGGGGTTGTTACCATTTTTAAAAGTATGCAAGTACCTCATCAAATGCTTCAAACAGGTGCTTTTTATATAAGGAGGGGGTCTACAACAGATAAAGCTGGAAGGCATGAAGTGGCTAATATGCTGCAACAATATGGCATGTTAAGTTTTGAAAATGTACCTTGTAGAGGAAGTAGTTTAAAGGATTTAGATGAAAAAGCTTTATGTATGAAATGGGGTAACCCTTCGGATAATAATCCTGAGCAGCTTTTATTACTTAGTTCATTAGGTATTATTGCAACGGATTATGAAAGGGAAGCTTATTATCCTACCTATGGTGGCCTATTGTTATTTGGAAAGCATCCACAAGATTTTATACCACAAGCCATTGTAGAAGTGAGTTGTAATAGTCAAATAATAGGAATAGATGGTAACATTTTAGAGATGCTAAAAACATTTCGAGAACAGGTAAGTAAGCTTTTACCTGAAGCTTATCCGATATCTGGTTTAGTAGAAGTACTTACAAATGCGATTATACATAGAAATTATTGGAATAATGCACAATATATTCAGGTTGTTATTAATAAAGACTATGTTAGAGTAACAAACCCAATGAGTCATGAAGTTTATGAAGGAAGACAGCAACGTTGGCGTGTTAATCCTTGGCTTTATTCAAGGCTACTTATTATGAGTCAAAGACAAGATAACTTTCATCTTGGCATAGGACTTGAGAAAACCAAGGAGCTTTTTAAAGCGGCTGGAGGGATTAAAATCGAATCCAAACGTTTAGAAGGTGTTTTTGAAGTAACTTTACCAGGAACAGCAGTTTATTAAAAGGGGGAACTATTATGCAATTAGAAGAAGTAAAACGCATATTAAATGCAAAATTGTGGATTGGAGAAGAACAACTTTCCAGTGAAGTTTATACAGCTTGTGGTTGTGATCTGATGAGTGATGTTTTAGCTTTTGCAAAAGAAAAGGTTTTATTATTAACCGGACTTGTTAATTTACAAGTGATTCGTACAGCTGAAATGCTAGATATTAAAGCAATTGTTTTTGTAAGAGGTAAATCACCTAGCGAAGATATGATTGCATTAGCCGAGGAAAAGGGGATGACTATTTTTTCAACAGAAGAACCACTTTATATGGCTTGTGGTAAATTATATGAAGCTGGTTTAACGGGTAAAGGAGACGCATAGTATGAAATTACATTACCAGGTAGATGGGGAAGATTTTTTAAGAGCAGGAGAGGCTTCAGCGTCACTCAAACGAACCTTAAAACAACTGGGAATGGATGCAGCTATTATTAGAAAAATTGCAATTGCTATGTATGAAGCAGAAATGAATATGGTGATTCATGCTAATGGAGGTGATATAGAGGCAGAGGTTTGTGCTGATTATGTTGCTGTTAGTTTGAAAGATGTAGGCCCAGGTATACCGGATATTGATAAGGCCATGCAAGCAGGCTATTCAACTGCGTCGCATCAAATAAGAGAATTAGGATTTGGTGCAGGGATGGGGCTTCCGAATATGAAGAAATACAGTGATGACTTGCATATCGAATCTAAAGTAGGAGTAGGAACAACTGTAACCATTAAAGTCTTTTTAAAGTAATAATGAATGAGAAAGGAGGAAAAGCGCTTATGTATACCCATTCAGTAACAATAGAAAAAGAGAAATGCATTGGTTGTACAGATTGCATTAAGCGCTGTCCAACGGAGGCTATTAGGGTGAGGGGCTCAAAAGCTGAAATCATAGAAGAGCGTTGTATTGACTGTGGTAATTGTATAAGAATTTGTAGAAATGGTGCTAAAAAAGCAGTCATGGATGAATGGGAGCTGCTTGATAAGTATACTTATCGAGTAGCTCTCCCCGCACCTTCTTTATATGCTCAGTTTCCAGCAGCAAAAGATATTAATGAGATATTAGAAGCACTTTATCGCATAGGTTTCACAGATTGTTTTGAAGTAGCTTTTGCAGCAGAAATGATTACACAAAGAACATATGATTATCTAGAAAAGGCAACACACTTACCAGTCATTTCATCATCTTGTCCGGCTATTGTAAGATTGATTCAAAGACGCTTTCCATCGTTATTACCCCATTTGTTACCGCTTATGTCACCTATGGAGTTAGCAGCGCGTTATGTGAAGAAACAATATGCAGAAAGAGGTATTGAAGAGGAGCAAGTAGGTGTGTTTTTTATTTCACCTTGTCCAGCTAAAGCAACTGAAATTCATCGTCCAAAAGGATTTTCTAGGTCTTATGTAGATGGTGTTTTATCTATGCAAGCACTATATAAAAAAATTAAGCCTAATTTAAAACATTTTGAAGGCAAAAATCTACATCGCAAAAGTAGTTATATTGGCCTCATGTGGGCCATGAGAACAGGAAGCCTAGATCAACATCGTATAAAAAGTCATGTTTCTGTAGATGGTATGGAAAATGTGATTGAGATTTTAGAAAAGGTAGAAGATGGCACTTTAACGAATGTAAGCTATATTGAAGCTCTTGGATGTACAGGTGGATGTTTAGGTGGTGTTTTAACCGTTGAAAATGCATTTGTAAGTTGTAATACACTTAAAAAATGGATCGATGAGGAAAGTACGGAGCAAATTGTAAAACACTCAGATGTTTGGAAAGCATTGAAAGAAGAAGCTTGTTATTTTGAAAAAAGTATTACACCAAGGCCGGTTTTTACACTAGACAGTGATATGGAGAAAGCAATTGCAAAGATGGAAGGGATAGAAGAACTCTATAGCCGTTTGCCACAAATAGATTGTGGAGCTTGTGGGGCACCTACTTGTAGATGTTTTGCAGAAGATGTTATTAAACAAAAAGCAAAGATTGAAGAATGTGTCTTTATGCTAAGAGAAAAGATTAAAGATTTATCTAATCAAATGCATGCATTAACACAAATAAATGTTCCAACAGAAAAAGGAAAAAGAAAAAAGGAGGAGATCAAATGACAGTAGGAGAACTCAAAGCAGCTTTAAATTTAAAATTAGTAGCAGGAGAAAGCGGCTTATCACGTGAAGTAAAAGATGGCTATACAGGGGATTTATTAAGTTTTGTTATTGCACATGCGAAAGAAGATGATGTATGGATTACTGTACAAGGACATATGAATACGCTAGCAGTAGCTGTTATGGTAGGTATATCAGCTATTATTTTGGCAGAGGGTGTAGAGATTGATGAAGCTGTAAAGTTAAGAGCAAACCAAGAAAAAATACCTGTATTTACCTCAGAAAGTAATAGCTTTACATTAGCCAATCAAATTGCAAAGCTATTGTAAAGGAGGTCAGTATGTCACTGATATATGATTTTCATATTCATACTGCCGTTTCTCCGTGTGCTGATATAACCATGACACCCAATAATATCGTGAATATGAGTATACTTAAAGGTTTACAAGCTATTGCGATTACAGATCACCAAACAACTGCGAACTGTGAGGCTGTTATGAAGGTTGGAAGAGAAAAAGGGTTATTGGTTATACCGGGCATTGAAATCGAATGCATGGAAGAGTTCCATTTAATTGCTTTGTTTGCTAATTTAAAAGAAGCAGAGGATATAGGGCGGTGGATTAATGAAGGACTTCCTAAAATTAATAACCGAAAAGATTTATTTGGTCCACAGCTTATATTAAATGAAGAAGATGATATTATAGGAGAATTAGAACAGTTACTTTTAACGGCTACTCAAATAACCGTATCAGATATAGTAAAAGAAGTGAGACGAAAAAATGGTGTTATTTATCCAGCGCATATTGACCGAAATAGCTATAGCATTTTATCTAACTTAGGAGCTGTACCAGAAGAATTAAATTTTAATATACTGGAGATTTCACGAAAAGCATCCTTTAAAGAATATGAAAATATGTATAATAAATGCACAATTATTCAATCGTCTGATGCGCATTATTTATCAGATATTACTGAAAACGGAAGAGTTTTACCAAATTCAAACCATGAATTGATTCATCTGATCCACCAATTAAATAATAATAACTAAATAAAATGATAATTACATACAAAAACTGACATAAAATTCATTGAAAGTATACAACATTACTGAAAGTTCAGAATTTGTTGATTGACTTTAATTATACTTTGTGGTATTTTCATAAAGTAATTACCTATTTTGTATCATTTTTGTTATTTTTTTAACAAAAATGATAGAACCTATGGAATAAGGAGGATATATTATGGCATGTGAAAGTTGCAATAATAAGCTAACCCAGAGTTTATATGCTGAGTTAGAACAGTTCATTAATGAGCTACCTGAAAAAAAGGGGGCACTTATTGCAGTATTACATAAGGCACAAGGTTTATTTGGCTATTTACCTAAAGAAGTTCAAATGTTTGTAGGTGAAAAGCTCAATATTCCTGTTTCACAAGTCTATGGCGTAGTAAGTTTTTATTCCTTTTTCACCATGACACCAAAAGGAAAATACCCTATATCTGTTTGCCTCGGAACTGCTTGTTACGTACGTGGTGCAGATAAAGTATTGGATGCTTTCAAAAAAGAATTGGGTATTGAAGTAGGACAAACAACAGCTGATGGCAGATTCTCATTAGATGCACTCAGATGTGTAGGCGCATGTGGTCTTGCACCCGTTGTGCTTATTGGGGAAAAAGTATATGGCCGTATTGGCTCAGCAGAAGAAGTGAAGAAAATCCTAAGTGAATATGATGAAGCGTAAGGAGGAAAGCTATGCCAAAAATAATGTCTTTAGACGAATTACAAGCTTTAAGAGATAGTGTTAAAAATAAAATAGATTTAAGAGAAAAGGGCGATCACGTAGATCAGATGATTGTTATCCGTGTTGCAATGGCAACCTGCGGAATAGCAGCAGGTGCAAGAGATATTATGAATTATTTTTCAGAAGAAGTACGCGCACGTGGGCTTAATAATATTGTTCTTACACAAAGTGGTTGTATGGGCTATTGTTATGCAGAGCCTACAGTAGAAATCACTATTCCAGGAAAGGAACCTGTTGTTTATGGTGATGTTAACAAAGCACGTGCAGCAGAAATATTAGAAAAACATATTATTGGTGGGGAAATGATAGAGGGCATCATACCTGTTGCTCATAAATCACTAGACGAATAAAGGAAGGAGGCCCTAGAATGTCTAAGTATACAATGCATATTTTAGTGTGTGGTGGAACAGGATGTCTGTCCTCACAATCAAATGAAATCGTGGATCAACTTATTGCTCATATTGAAGAAGTAGGAATGAGTGAAGAAGTACAGGTGTTAAAAACAGGATGTTTTGGATTTTGTGAAAAAGGTCCAATAGTGAAAATACTTCCAGACAACACCTTTTATGTACAAGTAAAACCAGAAGATGCAGAGGAAATTGTTAAAGAGCACATTGTTAAAGGAAGAAAAGTACCACGTTTACTTTATGAAGATCCTACAACAGAAGAACATGTTTCTGACTCTAAACATATGGATTTCTATAAGAAACAAATGCGTGTTGCACTGCGTAACTGTGGATTTATAGATCCTGATAATATTGAAGAATACATAGCAAGAGATGGTTATGCCGCTTTAGCTAAAGTTTTAACCATGACACAAGAAGAAGTTATTAATGAAGTAAAAGCTTCAGGACTTCGTGGCCGTGGGGGCGGTGGTTTCCCAACGGGACTCAAATGGGAGTTTGCTTATAAGAATAAAGCAGATCAAAAATATGTTGTTTGTAATGCCGATGAAGGAGACCCAGGCGCATTTATGGACCGTTCTATTTTAGAAGGAGATCCCAATTCTATTGTAGAAGCTATGGCTATTTGTGGTTATGCAATCGGTGCAACTAAAGGCCTTGTGTATATTCGTGCAGAATACCCATTAGCTATTAAACGCTTAGAGTCAGCTATTCATTCAGCAAGGGAATATGGTTTATTAGGCGATAACATTATGGGTAGTGACTTCTGTTTTGATATTGACATTCGTTTTGGTGCAGGTGCTTTCGTATGTGGTGAAGAAACAGCACTTATTCACTCTATGGAAGGTATGCGTGGAGAACCTACTACTAAACCTCCATTTCCAGCAGCAAGTGGTTACTGGGGTAAACCTACTAATGTTAATAACGTTGAAACCTTTGCTAATATTCCAGTTATCATTTTAAAAGGAGCAGAATGGTTTAGTAAGATTGGTACAGAAAAATCTAAAGGTACAAAAGTATTTGCTTTAGCTGGTAAAATCAATAATGTTGGTTTAATTGAAGTACCTATGGGTATTACTTTAAGAGAAGTCATTTATGATATTGGTGGTGGTATTAAAAACGGCAAGCAATTTAAAGCTGTTCAAACAGGTGGTCCTTCTGGCGGTTGCTTAACAGTAAAAGACCTTGATACCCCAATCGATTTTGATAACTTAATTGCAAAAGGCTCTATGATGGGTTCTGGTGGTATGATTGTTCTGGACGAGGATGACTGTATGCCTGCTGTGGCTAAATTCTATCTTGAATTTACAGCAGAAGAGTCTTGTGGTAAATGTACACCATGCCGTATAGGAACTAAACGCCTTTTAGAAATATTAGAGAAAATTACAGCTGGTAAAGGAAGCGAAGAAGATTTAAAAGTATTGAAGGAATTAAGCGAAGTGATTAAAGATACTGCACTTTGCGGATTAGGTCAAACTGCACCAAACCCTATTCTTTCTACACTTACAACCTTTGAAGATGAGTACTTAGCGCATATTTATGACCATAAATGTCCAGCAGGACAATGTACTGCATTACTACAATATCATATTACAGAGCAATGTAAAGGATGTACAGCTTGCGCTAGAGTTTGTCCAGTAGGGGCCATTTCAGGAACAGTAAAAGCATTACATACGATTGATCAGGAAAAATGTATTAAATGTGGCGCTTGTATGGATAAATGTAAATTTGCAGCAATCGTAAGAGAATAGGGAAAGGAGAGAGAAAACATGTCAGAAATGAAAATTACAATAGATGACACACAGGTGATGGTTTCTCCAGGTACAACTATTTTAGAGGCAGCTAAAAAAATTGGTGTACAAATTCCAACACTTTGTCATTTAGATTTGCATGATACAAAAATGGTAAATCAAGCAGCTTCTTGTAGAATTTGTGTAGTGGAAGTAGAAGGTCGTAGAAACTTAGCACCTGCGTGTGCAACGCCAGTAACGGATGGAATGGTAGTTAATACACGTTCTATTAAAGTACTTAATGCGAGAAGAATGGTACTTGAACTTTTATTATCAGACCATCCTAAAGATTGCTTGATATGTGAAAAGTCAGGAAACTGTGAACTTCAAGATTTAGCGATTACTTTTGGTATCCGTGAATTAACTGTTGGGAAAGATGGCGCACAATCTACCTACAGAAAAGACGTTAGTGAAGCCATTGTTAGAGATATGGACAAATGTATTATGTGTAGACGCTGTGAAACCATGTGTAATAAAGTACAATCTGTAGGGGCTCTATCAGGTATTAATAGAGGGTTTGATGCTGTTGTTGCAACAGCTTTTGAAGTAGATTTAGCAGATTCTGTATGTACGCATTGTGGGCAATGCGTAGCTGTTTGTCCAACAGGTGCGCTTTCTGAAAAAGAACATATCTGGAATGTTGTAAGACAATTAGCAGATCCAGGAAAAGTAGTTGTTGTACAGACAGCTCCAGCTGTAAGAGCAGCTTTAGGTGAAGAATTTGGTATGGCACCTGGTACATTAGTAACAGGTAAAATGGTAGCCGCACTTAGAAAATTAGGTTTTAATTATGTGTTTGATACAGATTTTGCTGCTGACGCAACCATTATGGAGGAAGGTGCAGAACTTGTAGATCGTCTTACAAGATTTCAAAATGGAGACCCAACTGTAAAATTACCAATTTTAACAAGTTGCTGTCCTGCATGGGTAAACTTTTTTGAAAGCCAATTCCCAGATCTTTTAGATATTCCTTCAAGTGCAAAATCTCCTCAACAAATGTTTGGTGCGATTGCAAAATCCTATTTTGCACAAAAGATGAATATTGATCCTAAAAACATGGTAGTTGTATCCGTTATGCCATGTTTGGCTAAAAAGTATGAAGCTTCAAGGCCAGAATTTAATAGAGAAGTAGATATTTCTATTTCTACTAGAGAACTTGCGCATTTAATTAAAAAAGCAAATATTGACTTTAACAATCTTCCTGAGGAAGATTTTGATCATCCACTAGGAGAATCTACAGGAGCAAGTGTTATTTTTGGAACAACAGGTGGGGTAATCGAAGCAGCTGTACGTACAGCTTATGAAGTTATTACTGGAGAAACCCTAGGTAAAGTTGATTTTGAAGAATTAAGAGGTTTTGAAGGCATTAGAAGTGCTACTGTGAAAGTAGGCGACTTGGATTTAAATATTGGTATTGCCCATGGTCTTGGTAATGCAAGATTACTTTTAGAAGAAATTAGAGGTGGCAATCCAAACAATTATCATGCCATTGAAATTATGGCATGTCCTGGCGGTTGTATTGGTGGTGGAGGGCAACCTTATCATCATGGAAATAGTGAGATTTTAAAACAACGTCAATCAGCCATTTATGAAGAAGATAGAAATAAAGCGATTCGTAAATCACATGAAAATCCTTATATCAAAGAAATGTATGCCAATTATTTTGGAAAACCAATGAGTCATAAGGCACATGAATTACTTCACACCTATTATGAGCCTAAAGAAAAAATATAAGTAATAAAAACAGATTAACAGAAGATTGGCGCTGTTAATCTGTTTTTTATTGGGCCGTAATAATCAGATTTATAGTTGAGGTATATGCAAAGAGTAGAATATTTTACTAGCTATTAAAGGGCAGAGATGAAAGTCTAAAAGTGGTTAAAAGTGAATTGACAAAAAAATAACAATAAGATATATTTTAATTAAAGATATTGTATAAAGCAGATAAAATAATGGTGCAAGAAGGGCTTTGAGATTCTACTAGGAGATGAGAACATGTGGATTATAGATTTTTTTAAATCGAATTGTAAAAACTGCTATGCGTGTGTAAGAGCTTGTCCTGTTAATGCCATTCAAGTACAAGCAGAACAAGCTAAGATTGTTAAAGAACGTTGTATTGGATGTGGCAAATGCTTGAAGGTATGTCCGAAAAATGCAAAGCATGTCCAATCTGAACTAGAGAAGGTAAAGACTTATTTAAAACAAGAAGGAAAAGTAGTAGCTTCAGTGGCCCCTAGTTTTGCAGCTCTTTTTGACAAAGGTAGTGAAAAGTTACCAGCAGCATTAAAAAAGCTAGGATTTGATGTGGTAGAGGAAACAGTGGTAGGAGCAGAATTAGTAACGGAGGTATATGAAGCCTATAGTAAGATGCCAGGGGATCAGTGCTATATGACAAGTTGTTGTCCTACGGTTAATGCACTTATTCAAAAGCATTATCCTGAAGTAATACCTTTTTTAATACCGGTGGTTTCTCCAGCGGCTTGTCATGGAAAAATGATTAAACGTCATTATGGAAAAGAAACAAAAGTTGTTTTTATAGGTCCTTGCTTATCTAAAAAAATAGAAGGCATTGAAGAAGAATCCATTGATGCGGTGTTAACCTTTGAAGAATTATTAGAGTGGATTAAAGAAGAAAAAATAGATTGGGAAAATCTCCAGACGATGCCTTTTGATGCCACAGAGGAGAGACAACGTCGCTATCCTATAGTAGGAGGAATGACACACACGATTAAAGATCAGTCCTTACCTCGAAAGATTATCCAAATAGATGGAGTTGATGAGTGTATAGATATGATGCCACATATTATGAAGGGTGCATTTAAAAATACGCTTATTGAGATTCATGGTTGTAGACAAAGTTGCATCTCTGGAGCAGGTATGCCTCAGGATGGTGTTAATATATATGAAAGAAGAGAACGTATTAAGAAATATGCAGAAGAACAAAGTATAGAGGTACCGCCGGAAGAAGAAAAGACAATAACAGATTCGATTAATTTACATAAGGAATTTCATAATTTAAAACATCAATTAAAGATTCCTAGTGAAGAAGAAATTGAGAGTATTTTAAATAGTATTGGCAAAGAAACGAAACTAGATGAGCTTAATTGTGGCTCTTGTGGTTATAAAACCTGCCGTGACAAAGCCATTGCGGTATTTAATGACATGGCTGAACCTAATATGTGTCTGCCTTTCATGAGGCAAAAAGCAGAAACCTTAACGAATATTATTTTTGAAGCCACACCTAATTTGATTATTATGGTGAATGAAGCATTAGAGGTCATAGAAATTAATCCAGCTGCTAGAAAATTTTTTGACTTGTCAAAGGATATAAGTAATAGATTGCCAGTCAGTGCACTAATGGATGAAGAGAGCTTTAAAGAAGTAAGACGTATGAAAAAAAGTATATTGAATCAAAAAATCTTTTTACATGGCATAGATGCTACAGTGGTACAAAGTATTATCTGGAGTGATTACCATGCGATTATGGTGTGGATTGCTAATGATGTAACCTATGATGAAAAGAAAAATAAGCAGCTACAGAATATGAAAATTGAAGCCATTGATATGGCACAACAAGTTATTAATAAACAAATGACAGTTGCACAAGAAATTGCAAGCTTATTAGGTGAAACAACAGCAGAAACGAAAGTAACATTAACTAAGCTCAAACAACTTATTCAAGAGGAAGAGGCTATGAAACGATGAAATTTTTTATGGATTTTGCAGCAGGTAGCTTAAATAAATATGGAGAAGAGCTTTGTGGCGATAAAGTAGAGTTTATCAGTGAAGCAGATGGCTTCATTGCTGTTTTATCAGATGGGTTAGGAAGCGGTGTGAAAGCTAATATTTTAGCAACACTAACGTCTAAAATTGCCATCACCATGTTAAAAGAGGGTTTACCAATTGAAGACGTAGTTGATACTATTATTCATACACTTCCGATCTGTTCAGTAAGAAAACTAGCTTATTCCACGTTTACGATTATTAAAGTTAATCAAGAAGGTATGGTATATATTGTTGAATTTGATAATCCCAGTATCTTTTTTATGCGAGAAGGTAAAATACAATCGCTTGAGAAAGAGACAAGGGAAATTAATGGACGTATCATCCATGAAAGTCATTTTAAATTACAGCAAAAGGATACACTTGTCTTTGTTAGTGATGGTGTAATTCATGCCGGTGTAGGGATGGTACTTAATTTAGGTTGGAGTTGGAAAGAAGTTGCCCAATATTTACAAAGTTTAGGCGTAGAGGATTTACCTGCTAAAAAAATTACAAGCTTACTACTAGGAGTATGTGAAGATCTTTATATTGAGAAGCCAGGAGATGATACGACTGTAGCAACTATCAAGGTGACGGAACCTAAATTAGCAACTTTATTTTCTGGACCACCCTGTGATAAAAATCAAGATAGTATCGTAGTAGAAGAACTCATGCAAACAAAAGGTAAAAAGATTGTATGTGGCGGAACAGCAGCAAATATTGTTTCAAGAGAGTTAGGAAGAGAAGTAACGACTAGCTTTAATATTATTGATCCACGTATTCCACCTATTGGACATATTAAAGGCATTGATCTTGTGACAGAAGGTGTTCTCACCATTCAAGGCGCTGTAGAAAAACTAGAGCAAGTGAAGGTGAGTAAGGATTTAGACTTTTTATATCAAGAAGATGGAGCCTCTTTACTTGCTAGAATGCTCTTTGAAGAATGTACCCATTTAAAAATTCTGATAGGAAGAGCCATTAATCCAGCTCATCAAAATCCAGATTTCCCTAATGCGTTAAGCATTAAGCTTAATATTTTACATAGATTAGAAGAAGTATTAACAAGCTTAGGAAAAATAGTATCTGTTATTTATTACTAATAAAAGATAACAATAAGGTTAATTAGTCAATAACGCATCTCATTAAAAGATAGCTCTTTTTAAGAACTATCTTTTTTATTTATCTAGAAAAAGGGAAAATGTGAAAGCTAAGGTTATTATCACTTCAAAAATTTGAATGACAGTTGTCTGAGAATAGATGAAATGATTCTATAGAACAAGTAAACGACTATTTAATGATTGAAAAATAACAATTATCTGATATAATGGAAAAAGATGGTAAAAGGAGGGCGAAGGATGAGGAAATGGGTGAGTTTAATAGCTATATTAACCATAAGTGGCATACCATTGCAAGCAGAAGGAATACAGCAACCAGTCAATGAAATAACGGCTGAAGTATCTCAGAATAAGGAAGTAATAACTTATTTATCAAGGCAACTATTTAATACGATTTTAGAAGAACAGCAGTTATCTTATTTAATGACACAAACAGAAAATCAAGAGATATCTTTAAAAGAAGCAGCATATGCCTTGTGTCAAATGCTCAATGAAGCAGGCATTTATTTGCCGGAATCAGAAGGAATAAGTGATCCCTACATTGGCAAGCTAGTACTGTTAGGGATTTGGCAGGAATCAGAGCTTAATGGGGAAAGTTTAATGACAAGTGAAGTATGGGAAAGAACCTACGAGAGGGTATTGTACTACCAGGAAAGTCAACAAGCTTTTACTAGGGTAGATACTAAAAAAGAGAAAACAATGATGGCGTATCGTCAAAAGACGGCAACTAGCGCTTCTTATGAAGAAATAGAAATAGGCAAGTTAACACTAAGCAATCAAGTATTAGCTTATGGGGCTTATACTTATCCACTATATATTTTTGCAAATACAAGTTATATTGATTTAAATACCTTGGAGGCTTTAGGATTCACTTTTGAAAAACAGCCACAGGGTGATGTACTAAGCTTTACCCAGGGAAAAGAACGAGCTAATGAGCCTGTGAAAGAAAAAAGCATAGCTGTAAGTCTATCAAAAGAAAAAATTTATTATAGCACCTTAAAAACTTATGCTTTGAAAAGCGAGCATGGTTTATTTATTCCTTTACGCATTTTAGAAATGGAATTTAATTTAAAATATGATACGGCTATAATAGGTTTAGAAGTAGCTACGAAGAAAGCAAGCTATTTAAGTTATCAAGAGGGTCTTTTACATAATAGCAGTGGACAGCCTATAGAAGTGGTTACTACCAGTTATTATTGGGATGGAGAAAAAATCATACAAGAAATGAAAAGGCAACATCTAGAAGTTGGACAAAGTATAGAAAATCCTAGTGCTTGTTATGTATTAAGAGGTGCCTATTATTTAAATACTTTGGTAAACTTAGTGGAAACTCAAGGTGAAAGCTATCAAGATGAAAAGTTATATGGACAGCAGATGGAGAGTATTTTAAAGGCCTATGAAAAAGCAAGGTTAGCTGAAATAAAAAAGCGGGAAGAAAAAAAACAAGAGGACAATAAACAATCAGAGAAAATCACCAACCAGGAGGTATTTCCGCCAGCACCTGTATATGCAACTTTGAAAGTGGACGCCAAAGGATTAAAAAAAGGTGAACAAGTTGAAATTTACAGAGAAGATAATGGGGGCTATACAGTAATAACTCAGGAAGGAAAAAAAGTGACGATTCCTAGAAGCAAACTGATTATTCCATATGATCAAAAGGTAACAGCAGCACCAGCTTCTAAAGTACAAATTGAAACATACATTAATACGCAAAATATAGCTAGTGATACTGAATACCTAGTATGGACAGATTTATATAGGCAAACAACTTATATTTTAAAAGGAAGTAAAAATGAATGGCTGCTTGTAAAACGCATGATTTGTTCCACAGGAAAAAATCTAACACCTACCCCAAGAGGCTTTTTTACTTTGAAAAATAAGGTACCTTCTTTTGGGCAGGAAAAAGGCTATAGTTGTAAAAATGCTTATGGGTTTATTGGTTCTACCTATTTATATCATTCCATTTTATATGATAAAACAGGAAGTTATATTATATCGGGCAAAAAGGAATTAGGACAAAAAGCTTCACATGGATGTATTCGCTTATTGCCAGAAGATAGTTTGTGGCTTTATACCAACATGCCAAAAGGAACAAAGGTATGGATTAATTAAAAGTTCATTGTTAAAGAAAATTGAAACTTAGTTTGAAAAACGCATAATCTACATAGGACTATATCATAATAGTAAGAGTTATTAATGTTTGGAATAGTAAAGTATTATATGATATAATAAAGCCACATCTAAAGGAGGAAGAATATGTCAGACACAAAAGTAACACTAAAAAAAGAGTATAAAAATACATGGGATACTTATTCTAAGGAAGATTTAGAAAAGCTTTTTGCATATGCAGAGCGCTATAGAAAATTTATTTCTGATAATAAAACAGAAAGAGAATGTATTAGAGATCTAGTTAAAAAAGCAGAGGCAGCGGGTTATCAAGATATACAAGAATTGATAAAAGCAGATAAAAGATTAGTAAGTGGCGACAAAGTTTATGCTAATTATAAAGACAAGACCCTTATTTTGTTTTGTGTAGGTGAAAAACCATTAACAGAAGGACTTAATCTTTTAGGAGCACATTTAGACTCACCGCGTTTAGATTTAAAACCTAATCCACTTTATGAAGATACTGATTTTGCTATGTTAAAAACACACTATTACGGTGGTGTTAAAAAATATCAATGGGTTGCTATGCCTTTAGCTATCCACGGTGTGGTTGCTAAAAAAGATGGTAGTATCGTCAATCTTAATATCGGAGAAGATGAAACAGATCCTGTAGTAGGTATTTCAGACCTGCTTATTCACTTGGCTGGAGAGCAAATGCAAAAGAAACTTAGTGAAGCTATTAAAGGAGAAGATTTAAATATTTGTTTAGGAAGCATTCCTTTAGCAGGAGAAGAAAAAGATAAAGTTAAAGCTAATATCTTAAAGCTACTTTATGAAAAATATGGTATAGTTGAGGAAGACCTTGTGTCAGCTGAGATTGAGATTGTTCCAGCAGGAGCAGCAAGAGATTATGGACTTGACCGCAGTATGATTATAGGGTATGGTCAAGATGACCGTGTTTGTGGTTATGCTTCTTTTGAAGCACAACTAGAAGTAGAAAAACCTGTGAAAACAACAGCTACTGTTCTTGTAGATAAAGAAGAAATTGGTAGTGTAGGTGCCTCAGGTATGCAATCTCACTTCTTTGAAAATATGGTAGCAGAACTACTTAATTTAACCGGCGAATACTCTAGTTTACTTTTAAAGAGAACATTAGCCAATTCAAAAATGCTTTCTTCTGACGTGACAGCAGGTTATGATCCTAACTATGCAAGTGTATTAGAAAAAAATAATGCTGCCTACTTTGGTAAAGGTGTTGTTTTCATGAAATATACAGGTTCAAGAGGAAAATCAGGTTCTAACGAAGCTAATGCAGAGTTTGTAGCAGAGCTACGCCGTATAATGGAAGAAAACCAAGTAAGTTGGCAAACAGCAGAACTTGGTCGTATTGACCTTGGTGGTGGTGGTACAATCGCCTATATCCTTGCTCATTATGGTATGGATGTGATTGATTGTGGTGTACCAGTTCACAGTATGCATGCACCATGGGAAATTACAAGTAAAGCTGATTTATATGAAATGAGAAAAGCTTATGTAGCTTTCCTTAAAAATGCATAAAGGAGATAGAAGATGGAAAATAAAAGTCCAATCGTAACGATTACTATGGATGATGATAGTCAAATCATCTTAGAACTTTACCCAGAGGTAGCACCAGAGTCTGTTAAAAACTTTATTTCTCTTGTAGAAAAAGGTTTTTACAATGGACTAACATTCCACCGTATTATCCCAGGATTTATGATTCAAGGTGGATGTCCTGAAGGAACAGGTACAGGTGGACCTGGTTACCGTATTAAAGGTGAATTCGCACAAAATGGTGTGAAAAATGATTTAAAACATGCGCGTGGTGTACTTTCTATGGCCCGTAGTATGATGCCAGATTCAGCTGGGTCACAATTCTTTATTATGCATGCAGATGCACCTCATTTAGATGGACAATATGCTGCATTTGGTAAAGTGACTGAAGGAATGGATACAGTAGATTATATCGCTAATGTTGGTACAGACTTTAGTGATAGACCTGTTGTACCAGTAAGAATGAAAACAGTAACAGTGGATACAAAGGGTGAAACTTACGAGGCACCTAACAAGCTTTAAAAAGTATAGAAGCCAAATAAATGGACACAATGAAAAAGAGTTGTTGGTAAATATTTGATGGCTATGCTATAATAAAACAAGTAATTATTCCTAAGGAGGAACTATAAAATGGAAGATAACAAAAACTGTGGATGTGGCTGTGGCTGCGGACATGAAGAAGAAAATACAAGCGGATGTGGCTGTGGTCACGATCATGATGAAGAAGAAACACTCATCTATGTTACTTTTGAAGACGAAGATCAAGAAGTAGCTTGCAGTGTACTTAGTATTTTTGAATGTGACGGTAGAGAATATATTGCCCTTGCACCAAAAGAAGAAGTAGAAAATGCGGATGAAGCAGAAGTTCTTTTCTATCGTTTTTCAGAAGATGGAGACGATGTTCAACTTGATGATATTGAAACAGATGAAGAATGGGATAAAGTAGCATCAGTATTTGATGAAGAATTCTTCGGACCATTTGATGACGAAGAAGAATAAGAAACAGGGCGCTGGCCCTGTTTTTTATTGCTATTTCCTAATGGATAGTGAGAGGGAGAAATAATGAAGTTCACATCATGTTTTCGTTAGGGCCATAATGACCTGCAACATCTCTAAGATCGTTTAAGTCTTGAATAATAGCATAAAAAAGGAAGAAAACATACATACTTATAAAAAATAAAATAAGGAAGTGAACCAATGAAAAAGGTGATTTTATTTTTGATAGGTATAGTGGTTGCTGGTGGACTTTTTTATGGGCTTCAAGGAAGCAGTAAGGACCAAAGAGAGGCAAGGATAACGCTTCACCCGATAGCAACAGTGACATTAGGCAATGGACAACAATTTAAAGTAGAACTTTATCCTGAAGAAGCGCCTAATACAGTTAATAACTTTATTGCACTTGTAAAAGGAAATTATTATGGTGACTTAACGTTCAATAAAATTTTACCAGATTATTTACTGCAAACAGGTGATAAAATAGGGGATGGGACAGGATTTCCGGGTTATTTTATTCGAAGTGAATGTAGTGACAATGGTTATAAGAATGATGTACCTTTAGATGAAGGCGTTGTTTGTATGTCCCGCGGACAAAAGTATAATACGGAAGGGTCGCAATTTTTTATTTTATTAAGTCCTAGAAAGGATTTAGAAGGGACTTATGCAGCCTTTGGGAAAGTCATTGAAGGATTAGACTGCTTAAAAGAAATGAGTAAAATGGCACCAAATGAGTTGATGCAACGAGAAGAAGGACTCCAAGTAAGTCGTATAGAAGTGAATACCTTTGGAAAATATTATGGAGAGCCACAAGTACTTTCATTAGCTGAAGTACGTGAGCTAAAATAAATGATTTCAGAGTACACTCAAAGAGTAGGGTATTATTTAAATCTTGACAATAGGTCAGCTTTTATTTACAGTTATAAGATGAGATTATGTATATAGGTGATTAAAATGAGAGAAAAAACATATGACAACCAAAGCATATCTGCACTTAAAGGTGCAGATCGTGTTAGATTACGTCCGGGTGTTATTTTTGGTTCAGATGGTATAGAGGGGTGTCAACATTCTGTATTTGAGATTCTAGCAAACTCTATCGATGAATTTAAAGAAGGCTATGGACATACTATTAAGGTGACCTTGCACGCTGATCATTCTATCACAATTGAGGATTTTGGTAGAGGTATTCCTGTTGATTATAATGAAGCAGAAGCACGTTATAACTGGGAACTTGTTTTTTGCGAGCTTTATGCAGGGGGAAAATATAATAATAATGAAGGCGACAACTATGAATTTAGTTTAGGTCTTAACGGACTTGGTAGTTGTGCAACACAGTATAGTTCGGAATTCATGGATGTAGAAGTGAAACGCGACGGTTATATTTATAATCTTCACTTTGAAAAAGGTGAAAATATTGGGGGACTTAGAAAAACAAAAGCGGAGTATAAGCAAACGGGTAGTAAAATTCATTGGAAACCCGATCACGATGTTTTTACAGATGTGAATGTTTCTTCTGAGTATTTTTATGATGTCTTAAAAAGACAAGCAGTTGTTAATAAAAATCTGGAATTCATTTTTACAGATGAAATAAGTAATGAAAAACATGTCTACCTTTATGAAGATGGTATCTTAGGCTATGCAAAAGAAGTTGCTGAAGAGAAGAATTTTACAGACGTGGTTTTTACAGAGCAAGAAACAAAGGGAAAAGACCGTGAAGATAGACCTGAATATAAATTAAAGTTCCAAGTTGCTTTTTGTTTTTGTAACGAGAAAAATATGCTTGAGTACTATCATAACTCAAGTTATTTAGAGTACGGTGGTTCACCAGATAAGGCGATTAAGAATGCTTTTGTTTATGCCATTGATCAATATCTTAAAAACGAAAATCTTTATAATAAAGATGAAAAGAAAATTACTTTTGTAGATATACAAGATAGCCTTATATTGATCTCTAATTCATTCTCAACGGTAACTAGCTATGAAAATCAAACGAAAAAAGCAATTACTAATAAATTTATACAAGAAGCCATTCAGGAATACTTAAAGGAATTCCTTTATATTTATTTCATTGAGAATAAAGATGCCGCTATGCTTATTGCCAAGCAAGTACTTGTGAATAAACGTAGCCGTGAAAAAGCTGAACGTACACGTATTAATGTGCGTAAACAGTTAAGTGGTAGTATCGATATAGGTAATCGTATTAAAAAGTTCGTGGATTGTCGTACAAAAGATGTAACAAGACGAGAACTTTATATTGTAGAAGGGGATTCGGCTTTAGGTTCTTGTAAGTTAGGAAGAGATTCAGAGTTCCAAGGTATTATGCCAGTAAGAGGGAAAATTCTTAACTGCTTAAAAGCAGATTATGATAAAATTTTTAAAAGTGATATTATCATAGATTTATTGAAGGTTTTAGGCTGTGGTATTGAAATTACTTCTAAACACAATAAAGACCTTCATACCTTTGAGCTTGATAATTTACGTTGGAATAAAGTCATTATTTGTACAGATGCCGATGTAGACGGTTATCAAATTCGTACCTTGATTTTAACGATGCTCTATGCTTTAGTACCTACTTTAATTAAAGAAGGACGTGTTTTTATTGCAGAAACACCACTTTATGAAATTAATACGAAGGATAAAGTTTATTTTGCTTATTCAGAATATGAAAAAACAGAAATTCTAAGCAAGATTAAAACGAAATATACCATTCAACGTTCCAAAGGACTAGGTGAAAATGATCCTGATATGATGTGGGAAACAACCATGTGTCCTGAAAGTCGTCGTTTAATCCAAGTCATGCCAGAAAATATGGAAGACACTCAAACGATGTTTGATGTCCTTTTGGGAGATGATTTAAAAGGACGTAAGCAGTTTATAGCAGATGAAGGTTATCGCTATTTAGACTTAGCGGATATGAGTTAAAAGAAAGGATGACGCGTAGTGGACCAATTTGTTATCAAGCAAAATATCACGGAAACATTAGAAAGTAATTATATGCCTTATGCCATGAGTGTTATCGTGTCTAGGGCATTACCAGAAATCGATGGCTTTAAGCCTTCCCATCGTAAATTACTTTATACGATGTATAAAATGAATTTAATAAAAGGCTTACGTACGAAATCAGCTAATATTGTAGGACAAACGATGAAGCTCAATCCTCACGGTGATGGGGCTATTTATGAAACTATGGTACGTTTAACAAAAGGCTACAGTGCTTTAATAACACCTTTTGTAGACTCTAAAGGTAACTTTGGTAAAGTTTACTCTAGAGATATGGCTTATGCTGCAGCCCGTTATACTGAAGCTAAACTCAGTGAGATTTGCACAGAGGTGTTTAATGACATTGAAGAGGATGCAGTAGACTTCGTAGATAACTATGATGGAACATTGAAGGAGCCTGTTCTACTTCCAACACGTTTTCCTAACATTTTAGTGAATCCTAATCAAGGGATAGCTGTTGGAATGGCTAGTAACTTTTGTTCTTTTAATTTAAAAGAAGTCTGTAATGCAACGATTGCTTACCTTAAAAATGAAGATGCTGATGTACTTGAACATATTATAGCACCTGATTTTCCCACAGGTGGACAGATTATTTTAGATGAAACTGAAATGAGAGAGGTACTAGAAACCGGTAAGGGAAGCTTTAAGGTACGTGCTAAATATCATTATATTAAAAAAGAAAATTGTATTGAGATTATAGAGATTCCTTATACCACAACAGTAGAAGCAATCATTGATAAAATTGAAGAACTCGTTAAAGCTGGGAAAATTAAAGAAATCACTGATGTAAGAGATGAGACGGATTTATCTGGGCTAAAATTAACGATTGATTTAAAGCGTAGTACAGATCCTGAAATGTTGATGCAAAAGCTCTTTAAGTCAACGCCACTAGAAGATAGCTTTAGCTGTAATTTTAACTTATTGATTAATGGGATGCCTAAAGTATTAGGCTTTAAGGAAATTATTAAAGAGTGGTGCGAATTTAGACAACAATGTGTTGTACGTAAGTATCGTTTTGCTATTGAAAAAATGGAGAAGCGTTATCATCTTTTAATAGGTCTTAAGCAAATTCTTTTAGATATTGATAAAGCTATTGAGATTGTTCGCCATACAGAAAAAGAAAAAGATGTTGTACCACGCTTAATGGCGCATTTTGAAATTAGTGAAATGCAGGCTGATTACGTGGCAGAGATCAAATTACGTCACTTAAATAAACAGTATATTCTAGAAACCTTAAAGGAATTAGATGAGTTAGAAAAGAAAATCGCTGAGTTAAAAGATATTATTGAAAACCCAAAAAAAGTTAAAAAAGTGATTAGTGATGAACTTAAGGTCATTCAAAAGAAATTTGGAACTGAACGCCAAACAGAAGTGATTAAGCATACAGAAGTTGTGAAAGTGAAGCATGAAGAGCTTATTGAAGATTATAATGTGAAGCTATTTTTTACAGATCATCAATACTTAAAGAAAATCACACTAGTTTCTTTAAGAAGTAGTGGTGAACAAAAGCTAAAAGAAGATGATACGATTATTCAAGAAATAGAGGCGAGTAATCGTAGTGATCTCTTACTCTTTACCAATAAAAGTAATGTTTATAAATTAAAGCTCCACGAAATAGAAGATACAAAAGCTAGCCAATTTGGCGTGTACTTACCTAATTTATTGGATCTTGAAGAGGGTGAACAAATTTTAGCGATTCACAGTACAACAGATTACACGGGCTATATAGCTTTTGGATTTAGTACAGGTAAAGTAGCTAAAGTACCGGTAGCTGCCTATGAAACCAAGACGAATCGTAAAAAACTCATCAAAGCTTTTTATGGTAAATCACCTTGCGTGGGCATTGCTTTTGTGGAAGAAGAAGACATACTTCTTTTAACAAGAGAAGATGATAAAGTAGGCGTTGTACCTGTAGTACTTTTAGAAGAAAAACAAAAACGTGATGCTAATGGTGTTCAAGCCTTAAGCATTACTAAGAAGATTGGTATGAAGAAACTTGTAAAAGCAAGTGAACTCACAGAAGAAATGATAGCGCGATTAGCAAAAGAATTGCCAGCAACTGCTAAATCACTAGAGAACAAATAGAAAATCTATCATTAATAGATAAAGTTATTCATGAAGATGAAATGAGGGGAATTGAATGAGAGCAAGTGTAAAAGCTGCAAAACGTATAATTATTAAAATAGGTACATCGTCTTTAACCCATGAAAATGGGAAAGTTAACTTAGATAAAATGGAAAAGCTAGCACGTGTTTTAACAGATTTAAATAACTCCGGAAAAGAAATCGTTTTAGTTTCTTCAGGAGCTATTGGCGCTGGAATGCAGCGTATTGGTCGCAATAAAAGACCAGAAGACTTACCTTTAAAACAAGCTACAGCAGCCATTGGACAAGCTATCTTGATGAAAATGTATCAAAAGTTCTTTGATGAATATAATCAAGTCATTGCACAAATACTACTGACAAAAGATGTTATTGAAGACCCTATTAAAAGTAACAATGCTAAAAATACATTTGAAACGTTATTGGATTTAGGTGTCATCCCTATTATTAATGAAAATGACTGTATATCTACAGCTCAAATTGAAGGTTATCGTTTTGGAGATAATGATACCTTATCAGCTACAGTTGCAGAGCTCATTCATGCGGACCTTTTAATTTTACTTACAGATATTGAGGGACTATATACTGCTAATCCTAAAGAGGATGTAGAGGCTACGCTTATTCCACAGGTGGATGATATTACTGAGGATGTCAAAGCATTGGCTGGAGGTTCAGGTTCTCATCTAGGAACAGGTGGCATGATTACTAAAATTATAGCAGCTGAAATAGCGAAGGCTTGTGGTACTGAAACGATTGTGGCTTCTGGTGAAGAAATAGAAATCTTAAGAGAGATACTACGTGGTGAAGCCATAGGAACGTGGTTTACTGCTTAATGAAGAAAGGAATTAAATCTATGGAGATGGATGAATTAATTAAGGAAATTAATGCCCTAGCTCATAAAAAGAAAAAAGAAGGCTTAACAGCTGAAGAACAGATTAGACAAGATCACTTACGTCAGCAATATTTAGCCATTTTTAGAGGTAATTTTAAAAGTCAATTAGAGCATACAAAGATTAAAACGCCAGATGGCAAATTACATCCTTTAAAATATATGCCAAGTGATAAAAAACCTCATTAGTAGCAAAAGAAATAAGATGAAAAATAGCGATGGGCACGTATCCCATCGCTATTTTACGCCTAAGCACTTGAAGAAACGTAATTGCTAATTAAGGTATTGTAGTATACAATAATAGAGGAAGAAGTATGAATAAGAAATAAAGAATGAAAAATAAAGAGGTATTATCCAGAAAATAAAAGTAGAGAACCTACATAGATAAGGAAAAGGAGTAACCCATGATCACCTATTTAGTTGGAACCTTAGAGCATATTGGGGAGAATACATTAGTTATAGAAGTTTATGGCGTGGGCTACGAAGTATTTTGTAGTAGTCGTACTTTAAGTGAATTAAATGGCACCCGTGAAAAAGTGAAAATATATATTCATGAGCATATTAAAGAAGATGGTCATGACCTATATGGCTTTTACCATATGGAAGATAGAGAATTATTTAGAAAGCTCATTAGTGTGAGTGGTATTGGGCCTAAAGGTGGTATGCAAGTTTTCAATACTTATAGCAGCCAAGAAGTCATAGAGATTATTTTAAATCAGGATAGTAAGGCGCTAAGTAAAGTGAGTGGTATTGGGCCTAAAACAGCACAGCGTATTATTTTAGAGCTCAAAGATAGTATTGGTAAATTATTTGAACCAGATTTAAGCTTACTTGAAACAGGATTAAAGGATGAATCGGCCAAAGCAGAAGCTATAGAAGCGCTTGAGGCTTTAGGTTATGCGGCTCAAGAAGCGAGAAAAGCGGTAGAAGCTATTTATGATTATAAAGCAAATAGTGAAGAACTTATTAAAAAAGCTTTAAGCTTATTAGGAATGTAAAGGGGGATGAAACGTGGAAAAACGCATCATGTCTAGTGATTTACAACTAGAAGATAACGAGATAGAGAGTAATATTAGACCCCTTACCTTAAGTGATTATATAGGACAAACGGCTATTAAAGAAAACATTAAGATTTTTATCGAAGCTGCTAAGCAGCGGGGGGAAGCTTTAGACCATGTACTCCTTTATGGACCTCCAGGACTTGGTAAAACGACTATGGCGGGTGTAATTGCTAGTGAGATGGGCGTTAAGTTTAAAGTAACCTCGGGTCCTGCTATCGAAAAGCCAGGAGATATTGCTGCTATTTTAAATAATTTGCAGCATGGAGACATTTTGTTTATTGATGAAATTCATCGTATGAGCCGCCATGTTGAGGAAGTCCTTTATTCAGCTATGGAGGATTATTGTATTGATATTGTAGTAGGCAAAGGACCAGCAGCAAAGTCAATTCGTTTAACCTTGCCTAAGTTTACCTTAATTGGCGCTACCACAAGAGCAGGGATGCTGAGCTCACCACTACGTGACCGCTTTGGTATTATTCAGAGATTAGAGTATTATACCATGCAAGAATTAGGGTGTATTCTTAAGCGTACAGCTGCCATATTGCAAACACCTATTACAGAGGAGGCGGCTTTAGAGTTAGCTAAATGTAGTCGTGGCACACCTAGGGTAGCCAATAGGTTATTAAAACGTGTAAGAGACATTGCACTCATTAAATACGACAATCATATCGATGAGGAAGTATGTACCAAAGCATTAGAATTACTTAGTATTGACCGTAATGGTCTTGATGATATTGACAGACGTATTATTCAGGCAATTGCTTTGCAGTTTAAAGGAGGACCTGTAGGATTAGATACTTTAGCAGCGGCTATTGGTGAAGAAAGAGATACCTTAGAGGATGTTTATGAACCATATCTCATTCAACAAGGGTATATGCAGCGTACACCAAGAGGCCGTATGTTAGCACCAAAAGCGTATGAAACCTTTGAGTTAAAAACCTTATAGTATTTTTTGATAGGTTATGCTATAATTGGGACAAGAATAATTGCATGTAATGGGGTGAAATGCATGTCAAAAAACAAAGTAGAAGTGGTGATTGGTGGACTCATTTATGCCCTTCAAGGTGAAGAGTCTGAGGAACACATGCAAAAAGTGGCTAAGCTCATTAATGAAAAGACACATGAGGTGCAGTCAGTATATCATAAACAACGCGTTAATCCTGGACGTATGAATATGTTGGTGACGCTTAATATAGCAGATGAGTGTGTGAAAAGTAAACAAGAATTAGAACGTTATATGGCTGAATTAGAGAAATGCAATCGGGAGAACCTAGCTCTAAAAGATAAGGTGAAAGAACTATCTTTAGAGTTAACAGAAAGTAAGCAGCAATTAGCTGCTACAGAACAATTTAAGAAAAAAGAACATACAAACAGGGGGAGATAAAACTTCCCCTGTTGTGCTTATAGAAAAGGAGAACCAAGTTGAAGAAAGCAGAACTACTAGCACCTGTAGGTAAAATGGAAAATGCTATAGCAGCTATAGAAAATGGAGCAGATGCCTTATTTGTTGGAGGCAAAGGCTTTAATGCAAGACAAGCAGCAGATAATTTTACTACAGATGAACTACAAGACATCGTAAACTATGCAAAGCTAAGAGGAGTCCGTGTTTATGTAACGGTTAATATTTTAGTGAAACAAAAAGAAATGAAAGAGTTATTTGATTATCTCACTTATTTAGAAGAAGTAGGGGTTCATGCCATTATTATTCAGGATTTAGGGATAGCACATATGGTGAAGCGCTATTTTCCCCAATTACGTATGCATGCTAGTACTCAAATGTCAGCTCATAGTATAGAAGATGTCTTGTTTTTAAAATCTCTTGGATTTAAACGTGTGGTTTTAGCTAGAGAACTGCAGCTTCAAGAAATTCAGGAGATTATTAAGACTTGTGATATAGAAGTAGAGACCTTTGTTCATGGAGCTTTGTGTTATAGCTATTCAGGACAGTGCTTAATGAGTAGCTTAATAGGAGGAAGAAGTGGCAATAGAGGTCGATGTGCACAACCTTGCCGCATGAAGTATACTTTGAAAGAAGATGGTAATGCTTTAACAAAAGAGAGTTACTTGCTCAGTTTAAAAGATATATGTAGTGTTGAGTTTTTACCACAGCTTTTGGAAGCAGGCATTCATTCGTTTAAGATTGAAGGACGTATGAAGTCACCTGAATATGTGGCTTCTGTTGTAGGTACCTATCGTAAATATATGGACTTAGCCCTTAGAAATGAAGTTTATGAGGTAACTGAGGCAGATATGGAAATCATGAAAGGTGTCTTTAATCGAGGAGGATTTTCAAAAGGTTATTATTATAATCGTGGGAATGCAAAAATGCTTACACCTAATAGTCCAAGGCATATAGGGATTAAAGCAGGAAAAGTGACTTATTTTGCACCTAAAACAGGAATGGCTACTATCAGTTTGGAAAGGGATTTACACCCAGGAGATGGACTTGAGATTATTAGAAAAGGTAAAGAAAGTGTAGGAACAGGCATTACAAAAGACTGCAGCGCAGGAAGTCAAATTAAATGTCATTTTGACTATTATGTAGAACCTGGCAGTGAGGTTTATCTGACTAAAAATCATCAGCTCCTTAAACAGCTAAAAGCAACTTATCAAAGGCCACAAAAGAAATTGCCTATTCATTTGAGTATTATAGGCCATATAGGTGAGCCTTTAGAAGTCCATTTGAATTGTGAGAATCATCGAGTGGTTTACAAAGGAGACGTATTACAAATAGCAGAAAATAATCCTGTAACCAAAGAGCAAGCCTTAAAGCAACTTACTAAATTAGGAAGTACTTCTTTTTTTGTAGAGGAAGTATCAATCCAGTGGCCAGAAGATGCTTATATAGGGATCAGTCAATTAAATCATATAAGAAGAGAAGGTATTAATCAGCTGGAAGCAGAGTTACTT
Organism: Cellulosilyticum sp. WCF-2; assembly: GCF_003990395.1. NCBI lineage: Bacteria > Bacillati > Bacillota > Clostridia > Lachnospirales > Cellulosilyticaceae > Cellulosilyticum > Cellulosilyticum sp. WCF-2. Next base: position 3,242,957 of record NZ_CP034675.1, on the reverse strand, counting down.
AGTCATGAAGTTAATCATCCCTATAAGGCTTATGAAGAGATATCTAGAAAAGCAGCCATAGTCCCCATAGCTATCTGCCATGTAACGAGTCTAGAACAGTTAGAAGCTTGCTTACAGGTAGAAGAAGTGACAGCAATTTACTGGGAATGGCATTATGATGATGTGACAAGTAGAATAGCCTTAGAGCGCTGTAAGGCTTATGGGAAGGCTTTTTACTTGAATTTGCCAGCTATTATGAAAGATACGAGTCATAAAGCTTATAATCAAGTCATTAAAGCTTGGGCAGAGTCAGACATAGAAGGCTATGTCGTGCGAAACATGGGTGAATATGAGGTCGTTAATGGATTGGGAAAAGCAGTTATTATTGATTATAATATGAATGTGGCTAATAACGAAACGATTGCTTTATGGCAAGAGAGAGGTACTACACGTGTAACCGTTTCAGTAGAGTTAGTAGGAGAAGAACTAGACGGTCTTATTGGTGATAAAGAAAAGATTGTTTATGGTACATTGCCGATGATGACATCCGCTCAATGTGTCCTAAGAGGAACACCACAGTGCCAAAAAGGAGTAAAAGAAAAACATTTATTTGAAATCGAAGATCGTAAGCAAACTTCTTGGCGTATTCAAACAGACTGCAAGGCTTGTTATATGCAAATACTAAGCTATGAGCCATTAGTCATAAAAAATAGTGAGGTTCAAAGACTAAAGCAAAGTTTTAGTATACGCTTACAATTTACTAATGAAACGCTGGAGGAAACAAAAGCTGTATTAGCAGCATATTTTGGAACTGGAACTAAGGAGCCATTAAAAGGCACAGGATTTAAAACAGTTCTTTAAGGAGGGAACATTTTGGGGTACTTTAATTTAATGATATTACTGAGTCGCTATATTTTTGCTGGCTTTGGTATTTTGTTTATGCTAGTAGCCTTTAGTTTTATGAAACCCTTTGTCAATTATTCGTTAGGAACAAGAAAAGAGAAAAATAAATTCCTATCTCTTTGTTTATATTGCTTTCATTTAGCTGGAGTAAGTATACTTATGGGTAAACAAACTGACTCTGCTATGAAAATTGCCATTGGGATTAATGGAGTAGTGGTACTGGTTTTATTCATTATATGTTTATGGATTTTACGGTTAATGAAAAGACATCATGAACTGGTATTATGGCAGCTCATGTTCCTTTTAATAGATATCGGATTTTTGATACTAGAGCGCCTAGATCATGAGATTGCTACCAAGCAAATAGCAGCTTATATAATAGGAGTAGTTATTGCACTCATTTTTCCAAGTTTATTTTCCATTGTGATTAAACCTAATAATAAATATATTTATCTAGGTGTACTGGGAATCACAATGTTCTTACCCTTTGTGGCCGGTACGAAAATATTAGGTGCAACGAATTGGGTGAGTATTGGAGGATTTTCTTTTCAACCTTCAGAAATTGGAAAGGTTGCATTAGTTCTCTTTTTAGCATCAACTTTAAGTGATGGTGAACGGCAAAAGCAAGGTTATCGAGGGTTAATCTTTCCGGGGCTAGTGGTATTAGGGTCGTTAGGCTGTTTAGTGCTTCAGAAAGATTTAGGAGCAGTACTTTTGTATTATCTGACGAGTTTAATGATGTTATTTGTAGCAACACAAAGCTTTTTACTCCCTGGCATTGGCCTTTTAGCAGGAGGGCTAGGGAGCGTGGTGGCTTATTTCTTGTTTGGTCATGTCAGAGTACGTGTAGCAGCTTGGCTCAATCCTTGGGCAGATATCACTGGTAATGGCTATCAAGTAGTACAAGGTTTATTTGCTATGGGTACTTGGGGATGGCTAGGCAGTGGTTTAACACGAGGTAATCCGGGGAAAATTCCTTATGCCGTATCAGATTATATATTTGCAGCAGCTTGTGAGGAGTTTGGAAATATCATAGGTGTTGTCATTTTATTTGCTTATTTAGGCATTATTTTACTTTGCTTGCAAGTAGCTTTTCGTTATAGTCATGCTTTTTACCGACTTGTTATCATTGGAATTGCCACTATTTTCACCATGCAAACCTTTATTATTATAGGGGGTGTACTTAAGTTGATTCCACTTACAGGGATCACCACACCTTTTATGAGTGCAGGAGGTAGTTCAATGGTGGTAAGTATGGGTATGATTGGGTTAATTACCTACTTCTCCTATAAAGGACGAATGAATGAAAGTAAGGAGGAGATAAAGGATGAACAAGCGTAAAAATAAAGATAAGAATAAAAATACAAATGAAGATAAAAGAATGAAACAAGGCAAAAAAAATAATCAAGATAGAAAAATGATTTACACCATAGCAGCAATTTTTATTATGCTATTTGCGCTGCTTATTGGTTATATGGTATATTTTACAATTTTTAAACAAAAACAGATGGCTGTTCATCCCCAAAATACCAGGTTAAATAGTTTGGAATCTGAAGTGATAAGGGGAAATATTTATGATACGACAACTAAAGAATTATTAGCAACAACGACAGAGGATGGTGAACGCTATTATCCTTATAAAAGCCTGTATGCCCATCCTATTGGCTATGCACAAAGTGGTAAAACAGGCGTTGAGGCACTAGCAAATCAGCAATTACTTTATCCAAGTTATGATATTATCTCGCTTTTTAAAGCAGCCTTTATGAATAAGAAATTTGAAGGAAGAGATGTCGTACTTACTTTAGATCACCGCTACCAAGAAGCAGTAGCAAGAGGCATGGAGGGCAAAAGGGGAGGTGTTGTTGTCATGGAAGCTACAACAGGAAAAATTCGTGCCATGTATAGTACACCTCATTTTGATCCCAATAAAATAGTAGAAAACTGGTCCAAGCTTAATACAGATACGGAAGATACACCTTTAGTGAATCGTGCAACAAAAGGACTATACCCACCAGGATCTATTTTCAAGATTGTAACTACCTTAGCGTATATGCAAACACATCCAGGGGAAACGTTAGATTTTACCCATGATTGTACAGGAAGTATTAGTGGAACTGATTATACCATTAAGTGTTATAACCAAGCAGTACATGGTAAGTTGGGTTTAACAGAAGCTTTTGCAAAGTCTTGTAATACCTATTTTATTGCATTAGCAGAAAGTTTGCCAGCAGGTGCTTTAAAAGCAGCAGCAGAGTCGGTTGGCTATAATGGGCCTTTAAATTTTGATATGGATTATTCAATGAGCCGTTTTAGTTTAAATGAAAAAGGCAGCACGTTAGCTACTAGTCAAGATAAAGCAGGAGCTACGAATACTTCAGATGTGATTAGCTCAGATTTTGAAAAAGCAGCTACTGCTATTGGACAAGGAAAAACGCTAACATCGCCTCTTCATATGGCAATATTGGCATCTGCTATTATCAATGATGGTGTAAGTATGAAACCTTATTTAATTGAGTATTCTATGACTAAAACAGGTACTATAAAGCTTAATAATAGACCTAAACAAACAGGCGCACTAATGACAGAGGAGCAGGCTAAAATGCTACAAGAGCTTATGGAAAATGTAGTGGACCATGGAACAGCTGTTTCCCTACCTGAAAAAGGACTTATTGTTGGAGGAAAAACAGGAACAGCTCAAAATGAAACAGAAGATGATCATTCTTGGTTTATGGGATATGCCAAAGACCCTAATGGTAATAAAGCACCTATTGCCTTTGCTGTTGTTGTAGAAGGTGGAGGTAAAGGAGCACAAGCTTTAAAAGTATGTGACCAGATTTTACAAGCTTATCGTAATAGTGAAGAATGAAAAACAGGTGTTATTGCTAAAAACAATAACACCTGTTTTTTAAAAATAAATTGGTAAAAAATAGCATATCATGAAAAAATGGCCAGATCATAAACGGATATGCTATAATGAAATGACATAATATTACAGATACTATACATAGACAGCTAGGAGAACATGGTATGAACAAGAAAATGACAAGTCTTTTACTAGGGATGACAATGGCTTTTAGTATGCCGATACAATCTACTATATATGCCGAGGAAGTAAATGCAGTCCAGCAAGAAGATAAGGAGATAAAAGAAGATAATGAAATAAAAGAAGAAGCAGATACAGTGCAAGAAGATCATGTTAAACAGGAAGAGGAAAGCAGCAAAGAATCTATGATAGATGAAGAAGAGCAGGTACAAGAGGAATCTACTTCTGCTTCTGATATAGGTGAGACATTTCATGTCAATGAGGATGAAACTATATCTAAGCTCATCATGACCATTGGAAAAAAACAAGCTATATTAGATGGAACAACTTATACATTGCAAACGGCACCGAAGATTATTAAAGAAAGAACTTATTTACCCCTGCGCTTTGTAGCTGAAAATATATTGAAAGCACAAGTGGACTTTAATCATTCGCAGAAACAGATCGTTATTCATAAAGTGGGAATGCGTGTTATATTAGAAGTAGGCAAAAATACAGCTATTGTTAATGGTGAAAAAGTTGATTTAGATGGTGCACCAGTCATTGAGGCAAGTACGACTTTAGTACCACTTAGGTTTTTAGGTGAGACCTTTGGTTTACAAGTAGATTATCATCATACTCAAAAGCAAGTGATGCTGAGTAAAAAGCAAGAAATAACCACATCTAATAAAGCGCCTACAGCACATTTTAGTTTTAAAAAGGAAAGTTACTCAGAAGGTGAAACCATAGAACTGATAGAAGATAGTTATGATGAAGATGGTGATCGGATTGTAGCTAGAAATTGGGAATTAAGCGGTAAAGGTAGTAGCCAAGATGTGAGTAGCTTACTTAAAAATCTTAAAGCAGGTACTTATGAACTCACATTAAAAGTAAAGGATGAAAAAGGGTTGTGGAGTAGTGCTTATGCACAAAGCTTAGTTATTATACCGAATAAGCCACCTGTTATAACGACTTTTAGCACACAAAAAACTAGCTATGCTCAAGGGGAAGCTTTAAGTTTTGATTATACTTATGACAATGAAGAAGGGGAAGGTATTTCTAAGGAAAGATGGACTTATCGTAGTGTAAATGAAGCATCTAATCAAGCTGTTATTACAAAGCCATATGCCTTCTTTGCTCCTGGTGAGTATATCGTTACGCTGGAGCTTACAGATGTAGCTGGTAAAGTAAGTGAAGAGATGCAAACAACTGTACATATTACAAAAGAAATAAAGCAAACAGAATGGGCTTATCATTTTACTCAAGGTAAAATAGGAGATACTATTGATAATTATCAAGGAATTAACTACAGAAATTATAAGACAGCAACCATTAAAAGTCAGTTGCAAAATAAAGATACTTTATGGATGAGTGATTCGCCAGAGGTTGTAACGACAAATGGTATTTTATATAAAGGTGATTTTACTGGTGAAGGAAGAGTGCTTTTACACCATATTAATGGGTTTAATGAAAATGTAGCTTCCGAAAAACGTTTTGTTTTAGTTGCAGAAAATAATGAAGAAGAGCCTATTACCATACGTATTAGCCAAGAGGTAATAAAAGGACCAGTAGAAGATGTACTTTACTTAGGCCAGCAGGTACTGTATGATTATTGGAAAAGTAACTCATCAAGAACCATTACACTTGCCCCGGGGCAAAAAGTAGCTTTATATGATTCAAAAAATAAGACTTGGCTTAAGGAACAATGTATTTCAGGAATTATGAATTTAGAGACTAATGGTACAGTTCAATTAACAACCGCTGTTATGGATAGAACAGATGATCTAAATCAATTAGATACATTGCCTCTTTTAGATAAGAGTATTCACGTAAGAGGTACCTTTGAAGGAACTGTACGTTATTATGATTTAGATATAGAAAAAGGTAAATCAACACAAATTGTATTAGGTGAAACACCAGAAGAATGGGTATCAGGAGCTGATGCAATTACAGGAGAATGGATTCAAAATAAAGGAAACTTTGGTGTGACTTATAGACTTACCTTAACGGCTCAGGAAGATACAGGGATTATTTTAAATCCAAGGGCTGATGTTTTTAGAGGTGCAATTAAATGGGTAGATACAGACACTTACCTGGCGCCAAATGCAGGATATTTTATGGGACAAAACAAAAAAGCAGTTTTACTAGGTGTTATTAAAAAAGGAGAAACAAGAGTACTTGAGTATATGTTACCAAATGGCTCTTCTGCACCGGTACTGCTTGGATTTATTCCAAAAAGCCAGTGGTAATTAAAAGTCCTACAGGTAAACTGTTCATAGGCTGAAGAATGGAAAGGAGATTATCATGAATCAAGAGATGAAAGCTTTAGCTAAAAAAGTAATCACAAAAGATGATTTTGAATATGAGGTTTGTAGACAAGGCTGGAATAGAGGAATAGAACAGTATCCTTTAGCTATTGTTTATTGCCAAAAGGAAGAAGAAATACAAGCAACCATTGCTTATGCCAAAAAGCATCATTATGATTTGCGTATTCGTTCAGGGGGACATCACTATGAGGGATATTCTAATGGAAATGAGGTTATAGTCATTGATGTCAGTGAAATGAACGCTATTGAAGTCAATGAAAATAGGCAAACGGTGACGATTCAAGGTGGTGTTAGAAATGAAGCCTTGTATAAGGCTTTAGGAGAAAAAGGCTATCCTTTTCCAGGGGGAGGTTGTCCGACTGTAGGAGTAGCAGGATTAACACTTGGTGGAGGCTGGGGCTATTCAGCTAGGTTTTTAGGACTAGCAGCAGATTCACTTTTAGAATTAGAATTAGTAGATGCTTATGGAAAAATACTTGTAGCCAATGAAAAGGTAAATCCAGAATTATTTTGGGCATGTAAAGGTGCAGGTGGAGGGCAGTTTGGTGTAGTTACCAAGCTTGTTTATAAGCTCCCAGCAAAGGTAGACTTAGCGACTTGGATTTATTTAGACTTTCCTAATAGTACACTAGTAGAAAAAAAGCAAATCATAGCCACTTGGCAAGAAACCTTTGAAACCTTGGATTCGCGTTTGAATTTAAAAATGAGCATTTATCATTCGGATGAAAGAGGCAAGGGTATCTTTATGACGGGTATTTGTTATGGAGATGCTTCATTGGCGCATGAATTATTAATGCCATTTAAGAGTATAGCATGTTCTATGGTTTTAAAATTAGAAGAGGCATCTATTTTAAAAGTGAATCAAATCATTCAAGATAGTCATCCACCTTATGAAAAGTATAAATCCAATGGGCGTTTTTTAATGAGGCGTTTACAAGACGAAGAAATAGAAGCGTTGATTAATTTGGTAGAGGTAAAACCTGAAGGCGCTTATTACGCCGCACTTTCGTTCTATGGTATGGGAGGCAAAATAGCACAGGTGCCTAAAGAAAAGGCAGCCTTTTATTATCGTGATGCAAAAGCTATTATTGGCTTACAAGCTGTCTGGGAAGATCAAGAAGCAGCACCTGTTAATAGAAAGTGGGTACTTAATCAGCTGGAACAAGTAGGAGGTTATACAGAAGGTGCTTTTGTGAATTTTCCACTAGCAGAAATAGCTGATTATGAAACAGCTTATTTTGGCACTCATACTAACCAGCTTAGAAAGATCAAGGAAAAGTATGACCCAGAAAATTGCTTTTCTTTTCCTCAAAGTATTAGAAAATAGTCACAGTAGAAAGGAAGTATCCTTTGCAACAAAAGGTGCTTTGAGTTACACTACTAAGACAGTAGAATAAAACAACATGGAGGTCAATTAATGATTCATAAAATAGGTAAAATAACAATATATGTGAATAATCAAGAAGAGGCTAAACGATTTTGGTGTGACCAATTAGAGTTTGTTGTAACTTTTGAACAGCAAATGGGCCCAGAACTTAAATGGATAGAGGTAGCGCCTAGAATAGGGGCAGAGACAACTTTTGTACTTTATGATAAGAAGGCGATGTTAGCTCAAAAAGCAGATGCTAATGTGAGCCATCCTAGCATTATTTTAAGTACGACAGATATAGCTACTGCTTATGAAAAAATGAAAAGCAAAGGTGTTGAAGTAGGTCCATTAATGCAAATGCCTTATGGAAGTATGTTTTCTTTCAAGGATATAGAAGGCAATACTTATCTACTAAGAGAAGACAAGTAACTGGCTTTAGTAAATAAGGTAAGATGAGGTCCATATCTTTATATAATAAAATAATACAAAAAAATGCAACCTTGCGATTGATGCAAGGTTGCATTTTTTGATCCAGCCACTTATGAATAACTTTTCCATGCTTACCAAGCCTCCGAAAGGGCGTCATATGGCTCCTCAGCACATAATACTTCTTTATGGCTGCAAGGTAAGTAGATAAAAGTTAAACCAAGGAGTGAGGAGCTCTTAATAGTCTTAGCCGGTGCACCCTTATGTATGAGGAAGCTAAGGCTTTAAGACTCTGGTTTAAGACTTTCTTTAGATATAAAAGATGTAAAAGCTTTTTTGACAACTTATAGGATGGCGCCTCCCGTACAGCGCACAAGTGAACCTTTTCCTTAGAGCCAGAGGTACCTATAACAATAGATTGAGACTTGGTCGACCCGGTCAGTTCCTCAGGTTAATGCTGTGGTGATTTGCCGTGGGAAGTTATTTGATTTACCTTTACTCTTATATATATGTTAGGAGAAAAACAATTCCCTAATAAAAAGTTAAAGATTTATTTATAAGCTCGTAAGATACAGGAGATTTAACTATACTAACAAGAATAAAAATCAGGCAACGTTTTCACTTGAGTTTTTTAAGAAGACCTAAAAGTAATAATTTATTTGAATATTTTAAAAACAAAGTTTATAATTTATATAAGATATATTCTTGTAAATATAGGGGGGCTATATGAAAGATAGAATCAAGTATTTTATTAATAAATTTATTTACTTTGTGGGTTTGACATGTATAGTATTTGCGATTGGATATGCAATTTTTTATGCATCAAATAGTTTTATAGCTGGATTTAAAGATGGATACAATGCCTCTGCAGGAATGATCGATTAATTTAGATTATTAATCAAGGAGCATTTTAGGAGAAGATTAAAGCTTTATCATAGACTTCAAGGGTAACCATGGATGTGTAGATATCTAGGTTATCTGTTTTTGATGCACCACAGATAATCTGTACTTATTAATAAGCTAAACAACAAGAATTCATACTAGTGATGATAGTAGTTAGTGTTTATTTAGGGGTAGAGGGGGTAAAACTATTAGCCCTCTATGTATACGGTGAATATTAACGCCAAATAATTTTCTTATTTTGTCCAAAGACACGTTGAAACTGTAGTGAGGAAACTATTTGGCAAAAGTAAATTAATGAAGTATAAAATAGTATTCTTATACTACATGTAAAATAAAACACACCTGACTCAAAATCAGGTGTGTTTTATTTGGTATCGTAATTAACAATACCGCTGGCCGGACTCGAACCGGCATGTATTTCTACGCCTGATTTTGAGTCAGGTGCGTCTGCCATTTCGCCACAGCGGCTTAAGTCATTATGTTAAGCAATGACAAAAATTATATTACCATATTTTACTCATGCTGACAAGAGACTTTATAAGACTTTTTTAGAAACAGTACTAGGGGAAGTACTAGTTATAATAAAAACATTGTATCATTTCTGATTATCCTTTAGAATAAGTAGGAAGTTATAGGATTAATGAAAGGGGGAATTGCAGCGTGAAAAATATGAATGAAGAACAGCTTATTAAAGTAGCTGCTAAAGGTGATATGGAAGCCTTTGAAATGCTTATTGGCCAATATGAAAAGAAAATCTATGCTTTATGCTTGCACCTTTTGAAGGACCCTGAAGAAGCCTATGATGCAGCACAAGAAGTATGTATTAAAGTATGGAGACAAATTGCCAATTTTGAAGGACAAGCCAAATTCAGTACTTGGCTTTATCGTATAGGAACAAATCAATGTCTAGATTTAATAAGAAAAAATAAAAAGAGAAGTCAAGATATTTCACTTTTTCAAAAAGATGAAGCTAGTGAAGAAGAATGGATGATCGAGTCACCCAAGCAAGAAGAAGGTGTAGAAGAAAAAGTAGAAAAAAAGGCCTTACAAGAAGTTGTTCAATTGGGTCTAAAGGAATTAAAAGAAGATTATCAGGTCATTATTACGTTAAGAGATATAGAAGAACATTCTTATGAGGAAATAGCAGAAGTATTAGAGATTTCCTTAGGTACAGTAAAATCTAGATTAGCTAGAGCAAGGCAAGCATTAAAAAAAGTTTTACAGCAAAATAAGGAACCGTACCAATCATTTTTTCGTCATATCAAATAGGAAGGGAGTGTGCGGCATGAATTGTGATGAATGTAAGGAAAAATTATCGCTTTATATAGATGGAATGCTAAGTGAAGAAGAAGAAAAAGCTATAGTGGCACACCTTGACCTATGTGAGACGTGCCATGAGGAGTATAAAACATTAACAGGAATAATAAGCTTACTTAAATCATCTAAAGAAGTTGAGTTACCAAAAGGTTTTCACGAAAATTTAATAAGACGTATGAAACAGGAACAAAAAGTAATACCTATTAAAACGAAGCGTTTTAAATGGGAATATCCAGCTGGTTTAGTAGCTACATTATTAGTAGGATTTATGGCATTTGGAGGTCACTTTACAGGAAATAAAAGTAGTGCAACTTCTGAAGCGCCTATGACTGCTTATAGTATGCCAGAAAGTACAGAGGAAAGTGCCGCAGAAGACATGGCAAGAGGCATTGAAAAGCAAGCAGCACCGGCTGAAGCTGCGCCTTCAGTAGTTTCTAATGAAGCAAGCAGTGGTATTCAAGAAGAAGAAAAGAGCCTTAAATCAGCTGCACTTGATGGTCAAGCAGACTCAGTGGTATGGGAAGCTACGATTAAAGATAAACCTGCTTTTTTGAAGGCAATAGAAGAGTATCTAAAAGCACAGCAATTAACTTATACGGAGGAAGAGGGGTATTTGCTTATTACAAGTACAGGTGATTATACAGCACTTTGGGAGTGGATACAGGTACAAACTGAAGTGAAACAGATTATCATTACTCATGATACAGGTAGCGATTTAAAGCTAATCTATCATGAATAAAGTCATACAAGTAAAAAGCTACAAAATATCAGAGCAATAGACTTGACAGTTAAGAGGCTTTTTGATAAATTTAACATAAAGTAGATACCAATTATTACAATGAAAAAGAGGAGTAGTAAAAATAAGAGCTTTAGCGAGATTGGGAGAGTGGAAGCCAATTGTTTCTGTTTTTATGAAGGGCGCTTTGGAGTGATAACTTTGAAAGAGGAATGCGTAAGCATTCAATAAGGGTGGAACCGCGGAAGATAACCTTTCGTCCCTTGCTTAAGGGATGGAAGGTTTTTTATATTGTCCATTCCTAGATTGAATCATTTAAGGAGGTAAATGTCATGGTAGAAAAAAACATGCAACAAATTGTAGCAGTAGCAAAATCAAGAGGTTTTGTTTATCCAGGTTCTGAAATTTATGGAGGACTTGCTAATACTTGGGATTATGGCCCACTAGGTGTTGAATTTAAAAATAATGTTAAAAAAGCATGGTGGAAGAAGTTTATTCAAGAAAGCCCATATAATGTAGGGGTAGATTGTGCACTTCTTATGAATCCACAAGTATGGGTGGCTTCAGGTCATGTTGGTGGATTTAATGATCCTCTTATGGACTGCAAAGCTTGTAAAGAGCGTTTTAGAGCAGATAAAATTATTGAAGATTATCTTGACGAACAAGGTACACCAGAAGTAGTGGATGGTTGGTCAAATGAACAAATGCAGAACTTCATTAAAGAAAAAGCTATTAAATGTCCAAGTTGTGGTGCGCATGACTTCACAGATATACGTCAATTTAACCTAATGTTTAAGACATTCCAAGGTGTAACAGAAGACTCTAAAAATGTGGTTTACTTAAGACCAGAGACAGCACAAGGAATCTTTGTTAACTTTAAAAATGTTCAAAGAACTAGCCGTAAAAAAGTACCATTTGGTATTGGCCAAGTTGGTAAATCTTTTAGAAATGAAATTACACCAGGTAACTTTATTTTTAGAACAAGAGAATTTGAACAAATGGAACTGGAATTCTTCTGTAAGCCAGGTACAGAACTTGAATGGTTTGATTACTGGAGAAGCTACTGTAAAAACTTCCTTCTTAGCCTTGGTGTAGATGAAAACAATATGAGACTTCGTGATCACTCAGCAGAAGAACTTTCTCACTATAGTAATGCCACAACAGATATTGAATTTAAATTCCCATTTGGTTGGGGAGAACTTTGGGGTATTGCAAGCCGTACAGACTTTGACCTTAAACAACATCAAGAACACTCAAAACAAGATATGACTTACTTTGACCCAACAACAAATGAAAAGTATTTACCATATGTTATTGAGCCATCTCTTGGGGCAGATCGTGTAACACTTGCATTTTTATGTGAAGCGTATGATGAAGAAACATTAGAAGATGGTGATACAAGAACGATCTTTAGATTCCATCCTGCACTCGCGCCAGTTAAAGCAGCAGTATTACCACTATCTAAGAAACTTTCTGAGGATGCCGTTAAAGTATTTGATATTCTTGCAAAAGAATTCAATGTGGAATTTGACGAAGCAGGTTCAATTGGTAAACGTTATAGAAGACAAGATGAGATTGGTACACCTTTCTGTATTACCTTTGACTTTGATTCTTTGGAGGATCAAAAAGTAACAGTACGTGATCGTGACTCTATGGCTCAAGAACGTATAGCTATTGAGGATTTAGTAGAATATATCCGTGAAAGAATGGCATTTTAATTAAAAATAATGAATAACGATAGAGAACTTATGGGCAAGACTTATAGGTTCTCTATTTTTTTATCAGAAAAACAGATCTCTCCTATATGACAAAGCATCATAGTCGAATCGTTCACTTTGATGTAATTAGGTTTTTGATTTTTTATTATCTTGTGCAATTTGTGTATAAATAATTAAAGCAAAAAGAAGAAAAATAAGACAAACCATGGCATTTCTTAAGTTGAATGAGGTTTGTTTTATAAGTTCTTTTAAATAGAAATTGTGAGATACTAAAGAAATAAGTAAATAATTCACAAAAGCTTTAGCTGATAGTAATGAAAAAATTATTAGAAAAATATAAAAATAAATATATAACATAAAATACTTTATTCAATACAGAATGTTGTGTTATAATGAACGAGAAATAAGAAATACAAGCGAGTATGATTCCGCCAAGTCAACTAAAGCTTGAAGTTTTTTATGACGCATAAAATTTAGGAGGGAAACAAATGAGTCAACAATGGGTTTATATGTTTCAAGAAGGAGAAGCAGGTAATAAGAATCTATTAGGAGGAAAAGGTGCTAACCTTGCAGAGATGACACAGCTTGGATTGCCTATTCCACATGGTTTTATAGTAACAACTGAAGCATGTACAGAGTATTATGCAAACGGTGGTTCTCTTACAGATGCTATTATGGTTCAAATCAAAGAGGCGCTTGCTAAACTTGAAGATTTAGCTGGTAAGAAATTTGGAGACACAGAGAATCCATTACTTGTATCAGTACGTTCAGGTGCGCGTGTATCAATGCCTGGTATGATGGACACTGTTCTTAACTTGGGTCTTAATGATGTGGCAGTAGAAGGTCTTGCAAAGAAAACAGGAAATACAAGATTTGCATATGACTCTTATCGCCGTTTTATTCAAATGTTCTCAGATGTTGTTATGGAAATTCCAAAACCTCGTTTTGAAAAAATTATAGATAGAATGAAAGAAGAAAAAGGTGTTCAAATGGACACTGAGCTTAATGCAGACGACCTTAAAGAAATGGTTGTTCGTTTCAAAGCACTTTACAAAGAAGAAAAAGGTGTGGAATTCCCACAAGAACCAGAACATCAATTGATGGAAGCTATTAAAGCAGTATTCCGTTCTTGGATGAATCCTCGTGCTATTGTTTACAGAAGAATGAATGATTACCCATCTGATTGGGGTACAGCAGTAAACGTACAAATGATGGTATTTGGTAATATGGGTAACACATCTGGTACAGGTGTTGCTTTCACAAGAAACCCTTCTACAGGTGAAAATAAAATTTATGGTGAATACCTCATTAATGCACAAGGTGAAGACGTTGTTGCTGGTATTCGTACACCAAACCCAATTACACAACTTGAACAAGATATGCCAGATGTATATCAAGAGTTCACAGAGATTTATACTAAGCTTGAAAATCATTATCGTGATATGCAAGATATGGAATTCACAGTTGAAGAAGGCAAATTGTTCTTCCTTCAAACACGTAATGGTAAAAGAACAGCTGGGGCTGCTCTAAAAATTGCAGTTGATTTAGTTGCAGAAGGCAAGATTACAGAAGAAACAGCTGTTTGCCGTGTAGAACCAAAACAACTTGATCAATTACTTCACCCTAACTTTGATCCAAAAGCACTTAAAGCTGCAACAGTAATCGGTAGTGCGCTTCCAGCATCTCCAGGAGCAGCAGCAGGTAAAGTTTATTTCACAGCAGAAGATGCTAAGAATGCAGCAGCAGCTGGTGAAAGAGTTATCTTAGTTCGTCTTGAAACATCTCCAGAAGATATTGAGGGTATGGCAGCAGCTCGTGGTATCTTAACTGTACGTGGCGGTATGACTTCACATGCAGCAGTAGTTGCTCGTGGTATGGGTACATGCTGTGTATCTGGATGTGGTGAGATTAAAATTGATGAAGAAGCTAAAACCTTTACATTAGGTGGCAATACATATAAAGAAGGGGATTATATCTCTTTAGATGGTTCAACAGGTAATATCTATGGTGAAGATGTAGCAACTATTGAACCAGAAATCACAGGTGATTTTGAAACACTTATGGCTTGGGCAGATAAAGCAAGAGTACTTAAAGTACGTACAAATGCTGACACACCAAGAGATGCAAGAAATGCTGTTAAATTTGGTGCAGAAGGTATCGGTCTTTGCCGTACAGAGCATATGTTCTTTGAAGAAGATCGTATTATGAAGATTCGTAAAATGATTGTATCTAAAACAGAAGCAGAAAGAAGAGAAGCACTTAAAGGTCTTCTTCCACTTCAAAGAGGTGACTTTGCAGGTATTTATGAGGCAATGGAAGGTAGACCAGTAACCATCCGTCTTCTTGATCCACCACTTCATGAATTCGTTCCACATACAGATGAGGATATTGCAGATCTTGCAAAAGAAATGGGTCTTACATTTGAAGACCTTAAAGCAACTGTAGAAGGACTTCATGAATTCAACCCAATGATGGGTCACCGTGGTTGTCGTCTTGCTGTTTCTTATCCAGAAATTGCAGAAATGCAAGCACGCGCTATCATTGAAGCTGCTGTACAAGTGAAACAAGAGAAGGGATATGATGTTGTACCAGAAATCATGATTCCACTTGTAGGTGAAAAGAAAGAACTTAAATTTGTTAAAGATATCGTTGTTAAAACAGCAGATGAAGTTATCAAAGAAGCTGGTATCGAAATGGAATACCATGTAGGTACAATGATTGAAATCCCACGTGCTGCACTTACAGCAGATGCTATTGCTGAAGAAGCTGAATTCTTCTCATTTGGTACAAATGACTTAACTCAAATGACATTTGGTTTCTCTCGTGATGATGCTGGTAAATTCTTAGATGATTACTATGGAAAAGGTATTTATGAAAGCGATCCATTTGCTAGACTTGATCAAACAGGTGTAGGTCAATTGGTACAAATGGCAGCTGAAAAAGGCCGTAAAACACGTCCAAATATTAAGCTTGGTATTTGTGGTGAACATGGTGGTGACCCATCATCAGTTGAATTCTGCCATAAGGTAGGACTTAACTATGTATCTTGTTCTCCATTCCGTGTACCAATTGCAAGACTTGCTGCAGCACAAGCAGCTATTAAAAATCGTTAATTCATTTCGAGCAAAAATCATATAGCACAGAGAGAGGAAGCTACTTTAAAGTAGCTTCTTCTTTTTGTGTAGTAAAGAAATGGATTTACTATTGAGAAAAAGTATTTAAATGTGTTACAGTGAAATAAATCAAAATACTATAAAATGACACAAAGGAGCCTTTAGATAATGACAAAAGAGACATTCACCTTTCCATCTGCTAATGGGAAAAACCAAATTTATGTCAAGTTATGGAAACCAGAAAAAGAACCTATTAAAGGTATATTACAAATTTCTCATGGTATGATTGAGCATATTGAACGTTATGATGAATTTGCGTTTTTTTTAGCTAGCAGAGGTTTTTTGGTAGTGGGAAATGATCATATGGGGCATGGTCAATCTGTTAGTAATTCAGAAGAATGGGGTTATTTTGCTAAAGAAGATAGCAGCAAGAAAGTAGTAGAAGACCTACATGCTTTAACGTTAAAGATGAAATCTAAATATCCAGGAGTGAAATATTTTGTTTTAGGCCATAGCATGGGTTCCTTTATGATTAGGCGCTACTTAATGACTTATGGTAAAGAAGTTGATGGAGCTATTATTATGGGAACAGGTATGCAACCCTTTATGAAGTTAGTCTTAGGAAAATTAATTTTAAAAGTTGTTAAAATGTTTTATGGAGAAAAGCATCGTAGTGTTTTCTTAGAACAAGTCATGTTTGGAAGCTATAATAAACGATTTAGTACAAATAAAAAAGGAAAAGAGTGGCTTACTCGAGATGAAAAAGAGGTTCAGTGCTATAGGAATGACCCGGCTTGTTCCTTTTTGTTCACAATTAATGGAATAGAAACCTTATTATCTACCTTGAGTTTTATCCAAGCAAAAGAAAATATACAATGCTTTCCCAAAGAGATTCCTATACTTATGGTATCAGGAAGTGAGGATCCCGTAGGTAATTATGGGAAGGGTGTTAAAAAGGTGTTTGAAACTTATCAGCAGCATGGGGTGAAAAACATCGTACTCAAATTATATGATGGTGCTAGACATGAACCACTTAATGAAACGAATAGGTATGAGGTTTATGAAATGATATATACTTATTTAAATAAGTGGTAAAAGGTATTGCTTTTTAAGAAAGTGCCTCATATAATCTTTATTAATCCATAAAAACCAAACAAAGGCGTACTTGGAAGCAGGTGGGTCTTTGTTTGATTTTAACAAAAATTATTTTAAAAAAAGGAAATACGTATAAAGTGTCGTATTTAATAAGTATATGGGGTGATGAGAATGTGTTACAGAGAGCAACAAGAAAAGTTTGAATGTATGCAGCTTAGTGAATTTGCGACAAAAAGCATGTTATCAAGAGGAAGAGAGCGCTTAGAAGAAGAGTGTGAGGTCAGAACGCTTTTTCAAAGAGACCGCGATCGCATTTTGCATTCTAAAGCTTTTAGACGATTAGCTCATAAGACACAGGTGTTTATTTCACCAGAAGGTGATCATTATCGCACACGTCTTACCCATACCTTGGAAGTTTCTCAAATCGCAAGAACCATAGCAAGAGCACTCAAATTAAATGAAGATCTAACAGAGGCTATTGCACTAGGGCATGACTTAGGACATACGCCATTTGGACATACAGGGGAGCATAGTTTACAAAAACTAACTGGAGGTGACTTTTCGCATAATAAGCATAGCTTACGTGTTGTAGAAGTGTTAGAAAACAATGGAAAAGGTCTGAACTTGACTTTTGAAGTAAAAGATGGTATTTTAAATCACCCAACCAGTGGTAAACCAGCGACCTTAGAAGGTAAAGTTGTCCAAATTTCAGATAAAATTGCATACATCAATCATGATATAGATGATGCGCTCAGAGGGAAGGTACTTAGGCAGGAAGACTTGCCTATTGCATATACTTCTATTTTAGGCAATACATCAAGTGAAAGAATTAGTACTTTAATTACTGACATTATTAAAGAAAGTGCGGGAAAAAATACAGTAGCTATGAGCTTAGAAATCAAAGAAGCATTTTCTAAACTACGTCAATTCCTTTTTCAAAATGTTTATATAGGTTCTTCAGCTAAAGAGCAGGAAGATAAAGCGAAACATATTGTGACAGAGCTATATGAGTATTATATTAGTGATTTAGAAAAGTTACCTATGTCATACATAGAAAGGCTTAAAATGGGGGATTCTGAAAAGCAAATAGTATGTGATTACATTGCCGGTATGACGGACCGATTTGCTATTCATGCTTATATGGACTTGTTTTTCCCAAAATCATGGAATATTTACTAATCTTAAACTTTAGAAAGGAAGGAGAATAGATGAGGTATCCAGAGCATGTAATTGAAGAAGTACGAGAAAAAAGTGATATTGTCTCTATTATCTCCGAATACACAGCACTTACTAAAAAAGGACACTCCTATACAGGGTTATGTCCTTTTCATAGTGAAAAGACACCTTCATTTTCTGTAAGTGAAGATAAACAGCTTTATTATTGTTTTGGTTGTGGTGCAGGAGGAAATGTCATTACATTTCTTATGCAAAAAGAAAGTATGACTTTTATAGAAACCATTAAGTATTTGGCAGAAAGAGAAAATATTAAGTTAGATGAAACTTATTTATCTGAAGAAGAAGTGGAAAAGAACAAAAAAAGGCAGCATCTTTTAGAAATTTTAAAAGAAAGTGCTCGTTTTTTCCATTATCAATTAAGACAAGAACAACATAAAAGTGCATTAACTTATTTAACGGATAGAGGTTTATCCTTGGAAACCATCAAGCAATTTGGTTTAGGGTATGCTTCACCACAATTTAACGAGCTTTATGAATATTTAAAGCAAAAAGGTTATTCAGATGAGCTTTTATTGGAGTCTGGATTATTTTTAAGTAGTAAAAATAGTCAGATGCCGTATGATCGTTTTGCTGACCGTATTATTTTCCCAATTTTTGATTTGAGCAAAAAAGTCATTGCTTTTGGTGGACGTGTTTTAGACGGTAGCTTACCTAAATATTTAAACTCACCGGAGAACCTACTTTTTAATAAAAGTAGGGTATTATATGGCCTTCATTTAGCCAAGACATCTTCTAGTTCATATTTTATCTTGGTAGAGGGCTATATGGATGTTATTGCTATGCATCAAGCTGGCTTTAATCAAACCATAGCGTCTCTAGGAACAGCTTTTACACCAGGGCATGCAAAGCTTATCAAGCGTCATGTTAAAGAGGTAGTCATTTTATATGATAGCGATGGTGCAGGGCAAAAAGCAGCTTTAAGAGCTATTCCTATTTTAAGAAATGAAGGGATTAAGGTCAAGGTACTTCAATTAAAAGAAGGAAAAGATCCCGATGAATTTTTAAAGACTCATGGCTATGAAGCTATGAAGAAGCTTATAGAAGAAGCACCTGTAGACATATGGTTTCAAGTACTTCATGTTGAAAAAAAGTATCAGCTTAGTAATCCAGAAGAAAAGGTGAAGTTTTTACAAGAGATAGCCACTATTTTGGCAGAATCAAGTAGCAGTATTGAACAAGCCATATATATTGGAGAAATTTGTAGTAAATATCAAATAGATGAAGCAGCTTTTAAAGCGGAAATGAACCAGCACCAAGGGCAAATATTAAAAAGGGTGAGGGAAAAAGCAAAAGAACCGCCTTCAATGATGCAAAAACAGCAACTTTTTAATAATGAAGTTATTTTTTTAGCTACGTTATATCATTATCCACAACTAGGTAGGCATATTCTAAAATATATTAAACCTGAGATGTTTCAAGAGGAGCTCTTATATGACCTAGCAAAGGCCATTATGGAGAACTTAGAGGTGGGAGATGAAGTAGATTTAAATTACTTTACAACTAAGTATCCAGAAGTAAATGAACAAAACATTATTTCTCATGTACTTATTTATAAAGACCAGCGTTACGAGGATATGGAAATCTTACAAAAGATGATGACGGAAAATGTCAAACGTCTTAATAAAACGTATATTGAAAAGCGTTTAAAACAAACAACAGATATAAAAGAAGTACAAAATCTACTATTTCAAAAAAAGGAACTTGACAAATTGAATATTGATTATATAAATGGTTAGAATAGTAGACAGGAGAAAGGATTGATAATAGTGAAAGATGTGGCAGAACAGAAACTAGCTTTTAAGGCAAAGTTAGACCAGCTTATAAACATTGCAAAAGACAAAAAAGGAATGCTTGACCAAGAAGATATCAACGATGTATTTTCAGACATGGATCTGGAACCTAGTAAAATAGAACAAATATATGAATATCTAGAAGCACAAAATATTGATGTCATTGGCAATTTAAATGACGCAGAAATAGATGATGTTGATATTGATTTAAGTAACTTACCTGATGGCATCAGTATAGATGACCCTGTTCGTATGTACCTTAAAGAAATCGGAAAAGTCCCTCTCCTTTCAGCAGAACAAGAAATTATCTTAGCACAAAGAATGCAAGATGGCGATCAAGAAGCTAAAAAGAAATTAGCAGAAGCCAACTTAAGATTGGTAGTGAGTATTGCAAAACGTTATGTAGGTCGTGGTATGCTTTTCTTAGACCTTATTCAAGAAGGAAATTTAGGTCTTATTAAAGCGGTAGAAAAATTTGATTATACAAAAGGTTTTAAATTTAGTACTTATGCAACTTGGTGGATTCGTCAAGCTATTACAAGAGCTATTGCTGATCAAGCACGTACTATTCGTATTCCAGTGCATATGGTAGAAACAATTAATAAACTCATGCGTGTATCAAGACAACTATTGCAAGAACTAGGTCGAGATCCTCAACCTGAGGAAATTGCAAAGCGCATGGATATGCCAGTTTCTAAAGTACGTGAGATTATGAAGATTTCGCAAGAACCAGTTTCTTTAGAAACACCTATTGGTGAAGAGGAAGATAGCCACTTAGGCGACTTTATTCCTGATGAGGATATACCGGTGCCAGCAGAAGCAGCGGCCTTTACTTTATTAAAAGAACAATTAATCGAAGTATTAGATACGTTGACAGAAAGAGAACAAAAAGTACTTCGCTTACGATTTGGATTAGATGACGGGCGTGCAAGAACGCTTGAAGAAGTTGGTAAAGAATTTAGCGTAACAAGAGAACGTATTCGTCAAATTGAAGCTAAGGCATTAAGAAAACTTCGTCATCCAAGTAGAAGTAAGAAATTAAAAGATTATCTCGAATAAAACTTAAAAAGTAGAAGTTGCTTAGTCAACTTCTCTTTTCTTATTAAAAATTAAAATGTAAAAGATTTGAAGAGGTGTTACAGTGCAATTATCAACGCGTTTATCAGCTTTAGTGCAATATGTTCCACATGGGAGCAGAGTTATAGATGTAGGAACAGACCATGCCTATATACCTATTTATTTAATTAAAAATAATAGGGCGGTAAGCTGTTTAGCTACAGACATTAATGCAGGCCCATTAAAAAAAGCGGCTCATAATATAAAACAACATCATATTCATCAAATTCGTTTAAAGCAAACCAATGGGTTAGAAGGTGTTTGTGAAGAAGATGGTGATGTGATTATGATTTCTGGTATGGGTGGTTATCTCATTATCGATATTTTAGAACGAGCTAAGAAACTTGTAAGTGGTATAAGAAAGCTGATACTTCAACCGCAACAGGATATTGATGAGGTGAGAAGATATTTACATCAGATAGGTTTTCGTATAGAAGATGAAGATTTTGTAATTGATGATGATAAGTATTATACTGTTATTGTGGCTGTTCCAGGAAATGAACATTATGCACATACATATGAGTATGTCTATGGAAAATGCTTAATTGAAAAAGGTTTGCCTGTATTTAAAGAATGGCTTGTTAAGAAGAAAGAAAAGCTAGAAGAAATTAGTGCGGCGCTTCAAGATAAAGAATCAGAGAGTGTTGTTAAACGTAGGCAAGAATTAGCTAAGGAATTAGCAATGCATCGGGAGGTGATGGCATGCCTATTTTAAAAGAAATAATAATTACTTTGGAAAAGTTGGCACCAATAGAATTAGCAGAGTCTTGGGATGCAGTAGGGTTAATGCTAGGAAGCGGGCAGCAAGAAATTAGTAAGGTTTTATGTGCACTTGACTTAAATGAAGAAGTAGTAGAAGAGGCCATTCAGATTCAGGCAGATTGTATTATCACTCATCATCCATTTTTTTTTAAACCATTGAAGTCTGTTGATTTAGATTCTAAAACAGGTAAAATAATTGCTAAGCTGATTAAGGCCAATATAGCAGTTTATGCCATGCATACGAACTATGATATAGCTGAAGGTGGATTAAATGATTATTTATGTGCAGGCTTAGGATTAAAGGAAGTTGAAGTTCTTCAAATGACAAAGCAAGAGAAGTTATGTAAGTGTCAAGTTTATGTACCGATTACTCATGCAGAAAGGGTAAGAGAAGTTATTGTGAACTATAATCAGTGTAAGATTGGTGATTATTTAGGATGCACGTTTATGGCCAACGGAGAAGGGACCTTTATACCATTAGAGGAAGCTCATCCTTATATAGGAACATCTGGAAGCTTAGAGAAGGTTCAGGAATGTGTTATTAGCTTTATGGTTGAGGCTAGTGAGGTTTCTAATTTGATGGAGCATATTCAAGAGATACACCCCTACGAAGAAGTAGCTTTTGATGTATTTGAGCTCAAACATATCACTAAAGAATATGGTATAGGTCGCGTAGGGGTATTACCACAAACCTTAAGTTTAGAAGCTTTTATAACTAACATTAAGCAATTTTTTAATTTGTCCTATGTACGTGTTACAAAAGTAAAGGAAGAACCAGTTATTAAGCGTGTTGCCATTTGCTCTGGTAGTGGTTCTGAATACATTTCAGTAGCAGCTAGGAAAGCGGATGTTTATATTACAGGAGATTTGAAATTTCATGAGGCACAAATGGCATATCATTTAGGTATTCCAGTCATTGATGTGGGACATTATGCTTCGGAAAATAACGCACTAAAGCCTATTGGTGATTGTATTATGAAACAATTTCCTAAATGTGAGGTTGTTTATTCTAAGGTAGATGGAGAAATGCTATTTATAAGATAGGGGGAATAAAGAATGAGTGAAATGGTCCGTGTTTTATTTAAAGATGGTAAAGAGATACAAGTGGAAAAAGGAACAACATTTGAAGAACTAGCTGAAAAAGTAAAGGGGCAGGGAGAATATCCTATTATGTTGGCTGAAACTGAAAATAGCTATAAAGAGCTAGCTTCACCTATTTTACACGACTTATCTGCTGTGCGTTTTATATACTTAAATGAAAAAGATGGGATGCGCGTTTATCAACGTAGTGCAACCTTTTTACTTGTAGCAGCTGCAAAGCGTATTTTTCCAGGTCGTCATATTATTGTCAATCATCATATAGCAGGGGGATACTTTTGTGAATTTAAAGATGATGGCTTATGTAGCAACGAAAATATCCAAAAGCTTGAAGAAATGATGTGGCAGATGGTAAGAGAAGAGTTGCCTATAAGAAAGGAAGTCTTAAGTGTAGAACAAGCAATGGAGCTTTTTGAGGCAGAAGGAATGTTAGACAAAAAGGAACTGTTTAAATATAGAAGGACTTCTACCGTTAATATCTATAGACTAGATGAGGCAAAAGATTATTTTTATGGCTATATGCTTACTAATACAAAAGCTATTCAACTTTTTAAGCTTATTCCTTATGCCCATGGCTTTATTTTACAATTTCCAGATGAAAAAGACCCCAGTCATTTAAAGACTTTTGTACCTCAACCTAAGTTGTCTAATATCTTTAGAGAGTCAGAGAGATGGGCACGGATTTTAGGAGTAGATACGGTAAGTGCACTTAATAACGTGATTGCAAAAGGTGAAATAGACGAACTTATTAAGATTTCAGAGGCACTTCATGAAAAGAGAATTGCAGAAATAGCGGATCAAATTGTGGAGAAAAAGCATATCAAGCTTGTTCTTATCGCAGGGCCTTCATCTTCTGGAAAAACGACTAGTGCAAAAAGATTAGGTATACAGCTCAAGGTAAATGGTATGAAGCCACATGTTGTGTCCATTGATGACTATTTTGTAGATAGAGAACATACGCCAAGAGATGAAAAAGGTGATTATGATTTTGAAGCCTTAGAAGCAATTGATATTCAGCTATTTAATGAGCATATGAAAGCGCTGATTGAAGGCAAAGAAGTAGAGGTCCCTACTTTTAACTTTGTAACAGGTAAAAGAGAATACAAAGGGAATAAGATTAAATTAACGCCAGATGAAATACTTATCGTAGAAGGGATTCATGGACTTAATGAGAAATTAAGCTATGCTATTCCAGCTGAAAATAAATTTAAAATTTATGTGAGTTGTTTAACACAGCTTAATATTGATGAGCATAATCGCATTCCTACTACAGATACAAGATTAATTAGACGTATGGTAAGGGATAATCAATATCGTGGTATTGACCCAGAAAAAACTTTAGCCATTTGGGCTTCTGTAAGACGTGGAGAAAATAAAAATATTTTCCCTTTTCAGGAAGAAGCAGATGCTATGCTGAATACAGTGCTAATTTATGAATTAGCAGTTCTTAAATCAAAAGCAGAGCCTTTACTTTTTAGAATTACACGTCAATCACCTTATTATGCAGAGGCTAAGCGTATGTTAAAGTTCTTAGAATATTTTTTACCAATGGATACTTCTGAGATTCCAAGCAACTCACTTATTAGAGAATTCTTGGGAGGAAGTTCCTTCCAATAACATCAAAAAAAGTAATCGATGTTAATTGACAAGAAAAAGGAAGTAGTGTAAAATAAACAAGTTGTTAAGTAAGTCAGACAGTCGCACGCACATGGCCGAAAGGTAGTGCTTGAGGAACGTCCGGGCTCCACAGAGCAAGGTGCTGGGTAATACCCAGTGGAGGCGACTCTAAGGAAAGTGCAACAGAAATAAACCACCTATCACTTGATAGGAAAGGGTGGAAAGGCGAGGTAAGAGCTCACCGTCCCTTAGGTGACTAAGGGAGCCATGTAAACCCCACCTGGAGCAAGACCGTATAGAAAGACGTTAATAGCTGCTCGCTAGTCTTTGGGTAGGTCGCTAGAGCTTATAGGTAACTATAGGCGTAGATAGATGACTGTTTGATACAGAACCCGGCTTATAGACTTGGTTAACAACCTTATATGAATATGAAGAGAACATGCTTGGGAAGAATGAGCTTGTTCTCTTTTTTGGTGTATAAAAGAATAATTCATTCTCTAAGGAGAGGGATGAATGACCAAGGGAATGATTAAAGTGAAAATGATTTTTGTAATTAGTGAACAATCAAATAACGCATTTAATACAAAAAATTAATAATTAAGTAATTTATATAATTTTTTTGTAAATATTCATTAAATATAAAATTGACTATTATAGGCAATTATCATAGAATTATAATAAGCAAACAAGATGAATAAGGGGTGAAGGGTAAAATGTCTATGAATTTAATCATTGCCGATACGAATCAAGATTACGTGGAAAGATTAAAGGATTATATTCTAAATAAGTATCAAGACCAATATATCATTGAACTTATTTACGATAAATACCAGCTTAAAGAGAGGATAAAACAGGGAAAGTGCCAGGTTGTATTATTAACACCAAATTTATATGACCCAGAAATGAATATAAAAAATATTGAGTTACCTATTATTTTAGTTGATGAAGAGGCACCTTTACCTTATCCAGATAAATTTAAAAGATCAATTAACAAGTATACGCGTATCACATCTTTGATGCTTTATGTTGAAGAAGAATACGAGGAAATGGAGAGGAATAAACCTATTATATATGGTGTATATTCACCTGCAGGTGGTGTTGGAAAAACAACGATTGCTTTATCTGCAGCTATTGCTTATGCGCAAGCTGGTAAGAAGGTACTATACTTTAATCTTGAGGACTTAGATAGCACGCCGATGTTTTTTGAAAAAGCTGAGGTGCCACCTATGGAAGTCTTACTAAACTTAGCTAAAGATTCATATGAACAAATGTTAGCTAAGAGAATTGGACAAGATAAGCGTACTGGTGTGATGTATTTTACAAGAGAAGTACAAACGCTAGATCCTTATGCAATTAGTGCAGAGGAAGTAAGTCGCATTGTTGAGACACTTATTGAAAGTGGTATGGCTAATATTGTTATTATTGACTTGAGTACAGAACTTAATTTCCTTAATCGTCAAGTATTTGAAATGGCAGATTATTTAATGATGGTTGTTAACCAAAACACCCAATCAACTTATAAAACAAACTGCTTTATGGCACAAGATGAACTTATAGAACCAATAAGAAATAAGATTAAATTTGTTATTAATCAAGGTAAGGAATTCAATATTAATCAAGATGTTGAAGTGATTGCACGGATTGATAAGCTTTATGCAACCAATCCTTTAGGATTATGTGAGTATATCGCACAAAATCATTTTTTGAGTCTTCATGGCTTAAATGAGCAGTAAGGTATTCAGATCAAAGGAGGGATGCATGAAATGAAAGATAATAGTGTTTTTTTTAGGATTAATAAAATAGAAGGTAAGTCATTTTTATCATTTGATTTAGATACAATGAAGAAGTATGACCAGATTGCGTGTGGCGCCTTGAAGTTAGAAACACCTGACTTTATCATGCCGGTGCTGTTTGAGAAGGGTCCAGGCATTATAACACTTCGCTATTCAGTTCCAGAGAATTATGTGGCTTTAGAAGAGTTTACTGGCAGCCTTATGATTGAAGATGTTTTAAAATTGTATCAATGGACGATGTACAGTTTAGAAGAGTGTGGAGATTGGTATTTAAAGCCAGAGGCTTTTTGTTTTGATACAAGTCATGTATATATAAGTGAAAAACATGAACGTTTAGTTTTTGCATACATACCAGATGACCGTACACAGTTGGATGTTCAGGGCATAAAATCTATTTTTATTAGTTTGCTTGAGAAGTGCAATGAAACAAGCGGTGGCAATATTCAACTTCAACTTTATAAATATTTCTACAAGCCTAAATTCTCTTTAGAAGAGTTTCGAAAAATGGTAGATAAATTTAACGAAGATGTCATGCATAAGCAGCAAGCGGCTCCAGCTGTAGAAGTGAAAAAGGTAGTAGAGCCAACTACACCGCCAGTGGTGACTAAAGAAACGAAAGTAGCGCCTACACCAGCAGTGAAACCTGCAGAAGAGGTTCCAGAGAAGCCAATAGAAAAAGTAGTATTGGTAGAAAAGGAAGAGCCAGTTGAAACTTATAGTGCAAAAACTTCTAAACCGGTAGAGGTGGAAGAAGCCAATCCACGATCAGTTTATGCAGCTCAGCCTAATCGTTCACAGCTATCACAAGAAGAAATAGAGGAAATGGTTAAATCTATTTATAGTTCTAAACCGTTAGAGCCTGTTGAAAAGAAGGTGGCAGAGGAAGCTTCTGTTTATGGTACAAAGGGTAGTAGCATAGCAAGAAACAATAGTTTTAATGAAGAGGAAGACGAAGAAGAATCATTTTATAGTTCAAAATCTAAGGAGGCAATGAGTGGATCATCACCTAAGAAGAAGAACTTATTTGATAACGTATTTAGTACGCCAACGAAAAATACACGCACTAGTAATAGCTCTACAGAAAGAAGAAGAGGGCCTGTTCTTAAGTCCATTAGCACCCATACCCGATATGATTTACCTAAAGTTATTCCTTTAGATTTTGAAGATGACCAGTTTATTATAGGACGTGCAACACGAACAGGAGAAGAAACAGGAGCACATTATGAATTTGGTGCTGAAATTACACCTATTAGCCGTATGCATGCTGAAATTCAAAGACAAGATGATTTATATTATTTAAAAGATTTGGGTTCAAGCAATGGTACTTTTTTAAATGGAACAAAAATTGAACCTAATAAAGCTTATCAGATTGAAGAAGGAGACAAGATTGCTTTTGCAATTGCTTTTTCAAAAAATAGTATTGAATATATGTTTGTAGAATAAAATAATAGGCATCTATGAGATGCCTATTATTTTATTTACTTTGTATATTTTGCCCTTCAATCATAAGGGTTTGTGTTGGAAATGCAATAGAAATGTCAAGACTATCACAAATAGCAATAAGTTCCAAATTAACAACTTCTTTAATAGCTAGATAGCTAGGGTAGTCAGTCTTTAAAACATAGTAAATGATTTGAATGTTTAATGCATAGTCCCCAAAGTTTTCGAAAGCAACAAGAGAAGTATCAGCTTCAATATCGGGGTGGGTTTCTAAATAATTTTTGATCTTTGTGATACAGGTTTTAAGTTGAGTAGTGGAAGTGGCATAAGCTACACCTAAATCAAATTTAACACGCCTTTTACTCATGCGACTCCAATTAGTAATATTAGCATTACCTATAGTGGCATTTGGAATAACAACTAATCCTTGAGTAAAAGTACGAATACGTGTACTACGAAAACTAATGTCTTCAACGATACCTTCAATAGTACCTAATTCGACCCAATCACCAATAACAAAGGGCTTATCTAAAAGTAAAATCATACCTGAAAAAATGTTGGCAATGGAATCTTTTGAGATAATAGCAACAGCAGCACCACCTATTCCAACACCAGTAATAATGGTTGAAAGATTAGGTACTAAAGTAATTAAAATAAGAATAACACCAATAGTTACCGTAATAAAGCGAATAATACGTGCCATATAACGAATAAATAAAGTATTATCAATTAAAGCAACGCGCATATTAAAGTTACTAAATAACTGTTCATAGATATGTTCAAGATCGTAAATAGCCCAAGTTATGATCCCTATAATAATCACACTATAATACTTAGTTAATGTAGCTTTGGAAATAATACTAATTGGAATCGTTAATTCTCCTAAAATAAACGATTGTTCTGAAGGTGTTTGGTAATAAATAAACGGTGAAATAGCGAGAGCCATGTATATACCTGTAAATAGAAACAGATAATTAAAAGGTTTTTGCAAACAATCAAAAAGAACAATGTCTAATCGTTTTTGTTTAAACTGAATCTTGGATAAAAATTTAATAACCAGTTTGCTTAAAATGCGTTTAGCAATAATAAAAATGAATAAGACTAAAGCAGCACCTATAAGTCTTATATAAAAGGGATCTTTAATAAGTGTAGTAAATAAATTCATTGTGTAACCTTTCTAGATATATTGATACTTATATTTTACGTATTATTATACAATGATATTGTAATAAATAAAAGCTATTTCTAGGCAAAATACAAGAGAATATGGTATAATATAACAAGTTCAAGTCAATAGTATTAACAGTAAAAGAATAAGGAAAAGGCGTAATCAATGAGAATTTCAAAGGAATTATGGGTTGAAGATGGCGTTAAGTGGACAACTTGGAAGAAGAATCAGTTAGTAAAAAGAAATAAATATAAAGGAAGTGTTTATTTAGTATGCAGTTCACCTTGTGATCACTGGTTATTTGAAGTGATTGAAGCAAAGCATTTAACGAAACGATATGAGGCGTGCTACGTTATAGGGATTATGCAGACAAGAGAAGGTGCTATTAGGTATATAGCAAGCCTTATAGATAATATTTATAACAAGCAGATTATGAGTTATGAGGTATTAACCACATAAGAAAGAGGTGCATAATGGGCATGATATGGTTAATAATAAAAATAATCCTATGGACTGTACTTGCATGCATGAGTGTGTTTGTTTTCTTATGTATACTTGCATTAGTAGCTCCTGTTCGTTATGAAGCTTATCTTGAAAAATACGATCAGTTAAATTACGATGTAAAGGTAAGGTATTTAAGAGGCGTTAAGGGACATTTTTATTTACAAGATGGTATCAAATATCAGGAAATAAAAGCATTTGGTAAAAGACTTTATTTTGAGAAAGAAGAGCTATCTTTAAAAGAGCAGGAAGTAGCTGTAATACCTAAAGTAGTTCATCCCACAACAAAATATGAGCAAGACCACGTAAAGGATCAGCTAAAAGATGATCAAGTAGATGTACAAAAACAAATGACAAAAAAGCAACAAGCTACTTATAAGACCGTTTCTTCTATAAAAGAAAGTAAAGGTACAGGAAAAACAGTACAAGCATCTCGCATGGCATTTGAAGAATCAGATCAAAAAGAAAACCATACTGACTCAAATATAGGCTTAATAAGAGAAATAGTTTCTCTTCCTTATTTTTGGAAGCTATTAAAAAGTATTTGTAAATTATTAAAAGACATTACTATTTATATTGGGCCTAAGGAGTGGTCTTTTGAACTCGTTGTAGGAAAAGAAGAACCAGCAGAAACGGGCGAGCTTATGGCGAAGCTTATTATGCTTTATCCGTGGTATTATCAGCATGGTATTATAAAAGGGAATTATGAAACGCCAGGTATATGGGGAGGCTTTTTGGCAGAAGGGAAGTTCTGTATAGGTGGCATTTTAAAGCGTATCATAGCGTTTTTATGGTATAAACCAGTAAGGGAATCTATAAAATTGATATTAAGAAAGAGAAAGGAAGAAGAAGATGGAGAGTAAAGTAAATCAAGAATTAAATGGGTTAATGGAACAGTTAGAAAATTTTATTACGACTAAAACAGTAGTGGGTGAGCCTATTCATATTGATAATACCATATTAGTTCCTTTAATAGATGTGAGTTTTGCTGCAGCATCAGGTTCTACTGCTAGTAATAAATATACAGAGCGTCGTAAAGAAAGAGAAAAGAGAGTAGAGGGAGGAACAGGAGCAGGAGCAGGTGGTTTAGGTGCTAAAGTAACACCTAGTGCCATGCTTGTTATTCAAAACGGAACTACTCAATTAATTAATATACGTAATCAAGATAGTATTACTAAGTTAATTGATATGATTCCTGGTTTAGTAGCAAAAGTGCCTGATTTAATTGCAAAATTTACTGGTGAAGAAGCTACAAAGGTTATGGATGCAAATAGTGATCACTATCATGATTTAGAAAAAGAAAAATAAGCGAGTAATCAATAGCAGAAAAGGGAACTTGGTCATCAAACCTAGTTCCCTTTTTGCTTCTGATTTAATGCTATAAGAACTATACATTAAATCTAAATAATATGATGTCTCCATCTTGTACTACGTATTCTTTTCCTTCAAGGCGTACGAGACCTTTTTCTTTAGCGGCGGTGTAGGAACCACAAGCAACTAAATCATCAAAGTTAACAATTTCTGCACGAATAAAACCACGCTCAAAGTCTGAGTGGATTTTTCCAGCAGCACCAGGGGCTTTGGTTCCAACAGTAATTGTCCAAGCACGTACTTCTTGTGGACCAGCAGTTAAGTAGCTAATTAAACCAAGTAATTTATAGCTAGCTGCAACAAGGCGGTCAAAGCCAGTAGACTCAAGCCCTAAATCTTGTAAAAATACTTGTTTTTCTTCATCATCTAATTCTGAAAGCTCTTGTTCAATGCTAGCACAAATAACGAAAGTTTCAGAACCCTCTGCAGAAGAAAAGTCTTTTACGCGTTTAACATAGTCATTTTCAACACCACCAATTAAATCTTCTTCAGAAATATTAGCGGCATAAAGCATAGGTTTAGCGGTAATAAGACCTAATGAACCAATAAAGGCATCTTTGTCAGCATCCTCACCTAAAAGTGTGCGTGCAGCTTTGCCAGATTCTAAAGTACTATAGATTTCTTGTAAAATAGCAACTTCTGCAGCTATTGTTTTATCGGTTTTGGCAACTTTTGCAGATTTGGCAATTCTTCTTTCTAAGACTTCCATATCAGCAAAAGCAAGTTCTAAATTAATAGTTTCAATATCACGAATAGGATCTACGGTCTTATCAACATGAACAATATTATCATCTTCAAAACAACGCACAACTTGTACAATAGCATCCACTTCTCTGATATGAGAAAGGAATTGATTTCCTAATCCTTCACCTTTGCTAGCGCCCTTAATAAGCCCAGCGATATCTACGAATTCGATAGCTGCAGGTAAGACGCGTTGTGAATTATACATGTTTTTTAATACTTCTAATCTTTTATCAGGTACAGCTACAACCCCTACGTTAGGTTCGATTGTACAAAATGGGTAGTTAGCAGATTCTGCACCTGCTTTAGTTAATGCATTAAATAGTGTACTTTTTCCTACGTTAGGTAGTCCAACTATTCCAAGTTTCATATGTTTCATCCTTCCTCAAACTCAGTTATCCTCACCTCTTTGATCAAGAGGAATCTGTGAAATAAATAGAGTGATATGTTTTATCATGTATAGTTTATCGCATAATAAATAAAACTGCAATAAAATGCAGTTTTATTTACGATGACAGCAACTTTTACTTAGGAAAAAACCTAATAAAATGCCAAAAAAGAATAGAGTAGATGGAAGTGAGAGGATAGAACGTAAAGAACAATCGTCTTGTCCTTCTTTTTGTCTAGCTACAACACGATAATGTGGGAATTGGGATGTCATGGGTAGATTCTCCTTTAAATTAAGTTTAATGCTAGTATGAATAAAATGAAATAGAATTATACCTCGTTTACAGGATTGATGAAATCTCCTATAATAAGTCCTAGAAGGAGGCGTATTATGGAAATACCAAATATTTATTTCCCTCATTTGGGACTATCATTTCATTTATCAGCAGAGGCTTTTAGCGTTTTTGGTATAACGGTTTATTGGTACGGCATTATTTTAACCACAGGTATTATTTTAGGTACACTTTTGGCCGTCTATATTGCTAAGAAGGAAAGAATAAATCCAGAAATCATAACGGATTTTGTATTATATGATATCCTTTTTGCACTTTTAGGTGCTAGAATTTATTTTGTAGCATTTAAGTGGGATTATTATAAGGAAAACTTAGGAGAAATTTTTAATATTAGACAAGGTGGGATTGCTATTTATGGTGCCATTATTGCGTCTATTCTTGTTGCTATTATTTACACAGGATATAAGAAGATTAAGTTCTTCCAATTTGCCGATATTGCCACCTATGGCTTGATTTTGGGTCAAGCGATTGGAAGGTATGGTAATTTTGTGAATAAAGAAGCTTTTGGTGGTTATACGAACAATCCTTTAGCTATGGCTATTTTAAAATCAGAAGCAAAACCGCCTCTTTCAGATGAAGTACTTAATCATATTGTACGATTTGAGACTTTTGGAACTGCCGAATATATTCAAGTACATCCTACATTTTTCTATGAATCAACTTGGAATTTCATTTTGCTTATCCTATTGTTATTTTATAGAAAGCATAAAAAGTGTAATGGAGAAATCTTTTGTTTATATTTAATTGGCTACGGAATAGGACGATTTTGGATAGAAGGATTACGTACGGACCAGTTATTACTACACCTTACTGGGATTCCAGTTTCTCAAATTGTTGCCATATCATCCATAATTTTGGGAATAATTGGAATAATCATGTGTCGAAAATCATTCGTTAAACAATAAAATAGAATTAATTATCCAAAAAAAGAGAATAATTGTTGTTTTCTTCCAGAAACTATATTATAATACCTTATATAGATAAAAAAGGTTTTATTTTTGTTTTTTTTGTTTAAGGGGGATTAATATGAATGAAGTGAAAAAGAGCATTACATTTATGCAAAATAATTTAAACAAGCTCTTGCATACTGCTGGTCCAACTGGATGTAAAACACCGGGAATTTACTCACTAAGTATTAAATTAGATAAAGAAATTGTTAAGTATTATAAATCATTAAGTCATCACTAGTAAAAAAGGGCTAACCCTATGGGGTTAGCCCTTTTTGTGTGCCATAAACTTGAGAGAGATTTGCTATTTAATAAAAAGTTAATGATTTATTAAGATTTGACTTGAAATTTTCATGAAAACAGCCTAAAATATAAGAAAATGGGTGTAAGTGGTGAGAAGTGGGGGGGAGTGGTGAATGTTTATAGGTGAATATAAGCATAGTCTTGATGAAAAAGGCAGAGTTATCGTTCCTTCTAAATATAGAGAAAAGCTAGGAGAATGTTTTATCCTAACGAAAGGACTTGATGGATGCTTATTTATTTATCCCCTCTCTGAATGGATGCTTTTTGAGCAAAAGCTGAAAGGGTTACCACTTACTAATTTAAATGCAAGAAAGTTTGTTCGTTTCTTTTTATCAGGGGCAGTGGAGTGTACGACGGATAAGCAAGGCAGAATTTTGATTCCAACTCATTTAAGAGTATATTCTGAGATTGAAAAAGACATAGTATTTATTGGAATGAGTAATCGAATTGAAGTATGGAGTAATAGTAAATGGGAAGCTTATAATAATGAAAGTTTGGATGTAGAATTACTAGCTGAGCAAATGGAAGAGTTAGGAATATAAAGGTGATAAAATGAAATTTGAACATGTATCTGTATTATTAAATGAATGTATTGAAGGTTTGGCCATTAAGCCTAATGGGACGTATGTAGATGGTACATTAGGTGGGGCTGGACATGCCAGAGTAGTATGTAGCTATTTAACAGAAAAAGGGCATTTTATTGGAATTGACCAAGATAAAAATGCTTTAGCAGTTTCTACCGAAAGGCTAAAGGATGCAAAGCCTAAAGTTTCAATTGTTAATAGCAATTTTGAAAAAGTAGCAGAGGTGTTAGAAGTATTAGGAATAGAAGGAGTGGATGGAATGCTTATTGATTTAGGTGTTTCTTCACATCAATTGGATGAACCTTCTAGAGGCTTTTCTTATATGCATGATGCACCACTTGATATGCGTATGGATCAAGATGGGGCTTATACAGCGTACGAAGTTGTTAATGATATGGCAGAAGAAGAGCTGTTTCGTATTATTAAAGAATATGGAGAAGAAAAATGGGCTAAAAGAATTGCTCAATTCATTGTAGAAGAAAGAAAACAAAAGCCTATTGAAACAACCTATGAATTAGTAGAAGTGATTAAAAAGGCAATTCCTCAAGGGGCAAGGAAGGATGGGCCACATCCTGCTAAGCGTACTTTTCAAGCTATACGTATTGCAGTCAATAGAGAGCTAGAAATTATTGAACCTACTATTAAGGCGATAGTGGATAAGCTCAATAGTGGAGGAAGACTTTGCATTATTACTTTTCACTCCTTAGAAGACAGAATTGTAAAGCATGCTTTTAGAAACTTGGAAAACCCTTGTACTTGTGCACCACATATTCCAATATGTGTATGTGGGAAAAAACCACTTGTAAAGGTAATAACAAGAAAACCAATTTTACCTTCAGATGAGGAGATAGAAATAAATCCACGTTCTCGAAGTGCTAAATTAAGAATTATAGAGAAGTTATAATTGGAGGGGTGAAGTATGGCAAAGGAGTTTAAGAAGGGGTATAATTATCAGTATGATAGTACAGCGCGGGCTTATGAACAGCCGATTATTAGTCCTGTACCAAGTACTGAGCCATTAAAACGTCCAAGAAAAGCTCAAAAGAAAAAATTAGATATTGCTTTTGGTATGCAACTTTCTTTTTGTGGTGTTGTTTTATTTACAAGTGCCTTTCTTTATATTAATAGTTATGCTTCGCTTCGCGCCAAACAAGGTCAACTGATTGAATTAAAAAATAATATGATAGCAGTAAAAAGTGCTATTAGTGAAACACAAGCGACGATATCAGAAAAGCTTAACTTAGATTATATACGTGAACGTGCAGCAAATGAACTTGGTATGAGAGAGCCTTTACCACATCAAATCGTTTATATTGAGTTACCAGAAGAGAGTTATACCTCATACGAGAAGTAAAGAAGTAGGTAGAAAGATGAAAAAACGGACAAGAGCAAAGAAAAAGCATAACCTAGTGACTAGAAAACACCTGAACAGGCGTATTGTTATTTTGAATATATGCTTCTTTGGTGTTTTTTTATTTCTAGGTTGGCAAGTAACAAGTATTAAAATCTTTAAAGGGGAAGAATATACCAAGGGTGCTTTAAGTAATATGACCAGAAGTGAATCTATTATAGCAGCTCAGCGTGGTGATATTGTAGATCGAAATCATAAGACATTGGCTACAAGTGTTTTGGCGTATAATGTTATTTTAAGCCCTAAAGATATTCTAACGCTTAAAGAAGAACAACAAGAAAAATTATATGCTACATTAGCTAAACAGGTAGACAAAACAGTCGATGAAATAAGAAACATCGTTAATGAAAGACCTAATTCAAAATATTATATTCTAGCTAAAAGAATATCTACTGAAAAAGCAGAGCCTCTTAAAGGTTTGGGAGGAGTAGCATTAGATAGAACTTATGTAAGAAAGTATCCAGCAGGTGAGTTGGCTGCACAAGTATTAGGCTATTTTAATAAAAATGAAGAAGGAAAATACGGTATAGAACAACAGTATGAATCCTATTTGGCAGGTAAGCCAGGTAGAGAATTTTCACAGATGGAAGGTTCTAAAATTATCACAAGACAATTACAAGATGCAGAAGCGGGAAGTACGATTACCTTAACTTTGGATGAAGTGATTCAACAATATGTAACCACAACTATGGAAAAATATATTGAGCAGTATAATCCCATTAATGCATCTGCAATCATAATGAATCCTAATACAGGTGAGGTTTATAGTATGTATTCCTATCCTAGTTATAATCCGAATACATATAATGATTTAAGTGAACAATTAGGAGCCAGTACTTGGAAAGGGTTGTCTTTAGATAAACAAACAGAAAAGCTTTTAGAGGCGTGGAAAAATCATACCATGCAATATATGTATGAACCCGGTTCTACTATGAAACCCATTATTATGGCAATGGCATTAGAAGAAGGTGTTATTAAAGGGGATGAAACCTACAATTGTCCAGGATATAAGGTTGTAGCAGATACAAGAATTAGCTGTTGGAAAACTGGTGGACATGGTGTACAAACTCTGGAAGAGGTAATAGCCAACTCTTGTAATGTGGGAATGATGGAGCTTACTAGCGGTATGGATAATGATGTTTTCTTAGAGTATATTAAGCGCTTTGGTTTTGGCGAGGAGACAGGTATTGAGTTAGCTGGAGAAGAAGTTGGCTTACTAGGCAAGAAATTAAATGTTGTGGATAAAGCAACTTATTCAATGGGGCAAAACCTGACAGTTACGCCGTTGCAACTTATTACAGCTTTTTCAGCAGTCGTTAATGGTGGGTATCTTATGGAACCCTATGTAGTTTCTAATATTATAAATGAAGACGGTGAAGAACTTCTTAATCAGAAAAAGGCAGTACGTCGTCCGGTTATTTCTTCTGAGATTTCTACTCTTGTGACGAGCTATTTGAAAAAGGTAGTAGAGGATGGAACTGGTACAGCAGCGGCTATTTCAGGGTATGATATTGGTGGGAAAACAGGAACTGGTGAAAAGCGGGTGAATGTTGACGGCAAGTTAGAGCGTCCAGAAGATGAATATGTTGTTTCCTTTATTGGAGCTGCACCTATCAGTAAACCTGAAGTTGTAGGATTAGTTGTTTTTGATGGTTTACCTGATAAAACGGGTGCTCCTTCAGCTGCTTTTAAAGAAATGATGGAAAATATTTTACCTTATTTAGATATTGAGCTGAATGTTAGCGCTGAGAATGCAGCAAGTACAGTAAGTGTAGTACCTGATGTTTCCAATAAAAATATTTATGAAGCGGTAGAGATTCTTAAGCAAAATGAGTTAGACTATGAGTTTGTTGGTGTAGGTAGTGAGGTTATAGATCAAGCACCAAAGGCTCAGTCTTTATGGAATAAAGGTGGAAGTGTAAAACTTTATTTAAAAACTAACCAAATGGATCAAATAGAAGAGGTTCCAGATTTGATAGGAAAAACAATAGAAGAAGCACAGACATTAGTAGAAGGTAAATTTGTAATTGAAGGTACTATCTCAGGAAGTATATCGAGTCAAATGCCAAAAGCTGGTACAAAAATAGAAAAAAATAATAAGATTATCGTAAAAACAACTGAATAATGGCATAATGCCTCCTCCTTTAAAATACACTTTAGGTAAGACAACTTTTAAAGGAGGAGTTTTTCTATGCAAAATGATGTTTCTCTTGCTTTAAAGAGAAGAATGCTGATTATAATGCTTTGCTTTACATTAGGTCTTTTAGGAATGGGTATGCGCTTAGCTTATGTACAAGTTATAGAAGGAAAAAAACTTCAAGAACTAGCAGATGAACAGCAAACGAGAAATAGAGCCATTACTCCCACTAGAGGAAATATTTATGACCGGAATTTAAATGTACTTGCAAAAAGTGCTTCAGTTGCTACTATTGGTGTAGTACATGCACAAATTACGGAACCAGAACGTGTTGCAAAAGTATTATCTGAGCATTTGAATATGGACTACGATGAAGTTTATAAGAAGGTGACAAAGCGAGTAGCTTTCATGCGTATTGCTACAAAGGTAGAAAAAAGTTTGGCAGATGAAATTCGTAGCCTGAATTTATCAGGTGTGAAAGTAGATGAAGATTCAAAACGCTATTATCCTTACCATACATTAGCTTCGCAGACATTAGGGTTTGTAGGAAAAGATAATCAAGGCATTATTGGGTTAGAGGTCAAGTATGATAGTTATCTGAAGGGTATTCCAGGAAAAATCTTAATGGAAACCAATGGTAAGGGTGAGAGAAGAGAGGAAGAAGTTGAGGTAAGGATTAATCCGGAAAATGGCAATCACCTTGTAACAACCCTAGATTTAACTTTGCAAGAGTATGCTGAACAAGCTATAGAAAAAGCTGTGGAGATGAAAGGAGCTAAAAGAGGGGCTATTATTATGTTGAATCCCCAAAATGGAGAAATTTATGCATTAGCTACAAAACCAGACTTTGACCTTAATGCACCTTTTACCATTAACAATGAAGCTATAGCGAATAATTGGGATTTATACTCATCAAAAGAAAAGCAAGAATTCTTAAATCAAATGTGGAGAAACTTCACCATTAATGATACCTATGAACCAGGATCTACCTTTAAAATTTTTACTTCAGCCATGGGACTTGAAGAGAATGTGGTAAGCGAGAATAGTCAATTTAACTGTTCAGGAAGTAAAGTAGTAGCTGGAAGAACCATCAAATGCTGGCGTAGTCCACGTTCTCACGGCGCCGAGAATTTTGTGCAGGGGGTTCAAAATTCATGCAATCCAGTTTTTATGGAGGTGGCAGAACGTGTTGGTGCTAGTAAATTTTACGACTATATGATAAAATTTGGCTTCAAATCCAAGACAAACATCGATTTGCCTGGGGAAGCAGTAGGAATCTTACATAATAAAAGTAATATTGGACCTGTAGAATTAGCAACCATGTCTTTTGGGCAATCTTTTCAAATTACACCTATGCAACTTTTATCTGCAGGTGCAGCAGCTGTTAATGGTGGTTATAAAGTAACGCCACATTTTGGTAAAGAGATTGTTAATGATAGGGGGGAAGTATTGACAACCTTTGAATATGCTAAAGGTGAACAAATTATCTCGAGTGAAACAAGTGAGCGCCTAAAAAAGATCCTAGAGAGCGTTGTTTCTGAAGGAGGAGGTAAGAAAGCTTATATTCCTGGTTATCGTATAGGGGGGAAAACTGCTACTTCACAAAAATTACCCCGTGGTTCAGGAAAATATACAGCCTCTTTTCTGGCTTTTGCGCCAGCTGAAAATCCAGTGGTAATGACACTGGTGATTATTGATGAGCCCCAAGGTACTTATTATGGTGGAACTATTGCAGGACCTGTTATGAAAGAAGTTTTATCTAATGCGCTTCCTTATTTAGGGGTTGAACCAACTTATTCAGAGACAGAACAGAAGTTGGATGAAGTTCAGAAAGTAATGGTACCTTCTTTTGTGGGAATAAAAGTTACAGAAGCAAAAAGCCTAGCGGAAAAGCAAGGAGTTGCGATTCGAATTGAAGGAGAAGGAAGTCAAATTGTTAATCAATTTCCTTTAGAAGGAGAGGTCATTAACAAAACGACGAAAATTATTCTTTATACAGACTAGATGACTTTTTTATCTGAATGAGTCGTGCTATAATAACTAGGAAATGAATAAGGAGGGTTACCATGGAACTAAGTAAACTATTAACGGGACTAAATTATGTATGTGTAAAAGGTAACGAACATCAGGAAGTTGACCATATGATTTATGATTCACGTATCAAGACAAATGCGGGATTATTTATTGCTATAGAGGGATTTAAAACCGATGGCCATCAATTTATTGAGGCGGCCATTGCAAATGGTGCAAAAGCTATTTTAGTACAAAAAGATGTAGAGATAAAAGAAGATGTTACAATCATTAAGGTGGAGGATACAAGGCTAGCTATGGCATTAGTAGCGAATAATGCCTATGGACATCCATCAAAGCAATTTGAACTTGTAGGTGTAACAGGAACTAATGGTAAAACAAGTATTACCTTTTTATTAGGACAGATTCTAGAAGCTTATCATAAAAAAATAGGAATTATTGGAACGATTGAAAATCGTATAGGAAGTCAAATTTTAAAAGCTGAGCGTACAACACCAGAATCTTTAGATTTACAAGCTTTATTTAAAAAGATGGTAGAAAGTCAAGTAGACACAACTTTAATGGAAGTTTCTTCACATGCTTTAGCATTAAGTCGTGTAGCAGGTTCTGATTTTAAAGTGGGTATATTTACGAATCTTACTCAAGATCATTTAGATTTTCATCAAACGATGGAAAATTATGCTGCAGCTAAAGCA
The DNA here is from genome assembly GCF_003990395.1 of Cellulosilyticum sp. WCF-2. NCBI lineage: Bacteria > Bacillati > Bacillota > Clostridia > Lachnospirales > Cellulosilyticaceae > Cellulosilyticum > Cellulosilyticum sp. WCF-2. Next base: position 3,202,568 of record NZ_CP034675.1, on the reverse strand, counting down.
AAGCTTTTTACTATGTGTGAAACAGGTATTGTTAATAAAGATAGTGATTATATAAACGAAATTATTAAAGGTGCTACATGTAATCTTGTAACGTATGCCATTGACAAGGATGCAGATTACAAAGCAACAAATGTAATAATAACTGCTGCAGGTGTAGAATATACTTTAGTGTGTGACCAGGGAACCTTTAAGGTTGATGTGCCTATTCCAGGTAAATTTACTGTTTATAATACATTAGCAGTTATTGCAGCAGCTCGTGCATTAGAAATTCCAATGACACATATTCTTGCAACGTTAAAAATAGCAAAAGGTGTTCCTGGCAGGGTGCAAGCTTTTAAATCTATCAAAGGTTATAGTGTATTAGTTGATTATGCGCATACACCCGATGGCTTAGAAAATGTTTTATCAACTATAAAAGAATTTGCACAAGGTCATATTATCACAGTATTTGGCTGTGGGGGAGATCGTGATAAAACAAAGAGGCCAATTATGGGAAAAATTGCTGCCACTTATTCCGATCATGTTTTTATTACCTCTGATAATCCAAGAACTGAAGATCCGCTTCTGATCTTAGACGAAGTAGAAGTGGGTGTTAAGGCAATAACAGATAATTATGTTAAAGTTGAAGATCGTAAGGCTGCTATTGAAATGGCATTAAGTGAAGCAAAAGCTGAAGATGTTGTACTGATTGCAGGCAAAGGTCATGAAAATTATCAAATTTTAAAAGATAGAATTATCCACTTTGATGATAGTGAAATTGTTAATGCGTATCTACAGGGGGAAATAGAATGAAATTAGATATACAAGACATTATATCAGCTGTAGGAGGCAAATGTATTCAAGAAGGTTTAATAAAACAACCTATTGAGGTGATTACAACTGACTCAAGAAGTCAGGTGACAAATGGTTTATTTATACCACTGAAAGGTGATCGCTTTGATGGACATGAGTTTATTAAAAGTGTATACGAAAAAGGAGTAATTGCCACCTTAACTATGGAGGATAAAGTGATTGACCCCCGTTTATGGACTATTAAGGTAGAGGATACGAGACAAGCGTTACTAGCTCTAGGACATTATTATAGAAATCAATTTACAGTACCAGTTGTAGGAATTACAGGTAGTGTAGGAAAAACAAGTACAAAAGAGATGGTTGCGGCTGTTTTAAGTGGCAAGTGGCATGTGCATAAGACGGATGGTAATTTCAATAATGAAATAGGTTTGCCACTTACCTTATTTAAAATGGATGCTTCACATGAAGCTGCTGTTATCGAAATGGGAATGAATCATTTTGGCGAAATTCATCGATTGAGTTTAGCAGCAGCACCAGAAGTGGCAGTTATTACTAATGTGGGAACCTCACATATTGAAAATCTTGGAAGTAGAGAAGGTATCTTAAAAGCAAAGCTTGAAATATTAGATGGTTTGATGCCAGGGGGCTTATTAGTACTTAATGGTGATAATGACCTTTTAAGTACAGTGGGTGAATTACCTTTTAATAAGGTGACTTACGGTTTAAATACAAGTAATGATTATTATGCAGAGGCTATTGCCAATGAAGGAGAATACACTACTGCAATAGTGACAACACCGCAGTATAAGTGCAACATACGTATTAAGGCATTAGGAGAACATATGGTATATAATACACTGGCTGCTATTGCTGTCGCCCAATATTTAGGTTTAAGTAAAGCTGAAATTCAAAAGGGATTAGAAAGCTATGCACCAGCAAAAATGCGTATGCATCTTGAAACTTATGATAATCAAATAACAGTTATTGATGATACTTATAATGCTAGTCCTGACTCTATGGAGGCGGCCCTTAAGGTACTTAAAGATTATGATACAAAGGGAAGAAAAATAGCAGTGTTAGGTGATATGTTTGAAATGGGAGAATTTGCCCCAGAACTTCACAAAAAGGTAGGAGCATTTGCTGCTGAAATAGGGATTGACAGAGTTTATGCAGTAGGGACTCTGGCAGAATATATTTTTATGGGTGCTAAAGAACAAGAAGGTGCACCAACATTTTATTATCCAACGAAAGAAGCGTTTATTGAAGTAATGCAAAGGGAACTTCAAGCAGAAGATACCGTTTTATTTAAGGCATCTAGAGGGATGCATTTTGAAGAAATGCTTGAAGCAGTAAGAAAGGTGAAGTGAGATGAAAAATGAAGCATTATATGCGGTTTTAATTGCATTCTTTTTAAATATTGTAATGAGCCCCTTTGTAATACCATTATTACAAAAATTAAAATTTGGGCAAAATGTAAGAACCGATGGACCTAATTCTCACCTTAAAAAGTCAGGGACCCCAACAATGGGTGGTATTATCATATTGGCTAGCCTTGTTTTAACAAGCTTATTATTTATCGTTAATAATAAAGAGGTTCAAACTATTTTATTTGTAACTTTAGGTTTTGGTATTATTGGATTTATAGATGACTATATTAAGGTTGTAAAAAAGCGTTCTTTAGGTTTAACAGCTATGCAAAAAATCATAGGACAATTGATTGTAACTTGTATTTTTGCTTATTTACTAGCGAATTATGTGGGGTTAGGCACTAGCATTATTCTACCATTCACAGGCGGAAGTGAGTGGGATATGGGTGTTTTATATTGGCCATTTTTAGTAGTAGGTGTACTGGGGCTAGTTAATGCAGTTAATTTAACAGATGGTTTAGATGGCTTAGCTTCAGGAGTAACTGTTTTAGTTGCTACTTATTTTGCAGCTATTGCATGGGGAATTCAAAGTAATGTCGTACCTATTGCAGCAGCGGCAGTAGGAAGTTTACTGGGCTTTTTATTATTCAATAGCTATCCTGCTAAAGTATTTATGGGGGATACAGGATCTCTTGCATTAGGTGGTTTTGTGGTTGCTACCGCTTTTGTTATGAAAATGCCGTTGTTTATTTTAATAGTAGGATTTATTTATGTAGTAGAAAATATTTCTGTTATTTTACAAGTGGCATATTTCAAAAAAACAAAAAAACGTTTGTTTAGAATGGCACCTATTCACCATCATTTTGAATTAGGAGGATGGCCAGAGACAAAGGTTGTAACAGTTTTTTCTGTTATTACTGCCATTATGTGTTTAATTGGGCTTATTGCCTTATAGGGAGGAAAGTAACGTGGAAATCATGGGAAAAAATGTTTTAGTAGTGGGTAATGCCAGAAGTGGTATTGGTGCTGCTAAGTTAGCACATCAAAAAGGTGCGACGGTTTGTATTTATGATGGTAAACCTTATGAATCATGGCAAGAAGAAGCTAAACAAACCATTAATGAGCTTAAATCACAAGGAATAATGTATACATTAGGAGAAATGCCTGATGTTAAAGCATTTGACCTTGTGGTGATGAGCCCAGGGATTTCTCCGGAGATTGAAGTAGTTCAGCTAGCTAAACAGCTAGGAAAAAAGATTACAGGAGAATTTGAATTTGCTTCATGGTACTGCAAGGCTCCCATTATTGCTATTACAGGAACAAATGGTAAAACAACGACAACCACTTTAGTAGGAGAAATTATGAAGAAATACAATCCGTCTACTTATGTGGTGGGAAACATAGGAAGGGCTTTTAGTGAAGAAGTGCTCCAAATACCTGAAAATGGCATTGTGGTAGCAGAAGTAAGCAGTTTTCAACTAGAAACAGCTGATACCTTCCATCCATTTATCAGTGCATTACTTAACATTACACCCGATCATTTAAATAGACATCATACAATGGAAAATTATTGTGCTTGTAAATATAATATTTTTAAAAATCAACCAGAGGAAGGATATAGTCTTTTAAACACTAAAGATCACTATTATGAAGAAGCAAAAAAACAGGTAAAAGCAAGGTGTATGAGTTTTTCTCTTCAAGAAATACCTGATTGTGGTGCGTATGTACAAGCTGGCACCTTATATGAAAATGTTCATGGAACGGCTCATGCAATTTGTAAAATAGAAGACTTGCATATTAAGGGCACTCATAATGTAGAAAATGCTTTAGCAGCTATAGCTATGGCTGCCGCCTTTGGTGTACCTGGAAATTTAATTAGAGAAGTATTAACAACATTTAAAGGTGTAGAGCACCGTACAGAATATGTATTGACAAAGAGGGGTGTAGATTTCTTTAATGATTCTAAAGCAACAAACACAGATGCAGCTATTGCAGGGCTAGTAGGTTTAAGTAGCTTAAACAAACCTATTCGTTTGATTGCTGGGGGAATGGATAAACAAACAAGTTTTAAAGACTGGATTAAACACTTTAACGGTTTAGTAGAGAAAGTTTATATTATTGGTGAAACAAAACAGCAAATTGTAAAGGAATGTCTAGAAGAAGGCTTTACACAGGTAGCTACTTTCGAAACTTTGGAGGACGCTATCAAAGCAGCTTATAATGATAGTAAGGCGAATGAATGTATCCTCCTATCGCCAGCATGTGCAAGTTGGGATATGTTTGAAAGCTATGAAAAAAGAGGAGAGCTCTTTAAAGAAACTGTAATGCAATTGGAAGGGTGAGATGATGGAAACAATTAGGTCAACTAACCTTACTAAAAGAAGAAAAAGGCAAGAACAAAGTACACCAGATTTTGTGTTAATGGCTATTATTTTAATCATTGTAGCTTTTGGTGTTGTAATGGTGTATAGTGCGAGCTTCAATTATTGTACAGGCAAAGGGTGGGCACCTACTAAATTAGCTATTAAACAGCTTGGATTGGGGGCTGTAGGGATCATAGCGATGTTATGGATTAGCTTTAAGTTTGATTATCATATCTGTACAAATCGTAATTTAGTACGCCTTTTTTACTGGGGAAGTATTCTCTTGGCAGCTAGTGTAAAGGTGATTGGTATTGAAGCTAATGGTGCAAAACGTTGGATTCAAATAGGAGGTATACAAATCCAACCATCTGAGTTTGTTAAATTAGCAGTTGTCCTTATGCTGACTTCCTTTATTATTAGAAATAAGAGGGATATGAATCGGCCCATTAACATATTAAAGGGCTGGTTACTTGTACTTATTCCAACAGGTGTAGTAGTTGTATTAGGAACAAATCTAAGCTCTGGACTCGTTATTGGTGGTATTGGAGCAGTTATTATGTTTTCTTGTACAGGCAAGGTGAGATACTATTTATTATTGATAGCATTAGGTGTGGGGCTGATTTTTGGTGTGCGTTACTTGGCTTCTGTAACACCAAAAGGTGAAGATCCTAATTTCCCTATTATCAATAAAATCTTACCAGGCTATCGTTTGGATAGAATTAGAGTATGGGAAGATCCTTGGACAGATCCTACGGAAGATGGGTATCAACCGATACAAGCATTATTAGCAGTAGGATCCGGGGGGTTATTTGGAGTAGGCCTAGGTTCAGGTGTACAAAAGTTAGGCTTTTTACCGGAACCCTATAATGATATTATTTTTGCTGTTATTTGTGAAGAATTAGGGTTAGTGGGGGCACTTCTCTTAATGTTAGGTTATGCTGTTATTGTTATACGAGGAATGGCTATAGCCATGCGGGCACCAGATTTTTCTGGTTCTTTAATGGCAATTGGGATTACTAGTATGATTGGGATTCAAGCAATTATTAATGTAGCTGTTAATACGAATACATTGCCTACTACAGGTATGCAGTTACCACTTGTAAGTTATGGAGGGACAGCTTTAGTAGTACTTTTAGCAACATTGGGACTTCTACTTAATATTTCTAGAAGTGCCGATATTGAAAAGCTGCAAAAGTAATAAGTCACATATTTCTACTTCTTGGAATAATATGGTTTTATAGAAGCTTACCTATTTCAGGAGGTGCTCTTAAATGAGTAAGTATGTTATTCATGGAGGTAAGCGTCTAGAAGGTGAACTGTGTATAGATGGCAGTAAAAATGCAGTTCTTCCTATTATTGCAGCGACTTTACTAAGTGGGAATATAACTTATCTTCAACATTGTCCTAGGATATTAGATGTGGAGATCATGATAGAAATATTGAAGCAATTAGGTTGTAAAGTAGAATGGGAACAAGAGAACTTGATGATTCATACAAGTACTTTGCAGAACTGTGACATTAGTGAAGAATTAGTCAAAAAAATGCGTTCGTCCATTATTTTACTAGGAGCCCTAATAGGAAGATGCGGGGAAGCCCGTATTAGTCAACCAGGTGGTTGTCAGTTAGGTGCAAGACCTATTGATTTACATCTTAGTGCATTAAAGCAAATGGGAGTTCATATTACAGAGCAGCAAGATACAATTATTTGTAAAAGTTCAAACCTTCACGGCGCTGAGATTTCTCTTGCTTTACCGAGTGTAGGAGCTACAGAAAATATTATGTTAGCTGCTACGCTTGCACAAGGCAATACGACGATTTATAATGCAGCTAAAGAACCAGAAATTGTTGATTTACAAGATTTTCTTGTGGCTTGTGGTGCCAATATTACTGGAGCTGGGACAGAAATGATTAAGATTCAAGGGGTAAAAAAATTAGGTGGTGTTAACTACCGTGTTATTCCAGATCGTATCATAGCAGGTACGTATTTGGTGGCGGCAGCGATCACCAGAGGAAATATTACCCTAAAAGACATACGCATTGAACATTTAGATACAATTATTAAAAAGTTAGAGGAAGTAGGGTGCCATATTAAGGTGAGCAGTAAAGAAGTAAGTTTAATGGCACCTACTCATTTAAAGGGTATAGAATTAATCACTGAGCCTTATCCAGGTTATCCGACAGATATGCAATCGCAAATGATGGCACTCCTTTGTACTTGTGAGTCGCCAAGTAGAATTAAAGAAAATTTATTTGAAGCACGTTTTAAACCAGCTTATGAATTAATGAAGATGGGTGCTAAAATTCATGTGGAAGACAATGAGGCTTATATTATGCCTACACATTTGATGGGAGCAAAGGTTAATGCTACTGATTTAAGAGGAGGGGCTGCGCTTGTTTTAGCGGGCCTAGCTGCAGAAGGTTATAGCATTGTAAATCAAATCCACTATATCAAAAGAGGCTATCAAAATATAGTAACTGATTTAAGCTCTCTAGGTGCACAGATACAAGAGAAGGAGTAGTTACAGTTGAAAAAGGAACAACAAAAGAAGAAAAGAAAACTGTATATAGGCATCATAATAGGGCTAATATTGCTCCTATTTTTTATGATGCCTATTTTTTATATTAATGAGATACAAGTTAAGAACAATCATTTCTATACAGCTGAAGATATTATACAAACAGCAGGTATTCAAAAAAAGCATTTTTTTGATTTATCTTTTAATGAAGCAAAGAAGCAGCTCTTAGAATTGCCATATATAAAAGAGGTAAAACTTAATTATATTTTTCCTGGTAAATTGGAAATAGATGTTGTAGAAAAGTCACCATTTGCATATGTTGAGTTTTCGGGAAATTATATTTGTTTAAATGAAAATGGACAGGTTATTGAGCAAAGTCCTAAAATGTATCATGAACTTCCGATTATTCAGGGATTAAAGTTTGAAAGTTTCAAAATAGGAGAAGTACTACCTATCCAGAATAATGAAGAGTGGCTTTGTGCAACAGAAGTTATACGTTATCTAGAAAAGCATCAGTATATAAAAGAAGTGAGTAAAATTGATGTATACAACCTAGAAGAAATTCACTTGTATGTTGATAAGTTAAATGTTATAATGGGTGATATAAGTGATTTTGACAAAAAAATCGAAGTACTTATCAAGGTTCATGCAGAGTATAATATGGGTATTTTAGATTTAAGCACTTTTGCAAAAAGAGGTGAAGCTTTTTTAAATCCCATTACATAGAAAAGATAAGGCTAAAAATAAATAAAGATACTTCAGATAAAGGGGGAGACTACTTTGCTCGAAATATGGGAAAATGAATTACAAGGTGCTCAAATAAAAGTTATTGGTGTAGGTGGTGGCGGTAATAACGCTGTAGATAGAATGATTGAAAAAGGTCTTGAAGGTGTTGAATTTATTACTGTTAATACAGATCATCAAGCACTGGCTAGATCAGGTGCACCAGCCAAAATTCAGATTGGTGAAAAAATGACACGTGGACTTGGAGCAGGCGCTAATCCAGAAATTGGTACAAAATCAGCAGAGGAAAGTCGTGAGGAGATACTAACAGCTATTAAAGGCGCAGATATGCTATTTATCACAGCCGGAATGGGCGGTGGTACAGGTACAGGTGCAGCACCAGTTATTGCGAGTATTGCAAAAGAAGAAGGTATTTTAACAGTTGGTGTAGTGACTAAGCCATTTAGTTTTGAAGGTCGCAAAAGAATGATTAATGCAGAGAAAGGTATTGCAGAGCTTAAGCAAAATGTAGATACTTTAGTTGTTATTCCAAATGATAAAATTTTACAAGTTATTGATAAGAAGACAACGATGGTGGATGCATTCAGTAAAGCTGATGATGTATTACAACAAGGTGTACAGGGGATTACAGATTTAATTTCAAACCCAGGTATTATTAATCTTGATTTTGCAGACGTACGTACAATTATGAATAATAAAGGTGTAGCCCATATGGGTATTGGACGCGCAACAGGCGAAAATCGTGCAGAAGAAGCTGTTAAATATGCAATTAGTAGTCCTTTACTAGATACAAGCATTGATGGTGCACGTTGTGTACTTGTTAATATGTGTGGTGGTGAGTCTTTAGGACTGATGGAAGCTAATGTAGGTATGGGGCTTATTAGAGAAGCTGTTGATCCAGATGCTGAAATTATTTTTGGTACATCTATTAATGAAAATCTTGGTGAAGAAATTATTATTACAGTTATTGCTACAGACTTTCAAAATCATGATGTAAGTCTTAATACATTCAAACCAGTTCAAGCAACAAAAGAAGAAACGCCAGTACAAACGCAAAAAGCAACTACAGCTCATGTAGAGGAAACAAAGTTTACACCGATTAAAGATATTCAAGTGGAAATTCCTCAATTCTTAAGAAGAAATCGATAAAAACATTCAAAAAAGATACGATATTGTCGTATCTTTTTTTTTATTCACTCTAGAGTTTTTACAAAATTTGTAAGCCTTATCCTTTAAAATGAGAATGTCTAAGGAAAAAGCTATAGATGAGGTGTACATATGTATGTTGTTTACATGGATGTTTTATTTTGTATTAATTTTATTATGGATACAATTATATTCTGGATTGTGTCCATGCTTATTAATCAGCCTGTTAAGGTAAAAAGGATGATAGCAGGAGGCCTATTTGCAGCTGTTTTGTACTGTATGTTAATCGTAGTCCCGTTTTTGCAGTATGTACCTTATAGCATTTATTCATTTTTTATTCCTGTTTTTCCTATTCTTTATATTTTTAGACCTATTCATATCAAACAATTGTTTATATATTATTTATTATCAATGTTAGTAGCTGCATTGTTAGGAGGAACTACTTTTAGTTTATGGTATATGTTGGGCTATGATAGTAGAGCTATTAGTGAACTCAATATATTCATGCTTATAGGTATAGGCGTAACAATGGGTTTCACTTTTTATACATCTTTTTATTATATAAGAAGGCGTTTTATTTTACCTACTTTTGAATATCAACTTCAATTCATTCAAAAAGATAGGAAAGTTATGTTAAGGGCATTACTAGATACAGGAAACTGTTTATACACACCAATTACGCATCGACCGGTTATCGTAGTTGAATATGATATGGTTAAAGGGCTTTTCACAGAAGAAGAGCAGAAGTTTTTCGAAAGGTTTTCAGATCATTTAGTAGAGTTAGAGCAACTTGATGATAATATAATTAAACATCTTATTCCGTTTAATAGTATAGGGTGTGAATCCGGTATGATTTTAGGCGTAGAAATTGATGAAATGATTCTTGAAAAAATGTCTACACAAAGGCATTTTAATAAATGCATTATTGGCATAGTACAAATGCCTCTTTTCAATGATCATAGTTATAAAGCACTATTACATCCAGAATATATTATAGGGGAGGTTGGATAATGACTAGGTATATTAATAGTATATTAAAAAAGATTAAGAAGAAATGGAGGAAGCTGTGGTATAGCTTTTTGCTAAGGAGGAGAAAAGCAGTTCATTATATTGGTGGAAGTGAGGTGTTACCACCACCTTTATCGCGAGATGAAGAAGAAATTCTTATTCAAAAGCTAATAGAATTTGCAGAGCAAGAAGAAGAGATTAAAGCGATTAAAACAACTTTAATTGAGCGAAATTTGCGCCTAGTTGTATACATTGCCAGAAAGTTTGAAAATACAGGTATTTATATGGAGGATTTAATTTCAATAGGAACAATTGGTCTTATTAAATCCATTAATACCTTTAAACCTTGCAAAAAAATTAAGTTGGCAACTTATGCTTCTAGATGTATTGAAAATGAGATTTTAATGTTTTTAAGGCGTACCAATAAGCTTAAAACAGAAGTATCAATCGACGAACCTTTAAATGTAGATTGGGATGGGAATGAATTACTCCTTTCTGACATATTAGGGACAGAACCTGATATTATTTATCGGAATATTGAAGAAGAAGTTGATAAAAAGTTACTTAAACAAGCACTACTTAAGTTAACGGATCGTGAAAGAGAGATTGTTGAATTAAGATTTGGATTTACGCCTCAAGGAAAAGAAAAGACACAAAAAGAAGTGGCTGATTTATTGGGAATATCTCAATCTTATATTTCAAGACTAGAAAAGAAAATTATATTAAGATTAAAAAAGGAAATTAATAGAATGAGTTAAAAGAGAGTATATTTCTAACGTTAATGGAGAACATATTTATTGACTTTACCTATGCTTAAATAGTATTCCTAGGAGGCAATAGATATGGCTATAAATAAAGTAGAAATATGCGGAGTTAATACAGCTAAGTTACCCATTTTGACAAACGAGCAAAAAGAAACACTTTTTAAGCTTATTGAACAAGGAGATAATAAAGCGAGGGAAGAATATATTAGGGGTAATTTAAGGCTTGTACTAAGTGTTATTCAACGATTTAATAATCGTGGTGAACATGTAGATGATTTATTTCAAGTAGGGTGTATAGGCCTTATTAAGGCTATTGATAATTTTGATGTTACGCAAAATGTAAGGTTTTCTACTTATGCAGTACCTATGATTATTGGGGAGATTAGACGTTACTTAAGAGATAATAATGCCATTAGAGTAAGTCGTTCTCTAAGAGATACAGCTTATAAAGCCCTTCAAACAAAGGAACAATTAACACGAAAAAACGCTAAGGAGCCTACAGTTCAAGAAATTGCAGATGAATTAGGTATAAAAAAAGAAGATATTGTATTTGCATTAGATGCTATTCAAGATCCTATTTCCCTTTTTGAACCAGTTTATCATGATGAAAGTGATACACTTTATATTATGGATCAAGTAAGTGATGATAAAAATCAAGATGACATATGGTTAGAGAATATTGCATTAAAAGAAGCAATGAAACGTATTAATGATAGAGAAAAGCAAATTTTGATGCTGAGATTCTTCGCGGGTAAAACACAAATGGAGGTAGCTAATGAAATTGGTATTTCTCAAGCACAGGTTTCTAGATTAGAAAAAACGGCCCTTAAACATATGAAGAAATATATTTAAGGGAAGAGGATTAGTGAGGCTACGTATAGTAGATATGAAACATAAAAATCTAATCTAAGGCTGAGTTATCTATGTGATGTCAAATGATATAGGAAAAAGGTACAATTAATAAATTAATTGTACCTGAATGAGGAAAGATAATAGGGGGTTTAGCAAGCATCCAGAATATGCTATTCTTTAGAGAAAGTAAAAGAGATAGGTGAAGAATGTTTAAAAGTAAGTGAGTATTGACTTTTATTTTCGTATTGTGATAATCTTGTCATATATATAAAAGGGGGAGTCAACATCATGAAGTGTCCATATTGTGGGTATAGTACCTCTAAGGTATTAAACTCTAGACCTGTTAATGAAAATGATTCTATTAGAAGAAGGAGACAGTGTGAAAGCTGCAACAAGCGTTTTACTACATATGAAAAAATAGAATCCATTCCTCTAGTTGTGATTAAGCGTGATAAGAGTAGAGAAGTATTTGAAAGAGATAAGTTGTTTAAAGGAATACTTCGTTCTTGTAATAAAAGAAATATCTCTATTGAGCAAATTGAGGATTTAGTAGATACCATTGAAAATCAGATTTGTAATGGTGAAAAAAAAGAAGTCTCTTCTACTGAAATCGGTGAAATGACAATGCAAGCTTTAAAAAATCTAGATGAGGTATCTTATATTCGATTTGCATCTGTTTATAAACAATTTGTTTGTATTGATGAATTTATTACAGAATTAGAAAATATAAAAAAGTTAAAAAGATAAAGGGTTATTATAGGTTTAATAACTCTTTTTTTATGCCCAAAAGTGTCGGTCTAGTAAGCGATATTGAAGCGCTTCAGCAATATGAGTTGAGGTAATTTGAGTTGCCTCTTCTAAATCAGCAAGGGTACGTGAAAGACGCAAAATTTTATCATAAGCACGGATACTGGCTTTAGTTTGAGAGAACCACTGATTTAACAAAGTTTCTCCCTCGGATGTAAGTGCACAAAAACGCTTAATCAGTGAAGGAGGAATTTGACTATTATAATCAAAAGGATAGTCTTGGTAACGAATAGTTTGTTGTTTATGGGCTAACATTACTTTTTTTGCCATTTCTTTTGAGGAAAGAGGTAGAGTGTCTTTAAATTCGCTAATAGAAGGTACATGGGTTTCTAAATGAATGTCAATACGGTCAATAAGAGGACCTGATAATTTAGATAAGTATTTTTTTATACTAGATAAGCTACAACTACATTTTTGTGTATCTGGATAGTAACCACAAGGACAAGGGTTCGTTGAAGCAAGGAATAGAAAGTTAGCAGGGTAGGTAAGGGTCAACTGGGCACGAGAAAGAACGATGCGATGTTCTTCTATAGGTTGGCGTAGCAAATCTAATGTGTGCCTATTAAATTCTAAGAGTTCATCTAGAAAAAGAATACCTAAATGAGCAAGGCTCATTTCACCTGGTTTGGGATGAGCACCTCCACCCGTTAAACCTAATGGAGAGATGGTATGATGGGGAGAACGAAAAGGACGATTCTTTATAATTTCACAGTCTGCTAGGAGATGTGCAACACTATAAATCTTCGTGACTTCTATACATTCCTTTTCGGTTAAAGGAGGAAGAATAGTAGGAAGTCTTTTGGCAAGCATAGTTTTGCCAGAACCAGGAGCGCCAATTAAAAGAGTATTATGATAACCAGCTGCAGCAATCATAAGACCTCTTTTGGCTGCTTCTTGACCTCTGACATCAGCAAAATCTATAGAGTGAGTTAACTCTGGTAAATGAGAAGATTGTTTGCTACATAAAGGTAAATGAAGGTTGCCTTTTACAGAGTCAACCACTTCATTTAGATGTCTAGCTAGTTTAATAATGGTGCTAGGAACTAAACTTCCTTCAGGTTCATTTCCTATAGGAATAATACATTCATCAGATTGATTTACTTCACATAATAAGGGTAATAATCCTCTAACACTACGTAGTGTACCATCTAAAGCAAGTTCACCTATAAAATATTTGTGTTCTAAGTTTGTTGGTGAGAATTCTCCTAAACAACATAATAAACCTAAGGCAATAGGAAGGTCATACAAGCTTCCTTCTTTTTTGATGTCAGCTGGTGCTAAATTAACGGTGATATGACAGATAGGAAATTTATAGCCACTATTTTTTAGAGCACTTTTAACCCGTTCCTTGGCTTCTTTGACTGCGGAGTCAGGGAGACCAACAATATCAAATCCTGGAAGACCATCATGTAGGTCAATTTCTACTTCTATCGGTAAGGCATCTATACCATTTAATGAGTAACTGTTTAATTTACAGAACATTAGGGTATCCTTTCTTTAATCAAAGAGATTTATTGGAGTATAGACAAAAAATTAAAATAATAAACTTAATTATTCGAAAATTTAATAATGGACAAAGTGGTGATTTTATGAGTAAAATATATAGTATCTGGTTTCATGAAATAGGATTACCAGAAGTGATTAAGAAGGAATTAGTGACATGTTTTCAGTCTTTTGAGTCTATTTATAAGGCGTCTCAGGAGGAATACATGTGTAAAGGATGGCAAGGAGAAATTGTTCAGCGTATTAAAAAGTCTCCTTTATTTACAGATGTATTAGAAGAGCGAATAAAGCGTTATGAAAGCAATCAAGTAAAATTAGTAGATTATTTGGATGAAGGATATCCGGAATATTTAAGGTATATCCCAGATTCACCTATGTTGCTCTATATAAAAGGTAATGATCAGCTGTTGAATTCACCTACTATTGGAATAGTAGGATCTCGTAATTGTTCAGAGTATGGTTACAGTGTAACGGTTCAATTAGCACAGGAGCTTGCAGGAGGGGGTATAACGGTTATAAGCGGTATGGCTATGGGAGTTGATGCAGCAGCTCATTATGGTGCTTTAAAGAGTGGTATGACCATTGCTGTATTAGGAAATGGATTAAATATATGTTATCCAGCTTGTAATCAAAGAATATATGAAGAGATCTTAAGCAAAGGGTGCATTATTTCTGAATATGATTTGGATCATGAACCTAGACCTTATCAATTTCCAAAACGAAATCGTATTATTAGCGGTATGTCTATGTGTGTGGTGGTAACAGAAGCTAATATAAGAAGCGGCTCTTTAATTACAGCGCAGTTAGCTCTAGATTACGGTAGAGACGTATGTGCTATACCAGGTAATATTACTAGAAAATTAAGTTTAGGAACCAATGAACTTATTAAAAAAGGTGCTAAGTGTGTTACCGGTGTAGAAGATGTAATAGAAGAACTTCCTTTTGATTTAAGAATAAAATACGAAGAAATAAAGAAAAATAAAACTAAAAAGCATTATGAACTTGCACAAGAGGAAAGGATAGTATATGCTTATGTAAGTCAGGAACCAATTTTTTTAAATGAATTAGTAAATAGCACACAGCTTTCCTATAAAAGTATTTATAAAGGTTTATTACAATTAGAAATAAAAGGGCTTATAAAGAGATTACCAGGGGAAAGATATGTACGTGTTTAATGAGGAGGCAAATATGGCTGATAATTTAGTAATTGTGGAGTCAGCAGCTAAAGTAAATACAATTAGCCGTTTTCTAGGCAAAAACTATAAAGTAGAAGCATCAATTGGACATGTAAGAGACTTACCTAAAAGTCAATTAGGTGTAGATACAGCAAATAATTATGAACCTAAATATATTACCATAAGGGGTAAAGGGGAACTATTACAGAAATTAAGAAAAGATGTTAAAAATGCTAAATGTGTTTACCTTGCGACTGACCCTGACCGTGAAGGTGAAGCCATTTCATGGCATCTATATCATGCGCTTAAATTGCAGGAGAAAAAAGTATGTCGTATTACTTTTAATGAAATTACAGAACAGGCTGTTAAAGAAGCCATTAAGCACCCAAGAGATATTAACACAGATTTAGTAGATGCCCAACAAGCAAGACGTGTTTTAGATCGTTTAGTAGGATATGAGATTAGTCCTATTCTATGGAAGAAAGTACGTAAAGGTTTAAGTGCTGGACGTGTGCAGTCAGTGACTTTAAGATTAATTAGCGATCGTGATAAACAAATCAGAGAATTTGTTGAAGAAGAGTACTGGAGCATTACGGCTAATTTACAACAGGGTAAGGGTAAAACATTTGAAGCAAAATTAGATACTTATAAAAATGAAAAATGTGACATTAATAATGAAGAAGAAGCAAAGAAAATAGTTAAAGCTTGTAAAAAAGGTCATTTTCAAGTTGTAAGTAGTAAAAAAGGTACAAGAGTTAAAAATACTGTATTGCCATTTACAACAAGTACTTTACAACAAGAGGCAGCAAAACATTTAGGATTTTCCACCCAAAAGACCATGAATATTGCACAGCAACTCTATGAAGGCATTAAAGTAGGAAAAAAAGAGGTGGGTGTTGTTACTTATATCCGTACAGATTCTATTAGAATAGCAGACAAAGCTAAAGAAGAGGCGACTACTTATATTACACAAAAGTATGGAGAACAGTATTTAGGTGCTAAAAAGCAAATAGAGAAAGCTAAAAAGGCACATATTCAAGATGCCCATGAAGCAATTAGACCGACTTATATGGAATATGAGCCAAATGAAATCAAAGAGTATTTATCGAGAGATCAATTTAGATTATATCAACTTATATGGAACCGCTTTGTGGCAAGTCAGATGGCTCCTGCACAATATGAAACTTATTCGATTAGAGTTCAAAATGGAGATTATGAGTTTAAAGCTTCTTATTCAATAGAGTTATTTGATGGTTTTATTAAGGTTTATAATTTAGGTGAAGAAAAAGCTAAGAAGGAAGCAAAATTCCAGGTGGAAGAAGGGGAACAATTAGTTTGTGGTAGTATTATTCCTAACCAACACTTTACACAACCACCTGCTCATTTTTCAGAAGCTACACTAGTAAAAACACTTGAAGAAAATGGTGTTGGAAGACCTAGTACTTATGCGCCAACTATAACAACTCTTCTTGCTCGTGGCTATATTGTAAAAGAAAACAAAATATTGTATATGACAGAACTTGGTGAAGTTGTTAATCAAATTATGAAAGAATATTTTGATGAAGTAGTAGATGTAGATTTCACTGCTAATATGGAAAGAATTTTAGATGAAATTGCATCAGGTAACGTAGAATGGAAGGAAATTATCAAATCTTTTTATCCTCATTTTCATCATACAGTAGAATATGCGGAATCTCAGATAGAGAATATCGATTTAACAGAACATACAGATATTCCTTGTGAAAAATGTGGCACCCATATGGTAGTACGTTACGGAAAATACGGTAAGTTTTTAGGATGTCCTAATTTTCCGGAATGTAATGGTACTAAACCATGGTATGAAGAGACTGGAATCAGTTGTCCAGAGTGTAATGGCAAGATTTTGATGAAGAAAACTAAAAAAGGTCGTAGCTATTATGGATGTGAACATAATGGTGAAGGATGTGAGTTTATGTCATGGGATAAACCAACAGGAGAGAAGTGTCCAATATGTGGAGAAGCACTGATTGAAAAAGGAAATAGTAAAAATAAAAAGATAGTGTGCCGCAATTCAAAATGTAACTACGGTAAACAAAATAAGCATTAGTTTACAATTTGTTAAATATTTTTAGTATTAATGTTTACAAATGTATATTGAGTTTTTTGTCAAATCATGTTAAGATTTGTTTGTACAAGACAAAGTTGTAATACAACTTTGTCTTTTTAAATGATAAAGTGTATATTTTAAAATTTTTAGAACATACTAAAGTATATAAAACCTTTAGAGTATAAAAAGTACAAATAGAACTAAGGAGGACATAAAATGTCTCAAGAATTATTACAAAAAATGCGAAAAGTAAATAGACTCTTACAAAGATTTGGCTCAGACCGCGTTATCTTTTCTGATATCTGTGAAGTGATTAGTGATGTAGTGAAAGCTAATGCTATGGTAGTTAGTACAAAAAGTAAAGTATTAGGTGTAAACAGTGGCATTCCACATAATTTTGCAAATGAAGAAAATTATATTGATTACTCAGTGAATGATGAATTCTTAACTATTATGGATATTAAAGAAGGTGTTTCTTTAGAATCATTATTCCCAGCTGCTGCAAATAGTGCTAATTATACAGCTTGTATCGTTCCAATCATTGCAGCAGGTCAAAGACTTGGTACATTTGTACTTTATAAAGAAAAAAGTGAAGCTTCATTTAATACGGAAGATTTTATTTTAGCAGAGTATGGTGCAACTATTGTTGCAGTTGAAATGTTAACTTCATTAAAAGATGAAAATGATGCGGAAGAACGTAGAGTGGCTATTGTTAAATCTGCTATTGCTACTTTATCTTACTCAGAACTTGAAGCTATTTTCCATATCTTTGAAAAATTAGACGGTAGTGAAGGCCTCTTAATCGCAAGTAAAATTGCTGATAAAGTAGGTATTACTCGTTCGGTAATTGTTAATGCACTTCGTAAATTTGAAAGTGCGGGTGTTATTGAATCAAGATCTTTAGGTATGAAGGGAACATACATTAAAGTTCTTAATAGTGCTTTATTAGATGAACTTAATAAATTACGTAAATAATAAAAAAGGAGCTACTAGCTCCTTTTTTATTATTTACTAACAGATTAAACGAATTAAGATCTATGACTTTCTTTAAAAGTAGTGAAAATGGAACGAATATTTTTATTAAAATGAGTCAGTAAAATAAAACTACTGACAAATCCGATTAAAATAAAGCTCCAAGTATGATTAAAAACTATTTTTGTTCCTTGTGTATACACAGAGAAAAAAGGATAAAGTACACAGGTTAATAAAAAACTAATAATGGCTTGCAAGCATTTACTAAAGAAGTAAGGTTTTGTGGAAAAATGAGTTCCTTCTAATACATAAAGCGTCTGAAAATAGACACATAAGCCTCCAAAAGCAAGAGTAGCCGCAAGTAAAGCTAGAGCATAGGGAGACGAAATCTGACCTAAAGCATTCACGCCGTTAGAGAGTTCAAGGAAGCTGGTAAGTATAGCTTGAAGTGTTGTAGTAGAAATTTGATTAATAAGGGGTAAGTGGAATAACCATTTTAATAGAAGTGTATCGGTTATAAGATGAGCTAAAACGGAAAAGAAAATAATATACCCACCAATACAAGTCATTGTATCCATAGAGTGTGCAACAGCTTCATTGAGCAATGAAGGTAAAGTTTTACTTGAAGGAGCTATCTGCAGAGAAGTAGATCTTATTGGATACAAAGGATAAGTTGGTTTAAGTAAGAGACTTGTTATAAGAGCAGATAAAATATGAATGAGTAATAGGAAGTAGCCAAGTTTAACATTACCAAGTATAGTGGTTCCCACAGTGCCAACAATAAAAAGTGGACCACAGTTGTTGCAGAAGCAAAGGGCTTTCTCACCTTGCTGAGAGGTTAATTCACCAGACGAAACTAATTCTTTAATGATGCGTCCTCCCATAGGATAACCTGCTAATAGTCCCATGATGAAGGCAAATAAAGTACTACCTGGCAAGTTCCAAAACTTATATGTAATAAAGGTTGCACGATTACTTATGCTTTTTATACTATCCAAACCTACAAGTATGTTGATTAAAATCATAAAAGGAAGTAAGGAGGGAAGAACTTTGTTAAACCAAAGTAAAAGGCCTTGCTGAGCAGCATTGATACATAAGTTTGGAAAAGCTAATAAAATAATGACGAAACAAAATAAAATAAAAGCGGTTGTTGATTTTTTTGACATCATGACACCCCCAAGGAAAATGCTATAAGTTAGTATATGTTGAGCTTGGACAAAAAATAACAATGAATAAAGGTGCTATCATAAGATAGCACCTTTATTCATTTAAAGCATCAAAAAACCTTGAGTAAAGTCTTGATTGTACAATTTAGGTTGCTTAGTTAGATAATGATAAAGTTTTGTAGCATTCAATTCATAATCAATAAGTTGTTTACTTAAAGGATCAAGGTCCGCATAAACTCTACTAAGGTTAGTGATAATGGGACGATTTGCAGAATAATTTAAGTGTTTCAAAATGGCCGCCGACTCTTTTTTACAACCTAAAACACGAATATAAGGAATCCAAGAAATGGCCTCGAATTGTTTTAGGGCTTCATCTTGAATATCAAGGAGCAAACGTAATAGCGCACGTCTAACAGTAGCAGAGGTGTAAGTTTTAGAAGTACATGCTTTAACCAATTCTGAAAGGTATTCAAAGGAAGTATAGTTGTTTAAAAAAGTGTTAATAAGATCATTTGGAATGTCCCATAAAGAATATAAATCCTTCTTGTTGGAAAACATAAATTTGTGATGTAAGAAAGGTGTTAAGATATCCATATCGGGTTGATGATATGAAGTATTATCTAAGAGTTCATAAGTGGTAGAGGGCATGCATGCGACTAGTTCTGAAGAGTAGCCATTACTTAGGTGTGTACGGATAGCAGTAGCCGAAGCAATCTGAGGATAGAGTAAGGGGTCATGATAACCTGCTGTTAAACGTTTAATTGTAAAAGGTTGAATAGTAGTACTAAAATGCTCTATGGCTCTGATATACTCAATTCCTAATATATTGTTAGGGCTCCTAATAAGTTCTAAGAGTGAAGTGTAAATTTCTGAGTCGAGCTCTAGGGTTTTTAAATCTTCTAGTAAGGCTTGTTCTCTAGCTCTAGGAAAACTGTAGCTTTCTTTTAAATGCTTTTTTAATGATGCATTAAAAGTAGGGGAAGGTGTTTCTAAACGTTTTGCAATCAATTCTAGTAAAGTCGTATCACCACATTCGCTACCAAAAGAAAGCGTTTCAACAATACCAGTTTGATGAAATAAAGAAACAGCACCTTGAGCAAATCGTTCAGCACTAGCTGTTGCAAAGGGGACAGGAAGCTCTAAGACAAGATCAACTCCTGCTTTTAAGGCCATTTGTGTGCGTACAAACTTATCAACAATAGCAGCCTCACCTCGTTGTGTAAAGTTGCCACTCATAGCAACTACGATATAATCGCAATGTGTTTGTTTTCTAGTAGAAACAATTTGATGGAGATGACCGTTATGAAAAGGATTGTATTCAGCAATAATACCAACAATATGCATTGGAACCTCCTTGAAATATTTTTATCAATTACTGATTTTATACTAAAAATCTTAATAGATAAAGGCGAAAAAACAAATAAATTTTTATTTCACTCTTGTATACACGAGATACATTGCATATAATAGAGGTTGAGGGTAATTGAAAGTAAAAATTGAAAGGGGTTATTTAAATGTCTTTTATTGAAAATATTAAAGCAAGAGCAAAAAGCGATAAAAAAACAATCGTTCTTCCAGAAACATCTGATATAAGAACACTTAAAGCTGCACATCAAGTTTTAGCTGAAGGGATTGCAGATGTTATCTTAATTGGTGATGAAACAGCAATTACTAACAAAGCTGAAGGCTTAGATTTAACTGGTGCAACTATTATTAACCCAGAAACTTTTGAACAAATGGATGCTTATATTACAGAACTTGTAAAGCTTCGCGAGAAAAAAGGAATGACAACTGAAAAAGCAAGTCAATTACTTCATAGAGATCCATTATTCCTTGGCGTAATGATGGTAAAACAAGGAATGGCAGATGGGATGGTAGCTGGTGCGATTCATGCAACAGCAGATGTACTTAGACCATCACTTCAAATTTTAAAAACAGCGCCAGGTACAAAACTTGTTTCAGCATTTTTTGTTATGGTTGTACCAGACTGTGAATATGGTTCAAACGGTACTTTTATCTTCTCAGATGCAGGCCTTAACCAAAATCCAAGTGCAGAAGAACTTGCAGCAATTGCACAAAGCTCAGCTAAAAGTTTTGCTCAATTAGTTGGAGAAGAGCCAGTAGTAGGTATGCTCTCACATTCTACATATGGCAGTGCAAAACATGCTGACGTAGATAAAGTAGTTGAAGCAACTCGTATTGCAAAAGAAGAAGCACCACAACTTAAAGTAGATGGTGAATTACAATTAGATGCTGCTATTGTGCCATCAGTAGGTAGTGCTAAAGCGCCAAATAGTGATGTGGCAGGAAAAGCAAATGTTCTTGTATTTCCAGACCTTGATGCAGGTAACATTGGTTATAAACTTGTACAAAGACTTGCAAAAGCAGAAGCTTATGGCCCAATTACACAAGGCATTGCTAAACCAGTTAATGACTTGTCAAGAGGTTGTAGTGCAGAAGATATTGTGGGTGTTGTTGCTATTACAGCTGTACAAGCCCAAGGTAACTAAAAGACAATTAATATAACTTAAGGAGTGTAAAAAATGAACGTATTAGTAGTAAACTGTGGAAGTTCTTCATTAAAGTATCAATTATTAAACATGGAAAATGAATCTGTTATTGCCAAAGGAATTTGTGAAAGAATTGGAATCGATGGTTCTTTTATCAAACATACAACTGAAGGTCAAGACTCAGTAAAAGTAATGGTAGATTTTCCAAACCATAAAGTGGCTTTAGCAAAAATGCTTTCTATGCTTACAGAAGGTGAAACAGCTTGTGTTAAACCAGAAGAAATTTCAGCAGTAGGTCACCGTGTTGTTCATGGTGGAGAGAAATTCAATCAATCTGTAGTGATTACAGATGAAGTAGAAAAAGCAATTGAAGAATGTAGCGCACTTGCTCCACTTCACAATCCAGCTAACTTACTTGGTATTGACGCATGTCGTGAATTAATGCCAAACGTGCCTATGGTAGCAGTATTTGATACAGCTTTCCATCAAACAATGGATAAAGCAACTTATATGTATGCTATTCCACAAGAATACTATGAAAAATACGGTATTCGTAAGTATGGTTTCCACGGTACATCTCATAAATATGTATCACAAAAAGCAGCTGAAATGTTAGGAAAACCACTTGAAGAAACAAAAATAATTGTTTGTCACTTAGGAAATGGTGCAAGTGTTTGTGCTGTGGATGGTGGTAAATCAGTTGAAACTTCAATGGGATTCACACCACTTGCTGGACTTGTAATGGGAACACGTTCAGGTGATATCGACCCAGCTATTGTTACTTTCTTAATGGAAAAAGAAGGTCTATCAGCTAAAGAAATGGATAACATTTTAAATAAAAAATCTGGTGTAGATGCTTTATCTGGTTTATCAAGTGACTTCCGTGAAATTGAAGATGGTGTTGTTGCAGGCGATCCAGCTTGTAGATTTACAATGGATGCATATCAACATCGCGTAGTATCCTATATTGGAGCTTATGCAGCACTTATGAATGGTGTAGATGCGATTTGTTTTGCAGGTGGCCTTGGTGAAAATAATGCTATTATGCGTGAAGAAATCGCTAATATGTTAACATGGTTAGGCGTAGACCTTGATGTTGAGAAAAACAAATGCCGTGGTGTGGAAAGAGACCTAACAAAAGAAACATCAAAAGTAAAAATGCTTTTAATTCCTACAAATGAAGAACTTATGATTGCTAGAGACACTGTAACATTAGTTGCAAAATAAGTCATTGACAAATATAAGTCAAGTAGGTATAATTACAGAAGTGTTACTTAATGGAGTGAAAAAATGAAGATTAATATCCATGAACTTAATAAAAAGTCCGAAGTAACTTTCAAAGGTGAACAGCGTGTATCCTTAAAAGGAATCAATCCTGTACATGATGTACTTGATTGTATGGCTTTTGTAGAAGGTGTTGCTACTAAGTCGGGTAACCGTTATTTAGTAAAAGGACATGTTACTACAACAGTCTTACTTTTATGCGATCGTTGCTTGGAAGAGTATAAACATGCCTTACAAGCAGACTTATATAAGGAATATTCATCTGAAGAGTTTTTGGATGATGAAGATGAGGATATCGTTCAAGTAACTGGATCTGAAATTGACTTAGAAGATGCTATAACCGAAGCAATTTATCTGAACGTACCAATGAAAGGTTTACATGATGACAATTGCAAAGGTATTTGCAAAACTTGTGGTCAGAATTTGAATAAGCAATCTTGTAATTGTGAAAAGAATGATATTGATCCTAGACTTGAAAGTTTAAAAAATATTTTTCACCCTCAAAGTGAAGAGTAGTAACAAGAGGAGGTGTAGAAATGGCAGTACCAAAAAGAAAAACTTCTAAAGCCAGAAGAAACCAAAGACAAGCAAATTGGAAACTTTCTCCACTTAACTTAGTAAAATGTCCAAAATGTGGTGAATTAATGATGCCACATAGAGTATGTAAAGCTTGCGGTTCTTATGCAAACCGTGTTGTAGTAAAAGTAGACTAATGCTTTAAAAAAGACAGCTTTTAGCTGTCTTTTTGTATATTTGATTTAAATTGTGAGAAAGATAAGGGTGATGCATATGTCAAGAATAGCTATAGATGTCATGGGTGGCGATCATGCACCTGATGAGATTGTTAAGGGATGCGTGTTAGCGGCAGAAAAGTTAGAATCTACCCTCGTTTTAGTAGGTAAGGAAGATGTCATTAAGGAAAAACTAGCTGCCTATACATATGACGCATCTAAGATAGAAATTGTACATGCAGATGAAGTCATTGAGATGGGGGATAGTCCTGTTGCAGCTATTAGACAAAAAAAGAACTCCTCTATGGTCGTAGGACTTAAATTAGTCAAAGAAAAGCAAGTGGATGGCTTTGTGAGTGCAGGTAGTACCGGTGCTCTTTTGACAGGTGCAACACTTATTGTAGGACGTATTAAAGGAGTGGAAAGACCAGCTATGGCTCCTTTTATCCCAACTGAAACGGGCTGTGCTTTATTGATTGATTGTGGTGCTAATGTAGATGCAAAGCCAACTTATCTTAATCAGTTTGCGCGTATGGGAACTGTTTACATGGAGCAATGTATGCAAATTAAATCACCTAAAGTAGGGCTTGTTAACATTGGGACAGAAGAAGAAAAAGGCAATCAGTTAACGAAAGAAGCATATAAGCTTTTAGATGCTGATGCCTCAATTAATTTCTGTGGTAATGTAGAAGCACGTGATATTCCTTTAGGAAAAGTAGATATTCTTGTATGTGATGGGTTTACGGGAAATATTATTCTTAAATTTATGGAAGGCTTTGGAAAGTGGATTTTAGGTATGCTTAAAGTTCAATTTTTAAAAAGTTTAAAAACTAAACTTGCAGCTGTACTTATGAAAAAAGGTATAGGAGAAATTAAAGAGAAATTCAACTATGCTACTAAAGGTGGGGCGCCTTTCTTAGGTGTTAATGGACTAATTGTTAAAACACATGGAAGTTCCAAGTCTCAAGAAATTTTAAGCACCTTAATACAGACGGAAGGTTTCATAAAAGATGGGCTTGTAGATAAAATAAAGGATAAATTTGAGGAAAATGTAAATTAATATTGACTATAAAAGTTGTATATACTATCATCAAAATATAAATGTTTATAAGAGGTGTTGAACAATGGTATTCGATAAAGTAAAACAGATAATTAGTGAACAGTTTAATATTTCGGAGGACGAAATTACTTTATTAACATCTTTCACTGATGATTTAAATGCAGATTCATTAGATGTATTTCAAGTGATTATGGCAATTGAAGAAGAGTTTGAAATGGAAATTTCTAATGAAGAAGCTGAGAAAGTATCTACTGTCGGTGATGTAGTAGAATACATTAAAGATCAAAAAGGATTAGACTAACAAAAAAGCCTCGCTTAGCGAGGCTTTTCGTATATTAAAGGAGAATTGTCAAAATGAGTAAAAAGGTACAAAAAGCTAACAAGAGTATAGTACTAGATGAAATGCAAAGAAAGTTAAGCTATACCTTTACCAATAGCAATCTTTTAGAAGAGGCTTTAACCCATAGTTCTTATGCAAATGAGCATAGAAATGAAAGGGTAAAAGACAACGAACGTTTGGAATTTTTAGGGGATGCTATTTTGGACTTGATTATTAGTGAATATTTATTTAAAAAGCATCCTGAAATGCCAGAGGGTGATTTATCTAAAATACGAGCTAGCATTGTATGTGAAGCTTCTTTAGCTAAAATGGCAAGATTTATTGGATTGGGCGAGTATATTCTGTTAGGAAAAGGAGAAGAAATGACAGGTGGAAGAGAACGTGCTTCTATTTTGGCAGACGGATTTGAAGCATTAACTGGAGCTCTTTTCTTAGATGGTGGATTTAATGAGGCTAAGTGTTTTTTGACAGATACGTTGATTGCACAAGTAGAACAAGTTGCTTCTCTAGAGGATCTGTATACTGACTACAAAACACTCCTCCAGGAATGTATTCAAAAGGTCAGCAATGCTCCTATTCATTATGAAGTAGTTGGAGAAGAAGGCCCAGATCATGATAAATATTTTTATGTGGAAGTTTATCATGATACAATAAGTTTAGGGCGTGGTATTGGTAAAAGTAAAAAGGAAGCAGAACAAGATGCTGCTAAAAAAGCATTGAATAATTATAAAAATTGAGGTGAAATATGTATCTAGATAAGATAGAGATACATGGCTTTAAGTCTTTTGGTGATGCTGTCAAGCTAAATATTCCAAAGGGAATTACCGGTGTAATAGGTCCAAATGGAAGTGGTAAAAGCAATGTGGCAGATGCTATCAGATGGGTGCTAGGTGAACAAAGTGCAAAGAGTCTTAGGGGTAGTAAAATGGAAGATATTATTTTTGCAGGAACAGAGAAAAGAAAATCTCTGGGCTATGCAGAAGTAGCTTTGACTATTAAAAACCCAGATGAAACTGTTCGTATTGCTTATACGGAGATTGTAATCAAAAGAAGAGTGTATCGTTCTGGAGAAAGTGAGTATTTTATCAATGGGAGTTCTTGTCGATTAAAAGATGTCCAAGAATTGTTTATGGACACAGGAATAGGAAAAGATGGTTATTCTATTATCGGACAAGGTCAAATTGATAGAGTGCTTAGTTCCAAGCCAGAAGAGAGAAGAACGCTTTTTGAAGAAGCTGCTGGCATTTATAAATACAAGGTAAGGCGTCAAGAAGCAGAAAGAAAATTAGAAAAACAAAGAGAAAATCTGACTAGACTACAAGATATTATTGGTGAGATTGAAAATAGATTATCACCTTTAGAAAGAGAAGCTGGGAAAACAACTCAGTTTTTAAGGTTAAAAGATGAATTAAAGGGAATAGACATCAATATATTTATCTATGAGATTGAGCGCTTAGAAAAAGAAATTCAGGAGCTATCTTGTAAAATGATAGCAACTGATGAAGAGCTAAAAGATAAAAATACTCAGTATCTGTCTAAGTGTGAATTAAATGATTCCTATAAAAAGCAAAGAGATGAGTTATATCATCAAACAGAGAATTTGATTGAAGCTATTTCAGAAAAAGAAAAAGACCAGGAGCGTAAACAAAGCCAATTGACAATCAATGCTGAAAAAAAGGTTAACATTGAGAGGTTACTAGAGCAGGTTTATGAAGATCAAAAGAATCAAACTAATGCGCATGAATCTAAGATAGAAAAACGGTCTTTTTTAGAAACAAAGCGTACAGCTTTGGAATTAGAAAAAGCCTCTAAGATGGCTATTATTGAGCAAGAAGAAGAGAAAATTAATCTTCTTATGGAGGAGCTTAGTCATTTAGAAGGAAGTATTAGTGAATCAAAGCAAGAGCTTTTTAATAAGATGAGAGAAATTGATGTTTTCGAAGCTGAAGTTAAAAAAAATGACGGTGTTGAAGCACAATTAGACTATCGTAAAGAACAAATTTTAGAACAAATAGCTATACTCAATAGCGAGATTCAACATCAAGAAGTTAGTTGCAAGGTACTTGAGAAGAATCAAGCAGAGGCAACTGTGCAACAAGCCAGTTTAAAATCTTCCTTAGAGGCGATGGAAAAAGATAAAGGACAGTTAATGTCTCAGAAGATACAATGTGAAAATGAGCTCAATACGGTTAAACAAAATAAGATGCAAGCTGAAAGGCAATATAAGTGGTTTGAACATCTTAAGGAAGAACATGAGGGTTATTTTAGTAGTGTTAAGCAAGTCTTAAATGTTGTGAAAGGTGACCCTAATAAATGGCAAGGGATAGTTGGTGTAGTAGGTGAGTTAATGGAAGTGCCAAAAGACTACGAGATTGCTATAGTGACAGCGCTAGGCGGTTCTATTCAAAATCTAGTAGCAGATAAAGAAGATGATGCCAAAAATATGATTCAAGTTATGAAGCAAAGAGGTATTTCTCGTGTGACTTTCTTACCATTAGATACGATTAAGCCGGCTTTTCCTATGCAAGAAAAAGGTTTATCTGAAGAAGTAGGGTTCCTAGGTTTAGGAAGTGAACTTATTTCTTATGATAAAAAATATGAAAATGTTATTTCATCTTTATTAGGACGTATTTTAATTGTTAATGATATGAAGAATGCTTCACGTATTGCAAAGAAGTACCACTATAAATACAAAATTGTCACTTTAGAAGGTGAGGTGTTTAATAGTGGTGGTTCTTTGAGTGGTGGAAGTATGAAAAATCAAAGTAACAACTTATTTTCTCGTGCTAGAGAGATGAAAGAATTAGAGCAGAAACTGAAGCACTTAGCAAAAGAAGAAGAAGAGAAAGAAAAAGTCTTAGTCATGCTTACAAAAGAGTTAGAAGAAAAACTGACTCAGTATGAAAGCACAGAAGTAAGATATATACAAATAAGTGATGCCATTAAAAATTATGGGCTAGAATGGGAGAAAAATGCTCATGCATTAAAACTCACTAAAAATAATCAGCTTCAACTTATAACAGAGCGAAATAATATTGATGAATCTATTGAAGTGATTAAACAAGGAAAAGAGCAGGCGGAAGAAAAATTACGGGATTTGAAAGCAACGATTAATGATGATGAATTACAAATTGCTGATTTAGAGAAGCAATTAGCGGATTCAAAAGGTAGACGAGAGGTCTTAGAAAAGGCATTGACTGATAAAAAAATAAGCCTTTCAAATACAGAACAAAATATTAATTATATGATAGATCAGATGAATGAATTAGAAGCTGATATTAATGGTCAAGACGAAAAAAATGCTCATTTAAGTGAAACGATTGAACGCTATCAAATGGAAATACAACAATTAATTAATGAAAATGAAAAAGTCAAAGAAGTGATTAAACTACTTAATGAAGAAGTTGTTATTAAGCAAAAAGAAAGAAAACAATTAGATGAACAAAAAGTATTATTAGAACAAAAACAAGTTCAACTATCAGATGAAATCACTACAATGTCAGAACAAATGAATTTATTGAAAGAGGAAAAATATCGTCTTGAAAATAAAAAGCAAAATAGTGAACTTCAAAAGCAGAATTGGGGGAATAGTATGTGGGAACAATATGAACTTACGTTCACACATGCATTACCATACCGCTTAGAAAATATATCTATTACTGATCTTAAAAAGCAATCAGTAGATGTAAGAGGTCAGATTAAACAAATAGGAAATGTTAATGTTAATGCAGTAGAAGAGTTTAGAGAAACTAAAGAACGCTATGAGTTTTTAACAAAGCAAAAGGAAGATATAGAAAAAGCTGAACAATCACTCATTGAATTGATTAATGAATTAATGGAGCAGATGAAAGATATTTTCATCACCCAATTTGCTATCATTGCCGAGAATTTCACTCATGTTTTCAAAGAATTATTTGGAGGTGGTGAAGCATATTTGAAGTTACTTGATGAAGAAAATATTTTAGAGTCAGGAATTGAAATCATTGCCAAACCACCAGGAAAGAAGCTTCAGAACATGACTTTACTTTCAGGTGGTGAAAGAACTTTAACAGCGATTTCACTTATTTTTGGTATTTTAAAATTAAAACCATCACCTTTCTGTGTACTAGATGAAATTGAAGCGGCTCTAGATGATGCCAATGTTTTACGCTTTGCTAATTATTTAGAGAGTTTATCGAGAGAAACACAATTCATTGTTATTACACATAGAAAAGGTACAATGGAAAGAGCACATACTTTATATGGCGTGACCATGCAAGAAAGAGGGGTTTCAACAATTCTTTCTATTCAGTTAGAGGATGTTAGTCAATATATTGATCAAAAGAAGACGAGTTAGGAGGTTAAACAGTGAGTTTTTTAAAAAAGTTTTTTGGTAAAAATAAAGAAGAGCAAATCAATGCGTCTAGTGTTCAAGAAGAGAAATTAGAGCAAGAATTATTAGTCGAGGATGAAGTTCTAGAAGAAAAAGAGAAAGCAGAAGAAGTACAAGAGGAAATATTAAAAGAAACAACTGAAAAATTAACGATGGGCTCAGCCGATGTGTTAGTAAATGACGAGGTAAGTGTCGATAAAATAGAAGTTTTAGAGGAAATATTAGAAGCTGATTTGGAAACAAATGATGAAGCGCTAGCTAAAACGGATGAAGAAGAGGTTGAGAATGCAACCAAGTTAAGTGAAGAAAAACAAGCTCAAAGTGAAGAAACAGAAAAGAAGGGGTTTATTAAACGTCTTTTTAGCGGACTTACTAAAACACGTGATAGTATTTTAAAAGGTGTAGATGATGTATTAAGTAATTTTAGACATATCGACGAAGACCTTTATGAAGAATTAGAAGAAGCATTAATAATGGCAGACTTTGGTGTTGAAACGACACTTCATATTATGGAGAGTCTTAAAGAAAAAGTAAAACAAGAAAAAATAACAGAACCTAGTGCCTTAAAAGTAGCATTACAAGAAATTATTACAAAGTTACTTACAGATCAGCCTAGAGAAGAGATATTAAATCCTAATGGACCTACAGTTATTTTGGTTATTGGTGTAAATGGTGTAGGAAAAACAACTTCGATTGGAAAAATGTCACATCTATTTAAGAGCCAACATAAAAAAGTACTCGTTGCAGCAGCAGATACTTTTAGAGCAGCAGCTATAGAACAGCTTCAAGTATGGGTAAATCGTGCAGGCGTGGACCTCATTAAGCATGAAGAAGGTACAGATGCGGCAGCCGTTGTATTTGATGCTATTGCAGCAGCTAAATCACGTAAAAGTGATGTGCTTATTTGCGATACAGCAGGTAGATTACAAAATAAAACAAATTTAATGAAGGAACTAGAAAAAATTTCACGTATTATAGCGAGAGAATATCCTGAAGCTAAAAAAGAGATTTTGATTGTTTTAGATGCAACAACAGGTCAAAATGCTATTCAGCAGGTAAAGTTATTTAAAGAAGTGGCAGATATTAATGGTATTATTCTGACCAAATTAGATGGTACAGCTAAAGGTGGAGCTATTGTAGGTATTTATGAATCGCTAAAAGTACCTGTTAAGTATATTGGCGTAGGAGAGCAAATAAATGATCTTCAACCATTTGATGCAGAAACTTTTGCTACAGCCTTGTTTAAAGAATCATAAACTAAAAGAAGGATTTAATAAAAAGGTTGACAAGTAACAAGGTTTTTACTATACTAACTAGTGTAAAGTAAAAGTGACTGACAGTGTTTGGGAGTAAATCATGGAAAAATTTGTGGTGATTACCTATTTGTTCGATTTTTATCAGGAACTACTTACTGATAAGCAAAGGGATTTATTAAAAGAATATTATTTTGAAGATCTTTCTTTAGGAGAATTAGCTGAGCAGCATGATATTAGCAGGCAAAGTGCTTTTGATACTATTAAAAAAGCAGAGCAGAAATTACTAGATTATGAAAACAAGCTAGCTTTATTTGCAAAATATCAAGCAGAGCAAAAAGTATTGAGTGATATAAAAGCTTTATGCCAGACGTTAGCTAGTGACTTAAAGGATGAAAAAGCGAATAGTGTAAACAAGGTCATTACGCTAGTAGATAAATTAATCAATAAGATTTAGGAGGACGGATATGGCCTTTGATCAATTATCAACCAAACTACAAGATGTCTTCAAACAGCTAAAAGGTAAAGGAAAGCTTTCAGATAAAGATGTAAAGTTAGCGCTTAGAGAAGTAAAACTAGCTTTATTGGAAGCGGATGTTAACTTTAAAGTGGTGAAACAGTTTATTAAAACCATTGAAGAGCGAGCTGTTGGACATGAAGTCATGGAGAGCTTGACTCCAGGTCAACAAGTAATTAAGATTGTTAATGAAGAGTTAATTAACTTAATGGGTTCGACCCAAAGTAAAATAAATTTTGCTCCAAGAGGTATTACTGTTATTATGATGGTAGGTCTTCAAGGTGCAGGTAAGACGACTACTAGTGCCAAATTAAGTAGTCATATCAAGTCACAAGGTAAAAGGCCACTCTTAGTAGCCTGTGATGTTTATAGACCAGCAGCTATTGATCAATTAACAAAAGTGGGTAAGCAGGTCAATGTTCCTGTTTTTTCAATGGGAAGTGATAAGAATCCAGTTGATATTGCACAAGCTGGTGTGAACTATGCTAAAGAAAATAACTTAGATGTTGTTATTATCGATACAGCAGGTCGTTTGCATATAGATGAAGTATTAATGGACGAGCTAAAGAATATCAAAGCATTAGTGAAACCGCAAGAAATCCTACTTGTAGTAGATGCAATGACAGGTCAAGATGCAGTAAATGTTGCTGAATCTTTTGATCAGACTTTAGGCCTTGATGGTGTTGTTATGACCAAGTTAGATGGTGATAGCCGAGGTGGTGCTGCTTTATCTGTTAAGGCAGTCACTAATAAACCTATTAAGTTCGTGGGAATGGGAGAAAAGTTAAATGACTTAGAACCTTTCCATCCGGAACGTATTGCTTCTCGTATATTAGGTATGGGAGATGTACTAACACTTATCGAAAAGGCACAACAAAATATTGATGAGAAAAAAGCAAAAGAGCTTGAAGCGAAGTTTAGAAAAGCAGAGTTTAACTTTGAAGATTTTCTTGAACAAATGCAGCAAATTAAGAATATGGGGCCTATTAGTCAACTCTTGGGTATGATTCCTGGAATGAATGCTGCAAAGCTAAATGAAATCCAAGGTCAAGTGGATGAAAAGCAAATGGCGCACATTGAAGCAATTATTTTATCAATGACAAAAGCAGAAAGACTAAATCCTAGCCTTCTAAATATGAGTCGTAAAAAACGTATTGCACAAGGTTCAGGACGTGACTTACAAGAGGTCAACAGACTGATTAAACAGTTTGAACAGATGCAAGGTATGATGAAGCAATTCTCAGGTGCTATGAAAGGCAAAAAAGGTAAATTTAAATTTCCTTTTATGTAAATAAATTTTAAAATAATTTAAGAGGTGAAAATATTATGGCAGTAAAAATTCGTTTAAAAAGAATGGGACAAAAGAAAGCTCCTTTCTACAGAATCGTTGTAGCTGATTCTCGTTCTCCAAGAGATGGTAGATTTATCGAAGAGATTGGATACTTCAATCCATGTCAAGAACCAAATGAGTTAAGCATTAATAAAGAAGCAGCTGAAAAGTGGCTTTCAACTGGTGCTCAACCAACAGATACAGTAAAAGATTTACTTAAAAAAGCTGGTATTCAATAATACTTTTCTAAGGGGGCAAGTCTTATGGAAGATTTATTACGTATGATTGCTACAGAATTAGTAGACAATAAAGAGCAAGTTTCTGTGTCTCAAGTAGAGGAAGAGGACAAAATTATCTTACAACTAAAGGTGGCCCCTGAGGACATGGGAAAAGTAATTGGTAAACAAGGAAGAATTGCTAAGTCAATTCGAACAATAATTAAAGCAACTACAGCTCAATCATCTAAAAAAGTTGTAGTGGATATTTTAGAATAGGTTAGGGTATATCCCTAGCCTATTTATCTATCCAAAAGTTGAAAAATAAATTTGTTTAATAATGATGTCATATAGGATAAATAATTTATGGCTATACTAGGAATAAGACGTTTGTGAGTTTTCATAAGTTATTGATTAACCTATCATTTATGAAAATTTATAAATGATGAAAGTAGAGGATGAATAAAATGAATGAAATGTTTATTGTAGGAAAAATAGTAAATACACATGGGGTTAAGGGTGAGTTAAAAGTAATGCCTAGTACTGATGATCCTACTCGTTTTGAACAATTAAAAGAGATTTATGTAGAAAGAAAAAAACTTGAATCATATGAAATTCAAAGTGTACGTTATCATAAAGGAATGGTTCTTCTTAAATTAAAAGGTATAGATGATATGACAACAGCGGAACTCTTTAAGGGCGCTTTATTAAAAATAGATCGTAAGGATAGTTTACCTCTGGAAGAAGATGAATATTACATCGCAGATTTATATGGTATGCAAGTGTATACTTATGATGAAGAACGCTATTTAGGAGAAATTGTAGATGTGATTTACACAGGAAGTAATGATGTTTATGCTGTTAGAAAAGAAGATAGAGCCAAGGATTTATTGCTTCCAGCAATCAAACAAGTAATCAAATCTGTTGATGTTAAACAAAATAAAATGCATGTGACACTTTTAGAAGGACTTGAAGAATTATGCGAATAACAGTTATGACCCTGTTTAAAGAAACCATTAATACCTTGTTTGATTATAGTATTATGGGCAGAGCAAGAAAAAGTGGATTAGTTGAACTAGAAGCAGTAGATATAAGAGATTTTGCTAATAACAAACATCATCAAGTAGATGACTATCCTTATGGTGGTGGTGCGGGTATGCTTATGATGGCTCAACCAGTGTATGATTGTTATGAACATATTCGTAGTAAAGCAGAAGGGGAGTCAATGCGCATTCTTTATATGACACCACATGGAAAAGTATGGAATCAGCAACTGGCCGAAGAATTTTCAAAAGAAGAAAATATTGTTATTTTATGTGGACATTATGAAGGAATAGATCAACGTGTTATTGATGAAATTGTTACAGATGAAATCTCTATTGGTGACTTTGTTTTAACTGGAGGAGAGTTGCCTGCTGTTATGATAGCAGATAGCATCATAAGATTATTACCTGGTGTTTTAGGTAAACAAGAATCTTTTGAGGAAGAGTCTTTTAGTGATGGACTTTTAGAATATTATCATTATACACGTCCTGCTGTTTTTAGAGGAAAAGAAGTACCACCTGTATTATTGTCAGGAAATCACCAAAAGATTGCAGAGCATCGTAGACAAGAGTCTCTTATTAATACTTATAAAAAACGTCCTGAATTACTAGAAACAGCTAAATTAACCCCTAAGGAACGAGCTTTTATTGAAGCTTATGCAAAAAAGGTTTGCAATGAAAATCAAGACATGTTATAATATGTAGTGTTATTACGGATGGTCCGCTGTCAAAGATCTTGTTAAGAACATCTGAGAAAAAAGGAGAATTAAATATGAACCCAATTATTAGAGAAATTGAAAGCGCTCAACTTAAAGCAGAAGTACCTTCATTTAACGTAGGTGACACAATTCGTGTATATGCTAAAATCAAAGAAGGTCAAAGAGAACGTATCCAAATGTTCGAAGGTATCGTATTAAAAAGACAAAATGGTGGTGTTCGTGAAACATTCACAGTTAGAAGAATGTCTTACGGTGTAGGAGTTGAAAAAACTTGGGCACTTCATTCACCAAACATTGAAAAAATTGAAGTTGTTCGTTTAGGTAAAGTTAGAAGAGCTAAACTTAACTACTTACGTGAACGTGTTGGTAAAAACGCTAAAGTTAAAGAATTAATCAAATAATAAAAAAAGGACTTTTATAGTCCTTTTTTTATTATTTATAAGTCTAAAAATATATTTATTGTAAAAATATATTGAGAAGCAAGATTAACATCTCTATAATAAAACTAGTAAAGATAAAATAGATTTCATAAAGGTGATAGACAGAATGAATATACAGTGGTATCCAGGTCATATGACCAAAACAAAAAGATTAATAGAAGAAAATATTAAGCTTGTTGATATTGTTATTGAACTTTTAGATGCAAGAGCACCTTATAGTACAAAAAATCCAGATATTGATAAGCTTGCACAAAATAAAATGCGTATTATTATTTTAAACAAAGCAGATTTAGCAGATGAATCAATTACAAAAGAATGGATCAAATGGTATAGTGCACATAATGTGAAAGTGGTACCTATTATTGCGACTACGGGAAAAGGTATTAAGGAAGTAACTAAAATTGCAGAAGATTTATTAAAGGAAAAAATAGAGCGTGATCGTGCGAGAGGAAGGATTTATCGTCCTATACGTGCCATGATTGTAGGAATTCCTAATGTTGGTAAATCTACATTTATTAACTCTTTAGTTGGCAAAGGGACAGCTAAGACAGGTGATAAGCCAGGAGTTACACGTGGTAAACAATGGGTTAAAATTAAGAAAGGCTTTGAACTTTTAGATATGCCAGGTATTTTGTGGCCTAAGTTTGAAGATCAAATGGTGGCACGTCATTTAGCGTATATTGGTTCTATCAATGATAATATTTTAGATAATAGACAGTTAGCTATTCATTTACTTGAAGAAGGAAGTACATTGTTTAAAGCACAGATTGAACAGCGCTATAAAATGAATTTACCAGTAGAGGCTTATGAAGCTTTTAAGGCTATTGGCTTAAAAAGAGGTTTGATAATAGCGGGTGGGGAGTTAGATGAATTGCGTACAGCTCAAACCATTATTGATGAATTTCGTAGTGGTAAATGGGGACGTGTAACAGTAGAAGTGCCTAGGAAAGATAAAGAGTAGAAAAGAAGTGATAAGATGCATGATGGGGGATTTAGATTAAAGACAATTATAGAAATGATAAAAGAAATAGCTATTGTAGTTTTAATTTGCTTATTGTTCTTTAGCTTTATATTGAGTCAAAATAAGATTCCATCTGGTTCTATGATTAGCACATTGAATATTAATGATCGCATATTAGTTTCACCTATCCCATTTTATTATAGAAATCCTAATAGAGGTGAAATTGTAGTTTTTCATCAAGAAGATAAAATGTGGGTGAAACGTGTGGTAGGTATGCCAGGAGATATAATTGATATACGTGAAGGTGATGTTTACATTAATGATGTATTCTATGATGAACAGACTTATTTAAAAAATACAGGAATTTCTACACCTAATTCGCCATGGGATGAACCTGTAGAGTTTCCATATAAGGTTCCAGAGGATCATTATTTTTTAATGGGTGATAATAGGATGGATAGTAAAGATTCTAGATATATAGGTGCTGTTTCAAGAGATGAAATAGTGGGAACACCTATTTTTCGTATTTATCCATTTAATCAGATAGGACCTATGAAATAAATCTTAAAAGAATACATAGCGAAAAGGATGTGAAAAGATGAGTAAAGTATTATATAGCATCAAAGGATGTGTAGAGTTTATAAAAGAGTTAGTTTTAGTTGTATTAGTTGCTTTATTGTTTACATCATTTATTGTAAGCCATAATAAGATTCCAACTCCTTCTATGGTTAGTACCATTAATGAGCAAGATCATATTCTAACTACCATGGTACCCTATTATTATCGTAATCCTGAGGTGGGAGAAATCGTTGTATTTAAACAAGGGGAAGAAAGTTGGGTAAAGCGTGTCATAGGTTTACCAGGGGATATAATTGATATTAGAGAAGGACAGGTTTATGTCAATGATGAAGCAATAGATGAATCTGCCTATTTAGCAGCAGGAATGAGTTCGGAACCTTATCCTGGATCTGACCATGTAACATTTCCTTATACTGTACCAGAAGATCATTATTTCTTAATGGGAGATAACCGGGCGCAGAGTCAAGATTGCCGTTATTTAGGAGCAATTGCTAGAGATAAAATATATGGTAAGGCATGGATAAAAATATATCCATTTAATCAAATAGGTTTACTTAAATAGAGAGTAGAAGAAAGAGATGTGCAGAGGATGAACAGGTATTACACTAAAGTAAGAAAAATAATAGAAATGATAAAAGAGCCTATGCTTGCTGTATTAACTGCACTATTAATTTCAAGTTTTATTATAAGTCATACAAGAATTCCTACAGAATCTATGAAGCATACCATTTATCCTGGAGATCATCTTATTGTTAATCGTATTCCTTATTATTATAGAAATCCTGAAAGAGGAGAGATTGCTGTATTTACGTACGAAGAAGATCATTTGATTAAGCGTGTTATAGGCTTGCCAGGAGATATCATAGATATTATTAATAATGAGGTTCATGTTAATGGAAAGGCTATAGATGAATCTAGATATTTAGATGAAACAACAAAAACATATCTTTATTCAGGTTCAGTCATAGACTTTCCTTATAAAGTACCCTCAGGCTATTATTTTATGATGGGAGATAACCGAATTAATAGTAAAGATAGTAGAGTATTTGGTCCTATTCCAAGGACTGCAATTATTGCAAAAGCTGGGTTTAGAATTTTTCCTTTACAACGCATAGGAGTAGTAGAATAGGTGGGGTGAATTTGAATATAAAAGAATTAGATCAATTGTTAAATAACTTAAGTATAGAGTCGCTAAAAGAAGAATTAAAAGCATATGAAATAGATACACGTAGTGGCGTTATTAAGTTAATTGATAAATATAAAAGAAAAATACAGACTTATGAAAATGAACTAGCTTTATGGCAACTTAAGTGCGAATTTGATAGCATATTTCATGATAATCAGTATATCCTTGTAGGAATAGATGAAGTTGGCAGAGGACCTTTAGCAGGACCAGTAGTGGCAGCTGCTGTTATTTTGCCTTATGATACAAATCTTGTAGGATTAAAGGATTCAAAAAAATTAACAGAACCCAAAAGAGAGAAGCTCTATGATCAAATTCAGTCCAATGCTTTAGGGATTGGTATAGGAATCGTAGATGCTGATCGCATTGATGAGATTAACATCTTACAAGCTACTTTTGAAGCAATGAGACATGCCTTAAGTGAGCTTAAGATGGACTATGATAGGGTATTAGTAGATGGTGATAAAGTGATTCCAAA
This sequence comes from Cellulosilyticum sp. WCF-2, assembly GCF_003990395.1. Lineage (NCBI taxonomy): Bacteria > Bacillati > Bacillota > Clostridia > Lachnospirales > Cellulosilyticaceae > Cellulosilyticum > Cellulosilyticum sp. WCF-2. Next base: position 3,164,292 of record NZ_CP034675.1, on the reverse strand, counting down.
GATTCAAATAAGACAAGAAGCTATTATAGGTGGTGATGACAAAAGTGCTAGTATAGCAGCTGCTAGTGTGATTGCAAAGGTGACAAGAGATCGAATGATGAAAGCTTATGCCAACACCTATGACAAGTATGACTGGGAAAATAATAAAGGTTATGGTAGTCAAAAACATTATGAAGCAATACGAAATTATGGTATTACGCCATTGCATCGTAAATCATTTTTAAAGAATGAGGGGATATTTTGATTAATGAAACTTTAAGGTTTAATCCGTTAACAGAAGCGACGCCAGCTGGTTATGAAGCCTCTTCAACTAGTAGGGATATAAGTCATTTACTAGCAAAGTTACAACCAGGAGATTATATTGAGGGGACATTAATAGAAGCCGAGAATGGTACTGTATTAAAATTAGGGAATGGTATAAGCGTGCCTGTTAATCTATTAGATGCTGTGGATATAGGCAAATTACTTTCTTTTGTGGTAGTGGGTAAAGAAAATCAAAAGCTTATATTACAACCTAAAATACCTGAAACTTTATCAAATGGTCAACTTATTGATAAAATTATGAGTGAGTTGAAATTACCTAATCAAATAGAAATGAAAAATATTATCGGACAGTTTATAGAGAAGCAATTACCTTTGAATAAAGAAAGCCTTTTATCCATTTTTCAAGGACATAAAACTTATGATTTACCAACAGAAATGCTTGTCAATTTAAAATCAAGTGAAGTGCCATTAGTATTAAAAGATATAGAGCAGCTTTCATATTTAAAATCGGAGGGAATAAAGGGAATAACTGAAGCCTTTAAAGGTATACTAGAGGGCATGAAAAACATGAACCAACTCGAGAATGTAGTACATGATTTTGGTCATGCATTGTCGCTAGAACAATTAGAAAAAGCAATAAAAGCAAGTTTGATTGATGAACAGACAGGAAAGTATGAGGAAAGTAAGTCCTTAAAAGAAAATAGATTAGTTGATGGTTCACCTGCACAGTCCCGCTCGGCTGAAGTGATTTTAAAAGATTGGGTTTCATCAATTTCTATGGAAGAGTTTCGATTGGAGCAGAAAGTAAATGACTATTTTAGGGGACAGCCGGAAATTTTTTATGAAAAAGTACTAAAAACACTTGCAGAGGCCATTTTTAAAAGTTACCTTGAAGTTGATATCAAACAAATAAATAACCATATAAAAGAAAGTGAAAAAATTACAGGGACAAGTGAACGTGTAGAAGCAATTCTAGAGCATTTAGGGAAATTAGATCTTTCTGAAGAAGGAAAAGAAAAGTTGCAGCAAGTACATCAGATGTTTCAAGTTGTTCAAAAGTATAATATAGAAGCGCAGTACTTTTGTTTTCCTATGGTTTTTAATAATCAAGAAAACACGGGTGAACTTTATTTTTTTAAACCAAAGAAAAAGCAAGGCAATAGCGATGAACGGATGTATATTGTAATGGCACTCAATATGCCCTTTTTGCGTAAAGTAGAAGTACATATAGAGCAAATAAAAGATGCTGTTAATATGACACTTAAAGTTGAAACTCAAACAATGAAAGAGCAAATAGAGTCTTCATTAGAACAATTATCTGAAGAATTAGGTAGTTCAGGATATCATTTAAATCAATTACAAGTTAAATTATTGAAGGATAATAGACTTAAGGAAGAAATATATACAGGACTTTATCATATGGACCTTAAAGCATAAGGAGGGCGTAATGAAAAAAAAGCAAAGAATGAAAGCTGTTGCCTTATCTTATCAAGAAGATATGAATGCACCTACTATTGTTGCTAGTGGAAGTGGAAAAGTAGCAGAAAATATACTGGAAGAAGCTAAAAAACATCATGTGCCTGTTTATGAAGACAAGAAGTTGGCTACAATCTTAGCAGAGTTACAAGTAGGAGAACAAATTCCAACAGAACTATATGAGCTTGTAGCAAAAGTCTTAGTATTTGTAGGTGATATGGATGAGCTTTACGCCAAAACGAGAGGGCATAAGTAATAAGCGTTTACTAGGAACACAATATGAACTATTAGCAATAGCTTATTTAGAAGCTAAGCATTATACGATTTTGGAACATAGCTATAGGTGTCGTTTCGGTGAGATTGACATCATTGCTAAGGATGATGAATATATTGTATTTGTAGAAGTAAAATATAGAAAAAGAGTAGATTATGGTTATCCAAGAGAAGCAGTTGATTATAAGAAAAGACAGCACATCTTACGTACGGCTATGTACTATTTAAGAACAAAGATAGGTTATGAAGTAGCAAGTCGCTTTGATGTGATTGAAATCTTGGAAACTAGCATAACACATTTAGAAGCGGCATTTTAGGAGGATTTGGCATGATAGATTTAGCATCATTTAAGTTTATTACAAAAGGAGAGTTAACTTACCTAATTTTTACACCATGGGAAAACGAAGCTTTAGTACATGGTTTTACTACTAGAACAGGTGGTGTAAGTGAGGGGGAGTGGTCCAGCTTAAATCTTGGTTTTAATAGAGGTGATAAAGAAACAAGCGTTATAGAAAATTATAGGAGAGTATGTGATGCACTAGAAGTAACACTGGATTCGCTTGTGCTATCTAAACAAGTACATGAATTGGAAATTGCAAAAGTGACTCAAGAAGATAAAGGGAATGGTATTACACAACCTAACAAGTGGAAAAGTAAAGATGGCATTTATACAAGAGAGAAGGGGGTCACATTAGTGACACACTATGCAGATTGTGTTCCCCTGTTTTTTTATGCACCTAAATATGGTATGATAGGTATGGCTCATGCCGGATGGAGAGGAACCGTAGGTAGAATTGGAAAGAAGATGATTGAGTTATGGGAAAAGGAAGGTATTTTGGCTAGTGACATTCAAGTGGCTATAGGGCCATCTATAGGCTCATGCTGTTTTGAAGTAGGTGCTGAGGTGGCAGACCAATTTAGTAATCAGTTTCCAGGAGCATCATTTATTATTTCCCATGAATATGATGATAAGTATCATATTGATTTATGGGCATGTAATGAAAGGATACTTCTTGAAGCAGGGATTTTAACGGAAAATATCATTCAAAGCCAAATCTGTACGTGTTGTCATTCAGATTTATTCTTTTCACACAGAAAAACTCAAGGTAAAAGAGGAACATTAGGTGCATTTATGTGCTTAAAATAACGTGACTTTTTTGAGAATAGGTGGAGACTCTTGACAGAATTAGGGATTATCAGTACATTAGAAAAAAGGTACTTTAGATAAGCTAAAGATTTTAAATTAATATTAAAAGGAGAAAGATAAATGAGTAAACCGATTGTTGCTGTAATAGGTAGACCTAATGTAGGAAAGTCTACTTTATTTAATAGATTAACAAAATCAAAAACGTCAATAGTAGACGATACACCAGGTGTAACAAGAGACCGTATTTATGGAGAAGTAGAATGGCTTAATCATAAATTCACTATTATTGATACAGGTGGTATTGAGCCAGATAGTACAGATATTATCTTAAGTCAGATGAGAAGACAGGCAGAAGCGGCTATTGAATCAGCGGATGTGATTATCTTCTTGGTGGATGTAAAGACGGGTATGACAGATGCAGATACTCACGTTGCTAATATGCTTAGAAAGTCACACAAACCAGTTGTTTTAGTAGTGAATAAGGTCGATGATATGGTTCATCAAACAATGGGCATGTATGAATTTTACAACCTAGGACTTGGTGAACCTATTCCTATCTCTTCTGGACAAGCTTTAAATTTAGGAGACATGCTTGACGAAGTAGTAAGCTATTTCCCAGATGAAGATGCAGAAGCAGAAGAAGATGATAAAATAAGAGTAGCGATTATTGGTAAGCCAAATGTAGGAAAGTCTTCTTTAGTTAATAAAATTGTAGGAGAAGAACGTGTTATTGTAAGTAATATAGCAGGAACTACACGTGATTCTGTAGATACAGAAGTGACTATTGAAGGTCAAGAATATGTACTCATTGATACTGCAGGTATTAGAAGACGTAGTAAAATCAAAGAAAACATTGAAAAGTATAGCATTATCCGTACAATAGCAGCTATTGATCGTGCAGATGTAGTTCTGATTCTTATTGATGCAGAAGAGGGAATTACAGAACAAGATACTAAAATAGCAGGTATGGCGCATGAGGCAGGAAAAGGTTGTATTATTGTTGTTAACAAATGGGATGCCATTGAAAAAGATGATAAAACAATGAATGCTTATTTGAAAAAGATTACAAATACATTAGCTTATATGCAGTATGCACCATGTATGTTCATTTCAGCTTTAACAGGTCAACGTATTCCTAAATTATTTGATACAATTTATGCAATTGCACAAAATCAGTCCCAACGTATTAGTACAGGTGTTTTAAATGATGTATTATATGAAGCAATGGCTATGAATCAGCCACCAAGTGATAAAGGTAAGCCACTTAAAATTTTCTATATGACACAAGTAAGTATCAAACCGCCTACATTTGTTATTTTTGTAAATGATAAAGAACTAATGCATTTTTCATACCAACGTTATATCGAAAATCAAATGAGAGAAGCCTTTGGTTTTAAGGGCACACCACTTCGATTTATTGTAAGAGAAAAAGGGGCGAAAGAATAAAAATGTATAGATTAGGGGCATTACTTATTGGGTATCTTTTTGGTGGTGTGCAATCAGCAATATTATGTGGTAAATTAAAAGGCATTGATATTAGAACACAAGGTAGCGGTAATGCAGGAACAACTAATACCATTCGTGTATTAGGAAAAAAAGCAGGATTTCTTGTTTTACTCATTGATATACTTAAAGCAATTATAGCTATTTATGTGGCAAAATTGCTGTTTTCACCAAATCATTCAGATGCAACTATTTTGATTGCGTTTTATAGTGGCATAGGTGCTGTTTTAGGACATAGTTTTCCTCTATTCTTTCATTTTAAAGGGGGAAAAGGTATTGCAACCACAGCAGGAACACTAATCGGAATAGATTATCGTTTGTTTTTAATAGGAGCAGCACTATTCTTGATAACATTTGCAATAACACGAATTGTATCGATTAGCTCTCTTATTATGACAGCCTCGATTCCTATTATGATTATTATTTTTTATTCTGGCAAAGGGAATATAGGTATTGAGGCCATGGTTCTGTCACTTTTGGTTACAGGTTTTACTTTCTATAGGCATAAAGCCAATATCAAGAGATTAATAGAAGGTAATGAAGCAAGGTTAACAAGTAAAAAGTAGTGTTAGGAGGTTTTAAGATGAAAAAGATAACAGTTATTGGAGCAGGTGGTTGGGGCTTAGCTTTAGGGTTACTTCTGAATGAAAAAGGGAATAACGTTACTTTTTGGTGCTATGAAGAAAAAGAAAAAGAGGACATATTGCAACATAGAGAAAATAAAAGGTGTCTTCCAGGAATTAAAATTCCTTTAGAGATTAATTTTACAACTTCTATGGCAGAAGCATTGGAAGAAGCAGAAGTTGCTGTTATGGCAGTACCTTCTAAAGCTGTTAGAGCGACTGCCCAAAAGATGAAAGATTATTTACAGCCAAGTACAATTATTGTTAATGTCGCAAAAGGTGTGGAAGAAGAAACCTTGCTTAGACTCTCACAAGTTATTGAATCTGTACTCCCTAATCCGGTAGTTGTACTTTCTGGGCCAAGTCATGCTGAAGAAGTAGCAAGACATATTCCAACAACAGTTACTGTGAGTAGCCAAGATATGAAATATGCTTATGAGATACAAGATTTATTTATGGATATGTATTTTAGAGTATATACTAATGAAGACTTAATTGGTATTGAAATAGGTGGCGCACTTAAAAATGTAATTGCCTTAGCAGCAGGCGTTGTAGAAGGTATGGGGTTTGGTGATAACACGAAAGCAGCACTTATGACTAGAGGTATTGCAGAAATGACGAGATTAGGTATTGCTATGGGCGGTAAGCCTAATACATTTGCAGGTCTTACAGGAATAGGAGATTTAATTGTAACTTGTACAAGTGGACATAGTCGTAATCGTCGTGCTGGTGAATTAATTGGTCAAGGCTATACAATGGACGAGGCTATTCAAAAGGTTAATATGGTAGTAGAAGGGGTTCCCACAACTAAAGCAGGTTATGCATTAATGCAAAAGTATCAAGTTGAGATGCCTATTCTAAATGCTATATATAAGGTTATTTTTGAAAATGAGCCAGTTAAAGAGACTATTTATAATCTTATGCTAAGAGATAAAAAAGACGAACATTAAAAATGAATAAAAGTGGTATATATCTGCCTTTTGTACAATATATTTTAATGTACCCATACAATTAAAATATAAGGAGGCTTTCATATGGAATACTATGATATTTACAAAGATATTTCTGAAAGGACAAATGGGGATATATACATAGGGGTAGTTGGACCTGTTAGAACAGGAAAATCTACCTTTATTAAACGTTTTATGGAAACATTGGTACTCCCTAATATTAAAAATGAGCATAGTAAAGAACGTACACAAGACGAATTACCTCAAAGTGGGGATGGCAAAGTTATTACAACAACAGAGCCCAAATTTATACCAAATGAAGCTATTGGTATTACTATAGGGGGAGATTTTGAAGTTAAAGTACGAATGATTGATTGTGTAGGTTATATTGTACCAGAAGCTGAAGGCCACCTGTATAATAATACACCTCGTATGGTTAAAACGCCTTGGTTTGAAGAAGAAATTCCTTTTTCACAAGCAGCAGAACTTGGCACTAAAAAGGTTATTACAGATCATTCTACCATTGGTGTCGTAGTGACTACAGATGGAAGTTTTACTGATATTTCTAGAAATAGTTACATAGAAGGGGAACAGCGTGCCATTAATGAATTGAAGCGTTTAGGAAAACCTTTTATTGTAGTGTACAATACGAAGAAACCTTTTGATACAGAAGTTATTGAAGCTACCAGTAAATTATCGAGAGAATATGATGTTCCAGTGGTACCAATGGATATTGCTCAAATGAAAACAGAGGATATTCATCAATTATTAGAAAAAATCTTATATGAATTCCCACTTAATGAAATTCAATTCATGCTCCCTAAATGGGTAGAAACCTTAGATAATGAGCATTGGGTAAAAAAAGCATGGATTGATTGTGTAAAGGAACAAATAGCAAATGTAGAGAATATTAGACAGATTAAAGAAGCTACCAATGAATTAAGAGCTTTAGATTTTGTTAAAAATGTCTATTTAGAAAAGATTCAATTAGGAGAAGGCGTTGTAAAGGTCGATATTAATACAACGGAAGAACTCTTTTATAGAGTACTTTCTGAAACGACAGGTATGGAAATTCATGGAGATCATGAGCTTATGAAGCTTATTAAAGAATTAGCTACTACTAAAAAAGAGTATGATAAGGTAGCTTATGCTATGAATGAAGTAAAGGAAAAAGGCTATGGAGTAGTTAGTCCTGTATTCGATGAGCTAAAATTAGAAGAACCAGAAATTATTAAACAAGGTAATCGTTTTGGTGTTAAACTAAGGGCTAGTGCACCAAGCTATCACATTATACGAGCCAATATTCAAACCGAAGTTGCACCTATTGTTGGAACAGAAAAACAAAGTGAAGATTTAATTAATAATATTTTAAGTGAGTTTGAAACAGATCCTACAAAGATTTGGGAATCAAATATTTTTGGAAAATCACTTCATGAATTAGTAAACGAAGGATTACAAAATAAACTATTTAGAATGCCAGAAGATGCGCAACAAAAATTACAAGAAACACTACAAAAAATTATAAATGAAGGAAATGGCGGTTTAATTTGCATCCTTCTTTAAGGGCACATGATGTGCCTTTTTTTATGGAAAAAATAAAAGGTTAGAAAGGAATGATAAAAATAAAAAACCTCTGTCAAATTATTAGCTTTTTAGAGGTAATATCTTGCAAGATAAGCTATTACATTATATGATGATAAGTATTAAGGATAGAATTGGAAGTGAATAAATGAAAAATAGTGGTAAAAAGAATCAAATCAAGCAAACCAATAAAAAGCAACCCACGTCTAAGGGACATACTACCTATGGTGAAGGAAGCTATTTTAATCCTTATGCTACTCATATGCCAGTACAATCACGTACACGTTCTACATACAAGACTAATACAACCATGCAAAAGGTAGATGATAATAGAAAAAAAGATGTTAGAAGCAAAACTAGCAGTAAGAGTACTTCCGCTAATAGAAATAAAACCACGCCAAAAAGGCAAGAATCTTCTTATGTTAGAGGAGGAGACAGGGGGTATCAACAATCATATACAAATCCATACAGTGCTACCTCATATACGAATCAAAATACAACACCTTATATAAAGGAGCAATACGTTACTCCTAACAGGCAAGTTACACAAGAAAATAATTCTCCGCACATGAGAAGAGAACAGATAAAGAAGAATAATAAGCTTACAAGAGCGCAGATTTATAGAAATAAGAAAAGGAAGCAACGTCAATTGATATTACGAATAGCACTTGTAATGATTTTTACAACCTTTGGGGTATGGGGAGCTATAGAAATGAAAGAGGCACTCACTAAAACTAAAATTTCTTATCAGGTTGTTAAAACAGGAACAATTGATAATTCAAAAAGTCTAAGCGGTATTATTTTAAGAAATGAGCAAGTGGTATATAGCCAAGATGAAGGAAACGTTCAGTATGTCGTTTCTGAAGGAGAAAAAGTAAAGAAGGATGGACTGGTTTATGTTTTAGTAGATGAGGAGCAGTTAGCACAGTCAACTAAGACAGAGAATGAGGTAGATGAGCAAATTTATCAGAAAGCAGAAGAACGTAAAGATATCTCCTTTTATCAAGATCAAATTTATGACTTAAATGAAGAGGTAAAAGCAGATATAGAGGCTTTCTATGATAATCGTTATGAAAATACAACCCACTTTATTTATACATTACGTAATCAATTAGATCAAAATGTCAATAAGCGGACAAGCATTTATACTCAAGAGCAACAGGATCAAGAACAAAGCATAGCAGCACTAAAAACAGAACTTCAAGCTAATATCAATCAGTACCGACTAGGTAAAACAGCACCACAAGCAGGGATTATATCATATAAATTAGATGGACAAGAAACTTCTAATTTATCAGAAGTGATAGAGACACTTAATTATGATAAATATAATAGTATTATTAAAAACTCTAATGTAAGCTATCTTAATAAAAGCGAAGTAACTAAAGAAGAACCTGTTTATAAGATTATTTTAGATAATAAGTGGTATATAATAAGTTATGTAGATTTATCGCAAGATGAAGCTTTTAAGGAAGGGCAAAATTATAATCTTGACTTTACCGGCACGAATAGTAAGCAAGTCACTTTTAAATTAGTTTCTAAAAAAGCTGAAGATGATAAACGTATACAACTAGTATTTGAAACAAGTGATCAGATAAGCAACTTTTTAGACTTGAGATATGTTGATTTTTCTATTGGGAATAAAAATGTGACAGGTCTTAAAATTCCACTGCAAGCCATTGTGGAGCAGAATATGTTGAAAATCCCAGCAACTTATTGCATAGAGAATGAAGGGCAATTAGGTGTTTATAGAAAAGTAGGTGAAGTAACAGAATTTGTGCCTATTAAAATACAATATCAAAAAGAGGATAATAACTATATACGACAAGATATTACTAATAGTAATAATGTACAAGTCAATAATGTTTTAGTGGATCCCCAATCGGGAAGTTCCTATGAAGTAACAGAGATAGAAACAAAACAAGGTGTTTATGTTATTAATGGGAAAATTGCTCAGTTTAAGACTATAGAAATCGAATTAGTAAGTGGAGAATATGCTATTGTTAAGTATGACGGAAATACACAACTTAAAGAAATGGATAAAATGATTTCAAATCCTAAAAGTATAAAGATTGATCAATTACTAGAAGATATGAATGTTCAAAATGAATAATAAAGGTGAGGATGAAATGAAAGAAAAACTGGAAATGATAAAGAAAGAAATGGAAGAATCAGCAATAAAAAGCGGGAGAAAAGTAGAGGATATTACATTAATTGCTGTTTCAAAAACGTATCCTTTGGCGTCTATACAAGAAGCAATAACTTTAGGATGTAAAGATTTTGGTGAAAATCACGTACAAGAATTAGTACAAAAAATGGATGAATTAAATGAATCTGTTCATTGGCATTTAATAGGTCATCTCCAAACTAATAAAGTTAAATACATTATTGGAAGAACAACTCTTATTCATTCTGTAGACCGTTTAAAACTGGCTGAAGAAATAGAAAAACAATCAGCCCAAAAAGGGTATATAACAGATATTTTGATAGAAGTTAATGTAGCAAAAGAAGCTTCAAAGCATGGTTTCTTAGTAGAAGAGGTAATACCTATTATGGCAGAATTAGCAAAAATGAAACATATCAGAGTGAGAGGATTAATGACGGTAGCCCCTTTTGTAGCTAATCCTGAAGAAAATAGACCCATATTTAGGAAACTTTACGATTTATCGGTTGACATACAAAAGCAAAAGTTTGATAATATAAGTAGCGATATATTATCAATGGGGATGAGTAATGACTATAAAATAGCAATAGAAGAAGGTGCTACCATGGTACGTATCGGCACGGCTATTTTTGGAAATAGAGATTACACTAAATAAATTTTTTTGGGAGGAATACAAATGAGCGGCTTTATGTCAAAATTTAAGAATATTTTTATACCAGAAGATGAATTTGATGAAGATGAGTTAGAGGAAATGGAACAAGAAGTTGAGCAAGTTAATAGAAATGTTATGCATCAAACTCATATACCACCAATGAATACACCTAAGGTTGTTTCTCTTAATCAGCCTAATCGTATGGAATTACTTAATTTTACCATGTTAAGTTATGATATGACAGGTGAGATTTGTGGCTACATTAAAAATAGAAAACCTATCATTGTTAATATGGAAAAACTAGCTGCTCATGAGATGCAACGTGCAGTGGATTATTTAACAGGAGCTTGTTGTGCACTTAATGGAACAGTTGAAAAAGTAACGGACTGTATTTTTATTTTTGCACCAGAGCATGTTAATATTAATCCAGAAAAATTAAAACAACGTAGTGTGTTTCCGCCTACAATCTAATACTGATGAAGCTATCGTTAAATCATATAAATGATCCAGATGAAAAACGCTTTGTAAAAATGATGCTTGAATATAGCAAACGATCAGAGCAGCAATTTAGACCCATTTTTACGGATTTTTATAATAAAGAATGGTTGTTAAGTATGATAGATCGTTATATAGAGGAATCTACAAAACAAATGTGTTATTTTTACGGTGGTTTTGAAGAAGCAGAAAGACAAGTATTAGGTATTGCTCCTTATGAAATTCAAGAGGAAGATTTTCCTATTATGGCCTTAGAACTAAAGGTTAAGACTGGGATTGGAAAGGTACTTACACATAGAGATTACCTAGGTGCTTTATTAGGTCTAGGAATTGAAAGAGAGACAATAGGAGACATTGTAATAAAACCATTTGGGGCATACATCATTGCTAATGAGTCTATGGTTTCCTATATTAATAGTAATTTACTAAGTATTGGGAAATATCAAAATATTGAACAGCAAGTAATCCCTTTTTCACAATTGCAGATTAATCCTCCTCAGATTAAAAGTTATGAAACAACTGTAGCTTCTTTACGATTAGATGTTATAGTGGCAGCGGGTTTTGGATTATCTAGGGGTGTCTGTACAAAACTTATTCAAGCAGACCGTGTAAAATGTAATGGTGTGACGAGTACAAATAAGCAGCTTATAAAAGAAGGGGACCATATTACTGTTAGAGGATATGGTAAAATTAAGCTTAAGCAAATAAGTGGATTAACAAAAAAGGATAGGATTCATATTACAATAGAAAAATATGTATAGGGGGAAACAACATGTTATCACCAGTGGACATTCAAAACAAGGAATTTAGAAAAAGTAAAATAGGTGGCTATCATATTGAAGAAGTCAATGACTTTCTTGATGAAATATTAAAAAGTTATCAAGAGGTAATTAATGAAAACTATGCCCTAAAGGATAAGATCAATGCTTTAAATGAAAGTGTACAATATTATCGTACTATGGAATCTACGATACAGAATGTACTTGTTTTAGCAGATAAAACAGCACAAGATACAAAAAGTGCAGCTTATGAAAAAGCAGAAGAAATTAAAAAAGAAGCTGAACAAAGAGCTGAAAAGATGACTAGTCTGGCTGAGGAACGCGTTGCCAGAATTGTGGAGCAAGGTAGGCAAGAAGCTTTTGAATTAAGTCAAAAAGTTGAAGATATTAAGAGGCAATACTTATCTTATAAAGCACAGTTTAAACAACTACTTCAATCACAGATGGAATTATTGGAACAAGGTGATGCTAGAGCAACTATTGCTCAAGATGATTTAGTACAAGCTTTTGCTGCTATTGAAAAAGAGACCGTAGCAAGTGTAGAAGTACCTCAAACAGAGGCAACAGAAGAAGAGTATTTTACGAAGGAATATATTCCTGTGTCAGATGAAGAAATATCCTCTTTACTGAATAAATAAGTATGATTATTGTAAAGAGTGATATACTAAATAGATGAATGCTGTATATTTAAATGACTACATAAAAACGTGCTTGATGAGCACGTTTTTTTCTAGTAGGCTAAGGAGGAAAGTATGATAGTTGCAATAACACTTATTATAATAGCCCTAGTGGGAATAGATCAGTTAACAAAGATTTGGGCTGTGTCTACATTAATGAATCAAGAAGACATTAAAATATGGGAAAATGTATTTCATTTCCATTATGTGAAAAATGAAGGAGCAGCTTGGGGAATATTAAGTGGTAAACAGGGATTTCTTATTATCATAACAAGTATTATTATTATAGGGATGCTCATATATATCAGACAGCTCCCAAAATCAAAATGGGGAAATTGGGGAAGAGTTGCCTTTGTTTTAATTATTAGTGGTGCAATTGGGAATTTGATTGATAGATTGTTTTTAGGTTATGTGCGTGATTTTATATATTTTATTCTTATTAATTTTCCCGTTTTTAATGTGGCAGATATGTTTGTAGTAGTAGGAGTAGCCCTACTAATGATTGTTCTGTTGTTTGGAGACTTAGAAGAAAAAAAGGCAAATATAGAGAAGGAAAATGTTGAAGAGGAAATAAATTAATGGCAGAAAAGATTGAGCATATTGTAAATAGTGAAACAAAAGGAAGAGTAGATAAATATTTAGCAGAAGTGTTTCCTGAATATACGCGTTCCTTTATACAAAAACAAATAGAAAAAGGTGGTATTCTAGTTAATCAAAAAGTGATTAATAGCAAGTATCAAGTTAAAGCAGATGATCATATTATAATGACTATACCAGATCCTATAGAGGTAGATATTATACCAGAGCCAATTGATATTGAAATTGTTTATGAAGATGATGATTTAATGATTGTCAATAAGCCTCAGGATATGGTTGTTCATCCAGCTCCAGGTAACTATTCTGGTACGTTAGTTAATGGTTTACTTTACCACTGTAAAGATAAATTGTCTGGAATAAATGGAGAAATTAGACCAGGTATTGTACATCGTATCGATAAGGATACTTCTGGATTACTGATGATTGCAAAAAATGATAAGGCCCATTTAGGATTGTCAGAATTACTAAAAGACCATCACATTACTAGAAAGTATCATGCTATTGTTTATGGTGGTTTTAAAGAGGATGAGGGAACAATTGAAGAACCTATTGGACGTTCAACGCAAGATCGAAAAAAAATGGCCATAGTACGTGATGGACGGTATGCCAAGACGGATTATAAAGTACTTGAACGGTTTAAACAATTTACTTATATTGAGCTTACACTTCATACGGGTAGGACTCATCAAATACGTGTTCATATGAAGCATATAGGTCACCCACTCTTGGGAGATCCTGTATATGGCCCTACAAAAATGAGCTTTGGTATTAATAAGCAGATGCTTCATGCAAAAGTAATAGGGTTTACGCACCCTATTACTCATAAAGAAATGTATTTTGAAAGTGAGTTACCAGACTACTTTGTACGAGTAATTGACAAACTAAGAAAATTATGAGAAAATAAGTCAAATCATATTCCTTTAAAGTAGCACGTGAGGCTAATAAGGATACACAAAAGAAATAAGGCCATATTAGATGGGCAATTCATGTGTAATACTCAGAGACCTTTCGATAAAAGGTCTCTTTATTATTTATCTAGAAATGTGAATGCTTTAGTTTAAGCGACCAAAGATACAGGAATAATGAGATTATTTTATTGAAATAATAACGGATAAAAGGATGGATTTTTATATGGATGAAATAAAAGTTTTAATGGATGAGGCAGCAATGAATCGTGCTGTAACACGAATTGCTCATGAAATTATAGAAGCCAATAAAGGTGCTAAAGACTTGATTTTAATAGGTATAGAAACAAGAGGAGTACCTCTTGCCAGAATCTTGTCAAATAAGATTAAATCTATTGAAAATAGTGAAGTGCCTGTGGAGAGTATTAATATTACTTTTTATAGAGATGATTTAGAAAAGAAATTTGACCAACCGTTTACTGAAGCACATTCAATTACTTCAGATATTAATGGAAAAGGGGTCATTTTAGTAGATGACGTTATTTTTACTGGAAGAACTGTACGTGCAGCAATGGATGCTTTGATGGATATAGGAAGACCAAGCTTTATTAAATTAGCTACACTCATTGATCGTGGACATAGGGAGCTTCCTATTAGACCTGATTTTGTTGGAAAAAACATTCCGACTTCCAAAAAGGAAATTGTCCAAGTACGTTTAAAAGAAGTGGACTCAGAAAGTGTTGTACGTTTAGTAAGTAAAGGTTAAGAAGGGAAAGAGGCATGCGAAGATGAAGGAGCGGTAAAAAAATCTTTTAGCCTTGTTTTGAGATGATTTAGCAGTTGTAGTAGCAGGTTTACTTGGTGGACTAGCTATTACAACTTATGGAGAAAATACAGGAGGACTGCTGCTACAGAAGTTTATAGCCCAGGAATTTTACATATTGCAGCACTTTTTAGGGTTGTTCCTAATAAGATTTCTCAACAGATATTTAATACGTATACAACTGCATGATAAAGGACTTATACTTTCTATTTAAAAAAGGTATAAGCCTTTTTGTTTTAGGAGAAAATAAAAAAAAGGTGAATAAAATCTTTTAATTAAGGCATTATTATCTGGTATAATTATTTTAGAAAGTACAAAATTATACATAAAAATGAAATAATATAGACATCAAATGTCATTTTGGTTATAATGGAATAAAATACTATAAGCATGAGAATATGTTGTGTTAAAGGGGAATTGCTATGGAGGAGTATATTACATCATTTTTGTATTATTTAAAGCATATTAAGCGTGCTTCAGATAATACGGTGCAATCTTATGAAAGAGATTTGAGATATTTTGAACGTTATGTTGAAGAACAGGGGAAAATAGAGATTCAGTCTTTGACAGATCAGCAAATTAAAGTCTATTTAGAGCATATGAAAGATAAAGAGAAATCAACTGCAACTATTTCCCGTACTCTTGCATCTATTCGTGCCTTTTGCCAATATCTTGTAAAAGAACAAGTGCTAAATGAGAATCCAGCTAGATTAATAGCTTTACCTAAGATAGAGAAAAAAGCGCCTCGTATTTTATCGCAGGAGCAAATTAGCTCTTTATTAGAACAACCTAATAAAAAAGATACTAAAGGAATACGTGATCGAGCCATGCTTGAACTGCTATATGCTACAGGGATCCGTGTATCAGAGCTCATTTCACTTAAAACAACAGATATTAATTTGCAACAAGGGTATATTATATGTAGGGATGCTCAAAAAGAACGAACCATTCCTATTGGTAAATCTGCCATTTCAGCGTTAAATATGTATTTGGGGGAAGTAAGACACATTTTAATCCGTAGTGCAAATGATAAAACGTTATTTGTTAACTGCAATGGCTATCCTATGACAAGACAAGGTTTTTGGAAGATTTTAAAGACCTATGCTAATGCTGCACATATTCAAGGTGAGATTACTCCCCATATGTTAAGACATTCTTTTGCAGCACATTTAGTGCAAAATGGTGCTAATTTAAAATCCGTGCAGCAAATGCTAGGGCACTCAGATATTTCAACTACACAAGTTTATATGCATCTGAATAAAGAAACAGAGGAGTTAATGGATGTGTATAATAAAACACATCCAAGAGCATGAAACTAGGAGGTAATCTCCTAGTTTTTTTGTGCAATTTTTTTGCAGAATGTGGTACAATAAAGGTTAATCAATATGAAGCTAAGTGATAATAGTGGAAAGTTTAAGTAATCACTTAAGAATTAGGAGGTAAGAGATGAAAAGAGCAATATGGATAGTCTTAGACAGCGTAGGAATGGGAGCAATGCCTGATTCAAAACAATATGGTGATGGAGATGTAAATACAATTGCACATGTGTATGAGCATTGTAATGGACTAGAATTAAATCATATGATAAGTTATGGATTAGGGAATATAGAAGGGATGAAAGCACTCCCTAAATATGAATCACCAAAAGGCAGTTTTGCAAGAATGAGTGAATTATCTAAAGGAAAAGATACAACGACAGGTCATTGGGAAATGGTGGGTATTTATACAGAAGTACCATTTCCAACTTATCCAAATGGTTTTCCAGAAGAAATTATGAAAGCCTTTGAAGAAAAAATCGGTAGAAGAACTTTGGGGAATTGTACAGCATCAGGTACAGCTATTATTGAAGAATTAGGTGAAGAACATGTAAAAACAGGATATCCTATTGTTTATACATCAGCAGATAGTGTTTTTCAAATTGCAGCTCATGAATCTGTTATTTCATTAGAAAAGCTATATGAAATGTGTGAAATTGCACGTAATTTATTAAAAGGTAAGCATGAAGTTGCGCGTGTTATTGCAAGACCATTTACAGGAGAAGAGGGCCATTTTACACGTACAGCTAACAGACGAGACTATGCTATTTGTCCACCAAAACCTAACCTTTTATCTTACTGTGAAGAAGGTGGTGTGCCAGTGGTAGCAGTTGGAAAGATTGAAGATATTTTTAATAGTCAAGGCATCACCGAAGCTATTCATACAAAGGATAATAATGATGGTATTGCTGTTACATTAGAATGCATGACAAAACATCAAGAAGGCCTTATTTTCGCTAATTTGGTTGATTTTGATATGAAATGGGGACATCGTAATGATCCAGCAAGTTATGGTAAAGGTTTAGAAGCCTTTGATAAAGCATTACCACAAATAGTGGAAGCTTTAAAGGAAGAGGATATACTTATTATTACAGCAGATCATGGTTGTGACCCGACGGCACCAGGAACTGACCATACAAGAGAATATGTCCCACTTTTAGTAATTGGTAAACAAATAAAAGAAGGTATTAATTTAGGAACAAGAAAGAGTTTTGCGGATATTGGGCAAACTTTATGTGAGTTATTTAATCTTCCACAACTTAAGATAGGTGAAAGTTTCTTGAAAGAAGTTTATAAGTAATAGAATGGGAGGAAAGTAAGAAAATGAGAATGTATGACATTATTGATTGCAAAAAAAGAGGGCTGGCTTTAACAAAAGAAGAAATAGATTTTGTAGTACAAGGTTATACAAAAGGTGATATTCCAGATTACCAGGTATCAGCTTTATTAATGGCTATTTATTTTCAAGGCATGTCTTTAGAAGAAACAGCGTGTTTAACTATGGCTATGGCTAGTAGTGGAGATCAAATAGATTTATCTCCTATTCAGGGCATTAAGGTAGATAAACATAGTACAGGTGGTGTAGGTGATAAAACAACGATAGTATTAGCACCTCTTGTAGCAGCTGCAGGAGCAAAGGTAGCTAAGATGTCGGGACGTGGTCTTGGGCATACAGGAGGGACCATTGATAAACTGGAATCATTTGAAGGCTTTAAAGTAGAGTTAACAGAAGAACAGTTTTTCGAGAATGTGAATGCACACCATATTGCTGTAGTTGGTCAAAGTGGAGATTTAGCGCCTGCAGACAAGAAACTTTATGCGCTTAGAGATGTAACAGCAACTGTAGACAATATGTCACTTATAGCCAGCTCTATTATGTCAAAGAAGATTGCTTCTGGAGCAGATGCCATCTGTTTAGATGTTAAGTGTGGTACAGGGGCATTTATGAAAAAATTAGAGGATGCAAAAGCATTAGGAAAAGCTATGGTAGATATAGGCAATCATGTAGGGCGCCAAACCATGGCTGTTGTATCTGATATGAATCAGCCATTAGGATATGCAGTAGGTAATGCCTTAGAAGTAATGGAGGCGATTAATACATTAAGAGGTAAAGGACCTGAAGATTTGACCTTATTAACGATTACCTTAGCTAGCCATATGCTTATGCTAGCCGGTTTGGCAAAAGATGTGGAAGCTGCTAAAAATCAGATTCAAGACCTATTATCTACAGGAGCTGCTATCGATAAGTTAAAGGAATGGATTAAGTTACAAGGGGGAGATGAGCGAGCAGTAGACGATTTTAGCTACTTACCACAAGCACCATACCATAGAGATTTTTATTTGAATCAAATAGGTTATGTAGAAGCTATCAATGCAGAAGCAGTAGGAAAAGCTGCGCTTGTATTAGGTGCAGGTAGAGAAACAAAAGAAAGTAGTATTGATTTAGCAGTAGGCATTGTTATTCATAAAAAAATAGGTGATAAAATAAATGTCGATGAACCAGTTGCAACCATCTATTATAATAATGAACAAAAATATAATTTAGCAACTTCAATCTTAGAAAAAGCTTATAAAATAAGTGATCAACAAATAGAGAAACCGGATTTAATTTACGATATTATTCATTAAAGATAACAATACTGTTCTCTTGTATAAGTCTATAGGTATAAATTGTATGGAATTACAAATACTACAGACAAAAGATAATAAGGAGGACAGTTATGAAAAGTAAACGTGTAGGAGTTATCTTTTTATTACTTATCGTCATGTGTTGTTCTCAGGTTTTTGCAGCTGCAACACCTAAGAAGAATACCAATCAAACTTTAGCAGCAACAGCTAGAAGTTATATACTCATGGAGGAATCGAGTGGTAAAATTTTATTAGAGCGAAATGCAGATGAGCCTTTACCACCGGCGAGCATTACAAAAGTAATGACCTTGTTACTCATTAATGAAGCAGTAGATACCGGAAAAATTAACTGGGAAGATAAAGTAACTATTAGTGAGCATGCAGCACATATGGGTGGCTCTCAAGTCTTTATGGAACCTGGAGAAGAACAGACTGTGCGTGATTTAGTAAAATGTATTTGTATTGCTTCAGCTAATGATGCTGCTGTTGCTATGAGTGAATATATTGCTGGAAGTGAAGAGCAGTTTGTGGAGATTATGAATAAACGTGCCGCAGAATTAGGAATGACCCATACCGTTTTTAAGAATGCTTGTGGTCTTCATACTGAAGGACATGTATCAACGGCAAGGGATATTGCCTTAATGTCAAGAGCGTTAGTAAATGGGCATCCTGAAATCACCAAAACGCTAACAACTTGGATGGATACAATTACTCATAGAACAAGAAGAGGAGAGTCGGAGTTTGGTTTATCCAATACCAATAAAATGCTTAAATGGTATAAAGGGATTACAGGGTTAAAAACGGGTTATACCCCAGAAGCAAAACATTGTGTAAGTGCTACTGCAACAAGAGATAATATGGGATTAATCGCAGTTATTATGGGTGCTGCAGATGGTAAAACACGTTTTCAAGAAGCAGGGCAGCTTTTAGACTATGGTTTTGCTAATTACAAAGTAAAAGTTGGGCCAACTATTGGTACAATTATAGGTGAGACACCTATTAAAAAAGGCGATGTTTCTAAAATAAATGTAGCTACTAAAGAAACGAAAGCTTTTGTCGTACCTAAAAGTAATACAAATAGTGAACTCACTTATGAAGCTCATTATAGAGAGCCACTGATAGCACCTATTTCTAAAGGGGCTATAGTAGGAGAAATGACCTATTATTTAGATGGAAATGAAGTGGGAAAGGGACAGCTTATATCTGCAACAGATGTTAAGAAGGCTACACTTAAACAGATGGTTCCTTATATGTGTAAACGCTTTTTTAAATTATCCAAGTGAGAAAAAGCATAATAAGAGAGTAACTCTTATTATGCTTTTTCTGACGCTATATTTAATGCTTGCATAAATAGTGACAAGCGACTACACTTAGTATATAACAAAAGTTGACAGGAGGCTCCTTAAGTGGCTGTATTGTTTAAGTTACAGGATTTTGAAGGTCCATTAGATTTATTACTTTATTTAATAGATAAAAATAAAATGAATATTTATGATATAGAAATATCTTCTATTACAGATCAGTATATGACCTATTTAGATGAAGCGGAAGAAGTTGAATTGGATCAAATGAGTGATTTTATTGTGATGGCTGCTACATTGCTTTATATTAAATCACGCATGCTTTTACCAAAACATCCAAAACCAGGAGAAGAAGTAGAAGAAGACCCAAGAGAAGAACTCGTACGAAAATTATTAGAATATAAGAAGGTAAAATATGTATCGGAAAAATTAAATGCATGTCAAGGAGAGAGTAGTCAGTATTGTTTTAGAAATAAGCCAGCAGAAATTGATATTCCAGAGAGTACAATTGATTACGATGCCATTCTAGAAAATGTTAGTTTAAAATTATTGTATGACACTTTTGAGCAACTCATGAAGCAAAAGGAATGGGAACAACATACAAAAGAAGAACGTAAAATTGATCATAACATTTTAAAGAAGGATACTTACACCATCGAGCAAAAAAGTATCTACATACGTAATCTTATTGCTTTAGAGGGAAAGACGACCTTTTTTACCATTTGTAAAAAGGAAATGCCTAAAATAGAACTTATTGTTACTTTTATGGCTTTATTAGAGCTAATTCATAAGAAAGAAGTAACTGTTTTACAAGAAGAACCCACAGGTGATATTGTTATAAAAGGAGGAATAGTGGATGAAGAAGACAGAGCTTGAAAGTAGTATTGAAGCCCTGCTTTTTTATGCAGGAGACATTATCTCACAAAAAAGATTGTGTGAAATTTGTAATACAGAAGCTTTTTCGGTCCACATGGCCATTAATCACTTAAATGATTATTATGGACAAACGAATAGTGGGATTGAAATTATAGAAGTTGATGATGGCTATCAAATGTGTACATCACCTAAGCACACAGAAATCATTCAACTTTATAGACAGAAGCCGGTTAAAAATCTTTTAACACAAGCATTGATTGAGACACTAGCTATTATTGCTTATTCGCAGCCTATTACAAGAACACAGATTGAGGATATAAGAGGTGTACGATGTGAGCATGCTATGAGTAAGTTGATGGAATATGGACTTATTGAAGAGGTTGGAAGATTAAATGTTATAGGGAGACCGATTTTATTTGGTACAACTAATGAATTCCTACGTCATTTTGGATTTAGAAATTTAGAAGAACTACCTAAAATTAAAGAAGAGCTTTTAGAGAAGTTTAAAGAAGAAGTAAGAGAAGAAATGAGTTATTATGAAGATCATGAGGCTATGAAAGAAGAAGTAAATTTGGCTTTAGATGTTGAGGAATAGCACTATTTAAAAAATGCATAAAGTCTATAATATAAGGGAAGATTTAGAATGAGACAACATTGAGTGCTTAAATGAAACTAGAGGAGTGAAAGCATGAAAAAGAAAATCATCTTATCTTTTATATTAATAGGCAGTATGTTAGTAAGCTCACTATGCTATGCAAATAGCGAACTGCCAAAAGTGCGTGCTAAGGGTGCTGTTTTAATCGAACAAGAAAGTGGACGTGTCTTATATGAAAAAAACGGTTATGAACCCTTAGCTATGGCAAGCACTACAAAGATAATGACTTGTATCCTTGCTATAGAAAAAGGTAATCTCTTAGATGTTGTAACAATATCCAAGAGAGCAAGTAGTGCCCCACCAGTTAAGCTACATTTAAAGGTAGGAGAAAAACAAAGATTAGGAGATTTGCTCTATGCTTTGATGCTACAATCTGATAATGATGCAGCAGTAGCAGTAGCAGAACATATTGCAGGATCGGTAGAAGCATTCTGTGAACAAATGACCGAGAAAGCTAAAGAGATAGGAGCTGAACATACTTCTTTTAAAACACCTAATGGTTTAGATGCTGAAGGACATTATGCAAGCGCTTATGATATGACTTTAATTGGAGCTTATGCACTAAAAAATCCAGAATTCGTTAAGTTTATAACAACGGCTACCATTCAAATTCCTACTATTCCTACAGAAGGAAGCCATACTTATGGGTTACAAAATAAGAATCGTTTTTTTTATTCTTATGAGGGAGCTAACGGTATTAAAACAGGCTTTACTAATAAAGCAGGTCATTGTTTTGTAGGTGCAGCTTATAAAAATGACATGCAACTCATAGGAGCTGCTTTAGGATCTGGTTGGGGAAAAGCTGGTAAAACACAAAAGTATACAGATGTCATTAACATGATGAACTATGGCTTTAAGTATTATAAAAAATATACGCTTGTTGAGCCACAAAGAAATATAGCCAAGGTTGCAATTGAAAAGGCACTGATAGAAAGTTTGTCTTTAGATTGTGATGAGACGATTATACTTCCCTTAACAGAGGTAGAAAAAGCAAATGTTTATATAAAAAAAGTAGTACCAACGCAATTAGTAGCACCCGTTCATAAAAGGGATATAATAGGAGAAGTACAAGTCATATGTGAAGGGGTTACTTTAGCTAAAGTACCACTTCTAGCAAGTGAGGAAGTACCAAAGGCGACACTACTTGATTATATTAAAAAATGGATTAAAGGAAATGACTAAATAAAGAAGGGGTATTATGAGATTACAAAAATATTTAGCAAGCTGTGGCATTGCATCTAGAAGAAAATGTGAAGAACTTATTTTAGAAGGGAAAGTATCGGTTAACGGACAAATCATACAGACTTTAGGAACACAAGTAGAAGAAGATGATGAAGTCTACTATAATCATAAGCGTGTGCAATTAGAAGAAAAGCATGTTTATTATATGTTAAATAAGCCGGCAGGATATGTAACAACAGTGCAAGATGAAAAACAAAGAGCAACGGTTTTGGATTTAATGAAAGGTGTTAAAACAAGAATTTTTCCGGTGGGGAGACTGGATTATAATACCTCAGGTCTATTATTATTGACCAGTGATGGTGCTTTAACTTATGGACTCACCCATCCAAAGCATCACGTTAATAAAACTTATGAAGTTAAGCTTAGTGGAAAAGTTACTGAACGTAGCTTGGATATGTTAAGAAAGGGGGTTATGATTGACCACCGAAAAACTTATCCGGCTGAGGTAGAAGTAGTAAAACAAAATGCAAAGCATACATGGCTTAAGATAACTATTCATGAAGGTCGTAATCGTCAAATTAGAAAAATGTGTGAAGCAGTAGGCTATCCGGTAGTACAACTAAAAAGGCTGTCAGTGGGAAGTATTCAGCTAGGTTCACTTAAAGTGGGAGAATATAGAGCTTTAACAAAAGAAGAAGTAGATTATTTAAAAAGTATTGCAATAATAGAAGAAGTATAACTAAAACACCAGTATCAGTAGATTGTTTCTCTGCTAATACTGGTGTTTTAGTTATAAAATTATTGAGTAGTAAAATCTAAAAAAGATATAGGAGTAAATAATCAGAGAAATTTGTTAAGGATGCGTAAAGATTACAAAAAATCGATCAAAAATATAGTTTTTGATTGAAAATTGCTATTGATAAAAAATATAATATTACATTATTTTAGTAAAAACTTATAAAATTCTATATTTAGCTTGAATGTTGATTGTCAGTTTAGTAAAATAAAGATGGCGATTTTTACACTTTGTTTTAAAAATTTTTCAATGGAGGGTACCAGATGAGCACTTTAGAAAAATTATCTGAATTAGAATCTCGTAGGGCCGCTATAATCACAAAAAGCAATGACGTAGCTAAAAAAGTAGCACTTGCACAGGGAAAATTAGCTGCAAGAGAACGTATTAGTATATTGCTAGATGAAAATAGCTTTGTGGAAGTAGGTACTTTCATAACAAGTAGAAGTACTGCTTTTAACATGAGAAATAATGAAACACCTGCTGATGGTGTTGTAACAGGTTATGGGACAGTTAATGGTAATCCTGTTTATGTGTACAGCCAAGATGCAAGCGTTTTAGGTGGTGCACTAGGTGAAATGCATGCAAAAAAAATAGTTAGAATTTACGAAGAAGCCCTAAAAGTAGGTGCGCCAGTAGTAGGATTCTTAGACACAGTAGGTGTCAGATTACAAGAAAGTGTAGATGCTTTAGAAGGTTATGGCATGATTTATGAAAAAATGGTAGAAGCATCAGAAATTATTCCACAAATAGCAGTTATTGCAGGTGATTGTGCTGGCGGTGCAGCTTTTATTGCGGGTTTATCTGATTTTGTATTTATGAGCAGTAAATCAGCTCGTGTCTTTTTAAATAGTCCTAATACTTTAGATGATAAAACAGCTAGTTTTGATGCTATTGCAACAGCTAAAGTACATTTTGAAGAAAGTGGACTTGCTACCATTATCGAAGAGCAAGAAGAAGTTTTAATTGAAGATGTTATACGCTTACTTTCTTACTTACCTCAAAACAGTGGGGAAGAAGGGCCATTTTATGAAGTGATAGATGATATTAACCGCGTAGATGCAAGTCTTAATGGTTTTAATTTTGAAACACAAGAAGTAAAAGATATTGTTACTTCTATTGTAGATGGAGGAGAGCTATTCGTATTAAATGAAGCTTATGGAAAAACAGCATTAACAGCTTTTGCACGTATGGATGGTGGAACGGTTGGTATTATAGCCAATACAGATACTCGTATGGATTATTCGGGGGTAAAGAAAATAGTTCATTTTGTTAGAGTATGTGACACCTATAATATACCGATTATAACACTTACAGATATAGAGGGTTTTACTTCTACTGTTGCAACAGAAAAGTTAGGAATCATTAAAGCATGTAGTGAGATGACGAAGGCGTTCGCAGAGGCAAGTGTGCCAAAAGTAAATGTTATTCTTAATCATGCTTTTGGAAGTGGTTATTTAGCTATGAATAGTAAGTCATTAGGGTGTGATATGACTTATGCATGGCCAACTGCAACAGTAGCAAGTTTAAATACAGAAAGTGCTATGAAGATTATGTATGCAAAAGAATTAGCAGAAGGTACATTATCCAATGAA
Source organism: Cellulosilyticum sp. WCF-2 (assembly GCF_003990395.1). NCBI lineage: Bacteria > Bacillati > Bacillota > Clostridia > Lachnospirales > Cellulosilyticaceae > Cellulosilyticum > Cellulosilyticum sp. WCF-2. Next base: position 3,139,037 of record NZ_CP034675.1, on the reverse strand, counting down.
GCATTTGCTGAAAAAGCTGCAGAATATGATGAAATACAAGCAAGTGCCTACGCAGCGGCAGCTAGAGGATTAGTAGATGATATTATTGAGCCAGCAGCAACGCGTAAACGTATTATTGCTGCTTTGGAAGTTCTTGCAACTAAAGAACGTTAAAGGTATGCAAAGCACCCAACATAAAGGTAGGTGAAAAAAGATGAATCAAAGTATCAGCGCTTTTTTAGAAGGGATTCCTACATTTATACTTAGTATTGTAATTGTATTTACAATGCTTGCACTGCTTATCGGTGCCATCGTCTTATTAGGGAAAATGGTAGGAATGTTTGCGAATAAGTCTAACAATGTAAAAGTAGTTGAATCTGAAGCTAGTGTTATAGAAGAAGTAGTTGTAGCTATAGAAGAAAACAGCCAAGATGAACTTGAATTAATAGCAGTTATTACTGCCGCTATTGCTGCAAGTATGGGAACAACTAGTGACCAACTTCAAGTAAGATCATTAAGAAAAGTTCAAAGAAAAGCACTTTAATTTAAGGAGGCCGTTAATGATGAGAAAATTTCAAGTAACTGTAAATGGTAATACATATGAAGTAGAAGTAGAAGAATTAGGAGGAAGCTTTACACCAGTAGCAACACCAGTAACTCCAGTAGCAGCAACACCAGTAGCTGCAGTAACACCTAAAATGGTAGCACCTAAGGCAACTGTAGTGCCTGCTAATGCAACTAAGATTGTTGCACCAATGCCAGGTAAAATTGTAGATGTTAAAGTTTCAATAGGACAAAGTGTAAAAGAAGGAGATTTAGTAGCTATTCTTGAAGCTATGAAAATGGAGAACGAAATATTTGCACCAAGTGCAGGAACTGTAGCTTCTGTTAACGTATCAGCAGGTACAGCAGTTGAAACTAACGATGTCATTGTTACACTCAATTAGTTCCAAACGACTCAAAAAGAAGGAGGAACGTTTCTATGTTTAGTGAATTTGCAACAGCTATACAAAAGTTCATTAGTGAGATGGGGATTACCACTATTGTAACAACGAATGATGGCTGGAAATATATTGTAATGATTGGCGTAGCTTGCGTGTTACTTTATCTAGCTATTGCTAAAGGTTTTGAACCTTTATTATTAGTTCCTATTGCATTTGGTATGTTGCTAGTTAATCTTCCTAACACGGGGATTCATATGTACAATGGGCATGGGGGAGTTAAAGAACTCTTTGAATTTCTAGGTGAGGGTAATGGTGGATTACTAGATTACCTTGGACTCGGAAAAGAATTAGGTATTTTTCCACCACTTATTTTTGTTGGTATTGGTGCTATGACAGACTTTGGTCCACTTATTGCGAACCCTAAAAGTTTATTACTTGGTGGTGCCGCACAATTAGGTATTTTCTTTGCATTCTTGGGAGCACTCCTTCTAGGATTTGATCCTAGTGAAGCCTCTTCAATTGGTATTATTGGTGGTGCAGATGGTCCAACAGCTATTTATTTAACAACTAAATTGGCACCACATCTATTAGGATCTGTGGCTGTAGCGGCCTATTCCTATATGGCACTTGTACCAGTTATTCAACCACCTATTATGAAAGCATTAACAACTAAAGAGCAACGTATGGTTAAAATGGAACAACTTAGGCAAGTATCTCGATTGGAAAAAATTGTATTTCCTGTTGCGGTGACTGTTATTGTTTCTTTACTTTTACCTTCAGCAGGAACCTTGGTAGGTATGTTAATGTTTGGTAATTTATTAAAAGAAGCAGGTTGTACCAATCGTCTAGCTGAAGTAGCTAGCAATGGGCTTATGTCTGTTATTACAATTATGTTAGGACTTGTAGTAGGCGCAACAACTTCTGGAGATACCTTTATTACATGGGATACTATTAAAGTTGTTATTCTTGGACTTACCGCATTCTGTGTAGGAACTGCAGGTGGTGTTTTATTTGGGAAAATCATGTATTATACAAGTGGTAAGAAAATCAATCCACTTATTGGAGCAGCTGGTGTATCTGCAGTTCCAATGGCAGCACGTGTAGCTCAGAAGGTCGGACAAGAAGAATGCCCAAGCAACTTCCTTTTAATGCATGCTATGGGACCAAACGTAGCAGGTGTTATTGGTTCAGCCATTGCAGCCGGCATTTTATTATCTATTTATGGTAATTGATTGAATGAGAAAATAGCATATGAGCATATACATATATAGGAGGTTATAAGATGGCTAATATTAATCCAAGACCAGTTAAAATCATGGACACAACACTTCGTGATGCCCATCAATCCTTAATTGCAACGAGAATGACAACAGAGCAGATTTTACCTATTGTATCTAAAATGGATAAAGTAGGATTCCATGCACTTGAAGTATGGGGCGGTGCAACCTTTGATGCTTGTCTTCGCTTTTTAAAAGAAGATCCATGGGAAAGACTTCGTAAAATTAAAGACCAGGCACCTAACACACCACTTCAAATGTTATTTAGAGGTCAGAATATTTTAGGTTATCGTCACTATGCCGATGATGTTGTAGAATACTTTGTACAAAAAAGTGTAGCTAATGGTATTAATATCATTCGTATTTTTGATGCACTTAATGACATGCGTAACTTACAAACTGCTGTAAAAGCAGCTAATAAAGAAAAAGCCCATGCACAAGTTGCGATTTCTTACACGATTAGTGATGTACATACCATTGATTATTATGTTGGATTAGCAAAAGAAATAGAAGAAATGGGTGCTAATTCTATCTGTATTAAAGATATGGCAGGATTATTAGTACCTTATCGTGCAGCAGAGCTAGTAAGTGCTCTTAAAGAAGCGGTCCCAACATTGCCTATTCAACTTCATACACACTATACAAGTGGGGTTGCAGCAATGACTTATATGAAAGCGATTGAAGCAGGGTGTGATATTATTGATACAGCTATGTCTCCACTTGCTATGGGAACCTCACAACCAGCAACAGAAGTACTTGTTAAAACTTTTGAAGGTACACCTTATGATACAGGGATTAATTCAGAAGCGCTTAGTGAAATTACTGAATACTTTAGACCTATACGTCAAGAAGCTCTTGCTAGTGGGTTAATGAGTACAAAGGTATTAGAAGTAGATATTAATACATTACGTTATCAAGTACCAGGAGGCATGCTTTCTAATCTTGTATCACAATTAAAAGAGCAAAATGCTGAAGATAAATATTATGAAGTATTAAAAGAGATTCCAAGAGTACGTGCAGATTTTGGCTATTTACCACTTGTTACCCCAACAAGTCAAATTGTTGGTACGCAAGCTGTACTAAATGTACTTGCTGGCGAGCGCTATAAAATGGTTTCAAAAGAGTCTAAAGGTATTGTAAGAGGTGAATATGGTCAAACACCTGTACCTATTTCAGATGAAATTGTTAAGAAGATTATTGGAGACGAAAAACGCATTACTTGTAGACCAGCCGATCTTCTCGAACCAGAATTAGATAAGCTTGAAAAAGAGATGGCTATGTATAAACAACAAGACGAGGATGTTTTATCATATGCTTTATTCCCACAAGTAGCTACTGACTTCTTCAAGTACAGAGAAGCACAACAAACAAAGGTAGATATGCAAGTTGCAGATACAAAAAATGCGGCTTATCCAGTATAAATAAGATACTTTATTATTAAAAGGGGTAACCGAAAGTTTATAAACTTTCAGTTACCCCTTTGCTATGGGCGCAAAACTATGTAAAATAAAGAGGGTATTAATTTATTTTGTAATCAAGATATGATATAATAGATTAAAAATATTATTTAGGCGAGAAGGCTAAGGAAGGGCTTATAAAATGAGTAAGAATGATTTAATCCATAGGATTAGAAAGAATATGCCAAAGTTAAGTAAAGGTCAAAAATTAATTGCCAATTATATATTAGAACATTATGAAAAGGCTGTGTTTTTAACAGCAGCTAAATTAGGTTCAATTGTAGGCGTAAGTGAATCAACCGTTGTAAGATTTGCTAATGAATTAGGTTATGATGGTTACCCAAAATTTCAAGATGCATTAGAAGAATTAGTAAAAAGTAAGTTAACGGCTATGCAACGTTTAGAAGTGACTACAGACCGTATTAATACTAATGAAGTACTGAAAAGCGTTCTTCAAATGGATGAGGAGAAAATTCGTTATACGAGAGAACAAATAGACAATGAAGCGTTTAATCAAGCCGTTGAAAAAATAATAGGTGCAAAAACGATCTATGTATTAGGAGTAAGAAGTTGTGCTGGACTTGCTAGCTTTTTAGGTTTTTATCTTAACATTATATTTGATAATATTAAAGTGATTAATACAAATAGTATTAGTGAAATGTTTGAAGGCATTCACCGTATAGATGAAAAAGATGTTGTGATTGGGATTAGTTTTCCAAGATATTCAAAGCGTGTTATGAAGTGTTTAGAGTTCGCACAAAGCAAAAAAGCAACTGTTATTGCTATTACAGATAGTTATATTTCTCCTATTGCCAGCTATTCTGATTATGCACTTATAGGATGTAGTGAGATGGTTTCCTTTGTAGATTCTTTAGTAGCACCTCTAAGTATTATTAATGCTATTATTGTAGCTATTAGTTTACGTAAAAAAGATGAAATATCAGTTAATCTTGAAAAACTGGAAAATATATGGGTAGAATATGAAGTATATGACGATACCGAACGGGATTTGTGGACTGTACCTCAAGAAGAACAAAAAGAAAAATTTGATTAATGAATTAAAGTGAGGGGATATAATGAGCTTGGTAAGCATACGTGGTGCGATTACAGTAGAAGAAAATACAAGAGAAGCTATTTTGGAAGCAACTCATGAGATGTTAGAAGCTATTTTAAAGAATAATGAGCTTAGATTAGATGAACTTATCCAATTGCATTTTAGTTGTACTAAAGATTTGGATGCAGCATATCCAGCAGTAGCTGCTAGAGTACTAGGAATTACAGAAGCATCACTTATGTGTTTTCAGGAGATGTATGTAGTTAATTCGCTTAACCAATGTATACGTGTAGATGTTTTAGTAGATGCAGCACATTTGAGCAAAAAGACTGTAAAACATCAATATTTAAGAAAAGCGACTAATTTAAGGCCGGATTTAGTGAATAAGGAGTAGAAATAAGATGAGTACATTTTCAATTGCCATAGATGGACCTGCAGGCGCAGGGAAAAGTAGTATTGCAAAGGAGTTAGCAAACCAACTGCAGTGTATTTATATTGATACAGGAGCTATGTATCGTTCAGTTGGTTACTATTGTATTAGTCAAGGGATTGACTATACTAATGAAGAGCAGGTAGAACAGGCCTTAAGTGAATTGCATTTAAAACTTACTTTAGAAGAAGAGGGACAACAAATTTTTCTAAATGAAAAAAATATAAGTTTACTTATTCGAAATAATCAAGTAGCGGCTGCTGCATCTAAAGTAGCTACTTATGCCGCAGTACGTAAGGCTCTTGTTAAAATGCAACAAGAGATGTCTAAGAGCACATCAGTTGTAATGGATGGACGTGATATAGGAACAGTTGTATTACCTCATGCAACATTAAAAATCTTTTTAACCGCATCTGTAGAAGAAAGGGCTCAAAGACGATATAAGGAGTATGTACAAAAAGGTGAAAAGCCTTGTTTAGAAACATTAAAAGTTGAAATTAAAGAAAGAGATTATCAAGATTCTCATCGTAAGATTTCGCCTTTGAAAAAAGCCGAAGATGCAATAGAAGTAGATACAACTTATATGACAATTGATGAAATTGTAAAACAAATTATAGATTTATTAAAGAGACGTTTATAGGAGGGTAGATAGTTGGAAATTATTATTGCAAAAACAGCTGGATTTTGTTTTGGTGTAAAGCGGGCTGTTGATATGGCATTTGAATATGCAAGTAGTCAAGGGACATATACGTATGGGCCTATTATTCATAATGAGGTAGTTATTAAGTCATTAGAAGATAAAGGGATAAAGCCAATTGAGACCATAGGAGATGAACCAGTTAAGAATTTGATTATTCGTTCTCATGGTGTTAGTCCTAAAGTTTATATAGAAGGCAAAGAAAAGGGGATAGCAATTGTAGATGCAACTTGCCCTTATGTAAAAAAGATTCACCGTTATGTACAACAGTATTTTGAAAAGGGCTATGGGATTATTATAGCAGGAAATAAAGATCATCCTGAAATTCAAGGGATTAATGGATGGGCTAATGAAAGTTGTTTTATCGTAAAAGATAAAGAAGCTTTAAATGAGCTTCAGTTAGAACATACAAATAAAAAATACCTTTTAGTGGCTCAAACTACTTATAAAAAGCAGGTAGTAGATGAGATAGTAGGTGTATTAAAGGAAAAAGGCATTGATTTTGAATACATTAATACTATATGTAATGCTACTAAAGAAAGACAAGAAGAAGTGATAGAAATTGCTAAACAGGTAGATGTGATGCTTGTTTTAGGAAGTAAAAAGAGTTCTAATTCTTTGAAGCTTTTTGAATTGAGTCAAAGGCACTGTGATAAAAGTTATTTTATAGGAGATGTAAGTGAGCTAATGTCAGAACTATTTAGTGACTGTGAAAAAATAGGAATTACAGCAGGGGCATCTACGCCTGCCTCTGTCATTCAAGAAGTGATTAGTTTTTTAGAAAAAATAACACACTAAAGGGGTAGAATGATGAACTATGAGGGGTTTAAAGAACAGGTTTTAATTTTAACAGGAATTGACCTGTCAGCTTATAAAGAGAATCAAATGAAGAGGCGAATAGATGCGCTTATTAGAAAGCATTTATGTTCAGGTTATGATGAATACTTACATGTGTTAAAGAAAGACCGCAAGGTACTTGAAGATTTTGTGGCTTATTTAACTATTAATGTAACGGAGTTTTTTAGAAATCCTTCACAATGGGACATTTTAGAGAAACATATTTTTCCACTTTTATTAGAAAAGAAGCGAACACTAAAAATATGGAGTGCGGCTTGTTCTACAGGAGATGAACCGTACTCTTTAGCTATGGTACTTTCTAAAATAGTGCCACTTAATCAGATTCAAATTCTGGCTACAGATATTGATAAAGAAGTATTGGCTAAAGCACAAGAGGGATTTTATACCAATCGTAATATGACTAATATGCCCAAAACATTTAGGGACTTATATATAAAAGAAGAAAATGGCGGTTATCGTATTTCTGATCAGATAAAAAAGTGTATCACTTTTAAGCAACATAATTTGTTAAAAGACCCTTATCCGATAGGAATGGACCTTATTGTTTGCCGTAATGTACTTATTTATTTTACAGAAGAAGCTAAAAAAGAGATTTATCATAAATTCAATGAAGCTTTAGTGGATGAAGGAATTTTATTTGTAGGAAGTACAGAACAAATTATTATGTGTCAAGATTATGGATTTGAACCTAATAAAATTTTTTTCTATCAAAAAAGCAAATCAAAAAAGTAGGAATGATTAAAAGGAGTAAATCAAGTGAGTGAGGACAATCAATTAGACAAAAAGCCTAAAACATGGGATGAAGCAATTAAAGAATTAGGTGCATTCATTAAGGCTTCAAAGGAACAAGAACAACAGCAAGAAAGTAAATCTGAATAAAATTAAAAACTTCTTAAGAAAGGAAATGCCCCTATACTTAAGAAGTTTTTTTGTTGGAAAAAAGTAAGTAAAAGACTTGAGCTGCTAAAATAGAGGCAGAAAAATCATTTACTCTTAGATAAGGGCTATTAGCTGAATCATACCAAATAGGAATATCAAGCTTATAAGTTGTATAAAGAGGAATGTAATCATCTTCTTTGTATATAGTACATTCTTCTTTAGTAGCTTTTCTCTTATCTGATGAAGCTACAAAATGCGCAAGTGTACGATGAAGTAGCTGTCCTTGAGAAGGAATATAATAGTAGTCCTTATAAGGCGTAAGATACTGCTTTAGTTTAAGATAGGAAAATGCTACTTTAATACCTAGTATTTGTGTTCCTGATTCCCAACATAAGGTTATATTCTTATAGCAACCTTGGAAGTTCGTAGTAAAGAGGTAGGGCACCTTGGCAGAAAAATCCAAAGAGACAGATGATTTTAGCGTATCAATGAAGTGAAAATGCTTTAGATGATAGAGTGTTTGATAAAGTTCATAAAAACTTAATAGAGCAGAGAGTTCATCTTTGTTATGAGCCAAAATAATCGTTTTATAAATAGTTTCACCACAGGCTTGATAAGTCCTATAAACTTTAACTAAAGCTTTTCCAGAAGTAGTAGAATGACGTATAACACCTAAAGCATCTTCTAAGTTAATCCTAGTAGCACCAAAGTGTTGTAAACTTTTTTTCATATCAATAAGGTGAAGACTTTGGAGCATAGATGGGTTAAGTTGGTGAAAAGTACATCTGGCTAATAGAAAGGGCCAATCGAAATGCTTACCACCGTAGGTATAAACGTGAGAAAACCTTTGAGTAAATTCTAAAAAACAGCTTAAAATTTCCTTTTCTTCTTCTGGTAATTGAAGCATCCATTGATGGTGAGTTAGTTCATCAGTTTCATTGAGAAAGGTAACGCCAATACAAACAATGTAATCTATGTGCTTATTCAAACCACTTGTTTCTATATCAAGTAAAAAATGTTTTTTATGAAGTAGGGGGGGAATCATTATTTTACACCTCTTTATCTAGAAGGTCATTTAGCATATTAGCAAGGCTTAAGTCTAGATGAAGCATATGTGAGGCATTTTGATAGTCTTTATAAGCAGTAGAATCAAACTGGTAGTTTTTCTTTAGAATAGCTTTGATTAAAATATTCTTAGGTGTATGTGCCATATCGATGAATTCAATCATATTTACTTTATAACCAACAGTTTCCAAAATTTGTGCACGAAGTCCATCTGTTACAAGGGCTGCAATTCGCTCCTTTAAAATCCCATGCTTTAAAATAGGATTTAAGTCATCATTCTGAATTTGTGTATAGGCTTCATGATGGCAACAAGGAACGGCGAGAATAATCTTACTTCCCCAACGAATAGCTTTTTCAAGAGCTGCATCTGTTGCTATGTTACAAGCATGAAGGGAAACTACCATATCTATGGGTTGATTGGTTGTATATTTTCCAATATCACCTACTTGAAAGTAAAGTTTTGTATAACCAAGCTTTTTGGCTAAGTCATTACAGAAGGCAATAACATCTGCTTTTAAATCAAGCCCAATCACTTCTACTTCCTTTTCTAAAAGAACAGTTAAATAATGATATAAGGCAAAGGTCAAATAAGATTTTCCACAACCAAAATCAATAATACGTAGCTTTTTTTCAGGTACTTCGGTAATACTATCAGCTACTATTTCTAGGTAACGATTAATTTGTTTATATTTATCATATTTTGAAGGCTTAATTTGCCCCTGGTCATCCATGAGTCCCAGTTCTTTTAAAAAAGGCATAGAAGAGGGCGTGTCTAAAATATATTTTTTTTGTCTATTATGAGAAAGAGAAGCAGGAAGAGTTAAGCTAGGTGGAGATTTTTTTATCGTGGCTTTTCCCTTCTTATTAATTAAAGCATGGTAGTCTTCAGTTGTAGTGAAGAGTTGAAACTGTTTGAAAATGTGACAGTTTTCGGAAATCCAAATTTGGAGTTCAGCTAAAGAAAGATTTTGATGATATTCTTTGGTACCTATTGTTTTGGATATTTGATAAAATAAAGTTTCTTTAATCAGTATAGGTCGCATAACAATTTTTTTACAGTCAGACGTTTGACGTGGATTACTCCAGATGCAACGAATAAAAGTCTGATTTTCTGTTACCTGTGAAATAAGGTCTATTAATGTATTCATAAATTTCTCCGTTATCTTTGTAAAATATTAGAATTTTATGGTGCAAATTATAGCACAAATTCATAGTGATAGCAATAATTAGCTACAGCTAAATAGCTGTGCTATAATACTAAGGAAAAGAGGTGAAAGTATGTTTGATGCAGACTATAGAGCATTAAATAATGAACAAAAGCAAGTAGTGGATACATTAGATCAAAACCTATTAGTTCTGGCACCAGCAGGAACAGGTAAAACAAAAGTAATTGCCTTACGTACAGCTTATTTAGTACAGCATCAACAAGAACCGGAAAAAATTCTGTGTTTAACCTTTACCAATAAAGCAGCTAAGGAAATGAAAGAGCGTATTCAGCTTTACATACCCGAACAAATAAAAAAAATGACGATTAAAACTTTTCATTCGTTTTGTTATCATCTTATTAACCATGAAAAAGAGAACTCTCACTTTTCCTTTCCATGTACGCTAATTGATGAAGCGGATAGCTTAGCGATTATAGAAAAGATTATACAAACTAATAAGCTTAATGATGACTCTGTATATTATCAACAAATCATAAGTTTTTTTGAAGATATAAAAAGGCATAGTTTAACTTTTCCACTAGAAGAACGCTATCATTATAAGATGATTGTAGAAGATTATTTTAAGTCTCAAGACCAGTTAGGACAATTAGGGAGAAGAAGAGAAGATTCATTTTTAAGACGTTTTGGTTTAAAGCTCTTAAATACGTATAGACGTTATTTGTTAGAAAATAATTGTATTGACTTTATGGATCTTATTGTGGAGGCGAAATACTTATTAGAACAGCCGGAAATATTAGCTAAATGGAGAAAACAATACGATGTGATTCAGGTTGATGAAATGCAGGATACTAGTAGTAGAGAGTATGATATCTTAAAATTATTAGCTGGCAGACAGCTTTCTTTATTTGGAGATTTTAATCAAACCATTTATGAATGGCGAGGTTCTAATCCTCATCAAATGACGGCAGAATACAGACGGGACTTTAGTCCATTAGAAATTCATCTAAAGATTAATTATCGTTCTACTAAAAATCTCTTAGAAGCTGCTAATGGCTATATTTCTAGTAGTAGGTTATATCCTATGCAATGTATTGCTAAGGCAAGTAATGAAGGAGAAAAGATTACAATTCTAGAGGCAGGAACAAAAGAAGAAGAAATCAGTTTATTAGAAATAGCTATTAAGGAAAGTATGGAAAATACCAATAGTATAGCAGTACTTACTAGAACCAACGAATATGCAAAGAAAATTGCCTATTCCTTTAATAAAAGAGGGATTGAATGTACAGTTATAGAAGATACTAAGTTTTTCAGAAAGAAAGAAGTCAAGGAGCTATTAGCTTTTTATGATTATAGTATAAATGACAGAAATGGCCATGCTTTATTGAAGTTAGGACAACATCCTTATTTAAATATGCCTAATTGGTTATTAGGAGAGTTAAGAAACTCAAAATCATGTTATATGTATCTTCATGATTGGTTTAAAAGTGATTCAAAAGATCCTTATGCTATTTTATTTGAGGCATATACTCATAATAACATTGTTGTACTAGATGTAGAATCTACGGGGTTATCAACAATTAAAGATGATGTTATTCAAATTGCAGCCATTCGTTATGGTAAAGAAGGTGTAGTAGATCAGCTTGATATTTTATTAAAACCGACAAAGTCGGTTGGAGAGTCGTATTATGTTCATGGGTTCTCTGATGATCTATTACAAAAAGAAGGAATGGAACCGAAGGAAGCCTTAAAGCAGTTCGTTCATTTTATTCAAGGTGCAGTTCTTGTAGGGCATAATGTGAATTATGATTTGCAGATTATCAAAAGTATGATGAGTCGTTATAAGTTAGAGCCTATAGGAGAATATCAAGTATATGATACTTTAGATTTGGCTTATAAGGTTTATCCTAAGTTAAGTAATCACAAATTAGAAACACTCTCAAAATTGATTGTAACAGAAACAATACCTACACATAATGCCATGCAAGATATTTTGGCTACCAGTGAAGTGCTTAGCCATCTTTTAAAGCATATCGAAGAGAAAAAGCAGGAACGCTTAGAAAAGATAGAAGCTTATGGCTGTTATGTCAATGAATACAGAGAAAAGCTAGCTACTATCAAAAGTTATTTATTAACACACAATTTAACTGATGGATTAACCTTCTTAATGAATGAGTGTGATTTTAAAGGTTATTATCATTCATCTCAGATTGAAACCATCAGAAATTTATATCGCATCATCAATGAACTAGAGGACCAAACACTTTCTTATGAAGATAACATTATTAATCTATTAGCTTTTTCAGCATTACATTATAGTGAAATAGAACAAAGTGATTTATTTAAAGGGCGTATTCCTATTATTACAGTACATCAAGCCAAAGGCTTAGAATTTGATGAAGTGTATATTGCAGGATGTAATGATAAAACTTTTCCTTCTTACAGGAGTCTTAAGGAACACCAATTAGGAGAAGAAATGAGGCTTTTTTATGTAGCGCTTACAAGAGCCAAAAAGAAACTCTATATTTCTTATCATCAAGAAGCACCAAAAAGCATTTTTATTGATCAGATTAGTGAGGACTATAAAACGCTGAAAAGATATGGAGGAATATCGAAAAATACGATATAATGTAAATAGTAAAAAAATGAAGCAAATAGAAGGAAATGAATAAGGAGAAGAAAAGTGGATAAAGACTATAAGATTGTAAAAATGGAAAAACAAAAAAGCATAGCACTTATTGCTCATGACAATAGAAAAAGAGATATTATCGAATGGGTACAAAATAATAAGGATAAATTGAGTAGGCATTTTCTATGTGGGACTGGTACCACAGCTAAGCTTATTGCTGCAGAAACAGATTTACCTGTTACTGCATTTAATAGTGGTCCACTAGGCGGAGATCAACAAATAGGTTGTCGTATTGTAGAGTGCAAAATAGATTTTATGATCTTCTTTTGGGATCCTCTTGCATCACAACCACATGATCCTGATGTAAAAGCCTTGCTTCGTATTGCTGCACTTTATGATATCCCTGTAGCAACTAATCAATCAACAGCAGACTTTTTAATCCAATCTCCATTAATGGTAGAAACTTATGATCGCAAGATTATTGACTACGCAAAGCGCATTCATTCGCGTACACAAGCCTATGCAAACAAGGAAGAATTAAAGTAAATAATAGATGATTCTATTAATTTAAAATTATTGTTAATTAGTACTTTCTATTGCACAAATAATGCCTTCTATGATAACATAAGTATAGATAATTTATGTATACAGTATACAAAAATTATCTATACTTAATTAATTGACATTATAAATTACTTCAAAGGGGGTGAAGTAGAAGAGGTCAGTCAATCGGCTAATCACTTCTACAGTGCATATGACATACTGGAGAAATTTCAAATCAGGTGCATGGGAAAACGAAATTAATGTAAGAGATTTCATCGTTAACAACTATACAGAATATACAGGTGACGATAGTTTCTTAGCTGGTCCTACACAAGACACATTAGATCTTTGGAATGAACTTAGTGAACTTATGGTAAAAGAAAGAGAAAGAGGTTGTTTTGCAGATACTAAAACAGTAGCAACAATCACTTCTCATGCAGCAGGTTATATTAATAAAGACAAAGAAAAAATCGTTGGTCTTCAAACAGATGCACCACTTGTAAGAAGCTGTCATCCATTTGGTGGGATGAGAGTTGTAGAAAATGCTTTAAAAGCATACGACTATGAAGTAGATCCAGAAATGAAAGAAATCTTTACAAAATACAGAAAAACACATAACCAAGGTGTATTCGATGTTTACAATAAAGATATTCGTACAGCACGTAAAGTAGGTGTTGTTACTGGTCTTCCAGATGCTTACGGTCGTGGACGTATTATTGGTGATTACAGAAGAGTTGCTCTTTACGGAATCGATAAATTAATCGAATTCAAAATGAAAGATAAAGAAGAACGTTCTAAAGTATTTACAGCAGAAACAATGAGAGATTGTGAAGAATTAGCAGAACAAATCAAAGCCTTAAATGAACTTAAAGAATTAGGCCAAATGTACGGATTTGATTTATCTAGACCAGCTGAAAACTTTAGAGAAGCGACTCAATGGTTATACTTAGCTTATCTTGCGGCAACTAAAGAGCAAGATGGTGCAGCTATGTCAATTGGACGTACATCTACATTCCTTGACATTTATGCAGAAAGAGACTTACAAGAAGGTAAACTTACAGAACAAGAAGTTCAAGAAATCATTGACCAATTTATTATGAAACTTCGTATCATCAGATTCCTTAGAACGCCAGAATACAATGAACTCTTCTCAGGAGATCCAACATGGGTAACAGAATCACTTGGTGGTATGTTAGAAGATATGAGTGCCTCACTTGTAACTAAAAATAGTTTCCGTTACCTTCACACACTTTACAACATTGGACCAGCTCCAGAACCAAACTTAACAGTACTTTGGAGTGAACATTTCCCACAAGGTTACAAAAACTTCTGTGCAAAAGTATCTATTGATACATCAGCTATCCAATATGAAAGCGATGATTTGATGAGACCACAATTTGGTGATGACTACGGTATTGCTTGTTGTGTATCTCCAATGAGAATTGGTAAACAAATGCAATTCTTTGGAGCTCGTGCTAACCTTGCTAAAGCTGTACTTTATGCAATTAATGGTGGGGTAGATGAAAAAACTGGTATCAAAGTAGTACCAGGTATCGAGCCAATGACAGGTGATGAATACTTAGATTACGATAAAGTAATGAAAAACTACCAAATTACTAAAGCATGGGTTGCTAAAGTTTACACAGATGCCCTTAACATCATTCACTTCATGCATGATAAATATGCTTATGAAAGAATTGAAATGGCACTTCATGATACAGACATTTTAAGAACAATGGCATGTGGTATTGCAGGTCTTGCAGTAGCAGCTGACTCATTATCAGCTATTAAACATGCTAAAGTTAAACCTATCAGAAACGAAGAAGGTATTGCAATTGACTTCGAAATCGAAGGGGAATACCCAGCATACGGAAACAATGACGACCGTGCTGACTCAATTGCTGTATCATTAGTAGAAGACTTCATGCAAGAAATCAGAAAACACACACCATACAGAGACTCTGTATACACACAATCTGTTCTTACAATTACATCAAACGTAGTATATGGTAAGAAAACAGGATCTACTCCAGATGGACGTAAAGCTGGCGTGCCATTCTCACCAGGTGCAAACCCAATGAATGGTAGAGAAACAAAAGGTGTTCTTGCAGCCTGTGCATCAGTAGCAAAATTACCATTCGAACATGCTAATGATGGTATTTCATACACATTCTCATTAGTACCATCAACACTTGGTAATAATGAAGCAGACCGTATTACAAATATGGTAGGTATCTTAGATGGTTACTTTGGCCAAACAGGACAACACATCAACGTAAACGTTCTTAATAAAGAAGTATTACTTGATGCAATGGATCACCCAGAAAAGTATCCACAACTTACAATTCGTGTATCAGGATACGCTGTAAACTTTATTAAGCTTACAAGAGAACAACAATTAGATGTTCTTAGCCGTACTTTCCACGAAAAAATGTAAGGTTAAAAATGAAGTAATTTCAAAAGCGCTAGTAGATAATCTGCTAGCGCTTTTAGTATGCAGGATATTTAGAGGGATCTATAAGTTGATTGACAAAAATCTAGAAGAAACGTATGATTTAAAGCAGAAGTAATTTAAAGTTACTAAGCGTAAGAGAGGAACTAAAATGATTTATTTAGATTATGCAGCAGATACACCTGTACGAGAGGAAGTATTGAAAACCTTCTGTGAAGCAACAAAAACTTATGTAGCTAATCCTAATGCAGGCCATAAGTTGGGAAAAGAAGCAAAATTAGCTATTACAGAAGCAACAGAAAAGATAGCTAGCTATCTAAAGGTTAAACCAGAAGAAATTATATACACTTCTGGAGCAACAGAAGCCAATAATTTGGCTATTAAAGGAATAGCTAATGAATATAAACGTTATGGAAAGCATATGATTACTACTTATTTAGAACATTCATCTGTAACTGGGCCTATGCTTTATTTGGAGCAGCAAGGTTATGAAATTGATTATGTTGATCTGTTACCTAATGGTAAAGTAGATACAGACCACTTAAAGGAGCTATTAAGACCTGATACTATTTTAGTTTCTATTGGTGCTGTTGATAGTGAGTTAGGTGTTTGTCAAGATATATCAGACTTAGGGGAAATGATTTCAGAGTATCCTAATTGTCATTTTCATGTAGATGCAACGCAAGCTATAGGAAAAATACAAGTAGATTTAGAAAAGGTTGATTTAATAACACTAGCACCTCACAAGTTTTTTGGATTACATGGTATAGGTATTCTTATTAAAAAGGAAACAATTCATATAGAGCCATTGATTCACGGCGGTATTAGTACAACAACCTATCGTAGCGGAACACCTACAGCTGCTCTTATTTTATCAGCTGAAAAGGCAATACATTTAATAAAAGAAGATCAAAAGATATATTATAATAAGGTAATGATGTTAAATCAGTTGATAAGAAAAAAGCTAAAAGGATATAATGATGTTATGATTAATAGTCCTGAAGCAGCCTCACCTTTTATTTTGAATTTGAGTATTAAAGGCATTAAACCTTATGTGTTTCAACAGAAACTAGCGGATAGAGAGGTTTTTGTTTCAACAAAATCTGCTTGTTCTACAGCTAATACACCTTCACGTCCAGTTTATGCTTTAACAAAAGACCGTAAACGAGCACTGGCTACATTAAGGATTAGTTTAAGCTACTTGACAACAGAGGAAGAAGTAGAAGCTTTTATTCAGATTTTTGAACAATGCTATAATGAACTTAAAAAGTAAGGATGAAATAATGGAAAAATATAAAGAAATAGAAAAAAGTATTATAAAAAAATATCGTAAAGAGATTTGGAAGCGTTTTGTAAATGGTATTAATGATTATAACCTTATTCAGAATGGAGATAAAATAGCTGTATGTATTTCCGGTGGTAAGGATTCAATGCTCCTAGCTAAGTGCATGCAGGAACTTCAGAGGCATTGGCAAGTTAAGTTTGAGTTAGTGTTCTTGGTTATGGATCCTGGTTATAATCCTTATAATAGAAAAGTAATAGAAGATAATGCAAAGCTGTTAAATATTCCTATTACTATTTTCGAATCACCTATATTTGATGTGGTAGCTGAAGTTGAGGATACACCTTGCTATTTATGTGCCAGAATGAGAAGAGGTTACTTATATAAAGAAGCTAAAGACTTGGGATGTAATAAGATTGCATTAGGGCATCATTTTGATGATGTAATAGAAACTATTTTGATGAGTATGCTTTATAGTGGGCAAATTAAAACGATGATGCCAAAACTTCATAGTACTAATTATGAAGGGATGGAACTTATTAGACCACTTTACTTAGTTAAAGAAGCAGATATTGTTGCATGGGTGCGATACAATGAGTTAAGTTTTATTCAATGTGCTTGTCGCTTAACTGAACACTGCAGTGTAAGTGGGCAAGGAGGAGGATCTAAGCGTCAAGAAATGAAAAATTTAATTAAGAAATTTAGGCAAATTAATCCTCATATTGAAATGAATATTTTTAGAAGTGTACATGACATTAATTTAGAAACTGTTATTGGATATCATAAAAAAGAAAAATCCTACCAATTCTTAGATGATTATGAGAAAATACTAAATGAAAATGATTAATAAAATAGACATATATTGCTACCTATAGGCAATATATGTCTATTTTTGTTTTATATAAAGTGGATTTTAAATAGAAAAACTTAAATTTATTGAAGTTTAATTTTGAAAAGTATAAAATAAATGTAAGATTGAATCTATACATCGTGAATGGGGAGGAAAATATGCAGATTAGAAAGATACCTATACACTATGCCAGAGCCAATATGACGATAGCAGAAAATATCTATGATAGTATGGGACTTTTGCTTGTTACTGAAGATACCGCATTGACTCCTAGAATCATTATAAAATTAAAGCTTCATGGTGTTAATCAAATAGGTGTTTATGATTATAGAAAAGAAATAGACACATTTGTTGATGAACAAATGACTTATTTAGATCGTGTTCGACAGACTAAAACATTTAAGAGCTTTCAGGTTGATTTTTCTAAATCAGTTGATGAATTCAGAAAGGATATTAATGAAGTTGTTACTAATAATAAAGAAATTGATATTCCTAAATTGACACATGAACTAGATCGATTACTAGCTCAAAATGTAACGGGATCAAGTATGTTTGAAATGCTACAGTGTATGCGAGAGTATGATGATTTAACGTATGTACACTCCCTGAATGTAGGATTGATTTGTCATGTTATTGGAGGGTGGCTCAATTTCTCGAAGGAAGATAACTATCTATTAAGTTTATGTGGACTGCTACATGATGTTGGGAAGTTATGCATTCCTAAGAAATTGATTACAAAGCCTGGTAAACTAACAGCAGAAGAATTTACTACTGTTAAAGCTCATGCCTATAGGGGATATGAAATTTTAAAGAAACAAAATATTGATGAACGTATTAAGTTGGCTGCACTAATGCATCACGAAAAATGTGACGGTACAGGATATCCAGATGGTTTGAAAAGTGAGCAAATCATTGATTTTGCTAAGATTGTAGCAGTAGCTGATGTATACGATGCAATGACAGCTAACAGGGTCTATAGAGCAGGGCTTTGTCCATTTGATGTTATAGAACTTTTCGAATCCGATGGATTGCAAAAATTCGATCCTAAATTTTTGCTTCCTTTTTTAGAGCGTACATCTGAATCCTATATTAATCATGATGTGTATCTGAGTAATGGACAAAAAGCGAGAGTGATTATGATTAACAAAGCGGCGCTATCAAAACCAGTCGTACAAGTCTCACAGCAATTTATAGATTTGTCACAACGTCCAGGTCTTCATATTAGAGCTATTTTATAAGTAGTTAGACAATTAATAAAAGGGTATCAGTTAGATATCCTTTTATTAATTGTCTAATAATTGTGTTTCGCGAACAGTTTAAGGAGATATAAATAAATCAAACACAAGGATTTTCTCTCCTCAATTTATATAAAACTTATAAATAATTGATTTAAAACCAACATCAAGAAAATGTTAAGGATAAATTCGTTCTATTGAGACATTCAAAAACATATGATATAATTCCATGAAAATTGATAATATAATAAATTATTACAACAAGAAGGATGAAAAGATGAGAAAAACGAAAATAGTTTGTACACTAGGACCTGCTACAGATGATGAACAAATATTAAGAGAGTTAATTCTTGAAGGTATGAATGTTGCGCGTATTAATTTTTCACATGGTACTTACGAAAAACATCAACAAACTATTTCATTAGTGAAAAAGTTAAGACAAGAACTGAATTTACCAGTTGCTTTATTATTAGATACAAAAGGGCCTGAAATTCGTATTGGTGATTTTGAGGAAAGAGAAGTAGAGCTTAAAAAGGATCAAGTTTTTACATTGACAACAGAAGCACTTAAAGGAAATGAAACAAAAGTATCAATTTCCTATAACGAACTTATTAAGGATGTTTCAGAAGGCATGACGATTTTATTAGATGATGGACTTATTGAACTTAAAGTAACCAGTAAAACAAATAAAGATATTATTTGTCATGTTGAAAATGGGGGAATTTTATCTAGTCATAAGGGAGTTAATATTCCAGGGGCTCATTTATCTATGCCTTTTATCAGCAAGCAAGATTACTCAGATATTGTATTTGGAATTGAGCAAGGTGTAGACTTTATAGCAGCTTCTTTCACAAGAACAGCTGAGGATATTATACAGATTCGGAAAATACTAAGTGATTATCAATGTAATACCATTAATATTATTGCTAAGATAGAAAATAGACAAGGTATTGAAAATATAGATGATATTATTCGTGTATCAGATGGTATTATGGTAGCCAGAGGAGATTTAGGGGTAGAAGTACCTATTGAAGAAATTCCAGTTATTCAGAAGAAAATTATTAGCAAGGTATGTAATGCAGAGAAACCTGTTATTACTGCTACACAGATGTTAGATTCTATGATGAAAAATCCTAGACCTACACGTGCAGAAGTTACAGATGTTGCCAATGCTATTTATGATGGAACCAGTGCTATTATGTTATCAGGCGAAACAGCGGCAGGTAAATATCCAGTTGAAGCATTACAAACAATGATTAAAATTACAGAAAGAGCAGAACAAGATATTAATTATAGACAGCGTTTTAAAAATAGAGATTGTTTGACTAATCCGGATGTAACTAACGCTATTTCTCATGCTACTTGCACAACTGCACATGACATTAATGCAGCAGCTATTATTACAGTAACAAAATCTGGTAAGACTGCTCGAATGATTGCAAAGTATAAACCGGATTGTCCCATTATTGGTTGTAGCACATATGAATATGTTTGTAGACAAATTAATTTATCATGGGGTGTCATGCCATTACTTATAAAAGAAGAAAAGAATACAGATGACTTATTTGAGCATGCTGCTGAAGCGGTTGAAAGAGTAGGCTATGTAAAGCCAGGAGAAATTGCGGTATTAACAGCCGGAGTACCTTTAGGTATAGCTGGAACGACCAATCTTATTAAGGTACAAGTCATAGGACATATTCTTTTAAAGGGGAGAGGAATGATTCATAAGACTGTTTGTGCCAGCTTATGTGTTTGTAAAGATGAAGAAGAAGTGAAAAGTGATTTTAAACCGGGAGATATTTTAGTAATGCCTAAAACAAGTAATCATATTATAGAAGAACTTAAACAAGCTGCTGGCTTAATTATAGAAGAAGATGGCATGAATTCACACGCGGCTATTGTTAGTTT
Organism: Cellulosilyticum sp. WCF-2; assembly: GCF_003990395.1. NCBI lineage: Bacteria > Bacillati > Bacillota > Clostridia > Lachnospirales > Cellulosilyticaceae > Cellulosilyticum > Cellulosilyticum sp. WCF-2. The sequence continues at coordinate 3,118,335 of NZ_CP034675.1, read as the reverse complement.
AAGCTTAGATATTCCTATTATTTTGGGGGCACAGGGAGCAACTGAAATATTAAAATCTGGAGCAATTGTCACATTAGATGGAGAAACGGGCGTAGTTTCATGTAATTAATTGATAGAAGAAGAAGGAGAAAGCACTATTTTAATGTGTGCTTTCTCCTTCTTCTTCTATCATACGGTAACCAATACCTACTTCTGTAAAAATGTACTTAGGATCGCCTGGATTTTGTTCAATTTTCCTTCGAATATTAGCCATATTAACACGTAGGATTTGATTATTACTACCAGCATATGGACCCCAGATTTTTTTTATCATATAGTCATAAGTAAGTACTTTACCTGCGTGTTGTGCTAAAAGAGAAATGAGCTTGAATTCAATTTGGGTGAGGTGAACTTTTTCATCTCCAACTAAGAGCATATGCTTATCATAATCAATGGTTAAATCACTAGCTTTGAAAATATTAGCGCCTTGATTGGTTTTACTGATCTTTAAGCTATGGCGAATAGCTGTACGAATTCTTGCTAAAAGTTCAGAAGTGCCAAAGGGTTTGGTAATATAGTCATCTGCCCCTAAATCAAGGGCTTGAACTTTTTCTGCTTCCTGTGATCTAGCTGAAATGACTATAATAGGCGTAGAAGACCATTCGCGTACAGAAGTTAATACCTCTAGCCCATCCATATCAGGTAGACCTAGATCTAGCAAAATAAGATCTGGACAGTGTGAAGGGATAATAGCCAGTGCTTCCTTACCTGTTTGACATCTTAATGTTTTATATTCATGGGCATTAAGAGTTGTAGCAATGAAATTACAAATATTTTGTTCATCTTCAACAATGAGTATAGACGTTTTGTTCATGAATACTTCCTCCTTGGCTTGGTAGTGTAAAGATGAATTCAGCACCACCAGCAATATGATTTTGAGCAGAAATTCTTCCACCATGAGCGCAAACTATAGTTTTACAAATAGATAAGCCTATTCCCATACCTTTAGAAGAATCACTTTGAGCTTTTGGATTAAGAGCATTTCCATCAAAAATACCTTCTAACTGTTCTTCAGCTAATCCTATGCCATGATCAATAATTCTAAAGGTTACATGAGTAGTATCATCCGTTACAATAAGCTCAATAGGTTTTTTACTATGAGCATATTTAAGGGCATTTTCTAACAAGTTGAGAATCACTTGTTCAATAAGTGTAGCATCCATAGGAATCATTAAAAAAGTATCAGGGACTTTAACATTAACATTACTTTTAGGATAACGCTTTTTTAATCTTAAAATAGCCTCAGAGACCACTTCTTCTAATGGTTCAGGTGTTTTATTCACTTTAACTTGACCTTCTTTAATACGAGTGATGGATAGTAAATTTTCAACCATATGAAGAAGCCAATTAGCATCTTCAAGAATATGTTTAACTAAGTCGTCTTGTTCTTCATCATTTAAGTAAGTCTTATTTTCCAAATAAGTTGCTCCAGCACCAATAATACTTGTTAAAGGAGTACGCAAATCATGAGATACAGCACGAAGTAAATTGGCTCTCATTTTTTCTTTTTCTGTCTCCAATGCTAGTTGATGATGTTCATCCACTAAATGCTGACGTTCAATAGCCATAGCTACTTGTGTAAGCATGAGCTTTAATAAAGTCAATGTATTATTTTTATAGAGAGTAGTAGGAAAATGATAAATACCAATAACTCCCCAAATGTGTTCATGAGAAATCAGTGGAAGATAAAGACCGCTGCCATAGGCAATATCTGATGATGAAAAGTCTGAATTTTGTACCTTAGAAAAGGCCCAATGTGCCCTTTCTAGTTCATGGGGTGTTGTTAACATCTCACGATCTTCATCAGAATAAAGTTTTTCTATATAATTTATTTTTTTTAAAGGATCAGTTTTATGAAAAATAACTGAGCTTTTAGTAAAATCGATTACTGTATTTAAAGTAAGTTCTATAATCTGATCCACACGATCACTTATCAATAGCTGATTATTAATATCATTAAGTTTATGTGTCATTTCTTCACGTTCGGAAATAATTTTATTACGTTCTGTAACATGAGCTGTCATACCACTTGTAATGAATGCAATAGTTAGTAGACCTAAGAATGTAACGGGATAGCCATTAATTGTAAAATCAATTTGTAAAAAAGGATATGTAAAAAAATAATTGACTCCAACAACTCCAATAATAGAAGCTAATATTCCCCAAAAGTATCCCGATGTGAAACGTGCTGTTAAAAAAATAGCTAGTATATAAATAATAGCTACATTTGTATGATTTGCAGTTACCTTAGTATAAAGGTAAGCTAGAAGTGTAGCACCCACTAAGAGACTAAATGTTTTGATACTATTACGCAGGACACTCATATGAAATCCTTTCTCTGCATGTAATCTACAGTTCTTATAATATTGTTTTTAATTGATGCAAATATTATGTTTTATTATACTATATCTTTTATAAAAATGCCAAAACTAATCAATAAATATAACGTTAAGAATAGGCAAATCTTGTTTTCTATCTCCAAAGGCTTTATAATAAGTTTTAGCAATAGATGTTTGAAAAATCCAATAGTTTATTAAATTGGGGGGATAGTCATGAAACACTTTGTTATAACAATCGCTAGAGGCTATGGTAGTGGTGGGCGTGCCATAGGTAAATTATTAGCTGATGAACTGGGGATTAGTTTTTATGATCGTCAATTATTAAGATTAGCATCAGATGAAAGTGGTATTAACGAAGCCCTTTTTGCTAATGCAGACGAAAAGGTTAAGAATAACCTATTATTTAATGTGGCTAAAAATGTGTATAAAGGAGAAATTATTCCACCAGATCGCGATGATTTTATCTCTAATGAGAATTTGTTTAATTATCAAGCTAAGATGATTAAGCAGTTAGCAGAAAAAGAATCTTGTGTTATTATTGGACGTTGTGCAGATTATATTTTAAAAGATATGAATAATGTCATTAGAATATACGTACATGCACCTTTAGAAGATTGTATTCGGACAGTAGAACAAATGAAGGTCTGTTCGAAGAAGAATGTTAAGAATTTTATTCAAACAACGGATAAAAGAAGAGCAGCATATTATCGTTACTTTACGGGTAAAGAATGGAATGATGCTGCTAATTATGATTTGTGTATTAATAGTAGTAGCTTAAGCAGAGAACAGTGTGTCGCCTTAGTAAAAGCTTATATCGATATAAAATGTCCAGATGAGTAAAAGTAAAATTTAGAACATACAAAAAGAAGCAGTATAAGAATATTTCCTTAGCTGCTTCTTTTTGTATGTTTTTCGATAAAAATAGATAAAACGAGTAAGGTTTTCAACAAAAGTTGATATTAGTTAGGTGAGCTACTTCAATACAAATTGTTTTTCAGTTACAATAGGTTTCAGTATAACAAAATGATGACTTGAAAGAAGGGAACAAGATGGGAGAATCAAAACTATCTACTAAAGACAAAAAGTTTAGAGAGTTTGCTTTAACAGGAAATATGTGGCGTGTTATTTTTCATGTTTGTATACCATTAGCACTTTATCAAAGTTTAAATCAAATTTTCAAGATTTTAGACTCTATGATGGCTTCTCATATTAGCGGCGAATCTGTTTCTGCTGTTGCTTATTTATCTCAAATTAATTTAATGCTAACAGCTGTTGGTGGTGGGTTAGCTGTAGGTGCAAGTCTCAAAATAAGTGAAGCTTATGGGGCAGGTGACTATGACCTAGTTAAGGCAAGAGTGAGTAGTTTATTTGGCTTATGCGGTATACTAGGGTTAGGCGTTTTATTTTTTATTTTGCCGTTTACAACACCTCTTTTAAAGCTAGCCAACACACCAAATGAGCTTATTAATTTAGGGAGCCAGTATTTTAAAATTGAGTTAATGGGAATGGTTGTTAGTTTCTTTAATAATGTTTACATAGCTATTGAAAGAGCCCGAGGTAATTCAAAACGTATTTTATATTTAAATTTTGGAGTTATCGTTATTAAATTATCACTAACGGCATTTTTTATTTATGTGCTTAAGTCAGGCATTACAATGATTGCAGTGGCTACTTTAATATCACAACTAGCAATGTTTGGAAGTGCCATCTATCACATGTTAGACCGTCACAGTATTTTTAGTTTTTCTTTTAAAAATATTACTTTAAAAGGCAAGGTGACAAAACCTATGATAAGACTATCCATACCGGTTATTATTGAAAAGGTTGCATTTCAATTTGGAAAAGTCGTTATTAACTCTATGAGTACGGCTTATGGTGTTTTAACAGTAGGGGCATTAGGTATTTCGAATAATATGGGAGGCTTAACTACTATGCCTCAAAATGGTTTTCAAGAAGGGGGCGCAGCTGTTATTAGTCAGAATATAGGTGCGCATCAATTAGACCGTGCTTTAGATGCCTTTAAAAAGTTATTTGTCATTAATACGATTATTGGATGCATTGGTTATGGTTTAACTACTGGTTTTCTTCATGTTTTAAGTGGTCTATTTGCAGGTAATGATCTTGTATTTAGGCAGCTTATTGAAGAAGTTTATAGTTTTGAAGCATTTGGTGCCATTCCTTTAGGAATGAATGCAGCTGTTATGGCTCTGCTATATGGTTTTGGTTATACTAAACTAACATTACTGATTAATTTTTGTAGGGTATTTGTGTTTCGTATTCCAATTTTATGGGGGTTACAACAATTTACTCAAATTGGCAGCAAAAGTGTAGGAATTGTTATGATGGTTAGTAATATTTTAGTAGGGATAATGGCGGTAGTTGTAGCCAGCATAGTGATTCGAGATATTTGTAAGCGATATCAACTTTGTTTTTGGAGAATAAACAAGGAAATAGAAGGAGTTTAAATTAGATACGATAATGGGAGAGGCAAAGTAAATGCTTTTCTAATCAAGGCATAATGGATGATAAATAGTTCATAAAATAAATAGAGTACTTATAGAAATGGTGAAATAAAATGCATAAGCTATTGGCTTGCTATATGAAAAAGAAATTAGGAAGATGCCCTTATGAAATACTGATGCAAATAAGTGATGACATTGAGCGTTTAAAAAAGGCGAGGAACTATTTAAATCAGCAATACGTAGTATTAATAAATCAGATGGAACAGATGCAATTTTTTAAGCCTTATGATAAAGGAATGCTCTACTTAGATGGTTATTCTTGGGGAAATGACCAAGAGAATCTAGGAGTACCTACTTATTTACAAAGATTCAGTATAGGTGAAAGAGGTTGGCATAGTAAAGTATGTTCTTTTTGTAATCAAAATTGTGAGGCACAACTTTTGGCTAAAAAGAGTATGAAGTCTTTTTTATCTGGTAAATTAACGGTAGAATTGCATAATTATAATGATATTTTATATCTTTATGAATCCATCATGTATTATCATCAGCAGCAAAGGAATATATCTTCCTTTTTTGTACGTTTTTCTTTTGAATTACATCATAATATGGCATTTTATTATCCGTTTTATTCAAAGCAATTAGATGGCAAAGAAATTAACGATATGGTAATTTTTGAAAAAAGCCAACAAAAAAATGACTATCAAAGGTATCAACTCCGAATAAAAAAGGAAAATGCTTATACGGCACTTGAAAAGACAGGAGAACTTTATTTAGATAAGAGAGGAGAATTGATTCAGTTATGCCAATTAATAAGTTGGATGGATGAAAATAGTGGATTTAAGCTAAAGTGCTTGTATGAATTATTAAAAGAAATAAAGGAAGATGTTCCTAAAGTAATAAGTATATATGGAAAATTAGATGAACTTTCTGAGCAAGAAAAAAAGGTAAGCATACAGTATTTTAGAAAAGAAGGCTTCAAAATTTTAGGTGCATTTCAAAATGAGACTCAGTATGAAAGTGAGAATTTTATTTATCGCGTAATAGAAGTATAGAGGGGGAAGGGGGAATGTGTTCAGTATATTTCTATACTGCTATTCCTTTACCAATTGGGTTATCTTTTTCTCTTAGATCAGTTCATCTCGTATTAATTTTTGTTTTTATATGTCACAAGTACCCGGTAGACATTGAAAGATGATGTTTTATCATGTAAAATGAGAAAGAAACAACGATTAGATGAAACGCGCTAGGAGGAAAACGACATGAGCGAGAGAAAAGTCATTAATGTCTCAACAAAGGAAGCACAACGCCAAAATGAGATTATCAATATACTTGCACAACACATAAGCGGGAAAGGTCTTCAGTATTGTATTTCAACCTTTGGATGTCAAATGAATGCAAGAGACTCAGAAAAGATTGAAGGTATGTTAGAGCAAATTGGTTACACTAAAACAGAAAATGAAGAAGAAGCTGATTTTATTATTTACAATACTTGTTGTGTACGTGAAAATGCAGAACTAAAAATTTATGGCCGTTTAGGAGCTCTTAAGGGAAGAAGAAAAAAAAATCCAAACTTTATGATTGCCCTATGTGGTTGTATGATGCAGCAAGACATAGTATTGGATACGCTTAAAAAGAAATTTAATTTTATTGATATTATTTTTGGAACGTATAATATTTATAAATTACCAGAACTTTTACAAACACGTTTAGAAACGAAGCAAAATGTTATAGATATTTGGGATTCTTATCAAGATATTGTAGAAGACCTTCCAGATTCTAGAAAGTATGACTTTAAAGCTTGCGTTAATATTATGTATGGCTGTAATAACTTCTGTACTTACTGTATTGTTCCTTATGTAAGAGGGAGAGAGCGTAGTAGAAAGCCAGAAGATATTGTTACAGAAATCAAGGCATTAGTATCTGAAGGTGTTAAAGAGATTATGCTTTTAGGACAAAATGTCAATTCTTATGGAAAGACATTAGATGAACCAATAAGCTTTGCTGAACTTTTAAAACAAATTAACGCTATTGAGGGATTAAAACGTATTCGTTTTATGACATCTCACCCAAAAGATTTAAGTGATGAACTGATTGAAGTAATGGCTAGCTGTGATAAGATTTGTCCAAGCGTTCATTTACCTTTCCAATCAGGAAGTACTAAATTATTAAAGAAAATGAATCGTCATTATACAAAAGAAAGCTATTTAGAATTAGTAAGGAAAATTAAAGAAGCTATTCCCAGAGTCGAACTAACGACAGATATTATTGTAGGTTTCCCTGGTGAAACAGAAGAAGACTTTTTAGATACCATGGAAGTTGTAGAAAAAGTACATTATGCAAGTGCCTTTACTTTTATTTATTCAAAACGTACAGGAACACCAGCAGCTACTATGGAAGACCAAGTGCCAGAAGATGTGACAAAAGAACGTTTTAATAGATTATTAGCACTTGTAAATAAACAGTCTGCTGCTACCCTTCATAAGTATGTTGGACAAACTGTAGAAGTACTCTTTGAAGAAGTAAGTAAACAAGATGACAATGTTTTAAGTGGACGTACAGATACAGGACTTTTAGTAAACACACCGGCACCTAAAGAATATGTTGGTAAATTTGTTAAAGTTCATATTGTGGATAATAAAACCCACTATTTAATTGGAGAGTTGGCGAGATAAATATGTTAAAAACACAAGTAACGCCTATGATGGCGCAGTATTTAACTATAAAAGAAGAAAACCCAGACTGCTTACTTTTTTTCAGACTAGGGGATTTTTATGAAATGTTCTTTGAAGATGCTAAAACTTGTTCAAGAGAATTAGAAATTACTTTAACAGGAAAAGATTGTGGCTTAGAGGAAAGGGCACCTATGTGTGGTGTACCTTTTCATTCAGCAGAAACGTATATTTCACGTTTAGTAGAAAAAGGTTATAAAGTAGCTATATGTGAGCAAATTGAAGATCCTAAGCAAGCCAAGGGCTTAGTAAAACGCGGCGTTATTCGTATTGTAACACCTGGGACTATATTAGAAGGTGCCACAGTAAGTGAGGGTAAAAACAACTATATCACTAGCATTGTTGGTATGGCAGGAAGCTATGGATTAAGTGTTTGTGATGTGACAACAGGTGAGTGGCTTACGACGACTATTATAGGAGATCAAAGTAAGCGAAAATTACTAGATGAATTAGCGAAATTTGCACCTGTAGAATGCTTATTATCAGAAACTCTCTATCAAGATGATGAGATTCGTGAATTTATGCGTACACGTTTTAATTGCTTAACTGAGCAAATACCAGCCCATACTTTAGATACTACTTTAGCACAACGTATTTTACTGAAACATTTTAATATTTTATCTTTAGGTGGAATTGGCTTAAGTGAAGACGGTGTGGAAACTTTAGCTACAGCTAGTTTGCTTGCTTATTTACAAGAAACGCAAAAAACGGATTTATCTCACTTGATGACGTTATCTATTTATAATGTGGATGCTTTTATGTTATTAGATATCGCCACAAGGCGTAATCTTGAATTAACAGAAACGTTGCGTGAAAAAAGAAGAAAAGGTTCCCTTTTGTGGGTACTTGATCATACCAAAACAGCTATGGGTTCTCGTTATATTCGAAAATGTATAGAGCAGCCTCTTATTAATGCAGAAGAAATTAATCATCGTCTAGATGCCACAAAGGAACTTAAGGAAGCTCCTTTATTACGTGCGGATTTATTTGAGGCATTAGATCATATTTATGATATTGAACGTTTAATGAGTAAAGTTTCTTTTGGAACGTGTAATGCTAAAGATATGATTGCTTTAAAACAATCTTTAGAGGTACTGCCAACTATTAAGGGTTTATTAGTAGACTGCCAGGCGCCAGGGTTAATCTCCCTTAACCGTCAGTTAGATGACATGAGTGATCTTTACCAGCTAGTTGACAAGGCACTTATAGAGGAAGCACCTATTTCTGTGAGAGAAGGAAACATGATTAAAACCGGCTATAATGAAGAAGTCGATCATTTACGTCAAGTCAAGACCGAAGGTGCTTCTTGGCTTATGGAAATAGAAGCTAGAGAAAAAGAAAAAACAGGTATTAAGAATCTTAAAATAAAATACAATAAAGTTTTTGGATACTTTTTAGAAGTGACACAGTCCTATAATCATTTAGTACCTGATTACTTTATTCGCAAACAAACCCTTTCTAACTGTGAACGCTATATCACAGAAGAGCTGAAAAAAGTAGAAGAAGAAGTATTAGGTGCAGATGATAAACTTAATTTATTAGAGTATCAGTTATTTACAGAAATAAGAGATGCAGTTTTAAAAGAGATGCCACGTTTATTAACGACTTCGGCTCAAATTGCAGCTTTAGATATGTTTTGTTCTTTAGCGGATGTAGCAGATACTTATGGATATGTAAAGCCAGAGATGACAACTGGCTATAATCTTTGTATTGAAAAAGGGCGTCATCCAGTTGTAGAAAAAATGTTAGGAGAACAACACTTTATTGCCAATGACGTCATTTTAGAAGAAGAGCATGCCGAGATGATGCTATTAACAGGGCCTAATATGGCTGGTAAATCCACTTATATGCGTCAAGTAGCTCTGATTGTTTTAATGGCTCAAATAGGAAGCTTTGTGCCAGCGGATTCAGCAACTATTGGTGTTGTTGATCGTATTTTCACACGTGTAGGTGCTTCAGATGATTTGGCATCAGGACAAAGTACCTTTATGGTGGAAATGATGGAGGTGGCAAATATTTTGCATCATGCAACAAAGAATAGCTTACTCATCTTAGACGAGATTGGAAGAGGAACAAGTACATTAGATGGTTTAAGTATTGCTTGGTCTATTATAGAACATATTACGACTGAAATAGGTGCAAAAACTTTATTTGCCACCCATTATCATGAGCTCACTGTTTTAGAAGAAACTATGCCAAATCTTAAGAACTATTGTATTGCAGTTAAAGAAATAGGAGAAGATATTATTTTCCTTCACCAAATCGTAAAAGGTAGTGTTGACCATAGCTATGGGATTCAAGTGGCTAAGTTAGCGGGTGTACCTGGTGCTGTTTTAGAGCGTGCAAAAGCTATTTTAAAGCAACTGGATAGTGGTGAGAAGCAAGTGATTATACCACCTAGTGTTCAAGGGACTTTGGGGCAGCTATCTGAAAAGGTAGATAAGATCAAGGATGTAGTAAAAGAACAGGTAATAACGACAGAGGCTTATCAGATCAATGAAACAGAAGTTACATCTAAAAAAGCTTCTAAAGACCATAAAGAAAAACAAAATGGTTTTGGCCAACTTAATTTATTTGATCAAGGTGAACACGAGGTCATTACTGCTTTAAAAGAAGCGGATTTAATGAATACAACACCATTTAAAGCTTTAGAACTTTTATATGAATTACAAAGGAAGGTTAAATCTCTTTAAGAGGTTTGCCTTCCTCCTTATTATATGGCGAAGAAAGGAGGATACAAATGAGAGCAATTAAAATACTAGATACACATACCATTAATAAAATTGCGGCAGGAGAAGTAGTGGAAAGACCTTGTTCTGTTGTTAAAGAATTAGTAGAAAATAGTATTGATGCCAAAGCTAGTTCCATTACAGTAGAAATAAAAAATGGTGGTGTTGACTTAATTCGTGTGACAGATAATGGGGTAGGTATTCCAAAAGATCAAGTAGAAGTAGCTTTTTTACGTCATGCAACAAGTAAGATTACTTCGGCAGAAGATTTGTATGAAGTGATGAGTTTAGGGTTTAGAGGTGAAGCGTTAGCAAGTATTGCAGCTGTTTCCAATGTAGAACTTTTAACCAAGGAAGAGCAAGAGTTAACCGGTAAGCGTATAGAGATAAGTGGAGGGAAGATGTCAGCTGCAGAAGAAGTTGCCTGTCCTAATGGGACTACCTTCATTATGCGTCACTTGTTTTTTAATGTTCCTGCTAGAAAAGCTTTTTTAAGTAGTAGTAGTTCAGAGGGAGCAAAAATTTCAGATTATATGTATAAATTAGCATTAGCACATCCGGAGGTAAGTTTTAAATATATTCAAAATGGAAAAACTATATTTACGACTTCAGGAGACCATGAGTTAAAGCATGCTATTTTAAATATTTATGGAAAAGAATATGCTAGAAATACGCTAGAGTGCTACTATAAAAGCGATACTATAGAATGTATGGGGTTAATTGGAAAGCCAGTTTTAAATAGGGGAAATCGTAATTATGAGCATTTTTTCATTAATGGCCGCTATATTAAAAGTCAATTATTACAAGGTGCTGTAGAAGATGCTTATAAAACTTTAGTGATGGTAGGTAAATTTCCTTTTTCAGTGCTTCACTTGTATTTGGACCCTTCTTTAGTAGACGTTAATGTTCATCCTACTAAATTGCAAGTCCGTTTTAAAAACCCAGATACTATTTATAAAGCGGTTTATGAAGGGGTTAGCCATGCGTTAAGGGAAGCTTATTTAGTACCACAAGTGGCTACTGAGCCAGGGCCAAAGGAAGCTAAAGTTGAACCGGTTATTGAGCAAGGTATCATAGATACTTTTTTTGCACCACGTAAAGAAAAGGAAGAAGTAACACCTCAAAGTCTTTTAAAACATAATCCTACTGATTTTCAAAGAGAAGATGTAAATCCCCCTTCTATTAGTCGGTTATTTGGCAATAGAGATAGTCAGCATGTTTCTCCTCAAGCCATTGATACTTATGAGAAACAGCTGAGTCAAGTTTTTAAAGAAGAAATGATTCATCAAAGTACTACAGAACCGACTGATGAAATGATTCACGAACTGGAGAAGCCTAATAAAGAATATGGTATTAGTCGTTTTGAAGATGTACCTTTACCACCTAAGATTCAAGTTGAAGAAAAACCTACTTCACCAGCCATTTTACCTACAGATTATCGTATTGTAGGACAAGTATTTAAAACCTATTGGTTAATCGAATATCATGAGAAGGTATTTATTATTGACCAACATGCAGCTCATGAAAGAGTATTATATGAGCAATTTATGGCAGAGTTTAAAGCAAATGAGGTCGCAACGCAGCTGCTTTTAATGCCTGAGACTTTAATGGTAACACCGGTAGAAATGACTCTTTTAAATGAACATGAAGAACTTTTTAAAAAATTAGGATTTCAATTTGAAGCTTTTGGAGAAAATGCTGTTGCCATTAGAGAAGTACCTTTTATTTTGAATGAGCCATTATCACCGGCTGTATTCAAAGAAGTATTAGATCGTTTAACTCATGATAAGCTTCAGGATATTGCGGAGCTTAAAGCAGAAGCCATTATTCGTATGTCATGTCGTAGCGCTATTAAAGCTCATGACCAAATATCTGATCGTGAGTGTCGTAAGCTAATCGAGTTATTATTAGCTTTAGATAATCCTTTTACTTGCCCTCATGGTAGACCAACATTGGTTGCACTCACTCAAGTTGATATTGAGAAAATGTTTAAGAGAATTTAATGTAATCTAAGAAAGGTAGATTTATGAAACGACCACTTATTTTAATTGCAGGGCCTACTGCTTCAGGTAAAACACAAACGAGTGTTCTGTTGGCAAAGGCAATTAATGGGGAAATTATATCAGCTGATTCCATGCAAATTTATAAAGGAATGGATATCGGAACGGCTAAAGTAAAGCCAGAAGAAATGCAAGGTATTCCTCATTATATGATTGATGAATGGGAAGCGAATTTTCCTTGTAGCGTGGCTACTTTTAAAGAGCGTGTCAAAAGTTATTTAGAAAAGATTTATCAAAAGGGGAAAATACCTATTTTAGTAGGAGGTACAGGTTTTTATATAAATGCTATTTTATTTGATACTCAATTTGAAGAAACTTCACCAGATGAAGACTATAGAGAAGAGCTTCAGCATTTTGTAAATGAAAATGGTGTAGATAAGCTTCATGAGATGCTGAGAGAAGTAGACCCGATTAGTGCTGAAAATATTCATGCTAACAACATTAAACGTGTAATTCGTGCTTTAGAATATTATAAAGAAACGGGACATCCTATTTCAGCCCATAATGAGGAGGAAAAGGAAAAGCGTAAGGGGAATGAATCACCTTATGCCTATACTTTCTTTGCATTAACTATGGAACGTAGCAAGTTATATGAAAGAATTAACTTGCGCATTGACCAAATGGTAGAAGAAGGTTTAGTTGAAGAAGTCAGACACTTTTTTGAAGCAGGTTATAGTGAAGACTTACCTTCTATGAAAGCCATTGGTTATAAAGAATTCTTTCCTTATTTTAAAGGAGAGGAGACCCTAGAAGCCTCTATTGAACAGCTTAAGCAAAATACAAGACGCTATGCTAAAAGACAGCTGACTTGGTTTAAACACCAAGCTAATCCTATTTTCTTATCAGTTGATCAGCTAGGATTTAATCCCGAGACAATTGTGTCAGAAATGTTATCAAAAATTAATCTAAATAATAAGGATTTGGAAGTATAATCCTTTAAAAGATAGGCCATAATTACAATATATTATTGCAAAATTATGTAATTTACTGGACAAGCAATAAAATATAATATACAATGAAATCAATTCATTCAAGCCTTTAGGAGGGGAACACCGACTATGAGTAAAGTTATTAATTTACAAGACGTCTTATTAAATCAATTAAGAAAAGATAAAATATCAATTATTGTATTCCTTACTAATGGATTCCAACTTAAAGGAATCATTAAAGGATTTGATAATTTTGTTGTGATTCTAGAAAGTGAAGGCAAACAACAAATGATCTATAAGCATGCCATTTCTACTTTGGTACCATCAAAACCAGTTAATTTAAATGCAGCAGAGTAATGAAACGTTGAGTATCAATGGGTATAGTTATTAGTAGACTGCATATTTTAGTGTGAAAGTTTGCCTATGCATATAATGGCAACAAATGATTTTTGGTCGAAAAAAACCGAGTCACTTGTTGTCATTTTTAGTTTTTGGAGGCAAATTACGTGAAAAAGAATAGAATCCAATATGACAGTATTGAATTAAGACAAGGTATAACATAAGGTAGTAAAAGCTAAACCGACGTAAATGTAAGTCATTACCACTACCAAGATGAACCCCTCAGCAGAAATGTTGGGGGTATAATTTTTGTATATATTATTTTCTTGACCATGCATTTAGTTTATCCCAAATATCTTTCATTCCAAAACCCAAAATGATTTCAAACAACAACAAAAACAAGATATAGATTGGAAGAACAAGTAATCTTTTTAATTTTAGATTATTCATAGTTCACCTCTTTTAAGGAATAGGGTACATAAAATATATTGGAGTTTATAGCTAGGTCTTAAGCTAATAACTATTATATCATTATGTGTATTTAAAATATACTAAATATTATATACGATTATAAGTAGAAGGGTACATAACGAAAAAGATTTGGAATAAATGTGGTGAGACAATCGAATATAACATAACTTCTACCTGTAGAATAAACACTTCATATAACAGAAATATTTCACCCGAGAAACGTAAATTTTACTCATCATATGTTAAGGAAACAATTAGATAGTTATAGGCTTATAAATTTGAATTTGTCGTTGCATTTGAGAAAGGACATATTATGAATAAAAACATTGATATTAGTAATGTAATTTTGAAAACTCAGCGTATGATATTGCGTCCTTGGAAAGATACTGATTTGAATGATTTTTACGAATATGCCAAAGTAGATGGAGTAGGGCAGTTAGCAGGTTGGACACCTCATAAAAATATTGAAGAATCAAAGGTGATACTTGATATATTTATTGAAGGTAAGAAAACTTTTGCTATTGAATATCAAAACAAGGTAATTGGTTCTTTGGGGATAGAGTGCTATAACGAAGAAAATTACCCTAAATTTAATTCTTTTCAAGGGAGAGAAATTGGTTATGTCCTTTCCAAAGATTTTTGGGGACAGGATATTATGCCAGAAGCAGTAAAGGCTGTTATTCAATATCTGTTTGAAGTCGAAAACTTGGATTTTATCCTTGTGTGTCATTCTGACAGAAATAAACAGTCTGCAAGAGTTGTTCAGAAATGTGGATTTAAGTACATTAAAACCATAAAATATGATGCTATAGAAAACTCTATTCACAGCATTCTATACAATCCTAGTAGAAAGTAGAAAGGTAGCAAAAAATTTCAGTTTATCCATGGGTCTATTATCTAAAACTTATCTAGATGGGTAATATTTTAATACTTTGTAGAGTGTGTAATTTACTGGTTGGTGATAGCAGTGTGAGGGATTGGTAGGAGGTGCATTCTATATGGATTATGAAAATTATATGGAACTATATGAGGCAATATATTTTTTTAGTAGATTGGATTGTTGTATTGATAATAGGCTACCAAAACAATTAATTGAAGATAAAATGAAAAAATTGGGATTAAATGAAAGCATATATAAAGCAATTATTAGAATATTGATGGTAAACAATTTACTTGATTATGATGGAAGATGTTTTGTGTTAACTAATGAAAATAAGGCAAAGTACTTGCATATTCTTAATAACATAATTAGCAAAAATCAAGATGACCACTATTCAGCATTATTTAATAAAGGAATTAATGAATCCCAGTTTTTTTTCGATAGTATTACTGATGCAGAGTACGAGATTTATTCAAGGTACAATTATCACATAACATTCAAAATAGGAAAAGAATTAGCCAAACATGTAAATTTGGCTAATATGAAAATACTAGAATTGGGTGGAAACAGTGGTGGTCTAGGAGGGGCTCTTTTATTAATGAATAAAGACTGTTCTTATACAATTGTTGATACTAAAATCCCTTGTATGCTAGGAAATGAATTTAAGAAATTAAATAATGTTGACATTACATATATAGAAGGTAATATTTTTAAATTAATGTTAACAAGTGCATCATATGATTATATTATACTAATGAATTTGCTTCATGATTTTGATGATAGAAGATGTTTAGATATTTTGAACAATTGCATGAAGTATTCTGATGGTAATACAAAGATTTTGGTAATTGAGGATATCTTGAGAGAAGAATTTGAACCCAAAGAGGTAGTTATGCATGGCTTGAGGTTATCAGTTGAATGTAGAGGCGGTAAACAACGAATTATAAGAGAATTAGTAGGCTTATTTTCAAATATAAACTACAAACTTGAAAAAATGATACAACTAGATACCATTCATACGATGCTAGTTATGGGACTTTGTGATAATTGAAAAATCACTTATGGAGAGAATATATGCCCCTACTAGTTAAACTAAGATAAAAACTTATACTAAAGACCACGACCCACCAATAAGAGGTACAAAATGCCTAAAATGAAAAAATTTTCATTAAGTATTAAAATCAGAACATCACTATTGATAATGAAATTAAAAAGTAGTAAAGCGAATACAACGCTAGGAGATGATGAGTACGTGAAAGGTGAAAAAATTATTTTTAAAGGAAATACATTTAAAGTAATAGGATATATTGTATTCAATTTTTTCTTAGCATAGTTTGTTTTTTATGCATCATTGTAGAGAGGGTACGCTAAAGAGATATTTTACATATAATATAAAAGGTAGGTGATATCATGGCTCGGCCAATAGAGAGCATAACATTTTGGTACCATCAAAACCAGTTAATTTAAATGCAACAGAGTAATAATTTTTGAAAGCAAAGGCTTTCAAAAGCATATTATTTATGCCATGATCTTTTGATTTTAAGAATAAGATAGATGCGTAACAAATGATTTTAGTGAAAACTACCTTTAGTCATTAGTTACGTTTTTTTATTGAATAATATCTTGTATTAAAGCTGAAATATCTCTATAATTGATACGGAATAAGTAATGAAAGGTGTGGAATTTTGGAGCTTGATCAATTGTATTGTGTTAAAAAAACAGATTTTCCAGTACTAGAAAATCTGTTGACAGCTTGTTTTGAGAATGACCCGTTATATACGCTTCTTATTCCTGATGAAGAAATAAGAAAGAAGTTATTACCTGAACTATTTAAGTGTGATTTAGATGAATTTTTTAATACTTGTAAGGTTTATGCTGATAGTGAAGATATGAATGGTATTATTATTGTATCTGATGAGACGGAGCCATTTCATATTTTAAGATATTTGATAAGTACTTATTATGCTACTTTTAAAACAGACTGTTACTTAATTAAAGAGGATCCTTCTCTAAGAGTACTTTGGCATTTCTTAAAAGGAAAAGATTATTTAAATTCTAGGTGGACAGAACATATTAAACAAAAAGAACGTTTACATATTATTTATTTAGCAGTACATCCATTAAAACAACATTGTGGTATTTCAAAACTCTTGCTTACAGAAGTTTTAGATTATGCAGATGCACATAGTTTATTAGTTTCTTTAGAAACACATAATGATAAAAATGTAGCTTTTTATCAGCACTTCGGGTTTAAACTTTTTGAGGTGGTAGAAAAATCTATTCATTTAAAGCAATACTGTATGATTCGATAGAAATATTAATGAAAAAGATACCAATACTTTAAAAGTCTATACAAGAACGTATAGATTTTTTTAGATTGAGGCAATACTTAGCATAAGAAAAATCCTCAAAATGAAAGGATTAACTTATGTCCTTGGAATATATTCTTAAACGTGTTATTCGTGAGAAAGGTAGTCGTAGTGATTGTAGTATTTATTTATCTATTAGTTTAGCTTATATGGAAAAAGAAAATTGGATAGAAGCTGGTATTTTTTTGAAATTAGCACGCCAGACAAAAGAAAGCTATGAAGAACAGGTTGCAGTAGAATTAATAGATGGTGTTTTGAAAACTGAAAGTACAGAAGCAAGTATGAGGTTATTGGAATCTATTAAGGACGAGGGTTAACAAAAACTTGAACTCATACAAAAAGATGTTATAATGAAATTACATTTAAAATCAGACAAAATTCGCTGATTAAGCCCTCTCTATAGAGGGCTTAATTGATGAATACATATAAAGGAGATACTATGGGTATTTTAGAGGATTTATTAGGTATATCACCAGAAACAGAAGCATTTTGCAAAGTTTGTGAACAAGAGTTGCAATCTATATATGCGGAAATTGATGAGATAATGCATTTAAATGGTGCTAAAGTATTACATGCGATGCAAAAAAATAAGTTAAGTGATATTCATTTTGCAGCGACAACGGGTTATGGCTACAATGATTTAGGTCGTGATACAGTAGAACAAATTTATGCAGATATCTTTAAGGCAGAGGCAGGACTTGTAAGACCTCAGCTTATGTCAGGTACACATGCTTTAACTGTAGCTTTATTTGGTAACTTAAGACCAGGTGATGAATTACTATCACCAGTAGGAAGACCTTATGATACTTTAGAAGGTGTTATTGGTATACGTGAAACACCAGGAAGTTTAGCCGAATATGGTATTACTTATAAACAAGTAGATTTAAGAGAGGATTTTAGTTTTGATTATGAAGGTATTAAAGCAGCAATAACTGAAAAAACAAAACTAGTAACCATTCAGCGTTCAAAAGGGTATAGTTATAGACCAACTTTTTCAGTAGCACAAATAGGAGAGCTTATTACTTTTATTAAAGACATTAAACCAGACGTTATTTGTATGGTAGATAATTGTTATGGTGAATTTGTGGAAACTATTGAACCAACAGAAGTAGGGGCTGATTTATGTGTAGGCTCACTCATTAAAAATCCAGGTGGTGGACTTGCTCCTATAGGTGGCTATATCGTAGGAAAAGAGCAATATGTAGAAAATGCTGCTATGAGACTAACAGCACCTGGACTGGGAAAAGAAGTAGGCGCTACATTAGGATTGAATCAGCCTGTTCTTCAAGGACTTTTTTTAGCACCAGAAGTGGTAGCAAATGCTTTAAAGGGAGCCATTTTAGCAGCGGCTATGTTTGAAAAATTAGGTTTTGATGTTATGCCTAGTTCAAAGGAAACCAGACATGACATTATTCAAGCTATTAATATGCAAACGCCTGAGAAGGTTATTAGCTTTTGTCAAGGAATTCAAAAAGGTGCACCAGTGGATAGCTTTGTAACACCTGAGCCATGGGATATGCCAGGTTATGATGCACCGGTTATTATGGCAGCAGGTGCTTTTATTCAAGGTGCTTCTATTGAAATGAGTGCAGATGCACCTATTAAGCCACCTTATACAGCTTTTTTCCAAGGAGGATTAACTTTTTATCACGCCAGATTAGGAATGATGAAAGCCTTACAGACCATGATTGATCACGGACATATTCAACTTTCCTAAGACATGTGTATTTTAAAATATAAATATATAAATATCATATAAAGTTAAAAGGTGCCATAGTTGATAGACTATTATGGCACCTTTTTAGTAGATTAAAAGGCGAAAGATATAAGTTAAGGATTTATTACTTAAGAGACTCAATCTCAGCTAACCAAAGAGCACTACTTGCATCTGATGGCATGCGCCAATCACCACGAGGTGATAAACCAATAGAGCCAACTTTAGGTCCGTCTGGTAAACAAGAGCGTTTAAACTGCTGAGCAAAGAAACGCTTATAAAAGACTTTTAACCATTTAAGTAAAGTTTCATTACTATACTGATTGTTAAATGCCATTTGTGCGAGATGATAGATTTTAGAAGGCGCATAGCCAAAGCGAAGCATGTAATAAATGAAGAAGTCATGGAGTTCATAGGGACCTACTAGATCTTCAGTTTTTTGAGTAATATCTCCTCTATCACTTGTAGGAAGTAATTCAGGACTAACAGGTGTGGCAAGTACATCAAATAAAATTTCTTGAACTAAAGGTTCACTTTCATAGTAAGCTACATATTCAATTAGATAGCGCATTAATGTCTTAGGGACAGAAGCATTAACACCGTACATAGACATATGGTCGCCATTATAAGTTGCCCAACCTAAAGCGAGTTCAGAAAGGTCACCTGTTCCAACGACGAGACCATTATATTGATTAGATAAATCCATCAAGATTTGAGTACGTTCTCTGGCTTGAGCATTTTCATAGGTAGTATCATGGATACTAGCATCATGTTCAATATCTTTAAGATGTTGTAAAGTAGAAGGTACAATAGAAATCTCCTTTTGAGTGATACCAAGTAATTTCATTAAGCTAATAGCATTATGATAAGTACGGTCAGAAGTACCAAAACCAGGCATTGTTACCCCTATAATGCTACAAGATGGCATATTAAGAAGTTTAATAGCTTTTACGCAAACTAAAAGGGCTAAAGTAGAATCTAAACCTCCAGAAACCCCAATAACAAGATGCTCTGCATGGGTATGTTCCATTCGCCTAGCTAACCCATGAGCTTGAATGGCAAAGATACTTTTACAACGCTGCGTACGTGTTTTTTCTTCTTTAGGAATAAAGGGATGAGGATTAATGTTTTTGTCAGGTTCCTTAACCTTTAAAGCTAAATCAAATTCAATCATTTGATAATTGATTTCTTTAAATGGTAGAGGCGAAGTTGCATAGTTAAAACGTAAACGTTGATTATAAAGGTGTTCAAGATCTAAAGTGGCATAAGTGATTAAATTCTCTCTTGAAAAGAGCTCGGACTCAGCTAGTAAGGAGCCGCCTTCATATATCAATTGATGACCACTAAAAACAAGGTCACTGGTAGACTCATAAATGCCAGAAGATGTATATAAATAACCACACATTGTTTTTGAAGAATGTTGTGCTACTAGTGCTTTACGCTGATTCATCTTACCAACAGTTTCGTTACTCGCAGATAGATTAGCTATAATGGTAGCACCATAAATAGTATGACAGGTACTAGGTGATAAAGGAGACCATAAATCTTCGCATATATCAATACCTAAACAAAAATAGGGAATGCGTTTGGCTTTAAAAAGTAAATGAGAAGAAATAGTAACGGTCTGCCCAGCATAAACCATTTCGGAATGTAGAATTTCATGGGCGGCACTAAACCAACGCTTTTCATTAAACTCATTGTAATTAGGTAGAAAACTTTTAGGTACAATACCTAATAATTTTCCCTTAAATAAGACACAGGCTGTATTAAATAAATGACCTTCATGGGCAATTGGGGCACCTACAAGAATAAGCTGCTCACTAGTAGCAGTTGCATCTAAAAGCTGTTTTATATTTTTTTCAGTTTCAGCTAGTAAATTACTTTGATAAAAGAGATCACCGCAGGTATATCCTGTTAAACATAATTCGGGAAATACAGCAATAGAAGCACCTGCAGTTTCACTTTCTTTTATACAGTTGTATATTTGTTTCAGATTGTAGTTGCAGTCACCGACAGATAATTTAGGTGTAATTGTACAAACTTTAATAAAGTGATTTGTCATTAAAAAACCTCCATTTAATGCGATAGAAAAGTAACATCAATAGTCTTAATATGCCACAAATAAGAAGAATATATCCAGTTACAAAGAGGATAGCTAAACGGTATCACTCTAACAGAGGATTTAGTTCAAAAAAATACACCATACCTATCTAAAATTAGATAGGTATGGTGTATCATATTAGAATAACGCTTAAGACATTAAAACTCTCTAAAAAGTCCAATAACTTTACCAAGAATTTTAACATCCTGACAATAGATCGGATCCATCGTGTCATTTTCCGGTTGAAGTCTGAAGCAATCTTTTTCCTTGAAAAAACGTTTAACAGTAACCTCATCCTCAATTAAGGCGACAACAATTTCACCGTTACGAGCAGAATCCTGATGACGAACGATGATTTGATCTCCATCTAAAATCCCTGCATTAATCATACTGGTTCCTTTGACATTAAGCATGAAAGTTTCTTCATGGCGAGTAAGGTGTTTAGGGAGAGGAAAGTATTCTTCAATGTTTTCAACAGCTAAAATAGGTGCACCAGCTGTTACTTTACCTACAATAGGAACAGCACTAACATGATCCTCTAGCCAATTCATTTCTTCGTCTAAGATTTCAATGGTACGAGGTTTACTAGGGTCGCGTTTAATAAATCCTTTTTTTTCTAAGGTATTTAAATGGCTATGAACAGTAGAGGTGGAACTTAAACCTACTGCAATACAAAGTTCACGTACTGATGGTGGATAGCCTTTTTCCTTTAAGTTTTGTTTAATACATGACAAAATCTGTTGTTGTTTGGCTGTTAATGTTTGATCCATACGTATCCCTCATCTTTACTAAAATATAGTTCATTATAGCATATTTTCTATAGGATAGCAAACATACGTTCTAATAGGGGAGAAAAGAGTTACATATTGTCTAATTTCCGTATAGTATGCACTAGCCGTCTTGTATATTAGATGAGGAACTATCTGTTATTTCTAATTAAGAAGTAGAAGCAAATTATAAATAAAAGGAAGGATAGTGAAATAAGATAACTCATTTCACCATCCTTCCTTTTACTATTTTTTATTAAAAGTAGTTATACGGTAAAATATTTCTGATTAAGCCATACACTAGCAAAATAACAATAGAAATAATTAATCCTATGTTTTCAATTTGAGTAAATGAAATTTTGCCTATTTTGATATAGAGTAGTATGTACTTAATGCCTATTAGAATATAAAAAGGCAATAGGATAAAGATGGCTTTATTATAATAAAAAGCTGTATCAAAATCTAGTGAGAGTATAGCCAAACACATCCTAGTCACACCACATCCTGGGCAATACCAGCCTGTAATATGATGAAAAAGACACGGAATATGTAAAGCACTAAAATGACACCATATAGCATATAGTAAGCCTAAAGCCACTATACAGATAGCAAACTGTAAAACATTTATAGCTCTTTTCTTTTTAGAGGTCATTTTAAACAGCTAGCTTATTAAGTTCATATTGAATAAGTGCATAAGTGATAATGCCACCAAAGAGGAATAAGATTAAGTAAAGAATACCACCATTACTAGCTGGAATGCCGCGTTTTTGTTTAGCAATGTCTAATCTATCCCCCATTTTAAATGCCCAAAATAAACCGTAAATGCCACATGTTACGATAGTAAGTATAAGAGCCATTACACCAGAAGTAGAATATTCACCAGAAGCGGTACTTACATCATCTGTTAAACATACAAACCAGTATAAACCATAAATCCCACAAGTAACAATTGATAAAATAATACATATTGCGATGTTCTTCTCTTTAATCATTGAAAACCTCCTTGGATTTTAATATATTAAAATGATACTATATTTAAACAAATCAGTCAATTATATATGTTCTACATATTTTAGGCGTATAATTTATTCCTCGCGGAGTTTAATAATAGAAGCAGCATAACGTTTGCGGGCATCATCCATTTGGGCATAATGTTTTTTAGTGGTATTCACATCCTTATGTCCTAGGACATCAGCAACTAAATAAATATCACCAGTTTCTTGATAAAGTTGGGTACCATAGGTAGAACGAAGTTTATGAGGTGTTATTTTCTTTAACTGAGTTACTAAACTACTATATTTTTTAACTAGTAACTGTACACTACGTACAGAAATACGTTTATTTTGCAAAGAAAGAAATAGAGGATGATCAATATCCTTACAAGTTTTAGTACGCCTATCGGTTAAATAGTCTCTTAAAATCTTTTCTACTTCTTTACTAAAGTAAATAATAGTTTCATTACCACCCTTGCGAGTGATTTTAATACCATTATAGTTGAAGTCAATATCTTCTATATTAATACCTACACATTCTGAAACACGAATGCCTGTTCCAAGAAGAACGGCTACAATAGCTAAATCTCTTTTTCGAGTAAACTCATGATAAATCTTTTGCTTATCGGTTAATTGTTCACCAGATTCAACCACGTCTAATAACTTTGCGATTTCATCTACATCGAGTTTAATAATGGGTTTTTCATAGATTTTAGGCATATCTACTAAGGAAGTTGGATTATGTAGAATACGTTGCTGTTTGTAAAAGTAATTGTATAGCGTTTTAATGGATGCCAATTTTCTTGCTTTTCCTGTTTGCCCATTTTGATGATATTGTCCATTATTCAAATTCTCCTGAGCTGCAGCAGGTGAAAGTGGTGCATGATGCGTATGTTCTTTATTACTTATTTCGTAGTATGATAAGTATTCTAAATAACGTTCGATATCTCTTGGTGTAATAGATTCTAATTGTTCTAGTGTAATAGCAGCAATAGAAGGTAAGTCTTTTAAACCAGGAATAGATTCATGTAGGAAGTTTAAATAAACTCTAATGTCATAAGCATAAGCGAGCCTTGTATTAGCGCTACTAGTATGTTCTATTCCTCTAAAAAAGTCAAAAATATAGGGGGGAAGCGTTTGGAGTAATTCCCTTGTTTTAAGTGTTACATATTTTTGACGACGTTCTTGATAACTAGCCATTTATTTTCCCTCCTTAGTTTTCCAGCCTTCAATAGTGCTCCTTTGAATAGCACCGAACAAATGTTCTGATAGCCTTGGAATATCTCTTTGCAAACTTGAAATAAGTTCTTTTGTTGTTTCTCTTTTAGTCTGACCGTCAGCAGGACAAGGACTTTTAACGACTGGAAGGCTCTCTTTTTTTACAAATCCTCTAATATCTTTTTCTGGTGCATAAATCAGAGGACGAATAATGTGCAAATCGACTTGATCCATGTAAGTAACAGGTGCCATTGTATGAATACGTCCCTCATAAAAAAGAGACATTAATAAGGTCTCATTAATATCATCCTTGTTATGACCTAGAGCAATTTTAGTACACCCCATCTTTTTTGCTTCTTCATATAAGGCACCCTTACGCATTTTCGAACACAAGGAGCAAGGATTAGACTCTTTACGTTCTTCAAAGATAATTTGTGCAATTTGAGTATTACATACATAAAAAGGGACTTGTATCGTATCAAAAAAAGAGCTTACTTCAGATAAATCGAAGTTATCAAAGCCTAAAGACACCGTTATTCCCATGATCTCAAAAGACTTTGGATAAAATCGTTTAAGATGACTAAGTGCTAGAGCTAATATCAAGCTATCTTTTCCACCAGAAATACCAATAGCAATTCGGTCACCTTCCGCTATCATATTATAATCTTGAACGGCACGTCTTACGTAGCTGAGTAAATGTTGTAATTGCATTGTGTATCCTCCATCAACTATGCGTTAAAGTTTTTATTAGTATAGCACAGATTGCTTATAACTTAAACGGATGTTAGCTCATTGGTTTTTGTGGTATGATACAAGTAATATAAGCTAATTAAAAGGATGTATTAAATATAGAAAAATAATTCAATGGTTAAGTAGTAAAGGAGATATGCCATGAGAATAGATATGCACGTTCATGTAACACCACCAGATATCATTAAGCAGTATCAAAAATTTGGAGAAAAGGAACCTTACTTTACGCTTCTATCTAATAGCCCTCAAAATCGATTTGTAACAGCAGAAGAAGTACTTACACATATGCAGGAAGCAAAGATTGACCATTCTGTTATTTTTGGCTTTAGTTTTCAAGATATGGGACTTTGTCAATATGTGAATGATTATGTAATGGAAGTAACTCGAAAATATAAAGATAAGCTAGTAGGATTTGCGGCTGTTGTGCCACAACATCCACATGTAGAACGAGAGATTGAGAGATGCTATCAGGGTGGCCTTAGAGGGATAGGAGAACTTTTCCCAGCGGGACAAAATTTTCAAATAGATGATGCCAACCAAACAGCAGCAATGGCAAATTGTAGTAAGCATTATCACATGCCTATTATAGTACATACCAATGAACCAATTGGACATGACTATATAGGAAAGACTTCAACTTCTTTAAGAGAAATAGATGCATTTATCAAGCATCATCCAGATCAACCTATTATTTTAGCTCATTGGGGTGGGGGAATTTTTATTTATGAACATATGAAAGAAATTAAGGAGAAATTCAAAAATGTTTATTATGATACAGCAGCAATGATCTTTTTGTATGAACCGGCTATTTATGACACTGCCAAGACAATGGGAATATTAGATAAAGTACTATTTGGAAGTGATTACCCTTTAGTGTCACCTAAGCGCTATGATAAAGGTTTAAAAGAAACTACTTTAACAGAGCAGGAACAAAATGCTATTTATGGAGGTAATGCAAAACGCCTACTAGAAGTATGTGGTATACGACTTTAAGCGTTTTTGAATGATAGGAGAAGAGATGACTTTTGAAGAACTAAAGGAACAAGCAAAAAATTTGTCACTTACACCGGGTGTTTATTTAATGAAAGATCGAGAAGGCTATGTCATTTATGTTGGGAAATCTAAACACTTAAAAAATCGTGTAAGTTCTTATTTTGGAAGCTTAAAGCATGTAAAACCTAGAATTAAACGAATGGTAGCTGCTATAGATACTTTTGAGTGTAAGTATACAGATACAGAGTTAGATGCACTTATTTTAGAAAGTGTACTTATTAAGCAATATAAACCGTTGTATAATCGTCTTTTAAAAAACGAAAAGAAGTATCGCTATATTCATGTAGGAATTGAAGAATCATTAGGTTCTATCACAGCTGTTTATGAAAAGGGTAATACGGGACTTTATTTTGGTCCCTATGACCAAAGTGCTGATTTGTTAACGGCAGTAGAAGCTTTAAGGAATTATTTTGGGCTTCAGTCTTGTAAGCAAGGGGAAGGGGTAGAAGGATGTCTAACTTATAAACTAAAAAGATGTGTAGGACCTTGTCAGGATTCTAATAGAGAAGAGCATCAAAAGGCATTAAAAAGCTTGGTGCTTTTTTTAGAAGGAGAAAATCAATTACCATTGGTGTTCTATGAAACAGCCATGAAAGAAGCTAGTGAGCAGCTAGATTTTAATAAAGCCATTATATATAGACAGAATTGGTATGCCCTAAAACGTTTAGGTTATAGACAGGAAGCCATAGCATTAAGTCTAGCACAAACCAGAGGAATGGCTGTATTACCATGTCCAATGGGAGGATGTAAGCTATACTTACTTAAAGGAACAACTATATTGCAAAGCTTTTATTGGAACATAGAAGATAGAAACCAATTATTAAAAAATTTTATTGAACAGGGCAATAGTTATCTAAGCAAACCCTTTAAGAAGAGCTACGACTTAGATAAAACAAAAATAGATCGAAGCTTAATTATCTATTCGTACTTAATGAATCAGCAAGTAGCTTTTTATGAAACAATTGAAGATAGGAGAGCTATTGAAAAAGTAAGCAATCGCCTTTTAAAGGCATATTTAAGTCAGAGAGAGTAATAAAGAATAAAATTTACTGATACGGAAAAACTAAAGCTTATTGAGTGGTAATCATGTACAGGTTTATTAAATTGGTTAAAATAGGATGGTGACACAATGAATTGGCTTATTCAGGCATTAAGAGATTATCCTGAATTAGCACTTTTCTTGTTATTATTGCAGGAAAGATTTTAGGGTATAATGCAGGACAAGCAGCAGGGCTTACAGTAGTCGTCTTAACCCAATCAGCTGTTATTGGTGTAGGGCAAGGGGCTATTGCAAGTTTAAAGGTGCCACCAGCAGATATCAAGCTTATGTCAGACTTTGTACCTATTGGTTATGCCGTTACTTATATTTTTAGGACCATTGGTAGCGCTTTTTTTTCTTTCAACAATTGCACCCAAGTTATTAGGTATAAACCTTCCAGAAGAATGTAAGAAGATTGATGAAAAATCACAAAAAGTAATTGAAGGCTATGGTATTTATTCTGGTGCTTCTGTTGTAGAATACCGTAGCTTTATTATTGCAGAAAATCATGTAGGGCAAACATGGAATGGCGCACTTATTTGGGAATCAATAGTCGTATTATTTTTCTCATAGACATCAGGATTATTACAGAAGAAGAGAGGATAAACTAGTGATTTTAAAAGGAACAGAAGAAATAAAAGAACTTGTAAAAGAATATAAAAATTTAAGCCCTTTTGAACTAAAAAATAAACTTATTGCTATGGCAAAAAGCACAGAAAAGAAAGGCGTGGCTACTTTTTTAAATGCTGGAAGAGGAAATCCCAATTGGACTGCATCTACACCGCGTCAGGCTTTTTTTACACTAGGTTTATTTGCAGTAGAAGAAACGAAGCGTGATGTAGAAAAAAATGATTTAGCAGGAATGCCTTATGTAAAAGATATTGATATGCACTTTGATGAGTTTGTAGCTAATAATAAGCATTTACCTGGTTTAGATCTACTTTCTGGTGTGATTGAATACGGTGTTAAGGTACATGGTTTTAATAAAAATCGTTGGATTTATGAATTAGTGGATGCTATTATAGGCGATCATTATCCTATGCCAGGCCGTATGCTTCGTTGTATAGAGAAAGTAGTATATGATTATTTAATGCAAGAAATGGGAAGAGTCATTCCTAAAGAAGTAACACATGACCTATTTGCTGTAGAAGGTGGAACGGCTGCAATGTGCTATATCTTTGATAGTATGATGGCTAATCATCTTTTGGAAAAAGGGGATCATATTGCTCTAATGGTTCCTATTTTTACGCCTTATTTAGAAATTCCTCATTTAAGCCGCTATGCACTTAAAGTAACTAATATTCATGCCAGTGAAATTAATGAGGAAGGAAGACACAACTGGCAATATCCAAAAGAAGAACTAGATAAAATAGCAGATAAAACTGTTAAAGCACTTTTTTTAGTTAATCCAAGTAATCCTCCTTCAGTGGCTATCAATGACGAATCAATTATTTATATGAAGCAGATTATCAAAGAAAAAAATCCTAAATTAATGATTATTACAGATGATGTTTATGGTACGTTTACCAATAACTTTAAATCACTAATGACAGAAATTCCAGAACAAACAATAGGTGTGTATTCATATTCTAAGTATTTTGGGGTAACAGGTTGGAGACTAGGTCTTATTGCTATTAGCAAAAAAAATATATTTGATCAGCTTATTAGAGAGTTACCACCAGAAGTCATCTCTGATTTAGATCATCGTTATGGTGCATTAACTAATAATCCAAGAGATATTACTTTTATTGATCGTATTGTAGCAGATAGTAGGCAAGTAGCTTTAAATCATACAGCTGGTTTGTCCACACCACAGCAAGCACAAATGGCAATTTTCTCTGTCTTTGCCTTACTTGACAAAGAAAATTGCTATAAAAAACAAACGCAAGAAATTTGCCATAGACGCCTTAAACTCTTATATGATCACTTAGATTTACCACTTTATTTGCAACCTCATAATACAGCTTATTATAGTGAAATTGATTTACTTGTGTGGGCTCGAGTTAAATACAATGAAGAGTTTGTTAATTATTTAGAAATACATTATGCACCGGAGGATATTCTTTTTCGTCTCGCTCAAGAATATGCCATTGTGTTATTAAATGGTAATGGTTTTAAAGGTCCTGATTGGTCAATCCGTGTTTCATTGGCTAATTTACCAGATGAAGCTTATGCACAAATTGGTGATGCTATTAATGCAATTTTTAATCAGTATGTAGAAGCTTGGAAGCAAACAAAATAAGTGCTTAAAAATCTTGGTATTTATTAGATTTGTAAAACCTAGTTATCTATGCCTAAATCTATAGAAGCATTGATATTAATAGAGTTATCTATATTAAATCTATACAGTATAGATAACTTTATTGATATTGATTTGATATTATGATATATTTTGGTAAATATCAATTTACTTTCAAGTATAGAGGCATTTAGGAGGAGTAAGCAAATGATATCTGCTACAACGGCAAAAATAATAAATATTTTACCTAATAAATTTGTCACATACATATCTAAAAAAATGGTTAATAAATACCTGAAAAAATATGCTAGTATAAACATACAGGGAAGTGAAAACTTAAAAGGATTAAAAACACCAACTATTTTTATATGTAATCATTTAAGCAATTCTGATGGATTAGTTTTAGATAAGGCTTTAAAAGAGATTGATCCAACTTTTGTAGCAGGTATAAAGCTATCAAACAATGCTATTACAAGTATAGGGGTTAATGTAGTAAAGACGACAAATATAAAACCTAATACTGTTGATAAAGATGGTCTTAAAAAAATCGTGAGCCTTGTTAAGCAAGGTGAAAGTTTATTGATTTTCCCAGAAGGAACTAGAAGTAGAGTTGGTAGCTTGATAGAAGCAAAGAGAGGAGTCCTTCTTATAGCAAGAATGACAGGAGCTCCTATTGTACCTATTGGATTATATGGGACAGAAAAACTGTTACCTATAAATAAAGAAGGAGATATGAGTGCAGAAACCTTTAATTATGCAGATGTTCATATCAACATTGGAAAACAATTTGAATTTCCCAAGAGAGCAAAAGAGCAAGATAAAAAGGAATATGAAGATTTTGCCATAAGATATATAATGAAAAAAATAGCAGAATTATTACCTGAGAATTATAGAGGCGTATATAAATGAATCAGTTGATTTGTATTTTAAAAGTATAAAAGTTGCTTAATCAATGGCTTGATAACTGATTTTGCTGAAACTCCAATACTAGTCGAGAAATTTGAAGTATATCCGTATAAAGATGTTACGGCATTTATTGAATTAAGTAATTAAAAAGTATAGATAAAATAAATACTCTTAGAATGAATAAGCTATTAAGTAATCCAAAAGGATTTTATGTTGGTCAGTAAACATGCTAAATATTAATCGTATACAAATCCAATTATAAAGTAGCTTGTTTAACGGTAGAACTATAAGCCTTAAGAGTAGGTTTAATCTTTATCCGCATTACTATTCGTAAAACCGGTGTTTCGCGAAGAGTTAATACTATAGGTAAATCGCTCTTCTAACAAATAACAAAAAAATTCTTTTCTTATATTTTGTCGTTTTTATATCACTATTCTATTATATATGAAAAACAAAAATTTATAGTTTTGTCGTTTTTGATTTATAATGTCTCATTCCTTTGCATTTTAAACATGAAATTTGTTTTTTTATATTACACATATTCCTATAAGTTATAAGGCTTATAATCTATTTATTTGCTTAATTTCTTTAATAAGATGACTTAAGGCATATAAATTTACATACTTTTCACTAGAAATGTTTCTGTATTCCTCAATCAACTTTATTCTTAGTTTATTTTTAATACAATCAGTTTCACATATATTAATGAGTTCGTGTCGCATTAAGACTTTTTAACACATATACGTCTTTCAGCCTATATATTAATACATATGTGTCTGATATTGCGACACAAATCAGTGTACAGGTTTCTTTTCTCTTGCCATAATAAAAGGTCTCCTATAATTTTGATTTTATCATAGAAGACCTAAGATATCTTAATTTACAGAAAAACTTTCAGAGTCTCTAAGTAATAGCTTAATACAGTACTATAAGTATTATCATTAATTACTTTACGTTGAGTAGGTAGACCATATATTTTATACTTATCATCAAAATTCCAGCAAATATAATAATCTGTATCTATTTTATTGCATACCTGAATAGCCTTGCAGCCAGCTTTCAATTTTTGTAGTGCTTTATCAGGATTATTTGATTCCCTATAGTAAATTGATAAAGAAGCCTTTGAGACATATTCAGATAGGCTACCAACAAATTTTGGGTTATATGCCCACTCATCAAGATTATAGACATATAATTCAATTTTCTTTGTTTCTTTTGCTATGTAAGGGATTATTTCATTCTGCTCTTCATAATTTAATTGCCTTGATGAAAGAATATCTGTAACTGCCTTAGTATAATCTATTTCGCTTTTATTCCTGCTAAAGTGAAGAAATCTTAGTTTTTGTGATAAATCTCCAATAGGAGGATAAATTACACCATCATATGAATCATTGAGCTTTCTATATTTAAAATAACTCTTACATATGTGTTTCTTTACTATCTGCGCAATTATTACATCTTTATAGGTTACTAATAGATTAGCAAGCTTTGGCTTGGCAGCAATAATATCAATATCAACTCCATTATTACTGTGATATGCATAGATAGGAATTCTTATAAATTCTACGTAGATATTATCTATTTTATCAATTGTAAGTAATTCTTCATCTACAGGACTAATACCAACTGAATAGACAACTTTTTTCTCACTATCAAAGATATCTGAAATAGCACTATATTGTTTAGTATAAAAGGTTACATCATTTATAGGCACTATTGGTTTTAACTTGCAATTATCATTATAAATACGGTCCACTAATTGGTAATTTGAAATATCAGTTAAGACATTACCTAAAATTCCATCCATATAAACATACTTAAGTAGATCCTGCTTCTTTTCAGTACGACTTAGATTACGTAGCGCATCAATTCCTTGAGACATTAGCCTACAAGAATTTGCAGAGGCTTCAATAAGATCTTTGGTGTATAAATCTGCAATGGTAATATCCAGCAATCTACGTTCTAGGCCTAAAATCTTTGCCATCTCGTCAATTTCGTAAACTTCAGCTTCTAAAAGTTGTAAAACCTTTTCTTCAACTAAGCTTATTGGCAATACACTTCTCTTGGTTATCAATAAAGATGATTTATATACTGGCAGATATACATCATCTGCAAATAAGAATTCATATCCCTCATTTATAGGAACAATATTTTTATATAACTTATCTATAAAGTTTTTCAAAATAATTTTCCTCCTGTGCATGGTATAATTAGACATTCATCATGTTCCTTGATATAGTCTATAATTTCTATAAATTTATTATTTGGATCATCATAATAGTAAAAGAAATCTAGGTCTCCACAGATGATTAATAGCTTCTTTGCTCTTGAAAAAGCTACATTCACTCTTTCTTTTTCCTTTTGAAATCCTATAGAATCCTTAGTACGCACCGTACTATAAATAATAACATCATTTTCTCTTCCTTGAAAAGCATCCAGAGTATTAATATCGATCTTTGCAATTTTATCATATTCATTAGATTTAACTGCTTTTCTAAGTAAGTCTTTTTGTCCGCTATAACCAGTAATGATACCAACATCTAGCCCTTTTAACTCACCAGATTTATTTAGGTCATCCATAACTTCTAGGATTATCCTCTTCTCCTCTTCATTGATATATGAGCCGCCCTTTATCTTCCTTTGCCCTTTATCTGTGTTTGCAGACGTATCGAACCAAATAATGGACTTATCTTTATATCGTGATAATCCATGTAATTTATCTATTTTGTCGCATCCAGTATCAATAGTACCTCCATAAAAAACTAAACTAATCAGATTTCCTATATTTTCAATCATTCTATACTGAGTAGTCAGTATTTGTTTATGTGTCTTGGGCAAACTATCGAACAAGATATCAAAAATTCTATACTCAGGCTTTTTAGTTAATTTTGCAATAGTAGGTGAAACACTATCATCAGCATAAGCAGGTAATTGGTTTTGATCACCTACTAAAATTATTTTCTTCGCTTTAATAATTGAGACAAGGAGTTCTGGTGTAGTTGCCTT
Organism: Cellulosilyticum sp. WCF-2; assembly: GCF_003990395.1. NCBI lineage: Bacteria > Bacillati > Bacillota > Clostridia > Lachnospirales > Cellulosilyticaceae > Cellulosilyticum > Cellulosilyticum sp. WCF-2. The sequence goes on along the minus strand of NZ_CP034675.1, from coordinate 3,085,204 downwards.
TGCTGCCTCATCAATAATTACATAATCAAATTCCATATCTTTTATAAAACCATTAGATAAGAATCCAATACATGTACCAGCTATAACGGTAGCACTTCTTATCATCTGATAATCTATGCAATCTTTTTCAGCAGAACGTTGAATCCAATCTTCTTGAATACTCTTTATCTTATCCCAGCGTGTCTGTTCATGGACATTTGAATTTCCCATTAACATAGTCTGCTTATCTTGAATATGCTTCTTAACATTTGTTTCAATGATGCTGAATAATGCCTCTCTATGAGCAGATATTGTATATTTATTTGATATTTCTGGAGAAATATTTTTCTCTGAACCTATTCTTATTATCTGCATATTATTAGAAATCACCTTATCTAGTCCTTCTAGGATATTATCAACTGCAGTATGTGACTGAGATACAATCAGTATTTTAGGGCTATCATTGGTTTGAACTTCTCTGCGTATAATTTGGCCAATTAGTTCTTTAATTACCTTAGTTTTGCCTGTTCCAGGAGGCCCTTGAATTAAACTTATATTCTCAGAATTTAATGCTTTTACTACAGCCTGTTTCTGTGATTCATTTAGGTTCTTAGCAATAAATATTGGTGGAGTTAGTGTTGGTATTTCTTCTGGCTCTTCTATATTTAATATAATATCTTTTAAGTTGCGTGAGGAATATTCCTCAGTTCTAAGAGCATGAACAGCCTTAAGCTGACGCCTATATGAGCTTGTATTTGCAAGAAAGCTCTCCATTACAGGTGCTTTCTTATCTAGTAAAGCCTTTACGTTCCCTCTGAGTATCTTTTTTGGTAAGGAAAAGATCATTCTTAAACAGTCATCGTTGCATATGATTTCATCGAATACACCTAAGTCAAAGTATACTGATTGACCTCTATCATCAGTACCTTCTATTACATATGAAACATTGGACTGTATTTCATCTATAGATTTACTCTTACAATCGTCTACCTCTAGAATAATATGATTTTCGCTTACTTCATATTCAGAGTAGATGATTTTTGCAACTTTTTCTTTTTCATTTACAATGGACTCATCTAGCCCTTCCTGCCATTTGCCAAAAAGGTTTTCAAACTTATCTTCTTTCATTCTAAACAATTCATTTTCATTTCTTCTATTTTTAAACATAACAAGCAGCTTACCATTATCCTTACCTATTGCCACTTGATTTTTATGCCTAGAATCAACAAAAGTCAGCTTACCTTCGATCTTAAAGCTTCGCTTTATATTGATATTACGTCTGTCTACTGGGATATCACTTATCCTCATTACACTTATCATGCCATTGCTTTCATCTACCGTACATTCCAAAACAAGCTCCAATCCTGTTATTATGTACTTATCATATCGTTCATCATAGTAACCATAGCGTTCAGTAAATTGCTTTTTTAAATATGAATTAACGAAAACAGCCATATTTAACGAATTATCAATGATATAGTTCATTTTTAAATACTGTAATTTGCTGCTATCAATTACGATATTATACTCAAATGCTGTAGTGTTTAATTCGCCAATAAGTTCATTAAAAATATCCATTATATCAAGAATTGATTGAGGGCGAAATGATGGATCATTTTGTAACATGGAACAGATTATGTCTTTTAAATTAGCTTTATATGACAGCTTACTTATTTCATCTATTAGGCTTACTGAATCTTTTGCGCTAAGTAAAAATAATATCTCGCTAAAGATCACACCCAAAGAATAATAATCACTTCTTTCTGTTACATTATTTCCAGAAACCAGCTCAGGGGCTGAATAGTTTTCAGAATACATAGGCATAGTTGTTTCTTTTTCAATAATAGTTTTAATTTTGCTTGAACCAAAATCAATAATGGTAATTTCATGATTTATGTCATTATATATGATGTTTGCAGGCTTCAAGTCTCTGTGAATGACATTATTAGAGTGTGCATTGTTTACTGTTTTTAATATTTTTAAGCAGATTTCGTATTTCTTTAACTGCGAATATTTATTCCAGTCATAACGATCTAGTGTCTTACCTGGGACATAATCCATTAAGATTGCACCGTAATGTCTCTGACCCTTATATTTAATACCAGTGCTAGTATCTCTGATTTTAACTATGCCTTCGCATGAATTGAGGACTTTAAGTGCTTCCATTTCTCTATTAAAAATCAATTTTTGAAAGCTTTCATTAATACCAGCATACAATTTTAAAGCATATGGCTTTTCTTTATTAGCAACTCTAACCTTCAGGACTACGTTCCCAGAATTTGCTGACGTATAAATTTTTTCATCTGCTACATAGTTAAGCATAATTTCCTCCCCAATGTATTAAATAAATAAAGTGCATGATTTTCATACTACATTTTATTATACGACAAATTGCGTGAATATAAAATAAGATAGAACTATTTAGTGTTTAAATATTTTGAAAGTTTTAAGCGTAGTATATGTTATATACAACAAAAGGAAATCAATCTAAATATGCAAAAACACATAGGTTTAAATATAATGTATATATACATTATATTTAAACCTATGTGTTTCAAGGAATTTATAATATTAGATATAGATAACTTAGCTTTCGCGAATAGTAAAATACTATAATAAAATAGCATTTTATAACTATTTTTTTCTGTTCCTTTGTAAGAATAATAATTTATCCTTAAAATGAGAAAATCTTTTTCAAACAGATTCAACTATTTCATTTTTGTTATACATATCTTGCATCTCATTCAATGATACATATTTAACATTTACAACTTCTTAAGGTTGTAAAACAAAATCTTCAATTTGGATATATTAGGTATATAAATAAGTATTTACAATGTAATCTGAATGGAATGTATCTCCTATATATAGTAATTCATTATAATACTAGTATTTTAAATGCTTGTATATAATTATGTGTAATTTGTAAATAGATACTCCTCTCCTCCACTTTTGATTCCTATTTTTGGATAAAGTTCAATTTTGGGATTTACATACAACTATAATTTTGATATACTCAGTAAGAATTAATAACAATTAAACGGTTGAAATTGACTGGAGATATTATGTACTACATAATAACCGAAGAAGCAAAACAGCTATAAGCCAGGTAGATGTTGAAACTCTCAGGTACAATACAGTCAAGGGACGTAAATCTGGAGAGCGTGTCTGCGTAAAATTGACACCACCGACGAGGAAAACCAATAGGTAAGCTTTCAGGTAAAAGGACAGAGGATAAAAGGCAATTATATTTTTTATAATTGCTTTTTATCCTCTTTTTTGTTTGAAAAACTTTAATAATAAGAATGTGAGGTTATAAAATTGTGATTGAAACTCTGATTTTTTCAATAGAAATCATAGGTACCATTGCTTTTGCTCTTTCTGGCGCTTTAAGAGGTATTGAAAAGCAATTAGATTTATTAGGTATTACTATTTTAGGTGTAACGGCTGCTACAGGAGGAGGGTTAATAAGAGATATTTTGCTAGGTTCTCACCCTCCGCTATTATTTGTTAATCCTATTTATGTTATAGTTGCAGCATTAACTGCTGTAATAGCTTTTATCGTAGCATACATAACGCAATATTATCATTATCAATTTAAAAATCATTTGAGTTCAACCTTCGGTTCACTACTCAATTTAGCTGATGCTATAGGCCTAGGCATATTTGCTGTCATCGGTGTTCAAACAGCTATGCAAGGAGGTTTTTTCGAAAATGCTTTTTTAACATTATTTGTAGGAATCATAACAGGTGTTGGTGGTGGTATGCTTAGAGATGTATTAGTTGGAGAAATTCCATTTTTCTTAAAAAAGCATATTTACTTTTTAGCTGCTTTATTAGGAAGTACTTCTTATTATTTTCTTATTAAGTATGATATCAATAATGTTATTGCCATGACTATAGGCAGTTTACTTACCTTCCTTATACGTTTACTAGCTTCTAAATACCGCTGGAATTTACCTAAGATTCCTTCTAAAGCTTGTGCTGATCTAGATCATGTTGAAAATCACTTGTAATTGTTTTAAAGGACTGTATATTATCTACTAAAGAACCAATTTCATGAGAATAGTTAATAACACTAGCACTTACTTCTTCTGAAGAAGCAGAGTTCTCTTCCGCAATAGCAGCTAAAGCTTCTACTGTGGAAGAAGCTGTGCCAATACTATCAGCTTGCTTAGTAAGACTATGGATAAGTTCAATCATGGAACTTGATACAGCTTGTATAGATTGATTAGCCTCGAAACTAATATTTTTTACACCTTCTAGATTTTTGGTTTCATTTTCAAGCTTTAGATATTCTTTTTGTATAGCCTCTATAAATAGCTTTATTTCTGAAATAAATAAAGCTAGATTAGCGTTAACCTCTTGAACAGCTGCTTTAGACTGTTCAGCTAGCTTTCTAATAGATTCAGCTACTACAGAGAAACCACGACCATTTTCTCCTGCTCTAGCAGCTTCAATAGAAGCATTAAGTGCTAGTAGATTTGTTTGCTCTGCAATTTGAGAAACAATAGCAATAATGGCAGTCATATCGTGTACTTTTGTTTCTAGGTAGAGGCCCTTTTCTCTAATTTTATCGAATTCTCCTAAAGTATTAAAAATATGGTCACTGGTATTTTTAACGCCTTGATAGCTATTATTAACTTTAGATAATGCATTTTCTAGCTCATTTTTATTCTGATGCTCACTTTCAACAATTTCCTTAAGTGCCTGAATATTTTGGTTTAACACAAAGGCAGCTTGTTCTGTATTTTTAGCTTGCTCGGTAGCACCATCAGCTACTTGTTCTACTACCTCTGAAATATCATTAGAAGTTCCTTTCATTGAATCAGAGATATTACCTAATGCAGAGGTAAATGAACTCATCTCATCTACCACGCTTTTAATACCTGTAAAATCCTTACGAGTGAGTGCTTTATAGTTATTGATTAATCCATAAAGTTTTTCAAAAGAATCATTCGTTTTAATTTCACCATAAGTACTAAATTCATTATTGCAGAGTAACTCTAATTCTTCTTCTAATATTTTTTGAGGTTTTAAAAGCAAGTGAGTGCTTAAGCCACTTAATACAGCTATTATACCACTTAAAATGAGACTTTTTCCCCATAAACTAGAACCTAATAAAGGAAAAGTAATAGCCAAAGATACGACACCTGTAAAAATAGCATTTTTAATAGGTAAGCTTTTTATAAAACCTAGAGATAAGATGTTATTAAAGAAATAGCGTTTTTTAAAATAGATAGGTGCTTCAAAGGTGATTTTTATCGTTAAGCTATTCTTTGAGCGTTCTAATTCTTCGACTTTTGGTTTTTCACTAAAGTACTGCATAGCACCTTCAAAGAGGCCATAAAAATAATCAAACATAGAACGTTCAGATTCATAGGTTAATAATGCTTCATAATTAGAAATGGCTTTGATTTGTACAAGTGGCGGTTTAGCACCTTTAAATTTCTTTGTCATAATAATATGTACGTCAAAAAGCGCCCTTAAAAAAGAAAACAAATTTTGGGTTTTGAAAAAAGAAGGAAAATCATGATGAAAGGTTTTAATATTTTCATGACCAATAATTTTCCATAGTTCTTTTTCGTTTACTTTTTCCTTTTCAGCAATGGCATGAATTACTTTGAAAATTTGCGTATCATCCACTGTTTCAATAGGGGAAAAAACACGATCCCTCTTCCAATTAACGAGCTCCATAGCTTCGTCAATATGTTGTTCATTATAAAGTTTACGGCAGGTTTTAATCCAAGTCGATACAACGGTTCCTTTCATACTATACACTCCTTCTATCTCATTATGTCATTTTAAATCAGATTTCTATAACACAATTTTAGCATAAATACAATGAATACTAGGGCAGGAAATGAAATCTTTACATAATCTAAACCTAGTATTTAATACATAAAAAGAATTAGTTAGTAAAAAAGTACTATAGTTAACCTATAGTACTTTAAAACATTTATATGTCGGTTCTCCATAAACCATGAAGATTGCAATAAGCAAGGGCTGCAATAACATGATCATCTTCAGTTAAGACAAATTTAGCAATAGGCTCTTGACCTGGTAAAAGGCATTTTCTTTGTCTACCCTTTTCTGTTAGGAGGTAAATCCAATTAATAAGATGTTCTTCTGTCATAGGGTGTGCTATGCTACCTACAGTTACAGTTACTTCATTTCCTGAAATAGTTATAATAGGCAAATGCTTTTCAGTAGTCGCTTCTGTAGTATTAGAGACAAGTTCTGTCATAGCTTCATTACAGCAAATGAGTTTGCCACCACCGTTCTGTATGACACCAATAATATTACCACAGTGCTTACAAATATAAAACTTTTGTTCTCCACACATAAGAACCCCTCCATTATGTATTTTATTACAATAATCCCTAGAATTTTCATTGAATATTTTGAATGATTATTGTAATATAATTCTATTATACAATAACCATTAGTATTGTCAATTTACATATAATATAAAACTTATTTAAAGAAAGGGAGATATTATGAGAAAAATAGCTTTTTTTGATACAAAACCATATGATAAGGAATGGTTTGATACTTTTATAATGAATTATGATTTCGAAATTAAATATTTTGAGAATAAGTTAAATGAGGATACTGTTGCTTTAGCAAAGGGATGTGAAGGCATTGTTGCTTTCGTTAATGATAACTTGAATGAACAGGTCATTAAACAATTAGATGATTTAGGTATATCTATTATTGCTATGCGTTGTGCTGGCTATAATAATATTGATTTTAAAGCAGCGTTTAATAAGATTCATGTTGTTCGTGTACCTGCTTATTCACCTTATGCTATTGCAGAACATGCAATGGCGCTTCTTTTAACACTTAATCGAAAAACACACAAGGCATATAACAGAACCAGAGATTTTAATTTTAGCTTAAGTGGCTTAACAGGTTTTGATTTACATGGAAAAACTATAGGTGTTGTAGGAACAGGAAAGATTGGACAAGTGTTTATCGATATATGCAAGGGCTTTGGCATGAAAGTAGTTGCGTATGATCCCTACCCTATATCTAATGCCGACTTTGAATATGTAGGTTTTGAGCAACTCTGTCAAGTAGCTGATATTATTTCACTTCATTGTCCTCTTACAGAGCAGACTCATCATTTATTAAAGAAAGAAACTTTTGATCAAATGAAAGATGGCGTTGTGATTATTAATACCTCTAGAGGAGCTTTAATTGAAAGTGAGAGTTTGTTAGAAGCCTTAAAGTCACATAAGGTTGGTGCTGCAGGACTAGATGTATATGAAGAAGAATCAGAACTGTTTTTTGAAGATTTTTCTAATGTGATAATACAAGATGATGTTTTGGCTAGATTAGTTTCTTTACCTAATGTTATAGTCACTTCTCATCAAGCCTTTTTAACCCAAGAAGCTTTAAAGCATATAGCAGAAACAACACTAAACAATTTAAAGGCGTACTTTGAAGGTGAACCTCTTCCAAATGAGATATGCTATCAATGTAAAAAATTAAATGGATGCAAAAAAAATCATACAGAACGTTGTTTTTAATCTTTTTTAAGAAATAGGTAATTCTTATAAAGCTAAATCAGAATCTGGAATACAAAAAGTAGCTTATCTTATAATTTAGGATAAGCTACTTTTTGTGCTGATTTATTAAAAGTAAATAGGCCCTTCATTCTGTAAAATATTATTACTAGCATAATAATATTCAGCATTGCTTTAGATTTAGTTAAATTTTTAGAAAGAGAAATAATTGCACTTAAAATCTTTAAAGCAAGCATAGGTACAATTACCTTGATTGCTTGCGTATAGTCCAATTATAACACCGGTAAATCCTCCGGCTATCTCAGAAGATAGATATTTAGTTTGTGCTGTACCAAGATTAATTTTTTCCTTTTCTAGTTGAATAAAAAAACTATACGCCTCGTGATCTGCTTGAATAATAAGTGATACATTATTTATATTTTTTATCTCTAATTGCTCTTCTACAGATTTAATATCACCAATATTTAAGCGTTTGATTACCTCATATCCACCTGTACATTTTCGCAGTGCCAAATCATAATGATGATTTTCATCCATATAGAGAGTAATACCTGCTTCGCCATCTAAAATAGACACATTACAAGAAATAGCTGCTTTAAAATCTTTTTGGCGTAGACCAATAAATGTCGGTGACTCTACCTCATCAAGTGTAATTTTGGTTCCTCTGAGTTTTAATACATTCTCTCCCAATATATAATTTTCATCATTAGGTAATCGAATATAACACCATTCCTTATCCCATTCCGTATTTTCAAAGGTATAACACTTTTTCTCATGTTGAATAAAATTGTCAAAAGTAGAAGGAATATCAAAATATTGTAGGGTTGTTCCTTTGTATCCTGCTGTAAACCAGCCATCTTCTGCAAAGAAAACAGGTGTTAGAAAAACTTCACGTCCTAAATGATGATAAGCTAACCACTGACCTATTTGACGAAATCCAAGATGTATGATCCACCAATTACCTTTATCATCTTGGACCAGGTCTCCATGACCTACACCCTGTATTTCATACCCTCCTAAATTACGATTTGTTAACACGGGATTATATGGGTATGACTTAAAAGGACCATAGGGAGAATCTCCTCGTGCATAAGTTATCATATGACCAAATTCTGTTCCTCCTTCTGCGGCGACAAGGTAATACATCTCATTTATTTTATACATATGTGGGCCTTCAAGAAAACGGCCACCAGTACCTTGCCAAATGGTACGACTAGAAGTGAGCTTTTTCCCTGTAGCAATATCAATTTCACATTGAACGATACCACTTATGCCATTATCGTCTTCGCCATTACTCATAAAGTATGTATTGTTATCTTCAAAATATAAGGACGGATCAATTCCCCCTTGATTCACAAAGAGAGGATCAGACCATTCACCATAAATATCATCTGTCCAGACATAAAAATTCTGTTGAGTCGTAGCATTGGTGGTGGTCATATAAAAGCGTCCATTGTTGTACCTTATTGTAGGAGCAAAAACCCCTCCTGAACTATTTGACTTATCCAGTTTTATTTGACTTTTTCTTGTAAGACAATGTCCAATCTGCTTCCAATTAACAAGATCCTTACTTTCAAAAAGAGGGACACCAGGAAAATACTGCATAGAACTACATACAAGATAGTAAGTATCACCCACCTTACATACACTGGGGTCAGGATAAAAGCCTTTAATGACAGGATTTTTGTATTTCATTTCTCTACCTCCTACTAAGAATATTTAGATACTCAATTAATATAATGCTCCTAAGATAATATGCCAAGCATAGTTTAACATTTTACTGTAAATATTATAAATGTATTTACTGATAATCTTTAGCATAGTACAAGTAAATAGCATTTTATTTGTTTTAAGCTATCTTTATATAAAAGTAAAGGTATAAAAGACACTCACCTAAGTAAGTGTCTTTTATATGAGCCATATTTTTCATTTATCTTTCTTGAAGTGTTACATGAATGGTATCACCTGGTTGCTTATTAATCTGTTGCCTAATATCTTTTCTAATACCAATGATATGGCATGCTGTCTTCATTTTAACTAAGCTTCCCCAATATTCAACACCATCAAAAGTAGCACAGACAGGTACCCTACCTTTTCCAAATTCAGCTTTTACATCAAAAGGTATTTCTATATAGGCACCATTAATATCTGGTACTTTTTTAATTTCTGCATCAAATTCGTATATTTTACTCATATATTGCCTCCATTTTATTACTTGATATTAGTATAAAGGATATGAGGTTATAAGTATACCTTTTCCAAATAGTCTAAGGCATACAGAAGTATCTTTATAAAAAAGGTCTTACTGACTCACAATAAACCGCTTTAGCTTTAACCTCCATAATTTCCTTTTCCGGATATCTAAAAGCAGTTAGTTTACCTCCAAACACACAGCCTGTGTCAATATTAATGGTATGATTCACCATTATTGCTTGAGCTCTTGGTGTATGCCCATAAACAACCAATGCGCGTCCTTTATACTCACTACTCCAATCTATACGCACAGGTAAGCCTAATTCATCTATTTTACCCGTTGTTTCTCCAAACATTGCTAGATCTCGTGTTTTTTTAGATGCTATGCTGTGAAATTGTTCTCTTAATCCTGCATGTGCTACTACTAATCTTCCATTATCAAATACATAGTGTCCCACCAAATGTTCTAGAAACATTTCAACATCTTTTTTAAAAGACTCAGGTTCTTGTCCTAACTGCTCTAAAGTTTCTTTAAGGCCATGAAGGACTTGTACATTAGAACCTTTTAGCTTACGTAGCAACTTATCATCATGATTACCAATGACACAAAATCCCTTCCCACTCTTTACCATTGACATGACTAGTTTTAAAACTTCAGGTGATTTAGGTCCCCTATCTACTAGGTCGCCTAAAAAAACTGCTTTTCTATGTTGAGGAGAATATACTCCTTGTGAGTTGTCTATAATATAACCTAACTTCTCAAGCAATTCACATAGTTCATCATAACAACCATGAATATCACCTATGATATCAAATGGACCATGTATCTCACTTTTATTATTTTCTAGCTGCATGAATTCATAAGATATCTCTTCTAAATCTATTGGCATCTTATATCTTCCTTCTTTCATCTCTTTTAAGCTACGTACAATAACTTTTGTATATTTATAATCTATACCAATTCCTTTTATTTCATTTATGGAATAGCCTACTAAATACTAGCAAAAAATATCAAAAGAAAATAGTTAAAGGAGACTTGCTATGAATTATATTGTTTTCGATTTAGAGTTTAATCAAGATTTCTCAGCACGAAAGGATGTTGTTAACAAAGAAAATCCCTATACTTTTGAAATTATTCAAATTGGAGCTGTTAAGCTAGATGAGAATTTTCATACCATAGATACTTTTAATCGTTTGATTAAACCTACTATTTATGAAGAAATTAATCCTTTTGTTTCTTATCTAACAGGTATTACAATAGAACAATTAGCACAAGAAGAAAGTTTTTCTGAAGTATATAAAGCGTATATAGAATTTATTGGTTCTAGGAAGGCAATTTGTTGTATTTGGGGTACATCTGATATGAAAATTCTATTTAAGAATATCCTATATCATAAATTAGATCCTGCACCCTTTCCAAGAATGTTCATTAATATTCAACCTTACACTTCTATTTACTTAGGCTTGCCTTCAAAAAAATTACTTCGTTTACAAGATGCCGTCAATATGCTTCAAATTCCTACAAGTACGGCTTTTCATCTTGCATTATCAGATGCTTATTATACTGCTGAAATTTTTAAAAAGGTTTATCAACCTTCTATTACACCTAATTGCTATGATCCTTATGAAGCTTCTAAATTATCTAGACCAGCTAAAAAACATATTGATTTTGACGCTTTAATAAAACAATTTGCGAAGATGTATCATAGGCCTATGACAGAAGAAGAACAAGCCATTATTAAAGTGGCTTATCAAATGGGAAAAACAGGACAATTTCTTATAGATTAAATGTATTTTGGGTATATTTCTACCTAATCACATTTTAAATACTTAGATAATTGAACTAAAAAGACTCACCGTGGTTCATTGCAAGCACAAAAATATTCAAGCGCGGTGAGTAATGTTCAATATAATAGATTCATTTTTTACTTACTATTTCAATATTCTCGGTCTCTATTTATAAAATACCTAATCTCTCTTTTGCCTCAGGTAAGACCCTCCAAAATACAGTATAAAAATCTTCTCCTTCGTTTATATGTATACGATAAAAGGTATTTAATACATACTGATTCATTTCTTCTAATTCTGCTTTATCATATACAAATTTCAATCTAAAATGAAGGGCTTTTAATAATTTGTACCATGCCAAGATAAAAGTCTTGTTTTCATTATAATTGGCGATCCCAATCCATTCTTTTACTTTGATCTCTTTTAAGTTAGGCATAACACATGTTCCTACTTGCAAGAAATATTTAAAATCATCATTCTCATAAACTCTGCCAAGTGGAAACAGTCTACAAATATTGGGGCGATGTTCATGTATACCACACCTACCTGTTTCATTCAAAAAACTACAGCGCTCCGTTTCTCCCTCCATCTTGAGATAAGGCAACATCATTTTATTGCTTATTTGGAGTGCAAGTTTATTCCCCAAGAGTTCATCAAAGGATACTTTAGTGTGATTTACTATTTCGTAAACATCAAATGGTGTAAGCTCAACCAAGTCTCCTACTCTATGACAACAAGTATAACACCCATTACATCCAGATGTATCTGCTTTTACATAGTCCTCTATATCATATAATTTACCATCTGAAATACCTTCTAATGTCTTTAGTGTTCTCATAATTTTCCTTTCTTAAATCTTACCTTATAACTATTATGATTTTAACATGTATAGAGTTGTTGTCAATCTATCCTCTAATCAAACTGAAATTCTATTTTATAATGCTAGTACTTTTGTATAAGTGTAACTACAAGTTGTCAAGTTTTCTATCCCACTAGCCATTTATATTTTTCTACACTATATAATGGAATGAATGGTAGAAGAATTGGTGTTTGCTTCACATATGTTTTATATTCAGGATTATCACCATAATTTCTATTTTGTCGTATTTCCAATCTTCTAGCGCCACCAAACATAATATAGACGATACAGATATACCCAAATGATGCCATAGTCCATTGCCATACACCAACATAAACGTTTATGCTTGAAACAAATACACCTGTCCAAAATAATACCTCTCCTAGGTAATTAGGGCAACGCACGATTTTATATAATCCACTATCACAAAAACGTGATGGATTCTTCTTTTTTGCTTTGGATTTTTGTATATCAGCTAAAGACTCTAATAAAATACCACATACCATGATCATAGCACCGACTATGCTAAATACGTCTGTCTTAACTCCGTTTTGTAAACGTAAAAATACCGGGGATATTTGTAGTGCATATAGCAAGGAACAGCTAACCCAAATACTTACTTTTGAAGCTATTTTCATGGTACTACCATCTTTCATTTCTTTTTTCATCGTATGACGATAGGATGCACTTTTTAGTTCTCTAACAAGCAAATATCCACCTAGACGACAACCATAAATCACAAATAGCATACAAGAAACCATAGTTCCTATGCTTAAATCATTGAAAAATAGAATTGGCATAGCAATTCCCATTGCTGCAATAGAAAAACCATATCCCAAAGAAATAAAGTAAACATATTTATAGAATCCAACTGAACTAACCACTAATGCTATAACTATTAATATCAAAAAACTAAGTGTAAATGTACTTGTAAAATTCATAAGAACCTCCACATTTTACTTTATTAATTCTCTCTTATGAAAAAAAGTTTCTTTTATTAAAACCAGCTGTCATAAATCTCCAAGTAGCTTTTTTATTTGTTAACCACTGGATTTTAGCATTATTTTTAGTATTCTTGAGCATTCTATTTACCAAAAATTCAGCTACCACGTGTGGGTAATCTCCCAAGATGTTATAAACTTTCTTTGTCTTTTCCTGCAATTCTATCTTTTCATTGCAAGAAAAAGCATTTGTTAGAAAATCTGTAATCATAATTCCAGGACTTAATCTACCAACAATAACACCTGTCTTAAGTTCTTGCGATTCTTTGGCTAATGCTTCCGTAAAATAAGTAACAGCTCTTTTGCTGGTTCCATAAATAGATAAACCAAGCATTTTAGCATCATTACTTCCATATCCTTCGATATTGTAGATTGCTCCAGAACGTACTTTTGCCATTTCACGCATTACTAGTCGTGATGCATTGATCGTTCCCTTTAAATCAATATCCAGTATGGATGTGATTTCTTTTGCAGATAGCTCCCAAATAGGCTTGTTTGGTTGATTTACACCTGCATTATTGATCCATATATCAATAGAGCCAAATATCTTTTTAGAGTAGTTTATCAGATTTCGTATGTCCTCCTCACTTGTTACATTGCATTTACACACTTCAACTTTAGCGGAGCTTTCAATTTTCTCAAGTTCTTTTTTTGCTTTTTCAAGTACTTCCTGATTGGTTGCACTAAGCATAACATTTAGTCCACTCTTTCTAAAAACCTTAGCCATTTCAAAACCAAGTCCTCTAGAACTTCCTGTAATTACTACTGTTTTCACCTTAATTCACCTCTCTTCCATTAATCTTTTGTGTTATGTATCAATATAAGACGTATTTGATGGACACATTTTTATCCATCTCTAGAACTCTTATTTTGTACTTATAATACTCAAATGTACCATCTTTTCTGTAACTCTTTCTAAATAGTCATACTTCGTCTCTTATATACGATTAACTACGACTCATATTCTCCATATTCACACCCTACATGTGTAGCTACAATATCATCAATGAGCATCAAGCCGTCCCGCGTCTTTTTATAAAGTTTTATGTTTCCTATTCCCGTACCACCATTCCACAACTTCTTATGCCTTTTGCTACCGTCTGGAGCCTCATAGTTAATAAGTAATAAATCAGACTTTAAACAACGTACTTCAGTTTTCATAACAGAGGTTCTATTTTCTTGTCGCACTTTCCACCTCACTTCTGTTGCTGTCTCTTGAAAGGAAAATTGGGTGCGTGGCAATGTCCAAAACTTGGAAAAATTATACTCATACTCATTTCCCTCATACCAAAAAGCTCCCAACAATTTTCGGTTCAGTGGAAAGAAATATATCTTTGGACATCCACCACCGATGTTAAACACACTATTCTTCAACACTTTTCCTGTAACCTTACTCCTCATGCAGTTCGAAGAAAGCCATACCCACGGGCTTGTGAAGTTGCTTCCCCAATTCTTATCCGCATATCCAAAGGATGTTTCTGGTGTCACAATGTAACGTTCTCCGTCTATTTCAACAGTTCCACTATACAAGGTTTTCATTCCCTCTGCATGCCAATACATTTCAAAAGCTTTAATCTTACGAAATAATCTACCTGCTCCATATCCCACATTAAATGCAACTTTCTTATCTAGTTTCAAGTTCCATGTCATGCAACCAGCATCACACATATACTCTGGATGCTCCTTTGCTTCCACTTCGCTTACACCCACACTACCTGTTAATTCCGTATCTGATGCAAAACAGTCCTTTGCCTTTACAGAGAATGGTTTCCTCTTATGAAGTTTTACCTCATCCCATGCAAAAAAACGATGTAGCTGTTTAGGGTTTTTCCCCCAGCTTCCTGCCTTGACCATAAGGTAAGATGGCTTCTTGCCGGCTACTTTATTTTCTGGCAATTGACCTAATACGGCTTTATCACCACCTAATGCAGGATTACATAAAAAATATTCTACAAAAAAAGCTTTTTCTTCACCTGTTTTTTCATGTCTTGCTGTAAAAGAATGCCACCACCAGTCATAGCCATTTTTACAAAAGCACCCATCTAGCATATATTCATTTCTCGATAAGTCATGACGATTAAACATTTCTTCACCTTCTCTTTTTTGTATTCTAATAGTCATCTATAGGTAATGCTTTGAGCACCTTAGCTTCAACCTGATTTTATACTATAGTTAAATGATTTTCAATCAACTCCTAGTTTCTTTTACACTATTTATGCAGTTTTTCTAAAAATACTCATTTATTATCATAAGTTAGGACATGTAGCATACACTGATAGTAATTATTAGTATATGTCTACATACTTTAATGCATGGACATAAAGGAGGAACTAATGCAAATCAATTGGAAACAGCTTTTAATAAGTATAGGCATAAGCCTTGGAATAGGCGCTTTAGCTGGATTTCTCACTCAAAATAGTATGGAAGTTTATAATCAGCTGAAACAGCCTGTTTTATCACCACCAGGATGGGTCTTTCCTATTGTTTGGACTATCCTTTACATTTTAATGGGGATATCTGCTTATCTCATCTATGAATCTAACTCCCCCAACAAGGAAAAAGCTCTTACTATCTATGGCAATGTCATTAAGTTAAGATGACGAAAAAAGATCTCTATACCAATCAAATGGTATAGGGATCTTTTTTTGAAAAAGTAGTTGACAAGACAAAGAAAATGTGTGGCCGCTCTCACTACTGATTGAATAAAGAGGTAGTGAGAGCGGCCCTTGTAATTAAAGGAAACTTAGTTACAAGGAGGACACATATGAAACCCAAACAAATTAAAAAGCTTTTAGTAGATGAAATCCAAAAGTTAGCTGACAATCCGCAAGATTATTGTACCAATCCAGGTAGTGATTTTTTACGCAAAAGAAAATTGCCCATGAATAAAATTTTAGCTGGAATTATTGGAATGGGAAGTGGGAGCCTTACAAACGAATTATTAGATCTATTTGGTGCATCTGCAGATACACCCACTTCTTCTGCGTTTGTTCAGCAGAGGAAAAAGATAAAGCCCGAAGCGTTTAAGAAGATATTTGACGGCTTTTCAAGTAAACTTATAGATAACTTTAATGAAGATATGCCCATACTTGCTGTTGATGGGTCTGATGTACAGATTCCTACCAATCCTGATGATTTAAATTCATTTCATTCTGGAAAAGATGGAAGAAAATCATATAATCTTCTGCATATAAATGCGTTGTATAATATAAATTATTCTATTTATCATGATGTGATAATACAAAAATCTAAAGAAAAGAATGAACATAACGCTCTACAAGAAATGGTTGATCGTTCTGAAATTCCTAAAGCACTCGTGATAGCTGATAGAGGTTATGAATCTTTCAACAGCATGGCTCACATTCAAGAAAAAGGATGGTTCTTTCTTATTCGTGTCAAAGATGGAATTAATGGTATAAAGAATGGATTGGATTTACCCAAAACAGACTGTTTTGATATTGATATTTCTTTAAAACTTACAAGAAAGAAAACGAATGCAGTCAAAGAACTTTTCAAAGACAAAAATCATTATCGAAGTGTTTCTTCAGCCCAACCGTTTGATTATTTACCACTTAAAAACAAGAAATCTGAACCTGCTAAATTCTATGAATTACACTTCCGAATAGTGAGATTTCCTATTTCAGAAACTTCCTATGAAACAATAGTTACAAATCTAAATAGTGAAAAGTATCCTCCTGATGAGGTAAAAAAACTGTATGCTTCTCGTTGGGGGATTGAAACATCTTTTCGAGATTTGAAATATACGATTGGAATGTTAGATTTTCATTCAAAAAAGGTGATGTGTATCCAACAAGAAATCTATGCACATATGATAATGTATAACTTTGCAGAAATGATTACCTCCCACGTAGTCATTGAAAAAAAGCAAAGAAAGCATACATATAAAGCAAATTTCTCAGTTGCAGTGCATATGTGTAGGTTATTCTATCATGGAAAAGCAACATCACCTGATGTAGAAGCCATAATTGCAAAAAATCTCATTCCTATAAGACCTGATAGGCATAGGGAACGAAACTTAATTGTTAAGATTTTTCATGGCTTCCTTTATAGAGTAGCATAAATCTTTGTAAAAGAATATAAATTTTGAGTCAGATGCAAATCTGTCTATTTGTGGTACCTGGAAATAGAAAAAGAAGCTGAAGAAATAAATCTTCAACTTCTTTTCCTAGGGATGCGTTTCTATCACAATGTTAACTTAATGACATTGCTATCTATGGGTGGCAACTTTTCTTTAATTTTCTATGGTCTATCATCTTTTTTAACTTGCAAAATATCCTACTTGCTTTTTTTGTGCTTATTATATTATGGATTCTGATTGTGGTAATGATTAAGTCATTCAAGGAGATTAATCCATTAGCTGCTTGGCTTCAAATTCCCTGTCTGCTCTGGGTTACTTTTGCTGGATACTTAAATCTTATGCTTTATACCCTTAATCAATAATACGACATATAAAAATAGGGTAGCTTCTAATCTATTAGTAGGTACCCTATTTTTATAGTTAGAGAGTTAACAAAAATGACACTAAATAAAGAGTCTATAATTTCCTTTCTATAAATTTTTCAAATTATATTAGGGAAATATTCACGATGTAACATATAGTATGATGTAAAGAGCAAACAAAGAACTCTTTTATGGGTTATTCGTTAATGCTTTACACATAAGTTATACCAAATAAAGTTTCAAACCAGGGTCTTAATGCCTTAGCTTCCTCGTCATAAAGGGTGCACCGGCTAAGACTTTAAGGAGCTCCTCACTCAGCGTTTGAACTTTCATAGCTTATTTTCCTATTCTCTGCAAAGTGCAAGACCTGCTGAGGAGCTTATGTCTATGCCTTTATTGTGACATTGGAAATCAAGCTATAAAAGTAACTAACAAGAGTCTGGGCACAACAAAAAGTCATCATTTTAGATTTTTCTAGAATGGTGGCTTTTTGTTGTGAAGATAAAACAAATATGTATACCTATTGTACTCTAAAGTAATACCAATTACTCTCCAAGTGTTTTCTTTTCCATTTCAATACTCATCAGGTATACATATGTAAGTAGGTTTCTCTCCATTAACTGTATATACAAAAGCATAGTGATTTCCGTCCATACCAAAGAAAATATTATCCTTCTAATGCGAATTTATATTATTTACAAAAAGAGGCTCCAGGTATTGAAACTTATAATAAAACTTCAATTTGACCCGAAACCTCTACTGTTATCCACAGCAAAATTTATTATGGCTGAACAGTTATCTCTTTAAAATATTAAAATATTCTAAAACTTGAATTACAAAATCCTGTCACAAAATCCATCAAATCAAGAAAAACATCCTCCACATCAGAATTACAACTAGAACGTAACTCTATCAGATTATTCATCATACTATTTTTATCCATTCCTGCCTCTTTATATTCTATTAATAGCTCGCGTAAAAATAATATATTACCTTGACTTATACTCATTTTACTTAATAAAGATTGTCTAAAATCCTCATCTATCATCCTTAATTCAGTTCCCATCTTAATACGAGCACTTTCGCTTCTAACCTGATTTTATAGTATAGTTAAAGAATTTTCAATCAACTCCTACTATCTTTTACACTATTTATGCTGTTTTTCCTAAAAATAGGTATAGTTCCCCTTACCCCAATTTTCTCCCACCGTATTCAATTAGGTCATGGCCTTATGTCGTATCAAAAATATACTTCCTAGTATATTTCAATCGATATAGATCTTTCTCTAGCAACCTTACTATTTCTTTTTGTGTTAATAGCTTTACCTCACTTCCACTTAGCCTTCTAAAAATAAATAGTTGTGTAAGATTAGTAGCTATGCTCATTAAATACAAAAGTGCTTCTATCGCGTTTGGGTGATGTATAAAACAATGCTCTAGAGCACTATAAGTTTTAAGTTTATTAAATAAGCTATTTTCTATATCCCACCTCATGTGCATCATCTTGTATAATGTTTGAAGAGGAATATTAAAATCACTTGTAACCAGTAAAACTTGTGAATATTTGTTTGTCTTTGTTTTCTTTCTAAACTTTACAAACCTAAGTGGGTCAGTTACTTCATCCATGTAAAACGATTCTTCATATGCTGTTACTTCACAATCTCTTTTCCCATCTTGCCAAATCTCTTTTATATTACTTTTGTTAATTTTAGTCTTAGCTTCCTTGATACTTATAATATTACTATCCTTTACATGAATAACTGGTATTACCTTATTAGATATACAATGATTAATACAACTGCTATTACAAGCCAAAGCATCATAAACGACTACATCTATCGTGCATTTATGCTCTTTCGTTACTCTGCTCAATAGTCTTTTTGCTACCGTTAGCTCTCCTTCATCCTTTTTACTGCTATCTTCTGAACCTTTATAGAGTTCAAAGTCTATGATCAATCTAGGCTCATTTCCTATTAATGACATAAATGCAGTACTATGAAAATAGTGTGTTTTTTATTTCTTATAGTTGTGGTACAATATTCTTCACAACTTTTCTTATAGCTTCCAAACAATTTAGTACCATCTATAGCTGCAACTGTATAGCCATCTATGGTCCCTTCTTCAAATGTTTTATTTCGCTTGGACTTCTTAATGATTTTACTGTGCATTTTGTATAGTTCTTGATTATCAATAACTTTAAGGGTATCTCTGATAGTATCTATTTGTGGTAATTTCATTTTTCTAGAAATAATATTTATAAAATCATTACTTCTTATTTTATACTTAAGTTCATTAAAACTTTGTATTCTCATTATAAAGCCTAAAAGCACTGGTAGAATAACCTCTCCAGTAGTATATAGAAGGTTTTTTCTTCTATCTGTTAGTGCTTTTAACCCATCTTCTATATGATAAACTTTCTTTACATATTTAATAAATTTCTTTAAGTAATTCTTACTCATCTTTGCCTCGGTTGTCATTTTTTATACACAAGAAATGATTATAGAATATAACTATGCAAAGAGGCAAGAATCTGAAGTCAAAAAGTGCGAATTTACAACTTTTACAAAAAGGGCTTTTAGGTCTTGAAATTTATAATAAAACTTCAAATTGACCCGAAAGCCCTCATTTCCACCCATATTTGTATCTGGATAAATATATGTACCATTCCATTGCCCCCATCAATCAATGTTTTTAAATGCAGGAAGTATTTCAAATTTCATGCCATCACTGAACAAAACTTTTACAACTTGTCCATCAGCTCTAACTTCACTGCGAGGATAAGATGTTAGTATTGCATTTCTTACTGCTTGCAATAAACGTGATTGACCATTGCCCTTTACTAAATCATATCGATTATATTCATTTTGTGGTAATTCAAACAAAACATCAAGATCACTGGAATTAATTGTTGTTCCACGCCCATAAGAACCAACATACAAACTATTTTGTGTCTCACTTTGGCTGTTTCAAAATTCACAATTTATTGCTTTGGTAATAGTATGATAACGCATTGATATAGTATTTCTAGTATCTTGTGGAATAATCTCTCCACGCTTACGTATTGGCAAACTCATCTTATTCCGTCCCCTCCTATTCTTTCATTACCCGAACAAATAAATTCATGTTACTTATAAAAAATCACTATCTTATTTTTGATCTAATCCTTTATATATTTTAGGATAATCAGCAATAAATGTGTATAATATTTTTATTTTTAGTGTTTTTTACGAACAATTCTATAACTCAACAAATTATACTTATCTATACCCGCCACACCTATAAGTACAGATTATCTGTGATACTTCTAATCTATTCTAATTATATTTTATAATATAATTAGATATTGGTATACAATATTATTTATTTTTAATTTTTTTAACTCGTGATATAACTACGAATTACCTGTAGGATACAAAAAATAGGCCAAGCACATATCTATCTCTTCATAGTTTGCTTGCATCTACTCTATTATTACTTTTTCATACTGTATACTTGTCCATATAACAGTCTTACAATCATTTCATATTAACTCAACTATCTTTTTTTATACACATGAAATGATTATAAGACATCTATTGCAAAGAGGCACAAATTTGAGGTGAAAAACTGCGAATTTGACAAAATATATAAAAGACTTTCAGCCATGAAATTTATAATAAAACTTCAAATTAACCGAAAGTCTCCTTAAAACTATTTTTTATAGACAGCATCTTTTGAATCGCTTAAAGTTAAATTTGCTCAAAATAAAGAGATTGTCATTCTACACACTTTATTATTCCTTTGCCCAGTACTCTCCCTCCAATGTTAAGCTTAAACTCATACTCATTTTTTAATTTTCCCTTTATGTGTTCAAATTTATCTCCATATGGAAGTTGAATAATGACTTCATGCCATTGCTCCTTTATAAGAGGTTTATCACACAATATCCTTGAAGCTATCAAGTCTCCATCCATATTAAATGAAGGCATCATTCCAGACCATCCATCTCCTGGCATAGCACCACCATTATCTTTAAATAAATATATATCTGCTATAAATTCTAACAAAACAAAATCAGCTCCATTCTTACTAGTATACCTGTTTTACTTCTAACAATGAATCATTAAAAATTTTCAAAACATCTTCTTGAACAGTTGCATTACCACTCTTCAATATAGCTGTATCTACAGCATTAAAATCTAATTTAATAAATACTTCTTTTGGTATTTTTGCCTTAAAAATTGCAACACTCTCAGGGAAATTATTACTCAGTTTTAATATTTCATCGAATGAGAATCCAAATTGTTTTGAAACAAATCCACTTGGACTGGGTCTAAATATATTTGAGCTCATTATATCTTCAAATTCATCTACACCAACAGCTCTATAGAGTTCTACATACGAATCACTCGTATTAAGCATTTTCGAAACATTTTCAGCAACACTTGAATAGGTTATACCTTTAGCCTGATATTCTGCAGTACTTATTCCATATTTACTTAAAGTAGCAATATCATCACATGAAAAATATTGCATTAGCAATTTTTCTAACCTATCTAAGCCAGCCGCGCCCTCAGATTTTTGTATTGATGTGATTAATCCGTCCGTTGCTCCGAGTTCTTTTAGTTTTGCAACGGTTTTAGGATCTCCCTTTAAAATATATTTTGCAACATCATCTGCATTTTTTCCAAATAATCCAATAGCTTCAGAAACTACACGAGGAACTATTATAGCTCCTGCTAATAACCATCGATTAATTTCTTGCTTTGTTATTATATCTCTTCCTTCAATTAGTTCTATAAAAGTTTTTGCGTCTCCAATTAAGGGCGTTAAATCCAATACTAAGGATAATCCATCTCCTGGAGAAAATGCGCAATTAAATTGTCCAAACTCCTCTGCATCTTCAAATTTAGGTATTAATATTCCATAAGTTCCCTCTTCTAATGTCGCTAAAAATGGATATAACCCTTTATGATTAGCAGCATATACAAGGACATCATCACCTTCTACAAAGCCTGCTTCTTTATACATATCCAATAATTCTATAGTCATTGAATAGTCGCCTATTGAAGTTATAGAACTAAGCTTAATTCTTACTTCATAATAGCCACCTTTTTCAGGTACAAAATCTATTCTATCTTGTATATTATATTTTGTGGTTACTAATTCAGGGTCAGACATTCCAGTAATCCCTATATAATAAACAGATATATCTAAATTAATGTCGCTATTCACATTAATTGTATATGGTCTCGTGACAATATATGGATTAAGAATAAAAGTATGTTCATCCTTACTATGTGCAACTGTTCTTTCGTAAGTATTATAAATATCCACATTTGTTTTATCATAATGCAATGCAGACCATGTATCATGTTCGAAATGATTGGTATGTTCAACATAATCGGTTAATCCATCGGAATCGCTATCTATATCTGTAGGATCAGATAATATCGGTAATACGACTATATCTTGTAATAACTCTGGGAAAGGTATTTGACTTATATCGTACCCATGAGTCTCATAGATTAGAGTCCATATATCTCCTATTTTAGGTAATTCATATCCATCTATTCCATAAGATATTAATTTAGAATCCCAGTATACCTCTTCACTGTCAGTAAGTTGATCCTTGTCAGTATCAGCTGAACCTCCCTTAGCTAAAGGTTCTTTTAATATAATTTCTTTAAGGCTAGTACTTCCTAAAATTTGAAATTCTTTTTGGTCAATAAGATTAGTAATAATAAATTCTTTGAAACCACTTTCGACATCTGCCATAATTCGAAGTGGTACGAAAACACCATTTATTTTTTGTAACCATCTTCTATAAAACGTAGCTGTATTATCTGAAATACTACCTGTTTCTTCCCTTGTTTTATAAGATATTCCTAGGTTAACTCCCGATGTGTTTAACTTTTCTATCATCTCATACACAGTATTAAAACCATGGCAGTTAGCAATACTATATGACTTATCAGTTACTAAAAAGGCAAACTTACTGGCATCTTTTCTAAATGGCAAAGTTGTAACATACCCTAATCCCGCAAGCGGTGTACCTGAAATGTCTGTATCATATCCGCCATAAGCATCAAGCCCATCTATTATCTGCTCTATTTCAGAAAGACTATTGCTAAAGCTTAATACTCTATTTCCTTCTGCTTTTGAAGCCTGTATGCCATTTATTTGGATGGCTGAAGAAGGACTCATATAGTTAATATCTTTAAAGTCAATTATGGATACTTCTACATCTAAATTGTACTCCTCTTTTAATCCTCTAACAATCTCTTTCATACTAGCTTTTAATGATGGCATTATTTTTTGCATTGTATATCCAGTATCTATTACAAAGGCTAGGTCAACTTTTTTTGACTTTGTGTTAGGATATGTAGTGTTAAATAAGTTATTATTTTTCAAATCATATGTTTGAGTATCCACGCTCGCCATTATAGAAGCACTTTGTTTTAGAATATTTACTTCTTGATTAGTTTTAAAAGCTCCTACGTTACTCAACCATTTTTCTAAATTCATAACACAATAGGTACCTTGACCTATCATTTCAGTGCTTATTACATTAGTTTTCACATCAACTATTGTAGGTAGTGGAACTAATATCCCATATTCCTCATTAAAATTAAAAATTTGATATCTTTTTATTCCTGTTACCCTCTGGTCATTTACAATATTGTCTTGTGTAACAAGAGACTCATCTAATTCAAATGATATTTTACCTTCTTCTAATACGCCATCATGATACTTAATGCTAATAGCTTTTCCTACAATTGCATTATTATCTTCTATTGTATGCGCATATTCACTTTGGCCTACTATAGTATTTCCTTTTGCATTTCCAGAAGCTTTTACTTGGATAGATACCTTATAAGGACTATCTTCTGTATTAATAGCTGACAAATTGTCATCAGCTACATCTTGAACAAAAACATATTCTTGATCTGGTGTACCAAAAGTAAAAGGATTTAAAGGATCTAATCCCATACTTATTTCGTCACCATCATTTAAAGTATCTCCATCAGTATCTGCTATTAGCGGGTTAGTATGATAAGTATTTACTTCATCACCATCTATTAATCCATCATTATCACTATCAGGCTTAAAAGAATCTGTCCGAATTGTATATTCTTCAAGATTAGTTAAGCCATCATTATCAAAATCTTCATCTGCATCATTTATTCCATTATTATCAGTATCACTTAATGTAGGATTTGTAATAAAATCAAAGTATTCGTAATTATCAGGTAGTCCATCATTGTCTGTATCTATTTTTGTTAAGTCAGTGGATCTATATTAAATAAGTAGACACGATTTGATATTAGTGATTATATTAAAGTAGACACAAAAGGAGGTGCCCACATGGCAACTAAACAAACTCGTTATGATGAAGATTTTAAAAAATCAATCGTTGCACTTTATCACAATGGCAAAACTCAGACTTCACTCTGCCAAGAATATGATATTTCACAGACTTCTCTCGCTAAATGGATTAAACAATATTCTACTGTTGAGACCGATGATGGCAAAGTCCTAACTGCTAAACAAATTAAAGAAATGCAAAAAAGAATGGCTCAACTTGAGGAGGAAAACCTCATATTTAAAAAAGCGATTGCTATATTCACGCCACACTCTCTGAGCGACTAGATGCTGTTTATAAACTACGCTTTCAGCATGATATCAAAACCCTTTGTCGTGTACTAAACGTAAATCTCAGCACTTACTATAAGCACTTCAACTCTGAATCTGCTCCAAGAGTAAGGGAAAACCTAAATATCAAACGTGTCATTCTTCAGATTTATTCTGACTATGATAAATGTCTTGGTGCTTATAAAATCACATATATCCTCAGTCGTGATTATGGTATAAACATCAGCGTGGGACGAGTGTACCGACTGATGCAATCAATGTCTCTTCCTAAAATGTCTACAGATAAACCTTGTAGAGTAAAACATCACGATCAGGGAGAATGCGATAATCACCTCCATCAGGAATTTAACCAAAAGGCTCCAAATCTTGTCTGGGCTAGTGATTTCACTTACATAAAAGTTAATGGTAAATGGTATTATCTTTGCATTGTCATGGACTTGTTTTCTAGAAAAATCATTGGTTGGCACATAGCTAGCAACCACGATGTCACCTTAACAATGTCAGCTTTTAATAAGGCTTATAAAAGCCGTCATGTTCAGTATGGACTCATATTTCACTCTGACCAGGGATCTGAGGTGCGACAAGAAGTCGCATAATATATTGCATTAATGCTACTCCATCCATTCGGAGTAATCCTATCGTGACTAGCGTGGATGGTAACGTCTGGGTTAGAAAGCTCACGAGACAATGAGGAAGTTCTAGGAGCCTAAATCTGGAATGACTACTAGGATAAGAAAGCTATGGAGAACGTAAAGTGAATCACTGTAGGAATCGTTACGCGGAGAAAGCGAAATAGGCTGTTACGCTTCGACCAAAAGGTACGGAGTCAAGCAAAGGTGTTCTGACTAGCCAATGCGAATGGATAAAGCACTCCCGGTTTAAAGGCGGCTCCTAAGGCTTTCACAATTATGTATTATGCGGAACTTGGTAAACCCTATAAGCTCCCATAAATTACTTATGGGTATCAATCCGCAAGGAAATGAAACGGCTTTGAGGGCAGAAGAAAGAGATAAAAAGCAAATGCCTTTATTGTAATGACAAAGGATAGGGGTTCAAAATTTGCCCCAACTCGAAAGAGTGCAGACTTATCTCATGGTATTTCTTAGCAGGAAAGGAATGTATATCTATGAATTTTAGTTATTCAACGACGGATAAAACCGAGAAGCTAAAAGACACACGCAGATGCTCAGAACAGTGGGAAACCATTGACTGGAAAATAGCAACAAAAGAAGTTAATAGACTACAAGTCAGGATTGCTAAGGCAACAGTTAAAAATGATATTAATAAAGTTAAAAGGTTACAGTATCTTCTTACACACTCATTCTACCCAAAGGCTCTTGCAGTTAAGAAAGTTACCTCTAACAAAGGCAAAAACACCTCTGGTGTGGACAAACAACTTTGGTCTACATCTTCTGCAAAGATGAAGGCAACTCTTTCTCTTACAGATAGGCAATATAAAGCAAAACCACTTAGGTGAGTCTATATTGAAAAGAAAGATAAGAAAAAGAAACGACCTCTGGGCATCCCAACTATGTATGATAGAGCAATTCAAACGCTTTATGCCTTTGCACTAGAACCCATAGCCGAAGTTAAAGGTGACAAGGTATCATTTGGGTTCCGAAAAGGAAGAAGTGCAAAGAATGCTTGTGAACAAATTTTCTGCGTACTTGCAAGAAAATGCTCACCCCAATGGATACTTGAAGGAGATATAAAAGGATGTTTTGACAATATAAACCACGAATGGTTACTAGAAAATATACCTATGGATAAACGTATAATGAAACAATTCTTAAAATCAGGATTCATCTATAAAAGTGTTCTATTTCCTACAGAAACAGGCTCACCACAAGGCGGCTCTATTTCCAGTCTTTATGCTAATATGACACTTGATGGACTTGAAAAACTAATACAAGAACATTACCATCGTAATTCAAAAGGAAAAATAGAAAATCATTATCGAGCCAAAACTCAAAAACAAGAAGACTTAATCAGGAGATTAAATTCAATACTAAT
This sequence comes from Cellulosilyticum sp. WCF-2, assembly GCF_003990395.1. Classification (NCBI taxonomy): domain Bacteria; kingdom Bacillati; phylum Bacillota; class Clostridia; order Lachnospirales; family Cellulosilyticaceae; genus Cellulosilyticum; species Cellulosilyticum sp. WCF-2. Next base: position 3,057,744 of record NZ_CP034675.1, on the reverse strand, counting down.
AGGATGGACAAACTACCATAAGCATGTCGTCGCAAGTCGTACATTCTCGTATGTAAACAATACACTTTATCTTCTATTAGAACAATGGGCTAAACACAGACATCCCCAGAAGAACAAATGGTGGCGACTTAACAAGTACTGGCACAGTAAAAATGGTAAACCATGGGTATTTATGACTGATAAGAACTATCTTATTAACCTAAGAACAATTGATATCAGACGTCATCCAAAGTTACAAATATCTAGAAATCCTTTTATAGATGAGAAATACTTTATCAAAAGAAGACTAAGACTACAAACTGTTGCCGCCAGAAATGGTTAAGAAATGCTTGAGCCGTATGAGCGGGAAACTCTCACGTACGGTTCTTAGATGAGGCAAAGGGAGCAATCCCTTTTTCTTAATCGATTATACTGCTTTTGCATTTAGAAATCTCTTAGATTCCTATAATGTTGTGCAGTCATTTTCTAAAAAAGGATACCCTTTCGATAATGCTTGTTGTGAGAGTTTTTTCAAATATCTCAAAAAGAATCGCACCAATCGCAGAAACTATCATACCTTAGAGGAACTTCGACTAGATATTTTCGAGTACATTGAAAATCTATATAACAATCGTCTTCCCCACGGTGCGATTGGATATAAAATGCCAAATGAGTTAGACGCAGAATACTGGGATCAGCACGCATAATTGTTGATCTCAACAAATTTTTTCGTTACAAATCGTGTCCAAACTATTGACTATACTCCAATAGTTAGTCTAAACTTCAATGTTATTAATAGGCCTACTATTACCCCTCTACATATCTTTCATTAGTAATCTTACCTTACTTCCTTCACCCTGCCTACCATACCACTCTCAAGCATTACTTTTATACCATGATGATGCTCAGGTGAATTGGTAAGTATCTTTTTCACTATTCCTTCTGTTAGCTTATCAGTACGCTGGTCCTGCTTTTGAACAACTAGAACAGTTGCCCCTACTTTAATATTACTTCTCTTTGTACCATCCATGTTATTAATCCTCCACTACCTTTTCTCTTCTTTCATACACAACATCCATCATGCCATTATAACTTTGTGTACTGACTAATTTCAACCTAAGCTCTTGGTGCACTTTATCAAAAAGGCGAATACCCTCACCCAACAAAGTAGGGATAATCGTAATGTGGTAACGGTCGATTAAATCCTTCTCTATTAACTGATTTGCAATACTAGCCCCGCCACAAATCCAGATAGCCTGTCCTGATTGGTTCTTCAATGCCACTATAACTTCTTCTAAAGGCTGATCTGTAAATACAACCTCTTTTGTTGAAATCTTTTGCTGATGGGTTAGCACATAACTTTTCATCCCTTTATATACCCATTCATCAGGAGATAATTCTGTTACAACTTGATGATACGTCTTCCAACCCATTACTACTGTATCAACTGTTTTAATAAACTCTGGATAACTTCCCATCTCCTTACTACTAACCTCTTGACCACCCAGCCATTCTACACCACCTTTTGCATCTGCAATGTAACCATCTAAGCTCATTGCAATATATAAAATTACTTTTCTCATAATTGCCTTCCTTTATATATTACTTTTTATTAAACCACTCACTAGGTGATTCGTTAAAATAATGAGCTGAAAATTCTACAACTCTATACGTCTGTATTTCGTTAACCCTAAAAGGCTCATTTGACAAATATTCCTCTATCTTTTCAATTGATTCATCTTTCATAACAAATATGCCACCACTCATATCTTTCTTAAGGCCAGACATAAGGATTACACCTTGATCCGTAGCCATTTGGGTATATGCCATATGATCTTTCATAATCGTATCATTTATTAAATGTGCATCTTTCAATGTGCCTTCAACCATAAAATATTTCATCTGTATTCTCCTTTAATACCACTTTAATAGAATTTATTTTAAACCTTTCAACAATATCCTATACTTTTTCGCGTTACTGCTGAATTACGCCAAATAGTTCGTACCCCCGCCCCCTAAAGATATGTTTCCGCAAATACTACTTACCTCTAAAAACACACAAAAAGGCTTAAAGCATAATCACTCTAAGCCTTGGTTTTACTAGGGTTTATTTAGAAAGCTTCACTACAGTCTCAACATGCCTTTGCACAAAGTTAGAAAACTATTTGGCGTTAATAGTAGGAATATACCCCCGGGGTGAATTGAAATCCTCTATTTAATATTATATACCACCATTTTAGGCCAATAAAAACTTGTTCCATCAGTAAATGGATCTGAAGGATTATCAGGAATAAAGTCATATAAGAAAAATAAATAAACAATTTTTTCTATATCCTTAATGTTAATAAGATCATTGCTAACTTCTTTTTCTTCTTCATCAAAATCATCATGACTAACAGTAACTTTTCCATTCTTTTCAAAAACATAAAGAAAACCCTCATATGCTCCATCATTAAGAACCTCTAGTGTTTGATTATTCGAATCAATATTAATGCTAGGTTGCCAAAGCCTTGATACGTCACTAGGATAATAAAAAACATGTATGCTTCTTGGTAGTTGATTAATAGAACTATTAATTTCCATAACTTCTGTCAATTTTTCATCAGCTTTCTTACTTTCTGCCTCATACCTATCAATTTGTTCAGAAATCAATTTAAATTGTTTTTTTGTAAGTCCATTTCTTCCACTCTTATAATCTATTAATGATTTATTTGGGATAAAAATAATATTATTAAGATATTTCTCCTTTAAATTTACAAAAGGAGATAGCATTGTCCCAGGTGGATAATCTTGTGGAATTATTTTATTCTGCTCCTTTATGTGCTTTATGAGCGTTGCTTCTTTACAGACTAAATCCTCCACATTTACTTGTAATCCTTCTTTTTGTTTACGTTCGTTATAAAGAGCTACTAACGTATTATATGCTACCTCATATGTCTCAGGAACATAGATCATTCCTTCTGTTTTAGTAAACCCATCTCTCCACTTTATGTGTTTGGGTCTATCTTCCTCTTGTATTGTTTGTACATCATCCTTGTTCTGCATACTACTCATACCACTTGCTCCATAGATTCCTAATCCAATCAAAGCTATACAACTAATTAAAATAATTTTTTTCACCTATCTCCCTCCAAATTATCATTTATTCCTTGACCGAGTATTCTATATCATCTAAAATCATTTGTACTTCTTCGTCAAGTTCTTGCTCATCTGTACTTATAAGACTATAGCCTACTTGAGAAGGATTACTCTGATACTTCATTATATTGACTGGTATGATTTCATGTGTATTGGGGTCATATTCAAATACTTTCCACAAGGTTCCTTTCCCTGGATTTGTGGGTACCGAAAATACTTTAGGTGTAGAAGAATTACTTGTATATACTTCTACTACTGCGTTTGAAAAAGATAATTCAGAAGAATCACTCGAATGTTTATTGCTATAATCATGTACATAATAAGCATATCTTACTCCTGAAGCAACAGGATTAGTGAGAGTTATTGTCTCTGGTCCATAGCTACTAGTATCATCCACATCTAAATCTACATTTAAGTTGTTATTTGTTGAAGTGTAATTTTTATTTGAATAAAATACATGAAACCTATCTCCGCTGATATTACTTGGGCCTACTAAATGAGCATCTAAATCACTTGGTGTTGCTCCCCAACGCAGTACTATCCTAATTTGATTGCTTTTTAGCCTTCTTGACAGAACCCCATCTTGATTTCTGATTGTTTTATTGCCTAGAACTTTGACATTAATAATTCCCTTAGAATAACGTAACGATTCATCTGGCAGATCTGTACTTATGTCTAATACCTCTAGGGTATAATTTCCTGCTGGTAATACTATTGAATATGCACCATTTTTTGTATTAATTATGTTACTAACTTTATCTCGTGTATTATTAATTCCTTTTCTAACTTTAATTTGCAAATAATGAGATATTGCAGTACCTGTCTGTGCATCTCTTATAGTTCCTTGAACAGTGCCGTTACCCTTACTGTAATTTGATATAAGTTCCAATGCTAAATTATATGTAATCGTATTTTCGCTATCTACAGTAACATATTCTTCTACTTCCATATATCCTGTTTTGGAAATAACCAGCTTATATTCTCCTAATGGTAGGTCTGTAAACATATACATTCCATTAGCATTAGTACTTACTGCTTGAGTAATACCCCAATTCTGTCCTAATCCCCATATTTTTACTGTAACATCAGCAAGTGGAGTATTATTAGACATGTCCATATCATCATCTGCCTTAATAATTTTACCATGTAGTTTAGAACCTGAACATTTAGCTATTTTCAAGTCTAGTGGTACATGGAAATTAGAAGATTTGCTATATTTAGCGGTAATATACCCTGCTTTTTCCACAAAAATTTCATAAGTTCCTGCTATTAGCCCTTGCACTTTAAAAACTCCATTTGCATCTGTCATTACTATCTGTTGTTGACTAATATATTTTTCTTTTGGCACTATTGTTACTTTAGCCTCTGGGACAAGATTATAATTTGTATCTTTTATAGTTCCAGATATATCATATTTTTTTCTATTCATATTTACATATAACTTACGTGTCTCATTACCTATATTTACTTGTATTTTTCTTATACTATATCCATTCTTTAGATAAGTTACAATATATTCTCCTGGTTGCAAATTATTTAATTTATAATTCCCACTTGCATCTGTTTTTGCTTTTAAACTTTTTCCCTTGCCTTCTACTGTAATTTCAACATCTGCTAGTGGTTTTCTATTCTCTAAAATTGCTTGTGGTGTATCCGTAATAGCCTCAGTATCTATTTGTTCTTTCGTTCGGTCGTCATATATTCTACCTGTGATTCCTGCACTTGTCCATTCAAACTCTCTACTATATAAGTTAGTTTTAAATAAGTAATCTTTCCATTCAATTTTTGCATCTCCAATAGTTGTTTTAGCTTTTAACCTTAATGCTAATTCAGCAAAGGCATCAACAGATGTTTTTCCTTTAACACTTCCAACCACATTAAACTTAGGAATAAATTCTATTTTTCCATCCATCTCAGCCGTTGCTCCCATTTCAACGCCTAAACCAAGAGTTGTTGGCATAATTCCTCCTAACATAACTCCAACTTGTCCTTCTAATCCACTTTTTACTGTGGCTTCACCTTTTCCTTCTATATAAAATTCATGTTCTGCAGGTTCTTTTGTTTGACTATAAATTAATTTTTTATCAAATCCCACATCAATTGCATTAGATGTACTTTGCACTTTTTTACTATCAACTACTTCCACTACTGTTTTGTAAGTTTCATTAAACTTATACACGATATCCATCGTGCACTCTATTTTCCCCTCCAAATTCATGGTCAACATAACTACAGCAATAGGGTCAAGTGTATGATCTTGGCTATAACCTTCAATATTAGTTACTGTATATCCAACAGGAAATACAGGTTTCAAATTAATACCCACGCATCCTATCACAAAATTATTACTCATATCTACACCTTGAACTGTGCCTTCTGCTATTGTGTAATCAAATACCGCTAAGCTTAAATCTCTTTTATTTTTAAATTTAGGCAGGCCTTTCGTCAAGTCTTCAATATTAAATTTACCAGCATATGATACGGAAAACTCCGACACATTCCCGCATTCTATAGAATATCGCATCTGTTCTGGTAATATTGTTCCTTTCCACGTATACTCAAACTTAGGTGCCAATTGCCTTAATCCAAATGTTCCTGTAATTTTCATTTGATCATTTTTAGTCTTTAAATCCTTATCATCGTCATAAATCACAGTATCTTTTAATCCAAATAGAAAGTCTATTTTACTATTATTTCCATCAATGATAGGTTTAAATTCATTAGCTATTTGTTTAGCAAAAAATTCACCTCTCGACATATTAGCAGGATTTAAACTCGTCCTTGTTGCAAACGTAACGTTATCTGTATTATTTTCTACAATGCTATTTGAATCTTTTACAACTAAATCCGAATCAAATGTTGAAAAAGCTATAGGGTTTTCCAGGTTAATTTGATCTGCTCTAATACGCATATCAGAATTAAACAAATCCTTTAAACTTGCTTCAGTTGTATAAATGACATAATATAAATCATCATCATATTCTTCTGGTGGATATTTTTCTCTTAAACCACTATCAAAATTATTATAGGTCAAGTCATCTGATAATTTTGCATAGCCTAAAATCACTTTAGCAAATGGCATAGGATTCTCTTCATTGGGTGGAATAAACACAACCTGTCTTTCTGCTAATTCACCCATTTTTAATGCTTCTAAGAGTGGATTGCTATCTTTTACCAATAATACTGTTTGATTCTCAATAGTATCTTCCGATGTATTATTTTCATCTTCCCACACACCTACAATTGTTTCTATTATAGCATCCGCATCTATTCTTGTTGGAATATATAACTCTTCTGCCATTTGAAGTTCAGTACTAACATAGTCAATAACCAATGAGTGGTTTATAGCTACTTGCCCATTAGTAATTGCCTTGATTTGAAGCTGATTTTGTCCTAATGTGATTGGCAAATCAGAAACTTTCCACTCTAATGTTCCTTCAGCAATCCCTGTAACAATCTCATCATCAGAATTAATCAATTCATAATGTATTTCTGTTATTTTTTCCTTTTCCTCTCCTTCGATATATCCATCTATCAATATATCTTCAGTACCAACAATATACTCACCACTATTTTCTTTGTCTTGATTGATTACAATTTTAGAAACATTTTTTTCTATCTGTCCTAATTGGTTTAGCACATAATTAGTAGGCTCACTATCTACATTTCCAGGATTTCCTGAAAAGCCTAATGTAATAGTTTGCTCTGGTGCGATATTAGCATTATATCCCGCATTTTTAATTATGTAATGCTCACCTTCATGCTCTACTATCTCAGCTGTCCAAAATCGTTCTATATTCCTATCAAAGTCAAATTCTAAAGTCCAGTCTTCAATTGCTTCTTCTGTATTATTTGTAATACTAATTTCTCCATTAAAAGCTTGTCCCCAATCACTAATTACTTTAAAGTCAATTGTGTAGTCTGTTTCCCCTACTTCTTGCTTAGCAATTAGTAAATCATAGCTTTCAGGAATATTAATTTCCTCACTACAATTTGCTTGAAAGCCAATATTTACACTACTACCTGGTGTAATATCTTGATTATGCCCCATATTCTTAATAATATAGCTATTAGCTTCATGTGTTACAATCTGAGCATTCCACATATTAGTTATTTCATGCTCAAAGTCAAATTTTAATGTCCAATTTTCTAGTGGTTTATCACTAGTGTTGGTAAGTACAAATTCTCCTTGGAATGCTCCTGGCCATTGATTTACCACTTTAAACTCTACTTCATAGCCATCTCCAACATATTTATTGGGATTAATTTGTATAGCTCCAGGTGTAGTCGTTTGTGTATCTACAAGTGCTGATATAGGTACTGATGCATCTTTTGTTGTTTGTGCAAATAGTTGAACAGGCAATGATGTCATCGTTAGAGCAAATGCAAGTGAAAAGGCTAAAAATCTTTTTCTGGTTTTCAAATAGCAACTCCCCTTTATAATTATTTTCTGTATAATTATAATATTTAAATTAACAAAATTTTGTCCAAAACTGTCGTATGTACTTTTTTCAGTAGAAAGTACTAAATGTATGTAATATTTTGTAGTTGTTATGCTTAATATCAAAATGAACACCATTTTAGGCTTAATTGCCAAGATGGTGCTCACTTCATAGCTATATTAGCTTAAATTTAATTAGTACTTCCTAAACTTTTAATTGTTATTTTTACATTGCATACTTGTACCATCCAATAATGTAATGTACATTTTTCCTTTGCCATCTATTACCTTTATTTGATCTAAAATCTTTAAGCATAAGCTTTCATCAAACTCGCCTGTCATAGATGTTGGTTCCAATATCCGTATAAACATCTTAAACCTGTATTGTTTTAATGCATTACTATCTTCTAACTCAGCTCTCCACTTGTCTAAGAAATGTTGCTTATTTTCTACTAATACATTAACCACCTCCATAAAAGCCTTTTTCAACACTTCTTCATCAACATGCTTACTATCACATCCTTTTACACCTTTAGTCCTATATCTATTACTGCAAATCCAAACCTTTCTTTTATTCTTACCACCATCATTCATCCAAGTCTTTCTACAGTAAACAGTTCCACAAACACCACATATGACTTTGCCCCAAAAAGGTAATCTTGTATCTAACTTCTTTATATTATGTTCTTCACAAAACTTCTTGCGTCTTTCCATCTCTAACTGAACAGCTTCCCATGTTTCAAGTTCTATGATAGCTGGGTGGCTTTCTTCTACATAGTATTTGGGTACTTTACCAGTATTCTTTACACGCTCCTTTGTTAAGAAATCTACTGTATAAGTCTTCTGCAAGATTGCATCACCTTTGTATTTTTCGTTTCTGAGTATGCTCTTTATTGTGCTCTCATACCACTTACTTGTGCCATTCCAGTTTTTAACCTTCTCTTCTTCTAGCTCTCTTGTAATATGGGCTGTACCTTTTCCATCTAGGAAATCCTTATAAATCCTTCTTACAATGACTGCTTGCCTTTCATTGATAATAAGATTGCCTTCACTATCTTTGTCATAACCTAAGAACTTCTTTTCATTAATAGTCACTTTACCTTGTTCAAACCGTCTTCTTACACCCCATGTAGAGTTGAGGCTCAAACTTAAGCTCTCTTCTTGCGCTAAGGAGCTTAGGATTGTGAGGAGCGTCTCACCAGTAGAATCTAAAGTGTTAATACCTTCTTTTTCAAACATAATCCCAATGCCTAACCCCTTAAGCAGCCTTACATAGTTTAAGCAATCAAGGGTATTTCTAGCAAATCGGCTAATGGACTTGGTGATAATCATATCTATTTTATTAGCCTTACAATCATCTATCATTTTATTAAACTGATCCCGATTTTTTGTACTGGTACCTGATATACCTTCATCTGCATAAATACCTGCTAGCTCATATTCTGGATTAGCCTCTATTTTTTCACGATAGAAACGTGTTTGAGCTTCGAAAGAATTTAACTGCATTTCTTGATCCGTAGATACTCTGCAATAAGCCGCTACTCTTTTCTTTATAACTTGGGTCACTTCATTAGTCGTTTCTTCTGTTATTACTGGTATAAGTGTAATGCTTCTTGCCATTCTTCATCCACTCCTTCACAATAGTTTCTCCTTTTATATTAAGCCCATCTAGTATTCGTTCTTCTATAGCAGTCCCTGAGCAGACAGCCTTTCCATTTTTAATATAATTGCTACATTGCCACATGATCTTTTCACATGGCTTTCCACTGTTCCAAACTCTTCGTTGTAGCTTACAGCCACACTTACTGCAAATGAGCAGTCCTGATAATGTGTGTTTCTTGTTATTTACTTTTTTGTTTCTACGTCTTATTTTTAATTCTTTTTGAACCTGTTCCCACATTTCTACCGATACAATAGGTGAATGATTTTCTCTTACATAAAAGCTTTCTCTTTTATTGATATTTCTTTTATTCCTTTTACATAAATGGTCTGGTCTATAATATTTTTGTAGCAAAGCATCACCCTTGTATTTCTCGTTTTTCAATATTTCAAGAATAGTAGTGTCATGCCATTTTGCACCTGTTACTGTTGGAATACCTTGTGCATTTAATTCTTTAGCAATGATAAAGCTTCCTGTACCCACCAAGTAATCCTCATAGATACGCCTTACTATCTGAGCTTCTTTTTGATTAATAACCAAGTCCCCATATTCGTCTTTGTCATATCCTAAAAAGCGCTTTGTACTAATAATGAGCTCTCCTCTTTCAAACTTCTTTCTAATGCGCCATTTAATGTTTTCACTCACGCTTCTACTTTCTTCTTCTGCAAAAGCAGAAAGGGCAGTAAGCATAAGCTCACCACCCATTGATAGAGTATTTAAGTTCTGTTCTTCAAAGTGTACTTCTACACCTAAACTTCTTAACTCTCTTATATATTGCAATACAATAGTCGTATTTCTTGCAAACCTAGAAACTGATTTTACAAGGATTAGATCTATTTTCCCTTGTCTACAAAGTGACATCATCTTTTGAAACTCTGGTCTATTATCCTTAGTACCTGAATAACCTCTGTCTGCAAAAATGCCCGCAAACTCATAGTCTGGGTTAGATTCAATTTTATTTCGATAATGAATGGTTTGGTTTTCTAGTGAATCTGCCTGATCTAAACTATTGGTAGACACCCTAGCATAAGCACAAACCCTCTTTTTAACTATTGGTGTAGCTTCTGGTTCTAGTATAGTAACCTGCATTGTTTTTGCTCCTTTCATTTAAGCTACTACATTCATCACTCTAGTGTTGCTGTAAGTCAAGCATAAAAAATGAGGGTGACCCACTGAGCCACCCCCTTATATCATCAACTATTTAATTGTAACTACAGGCATTTTCTTCTCTTTATCATACCCGATATCTATATGATCATCTGCTAAATCCCGAAGCTTAATGTAATGAGTTTCATCTATATTAATAGTACTCACTTGTTTTTCTTTTCCATTAAGTTGAATGGTTATCTGTGTGATAACTTCTTTTTCTAATCGCTTATTAACATCATTCTTTAACTGTACCCATGCCTCATTGTGCGAAACATAATATTGGGGGCAATTCTTACCTGTCACATCATAATGCCTGATAACATCTGTAAGAGGATTAAGTTTATATCGCTTGCAAATATCAGCTACAAGTTCTATTAAGGCCTCATAAGTAGGTGAAGTAAATTGTCCCTCCCAATCTTTATGGCAAACCTCTATGCCAAGGTGCGTACCATTAGCTGAACTAGCATGATAGGCCATTTCATTTTCAGGTATACAAGCCACAACCTCTCCTTCTAGTCCTACAATGTAATGAGAACTGGCATAGATCATACTACCATTACTATTTTTCTTTCCTACTTTCAGCCCTTCGAAGTAATTACGATTAGCCTGAGCAGAAGAGTTTGGATTGGCCACCCAATGAATTACTACTCCTTTAACAGCTTTTATAGCTATTTTAGGTCTAGAATATTGATTAACCGTTATATAGTTATTCTGGATGTTCATCTTCATCACTATCCTTTTTAAGTTGCTCTAATACTGATTTGATTTTCTTAGGAATAGGAAGCCCCATACGTGTTGCATTTTCTAAAATACTAATACCTTCATTAGAACTATAAAATAATATGATTGCCGTTCTAAGAGCAGTCCCAGTTCCTAATAACTTTGAATCTATAATATGTCCTATTGCTACTAACATAAAGATACTGACTTTTTTAAAAATCCCTTTGAAGCCTATTTCACTAGAAAGTTGACGGTCTACGATAGCAGCCATGACCCCTGTCAAATAGTCTATCAGTACAAAAGCTATTAATGAATAAATGAGTCCATCAAAGCCACCCATTATCCCTCCTATAAAACCGCCTATTGTTACAATGGCTATTCTAATTCCTTCTATTAAATCATTCATCTTCTGAATCCTTTCTATTTTAATCCTAAAACCATGGTTTCACGTAATTGCATCTGCATTCCATCTGACATATTAAGCCTTTTAGCTGACAATTCAAAACTGTATTGGTATTGATAAACTAAAGGTGGATTGATTGTTACATCTTCAAAAATCTCCCATAGCTGTCCTTCAAAGACAACTTGACCATCTACTGTAATTTTCATAGTTGCCTCAGGTGTAGACTCCCAATCATCACCTTCAAAATCATATAGGTCATAGCCACCAATCATGACATAACCTTGACTTGGCATATAAATAAAGCTACTAGATAGCAAAGTTGTATAGCTAAACTCATTAAGGTAAGTAATCACGTTATCATAGTAGCTTAGATTAATAATTTCTAATACTTCAGGTAAAGGAAGCTTATTTCCACTACTACCTCCGCCTATTCCAATACCTGTAGCTAACAAGCCACAAAGTATGCCATTCTTAAATGCTATATCATTCATTTCACTTACCTACCTATATCCAATAATCATAGTTTGATAAAGTTGTAACCCCATACTATCTGTTAGATTCAGCCTCTTGGCTTCTATCTTAAAAGAACTCTGATAGCTAAAACCTCTTACTTTCTCTACAATAGGGTCTGGAAAATATGCAGTTATATCATCTTCAAAGATTACCTTGTTATCAGTAGTAATCTTTAATATAGCCATAGGTGTTTCACCACTATAATCATCTGGATCTTCAAGTTGATAGGCTCCCATCATCACAATGCCACCTTTTTTAGGAATGTAACTAAAATCACTACTGAATATAGGGACATAACTATCAGCACTCAAATAATTAGAGCCTTCTCCTAAATCTCCGCTATAGTAGGCGCAGTTAACAAACATTAATGTATTCATATCTGGTAAGCCGCTACTGGAGGCTCCGCTTGAGATACCAAAGGACATCAGTGTACTTAGAAAGCCTACGTCAAAGTCTTGCATCCATCTTATCCTCCTAACTCCAGCTTACAGGAACAGTTAGGCCTGTTTGAGAATTATAAAGTGTGCTAATTCTTCCTTGGCTATCTTTGGTCCAAGTAAAGGTAGTTTTCGTTTCACCATGTTCTAAGGAAACACCACTTTCACTAAAAGAAGCTTTCGTAAGAGCCACACCAGGTATTTCAACCAGCCCACCCATGTTGATGTTTTGGATAATCGTTTCTCCATCAGCCGCTATGCCTTCTATGCCATTTTCACCTAGTTTAATTTGATGAACAGTTCCTGTACTTGTAATGTATTTGAGTACTAAACCATCTAGCTCTTTATAAATAAAACCTTTGCCTTTATCAGAACTACCGCTTGGATCTGTACCAACACCCCACCTCATAAGAGGATATTGGGTATCACCAATAAGTCCAAAGGTAAAAGTAGCCTTTATGCTTTCACTCAGTACTTTTCTTACTTTAACTTTAAATTTATCAACTTGTGCTTCTGTTAAGCCTTGATAAATGCTAGTAGGAGAGGTGATCGTAAAATATTTATAGGCCTGTACATGGTCATCTATGGCAGTGTAATAAAGCGAATCACCATCCTTATTGTGATAGTCTTGAACTTCTGTTTTACTTAAGCTCTGGGTAACAAACTCCATTTGTTCTTCTTTAATACGAATAAAATTGCGACGACCATCTTCTGGATAGGGCTGTCTTACATCAAGAGCCTCAAAGTTGGTTTCAAGAAACTCTACATTTAAATCTTTAATCCAAGCATTGAGGATATGAGCTGTATTAGCACTAATGACCTCTTGCTTAATAACTTCAACAATAACATTTTGAACTACTTCTTGAACGACCTCTTGGGCCTTCTCATTAAAGAGCTGCTCAATATCTGTGAAGTCCTTCTTGCGTTGGCCTAACTGATAAGTATCTGCAGCGGTAGTAAGACTTTTATTATAACCTACTACTTTATAGATTAGTTCTTGGTCCAATAAGGTGTTATGGAGCTTAACTAATTCACAAAGGCCTAGGTTAAGTTTTTTAACTTTAGGAATGCTTATAGAAATGCTGCAACTAGGTTGATCTACAGTAGCTAAATATTCTTCTGCTAAGGTGTTTAAAGTTCCTAGATCATCTGTATCAAATTCTTGATAGCCTTCTCTAGTAAAACCATATTTTCCGGCATAGGTACTTACTATAAAGCCACTAAGGTCACCTTTTGTATTCTGATAGTGAAGTTTTGTAATAACATCTGATACATCTGTGCTCTCGTCTAAAGTAGTGAAGTCATAGCCTTTAATAAGCGTTTTAATGTTGTCTTGCCAATTGGCTTTCTTAATATTAATTTTTACGTCATTATAAGTGACTTCTGTTTTAGTGGCTTCAAGAAGCTGACTAAGCGCATACTGAGCATTGTTTTTACTAATCTGAAAGTCAAAGCCTGAGATATTATCACAGTCTCCTACTTCTAGAATGGTTGAGTTCACTAGCAGTGATAAAACTTCTACGATAGAGGTACCTGTTAACTCTAGAGTATCCATAAACTTAAACATTAAGATTTGAGTCTGAAGAAGTTCTGCATTATAACTTAGCTCAATCTTTTCTACATCACTATTTCCAGCATCTGTGCACACATAAAAAAGACCATCTACTTGAAAGATGGTTTTAGGGGTAATCGTTATATTATGTTGTTTAAGGTATTTACTTAAGATAGAAAAAGATAACTTGTGATAGCCATTTCTTTCTCCACTTATATTGCCATTTATAACAGGAACGCTGGCATAAGAAGTCACTAGGTTATCCATTGTATAGAGTTTAATCATGTCATCACTCCTAAAGTTCTATTTCTAGTCTTCTTTAAGGCATATAGATATTCAGCAAAGTACTGAGCATTTTCCTTTGAATTGATATTCATGTTCTGGATGATGATATCACCATCTTCATAATAGGAAGTTGTAGATACTAAGCCACTTGTAGAAACTATATTCTGACTAGATACATCTTGTAGCTGTGCTTTTAAAGCAATGCTTGGAATAGCTTGCATAGCTCCTACAATGCTTTCACTCATTTGTTTTGTATTTTTAACTACTTCTGGTATCCCTTTTAAAATACCTTGACCAATACCCTTTTCTACAAAGTCTTTTTGAAACACTCTAATGGCAAGCCTTGATGGCGAGTGCATATCAAAAGCACTAGTAATACTGTTCCAAACACTATTGGCCATATTTTTTGCTGCTTGTACTACAGAACCTACACCATTTGCAATCCCTGTAGCAATTCCTTTCACTAAGTTCAGTCCTACCTCACCCCAGTTAGTATTCTTAAATACATCAATAATTGCTTTAACCAACTTTGGTGTAGCTTCCATTAGTTTAGGAATGGCTTCAATTAATCCCATAGATAATGCAATAACTAATTCAATAGCAGTTTGAACAATCTTATCAATGTTATTTAATATAAACTCCACTAACCCAGTAATAATTTGTATAGCAGCATCAATAAGCATTGGAATAGCAGCAATAATGCTATCTGCCAGTTGTCCTATTAAAATAGGTGCTTGCTCTAGCAAGGTAGGTAGTGCATTAAGTAACCCCTCTACTAACGCTAGAATCATATTAATAGCAGCCTCAATAAAGGCTGGTAAATTATCTAGAATCGCTTGAACTAAATTTAAAATCCCTTCTACCATAACTGGAATTAAAGTAGGCAGGGATTCAGATAAAGCATCTATTAGTGTAATAACTATTTGTAATGTAGCATCTGCTAGTGTTGGCAGTGTTTCCATTAAGAAAGTAATAAAACTAGTTATCAAATCCCCAGCTAAGCTTGCAAAGGCCGGAGCATTCTCCTGAATCACTGAAATCAGCGCATTAATTAGCTGATATGCCCCATCCATGAGCAGAGGTAAAACTGTAGGAATAACATCTGCTAAGGCTGAGGCCAATCCACTAAGTACATCACTTATTATTTTGACTAGATTGGGAAGAATCTCAGTTAACTTATTAACCATGCCTGTAGCAAAGGTATTAATAGAAGTCGTAAAACTTGTTAAAGTATCTCCGCTAAAGCCTTTACTTAGCGCATTAGCAAACTCACTCAGCAAAGGTAGTACTTCTTTGCCTAGTGGAATAAGGAAGTCTGTTTGAAGAATTCTTCCAATGCCACTAATAGCACTACCTAAGTCGTTGTACTTAATCTTATTAATTTTAGCTAAGGTATCAGCGGACTTATCAAACTCTCCATTTACATTAGTTAAAGCAACAATGGCTTCTACGCCAAGATCCTCCCACATGGTGCCGAAAAGTCCTACTCCGGCTGTGTTTTGAACGACCTTATCATCACACTTCATAAGGGCTGAAATAACTTCATCAAAAGCTTTAGAAGCTGTTTCTCCACCTTCTGAAAAACGAGCAGTTAGATTTTCAGTATCTAAACCTAGTGCATCAAAAGCATCTGTAGTTGTTTTACTACCATCCTTAACTCTAATACCAAACTCTTTCACTGCATCTCCTAGTTTATCAATACTAAAAGATCCTGTTTCTGACCCATTTTCAAGCATATTGAACATATCCTCAGCATCTAGACCTAACTGCTGAAAATGTACACTATACTCATTAATAGTATCAAGGAGATCATCATTTGCATTAAGACCTTCTTGAGCACCCTGAGCAATTAAGGTATAAGCTTCTTCTGCTGAAATACCGAACTCTTTCATCATTTGATTAATGGAACGGGTAGTTTCTGATACATCAAAACCAAAGCTATCTCTTAGCATTAAGGCATTGGTAGTGGCAGTTTCTAGCTCTTTGCCTGTCATATTAGTTTGCTGAGCAATGTTAGCCATGGAATTTGCAATATCCTCAAAGTTCTCACCAAAGTTATTACGATAGATTGCCATCATACCTTTTTCAAGGCTTTTCATTTCTGTATCTGTAGCACCCGTTTGTACTTGTAAACTATTAAGTGCTTTCTTGGCATCATCTGCACTTTTTACAGCTGCAACACCAATGCCAGCTGCTGCTGTTCCAATGCCTACTAAGGCAGCAGCAGTTCCTTTGACCGCCATACCACCGATTGATTTAGCTGCACTTCCTGCCATAGAACCCAGTTTGGAGAGCTTACCTTCTGACTTTTCACTAGCTTGCCCCAAATCTTCAATCTCATCAACTGAGTCATTAGCAGCTTCTTCAAGTTGTCTCAGTTGGATACGAGTCTGTTCAATTTCACGATTAAAAGCTCTATACTGTTCATCATTAATCTTACCTTCTCTAAACTGTTTATTAACTTGCTCCTGTGTATCCTCTAATCGTTTCAGTTTCTCGGTGGTGTTAGCTGTTTGTTCTTGGAGTAATTTCATCTTTTGTGCTATAAGCTCTGTGTTACCTGGATCAAGTTTTAGAAGCTTTTCTACTTCTCTTAGCTCTGATTGCAAGTTTCTACTGGTTTTATTAACATCACTTAAGGCCTTTTCTAGTGGTTTAGTATCACCTCCAATTTCAATCGTAATCCCTTTGATTTTACTTGCCATGCCATCACCAACTCTCTATTTTGAGCATAAAGAAAGCACCTACTATTTAAAGTAAGTGCACATTTACCATTTAGTCAATAAATAAACTTTTATCATATACGAAAATGCCATTTTCCCTATCAAGTATGTCATCTCTATCTTCAACTATTTCAAAAAAATGATTTGGATAGAAATAACAATCCATACTCTCATCCATCACAAGATAAGTATACTGTTTATCAGGATTGCGTGAAATACCAATTGCTTTGTATTTTTTATTGTATTTAATATCAAAAAGACTACTATCATACTCATGTGTAATACATCTTACAATTGCCTCTTTATTAGATAAAACTTCATCCACATCCTCAATGATTTCAAAGTCCTCAAAGGGGATAAAATCAACTATTTCATTAGTATTACATGTTACATGAATACTATTTCTTCTCCCTTGCCAATACTCTAAAAAATAAGCATTATAATGTTTGTTAGGTGTAAACTCACACATATTATGTTTCTTTATACAGGTAGGTAATATTTCACAATCCCTACAATATCTTAAACTAGAATCTTCACATGCAAGAATATAACTTTTGGGGTCTCCTATAAATTCAACTACTGCGGGGTACTTTTTCTTCATTAAATCACCTTTATAATTAATTCTACAACCTAAAGACTTATACTCCATTTATCTTGCTTACTTTTTCTTTCTGCAAAACTACCATATGGCATCTTACTTAATTCACCAATTGAGTTATCTAGTTCAAATGCCTGGATCTATATTAAATAAGTAGACACAAAAGGAGGTGCCCACATGGCAACTAAACAAACTCGTTATGATGAAGATTTTAAAAAATCAATCGTTGCACTTTATCATAATGGCAAAACTCAGACTTCTCTCTGCCAAGAATATGATATTTCACAGACTTCTCTCGCTAAATGGATTAAACAATATTCTACTGTTGAAACCGATGATGGCAAAGTCCTAACTGCTAAACAAATTAAAGAAATGCAAAAAAGAATGGCTCAACTTGAGGAAGAGAACCTCATATTAAAAAAAGCGATTGCCATATTCACGCCACACTCTCTGAGCGACTAGATGCTGTTTATAAACTACGTTTTCAGCATGATATTAAAACCCTTTGCCGCGTACTTAACGTAAATCGCAGCACTTACTATAAGCACTTCAACTCCGAACCTGCTCCAAGAGTAAAAGAGAATCTAAATATCAAACGTGTCATTCTTCAGATTTATTCTGACTATGATAAATGTCTTGGTGCTTATAAAATTACATATATCCTCAGTCGTGATTATGGTATAAACATCAGCGTGGGACGAGTGTACCGACTGATGCAATCAATGTCTCTTCCTAAAATGTCTACAGATAAACCTTGTAGAGTAAAACATCACAATCAGGGAGAATGCGATAATCACCTCCATCAGGAATTTAACCAAAAGGCTCCAAATCTTGTCTGGGCTAGTGATTTCACTTACATAAAAGTTAATGGTAAATGGTATTATCTTTGCATTGTCATGGACTTGTTTTCTAGAAAAATCATTGGTTGGCACATAGCTAGCAACCACGATGTCACCTTAACAATGTCAGCTTTTAATAAGGCTTATAAAAGCCGTCATGTTCAGTATGGACTCATATTTCACTCTGACCAGGGATCTGAGTATACTGCTTTTGCATTTAGAAATCTCTTAGATTCCTATAATGTTGTGCAGTCATTTTCTAAAAAAGGATACCCTTTGGATAATGCTTGTTGTGAAAGTTTTTTCAAATATCTCAAAAAGAATCGCACCAATCGCAGAAGCTATCATACCCTAGAGGAACTTCGACTAGATATTTTCGAGTACATTGAAAATCTATATAACAATCGTCTTCCCCACGGTGCGATTGGATATAAAACGCCAAATGAGTTAGAAGCAGAATACTGGGATCAGCACGCATAATTATTGATCTCAACAAATTTTTTCGTTACAAATCGTGTCCAAACTATTGACTATACTCCATTGCTAAATTGCGTACCAATCATTTCAAAATCATCTAGCTCATCCAATGTAAACTCCCACTTTATCTAAATACATTTCTGCTACTCGTATTACTTCTAAAGCATTGTTTATACGTATTTCAATACTTTCTTTAATTATAGTGTTGTTATCTGAAATACTACTAATATTTTTAAGTATTAAATAGAGGTCTGCTTTTAAAATATCAATATTATTGTCAAAAGCATAGATATCATTGTCCTTTAGTGTATGTAATATTTGGCACCCCATATTTCTTACTTTGTCACTCCCCCACACACTCCTTCTCCAATTTTCTAGTCCAAATAAAGAATGGTTATCCGCATCAAATTTCTTTTCTATTCCACTAATATCTGATGAAGGATTTTTAGGACATAAATAAACCATTAAACTCATACCGTATCACCTTTCTCACCAAACAATATTCTTACAATTAAGAATATCACTTTTTATTAATACTATCAAACTATACATATCTTATACCTTCCAGCAATATCCGAACCTTCTCGCAAAATACAAGAATTTTGCCAAATAGTTTGTACCCCCCTCCCCCTAAAGATATGTTCCCACAAACATCACCCTCCACTAAAACACACTAAAAGGCTTCAAGCATAATCGCTCAAAGCCTTGATATTACTAGGGTTTATTTAGATAGCTTGACTACTGTCTCAACGTGCCTTTGGAGTGTAGTAAGGAAACTATTACGCGTAATAGAAGAATGTATCCTAGACCCCCTCTCCTAAATAAGAAGAAACTCCATCAACCAGATGATATTAATGTATCTTCATCTCTGATGTTATTTTTTATACACAAGAAATGATTATAAGACACAACTTACAAAGAATCAAGAATCTGAAGTCAAAAAGTACGAATTTACAAATTTTACAAAAGGGCCTCCAGTTCTTGAAATTTATAATAAAACTTCAAACCGACCCGAAGGCCCTCCCGAAAATCCTCGATTATTTTACTTATCTATGTTCATAAAAAATTCAATTTCTTTAAAAAACAATTCTAACCCTTCTTTTTCACTACTACTATGAAATAAAAGAATATTACACCATGATTTTACAATTAATATATTGTACTTATTTTGAATCCATTCCTGAAAGCCAGGATATACAGTAAAATATTTTTTTTCTGAATCCATATAATGATATGCTTCTGAGAATCCATTAATAAAATGATAAAATTTTGTTAATGACTTTTCTCCTAAATATATTTCTGGCCTTTTTTTTATTTCATTTGTTAGTTCAAGTAAATCTTTTAAAAATACTTCATTTGTTATTTTATTCATAACTAGCTCCTTTAAAAATCTGTAAATTCAATAGTTCTTTCCCCATTTCCCAAAAAGTCTTTTACCCACTTTTCATATTCAATCCCATCGGTATGAATATTATCATATACTTTTCCGTTGAACTCTATTGCTGTATGGAATCCATTCTCACTTATTGTTTTATTTGCTGTATCACTCCAAATAAACCCGTTTTTATCTTTATATGTCAGATTAATTTGACGTCCCTTCATTTTATTTTTCTTTAGTATTCCTTTGATTTTTTTAGCGCAGGGTACACATTCAAAATTTCCGAACTTCTTAGCAGCCTTACTTATTTTTTCCTCTACTTTAGACCTAACCACTTTCTTTAATTTCTCATTATCGCCAGTTGCAATTCCGACTGTCTGTGCTATTAATACAGCTTCTGAAGTTGCATCAGCGATTAATACTACGCCTGTAGCTACCGATAATCCAGATGCAAGTGTTGTTATTCCTCCGCTTGCCCCACTTGAAATTAATCCTTGGGCTATTAACTTGCTACCCATATCAAATCCTATCGTTCCTCTAATTCCATGGGCAACTATCAGTGCAATTTCGGTATAAAACTTTGCACGTAAATAATACTCATTCTTTTCTAAAAGGTACTCACTGTCACCAGCCGTTGCTAATATGGCCTTTTTTAATGCAGTATTTGATGGTAATAAAGAAACTCTAAATACTACATTACCTTTATTGGAATATATAGGAATGCCCCAATTTTCATCATGAAGTAAGGAATCAATAACCCCAGTTATAATACCTGCTGCTTCTGCATGTCGGTCTTCATTCGTCATATCCTCTTCATTTTCCCTTAAAGGATTATAGGGAGATAGCCAAAGGCTTTGTGCTGTATCTATAATAGTATTATAACCAATAATAGCAGTATTTGTAACTCCATTAATAAATACTTTTCCCTCATGAATTTCTGCATCTAATGCATCCTTACTTATTGATATTGTCTCTCCTTCTGCAAGTACCCATTCTTCATTCTCAAATCTATAGATTCTTTGATTATTTGATGTACCCATATCATAAGTAATTCTTCTTAAATTTTCATCACCATTCTTAATAAATCCTATATAATTATCAATACCATTTTTGGTTACCTTTACCCATGAGCTAATAAAATTATTTATAAATGGCATAGTATCCTCGGGATCAGCTATTCCATCATCATCACTATCTATTTCTGTGGGGTCTGATAGTAAAGGTAATACCTTTTGGTCTAATCTATCTGCATATGGGAAGTTTTCACAACTGTAACTATATTTTATGTATATCATACCCCATAGGTCATTAAGGGTAGGAAGTTCATAGCCGTCTGCTGTAATTTTAATTAAGTTAGTACCAGTAAGTTCATTCCCCCAGTTAACCTCTTCACTATCGGTGAGACCATCTTTGTCAGAGTCTGTACTTCCGCCTTTTATAAGAGGATCATCTAAGATTACCTCATCTAAACTATTACTTTTAAGTATCATAAAAGTATCTTGTTCTATTAAATGAGTTAATAAATAGTCAGTAAAAACACTAATATTATCAGTAAAATTCCTTAAGAGTACAAACACACCATCAACTCTAGTGAGCCACCTTTTATAATTTTGAACGGTCATATCTGGTAGGCTACCACTTTCGGTAGGTATAGACATCGTTGAAATACTTAAGCTGATATTTTTCTGTTTCAATACATCTAGTAATTCAAATACAGTTTTGAAACCATGATAATTAGTAGCACTATATGATTTGTCAGTAATAAGTAACGTGAATTTATTTGCATCTGCTCTAAATGGTAATGTAGTTACATAACCTAAACCAGCTAGAGGCGTTGCAGCTATTTGTCTGTCATATCCTCCATATGCATCAAGAGAGTCTATTAATGAGAACATCTCTTCCTTACTATTTGTAAAGCTTAGTTCCCGTTTACCTTCTGCTTCTATGGCTGATATTCCATTTATCATAATGGGATTATAGGAATTAAAATAATTTGCATCCTTTAAATCTATAATGGAAACTTGTAAATCTATATTTTGGCCTTCTAGAGTTTCAATAATCTGTTTTATTCCGGTCTTAACAGATTTCATTATACTTTCCATAGTATACCCTGTTTCTACTACAAACACTAAATCAACTTTATTTTGTTTAGTATTAAAAGTACCTGAAGTTAAACTACGTGCGTTAGCTGAATTCATAGATGCTTGGTCTATAAATGTACTTGTACTATTGAGACTCATTCTTGTACTTTCTGAGTATGTTTGTATGTTTTCATTTAAAACCCCTATATCTAAAAACCACTTTTCAAGGTCAAGGACACAATATGTACCAGTTCCTATCATTTCAGTAACTAAGGTTCCATTATCATCATCATAAGTTGTTGGTACTGGTACTAACATTCCTATTTCTTGATTATAATTAAAGACATAATATCTTTTTAGACCTTCTAAATTGATATCATTAACCTTACTTTCTTCGGATAGAACATCTTCTTTAAGTTGAAAATGAAGCGTTCCCTCTTCTATTATTCCTGAATAATAGTCTATGCTAATAGGGATTCCAACAATAGCATCATTGCTACTTATTGCATGAGCCTGTTGGCTTGTTGAAACAATAATGTTGTCTGCCGCATTACCTGAAGCAATCATATCAATTGATAATTTGTAGGCATTTTCTTCGGTATTAATATACGTAAGTGCTTCCTCTGATGCTGTCTGTTCTATCATGTATTCATTATCAGGAACACCATTAGTACTAGTGGCTAATGGATTAAGGCCTAACTTAATCTCATCCCCATCACCTATGGTGTCACCATCTGTATCATGTAGCAGTGGGTCTGTATAATATTGATTAACTTCATCACCATCACTCAAGTTATCCTTATCTGTATCTGCTACTTGAGGATCTGTTCCTAGTTTCTGTTCTTCTAGGTTACTTAATCCATCTTGATCAAAGTCTTCATCACCATCATTTATACCATTGCTATTTGAATCTACCGCTAACGGATTCGTTCCAATCTTAAAAACTTCATACCCATCTAGAAGGCCATCTCCATCAGTATCAGGGTTATTAAATTCCGTTCCTAATCTCATCTCTAATCCATCAACTAAGCCGTCTTGATCTGTATCTAAATTTTCATCTATCTCATCATAAACGAGTGGATTTGTGTTAAACTTATTAACTTCATCCCCATCTAGCAAACCATCTTCATCTGTATCATTATTATAAGGATCCGTGTCTAATAAGAACTCTTCTTTATTAGTAAGTCCATCCTCATCAAAGTCTTCATCTGCATCACTTATATTGTTTCCATCAGAATCTTGAAGTAATGGGTCTGTCATTAGTTCCCAATACTCATAACCATCAGGAAGGTCATCCCCATCAGTGTCTGCATTTAAAGGATCTGTTCCTAATATATTTTCGTAGTAATCAGGTAAATCATCATTATCAGTGTCTAACTCATAATCAATCTCTTCTTTATCTTTAACTGAGCCAATATAAGATAATTTATAATTACTTGGTTCAATTGTACTATCTTTAAGATTATCTCCACTAAAACCTAAAGTTAGAGTTTGTCCCGGTGCAATATTAGCATTATATCCTTTGTTTTTAATAACATAGTGATTATCAATGTTCTCAACTATAGTAGCAGTCCATAAGTTATTAATATTAGCTTCAAAATCAAAAGCTAAGCTCCAGTCTTCAATAGGTGCTTTAGACTGATTAGTAATACTTATTTCTCCATTAAAGCCATTATTCCAGTTTCCGGTTAGCTTAAATCCAATAGTGTAATCTACATCACTTGCTACTTGTTCTTCCATATCCAGGCTATATTTACTTGGATTATTAATAGTACCATCGCCATTGGCCTGGAAACCGATGGTTACACTACTTCCTGGCTCAATATCTTGATTCCAGCCCATATTTTTAATTACATAGCTGTTATTTTCATGTGTTAAAATTTGAGCATTCCACATATTTGTAATTTCGTGTTCAAAATCAAATTTTAATGTCCAGTTTTCTAGTGGTTTATCAGCCGTGTTAGTAAGTACTAATTCTCCATTAAATGCCCCAGGCCATTGGTTCGTTATTTTAAATTCTACTTGATAACCATCCCCAGTATACTTAGAAGGATTAATTTGTATAGCTCCGGGTGTTGTAGTTTGGGTATCTACAAGTGCTGACATAGGTAGTGGTAAGTCGTTTGTTGTTTGTGCAAATAATTGAATAGGCAATGATGTCATAGCTAGTGTTAAAGTAAGTAAATAGGCTAAAACTCTTTTTTTGGTTTTCAAATAGCAACTCCCCTTTATAATTATTTTCAATATAATTATAATAATTAAAATATTAAAACTTTGTCTGAAACTGTCATATATGTTATTTTCGGTAGAATGTGCTAAAAGCATGTAATATTTTGTGGTTGTTGTGCACAATATGTAAAATAAACACCACTTTAAACTTAATTACAAAAGTGGTGTTTATTTTATGATTCAAATTTAGTCATGCTTTCAAAGTTTTTAATTGTTATTTTCACACTTCATACTCATACCATCCAATAATGTAATGTGCATTGTTCCTTTGTTATCAAACAGTTCAATCTGTTCTAGTATTCTAAGACACAGGCTTTCGTTGAATTGTTCTTGCTTTTCCTCTTGCTCTAATATCCCAATAAACTCATTTAACCTATATTGTTTTAATGCATTACTATCCTCTAACTCACCTTTCCATTTTTCTAAGAAATACTGCTTATTTGTAACTAGTTCATTAAATGCCGCCACAAAAGCTTTTTGTAAAACTTCCTCATTAACATGTTTACTCTCACACCCTTTTACTCCTTTTTCCTTATATCTATTGCTACACATCCACACCTTTCTTTTGGTTCCATCAGGCTGCATCCATGTTTTCCTACTATAAACCGAGCCACAAATGCCACATATAACTTTCCCACCAAAGGGTATTCTTGTGTCTAGATTTTTGATACCATGCTCCATACAAAATTTCTTACGCCTCTCCATTTCTAACTGAACAGCTTGCCAAGTTTCAGGTGCTATGATAGCTGGGTGGCTTTCCTCTACATAGTATTTGGGTACTTTACCGGTATTTTTCACACGCTCCTTTGTTAGGAAATCTACAGTATAAGTTTTCTGTAATATGGCATCACCTTTGTATTTCTCATTTTGCAAGATGCTTTTGATGGTGCTCTCATACCATTTAGTGGTGCCGTTCCAGTTTTTAACTTTCTCCTGCTCTAATTCCCTTGTGATATGAGCTGTGCCTTTCTCATCCAGGAAATCTTTATAAATCCTTCGTACAATGACTGCTTGCGTTTCATTGATGATAAGATTGCCTTCACTATCTTTGTCATAGCCTAAGAACTTCTTCTCATTAATGGTTACTTTACCTTGTTCAAAACGTCTTCTTACACCCCAGGTAGAGTTGAGGCTCAAACTTAAGCTTTCTTCTTGCCTTAGCACGTCAAACTTAATAGTATCTGCACTTTTATGCAATACTATGTATGATTGTACCCCCTGGGGTTGCAAATTATATAGAGGGTGCACTAGAAAATGTAGGGTGAAATCAGTTGCAATATAATAGGAAGAAACTCATACCATAAAAAAGAAGGTGCCCTGATTTTATCAGACTCACCCTTAAACTTGCATCATATTTTTAACCTCTAAGTAATTCTTCAACTAAATTATTAATATATCTAATCCTTTCAGTATAATTACCTTCTATTCTGGATTTGCAAATAATCTCAACAATATCTTTAGATGTTGAAGTAACGATACCATAATTTTTGGCGATATCTAACGCCCCAGATTGATGTCCCAAATTTGAAATATGCCACCCAATAATAGGACCTGTTGATGCCTTAAACCATGATGGTAAAACCTCACCTGCTCTATATGATAAATTATGTACATTATTAAGTGTTTGGACAAACTCTTTCATGTGCCCTACATTGTCTTTGGTTGAATATTTCTTACATTGCCCAATGATTCTAATAGGGCCTTTATTTCCAAATAAAAAATGAGCTTTTACTGGAAATTTTATACTAGCAATAAAATCTATTCCTCCTTCATTCCCAGCAGAGGTTAACTTTACATTTTCAGCTCCTAAAAATTTACATATTACACAGGCTAATGCCTCATATTTTCTATCATCTATACTGTCAATATACTTATATATGTATGGGCGAATAGTATATAAATATCGTCTTGTATCTTTAATTTTAGCACTATTTATACCTATCCATTTTATAGTCTTAGAGTATTCATTAACAATATCAAATAATGGTACTATATTATTAGCTAAATCAAATTCATAATCTTTCTTATACAAAGACCATATTGTATTAAGCTTTTTCTCTACTATACCATCAACTTGAGTCAAATCAGAATCTATTTCATGTATTACTGCCTCTTTTAAAATTTCTCTAAATTCGTATGTATCTGAGCTATATTCCTTCCTATACAAATATCGTATAACATTTGCATTATAATTTATTGGCATATTTCCTTTATTTCTCCTACGGCTTTTTCTAGTGAATTCAATAAGTCTAAGAGTTTCTCACTTTCGTTTTTAATTAACTTAAAGGGAAGATTTTCTAAGGATTTTATACATGCACTTATATTATTAAATGCTTCTTCGCTAGGATTAGAATCTCTAATATATTTTTTGGTATTTGCTAGATTATAGGCTTTTTCTAACTGTCCTTCATTTCTGAAGGCTTCAAATTCAACTGTTGCTTCTCTCAATAAATATGATAACATCCGAATATCATTACTTCTTGCAATTTTTCTTTGACCCCAATCACCATGAACATCTGATCCATCAAGTTGCTCTTCACTTCGAGGATATAGCCAAGATAAAAATTCATTAAAATGTAGGGAGTCCTCAAATTTATACTCTTTATCATTCCATTGTAACCATTCTCTAAAAGGGCCATTACTTCTACTAAAAAGTTCTTGAAAGTATGGATATGCTCTCTCATCCACTTCCCTAGAATAATCAGATTCTTCTGTTGCAATTCTAAAAGCATAATACCCTCTTACCCACTGACCGGCCCCAAAAGCAGTTAATCCGAAACGTTTACCAACTTCTGTTAAATTTAGATCTTCATCTTCCATTAATTTAACTAATAATTTAGCCTTATTAAATGCTGACCAATCATGTATTCCCATAATATGACGTAAACCTTGGAATATCCATGAGGGCTGTTGCTCGGATCCGGTGTATAACAAACAGTTGATTTCTGCTATTGATTCCATCACTTCTCCACTTACAGCTTCAGGATTTTTTTCATGTTTACTCTTAATTAATTTAGTAGCACAAATTCTTCTATTTCCCTCTAATACTACATATTTACCATCTTTAAATTCCTTTACTATCACCCTATCTATAGGTAAAAATCCGTTTGTTTCTATATTTACAATAAGTTTATCAACAGAAAAATCTTGTATTAATTTTTGTTGTGCTATAGTCTGTACATCAACATCATCAATACGATTATCTGAAACTTCATCCCATGTCATGGATGTAAATCTAGGATTATTTGGGTCTAAAAATATATTATCTAAATCTAATATTATGGGTGTTAACTCTTTAAAAATTGTTGTTGTTTCCGTACTCATTCTCTCACCTCTGTATAGTTATTTCTATCGCTTTCATTTTGATAATATATATTTTCTGCTATTTAGAATATTATATCAATTAACTTCTGATAATTCTATGTTTTTCTTAAATTAACTATTCTAACTTATTCAGTCAGATATGTGATGTCTTAGTATGCCAAATTCAAACTAAATAGTTTCTGTACTCTTATGATATATTATGTGTAATTGTACCACGAGGAGGTAAATTTTTATAAGGGACACTGCAACAAGGTTCACCACTAATAATTTTAATGGTGAACCTTATCCTATAATTTATTTAAATCGAATATTTTGACTTAAAATACTTGAAATTGCTTTATTTAATTGGGTATAGGCACTACTGCTATATATATTTTCACATAATTGAAGGTTTGTAAATACATTTGTTGATTCAAGTAAAAAGCCTTTAAACGCGTCTCTATAGTTAAAAGAAGGATATTTATTATCAGATGGTATCAACACATTATCATATACGATATTTTTGACAAATTGCTTGGTATAGTATTTTAAATATCTTGATAATAATTTTTTAAACTGTTCTTCTGCTTTATCATCTAATATTCCTCCTCCAATGACTATTACTTGTGAAACAATACGATCTAACATACTTGGAACAAGTATATAATTCTTTATAATTGCGTACAAATAATTTGGATATTGAATATTAAAAGACTTACAAGTTATAAAATACCACTCGTTAATTGAAGATTCCCATCCTTCACCTTTTTCTAAGTGCCTACGAAGTGCATTATACCCATTGCCATTAGGCGTTATTCCTACATTTTCACTTATATTTTTTAATATTAGGTTATGAACTGTACTCGTATATTTAGGTTCATTATTTAGTAAATCATGCATAATTCCATTTAAATTTTTAATGTCAATGGAAAAAGTAATATCATTTGCATTTGTATCTAATGTTACATACACAAATTCGTTAGGTTTATATACTTGTTCATAAAATGCTTTCAATAATGCTACTGCCTGAAAATAAGGATGATATGTGGATGCAATCTCCTCTGGTAATTGATCATCAGGTTTTAAATATACTGGGAAAACACCACACAATTGCAAACCTTTAGGATTTAATGCTTGTAAAATCTCATCTCTACATATGTTGGATTTATCTTCTATAATTTCTCTAGCTTTAATCCCGTCTAGTTTTACTGGTGTAATATTCGACATAGAAAAAGGATCTTCATTTTGTTCTTGTAAATTTTTACGAATAGAGTCAATTCCTAGATCAACTTTTGGCATAACTACTGCTAATGGTTTGTTCCTCACAAAAGTACTAGCTATTTCATTGAAAAGCTTCTTAATTTTTTTGCTCATCTCAGATTCTATTACTGGATTTATAAATATATAACCCGTACCAGTAAACTCTTTCATATAATCAGATAAGTTTTGGGAAGCATCACTATCACCATCATCATTGTGATATATACCTTTAGTATCTTCAAATGCAAATTCAATGTCACCATTTCGATCTCGCATCTTATTTAATAAATCTTGGTCTGATTCTATAAGGTTTTTAATAGTTGGATCTAATGGAACATATATTGTAATCGTTTCACATAAAACCTCTAGTGAGACTGTATCCTTAGTATCATTAGCTTTAAAAAATAAATCGATGAAATTCTTATGCATGGAAGTTTGCAATGCCTCATCTGTTGGTATTGCAATGTAGTAGAAACTATCATTTTTAGTATAACTATTAAAGCATACCTCAAAATGGGATTTCAATTGTTCGTTTATATCACTACAAATTGTAATCAAATCATTTTTTATACTTGAACATTGATTATCGAGATACATAGTAATTTCTGTGTGTATAGCTGTTCTAATGATATCCGCCCCTGCTTTATCAACACATCCTTGCTGTGCTTCTATTCCAATTTGCTTGATATCTTCAAAATTCAACTTAAAGCACACATCCAATATCCTATTAAAATATTCTTGTCTAATTGCGGTATCTAGTAAGAATATACCTGCAAACATCCCTGAAATGGTGTTCCATATTACCTTTAATCCTGCTTCTAGCTCCTGCTTCATAGCATCAGCAGTATAATTTTTAGGGGTATCAGCCGCTTTTTTTGCAAGCTTAACTAAATTGTTTGCTATATATGCTAGAAACTTAAATTGATTAATTACTAACTTTTTAGGTTCAATGATAAAAATCATATCTTTTTGCAATCTACTAGTATATACGATGACTTTGTTAACAATCGTAGAATTTGCTTCTCCAATTAAACCTTTAAAATATTTCCGTGCCCATGGTGCAATGTAAATGTTTTGATATGAGGTTTTACCAGTACCGCTAACACCTAAAAGTAAAAAGATGTTACCATTAAAAACCCCAAATTTTTCAATACCTTTCATATACATCTTCCTTTCAAAATTAAGAGTAAAGTAAATCCACTGGACAACGCAAAAAAATCGCTTACCTACCAGGCAAACGAATAGAATGAACTTGTATAATTACAATGTTACGTTCAAACCAATTTCCCCAGTGCTAGCTTTCAGGTACTACTCTTGAGCCACCCTACTGACAGTATCCACTTTCTAAAGACAGAATATAATAATTAGTCTTAAATGTCAATAATATTTTTAAATTAATTAATAAATTATTTCTACTCCACACTTAAATTCAAACCTAACTCGCTGATTCTCCAAAGCATATATCCGTTCTACCAATTGGCGTAGCATCTTATCGTCATACTCTGTAATTACCTCCCTCTTACTAGTCATTACTTCCACTAACTCTTTGATCTGCAACTTCCTCATTGCACATTCCTTTTCCTTTGCCAGCATCTCATCTTGCTGCTTAACTAGTTCATTGTACTCATTAGAAATATTAATATACTCCTCTCCAGAGATATTAGTTGAAGGCCTCATCCGAGATTGACTTTCTACTAGGCTTGTCAGAATCTCTGATAACTCTGCAATACGTGTTTCTATTTTATCTTTGTTCTGTAGCTGCTGCTCTAGCACCTTATTAATATTTACTAGCAGTGGTCCAATAAACTCTTCTTGATTTTGGACCAACTCATTCATTACCTTTATAAATGCTGATTGTAGATCAGTTTCATATATTGCTTCTGCTTTGCATTCTTTACCACCGGTTGCTATCCGTTTACCACATCGCCATACCCGTATCTTTTCTCCTGTATATGTCCAAGTACATCTCCTAAAAGTTGTACCGCATTCGCTACATACTATTCGGTGAGCCAAGGCGAACTTGGATTGATAAGTCATGGTTCCACCTTTTGAAGCACCTGGTAGGTTGTTGCGCCTTAATATTTCTTCCTGCACCTTCATGAACACTTCTTTTGTCACAATTCCTGGATGGCTATTTTCTACATAGTATAGTGGAAGTTGACCAGTATTTTTTATTCTCTTTTTTGTAAGGAAATCTTCAGTGTAGCTTTTTTGAAGAATGGCATCACCATAATACTTTTCATTCCGTAAAATACTTAATATCGTTGAATCAAACCACTTTTTTCCTCCACCTGGTGGTGTAACTCTATCCTTAGTAAGTTCTCTAGCTATTTGTTTTGCGCTTTTACCTTCTAGATAATCTTTGTAGATTCGTTTAATAATTTTAGCTTCCTTAGGCACAATAACTAGGTGACCCTGTTCATCTTTGGTATAACCCATGAATTGAGTATAGTTAAGCATTATTTCTCCCTGCTGGAACTTATGGGTTATCCCCCACCGCGTATTCGATGAGACTGATCTGCTCTCTTCTTGTGCCAGGGAAGAAAGTAGCGTGAGGAGAAATTCACCTTTAGAATCCAGTGTATTGACATTCTCCTTTTCAAAAAAGACTGCCACTTTATATTCTTTTAAAATTCTAATATACTTTAAACAATCCAAGGTATTTCTAGCAAATCGAGAAATAGATTTGGTGAGTACCAGATCTATTTTATTGGCCTTACAATCTGCTATCATTTTGTTAAATTGTGCTCGATTTTTAGTACTTGTTCCACTAATACCTTCATCAGCATAAATACCTGCAAAATCCCAACTGGGATTCTGTGCTATAAGGTCAGAATAGTGATTCATTTGTGCTTGATAACTTGTGAGCTGCTCCTCATTATCGGTACTTACTCTACAGTAAGCGCATACTTTAAGTTTAGCTATTTCTTGCCTTCCGGCGATTTCAAACACCGGCCTAGCTGGTATGACTGCTACATTTCTTGTCACAATTCTCATTCCTTCCCACGTTTACTGTAATCCGTATAATTTTTGTGTAGTACAATATTATTTAAAAATACAAAATCCACTTTACCTAATGGGAATAAAGTGACCTGTTTTATAACCTTATTAAATAAATTACTATCAAATTCTTGTGGTACTTCTTTTATTACATATAATAGCTCGCGTAGTTTTGCACTTTCTTCTTCATAATCGTCTAGTACTGTATGGGCCCATACTTCTTTAACTCGTCTATCTAATAAATCCAATATCATCTGTGTATTGGGTGTGCTTTCTTGCAATGCCTCTTTTATTACTAGGTCAACTTTTAATAGCTCATAACTAGTCTTTGTACTTTCTTTTTTAACAGGTACTTTTACAAGACTCTCAAATTTATTGTAAAATTCAGCAAATACTTGTATAAATAATTGCTCAAGTTCTGTATTATCAATGCTTATCCTACAGGATACTTTTCCCTCTGATATATAATTGCCACAACGCCATACTTGTCTTCTATAAGGCTTATTGGGACAAACAATGTGACTTTGACAAGTTTGATTACATTTTCCGCATACTACTATACCAGTAAAGGGATATTTTTTCTTTTTATTATAGGGCGTGTTATTATAATAAGTACTTTTATAACGCCCTTCTTCATATCTATTCTTATTAACTTCCAAATACATATTTTTTGAAATAATAGACGGAAATTCATTTGTTCCTTGATACTTTTTATTTTTAAGAATATATCCTACACTTCTATATTTCCATGTATCTAAAGGTGCTGGAGCATTCTCTTTGATTAACCATTTTGTAATATCTATTTGTGATACACCAGACAAGTACTTTTCAAAAATAGCCTCAACAAAAGGTGCCTCCTTCTCATTCAGTACAATTCTATTTTCTAGATTCAATTTATAACCATAGGGTAGGTGTCTAAACATATCAGTCTCCTATTTTTTCAGGTAACTCTATACCATTTTTTAATTTGAATACGATATTGTTTCTTGAGTAAACTATTATGGTGTCAATGATAGCATCAACTAATTCCTTATCTAAACTAGGAATTACTCCCTGGGTATCTTTTAATCGTGAGATTATCTTATCGGTATCATTTAAATTGCGGATAGTGGAAAAATACTTGTCAGCTAAAACTTGTTTCCTTTTCTTTAATTCATCCATCTTTGCACACAACTCATTGTTTTGAGCAGTATATAGCATAGGTGTTAAATTTCCCTTAGCTGACAAATCAGCAAGTACCCTCATTTGGCTGATTACTTGTTGAATCTGCAGATCATATTCTGCTATCTCTTTATTATCTTTTAATTTTTCAATATTTCTTAGAGTGCTACGATAAGGGACTAATAAATTATCTAGGCTAAAATACAACTTTTTTAGGACTACTATAGTTAATTTTGTAATAGAATCATCGTGAATGGAGCCCCCCTTGCATTTGGTGGTACCGTAGGTCCTTCTCTTACTACTACAATCCCAAGCGACTCTTGGATAAGTGGTACCTGAATTCTGAGTAGTTCTTCTTAATATACAACCACATTTACCACAAATAATTTTACTTGTTAATGGATAGCGATTTTGCATTTTTTTAGCTACATCCTCGGTTAGTCCTTTTGCTAGTCTTCTTTCAATTGATAACTTCTGAGCACGTTCAAAATCTTCTCTCGATATTATAGGTTCATGGTTGTCTTTAATATAATATTGGGGTTGCTCACCTTTATTTCGTTTTCTTTTAAAAGTAATCTCATCTCCTGTAATCGTCTTTTGCATTAACACGTCCCCACAATATTTTTCATTTTTAACCATTCTGTTTATTGTAGAGCCTTGCCATGTTGCATTTGTAATAGTTGGAATACCTTTTTGATTAAGCTCTCTTGCAATAACAGCAGTCCCTTTCCCTGAAAGATATTGCTCAAAAATATATTTTACTAATTTGGCTTCCTCTTGATTTATGACTAATGTCTGTTTTACTGGATCAACGTCATACCCCAAAAATTTCTTGGGAGCAATTTGAAATTTACCTTGACTATATCGCCGCTGATTGGCCCACCGTATATTCTTTGATAAGGAAATCATTTCCTCTTGTGCGATGGAGCTCAATATGGAGAGTACCAATTCGCTTTCCTCTGAAAGTGTATTAATATTTTCTTTCTCGAAAAATACCCCTATTCCTATCTCTTTAAGTTTCCTCACTACCTCAATGCAATCTGCAGTATTCCTTGCAAATCTGGATATGGACTTAGTAATTACTAGATCTATTAGCCCACACTCACAATCATTGATGAGTCTCATAAAATCAGTTCTCTTTTCTTTGCTTGTTCCACTTATCCCCTCATCAGCATATATGCCCACAAAATACCAGTTTTGATTGCTGTTAATATATTGAGTATAGTGTGTAACTTGGTTGGAAAATGAATTTAATTGCTCTTCATGTATAGAACTTACTCTACAATAGGCACAAACTCGAAGTTTACTTTCTTCTATTGTTTCATTTTTTTGAGTAGGTTCAATTACTGTAACCTTCTTCGACATTAGCATTTCCTCCATTTCTTTTAAGGTAGTGACATGTTACCGTACAAAGTAGATAACATCAAGGCTAGATAGAAGCTATTAGTGGTTTCCATTTCTCAATATTTAGAGCATCTATTTTTTTATATTCTGCTTCTGTAATAAGTCCCTGCAGCCAAAACTTGTTTAGAAGGCACACTGTAGCTTGATAATATATCTCATTTTTGTTTATTGAATCCATCAAAATCTCCTTTACAAGCATAAAAAATTAGGGTGACCCAATCGAGCCACCCCCTAAATATCATCAACTATTTAATTGTAACTACAGGCATTTTTTTCTCTTTATCATACCCGATATCTATATGATCATCTGCTAAATCCCGAAGCCTAATGTAATGAGTTTCTTCTATATTAATAGCACTCACTTGTTTCTCTTCTCCATTAAGCTGAATGGTTATCTGTGTGATATCTTCTTTTTCTAATCGCTTATTTACATCGTTCTTTAACTGTATCCATGCCTCATTGTGCGAAACATAATATTTGGGGCAATTCTTACCTGTTACATCATAGTGTCTAATTACATCTGTAAGTGGATTAAGTTTATAGCGCCTACAAATATCAGCAACAAGGTCTACTAACGCATCATAAGTAGGTGAAGTAAATTGTCCTTCCCAATCTTTGTGGCAAACCTCTATCCCCAGGTGCGTACCATTAGCCGAACTAGCATGGTAGGCCATTTCATTTTCGGGAATACAGGCAATAATCTCTCCATCAAGTCCTACAATATAATGAGCACTAGCATAAGTCATCCCACCATTATTATTCTTTTTTCCTACTTTCAGTCCTTCGAAGTAATTGCGATTAGCTTGTGCAGAGGAGTTTGGATTGGCCACCCAGTGAATAACTACTCCTTTAACGGCTTTTATAGCAATCTTAGGTCTAGAATATTGATTAACTGTTAGATAGTTATTCTGGATGTTCATCTTCTTCACTGTCCTTCTTGAGCTGTTCTAATACTGACTTAATCTTCTTAGGAATAGGAAGTCCCATACGTGTTGCATTTTCTAGAATGCTAATTCCTTCATTAGAGCTATAAAATAGTATGATTGCTGTTCTAAGAGCAGTGCCAGTTCCCAGCAGCTTTGAATCTATGATATGTCCTACTGCCACTAGCATAAAGATACTTACCTTTCTAAAAATCCCTTTAAAGCCTATTTCACTAGAAAGCTGATGTTCTACAATAGCAGCCATTACACCTGTTAGATAATCTATAAGAACAAAAGCAACTAATGAATAAATGAGTCCATCAAAGCCCCCCATTATCCCTCCTATAAAACCACCTATTGTTACAATGGCTATTCTAATTCCTTCTATTAAATCATTCATCTTCTGAATCCTTTCTATTTTAGTCCTACAACCATAGTTTCGCGTAGCTGTAACTGCATACCATCTGTTAAATTGTTACGTTTTCCTGCTAGCTCAAAACTTGATTTATACTGAAAGACTTTAGGCGGATTAATGGATAAATTCTCAAAGTAACTGGTAACATCACCTTCATAAGCTATAACACCATCTACTGTTATACGTATATCTGCACTTGGGGAAGCTGACCAATCATCACCTTCAAAGTCATATAAATCAAAGCCACCTATTATGACGTAGCCTTGTCTTGGCATATAACTAAAGCTACTAGATAGCAAAGTGGTATAGCTAAACTCATTAAGGTAAGTAATTACGTTGTCATAGTAGCTTAGATTAATAATTTCTAATACTTCAGGTAAAGGCAGCTTATTTCCACTACTGCCTCCGCCTATACCGATACCTGTAGCTAACAAACCACAAAGTATGCCGTTCTTAAATGCTATATCACTCATTTTATTTACCTACTTATATCCAATAATCATAGTTTGATAAAGCTGTAATCCCATACTATCTGTTAGATTCAGCCTCTTGGCTTCTATCTTAAAAGAGTTCTGATAGCTAAAACCTCTTACTTTCTCTACAATGGGGTCTGGAAAGTATGCAGTTATATCATCTTCAAAGATTACCTTATCATCCACAGTAATCTTTAACATGGCCATAGGGGTTTCACCACTATAATCATCGGGATCTTCTAGTTGATAGGAGCCCATCATCACAATGCCACCCTTTTTAGGAATGTAGCTAAAACCACTACTGAATATAGGAACGTAGCTATCAGCATACAGGTAATTAGAGCCTTCTCCTAAATCACCACTATAGTAGGCACAGTTAACAAACAGTAATGTACTCATATCTGGTAAGCCACCGCTTGATTCTCCATTTGAGATACCAAAGGACATTAGTGTACTTAGAAATCCCATATCAAAGTCTTGCATACTCATGATTGCCTCCTAACTCCAACTTACTGGAACAGTTAAACCAGTTTGAGAATTATAGAGTGTGGTGATTCTACCCGCACTATCTTTTGTCCAAGTAAAAGTGGTCTTTATTTCACCATGTTCTAGGGAAACACCACTTTCACTAAAAGATGCTTTTGTAAGAGCTACGCCAGGTATTTCTATGAGTCCTCCCATGTTGATATTCTGGATAATCGTTTCTCCACCGCTAGCCTCTATACCTTCTATCCCATTCTCACCTAATTTAATTTGATGAGTAGTCCCTGTACTTGTAACATACTTTAGGACAAGTCCGTCCAGTTCCTTATAGATAAAACCCTTTCCTTTATCAGAACTACCACTTGAATCTGTACCAACACCCCACCTCATAAGAGGATATTGTGTATCACCAATAAGTCCAAAGGTAAAAGTAGCCTTTATACTTTCACTTAAAACCTTTCTTACTTTAACTTTAAACTTATTAACTTGTGCTTCTGTTAAGTCTTGATAAATACTAGTAGGAGAGGTAATCGTAAAATACTTATAGGCCTGCACATGGTCATCTATGGCAGTGTAATAAAGCTGATCACCATCCTTATTGTGATAGTCTTGAACTTCTGTTTCACTTAAGCTTTGGGTAACAAACTCCATTTGTTCTTCTTTAATACGAATAAAGTTACGAAGACCATCTTCTGGATAAGGCTGCCTTACATCAAGGGCCTCAAAGTTCGTTTCAAGAAACTCTACATTTAAATCTCTAATCCAAGCATTGAGTATGTGAGCAGTATTGGCACTAATGACCTCTTGCTCAATGACTTCAACAATAACATTTTGAACCACTTCTTGAACGACCTCTTGGGCTTTCTCGTTAAAGAGCTGCTCAATATCTGTGAAGTCCTTCTTGCGTTGACCTAGCTGATAAGTATCTGCTGATGTAGTCAAACTCTTGCTATAACCTACTACTTTGTAAATGAGTTCTTCGTCCAATAAGGTGTTATGAAGCTTAACTAATTCACACAGGCTTAAGTTAAGTTTTCTAACTTTAGGAATACTTATAGAAATGCTACAACTAGGTTGATCTACGGTAGCTAAATACTCTGTGGCTAAGGTGCTTAGGGTTCCTAAATCATCTGTATCAAATTCTTGATAGCCTTCTCTAGTGAAACCATACTTACTAGCAGAACTACTTACTATAAAACCGCTCAGATCACCTTTGGTATTCTTATAGTGAAGTTTTGTAATAACATCTGATACATCTGTGCTTTCGTCTAATGTAGAGAAGTCATAGCCTTTTGTAAGGGTTTTAATGTTCTCTTGCCAATTGGCTTTCTTAATATTAATTCTTAAGCCGCTATAAGTTACTTCAGTTTTAGTGATTTCAAGAAGCTGACTAAGTGCATATTGAGCATTATTTTTACTGATTTTAATATCGAAGCCTGATATATTATCACAGTCTCCTATTTCTAAAATAGTTGAGTTCACAAGTATTGATAAAACTTCTATAATAGATGTACCTGTTAATTCTAGATTATCGATAAACTTAAACATTAAGATTTGCATCTGAAGAAGCTCTGCATTATAACTTAACTCAATCTTTTCTGTGTCACTATTTCCAGCATCTGTGCACACATAAAAAAGGCCATCTACTTGAAAGATGGTTTTAGGGGTAATCGTTATATTGTGTTGTTTGAGATACTTACTTAAGATAGAAAAAGATAACTTATGATAGCCATTTCTCTCTCCACTTATATTGCCATTTATAATAGGAACACTGGCATAAGGTGTAACCAGATTATCCATTGTATAGAGTTTAATCATGTCATCACTCCTAATGTTCTATTTCTAGTCTTCTTTAAGGTATATAGATATTCAGCAAAGTATTGAGCATTTTCCTTTGAGTTGATATTCATAGTCTGAATAATGATATCACCATCTTCATAATGGGAAGTTGTAGATGCTAAGCCACTGGTAGAAACTATATTCTGACTAGATACATCTTGTAACTGTGTTTTTAAAGCAATGCTTGGAATAGCTTGCATAGCTCCTACAATACTTTCACTCATTTGCTTTGTATCTCTTACCACTTTAGGTATACCTTTTAAAATACCTTGTCCAACACCCTTTTCTACAAAGTCCTTTTGAAATACTCTAATGGCAAGTCTTGATGGTGAATGCATATCAAAAGCACTCGTAATACTGCTCCAAACACTATTGGCCATATCTTTAGCGGCTTTAACTACAGAACCTACTCCATTTGCAATACCTCTAGCAATTCCTTTAACTAGATTAAGACCTACTTCAGCCCAGTTGGTATTCGTAAATACTCCTATAATAGCTTGAATTAATTTAGGTGTAGCTTCCATAAGTTTTGGGATGGCCTGAATAAGGCCCATGGCTAAAGCAATAACTACTTCAATGGCTGCTTGGATAATTGTATCTAGGTTATTGATGATAAACTCTGACAAGCTAGTAATAAGACTTGTAGCTGCATCAATAAGCATCGGGATAGCTGCAATAAGGCTATCTACTAGCTTACCTACAATTACAGGTGCTTGTTCTAATAGGCGAGGTAGTGCATTTAGAATACCCTCTACTAAAGCTAGAATCATGTTAATAGCAGCATCAATAAATGAAGGCAAATTATCTAAGATTGATTGAACTAAATTTAAAATCCCTTCTACCATAACCGGAGTTAAGGTAGGAAGGGATTCAGATAATGCATTCATTAAGGTAATAACTATTTGCAAAGCAGCATCAGCCAGTGTTGGGAATGTTTCCATAAGAAATGTTATAAAACCTGTTAGTAAATCACCAGCTAAGCTTGCAAAGGCCGGAGCATTTTCTTGAATCACTGTAATCAGTGCATTAATGAGCTGATATGCTCCATCCATAAGTAATGGCAAAACAGTAGGGATAACATCTGCTAAGGCTGTAGCTAATCCACTAAGCACATCACTGATGACCTTGATTAGATTAGGTAGTATATCATTTAACTTATTAACCATTCCTGTAGCAAAGGTATTAATAGAAGTCGTAAAACTTGTTAAAGTATCTCCGCTAAAGCCTTTACTTAGAGCATTAGCAAATTCACTAAGTAAAGGCAATACGTCTTTTCCTAATGGAATAAGAAAGTCTGTTTGAAGAATCCTTCCTATACCACTAATAGCACTTCCTAAGTCATTGTATTTAATCTTATTAATCTTAGTTAAGGTATCAGCTGACTTATCAAATTCACCATTTACATTCGTTAAAGCACCAATGGCTTCTACGCCAAGATCCTCCCACATAGTACCGAAAAGTCCTACCCCAGCTGTATTTTGAACAACTTTATCATCACATTTCATAAGTGCTGAAATAACTTCATCAAAAGCTTTAGAAGCTGTTTCTCCACCTTCTGAAAAACGAGCAGTTAGATCTTCACTATCTAAGCCAAGTGCATCAAAGGCATCTGTAGTTGTTTTACTACCATCCTTTACACGGATACCAAACTCTTTGACGGCATCTCCAAGTTTATCAATACTAAAAGATCCTGTTTCTGACCCATTTTCAAGCATATTGAACATGTCTTCAGCATCTAAACCTAACTGCTGAAAGTGCACACTATACTCGTTAATAGTATCAAGGAGATCATCATTTGCATTAAGACCTTCTTGAGCACCCTGAGCAATTAAGGTATAGGCTTCATCTGCTGAAATACCGAACTCTTTCATCATTTGATTAATGGAACGGGTAGTTTCTGATACATCAAAACCAAAGCTGTCTCGTAGCATTAAGGCATTGGTGGTAGCAGCTTCTAACTCTTTACCGGTCATATTGGTTTGCTGAGCAATGTTAGCCATTGAGTTTGCAATATCCTCAAAGTTCTCACCGAAGTTATTACGGTAGATATTCATCATACCTTCTTCGAGACTTTTCATCTCTGAGTCTGTAGCACCCGTTTGAACTTGCAAACTATTAAGAGCCTTCTGAGCATCATCTGCACTCTTAACAGCTGCAACACCGATGCCAGCAGCTGCCGTTCCAATGCCAACTAAGGCGGTAGCAGTTCCTTTGACTGCCATACCACCGATTGATTTAGCTGCACTTCCAGCCATAGAACCTAATTTAGATAGCTTACCTTCTGATTTTTCACTAGCTTCTCCGAGTTTTTCAATTTCATCAACTGATTCATTGGCTGATTCTCCTAAGTGCTTAAGTTGAATGCGAGTCTGCTCTATCTCACGATTAAAGGCTCTGTACTGCTCATCGTTAATTTTACCTTCTCTAAATTGCCTGTTAACTTGCTCTTGGGCATTTTCTAATCGTTTAAGTTTCTCGGTGGTATTGGTGGTTTGCTCCTGTAGGAGTTTCATTTTTTGAGCAACTAATTCTGTGTTTCCTGGATCAAGTTTTAGGAGCTTTTCTACATCTCTTAGTTCTGCCTGTAAGCTTCTACTAGTTTTGTTTACATCACTAAGAGCCTTCTCAAGTGGCTTAGTATCTCCACCAATTTCAATAGTAATACCTTTGATTTTACTAGCCATCTTACCACCTCCTCTCTGTTTTAGAGCAAAATAATAGCACCTACTATTCAAAGTAAGTGCTTATTAGTTCTAGTAATTTAATTTAATTTAATTTAATTTTACTTCTAAATTCATCTCTTACTAATGCATACTCGATCAGGTTGTGGATTAAATCTACTAGTTGATTATCATCCATATATAAAAGATTGTCATTTTTAATATTGCCTAAAAAGATTCGGCTATTTTTTTACTAACCACGGAGTTCTTTCATTCATTAATTCTTTTAAGTCATTAATCTTACCCGCACCCCTATTTCCTATAGTAATACGCCCACTATGCCAAACTTGAAAGATATTATTACTGCATATAATATTGTCATCTAATACTAATTGTAAAGCATGATGCGTTTTCTTTTCATCATCAATTGCAACCACTAAAACAGTCTTTTCTGGTGATTCTTCACCATTAGCTCTTTTTTCAGTTCGGGTATATGTGCTAATTGCAAAACTAATAATTTGATGGTCTCCGTTAATATCTTTAATTAATATTGAACGGTATGGTCCTGCAAATATTCCTCCGCCTGCATTTCCATAACTTAATACTCTTACACCATAATCTTTAACTATTTCATAGTTCTTTAGTTTAACTACTGGAAGAGTATGTGTTACATCTAGAAGACATTCCCAGATATTAATTATAAAAGGGATTAACTGTTCAGGTGTATCACTACCTATGCACCAATCCATATATTCCTGAATTATTTCTGGTGTATGCAATTGTGCGTAAGCAGTGCGTTGAGGTAATTCTACATTATTAATTACTTGGTATGCTCCTTGCAACATAACATCATATGTTGGCAATACTCCCAGTTCTAAATAGTCTTTTTGTATATCACAATATTTATAGCCAAGTATTTCAATACCATTTGTTATAAATACATAGTCACATACTAGCTGATCTGCATATTTAAAACCT
Organism: Cellulosilyticum sp. WCF-2; assembly: GCF_003990395.1. Taxonomy (NCBI): domain Bacteria; kingdom Bacillati; phylum Bacillota; class Clostridia; order Lachnospirales; family Cellulosilyticaceae; genus Cellulosilyticum; species Cellulosilyticum sp. WCF-2. The sequence goes on along the minus strand of NZ_CP034675.1, from coordinate 3,015,243 downwards.
TGTTGAATGCATATTTCAGTTAATAATACAGTACTTGCTTTACACTCAATTACGGCTAATGGTATTTCTAAATTCTTTTGCAAATCTATTTTATGAATTATAATGTCTGCTCTATCTTTAGTTTTAATCTGATACTCAGATAAAGGAACTTCAAGTGCTATCATTTTTTCTGGAACATTTAGCATATTACACAAGTACCTAGCTATTCGCTGTCGAACACTTTCTTCAGGTGTAACCATAATTAATTTTTTTCTAAAGGGATCTAAATAACAGTTGTGTCCTTTGCGTTGGTATATAGGAGGTAATGGTATTAATGCTAATTCGGCTTGTATATTTACTGACATAGGATTGTCCTTTATAATTTTTATTTTATTATACAATAACAAAAATATATTGAAAAGTAATTTTATTATTTGGAATTGTATTAATGTAAATAACAAGCTATATATTGTTGTTTCATCTATTAACACTAATGTGAGTGCTTTATTCTGCATAGTCTAGAATGAATCAAATATACTTTGTGTTGCATCTACAGTATCTTCATCTAAAATCCTACTATTTGACGCATCATATCTTCTAATGTACTCAAGTATCATTCCAATACTCATCTCATGAAAATCTGCAATGCACAGGCCTCTTTTGATAGCATGAACTATTAATCCTTCTGTGGTAATAGGCTCACTATTTTTATCTTCTACTTCTGTAGCTTTTTTTTCGCTGTTCCAATCAGGTTTGAAAGCATTTCAATAACCTTAGGTAAAATCTCAAGTACAGGAAACTCTTCAAATTCATCTAGCCATTCTACTGGAGGCTTAATGTCTGGATTAGCTGTCTTAGCCATGATCCATAAAATATTAAAGAAGAGTTCAAAGTCAATTTTATCTGTCTTGAACTCTCCCTTCTTATAAGCATCTTCTAACTTAATCAGTTCTGTTAAAAGGTCTTTACCAAATTGCATTTTATATCGTAATAAAGTGGCACCTGTTGTTTTAAGTGCCACAATTTTATCGGCAATCTTAATGCATTTTTCCATTATCCTTCACCTACCTCACTTGCTTTTTGATAAACTGCACCATACCATGCCTCATAAATAGTAGAGGTTGTATCACTTGTTGTTTTTGCTTTGATCAGTGTGCTTCCTGGCAAAGTTCGGCAAGTTAAATTGAGTGTTTCTGTTTTAGGCTCAATACTTTGCCCCTTTGTAGAGCTTTCAATATTAGGTCTGGTTGCTTTACAGTTATACATGACATGCCTGGTTGAACTACTATCTCCATCGAACTCAAATAAAAGTGCAAAAGCAGCAGGTTGTTTGTCATTTTCTTCAAACTGTACTTTGTTGGTGTCAAGTACTTCTTTTAAAATAGTAACCTTAAAGCTGTCTGGAATAAGAGCCATTTCTAATGAACCATCATAACCATTGTTAGCGATAGCCGTAAAATACTCCATATTATCAGCGTAAAAAGGGGTTGTATCTCCAACTGGTGATAAGGTTAAATTGACTGCACCTGGAATAGCAATAGGTGTAGCAAAGGTAACGGTTGTCTTGCCAGCTACTGTTGTCTCTGTAATAGGGCTATAGTGAACATTCTTCAAGCCGTATTTAATTTTGTTACTCATGTTGTTCCTCCTTAAAGTTCGTATCGTACTTCATATAATCTTTCACTCTCTATATAAGTCTCTATCTTTTCATAGAAAAGCTCTTTTTCATTAAGAAGTGTTTCGAGGTGCTTCTCTAATGCAATATCTTTCTTTGCTGTATAGAGCTCAATCACTAAATTCTCAATCTGATGATAAACCCTATTATCAGCACCAAAATTTTGTGTATCCTCTACCAGGTAAACTAGGTAGGGTGGCTCCATGGGTGATTTAAAATGACTATAGGCTATAGGTAAATTCAGTTGTTGTAAGATTTCATAGAGTTCTTGTAATGTCATTCGAGATATTCCCTCACCTTCTCCTCAAAAGCTTGAATGGTTTGTTCTTCAACAGGACCAATATGCTTAATACCAGCCACTCTTCCACCATCACGTTTAGCATGGCCATTTTCAAGTAAGTGGGTTAAATAGTATCGCTTATTATGAAGGACATAGCCTTCGGGTGTTTTCTTTCTTACCCAACTCTTAGCATATTTCTTTTTATGCTTTGGACTAGTGGCCTTAAGCTTTTCTAAGGCTTCCTTAGTTACTTCATCAGCTGATTGCTCTAGGCCTTCTTTTACTTCTTCTGTATAAGCGGCTAATCTATTAGCAAGTTCTAAACTAATATCAATCATTAGTTTCACCTACTTTCTCAGAGCATAGGAGCTGAAGATATTTATTTCTTTCTTCAAAGTTAATGATGGCTTCAATATTAAAAATGCGGTGTCCGAACTGGACAACCCAGTGGGGAAGTAAAGATTCTACATACCGAATAGTGATTTTAATAGTCGCCTCACTATTCACTTGCTTAGCTGAAAAGTATTCCTTGCCTGACAAGGGTTCAATACTTGCCCAGACTGAATGTTGTACTTCCCAACTTTCAATCTCTTGTCCAAGGGTATCCTTGGAAATAACAGGTTTAAGAATTTCAACTTGGTGTCTTAGCTTGCCAATCATTTTTACCATTCCTCCTGTCTGTAACTAAAAAGCACACTCTTAAGGAAAACTAAAATGGCCTTGATATCAGCAATTTCTCGTTGTTCATATAGGCAACCAACTCCATATAAAATAGCTTGTTTAATCGTTTCAGGAACAATCGCAAATTCAGTAAGTGGGCGTCTTAAAACACCTTCGCATAGTTCTTCAATAGTAAAAATAAAAGAGGTGATAAGCTCATCCTCTTCATTGCTGTCTACTCTTAAGTAGAGTTTAACTTCCTCTAATGAAACAGTCATGCCTTATCACCTTCCTTTGCTTAAGCGCCTGTTGTACCTTTCATTTGTAGTACTTGAATAGCTTCAGGCAAGATTAACTTACCATCCACTCTTTGGGTAGCCATAAAGCCTACTTGACCTGTAGCGGCATAAAGCTCGTTAAGTCGCTTGAAGGCTCTGCCTTGGCGATCAGCTACCCAATAATAACTAAAATCACCAAAGGCAATGGCTTTAGCACCGGCTGCCAAAGTTGGGACATAAGCTGATGTTTTAATAGGTCTATTTAAAATAGTATCTGGTGTACCAGCAGTAATGGATGGCTGCCATAAATACTGACCATTATTATCTTTGAGCTTTCTGATAGCTTTAATTGTGGCATCATTCATAAGGAAAGTGGCATTCTTACGATAAGGAGATTTCAAGGCATAGAATAAATCTAAAACTTCATCTACTGTAATAGCTGTAGAACTAGCCGCTGTAAGCCCCACATTCGCCCCACCAGTGCCATTAAAAATGCCAGTAGGTTTACCTGTGCCATCTCCAATGAAGAAGGCTTCCTCTTCCTTAGAACCGATACGTCTAGCAAACTCTCTGGCAATATACTGCTCTAAATTAAAAACTGAATCATTAAGGAGTTCTTCTGAAACCTTAATCATGGTGCCTAGCTTATAAGCACCAATAGCTACTTGTCCGAAGCTATCATCACTCTCTGGAATTTGTCCTTCTTCATCTACCCAAGAAGCCGTTCCTTTAGTAGCTACGACAGGAATTTTTCTATCGCCACTTGATGTGGTAATCACTTTAGCTAATTGACGGAAGATGTTTTCTTCCTCAAGAGCTTGAACAAGGGTGGCCTCAAATTCATCTGGCACTAGGTAGCCACCTTCTCCATCTGTTCCAACTTGTAAGGCATTCTGAATCTCAAAGCTAGATTTGTTTCTCATCGCATTCCAGAAGGAGTGCTTATACTCATCTGTGGCTCTGCCTGTTTTATTTTCATTACCCATATGAGAAGGGGTGTTTTTAATAGGGGTGTTAACAGGTCTTGAAAGTTCTGCATCTAATGCTGACTGTCTTTCCAAACGATCAATCTCTTTTCCAAGGCTAACTACATCTGCTTCCATCTTCTCATAGGTAGCTGTGTCTTCTGCTGATAAAAGCCCATCATCTTTTCTCTTACTATCTAGGAATGCTTTAGTACTTTCCCATAATTTTGCTCGTTTTTCTCTTAGTTCTAATACTTTACTCACGCTATAATCCTCCATTGATGTCTATTTCTAGTTAAGTTCTAGTTTTATGGTTTTAATAGTTCTAAACGCTTATCAAATTGTGCGATAGGCATTTGATTGTTTGGTGGTATTTCTATAGGTTTAGCTATTTTTTCAGCTTCCGGTATTACCCTAGCTTTAGGCATTTTTTTGACCCAAGCGTTAATAATCGTAAGCTTGTCAAACATGAAATCCTTTAAAACATTTTCCTCATGCTCATTGTGATAAAGCACTTCATCTGCAAAACCTAGTTCAACAGCTTTATTTGCACTAAACCATGTTTCTGCATCCATCATGTGTGCAATCTTTGTGCGGCTAAGCTGTGTTTTTTGTTCGTAAGCATTGATGATACTTTCTTTAATCTCACCAAGCATTTCAATAGCTCCTTGTAAATCTGCTGCTTCACCAAACACTGCAGTTGCTGGATTATGAATCATTAGGACTGCTGTAGGCGACATTTGAACATGATCTCCAGCCATAGCAATAACTGAAGCTGCACTAGCTGCAATGCCGTCAATTTTGATAGTAACTTGCCCTGAATACTCCTTGAGCATGGTATAAATCTGAGAGGCGGCAATGACATCACCACCAGGTGAGTTAATCCATACTGCAATGTCTCCTTCATTCTCAAAGAGCTCTGATTTAAACTGCTTAGGTGTAATTTCATCACCGAACCAACTTTCTTCAGCAATACAGCCATCAAAATATAAGGTTCTTTCGTTTTCGCTTTTTACCCAGTTCCAAAACTTTTTCATTTAGCATCTATCCTTTCTGTATTTTTCTTAGCATAGGCACCTACATCCTTGAGCTTCAGCATATTGCCATTAACCATGTAGATGTCACCGCCTTCCTCTGGTGAGATGAGATTCATATTTTCAAGTTCACGGATATCATTGGCGGACATCCAACCATTTTGTCTTGCAATGGCATAACCATTCATACGGCTTTGGTAGTCTCCACGAAGAAGGCCATCTACATTGAACTTGATAGAATACTGACTCTTTTCACCTGGTAGGAGTAACGCTTTCTGCATGGCTTGTTCCCATCTAGTTACCCAGGGGTCTAAGGTATATTTCACAAATTCAAGAGATTGTTGTTCTATATTAGAAAAGCTCGACTTTTCAAGATCACCTACCATGTGGGGAGGTACTCTGAAAATTCGAGCTATCTCATTGATTTGAAATTTACGTGTTTCTAAAAACTGTGCTTGTTCAGGGGAGATACCTATACTTTGATACTTCATGCCTTCTTCGAGCACAGCTACCTTATGAGCATTTTTGGTTCCCTGATAAACACTGTTCCAGCTTTCTCTTATTCGCTGTGGATCTTTAACAATTCCAGGGTGCTCAAGTACACCACCTGGAGTGGCTCCATTTGCAAAAAATGAGGCCCCATATTCCTCTGTAGCTAGGGACATTCCTATAGAATTTTTAGCCATAGCAATAGGCGAATAGCCTATGAGTCCATCAAAGCCTAACCCAGGAATATGCAGTACCTCATAATCTGATAAATAAAAATCTCCATAACCTGCTAAAGAGGGTGTCTCATCACTATCTCTTGTATAAACATAGTAGATGTTGCCTTTACTATCACGATTGACGCTCATCTTATTAGGGAGTAATGGATATAAAGCTAATACCTTACCACTCTGGTCCCTTATAATCTGAGAATAAGCATTGCCCCATAATAAAAGATGACTCATAAGTGTTTCTCTAAACACAAATGAAGTCATCTCTGAGTTCGGCTCATCATGGAGCAAATGATATAGGTTATGGTTTGTTGCTTTTTCTTTTCCTAGTCCAGTGGTTTGGTAAACACTAAGTGGTAAACTTGCTATTGCTTCTGCTAATATTCTTACACAAGCATAGACTGCAGTGGTCTGCATAGCAGTTCTTTCATTAACTGTCTTACCACTTGTAGTGGGGCCAAACAAAAAGGAATATGCATTACTAAATACATTGATTGGTTTATTTCTTAATTTGAATAAATTAGAAAATATATTCATTATAACTCCATATTTTTTAGAATTTTATTTACAAATAAATGAACCTGTGCTACATTATATTTACAAGGTAACATACGTTCATTGAACGAAATAATATATGTTACATTGAAAGGAGATTTTATTATGATTAATGAACCTATTTCTTTTATTGACTTCATCCAGGACTTTACTACAAACAACTGCGTTGCATACAGTAAAACAGCACAATATATATATGAGAACATAATATGCAGAGAAGATGTTCGTATACAAATGGCAGCATTATCTGATGTTGGAATCACAGCATTAAGTGCATGTGCAATTGAAATCGAAAAAACATGTTCTGAACCAACATCTGACCTTAATTTAAGTACTAAAGTCATTAGACAAACAATTGGAAGGATGGTAGCTGCATCACTTAAACCTCTTGGATATGTTCCATATAAACGTGGTAGAGTAAATGCTGGCGAAAATTCCTTTTTTTCAACTGCTAAAGTATATGCATGTACTGGCAAAGCTACACAGAAGATTATTAAATCAATTGTCACGCTAGAAGACTAATATTCCCCTATTATCATACACACTTCCACCATCGTCTTTATGCCTTATAGCTCTATCAAGAGCCATAATCAAAGCCACAGCACCGTCTATTTTTTCGGTGCTTTTTTCTTTATCTGGTTTGATATTACCTGCTGGATCACTCTTGATGAAAATATTGTCCATCATCCATCTTAGGACCGGATTACCACCATGAGCAAGCTTCTTCTCTAAAACAAGTTTCATGAGTTCCTTAGAAGGTGGTGACATATCCTTATACCCTTGCCCAAATGGAACTACAGTGAATCCCATGCCTTCTAAGTTCTGTACCATTTGAACAGCTCCCCATCTATCAAAGGCAATTTCCTTGATGTTATACCTAGTACCTAGTTCCTCAATAAAAGTTTCTATAAAGCCATAATGAACAACGTTGCCTTCTGTTGTTTTTACATACCCTTGTTGCTCCCAAACATCATAGGGAACATGATCTCGCCGTACTCTTAAAGAAAGGGTTTCCTCTGGTAGCCAGAAGAATGGAAGTATTTCATACCTTTCAGTTTCATCTCTTGGTGGAAATACGAGTACAAAAGCTGTGATATCTGTAGTTGATGATAAGTCTAATCCACCATAGCATTCTCTATCCTGAAGATTATCAAGTGAGACAGGAAAAGCACACTCATCCCATTTATTCATTGGCATCCAACGAATAGATTGTTTTACCCACTGGTTAAGACGAAGTTGGCGAAATACATTTTCTTCTGCCGGGTTCTCCTTGGCGGAATTAAAAGCTATTCTTACTTTTTCTATATCAATTGTAATCCCTAAAGAAGGATTGGCTTTATACCAATTTGCCTCGTCAGTCCAGTCATCCTCATCTGATATACCATAAAGTACAGGATAAAATGTAGGATCTATCTTTCTATTCTCTAGAAGGTCATTAGATTTTTGGTGTAATTCATAGCATATGGAATTTCTATCGGTTCCTGCTGTTGTAATAATAAAAAAAAGTGGTTGAGTTCTAGCATCTCCTGAACCTTTGGTCATAACATCATAGAGCTTACGATTAGGTTGTATATGAATCTCGTCAAAGATAAGTCCAGAAACATTGTATCCATGCTTAGTTGAGGTCTCAGCTGAAAGTACCTGATAATAACTAGCTTGGTTTGGATAAACAATACGTTTAGTTGAACCTACTATTTTTGCACGTCTACTTAATGCTGATGATTGTTTAAGCATTTGAGTGGCCACATCAAATACAATAGACGCCTGTTGTCTATCAGCTGCACAACCATAGACCTCTGCTGAAGGTTCCTTATCTGCAAAAAGTAAATATAAAGCAATAGCAGCTGCAAGTTCACTTTTACCTTGTTTCTTAGGCAATTCAATATAGGCTGTTAAGAACTGTCTTGTGCCGTCCGCTTTAACAATGCCAAACAAATCCCTAATAATTTGCTCTTGCCAAGCTATTAGTTCAAAAGGCTTACCTGCCCAACGCCCTTTAGTGTGCTTTAAGCACTGAATAAAGTTTACAGCTCTATCAGCTTTGGTTTCATCATAATGAGAGGTTTGTAGCATAAAGGGTGAAGGTGTGTAGTCTATTAATTTATATCTCTGGTCCATAAGTCTTACCTATGCTTTCAAAATATCTTCCATAACATCAAAGTCATCACCACTCTTATCCGCAACAATCCTACTTCTAGCAGATGGCGTTAAGCCAAATTGCTCACAGCACTTTAGCATAATTTTTAAATAGCTAGAGGCAATATTCACTTGAGGCACTTGTTGCCAATAGCCAGACGGTGTTTTAACGAGACTACCGTGTTTACTGATAAACTCCTCGGCTTCTTTCCAACGAGCATAGGCTTGGCAATATCCTGCTAAAGCCGCCATATCTATTTCAGCCAGTGCCCCTATCTGTTCTAGACCTTTTGCAATTCTTCGCCACTCCTTCTTAGCTTCTGCTTCTAGCCACGATGGACACTTAGGTGCTTTACTAATGGGTTTAGGTTCGTTGATATTTAAAGGTCTTTTACCTGGATTACCTTCCAGAATTTTAAGAGCAGTTGGTTTTGGTTTTCTACCTACTTGAGCCATGGATATCACCTCCTTACCTGTTTGATTTCATAACAAAAGGACCTACCGAAGTAAGTCCCTAATGTGTATCTACTATTTTTTTAGACCTTTATAATTATAGTTGCCCTTTTTGACTTCTTCTAGCTCAGCTTTGACTGCCTCTTCATATAAAGGATCTAACCTTTCTTTCTTTTTACAATCCATACAGATGCATGCTATATTTAGCATACTCATGATTCTGCCTTTGGCTAATGAAGCTCCACATCTATCACAGTGTTTTTGACTAAGAAATTTATCCATAACTATTTCTCCAATGCATTCTGTTTAATATAAATTTCATCCCTAGTGGATATTAAGGCTTCACTAAGTTTTTGTGTAGAAAGTCCATTAGCCTTATAGCCCTCTACAATAACGTGGTAGTATGCCTCACATGGCTCAGAAGGATAGCTTTCATATCGCTTAGCCATAACATAGGCCATAGCTTTTATCTTGGATTTATCCTTGCAAGTAATTTCAACTATCCTTTTGGTATAAAGGCTAGGATAGCCTTCATATCTATCAAGAGCAACTTCACATTCAGAAGTAATCTCCCATAGTACAATAGGTACGCTACTTCCTTTACTCTGTTCAACATTAGCCACTCCACCACGTCCTAAACCTCTAAAGGTAAGCTTATAATCTTTTAAGATGCCAGTTCCTATCACTTTAGCTTTAGGACATCGTATAGCCATTTGTTCTATATTCATATTACTACCATAGGCAGCATAGATTTTAGTTTTCAACTCATTCACCCTTTCATGAAGGGAAGGGCTTAACCCCTCCCAATCTATTCCTCTCAAGCTATTCTTCGCCAAGCTGAATTTCCTGTTAGATTAGCTAGAAAATGATGTCTGCAAGTCTTAAACTCGTCTCCATTTAAGCCAAGTCTTAGCATCCAACATCTGAAGGTGTATTTCTCGTTATCAGTGTAGGTTCTTCTTGCACTGGCAGTCTTTTGAGTCAAGGCTTGGTAGCTGAGGGCTAGGCAAAATTGAATGTAGGCTTTTATCTTGCCTGCGTGGGTGGTGCTATTAAACAGTCTAAACTCTACGGTGCCTTTATTGAAGACGCTGTGCAAGTTAAGTCCGTGATATCTACTTTGGTGGTAATGTCTGTCCCTTTCTTCGAAACCATATCCTTCGTACCAAACATCGGCTAGTTGCTCTAAGGTTTTTGGCTTCTTCTTATTGATGGTTTTAATCAGCTCTTCATTTACCTTTTTGCAATATCTTAATCTCTCAGGATCTATTTGAAGGCTCTTGTAAAGTAGATCTTCTTTGCTTGCCATTAGGTTAATTAAATTCTTAAGGCTTGTTGGTGTATGAGGTGTGGCATCTACATGGATGTGAATGCCGCAACTATTATTAGTGATGGCTCCTGCTTTTCTTAAAGCTCTTACTATTTCTTGTAAAGGCTCGATATCCTTGTAGGTAAGAATAGGGCTAACTAGCTCTACCCTATAATCTGCACTTGCAAAAAAGATTTCTTTGTTTCTTTTCTTCTCCGCATTAATACTTGCGTCTGAAACCACCTTCCAAGTTCTACCTTCGTTATCCATAATGTGGTAGGTATCATAACCGCCCCCGATGTGTTCTAAGCAAAAGCTTTTAAGTTCTTTTTGGATACACTCGGCAGCTTCCTTTCGGGTAATGCCTGTCATTTCAATTTCAATGCCAAACCTTTGTGTTTTCATTGTTTTTCTTCCTTTCAAAGTGTGTTTTCCCTTTCGGTAGTACACATGTTAACTCTGTATGGAAGATAAGTGTAGGCTCTTGTGCCACATACATTTCACAAAAAAACACAGCTTATATTTGTGAGATTTGCTGCTTACCAAACAAGACTTTTGGCCACCGCATAAGCCACTGGAACGGTTACTGCGTTGCCTGCTTGTTTGTAAAGTTGTGCATCCGAAGTAACAGCTTTTGCTTTTTCAAATAATTTATCTGGAAAACCTTGTAATCTGAAGCACTCCTTAGGAGTTAATCGCCGAATACGATAATGTTTATCTAAGGTTCCTTGATTGCATGATGTATCTAAGGTTTGAGCAATCCCTTTTCCAACTCGCCCTCTTCTTGTTTGGCTCTCTGGGAAAGTCATATTAATGCTATCTCCCAGGTTAGCTTCTATATACCCCTTCTTTGTAGCTTCTTTAATTGCAATGCCATGCCTATCCGTTCCTGTTAAAGTAACCATAGGTTCTTCAGTACACTTCATTCTTCTACCGTTCTGTCTTTTATCTATTCTATCTGGTGTGAGGATTGCACTTGCTTCAAGGACTCCACTATTCATAGCAGTTCGATTGACTACTCCTGCAGTATAACGAGAAGTGATACAACGGGAAGTATCGGTTATTTCAACCTTTGTCGTAGACTGATCAATAAAATAAAGGCCAGTTTTAGCACCTTCTCCTCCACCATTTCCCTTTAATGTACATGATAATCCGTTTGGATTATAAACCCTTTCACCTTGATAACCACCTATAATTTGCTTAAGAGCTGCTGCACTTTTTCCTGTGAGAGGTAATATTTTTCGTCTACCTCTGCTTCTAAGACTTGCGATAATAAACACACGTTCTCTATTTTGTGGGACACCAAAGTATTTAGAGTTAAGCAATTGCCACATTGCATCATACCCTGCTTCATCCAATTCAGTGAGAACGGTGGTAAAATCAAATCCTTGATTAATTGAGAGCAAATTCTTAACGTTTTCAATGAGTAGATAGGTAGGTTTATCTTTTTCTTCTTTGCTTTTGATGAGGTCAATAATGTTAAAATAGATGCCACTTCGTTTACCACTGAGTCCTCGTTGCTTTCCTGCAATAGAGATATCTTGGCAAGGGAATCCGAAGCACCAGATATCAGCATAGGGAACTTCTGCTCCAATAAGGTTTGTAACGTCATCTCTATACCACTCTCCTTCTGTATTAAACATAGCTTTATAGGATTTGACTGCAAATTTATCTTTTTCACAAAAACCTTTGCATTGATAACCAGCAAGCTCAAGTCCTAATCGAAAGCCGCCTATTCCAGAGCAAAAATCAAGGAAGGTCCTTATCATTTAAACCTTCCCTTTCTATATCTGCATATTTTATTTTTGCTCCGTTTCTTAACAGATAAACCTCATCAGCAGTTTCTTTGTATTCGATATAGCGCTTCACAATAACATCCACAAACTTTTCATCTAATTCAATCGTATAGCAAATACGATTAATTTCCTCACAAGCAATAAGAGTAGAACCACTTCCACCAAAGGGATCTAGTACAATGCAATTGCTCATGCTACTGTTTTGAATAGGATAGGCAATGAGAGGTACCGGCTTAGTTGTAGGGTGTAACTCACTCTTGCTAGGTCTGTCAAAATTCCAGATTGTTGTTTCCTTTCGTCCAGCATACCATTTATGCTTACCTGATTTTTTCCATCCATAGAGAATAGGCTCATTCTTCCACTGGTATGGGCTTCTGCCAAGAACAAAGGAATGTTTTACCCACTGGCACACACCAGATAAATAGAAACGAGCATCTTGAAAGGCTTTTCTAAAGATAAGGCCTTTTGTATCTGCATGAAATACATAAATAGAAGCATCCTCTTCCATATTTTCTGCCATACGACTAAAAGCAGCTAAGAGAAATTGATAAAACTCTTCATCCTTCATCTTATCATTTTGAATGGTACCAGCTTTACCCTCGTAGTCAACGCCGTAAGGGGGATCTGTTACTACCAGATTAGCTTTTTTACTTTCCATGAGTTTAATATAAGTTTCGGGCGAGGTACTATCACCACATACCAATCGGTGTCTACCTAGTAACCAAACATCACCTTGTTTAGAAATAGGATTTTCAGTGAGCGCCTCATCTATGTTGAAGTTATCCTCCTTGATTTCCTTGTCATGAAGGTTGTTGAATAGTTCTTCTATCTCAGGTGGTTCAAAACCAGTAAAGGAAATATCATAGTCTAACGCTTGTAGGTCTTTGATAAGTTCCGCTAATAGTGCTTCATTCCAGGAACCTGTCACCTTATTAAGAGCAACATTTAGTGCTTTTTCCTTAGTCTTATCTACTTCAACAATTACACAGTCTACTTCACTAAAACCTAAATCTTTCAATACTTTCAATCTCTGATGTCCACCAATAATAGTTAGATCTTTATTGACAATGATGGGTTCCACATATCCAAACTCGATAATACTGCTTTTGATTTTTTCATATTCCTTATCCCCAGGCTTTAAATCCTTTCTAGGATTATAGCCTGCTGGAGTAAGGTATTCTATTTTGAGTTTTTTAAATTCCATGTTGTTCTTCTCCAAATCTATCCTTGATGTAACATTGATGACTACAATACTTTCTCTTGAGATTGCCATATGCACTAAAAGGTTTATTACATTTAGAGCAGATGTAATGATAAGTTGCAGTTTCCTTAAATGTTCTTTCCTCCTGGTGTTCTGCCCACCATTTTCTGCGGCATTCCTCTGAGCAAAACTTACGGGTTCTTCCCTTTCCTTTTTTGCGAATAGGATTACTGCAGTACTGGCAAAGATCATGTTTTTCTTTGATCACTTCTGCATTAAGCTCCACCAACTGGCTAGGACCATTCAAGTGATGCCTAACACAATAAGACTTGATTGAATCACGGCTTAGGTCTAGTTGCTTGGCGATACTTTTATAACCCATCCCCTCGAGTCTTAATTTATAAATGGCTTCCTTTTGCTCGTTTGTCATAAGAAAATCACCTTTTCCATTTTGCGATTTTATTGGCATAATAAAAGCCACAAACCTCTTGAAAATAAAAGGCTCATGGCTTTTAAGTTATATTTAATAATTTGGCATAATTCATAAAGAGTGGCAATCTAGAATTTTCAATATCTAGCAGTCTATTCTGCGACTTTTTTATTAGCCCCTCCCTTTTTATATTGCGAAAATTTGCGTGTGAGGGCACACCGGTCTCCAAGGCATTGAGCCACAGAGGTTTAATGCCCCCTCCCCCTGTATTTAATCACACTTTTAATCCAAAGGGGGTGCAACACATGTCTGGCAAACGATTTATTTATTTTAAATACATCTACGAGAAGGGGGCACGTCTTTATTTTAGTAGTGGTAGGTCTGATACCTATCCTCTGTCAATGTTTTCTTATCATGGCACTGCTTACACAGTGGTTGCCAGTTAGTCTTATCCCAGAACAAAACCTGATCACCTCGGTGAGGAATCATATGATCTACAACTGTAGCTGGTGTAAGTTTATTGTTCTGCTGGCACCGAATGCAGAAGGGATGTTCTTGCAAGAACTGCTTTCTAGAATTTCTCCATCTACTATCATAGCCACGCTCATTGGCTGTAGCCCTTTCATGTAATACTTTGTGTTCATCACAATAATCTGTGCTTGTAAGCTTAGGACAGCCTGAATGCTTACAAGGTTTCAGAGGTTTGTGTGGCATAACTCATAACACTCCTATTTATGAAAAAAACTCATAGTTGAAATCCTATGAGTTAAATTTATATATCTATACTATATCACGGTTATAACGGACAAAACGGACAGGTTTAAAATAATTTCTCAAATAAATCTCTACTATAGTCTTTTATATCTACTACTCCGAGCATATTAAATTTGTTTTTTACATTCTCAAAATAGTTTTCAATATTCTTTTTCTCTATTATTCTATTTGAGGGTTCTGTTTCACTCACACCTTTACGTGCTTCTAACCAAGGAAATTCTGAATGTGTCATTAGTTCTAAAACTTTACCACTATAGCATCCAAAGCCCTTTGCAATCATATCAAGCAGTTCTTTTTCTTCCCACTTTAAATTCAATGATTCTTCATCATACCCCGAGTTATTATCAATGGTGCTACAACCAAAGTCTTTATATTGAACATATACCTCTCTATATACTGGACCGTGTACCCAAGCCTCACAATCATCTTCAAATAAGAATTCTCCATAAAAAGCCCTGTAGAATCCTTGAGTATAATAAAGGAGTTTTTGTAAAGCCAAAGGAGTTATATCTGATAATGATGCAATTAGATACTTCGCTACACATTCAATTCTATTAGACTGCTGGGTAGTATTATTAGAACAGGAATTCAGTCTCTCTATTGCCAATTTACATTTATTATAGGTTCTCTCTGCAATATGGTCCCTATTCTCTTCTAGCACTCTTTCCATGTAATCACTACTTTGTAGAAGCTCTAATAAGGTGTCTGAATATTGTTTCGTGGGAAGCGCTCCTTCTAGATATCTAGTTAATGTTATTTCTCCCCAACCTAATAGTTGTGAAAGTGGTCTTTTACCAATATCATATTTTTCTAAAATTTCGCCTATCTGTTTTTTAGTAATAATGTTTTGACTTACTCTATAGGCTGTATCTAATTGTTCTAGATTAAAATCATGTAATTCTTCTACAAATACCTCTTCGTGGCATTCTGAACAAACTGCTTTTTTACCTACAAACTCAATAAGCTTACCTTTAATTTCTTTGTACATTTTCTCATCTTTGATTTGATAGTCTTTCATATCATAACAAGACTCACAAAAAATCTTCATACTAAATACCTCCTTTGAAATAGAGCTACCTATATCTATTTTCTAAATAAATAGGTTATAGGTTCATTTCGTTTATGAAAAGATATAACAATAGCAAAGTCATCATCCTTGATTTGAATAATATTCGTTTTAATGTATATATCAACATATTCAAGTTCGCCCCAATAATCTAACTCATATTCCTTACAAAAGACATATAATCTTTCATGTTCATAACCAGGGTTATAATTAGCAGCTGCATAGCAAAAGTCATCATATTGTAAATTCAGCAAAATTTCTTTAGCTTTGTATGAATTAATACGATAGTCCATCATAAAGTCAATATTTTCTTGCCTGTTAGCATTTTTGGATATAGTATATCTTCCTTTGGATACTAATTGCTTAAATATATCCAGATAGTCTGTTATCTCTTGCTTAGTAAAGTTAAGATATTTTCCGTTAAGAGGTTTTTTATCCAATTATAAATGCCTCCTTTGTCTTTAGTATATCTAAATTGTATCTCGATTATACCTACATGTCAATTGAAATGTATCAATTGATACATTTTATTACATCGGTATCTTTTTTAAAAATCTATCATGAATCTTACGAACACTATCTGCATTTGCATATGAGCTAATGCTTCGAGCCACTTGTTGCCAACCTAAGCCACTTATATATCTTAGAGAAAGAATCATTCTTAATTCACTATCCTCAATGCTTTGAATATATCTATTTAATCTATTAAACTCATAAAAACATTTCTTTAGATTGAGTTGTAGTAATTCTTTTAGGTCGGCTAGCTCTGCTACATATTTGCCAATATTATCTGAAACACCTGCAACATGAGGCATTCCTGTTATTTGTTTTGTGGTTGAGGTCGCGAGTCCCTCGATTTCTGCAATTCTAGTTTTTAGATGCTCTATTTCACGATTGAGATAATAGAGTTGTGATAGTTCCTGTTTTGTCATTACCTTCACCTCTTATTCTAGCTTTAACTGCTTCCATCAGTGCATTCTGACTTTTATCTTTTGTTCCTAAAGCTTTTATAACATCCTCATCAATAGTTCCTTTAGTTATAATGTGATGGATCACTACCGTTTCGGCTTGTCCTTGTCTCCATAGTCTGGCATTAGCCTGTTGGTATAATTCTAAACTCCAAGGTAAGCTAAACCAGATAATAGTACTACCTCCACTTTGAAGATTAAGACCATGTCCAGTAGCAGCAGGATGTGCAATAGCTATAGGAATATCTCCTTCATTCCATTTAGTAATATCTTCAGAGGTATTAATCTCTTGCACTTTAAAGTGCTTTGAAATTCGCTCTTTATCATGCTGATAGCCATAAAAGATTAGAACGGGCTTTTCATTAGCAGCTTCAATCAAATCCTCTAAGGCCTCTAGCTTTCGATTATGAATTAACTTTACTTGGTGGTTTTCATCATAAACAGCTCCATTGGCCATCTGTAAGAGTTTATTACTTAAAGCTGCTGCATTGACTGCATCGATATCTCCTTCAGAAAAAGATAACAACATATCTTTTTCTAGGGCTTGATAAAGCTTCATCTCAGAGATTGACAAGCTTACTTCAACTCTGTTATCAATACGGTCAGGCATTTTCAAATAATCACAAGCTTTCATGCTTATACAGATATCAGAGAGCTTTTTATAGATTTGCTCTTCTGCTCCTAGTCTTGGCTTATAACTAAAAATGACTTCTCGGCTTCGCTTGTCTGGTTCAAAGTAGATATTTCTGTATTGTCCAATGAACTTACCTAACCTTTCACCCATATCCAGTAAATAGATTTCAGCCCATAAGTCCATTAAACCATTAGGAGCAGGCGTACCTGTTAATCCTATGATTCTTTTAGTGAGTGGCCTGATTTTACGTAAAGCCTTAAACCTTTTAGAGCTGTAGGACTTGAAACTTGAAAGCTCATCAATAACCACCATATCAAAGTCCCACTTATGATTTTTAACAAGCCATTCTACATTTTCACGGTTAATCACATACAGTGCTGTCTTTTCTCCTAAAGCTTTAAGTCTTTCCTTCTCTGATCCTAAAACTTTAGAAATGGTTAAGAGCTTAAGATGTTCCCATTTCTCACATTCTTTACTCCAGGTATCCTGTGCTACTCTTAACGGAGCAATTACTAAAACCTTGTAAACTTTGAAGTAGTTATACATAAGCTCATCCAAAGCTGTTAATGTAATAACACTTTTTCCAAGGCCACAGTCTAAAAACATTCCACAAATCTTATCTTTGATGATTCTACTCGTTGCATAGCTCTGATAGTCATGTGGTACATATTTCATCTAGTACTTCTCCTATCTGTTCTTTTCGGTCAATACAATAAACTAGAAAGCCTAATGCTTCTAGCTGCTGTTTGCGTTTGAGCTGAAGTGGTCTCATTTTCTTGCCTTTAGCTTTCAGTTCAACAAATGCTATATTCCCATGAGGGAGGAGTACCAAACGATCTGGTACTCCATTAACTCCTGGGGATACAAACTTATAAGCTATGCCACCTCTTGCTTTAACAGCTCTAACAAAAGCTTGTTCAGTTTTACTTTCTTCTGCCATCAAGCTTTCTCCAAAGTTTTTTAATAGCTTTTTTGATACGAATCACTAGTTTACCAATCACTCTTAATTTGTTTTCACACCATCTATAAATTCTTTTCATGTCTCATTTCTCCTTTGATTTTTTATCATGCGTTGCCAATGTTTCCATTTAGCCATTAAATCCTTATACGCGTGTATATGCATGTTGCGTGCACTCTTTCTTTATTATATATATATTATTATTAATAGTAATTTTTGAGCAACTAAGCTACAGATAACTGCCATCCTTTGATAGAAGCTAATTTGAATGGTTGCCATAACAAATAATGTAGCAACACTTTTTAGCAACACAGCAACTTTTTTAATTTATTTTAACGGCAACGTAGCAACTTCTATTGCAACATATCTTCAGTTACATAACCATTAACAATTCCGTAAATAGGAAAACGTATCTTGCTATCATATTTCTTCCAATTTTTCATCCTACTCATAATAGCTCGTATCTCATTACCTTCTAGTCGTTTAAGATTGGACTGTTCTTTACCAAAGCATTCACACCAGATTTCCATTACACAAACCCTGGTACGTTTAACAGTTCCTACTTCCTTAGTACCAAATTCACCACCATTTAGAAAGCTTCTACGTTCATAGAGGTCCATAGAAGGCCAGTTCTCAGGCAAGAGTTTATTAAGATATTCTCTTACTAACGCTTCTCTTTCATCGGCTTCCATAGCTTCGGCTTGTTCTTCTATAGCTGCCTCTGATAAGCCATCTTCCAAATGAAGCTGCTCACCCTCCTTATAGAGTTTTAGTGTTTCAGCCCATAGTTGTTTAATTTCATAGTTTGAAATCTCCCAAGGCTTTTTAGCACTTTGTCCTTTTACCCTCACTGGCCAAAATCTACGATTACCCGTGGTGTCTCTTAAATAGCCATTTTCAGCATTAGTGGTTCCAACGAATACACATTGACGTGGATGAGGAGCAGGGCGCCTTCCAAAGCTAGCTCTATAAATATCATTCTGTCTAGATAAAAAACTTCTTAAGGTTTCAACGTCAGCTTTTCTAAGCCCGGCTAATTCTCCTATTTCTAAAATCCAATATCCCTGCAATTTCTCAGCAGCAGTCTTATCATGCGTATCCGCAAGCTGTAAGCTATCAGAGAACCACTCTCCACCTAGCTTAGCAATAAGTGTACTTTTCCCTATTCCTTGTGGACCATTTAAAACTAAGATAGTGTCATACTTACACCCTGGATTGAGTACTCTAGCTACTGCTGCACAAAGCACCTTTTTTGTTACTGCACGGACATATGGGCTGTCTTCTGCTCCTAAATAGTCAACGAGTAAAGTTTCAACACGGTCAATACCATCCCACTCTGGTAAACTCTGCAGGTATCGTCTAATCGGATGATAAGAACGATCATCGGTTACCTTTGTCACTGCTGTTAAATAGTTTTGTTTGCTAAAGGTACCATAGTGCAAATCAACATAACTCATAAGCTGTGCATCATCTGCATCTCTCCAAAAATTACTGGGATGCTTCCAGGGCACTTCACCTATAATCTCCATGCCATCACTAAACTGATTAAAGACGATATGCTTTAAATGCTCATCATGCTGTAAAATCAAAATCAAGTTTTTAAGGTTATTAACCACTTGACCACTTTTACTAACCGTTAGCTTCTCTTGCCACTTATCATCTATCGCATCAAATTCCTCTTCCACTTTTCCCATACGTTCTCGTACTACTTGCCCTTTAACCACATCATCCTTAGTACAAAACTCCACCATAGCTTTATAAGATGGTAGTTTAGAAGGTACTGTGCCTTCTGGTGCCTCCCTATCTAATTCTCTAAAGAGATGAATCCTAACTAAGTCAAAGGCGTTACAAAGTTTGCCACTAGCTGGATCAGTAGCATGATGTGAGTAAGCGAATTTATCATCATAAATCACTACACCAGCTGTACTTTCACCTGCCAGGTAATCATATCTGTCAGGCACTACACTTGGCTTGTAAACATCACCCAAGAACTTTTCTATGGCATCCTGAATAGAATAAGTTCTGCAAAAGGTACCAATAATGCCTTCCTTCTCTAAGGGATCTGATTGCTTAGAGATATGCTTCTTAACAACGATAGTTTGTCTTGAAGAAACAGGCCAAGTTGAGCTATCTCTCCAATTTTCATAACGTGCTAATATCTTATCTGGGTCTAATAAACTACCCTTCTGCTCTTTAAAGAGAAATACTCCATCACATGACGTGCTAGGCCAGTACATCAGCCTTACGGGCTCGTAGGTGGTATCATCAAATTGGTCAATACCAATATCTTTAGCCACCATTCTGCCAATAGCTGAATACTCATCAGCCGTAACTGTTCTTGCAAGAGGAATAACTAGCCTTAATCTTGGATGCTCTGATGTGTGTTTATGAGTAGAATAAATGCAGCAAGTAAAATCATAGAACAGTTCTATCTGCTCCCATATATCTTTTAAGGCATCATCCATATCCAAAGTAAGCATAGTACGGTATTCTACATAACCATTCTTACGCTTACCTTCTTTGAGCCTACCACCTACAAAACCACCAATATCTTTTATAGCATCCTGTTTCACCTTAGAAAGTAGTCTATATTCAGCTACTGACTCACTGGTACGATACGTTTGACTCACACGTTCAGTAAAAGCTTCCCAAGTAAACTCCTGGTGCTTCCATACTTTATCCTTTCTACTATTTCCAATAGCAATTGTGAACTTCATTTTAGTCTCCTTTGCTGCCTAATCTTTCTTGTAATACATACATTCAAAGCCATCTGCTCTAAGGGGTAAATCTTCTGCCCACATAGGTGGAATAGCCATCACTTTGCAAAGTTCTTCTAAAGAGCCTTTTCCCAGTGGTGCTTCAACTATCACCTCATCATGAACGTGCATCACAATCTCATAGCCTCTATCCCTTATGGCAAGCATAGCTTCTGCAAGTAAATCCCTTGCTGTTGCCTGTACAATGTTTTCTACAAGCTTAGGACCATAGGTTTCAATACGACACCAGTGCTTGTTTTCACCTATCCCTTCATAGGTAAGACCTTCTCTACCAAACTTATTGATTTCAATTCTAGGTCTGATATAAGAAAGTCTTCGTCCTGAAGGTAAAGTAATAAAAAGAATACCTCTTTCATAGTGAAAAGTTAACTTACCTACTGCTTGTGGTACTCTTTCCTTGACTGCCTTAAGTGCTGCTTTATCTACTGTCCACCAAAGTTTTGTAATATTAGGATTAGCTTCACGCCAAGTAGTAACAAGTGGTTTTAACTCCTCCTCTTCTATTCCCATTTCCAATGCACACATAGATGTCAAAGCACCTACGCTGCCGCCGTAACCAAGGGCTAGTTCTGCAATCTTCCCTTTCTGCCTTAATGGGCTACCTTTGGTAATTTCATCAATTGGTACCTTAAACATTTGTGAGGCAGAGGCTTCATAAATCTTGCCATGTGTCTTGAAAACCTCTAAGCGCCATGCTTCATTTGCTAGCCAAGCAATCACTCTAGCTTCAATAGCAGAGAAGTCTGCTACAATAAATCGTCTCCCCTTACTAGGAATAAAAGCTGTACGGATAAGTTCTGAAAGGACGTTAGGCACACTATCATAAAGTAGTTCCAATGTTTCTAGGTCACCTTGCTTCACTAAAGTTCTCGCTAATGTTAAGTCCTTTAAATGGTTTTGAGGTAAATTATGAACTTGTACCAACCTTCCTGCCCATCTTCCTGTACGATTGGCACCATAAAACTGCAGTAACCCGCGTACTCTTTTATCAGGGCAAATAGCTCTATCAATGGCTTCATACTTCTTAACAGAGGTCTTTGCAAGTTCTAACCTCATTTCTAGCAATTGTTTAACTTGACCTGTAGTACAAGTTACCAATTCTCCAACTAACTTCTTTGACAAACTTTTTATACTCAAATCATTATCAGATAACCATGTCTTTAACTGAGCAACACTGTTTGGATTATCTAATCCAGTCAAGGCCTGAGCACGTCTAGTTACCTTCTCTTTATATTCACTATCACCTTTAATAGCATTTTTCACAAGCTGGGTATCTACTAAAATACCTCTATCATTAATTTCTTGATCTAATACATAAAGTTTTTGTTCTGTTTCACTAATAGGATAAGAAGCTAGCTTTTTACGAATAGATCTTTCTACCTCTACATCCCGTTTACAGTAATACTTAAACTGCTCCCATTTCTTTAATGCATGACATGGTAAATTTCTTGTTCTGTTTTCATTAGTTCTAGTAGGTTTACAAGGCATACAAAAATATCTAATTAACTCTTTACCTTCTTTGAGTTTCTGCTTTTCTAACCCTAATACTTCTCCTACTGCTTCAAGTGATAAAGGTAAACTTAGCACAGCGGCTTGAACCTCGCTACAACGCCAGTCTTCTGCAGTAAGTTGAATTCCTAAATACCTTGATAAAGCAGTTCGTTCAAAGCTAGCATTAAAAGCTGTCTTAATTACGGTTTTGTCTTGAATAGCGGACAATACTTTATTAGGTACAGTTTCACCCTGGACCAAATCAATGACTTCTACTTCTTCCTCATCAAAGGCATAAGCTAGCAGCAATATCTCAAAGTCTGTAGCAGAGGTATATGCATACACCCCTGCTTTAGTTAAATTAACGCTGCTATAGGTTTCTAGGTCTAAAGCTAACGTTCTCATGATAAGAAGTCATCTTCTCCATAGGCTTCAAAGTCATCCTCAGCTCTTGAATGACCGCTGAGTGGTTCACCATCCTCTAACTTCTGTAGATTACCGAGACCACAAGCAATTCCCTTATTACCATTCTGATTAAAGGCATAAAAGTTAATGCTTGCTCTACCATAGCACCCACTGTATACTTCATTAGGATCTAAAATAGGCTTTACTTTCTTATCTACGATTTGTGGCTTATCTTTACTATTGGCATTGATAAAATAACACCCTTGATAAGCCTCATCATCAGGTCTATCGATATCGCCATCTCTTAGAGGTAGTTTTAGATTGGTTGGAATCTTACCTCCAAACTTAGCAATGCCTTCTTGCTTAGCCTCCTCCATAGCTACTTGAATTTCTTCGATGGTTTTAACATCTGATTTAGGGATAATTAAAGATACACTGTATTTCTCTTCACTTCCATTAATACTCTTTGCCTGCCATATATTTGCATAGCTAAATCTTACTTTACCAGTTACTACTTTGCTCATTATTTTGTCTCCTCTTCAAAGTCATCTTTTACTGTGTTTTTAACATCTTGTCTCTTATCACTTATTGGAACTAAGGTTAATTTACCTTGGGGTTTTTCTACCAATGATCCTAAGAGTTCATTAAATACGTTTTTACCTAAGAGCTTCTCCATCTCACTTAGTCCAAGTAGTGACTGCTTGTAAATATCTTTATAGCCAGCTTCTAAAAGCTTACTAATAACTTCTTGCTCATTCTTATATTTGCGATTACTTCTACCTTCAACTAACTTATAACCTAACCACTCCTTGTTTTCATTTAAAGCTTTATCAGTCGCATAGACATATATATCATTAGCCCAGCTTGCGAGTTTTTCAGCTAGGGGTAATATTTGAATAATCTCTTCATCTTCTAATAACGCAGGAAGTGCAAAGTCATACTGTGCTAGCTCTAAGAAATGCTCAGTTCTAGCCCTACAAGTTTGCTTAGCTCTACAGAAACGACAGTGCTCTCCTGGTAAGAAGTCGCCCTCTCCTTTATAAGCCATGTTAGCTTTAGGTTTTAATTCAGTTTCGACCCACTCAAGGAGCTCACTTGTTTTTATTTCATAACTAGAAATGTTCTCAAGCCTTGGTTGGCAGATGGTCATCCTAACTATCTCAATGTCATAAAGGACATCAAATAAAGTAAGTGCCCCTAATGCATAAAGCTTCATTTGAGGATTATCCTTGGCTGATACTGCCACCCCACGTCCGTATTTAAGATCCACGATATCCAAGGTGCCATCTGCTACAATGATTAAATCTCCTGTTCCAAAACCCTCTGGCACATAACAAGCATAATCTAATCGTTGCTCCACTAAGATAAGTGGGTCAGTACATGCTTCTCTTGCCTTTGCAATAAGCTCTATGGCTAGTGTCAGATAGACATCCGTGTATTCTTCTAGTTCCTCACTGTCATAGTCGCTTATAGGCCTTTCTAAGCTTTCTCCTAAAAAGGTTCTAATCTTATATTCACCTAAAGCGTGAGCAGCTGTTCCCTCCTCTGCAAAGGTACTGGTGGTGTTTTCAAACTGTTCCTCTAATCTTGCTGAAGGTGTACAATGAAGCCATTTATAAGAACTAGATGCACCCAGTAGTGCATGAGCTGACATTACAGAGTTTCCACTTCATTAAGAAGTGCCTCATAGCAAGATGGCTCTAAGTCAGTTAATTTGTCAGCACCATACTTTTCAATAAGAGCTCTAATCTCAGGGCCTTTTCCAACTTGAGACTTCTCAGCAAGTACAGATCTAACTTCTTCTATTGAAACAGTTTTCTTTTTTGATGCAACGTTAAATAAACTATCAATATGCTCAGCTAGTTTGTAAAGATCCTTTGCTACTTGTAAAATCAGTTCATCTTGTTTCATAATTCGTCAGCTCCTCACATTTGTCATTAAAGTACTTAATAGGCATATCCATTTTGCTTGCTGCTTCGATTTCTACACGCATACCTTCGGTCATTTGATTGCCAAACACCCAGAGTGCTTCACAATGAGATAATAGATGAAGCCCCAGTACAATACCTGCTTGGCGTTCTTCATTAATACTCTCATCAAGGAACTGTGTATTATGAAGGTGTGGAGCAAAAGGAACTGCTCCTTTGGTATAAGCAAAGCGGCAATACGCTCGTGCTCTTAAGGTGTTACGTTCAATATCTCCTCTATAAGGAGAACAGATAAAAACTAGCTTCATTGCTGTAGTGCCTCCTTAGGTTGGATAATTCTGAGTAACTTAGTAAGTTTGGTAGCTACTTCTGTTTCTTCAGGCGTACTTTCATTAACCGAAATGTGGCTAGACTGTAATCCAGAAATAGTAATCTTAATGGTTTGCATTTTATTCATCTCCTTGTGATTGGTTTTTAGAGGTCAAAATAAATTCCTCTACTATATAGCCACGAGAATGGCAATTATTAAGGATAAAAACATAATTTCCTTTAATTTCCTGTAGATTGTATTTAACCTTGAGTAAATAGCAGGTATTGTTACCCCTTCCTCTTTTGCTATCTCAGCTATTGATTGTTCACAGAAAAAGACCTTGAAGATGAGCTCCTGCTGCTCTGGCAGTAACTTCTTCAAGGCATTTTGTAATTGTTCGATTTTTCCTGATTCAATAGTTTCAGTTTCAATATCTGTATTTTCCGACACCTGTACTCCTTTTGCTTCTAGTACTGATAATAAGACGTGCCTCCTTGTTTCTCTTCGTTCTTGTTTCTTGGTACTGTCCTCAATTTCAATACATACTTCTGCTACCTCATCGGGTACATCAATTTCCATGATTTCTCCGGTAACACTTTCATATTTAATTTTCATCATTAATGCCTCTCATTCTGTAATGCTAACTTTAAAGTCGCATTTTGAATAATTGACATTTGTAAATCGGTCATAACAGCGAATATCAATGTTAGGGCAAGATTTGTATAAAGCTGTTATAAATGTGTATTTTTATGCAAAACTAGTGGAGACCTAGATAGAAATATAATAAGTTTCCAGACATTAAAATAAGCAGCTACACCACTATGGGTATAACTGCTTACTCTGT
This sequence comes from Cellulosilyticum sp. WCF-2, assembly GCF_003990395.1. Taxonomy (NCBI): domain Bacteria; kingdom Bacillati; phylum Bacillota; class Clostridia; order Lachnospirales; family Cellulosilyticaceae; genus Cellulosilyticum; species Cellulosilyticum sp. WCF-2. The sequence continues at coordinate 2,989,621 of NZ_CP034675.1, read as the reverse complement.
TTTGGAGCATATTGGTATTACACTTCCTACGTTATAAAGGCATTGACTGCACATAGCCTTATTTCTATGGATGCATTCAACTGGATGTTCTAGCTGATAGCCTATTTGCTTTAATAACTTATTCATCTGATGCTCTAATCGCACCTCTTGTATTGATTTACTATCCATGCTAAGCCCTTCTTTCTTAGTAGGAGTATTGCCTAAAAAGGGATCAGATAAACAAGAAATGTTTATAAGACATACCTTGCAATCAAAATAAAGATAGAGGACTATTTCCCTAGCTCTCCACATCGGATTCTAATTAATTCCTCCAATAAAAAGACCATACCCCTTTACTGGAATATGGTCAAGCTATTCATTCATTAATCAATCTTGCAATCTAAACATTTATTTACATAAATATTTAATGTACATTTTACTCCCCAACCATTCCATCGCCATCTCTATCATCCATATATTTATATAACCAATGGTCAGAATAAATTGGCATCGAGTATCCAGCCTCTTTAGCTTCACTAATTGTAATTTTTCCATTACCATTTGTATCAACTTTTGCAAGCTCTGTTTTTTCATCCTTAACAGTATTAGATGAGTTATTATTTCCTATAATTTCTGGATTTCCATTTTTAAATTCATCAACAACTTTATTGCCTTTTATAGTATACTCGTATTTGTAACTAGATGGTATTTGCGTTGATGTATTTGGATATGTAATAGTAGCAACAAAGTCAGTACACTCTCCTGCATCTCTAATCACCTTTTCCATATAGGCTTGATCCCCATACCTATTTAAAGTGCTATTTTGGGGGGTAATATTATAAGCATTTGACACACCACCTAATGAATCAGCAATTACATGCCCTTGGTCGAGATCTGCACTTTCTGTTCCTGGCACATTAGCCTCATCATCATAATATCTCCCACTAGAGTTAACCGGTTCTGTTTTATCATCTTGTAATATAATTTTATCTGCTATTACATAAACAAGTTGTCCATACTCATTTGTAAGCCCCCAGTACACTCTATCTCCATATCCAATGTCTACGGCAACATTATTTTGTCTACTTCCTGATCTATCTCCTCCATCTACTTCAATTATCCTATATGATTTCCCTTTATATTGATAATAAGCGTCAGATGTTTGATTGTTTGTTGATGTAACAAATACAGTTCCATTCTTCCACGTAACAGTCGAGCTCAGGTTTTCACTTACAAAACGAATAGGTACCATTGTAGTACCATTTATTGATTTAGGCGCTACTGATAATTGTTTAACCGCACCATTAACAGTTACATTTTTACTACCTAAAACAAGCTTAATATCTGCATTTTCTTTATTGATTGTAATTGTTTGTGTAGGTCCATCCCAACCTACGCTTGCACCTAAATTCTCACTTACAACTCGTAATGGTACGAGTGTTGTTCCATTCTCTTGAACCGGTGCTACTGTAGTTGTAACGTATTGATTATTAATATTAAGCTTAATATCTGTTGCAAACACTGTAGAAACACTTAATATTAAAGTTACTAATATTGAAAGAATCCCTTTGTTTTTCATCATATTCCTCCCTATTTTATATTCTATTATTATAATACCTTAAAATCATTACGCATTAAACATTTTTTCTTGAATAATTAACAACTAACATTGTTATTACTGCTCTCTATAAATATAAGTCAAATAAGTGTGCAAACACTTTTATGAATGGATCCTATTACCTGTTGATCATCAAGCACCACCACCCTTCCCTACACAGAATTCCTTGAACAAGCTAAGATCTATTTCAACCTTGCTAATGAGGAACAGCAAGTGGCTATCTTTCAAGCTCTTAGTGTTATCTATTATGACGCTTACTTAAAAAGTGCGAATTTACAACTTTTACAAAAAGGGCTTCCAGGTCTTGAAATTTATAATAAAACTTCAAACTGACCCGAAAGCCCTCCTTCTTGCTTAGTAGGCGTTTGCATTAATAGAAGACTCGCAAACCTTTTTTACATATTTAAAGTATTCTTAGTCATTTTTATGTTCAATAAAAATTATAAATGAATAGAATAAGTGAAACAATAAAAGTGCAAATTTACTTTCTTTACCAAAAGAGGCTTTTCACAGTTCCATTAGCTATCAGAATAATCCACTATTTTCTTTGCTTCTCCCTTTACTTGATCATAGGTCATATTAAATACCATGTCTGATAACCACTTTTTAAATGACGGGTTATCTTGGAACTGTTTAAACAATTCCATATTGTCAGCCATAATATCAAAAATAACTTGCTGTAACGCACGCTCGCTTTCTATTCGAGCATTCTGGGCATCAGAATTTTTCATAGCATTTTGATACTTATCATCTTTCAACACCATAGCTGGAATTTGAAAGATTTGTCTACGAATATTATCTGCATCATTCCAGTTCACATTGCCAAACATGTCATTAAAGTCATTAAGAATCATTGAAAGCAAATCCATCTCGGGATTTACAATATGACCACCCTTGCCAGTAGGAACCGGTGGAACTTCCACATCTTCATCTTCTAATTTTATTGACATTGCCTCTTGAGCTTCCAATCGGTAACTATCCAAGTCAATAACATCCAAAATACCTTCCGAAAAATCATTATCACCAGGTGATGGCAATTTTGGAATAAGAAGATTTAAGAAGATTGATAAGCGTTCCCATTCTGCATTTCCGTATGGTAGTATCGCACCTAAGAATCCATAAGTACGACAAAATGATTTTGCTGAGCTCTTAAATATAATTTGATCTTCTGTTTCTAAATCTTTGTATACAGCTACACATACATCTAAAATCGGATCTAAACGATCCCTATCTGCACCATTTAAGTATAAATCAACTAATCTCTCGATGTCGTCTTCTGAATATACCTGGTATTCTTCCAGTGTTGTAATCAAATCATATAATTTATTAGGATCTGTTTCACCTGACAGTAAAGTTGTTCTATAATATCTTGAAAATGCCTCCTGAATCATTGCAGGTTTATTTGCAAAATCCAAAACAAAAGTATCGTGTTTTAATGGATGGCATCTATTTAATCGTGATAACGTTTGAACTGCCTTGATATCATAAAGCGGTTTATCTACATACATTGTATGAAGCAATGGTTCATCAAATCCAGTTTGAAACATATCTGCAACTATCAACAGTCTATATGGATCTGTTTTTAGTGTTTTGGGAATTTTTGCATCTGGAAATCCATTCAATCCGGCAGATGTCAACAGAGATTCTTGCCCTTCATATTTGCACTCACCTGAGAATGCTATAATTGTTTTATACGGACTATTCCTATTGGCCAAGCACTTATTAATTGCATAATAGTATTCAATACAGCGTGGAATACTTGATGTAACAACCATTGCACGAGCCTGTCCGCCAATCTTCCCTTTTGATATTACTTGTTCATGAAAATGAGCGACCATCATTTCTGCTTTTTGAGCAACAGTATGGCTATCACTTTCCACAAATGCTCTTAATTTTTTCTGGGCACGCTTCTTATCAAACATTGGATCATCTTGTACTGTTTTCATCAACTTATAGTAACTATTAATTGGAGTATAATATTTTAATACATCCAGAATGAAGCCTTCTTGTATTGCTTGTTTCATAGTATATACATGGAATGGGCGATGTTTTACATTATCGCCATCCTGATAAGGAACTCCGAACGTTTCTAATGTTTTATTTTTTGGTGTAGCAGTGAACGCAAAATAGCTAGCATTTGTTAGAAGCTTTCTTCCCTCCATCATTGCATTTATTTTATCTTCGTTATCCATATTATCTTCTGAAGCTAATCCAGATAACGCAAGATTCATTTGAGCAGAATTACGTCCACTTTGTCCAGAATGTGCCTCATCAATAATAACGGCAAATTTATTCTCTTTATGGCTTGCCCCAATATCTGGAACTACATATGGGAATTTTTCTACCGTTGTAATGATAATTCTTTTTCTATCCTGAATAGCTGTGCGCAAATCACCAGAATGCTCAGCCCAAGTAACTGTATTAGCCACCTGCATAAATTGTCTAATATTATCTCTAATCTGTTTATCTAGAATACGTCTATCTGTTACAACAAGAACAGAATCAACCATTGGACGTCCATCTTTCTCAAGTCCTATCAATTGATGAGCAAGCCATGCAATAGAATTTGACTTTCCGGAACCAGCACTGTGCTGAATTAAATATTTCTTTCCAATTCCATTCTCTTGAACATCTTTAAGCAATTTTTCTACGCAATCCAATTGATGATAACGTGGAAAAATCTGTTTAACAGTTTTCTTCTTGGTTTCGGGATCTTCTTCTGCGACAACTTGTGCATAATTTTCAATAATATGACTAAGCTTTACCTTTTTAAGAATATCCTTCCATAGATAATCTGTCATGATTCCATCTGGATTCGGTGGATTTCCTGCCCCATCATGATAGCCTTTATCAAAGGGTAAAAACCAGCTGCTCTTTCCTGCAAGTTTTGTACAGAATTTAATGCGAACGTCATCAACAGCAAAATGAACCATACAGCGTTTAAATTGGAATAGTAATTCTCTTGCATCTCGATCCTTTTTGTACTGCTCTACTGCATCATCTACATTCTGTTTCGTTAACTGATTTTTTAATTCAAATGTAATCACAGGAAGGCCATTGATAAATATACATATATCAATGGCTAATCTTGTAGCATCCATAGAATACTGAAGCTGTCTTGTTACACTAAATATGTTCTTTTCAAACATTTCTTTTGCTTTGATATTATTCTCTGTTGGCGTTAAATAGAACATTATAAGGTTTGCTGGATATACTTTTATTCCATTGCGCAAAACGTCAATAATTCCACGCTTCGCAATCTCGCCTTGGAGTCTATTCAAAAACTGCTTCTTTTTAATATCTGTTTTAAACACATCTAATCTTTCCATTGCATCAGGCTGTGTTTTGTTCAAAAATTGGAAAAGTCTAGTTTCATCAATAGCATATTCTCGATTATAATCAGCATTTGTTCCTTGTTCATATCCGTTATGCTTTACCAACCATTTAACAATCAAAGCTTCAAGTCCACTTTCTTTTGTATCGGTAAATATCATTTGTTACACCTCCCCATCCACTGACTCATCATCTACTTCTTCATCATTTTCTGATAAATCTTCTATTTCTTCTACGTACTCAAATTCTGGAACTTCAATATCACGAACATCAATCTGCCCAGTGACAACATCCGAAATTAACTTATTGCGAAGCTCGTGAAGAACTTCAATTTCTTCAGTTAGTTTTACTATAGCTGTGTCGTATTTGGCACAAGCTAAGGGAATATAATCAACTATCATTTTCTGTTCTTCAATTGGAGGAACAATAAATGGAATTTCCTTCATTTTGTTGATAGACAAATCCCATTGTCCAACACGTATTCCATCTGAAGCTTGTGCAAAGAAATTCACATACACCTTACTTCTAATAGCATAGTGGAAATACTTCAAATTCTCAAAATTCACATCAAAAATAAAATATGCAGGACTCACAATTCCAGTATAATCAGAAATCCCATACGATCCTTGCCATGCCTTCATTTTATTCATGACAAACTGCCCCTTCTTGACCATCTTGTATCCACTAAGATCATCAGGAATAAAATTATGATTACTTTCCTTATTTTCTACGTCTCTTACAATAACGCCCTGCTCACGTACTACAGAAAGAAGTGGTAACTCTGGATGATTCTTTTCACTAAACGGATGCAAAATTTGTCTTAACTTGATTGTTTTCCAATGAGCAGGTATATCACCAAGCCAATCGATACCACTGAACTTCATCGGAACATTTGAATTTAGACCGCGTGTTACTACCTCATTCACAACCGTCTTTTTAAGTTCAGTGATTCTTCTAATCGCTTTCTTTTTAGAGTCTATTAGTCTGTTAATTTTCGATACTTGCCAATCAAGATAATGTACAATTTGATCTTGCTCTTCACGGGGCGGAATTGGTACAAGAGTTCTTTTGAGCCCTTGCCAATAAATATTTCGTTGAATGGAGCCCACTCCTTTAGAATTTATTACATACTGGCTCACCATCGTTTGGCTTCGAAAGATATAATTTGCATACTTCATTGATAAATTGTTATCTAGTGAAACAATGATATATGCGGGGCTTACAATTCCTTCATAATTCGATACACCGACAGAACCTCTCCAAGCCTGTTGGTTATTTAAAACAAGATCACCACAATCTACTCTCTGGTACTTCGACAAATCTTTACTTGTAGCATTTGTTCTCTTTTCTGCTTTTGCAGAAAATGGGATCACACCAATATCGAGATAAACAGACAGAAGTGGCATATCAATGCAGTCACAAATAGATTTGACTTTTCCTATTCCATATAATGGCTTTATTTGCCAATGTGCTGGAAATGCTGTGTTCCATAAGCGCTTTTCTATAATGTATTCTTCATATTTTTTCATGCTTACAGCCCTCCAAGAATGTCTCTGAGCATTCCATCAGTCTCAGCTTCGAGCGATTCAAGGTCAGCAACTATCGCCTTCATAGAACGTAGCTCAGTAGGCTTATAGAAATACTTTGTAAAACTGATTTCATAGCCGATTTGAGTTTTCTTGTTATCAATATATGCATCTGGTGCAAAAGGTCTAACCTCGTTTTCAATAAATTTCTCGATACCTCCCTCATAGGTAAATGGTACAATTTCCGTATCACGTAGTTCAACATCGGGTTCACCATCGATTGATTTTGCAGTAGCATCTTTCTCCGTAATATAAGGACGTATTTTTTTTAAAAGCGCTGATTTCAACTTTGTGGCTTTTGCAAATGCATTCCAATCATCCAATGCTATTGTAGAAGGCACTGCTTTAATTGCTGCAGTATATGTTTCCATCTCTACTTCCTTTAAAATTCCAGCCGGAATTTTTCTTTCTGGATAGACACGTAAGCGAAGTGGACGTTCCACAGTAACAGCCCAATGACCAAAATCCTCATTATTGAAAATCAAACTTACTTCACTTTGTTCCATTTCAAGAAAGATACGCATTATTTCTTTTCGAAGTTCCGGAGTAAGCTCGCAATTCTTTTTCCCCATATTTTTACGAAGAGGAGATTTCATTGCAGTTGCATCAATTAACTGAATTTTCCCTTTACGACGTTCTTCTTTGCTATTGGATAGAACCCAAATAAACGTGCCTATTCCAGTGTTGTAGAACATATTCTCTGGTAAAGCAATGATTGCTTCCACAAGGTCATTTTCAATTAAATATCTACGTGCATTACTTTCACCACTACCAGCGTCACCTGTAAAAATAGATGAACCATTGTGTACTTCTGCAATACGGCTACCAAGTGGAGTGTCTTTTTTCATCTTTGCTACATTATTTAGTAAGAACATTAACTGACCATCACTCGTTCTTGGAATCATTTGAAGCTGAGTTCCATCATCAAGATACGCATTAAATCGGCTGTCCAGTATATCTTTCTTACCACCCATCTTCTCAGCATCCGTTTTCCAACTTTTACCATAAGGTGGATTTGCCAACATAAAGTCAAACTGACGAGTAGCATTTCCATCAGCAGAAAGCGTAGATCCATATGAAATATGTTCTGCCTGATCTCCGTCCCCCTTCAAAAGCATATCTGCTTTGCAGATAGCATAAGTTTCCGGCTGTAGTTCCTGTCCAAAAAGGTGAATGGATACTTCTTTACCACGTTTTTTAGCAACATTCATTAATCTTTCTTGTGCTACCGTAAGCATACCGCCTGTTCCGCAGGCACCATCATAACAAGAATATGTTGCATCCATAATTTTGTCTGCAATTGGCATAATAACTAAATCAGCCATTAGATCTACAACATCACGTGGTGTCCAGTGCTCTCCGGCTTCTTCATTATTTTCTTCGTTAAATTTTCTAATCAACTCTTCAAAGACTGTACCCATACCATGATTATCCAACGCTGGCAACTTAACCGTCTGCTTTGAATCATCTGTATATATTGTTTTAGGACTCAAGTTGATTGTAGGAGAAATGAATTTCTCAATAACAGAACCTAAAATATCTGCATCAATCATCGTATCAATCTGATTACGAAACTTAAATTTCTCCAATATTTCTTGAACATTAGGAGAAAAACCGTCTAAATATGCTTCAAAATCTACTTTTAATGTCTGCTTTTTTGCACGACTGGTTAAGTCTTTTAACAAAAATGGAGATGCGTTACAAAATGCTTGTCCTGCAGCATTACAAAGCGCAGGCCATTGATTTGTAATTCCGGCTGCATCCATCTTTTTTTTCATATCTAATACCGCTGGTTTTGTATCCTCAAGCATCGCATCTAATCTTCTAATTACTGTCATTGGCAAAATAACATCTCTGTATTTACCACGAACGTATACATCTCTTAAACAGTCATCAGCGATTCCCCATATAAAACTTACTATTGCATTATGCACTTGATTATCCATTAATTTCATTTTCCTTCCATGTTAAACTGTAATAGTCTGATTACTTATTCATTCTTCTTGGGTCTTCTGGTTTGTTAACTCTACTGGGAATTAGCCAGATTTTCCCTTTTTTTACTGCACCTTCAACCCTGCCTTGACTACAAAGCAAAGATATTCTTCGTGGTGAAATATTCCATATTTTAGACATTTCATTTGTTGTTGAAAATTCCATATTTGCCTCCATTTTTCAATTAACAATCTTCTATCTAATTATATTCCTTTATCGGAATACTTTCAATAACTTGACGTGAGTATTCAACCATTTTTTGAATCAACCTTCAAATATACATCCTCTCACTACTTTAACTAACTTATCAACTCACGAAGCACTTCTAGATATGTTTCTAAGAAGTATAAATTCGTCAAACAAAAGAGGCCTTTCTGAAATTATCACTACCTATTAACGACAAACTCTGCAAAAGCTTTTATATACTTTAAGTCAAGTAACTCCTATTTATGTGCCCTTGACATCAATACTATAGTCTCAACATGGAATAGTTAGCTTAAACTTGAATGTTAATAGTAAACCTATTTTTTCTACTACTGTACTATATCCTTCACACTATAATGTGTGTCTTTTATTTTCGCTTTACCAGTCACTATATTAATATTACTTCTTCTCTTAATCTTTCCTTGCACTTTTTCAAACAGCTCATTAGAAATAAGTGGTCTATATCCTTCCTCCATTAAAAAACGCACAGTCCACCCACATTAATCTTTTGCTTATTATTCGGGAACTCCCTGGTCCAATTTTTTCCTAGCAGCACATTTCCAATATACTTTTCATAAGGTAATGCTGACCAAGTTTAATATTTTTGCTTATATCTTGGTTTTTCTCCTGGGCAAAGATACTTTTAATCTCCATCATAAGACTCTGCTTAGGAACAGTGTTTTTTAATGTTTTCCTTATCAAATTTCACTTCAATCTGTAATGCATTTTGTCTTACTATCTCAGTTAATCCTTTTACTTGATTATCTAGACTATCTTCTTGTGTTTCATTGGGTGTACTAACCGTGCAATAAATGGCAACATTCCTATGATTAGGTGAAACAATAGCAGGAATAAATTCTACTCTGCGATTTCTTCTTTACATAATCACTTCTTTCCAAATATAACTATTTAGAAGAAGTCTTACCAAGATATTCCCTACCTATACAAATCTCTTAATCATATGGCTCATTGGCCTTGCTATCACACGATAACAGAGCTAACATGTAGTACTACCTAAAAGGAGGTGCTACTTATGCACAAGAAAACTATATTATGGGTAAATATTATTTGTGAAACACCGATTAATGCTGAAGCCCATCAAGAAATCCTTCGATACTTCTTTCCTTATCATGAAGCCATTCGTCTTAAAATTGGTCAAATAAATAGAAAAATAACAGTCATTTATCCAACAGGTTATGCGCCTGTTGCAGACCTATCACTAAGCTATTTCATAAGGTCAAAGAAGCAATTATATGAAACATTAGCAAGTTTTATCGATTTAGCCATACAACATTCAAATGAAACCCATTACTACAAAGCAGGCGTTGTCCTCACCATCACCGTTCCGAAAATGAGACGCTATCATCGATTTTATAAATTTGGCTGGAAGTTATGCTATTAAAAAGCAGGCTACTTATCATTAACCTAGTGATAAGTAGCCTAACTGGTTTGCTTGAAGGTATAAGTATTAATTTTAGTACATATTATTTTTTCAATTCCTTATGTATCAAGGTCTCATATACTTTTGCGCGAATACTTCGAATTGTACTAAACTGCTAGCGCAGTGGCTTTTCAAGGCTTTAGTCCTCGAATCACTTTAGCCATTGGTATAGCAGTTTTTTTGTTCTTCTAAGTTTATACTCCTTCTATAAAGTTAAGCATCTAATAGGGCTTAGCCCTAAATAACCTTTTAAGGAGTTGTTGTCTTATGAACTATGAACAAACTAAAGAACTACTCATTTCAGCTATGCAAGACCAAAATTATGCATCTGATACACAAAACTACGTATATTAAAAAAAGCCTAGATTCCTCTAAGTTCTTATCTCTTTTACTCTACCTACAATGCCACTTTCCACCATTACTTTTATATCATGGTGATGCTCCGGTGAGTTGGTAAGTATCTTTTTTACAATTCCTTCTCTCAACTTGCCTGTTCGCTGATCCTATTTTTGAACAACTAAAACTGTTGCTCCTATTTTAATATTACTTCTCTTTGTTCCGTCCATGTTATTTACCTCTATTCTGTATTCTTTTAAATACTATGAAGATTATAAAGGTGATAAACAATAGAATAGAAATACCTACAACTGGTATATTGATTCCTTGATTATTTACGGAATCTTTAACTATTACATTGGTCTCTAAAACTTGTTCAGTCTCTATAGCATTTGTTGTGTTATTTTTATTTAACTTTTGTTGTGCTTTAAAATATTCCCCATCATTAATGTATTTCTCATATCGTTCTACCATATTATAACGCTCACTAACAAGTTTTAATGTCTTATAGTCCTCAGATGTACATTTAAATACCCAACTATCATCTATTTGATGATCATTTATCAGCACAGCTACTATTATATCTCCATCTAAAGGTTTATCTGCTGTACCATAATAGGAATCAAACTTATCAACTGTAATTTCTTCAGCTAGTACTTCTCCCATCATGATAGTAGAAGGCGTTATAGTATACATATCTGCTTGAATAGAGAGCTTACCAATAAGCAAAGCCTTATACTCTCCTAGCATAATTGATTCAGGTATATCTCCAGCCAAAACAAGAGAACTAAAGCAAATAAATACTAAGATTATTACCAGGTACTTTTTCTTCATATAAATCACCCTTCACATTTCAATTCATTTATTATTATTGTATAGGTAGTATGGACTAATTACAAACCTTTTCGCGTTGACTTATACTTTTACGCGTAAACTACCGATTTACGCGCTTTAGTACCCCCCCTATCGTTTGGGAACATACATTCACTTTAAAATTGCTCCAAAAACACACTAAAAGGCTTAAAGCATAATCGCTCTAAGCCTTGATGTACCTAGGTTTTACTTACTAAGCTTCACTACCGTCTCAACGTGTGGTGTCTGTGGAAACATATCCACGCAAAGCACTTTATCAATGTGATATCCAGCTTCTTTTAAAATTGGTAAGTCTCTTGTCAATGAAGTTGGTTTACATGAAATATAAAGTAGTTCTTTAGCACCAAAGTTAATAATCTTTTGAATTGCTTTTGGATGAATACCGTCTCTTGGTGGATCTAATACGATGATATCTGGTGTTTCTTTTAATTGATCCACTTCTACCATAACATCACCTGCAATAAAATGACAGTTGGTTAAATGATTAAAAATAGCATTTTCTTTGGCCTTATCAATCGCTTCTTCTACAATCTCGATGCCATAGACTTTCTTTGCGCGAGTAGCCATAATTTGAGTGATGGTACCTGTACCACAGTATAAGTCAAATACAGTTTTATTATCCATATCATCAATAAGGGAAAGCGCATTTTTATAAAGGAGTTCTGCTCCCTTTGTATTCGTCTGGAAGAAAGAAAATGGTGATATATTAAACTGCAACCCTAGAATCTGCTCTCTAATTGTATCTTGTCCATAAATGACAGATACTTTTTCTGGCTTAATTGCATCAGCCAAATTATCTGTAATGGTATGGATTACACCTGTTAGTTCTCCATTAAGAGGAAGCTGTGCTAATAGTGTTGCTAAAGGTATGAAAGAAAAATCTTTTTGAGATGAAGTAACAATATTAACCAATATTTCACCAAATGTAATAGACTTACGAATAACAACATAACGCATGAATCCAGTATGCTGCATTTTCTTATAGTAATTTAAATCGTTATCCTTACAGTAGTCTAAAATAGTTCGTAGTATTGTACTAAAGTCCTCATCTACTAAGAGGCAACCATCTACTGTAATCACATCATAGGTACTATGTTTACGGTGCATACCTAAAGTCATAGGACCATCTTTGACTTCATCTCCAAAGCTAAACTCCATTTTATTTCTATACGCTAAAGCTTCAGGACTTCCAATAACACCTAAATCTTCATAGTCAGAGATACCTGCTTTGGTAAGTAGTTCTTTGACTTGTTCATGTTTTAAATGAATTTGCTCATCATAATCAAGGTTTTGAGCGCTACAACCACCACACATCCCAAAATAAGAGCAAGGCGCTTCGACAAAATAAGTCGGATTCTCAAGGACTTCTAGAAGCTGTGCTTCCCAAGTTCCTTTTTTGCGCTTAAATAAACGTGCTTTAATATGTTGGCCTTTAAAAGCACCTGTAACGTAAATAGGCTGTTCTTCATAATAAACAACCCCTTTATTAGGGAATATACTATGAGACACAATGCCTTCAATTATTTGATTTTTTTTAGCCATCGTATGACTCCTTTAATTCGTACTTATTCTAAGTCTTCGTATCAAGCAATATTGTGACATATTATACAAAGATTTTCAAGTGGGGCTTAGAATAATCCAAAACACTTACAACAATTTAACTTTAAGTTGAAAAGTAAACTTATAATAAAGTATAATAAATTTAAGAGAGCAGAATAAGGAGAGAATAGTGTGAGATATAATCAGGAGAATAAGAATCAAAGTGCCGCCATTGAAGAAAGCGTAAAAATGTATCAGAAAAATTTAATGGACGATATGAATTTGACTTTACGCCTATCTTATCTACATAATACCCATGTGACTAAGCCTATTGAATGGGTAGAACGACTACTTATCTTTGAGGCGCCTATATCTAAATTAGACTGGGTCATCTATCCACAAGATGCTATTATTGACATGGTATTTGTATCTAAATTAGCTTTATTTCATTCACGAATACGTATTGTGAAGAGTTATCGTAAGGGAAATAGTTTGTTTTATGTAGGTGAAGTTGTTTCACCTATCGTTAAGAAGCAGCAAAGAGAACATTTTCGATTAGATGTTACCTTCGATGTAAAATTTCAACTACTTCCAGCGGAAGAAAATGAAGAAATAGATTTCTTAGAACTTCCTTATGAAAAAGGTATTTGTGTGAATATCAGTACGGGTGGTATGTGCTTAAATACTAATTTGCAACTTAAGTCGTCACAAAATATAATGCTAGAGTTTTATTTTGTGAATATGGAATTTAATTTAAAGGGCAAAATTTTGGGCTTAGGAGAAATGAATAGTGCAGGTTATTATTCACACCGTGTTCAATTTCAAAATTTAGATATAGCTGATACTAATTTATTAACACGATTAATTTTTGAAAAACAACGTTCTTTACTTAAAAAGACCAATTAATATAAAAAAGTTCTAGGGAACATTCCTAGAACTTTTTTATATAATATTTATTAGAGTTTATTCTTCATCCCATGAATGGTAAACATTCTGCACGTGGACTGCGGTGCTTTTTTGATACACCTATAACATAAATATAATTTTAGTATATTCTTACTATTTAAGCAATATTAACCGCCTCATATCTCATTAGATATTTTACTGGACTGACATATCCCAAATAAGAATGACGACGTTTTCTGTTATAAAATATTTCTATGTATCTAAACATATCACGCTTAAAATCTTCCAATCCAACATAACTTTTCCTATAGATTCTTTCCTTTTTAAGTGTTGCAAAGAAACTCTCTGAACATGCATTATCATACGGGCACCCTGGCCTACTCATGCTTCCACTTATTCCATTATCCTTAAGCATTTGTTGATAAGTCTTACTAGCATAATCGATTAAGAAAAAGGGATTGCTCCCTTTCCCTCATCTAAGAACCGTACGTGAGAGTTTCCCGCTCATACGGCTCAAGCATTTCTTAACCATTTCTGGCGGCAACAGTTTGTAGTCTTAGTCTTCTTTTGATAAAGTATTTCTCATCTATAAAAGGATTTCTAGATATTTGTAACTTTGGATGACGTCTGATATCAATTGTTCTTAGGTTAATAAGATAGTTCTTATCAGTCATAAATACCCATGGTTTACCATTTTTACTGTGCCAGTACTTGTTAAGTCGCCACCATTTGTTCTTCTGGGGATGTCTGTGTTTAGCCCATTGTTCTAATAGAAGATAAAGTGTATTGTTTACATACGAGAATGTACGACTTGCGACGACATGCTTATGGTAGTTTGTCCATCCTATTAGTATTGAATTTAATCTCCTGATTAAGTCTTCTTGTTTTTGAGTTTTGGCTCGATAATGATTTTCTATTTTTCCTTTTGAATTACGATGGTAATGTTCTTGTATTAGTTTTTCAAGTCCATCAAGTGTCATATTAGCATAAAGACTGGAAATAGAGCCGCCTTGTGGTGAGCCTGTTTCTGTAGGAAATAGAACACTTTTATAGATGAATCCTGATTTTAAGAATTGTTTCATTATACGTTTATCCATAGGTATATTTTCTAGTAACCATTCGTGGTTTATATTGTCAAAACATCCTTTTATATCTCCTTCAAGTATCCATTGGGGTGAGCATTTTCTTGCAAGTACGCAGAAAATTTGTTCACAAGCATTCTTTGCACTTCTTCCTTTTCGGAACCCAAATGATACCTTGTCACCTTTAACTTCGGCTATGGGTTCTAGTGCAAAGGCATAAAGCGTTTGAATTGCTCTATCATACATAGTTGGGATGCCCAGAGGTCGTTTCTTTTTCTTATCTTTCTTTTCAATATAGACTCACCTAAGTGGTTTTGCTTTATATTGCCTATCTGTAAGAGAAAGAGTTGCCTTCATCTTTGCAGAAGATGTAGACCAAAGTTGTTTGTCCACACCAGAGGTGTTTTTGCCTTTGTTAGAGGTAACTTTCTTAACTGCAAGAGCCTTTGGGTAGAATGAGTGTGTAAGAAGATACTGTAACCTTTTAACTTTATTAATATCATTTTTAACTGTTGCCTTAGCAATCCTGACTTGTAGTCTATTAACTTCTTTTGTTGCTATTTTCCAGTCAATGGTTTCCCACTGTTCTGAGCATCTGCGTGTGTCTTTTAGCTTCTCGGTTTTATCCGTCGTTGAATAACTAAAATTCATAGATATACATTCCTTTCCTGCTAAGAAATACCATGAGATAAGTCTGCACTCTTTCGAGTTGGGGCAAATTTTGAACCCCTATCCTTTGTCATTACAATAAAGGCATTTGCTTTTTATCTCTTTCTTCTGCCCTCAAAGCCGTTTCATTTCCTTGCGGATTGATACCCATAAGTAATTTATGGGAGCTTATAGGGTTTACCAAGTTCCGCATAATACATAATTGTGAAAGCCTTAGGAGCCGCCTTTAAACCGGGAGTGCTTTATCCATTCGCATTGGCTAGTCAGAACACCTTTGCTTGACTCCGTACCTTTTGGTCGAAGCGTAACAGCCTATTTCGCTTCCTCCGCGTAACGATTCCTACAGTGATTCACTTTACGTTCTCCATAGCTTTCTTATCCTAGTAGTCATTCCAGATTTAGGCTCCTAGAACTTCCTCATTGTCTCGTGAGCTTTCTAACCCAGACGTTACCATCCACGCTAGTCACGATAGGATTACTCCGAATGGATGGAGTAGCATTAATGCAATATATTATGCGACTTCTTGTCGCACCTGGCAGCCCCTATCACTATGAAAAATTAAGTCCTTCTCCGTTCCTCTCCTTGCTATTGCATTAGCCAGTGCCTGCTTTACCAGCTCCCCATTAATCTTTTTGCTTACCCCATATCCTATAACTTCTCTGTTAAATAAGTCAATGACTACAGCTAAATAAACCCATCCTATGCTTGTTCTAATATATGTAATGTCTCCTGCCCAGGCTTGGTTAGGCTTGTTCGTCTTGAATTTCTGTTTAAGCCTATTGTCATAGTATTTTCCATCTGTTTTTCCATTATGGATAGGTTTATATTTCTTAGATGTTTGAGGATAAAAACCATTCGCTCTCATTATTTTTCGGATTTTATACTCACTTAAATAAATGCCTTTTTCTTCAATTTCCTTCTTTATTGCCCTGTATCCATAGGTCTGATCACTGTCATTAAAAATCTCTTCAACCCTATTTATTATTGATAGTTCTTTTACATGTTTCTCTTTATTCTTCCTTTCTTGCTGAATCCACCTATAATAATTCTGTGGTTTAACCCCTAGAGCTCTACACATCTTTACCACCGAAAATTCTTTTATAAGCTTTGATATAGCTTCATATTTCATGCGTGGGGTTCCATAAAGATGCGCAGGGATTTTTTTAATATTTCTACCTTTTCCTGCTCATTTTCTAATTGTTTCTTATGATAAGCAAGCTCCCTATCTCTAGTTTTAAGCTGCTTCTCTAAATCTTTGATTTTATTCTGCATTTCGTCAGATGAAGCTGGCTTATTTTCATTACTAATGATCCCATGCTTATTTTTATATTTATTAATCCATCTACAAGCCGTATTAACATTAATCCCTAGTTCTTTAGATGCAGCTGTAATAGATTTACCTGATTCTAAAATATAGATTGCAGTTTCTTCTTTCATTTCTTCTGAATACTTGTTATACATTCGTATCTCCTCCATATGATGATATCATCATATCATAGGTGTCTCACTTTTTCACCGCACTCCAAACACGACTTGCTATTTTTTCTGGCTATCCATAACAGACATACCTCATATCTACGCTTAATAGGATTATCTTTTCTCTTCCAGCAAAACATATTTAACACAAAAAAATACTGATATCCTACACAAGCCTCATATAAAGATTGACCTGCTACAGCACCAGTAGCAAAGTTAATTAACTTCATGATATTGATTATCTTATCTGCTACATCATAATCAAAATAATAAAGAAGCTCCTCTTGATGGTCTATTTCATAAAGGAACTTCTTGCATATGGCTTTGATATATTTATTTGTTGGGAACCTGCCATCTAGTACATCTACTGCATACTGATAGGCTCTTGATTCTTTGAAGCTGTTATAATCTATTATCCACCACCTCCCTGAATGATTCTAAGTAATGGATCTTGTTTCTCTTTTTCCACACCAATATTAATATTGGCAAGTTTAGCTCTTGACTGAGGGCTGAGGCTTAGCTCGTTGCAGAGTCTAAAGAACTCTTTCATGTAATTAGATTTCATCTTTAGATAGGCACTTGGCTTTCCTTCGTCATCTAATAAGCCATTCTCATTAAGTTGCCTTTCACATTCATTAATTCGGTCTATTGTAATTGCAGTGTGTGTCAGCACATGAACATCAATATTACCAAGAATGCCTGATGGCATAAGGTAATCAACTATGCCTTTAAATAGTCTCTTCTGCTCTTTAGATAAAAAAGAAGGTGGCCTGATTCTATCAGACTCACCCCTTAGTTTTGCTTCATATTCTAACCGTACATCTATTTCATTTTTACTCATATGTCCTGTTCTTATTGTTATGCTCTTTGTTGGGCGAGCCATGATTGTCACCTTCTTTCTTCTGTATTAAAATCAAAAATATATACATCCTACGGACGTTTTATAAAATTCCCAAAATTCACCTTGCTAATATCTAGGTCTTTAAAAAATGCTTCAACAGCAAAATCCAATCTTTCAATATAATAATTGTACTTACTTCTAGGAAAAAACTTAATCCTATATATATCGTTAGGTGCAAAATGATAAAGTATGCATTTCAATATAAACTCATATGTATGTGTTACTTCAACTAACATTTGCTGTTCAAATTTTTCACTATGAGATTTCTTACCTAATTCACAAATACAATCATAATATTCCCAGAAGCTTTTCTTATCAAATTTAGCTTCTTCATAAAGGTAATATATGAAGCTACCTTCTTCACATTTATAGTTTCTCTTTAAAATATTTCTAGCATCAAACTCTATTATTAGGCAAACCATGATATTATTACCTTCCTTATAATTGTAGTTGCTTCTTTATAAAAATAACCGTACCAGAATACATAAAACACCCGTTATACTAAGCGGCAGTGCAGCACAATAAATTATTCTTTTATTATCTATATGCATACTAATTAATAAAGAGGTACCTATTGTTAAGTGTTCAACAACATATAACCAATCATATCTGAAGCTAAAAATATTTGTTATCAATTCAATAACTCCTACAATGAATAATACATATCCAATAACCTTCCATATCTTGCTACTTACAACAACATTTTTATTCCCTATATAGAGTTGTTACCTACTTTCATATAATTTATTAATTTCACCACTTATTATAAGAGTCTAATAAATATCTATTTCCTATAAAATTTTTCATTCTAGACATTTTGTATCTCTTCGTTGGGTGAGCTATGATATCACTTTCTTTACTAATATTATGTATTCATTTGTTAATATAATAATTGGGAAGTTATCGTTTTTTCATTTTTATTCTCAAACAAATTAACACAATCTCTAACCCTGCAAATAAAATAACTAATGTTGATGTCACTTCTTTAATGCCTTCTTCCCGTTCTGGGGTTGGATACATTTCTAGTGAACCATTAACAAAATACATATAGAAAACAATAATAAATAATGCGACAATAACGATACTTATATTCAACAATATTCTTTTCATATTCTCCCCCTACAAAATAATCCTCAGATTTTAAATAATACAATCCTACTGCTTATAAAAAATTTTCATTTTAGGCACTTTGTGTCTCTAGTTGGGGGAAGGTGGTCTTTAGTATAAGTTTTTATTTTAGTTTAATTATTAGGGGGCATCTAAATATCATTATTTACTACATCTAAATTTGATCGTTGTATCAACCACTTCTCATATTCAATGCTGTCATCTATATCCTTTGTGTTATATTCTTTCAAGTCCTTGCTTAACGGAAACGCTTTCCTAAACTTTTTTACAAGTTCTTCCTTACTGCTTATTAATAATGTTAAGCTACTATCAAATGCTACAATTTCAACAGATGCAAGAGGATGCTGGATTGAGATATTCTCTTGCCAAAAAGCCTTGTTACAATCTGCATATGGTAAATCATATTTTAATACTTCTTGTAACGTATAACACTTGTCAAATCCCGATAAAACCGCCCAATTCCATTGAAAATCATTTTTATTAATTATTCCTGTTAGTTCTTCTCCACTTATCCATGCATAGTTTCCTGACTGAAAAATGCGTTCCAAATGACCATCCGAAAAAGGAAAAGATTCATAACCTGTTATCAACCAATTATAAGACCTTTGAAAATTATCCAGTGATTTGAATATTTTTTTTAGATATGTATAGGCAACTTCACCTTTCTCTAAAATGGCTCCCTTTATCATCTTAACACCACCAATTCATACTAGACTTAGATATAATTATTCAACTTTACCAATCCACAACACTACTATCACCAATCTGCAAGTTACACACCCTACATAGCACAGCCACATTATCCGATAAGATAAGTTTTAACTAATAGATAAACTGGAATTTGTATCACATATCACTTGTAAAAACTTCGGGAACACCTTGTTCAATTAAAGGTTTTCTTTTAGCATCTGATAGCAGAATACTATGATTATTGCCATCTGGTTGATATTTTCCCTCTACAATATCATTGTATAATTCACTAATATAATCTAACCAGTTAGTAGCGTATTTCTCTGGCCGAATCACCTTAAAGAAATCGTATCCACCTGCTGTATAAAAAACATTTATTGCTTCATGTAATTTACTATTTTCATTAAGTTGATATTCATCAGGAATAATGAAACCATTTTCATCCCATTCTTCATAACCAATTTTATCAGATGTTTCTAACACAAATATTTCCTCCATAAATCCTAATTTACCAATCTTTTACGCTTTTATCACCCACCTGCAAATTACACACCCTACAAAGTACTGCAACATTATCCTCATCTAACCTCAACTCAGGATAATCTTTAAATGACTTTATAGCATACTTTAATACTATAACCGTTCTCGATCATAAAGTAGAAATATAGCAAGCAATAACGTAGTTAATCACACTTGTATGCAAGTTTTGTAGGTAAATCATTCCAAAGTTGTGAACGCGTTTTATTTCTCTGAAATATAGCTAGAACATTTCTATCAGGCTCAGGATATACAATTGGGTTATCTTCTTCCCCTTTTTCAGCTCGTACTGGGAAAGCAAGCTTTTCTGTCTCTATTGAAAACTGCGCTTCTACACCAGGCTTATTCCCTCTTGCATCTAATCTAATCCATTTATGATATTCCTCAATATAAATACCATTAAGCCCATGGTAAACAAGAATAGGTGCTGTATCATCATCTAAAATCAACCTCTGATAACAAAATCCTGTAGGTATTGATTTATAACGCAGTAATGCAGCTAATAGATGTGATTTTGCAAAACAAATTCCATGCCCTGACTTTAAAACTTCTGAAGCTTTACAAGTAAGTATATCATTATTGATATCTGCTGAATGAAAAATATAATCTCTAACATATTCATATGCTTTTTCTATATATTCAATATTGCTATTGGAACCATTTGCAATTTCATTTGCTACTCGCGAAATATTATTGTTGTTATAATCAATAATATCACTCTCACATGTATATAAACTCAATTGATTTGTATAAGGCATTATCTCCATAATATTCTTCTCCTCATTTTATAGTTTACCAATCTACCACACTACTATCTCCAACTTGCAAGTTACACACCCTACAAAGCACCACAATATTATCTTCAGCTAACCTCAACTCAGGATAATCTTTAAATGACTTTATATGATGTCCTTGAAGATGTTCTGTAGTAAGTAATTTATACTTCTTCCAGCATCTCTCACAATAAGGATGTTCTTTTACTTTTCTATTGCGTAATTTCTGCCAAGCATATGATGAGTAAAATTTGCGTTTCTCAGGTGAAATATTTCTGTTGTATGTGATGCCTATCCTACAAGTACAATTTGTGTTATATTCGATTGTCTTGCCACATTTACTGCATATTTTTTTCATATGTAATCCTTGATGTAAATATTATAATAATCTATTCTTTTATTTTGCTAACGAAAACCAAATACCCTTTGTAATAGTATTTGAATCACTTGTCCATAAACCTAATTTTGGATTCATATCATCTTTTTTAACCTCAAGATAAATATAGCCTTCAGTACTTCCACCCTTCGTCAAGGTTGCTGAAAGTTGATTTGGAATTCTATAAATAGGTGCCATTGAATAAGATGCATTATTTCCACTATATGCCATAAAATTATTTGTATTAAATAGTATTGTTCCATCTTTTTCCATAGTAAGTATTTTAGCAGAAATTTTAGCTATTAGATATTCTTCATTATCACCTATAAGTGTACCATATTTATTGTTAGCTTTTAAAATCTCTAAAGCCTCATTTCCTCTGATGACTTCTGTTATTCTTATTTCAGCAGTATACTTACCTGTTTTATAATCACTAGAATACCCTATTTGAGGAGTGCCTATAGGTGCTGGATTATTATAGTTATAAGAAGCTATAGATGGTGTATTTGTATCATCACCTAGATATATATTTCCATCTTTATAATTAATATTTACACCTACTAAGTTAGCAAACTCCCTGAGCGGTACATATGTAGTTCCTTTATAGGCTACCACTTCCTTACTCATAGTTTTTCCAGCTTGAATGATATTTTGTTGCTTTAATTCAGCTGTAATCTTAACACCTGTTGCAGCTCCCAAACTAAAGCTTGCACCTAAACTAATAACTACTACCCAAAACATCTTTCTCTTCATATCCATCTCCCCTTTTACATTATATGAACAAATTTTAAGTCATATAAAGAATAACGTCAACTTTCGTAATTATTTATACATATTTAAATACCCCCAACCATTTCATTTTGGCTGAGGGTTCATCTTGGGAGTGTTAATGATTTACATCTACGTCGTATTAACTTTTACTACCTTACAATAATAACACTCATTACCTATACTTTTTAACCGACTTTTACAATACAAAAACAATAAAAAAACAATACTTTTACAATACATTTATGAGAATAGTGGAATAAGTCTTTCTTTAATCAACTTTTTCTTCCTTTTATTAAAACCATCTTCTGTAATTTCTAATATCTCACATATCCTACCTACTGAATACCTTTTAAAATATCGCATCTCAATTAATCGCATTTCATATTCTGTTAAGGTGCTTAGGATGTTTTCTATCTTCTTAAGCTGCCTTTCTTTACTTTGAATTGAGCTTGTGAGTGCATCTATTCTCTTCACTAAATTCTTCTCTCTTTCAAGTACCTCATTTTCTACCACACTACCAAAAGCATTTGTGCTACTTCCAGCTTTCTCATTCCCACTAGCACCTCTTATACCCATTATTTCATTTGCTTCTTCAAGGTCTAGTTTTAGGTTATCTATCTCTACTCGTAGCTTAGGTAAATTATATAAAATGCCTTCTACCGCTCTATAGTTGTTATCTCGCATGCTGTCCCTCCTTGGTGCCTATATTAATTGAAAGATTGGCTTATATACTTTATCTCGATTCTCTGATAGTCTGTTTGTTTTATTAACCACACCCATCAATATATCCTTCAAGTCTTCTATATCCTTAATGCCTTGAATCATTTCAACCACTCTTAATTGATCTCTTATCTGCCACACATAAACCGTTGCTTGGATTGATATTTTCCGTGTTCCACGCAAATTGACTTCTATATCATAGCCATTACCTAAATCACGATATAAGCACCAGTCTCCATCAATACGCATTAGGGTGTATTGCTTGCCTAAAGCATCTACTACCTTTTTAATAGGTTCTCTTAGTTTTTCCATTAGCTTACACCATACGCATGATCTATTACTTTTACGATGCGCTCCTCAAATAGCTTTCTTGGATAAGCCTTTTCTCTATCTTTATTAGTTATGCCACATGAGATGTAGCGACCTAGTTCAAGAATGGCTGCTTCAACTACCTTATCCTTATTGAGATATACTGTCTGTTTTGCAAACTCATGGCCTTCCTCATACCATTTTGTCAGCATGCCTTTTTCTGCCTTTGTCTGATCAAGATTGATTTCTCCATTTTTATATTGGCTGTATAATCCTCTAACTGCTATATAGTAAAGTTGATCGTTTATATTTAATTCTTTGTCTACTGGTAAATTATCTTTTGCTACTCTGTCTAATCTTTTGATGTCCATTCTAAATCCCTATCCTCTCTAATTGTTAAAATGGTAATTCTTCTTCAGCCTCCATTTTGTTAATGCAAGCACAATAACTATTAACCCATAGATTTGTCTTTTTATCTTGATAACTTGTTTCTGACATTTCAGCTGTAATCGTAACAACTTGTCCTGTATTTTCTTCTACCTGTTCATAAATGTGTTTTGTAGTTTGATTATTAAACACAGTCCCTGTGATTTTCTTATTCTTTTCATTTATAAGAATGAATTTAATTACTTTTTCATTCTTTATGGTAATTCTATCAATGCGTCCTTCAAATCTTAATTCGTTCATTTAATTAGTCTCCTTTTTTATAACCACACCCTCCTATTAATCTGCATATCAAGTCCTCGCTTTTCCTCCGAATCCTCCAAACAGAAATTGTCAGATAATTAATCAATCCTTTGTCACTCAATGCATATGACGCTCTTGGTGCCTCAGGTGACTTTTTTGTGAATTTCTTATATATATGTTTTTATTAATATATATTTATTATCTATATAGAGTCTCCAAAGACACCAAAGTGAAGAGAAGACTTGACTATCAATGGGTGGGTGTGGTTGATTTTTGGTAAATTGGTTTCTCCGACCATCACCAAAGTTCTGCTACATACTTCAGTCCTCTGTAATATGGATACCCTTCATACAACACACATGGTATTCCATTTTTCTCGGCTCTTACCTTGATGTTTTTCTTATCAAGAGGCGTAATATCATTCTCAGTACAATATTTGTTATATCTTGCCTCAAACTCAGTTTTACGTATCTTATCAGATCTATCGCCTGTAACGATACAATTCTCCTTGATAAATCTAAACAGAGAATCATTGTGGGATCTATAATCTGCATTAGCTGATTTGCTCATTTTACTTTCTGTCAGTACAAACCCATTCTGCATAAGTCTTTTTAAGCCTTGTAAGGCCCAAATAATAATTCCCTCAATTTCACCTTCCATTTTTTCGAATAATTTATTATCCCTTTTTTCAGGTGGGATGACATTGTTGCATGGAATAATTAGGAACCTCTCAAACATATGAGTCCCCTTATCATCTTTAATATATGACATCTCATTGCAAGTAAAGGTAATACCACCCTTAAAGGTAATTGCAAATGGATCTTTACCTTTTAATTCTGCTTCAATCACTCCATCACCTGTTATGGCTTTAAATGTGCTGCCATCCTCAATATTGGCTGCCTTTTGGTCATCAATTAAAACACACTTTTTACCATATAATGCACCTGCTCCAAAGCGTGCTGATAAATCTTGGATGGATTTACTACAAATATTATTAAGACCTATAATTAAGCCTAACATCTTAAGGAATTTTGACTTACCTGTATTCCCTACTACTCCACATAGTGCAAGTGACTTCTTGCAAAGGTTAACATTGTAATTTGAAATATTAACCCCAAACCATTCTTGTAATGTATATTCTGTATCAATATCTCCCGATACAAGTGTTTCAATAAACGTCTTCCAATTTTTAGGCACTGGTGCATTTTCGTTATAGTTAAACTGGATTTGATGCGTTAAATTGTATTGTGGATCGTGATCTATCAGCTTCCATTCTTTCGTACCTAAAATGCCATTCTTAAAATTAATAAAATGGTCATGACTGTTTAACTGTTCAAAACTAATAAAGTTTTTCGTAGATATTAAATCCTTGTAGGTATCTTCCCATACTGTTGGCCTACGCAATTCCATTGGAATAAATTCTTTAATCATGGCCTTAACTTCACCTGCTGACATTTGCTTGTAATAACCACCGTCATACCAATAGATAAAGAATGTTTCACTTCCTTGTTTTTTCACAATGTAATAATGGCTATTTGCTCTTATATATTCTGCTAATAAACTTGTATTAACAGTTGCATTTCCCTTCTGATTTGTAATGATATAATCTCTTTGATATAATTTGCTATTTTCTTCTTTTGTCATCGCTATTTCTCCTTCTAGTTGTAATAATTGTGTCTATAATAGCTTCCTCTATATGTCCTAAGACATTTGTTAATTGTCATCTGTCCATAAGTCGATCCACTTTGTCTCCTATCCCATTTAGGCCTCATTAATGCACTGCTCCTATAAAGTCTATCTATCTGAGCTACATTTCCTCCAGTCCAAAATATAAGCATATTAATAAGTGTCATATCATTCCTAGAAGCATCCCCTGAATCATTGCCATAGTGATAGAGCTGACTAAACTTGTCACTTCTACTTGCCTTCTCAATGACTTCCCTATCAGTCAAGGACTCGCCTCCTCCTAAATGGGTAGGTGTGGTTAAAAAGGTCTTTTCTTGCCTAGCCAAATACTTAGCGTATAAGGGTTTAATGGACTCTGTACAATAACTAAGTGTTCTATAGGGTTCAATTACATTTCCTGTAACTGTGAAGAATCTTCTCTTGTCGTAACATTCAAAGTTAGCCTTTCTACAAGCTCCCTTTGGTTTCTTACCTAAGCAAATCACATGAATCCCTTTCCCACTAGGAGACACCTCAGCATAGCTATTTAACGTGGTTAATACTTCCCTAACAACTGGATCGTTAAGCTCTACTCCGTCAATATCCACTCCAAAGATGCCATCACCTAGCATAAAGCCTAACCCATCATATAGGTCAACTACACCTAAAGCCATTTCATAATCACACCAAGTATTAGGATTATTGCTTTGAGCAAAACCTCCTGTCCTAGCGTTAAATGGTTTTTATCATACTTGCCTCTGCTACTATCCCAGGTGAGCCTGTAAAGCACCCACCTGTTTAGTTCTCTAAGTTCTATTGGTATATTGTTGTAGTTCATCCCTGCCTCCTCATTAAAATGGAAGTGAGTCATCGGCCCCCCACTCCATTGATGCAGGTGTGGTTAAATTACTTTGACCAGGTCTATTTAATAGTTGCTATTTTGGCACTGGTGCGTTCTCTATGCCTTTTACTTCACCTGTATATCTAATGGTGGTATAAAACCCTGTATTTCCATCCACTTCATATTGCTTCTCCCCAAATATGCCACCAAAGTACTTACCTCTAAGACCTTCTTTATTCCAATCCCATTTATAGCCTTCATTGCTATTTTCAATATGATAGATAAACGTCTTAAATGCCTTTTTCAACCTCTCATCCTTTTCAGTTCCATCATCTTTAGGCACACTTAAATGATATACACCCTTCCACTTTTTATCCTTCGTTTGCTTCTCATATTGATCTCTGTAAAAGTTTTTATATTCTCCTTCTGCTATATCAAAAAGGAGTAACAACACACTTCCCCATCCATATTCCTTTTCCTCTACCTCCATAATTCTACATACATAACCACCTGCAGGTAGTTTTCTCTTTGTTCCCATTACTTCTGTTGTTTCGTATCCATTCCATTTTTTCATTCCTATATTTCTCCTTTAACTAGTAATTCTCTTAAGTTGTAAATTAATGTCTTATAAATATAATCACCGCTGAAATTGATATTCTTTTGATAATGAATGTGCAAATTATATCTACTTTCAAATGCCTTAAGGGTAGCCATAAAAGCTTTTGGGTTATAGCCTGTGTTATAATTATGCAGTTCTATATCCTCATAATTTGCATTCTCAATTAAGAGGTATAAATTACCCTTTGACCTCATAAATTCCTTTTCTATACGTTCTCTACCTTGTGTAAAATTGCCACTTAGTTCATTTAAATTAGCTTTTCTTTCAATAGCACATTTGTTTTGCAAGTAGTATTCTCTGGTGCTATTAGGCATTTGTACCTTTATGGTATAGTCACCAAACTCTAATTTCTCATAGCAATAATTAATCTTATACTTATCAAAATAAGCTGTAATATGGCTACATTTTTGCTCTCTTGTATCAATGACCACAACGGCTTCTTTTAAGATATTTTTAATCTCTGCTTCCGTGTATTTAAACATCCTAGTAATCCTCAAGCACCTTTAATACTGGCACAATATCGTTTTCTATCTCATCCTCTTCAAAGGCATCTAGTGGCGTTTTAGCTGTTGAATTATTACTATGGGTTTCAAAAATGTATCTACCATCCTTGCATTTAGCCAGTAATACTACATTAAATTTTGATTCAGGAACTAACTTATTTAGCTTCTTCCCTGTAGTTTTCATCCTAGTCCACATATAACCATCTTCTGTTCGCTCTGTTTCACTATGAGCTGTATAAATGATAGTTAGGTCTTCTCTTAACTCACTAACAATATCTAAGATGCTATAAATATAAACTACTAAATCAGCCCATTTATCAAAGCCTTTCTCCTTAGAACGTCTTATTTCTTCTCCAACCATCACACCATTTAAGGGGTCTATTACGATATACTTAAGCTGTGTTTTCTCGCTAATCCCTTTCATAAGTGCTAGTATCTTATTTGGATCATCCATAGCTATATAATTTTTGTTTTCAGCATTATACTGCTGCCTAAAGCCTCTCCACGCACTTCCCTTTTTATCTGCATCTATAAAGTAGGGCTCCTCAGGATTTAGATTTCTGAGTGATGTGGTTTTGCCTGCCCCTGATTCTCCAATAATACAAATTGCCTTTGCCATGCCGCTCGCCTCCTCTAATACTTGATTTCTAGCTTTTCTTCTGTCTTAATCACTTCAAGGCCTGGAATATCCAATAGCTCCCCTGTTGCGACCTCCACAATCCCATTTGGTGTGGTTAATAAGTCTTTCTTAAAGTCCGCCCATTTGAAACTTAAAGTCTCTTTTCGGCTAATTAAATCATCCCTTTGATTGACTTTAGCCCACTCTAATAACTTGTCATTATCTTTTTCAAAGTCTAGCTTAGATTTCTTAACTACTACATCACCGCATAATAACTTGACTTTACGCTGAGTTTTAGTTTCATTTTGTGGCACTTGCTCAAAAAGTTCTCTAAGATAACCTTGTTGCTTGTCCTTTTTCTGTTCTAATTCATACTTCTTTTCTTCGTACCGCTCTTTTAAAAATTCTGATCGCATCTTAAATAATTCATCTAATTCTACTATTGCCACATCTAACTCTTTAATCTTTTCTACCAGTTGATCCATCTCAACTTTTATCTGCAATATTCTTTTATCTAGCACTACTTCTTTATTTGTCATTTTTTTCTCTCTCCCTTCTTATCCTTAATAAGTTGTTATAACGGCTCACATATTGCCTTCCTAGCACATCCTCTTGGCATAAATAAGCCATTAGCTCATTAATAAGTGATTCATATTGCTCTATTTGCCAATTTAGTATGACATTTTTCCCTGTCAGCTCGGCGTGTTCGGATAGTATCTTAAAAATATAACTCACACCTTATCTCCCTTCTTTAAATAGATACTGAAGCTCTAAATCAGGAAAATAACTTTTTTGGATTCTCTGAGCTTCATCAAAGGTAAACTGACTTTTACATCCTATCTTTAAAGATATGGTTGCAGGTCTTACTCCTAACAGATTAGCTAGGTCAATGCACTTTACTGAACGTCTTGCCATTTCGGCTTTTAAATTCCATAACATTTTTCACATCTCCTTTTATTTTGTTTGTTGTGCTTTCGCTACAAGAGATATGATAAATATGAAATATTAAATAAGAATGAGGCCTTTTTAAGGCTTTTATGAGGCCTTTATGACTAATTGGTTAATAAGGTGTTAAGGAAGAAAAATGGAAAAAAAAATAGACCCAGCTTGAGCTGAGCCAAAAAAATTACCGCCCATTCATTAATGGGCTAGTTTTAACAGCCATTGTTAATACATCTTCATCCTGGATAGATTGTAAATATCGTTTTGTAATACTAATGTTTTCATGTCCAAGTAAACGACTTACTGAATAAACATCTAAACCATTCCTTAACTGAGCTTGTGCATAATAATGCCTACATGTATGAGGGGAGCATCTAATATCTTTTCTTATATTGGCTTGTTTACCACATGCCTTTACTATGCGTTCAATAGTTTCTGGTGTTAATTTTTTCCCCTTTTGTGATAAGAAGTAATACTGATGCTCATAGTGTTCTTTTACAAATAATCTTCTTTTCTGTTCATGGCGTAGCATAATCTTGGCTAAGAATGGTGTGATAGGTACCAATCTCTCTTTCTTCCCTTTTCCAAATATAAGAATAGCATTTTCTTTGATATCACATATTTTGATATGACATAACTCACTGTTTCGAATGCCAGTATCAAGTAACATGGCTATAATACACGCATTTCTAGCATTAACATGATTCGAGAAGTTGTATACTTTAAGCATTGCAGATACTTCTTTATCATTAAAAGTTTTAATGATGACTTTTTCTTCTTTTTGCAATTTAACTTTTTTTGCATAGTTGGTAGAGATATACTCCTCTTCTAGTAAGTAGCTAAAAAACATACTTAGATTTTTGAGTATAGAATTAATATATGTAGCTTTTAATCCTAAACATTGTTTATGCTTAATATATGCCTTGATGTGAATATGGGATAACCTCTCTAATGTGGTAATATTGAACTCTGTTTCCAAAAATGAAAAGAAAAGTGAGGTATTATTTTTAACAGATTTAAGTGT
Organism: Cellulosilyticum sp. WCF-2; assembly: GCF_003990395.1. Taxonomy (NCBI): domain Bacteria; kingdom Bacillati; phylum Bacillota; class Clostridia; order Lachnospirales; family Cellulosilyticaceae; genus Cellulosilyticum; species Cellulosilyticum sp. WCF-2. The sequence goes on along the minus strand of NZ_CP034675.1, from coordinate 2,959,481 downwards.
TCTATCAGAATAATTTTTTAATCTGATGTCTAATAAATATTCATTAAGTAAATTTTCTAGTAAAAGTCCTTTAGACATAAAAAAAGCCTCCAATGATGATATACTTAGCACGTTTGTACATCATCATTAGAAGTCTCATGTACGCCATCACTGACGCTAATTTTTATAACTAAATTTCAACTAATCCCTTGACTATCAATGCCTATTCTTCATCCCATGAATGGTAAACATTCTGCACGTCATCATCGTCTTCAAGAAGGTCAAGCATACGATTCATTGCTTTAATGTCAGCTTCTGAAGTAAGTGTCGTCCAAGTTTGTGGTACCATAGTAACTTCTGCTTCAGCCATTTCAATGCCTGCTGCTTCTAGAGCTGCATGTACATCTGAAAAGCTCTCAGGTGAAGTTGTAATTGTATAGCCTTCTTCTTCTGCTTCAAAATCATCTGCACCAGCTTCAATAGCCATCATCATTAGTTCATCTTCATCCATATCAGTTGCTTCTTTTTCAATAACAATTTGACCTTTTTTATCAAACATGAAAGAAACACACCCTGTTGTTCCCATATTTCCATTCCCTTTTGTAAAGTAAGAACGTACATTGGCAGCTGAACGATTTTTATTATCTGTTAAGGTCTCAACAATAACGGCTACCCCACTTGGACCATAACCTTCATAAGTAATGTATTCATAATGAACGTTATCTCCATCACCAGCTGCTTTTTTGATGCTTCGTTGGATTGTATCGTTTGGCATATTATTTGATTTTGCTTTGGCAATAACATCACTTAATTTTCTATTAAGAGAAGGATCTGCACCACCTTCTTTAACGGCTACGGCAATTTCACGCCCTATTTTTGTAAATACTTTTCCTTTTTGCGCATCATTTTTAGCTTTTTTATGCTTAATGTTGGCAAACTTTGAATGTCCAGACATAAATCTTTATTCCTCCTTGGATTTAAACCCCATGGGGTTAGGTTTGATAAAACATATGCTTTATTTTACCATAAGCTACTTATTTTTAGCAATAAGTCCTTATAGTTTCACTTCAATCCAATCATATGCTCCTGGTAAAATGTCAATACCTGCATTTGTGCTTTCTTCTAACCATTTGATAAAGGCTTTCTCCTCATGAACTTGTACTTCTACAATAAAGGTTACATCCTCTAGGTAAATACTTTCCCTAATAACATAGTTCCTCTCACCTAAAAGATATTGAACTTTCCCTGATAGTGTATAAGGCATTTTTAAAGTAAAAAGACGAATACGTCTTTTCTCAATAATCCCAACAGTAAGTAAGCCTTCTTTAGCTGCTCTACCATAAGCTCTTACAAGCCCACCTGTTCCTAAAAGCGTTCCACCAAAATATCTTGTGACACAAATAAGTATATTTTTTACTTGCTCTCCTTTTAAGACTTCTAATATGGGTTTTCCAGCAGTACCTTGGGGTTCGCCATCATCACTTGAACGTTGAAATTCATCATTCTCTCCTATTTGATAAGCAAAGCAGTTATGCGTGGCATCGTAATACTTTTTTCGAAGCTGTTGCATGTATAAATCTGCTTCTTCTACTGTTTGCACTTGATAAACAGTTGCAATGAACTTTGATTTCTTCTCAATGATGAGTGCTTCACCATTTTGAGCTATTGTTTTAAAAGAATCCATTATCATATCACCTTGTTGTTAAAATTAATTTAATACTATCATAAAAAATAAATGAATAGCAACAAAAAACTACTAGGAAGCTGTTCCTAGTAGTCTTGATAGCTATTAGCCAATCCAGTCATCAATAATATCTGTTAAAGTAACGTTTGTTACATTATTCTTAAAAAGTTTTTCAGCAAGAGATAAAGCTACTTCGGCTACCTCTGATATCAATTCTGACATACAAATAAGTTTATCTCGTTGTTCTTCGACTAGTTCAACTCCGTAGTAAGTACCTTGTTTAATCATGTAGTAGCGAATGGTCATATTTGGGATTTCGCATTGTCCAATATATTGCTTTTCCATTAACATAAACTTCCTCCAAGATAAAGAATTTTATTTCTTGCCTCTGCTCATGGATTTATTATACTATTATTTGCTGAAATTTCACACAATAATATATCGTGTTTATTCCGTGGAAAGCTACCCTATTCTACAGATAACTTACAAATAATGGTAAAAACAAAACGCAAAGATAAAAAAATCTTTTAAAAAGTAAGGATAATGGCAGATATTGCGATATTTAATTTGTCCCACTTATCTATAATCTAATAATTCACATGATTACGACAAAATATATGCTTCAATTTTATAAAATTTATCTTTTGGCATGTAGCCTTTTACTTTTACACCTTCATTTGTATACTCCTCTTCTAAGCGTTCTCCGTATTCATGACAATATCTTACAATATCTTGGTTAGTATAAGGAACATCTATATCAAAAGCTTGCATGTTACTATATAAAATTTCTTCTAAAACAGATAATAAATGCTCACAGCCAATGCCTTCTTTAGCAGATATATACGTTTCATAGGTAGCATGTTCATCTTTAGGATAGTCTTCGGCATGAGTATCTATTTTATTGTAAACAGCAACAATTGGTATATCTGATATTTGTAAGCGCGATAAAGTTTCATAAACGACTTGTTGATGTGTTTCTAAATGAGGTGAACTGACATCCATAACATGGAGAATAATATCTGCATATTTAGCTTCTTCTAATGTCGAATAAAAGGCTTTTACTAGGTGATGTGGTAATTTACGAATAAAGCCTACTGTATCTGTTAATAGAATCTCAGAGCCACTAGGCAAAGTGATACCACGTGTAGTAGGATCTAGTGTTGCAAAAAGCTGATTCTGTACATAAACATCGCTACCACTGAGCTGATTAAGTAAGGTAGATTTGCCTGCATTAGTATAACCTACTATAGCTACTACAGGTGTATTATTTTTATCTCTTCTTGAACGAATAAGCTGACGATGCTTCTCAACTTCTGCCAGTTCTGCTTGTAAGATTTCCATACGCACTTTTAAATGACGTTTGTCTAGTTCAAGTTTCTTTTCACCAGGTCCACGGCTACCAATACCACCAGCTTGTCTAGAAAGCATTGTCCCAAAGCCTATTAAACGTGATGATTGATATTTAAGCTGAGCCATTTCTACTTGTAGCTTACCTTCTTTAGAAAGTGCTCTAGAAGCAAAGATATCTAGAATAACCATTGTACGATCCATTACTTTAATTTGAAGTGCTTCTGCTAAGTTACGCATTTGAATAGGGGACAGCTCATCATCAAATACAATCCCTGTAGCCCCATGAAGCTGAGCCATTTCTTTGATTTCTTCGACTTTTCCTGAGCCAATATAAAAGCCAGGATTAATGTGGTCAAGACGTTGTAAGACTTGTGTTATGACTTCTCCACCGGCAGTTTTTACAAGTTCAGCAAGTTCATCTAAGCTTTCCCATGCCTCTTCTTCTTTATATTGTTTCTTCTGTGCTGCCACAAGAATTAATCTTTCTATCTGTTCTTTATGTGTAATCATAGTATTCCTTTCTTAATTAGCGGATAAGTTGTTTGATTTTAGTTTTTTTCAAACGACTCTCTACATCTTTTCTTGTACAGATTTGATAATTAACATTTGAATTAGCTGCTGAAGCAGCACATAAGCAAAGTTTAGAGAATCTTTCTAATTCATACTTCCGATTAATACCAATGGCAAAGGCCCCTAAAAAAGCACCGCTAGCAGCAGTATTATTCTTATTAATAGGTAAAAAAGGTGATTCAACTAAGCAGTATTTATGCTTAGAAAGCATGAGAGCTCCTTTTTCCTTTAAGTAAACACCAATATAGTGAATGCCGTGTTCAAACAAGGGAAGTAATTGATCTAAAATAGTCTCTATATTAGAAATATCATACCCTAATTCTTTTAGTTGACTGAGTGTAAACATAAGTGCATAAGGTTTTTCTTCTAAAACAAAGTCAAGCACTTCTTTTTGGCCTGTTGACACAAGGGTTTTAACATTATGGGCTTTAGCTTCCTTTACCCATTCCTTATATATTTGAGGATTTTGGCCATGAGGTAATCTCCCAGATAAAACCAAGGTTGACACTTTTTTGATATGCGTTTTAAGTTTATAACTTAATTTAAGGATCTCTTTTTCAATAGCAAAATCTTCTTCACTACAAATAGCATAATAGTCGGAACTGGTAGAGAGAGTGATTTTAACCTGATGAGGTGTTTCATAGTCTGTCCAAACAATATCCGATTTAACCTTAGCTTTATCTAAATAGTGTTTAATACTTTTTCCCGCAAATCCTCCAAAGCTACTTAATAAAATAGGTTCTTCTTGAAGTACCTTCATCATTTGAGCACTATAAACCCCTTTTGATAAGACATTGAGAGATACATTTTTAGAAGAAATTTGGCAATTAGGAGTGAATTCTTCAATACCATATATGTATTCAATTGATGGAAAGGGGGTTATTGTAATAATCATTTTTTTCACCAACCTTTATGTTAGTCTACTTATATAGTTATAGCATATTCCTTATAAAATTATCCATAAAGAATTTAAAAAAGTGCTTTATAGACCTAAAAGTCTACAAAACACTTTTGAGATGTTTGATTAAGCTCTAAATAAAAGTTCACCATAAGTTGGAATTGGCCATGCTTTTTCATCGATTAGTAATTCTAATTCATCTGCAACCTGACGTAAAGCTTCCATGTCTACTAAAATATGCTCTTTAAAGAACACGGCTTTATCATAAGCCTCTTCAATATGAGTGCTTTGTTCAAGCTCTTGGTGAAGCTGATCAGTACATTGTTTTAAAGTATTAATAGCAGTTGTTAAACTTTGTAGAAGTTCTGTTTGGGCATTAACTTCAAATACCCCTACTTTATTTAACGCAATAATATGTTCTGCAATTTGAGTTGTGTATTGAAGTGTAGCAGGCATAATTTGTTTTTGGACCATATCAAGCATTGTTCTTGCTTCAATATTAAGGGTTTTATAGTACTCTTCTAATAAGATTTCATAACGTGCGAAAAGTTCACTACGATGGAAAATTTGATTTCTTTCAAATAAAGCAATAGAGTCTTCTTTAATGAAGCAAGGTAGTACATCTACTGTTGTTTTATAATTAGATAAACCACGACGTGCTGCTTCTTCTACCCATTCATTTGAATAGCCGTTGCCGTTGAAAATAATACGTTTATGGTTTAAATACGTTTCTTTAACGATAGCTTCCATTTCTTTTTGAGTATCCTCTGCTGTTTCTAAGCGGTTTGCAAATTCGTTAAGTACATCTGCTACCATAACGTTTAAAAAAGTATTTGCTTCAGCAATAGATTCTGAGGATGGGAACATTCTAAACTCAAACTTATTACCAGTAAAAGCAAAAGGTGATGTTCTATTACGATCGGATGCTTCTTTTTTGAGTTGTGGTAATGTGGCAACACCCATCTCCATCATTTGTTTGCCTTTTTCAATGACCTCTTCACCTTGAGAAATTTGCTCAAATAAGTGAGTGATTTCATCGCCAAGGAAAATAGAGATAATAGCAGGAGGTGCTTCATTACCTCCTAAACGATGGTCATTACCTGCTGTAGCAGCACAGAGCCTTAATAAATCCGCATGAACATCTACAGCTTTAATAACTGCTGATGTAAAAAGAAGGAATTCTTTGTTTTCGTGAGGATGCTTTCCTGGTGAGAACAAGTTTTTACCTGTATCGGTTACTAATGACCAGTTAACATGCTTTCCAGAACCATTAACATAAGCAAAAGGTTTCTCGTGGAGTAAACAAGCTAATTCATGTCTATTGGCTACTTTTTGAAGTGTTTCCATAATAAGTTGATTTTGATCACAGGCTACGTTAGCAGTTGTAAAGATAGGAGCTAACTCATGTTGTGCAGGTGCTACTTCATTATGTTTGGTTTTTGAAGGTACACCTAATTTCCAAAGTTCTACATCTATGTCACGCATATATTTAGCAATTTTTTCTTTAATACTACCATAGTAATGGTCTTCCATTTCTTGACCTTTAGGAGGCATTGCTCCGAAGAGTGTACGACCTGCAAAAATTAAATCTTTACGTTGTTGATATTGTCTTTTATCAACTAAGAAATATTCTTGTTCTGCACCAACGGTAGCTGTTACTTTTGTAGTGGCTTCATCCCCAATGGCTCTTAATACACGAATCCCTGCGCTTTGAATACATTCCATTGAATGTAATAAAGGAGATTTCTTGTCTAATGCTTCACCAGTATGAGAATAAAAAGCAGTTGGAATGCAAAGTGCTACCCCACTTGCATCTTCTTTTAAAAAAGCTGGAGAAGTACAGTCCCAGACGGTATAGCCTCTAGCTTCAAAAGTTTGTCTTAAACCGCCAGATGGGAAGGATGAACCATCAGCTTCTCCTCTAATAAGCTCTTTACCAGAAAACTCCATAATCATGCGACCGTCAGAAGTTGGTGATAAGAAAGAATCATATTTTTCTGCTGTTTTGCCGGTCATAGGTTGGAACCAGTGTGTGAAATGAGTGGCTCCTTTTTCAATTGCCCAATCTTTCATAGCATTAGCAACTACATCAGCCACTGCAGGATCAAGTGGCAATCCTTTGTCAATGGTATTATGTAATTTTTTGTAAATCGCTTTGGGTAATCGCTCGCGCATTAAATTGTCATCAAAAACATTTACTCCAAATAAATCAGAAAGCTTTAAATCGTTCATCACATCGATACCTCTTTACTATTAATTTCGTCTTCATAAATATAACATGGTGTTTTGAGGAATGACAACCTTAATTTACGTATTTTTTTATCTTATAGAGTATTATGCTGAATAATATAATTTTAATTCTTCGAAATATAAAGCCGAAACATTAGTCTCATAGATTTTAAGGACAATAGAGAGTGAACTATTCATAGCTTTAGTAACATGAAAGGTTACTTCTATTTTGTACCACTTATAATAGGAGGAATAATTTTGGTACCTCATTGAATATAAATAATGGAAATAATGGCAATAATAATACTTAGAGTTAATAGAAATAGTAATAATGTGTGGAATTTGTTTCCTCCTAAAACCTACTTTACACAAAATATATTCCTGTTTTTTCCATTTATACGAAAACTTAATGTGTTTGTTATATATTTAAACCTAAAATTGTTATATAATAGGTGGGTAATGCCTAACACTTATTTTGCTTAAAACTGATATTTTTGATATAATATAGCGTTGAGGAGGAGGAAATTATGAATTACTCAAAAGATTCTCGAGACAAAATAGAGAAAAAGAACAAAAGTAAAACTAAGCAAATGAAAAAGAAAGGAAAAGTAACAGCTTTTCGTATTATTATTATATCCCTTATTATTGGTATGTTTGCCCTAGTAGGCGGAGGTTTAGGCATTTTTATTGGTATTATAAAAAGTACCCCAGACCCATCTACATTGGATATTAGCCCTCAGGGAAATTACACTTCCTTTGTATATGATTCAGAGGGAAAGCCTATCGATAGCTTTGAACCAGCGGAAAACAGAGAATATGTAGAACTTAAAGATATCCCTCTTAATTTGCAACATGCCGTTGTTGCTACGGAAGATGAACGTTTTTACGAGCATAATGGTATTGATATCAGAGGTATTTTTAGAGCAATTGTAACCAATTTAAAAAGTGGTTCCTTAAGTGAAGGAGCAAGTACCATTACCCAACAGCTTATCAAAAATAATATTTTAAGTTCTGATAAAGCGTTTACACGTAAGATTCAAGAACAATATTTAGCAATCGAGTTTGAGAAGCTTTATTCAAAGGATACTATTTTAGAGTATTATTTAAACACGATTGGACTAGGACAAGGTGTTTCAGGTGTTAGAGCAGCTTCTAAGCGTTACTTTGGCAAAGATGTAAAAGATCTTAGTTTAACAGAATGTGTAGTTATTGCTGTTATTACTCAAAGGCCAACTTACTACAATCCTATTTCTAATCCAGAGAATAACTGGGAGAAGGTTAAGGTTGTACTTCAAAAAATGGAAGATCAAGGGTATATTACGCCAGAAGAACATGCAGCAGCTTTAAAAGAAAATCCATATGAAAATATTTATGAGGTACATCAAGAATATCTTGAAAAAGAACCACATAGCTATTTTATAGATGCACTCTTTAACCAACTTGTATCAGATTTGAAAGACCAAGGTTATACAGAAGCCAATGCCAAAAAAATGATTTATGGTGGTGGCTTAAAGATTTATAGTACAATGGATACTAAAATGCAAGAAATTGCAGATAAATACATCCAAGATGACAGCTTATACCCTGCTCACCTTTATAAAATTCAATTAGATTATAGTATTTCTGGTAAAAAAGCAGATGGTACACCTATTGAAGAGCAGGTTTATAATATTATTGTTAATAATGAAGATGAAGTTGAAAGTTTTAAACAAAAACAACTTGAAGAATGGGGTATTACATCAGAGGATACTTATACTGAAAACCTGATTAAACAACCTCAGCCACAAGCTTCTTTTGTACTCATGGATTACGCAACAGGTCAAGTAAAAGCCTTATCTGGTGGTCGTGGTGAAAAATCTAACTTAAGCTTTAATTATGCAACTCAAGCCAAGAGACAACCAGGTTCTACTTTTAAAGTATTAGCAGCGTATGCACCTGCACTGGATATGGGTAAACTTTCACCAGGTTCTGAAATTATTAATGAGCATATTACCTATAAATTAGGTGATGGTAAACCTTGGTCACCTAAAAACTGGGATGGGAATTATACAGGGACTTATACAGTACGTCAAGCTATTGCTAACTCAATGAATGTTATTGCCGTTAAAACAGCAGTTGACTATGTTGGTATTGAAAATGCATTTGATTACTTGAAAAGTTTTGGATTTACAACTTTATCAGATTCAGATAAAGTACACTCGCTTCCACTAGGCGGTCTTACTCAAGGTGTTACACCACTTGAGCTTAACGCTGCTTATGGTGCTATTGCTAATGATGGCGTTTATGTCAAACCTGTTTTCTATACTCAAGTAAAAGATAGTGAGGACCGTATTATTATAGATAATACAAATGAAGCCATTACACTTCATTCTCATACTGTTCTTAAACAATCTACAGCACGTATGTTAACGAATATGATGCAGGAGGTTGTGGATGGCCCAAGTCCTCATACAGGAGCGAGGGTAAGAGCTAACTTTAAAGGGATGCCTATTGCTGGTAAAACAGGTACAACAACTGATAATAAAGACTTTGTATTTGCGGGTTATACTCCCTATTATGTAGCAACTATATGGTCCGGCTATTCTCAGCCTGCACCAATTAATAATGGTGGTAACTATCACCTTGTTATTTGGGGTAAAATTATGAGTGAAATACATGAAGATTTAGAGTACAAATCATTCCCAAAAGTTACTATTGATAATAGTGGTGTTTCTGAGATTAAGATTTGTACAGTTTCTGGAAAACGTGCTACTGCTCTTTGTGAAGCTGATCCAAATCATGTTGTTAAAAATGAATTCTTTACATCAGCTAATAAGCCTACTGAATACTGTGATTTACACGTAGAAGTTGAAATTTGTACAGAATCACATAAAGTAGCCAACGAATACTGCCCAGCTGATAAACGTGTTAAAGAAACTCGTGTAAGAAAGGTAGTAGACGGTGTTATTGTTCAAGATGAGATTTGTGATATTCATGGACCAGATAATACAGAAAACCCTGAAAATCCAGGTGATATTCCAGGAGTTTCTCCATCACCAGATATACCTGATGATGGCTCAGAAGGTGCATATCCTTCACCAACACCAACCCCTACACCTACCATACCAGAGCCAAGTTTGCCACCAACAGTAGATCCAAATCCTACTCCAGGTGTTGATGATGATGATGGCTTCTTCTTTCCACAAGGATAAAAATAAATAAGAAAAAAGGGGCTGTAAAAAAACAGCCTCGAAACAAGGAGCAGGTCGCCTGTAGCGACCTGCTCCTTGTTTTTTATAGATTTATTGTCATTATCACAAAATTAGAAGTCACTTATTAAGCCTATGGTTTTATAGGCTTTAAATGATGATATTATATCCGTTTTTTATGCAGCTATGGATGTCCGATGTTTCTTGTTATGATACTTATAGAGGTTGTATCCACAAGAAATTAACGTGAATTCTAAAATGACAGCTTTTTCACCTCGCCGAAATAATCTTTTATAAGATCTATCCCACTTAATTATCCCAAATGTCCCCTCTGATTGAATACTTCTGTTCATACACAATAAGGCACCATGAATTGATTCTAGATTATTTATTACTTCCTTATGTATTTCTGTTAATTCTCGATTAAGGCGTATTGTTCTATTTCCATGTGCTCTTTTGCAACATTCACTACGATATAGATATCCTGCACAGTCTTCACATTCATATATTTCTTCTGTTCTACCATATTGATTTTTATATATATGCCTATCACATTTATATATAAACTTTTTATTATTAGGACAGATCAGGTTTCCGTGTTCATCTCTTTTGAAATTTACTGCACGATATGGATCATAATGATATTTTTGATTCTTAGTTTCCCTCTCAAACATAGTAAATTTCATATATTTTTCCATGCCATGTTCCTCACAATAAAGATAATTGTTATAAGAACCATATCCTGCGTCAGCAACAGGATACGTTGGATAATGACCATAAGTAGCATTAAACTTTTCCATTAAGGGTTGAAAACATTCCATGTCTGAAGCATAAGGTTTTGCGTCTATTACAGCTATATATTCATCACATATGGCAGCCTGCATATTGTAAGCAGGAAGGAGCTGGTCATTTCCCATATAATCACGTTTGATTCTCATAAAAGTTGCATCGTAATCAGTTTTTGAATAACTATTTCTTCGCTCTCCACATACTTCGATGTGCTTTGCATATTTCTTGAGGCGTTCTAGATACCCCTGCATTTCCTGATACTGTTTTTGATGGATACTTTTCTTATGCCCAGCTCCGGAAACAAATTTTGAAACCTCTAGATTTATTGCCTTCTGATAACTTTCAAGCAATGCCTCAACGTAATCAATCGCATATTCATCTCTTTTTTCTAACTTCACATTAAGAAAACTAAGAATCTCTGAATTCATTGTATCAATGAGTAATGAGATCTTTTCGAACACTTTGTTTCTATTTTTGATGCAAGATTTCTTCCATACCCAGGTATAGCGATTAGCATTAGCTTCGATCTTTGTTCCATCGATGTAAGTATAATGTAAATCCACATGCTCTTGATCAAAAATATAAGAATTGATATCAATGAAGATTTGTTCAATTGAAGTCGTTAATTCATTACGAATAAAGTTGCTGAAAGTAGCAAAAGATGGAGCTTTCATTCCGTCAAGAAGATACATATATCTGATGTCTGTACGGCAGAGTTTTTCAATATTTCTTAAAGAACTAATGCCATGCTCCATAAAAGTGAAAAGTATAATCTTAAGCATTTTATCTGAATCACATCTTGGACGACCTATTTTGCAGTCCTTCTCTACAAAATATCGTGTTAGGTCAATGTGATCCATTACTTCGCATAAAGTATATACTGGATCTGAAATATCAATTATTTTTTCGATATCCAATGGTAATTTTAGCTGTCTTGGTGTAAAATTATCATTGGTATTTTTGTTTAGTAGCATAAATAAATTATACCAAAAAAATCGCTGAAGTCTTACGACCTCAGCGATTTTTTCGTTAGGGGAGTTTTTTTACATCCCCTTTTTTCTATTGTTGTATAACTTCAAAGTTATTTAAATCATCTGGATTAACTGATGGAGGGATATCATCTATTGGTATAGAGGCCTCGTTTCCAGTAGGATTTGTTTCTGTTTCTTCAGGAACTGTCGTAGGAGGCGTAGTAGCTTGTGGCGTAGTTGGTGTAGCAGGTGTATGATTGGTTACCACTTCTTTAGTGCCACGTTTGATAACAGCAGCTCTTGGTTTATAATAGCTTGTATCTACTAATTCTTTCTTCTCTAATACACCATTTTTGTAATATAACTTATAAAGCTTCACACGTTTACCATCTAAAGCTTTTACCTCTACTACTTCTTTACCTTTTTCAAGTGTTGAATCATCTTCATATTTAGTCGCCGGAGCAGGAATAACCTCTGTTACTACAGAATCAAATTTGATATCATATTCAGGTATAGCGTCTTTATGACCATAAATATTAACATATACCTTATTGTTCTCACAATAGCCTTCGATAAATAGAGGATATCCAGTATTATTTTTAAATTTAAAATCTATAACACCTGTTGCATAAGTGGCATCTCGTCCTAGTGGCACGTAGGCTACAGGTAAGGAATGATTTTGTCTAGAAACAATTTCTATATCTGTTAAAAGAACAGCATTGTAAAGTGTAGATGCAACTTGACAAACACCGCCACCTAAGCCATCTTCTATTTTACCATTAACGATAACACCAGCATTTTTATATCCAGCTGCTTCAGTAAATGGTTCCAATTGGTTAGATAAGTAGAAAATCTCATCAGGTAAAAGCATGCGACTGATTTTTTGTGCTGCCACCTTTAGATTTTCATTACGATTGGCACTGGCATTATTATAGGAAGTAGAAAAGCTTGAAATAAGTGTCTGGACATCTGCAAAAGAAGCTTCTGTATATTCAGGTATAACAGTTTTAGTAACTGCTTCTACTTCTATAAGTTCATTAAGTTCATTATTTGGTTCCTTTAATGCTTCAGCCATTTTTTCAAAGGTAGCTTCTTCATCAAGAGCTTCACCTTCTACTTCCTTTGTAACAAAAAATTGTCTATTTTTTCGTTCAATACTGGCATTGACAGGCTCTTTATAAAAGAATGTGGCATTTTCTTTTATAAAATTATGGATAGGTTCATCACTAAAGGTTTTTGTAAGTTCGAATTTCTGTGCATTTGCTAATCCTTCTTTTGAAATACGATATTTTTCAAAAAATGATTCCTGATGACCTAACTCAAAAGCCTTGTTTATAGTCTCATCAATATTATAGGTTATACCAAGTTCATTACATGCAATCTGTTTTTTAATTTCATTTTTATATAAAACGATTGATTGCTGTTTTAGTTCAGATTCTTTCATGTTTTCTAGCTTAAGCTTAGCTTCTTCTTTTGTTAAACCTCCAACAGATAAATCTTCTATATATACATTTTGGGCAAATACTTGTTCAAATTCAGTTACCTTAGTGTATATGTAACCTATAGTACCAAGAGATATACCAATAATGACAACAGCCCCAATAATGGCACTCCATTTTAAGAGACTTTTGGATTTCATATTGCACCTCCTAGTTATTGATCACTTTGATAAGAGTGGTCTATTAAAATTGTAATATACTTAGTATCATAGAAACAGCAAGAATGACACATATAGCACCAGCAAAAGTCTTTTTATACTTTTGCCCCCATTCAAACATGTTAAGGGATTGTTTGTGTTTTTTATTTTTACTCTTTTTTTGATTTGTGTGGTTTTTCATCTATTTCATCCTCCCAAACTATTATAGCATTTTTTATAGCGTAATGACTATCTATTTTTCGTACTTGTCCATTGTTAAATTTAACAAGCATCACAGCATTTTCCAATATTTCCATTATTAATCCTTTCCCTAGGCTTTTATGGTAAAGTGATTGGCCTACTTTGAGTTTTGATTGTACTAATTGCACCTGAATCTCACTGATAAATGGAGAAATATCTACATTTTTCCCATGTCGTTCTTCTGGAGAATAAATGAATAAGTTTTCTTTGGCACGTGTCATAGCTACATAAAATAAACGCCTTTCTTCTTCTAGTTCAGCAGGCAAATGACTTTTATGATGAGGAATTGTCCCATTTACAACACCAATAATAAAAACAGTATTAAATTCTAGACCTTTTGAACCATGCATAGTCATCAAGTTAAGTGCTTCTTGCTTGATATTTTTATGATTAGTTTGTGTCTTTACTTCTTCGGACATCGTTTTAAGCATATTTTCCCATTCCTTAAATGAAACATAGCCTTCGGTTGAATCTTCAATATCATATAGTACTTCTAATAGACTAGAAGCAGGCATCTTTCGAAAACTTGCATAGTCCATTACATATTGATCATAACCGATATTTCTTCGAATATAAGCTATTGCATTTTTCAAATCCTTTTCTTTTAAAACCTGTAGGTCAAATAAAAGCTGCTGAATATAGTTTTTTTGCCACTCAGTTAAGGTTTCTAGCCCTAATAAGTTCATAAAAAGATGCTCACCCATCTGTTTAGCTTGCTGCATAGCAGCGTTGCTAATATAGCGTTTAGGTTTGTTAATAATGCGGGCTGCTAGCTCAGGTTGATTAATATTTTCTGCTAGATATAAGTAGGCAAATAAATCTTGTGTAATCCACTGATCATATAAGCTGACCATACCGTCACGTAGACAAAAAGGAATATTAGCTGCTAATAAAGTTTCTACAATAGGTCTTGCTTGTAAATTAGTACGATAAATAATAGCCATTTCTGTTAAAGGAAGTCCTTCATTCTTGCGTTTTATAATTTCATTCACAATTAAAAGAGCTTCTTCCTTAGCATCCTTACAAGGAATAAACAAAGGAGCACTCCCCTTGGCATTAGGCGTTGTTAATGCCTTAAGATAACGTTTAGTATTGTGCTCAATAAGAGCTAGGCTATAGTTAAGAATCATTTGTGTTGAACGATAATTAACATCTAAATAAATCTCTTCTACTTCTGGAAAATGCTTTTTAAAATCTAGTAAAAACTCAGGCTTGGCACCTCTAAACTGATAAATACTTTGATCATCATCACCTACAACAAAAATTTGACGTTTTGCTTCTGCTATTTTTTTAATAATACGAAACTGTACTTCATTAATATCCTGAAACTCATCAATTAAGATATATTGATACTGCGCTCTGACAACTTTTAAAATAGCATCATCGTTATCTAACAAGTAATAACAAGCTACTAGCATATCATCAAAATCAAAGGCTTGATGACGCTCTTTAAAGGCTTCGTAATGTTTTAAAAGCTTAATAAACGCTTCTCTAGAGATCCCTTCAGGATAATAGTTTTTGGATTCTATAAGTTGGTTTTGCATAAGTGATAGATGCTTTGTAAAGTTTTCTATAAAATCTTCTTCTTCATCAAGCTCTAATTCTTTTATAAGGTTTTGCAAGATACTTTTCTTTTTATCTTCTAAAAGTAAATGTTCAATGGCATAACGTCTTGGGTCTGAGCGTCTTAAAATGCGATAAAATACACTATGTAATGTACCAAATGTTACACCTGTTACACCATGAATTTTTTCATAACGTTGTTTCATTTCTTCCGCAGCTAATTTACTAAAGGTCACGACAAGTATATGCTGTGGTGCACAGTTTAATTGCTCAATCATATAATGAACACGATTAATAATGACATGTGTCTTTCCTGAGCCTGGTCCGGCAATGACCAAGGTAGGTTTAAGTAAACAGGTCACAGCTTGTTTCTGGCTCTTATTTAAATCCATGATATTTTCCCTCTATTCCAGTCAAATTAAGAGATGAAACAATCATCCCTTTAAATTATAGACAAATTATATTATAATAAACATAATGTTTTTATGAAAGGGGTTAATTAATGGATTTAAGTTGGTTGCCATCATTTGCGTGCTTTGTCATGGGAATATTCATATTAGGACTAACCTTTAAACAAAGAGTAGAAAAGACGAATAAACAGAAAAAAGGGGATTGGCGAGAGGCATTAGAAAAAGAACATACCATGCAGTTTGTACGTGCAAAAACTATTCCAGAGAATTTATTTTTATCAGTTGATTTTGAGAAATATCCTGTGGTTAACAATTCTAGTTGCCAAGAAATTTACTTGAAACTTCTAAATTGTGCTAAAACTCCTATGGTTAATTTAAAACAAATGTCTAACTTAGAAATTAAACAGCAATTTGGACCTAGTGGATTAGACATGTTAACAAGTTATGAAAGAAATTATTTTAACTTTATGGATATATCTTATGAATATGGTAGTATATTATATGATAATGGCTTCGTTAAAGAAGCTAGAAAAGTTCTAGAAATGAGTATATTATATGGATGTGATGCATCTAAGTGTTACTTGTTACTGATTCAAATTTATAAGTTAATGAATGACTCTGAGGCACTCAATCAGATTAAAGAAACTGCCATGAAAAATATGAAGAACTCTCCACTCTTAGAAAAAGTTCTTAGTCAGTTATCTTAAAGATAACGTCTTAATGAAAGTGAGATGATAAAATGAATATTGGTATTTTTTCAGATACCTATTCTCCACAAGTTAATGGAGTTGTAAGCTCTATTTTAACCTTGGAGAAGAAATTACGCGAACAAGGCCATAATGTCTATATTTTTACGATTAGCCATCCTGATGCAGATGATCATTCACCTTATGTACATCGTATAGCGAGTTTGCCCTTTATATTTTTAAAGGATCATCGTGTAGGGATTATTTATTCTAATAAGGCAGTTCATAAAATTAAACGATTAAAGTTAGACATTATTCTTTCTCAAACAGAATTTTCAGTAGGTATTTTTGCAAAATTAGTAGCTAAGAAGTTAGATATTCCTATTGTGCATACGTATCATACAGTTTATGAAGATTATATGCACTATGTTTCTAAAGGAATCGAGTTTTCACCTAAAATCGCACGTAAATACAGTAAATCTTTTTGTAATGGTGTAGATGGTGTTGTTGCTCCTACTAAAAAAACAGAAAAGCTTTTAAGAAGTTATGGTGTAAAAAAACCTATTAGTATTATACCTACAGGCATTGATTTTTCACCTTTTAATTGTGAAAAATATGCTGCTGAAGAAATTCTCCGTTTAAAGGAGACATTTCAAATCCCAACAACTGACCCTGTTATCTTATTTGTAGGGCGTGTTGCAAAAGAAAAAAGTATAGATGTACTTATAGAAGCTATGCCACTTGTTCTTAAAAAGCTACCTACTGCTAAATTAGTTATAGTCGGGGATGGGCCTTCTCGTTTAGAACTAGAGGAATTAGCTACAAAGTTAGGTGTCAGAGATTCGGTTATTTTTACAGGAATGCAACCATGGAGTGGTATTGGAAAAATGTATCAATTAGGTGATGTTTTTGTCAGTGCTTCTGTTACAGAGACACAAGGGTTAACTTTTGCAGAAGCTATGGCTGCAAAATTGCCTATCGTTGCACAAGAGGATGAGAGTATTGCAGGCCTCATTAGAGATGGCTATAATGGCCTACTTTTCCATAATCAAGAAGAATTATCAGAAGCTTTAGTCACTATTTTATCAGATTCTAGTTATAGAGAAAATTTAGCAAATAATGCCCTCTACTCTGTTAAACCTTTATCTGCTGAAACTTTTGGTTTAAATGCTGAGGCATTTTACCATGAAATATTAGATCAATTTTATGAAGCTAACCCTCATAAGAAACCTCGCCTTCGTTTAAAGAAGCTACTTGCTAAGAAGAAACAAACTTTAAATGACAATATTAAAAATACATCTAAAGACCGCATAGAAGATGAGCAATAAAAAAGTTCCTAGTGTAATCTAGGAACTTTTTTGATTAATACATATGACCTTGTGCTAATGCTTCTTGTGCTTCTATAGGAAGCTGTTTTTGAGAGTGTACTAGACCATAAGGGCAGTGGCTTAAAAACATACAGTTCAAGCATTTAGGACTACGTGCTGTGCAAATGCTACGTCCATGTGCGATCACTTGTGTATTATACCGAATCCAATGGGAATCTGGCAATTTAGTCATAAGATCTTTTTCTATTTGAACAGGGTCTTCATAAGGTGTAATCCCCCATCTAATGCTAATGCGCTTAACATGTGTGTCTACTACAATGCTAGGAATATGAAAGATATTTCCCCTAATAACATTGGCTGTTTTTCTACCTACACCAGCTAAAGTCACAAGTGACTCAATATCTGAAGGTACTTCACCATTAAAGCACTCTACTAGCCGTCTTGAACAAGCAATAATGTTTTTAGCTTTATTTTTATAAAACCCTGTACTTTTAATGGCCTCTTCTACATCCTTGAGTTCAGCTGTAGCAAAAGCTTCTACATTTGGAAATTGTTTAAATAGCTCAGGTGTTACTTGATTAACACGGTCATCTGTACACTGGGCACTTAATATTGTAGCAATTAAAAGTTCAAAGGGCGTGCGATGATGCAGGTAGCAAATAACTTCTTTAGGGTAATACGTATCTAATGTATCTAATAAAAAAGCAATTTGTTGTTTTTGTTTCATAGTTCTACTCCTTTTCTATTAAAATACCTTTTATCGGTGAAGAGGAATAATCAAATAATATCCCCATAGGAATCTGTAATAACTCTGCTGAATCATAGGTTTGACTTAAATAATTTTCCCATACATTATAACGGAAGTACTCTAAATGAGTTTCTTTATAGC
Source organism: Cellulosilyticum sp. WCF-2 (assembly GCF_003990395.1). NCBI lineage: Bacteria > Bacillati > Bacillota > Clostridia > Lachnospirales > Cellulosilyticaceae > Cellulosilyticum > Cellulosilyticum sp. WCF-2. The sequence continues at coordinate 2,941,050 of NZ_CP034675.1, read as the reverse complement.
GTTGTCTAGGAACCAAATCACTTAAATTCGGTAGATAGTTCATAATAAACAAATCATCTTTAAGTAGGTCATTATAATATACTTTATAGCTTGCACGATTTAAGGTTTCAAATGCTTCTGGCATTTCACGAATAGGTTCGTGAAGAATATAATCTAGTCGAATATATTCCTTGAGAAGTTCAGAGTTAACAGTAGTCTGCTGGGCTGCAAAAGTAATGAGATGAAGATAATAAGCTAGCTTGTTGTGTTGGATCAAATCATAGTCTTGTTCTTCCCAAAATACCATTAGAGCTTCAAAAAAGTCAAAAGGTGATTTAAAGCAGGTGAATAAATACTCTAGACTGTTATGAAAGCGACCGCTATTATAATATCTCTCTAAAAGCTCTTCTATGCTATGCAACTTCAGCATTTCATCAAAATTCATTTCTTTTGTATAAAGGATTTCATAAGGAGGCTCATCTTTATAAATAAGACCATAAGTTTCTGCTGATTTTCTTAATCCAGATCCTTTTAAAAGTTTTAGAAAGCCTAATTGAAATTGCTCAGGACGTAGGGCAATTACATCATTAAAGGAATTTCTAAAAGAAGCATAATCTTCATAAGGAAGACCAGCAATTAAATCTAAGTGTTGATGAATATTACCTAGTGCTTTTATTTTTCTTGTTATTTCTTTAATATCTTCATAGGGCATTTTACGAGAAATGGCTTCTAGTACTTTCATATTAGTAGATTGGACACCTATTTCAAATTGAATAAGACCATTTCTAGCACCTTTTAGAAGTTCTAGCATATCATCATCAATTAATTCTGCTGCGATTTCAAAGTGAAAGTTAGTAGAGCCATTATCATTTGCTATAATATGCTCCCAAATGGCCATCGCATAGGCCTTTTTAGTATTAAAGGTACGATCTACAAACTTAACTTGCTTGACGCGCTGTTTTAGGAAGTAAGTAAGATGCATTTTTACGCGTTCTAAAGGAACAAAGCGTACGCCTTTATGCGTGGATGAAAGGCAGTATTGGCAATTAAAAGGGCAACCTCTAGAAGCCTCATAATAAATGATTTTATGTTCTAAACCCTCTAAAGAGTCATATACAAAAGGCAAATGCTTTAAATCAAGTGGCTGACGAGGTGCATTTTTAATAATAACATTTCCCTTCTTATAAATAATACCATTTATATCGTGTAAAGAGCCTTTACCTTGGATACGATAGTCTAAGTATTGTTTCCAAGTCTCTTCCCCTTCACCTTCCATCACTAAGTCAATATCTAATGCTTCAAATAAGTGATCTCCTTCATAAGAAACTTCCGGTCCACCTAAAACTAGCGTTGTATGAGGTAAAAGCTTTCTTAATGTAGGAATCAAGGTTTTTACAAAAGACATATTCCAAATATAACAAGAGATACCGATAATATCTGGTTTTTCCTTATAGATGGCTTTAATCATTTCAGTTTCATTGTTATTAATAGTTGTTTCTAAAATAGTTATATGGGATTCATAGTCTTTACAGTAGCTTTTTATATAACGCAAAGCTAATGAAGTATGAATATATTTGGCATTAAGTGCTAATAATAATACTTTCAAATTAACAGTCCTTTCTATATATTGCTTGCCTCATTATAGCATATTTTAAAAACTTATCCTAACACAAAATAAAAGCAAAGGTATCACCCTTGCTTTTATATAAATCAATTACTTATTTAGTAGTTGTTTTAGTGGTTGTTTTATTAGTAGTGTTATTGTTAGTAGTAGTACCATCATTAACCACACCATTTTTTTCATTAACCACACCATTAGTTGCATTACCTGTAGGACTTGTGGTAGGAATTACTGTAGGGCTTACTGTAGGACTTACAGTAGAACTTGGCATTGTGCTTTCAATCGGTGGATTAGTTGCTGTAGTACCATTATTAGTTGCTGTGCAACCTACAAAAGCAAAACTCATCACAACAAGTGCTGATAAAAATATTAATTTTTTCATATGAATGCTATACTCCTTTTCATGAAATGAAATATTCTACGAAGTTAGTATGAGCACTAATTATGATTTTATGCATAAGCTTTTTAAATCAAGTAAGTTCAATAATATGAATAGAATGATCCGTATAGAGATCAATATACTTATCTTGTACTTTGATAATAGGTCTATAAACGCAGGCTGGATTAATGGCAACTACTTCTCCTATTTGACCATTGCTTAATTGAACGTAAGTTCCTATGTAATAAGTAGCAATATTAGTTAAAAATGTTAATAGAATTTTTGTATCAAGCTTTCCAAATACACCTTCTTGCATTAATTGCATCACATCAAAAGGTGAATGTTTTTTTTGATACGGCCTTTCTGAGAGCATAGCGTCATAAACATCTGCTACTGCTAATACTTTAGCGATATCATTAATATTTTCACTATAAACCCCATAAGGATAACCTGAACCATCCATTTTTTCATGGTGCATTAAGATTCCTATTTTAATATCTAAACTTATACTTTTATTATCTTGAAGTAGTTCATAAGAATAGCGAGAATGCTGCTTAATTTCTTCAAACTCACTTTCTGTTAGTTTATCTGGTTTATTTAAGATTTTAGGATCTATTTTCATCTTACCAATATCGTGTAATAGTCCAGCAATTAATAAGGATTCTATCATTTGTTCCCCATATTTCATCCATTTCCCAATCAGCATGCTTAATAAAGCAACATTAATACTATGTGTATATGTATAGCTATCAGCATATTTAAAAAGGTTAATACAACCAATTATTTTATAGTTATCGTTAAAGGCATCTTGCATTTGTAGCTTAACATTTTTAAAGGCTTCATAATCAACTACATTATCAGTTGTAACTTGATTAAGAAGTACTTGAACGGTATCTGTACATTTTTTATAGCTTTCTCTTGTTTCTTTAGTGATTTTCCATACATCATCCCATGTATTAACAAAAATAGTAACCTCATCAAAACTGAGTTCCTTTAAGGTTTCAATAGTTTCTGCTGTTAATTCTTGATTTTCACCCACATAGACTAAACCATTATCTAAATTTCTAACAGCTTCAGCAACTAGCATTCCTGGCATACATTCATTTAATGGAATTGTTAACTTTGGCATAGCTTTCCCCCTACATTATATTCTGTTATTACAAATTGTCTTATAACTAAATTTTATACTAATTCCATTTATTATACAATATAAACTAAAAAAAAGCTTTTGGTATTGAGGGTAAAAAATATCCCTCTCATATATCATGAGAGGGATATTTTTTAGTAAGCAACACCTTGCATATACATAGCATCAGCTACTTTTAAGAAGCCTGCAATATTAGCACCAAGCACATAATTATCTGGTTCACCATATTGTGTAGCTGCCTCACGAGAAACAGTGTGAATATGTTTCATAATACCTTTTAATTTTTCATCTACTTCTTCAAATGTCCAGCTATATCTCATACTATTTTGAGACATTTCAAGACCAGAAGTTGCTACACCACCTGCATTAGCTGCTTTACCAGGAGCAAATAGAACGCTTGCTGCTTGGAATACTTCTACTGCTTCAGGAGTAGAAGGCATATTAGCGCCTTCTGCAACAGCCATAACACCATTTGCTACAAGCGCTTTAGCTGCTTCTTCATCTAATTCATTTTGTGTAGCACATGGAAGTGCAATATCACATTTAATAGTCCAAATACCACGGAAACCGTCTGTATAGGTTGCATCTTTATGTATATTAACGTATTCTTTGATTCTCTTACGCTCTACTTCTTTAATTTGTTTAACAGCATCTAGATCAATACCATTTGGATCATAGATATAGCCATTTGAATCACTAAGTGCTACAACTTTAGCACCAAGTTCTATAGCTTTTTCAGCAGCGTAAATAGCTACGTTACCAGAACCAGATACAACTACTGTTTTGCCTTCAAAGCTTTCACCTCTGGTAGCAAGCATTTCTTGTGTAAAGTAGCAACAGCCATAACCTGTAGCTTGTGTTCTTACAAGAGAACCACCATAGTTAAGTCCTTTACCTGTGAGCACGCCAGTAAACTCATTACGTAGACGTTTGTATTGACCAAACATAAAGCCAATTTCACGAGCACCTACACCAATATCACCGGCAGGAACATCTGTGTCAGCACCAATATGTTTGCTAAGCTCAGTCATAAAGCTTTGACAAAATCTCATAATTTCTTGGTCTGATTTACCTTTTGGATCAAAATCACTACCACCTTTACCTCCGCCCATTGGTAGACCTGTTAAGGAATTTTTAAAGATTTGCTCAAAACCTAAGAATTTAATAATACCTAAGTTTACAGATGGATGGAAACGAAGTCCCCCTTTATATGGTCCAATAGCACTATTGAATTGTACACGGTAACCACGGTTAACCTGTACATTACCGTTATCATCTACCCATGATACACGGAACATAATAGCACGTTCTGGTTCTACAATACGTTCAAAGATTCCTGATTTAACATATTGTGGGTTGCGCTCAGCAACTGGCTCCATACATAATAATACTTCTTTTACTGCTTGATGAAACTCTGGTTGTGCAGGATGATTTTTTTCTACTCTACTCATTAAGTCCTGCATGTACTCCGTACGAAAACTCATAGATACGCCTCCTATAAATTAAGTTCCTGCGGCTCATCTTCCGCTAAAAACATTTTATCATAATACGAAATTTTTTCAACAAAATAATTCATTTTTATTGAATTTTATTGAATTATAAATAAAGATGTATTAATCAATTTCTGATTATAATCATAGTATTATCAGGCAAGTTTTCATAAAGCCATTTAGCATCCTCATCACTTAAAATGATGTTTCTTCTTTTAGTTCTTGCACCCAGAGATTTACTAGCGCTGGTAAGTATATTCCAGTAAGCATCTCTTATGTAACCTTGAAAGCCATATTCATCACTAATTTTTATCCAAAAATTAGCACCCTCTTTATGCACAGCATCTTCATAAACATCTGCTTTACCTTGTAAATAATATGTGCCAAGAGGAGGTGCATATTTTCCTTCGCCTAATGAGCAAACCATGGTCTTAATCTTTTTTTCGCCTTGATAACAGTAAACTACTGTATTTTGACTACAAACTACTTCTAACCATAGACGATTTTGCTTTAAAGTAGTTGTGGTAAATTGAACCGTTTCAGGTTCACTTATTTCACCACTTGCCACCTGTGTTTGAAAAATAGCTTCATATGTTGTTTCTGGTTTTAATCGATCTTGCAAAATAAAATAGGCATGATGAGCATCTGTTAGTATGCCATTAATTTTATCATTCGCAATCATAACAGTAGCTTTAACAATAGGCTCTTTACTTTCTAAAGTTAAACGTGGATAAAGACCAATCCATTTATCTTGTTTAGCGGGATAAGTCTTAGTAATAGATGGTTTTTGGTCTACCTGTAACACAAATACTTGATCTTCATCTAGTAGGGTTCCCGTATGTGAAGGCATGCCTGTCTTGAAAGAAAGAACGTAACGTTTACCATTTTCTAAAGGTGATTTAGGAGTAAAAACAAAACGCGTTAAATCTGTATATTGTTTACCATTAGTAGCTGTTACCATATAAGGCTTGATATAAAAAGTTGCGTCGCATTGCAAAAATTTATTGATTTGAGTAGCGTTCATAGGTGTACTAAATTGAACTTCAAATGAATTACTACTAGAAATAAGAAAATCATTTTGTGGACTTAGTATATGAATTGGAGCTTTAAAAGCAATATGTACTTCTTCAGATTTACAAATTCCTTGCCATTTTGTAGGGGCATTTTCAATAAGCATCTTTACTTTTTTCCCTTTAATTAAACTGGTTTCTTTGACTTTTATAGATACAACTTCTGGTTTAATCCAAGTAACTGAATAGTCTACATTATTTTCATAAGGCACTTCACCTAACCATTTAATGTACTGTTCGAAGCCGGCTTGTTCCATTGGTAGTAGAAAATTGATTGTAATTTCCGCATAATCTTTTTTCACTTCTACCCAAGATAAATTAAATCCTTTAATTAACCATAATAAAACGAGTATTACTACAATAGTAAATGATAAAATTGTTAATTTTTGACGATATCTATTCATATTACATCCCTCCAACTTGTCTACAACATATCATATGATAGAAAAGGGACAAACATGATAAATTTTACTGTTAAAAGCAAAAAAGGTACTATTGAAAAAATAGTACCCTTTTAGTCTTTTGTTAGTGTACGGTTTTAGATCCTATAAAAATGCCTAAAGCCGGAATCGAATTAGGAGGATTTTTAGCCCTATGTTTAATTTACGGTTTTAAACATAAAAAAGTGCCCAGAGCCGGAATCGAACCAGCGACACGAGGATTTTCAGTCCTCTGCTCTACCGACTGAGCTATCTGGGCATCTGGAGGGAGAAGGATTCGAACCTTCGAAGCTATCGCAACAGATTTACAGTCTGCCCCCTTTGGCCGCTCGGGAATCCCTCCATACGATATGTTTTCTTAACACTTGTACATCATAACAAATACAACGTATACTGTCAATATTTTTTGTATATAAAACAATTATTTTTTATGGTATGAAATTTTATGACATTATAGTATAATAGATAACATACAAAAGCTAAAGGACGGTCAATTTATGAAAATTTTAGTTGTTTCTGATGTAGAAAGTAATTATATCTGGGACTTCTTTGATAAATCAAACTTTCAAGATATAGCTTGTGTGATTTCTTGTGGTGACTTAAAAGCATCATATTTATCCTTTTTAGTTACTATGCTGGCAGTTCCAGTGTTTTATGTTCATGGTAATCATGATAAGGGCTATCTCACACAGCCTCCTGAAGGTTGTGATTGTATCGAGGATAAGGTTGTTACTTTTAATGGTTTACGCATTGCTGGATTAGGTGGTTCTATTGAATATAAAGGTGGTCCATTTCAATTTACTGAAGAAAAAATGCAAAAACGCGTTAAAAAACTTGTTAGAACTTGTAAAAAACCCATTGATATTTTAGTTACTCATTCTCCTACCTTTGGAATAGGGGACAATCCCAATAGTCAGTGTCATATAGGATTTAAAAGTTTTTATACGCTTTATGAGCAGCTTTTACCTAAATATCATTTGTATGGACACAATCACTTTACTTATTCATCTAATGCTAAACGTATTTTAGTACATAATAATATTCAAGTTATTAACGGATATAATTATTATATTTTAGAAATCTAAAAATAGGGAGTAAGGTTAATAACCTTACTCCCTATTTATTTACCCGTAATACCTTGCATATAAGAAAATGGATCTACAGGTGTTAGTGTTTTAATATCTGGAATTTCTCCTTCTACTCCCTCTACTAACCAATCCATATGAATGATATCCTCATAATCTAAGTTTTCGCCAGCTTTGGCTTTTATCACATGATTTTGATCATAGATAGGTCCTTTAAATACATCAAATTCATTTCTAATAATCGCTTGCTTAACATTCTCAATCAAATGTTTCATTGGAGCTGTCATATTACGGTTAGAATATAATAAATCTACGATGCCATTATTCATGCCTTGCCAAAAGTTAACAGGCATATCTGAACGATTGTTATCTTCTTGTATGCTCTTCCAAGTACCATTTAATATATTTTGAATAACTTGTTCATAAAATACACCCCAATTCCAGATAGCCATAGCATAGTGGGTTTTTTGATGTGTATTTTGATTAATACTATAAACACCATAGCCTTTGGAAATATCTCCTGGAATAGGGAGATCTTCATTTGAAATAATATCTGCACCAGCATTAAATAAGGTTTCTGCTACAGCTTTACCGCCCTCTGGATTATCCCACCTATTAGTCCAAAGTGCCTTGACCTTAACTCTAGGATTAACGGCTTGTGCCCCTAAAGTAAAGGCATTAATACTACTTACTACCTCTGAAATAGGATAAGGTGCAACATAACCAATCACATTAGTTTCTGTCATTGATCCTGCAATCATTCCTAATAAATAACGTGGTTCATGGATGCGTCCATAATACAAGGTAAGAGATTTATAAGAATGGGTTGCTGCACAATTAAAAAATTTAACATTTGGAAATTCCATGGCAGCTTTTAATGCTGGAGCTAAATAAGTAGGGCTAGTTGCAAATACGATGTCATAGTGATCATTTGCTAAGGTCTTAAAAGCATCAAAAGCTTTATCGTTTTCAGGAACTCCTTCTATTTTAGTGGTTACGATTTGATCTTTAAATACATTATCGATATGTAATCGACCTAATTCGTGGGCATATGCCCAACCTGATGTAGAAACAGGTTTAGCATATACAAAAGCTATTTTTAATACTTTTTTTGAAGTTACTAAATCAGATAGAGATGAGAATACACTTTTCTTTTTAGGAGGTTGAATAACCTCTGTTTGAACATGAGTTGTTTCGGCTTCTATTACCTTTAACTCATCAATAATATTTTTGACTTTTACTTTATAGGCTTCTGGTGTAATCTCTTTAGAAAGTCCATAAATCTTTAAAAAGGTTAAAAAGGCATCACCAGTTGTAATATCTAGTTGATCACCGCCTTGCTCTAAATAAAGCTGTCTAAAGGGACGATAACAATTAGCTAAAAAGATTTTATCTGCCTCATCTTCTGTAGTCATAGTTCGATATTGTTTAACATAAGAAAGAAGCTCTGTAAAACGTCCGATTTCTGAAAACCAAATGGTATTGATGTGAGTTTCTTTGTAAAAATTCATAAACTCATAATAAATAGTATTTAGCTTATTATTAGGGTCACGTTTAGGAATGAGGCGAATGACTTGACCATTAATGGTGGTTCCTTCAACAAATTTCAAAACACTTACCCTTTTATTTCCCTCAATAACAAAGAAACGATTAAGATACTCATAAACTTTAATTGGATCTGCAATACCTGTTTGAATGTGGTAATCGTAAAGATACATCCACTTTGAAGCAAATTCAGTTTTGATATTCATAATAGGCATATAATTATCAGCAAAAGAAATACTTCTAGCATGAGTGTATGTTCCTACAATCTTATTAATAGGAATCTCCACTAGCCCTAAAGGAAATTCAGCTGCAATATCACCTGGTTGAATCATACTATCTAGGGCACGTAAGTAACCAGATTCGCCTTTTAAAAGTTTTTGATTCCAAGCTTGTTTACCGCTCTTATAAGCCTGCTCATAAGCATGTTGTAATTCTGTATGATTCATTTTTTTCACCTTAGCTTTCTACATCTATTTAAAGAATTATTTTCAAAATAAGCAGTGAAACTTATTTAAATTATTTGGGTGAAAAGATTTCCAAATGTTCTTGGTCTATCCCCCAATGAAGTTTATTATCTTCTATAGTATAAATCATCTGAAAACTCATATTCCCAACGGTATATTCTATAGTGTTTGGTGAAATAATACGATAAACACCCTCGGGTAAATTATTTTTAAAGGTAACCTTGCCATCTTTTGTAAAGGTTAGAACTTCCCCAGTTTCTTCTGATTGCCAAGTATGAACCAAGGTAATAGCCTCCTTTTGCTTAAGAAAAGCTAAACAAAAGAAACTTATAACAAGTAATCCTATAATCATTAAAACGGCTATAGTGCCTCTATAATGAGGCTTCCTTTTTTTCTTTAGCACATATTTTGGTTGATACATGATTCCCCCTAGTTTTTTCTTTATATTTTACACTAAAATAGACTTATTGACAATTCTATTTCATATAAGGTAATAGCTTTGTCATATCTAAGGGGATTTCTATTACTCCTGCTGCATATGGTGCTATTTCATATACATTAAAAACGATGACAATTAAGCCATCTTGATTAATATAAAAATTTTGCTCATCTTTAATACCTACAAAGCCACCATCGCCTACAAAAAAAACTTCACCTTGTTGTATTCTACGACTTATTTGTTCATTGATTCCGGCATTAATTAAGGCTTTATAATCCACTGTAGGTTTGAATAGATCTTTTAACGAAATAATTTTATTTTTTATTAAATCAATGGTAATATAACGTAGTTCACCTAAGCCATGAGCTCCTCCACTATATTGATATTTAAAAAACTCCAATGTATAGTAAGGGTATGGAGAAGGAATAGCCGTATAGCTTTCTAAGTATTCAAATTTCAGCGGCTTTAATCCATCGCGAATCATTTCTTTATTATATTGCAATGCTTCTGAAATGGCATTTTTTTTTCTGGCTTTTGCTTCTTTTAAAAGATTTTGATTGAATTGCCTTTGAAAGGTGCGATCTGTAAGGCCTTGGAGTTGTGGTATCTTCATGTCTAATGAAATCACTTCGGACTGATAATGATAAGACTTAGGACAAGCTGTTACAGAATTTTGTGTTGCCATTACGAAAATAGCTGCTCCAGGTTTTTCTTTAGCCGGTTGTGTTTTGGCATAAAGTGTTGTAAATAGCATGCAGTAAATCAAACCTAAAGCGCACATTGCTTGAATCATTCTTTTTTTATTCATTTTATGCCCCCTATATAATTTATTTATACTCTTATTGTACCCTTATAAAAAAACCATATGTTAGATAAACATTTGTAAATCTGCAAAGTATTTCATCTTGAAAAATATGTCATAGCTTTGTTTAAAAATTTTTCTAAAGAGGTGTCATAATGTCTTCTATTTCACAATGTGTTCAAGATATGAATCATTATTTTTATACCCGAAAAACTTATGATTTAAAACTTCGTATGTATTACTTAAAAAAATTAAAAAGTGCTATTTTGAATCATCAAAAAGAAATTGAAAAAGCGCTTCATAAAGATTTTAAAAAGCCAGCTTTTGAAACTTACTTAACTGAAATTTATACAACAATTTCAGAAATCAATCATACACTTAAGAATCTTAAAAACTGGTCAAAGCCTTTACAGTATAAAGGAGTACTTCCGGTTATAGGTGGCAATACAAAAGTATTGAAAGAACCCTATGGTATATGTCTTATTTTTTCACCTTTTAACTACCCTTTTCAATTAGCAATGATGCCTCTTATTGGAGCTATTGCAGCAGGCAATTGTGCCATTGTTAAGCCTTCAGAATATACACCAGCTACGAATAAAGTACTTCGTATGATTTTAAATGAAGTTTTTCCACCCTACTATGTAACACTTGTGGAAGGTGATAGCATGGTGTGTACTGAACTTCTTAACGAACCACTAGATTATGTTTTTTTCACCGGTGGCATAGAAACGGGTAAAAAGGTAATGAAACAGGCATCTGAACATTTAATCCCTGTAACTTTAGAATTAGGTGGGAAAAGCCCTGTTATTGTAGATCATACAGCTGATTTACGTTTAGCAGCTACTCGTATTGTATGGGGTAAATTTTTAAATGCAGGACAAACCTGCGTAGCTCCAGACTATGTTCTTGTTCATGAAAGTGTAGCAGATCGCTTGTTATGTTATATAGGTTTTGTATTACAACATTTTTACAGAGAAAAAAAGCATATGGCACATATTATTAATGAAGCACATTATGTTCGTTTACTTCAACTTATAAATGAAGATAAAATACATTTTGGTGGACATTTTAATACAGATGAATTATATATTGAACCAACAGTTCTGTACCCTATCGCACCTTCTGACTTATGTATGCAAGAAGAAATTTTTGGCCCTATTTTGCCTATTATACCTTATAAGCGTTTAGAAGAAGCTATTCATTATGTCCAACGTTATCCTAAGCCACTAGCATGCTATCTTTTTAGTAAAGACCAAAAACGTATTGACTATTTACTTAAACATCTTTCTTTTGGAGGTGGTTGTATTAATGATACAATATTACATGTTACTCACCCACAAGCTCCTTTTGGTGGGGTAGGTTATAGTGGAATGGGGGCATATCATGGTTACAATAGTTTTAAAACCTTTACTCATGAGAAAACCGTTCTTTATAGTACTCCTAGGGAGCTTCCTTTTCGTTATCCCCCTTATGATAAACAATTAAAATGGATTAAAAAAATGATTCGATAAACAAATAAAAGTGACTTCTACGATAAAGAAGCCACTTTTATTTGTTTATAAATCATGACAATCATGCCCTTTTTTCTTCTTAATTTGATTAAGTGTATCTAAGAAGCTTTCAATTTCACCAATTTCCATGTCACTCTTAATGTTCATGGTGTGAATTTTTTCTTCTCTAAAGTTTTTTAGGTGCATGGTCAACCCTTCATTAGAATCTTTCTCTGTATAAATACAGCGATAACCTTCGTTATATTTTTGCTTAAGTTCATTTAAATCACCCACAACTTACACTCTCCTTTCAGATTACACGTCTTAGTATAAGTCGTTTTTTGATTTTCATACGAGATTAATAAAAACTTAGTTTTTTAATCTGTTCTTGCTTATTGTGCGCATCTATTTCGTGAGTATAGATGGACAAAGTAATAGAAGGATTGCTGTGAGAGATTAAAGAAGAGATTGTAGAAATATCCATATTAGCTGCAATACAATAAGAAGCGAATGTATGTCTAAAAAGATGCGCATGAATATGACGACCCGTTGCAGCAGAAAGTTTTTTCATTAAATCATGTAATGTACGTGTTGGCATATAATTGTTAGAATCCGTTTTGCTCGGGAACAGATAATGACTTTCTTGAAGCAGATTTTGAAGTCCCAGAGATAAAGTGCTGATAGATTCATTGTAATTATCTAAGGCTTTCCTTAACTCATCATGTATAGGTACTTGATTATATTTACCTCCTTTTGTAAAAAGTGTAATGGTATTTTGTAATAAATTAATATCTTGTTTTTTTAAAGCAACTACTTCGTGGGCACGACATCCCGTATAAAGAAGAATACTAATAAGAAGCTGATTACGCAGTGAACAATAATAAAGATAGTCATAATAAGTGTTATTTACCTTTAATTTATATTGCTTCTCTTCTTTTTTTAAAAAATCAAAAATAAGAGAGATTTCTTCTCGGCTTAAAACTTCTTTAGGAACAACATTTTTCTTTGAACGTATAGGATCAATGTATTCATGAAGCTTTTCTGTACAAAGTTTTTTACGGTAACAAAATTTAAAAAAGCGATGCATAACTACTCTTTTACGTTTAATAGATGTCATTTTTAATTTAGAAATTTCTATAAAATAATCTTGAAAATCCTCAAAATTTAGGTCATCCACTTCCTTCTTTTGTGTCCATTTCTTAAATTGATTTAAATCTTGTAAGTAAGCCTTAATCGTGTGAGAAGATAACTGTTCAGCTTCTAACGACGATATAAAATATTGAACGGCTTTTTCAATAAGCATCTACAAATCCTCCTCATTAAAATAGATATAATAAAAGCCGCAGTATTAAACTGCGACTATGCTATTTTATTGTTGTGATGGTTTGGTGAGTTTTTTGTAAATAAGGAAATACATTCCTCCAATAAATACACCACCAATAATATTACCAAGAGTTACGGGAATTGCATTATTAATAAGGAATTTCCCCCAACTTAGCTGATCAGCTGTTGCATGAGCCAGTTCCATATATTCAGCATTATTCTTCACAAAAAGTGCTACAGGAATATAAAACATATTAGCTACAATATGCTCTGCCCCGCTGATTGCAAAAGCAAAAATAGAGAAGAAACCAGCCATTACTTTTCCTGTAATATCTTTAGCTGCATAAATCATCCAAATACCAGCACATACATAAATGTTACAAATAATCGCTAAACAAAGAGCTTGCGTAAATTGAAGGTTTGATTTAGATACGGCTGTTTTAATCGCATAAGCACCAAAACGACCATCACTCATATTAAGAATGCCGCTATTTGCTACTAAAAATGCGATTGCTACTGCTCCAATAAAATTACCTACTAATACAATAATTAAATTTTTAAAAAATCCACCCCATGTTGTGCGTTTTTCTAAAGTTGAAATGACGATTAAGCAGTTTCCAGTGAATAAATCTGCACCATTGATAACTACAAACATAAGTCCAATAGGGAATACTGCACCCGTTACTAATTTAGCTAAACCTTTATTTGCAACATCATGAGCTGCTACTGAGGAAGCAAAGCCACCTAATGCAATGTAAACACCTGCCATGATAGCCATTACTAGTACTAATAATGCACTACGATTAACTTTGTTGACACCGCCATCGCTAGTATAATTTGTGATTTCCTGTGGTGATAAATAATTTGCCATTTGTATACACTCCTTTTTCAGTATTAGAGTATACCATTATCACCTTGAGAATTCAATAAGCTTCTTGCCTTTTTATGTGTATTTCTACTTCTGTTTATACATATCTTGTAGTTTTTGGGTATAATCACGTTCTAGCTGGTGATAGGCTTCTTTCTCTTTAGTGATTTGTTCTTTTAGATGAGATATTTCTTCTTTAAAGCTTAACTTTTGTTCTAATAATTCATTGCGAAGTTGAAGCTCTTGTTTATCTTTTAATTGAGTTAACTCCTGTTGTTGCTTCGTTTCTAGCTGATTTTTTTCTTCTTTTAACTTTTCTACCTCTCGTTGCAAAAACCAAATTTCAGAAGCTAATTCATCATTTCTATTTTTAAGTTTACCATTCTCATTATTACGTTCTTCGATTTCCAACTCTAAGCGCTTATATCCTGTTACTTGTTCTTTTAATAATGTAATCTCTTCCTCGAATTTGGTATGCAATAAAAGATGGTTATTCAATTGCTGTTGTACTTGCTCCTTCTCTTTTACCACATCTGATAACTTACTTTTTAAAGCTTCTATTTCCTGAAGTTGACTAAATTCTTTTTTTTCAGCATCTTCTAGTATTTCTTTTGTCTTTTTATGTTCCAACAAAATCTCTTCTTTTTCAGCTACTTGCTCTTCTATTTTTTTCTCTATCTCCTTCAACTGTTCCTGATAGCCTAGCTGACTTTTTTCTATCATATGGGTATAAATACCCTGTACTCTTTTTAATAAAGTCTGCAATTCTTTTAAATCACCTTCAAAAAGTGAGTTTTCTTCTTTTGCTTTTTCTAGCTTATAACTAGCTAATAACATCCCCATAAACTCTTTGCCACTTAGCGTACTGTCTTTCATTAATTCACTTAATTCATTTTTCAATTCTTCTGGTACTTTTACACCAAATGTTACATCTGCCATTACTTCTCTCCTTATATGTAAACTTACATTATAAATAGTTAACCTTTATTATATATAGAGTTAACTAAAGTTAACTATATATATAAGTTAACATATTTTCAAAATTAAAATCAAGCCACCACAGATAATTTTATATTATCTGTGGTGGCTTGATAAAAAAGTAAGAAAAGGTATTAGATTATTAAACTAATATTCTGTAAATTATATAAAGATTACCATTTAAATATAGAGACTTCAAAAAAATGCTATTTAAACGGGTATTAAAGATATCGTATTTCTAAAATAGAATTCAAAATAAAATGAATGACATTAAGGAGTTAATACTATAGAGAGATATAACAAGGTAATAAATCAGACGAAATAAAATGATTTGGCAACCAGTGAACTGGCTCATTTGGAGAATTGAAGATGAAAATAAAAAATTAGCAAGGAATGCAAAAAGGACGTCCTTCTGGACGTCCTCATTAAGCATTGCACTGATTAATTGGATAAACATTGTTTAACAATGCTGCTCACTTTTTGGTTATCAGCTCTGCCACTCACCTTAGGTTTAATGGCAGCCATAACTTTACCCATATCTTTCATAGATGTTGCTTCAACTTCTTCGATCACTTGATGAATAAGTGAAGTTAGCTCTTCATCACTTAACTGCTTAGGCAAGTAACCTTGTAAAACAGTAACTTCTGCATTAGTATCTGCTACTAAATCTGGGCGATTTCCCTTTTCAAAATCAGCGAGAGCATCTTTGCGTTTCTTGATTTCTTGTACAATAATATCAAGAATTTGTTCTTCACTAACCTCCTGCAGAGTGTCTTTCTCTTTTTGAAGAATGGCACCACGAATGCTTTGGATGGTATTTTTGCGAAGGACATCTTTTTCTTTCATGGCTTCTTTCATATCTGAAAGAAGTTTTTCTTTTAAAGACATCTGCATCATCCCTTGTACAAAAAGCTTATGCTTTTGTATTCATATGGTAAACAACAAACAATTAATATTGTTTATTTTTTTTACGTGCTGCTTCTGATTTCTTTTTACGTTTTACACTTGGTTTTTCATAGTGTTCTCTTTTGCGGATTTCTTGCATGATACCTGCTTTTGCACAGTTTCTTTTAAATCTACGAAGAGCGCTATCTAATGATTCATTTTCGCGAACAGTAACCTCTGACATTTCTTTCCCTCCCTCCGGTGCAATGTTGTGCTTTATGCATTTGTACGGAGAAAAGATTAAAGCACTACGTTAAATTATAAAGTAATTTACGTGATACGTCAAGTATTCCACGTATATTTAATAGGATATCCTTAAGTTTTTATTACTTTTGATTCATATAAAATACATCATATATTATAAAAACTAGGCATTAAGCTGTGCGTTGATTGTTGTTTCAGCAACAGTAATAGCTTCTTTAATCTTAGAAGCATCTTTACCACCAGCTTGTGCCATATTAGGTCTACCGCCACCTTTTCCACCAACAACACCTGCTACAGCAGAAATGATTTGACCACAGTGTACCCCTTTTTCTACAGCACTTGGAGTAGCCATAGCTACAAGGTTTACTTTATCTGCAACATGGCTCATTAATAAAACAACCCCATCTTGAAGTTGATCTTTTAATGAATCACCCATGTTTTTAAGATCATTCATATCAAGTTCATCTATTTGACTTACTAACACTTTTATACCATTAATCGTTTTTGCTTGCTCAGTAAGGGCTCCTGCCTTACTAGCTGCAATTTCAGCTTTAAGTTTTTCATTTTCTTTTTCAAGATTTTTAAGCTCAATAGTCATACTTTCCACTTTTTTTACTACTTCTGTTTTTTTAGCTTTAACGAGAGCACTTACCTCATTTAAGCTATTTTCCATTGTTTGATAGAAATGAAGAGCACCTCTACCTGTTACTGCCTCAATACGTCTTACGCCAGCAGCAACACCTGTTTCAGAAATAATTTTGAAAGTACCAATAGCAGCTGTATTTTGAAGGTGTGTACCACCACAAAGCTCTACTGAGTAATCACCCATATTAACAACGCGTACTGTTTGGCCGTACTTTTCACCAAAGAGAGCCATTGCGCCTAACTTTCTAGCTTCATCAATAGGCATTTCTTTAATAGTAATGATTAAACCTTCAAGAATTTTTTCATTTACCAAAGCTTCTACTTTTTCAAGTTGTTCATGAGTTAAAGCTTCAAAGTGAGTGAAGTCAAAACGTAGACGATCTTTATTCACATTTGAACCTGCTTGCTCGATATGCCCACCTACCACTTCACGTAATGCTTTTTGTAAAAGGTGAGTTGCACTATGGTTACGAGAAGTATCCATACGTGATGCATTTTCTACTATAAAAGTAGCAGATTGACCTTTTTCAATAGAACCTTCTACTACTTGAGCATGATGAGCAAACTTACCACCGATAACTTTAGTTGTATCGCTAACAACAGCTTTACCTGTAGCTGTTGTAATAAGACCAGTATCACCTGCCTGACCACCACTTTCAGCATAAAATGGTGTTTCAGAAATAACAACATAAATAGAGTCACCACAGCCTGCTGCTTCTAAAAGTTCTTCATCATTTGCAAGTACCTCTAATGTACCTGTTGTTTCAAGCTTATCATAACCCACAAAAGTTGTCTTCATAGTTGAATCCATTTGATTAAATATGGTTTCATCTGCACCCATATATTTAGAACCACCACGCGCATCCCTTGCTTTTTGACGTTGAGCATCCATTTCTACTTTGAAACCTTCTTCATCAGCTTTTAATCCCTGTTCCTCAAGAATTTCATGTGTTAAATCAATAGGGAAACCATAAGTATCAGAAAGTGTAAAGCAAGCTTTACCGTCTAATACCGTTTTACCTTCTGCTTTCATTTCATCGATGTGTGCTTTTAAAATATTAAGTCCACGGTCAATCGTTTCATTAAAGTTCTTTTCTTCTACAGTAAGAAGTTTCGTAATATATTCATATTTATCTTCAAGCTCTGTATACTCATGTTTGGAATTATCAACTACTGTTTTAACAAGATCTTTTAAGAATAAACCTTCAATACCTAATAATTTAGCATGTCTAACGGCACGTCTAAGAAGTCTTCGCATAACATAGCCGCGCCCTTCATTAGAAGGAAGAACACCATCCGCAGCCATAAAAGTTACTGAACGAATATGGTCTGTGATAACACGAATTGATACATCGTTTTTGTAATTTTCACCATAAGTAACACCTGCAAGCTGGCAGACGTGATCACGGATAGCTTTGATTGTATCGACATCAAAGATAGAACTTACACCTTGCATCATAGCTGCAAGTCTTTCAAGTCCCATACCTGTGTCAATATTCTTTTGAGCAAGTGGTGTGTAAGTCCCGTCTTCATGGCGCTCAAATTGGGTAAATACTAAGTTCCAGAATTCCATATAACGGTCACAGTCACAACCCACACCACAATCAGGGCTATCACAGCCAAATTCAGGACCTCTATCAAAATAGATCTCTGAACAAGGGCCACAAGGTCCATCAATACCAGCTTCCCAGAAGTTATCTTCTTTACCCATATAAATAACTTTTTCATTAGGTAAGCCAATTTTATTTCTCCAGATTTCAGCTGCTTCTTCATCATCTTGGTAAACAGTTACAAATAAACGTTCTACTGGAATCTCAAGGTGTTTTGTAACAAACTCCCAAGCCCATTCAATCGCTTCTTCTTTAAAATAGTCACCAAATGAGAAGTTCCCCAGCATTTCAAAGAAAGTACCGTGACGTGCTGTTTTACCAACATTTTCAATATCACCTGTACGAATACATTTTTGACAAGTTGTCATTCTTCTTCTAGGTGGTTCTTCTTGACCAGTAAAGTATGGTTTAAGTGGTGCCATACCTGCATTAATGAGTAATAAACTATTATCATTGTGTGGTACTAATGGAAAGCTTTTTGCACGAAGATGCATTTTACTTTCAAAAAATTTAAGATACATTTCTCTTAGTTCATTTAAACTATAGTTTTTCATTTGCTCCTCCTAATAAATATCATTTATATTAACCTTGATTTAGCGCTATATACTCTTCTAAACAAAGCCCCTTTTGTTTCATCACGGTAGCTACTTCTATACCTACATAACGGTAATGCCAAGGTTCATACGTAATGTGTGTGATGTGTGTTTTATCTTTAGGATAACGTAGTACAAATCCTTCTAAATAACTATTTTTCAAGAGCCATTTACCAGTGGGCGTTTCACCAAAACTTATAATAAGAGGATCTTCCAGAACTCTCATACTCCAAGTTGTCACATCAATGGCTAAGCCTAACTGATGTTCACTATGTCCAGGAACTGCTACTATTTTAGCAGCTTCTATTTTGGCTGTTGTTTCATCCATCCCTTGTTTTTGATAGAAAGCTATTTTTTTATCAAAAAGCTTTTGCTGATAAATAAAAGAACGATAGCCACTTACTAAGCTTAAAGGCTCTAACCATTCATTAAACAACCTATTATTAAGCCTTATAAAAGCATGAAGTACAACTTCACATACCCAGATTCCTGAAGTAGGATCCTGAATTAAATCTTCTGGAATAAAAGTCTCACTTAAGCCATGAGAAGGATTAACTAAACAGACGTCATTCATATATAGCCTCCTTTAAAAAGTTACTGGAAATACAAAAAAACCTCAATCCCAATAGGGACGAGGTTTCTCGCGGTACCACCCTAGTTATAGGCATAAAAAACCTATCACCTTAAGGATTGTTAACGAAATCACCCGAATACCTCTACTTTTGTATGTTCAAGATATTTACTCCAAGACTGCTTCTATAAACAGGTATTAAAAAGCTTTCACCAATTGCTTCTCTCTCTGCAAACCCTTATTTATATACTCCTTCTTTTCACAGTAGTTCATATATATTATACGTTTAGTTTAGTTTGTCATATGCTATTCTTATACGATTATATGTAATCTTTTAGTTTTTGTCAATATATGACTTTTAAGGCTTTAGTACGTCTCAATCATTAATTTCATGAATAAAAATACCACTACGTAGTTTAGGCTCAAACCAAGTTGATTTTGGTGGCATTAATTGATGTGCATCTGCTACTCGAATAAGTTCATCCATAGAAGTTGGGAACATGCTAAAGGCTATATCCATATCTGTATCTGTTCTTCTATTGAGTTCTTCTATACCACGAATACCTCCTACAAAATCAATGCGTTTATCACCTTTTGGATCATGAATTTTAAAGATAGGCTCAAGAACATAGGTTTGTAGTAAAGAAGCATCTAACGAAGCGACAGGATCTGTTTCATCAATCCATTCTGGTTTCATAGTTAACTTATACCATTTCTTTTCGTAACGTATTCCGAAAGTATGTCTCTCCTTAGGTTTATAAATTGTTTCATTGATAGCTTCTATTTCAAATTTCTCTTGTAATTGGTTAAATAATTGCTCAGCATTTAAATTGCTTTCATCTTTAAGAACACGATTGTAATCCATAATACAAAGTTGTTCTTTAGGAAAGATAGTTGCTAAAAAATACTGTGCATCTTCTGAGGTTTTTCCTTCTTCACGGTACTTTCTTGCTACAGCCGCAGCAGCTGCTGCACGATGATGCCCATCTGCAATATAAAGTGCATCAGCTTCTTCAAAAGCAGAGGTAATGTTATGAATCGTATGAGGGTCAGATACTTTGAACACCTCATGTTTAACACCATCTTCTCCTATAAAGTAATAAACAGGTTCATGTTTAGCGGTGTATTCTAATAACCAAGCTGTTATAAGTTCTAATCCTTTATAAGCCAGAAAAATAGGGCCTGTATGGGCCTTGCAGTAAGAAACATGCTTGATACGATCTAACTCTTTGTCAGTTCTTGTATTTTCATGCTTTTTGATAATTCCTTCATCATATTCTTCAGCGGATACTAAACAAACAAGTCCATATTGTGTGGTCATACTATTACTTAAACCATAGATATATAAACTAGGCTCATCTTTAATAAAAACACCTTCCTTAATCATACGTCTTAGCGTATCACCTGCGAAAGCATATAATTCATCCCCTTTTGGATTTGTAATATGCATTTCAGGTTTGTCTACATGAAGAAAAGAATAAGGGTTTCCTTCTACCATCTTTTTTGCTTCTTCTGTATTCATTACATCATAAGGTAAAGCAGCTACTTTAGTCACTAATGAATTGGTTGGTCTGAGTGCACCAAATGCACGTATGGTTGCCATTTTATCACTCCTTTCAATTAATGTTTATATCATAACATATTTTCTGACAAGAATGAATATTTTATGTTGAATCTTTAGTAATGATGTTTTCATTTTACCTTCATTGGTTTTGTATTATAATAAAAAGAGTATCAGATAATTTGGAGGCGAAAAAATGAGGACAATAATGTGGTTTGTAAGCTTTGTTTTTACTTTGATTGGAACTCTTCCTAAATTAAGAAAAGCCCATAGTTTACAAAAAAGTGGTGATGTAGAAGCATTAGAAGCTTATGTTCACGAAGCATCTACAAAATGGATGTTAGGTAATATTAAGCGTAGTGGTGCAACAGTAGAAGTTAATGGATTAGATAATCTTCCAACTGACCAAACTGTTGTTTATGTTAGTAATCATCAAGGAAACTTTGATATTCCTCTTTTGATGAGTTATATCAATAGACCTAAAGGCTTTATTTCTAAAATAGAAGCTAAGAAAATTCCTATCATTGTGAAATGGATGGAATTATTACACTGTGTCTTTATGGACCGTTCTACTTTAAAAGGTTCCGCAGGAGCTATTATTGAGGGAATTAAGGTTTTAAAGCAAGGACACTCATTAGTTATTTTTCCTGAAGGTACAAGAAGTAAAGGTGATCAAATGGGTGAATTTAAAAGTGCAAGTTTTAAGCTTGCTACAAAAGCAGGTGTACCTATTGTTCCTGTTACTATTGATGGGTCTTATAAGCTCATGGAACTTAATCATAATAAAATTAAACCTGCACATGTTAAATTAACGATTCATCCAGCTGTTCCTACTAAGGGCTTAAGTAAGGAAGCTTTAGAGCTCTTACCAGATCAGGTCCATGCAATAATCGAAAGTAGTTTACCTTATAGAAAAGCAGACTAATATTCTTATAAATTATGCAAAACAAAAAATAGAAAATATTTCCAAGGAAATATTTTCTATTTTTTGTTTTGCATAATACTATCTGCACATAAAGCTGCCGTAGAAAACGCCGCTTGAATATTATAGCCACCAGTATCTCCATCTATATCTAAAACTTCACCTACAAAATACAGTCCTTTTTGCTTACGACTTTCCATCGTTGTTGGATTCACTTCTTTAAGATGAACTCCACCTGCTGTTACCATTGCTATATGAAAACCGCCTAAACTCGCAATAGTAAAAGGACATCTTGTAAGTTGATCAACTAATGCTTCTCTCTGTTTCTTTGAAAGTTCTGCGCAGGTTGTATGTTCATCTAGAGAAATACGTTGGCATAAAGCTTGATAAAGTGTTCGTGGTAATTCAAATTGCTTTAAAAAAGTAATGATTTCTTCTTTTCCTCTTTTAGCAACCTCTGAAGCAAAATAGGCTTTAATGTTTTCATAGCTTTTAGGATATAGAAAATTTACTTGCAGCGCATCACCACTTTTCATCCACCTTGAACTATTAATAATGGCCGGTCCTGACAAACCTTTATGTGTAAATAATAAATCACCTACATAATTTTGAATTTTCTTCTGTTCTCTCCAAATCGTTACTTCTGTTTGTTTAACTGAAACACCTGAAAGCACTTTAAAAGTATTTTCATCAAGTCTTACATCTGTCAAAGCTGGTCTAGGTTCAATAATGCGATGTCCCAAATGCTTGGCTAATAAATAACCTGTTCCATCTGAACCCATATGTGCATAGGATTTTCCACCTGTAGCAATGACAACTTGATTACTAAAATAGCGTTTACCAGTGGCAGTTTCTACTGTAAAAACTTTATCATATACAGAAATCTGATTTACAAGCTCACTATAAATCATTTCTACATTAGACTTTTGACACTGAACAAGTAAAGCATTTAAGATATCCATACTTTTCATGCTCTTAGGGAAAACTTTATTATTAGGAAATATCGTATAAGCTACACCTGCTTCTTCAAAAAAACGCATGGTTTTTTTATTGTCAAAAGCTAATAAAGCTTTTTTTAAAAATTTTGCTTTATCATCATAGCAGCTAAAAAAATCCTCTATATCACCGGCATGTGTAAAATTACATTGGCCAGCACCTGATATAAGAAGTTTTTTACCTGCTCCCTTGTTACGTTCTAATAATAACACTCTCTTTTGCTTTTTAGCTAAAGCTTGAGCAGTAAAAAGACCAGCCGGCCCACCACCCACAATAATGGTATTATAATGCATACCTTATATCCTCCACTTATTTGACCTTCTTTCCTATTATACAACAATTTCTCACTTTATTTAAAGCTTTAGGTATATTATTTCCATATTCTACACAAATTAAAATGAAGTTAGATAGGTGAGGCGAAAAATGAAACGTTTTATTATTTTACTTATCATTATATTAATTACATTTTTTTGTTTTTGCTACCAAGGTTATACCCTATCACACAAGGTCATTGTACTAGGAAGTGAACCTGAATATATATCTTATTAGCACCTTCTGAGCTACTTTATATTCAGTATGATGCTACAGATACTATTTCAGATTAAAAATACGGTATCTCATGAACCAATCATGAAATACCGTATTTTTAATGCGCTTCTGTTTTAAAGACATCTTTATTTTTCCATAAGTATTCAAAACCAGATACTAAAGTAAGAACTAAAGCTAAATAAGCTAAACAAGTAGCTAAAACAGGAAGTATAGGCCAATTAACTGGTAATAAATACACAATAATCATAGCCATTTGTATAACTGTTTTCAGTTTACCTAGGTAACTTGCTGCAATAACATGATTTTGATTAGCTGCAATAAGTCTTACGCCTGATACCATGAATTCTCTCAGAAGAATAAAAACAACAATCCACGTAGGCAATATGCCAGCAGGTAACATGCCTTTAATTCCAAATTCAACAACAGCTAACATCGCAGCTGTAACAAGCATTTTATCTGCTAAAGGATCCATAAATTTACCTAAATTAGTCACTAAATTCAGCTTACGTGCTAAATAACCATCTAAAAAGTCAGTTAAACTAGCAATAATAAAAATAGCTAGTGCAATCCATAATACTGTACCTATGGATAAAGACAAAGGTAACCATATGATCCCCATAAAAGCAAATACTAAAACGACACGTAGTAACGTGAGTTTATTCGCTATATTCATCTACTATCTCCCCAATCAAATCATAGTCGTTTGATGCTGTAATACGTACATCTACAAAATCACCTGAAATGAGTTCTCCTTCATATTCTACAAATACTTCACCATCTATATCAGGTGCATCTTGATAGGTACGACCAATATAAACATCCTCATCAGTAATCTTACCTTCAATAAGGACCTTCATGGTTTTACCCACTTTTTCAGCTGTTAAGGCGCTAGAAATACCATGTTGAAGTGCCATAATAGCATCACGACGTTTAATTTTTGTTTTTTCATCAATTTGATCTTCAAATAAAGCTGCTGGTGTTCCTTCTTCTTTTGAATAAGTAAAGACGCCTAGACGATCAAATCGCATTTCTTTTACAAAATCATATAAAATTTGAAAATCTTCTTCTGTTTCACCTGGAAAACCTACAATAAGCGTTGTACGAAGTGCAATACCAGGTATTTCTTGTCTCAACTTACCAAGGCGTTCTTTAAGCTGTTCCAGAGAACTTTTTCTTGCCATACGCTTAAGAATGGCTGTTGAAGCATGCTGAATAGGTATGTCTAAATACTTACATACTTTAGGATTCGTTTTAATTTCTTCAATTAATTCATCAGTAATACTTTCTGGATAACAATATAAAACGCGAATCCATTCAATTCCCTCTATTTTCCCAAGCTCATGTAGTAATTTTGCAAGAGAAGCATTTTCTAGGTCACGCCCATATTCTGTTGTATCTTGTGCTACTAAAATAATTTCCGAAACACCATCTGCTGCTAATTTTTCAACTTCAGCTTTAATTTTATCCATCTGACGACTTCTATATTTTCCTCTTAATTTAGGAATAATACAGTAAGTACAATGCTTATCGCAGCCTTCGGAAATCTTTACATAAGCAAAGTAACCCGCAGTTGTTAAAATACGAGGCATTTCATCTAACATTTCACGATCAATCAAGTCAAAATGCTGAGTACGAAGTCCTTTTTGTTCTAAAATACCATTGGCAATGTCCACAATCTTATCATATGAAGTGGTTCCTACAACAGCATCTACTTCAGGAATTTCATCTAAAATTTCTTGCTTATAACGCTGAGCCATACAACCTGTTACGATAAGGGCTTTACAATTCCCTGTTTCTTTGTAGCCAGCCACTTCTAATATATTTTCAATACTTTCTTTTTTGGCATCTTCAATAAAACAACAGGTGTTAACAACAATGACATCTGCTTTTTCTTCATCACCTGTTAAAGAAAAGCCTCCTTGATTGAGTAGCCCTAGCATATGTTCGCTATCGACTAAGTTTTTATCACATCCAAGTGATACAAAAGATACTAAATAATTCAAAATGCTGCTCCTTTCATGTTAAGCTAACCTTATGTTAGCAGTGATTACTTTTAGCAGCAAGCACACAGTTCTTCATAAGCATAGCAATTGTCATAGGGCCTACACCGCCTGGAACAGGTGTAATAGCTGCTACATGGTCCTTGGCTGAATCAAAGTCTACATCACCACAGAGCTTACCGTTTTCATCACGATTCATGCCTACATCAATTACAACTGCATCTGCTTTTAATTGTTCACCTTTAATAAACTTTGGAATGCCTACAGCGGCAACCACAATATCTGCTTGCTGAAGTATATCAGTTAAATTGTTAGTTCTAGAATGACAGATAGTAACTGTACCATGTTCTCTTAATAAAAGCAAGCTTACAGGTTTACCTACAATATTACTTCTGCCAACAACCACGCAGTTTTTACCTACTATATCTACATGACTACGTTTAAGTAGTTCAATAATACCTGCTGGTGTACAAGATACAAAGCCAGGAAGTCCTATACTTAAGGCACCTACACTTTGCGGATGAAAGCCATCTACATCTTTTGCTGGAGAAATACGCATAATGACTTTTTGTTCATCCATATGTTTTGGTAATGGTAATTGAACTAAAACACCATGTACCTGGTCATCTCGATTAAGCGTATCAATAAGCTCAAGTAAATCTGCTTCAGGTGTTTCTATAGGCAATTCATAGCTAAAAGATTTAATACCTACATATTCACAAGCTTTCTTTTTATTCCCAACATACACCTGTGAAGCACTATTATCCCCAACTAAAATAACAGCAAGACCAGGATGAATACCTTGTGTTTTAAGTAATGCCACTTCTTCTTTTAATTCATCTTTAATCATAGTAGAAATAAGTTTACCATCTATAATCTTTGACATCTTCTCTCCCCCTTATTATCTTTAGAATAAGCCTGTAACAACGCCTTTACTATTAATATCAATTTGTTCAGCTGCAGGCTTTTTAGGAAGTCCTGGCATTGTCATTACATTACCTGTAAGAGCAACAATAAATCCAGCACCTGCTGATATTCTAATCTCTCTAATAGTTGTTGTAAAGGCTTTAGGTCTACCAAGTAATGCCGCATCATCAGATAAAGAATATTGATTTTTTGCCATACATACTGGTAAATACTCAAGACCTAAACTGTTAATTTTAGCAAGTTCTTTTTTTGCTTTAGGTTCAAACACAACTTGATCTGCTCCATAAATAGAAGTAGCAATACATTTTATTTTATCTTCTATACTCATATTGTCATCATAAAGTGTTTTAAACTTACTAGGTTCTGTATCAAGAACTTTTAGAAGTTCTTCTGCTAAGGCAATACCACCTTCTCCACCTTTTTCCCAAACATTAGCTAAGGCAAAGTGACATCCTTTAGCTTTGCAAGCAGCTTCAACAGCAGCAATTTCGGCTTCTGTATCTGTTACAAATGCATTTAAGGTCACTACAACTGGTACACCATAAAGTTGAAGATTTTCAATATGCTTTTCCAGATTACTCATACCTTCTTTAAGAG
This sequence comes from Cellulosilyticum sp. WCF-2, assembly GCF_003990395.1. Taxonomy (NCBI): domain Bacteria; kingdom Bacillati; phylum Bacillota; class Clostridia; order Lachnospirales; family Cellulosilyticaceae; genus Cellulosilyticum; species Cellulosilyticum sp. WCF-2. Next base: position 2,913,810 of record NZ_CP034675.1, on the reverse strand, counting down.
CTTCCACATTTTCATTTTGTAAATCAGCTTTTTGAATGCCACCATTATATTTAAGCGCGCGAATAGTGGTTACTAATACTACTGCGTCTGGTTTTAGATCGGCTTTACGACATTTAATATCGAAGAACTTCTCAGCACCTAAATCTGCACCAAAGCCTGCTTCAGTAACGACAATATCACCCAATTTTAAAGCAAGTTTTGTAGCAATAATACTATTACAACCATGAGCAATATTGGCAAAAGGGCCACCATGCATAATAACAGGGGTATTTTCTAAAGTTTGAACTAAGTTAGGTTTAATGGCATCTTTAAGTAAAGTAGTCATTGCGCCTTCTGCTTTTAAATCACCTGCTGTTACAGGTTCACCTTTCATATTATATCCAATAATAATTTGGCTGATTTTTTGCTTTAGATCATCTAGGTCTGTTGCAAGACATAAGATAGCCATAATTTCAGAAGCTACTGTAATCATAAAACCATCTTGGCGAGGTACACCATTCATTGGCCCACCAAGACCTACTACGATTTCTCTTAAAGCACGGTCATTCATATCAACGCATCTTTTCCAAGTAATGGTACGCACATCGATATTTAAGCTATTACCTTGGTGAATGTGGTTATCAATCATAGCAGCAAGTAAATTATTAGCAGCACTCATGGCATGAATGTCACCTGTAAAATGAAGATTAATATCCTCCATTGGAACAACTTGTGAATGACCACCACCTGCTGCACCTCCTTTGATTCCCATACAGGGGCCTAAAGATGGTTCACGTAAAGCAATGATCGCATTTTGTCCAAGCTTGCATAAGGCTTGTCCAAGACCTACGGTTACTGTTGTTTTTCCTTCACCAGCTGGTGTTGGGTTCGTAGCAGTTACTAATACCAACTTACCATTCGAATGGCTTTTTACGCGGTTCATTAATTCATAGGAGAGTTTAGCTTTATAATTCCCGTATAATTCTAGCTCTTCTGGCTCAATACCAGCTTTTTTAGCAACTTCTTTAATAGGTTTCATAATGGCTTCTTGTGCAATTTGAATATCTGTTTTCATCTTTTGCTCCTTTAACTTTGTAAATTGGTATGATTTTATAAAACTTTTCTAGGTTTACTTCCTTCATCAGGGCCAACAATACCTCTGACTTCTAAAGCTTCCATTAGTCTAGCTGCTCGATTAAAACCTATTCTAAAATAGCGTTGTAACATAGAAATAGAGAGTTTTTCCTTCTCTGCAGCAAATGCAATGGCTTTTTCTAAGAGTTCATCTTCCTCTTCATCATCTGCAGCTATAGGCATAGCTGCATTTTCCAAAGTTTGAATGACTTCTTCCTCGTAAACTACATGATCTGTTTTAATAGCGTTTACAATGCTTTCAACTTCTTGGTCAGAAATAAATGCACCTTGAATACGAATAGGTTTAGATTGCCCTACAGGATAAAAAAGCATATCTCCTTTACCTAAAAGCTTTTCAGCCCCTACCATATCTAATATCGTTCGTGAGTCTGTACCAGAGGAAACAGCAAATGCAAGTCTTGATGGAATATTAGCTTTAATAACTCCCGTAATAACATCAACTGACGGTCTTTGAGTTGCTATAACAAGATGAATTCCAGCTGCACGAGCCATTTGAGCAAGGCGACAAATAGCATCTTCTACTTCCTTTGCACCTGTCATCATAAGGTCGGCTAACTCATCAATTATGATAACAATCTGTGGTAATTTAGCACTTTCTTCTATTTGTTTCTCATTATAACCCTTCATATCCCTGACATTATTCTCTGCAAATAAGTTATAGCGTTTCGTCATTTCGTTAACAGCCCAGAATAATGCCCCAGCTGCTTTTTTAGGATCGGTTACAACCGGAATTAATAAGTGCGGAATGCCATTATATACACTTAATTCAACTACCTTAGGGTCAATCATAATGAGTTTGACCTCATGAGGTTTAGCTTTATAAATAATGCTTGTAATTAAGGTGTTGATACATACACTTTTTCCAGAACCAGTTGCACCAGCTATTAAAATGTGAGGCATTTTTCCTATATCGGCAATAATAGGTTTACCTGCAATATCTTTGCCTAAAGCAAAAGCAAGCTTAGAGGGAAAAGCTAAGAAGCGATCAGAATCAATAACTTCTCTTAAGTATACCATTTCACTTGTTGTATTGGCTACCTCTATTCCCACTGCAGCTTTACCAGGTATCGGTGCTTCTATACGAATATTAGGGGCTGCTAAGTTTAAAGCAATATCATCTGCAAGATTAACAATTTTACTTACTTTAACGCCTTGTTTAGGTTGTAATTCATAACGTGTGACAGAAGGTCCTTTATGTATTTGTGTAACCTTAGCTTCTACTCCAAAACTACCTAGTGTTTCTTCAAGTTTACGTGCATTACTTAAAGATTTTTTTGAAGCTTCTTTATTTTGAATAGCTTGTCCTTTTTGAAGCAAAGTGATTGGAGGAAATTGATACGGCGGAATAGGTACAGTATTTTCTTTAGTAAGTTCAGCCATAGTTTCTTCTATAACAGTTCCTTCATTAATTGCAACTTTTGATGCTGCCTTTATCGGTTCATCTTCTTTAGTTTCTTTAGTTTCTTTAGTTTCTTCAGTGTCTTCTATTCTTGTAGTGTTTTCACTATAAACTGATGAATCGTATATAGGAATTTCATCAAGTCTATGCGGTTCAGAAGCTATCAATGTTACCTCTTCATCTTGCATTGATGGTGTTTCAGACATAGGTTTTGATAACTTTTTAGAGGCTTTTGATTTCTTTTTGTTGGTTTCTTTGGTTGCTTTCATTTTTTCTTTGTGTGCATTGATATAGGCTACAAAACGTTCATTAATCCATGAAAAAACAGGAAATTGTGTTAAAACTAAAATCCACACTCCTAATAAAACGGTTAAAATAACATAGGTACCATATAAACCTATTAGACTTAAAAACAAGTAACTTAACACGGCACCTATATAGCCCCCATTTTGCCAACTTGCTTTTTCCAAGTAACTGATACTTAATAAGGATAAACTCTTATCTTCTCCATAATAAAGCAAATGAAAAAATATAATGAGCATAAATAATAAGGACCCTAAATAAACTGCTAGTTTAACCACTCTATCAAATCGACCTTGAATATAAAAAATTCCTATAATCATAGTAGCTACGGGAATAATATAGCCACCGACTCCAAATAAGCCTATAAAGACTTGTTTTAGAAAACTACCAAATAATCCGGATTTATCTGAAAAAATACCGATTAAAATCAAAACACCTATACCCATTAAAGAAATACCTAAGATTTCTTTAGAAATAGCTGGGGTAGTATCCTTAAGGACTGTACGTTTTCTTTCACCTGTTGTTCTTTTCTTAGTAGAATATCTCCCTTTTCCTTCTTTTTTACTCATTTGTAATACCCCTTTATTCTTATCTACCCTATCTCCTTTATTAAATGAAAATAGATGTATACATTATTGCATACATCTATTATTATAGCATTCAAAATTCTATTTGATAAGAGCATTTTCAAGTATTTTGCCAGGACGTAAGTCCTCTCTTAAAAAATCTTGAGGATTAGTAGAATAAACACGTTCTAAGATATAACCTTCTGGCGTCTTACACGCTAAAACATGATAACCATTATACTCTATTTCTTGGTATTCTATTATTTCATCTAATCCATAGATAGGTGCTACTGAATACATCATAACTCATTAGCCTCACTTTCTGCTATAAGCTGATGAAGTTTGCTCATAGCTTCTGTTAAACCGCCTAATTCGTCTATGATTTTTTCATCTACAGCTTCTTGGCCTACTAAAATAGTTCCTACATCTCTCGCTAATTTACCCACACTTAACATGAGTTCCTTAAAACGTGCTTCTTCAATGTGAGAGTTTCTCGCTACAAAAGCAACAATACGCTCTTGCATTTGATCGAAGAATTCAAAAGTTTGTTGTACACCTATAACTGTTCCATTCATACGTACAGGATGAATCGTCATAGTAGCTGTAGGTGTAATAAACGAATAGTCACTTGCCACTGCAATAGGAACACCTATAGAGTGAGCACCTCCTAGTACTAAAGAAACAGTTGGTTTATTAACAGAGGCTATGAGTTCCGCTAAAGCTAGTCCTGCTTCTACATCTCCACCTACTGTATTTAAAATAATTAAGATACCTTTAATTTTGGGATCATCACAAAGTCCTACCATTTGTGGAATGATATGCTCATATTTGGTAGTCTTATTTTGTGGTGGTAAACTCATATGTCCTTCTACTTGGCCAATAATAGTAATGCAGTGAATAGGACTTTCACCTTCTTTACCAGGAGGAAGTTGTCCAAATTCCTTAATATTATCAGCTACTTCACCAGCAGGTGGCATATCATTTTCTTCTTGATTTTTAGCGTTATCGGAAGATTGCCCCCCATTCTTACTATTCACGGGTACATCATTTTTTATGAGTACATTCATAGGAACATCATTTTTCATGGGGACATCGTTTTTCATAGGTACATCATCTACAAGATTTCTTTCATTTTTCATGGGCTTGTTCCTTTCCATACATATTATGTTTAGTATGCAAAGAACAAGCCCACTTCATACATTAAAGATTAAATTCATCATGTAAAACATCAATTGCTTTAGAAACCATGCTTTCTCTGATAAGGCAAGAAATAGTCGTTAATGAATCAGCTGTTTGTAAGACTTCAATTTGTGCTTTCGTTAAAGCCTTAATAATACGAGACATAACACCTGGTACCCCGGTCATACGTTCTCCAATAGCTGTTACTTTGGCACAGTCCTCTAAAAGGTCATACTTATACCCCTGTTGCATTAAAAGATTTTCTAATTTATTTTGCTCAGAACAATCAATTGTAAACACTTTATAATTCGGGAAAATATTAATTAAGTCAATACTAATATCCGCAGTTGCCATTCTAGACAAAATATCTTCCTCTGCCAATATATTTTCATGAATTGTAAACTGAACACGTCCATTACGATGAGCAACACTTGTAATTACTTTATGATTAGCTTCTGATTGATAAGGTATGATATTCTGTACAATATAGGTTCCTACTTCATCAGAGAAAGTGTTTTTAATAAGTAATGGAATATTGGCACGCTTAGCATATTCTACTGCACGTGGATGAATCACCTTTGCACCACTATCAGCCATCTGAAAAACTTCATTGTAACTAATGGCTGGAATAATCTTAGCTTTGTCACAAACATTAGGATCTGCAGTCATAATTCCATCGACATCTGTATAAATTTCAATGCGTTCAGCTTTTAAAGCCATTCCTAGAATAGAGGCGCTGGTATCACTCCCCCCTCTTCCTATCGTTGTCATCTCACCATCCATAGTAACGCCTTGAAATCCCGCTACTACAGGTGTAACACCGGCTTCTAAAGCTGCCAAAAGCTGATCTGGTTTTGTACATAATAAATCTGCTTTTTTATGATAACTATCGGTTATAATTCCTGCCTGGCCGCCTGTAAAAGCCCGTGCTTTTATACCAGCTTCGTTTAATAGCGTGGCCATGGTTACAGCTGAGATAATCTCTCCGCAGGATAAAAGTAAGTCATATGCATGATCGCTCATTTCTCCTGCCGTTTCTGTAACAAAATCAATAAGTGTATCAGTTGCATAGGGAGAACCTTTTCTACCAATAGCAGATACAACAACTACTGGCTCTTCTCCTTCCAATTTAGCTGCTTTAATTTTCTCTACAACCTTATTTCTGCTTTCAGGTGTGGCTACAGAAGTACCACCAAATTTTTGAACAATGATGTGCATATTATTAGGTCCTTTCCCTTGTTATCATTCTAGATTTATATATATTATTGAGGTGGTTAAATTAGAAGTGTCCTATGCTTTGATATATGCTTCTAAGGCTCTTGCTAATTGGTCTGGACAAGAAGTCCCTCGATTGCGGCAATCAATTCCTTTTAACTTGTTAATAACCTCTTCTATTGGCAAACCTTTTACTAAAGCGACTACCCCTAAAGCATTTCCTGGACAACCTCGTATAAATTCAACATTTTCAATATAGCCGTCCTTCACTTCAAAATGAATTTCTGATGAACAAACGCCTGATGTTTTATAAATTTCCATTTTTGTTCACTCCTTATTTTATGTCAATATAATCTTTTGTATTATAGCATAGAGTGCTTTACAAAAAAACCTTACTTGATAACTAAACCAATTTCATCTATACTATTCATGTTTTAATAAGTACTTTGAACACTATTTTATTCAATATATACTGTATAGATTGGGAGATTATCAAAATGAGTATTACCTTCAAACATACAATCATTCATGTATTAGACTTAACCATGAATATGCCACTATTTTCAACTGATTTGTTACTATTAAATGATGAAACGGAAAGCTTTATTACAAGGCATCTTATGAAAATTTTTGAAAGTAGTTCCAGTAGTGATGCTATTTTTAAAGAAGAGGCCTCTTTACCTAAAGTTTTAGAAATGCCTTTAGACACAGAAGCTTTTACAAGACTTTCTCATGAAATGGCGGAAGTTTTTTATCGCTATATGATGGAATATGGCACCATTCCTAGTGGTGATTTAATTTTGACAAGTTTTATGATGGATGGCGGCAACTATCTCGGTATTTTTAAATTAAATTACAAAGAAGAGTTCACACATTTTGTAGAGCATAATGAAGCAGGGGTTGTAGCGCGCATCATAAAACACAAAGGAATTTTTCCTTCTGCTAGTAAGCAAGTAGACGAAGGTGTGATTATTAATACGGATAATTTAAAAGTGATTTTATTAGATGGAACAAAAAGTAAATATCTTTCACTTCTCTTTGATTTAGAGCCTGCACTTTCTGTTAAAGACACGATTAAAGCCATTGAAAAAGTAGCAACTAAAGTCATCGAAGAACATTATGATAACCCAGTAAGTGCACTTACAGAACTCAAGAATAATATTAGCGAAAGCATTGCTCGAACACAAACCATACCTGTTCAAGAAATTATGGAACAAACTTTTGGTAGTGATGAAGAAGTATTTGAAAGCTGCACGATGCAAATGGAGGAATACGGGATTAAAGAAGCTAAGATAGAAATTGCTGATCCCAAGATTTCTAATAAATTTGCTTCTCAAAAACTTAAAACAGACACCGGCATTGAACTTAAATTTCCTACCCATTTATTTAAAGATCCAGACTTTATAGAAGTTGTGAATAATCCTAATGGCACACTTTCTATTGTTTTGAAAAATATTTCTCAAATTACTAATAAATAATGACAATAATTAAAGGACGCTTTTGCTATTTATCAGCAAAAGCGTCCTTTAATTATACAAAATAGCTATTGACTAGAGTCACGATAAAATCTACTAGGCACGCCAATGTTTTATTGAATGTCATTATTATCCAAGCACCAACCTCCTTTTTTCTACATATGTTATAGTGCAGACATTTTATATAGGCTGGAGGATTGAAAGATGGCTGGAATTTCTGTTGCAATTGTAGGTGGTGACCTAAGATTTGTTAGGCTAGCCCAAATTTTGTATGAAAAAGGTTTTATTGTATCTGTATATGGCTTATGCCATCCAGATTTACCTGAAGCTATTCATCATTGTGCTTCAATAGGTGAAATAAAAGACTGTCCTTATATTATAGGTCCTATCCCCTTTTCAAAAGATAATAAATGCGTTTTTACGCCTATGTGTAACACCTATATTTCACTTGAACAATTTTTCTTAGCTGCTACTAACAGCTTCGTTTTAGGTAGTGTACTCAATCCTACCCTTAGAAACCTTTTTAATACACATCATATTAAATGGTGCGATATTATGGAGTTAGATGAAATTGCTATTTTAAATGCTATTCCTACTGCAGAAGGCGCTATTCAATATGCAATGCAAAACAGTGAAATCACATTGCATAATAGCAAATGTCTTGTACTAGGATTTGGACGTTGTGGCAAAATATTAGCGCATAAATTACAAGCTTTAGGAGCTAAAGTTTCCGTAGAAGCTCGTTCAACTAAAGATTTGGCTTATATTAGCACCTATGGCTATAGACCTATTCCATTAGATGATCTTGCGCATTATTTGAATGAGTTTGATTTCATTTTTAATACAATTCCTGTTCGTTTATTAACATCATCTCTTATTGATTTATTTTCTCCAGAAGTTGTTTATATTGAACTAGCTTCTACTCCTGGAGGTATAGATGTTGATTATGCTGAACAAAAGGGCATTAGCTATGTTCCAGCACCAAGTTTGCCAGGTATTGTCGCTCCCAAAAGCGCCGCTGATATTCTCTACCAATGTCTCTTACTCATTTTACGTAATCAGGGGGCTCATATATGAAAAACTTAAATGAATTAAATTTAGGCGTAGCACTTTGTGGCTCGTTTTGTACTTTTGCTAAAACCATTGCCCTTATAGAAGAGCTTGTTAATAAAGGAATAAATGTTTTTCCTATCATGTCTTTTAATGCTTATAACACTTCCACTCGCTTTGGTGATCAAGCTGATGTTGTCTATAAAATTGAAGCATTAACCAATAAATCTATTATTCACACCATTGTTGATGCAGAACCAATGGGACCAAAGGGAATTCTAGATGCACTTCTTATTGCACCTTGTACTGGTAACACCTTGGCAAAGATGACTTATGGTATTACAGATACACCCGTTTTATTAGCTGCAAAGTCACTTATGAGAAATGGGAAACCCATTATCATTGCCCTAGCAACAAATGATGGTGTAGGAGCAAACCTTAAAAATATTGGTCATATGATTAATAAAAAAGATGTTTATTTTGTTCCATTAGGTCAAGATGACACCATTAAAAAGCCGTATTCTCTTGTAGCTGATTTTTCTAAGACGCTTTTTACAATCGAATTAGCGCTTGACCATACGCAAATACAACCTTTCTTTATTCAGTATTAATGAAAAGCAGCACATAAAAGCACAGAGCTCTATGTGCTGTTTTTATATCCTATCCTTATTTGTTGTGTTATACTATTATTAATGCATAGATCACTTGAAAATCAATTAAGGGGTTGATTAAAGTGAACTTTAAAGGTACTGTTATTACACATTGCAATAGGCATTTTGGCATTGCTCTAGTAAGCTATAGTGATTTTCGTCACATAAAGGCTTTAAAGGAAATAAGGAGATACTGCATAAGCTATTTTAAAGACGTACCATTTTTAATTGCTTGTGAAGATGCAGTTGGTAACCCTCTATACCATGGCGATCAAGATTTAATTCAATTATTAGATGAGATTAAACCTTCTAGCATAACATGGGAAGCCTATACAGCTTAAAATCAGCAAGTTATCTATGCATAACCGCCAAAAGAGACTCTAGCTTCGGCTAGAGTCTTGAATTGTATAGTAAAAATAGTTATAATTTTTTAAAAGACGTATTCTAAGGAGACTATTATGGCAAAAAAACGTGGGATTTCACGGATTTTAATAAGTACAGTTTTAAGCTTTACCATTTTAATAATTGGCATTGTCTTTTGTTATAAAGCAATTGTTTCTTCTTACAACTATACTTTTAATATTATAGAAAGTGAAGCTATTAGAGAATCAAGCAAAGATGTTTCTAAGATGACACTAACTATTACTGAATCTACAAATCTTGATGAAATTGCAAAAATGCTTTATGATCAGGGCTTTATTTCTGATATGAAGTATTTTAAATTAGAAGCGAAACTTTATCATGCAACTTCTGGTTACATCCCTGGCAAATATGATATTAGTAGCAATATGTCTAGTACAGAAATTCTCAAGCGTCTTACAACTAGTATTAAAAATGAAGAGGAAACAATTAAGTTTACAATTCCAGAAGGTTATACCATTAATCAGATTGCACAGACATTAGAAGACAAGAATATTGTAACCAAGGAAGCCTTTTTAGATGCTGTTACTAACAAAAGTTACGATGCAGAATATAGCTTTTTAAGAGATATTCCTACTAATGGCAACTATCAGTACAAATTAGAAGGTTATTTATTCCCTGATACATATATTGTTCGTAAAAGTGTTACAGCAGAAGAAATTATTATCATGATGCTTAATCGTTTTGAAGATATTACATCTAAATATGCTGCATATCTTAATAATTCTTCTTATAGTCTTCATGAAATTATAACCATTGCATCTATTATTGAACAAGAAGCTAAATTAAGTGAAGAACGCCCTATCATTTCAGGTGTTATTTATAACCGATTACGTGACCATATGCGTCTTCAAATGTGTTCTTCTGTTCAATATAGTTTAAATAAACGTAAAGCTAATCTTACAACAGATGATTTAGCTAAAGATACACCTTACAATACTTATTTATATGAAGGGTTACCTGTTGGACCTATTTGTATGCCAGGAGAAGATTGTATACGTGCTGCCTTTTCACCGGAAGAACATGATTACTATTATTTTGTTGTAGATGATGAAGAAAAAGGAACACACTTCTTTAGCAGTACCCTTGACGAACATGCTGCAGCTAAAAGTCGTTATAAACAAAATAATGATATTAATTTTACAGAATAATAGATTATTTTTATTTATAAAAGGAAGGGACTAGTGTCCCTTCCTTTTATAAATTTCAAAGATTTATAGAATTACTTTTCCAAGAGAGTTTGTATTTACCTCTTGAATTCATAGCGTTTTTCCTTTATAGTGGCATAAGAGAATAAATTAGAAAGGGTCTTATTATGAGTGAAATTAATTATAGCTACATTGTTGAATATATCAGGGCGCTTCATGAAGTACCCCGCTCTTCTCTTTTAGCCAATATTGAGCATCAAATTGCTATAGAGGCTGAAACCTGGCCCATAATTAAACCTGAGGTTGCAGATTTTATCAAAGTACAACTTTCATTAGTACAGCCAAGTACAATACTGGAAATTGGAACCGCTGTTGGGTATTCTTCTATTTTTATGAGCAGTTATTTAAAAGAAGGTGGCAAAATCACCACGCTTGAACGCTTTGATTATATGCTACGTCAAGCACGTAAAAATATTAAAGCCGCTGGTCTTGAAGATACCATTGAAATTATTGAGGGTGATGCAGCTATCACTTTAACACAATTACCTAGTGAAAGCTTTGATGTTATTTTCATGGACTGCGCTAAAGGACAGTACATTAACTTTTTACCTGAATGTATCCGTTTATTAAAACCAAATGGACTACTTATTACAGATAATGTACTACACAAAGGAACGGTAGCACGTTCACGCTACTTAATCGATCGTAGACAACGTACGACACACTCAAGATTAAGAGAATTTTTATGGACTATTACTCATAGTGATACACTCAGATCAAGTGTTATTCCTATTGGTGATGGTGTTGCGCTTAGTTACAAAATAGGAGGAACAGAAAAATGAGTCATCAGAAAAAAGTTGAATTATTAGCACCTGCAGGTAGTTTAGAAAATTTAAAGATTGCTGTTTTATATGGTGCAGATGCTATTTATATTGGAGGAAATAAATATGGTCTTCGTGCTAAAGCGAAGAATTTTACTCCTGAGGAAATGAAAGAAGGTATTGAGTTCGCCCATGCTCATGGTGTACAAGTTTACGTTACTTGCAATATCTTTGCTCACCATCAAGACTTTGAGGGGATGAAAGAATACTTCCTTTACCTAGAGTCTATTGGTGTAGATGCACTAATTGTAGCAGATCCTGGTGTATTTAGCATTGTACGTGAAACAGTAGCTCATATGGAGGTTCATATTTCAACACAGGCGAATAATACTAATTACCACACTGCTCTCTTCTGGGCTAATCAAGGCGCTAAACGTATTGTTACAGCTCGTGAACTTTCTTTCCCTGAGATTAAAGAAATGCATGATCATTTACCAGAAGATATTGATTTAGAGTCTTTCGTTCATGGTGCTATGTGTATGGCATACTCTGGACGTTGCTTACTTAGCAATTATATGACCCATCGTGATGCTAATCATGGAGAATGTGCCCAACCTTGTCGCTGGAAATATAGTGTGGTTGAAGAAACAAGACCAGGTGAATATATGCCAATTGAAGAAGATGAAAGAGGCACTTATATTTATAACTCTCGCGACCTTTGTATGATTGAATATATTCCAGAACTTATAGAAGCAGGTATTTATAGCTTTAAAATTGAAGGACGTATGAAAACACCTTTGTATGTAGCAACAGTTGTTAAAGCTTATCGTGAAGCTATTGATACTTTCCTCAATAGTCCTGAAGAGTTTAAGGCTAAGAAAGATTACTTCTTAACAGAGGTAGGTAAGGCAAGCCACCGTGAATTTACAACAGGTTTCTATCAACATAAACCAACTGAAAAAGATCAAACTTATAGTCATAATTCTTATGTTCGTAATTATGACTTCTCTGGTATGATTAGGGACTATGATCCAACTACTCAAATGGTAACAGTTGAACAACGTAGGAAGTTCTCTGTAGGCGATGAAGTTGAAATTCTTGTTCCAGAAGGACCTTTTATTCCTGTCAAAATTGAGGCGCTTTACGATGAAGAAGGTAATGCTATTGAAGCCGCACCACATCCAAAACAAATCATTCGTTTTAAATGTGAGCAACCTGTTCCTGTACCATCTATCCTACGTAAATTTGAACAAACAAGATTTGAAGAATAAGAATTATTAATAATGGTTCTATAAAAAGCAGTATACGGATTATATACTGGTTTGGAACAATCATAAATAGACGTAAGTGTATACTTACGTCTATTTATGATGTATTTAAAATTTTTTAAGTACGGGCACCATTTCTACTTTTAGTTCATACACTAATTATGAACCCTTTCTCCTGGAGGTGTGCCTTATTATGCTACCACTCTTCTGTTTTTCCTATTTCAGTAGCATTTCCTCTTTTCCTCAGCCTCTATCAGCTGAAGAAGAAAAGCACTATTTAGAATGTTATCAAGCTGGCGACGAAGCTGCAAAGAACATATTAATTGAAAGAAATTTAAGACTCGTGGCACACATTGTCAAGAAATATAATAATATCAATAATGATGTAGATGATTTAATTTCAATAGGCACCATTGGACTCATTAAAGGTATTAGCTCCTTTGATCCAAATAAATGTACGAGATTAGCTACTTATGCTGCACGTTGCATTGAAAATGAAATTCTTATGAGTATTCGTGCAGGACGTAAACAACGTTATGAAACCTCTCTTCATGCACCTATTGGCATGGATCAAGAAGGTAATGAAATTAGCTTACTTGATATTTTATGTACAGAAAATGATACTATTTTTGATCAAGTAGATTTAGACATTGAGGTACGAAAGCTTTATCAACATATTCGTATTTTACTTAAGCCTAGAGAAAAAGAAATACTATTACTTCGTTATGGACTTAATAATCAAGAAGAGAAAACACAACGAGAAATCGCTGAGCAAATGGGGATTTCTAGATCTTATGTGTCACGTATTGAAAAAAAAGCTTTAAAAAAACTTTGTAAGGAACTACAAAAGAAATAATAACTATATAAAATAAAAAAACTCACTATTCTATCATTAAATAGTGAGTTTTTTATTTAAACTTCCATAATAATTGGAAGTATCATCGGACTACGTTTAGTTCTTTGCCATACAAATTCACGTAAGTCATCTTTAACAATTGTCTTAATCTGTGACCATTCTACGATATGCTTATCTTCACAGCGATCTAAAGCTTTTCTTACTACTGCTTTAGCTTCATCCATAAGATTTTCAGCTTCTCTTACATAAACAAACCCTCGTGAAATAATATCTGGACCTGCTACAACCATACCTGATTCCTTTTCTAAAGTCATGACTACAATGAGCAGACCATCTTGTGAAAGATGTTTACGATCACGTAAAACGATATTTCCTACATCTCCTACACCTAAACCATCAACTAAAACTTGACCAGATGGTACATTACCAACAACTTTAATATTATCAGGTCCTAGTTCAATGACTTCTCCAATAGATGGAATAATAATATTATTACGTTTCATACCTAATTCCATAGCAAGTTCAGTATGCTTTTGTAAATGTCTGTATTCACCATGTACTGGGATAAAATATTTAGGTTTAATTAAAGTATGAATCAGTTTTAATTCTTCTTGAGCCGCATGACCAGATACATGAGTATCTTCACGAATAACTTTGGCACCTTTTTTGCAAAGTTCATTAACGACTTTAGAAACTGTTTTTTCATTACCTGGAATTGGTGTTGAACTTAGGATAATAACATCTCCTGGTTTAATATCAATTTGCTTATGATCAGAAGTAGCCATTCTGGAAAGAGCAGCCATAGGTTCTCCTTGACTTCCGGTCATAATAAGTACCACTTGATCATCTTTATAACGTTTTACATCATTAATTTCAATCAGTGTGTTTTCAGGAATAGTGATATATCCTAATTCACTAGCTGTTTTTACTACATTGACCATACTTCTACCAATAACTGCTACTTTACGCTTATATTTATAAGCAGCATTTACAATTTGTTGGACACGGTCGATATTAGAAGCAAAAGTTGCTACCATAATACGTTTGTCTATATTATTAGCAAAAATATCTTCAAATTTAGCCCCTACCATTTTTTCTGATTGTGTATAACCTGGTCTTTCAACATTTGTACTATCTGCCATAAGTGCTAATACTTTTTTTCTACCTATTTCTGCTAGACGGTGTAAATCTAATGTTGCTCCACTAATAGGTGTAAAGTCAACTTTAAAGTCTCCAGTATGCACTACGATACCAGCAGGTGTCCAAATAGAAAGCATAACTGCATCTGCAATACTATGATTTGAACGAATAAATTCTATTTTAAAGTTAGAACCTAATTTAATCGTTTCTCCTTGCATAACGCTAATACGCTCAGTTGTACGCAATAAATTATGTTCTTTTAGTTTATTTTCTACTAGCCCTATTGTTAATTTTGTGCCATAAATAGGTACATTTAATTCTTGAAGCACATAAGGTAGTGCCCCAATATGGTCTTCATGACCATGAGTCAGTACGATTCCTCGTACTTTTTGAATATTTTTCATGACATAAGTAATATCAGGAATAACTAAATCTATTCCAAGCATTTCATCTTCAGGAAATGCTAATCCGCAATCTACTATGAACATGTCATCTTCATATTCAAATAGTGTCATATTCTTTCCAATTTCGCCTAATCCTCCAAGAGGAATAATGCGCAATTTACTTTTAGCTTTTTTGGGTATCAAAGCTACACCTCCATTATATATCGATTATTCTTTTTGTTCACAATCCTTACATACGCCATAAAACATAACGTTGTGATCATGAATTTTAAATTTGTATTTCCGTTCAATTTCTTTTTCTATCTCTTCTAATAAATCATTTTCTACTTCAAACACCTTATTGCAAGATTCGCAAATAAGATGATGATGGTGATGCACTGTATCTTCTGAAGAAAGTTCAAAACGACTACATCCATCATCAAAATTTAAGCGATCTACAATACCCATCTCCTCAAAAAGCTGAACTGTACGGTAAACTGTAGCTAGTCCAATTTCAGGATAATTTTCTTTAACAAAATCATAGATTTCTTCTGTAGATAAATGCTCATTACAATGTTTAATTAAGACGTCTAATACACTTCTACGTTGCAAGGTCAGTTTACAACCTTTTTGTTTTAATTTTTCTTTAAATTGTGCAGCGTTCATTGCTATCAGCCCCTCATTCTCTCAATTTTATACCATCATAAAAAGGCTATAACTCAATATCATACTCTTCATTTGTCATAAATTCTACAGCTGCCTTTTTGAATTCATCTTCGTCTTCTACAAGGGCATATTCTAATTCTTCATTTTTTTCATTTATTTGTTTTAAAATGGTGGAGATGTCCTCTTCATCAACGACTAATATATATTTAATGTTGTCAATAATCACTTCATCTATCACTTCAAATAAAATCTCCTCGCCTGTTTCTTCATCTACAAAAGAGATTTTTTCAACTACTTCTTCCATATTATTTTCATTCATCGGTGTATTTTCACCTATTTTTTGATCCATAATAGTTCCCTTCTTGTTTTCTTAAGCAATAGTCATTATTGCTTAGCATCTAAATAATTTTGTAAAATAATAGTTGCTGCTAGTTTATCAATAACGTTTTTTCTTTTTTTGCGACTCATATCCGCTTCAAGTAACACTTGTTCCGCAGCTACTGTACTTAAACGTTCATCCCATGTTTCTACAGGAATCTTAAGCTTATTTTCTAATTTTTCCTTGAATAAAAGTGTCTTTTCACCTCTTTCCCCTAAAGTATTATTCATATTTTTAGGAAGTCCGAGAACAATCTTTTCTACCTTATAAGCCGTACAGATTTCTTCAATTCGCTTCATTGTTGCTTTAAGGTGCTCATCCTCTTGTCTTCTTATAATCTCTAAGCCTTGTGCAGTCCATCCCATTGGATCACTAATGGCTACACCAGTTGTTTTTGTTCCGAAATCTAAACCTAATATACGCACATTGTGCCTCCTATAAAAAAGCTGTAGAGTTCCCCCTACAGCCACTTTTAGCGTTTAAGATAATAAGTTACTAGTTCTTCTAATATCTCATCTCTTTCTAACTTACGAATCTTGTTTCTTGCCCCATTATGGCTCGTAATATAAGTTGGGTCTCCGGACATAATATATCCTACTATTTGATTAATGGGATGATAACCTTTTTCTTCTAAAGCAACATAAACATCCATTAATATTTCTCTAGTTGAGGCTTTTTCTAAACCCTCTAAATGAAATTGCATTGTTTCATTCATATTTTCCATCTTGCTCACCTTCCAATAGCTAAACCTTGTATAACTAAAGTATACCATAATTTGTAACAAAACTATAGATAAAAATAAAAAATATTATTTTTATCTAGTTATGACATGTCCTACCAATAAATGTTCATCCTTAATAGCATCAATTCTTACCTTTTGGATAGTGTTTTCAATGGTTTCATTTCCTAATACTTGAACTTTTAAATAATTACTTGTATAACCCGTTACTTCATTTTCATGATGTTTTTCAAATAACACCTCTAGTTCTTTGTCAATAAACTGTTCCATATATGCTAGGCGTAATGATTTTTCTACTTCTGATAAAACCTTAGCTCTATGCTCTTTTATTTCGGGTGCCACTTGTGCTCTCATTTTAGCAGCTGGCGTTCCTTCTCTAGGTGAAAATGGGAAAATATGAATTTGTGCAAGATGAACATCTTTTACAAATTCAACTGTTTCTAAAAATTCCTCTTCAGTTTCTCCCGGAAAGCCAACAATAACATCTGTTGTAATAGCTACATCTGGCCAAAGAGTACGTAATCTCTCTACACTAGCTTTATATTCTACTGCTGTGTATTTGCGATTCATACGTTTTAAAATCGTTTCGCTACCGCTTTGAAGAGATAAATGGAAATGATGGCAAACCTTTGGCATTTCCTTTAATGCATAGATAAACTCATCTGTAATAGCTACAGGTTCAATAGAACTCATTCGGATACGTTCAACACCTTCTATTTCATGTACACGCTTTAGTAGTTGAATTAAATCAGTATTACCTAAATCTTTCCCATAAGCAAGTACATGTATTCCTGTTAAAATAATTTCTTTAAAGCCAAGTCCGACTAACTTGGTTACTTCTTCAACAACCTGCTCTTCTTTTCTACTTCTTATTTTACCACGTGTATAAGGAATAATACAATAACTACAATAATTATTACAGCCTTCTTGAACTTTAACATAAACACGCGTACGTTCTCCCATATCTGAAATGTGAAGTTCTTCAAATTCACCTACATCCATAATATTTGAAACCGTATTAATGGTTTGTCTTTTTTCCTTTTCAAAGTTGTCTACCAAATCTACGATTTCATTTCGTTTATTGGTTCCAACAATAATATCTATTTCTTCTACCTGGTCTTTTATTTTATCCGCAGCAATCTGAGCATAGCATCCCATAGCTACTAAAATACTGTCTGAGTTAATTTTCTTTGTCTTCCTTAACATTTGTCTACATTTTCTATCACTTAAATGAGTAACTGTACAAGTGTTGACCACATAGACATCTGCATATTCGTTAAAATCTACAACTTCATAGCCTTGCTCTTTGAATTTTTCTAGCACGGCTTCTGTGTCATATTGATTTACTTTACAACCTAATGTATAGAACGCTACTTTTCTCAAATTCTCACCTCTTTTTATTGACATTCTTTGTTCCAAAATATATGATACAAGTAGCTTAAGAAATAGAAATCAAGCTACTTATTCTACAACTTATGGGGGTAATTATGAAATCTGTGTATATTTCTCTTAATTCAATTGAAAAAGTTAAACAATTTGTCAATCTCATTAATGCTTATGATAGCGATTTCGATCTCTCTTCTGGTCGTTATATTATTGATGCTAAATCTATTATGGGTATTTTTAGTTTAGATCTCAGTAAAGCATTAAGACTTGACATATATAATGATAGTTGTGCAGATGATTTAATCACAGCACTTAAACCTTTTATAACTGAACCAAACTAAATATGATAAAAAGTCCATTTTAATAAAATGGACTTTTTATTTTATCTAACAATGAATAATTTCCATTTCCTCTATGGCTTTAGCCATCATTTCTTCAATAATATCATCTAATAAAGCTTCTGAACGCTCAATATACTCTAATTTTGGCTTTGTTTCAGGATGCTTTGCCACAAAAATTGTACAACAATCTTCATAAGGTAAAATAGACGTTTCAAATGTATCTATTTTTTTTGCAATTTGAACGATTTCTTCCTTATCAAAACCTATAAGTGGACGAAAAACAGGCATAGTTGCTGCATCATCTGTTACAACTAAACTCTGCATCGTTTGGCTTGCTACTTGTCCAATACTTTCACCTGTAATAAGTCCCATACTTCCATTTTTCTTAGCAATAGCTTCTGTAATATACATCATGATACGTCTCATAATAAGTGTTAATTGTTCATGTGGACATCTTTCATATATTTTAAGTTGAATATCTGTAAAATTAATAATATGAAGTTTCATATTTCCTGTATAAATAGCCACCTTTTTAGCTAGGTCCACTACTTTTTCTTTAGCACGATCACTTGTATAAGGTGGTGCATGGAAGTAAACAGCATCTACTTCTACCCCACGTTTAGCAATCATCCAACCAGCTACTGGGCTATCAATACCACCCGAAAGTAATAAGGTTGCTTTACCATTGGTACCATATGGCATTCCACCGGCACCTTTGTGTGTCTTAGCATAAACATAAGTGTGATTTCTAAGCTCAACCATTAAAGTTACGTCTGGATGACGTACATCTACTTTCGCTTTGTCACCTAGCTTATCTAATAAATAACCACCTATCTCAGCGCTTATTTCCATAGAATTCATAGGAAAACGCTTATCAGCACGTTTTGTTTCTACTTTAAAAGTAATTGGACCGTCTGCACATTCTTGTTGCATTTGCATTAAAGCAAGACGTTTAATAGCTTCAAAAGAAACCTCCTCTTCCTTTAGACCATACGCAATACCGATAATACCAAATATACGGCTTAAACGATCAAGTACTTGTTCTACTTCTATTTGTGCATCATCAACAGGTTCTACCATGATACGTCCTTGCTCTTTAGAAACAACAAATTCTCCGATTGTTTTGAGATTTTTTTTGATGTTAGCAACAAGCTTGTTTTCAAATAAGTGTCTATTTTTACCTTTTATAGCGAGTTCGCCGTATTTAATTAAAAATACATTTTTCACTTTTTTCTTCCTCCTGGTGTATATCTTCTTAATAGCGTAACTTGTGATTGAATAATCTCTATTACTTCATTTATATCTTCTAGAGATGTATCATGTGCAAAAGAAAAACGAATAGCATTATCTAAGCAGTCATTAGGAAGACCAATAGCTACTAAGACACCATCTTTAACTTTTTTATGACTACTACATGCAGAACCTGATGAAACAAAAATCCCTTCTTGTTCTAATGCATGTAAAAGCACTTCAGCACGCACATCCTTAAAACCAATATTTAAAATATAAGGTGCTCCTTCAGCTAACCCTGGACCATTAACCCATATGTCTGGTAAATGATCTAGTAAACCATTTGCCAATGTTGCTTTACAATTAGCCATATGGCTTAAAATAGCTTCTTGTTCTTTAAATACATACTTAGCTGCACTTAAGGTACCAGCTACACCTGGAACATTTTCTGTCCCTGATCTGAAATTCTTCTGTTGGCCACCACCCCAAAAGAGCTGCTTCATTTTTGCTTGCTTGCTTTTATACAATAAACCAATACCACGTGGCCCATAAAATTTGTGAGCACTCATAGATAAAAAATCTATTTTTGATTTCTTGACATGTATTGGTAGTTTACCAAAAGATTGCACCGCATCTACATGAAAAAGTGTGTCAGGATTTTTGGATTTAACTACTTTTCCTATTTCAGTAATGGGTTGAATCGTTCCTATTTCATTATTCACATGCATGATACTCACTAAAATAGTTTCCTCATCAACGGCATTTTCTAAAGCTTTTAAATCCACATAACCTTCTGCATTAACACCAATAATTACTATTTCAAAACCTTGGGTTTCTAGATATTTAAATACTTCACCTACAGATGGATGTTCTATAGTAGTTGTAATAATTTTTTTGCCTTGTCTTCTGTAAGCTAGACTAGCACCTATAATGGCCATATTATTACTTTCTGTTCCACCTGAAGTATATAGAATTTCCTCTGGTACACAGCCCAGTACCTTTGCAAAAAATTGACTTGCTTCTTTAAGTATATTTTCTGCTTCCATCCCCTTTTTATGCAAAGAAGATGGATTACCATAATACGCTAACATGGTTTCTTTAACAACTTCTGCTACACATTCTAGAGGTTTTGTAGTAGCAGCATTATCTAGATAAATCTCTCGTTTCATTTTTAATCTCCCGTTTCGCCACATAAAAAATGAGGGTATCCCCCCATTTTATCTGTTCATTACATTATAAATTGCTTGTAATACACGTGTTTTTTCAAAGGGTTTGACAATAAAGTCTTTTGCACCTTTTTTTATTGCTTCCACTACTTTTGAATGCTGTCCCATAGCTGAACACATAATAATCTTGGTGTTTGGACTTACTTCTAAAATTCTATCTATTGCTTGTATACCATCCATCTCAGGCATAGTGATATCTAAGGTTACAATGTCTGGTTGAAGCTGCTGTGCCATTTCAATAGCTTGAAGTCCATTCCCTGCCTCTCCAACAACAGTAAAGTTAGCATCTGTTAACATTTTTTTAAGGACAGTTCTCATAAATATTGCATCATCAACAACTAAAAACCTTACATCTTCCATTGCTAAATCTCTCCCATCTCATACATGATGTTGGCTAAAGTTACAAGTCCAGCTGTCTCACTTCTTAAAATACGCTTACCTAATGTGATCGGACTTATTTGAAAAGTACTTGCTAAAAGTACTTCTTCATCTGTAAAGCCTCCTTCTGGTCCAATGAATATACCTATTGATTTGGCTTTACAGTTTTTTAAATAAGTCTTAATATGAAAGGCATGTTCATTCTCAAAAGGAATACAAGACACCTCTAATTGTTGTTTAGCATAGGTAAGTGCTTCTTTAAATGTCATCGGCCACAAAACTTCTGGCACAATACCTCTTTTACTTTGTTTTGCTGCACTTTCTGCTATTTTTTGCCAACGTTCACACTTACTTTTTGTTTTTTTATCCGATTCAAGTTTTACAATACAACGTTCTGTTATGATAGGAATAATGACTGTCACACCAATTTCAATTGCTTTTTGAATCACAAACTCCATCTTTTCCCCTTTTATGAGAGATTGAAATAAAACGGTTTGTACAGCAGGTTCTGTTGTCTCTTCTAATTCACCTATAATATCAGCCGTTACTAAATCTGTATCAATTAACTTTATTATACACTTATAGTCCTTGCCTTGTCTATTGTTAATTAAAATTTCTTTGCCTACAGGTAGACGTAAGACGTTTTTAATATGATTAACATCCGTTCCTTTTATGTGGATTTCATTTTCAAACACATCTTCTGCATTTACAAAAAATTTCGTCATAGTTCACCCTTCTCGTTTAAAAATCAGCCATAATGGCTACCCAATCATTTTTCTCTGTCATATGTTTTACCGTAAATCCGACACTCTCCAAATGTTCTTTCACTTCCTCACTGCGATCACTAATAATACCTGAAGCAATGAGTGTTCCTCCTGGTTTGAGGAAGTCCTTTAAAAGTTCCTTCATGCCAATAATGACGTCTGCCACAATATTGGCTACTACTACGTCATAACAACCTTGTCCAATGGTCTTAACTAATGCTTCATCTGCTATAACATTGCCACAATGAAGTGCAAATTGGCCTTGTTTCATACCATTTTGTATAAAATTATCTTTTGCAATATCGACTGAATTTTGATCAATATCTACTGCTGTTACATGTTGTGCACCTAATAAAAGTGTTGCAATCGATAAAATACCACTGCCGCATCCCATATCAAGTACTTCGGCATCTGGCTTAATGATTTGTTCTAATTGTTCAATACAAAGTTGAGTCGTATAATGTTGACCGGTTCCAAAAGATGAATTAGGATCTATTTCTAAAATCATTCGGTTTGTATTTTCATTATAACTTTCCCAAGTAGGTTTAATAACAAATTTCTCACCTACTTCAAAAGGTTTAAAATACTTTTTCCAGTTATTTGCCCAGTCTTCTTCGTTAACGTTACCTAGACTCATTTCTAATGAGCCGTAATCTGCTCCTTCAGGTGAATCTTTCATACGTTCTAACGTCTTTTTAATTTCCTTAAAAGTTTCTTGTCCTTGCATATTCTCTGCTAAATAGAATTTGATATTAGTCGGACAATCTTTAAGTTTTTCTACATCTTCATCCATGTAATCCCAAGTTTTACCTTGATAAGTTAAAAATTCATCAAAATCATCAGGATCTTGAATCACAAATCCCGTAACGCCCAGTTGTAATAATATACCTGTTATTGTTTCTAATCCTTGTTTGGATGTATCTATAGTTACTTCTAACCAATTCATTATTTCATCTCCATCTATCTGTAATAGTTCATATTATAAGTGAAAGTATTTTATAATTCAAGCTATGTCCATTTTCACCCTCCTTCATACCATTTTCCACATAAATTGGATGTATGATTCGCCTTGTTATTTGTAACATTAACATAAAGGAGGTGTTTTTATGACTAATGGTAACTTCATTAATTATGTTTTTATTTATGGACAAGTTATTTTGCAACTTATCATGTATATTGCTATTATTTATTTGATTTGCTGGCCATTACGAGATGTCCTTTATGCTATAAGAGACTATCTCAAATCACATGAATCTTTTTCAAAACAGGAAATAGAACACACTTCTAAAGAAGCTTAGCCGTCCTTTCCTTATGCATAAGAATAAAAGGCTATACCTTTGAAGATTATCCAAGTGTATAGCCTTTTGCTTTTACTTCTTATCTTTACATTATTTATTTTTTTTAAAAATGTGTTGCCAACCTTTTTTAGATTCTTCTGCCTGCTCGCCTGCTTCCGGTTCAAATTCTCTTAGGATGCTTTTTTGCTTTTCAGTCAGATTCTTTGGTACTACAATATAAACTTCTACATATTGGTCACCACGCTGTTTGCTATTACGTAAGCTTGGTATACCTTTGCCTTGTAGTCTAAATTTAGAAGAAGTTTGTGTACCTGGTTGAATGGTAAATTTCACATTACCATCTAAAGTTGGAATAGAAAGCTCTGCTCCTAAAGCTGCTTGAGTAAAGCTAATTGGCATACGCATATAAACATCTTGGCCATGACGTTCAAATACTTGATGTGATTTGACTGAAACTGTTACAAGTAAGTCACCTGCTGGTGCTCCTGGATCTCCCACTTCACCCTTGCCAGATACACGTAACGTCTGACCATGGTCAATACCTGCTGGAATAGATACAGTTACTTTTTTAACGGTTCTTACTTTACCATGCCCATGACAAGTCGTACATTTTTCTTTAATGACTTTACCTTCGCCTTGGCAAACATCACAAACCTGTTCTGTTTGCATCATACCCATAATCGTACGTTGTGTCACTACAACACGTCCCGTACCACCACATTTTGTACATGTAGATGTAGATGTTCCAGGTTTAGCTTTGGTACCATTACATGTGCCGCAGATTTCAGAAGTATTAATAGAAAGTTCTTTTTCGCAGCCAAAAGCGGCTTCTTCAAAGCTAATTTGAATGGTCTGTCTAATATCAGCCCCTGGTCTTGGGCCTCTTGAACGTCTACGATTACTACTTCCACCAAAGCCACCACCAAACATACCATTTAAAATATCTCCAAGGTCGATGTCCCCATCGAAGCCACCAAAACCGCCAAAACCACCAAAGCCGCCAGCACCAGCACCGCCAGCACCTTGTTCAAAAGCGGCATGGCCATAGCGATCATAAGCTGCTTTTTTATCAGGATCACTTAAAATCTCATAAGCTTCTGTTACTTCTTTAAACTTAGCTTCTGCTTCTTTATTATCCGGATTAGCATCTGGATGATATTTTTTTGCTAATTTACGATAAGCTTTTTTTATTTCTGCGTCCTGAGCCGATTTATTTATGCCGAGGACTTCATAATAATCTCTTTTATCCACGCTTTTCACCACCACTACTCAAATTTATTATCTCATTTATTTGTCCTTATAAGTGAACACAGAAACAGTCAAAGAGACGTACTCTTTGACCGTTTCATACTCTATCTTATTCTTCTTTGAAATCAGCGTCAATGACATCGTCATCTTTTGCACTGCCACCAGCTGCTGCATTTGGATCTTGAGCGCCCATATCTGGTGCTGCTTGACTATATAATTTTTCAGAGATTCCATAGAATACTGTTGTTAACTCTTCTTTAGCTGCTTTAAGTTCAGCAACTTGTTCATCAGTCATAGCACCGATAACAGCTTTTTCATTAAGTTCTTTTAATTTTGTAAGTGCTGCATCCACTTTAGCTTTATCATCAGCTTCTAATTTATCTTCCATGTCTTTAAGCATTTTTTCTGTTTGGAATACCATACTGTCTGCTTCATTTTTAACATCGATAGCTTCTTTACGTTTTTTATCTTCAGCTGCAAATTGTTCTGCTTCTTTAACAGCTTTTTCAATTTCATCATCACTAAGATTTGTGCTAGCTGTGATTGTAATGTGTTGTTCTTTACCTGTTCCAAGGTCTTTGGCAGATACTTTAACAATACCATTAGCATCAATATCAAATGTTACTTCAATTTGTGGTACCCCACGTGGAGCTGGCATAATACCATCTAATTTAAAGTTACCAAGCGTTTTATTGTCATTAGCCATTGGTCTTTCACCTTGAACTACATGAATATCAACGGCTGGTTGATTATCTGCTGCTGTTGAGAATACTTGTGATTTCTTAGTTGGGATAGTTGTATTTCTAGGAATAACTGTTGTAGCTACACCACCCATTGTTTCAATACCAAGTGAAAGAGGTGTTACGTCAAGAAGAAGAATATCTCCTGAACCAGCTTCACCAGAAAGTTTACCACCTTGAATAGCTGCTCCTACAGCAACACATTCATCTGGGTTAATACCTTTGAATGGGTCTTTTCCTGTAATACGTTTTACAGCATCTTGAACAGCTGGAATACGTGTAGAACCACCAACTAATAATACTTTATCAAGTTCTGAAGCGTTAAGACCTGCATCGCTAAGTGCTGTTCTAACTGGTCCCATTGTTCTTTCTACTAAATCTTGTGTTAATTCGTCGAATTTAGCACGTGTAATGGTTACATCTAGACTCTTTCCTTCACTGCAGATAAATGGAATAAGTACATTGGCACTTGTTTTTTGTGAAAGTTCTTTTTTAGCTGTTTCAGCAGCTTCTTTTAAACGTTGCATTGCTACTTTATCAGCTGAAAGGTCAATGCCTTCTTGTTTTTTGAATTCTGATACTAAATAATCAATTACTTTTTGGTCAAAATCATCTCCACCAAGGTGATTATCACCGCTTGTTGCAAGTACTTCAATGACACCATCACCGATATCAATAACAGATACGTCGAATGTACCACCACCAAGGTCATATACCATAATTTTTTGTTCATGTTCATTATCAAGACCATAAGCTAAAGCAGCAGCTGTTGGTTCATTAATAATACGTTTTACATCAAGACCTGCGATACGTCCAGCATCTTTAGTTGCTTGTCTTTGGCTATCTGTGAAGTACGCTGGTACAGTAATGACTGCTTCTGTTACACTTTCACCAAGGTGAGCTTCTGCATCAGCTTTTAATTTTTGAAGAATGATTGCTGAGATTTCTTGTGGAGAGAATTTCTTATCATCAATATTTACTTTGTAGTCTGTTCCCATGTGACGTTTAATGGAGATTACTGTTCTTTCATGATTTGTAACAGCTTGACGTTTTGCCACATCCCCTACAAGTCTTTCACCAGTTTTACTAAAACCAACAACAGATGGTGTTGTTCTATTACCATCAGCATTAACGATAACAACTGGTTTTCCACCTTCCATAACAGATACACAAGAGTTTGTTGTTCCTAAGTCAATTCCTATAATTTTACCCATGATTATTTTCCTCCTACTAAACTAATATTAATTTGCTACTTGGACTAAACTATGTCTAATCACTTTTTCTTTATATAAATAACCTTTTTGAAGTTCTTTAGCAATGATATTTTCTCCATAAGCTTCATCATCTATGTGCATAATCGCATTGTGAAGATTTGGGTCAAATTCTTTGCCTTCTGCTTCAATTGATGTTACATGCAACTTTTCAAGCATACTCATTAACTGTTTATAAATCATTTCCACCCCTGTATAGAAGTTTTTATCTTCACTTTCCACTTGAAGGGCACGTTCAAAGTTGTCAATAACAGGTAATAACTCAGCTACTGTATTACTTACTGCAAAATCATAGCTATCAGATTTTTCTTTTTCACTACGTTTTCTGTAGTTATCAAACTCCGCCATTAAACGTTGTAAGCGTTCAAGATATTCTGCTGATTTATCTGATTCTTCCTTTGTTTCTTCAGGTATTTCTTCTACAACTTCAGCTTCTACAGCTTCAGTCTCTTTAGGATCTTCTACTTCAGCAGATGCACTTTCTTCTACTTCTGACACTTGATCAGCCTCTAGTACTTCATCAACTTTTTTATTTTCCTCCATGATTTCACCCTTTCACGTTAAGAGTCATTCATTTCTCTTAACATATTCGTTATATGATGAGAGACGTATTCAAGTACTGAAACGACTTGACCATAATCCATACGTGTTGGACCAATAATACCTATGTTACCAATGGTATGTTCCCCTATGCTGTAACTTGTTGTTACTACACTACAATCTTTCATTGGAGTTAGTATATTTTCTTCTCCAATACGGATTGTAATGGTGTTAGGTGGTGTATGATCTAACACTTGTAATAAATATGGCTTTTCTTCCAATACTTTAAATAATTCTCTTGCTTTTTCTTTGTTATTGAATTCCTCAAAGTCAAGAATATTATTGGCACCACGTATATAAATATCTGGCATATCTTCTTGATGCAAGGTTTTATCAATAGCCTCTAATACACTTCCTGCAATGGTACTGTATTCTTTCATTTTTTCTTCAATAGATACTCGTATTTTATCCAAGCTAATTTGACTTAGTGTGCTTCCTTTTATGCTTTCATTTAAAATGTGTGTTAAAGCGTTACACATATTAAAATCAATAGCTTTAGGTGTAGGGATAATGTGATTTTTCACGCTATTCGTATCTGTCACAATCACACATGCTACAGAATGCTCATCTATTGGAACAAGTTGAAGGTGCTTAATACGTACTTGAGTAATAGAAGGTGTACTAGCAATGGTTGCACAATTAGTGAGCATTGCAATAAGTTTAGCAGTTTCTTCCACTAGTGTATCAATACGATTCACTCTTTCTTTGATCATCTTTAAAATGATCTCTTCTATTTCTGGTTCAATGTGTGTACGTTGCATCATACCATCTACATAAAGGCGATATCCTTTATCAGAAGGAATTCTTCCTGCAGAAGTGTGTGGCTGCACAATGAGACCGAGTTCTTCTAGGTCTGCCATTTCATTACGAATGGTAGCAGAACTAACGCCTAAATCGTACTTCTTAGAAATAGTTCTAGAACCAACAGGATCTCCTGTTTCTATATAATCACGAATGATTGCTTCAAGTATTTTCAGCTTACGTCCGTCTATATCCATCCTATCACTTCCTTCTTGTTGTTAGCACTCACCATTAACGAGTGCTAACTATAAAATAAAGATATCACTAAAATTTTCAGTTGTCAATATCCTATCTAAAGAATTTTGTATTTATAAAAAAGAAGCAAAAACCTCATTACAAACATCTAAACCATAAGGTGATAAATAGATTCTTTCTTTATCTTTTACAAGTACATTATATTTTATCCATTTGGTTAATTGTTCGTTATAAACTTGCCACACACTTTCTCCGAAACGTCTCTCAAATGCTAATGTATCAATACCTTG
Source organism: Cellulosilyticum sp. WCF-2 (assembly GCF_003990395.1). Taxonomy (NCBI): domain Bacteria; kingdom Bacillati; phylum Bacillota; class Clostridia; order Lachnospirales; family Cellulosilyticaceae; genus Cellulosilyticum; species Cellulosilyticum sp. WCF-2. The sequence continues at coordinate 2,885,251 of NZ_CP034675.1, read as the reverse complement.
AAGTAAACGAAGCCCCAAAAACATGTATTCTTGCATTGCCATTTCTTTAGTAAGTTGCTCTTCTTCTTTCCTTAGTAAGGAAAGATTACCTGCTGCTGATAAATACGCTTCCATATTTGTTTCATTATAATATCTAGCATGATTCATCAACGAATGTGCTCCTAGGCCTATTCCTATATACGGTTCTAATTGCCAATAAATTGCATTATGCTTACAACTCTTACCTGGCTTTGACCAATTTGAAATTTCATATTGAATATAGCCCTTATCATTTAAATAACGTTGCGCTGTATGATACATTCGGCGATCCAACTCATCCGATGCTACTTCTAATTTGCCTTCTTCATAAAGCTTATAAAAAGTTGTACCTTCTTCTATAATCAGCGCGTAAACAGATAAGTGATCTATATCATAAGCCGTAACTGTATTTAAAGTCTCAAGAAAGGCCTCTTCTGTTTGTCCTGGAAGTGCAAACATTAAGTCTGTATTAATTTCCCATGAAGTATGTTGCTTAATAAGCCGTATACTTTCTTCCCAATCCTCAAAGGTATGAATTCTTCCGATTTTTCTTAGTAAGTCATCATGAGTAGACTGTAAACCTAAGCTTATTCTAGTAATAGGATACTTTCTTAGAACCTGAAGCTTCTCTATATCTATTGTCCCTGGATTAGCTTCAATGGTCCATTCAGCATCAGGCTCTATATTAAAACATGACACAACAGCTTTTAATAATTTGTCCAATAAAAGGGGTGGTAGTACTGTTGGAGTACCACCACCTATGAAAATAGACTTTATAGTTGTGCCACTTACTAGATCTTTTTTAGTTTGTTCCATTTCCTGAATCAGTGCATCCACGTAGGCTTCTTGTTTTTCATGTCTTTTAAAAGATAGGAAATCACAATAATAGCACTTAGATGCACAAAAAGGAATATGGATATAAAGTCCAATTGGCATAATCTATTCCTCTATTCATCTAATTTAAGTACGCTCATGAAGGCCTCTTGTGGTACTTCTACGTTACCTACTTGACGCATACGTTTTTTACCTTCTTTTTGTTTTTCTAATAATTTACGCTTACGTGAAATATCACCACCATAGCATTTTGCAAGAACGTCCTTACGCATAGCACTGATTGTTTCTCTAGCAATGACTTTATTACCAATAGCTGCTTGAATTGGAATTTCAAATAAATGTTTTGGAATTTCTTTCTTGAGCTTCTCAACGATTTTTCTTCCTTTATGAACTGCATTTGTTTCGTGAACAATTAAAGAAAGAGCATCTACAATTTCTTTGTTAACTAAGATATCTAATTTAACTAATTTAGATTCTTGGTAACCTTTCATTTCATAGTCAAAAGAAGCATAACCTCTTGTTCTTGATTTAAGCGCATCAAAGAAATCATAAATAATCTCATTAAGAGGCAAATCGTAATTGAGCACGGCACGTGTGGCCTCTAAATATTCCATTCCGAAGTAGATTCCCCTTCGCTCTTGGCAAAGTTCCATAACAGCTCCCACATATTCTGTTGGTACAATAATTTTAGCATTAACCATTGGTTCTTCCATATATTTAATGTAAGATGGATCTGGTAGATTAGCTGGATTAGAGAGTTCAATGACCTCTCCATTAGTCTGATGTACTTTATAAATAACATTTGGTGCTGTTGTTACAAGGTCTAAATTGTATTCACGTTCTAAACGTTCTTGGATAATTTCCATATGAAGTAGTCCCAAGAAACCACATCTAAATCCAAAGCCTAAAGCAATAGAGGTCTCAGGTTCAAATACAAGGGCTGCGTCATTAAGCTGAAGCTTTTCTAAGCTATCACGAAGGTCGCCATATTTTGCACCATCTGCTGGGTAAAGACCACAGTACACCATTGGATTAGCTTTTTTATAACCAGGTAAAGGAGCATCAGCTGGATTAGTGGCATCTGTTACTGTATCTCCTACATGCGTATCTTTTACATTTTTAATACTTGCTGTAAAGTAACCTACTTCTCCTGGAATTAAGCCTTCTTCACTTGGCCTAAATTGTCCGGCACCAAAAGTTCCTACTTCTACCACATCAAATTCAGTCTTGGAAGCCATCATACGTACACGCATACCTTGCTTAAGTGTTCCTTCTTTAATTCTGCAAAATACAATAACTCCTTTATAAGGATCATATAATGAGTCAAAAATTAACGCTTTAAGTGGTGCATCCATATCACCTGTTGGTGCTGGGATATGAGTCACTATTTGTTCTAATACATCTTCCACATTAAGTCCTGTCTTAGCTGAAATGAGTGGTGCATGACTAGCATCTAACCCAATAATGTCTTCTATTTCTTCTTTGACACGTTCTGGGTCAGCACTTGGTAAATCGATTTTATTAATAACCGGCATAATTTCTAAATCATGCTCTAAGGCTAAATAAACATTAGCAAGTGTTTGTGCTTCAATACCCTGTGCTGCATCTACAACTAACACAGCACCTTCACAAGCTGCCAGGCTTCTAGATACCTCATAGTTAAAATCAACGTGGCCTGGAGTATCAATTAAATTAAATACATACTCTTCCCCATCTTTTGCTTTATATACCAACCTTACCGCTTGTGATTTAATGGTAATCCCTCGTTCTCTTTCTAAATCCATATTGTCTAGAACTTGTTCTTGCATTTCGCGTGCTGTAAGTGTACCCGTCATTTGAATAATACGGTCCGCAAGTGTACTCTTACCATGATCAATATGGGCAATGATAGAGAAATTTCTTATTTTCGATTGTTTTGAAAGAGACATTTTGCCCCTCCTTATTTCTTTTGTCTATTCTTTTCGTTTCATTATAGCATAGCCCTTCTTTTTGTATCAATCTTTTTGTTTCATTAGCTTTTTCCTAGAACTTTAGCTAAAATTTGTGCCATAGGTTCCACAGCATTAAGAGCTTCTTCTCCTGTATTAGTTTGTGCCCCCCATTCCATTAAAAGAGACTGAGGTTTCATATGAGTACTATAACGCCATTCATCACAGAAAATTTTTCTCGAAAAACCTGGATAATATTCATTGGCAGTTAAAAGTGTTTGAAGGGCAAAAGCTAAATTATCACCTAGATATGGATTGGGTAAATCCACTTTATTTACAACTTGGCCTGCCACATTACGATTGCGACATAAAGGGGCTACCAACATCACCTTAGCTGTTTGTTTACCATTAATATCTGTCACTAAATGGACTTTGTCATCTACCCCATCACGGTGTAAATCAATGGCTACAGATATAGAAGGGTTTTCTTCGATTACTTGCTTAATCTTTGCCTCCATTCGTTCATATTCTCCACCTGTAGGAAACTTTCCTTTATTACTTTCCTCATAAAAAGAGTCCTCTATATGTAATACAGCAATATCATATTCATCTTCTAATTCTTTTTTTAATGCCTCTGCCACCTCTATAACAGTTAGTCCACCCATATAATCTTCTCTAGAATGTGTATGGAAAATAAGAACTTGAGGTCCTTTTATAGATTCATTTAAACGTATAGGTTGCTGAGCAAGCTTAGAAAAATCCCATTCCTTTATCATATCTACTCCAAATTCCATTTCTGCTGAAGCAGTCATATAACGATTAAATACATATTGTGGATCTTTAAGAGCTTCAATTGAAACCTTCTCCTGTACTTGAGAAGTTCTATCATTTTGTGTTTCTTTTACTTGCTCATTAGTTTGTGATATTTTTTGATTTTTTAAATCATTAGGTGTAAAATAACCCACTATTTCATTGTAAGAGGCTTTAAATCCTTCATTTTCTTCTATATAAGGAATAGCATTAGCAAGCAAACTTAAAGGTTCTCCAATTATAACACCAGAAAATAAATAGCCATATTGTTTAAAGAATATGGTTTTATATGTTGAAGAAGATTTAGGTAATGCCTCAGAAAAAAAAAGCTCTCCGACTGGGTATCCTTTAAGCTGCAAGCTATATATATTAATCATCAATGAACTAATAATACCTATATAAAGAATCATTTTTTTATAGCCGTTTAGTCGAAAATTAATCTCATAGTGCTTTATAATCTTTTCAAGTTTTAACACATATATCCCCCCCTACACCATTCTTTATTATTGTATAGGCTTGTATATTATTTTATGACTAATAAGTATATTTATTAATATCTTTTAATGTCATGCCAGGATGAACTGCTAGATTAATACCATTAGCTACAATGCTTGATAAATATTCCATCACCTCATCTATTTCTTTTGGTGTTACAAATAAATCACTTATTTCAGGATAAATACTTTCTTTTATTAATTGATAATGTTCCTCTTCTGTTAAGTCTTTTAATACATCATAAAAAGGTGAATGTTCAGCTTGCTTTAGCATATGCGAAATAAGATCATTTAAAGCATCGGAAACTAAAGTCACTGTATCTACTACAGTAGGTACACCTACAGCAATTACTTTGCATCCAATAGTAGCTTCATTAAGTTCCTTACGCTTATTACCTACTCCTGCACCAGGAGAAATACCTGTGTTTGTAATCTGAATCGTCGTATTAATGCGTGTTGCACTTCTAGCAGCTAAAGCATCAATGGCAATAATACAATCCGGTTTAACATTGTCTGCTACACCACGTATAACTTCTGCTGTTTCTATACCAGTTAGTCCCATAACACTAGGTGCAAAACTACTTAAATAACATACACCTTCATCTAGAAGCTCTGGTGCTTTAAGTGCCATGTGTCTGGTTACAAATACTTGATTAGCTACTTTGGGACCTAATGTATCAGGCGTAGCAAAACGATTACCTAATCCAATAACTAATATATTTAATGGGTCTTGCTTTTTTTCTGGCAAAAGGGATTTAATAGCTTCTGCCAGCACACTAATTATTTTTTCATGAAGCTCTGGATTATTTTGCTTTAAGCCATTTGATTCAATAGTAATATAATCCCCTATAGGTTTCCCCATATTTTTTTCGCCTTCTGTATTTAATATACATACCTTTGTTACAGCTAAGGCTCCTTCTTCCAAGGCTTTTTGTTTAACTTCTACCCCAGGTATTTCATAAGAATCATCCCTATCTAACTTAAGGGCATTACTAATTTCAATTGCCAAATCTGTTCTTGGCGAGAAATTTCCTACTTTTTCATATCCATCCATAAATTCACTTCCTTTTTTTCGGCTTTGCCTTTACTCTGTTTAAAAGATTGATTATAATGTTTAATGGCAAATATCTTACGTACATTAGGTAGTTTGACCATTATTTTTATGGGTATACATTGACTTTGTCCGGTATTTATACTATAATGAGTCCTGTTAAAACCGTTCATAGTTCCCCAAACCGTGTCCAAGAATATGAATGGAGGTGCCATCAAATGGCAAATATTAAATCAGCAAAAAAACGTATCTTAGTTATCGCAACAAAAACTGCACGTAACCGTGCAATTAAATCAGCAGTTAAAACTCAAATCAAAAAAGTTAGATTTGCAGTAGAAGCTAATGATCAAGCTGCAGCAAAAGTAGCTTTAGTAAATGCAGTTAAAGCAATTGATAAAGCAACAGCAAAAGGAATCTTCCACAAAAACGCTGCTGCTCGTAAAAAATCTTCTTTAACACGTTTAGTAAATACACTTGCTTAATAAGATGCAAAAATAAAAAGACCTCTTTCGAGGTCTTTTTATTTTATCCGTTTAAACAATTCATAATAAGCATCTCTACACATTTACTACTTTCCATCTTACCTGTTTTAATGGCTTCATCAGTATTTAAACATGCTTCTAAAATATCTTCTAGCTGTTTAAACTGGTAGTGTTGTACCTGCTCACTCATTTCTTTCACCACAAAAAAGGGAAGTTTTGTTTCAGCAGAGATTTCTTTGAGTGGACTTCTATTAGCCAATAAATATTTAACTTGGTACATCATGCGAAACTGCCTTGCAATAAGCACTAAGATACCAATAGGGGATTCCTTACTTTGTATCATGCGGCTATAAATCTCGAGTGCCTCATTGCCCTCATGGTTTACTATTTTTTTTACCATTTCAAATACACGTGTTTCTAATGAGAAAATACATATTTCATTAATAGCTTCTTTCGTTATAACCCCATCTTGAACATAACTGATAAGTTTTTCCCATTCTCCCAATAGATAAGCCATATCTTCTGGCATTTTTTGTATAAAATAACGAAGAGTCATTTCATCGCTACTAAGTCGTTTTTCTTTACAAGCATTTTTTAAAAATTGATAAACAGCCTCCTCACCAGAAAAATGAAATTCTACAATTTGTGCTTTTGCTTTCATGGTTTTATAAAGCTTATTTCTTTTATCTACTTCTTTTTCATCTATTAATAAAACCACATAATCTGGTATATGAGCCACTAAAGTCTCAAACTTTTCCGTTTCTTCTTTTTTTCCCGTTTTAAATAGTCCAGTTTCTTTAAGCAAAATAAGCTTTTGCTCAGCAAAAAAAGGTAGGGTATCTACAGCATCTTGAACTTGACTTACTATGACTTCTTTATCTTGTGCTTCATAAAAATTCATCATTTCATTGCCACTTGCAAGAACTTCCTTTTTGACCTTTTCAATATATTGTCCTTTTGACCAACTATCTTCCCCTAGCAGTAAATAACATCCCTGCATCATGCTCTAAATCCTCTCTTTGTTTGTTTATTTTCATCTTATAGCCATTTGTCTCAATCCAAACAGCTCCTGTTTCATTTGTTTGGCTATACGTAATATGATTCTCAGTTAGTAAATCAGTAACCTCTTTATGAGGATGTCCATAACGATTCTGCCTGCCACAACTTATCATAGCATATACAGGATTAACTTTCAAAAGAAGTTCTTTTGAGGTACCTGTTCTTGAACCGTGATGACTTATTTTCAAGATACTAATAGGATTTAACTGACTATAAATCCATGACTCAGAATCTTTAGATTTGTCGCCTGTAAATAAAGCTGAAAAAGCCTTATATTGTAGCATGCACACAAGAGAATTATCATTAGCTATTTCTTTCGGAGTTGTAAAGTTAGGTGCTAATGCTGTTAGTTTTAAATCTCCTAAAACAAGTTGATCTCCTCTCCCTATAGCTAGTATAGGAATCTCTTTTCTCCTACATTGTTCTTTAAATCGCACTAAGTTTTCAGATTCATCTGCTTTAGATATACAAACCTGCTTAACACGAATAGTTCCTGATATAAGTTCTATTAACCCACCTATATGATCCTCATCTGAATGAGATAAAATCATCATATCAATTTGGGTCTTACCTTTATATTTTAAATAACGTTCTATAACACCTCCTTTTCCAGTCTTACCGCCATCAATAACAATCACTTGTCCTTTTGGTGTAATAATAACAGCGCCATCTCCTTGCCCTACATACAAAAAAGCAACATTCAATTCTTTTGGAATTACTTTAATACCTACTATTAGAGAAAGGGTTAATAAACAACTACAGGCATATAATTTTATTTTATTGCCAATCCCCCATACTCCATAAAGAAATAAACCTATAACTATTATATAAAGCAAGAGTTCTATACCACTAGGTCTACCTACACAAATGGTACTTAAAGGAACTGATAACACCAAACGAACCACAAAACTTATAACTTGTAATAATAAACTGATTACAGATGCTAACAAATATCCTAAGGGCCAACCCAACAATCCCATCAATAAACATCCCCAACCACCAATCATTATCAATGAAAATAGAGGAATAACTATAAAATTAAGCAAGCTACTTAAAAAGGGAACTTGATAAAAGTGATAGGCTAATGGAAGTGACAAGATAAGCTGAATAGGTAACCATGGCAATAACCATTTGTGCCATGGTTTCATTTTTTTCTCCTCTTCCAAATGCTCAATGATTATTTGACTTATTATGATGGCTACCATTGCAAGAAAGGATAATTGAAATCCCACAGCAAACAACTGATAAGGTTGTACAATTAAAATACATAAACTAGCCAGGGCTAGATTGATCCATCCATCCTCTTCTTCCCAAATAAGACGACCCATTACTAGAAAGCTCATCATCCAAGTTGCTCTTAACGTAGATACTCCCCAGCCTGTCAAATAAGCATATAACCATATGCCTAAAAGAACTATTAAATAACGTAGGGTATAGCTCATCCCTAATTGCCCCATAACAAGCAATAAAAAGCCTGCAATCACGCCTACATGAAATCCTGATATACATAAGACATGGCTAATTCCTGAATCTGTGTAGATTTCATCAGTACTTGCTTCTAGCGCCGTATCATCTCCTAAAAGTAAAGCTTTCATAATCCCCTGGTCTTTCCCTTGGAATAATTCATCCAACTTACTTTTCAATTTGTTTTGAAGCTTCTCTATCCACGGCGTTTTTACATCTTGGGTTAGTATTTCTTCTACCTTAATTCTGCCTACTATGTTTTTCGTTTTAAGATAGGTAATGTCATTAAAATCACTCGGATTCATCGCTCCTTCTATAGCTTCTACCGTTCCTCTAACGTCTACCCAATCATAAGGAGTGATAGTGTTTACAGTATTAACACTGAGTTGTAATGAAGACCGAAGCTGTACTTTATGCTTTTCTTTATATAAGGTTACATGTTTTATAGAAATATACTGTCCGTAAGCTGTATTTTGCACTTCATATACTTCGCCTTCTAATTGTACCCTATTACCTGGTTCAAAGTAATGGGGTTCTAATCGAAGAGGATGTATGGTCAATAAAAGAATTCCTGCTATACTACTTATCAAAATTATCATTAAGCCCTTATAGCGATATTTTAAATAGTAAAATGCCCCAACACTAAGTAACCCTAGTATAAAAAAAGAGGAAACATATTTCTCATTTAGAAACATGTTTCCCCCTATAATACCTATGATGAAACCTAATGTCATATGGGCAATTGGACGAGTTAAATACTTACTTTTATTCTCCAATATAAGCCTCATTTCTTTCAAAGGTATCTCTTAAATCTATCTCTTTTGTAAACTCAATATCACTTTTTCCATCTACTAAAAAAGCTACCTTTTTAATTTTAGGAATATCGGTACGGAGCTTAGGAATCTCCGTAAGTGAATTAACAATTGCATAAATCATTCTTTCTTTCACCTCTGGCGAAGTAAAAAACTTTGATTTTAAATCAAAGGATAAGTCTACTTGACAAACACCATTAGTTGTTGTTGCATCATTCACTTTCATATCACTTGGTAAAGAAGCTGATAATCCTTCAGAATTAGGTCCTTTAATCAGTTCTTCAATAAGCAATTTCTCTACAGATGTAGGATCACTTACACGAACACCCCTTTCCTCTTTTACTAACTTACCTTCTGCATTTACGAAATACAATGGTAAAGTATATGGTGTTGTTGCAGGATTAGGTTCTAACACATTAAGTTTAATATTAGCTTGTGAGATAGGTCCTATAACCTTTCCAGTACTAGTTGTTAAAGGGCTATCTTCAATATAAAAGTCAACACTATCAATGAAATCTAATTGTGTCAAAGAATATACAATAGCAGCTCGTATGCCGATACGTTCCTGAGTGGCTAAATTATTATAGTCATTACTAAATTTAATTTGTACCATACGGTCATTGATATTTGTAGTAACGCCTATGATGGGCATAGGATTAGTTGCTACAAGTGTATTTCCCTGTATATTCTTATTCATAGCTAGTTCATCAATAATATACTCTACTTTTTCTTGGTCTGTCCCTAAACTTAGAAAGGCTGCTCCTAGTGGTTGACTAAATAACTCACCTTTTGTAGTATCAAAATAATAAATTTGTGGGGAACCATCTGATTGAATTGTCGTCTTGGTGCAGCCTGATAAACTGATTAGTACCACTAACAATAGGAATAATCCGATTTTACCTTGTTGCTTTTTCATTTAGTACCTCCTTCCCATACATGGCGCAGCGGGAATTGAACACTAAATACTGAGCCTTTTCCTTCTTCACTTTCAACTTGAATGGAACCATTATGCATAATAACCGTTTTATAAGTAATAGCTAATCCTAAACCTGTTCCACCTGTTTCTCGATTACGTGTTTTATCCGTTCGATAAAACCGTTCAAAAATTCTAGATTGCTCCTCTTTAGCAATACCTATACCAGTATCTTGAACTGATATGAATGCATCCTGCAAATCACTTTGAATCACAACCCCGACTTCTCCACCACTTGGTGTATATTTAATGGCATTTTCAATTAAATTAGTAAGTGCTAAAGTGAATTTCACTTCATCAATTTCTGCAATAATATCTTTATGACTTTCATAAATTAATTTAATCTCTTTCTTTTTTGCCAGTGGCGTTAATCTCTTTAAAATATTTTGTGTCATTTCATTAATGTCTACATTGGCAATATTAAGTGGAATTTCTCTTTGATCTAGTCTTACCAAAGTTAACAAATCAGAAATAATATTATTCAGTCTGTCAACTTCTGAGTTAATGTCCTCAAAAAACTCTTTATACATCTCTACTGGTACATCTTCTTGAAACATTAAAGATTCGGTTAATACTTTGATCGATGAAAGAGGTGTTTTGAGCTCATGTGAAACATTCGATACAAATTCCTGTCTAGACTGCTCTACTCTTTGTAGTTGATCTGTCATATGATTAAAAGCATTACCTAATTCTGCAATCTCGTCTTTACCAATAACATTTACCTTCTGATCCAATTGTCCATTCGTAATTTTTTGAACGAATTTCATAAGCGTTTTTAAAGGCTTAGTGATAACAGATGAAGTAGCAAAGCTAAGCAGGCCCGCAATAAGTGCAATCACTAAAGAGAGTAGGTAAATTTGATTTTTCATATCTTGAATAGGTAAAAAAACATCTTTAATTGATGTCACTAATACTACAGCTCCCACCACAGTTTTTTTATCCTTATCAAGTACAGGAACTGCTGCTGTCATAATCGGCAATCCTTCAATCTTCTGAGCCTTTTCCTGATTATTGAGTGCTGAAAGAACTGTGTCATTCATAAGTGTATTATTGGTATCAGCCCCACTAGAATCCATAATAACAAATCCAGATGCATCTACTACTAAAATCCTAGCCCCATTTTCACTACTTTTACTAGAAATTAAAGTTTTAAATAAGTTATAGTTACTATTATCTATTAAATAGTTACCTTCCTTAACTTGAGTAGCTACCATATTAGCTTTTCCTAACCATCCCTTTTCACTTTCTGTAAGATAGTAAGTCTCCATACGGTCTAAAATAACAGAAGAGAAAAACATAAGAGGTATATAGCTAATAATGAAAAATAAAAATAAAAGTTTCCATCTTAAGCTATGAAACCATTTCATCTTAATCTTTAAAATAGTAACCTACCCCCCATTTTGTATAGATGTATTCAGGTTGTCCTGGATTAGGTTCTATTTTTTCACGTAAACGTCGTACATGAACATCTACCGTTCTTACATCTCCCGGATATTCTCGTCCCCAAATAGTATCTAAAAGCTGGTCTCTACTATACACCTTACCTGGATGTGTAGCAAATAATTCTAGCATGTCAAATTCTTTAGCAGTTAAATTCATTTCTTGATTTTTAATAAAGACGCGACGACTATTTACTTCTAAGCGTAATTCTCCCACTTCTATTGTTTTTTTATTCGGCACTTTTTCAGCATGTTGTGATCGTCTTAATATAGCTTTAATTCTCGCTTTAAGCTCTAAAATATTAAAAGGTTTTGTTACATAATCATCAGCACCATACTCAAGTCCCATAATTTTATCCATGTCTTCACCTTTAGCTGTAAGCATAATAATAGGAATATTAGAAAATTCTCTTACCAACTGACATACTTGCAAGCCATCATATTTAGGTAACATCACATCTAAAAGCATCACGTCATATTTATTATTTTTTACATAATTAAGGGCTTCTTCACCATCATAAGCTGCATCTACTTCCCAGCCTTCTTGTTCTAAACTAAACTTAATGCCTTTAACAATTAACTTCTCATCATCTACAACTAAAATTTTGCTGTTCATTCCCTCTCCTCCTCTTTTGTTAAATAGTAACTTCATACTGTAATAAGTGCTTTTAATTTATCAAAGGTCTTATCTCCAATACCAGAAACTTCTTTTAGATCATCAATACTTCCAAAAGCTCTTACGGTTTTTCTGTAATCAATAATGGCATTAGCTTTAACTTCTCCAATACCTGGAAGACTCATTAACTCAGTACTGTTTGCTGTATTAATATTAACAAGAGTTGACTCTCTTATATGACTCTCTTCTTTATTGTCATATGAAGTAACTGTTTTGTCAATTTCTTCTCCTATTTTAGGCACAATAATTTTCTCATTAGGTACGATAGAAGCGGCTAAGTTAATTGCTGTCATATCCGCTTCCTCACTGAATCCACCACTTAAACGGATTACTTCATCCACAATAGCCGTAGCTGTTACATAATATACTCCAGGTACCTTGACAGCACCACAAACATAAATCGGTACCTTAGTTGGTATAGTAGGTGAAGGCATCACTGCTATAGATTCACTTACTCCTATCTCACTCTTCGTAGGAGTTACGGCACTTTTTAAATCTTGTTCCATCAAGTTTTCGGTACCCTCATGGGTCGTTTGTGTACTAGCTATATTTTCACTTGGAACAGTAGTAAGCTGAATAGGATTCTCTTTATTGGTTTGGTATAATAAAACACATAAATTAATAATAAATAAGACACCAAATAAAATCACTATTTTATAGCGTTTAACTAATTCTACCATATTATCACTCCTTATACAAAAGTGTTAACATATTTTTGATAAATTAGACGGTTTTACTTACTAAAATGTTAAAAATCTGTTATACTATTAGCTATTGAAAGGAGTTATTTTACGAATGAAACGAAAAGTCTATTTATGTTTAAGCTTAATCTTGACATTATTTTTTTCATGTCCAATTATTCAAGCAGAAGAAACAGCGCCACAAATAGAAGCAGAGTCTGCTATTTTAATTGATGCTACAACTAAAACTGTTTTATATGAAAAAAATGCCTATAGTAAACAATATCCAGCAAGTATTACCAAGCTTATGACAGCTTTATTAGCTATAGAAAACCTACAACCTACAGATACCATTACTTTTTCAAAAGAAGCTATATTTGGTATTGAAAGAGGAAGTAGTCATATTGGTATGGATGTAGGTGAACAAATTACTGTGGATCAAGCTTTACATGGTTTATTACTTATGTCGGCTAATGAAGTAGCAAATGGTCTTGCAGAAGCTGTTAGTGGTTCAATTGATGCCTTTGCAATACGTATGAGTGATCGTGCTAAGGAGTTAGGTGCACTTAATACGCACTTTGTAAACCCTCATGGTTTACATGATGAAAATCACTATACCACTGCTTACGATATGTCTTTAATTGCTAGCTACTTAGCAGATAATGAATACTTTCTAAATATTATGAAGGATTATATTTACCAAATTAATGGTACTAACAAAACAGATGAAATCCGCTACCTCTCTCAGGACCACAAAATGTTCAATCCTTTAAAAGATGCCTCTATTTTTAGAGAAGATGTTATTGGTGGTAAAACAGGCTATACAGATCAAGCTAGACATACTCTCGTAACTATTGCCAAAGAAGGAAAAACAACTTTAGTTGCAGTGGTAATGAAATCTGAAAAAGGTACCTTGTATTCGGATACTAATACACTTTTAGATTACGGCTTTAATTCTTACCATTCATTAGCATTGCATAGCCCAAATGAAACCATTAAAACATTACCTCTTTATACGATTAAAAGTGGTCAACCTTACCAAGCAGGGAGTTGTTCTATTGGTGTAGAAAAAGACTTATCTGTTCTTGTTCGCAATGATACAACTCTACAAGAGATTACTACCAGCCTAGAATTACCTGAATATATTGATATGACAGCTAAAGAAGGTGACGTTATTGGCGAGATCACTTATATGGATCACTCCAAAATTCTAGGAACAAATAAACTGGTTATTCAAAAAATAGATTATCAATCATCTCCATATACAGCAGTCGTTCCACCTATAGAAAAAGCCCCGGCTCTTACATTTGTCTATGTCATTGGTCTTATTGCTGTTCTTGTACTCATTCTTATGTTAATCTTATTGATTAGAAAAAAACGTAGACAACGCTCTAATCAATTAAAGTTCAAAAAGCTATTTAAATAAAAAGATAGTTCTACTTAAAAATAAGTAGAACTATCTTTTTATTTAAATGAATCATTAATTTAAAATTCTATTCTTATGGCATCTTGCCAAAGCCTCGATAAACCGTAAAATTGAGCATGCTCTTCATCTAAAATATGAACGATAACTTCTCCATAATCTAATAAAATCCAATTTGATGTTTGATAGCCCTCTTTATGAATAGGTATTCTCCCATATGACGCTAAACATTCTTCAACTTCATCTGCCATTGCCTTAGTTTGTTTAACGTTGGCTGCAATAGCAATAATGAAAAGTTCTGCTAGCGGTGTAAGTTGTGCTACATCTAATACATCTAGTTTTACTACCTTTTTATTATTGATAGCTGTCGCAATTTGTTTACCAAGTGTGTAAGTTTCAGTATTCAAAAGTATAAATTCCCCTTTCTTAAATAGCTGCCAGATTTAACTGAGAAATAATCAAGTAGCCATAGTAAATAATAAATAGCATTAAAAAGCTCATACCTTCTTTTTTTGAAATTTTTTTGTCTGTTATACTAAAGAAGAAAAGAATAATGGTGGTAACAATCATAACAATTAAGTCTAATCCTATAGGATCCTTAGGTATAATACTGCCAAATAGAGCAGCCGGAAAACCTGCAACAAAGCAAATATTGAATATATTACTACCTATTATATTCCCAATAGCTAAATCTTGTTTACCTTTTTTTGCAGCTATAATAGAAGTTACTAATTCAGGTAAGGAAGTTCCAAATGCTACAATGGTTAATGCAATAAAACGTTGACTAACACCTAGAACTTCAGCAATGGCAGTAGCTGAACTTACTACAAAATTACCACCAATAATAATGGCAGCTAATCCTAAAATAGAATAAACTATAGCTTGTTTAAGAGAATACTTACTTTCAATTTGTTCTGCCTCTCCGCCTTTAGCCAATGTAACTAAATAATAAATAAATATAGAGAAGAAAATTAAAATTGCTATGCCATCCGCTCTTGAAATCATATTGACGCTCCCATTTCCTAAAGGAATGTCCATAATAAGTACACTCATTAATAAAGAAACTAAAAATAAAAATGGTATTTCTTTTTTAATCGTATTATTTTTCACATGAATAGGGGCAATCATAGCTGAAATACCTAATATTAATAATATATTTAAGATATTACTTCCTAAGATATTTCCCATCACCATATCACTGTTTTGGCTTAGTACAGCTTTAATACTTACCGAAGCTTCAGGTGCACTGGTTCCAAAAGCTACAATAGTTAATCCAATTAAAATATCTGGCACATTGAGATGTTTTGCAATCGAGGAAGCACCATCTACAAAAGTATCTGCACCTTTAATCAGTACCACAAAACTAACAACTAAAATAATCATCTGCCACAACATATGCTAGTCTCCTTTAATTAGTTGATTATTTCTCTACATCAAATTGTTTATAATAAGCTAACAGTTCATGCGTAACAGGATGAACGTCTTGCTTCAAAATATTAGTTACATAATTATAAGAAGAATAAAGTGCTTTGTACATAGCACGGTCTAAGTTATACTGGGCCAAATGCTTAATCTGCTCTTTTCCTTTATAGGAACTTCTACCTTCTTCTGTCATATCTGCTAAATAAATAACCTTTTCTAAGTCTGTCATATTTAGTCTGCCTACTGTGTGATATTTTATACTATTAATAATAGATGGCTTATGAATCCCCCACTCATGTTCTAGAATAGCAGCTCCTATTTTTCCATGTGCCAAATGCAAATGTGATTTTTCAAAATCATCTAAATCAATTTGATAGCGTTCACATAGTCTCAAACTTTCTTCTTTAGGCAATTCCTTCGCAATATCGTGGAACAGTGCGGCAATAAAGGTTTCATCATAATCTAATCCATTTAATTTAGCATATTCTAGTGCCATCTCTACAACACCTCTTGTATGCGCATAACGTTTAGGCGAAAGCCTAGAGGCTACATAACTATACATCTGGGCTTTTTCATCTTCAGTTAAATGCAAATCATAATCATATAAACTATGCTTCTTAATGTAGTTTTCAACCTCTTCTGGTACTAAATATTTAATAGGCTTTAACTCGCCGATTCTTTTTCTAATATTAGACGAAGAAATGGCTAAAGCAGGTACCTCTAAGAAATGGATATTCGTTTCATATGTTCGATTGAGTTCTTCAACTTGTTTAAGAAGTTCATCTTTATTATAACCTGGTCTTGTCACAGCAACAAAGTCACAAATCTGCAATAACTCACTGCAATCCTTCCAACCTAAAATTTTGTGAATAGCATCTGCTCCTGTAATAAAGTATAATCTTACATTCTCGCCATAAATACGTTTTAGCTCTTTAATGGTATCAATCGTATAAGTAACACCTTCACGCTCTATTTCAATGCGTGATACCTTGAAACTAGGATTAGCAGCTGTTGCTAATACCGTCATCAAATAACGATGTTCACTAGTAGTCATATTGATATTAGATTTATGTGGTGGATGTCCTGTTGGTACAAATAATACCTCATCTACACCAAATTCATGTCTTACCTCTTCCGCCGTTACAAGATGTCCTATATGTATGGGGTCGAAGGTACCACCCATAATCGCTAATTTTCTAATTGCTTTTTGCTTGTACATAACAAAGTCTCCTTAACTTAAGTTCAACATCTCTTCTATTATACCCGATTTTTAGCAAAATTAAATAATAAAATAAAGGTATCTAGAAGCGGCTAACTTCTAAATACCTTTTTATCGTGTTGATATTAAACTAATGTAATTTTTGGATTCTTTTTAGCTGGCTTGTAAAGCACAATCTTTTTTCCAATGACTTGTACAACTACTGATTTTGTACGCTCTGCTAACATGATACTCATTTCTTTTGGGTCTTCAAGGCAGTTTTGGAGTACACTTATTTTAACTAATTCCCTTGCATCTAGTGCAAGCGCTACTGCTTCCGTTACTTCAGGTGTTAAACCATTTTTACCAATTTGAAAAATAGATTCTGTTTTTTGTGCTAAAGATTTTAAATAAGCTCTTTGTTTACTTGTAAGTGTCATTAGACACCTCCCTCTTTATTTAACGTAATCAAACTCTAAATCATAAATATTAACGGTATCGCCTTCCTTGATACCTGCATTTTCTAATGCTTCTATAATGCCTTTTTCACGTAAATATTTTTGGAAGAACGCAAAGCCTTGTTCTGTATCAATAGCTGTATAACCCATCATACGCTCGATACCATGACCTTCTACAACGAAGTAGCCTTCATTTACTTCTTCTACAGTGAATGGTTCATTAGACATTGTACTAATTTCTTCGAATTCAGGCTCAAAGACAATGTTTTCGCTAGGCACAGTTGCTAGTAAGTCTGCGACATCTTTTAAAAGCTCTTGCAAGTTTTCATTACCTGCAGCTGAAATAGGAAGTACTTTAATTCCTTTTGGTTCAAATTCAGCTTTAAGACGTGCTATATTTTCTTCACAGTTACCCATATCTATTTTATTGGCTGCGATAATCTGTGGCTTTTCTTCTAAAATTTTAGGATTGAATAATTCAATTTCCTTTTGAATAGCATAAATATCCTCTACTGGATCTCTGCCTTCACTACCTGCAGCATCTACTACGTGTAAAAGTACCTTTGTTCTTTCTACATGGCGTAAGAAATCATGCCCTAAGCCAATGCCTTCTGCAGCACCTTCAATAAGTCCTGGAATATCAGCCATAACAAATTGCTTACCATACTGGTTTGTTACAACACCTAAATTAGGTGCAAGTGTTGTAAAGTGGTAGTTAGCGATCTTAGGCTGTGCATTACTTACCATAGAAAGTAATGTAGATTTTCCTACATTAGGGTAACCCACTAAACCAACATCTGCTATCATTTTTAATTCTAGGATAAGCCAGTATTCTTTAGCTGGTTTACCTTTTTCACTATAACGTGGTGCTTGTCTTGTTGCTGTGGCAAAATGTTGATTACCACGACCACCTTTACCACCTTTAAAGAGTATTTCTCTCTGACCTGCTGCATGTAAGTCTGCTACAACGTGTCCTGTTTCGGCTTCACGAATAACAGTCCCTTGAGGTACTTTAATAATGAGATCTTCTGCATCTTTACCATGACAACGCTTTTTACCACCGTTTTCACCATCAGCAGCTTTGAAATGTCTTTGATGTCTAAACTTCATAAGTGTATTGCACCCTGAATCTACTTCAAAGATGATATGGCCTCCACGACCACCATCTCCACCATCTGGTCCTCCATTAGGAACGTATTTTTCTCTTCTAAAAGAAACGTGTCCGTCTCCACCTTTTCCCGATCTTACAAATATCTTGACTTTATCTACAAACATGTTGTCACTCCCTTCTTTCTTTAGTTTGTACAACATTTAATTATTTTAAAATAAATCAATCTCACATTTATTTGCCTACCCTCTTTTTATGATATAGAGCCTAGTCAAAATAAATATCCCTATACCATAAAAAGAAGGTTTCAACAAATGCTGAAACCTTCTCAAAGTTAACTATGCTTCTTGTGCAACTGGATATACAGAAACTTGTTTTTTGTCTCTGCCTTTGCGTTCGAATTTAACTCTACCATCCACTAAAGCAAATAATGTATCATCGCCACCGCGACCTACATTGTTACCTGGATGAATTTTAGTTCCTCTTTGACGGTATAAAATATTCCCAGCTTTAACGATTTGTCCATCGGCTCTTTTAGCACCAAGACGTTTTGATTCTGAGTCACGACCGTTGCTTGTTGAACCTTGTCCTTTTTTATGAGCAAAGAATTGAAGGTCTAAACGTAACATGTGATCCACCTCCTATTTATTTAGAATATTAATGTATTTTTCTCCGTACATTTCCTTGACGGTCTCAAGACCTAATATCATACTTTTAATAAGTAGTTCGGCTTCTGGTGCATATTCCCCTGTCTTACGACGTGGAAATTCTACATCAATAACGCCTTCTTTTTGATTAATACAGATTTCTTTAAAAGGCTCATCTGTATAAGATTCTATAGCATTTAATGTGTTTATGGTAAGCATGCTAATTGCAGCACAAACAACATCTTCACCATGTTCAGCAAAACTAGCATGTCCGTCTACTCTAAAGCGATAAACATGTTCGTCTTTCTGATAAAATGTAACCTCCGTCATAACAATTAAGCTTCAATAGCTTTGATTGTCACTTTTGTGAAAGGTTGACGATGACCACGTTTTTTGTGGTAAGATTTTTTAGCTTTGTATTTGTAAACGATGATTTTTTTACCTTTACCTTCAGCTACTACTTCAGCTTTAACTGTTGCATTAGCAACAACTGGAGTACCTACAGTTAAAGAATCCTCTTTACCTACTGCTAAAACTTTGTCAAAAACAACTTCTTCACCAGCTGCAACATTTAATTTTTCAACGATAATGCTGTCTCCAACTTTAACGTTGTATTGTTTGCCACCTGTTTCAATAATTGCGTACATGTGTACACCTCCTTATTCCGAAAACTCGCCGAATACGGTACTGCCAAGACAGTTTAGACCTCTTCGTGCGGCTTAAAACACTTAAGTATTCTATCATAGGGCATCTATCCTGTCAACGCTTATCTTTGATAAAATTGACATAAAAACATTTTTTTTGAACTTGCAGTGCTTCTTTCTATTTGAAGTTGTAAATTATAAGCATTTTCTAATTGTTCAATACAATTATTTTTAAGAAGAAATTGATAAAAAATCGGAGCTACTTCCACAAAAACAGCTGTATGCTCTGTTTTTTCACTGATGTCCTTAATGGTCTTCTCTAGCTCCATCATATAGTAGGATAAGCTATTTTCACTATAGGGGGCTTCACATTGTATACAACTTGTAAAAAGTTGTTGTGGAAGTCCAATATACTTTTTAGTTCGAGAAAATTGTAATAAACCTAAATCTGTGAGAGGATAGACCTTTGTTCTTCTATCTCCCCACTTATTGAGTAATTCTTTGGCGTATTCATAGATGTACTGTTTATCTTCCTGACTAGGCATTTCAACTAAATCAATCACAATTATTCCAGATAAATTACGTCTAAGCATTTGCAATATACTTTCTTTAACAGCCAAAAGATTAAGATCTAAAACAGCCTTTTGAGGATTCTTAGTTAAAATGGCCTTAGCGCTATTCACATCAATAACTGTCATAGCTTCTGTATAATCTATTACTAAATTACCACCATTCTTAAGCCATATCTTCCTATTTAAGAGTTGTGTTCGCTTTTTTTCAATATCATAAACCTGAAAAAGTCCTTCTATCTCATTACATAACTTGAATGAAATGTGCTCCTCATCATCTTCTTCTCCTATATCAGCTTGAATAGCCGATAATACACTTTGTTGATTACAGATAATTTCTACTTTCTCCGCACCTTCTAGCTCTTCTCTAACAATCTGCATGAATAAAGGAGGATCTTCATAGAGCTGGGATCCCTTTGATAGATAATCTTTAGCTTTCATAAAAGCATCTGCTTTTTCTATCAGTTCAAGTGCATCTTTTTCTAAAAGTGATTCGCTAGCATTCTTAGCTGTAGTTCTCACAACAAAACCATACTTGCCATTAGACAAGCACTGTAACTTTTGTTTAAGTACTTCTCTAATTTCTTGTTCTTTTATTTTTTTAGAAATGTTTATACCCGTTTCAAAAGGTAAACAAACTAAAAATCTCCCCATCAAATTAACTTTCCCAGTTAATTTATAGCCCTTTTCCCCACTATTTTGCTTAACAACTTGTACAGGTAATCTACTACCAGGCGAAAGTTTATTTTGATAGCATTCGGGTACTTGTTTTATATGAAGTAAACCATTTTTTTCTTCTCCAAAATTTACAAAAACAGCTTTTAAATTTTTAACAACTTGTTCTACTTGTCCTACAACAATGCGATTTTGTTTATCACTCTTTATACAAGTCTCTAAATAAAAAGAAATAAATTCACTTTCTTGAAGAATAGCAATCTGTGTTGATAAAACATTTTTTTCAATTAAAATTTGTTTTCTCATTCAACTCTACCAAATGTATCAATTGCCTGATAGCCTTGGTGCCCTTCTGTATACATTTCCTTCCTTGTCACCTGAATCTCATAGTCTGTTGTATATTCTTCAATTAAGGCTTTTACTAAAAGTTCAGGATTTAAGTTTTGGCTACTCCCTGCTAATACCTGACTTTGAATATGAATACCATCTTCACACGCTACAATATTACAACTCAAAATAAGGGGTTTAATATCAATTGGTTTAATACCCTTCTTCCCTTTTTTCATAACTGTTAATTCATCTGAGCGACTTAATCGTTCTTTTAATAGCTCGGCTGATAAACTATCATTTTCTTTTAAAACAAGTCTAATGTCATAATCAGCAGCAGCTACTAAACTCATAAGTGAATCTCCCTTATCTTCTACTTGCCATGATTCTAGGATACAAATACCACCTACAAGTACTTTATTTAAACGATTCATAACGCTTTCAGGTGCTATATCTTCTGCTGTAATAATCTCCATATATTCTCCTGTACTACTTACACCCACGCCTAAAGGCAAGGCAAAATAAACAAGAGAATGAGGACTAAAACCTTGTGAATAAGCAACAGGAATGCCGGCTACCTTAATAGCCCTTTGGAAAAGGCGCATTGTGTCTAAGTGTCCTACATACTTTACTGGTCCTTGTTTTGTAAATTTCAATCTAATTTTCATGACATAATCCCTTTCCAAATCTACTTGCACCACATCCTGTACATTTTTCTCGGCAGTTTGGCGTAGTGGCTGCTGCCTTTGCTCTTTCATTCTCGCGTATTAAAAATTGTTTTGTAACGCCAATATCAATATGATCCCATGGTAAAATTTCTTCATAACTACGTTCACGGTGCGCATAAAACTCAAAATCAACCCCTGTTTCCTTAGCAGCTTCTAACCAAGCCTCTGGTTTGAAGTGCTCTGACCAACTATCAAAAGTACACCCTTTTCGATAGGCTTTATAAATAAGTTCAGCTACTTTTTGGTCACCTCGAGCAATCACCGCTTCTAAAACACTGGTTTTAGCATCATGGTGATTATACCTAATTTGTTTTCTTTTAATGGCACCTTTTAAAAGTTTAATTTTGTGTTTGAAGCTTTCTTCACTGTCTTGTGATGCCCATTGGAAAGGTGTAAACGGCTTTGGCACAAAACAAGAAGTACTTACAACTAACTGTAAGCCTGGTGCACGTTTTTCTTTATCAACTCCAAAATAGGTCATAGCAATCTTTTCTGCTAGTTCAGCAATTCCTAGAACGTCGCTTTCTTCTTCATTTGGTAAACCTAACATAAAGTATAATTTAACACGATTCCATCCACCCTCAAAAGCCAATTTACAACCACTTAATATTTCTTCTTCTGTTATATTTTTATTAATCACATCTCTTTGTTTTTGTGTACCTGCCTCGGGTGCAAAGGTCAAACTACTTTTTCGTACTTCCTGAACTTTTTGCATTAAATCTACTGAAAAAGCATCTACACGTAAAGATGGAAGAGAAATATTAACACACTCACTAGTGCAAAGTTCCATGAGTTCATTTGTAAAAGCTTCTAAATCTTCATAATCACTAGTACTTAAAGATGCTAATGATAATTCATCATAACCTGTGCTTGCTAATAAATTCTTAGCATGCTTTAACAGTGTTTCTTTGTTCTTTTGCCTTACAGGTCTATAAATCATTCCTGCTTGGCAAAAACGACACCCTCTGATGCATCCTCTAAACATTTCCAAGGTTGCCCTATCATGCACTGCACGGATCCAAGGTACCACCTGAGCTTTTGGGTAAAATGCTTCATTCATATCTGTCACAACTACTTTACGAATGGTATCTGGTGCATCTGGATGTAAGATTACACGCTCTTTAATAGTTCCATCTTCATGATAAAGCACTTCATAAAAGCGAGGTATATACATACCTGGTACTTTTAAAAGTTGAACTAAAAAGCTTTCTTTGTCACCGCCATTTTTCTTCCAAACTTTATAAAGATCAAAAATCTCATCATAACTTACCTCACCTTCTCCGATATAAAAAATATCAATAAAAGGTGCTAAAGGTTCTGGATTATAAGCACAGGGGCCACCTGCAATAATAAGAGGGTCCTCCTCAGTTCTATCCTTACTATAAATAGGGATATGAGCTAGCTCTAGCATATTAAGAATGTTTGTATAACTCATTTCATACTGTAAAGTAAAAGCTACAAAGTCAAACGCTTTAAGAGCTGTATGCGTCTCCAGACTGAATAATGGCAACTTTTCTTCGCGCATAATTTGCTCCATATCTGTCCATGGTGCAAAAACACGTTCACAATAAACATCTTCCCTTCTATTAAAGAAGTGGTATAAAATTTGCATTCCTAAGTGGCTCATACCTACTTCATATACATCAGGAAAACAAAATGCTACCCTTGTTAATTCCGGTGTTATTTCCTTTTTACTACTATTCAGCTCACCACCAATATAACGTGCGGGCTTATCTACTTTATTTAAAATCGAATCTGGTACTACTACTTTTGTCATTTTATCCTCCAGTATTTGTCACTCATTTCTTCTAGTTCATATATAAACTGTTTTACATCTTCTATTTCAACTGTTTGTGTTAACTCCTTCTTGATTTGTTCCTCAAACATAGTATTAGGCTCCATATACTTTAAAAATAATACCGCAATAATCATTATTATACAAATAGATGTTTGAATAAAAAAGCCATTTCCTCGAGTAGTTATACTGTTGGACTCAGTAGCTTCCTTCTTGTTATCTTCGGTAATATTTTTATTAACCTCTTCAATACTCATCTTTGATTTTTCTTCTCTTACTTGGTGCATATTAAGTCACCCCATATCTTTTTATACTATATATATGGACAATAGAAATGACTTATGCACCTGGCATTAAAATACCCACAAAATAAAAAAGACTTTAAAAAAGTCTTTTATCTCATTACCTCACGCCAGCTTAGATCACCTCTCTCTAATGCTTTTACAAGCAATTCTGCAGTGGCTAAATTTGTGGCAATAGGTATATTATGAATATCACAGAGTCTTTCGATACTGCCTAAATCAGGTTCATGAGGTTTCTGTGAAACAGGGTCTCTTAAAAAAATCACCATATCGATTTGATTATGAGCAATTTGTGCTCCTAATTGTTGTGCACCACCTAAATGACCTGCTAAATACTTATAGATATTCAAATTGGTGGCTTCCTCTACGAGTCTACCTGTAGTACCTGTTGCATACAAAGTATGTTTTGTTAAAATATGTCTATAAGCAATAGCAAAGTTTTCCATTAATTTCTTTTTTGCATCATGTGCAATTAATGCAACGTTCATATAATCACCCTCTCTAAAACATCTTTTCTTCCCTGCGCATTGCAACATTAAGGACCAATCCTAATCCCATCATATTAGCCCATAGAGAACTTCCTCCATAACTAATAAACGGAATAGGGATACCTGTATTAGGTAATAAATCTGTTACAACTCCCATATTGACAAAGCCTTGCATTGCAATCATTCCCATATAACCTACCACAATAAACCGACCTAAATCATCTGGTGCACCTCTAGCAATCCAAATGCCACGTAATATAAAAGCAAGTAAAAGAACTACTACACTTACTGCCCCTATAAAGCCGAATTCTTCTCCAATAACTGCCATAATAAAGTCGTTGTGAGACTCTGGTAAATAATTAAGTTGACTGATAGAACCCTGGTATAATCCCTTGCCTTGTAAACCACCTGAACCTATAGCTTGTACGGCTCGTTGTGTTTGATATTTATCAGCTGAAGCATCTCCACCATTTACTAAGCTCATAATACGATTACGTTGATAATCTTGAATAAGCTTTTGATCAGGATTTTTAACAATATATACAAAAGCTATTACAACTACTAATAAGCTGACAACTGTTGCAGTAATAATATACTTAAAATCTATTTTTGACATAAATAATTGTATCACTAAAATCACAACAATGACAATACTAGTTGATAAATTAGGTTGTTTATTAACTAAAATAAATGGAATAAATTCAAATGCACCTATTATTAAGATTGGCCATAACTGATTAATACGGTTGTTATATTTATTAATGATTGTAGCGCCACATAAAATCATTCCTATCTTAGCAAACTCAGAAGGTTGAATTCTGATAGGACCAATTTCAAGCCATCTAGTAGCACCATTTACGTTTTTTCCCAAAAAGAAAACTGATGCTAATAAAATGATAATGCCAACATATATAATTAAATACCAATTAGCTAATAAGTGATAATCTATACTCATAACAATCAACATCAGTACTAATCCTGCAATAAAGAATGTTATTTGATTTTTCACATTAGAAGTGTCTCCAGAATATGCTGTGGCACTATTAATAGCTACAACACCTACTCCAAATAATATAAGCATTAATAAAATAAGCCATAAATCAATTCGTTTAATAAGTTCCTTAATGTGCATTTTTTAATATTAAGTCCTTTCAATTCAATAATTACTTAACTTTCTTTAAGTTCTTGATTGGAATATTGGCTGATAGCACAGGTGCTTTCTTTCCGCCTGCTTCATATTCCATATTAGAAATTTCAATATTTAGTTCTTCTGTATCTATATCTACATATTTGCAGATAACAGCAAGTATATCTGCTCTCATCATCTCAAGTAACTCTGTTGAGCAATTCATACGATCATGAATTAATACCAATTTAAGACGATCTTTAGCTACATTACTAGATTTATTCTTCTTTCCGAATAAAGTATTAAAATCTAACATCCCCATGCTTGTCCCCCCTTAGTTAGTTTCCAAATCCAAATACTTTTTTAATGCGTCCCATCAAATTATTGTTGACATTCAAATCCAAGAATGGAACATCTTCACCCTGTACACGAGCTGCAATATTTTTAAATGCTTTACCAGCTAAAGAGTTACCGTCTGCTGAAGCAGGTTCACCCTTATTAGTAGTGATAACAATATTCTCATCATCTGGAACAACACCTATTAGATCAATGGCTAAGATTTCAACAACATCTTCCATCGCCATCATGTCACCACGTTTCACCATATTCATTCTTACACGATTGATAATAAGTTGCATATTAGATACACCATGTGATTCTAATAATCCAATAATACGGTCTGCATCTCTTACAGCAGAAACTTCAGGTGTTGTAACAATAAGTGCACGATCTGCTCCTGCCACTGCATTTTTAAAGCCTTGCTCAATACCAGCCGGGCAATCCAAAATAACATAATCAAATTCTTCTTTTAAAGAATCACAAAGTTTTTTCATTTGTTCTGGACTTACTGCATCTTTATCTCTAGTTTGAGCTGCTGGTAGTAAAAAAAGACCTTCAAAACGCTTATCTTTAATTAATGCTTGTTTAAGCCTACATCTTCCTTCAACAACATCTACTAAATCATAGACTATTCTATTTTCGAGTCCCATAACAACATCTAAATTTCTAAGTCCTATATCTGCATCCACTAAAACTACTTGTTTTCCTTGTAATGCTAATGCTGTTCCAACATTTGCCGACGTCGTTGTTTTACCAACGCCACCTTTGCCTGACGTAATTACTATGACTTCACTCATCATTTTGCCCCCTATTATTATTTTACCTTAGCATATGATTTAAACTTTTTGCATCTAGAACATCTACGTATATCTGCTCTTCATTTAAATAAGCAATCTGTAGATCTTTACCATCCTTAGATCCAAAAGATTCACCTCGCGGTGCTTGTGCAATAATATTGCCTATACCAATTTGTATGGGATCCATAACCTCACTAATAATAAATGGATGTGGGTAACTATTATCTAATCCTGCATGGACCTTTCCTTTAAGACTTCCTAAAATAATCACATTTCCTCCAGCAGTAATAAGTCCTCCTGGATTGACATCGCCTAATACAATTACATTCCCTTTATAATCAATATGATTTCCAGAACGTACAATGCCATAATGAAAATGTGTTAAAGATCCTTGCTTACTTTCCAGCTGATCCTTTATCCAAATCCAGTCCTTATCATAATGAGTTTCTTCTCCTTCAAACTGATGGACAAACGAAATATTTAAGATATTTTGATGTGCCAGTAGGTCCATTAATTCTTCCTGCTGTTCTTTACTTAAAGAACGTCCTTTAAAACGTATACTAATTTTAGAACCCTTAAAAAATTGCTTAGATTCTTCTAATTTTTGTTTGAAATGGCTTATCACCTGTTCAAAGTCAGCTTGATTATCTAAGAGTACAGTAATACCATCAACTGTTCCTTTGAAAACGACAAGATTTCCCTCTCCCATATTTCCCCCTCTATTCTATATTAAAATAATGACTTATATTTTTTGCTTAAAATAACAAGATATTAAGTCTTTTGCAACCTCTTGACCATAGCTTCCTAAACGGTCTGTATCATACAGCGTAACCACAACAGCCATCTCAGGATTATCCGTAGGTGCAAAACCAACAAACCAACTGTGTGCATGATTGCCTTCTTCTGCTGTTCCTGTCTTAGCAGCTATACTTATACCTAAGTCTTTAAGCATTCCATAAGCTGTACCATTTGGTTCAGAAGTAACAGCTGACATGCCTTCATGAATGGCTAAGATAGTTTCTTCTTTTAAGTCTAAAAGTGTCTTTTTGGTATCTAGCTGAGTATAATACGTTGCCTTGGTATAATCATACATACCTTTAACAAGTGTTAGGTCACACATATACTTACCATTAGCTATAGCCGCAATATATCTTGCAATTTGCACTGGAGAAAAAGTATTATCTCCTTGACCTATAGCGCTACGTACGGTAATGCCATCACTCCACTTTAATTCTACACCATCTAGTAAGTCATTGACAATTATATTTATCATATTTTGTCTTATTTTTAATAGAATATCTTCAAAATTATTGTTTTTTAATGTTTTTATCCTTTGTAATTGTATTTTAACAACGTTAGCTTCTTCCTTCTTATCTGAGTTCCTAATAAGCTGGCGATATAACTGTGTATAAGTCGTTTCATAAGCATCTAGTATTTCATCATTATTCATTGCATCTTGTACATCGTCTAAATGAGCATCTAGTATTTCTCCAACCCATGTTTGTATGTCAGCTACCATACTCTGTTTAATTGTTGTTTCTATCTTCTTAGTATCCGCACCAATTAGTGCTTTCTCAATCCACTGCTCTATAAATAGTGATGCATTCTCTTTTAACCTCAAATCTATTGTCTTGTAGATTTCTATAAGAAGTTCCTCATAAATAGGTGTTAGCTCTTTTTGAACCATAGGCTCGATTGCCAATGCTAATCGTTGCTTGTAATATTTTGCTTGTTCAGTGTCCATAGGAAAATCTATTGGCAATTCATTTAAAATACCTTGGCGCATTATTTCTTTTACACTTTGAATACGTTTTATCCTATTCTCAGCTATTTCGCCTTGATAAGTATTTAAAGCTGTTTTAAGTTGTCTATTTAAAAAAGCAGATGGATTAGAAATACAAGGCTCACTTTCTTCTAGCTCAATTCCTGTTACATGGTCTAGCCCTAGCTTCTTACCATAATAGGAAAAAATATTAGCTGCATCAAACGGTTTTTTACTTAAATTTTCTAGCCGCATAGCTACTTCATAAAAATAATAATTACACGATACAGCCAATGCCTTTTTTAAATTGACTTTTCCATGAGTGGTTCCGTTTGTATTGGCTACCCAACATTTTGGATACGGAACACCTGCTTTTTTATAAATACCTTCATCTAAAATCTCATCCTCTGGTGTTATTACACCTTCCTCTAATCCAGCAATAGCTGTTAGCATCTTAAAAGTTGACCCCGGTGCTTTTAATGTCTGCATACTTCTATTCCATAAAAGACTGCGAGAATCACTATTAACAATGGGCCAGTACTCACTAAAGGAACTTACCATCTGATTATTATCATAAGTTGGATAACTTACTTGGCTCAATACCTCCCCCGTTTTAACATTAACAATAACAGCAGCACCACTCGAGGGGGTAACATCTACTTGAGATGGTTTTAAGCTACCTGATTTAAACAAAGTTATTATATAATCTTCTGTAGTACCCTCTAAATCACTTTTTAATAAGCTCATTTGCTTTAGACTTAAAGAGATTACTTTTTGTTCATTTAAAGCTAACAGTATTTCCTTTTCTTTAACTAACGTCCCATTACTGAATCCTTCTAATAATAAATCTTTAAGACTAATAGTAGAGGCTATAACCGGATCAAGTGCATTATACGCTACCATGAGACGTTGATAAATATCAAATTGCATAGTTCCTTCTGAAGCTTGCTGCATTAAAGCAATTTGAAGTGTATTACATCTAATAATTGAACACAACACTTCCTTACTAGTGAGTGGATTAGATTTTTGTGATAAGCGTTCTATGATGGCTTCACTTAATCTTTTCTCTATGCTTTTGTATGTTGCTAATTGAAGATCTGCATCTATAGTAAGATATATACTGGCACCAGTACTAGCTTCCTTTGTATTTAAAGTAACTGCCCTTTGACCCTTTTGATTAACTGCAATAACTTCCTCTCCTGATTCACCGTGCAAACTAGCTTCATGACTTTTTTCAAGTCCCATCTGGCCTACATCTTCCCATAAATGATAGCCTTTTGAAATATAATTTTTAGATTGCACGCTGGTTATTTTTCCCGTATACCCTAAAATACTACTTAAAGCTTCACCATAAGGATAAGTCCGCCTTGCTTCAACTTCTACAGTAATCCCCGGAAATACTTTGCTTTGCTCTTGAAGATATAAGGTAGTTTGAGAAGACACTTCATCTGACAATTTAACACGTTCATATTGTTTATACGAATAAGCATATAATTCATACTCTATCCCTATAAGCTTTCTAACTTCTTCCATAGTGTACGTATCAGCTATTTTAAATCGCTTTTTTAAATAATTCAGAAGTTCCTCCGCTGTATAAGTTTCTAGTTCTTCACGCTGCAAGTCTGTGTCATAAGGCACGCCATATAAAAAATTCCTAACTTGACTCTTACCAGATGTATAAAGAAAAGGTGATTGTTTAGAGATAGGTACTTCATCTATTAGACTATCTCCATTTTCTTCAACTACTTTTTCTAATTGAATAAAAAGCTTATGTTTCTCTTCTATAGAGGTTTGTTTTTCTAGATTGTAATAAATAACGTAAACCGGTTTATTAGTAGCTACTTCTTTTCCATTACGATCATAAATCGTTCCACGTATTCCTGGAATATGAATGGTTCTCTGTATACTATTATTAAGTGCATCAACATAATAATGGTGTTTTATTATTTGTAATTCATAGAACTCAAAAACCACTATTCCAAATGCTAATGTGACACCTATACTTAATAAAAATAGGCGATTTTTTAAAAAAAGGAGAAGCTTGTTTAAGATTTTACTCAACGTTGCTCCTCCTTTCATTAAGATATATGCTTTTAAAAAATATTTCTCGTTTTTCGTTCGCTAATTTCAATTTTTTCATTAATTAAATAAGCTATCTGATAAACAATAAGTGATATGGTGATTGTATAAATAAGTTCGGGTATAACAATCGCTTTAAAGAAATAAACAAAGCTTAGCTTTCCTCTTAGCATGAGGGAAAATATATTGGTGCAACTATAAAATAAACTACTAAACATTGTACAAATAAACGGTATAATAAAATTTTCTCTATAGAAATTTTTATTAAATTTTCCACATACATAACCAATAGCCGCATAGCTTATTATGGTGGGTCCAATGGTTAATCCAAATGATATATCATTTAACAATCCTGCTACTACCCCTACCAAAGCACCTTCTTTACTTCCTCTTAATAGTGCAAATGATACAATGATCATAATCATGAAGTTAGGAGCTATATTGCCAATTCTTAGGTTCTGAAAGAGGGTAGCACTTAAGGTATGCACAACCACTAATAAACTTCCTATTACTGCAACTCTCATATTAACTCCTTCTTTAATCATTATTAATGACTAAAACTTGTTCTAGATGTTTAAAGTCTACAACAGGCCTTACATAAGCATAATGAACTAAGTCATTATTACCTGCTATGACTTCTTCTACTGTGCCAATTAAAATCCCGGGTGGGTAAATTGAACTTAAATGAGAAGTAATAATTTGATCACCCTTAACAACTTCTGATTCACTATTAATTTCTAAAACGCATAATCCTTCATTGGCTAATTCAATATCACCTTTGATAATACCCACATCCCCTGTACGTACCACCTTAGCACTTACTGCACTTCTACTATCAATAATAGAAATAACTTTTGAAACCGTATCTGTTGCTTCATCTACGTGTCCAACTAAACCACCATTAGCTAGTATAACGCTATTATTACCTACACCTTTTCTTGTTCCCTTATCAATGGTAAAAATCTTATACCAATTGCCAATTTCTTTACCAATAACATTAGCTCCAATACCTTCATAGGCCTCATAACGTTTTTTCATTTCCAAAAGTGTTCTCAAATTATCATTTTCTTCTTGATATTGATTCAATATCGTATTTTCATAACGAAGTCTACTTACTTCATCTTCTAAGTCTTCATTACTCTTTAATAATTCATCTACATTTTGAAAATGCGCCACAATATTTTTCGTTTTATCCGAAACAAAATGAATACTTTTTTCAAAAGGATACAGTATATAATTAACGCCTGTACTAAGAACGGGTATATCGAATTGCTTACCAATCACAATGGCTATGATTAAAAGGCCACCGCCAATAAGTCCCATTTTCTTTACCTTTTTATTAAGTTTCAAGGCATTCTCTCCCTATACTATTTATCATCAGCAAAAATTGCAGACCACTTCTCAATATTTTCTAACGCATAACCTGTTCCTTTAGCAACACAATCTAGTGGATCCTCTGCTATTTTAACTGGCATCCCTGTTTCTAAGCTAATAAGTGTATCAAGCCCTGTTAAAAGCGCACCACCACCTGTTAGCATAATACCACTTTCCATAATATCCGCTGCAAGTTCTGGTGGTGTTTTTTCAAGTGTTAATTTAATGGCATCAATAATAGAATTAACAGGCTCTTTGATAGCTTCTGTTACTTCTGTTGATGTAATTGTAAGCACTTTAGGAAGACCTGTTACAAGGTCACGTCCTCTAATCTCCATTGTTTCATCTTGACCTGTTGGGTAAGCTGCGCCAATACTAATTTTAATTTGCTCAGCAGTTCTTTCACCAATCATTAAGTTGTATTCTCTTTTAATATAAGAAACAATGTATTCATCAAATTCATCACCTGCAATACGAAGTGATTTGCTTGCTACAATACCACCTAATGAAATAACAGCTACGTCTGTTGTTCCTCCACCAATATCTACAACCATATTACCTGTTGGTTCTTCTACACGAAGATGTGCACCGATTGCTGCAGCCATCGGCTCTTCCATAATTAATGCTTTTTTAGCACCTGCTTTTTCTGTAGCTTCTTCAACAGCACGCTTTTCAACAGATGTCACACCTGATGGCACACATACAATAACACGTGGTTTTGAAGCAAATAAAGATTGTTTGTATGCTTTACCAATAAAATAACGTAGCATAGCTGAAGTAGTTGCAAAGTCTGCAATAACACCATCTTTAAGCGGTCTAATAGCTACAATGTTACCTGGTGTTCTACCAATCATTTGTTTAGCTTCATCACCAACTGCTAATACTTCATTCGTTTTTTCTTTGATTGCTACTACTGATGGTTCATTAACTACAATTCCTTTTCCTTTAACAAAAACAAGTGTATTGGCTGTACCTAAGTCAATACCCATATCTTTTCCAAACATATAAAATCCTCCTAATTCAATCTATATAATGTGTTGTTTGCAAAATCTCATATTTAACATCATACCTTTTTTTCATCCAATTATCAACATCTAGAGATAACTTTCTTCTTTAAAACTCTTATAAATACCATCTCCAATAATAATATGGTCTAAAAGTGGAATGCCTACTAGATCACCTACCTTTTGAAGACGTTTAGTCATCTGTAAATCTTCTTCACTAGGAGTAGGATCTCCACTAGGATGGAAATGTGTAAGTTCATTTAGTTAATGTTTAACATTCCCATATTCTAATCTTCTATAAGTGTGATTATAAATATTATTTTATTTGTTCCCTAAGTTCCTCTTCTATTAGATATTCTTCAAGCTTTCCATATCTAGATGCCTGTGTCATTGATAGTCCAAAACATTCTACCAGTAACTGTGGTCCATATCGTGAACTAAATACTGTATAGCAAGTTATTCTTAACACCTTGGGATTATACCCTGTTAAAGACCTTACTGCATTAGTTATATATCTCTTACTTACTGGTTTATCTTGATAGGACATATATTTTCCTGTGATTAAATAGTTTTTAGTTCTGATTTTCTTATTTAAGTTTTTTTCCTCGATATAGGCCTTCAATGTGACTAATTCATCTGATGCTAAAAATACCGGACTTCTTTCTCTAATATTAATTAATCTGTTATCTATATCAACATCTTGAATCTTTATGTTGCGTATTTGTAATGATGATAGCCCATGATAAAAGCATAGACTACTTATTAAACATGCTAGAGGATTCTCATAAATATTTGTTCTTAAGATTAGGGCAATTTTTTTCTGTTCCTCGATTCCCAAAGGCTCTATAGATGATGGAAATTCTCTAGCTGGTAGATCTGCTATCGGTATATGGAATATTAACTTTTTACTTTTAGCAAATCGAAGTAGTGCATACATATCTTTCCTCACTACTTCTCTATGTCTAATAGTAAGGGTTAGAAAATATTCATTATATTGATACTCCTCAATTAGATCCCATGATGTGTTCATTGGATAATTTAATTGTATCCAATTTATAAACTTTCGAAACACCTCTAAATCTGTGATGATTGTTTTTAAAGATAAAGGTTTTTTAGCATTATTAGTAATATGTCTATTTCGAAGTTCAATACGATTATTTACATATATTTCTAGTAATCTTCTAAAACCCTTTGGAACTGTATTTAGGCTATCTTGAATTCTTTCAATAGTCATTCGTTCTTGTCTGTTTTCTAGTATTTTATTAGTTTCTAAGAAGTAACAAAAACCCTTGTATGACCTTTTTGAACCCTTTACCCTATGAAATGCTTCTTCAATCCATTCTTCATTGATATCATTAATTTTAAATAGTTCCTTATCTGCTATTATCAAAATGTCCCTAACTTTCCTAATGTGTCTTAAACACATAGCATTACTCATACCTATCTCTTGTAAGTACTCATAGTACTTTACAAATAAATTGCTTACCCACTTCTTAATGAAAATTTTATCCATCTCACTGGTAGAAGTTATTTTTATTGCTGCACTTTTGCACCTACATGATTCACATTCCTTACGTCCATTATTAAGCTCATAACTTTTTAATTCTTTGCTGCAGCTTTTACAATATTTGTCTTCTGCCATTTAAGATACCCCCTTTCATATGGGTGGAAGTTTAGAACCATTACTAACTTGTGCCATTTGAATTTCTGCCTTAGTTTTTAATTTATTTATATAAGAAGGCTTGTGTTTCCATAAATCTCCTGGACTACATTCTAATGCTGTACACAAGGCATCCATTGTCTCTGCCTTTACTACTCTAGGTTCATTATTAAGTAATGCACTAATTGATGGGGGACTAATTGAGTAACCGGCCTTTTCTTCTAATAATCTTCCCAATTCTGCGCCCGACCAAATATTTTTCTCAGCCATTACATGCCTTAATCTCCACTCTAATGCCATCTTTTAATCCTCCCCTTGTTCATTTAAAAGTTCCCTTCTCCATTTATCTTGTGCCAAACGTATACGTTTTTCAAGATACTCTGATCCTGGATTTGCATATGTCAATGTTGTGCTTACATCTGCATGTCCTAATAATGTTTTTAATGTTAATAGATCTACTCCTGATTCTGTCAGTTTTGTAGCAAAAGCATGTCTTAATTGATGTGGGCTAAATATCTCATCATCTCTAAAACCTAACGACTCTTGCCTACGTCTTAAACCACTTCTGCAGGTATCTCTATTAATTCTTTCTCCCCCTTCTGCTAAAAACAATGGACCTTTTATATCATCTGTAAATAGCGGCCTAACAGTAGTAAGGTACCACTCTAATAAGACATCTAACTCGTTAAGCATAGGAACCCACCTGGCCTTATGTCCAGTTCCTTTTGAACCCTTGCCAAACCTTACATGAATCTTCCCTCTTTCTCCTAAGTCAAATCTACAATCTTGTACATCAAGCTTTACAGCCTCATATATTCTCAAGCCTGCTAACTCTAGTACTCTAAATATGATATAATCACGTGCAACTGTCTTATATTTTCTAGCATGTTGCATTTCTTTTTTTAATCCATCCCAAAATCTATTAAGAACTTCGGGCTCTGGTGGAATAACATTACCTTCATAGTCATCCACTCTATGTGTATGCCTATTAAATTTATCTAAAACTATCGGTACCTGAACTTTATACTTCTCCCATAGTTCAATACTATGTCTTGCTTTTAAATAATCCAAGCATGTAATAATATTTGATTGATATTTTCTTCTAGTAGAATAAGCTAAGCCTCTTCCTACTAAGCTTAAATAAAACTTATCAAAATCCTCCGGTGTAACCTCCCAAATAAACTTATTAGCTATATCTAAGAACTCATTAATATTCCTTTGATTTAACGCTATTGTTTCATTTGTATACCCCAAAACTCTTTGTTGTTGTTCCCACATGCCAAATACTTTAGTTTGAAATTCACAAGATTCTTCATATGTCGGATATGCAAAAGTAATATCATCAACTTTAACTATTGATAAAAAGTTCTTGTTCATCATCTAGCAACCACCTTTATTAGTCATTACCTAATTTTATTAGGCAATACCTAATATATCATAAGGTTTTATTATTGTAAACCTTCCCATTCTCCGTTGATTGTGAACAGCAATAATACTATGTGCTGACTTCTGAATAGCTATACGATAAACTTCTCTTGGGTGAACAATGGAAGCTGTTAAACTGCCTTTTGATACCGTTTCATAACCTATCATTTTACACTTGGCATCCAGTAAAGTAATAATAAAACGTTCTTCACGACTATGTCTAAGTTCTTCCATAAAATAACATGAGAGGATAGCTGGTGAAGTAATCTTCTCACCTGATTGATATTTCTCTTTTGTTATTCTTTTACTTAATTCTAATAATGTTAGGATTTGTATGGCTTTTACTGGACCAATTCCATTAATACTCATAAGTTCGTTATAGGATATATGATAAAGACCAATTAAAGAAGGAGTCTTTATATGTTCTGGTTTTTCTTTTTCCCCATACGTTAATAGATGCCATGCTAGTTCCTCTGCATTATATGTCTTAGTTCCAGAACGTAATAAAATAGCAAGAAGTTCTGCATTAGACAAATAATCAGGTCCATATTTGCCAAATTTCTCATAAGGCCTTTCTTCTATCGGTTGATCTTGAATTCTCATCGTATACCCCCTTTACCTTCAAATTATTGCCGTCATTTTCACACTTCATACACCCAAATAAAAAAAAGGCCATATGGCCCTAATTTTCTAATAATCTCTTATAAATTTGATGAATTGGGAGTCCTACTACATTATAATAATCCCCCTCTATGCTTTCTATAAAAATTGCCCCCTTACCCTGAATACCATATGCACCGGCCTTATCTAAAGGTTCTCCTGTCGCAACATAATGATCTATTTCCTGCTTACTTAATATTTTCATTTGAACATAAGTTGTTTCACAAAAAGTACTGACTTCATTTTTCTTAATAAGAGCTACACCTGTAATCACACGATGTCTTTGCCCAGATAACAATTGTAGCATTTTTCTAGCCTCTTCTTCATTCTTAGGCTTTCCTAATATATGACTTTGCAAACATACCATTGTATCAGCACCAATAATCCATTCAGCGCTATATTCCTTTGCTACTGCTTCTGCTTTTAGCCTAGCTAAATATTTGACGTTCTCTTCTGGAGAAAGTTGCGGATTAATGATTTCTTCCACTTCTCTAGTATGAATTTCAAATGGATAGTCTAATAATTGAATCAATTCTCTTCTACGCGGAGAACTTGAAGCTAGTATTATTTTCTTCATATCGGTCTTCCTTTATTTTATTTTTTTATATACAAACACGCCCGCAAGCATGCCCAGAATAGCTGTTAATGTAATCTTAAACTTAACCTGTAAAGAAAACCATATCACACCCAAGTCAACTTGTACAGGCTGATCAAGGCCAAAAGAACCTGTATAATTCATCCATTTTAAGAAACTTACACGATCACATAAATTGCCAACAAAATAACCTACAGTTAATCCTGATAGCATGCAAAGTAACAAAATCCAAAATTGCTCTGTTTTTTGATTTGCCATATATAACTCCCCCTTTGTATTACGACTCTATTTATATGGAATAAGATTATAAAACAACTCAATTTTTCAAAATGTAGCATAACCATTAAGATTATGCTACATTTTCATTACTCCATTATTCAATTATACTACCACGCTACTACTTGATGCTGATATAGCATTGTTTTCTTGCTTTAATACTTGTTTCGAAAGATTAGAGATAGCTTTTGTTGGGCATTTAGCTTCACATTTACCACAACTTACACATTTAGT
Source organism: Cellulosilyticum sp. WCF-2 (assembly GCF_003990395.1). Classification (NCBI taxonomy): domain Bacteria; kingdom Bacillati; phylum Bacillota; class Clostridia; order Lachnospirales; family Cellulosilyticaceae; genus Cellulosilyticum; species Cellulosilyticum sp. WCF-2. The sequence continues at coordinate 2,847,416 of NZ_CP034675.1, read as the reverse complement.
CATTTCTATAACTGCATGATTATCTACAAGTGTAATAGCACCTTCCTCACATTGCTTAACACATATACCACACCCTATACAACCCACTTCGCATGCAGCTTTAACCTCTTTTCCTTTATCTTTTGAGATACAGTTTACATGATAGGTTGTACTCATAGGAAGGATCTCAATAATATGTCTAGGGCAAGCATTCTTACAAGCACCACATCCTACACACTTTTCCGGATGAATAATAGGAAGGCCTTCCTCCATAGTAATAGCGCCAAATGTACATGCTTTTTGACAACTTCCATATCCTAAACAACCATAGGCACATACTTTAGGACCTCCACCTATTAAATGAGCATCCATACAATTAGCTATACCTTGATAATTATATTTTAATTGGGCATGAACATGATTTCCTTTACAACTAACAACAGCTATTTGCTTTTCTGAAGCACTGGCTGCTATTCCCATTATTTTTGCAATGGCTTCAATTTGAGCTTCATTACATACTGGACAGGCATTAATATTACTTTCTCCTGTTACAATTGATTTCGCCATAGCTTCACAACCAGCTAACCCACAGCCACCACAGTTAGCACCCGGTAAGAACTCTTTAACCGCTTCTACTCGCTCATCTATAGGAACGGCAAACTTTTTAGCTGCAATACCTAGTCCTATTCCAAATAAAAGTCCCATTCCACCTATAGCTATGACAGGAGAAAAGATTGCTGATAAATCCATCTAAATCCCTCCTTATTTGATCATATTTTGAAAACCAGAAAAAGCAATAGCCATAAATCCTGCAATCATTAATGCTAATGGCAAGCCCTTAAATCCACTAAGTACATCATTATCTTCAATACGTTCTCTAATGCCTGACATAAGTAGCATAGTAATAGTAAACCCTATCGCCGCACCTAAGCCATTAACTACTGATTGAATAAGTGAATAATTCTGTTGCATATTGAGTACAGCTACACCTAGTACAGCACAGTTAGTTGTAATAAGTGGTAAGTAGACACCTAATGCACTATGAAGTGATGGACTTACTTTTTGAATAACCATCTCAACAAATTGAACTAAAGAAGCAATTACCAAAATAAATGCAAGTGTGTATAAATACTCTAGTTCTAATGGTACTAAAATATAACGATACACTAAATAAGAGAACATAGAGGCAAGTCCCATAACAAAAGTTACTGCTGCTCCCATACCAAGTGACGTCTCTACTTTTTTAGAAACACCTAGGAAGGCACATATTCCTAGGAATTTAACAAGTACAAAGTTATTGACTAATGCTGCGCCAATAAAAAGTAATAATAATTCCATTTATTTCCCCTCCTATTGTTTTTTAGCTTTAATCGTGTTCAATATGGCCATCAAAATACCTAGTGTAAAGAAAGCACCTGGCGCTAGAATCATAATGGTAGCTGGTGTATAAAAACTAGGTGTTACCGGATACCCCATAAAAGCACCCGCTCCTAATATTTCCCTAATGCAACCAATAACTGTTAAAGAAACTGTAAAGCCTAGTCCCATCCCTATTCCATCAAAAACAGCTGCAATAGGCGAATTTTTAGAAGCATAAGCTTCTGCTCTTCCTAAGATAATGCAGTTAACAACAATAAGTGGGATGAATAAACCTAAAGCACTATATAAACTAGGTATATAGGCTTTTAATAAAAATTCTATAACAGTTACAAAACTAGCAATAATAACAATAAATGCTGGTATTCTAATTTTAGAAGGTATTACTTTTCTTAAAAGACTAATAACAAAATTTGAACAAATGAGTACTGCTGTAGTAGATAATCCCATACCAATAGAGTTGGTTACACTTGTTGTTACCGCAAGTGTGGGACACATGCCTAATACTTGAACAAAGGTGGGATTATCTTTTATTAAACCTGCTTTTAGTCGTTCACTTATTATACTCATTGCACGCTCCCCCATTCATTTTGGTGTTCTGCCACAAAGGCTATTGCTGCATTAACACCGTCTGTAATAGCCGCCGATGTAATTGTAGCTCCTGTTATGGCCTGTATCTCATCTTCTTTTGGGCTTGTTTTGGTTACTTTGATAGTTCCTTGCTTTCCGATATATTGATCAATAAAACTTGGTTTTTCTGCGTTAGCACCAAAACCTGGTGTTTCTGAATGACTTAGTATCTTAACACCTTTCACTGCCTTATTTTGATCAAGTCCTATTAACACGCTAATAGCACCACCATAGCCTTTTGGCTCTACGTTCAAAATATAACCAACTACGTTATGAGAAGCTTTAGCTACAAATACCTTTTTAATAAGTGTATCTGAAATAGCATCTATCTGAGTAAAAGTATCTGCTTCACTTAAAAGTTGCTTCATAGAATCTTGCTCTATCTTAAGGTTATTAGCTTCAATAATAGGACGTGTTATCTGATTAACTGTCCCTAATAATCCTACACAAATTCCCGTTATGAGAAAGAGGATTGCACCTAATTTTAATGCTTCTTTCATGCTTTAACCCCTCCTCCAAAACGACGTTTTCTTACATACATATCAATAAGTGGTACTGTTAAATTCATAAATAAAATACTATAACTTACACCTTCTGGATAACCACCATATAATCTGATGAGTGTCGTAATAATACCAGCTCCTATAGCAAATATCACCTGACCTTTAGGGGTCATTGGTGTAGTCGTGTAATCTGTAGCCATAAAGAAAGCTCCTAAAATAATACCACCTAAGAATAGTGAGTAAAATGTTTGATAAAGAAGCTCTAATGAAAATCCTTGACTAAATCCACTAAAAATAAAGGTGAGTCCAAAAATAGTCCCTATGTAACAAGCAGGAATATGCCATGAAATTACTTTTCTAATAATAAGATAAGCTGCACCTATTAATAAAGCCAGTGCACTGGCTTCGCCAATACAACCGCCTATATTACCTATCAAAGCATCCGTGAAACTTGGTAATCCCTCTACCACTCCATTTTTAATAAGTTCTAAAGGTGTAGCTCCTGTCACAACATCAACTCCTAAACCTAGTGAACCTTGTGTTGGTACTGGAAAGCTTCTCATATGACTTGCATAAGCCGATAGTAAAAATGCTCTGGCTGCTAAAGCCGGATTAATGAAATTTTGACCAATCCCTCCAAAAACTTGTTTAGCTAAAATAATAGCCGCAAATGCGCCTACTATAATAACAAAAAGAGGAACATTTGCAGGTAAATTAAATGCTAATAATAAGCCTGTTACAACTGCACTTAAATCTCCAACTGTACTCGGACGGTTAAAAATCTTCTCCCAAATCCACTCAAACCCTATACAACTCACAACACTTACTAATGTAACTAAAAGTGCTCTTAAACCGTAAAAATAAGTACCCGCTAGAAGGGCCGGTGTCAAGGCAATGATTACATCTCTCATAATAGTATGGGTAGTGTGAGAAGCTCTTACATGAGGCGAGGAAGAAACTACCAACATTTTATCCATTTCTCATTCTCCTTTTCTATTTTTTCGCACGTATAACTGCTTTAGCAGTACGTATACTTTGCACAATATCCCTCTTAGCAGGACAGGTATAGGAACAGCATCCGCATTCTATACAATCCATACCATAATAATCCATAAACTTATCATAATGTTCATGAAGTGCATGTCTATGAAGAGTATTAGGAATCAAATGCATCGGACATACTGTTACACATTTACCACAATGCATACAATGAGTCGTAGGAACAGATGTTACTTCTTCATCTGTAAAACATAAAATGGCAGACGTCCCTTTCATCACAGGAATATTAACATCTGAAATAGCAATCCCCATCATAGGACCTCCGGCAATAATCTTTACCGTTCGTTCCATATCCCACTCAGCATACTCTAAAACTTCCTTAAATGAAGTACCTACTTTCACTTCAACATTACAAGGTTTCTTTACGCCACTACCAGATACAGTTACAATACGTCTCATAACAGGTTGACCTTTTGTAACAGCGCGGCAAACAGCAACCATTGAATCAATATTCTGCACAATACAACCAATATCTATAGGTAGTTTGCCACTTGGTACCTCTCTCTTTGTAATCGCATAAATTAAATGTTTTTCTGAACCTTGAGGGTATTTAGTATCTAAAGTCACAACTTCCAAGCGTTCTGTATTTTTAGCAAGCATTTTCATCTGCTTGATAGCATCCATCTTATTATTTTCGATGCCAATAATAGCTTTAGCTTCTTTATATACTTCTAACAAAATTTTAATACCTTCTATGACTTCTTCACCATTTTCTAGCATGACCCTGTGATCTGAGGTCAAATAAGGTTCGCATTCTGCACCATTAATAATAATGTATTCTACTGTTTTATCTGGTGGGGTAGATAATTTGACATGAGTAGGAAAAGTAGCCCCCCCCATTCCAACCAAACCAGCTTCCTTAACTAAACCTATAAGTTCTTCTTTAGTTAAGTTTTTATAATCGCTTTTAGCAGAAGTCGCCATTCCAGGTGTTTCTTCATACAAATTATCGTTTTCAATCACTATACTATTTTCCTTATTACCTCTAAAGGTTAAACGATTTTCTATACTTTTTACTGTACCTGATACAGAACTATGTATGGCAGCAGAAATAAAGCCACTGGCTTCACCAATCTTTTGCCCTACTAAGACACGGTCACCCTTTTTTACAATAGGTGTGCACGGTGTGCCAATATGTTGTGACATTGGAAATACAAGTTCACTTCCCGGTAGCATCACTTCAATCTTCTTATCACAGGTGATTTCCTTATGATAATTGGGATGAATACCTTTTTTGAAGGTTAATCCTTTCATACTGCGCCCCCTTTAATTATCTTAAATAGTTAAATCCAATCATAAGAATTATAGCATATTATCAAAGAATTTATCATTTATTTTTAGTATTTCAGCAAAATATAAAATAATTTATTTTTTAACAGAGTTCATATTTTCTTCAAGGTATTCTTTAAGCCATGCCAAAACATCTAAATTATCAATAGCTACATCTCCTAAAATTTTTTTCACCTCTGCTGTTTCAAAAGCAAAACTTTTTTCTTCATACTGATAGTTATAAATAAAATTGATTTTAGGATTGCTTTGTATAAGGATAATGAGTGTACTAACTACATCACCTAAAGGTACCCTATCAATATGCCGATAAGCCATAGTTGCTTTTATAATAGTTCCCTTACCTTGTTCACTATCAATACTTAATTCACCCTCGCTATTTTCACAATTCTGTTTGAGTAAGGGGATGCCCAAACCTACACGCCTTAGAGTACGTGTTGTAACAAAAGGATCTGTGATTTGTTTAGCAAGTTGTTTCGGCATACCGCTTCCATTATCTTCTATAGATAAAACTAACTGATTTTTACTTGGCATTTCTTCAATGCAAATATGTATCTCATCAGCATGCGCTCTGATACTATTTTGAGCAATATCTAGTATATGTAAAGACAAATCCTGCATATTGAACCTCCTCTTTGAATACCTCTTTATTTCTTTTCAATAAAAGAAAGGAACTAAGAGTCCTCTTAATTCCTTTCTTTACCTTCTAAGTTTATATATGACTTATTATTTAGTTAATATACGTACTTTAATAACATTATCAACACTTTCAATTCTTTGAATATCCTCCTCAGAAATGCTAGTGTCTGTATCAATTAAAGTATAGGCATAGTCACCACGGCTTCTATTAGTCATATCTTGAATATTGATACCTTGTTCAGCAATAATAGCTGTAATTTTGCCTAAAATTGCTGGCGTGTTTTTATGAGCAATAGCAAGTCTAGCGCTTGTATTCCAAATCATAGAACATTCAGGGTAATTAACAGAGTGCGTGATATTTCCTTGTTCTAAATAATCTTTAATTTCTTTAACTGCCATAACTGCGCAGTTTTCTTCAGATTCTTCTGTTGATGCGCCTAAATGAGGAATAGCAATAATGTTTTCTTGATTAAGAACATCTTCTACAGGAAAATCTGTCACATACTTAGCTACCTTACCTTCAGCAATGGCTACCTTCATATCCTCATTTTGAACAAGTGTATCTCTAGAGAAATTAAGAACAGCTACGCCTGTCTTCATTTTATCAAAAGCTTCTTTATTGAGCATGTGTTTTGTGCTATCCAAAAGAGGCACATGTATTGTAATATAGTCTGCTTCAGCATAAATTTCATCTAAAGTATTAGCATGCTTAATATGACGTGAAAGCCCCCATGCAGCATCTACTGAAATATAGGGATCATAGCCGATGACTTCCATTCCTAAAGCTTGTGCGGCATTAGCTACCATAACACCAATAGCACCCAGACCAATAACACCTAGCTTTTTACCAAGAATTTCTCCACCGCCAAAAGCACCCTTACCTTTTTCTACTGTTTTAGCTACATCTGATTCTAAGGTTTTAGCCCAATTAATGCCATCTACAACTTTTCTAGAAGCAAGTAAAAGACCACACAGTACTAACTCTTTTACTGCATTTGCATTAGCTCCTGGTGTATTAAATACAACAATCCCCTTTTCTGCATAAGCTTCAATAGGAATGTTGTTAACACCTGCTCCCGCTCTAGCAACAGCTTTAACACTTTCTGGTAAAACCATATCATGCATTTTTGCACTTCTTACAAGAATGGCATCAGCATTATTTAATTCATCAGATACCTTGTAAGCATCTCCGAGTAACGCTAAACCATTTTGTGAAATCTTATTTAAAGTATGAACTGTATACAAAACGTTCCCCCCTAGTTTTCACTTTCAAATTTCTTCATAAATTCTACTAATTTTTGTACACCTTCAAGTGTCATAGCATTATAAATGCTAGCACGCATACCACCTACACTTCTATGTCCTTTTAGATTTACAAAACCAGCAGCTGTTGCTTCTTTTACAAATTTAGCATCTAGCTCCTCATTACCTGTTACAAAAGTAACATTCATTAAAGAACGGTCTTCTTTATTGGCTGTTCCTTTAAACATTTTTGATTCATCTAAATAGTTATAAAGCACTGCTGCTTTTTCTTTATTTCTCTTTTCTAAAGCAGCTACTCCACCTTGTGCTTCAATCCATTCAAACATCAGTTTAAGCATATAAATACCATAAGTTGGTGGTGTATTATACATGGATTCATTTTCTACCATTAATTGATAATTAAGCATTGATGGTACAGTTTCTTTGGCATGACCAACGAGGTCTTCACGAATAATAACTAGTGTTACACCTGCAGGTCCTAAATTCTTTTGTGCGCCTGCATAAATAATACCAAAACGACTTACATCAACTTGTTCTGATAAAATACATGAAGACATATCTGCTACTAATGGCACATTACCAGTATCAGGATACTCATGATATTTTGTTCCATAAATCGTGTTATTAGCACAAATATAAGCATAATCTGCTTCTGAATCAAATTGATCTTTTGTTACTTTTGGTATGTAAGCATATTTATCTGCTTTTGAAGAAGCGACAACATTAACTTTTCCAAACTTTTGAGCCTCTTTAAGTGCTTTAGATGCGAACATACCAGACTCAATATAATCAGCTTTATATGAATTTCTCATTAAGTTTAATGGAATCATGGCAAACTGAAGGGATGCACCACCTTGTAAAAATAACACTTTATAATTGTCAGGAATGTTCATAATTTCTCTGAGTTTTGCTTCAGCGCCTTTGATAATTGCGTCATAAGGTTTCGAACGATGACTCATCTCCATAACACTCATACCGCTATCTCCATAGCATACAAGTTCTTTTTGAGCTTTTTCAAGTACTTCTAGTGGCAATGCACCAGGTCCTGCTGAAAAATTAAATACACGCATGATACCCCTCCTATAATTTTAAAAATAATCTCCACATTATATCTAATGTTTATAAAATTATATTTAATTTATTAAAAATAGTCAATGTAAAATTTTACACATAATTTTAACATATGATTTTTTGTCATAACTCAGATTCATATTTCCTCTAAATTTTTGTCTATTTATACAGTTTTTATATCATTGCATTGTTTCAGATTAGCTTAAAGTTGCTACCATGACGGCTTTAATAGTATGCATACGATTTTCTGCTTCATCAAATACAACAGAATAACTGCTTTCAAACACCTCTTCCGTCACCTCATAGCCCTTCACTGCAGGCAAACAATGCATGAAAATCATGTTTGGATTTTCAACTTTTGCAATAAGCGCCTCATTCACTTGATAAGGTTTTAAAAGTGCAATGCGTTCCTTAGCTTTATTTTCTTCTCCCATAGAACACCAAACATCTGTATAAATCACATCTGCACCTTTCACAGCTTCAACAGACTCTGTAATTTCTACTTTGGAACCAGAAAGCTTTGCATAACCCTCACAAACTTTTACATGGTTTTCTTCTGGCCATAAAGATTTTGGTGCAATAATCGTAATATCTACTCCCATCTTTGTGCAACCAATTAATAAGCTATTGCCCATATTATTACGTCCATCTCCTATGAAAACGAATTTCTTTCCTTTTAGTTCGCCTAAATGTTCTTTCATAGTCAATAAATCTGCTAAAATCTGTGTTGGATGATACAGGTCTGTTAAACCGTTATAAACAGGTACACCACTGTACTTAGCTAAATCAGTTACAACTTCTTGTGAGAAACCTCTGAATTCTATGGCATCAAATAAGCGCCCTAATACACGTGCTGTATCAGCTACACTTTCTTTATGACCTAATTGAATGTCGTTCTTTCCTAGATATTCTGGATGTGCACCTTCATCTACACAAGCTACAGTAAAAGCACAACGTGTACGTGTAGAAGGTTTTTCAAAAATAAGAGCTACATTTTTTCCTGTAAGTAGGTCTCCTTTTATGCCCATTCTTTTTTTATTTTTTAATTCGCCTGCTAAAGTTAATAAGTAATTAATTTGTTCTGACGAAAAATCATGTAATGTCAAAAAAGATTTTCCTTTTAATCCAAACATTTTTATTCCCCCTTAAGTAATCTTTATAAATATATTTATAATTATACATACAATTAATAAAAATTCAACTTTTTATTAATAAAAACTTTTTATACTTCTGTTGAAATAAACGGCCTACTCTCTAAATACTAAAAACACCTTTTCTTGAAAGCTTTATAAACAAAAAATGATTAACATACTTAACTGTCTGCTAATCATTTTCTTAACTTATTGAGTTTGTGTAAGTAAATCCAATTCTTCTTTTGTAAGGGTGCGGTAATTCCCTAAACTTAAATCTTCTGGCAACTCAAGTCCACCCATTTTAATACGTTTCAAATAGACGACTTCTTTTCCAACTGCCTGAACCATACGTTTTACCTGATGAAACTTTCCTTCGTGGATAGTCACATAAATTTCTGATTCCTCATCACTTCTGATAATTTCTAGTTTTCCTGGTGCATACTTTGTACCATCAGTTAAAGTGATTCCTTCAGCAAACATTTTTATGTCCTCTTCTGTCATTTTGCCAGCCACCCTAGCATAGTAGACCTTATCAACATGACGTTTAGGAGAAAGTAAACCATGAGCCATCTTGCCATCATTTGTTAAAATTAGTAGGCCTTCCGTATCTTTATCTAGTCTTCCTACTGGAAAAACTTCTTTATTCTGATCTCTTTCCTCTAATAGGTCTAAAACTGTTTGATCACGTCCATCTTCTGTTGCTGTAATATAACCTCTGGGTTTATTCAGTATAAAGTGATAAAACTCTTGGTAATCCATTCTTTCACCATTTACTTCTACTATACTTGTTAGAGGGTTAACAGCTGTTTCGGGTTTTATAATGACTTGGCCATCTACCTTAACTTTTTTACCTCTGATTACCTTTTGAACGGTACTACGAGTCCCATAACCTACATGTACTAAATATTTATCTAAACGTATCTTTTTTCCACTCATTTTTTCCACCTATACCATTCTCCAAGTTGCTGGATATTGATTTTTGAGCCTTCCGTCTTGAGCCTTTACCCATCCTAAAGGCTGATCATCTACACAAATAACATGATACCCTTTATGTGCCTCATGTAAAAGCGTTTCTCCTTTTAAATAACGTATAACTTCTTCATCTGTACTTTTATAACAGATAGTATTTTTAAACATTTCTTTTCCATAAGCTAACACTAAGGCATGCCCTGGATCAAAACGCTTATTTTTAATTTCACCCAGTAATACCCCACATCTAATCACACGAATACCCATTAAAGGTGGATTGTCTGATGGGACTTGGTACAATTTCCCCTTAATCTCTACAACAGGTAAATCCTCAGGTAAATAGGTTTGTTCCTTTAAAAAGGCGTACGCTTCAGAATAATCCTTTAATCTTTTATAAAGCTGTGGTTTATATGATAATTCATGATTTTTATTTTCACGCTTTAATAAACAAACGAAATGTCCTTCACCTTCTATATGATGAGGCCATAATCTTAATGCTCCCTTTAAACTAGCTGGAGCATCTATCCACTCAGGTTTACCTTCTTGTATCCCTCCTACAGGCAATAACGGCACTACTTTAAAATCTGAATGCTTTTTTAAAAACGCACCAATCATCCCTTCATTTTCTTCAGGTGAAAAAGTACACGTAGAGTATAATAACATACCATCAGGTTTTAACATAGTAGCGGCATCTTCTAAAATAGTTTCTTGAAGCTTCATACAATAATCAACACCATAATTCTCCCAACTTTTAACTGCGGTTTCATTCTTTCTAAACATACCTTCTCCCGAGCAGGGGGCATCAATTAAGATCTTATCAAAATAACCTGGCCACTTACTAGCAAGTTTCTCAGAGGTTTCACTCGTAACAATAGCTTGCCTAGCGCCAAAGTTTTCTAGATTCTTCAAAAGCGCTTTCGCTCTTGAAGCACTGATATCATTAGATACCAATACGCCTTTTCCTTGCATACGTGCTGCTATTTGTGTACTCTTTCCTCCTGGTGCTGCACATAAATCAAGTACACGATCTCCAGGAACAATTGGTAAATAAGCGCCTGGTGACATAGCACTTGGTTCTTGTATATAATAAAGGCCAGCATAATAGTATGGATGTTTAGTCGGTTTCTCTTCCTTGTCATAGTAAAAACCTTCCTTACACCATGGGACTTCTTTTAAAGTTGCAAAGGGATTTATTGTTTCCCATTGTTCTAAATCTACCTTTAATGTATTAATACGAATCCCCTGATATTGAGGTAAATGATAAGAAGCTAAATAATCCTCGTATTCATCTTTTAACAACGCTTTCATCTTTACTGTAAAAGTTTCTGGTAACTTCATTTTCTCTTCTCCATTATTGATATAGTATCATTACTTGTTAGATCTTTAAGTATAGGCTTATACTTCTCCTAAATAAAGTGGATCAAATTGCAAGTAATCAGCCGATACAAGCTCATAAGTAATTCCATCATACACACCTCTTAGACTTTGTCCCCAAGAAATTTCATCATGCAAGTGACTATAAATCACTTTCGTTACGGGGTAACCGGTTAATTTCTCTATTAAAGAGGAGGTATGCTCCTGCTGAGTAGTTGGTGGATAGTGAAGCATCACCCATATTTCCTTTGCCTCTTTTGCTGCTTTAAGAGAAAGATCTAATCTCATTAGTTCTCGTTCATATATTCTTGAATCTTCCTCTGTAAAAGAGGATGTATTAGGACTAATCCATCCTCTTGTCCCACAAATAGCTACCTCTCCTATTCGATAAGCTGTATTTTGCAAAAAAACAATTTGTTTATAGTACTCATTCAGCTTTTTAGGTCGATCCCACCAATAATCATGGTTTCCTTTAATACAGATCTTTTTGCCCGGAAGCGCTTCTAACCAATCTAAATCGACTTGTGCTTGTTGAAAACGCATTGCCCAAGATATATCTCCAGGAATAAGCACCACATCTTCATAACTAATATTCTTTCTCCAATTCTTTTCTATGCGCTTGTAATGATTTTCCCACCCATCACTAAATATGTTCATAGGCTTATTAGCGCTAAAGCTTAAATGTAAATCACCAATAGCAAATATCTTCATGACCTTCTCCTACCCTATTCTAAACTTAAACAACTGTTAAAACGCTTAAGAGCCTTCCCATTTAAATAATTGCATAGATCGCCTTGCTTATAACCATGCTTTTCCATAGTAGCTACAATATCATCATGTATTTTCCACCAACTGGTATTCCAGTTAGCATATAAAGTATGCTCTTCTGGTGCTCTTCCTATAATACGCTGTACGACAATATCGGGTGATAAATATCTTAGAAATGTAATCACTCTCTCTTTATAGCTTTCTAAATCTATAAGTTCTAATTCACCTTTTTCATAAGCAGCACCTAAAACGGTATTTTTGACAATGTACAACGCATGTAATTTAACATAATCACTTTTTAATGCACTCATACATTTGGCTGTTTCAATAACATCTTCCATTGTATCCCAAGGTAAATCTACAATAATATGGGTACATAAAGTAAAAGGATAAGCTTTAATCTGCATAATAGCATCTAAATATTCTGCCAAACTATGCCCTCGATTAATGATTTTTAAAGTATGATAATTAATTGTTTGTAATCCTAACTCTATACATACTTCCTTCTTATAGGTAGTGGCCCACTCATGTAATGCATCTAAATAAGCCTTATTAATACAATCAGGTCTTGTTGATACTGAAATACCTACACTATCTGGATGATTAAGTTCTCCTAATACCTTTTTAAAAGTGTCAAGAGGCATATACGTATTACTGTAGTTTTGTAAATAGGGAATAAAATATCTTGCCTTATATTTATTTTTAATTTTTTCAATGTTTTTTTCTAACTGTTCTGCAACACTTTCTTTACTACTACGCATTTCATATCCTGCACCTACGTCTCCGCAAAAAGTACATCCCCCATAAGCTACTGCTCCATCACGATTAGGGCAAGTAACTGGTAAATGGATTGGGATTTTATAAACCTTATCTCCATACTTTTCTTTTAAATAAGTTGAATATTTATGGTAAACTTCCAAATCAAATGACTCCTTCTCTTATGTCCTTTTGCGCACATTTGATAATAGGCCATGTACGTCTTATGATACTTTCTGCCTGACTAACTGAAATGGGATTTTCTCCTATACCACATTCAATTGTAAAGCCAGGTTTTTTATAAGTCGCTATAAACCAATCTTTATATCCACCAGATGATGCTGCTTCTTCTGGTTCATCTAGTAAATAGCCACTTGCTTCGGAAAACATTATAGCATATTCCTTAGCAGTTGGCACCTCAACATTCCCATAATTCCAATAGATCACTTCTCCTTGAGTATGATAAGCTAAGACCATATCATATAATCGTTTTCTGGTGAGCATTGCTAAAGCCTTACTTTCTGGTTCACTCTCGGGTGCCATACCAGCATAATACGCATAGCTTGGTCCTTTTTTTTCACTATTTTTCTTATAGCTTGCAAAACCTGCATCATAATTTCGATTTAAGTCTACCCCACGTATATTAGCTTTCCATCTTGAAAAATTATCAAATCCCTCATTCATTTTTAATAATTTTTCTTTTTGCTTACTATAAATAGTGGACTGTAGACCATATAAAGAAAGCTCAACGCCATCAGGATTAACCATTGGCACAAAGTCAAAATTGATTTGTTCTAGTTTTACTTGTCCAATCCTTACTTCTTCACAAAGCTTTTCTACGGATTTCATTACAACAAAACTAGTTACCCATTCATTGGCATGATGACTACCATTGATATGTATTTTTCGTTTTCCATTACCTAAGTGAATAAGATAAAGGGGACGCTCCATAACACTTTTACCTATCATTTGTATTTTTAAAAAGGGATACTGATTTTCAAGTGCTTTTAATTGCTGTAACATGATTAGATAACTATACATTTGATTTTCTAAATAAACAAGACTTTTGGAAATATATGACATACTTTTCTCCTTATTTCGTTTATTTTATTTATATGGACTATCAAATAACTTTATGTACCTACTATCTTATATTTTGGTAATAATATCCATACCTTATCACAGCGTATAATGAATAAATTTTGATAATATACACATAATACAAGTATCATCTTGCTTTGCTATAAAATATCAGAAAGGTGGTTACTTCATTATGAGATCTAGAACTTGGGATTATATTGCTATTACACTTATTATCATCGGTGCAATTAACTGGGGACTTATTGGCTTTTTCCAATTTGACCTAGTGGCATTTATTTTCGGTGGTATGAGTTCATGGGTAAGTAGAGTTATTTATGCGGTAATTGGTATCGCAGGTCTTTACTGTCTTACACTTTATGGACGTGTTTACGATCAACCTTATTCCAATAATTAATATGTTTTACTAGAGCCACTTTTTCTAAAGTGGTTTTCTTTTTATTATCTGGAGTCTTTTATCATTTATACCTATATCAAATCATAAAGCTTAAAAAGCATTTTACTTTTTTCCTAAAAAAAGAGGTATTTTGAAAAAAAAATTGAATAAATATAATAATAAAAACTATTTAAGAGGTGATGTGTATGATCAAAATTATAACAGGTCAAACAGGCGAAGGTAAAACAAAAAAAATGATTGAAGCTGCCAACCAAGCTGTAACACACATTAAAGGTCATGCTGTTTATATTGACAGTACTAATACTCATCGTTATGCCCTATCTCATCAAGTACGTCTTATTGAAGCCTCTACCTTTCCTTTAAAATCCCAAACGGATTTTTTCGGTTTCTTGTGTGGTATTTTATCTGCTAATCATGATATTGAAATTGTGTTTATTGATGAACTTGTAAAACTTACCCATTGTTGCATTGACGACTTGGCTCAGTTATTTGATCGCATCAGGGAACTCTCCGATAAATATCAAGTTGAATTCATCATTGGTACCTCCTGTTCCCATGGAGACATTCCAAAACACCTCACCCCTTATCTTATTGCATAATGAAAAGTCAAGGGGCTATTGTGATGTATAACGTTTAATCGTTCATCTCAATAGCCCTCTTTATTTTATCCTATCTTTTTATAATTTATTTCTTTAAAAAGACAAATACTATAAGGCTTTACCTCATAATTTGTTTCTTCTACCATCTCTTCATTAATGATGTCTTCTATTTCCTTATTTGCTGTATCAATCACACGGCACCACTTCTGATTAGAAGGAGGCATTTCAAATCTTAAACTTTCATAGTGGCTATTTGCCACTAAAAATAAACTTTGATCTCCTTCAATAAAACAAGCAATACTCTTTGAGTAATAAGACCAATCCGGTTGATTATACCGTATACCGTGCCAACTTATTTTATAGTTATTTTTATCAGCTGTTTTAAAATAGTCTAGACTTTTTCTGAGCGCAATTAATCTTTGGACAAATAAATACTGCGATTTAAACGTTGTTACTCTTTCCCAATCCATCCAAACAGATGCATTATTTTGACAAAAAGCATTATTATTACCTCCTTGTGTGCGTCCTATTTCATCTCCCATAAGAAGCATAGGTACCCCTTGGGCAAGAATAAGTAAGCACATTAAGTTGCGCATCCCCCGTTTTCTGGCTTCTAAAATATTGGTATCTTCTGTCGTTCCTTCCACTCCCCAGTTGTAACTATAGTTAGCATTGTGTCCATCTCTATTTCCTTCCCCATTAGCTTCATTATGCTTATCATTATAAGATAACAAATCCCACATAGTAAAGCCATCATGAGCTGTAATGAAATGAATCATATGAGAAGTCCCTTTCGTTAGGTCTGTAAAATAGACTTCTTTTCCCTGAATACAATCAGCCAAGGCTTTTATCTTTCCTTGGTCACCTTTCACAAATTGTCTCATGGTATCTCTAAAGTAGTCACTCCACTCTCTAAAAGGATAAGGCATTCTTCCTACATCATAACTCCCTTTTGCATCCCAACTTTCACTAATAAGTTTAACTTTTCCGAGTAAAGGATGCTCAGCAATCTCATTAAGCAGCGATGTCTTAATCCATCTACCACATTCATCCTGCCCTAAAATAGACGCTAAATCGAAACGAAAGCCATCTACACCGACCTCCTCACTCCAATAAACTAAACTATCTATAATGAATTTTTTTACGATGCTATGATTCGTATTTAAAGTATTTCCTGTTCCTGAACAATTTAAAAATTGCCCTTTATCATTGTACTTGTAGTAGACTTCAGGAGCGAGGTATTTAAAATGAAAAGCTGTTCCGTCTTCCCCACCTTCACCTGTATGATTATATACTACATCTAATATAATCTCTAGGCCCTCTTCATGAGCTTTTTCTACTAAAAGTCTAAATTCATCAATAGCTTTTGAACTCTCTTTACTTACACTAAACCTCTCATCTACACAAAAAAAACCTACTGGATTATAGCCCCATACATCCTCTAGGAGTTCCCCTGTCTGTGGATTTCTATTTTTTAAAGTATAGGCATTCCACTTAAAAATGGGCAAAAGCTCTAACGTCGTTACACCTAATTGTTTTAAATACGGTAACTGTTGCATTAAGCCTATAAATGTCCCTCTTGTTTCTTTAGAAAGTGTCTTATTATTCATCGTAAAATGTCCTACATGCATTTCATAAAGAATAGTCTCTTCCCATGGAATCTGTGGTTTAGGGAGATGATACCTCTTAGTTTTCTTTATGATATTTCGCCACTCTCCTTGAAAAAAGAATGTTCCTTTAGCATACGGATCCATAATAGATGGAGAATATGAATAATCTTCGTGAACGATACGCCATACATAGGCCATTCCTTCTTTTAAATCCTCTATCTGTATACTAAAAACATTATCCTTTTGATAGGTTGCCGCATCCATAATAAATTTAGTAATAGGTACAATACTTTGTGCTTCCTCGTATATTTCTAAAAGCATTTTTGAAGCTCTCGTCGTATAGACACCTAAATGAGTCCTCATTTCTGTAAAATGACATCCTATTACGGATTGCCCTACAGATGAACCATACATATACTTAACCTCCCATTTAAACCCAATCGCTGTTTATCATTCACTGATTATTAATTATTATACTCTTAATATTTTGAAGTATATGGTTTTATTTTGCAAGGTAATTTATTATTTTATCAAAACTTTTTTACTCCCTCTTGAAAATCAAAAATGTCTATGTTAAGATAAGCATTAATCAAATAGTCATAAAAACGATGATAAAGTCTTAGTAGTAAACTAATGTATGGGTTCAGCGAGTGTGTGGTTGGTGTGAACACATCCCTAATTATTTATGAATTACAACTTTGGAGTTGAATTATTTCGGTTGTCACCGTTATCGACTTGAGGCAAACTTACTTGGTTTGTGAATTAAGGTGGTACCACGGGTTATCTCGTCCTTATTGGATGAGGTAACCCTTTTTGTTGTTTTTATGATAACCATTTATAACATAGGAGGCAAAGTAATGAATGTATTAGACATTTTAATGGAACGTGGGTTTATTGAACAAATGACTCATGAAAAAGAAATTAGAGAGCTTTTAGAAAAGGAAAAAGTTACTTTTTATATAGGTTTTGATCCTACCGCTGACAGTCTTCACGTAGGTCACTTTGTAACCGTTATGGCTATGAGCCATATGCAAAAAGCCGGTCATAGGCCTATTGCTCTTTTTGGTGGTGGAACTGCTATGGTTGGTGACCCTACCGGAAAAACAGATATGCGTAAAATGATGACAACAGAAATAATTGACCATAATGTTGCATGTTTCAAAAAGCAAATGTCACGTTTTATTTCCTTTGAAAATGATGAAGCGATTATGGTTGATAATGGAGATTGGCTACGTAACCTCAACTATATTGATTTTTTAAGAGAGGTTGGTGTACATTTTTCTGTTAATCGCATGCTTACTGCTGAATGTTTTAAACAACGTCTTGAAAAAGGATTATCATTCCTTGAATTTAACTATATGCTTATGCAGTCTTATGACTTTTTAGAACTCTATCGTCGTTTTAATTGTAAGTTGCAATTGGGTGGCAATGATCAATGGTCTAATATACTAGGTGGTGTGGAATTAGTTAGAAGACTTCATGGAGACCAATCCTTTGGTATGACTTTCTCACTATTAACTAATAGTGAAGGTAAAAAAATGGGTAAAACAGAAAAGGGTGCTGTTTGGCTAGATCCTGAAAAAACATCTCCTTATGAGTTTTATCAATACTGGAGAAATGTAGCTGATGCTGATGTTAAGCGCTGCCTATCTCTTTTAACTTTTATTCCTATGGATGAAATTAATAGCTTAACAGCTGTAGAAGGTTCTGCAATCAATAAAGCTAAAGAACGTCTTGCTTTTGAAGTTACTAAAATTGTTCACGGTGAAGAAGAGGCTCTCAAAGCTGATACAGCCGCAAAAGCTCTTTTCTTAGGTGGTGCTCATGGTGGTTCTATTCCTACTACAGAAATAAATGCCGCCGACTTCGAAACAGGTATGGATATTCTTTCTTTATTACAAGAAACAAAGCTTGTTCCTTCTCGTTCTGAAGGTCGTCGTTTAGTCACTCAAAATGGTATCAAATTAGATGGTGTGGCAATAACAGATCCTAATAGCCTCATAACTTTAGACTACTTTAAAGATAATGAATTAATGATTCAAAAAGGCAAAAAAGTATTCCATAAAGTTATTTTAAAATAATAGACTCACAAAAAGACACCTTATTATTCCTTAATGGTTATAATGAGGTGCCTTTTACTTTTTATATGTGGTTATTTCTCTTTTATTTCTTCTTTGGCCTGAGAGGCTATTTCCTCCTCTAGTACTTCTTCTCCATCTGGAAACAGTTCTGTTACGTATCTGAGTAAAACTAATCTAATGAAAGCTGCCACTGGTACACCAATAAGCATTCCCATTAAACCAAATAAATTACCACCAATTAAAATCGCTAATAATACAATAACCGGGTGAAGTTTGACACACTCTCCTACTACTTTAGGGACAATAATCCATCCATCTATTTGCTGAATGATCAAAATAGCTATTGCTCCATAAACAGCTTTCATTGGATTAGGATCTAGAATGCCAATAATGATGGCTAAAATAAAACCTACAATAGGTCCAAAATAAGGAATCAAATTGAATATGCCTGCAATAACACCAATAATAATAGCAAAGTCCAGCTGAATAACTGTTAAAGCCAAGCTTGTTAATACAGCTACAATCATTGCATCAATAATTTGCCCTCTAATATATCCCGAAAAAACATAGTCAATGTCATGACAAAGTACCATAGTATGTCTATAAATTTTAGGTTTTAACAGTGTGTAGCTGGCTTTTTTAACTACAGCAATGCAACGCTGTTTATCTTGAAGCAAATAAAAAGCTATAACGAAAGCTAACAAAAGATTCATAGTATTTAATCCTATGGTCGTTAAGGAGTTTAGAAGTTGGTTAGACAATCTTAAAACAAAATCATTAATAGCACTATAAACCTTCTGAACAATTCCCTCTTGTCCTCTTAAAATCCCCATTTCATTCGTAAACCGATTAACGCCTTCTAACATATTTTCAAAATAAGCTAAATAGCGATTGATACTTTCTTTGATTCCAAGCAAGGAAAAGTTGCCTGCAATAGCTTCTATATTCATTACTATGATTAAAATGAACAAACCTAATACCATAATAACTGTTAAAAATGTAAAAAGCGTTGGCACAGTTCTCATATGCCAACGCTTTGGATGATTTAAATCACTTTCGGCTTGGTCTTTCTTACTATGAAATAATTCTTTTCCTTTTATCTTATGGCATCTATTTTCATAAAACTCCACAATTGGATCCAAAAGGTAAGCAATAACAAACCCCAAAATAAGCGGTTTTAATAACCAATAAATAAGCCCAAATACTTTACAAATAGCAGCCCATACCTCCTTAAAATGAAGTACGGCTAATATACCAATGACGGTTACTAGACATGCTCCTACAGCATATGCCGCTATTGTAAAATAGCGATTATTTTTTTCGATTTTCATAGTAAGTAGCCTCCCGTATTTAGTACGCTACTAGGTTTTCCAAAAGTTTAACAAGATATTCATAAACGCGAGCCATAGAAGAAATACTTGCCACTTCTTGTGGTGAGTGAATATGTTTCACATTAGGCCCAAACGAAATCATATCAAGGCCCGGTAATTTCTCAGCAATAAAACCGCATTCAAGTCCAGCATGAATAGCTGTCATGATAGGTTCCTTACCGTACATCTTCATATAAAGTTCACCTGCACATTCTCCAATACGAGAATTTTCATTATATTGCCATGCAGGATAATCACCTTTTACTTCAAATTTTAAATTAAAAGCTCGGCTAAAAGCTTCTAATTTTGCAAGTAACTCTACCTTGCGAGAAGCAACACTGCTACGCACTGCACTTCCTAATTCGATGCGGTCACTATGCATTTGTAAAATTCCCAAGTTAAGTGATGTTTGAACTAACCCTTTCATGTGTTGATCGTAACCCATAACGCCATTAGGAATCATTACAAGAATATCTATGAGTCTATTTAAACAATCGTCTATTAGCACCTCTTTAGGAACTGCAACTTCTTCTAATGTAAGGCAAATATGTTCCTCTTGGGCACTGTATTCTTTTTGAAATACCTCTACCATTTCATAAGCTGTAGCTTTCAATGTCTCTACTTGTTCTTTTTTAACGGCTATAGTCACTTCACATTCACGAGTGATCACATTATCCTTAGACCCACCTATTATTTCAGCTAGTTTGAAGTCTATTTTACTTTTTAAAGCATATAGCATACGCCCCATTAAAATATGTGCATTGGCTCTTTCAAAGTGAATATCCGCACCTGAATGCCCACCTTTTAAACCATTTAAAACTAAACGATAATACACTAATTCATGACTAGCTGCTTCTTTATCTAAAACCATGGTCAGATATGCCTTGGCACCACCTGCACAGCTTAATAAAAATTCACCTTCTACATCTGTATCTAAATTTAATAGCACCTTACCTGATAAGTACTCAGGATGTAAATGAGCAACACCGCTCATGCCACGTTCTTCATCTGTAGTCATTAAACATTCAAGTGCAGGATGCTTAAGGGTATCGTCTGCTAAAACTGCCATTTGATATGCAATAGCAATACCATTATCAGCACCTAACGTTGTTCCTTTGGCACCGATCCAATCCCCTTCTATATAAAGCTCAAGACCATCTTTTTCAAAATCATGTGCCTTTTCTTTGTTTTTTTCACACACCATATCTAGATGTCCCTGTAAAATCACTGTTGGTGCATTTTCATAACCTGGGGTTGCAGGCTTTTTAATATAGATGTTATAAGCTTCATCTTGCTTTACCTCTAATCCAAGATCAGTAGCAAATTTCACCATATAATCACTAATGACTCTTTCATTTCCTGAACCACGTGGAATGTTACTAATTACTTCAAAATACTCAAATACTTTCCTAGGCTGTAATGCTTTTAAAACGTCTGACATAAGTATTTCTCCTTTTAACCAAATTAATT
Source organism: Cellulosilyticum sp. WCF-2 (assembly GCF_003990395.1). Classification (NCBI taxonomy): domain Bacteria; kingdom Bacillati; phylum Bacillota; class Clostridia; order Lachnospirales; family Cellulosilyticaceae; genus Cellulosilyticum; species Cellulosilyticum sp. WCF-2. The sequence goes on along the minus strand of NZ_CP034675.1, from coordinate 2,825,983 downwards.
TTTAAAACTATGAATAGGCGCTGGTATTCTACCACCTCTTGCTATAAAGGCATCACATTTATAGTTATTAACTGGCATAATAGGTGCATAACCTAAAAGACCACCAAACTCTACTTGTTCGCCTACACCCTTCCCAATAACTGGAATAATTCTAACAGCTGTCGTTTTAGCATTAATCATACCAATAGCCATCTCATCAGCTAAAATTCCCGAAATAGTAGCTGCACTTGTAGCTCCTGGAATAGCAACCATATCAAGCCCCACTGAGCACACACAAGTCATAGCTTCTAGTTTTTCGAGTGTAAGAGCACCTCTTTCAGCTGCTTTAATCATAGCGTGATCTTCACTTACAGGAATGAAAGCACCACTTAATCCACCTACATAAGATGAAGCCATAACGCCACCTTTTTTTACGCAATCATTTAAAATCGCAAGGGCAGCTGTTGTTCCTGGTGCCCCAGCACTTTCGAGCCCCATTTCTTCAAAAATCTCAGCAATACTATCTCCTACCGCTGGAGTTGGTGCTAAAGATAAGTCGATAATTCCAAAAGGTATATCTAATATGCTAGACGCCTCTTTGGCTACCATTTGCCCTGCTCTTGTAATCTTGAAAGCTGTACGTTTAATAGTTTCACATAAAGTTTCGAAATCAGCACCTCTTGCAGTCTCTAGTGCTTTTTTTACAACACCCGGGCCACTAACACCCACATTAATAACGGTATCTCTTTCACCTACACCATGAAAAGCACCTGCCATAAATGGATTATCTTCTGGTGCATTACAGAAGACAACTAGTTTAGCACAACCAATGCTACCACGGTCTGCTGTACGCTCTGCGGTTAATTTAATAATTTCACCCATACGTTTAACAGCATCCATATTAATACCTGTACGTGTTGTTCCTACATTCACAGATGAACATACATTCTGTGTTACCGCGAGTGCTTCTGGAATAGACTCTATAAGCACATTATCTGCATTTGAGCATCCTTTATGCACAAGAGCCGAAAAACCCCCAATAAAGTTAACACCTACGGTTTGTGCCGCACGGTCTAAGGCTTTAGCAATAGGTACATATGAATTAGCTTTAGTAGCTCCACCTACTAAAGCAATAGGTGTAACTGAAATACGTTTATTAACAATAGGAATGCCATACTTCTTAGAGATTATTTCTCCTGTTTCTACTAAATGCTCAGCTTTGCTTGTGATTTTTTCGTAGATATTATCACATAGTTTATTCATATCATCTGATATACAATCCATCAAATTAATACCCATGGTAATGGTACGAATATCTAAATTATCTTCTTGAATCATTTTATTGGTTTCTTGCACTTCATATCTTGAAATCATGGTTTTTATTCCTTTCTTTTTGAAAACACCTTCTCACATCATTTCCCCTGAATGTTTTAAATACGGTGCATATTGTCAAAAATATCTTGATGCTGAAGACGAATGTCTACGCCAATCTCCTGTCCTAATGCAACAAGTGCATCTACCACTTTCTCAAAATCTTTTTCTATTGCCGTAATATCTACAATCATCATCATATTAAAGTAATCTTGAACGATAGTCTGTGAAATGTCTAAAATATTAATATTTTCACCACTTAAAAAAGTACACACCTTTGCAATAATCCCTACTTTATCTTTTCCTACTACTGTAATAATCCCTTTCATTTTCCTATCCTCCTGTTATTTCTTCCAAAAAATTTTAAGTACATCCCCATCTTGTAAAACATCTGTTAAAGCACCAGGTTGACCATTTCTCTCTAACTGAACTGTTCCTTGAGGTTTACTTAAATCAAAATCTATAAAATCAAATATACTCGCAAAAATGTAATCGGACTCTTTTTTAGGCAAAGCAACAGTCTTATCATTTGCAATAATATACAGATTTTCACTCATTACTTTCTCTGACACCCTACTACTTTGATGAGATTCTTCTATTATTGGTGTCTCTTTTTCTTCAGGTATCCTTCTTTCTGTTACCGATGCTGCATTTTGTTCCTGCATCCCCTTCACTTTTGTATCAATAAGCAAAGCATCTCCATCTTTTAGGACATAATCTAAATTAACTGGTTCAAAATCAACTGTAATTAGTTTATTTTTAGGATCTATTGACATAGCTTCTAAAAGTTCTGCTACTGTTTGAATCGATTGTACTTCAATTAAGTCATTTGACATAATCTCATAATTCCCAGAAACAATATGACCTCCAACCTTTACTAAAGGCAAAGTCATATTTTTTCCTTCTATACTTATTTTCTTTTCTATTTTACAGAAGTCTGCCAAATTTGCTTTACCAGGTGTCCCATTTACACCAAATTCTACCTGAATTGTATCTCCGTCTTGAATATGGTCATGAATGGTTGCAGTTTCACCATTTAATAAAATAGAAGCTGGTATACCATTCTCCCCTTTAATGCGCCTTCTTTCACCGTTTAATTTGAACATTAATGTCTCACCTTTTTTAGGGAATATGGCTGTATGTTCTATTCCCATAGCTACAATAGCATCTAATACGGTTAGCTTCTTGGCATTTAAAAGCTGTACTTTTTGACCATTTAGATTAACGAATGTAAATTGACTATATTTATTTTGTATCGTCGTCATACAAATGCCTAGTGGTGTAATCATTTCAGGACTATCAATCATGCCAATTTCATCTTTTATATGAACCAAGTGTGTCGTACTACGAACGGCCACTCTTTGTTCTGCTAACTTTAAATGCTGAGCTAGACGAGTAGTAAAACCAAACATCTGGCTGCCTCCTCCTACACAGAACACAGCATTAGGTGGATTATTACCGTTGAGTTCCACAATCTTAGTTGCAATTTGTAAGGTAAGTGTATCAATTACTGGTGCCATTACCTTTTTTAGTTCTTTAGTCGTTATTTTTTGAGTAAGTCCTAAGATATCTGTAAAAGTAATACTCTCTTCATTTAAGGCTTGTATTTTGATACGTTCTGCCGTTTGAAAATCAACTAAGTATTTATGTATAATCGCTTCTGTTACTTCATCACCAGCAGTAGGAATCATTCCATAAGCTACAACACTTCCTTCTTTTGTAATGGCAATATCAGAAGTGCCTGCCCCTATATCTACAAGAGCAAGATTAAGTAATCTAATTTGTTCTGGAATAACTGCATTAATAGCTGCAATAGGTTCTAAGGTCAAATGGCTAACTGCGAGTTCAGCTCTCTCGGTTACCGCATATAGGCTATCAATCACTTGTTTAGGTAAAAAAGTAGCTATCAGCTTTGCACCAATACTATGACCTTTATGTCCTTCTAAATTAGTCATCACATAATCATCTAGAAAATATTGTATAACCGAATACGCAACACAGAAATAATCTGCATCTGTATTTTCACTTTGTTGCATTGCCTTCGCTTTTTCTACACCTTCTAGTTCCAAATGATGAATATGATTTAAGTTAAATTCTTGGACATCTTCATAATTTTGAGCTACATTTACAATTTGTGTACTTAAAGCACGACCAGCTGCTGCTATAGCTACTTCTTTAAGTTCTAATTTCAAGCGTTTTTCTAAAGCTGTTTTAACTTCATAAACCACCTTAGATACCTTTTGAATATCATGAATTTGCCCATCCATCATAGCTCGTTCTTCATGAGCCATGCATTCATAGTCTACCAAGACAAATTCATTACCTTCCTTATAACCTACCACACCTATAACGGTACGGGTGCCAATATCTAAACCAAAGCAAAGTGTATCTCTTATATAGTCCTTCACGCGTACATCACCTATCCCTGTAATAGTTGTTTTATTCTTAAAGCATATTGTTCCCTATCTATCATTAAAATATGGCAATGGGTAGCAATTTCAAAACCTGCAATATGACCTATTCTCATCATTAATTTAATATGAAAGTGGTATTGCCACTCCCCTCTTAAATCACCACTCATCATACAAATATTAAAAGCACCCTCTGGCAAAAGGATATCATAAACCATTAGTAATTGTTTGAGTAAGTTTCCTAATTCTACTACTTCCTTTTGTACTAACTCTCCAAAGTGTTGCCTATGACTTTTAGGTACTAACCAAATTTCGTAATTAAACTCAGGGTTTGGTGGTATAATAAGCCTCCACAATGAAGTTTCTTTTATAAGAATTGCCTCTTTTAAATGATTTCTTTCACATAAAAAGCATGGGCTTTCTTTTTGTTTTTGATATTTTTCATACTGTGAAATCATGCCATAAGGAATCTTAGTCATAGCTACTAATTGCCAGTGGGAATGATAAATACTGGCTCCTGCTAGAGAGCCATGATTTTTAAAAATTTGTATAAAAACTATTTTTTCATTCTTGCTTAGTTGTTGCCATCTTTTTTGCATCGTTAAAAGTAATACCTGCCAATGCTCTGGAGAAAAATCTTTAGGATGCTCCCAATGATTAGCTGTATCAATAATGACATCATGTAAGCCTGCATAATCACCTTGAATGGGTATAACAGGATATTTATTTGCTAAAATGCGTACAAGAAGCTTTTCTCCTTCCCATACTTCATCATAAATCACTTCTAACTCCTTTTCATTTTCCTTGCAAAATGGACAAGCTTCATTCTGCTTTCCCACCATAGGGCGGTTTATTCTTGACGGAGCAACAATGCTATCATTAAAAAAATAGTTGCGATATTTACTCATAGGCCATCGCCTTTCTTTTTACCATTTTACACTATAGTTATTTAAATTTAAAGTAATAATATGCATAAAATCAAAAGAACAAGGCATCCCTTGTTCTTTTGATTTTATTTTCTAGTCCATTTTTCTACATTAGCAAAAATATTTAATGGTGTAGGTTTAATATCACCTTGAATTTCATTATGGGTAATTAAAACAGATTTTTTAAAATACAAACTAATATAAGGTGTCTGTTTTACAAAATATTGTTGTAATTTTTGATAAGCATCTATTGCTGCTTCAGGTGTTGCTAAAAAAGCCTGTTGCAATAGCTCATCCATTTGTGGATCTTTATAACTTGTATAGTTTTCCCCATTTAAAATACTAGATGAATGAAGAGCAAAACTTAAATCTGTTGCATAACCTAACTGATAACCTCCTAAAAAAGCATCAAATTGCTTTGTCTGAATACGTTCTAAATAAGTGGTTTCATTTACGGCTTCTACCTTAAGATCGATACCTATTTCTTTATAAATAGTTTGTATTTGTTTAGCAACTTTCATGCGATCTCGATTTTCTTCATTAACAAGTAAGGTGAAACTAAGTGGCGCACCATTTTTACTCAAAAATCCAGTATTTCCATCTTTCTCATAGCCTTCTTGAGTAAGTAAAAGCTTAGCTTTTTCTTTATCATAACTTTTTATTTCCAATGTTCTATCATATAAATAGGAAATAGGACTAATAGGTGTATCTGTTACAACCGCATGGTCAAGATAAAAAAGATGAACCATTTCCTGTCTGTTAATGCCATAAAGTAATGCTTCCCTAATAGCTGCATTTTGAAATAACACTTTGTTGTGATTAACTCCCATGAACTCATAAACAGGAGATATCATCTCATATGCCGTGGAAGCTTCATCATTGATATATTTACCCCATTCCGTTTCCTTAGTATAGATTACATCAATTAACCCCTGCTTAAAAGCATATAACATACTTTGTTGATCTGGAATAAAGTTGATTTGTACTTCCTCAATTTGTGGTTTTCCTTTAAAATAACCTGGATTTGCTTTGAGCATAATAGACTTAGCTGGCGTGGTACTTTCATACATATAAGGACCGGAACCTACTGGTGTAATATTTAATGTATCTTCACCTGATACGTTATAAATATGTTCAGGTATAACAGGGAAAAATAAGGTTTGTAACACGCCACTATAACTCCCTTTATAGACGAGTTTGAAAGTCGTATCATCCAATTTCACCATTTCTTGCAAGTTAGCTACTGTATCTTTATAAGGACTATCAGGAATAGATTTTATTTGATTCAATGTATATAGTACGTCATCCGTTGTAAGAGACATACCATCATGCCACTTTATATCTTTCTTTAGGGTAATGGTTATAGCTGTATTACTTTCATTAACCACCCAGGATTCCGCTAAATTACTGCTAATTGTTCCGTTTTCTTCAATATTAATAAGTGGACTAAATATAAGGTATAAGGCTTGTTCTACTGTTTCTTGTGTATTATAAAGAGGATGTAAGGTAACTGGTGTATCCATAGCAATCACCATGCGGTTATCAGGTGTTTTAGGAGCTGTTGTTTGCTCTACTTCTACTTCATTAGGCTCCTGTTTGCCTTCCGCTAGTTCTCCTCGTCCACAACCAACTAACGAAAACGCTAATAAAGTCATAACACCTATTATTTTATGCCACTTTTTCATCCTATTTCCTCCTCCTCAAGTGCAATTAAAATTTGCTGAATTTGCATTTTAGTAGCTTCTAAAGAAATACTGTTATCGATGATATAATCAGCTACCCTTTCTATTTCTTCCCACTCTTTTTGTGCTTTAAGCCTGCGAATCATTTGTGTTTCATCAATGCCATCCCGCATCATAACACGTTTGGTTCTCTCCGATACTTCTGCATAAACAGCAATCACTACATCCGTCAATTGAATCAAACCGCTTTCGATTAAAAGAGCAGCTTCTAAAACAATATGTTGACTAGGTGCTATTTGCTGATAACTCACTATACGCTCCTTAATAATCTCTGTAATAAGTGGATGTGTAATGGCATTAAGCTTTTCTAAACGCTCTGGATTTCCAAATACCATTTTACCTAAACGCTCTCTTACAATTTCTCCACTTTCATCTAAAATAGACTCACCAAAAGCTTTTATTACTGGCCCATACCCCTTTTGGCCTTTTCGTAAAATTTCATGACCAATTAAATCTGCTGATATACTATGAATAGGTTTTATTTCATTCATCAGTGCTACCACTGTTGATTTTCCCGCACCTATTCCCCCTACTATTCCAATCACTTTCATTTCTAATCTCCTATTTTACTGCTAACCAATTGGCCCCCTGATGTACATCTACTACAAGTGGCACGCTTAAATCAGCTGCATGTTCCATCTCTTCTTTTAAAAGTTTTTTAACAATTTCAACTTCATCTTTATGGGCATCAATTAAAAGTTCATCATGAACTGTTAAAATAAGTTTTGACTTAAGACTGTGTTCTTTAAGTTTTTGATGTACACGAATCATAGCAATCTTAATAATATCAGCCGAGGTTCCTTGAATAGGTGTGTTCATAGCAACACGCTTCCCAAACTCCCTCATATTATAATTGCTTGCTAATATCTCTGGAATCTCTCTTTTTCGATGATATAAGGTTTCTACATAACCATTTTGCATAGCGAAATCAATAATCTCATCTAAATAGGCTTTAATACAAGGATATTTTTCAAAATAGCCATCGATATATTTTTGAGCTTCTTTTTGGCTAATTTTAAGATCCTCTGACAATGCAAAGGCACTAATACCATATACAATACCAAAATTAACAGCTTTTGCATTACTACGCTGCATACTTGTCACGTCTTCAAAAGGCACATGAAAAACTTGCGAAGCTGTTAGTGCATGAATATCAATATTTTCTTTAAAAGCTTTGATAAGCGTTGGATCTCCCGACATATGGGCAAGTACTCTTAGCTCGATTTGAGAATAATCTCCATCTAAAAAAATATGGTTTTCTGAGCTAGGTACAAATAGCTGACGAATTTTCTTACCCATTTCAAATTTAACAGGGATATTTTGTAAATTAGGTTCTGTGCTACTTAAGCGTCCTGTAGCTGTAATAGTCTGATTAAAGGTAGAATGAATCTTATTTTGTTCAGTTAGTACATTTAACAGCCCATCTACATACGTGGATTTTAATTTAGCATACTGACGGTATTCTAGAATCTGTGCCACAATAGGATAGTCATTTTTTAAAGCTTCTAGCACCTCTGCTGCTGTAGAATAGCCTGTTTTCGTTTTTTTAGCACATGGAATACCTAGTTTTTCAAATAAAATAACACCTAATTGTTTAGGTGAATTTATATTAAAACTTTCACCAGCTGCTTCATAGATAGAAGTTGTCAAAGTATCTAATAACCCCTGTAGTTCTTCTCCATAACTTCTGAGCCCTTCTGGATCCACTTTAATTCCCTCAACCTCCATATCAAAAAGAACATCAATAAGTGGCATTTCTATATCATAAAATAATCTAGTCATGTTTTGTTCTTGAAGTGCTTCTTTCATAGCTTCTGTTACACTTAAAGCTAACTGCGACCTCTTTCCTAAATTATTTATACGTTCCTCATCTTCTAGCTGTAACCATGTTTTTTGGCTTTTTCCTTTCCCTAATAGGTTTTCTAAACTCATTAAGCTTTGTTTATTAATGAAAAGTTCTTCTAGTTCTGCTAGATCATAGCTCTTATTAGTTGGATGTAATAAATACGCTGCAATGAAAGTATCAAAGCAAACACCATTTAATCCCAATCCTACTTTTAAAAGTTCATGTTTGAAATTTTTACTATCATGAACGATTTTTTGATAAGTCGCACTTTCTAGAAACTCTATCAAAACAGCTTTAGCTTCTGTATCTGTTAAGTCCCACTCACTATACCCTACTCGCTCTCCTATAGCAACACCCAAACCTAATGTATTATCTTCTACAAAATAAGCTATCCCGACCATTTGGTCCTTGCTTTCCTGTAAAAACTTTTCAAAATCTGTTGTCTTCCACTGCTCTACTTTAACTTCTTCTGCTTCTGCTATAGCTTCATTTTCCATCTTGGGTAGTTTTGTTAAAAGGGACTTAAGCTCTAAATCTCTAAATAGTGCTGTTGCTTCACTATCTAGAGCTAAATCAAACTCAAAATCGCTCCATTTATAAACTAAGGGAACATCACAAATAATAGTAGCCAACATTTTACTGTCCCTAGCATCCTGCGCATAAGTCATTAAATTTTCCTTAAGTTTCTTTTGTGTAATTTGATCCACCTGATCTAGAAGATTCTCAATACTACCGTATTCCTTAATAAGTTTAATAGCTGTTTTTTCACCAATACCTGGTACTCCTTTAATATTATCAGAAGCATCTCCCATAAGCCCTTTAACATCCACAAAAGCTATTGGTGACACACCATAGGTTTCTACAACGTCTTTGGCAAAAAAGCTTTCGATTTCTGTTCCTGTCTTTTTTGTACGAGGTATCTTAATCTCAATCATATCCGATGTAATTTGGAATAAATCTCGATCTCCAGACACAACAGTTACTTGCATCCCTGCTTTTTCTCCAGCTTTAGCCAAGGTCCCTAAAACATCATCTGCTTCAAAACCTTCTTTTTCAATAATGTGAATATGCATTGCTTTGAGTACCTTTTTAAGCAACGGAATCTGTACCCTAAGCTCTTCTGGCATACCTTTTCGATTCCCTTTATAATCTGCTGAAAATTCATGTCTAAAGGTTGGTACACTTAAATCAAAGGTAATACCTAAGTAATCAGGTTTTTCTTTTTCCATAATACTTAACATCATATTTAAAAAACCATATATCGCATTGGTATATTGACCGCTTTTATTCGTTAATAAAGGCACCCCATAAAAGGCACGGTTGGCAATACTATGCCCATCAAATAATAATAATTTCTGTTTCATATAGCACCTCATTCATTTATTTAAAAGTAGTATAACATATTTTCCCTCATCTCGTTATGTTAAACCATAAGTTATTCATTTTCTCTTATAGTATACCCTATGTGCTAATTTTTTACAGTATTTCTTACAAGAATTTAAGCTTTCCTTCACTAAAACTAAAAAATATTTATTATTAATTAAAAAACAGACTTAGTCTGTTAGTTTTCAGATTAAGTCTGTTCTATAATTTTTCTAATCTCTCAATAAAATCAAGCGTTTTAAAAGGCTTATCAACATAATACGGTACATAGTGATTACCTACAGCATCTAACTCTTTTTGTACTTCTTCACTGATTTGAAAATGATAAAGCTGCTTTAAAGAGACGGTTAAGATATATTGCAGGGTATATAATGTACTATAACTTAAAGAAACTACATCCTCATAAGTTCCTTTACACCCTTTGCAAACAAGTCCCCCCGCTTCTGCTGAAAAATAATAATGTGCTTCCGCTTTTTCATCTATTGCCAAACCACAATCTACACAAGCAAAAAGCTGAGGCATAAAACCTAACAAGCCTAGAGCTCTTATTTCAAATACTCGCCTAATCCGTTTGTAGTCTGCCTCTGATTTACTTAAAGCTTGCAAGGTCACTAGTGTGAGCTTCAATAATTCACTTTGTGATAAGCCTGGTTCGGTCACATAATAAATAAATTCCATCATATAACTCGCATAGCTTAAAGCAGATAAATCGTTTCTAATATTATGAAACATCTCTATCAGATCTACTGATACTAAACGATATGTATCTTTATAAGAAGTCAGCATAAAATCTCCATAAACAAATAATTGAGTTGCCGAAGCAAATCCTTTATCTGACTTTTTAGCTTTAGGCGCAATAGCTTGAATGCGTCCTAAATCTTTTGTAAAGAGAGTGATATATTTATCACTCTCTCCCACAATGTATTCTTTAATGACTAATGCTTTTGTTCTTACCATCATGTTACAATCATCCTACCTCATGCGTTTCTTTAGGCAGCCCTTGGGTGCCAATATGACTATGATACTCTCTTTCATATGCTTTGTAATTCATATACGCATCAATATTACCTGTTGTCATAAAATAACTCCAAAATTCTTGTAACATTTTATAACCCCCTATTGGTTGATTTATAGTTAAGTTACGCAATTTTTACGAAGCTATCCTACAAAAAAACTACCAATTCAAAAGGCCTTGACAACTTTACATTAAATCTCTTTTATCATATCCATAGTTTTTAATAAGAAAATCACTATCACGCCAATTCTTTTTCACTTTTACCCAAAGCGTTAAATAAATTTTCGAGCCTAATAGACGTTCCATATCATAACGCGCTTTAGAGCCAATAGCTTTAATCATTTGTCCTTGTTTACCTATAATAATTCGTTTATGGGAATCTCTTTCACAAACAATAGTAGCCTCTATATCTACAATGTCTCCTTCTTCCCTTTTTCTCATGGTTTCAATCTCTATGGCAATACCATGTGGAATTTCCTTATCTAATAGATGAAGGGCTTTTTCTCTAATCATTTCTGCTACAATTTGACGCTCAGGTTGGTCAGTCAGCATATCACTTGGGAAGAACTGTGGTCCTTCTGGTAAATAAGCTGGCATACATTTTAAAATAGCATCTACATTGGTATTTTCATATGCTGAGATTGGAATAATCTCCTTAAAGTCATAGGCCTCACGGTATGTTTCAATGGTTTTAAGAACTGTTTCTCTAGGAACACTGTCAATTTTATTAATACATAGGAAAACAGGTGTTTGAATGCCTTTTAAGCGTTCGATAATCTCTTGATCCGTTTTTCCTATAAATGGCTCTGCTTCTACTAGATAAAAAATAGCATCTACTTCATTTAAGGTAGTCATAGCTGATTTTACCATAAATTCACCTAGCTTATTTTTAGGTGTATGAATACCTGGAGTATCAATAAAAACAGCTTGATAATGCTTAGTTGTTAAAACAGTTTGAATACGGTTACGTGTCGTTTGTGGCTTATTTGACATAATGGCAACTTTCTCGCCAATCAGCTTGTTCATAAGAGTTGATTTTCCTACATTAGGTCTACCAATAATAGAAACAAAGCCTGACTTAAATGGTTCTTTCATTTTTTCCTCCTATGAGTATTGCTACTCTTCTTTTAATAAATCTACTTTTGTAAACGTATAAGGGAACATTTCCGCAAATGGAATAACTTTCATTTCACCTTCTGCATTTTCAAAAATAAAATCTCCCTCACTCATAAACTCAGCAATGACTTGTCTACAAATACCACAAGGATAAGTAAACTCATTGTGACTTCCTACAATGGCAATAGCTGCAATTTCATGTTCGCCTTCTGATACAGCTTTAAAAATAGCTGTCCTCTCAGCACAGTTAGTTGCACCAAATGAAGCATTTTCTATATTGCAGCCTGTGTAAATTTTACCACTTTTCATCAGCACAGCTGCACCTACTTTGAATTTTGAGTAAGGTACATAAGCTTGTTCTTGTGCCTCATGTGCTTTTACTAATAACTCTTTATATTGTTTCATGTTAATCATCCTCTATCTTAATATGGAAAGACATTGTAACACACTTTCCTGCTTTCTGACCATAGTTTTTTCATCTTCTTCTGTCATATGGTCATATCCTAAAAGATGAAACATACTATGAGCTACCAAAAAACAGACTTCTCTCGTCAAAGAGTGCCCATAATTTTTTGCCTGTTCTTTAGCTTTATCCGCACATAAAATAATATCTCCTAGGATCACTTCTTCTGTGTCATAATTGACACAACTAGCAGTATCAAGGGTATCCCAATTAATATGCCCAATATATTCTGGATCTATTTGCGGAAAGGAAAGTACATCCGTTGGACGATCTATCTCCCTATGTTCTTTATTAATTTCATGAATGGCATCTAAGTCAACTACCGTCAAACTTACTTCTACCTCATAAGGAACATCTTCCTCATCCAAGCATTGATTAATAACAGCTTTTACTTGTTCTAATAATTCATATTGTTCTTTAAAAAAATCAACTTCATCTTCTAAATAGAGTGTCACTTTACTTTTCATTCCTTTCTGGATAAGCAATGCGTTGATGATACATACCTGTTAGCATTTTTGTAAAGGAATCTATAATTTTATCGATATCAGATATGTATAATTCACATTCATCTAACTGTCCCTCATCTAATTTTTGCTTCACCATTTTTCTAACCACCGATTCAATGGTTAATTCTTTACCTAATTTATCCTGCATTGATCTTATAGTTGCTTCTACTACATCAGCTAACATAACAAGGGCAGCTTCTTTCGTTTTGGGTTTTGGACCATGATACTGAAAAGCCTTTTCTGACACTTCACTATCACTTTCTTGTTGGGCTTTGATATAAAAATACTGCATAGTGCTTGTCCCATGATGCTGACAAATCATATCTTTAATATACTGAGGCAAATGATATTCCTCTGCTAACTTTAGACCTTCAGTGACATGAGAAAGAATAATGTTGTAACTCTCCTCTGGCGTCATGTAGTCATGAGGATTATTCGCGCCTTGATTTTCTTTAAAATACTTACTACAAGTAAGTTTACCAATATCGTGATAATAGCCTCCTACTCTTGCCATAAGTGGATTAGCATTAATGGTTGCTGCCGCACTCTCAGCTAGGTTAGCAACCAATAAGCTATGATAATAAGTTCCTGTAGCTTCTAATAAGAGACGCTTTAAAATGGGTTGATTAGGATTTGTCATTTCTAAAAGCTGCATCGGTGTTGTAAATCCAAATAAAGATTCAAAAGCAGGAAGAGCACCTACTACTGTCACTACAGAAATCATTCCCATAATAAAAGCAACCAATCCTTGTGAGATAACTGATATATTTAACTCTGAACCAACGAAAAGCTTAAGGCCTAAAAAAGTAAAGCATTGGATAATTCCTACATATAAGCCACTCATGACAGTCTTAGTCCGCTCTTCCATACGCGTTACAATTAAAATGCTAGCAATTCCGGAAATGATAAAATATAAAACAAATAAAATATCACCTTTGAAGATAGTGGTTGAAAAAATAATAATCAATATTTGCACAAAAGCAGCAGCAATAGGTCCCACAGCAAACGCAATAATCATACAAGGTACACTTAAAGGAAGATAGACAAAGGATAGACCCACCATCCCACGCGTTACTAAAATGGCTAAAGTATATAAAATGAGTACTAGGCTTAACTGTCTTTGGTCTTTCACTTTAAGGTTATATCCCGTTTTCATAAATTTAAAACTTAAATAACTCATCAAAAGCATTAAAATCAAAATGCCGCTATATTGCTTATATTTAGTTGTTTTATCTGTATCTAAATAACCTACTTTTTCTAATAGCTGATAGATTTCTTCTGTTACCTTTGAGCCTTTCTCAACAATCTTTTCTTGAGCTAATACATAAACAGGATCTACCTTATCACTTTTTATCTTTTTCTGCTCATTAGTAGCCACTTCATCTTCTACAACATTAGGAGCTAAAACATCATTAATAATGTCCTGTGCAATTTTTTTCATAGTCACACTTAAATCTGTGTTATCTATGGCACTTCGTACCTCGACTGTTTTATTGCTCTCTTCGCTAGAAATGCCTGTTGCAAAAATATCACTTGCAATACTAATACAGGCATCTTTCACATAAGTTAGTTCATCTGTAGACGCGCTGAGTAGGGTTTCATATTGTTCATTATATAGACCAATAGGTGAACGTCCACTTAGGACTTCTACCTCTGTTTTTCCTAAAGTAGTTGCCACATCCGAAGTTTGAATAGCTGTTACAGCCTCAAATAATTTTTCAATATTACCAATGGCTTTTTCTTGTACAGTACTATCTTTTTTATAAACAGGTTCCACTCCTGCAGCTGCTAGGGTACGCAGACGATTAGTGGCCACTTCATTTTCCACTTGAAAAGGTGCATAGACTGTTTCCTTTGCAATCTCCCCAATCTGTAAGGATACTTTCTTCGTAAAGAAATTACCTGAAATAACTGAAAAGAATGTAATGATTAAAGCTAGTGCTAAAAAAATTGCCCATCCATATCTCCTTTTTTTCATCTTTTGTCCCCCTTTGACTCTTACACTTCTCTTTAGCTATTCTTTTTCTACTTTATTTTCAAAGGCATCATAAGCTTCCACTATGCGTTGTACAATCGGATGTCTTACCACATCATTTTTGCTAAGATAAGAAAAACCTATCCCTTCTACGCCCTCTAAAATCTTCATTGCTACCTTTAATCCACTCATTTTTTCGCTAGGTAAATCTACTTGAGTTAAATCACCCGTGACAACTACTTTCGAATTAAATCCTATACGGGTTAAAAACATCTTCATTTGAGGCGAGGTCGTATTTTGTGCTTCATCTAATACAATAAAGGCATTATTAAGTGTACGCCCTCTCATATACGCTAAAGGTGCTACCTCTATTAATCCCTTTTCCATATTTTTTTCGAAATTCTCGGGTCCCATAATTTCAAATAAAGCATCATATAAAGGACGAAGGTAAGGGTCTACCTTGCTTTGCAAATCACCAGGTAAAAATCCCAGCTTTTCACCGGCTTCAATAGCTGGCCTTGTTAAAATAATCTTGCTCACTTCATTTTTACGGAAAGCATTAACTGCCATAGCCATTGCTAAGTAAGTTTTACCGGTTCCTGCCGGTCCAATACCAAATACAACTGTATTCTTTTTAATCTTTTTAATATACTCACTTTGACCTACTGTTTTACATTTAATAGGTTTTCCTAAATGCGTTAAAATAACAGCTTCTTGACTCAGTTCATTTAATTGCTCCTCTTGATACTTATCTAACGAATCTAATATATATTTAACGCGTTGGGCATCAATTTCTTCATTCTTCTTTGCTACTTGAAAAAGTTGATTAAGTACCGTTATAGCTGTATCTACCTGCTTAGGCGTTCCTCCTACTTTAATCTTGTCATTTCTCAAGATAATACTAACACGTAAAGTTTTTTCAATAAGTATAAGGTTTTCATCAAATTGACCAAATACAGCACCTATATCATAAGCTGGTACTTCAAGTTCTTTTTCAATTTTGCTCATAATCTGTTTTCTCCTTTATTTGCTGACTTGCTCCTTGGTCTAAATCCAAGCGATAACCGATATCTTCTTCTGCTATCACATGAAGGGTTCCAGTAATAGCATCTCCAGTTTTCTTAAAAAATGCTTCTCTTTTAAGAATTTGTGCTTCAACTCCTAAACTACCTTCTATTTGCTCCCATAGTTCACAAAGTAACCGGTCTTTAGCATCTTCTTCACTTAAAGTATATATCATAGGCTTATAAGCCACTCTATTTTCGACCTCTATAGCAAAGGGTAGTGGAAACATTTTTGTTATTCTTAATTGGTGCAAGGTAATTTGTTTATCAAAATTACCTTGAGGTGGTTTTGAAGCATAGAGCTGAAAGGCTTTGTTAAAAAGTTTAAGTGTCCACTTTTTACTACTTTCATTAAGATATTGTTTCTTTTCTTGTTGGAACTGAATTGTACCGCTAGCTGTATACGTGGTTTTTCCTTTAATATGTGCTTTAGCAGCTGTATAGTAAAGCGAATCATCTTCTTCTCCTCTAGGCATCTCTCCTGTAACCAAGAGTTCTCCTTTTTTTACTATGTCTCCAGCTTTTATAAGAGGCTTTCCTTTTTCTACTGCTATATATGTAACAAGTGCATCTCTTTTTGCAATAAGCATCTTAGGTTTTTCATTCATCTCACTCATTTCTGGCTTAGGAACACTTTCAGCGACACGTACCATCATCCTAGTACCTTCATAAGTGATGCCTGTCCAAACAATATCAGGGTATTGTTGTAATAAATAGGTTTCTGCCTCTCGTAAATTCATTTTACTTTTCAGCTTGCCTGTTTCATACCCTTTCTTTTCTAAAGATTTAATAATATCTAGACCATTAATACGTTCTGTTCCCTCTACTTCTACTAACCAAACAAAAGAAGACAGTAACCATAACATAGCTATAAAAACAACAATACCTGCCACAAAAAAACGGCGCTTTTTATAACGATGTGCTATAAAAGGAAAACCCTTCTTACCCACTATTTTAGCTCTGCAGTGGGCCTTTTTAAGATCAGGCTTCATGCATTTAAAAGCTTCAATAGGGGTCTTAAAGCAAACCTTATTTTCCTTTTGCACCACATCCCACATAGGAATATGATGATGAAGTGCAAGATTAAGAAATTTTTCTATCATATAGCCACTTACTTCTACTATAACATACCCTTTTAAATAATGCCATAATGATACAAACAAAGTCTTTCACCTCCTTTATATTGCAAAAGCTACTTGTAAAATAGTCCCTTTAATCAGCATACGTTCTGCCGTCATGCTTTTCGCTTCAAGTGCTACACCATCTATAATGAGTAAACCACATCTCGTATTTAATCGTACTTTTTGAGGTGTATATTCTACAAGACTTATAAAGTTCTCTATACTTATTTCCTTATTACCACTTAGTTTAATCACTGGTACATTGCTCATGACCTCTGTTGGAATATCCAATCCTTTGGCTACTTGCTCCCGCAGATTGATTTTTGCTAACTTATTTTTCTTGTTTGGTTTTATCATCGCACTGCCCCCCTATACATTATATGTATGCATAAAATGGGACAAATAGAATGCTTTTAATTATTTACGCAAAAAAATAGGACCCTAGGGCCCTATTTTTTGTGGACTTATCAACTATTTTGCAGCGTTAAATGCATCCATTTGTTTTTGCATTTCAGCTAAGATATCTTGCATACCAGCAGCATTAAATGCTTCAACAGCTTTTGGTAATGCTTCGTCTGGATTTGAAGAACCTACTTGAAGACCAGGTACAAATTCATTCCATACGTTTGTACATTGAGCAATTTGTGTTGTTACAGGAGCTGGATCAAATACAAATCCAAGAGATTGTGTTTTTACACCTGCAGCATTAAATGCTTCAAATTGATCCCATTTATCTGTAGGATCTAACTCTGTTAAGTAGTTAATTAATTGGTTACCAAATGCCCAACCTAGACCTGGATTGTATTTAGCTTGGTTTTCAGTACCTTTAATTTGGTTATCACTAATTTTTGTATAGTGAGTACCTTCGATACCAAAGTTAATTAAGTTGTTAACTACTGGATCTGTGTTGAATAATTCTAAGAACATCATAGCTCTTTCTGGATTTTTAGATGTTGCAGAAATAGCTTGCATTGAACCTGTTGTTTCACGGTTAGAAATAATAGGTGATGTTAATTCAATTTGCATATATGATTGTTGTTGAGAATTTGATTCTTCTTCAGCTTTTGTTGGTTTTAAAGAACGAACAGCACAGAAGATTTTACCAGCTTTTTGGTCTGCATTGTAGTCTGTTACAGATGCAGCATCTTCACGGATGTAACCTTTTTGCATAAAGCTATTCATTAATTTGAAGTGTTCAAGTGTTTCTGGTTGCTCTAATTGGTCAAATACTTTGCTATTATCATCATTGTATACAGCACCTGGTGTTGTATCATTATTAACGATATCAAAGTCTAATATTCTCATTGCAGATTCATTTGGTGTACCTTCTAAAGCATACATATTTGGTTCTTTTTCTTTAATGATTTGGAAAAATGGTTCCATATCAGCAAGTGTTTTAACCCCTGATAAATCCATATTGTATTTTTCAACAATATCTTTACGAACTAAAAGACCCCAAGAGTGAGCTTTTTCTTTGTTAGCAGGAATAGCATAGTTCACGCCATTGATACGAGAACCACTTAAGAAGTCCTCTCCTAAAATTTCTTTTGTTTTTGGAGCGTATTTATCCATTAAATCATTAAGTGGTACAAATGCACCTTTAGCAGATTGTGTATAGTAGTTATTTGACCAGTTTGCTGTAAAGCAAATATCAAATGTTTCACCAGCAGCAATCATTTGTGTGATTCTGTCATTATATGTTCCCCAATCGTAGCATTGAAGTTTAATTGTACAGTTAAGTTTTGTATTCTCAGCAATGTACTTATTAACTTCTGCTTCAACAAGTGCTGTGTCTTCTTGTTGTTGGTTACCTACGAAGTACCATGTAAGTTCAACTGGTGCTAAAGCTTCTTCTGTTGCAGCTGGCGTATCACTAGCTTCTGTTGATGTGCTTGCAGATGGTGATGGTGATGCAGGATCTGTTGATGCTGGTTTATTACAACCAGTTAAAGCCATACTAAGTACACATGCTGTTCCTACAAATACTGTAAGAGTTTTCTTTAATAATTTCATTTAATCTCCTCCTAAAATTGTTTTTAAACTAAATGATATTTATATCAAACCTACTATTCTTTAGTTGCTCCCAAAGTAATACCTTTTTCAAAGTAACGTTGGAAGAATGGATAAGCAAGAACAATAGGTCCAATAGCAACTAGAGCCATAGCCATACGAGCCGTTTCAGATGGTACATTTTTAACAAGTTCTGGATTACCAGCCATCTTCGCTAAATTGGCAATCTTAGATTCGAGTTGGTAAATTAAGTATTGTAAGTTGTATAGTTTTTCACTATCAATGTAAAGCATTGGACCATACCAGTCATTCCAATAAACCAACATGACCATCATAAGCATAGTTGCAATTACTGGTTTTGATAGTGGCAAAACAATTTTAAAGTAAGTCTTAAACTCCCCAGCCCCATCAATTTGAGCTGCTTCAATCAGAGACTTAGAAATACTTGTACGATAATACGTACGAATAATCATAACGTTAAAAGCACTAAATAGGTTCATGAGTACTAAAGCCCCTATTGTATCTTTTAAGTGAAGGATTTTTACATATACCATATAAGTAGGAACAAGTCCACCGGAAAATAACATGGTAATAACCGCAATTAAATTAAATAGTCGACGGTATTTAAAATCATCTCTAGCAAGTGGATATGCATAAAGCGCCATAATAGCTACACCTAAGAGCCCGCCAAATACAGTACAAAAGATGGAAACACCATAAGCATTTAAGATTGCTTTACCATTGGTAAAAATATAGTTAAGTGCTGCCATACTATATTTACTTGGCAGAAGCTTATAGCCTTCTAAAGCAATAGTTGTTTCATCTGTAATGGTAACCATTAAAACAAGTAACATAGGATAAATACATATAATAGATAAGATAATAAAGACGATATGCCAAATTGCATTACTTGTTCTTGTAATCTGAATACTTGAATCTTCATTAACATGTAAATTATTTTTCTTCATCTTTTCCCCCCCTATATAATGCCGGCATTCTTATCATATTTTCTAGCAAGTGCATTAAATGAGAGAACAATGACGAGACCTAGTACAGCCTGGTAAAAACCTGCTGCAGATGCAAGCCCCAAATCACCTGTTTGTCTAAATGCACGGAAAACATAGGTATCAATGGTATTCGTTACATTTTGCAAAGCACCTGTATTCTTTGGTACAGTATAGAAAAGACCCATATCTGTATAGAACATTCTACCTAAACGGATAAGAACTAAGGTAATCATAAGAGGTATCAAACTTGGAATTGTAATATGCCAAATTTGTTGGAAACGAGAAGCGCCATCAACTGCTGCTGCTTCATAAAGTTCTTTATTTATACCAACAATCGTTGCTAGATACATGATGCTATCATATCCAGTCCATTTCCATGTATTAACAATTACTAAAATGTAAGGCCAATACTGTGGTGACTCATACCAGTTCACACGATCTAAGCCCATAGATGTGAGTAATTGGTTAACAACCCCTAACTTACCACTAAGTAAACCAAATACCAAATATTGGATAACTACCCATGATAAGAAATATGGTAAGAAGAATATACTCTGATAAATCTTAGCCCCACGTTTCTGTCTTAACTCATTTAAACCAATTGCAAGCAAGATAGGTAATGTTATACCAATGATGATAAAAATAACATTATAGCCTATCGTGTTTCTTGTCACTTCCCAAGCCTTACTTGTGCCAAATAAGTACTCGAAGTTTTTGAAACCGTTCCAGCCTGATCCAAAAAGTTTAGTATAAGTATCCATCTTTCTAAAAGCAAATACTAAACCAAACATAGGAAGATAATTGTTAAATAGCATAACAATTAATCCAGGTAGCAACATAATGAATAGTGCAATATTCTTTTTAAACTCTTCCAAAACAGTTGAATTTTGTTTTGTTTTTGCTTTATTACTCATTCGCTTCACTCTCCTTACACACATACTATAACTTTTTACTATTTTTATTAATAGAATATGTTGCATTTTTGTATATTTTTGATTAATACAACATTTATAAAATATTACAACAATTATTTGCTAGTTTAATTTTTCTTATCCGCAGTTATTGTGTATATTTTCTTTCTATTTAATTAATTAAAGAAGTAAGTGTGTATTTTTAGCAAAAAAATGACCCCTAAATTTAGGGGTCATTTTTAAGAGGTGTCAAAGTTGACTATCTTTATATTCTGTAGGTGTCATATTCACATATTTCTTAAAAATCTTAGAGAAATAATGGGGATCCTGAATACCTACTAACTCAGCAACTTCATAGGTTTTATACTTATTATCCTTTAGCAATTCTTTAGCTCTATCAATACGTACTTCATTTAAATATTCTACAAAATTCTTACCTAGTTCTTTTTTAAACATACGGCTTAAATAATAAGTGCTCACATAAGTATGTTCAGCTAATTCATTAAGAGTAATCGACATGGTATAATTTTCGCAAATATAGTCCATTGCCTTTTGCAAAATTTGATTAATATTCTTTTTATTATAACGATTAATACGATGCACAACACTCATGGCTACATCTTCTAAAAGGTCTTGTAACTCTTTTACCTGTGTTGCATTATCAATAAGCTTGTACAAACTTGAAATGTCATGGCTTAAATCTTTATCCTGTACTTCTAAGTTTTTAATTGAAATGCGAATCATATTAATCTCATAAATGAGATTCCAATAAAAGGTTTTGATATATTCCGGATCTAGATTGGTTTGTATCACTTTATCATTAATTTTTCCTAATATATGTACTACATCTTCTTCATTTCCGGTTTTAATGGTATTACATAAGACTTTATCAATGCCATCGAAAGCAAGATTATCTTGTCCTTTATAAAATCCAGAAAGGTCACGATATAAAATAATGGAGCTATTTCCCATATAAAAGCGATAAGCTAAGGCATTTTTACACTCCATCATCTTATCATGAAGCTCGTCTACATCCTTTCCTTTGGTACTAATAGCAATGCTTACCGTGAAATCAAAACAACTTTCTACAAGCTGCTGTATACTATGTACTTTTTTATAAACATCTTCTTCTAAAAGTTCTACTGTTTCATGTGTTCCTATTATAAAAGCTATCTGTTTATTATTAAGTACAATTTTTTCCACTTTAAATTCTTCTGCAAACATTTCCTCTACTGTATTGACAATGCCAAACTGGTAAAGCTGTCTTTGATAAGGCTCCTTCTTTTTAGAATCACCATCAATTTCAATCATAATCATTACAAATTCATTGATTTCAATGCCGTATAGTTCAAACCCTTCTTTAATTTCTTCTTCATTAATATTAATTTGAAAAATAATATCGTAAAGAAGTTTCTCCTTTAAAATAGGAATACTTTCTTCAAAACATTTTCTTAGTTTTTTGGCTTCTAACTGATCATCTCGCTGATACTTAAGCTCTATGACAGCACGTTTAACCACTTCACAAATATCTTCAATACTTGAAGGTTTTAAAATATAGTCAAAAGCACCAATTTTAATAGCTTCTTGCATATAACTAAACTCTCTATAACCAGACAAAATGATAAATTTACTGTGGGGAACGATTTGTTTAGCGGATTTAATCATCTCCAAGCCATTAATCTCTGGCATATTAATATCTGCAAAAACTAAGTCTGGCTTGTATGCCTCTATTTTCTCTAACCCTTCAACACCATCACTAGCTTCTCCACAAATTTCACATTGAAACTTCTTCCAGTTAATGATATTAATAAGTCCTTTACGAATGGTTGGTTCATCATCAATAATAAGCACCTTAAACATTATGTTTCCTCCCTTAGTCTCTAATCGGTAAATATAGTTTCATTTTAGTATAAGTTTCATATTCACTTTCTATTTGCAAGCCGTAATCTTTACCAAAGAACAACTTTACCCTTCCGTTGACATTAGCTAACCCAATACTCTTTCGATTATCTCCTAGTATATAATCGTCTCGGTCCTCTTTAAACTTTTGATTTAAGTCCTCAACTTCCTCAGGAAGCATACCTTTTCCGTTATCCATAATTTCTATGTAAATTGTTTCATCTTCTCTACGAATAGTTAACTTAATAGTTCCTTTCTTTCTCATTTTATCTATGCCATGATAAATTGCATTTTCTATAAGTGGTTGCAAAATCAACTTTGGGACCTCTTGTCCCAATAAACTTGTATCAATATCACTTTCATAGCTTAAGCGTTCACCATAGCGATTTTTCATAATCAATAAATAACTGTCAATATACTTTAGTTCTTTACTTAAAGGTACCATAGGACTTCCCTTACCGATACTTGCTTCAATCAGTGCCCCTAGAGAGGTAACCATATCTCTAATTTCTGGTACATTATTGAGCTGAGCCATCCAGTTAATCGATTCTAGTGTATTAAATAAAAAGTGTGGATTAATTTGCGCTTGAAGTGCTTTGAGTTCTGCTTCTCGTCTTGTAAGTTCTTCTTTATAGACACGATTTAATAGATTATCTATCTCTTTAGACATCTTGTTAAAGCACTTACTTAAATAACCCAGCTCATCTTCTCTATCGACAATAACTTCTTGATGAATATTTTCCTCTTCTACCTTTTTAATGCTATGTACTAACCGATTGATTGGACTTAAAATATCCATGGCCATTAAAATACTAAAAATAGAGAGTAATAAAATGGTAAAGGTCATAACAATAATAAACAAAAATCTAAAGTGTCCCATTTCTTCATTAACTAATTGGTTCAAAGATCCCTCCGCAACAATCTTCCACTCTGTCCCTTCGATATTCATAAAAGCCAGTAGACGTTGTTCTTTTTTATCAATTCGATAACCCCAGTTATCTGCTTGATTAGAAATCCACTCATTTTCTTTTTCATTATACCAGTCTTCTTCTGTTCCTATTATCCATTTATTATCCTTAGACAAAATATTGATACTTTGCATAAATTCCGTAGATAAGTCATTATAAACATCCTTGAGCCTTTGCCTATTAATTTGCAAAATAATAAGTCCTCGTTCACTAAAGTCATCACTATCATAAATCATTCGAATAAGATATAAATTGCGTACCTTGTTTTCCTCATCTACCTCTGTATACCAAGTAGGCTTGTGCTGGGCTAGCCTAGCTTTTTCTAACATTGCTTTAAAAGATGCACTACTTTCAATGCTTACACCACCAGCATTTAAGTCATAGCTATATTCATATTCATTTAAAGAAGCTAATGTTATGGACTGGATCTCCTTATTACTTAAACAAATACGCCTAAGTAAATTATAACAATAGTCTCTTAAATCTTCTGTTGCTACTTCTGACTTCTTTTCATCTAAGATAGCATACATCTTGGCATCATATAAAATATCATCTGTAATACTCACTAGATTACTAGAAAAATCATTCATACGTAATTCAATCATTTTCAGCAAATCTGCTGAATAACTCACTGATTTATTTTGAATAATACTTTCTGTATTCTTATAAAACATCATACCCATAAATGCCATAGGGATAATAATCTGTACTGAGAACAGTAAAAGTAATTTCTGTTTAATAGACATCTTTTTGTAAAACCTTTTAATATAATTAAACACACTACTCCCCCTACTTGGCTTATTTCATAGCTGCATATACTTCATCAAAAACCGCTTCAGGTGTCATTGTTCCTTTTAATACATTAGGAAAGCGCTTAATGATGATATTTTCCCATATTCCCCTATTAATAAAGCTATCTACAGGCCCAACTAACTCCTTGGCATTTTCTACTAATTCTTCACCCTTTGTGCTTAATACAGTTGCCGGTGGTGCATAATCTCCCAATTCAATATTGCTTATAAAGCCTGAACCACCTGCAAGAATCCCTACGTTCTCAGGCGATGTAAGTTCCTTTAAAAGCAAGCTGCAACTTTGCCTAAGTTTGGGGTCTTCCCAAGCCTTTTGACTAATATGAAAGATGCCATTACCACATCCATAAATAATAGCTGTTGTATCTGCTTTTCCCCCTGGCATATCAGGAAAAGGAATCACATCCACTGTTGTATCGTCTCCGGACAATGTATTATAGCCTATGAGCCATGAGCCTTGTACAATCATTGCTGCTTCTTTATTAACAAATAATTCATTCCTCTTCTTATCGTCAATATACAACAAACGGTCTGGAAAAGCGCCTGCTTCATAGAGTTGCTTCATATAATACATCCCTTCAATAAAACAAGGTTTGATTTGTCCCTCTTCATCAAATGGATTTTCTATATCTTCTTTTCCACCTAATTTCATTACCATATTTTGATAAATATAACTTCCTTCTGGCGTTTCACTATAAGCAATAGGTATAATCCCTACTTCTTTAAATGCCTTAACAGCATTTAATAGTTCCTCAAAATTAGTTGGCACCTTCACATCGTATTTTTCAAATAAATCTTTATTAATGAAAAGGCCCTCGTAAATAATTTCAATAGGTAAACCATAGATTCGGTCATTAACTGTTACATAATCCCACGTTGCTTCTTTAAATTGATTATACCAAGCTTCATCCGATTTGACTAAATCTGTTAAATCTGCTACTTTATTTTGTTCTACCAACAGATTAAAATCAGAACCTGGCCATAGCCCAAACAAATCAGGTTCATTACCACTAGCAAAATCTGTTTTCAAGATAAACAGAAAATCTTCTCCAGCCATAGAAGAATCTTCAATTTCCAGATAAGGATACTTATCATATAGTTTTTTTAGAATAGATTTTAAACGTTGTGATTTACTATCATAGGCTCCCCAGCTACTAATGAAGCTTATTTTTTCTTTTTGGTTAAAAGCTTCAATTGGTGAAACCGTTACACGTTGCCGATTACTAGATAAATAGACGGCAAATAAAAAAATCAAGCATAATGTAATACTTGTCAAAGCAATAACATATTTCTTCTGCATATTATCTCTATCTGATCCCTAAGATCAGATACCCCCTCTCATTATGACAATACCGAAAAACTATAAATTTTTTTATTTTACCAATAATACATAAATATATTAACATATTTTTATGATTTTTCATATAAATACATAAAAATAATCGATATTTTTGTTATTTTTATTGAAGTAAGTGCAAGATAATTAAAATATTATTTTAAATAAGCTCCTCTTCAGTTATTACTTTTATTCCTTTGTTCATTAAGGCTTGAGCCGTTACGCCATTCCCCTCAATTAAGCACCCTTTAAAGTGCCCATCATAAATTTTCCCCTTACCACAAGAAGGAGACTTTGCTTTTAAAATTGCTTTTTCGATAGGATAATGTTCTAATAAACTCACTACCTTTTCTGCTCCTTTTAAAAAAGCTGCTGTTACATCCATTCCTGTTTTAGTATAAATTTTTGCATTACCTTGTAAAACATCCTGCGCACTGCCACCTATAATTTCAGCAGGTACTCTAGGAGTAGATAGCCCTCCTAGTACTTCTGGGCACACTTTTATATGAGGTTCTCTTTCACATAAAGTCATTACTGCTTCATTCTTGTTATCTCCACCATTATATTTACATTTTTCTCCACATAAACAGCTACTAACTAAAATCATCATGTATCCTCCTCTTTCTTTTATCTTTTTTTTATCATAACAAATTCTCCTTTCATTTGTTAGTCTTTAGTAAGGCCTTCTTTGATTAACTAAAAAGGCATGTCTTTTTAGTGAGACATGCCTTTTTATTACTTTTCTATTCTTACTTTTAATTGCTCATCTTCATAATCTACAACAAATGTAGAAAATGGTTCTACCTCTTCGGCAATTAAAGTTCTTGCAATTAGGGTTTCTACTTTACGTTGTAAGAAACGTTTCAGTGGTCTTGCACCAAATACAGGGTCAAACCCTTGCTCAGCAATATAAGCTTTTGAGGCTTCTGTTAATCTAACATGTAGTTGTTGATCCTCTAAACGTTTATTAAGATCTTTTTCTAACAAGCCAACAATGTGTACAATTTCATGTTGTTGTAGTGGTTTATAAAGTACAATTTCATCTAAACGGTTTAAAAATTCTGGTCTGAAATGCGTCTTCAAAAGATGATTAACCGTTTCTTCTGCTTCTTCTGAAATTTCACCTTGACTATTAATCCCTTCTAATATAGCTTGAGAACCTAGATTAGATGTTAAAATAATAATGGTATTTTTAAAGTCTACTGTACGCCCCTTAGAGTCTGTTATACGCCCATCATCTAAAACTTGTAAAAGAACATTAAACACATCTGGGTGTGCTTTTTCAACCTCATCAAATAAAATAACCGCATAAGGCTTACGTCTTACTGCTTCTGTAAGCTGACCACCTTCTTCATAACCTACATATCCCGGAGGTGCCCCTATTAATCTTGCCACAGCATGCTTCTCCATATATTCACTCATATCAATACGAATCATGCTGTGCTCATCATCAAATAACGCCTCCGCTAAAGCTTTAGCAAGCTCAGTTTTACCAACACCTGTAGGTCCTAAGAAAAGAAAAGAGCCAATAGGTCTTCGTGGATCTTTAATCCCTGCTCTTGAACGTAAGATAGCATCAGTGACTTTATCTACGGCTTCATTTTGACCAATCACACGTTTGTGTAAAATTTCTTCTAAACGAAGTAGTTTATGCCTTTCACCTTCCATTAATTTTGTAATAGGAATTTGAGTCCAACGCGCAATAATTTTTGCTATTTCTTCTTCATTAACCTTGTCTCGCAATAAATTACCTTCACTACCTTTGTAGGCCATGGCTTCCGCTTCTTCTAATTGCTTTTTAAGTCCTGGAATAATACCATATTTTAATTCAGCCGCTTTATTGTAATCATATTCTCTTTCAGCTTTTTGCATATTAGCTGTAGCTGTTTCAATTTCTTCTTTAATACCACGTACTTTCGTAATGACATCTTTTTCATTTTCCCATTGAGTACGCATAGCCTTAAACTTATCACGTAATTCAGCAAGTTCTTTTTGCGTATCTGCCAAGTTTTGTTTAGAAATAGGGTCATCTTCTTTCTTTAAGGCTGTTTCTGCAATCTCTAACTGAAGTACCTTTCTAGCAATCTCATCTAGTTCTGTAGGCATTGAATCAATCTCGGTACGTAGCATTGCACAAGCTTCATCTACTAAGTCGATGGCTTTATCAGGAAGGAATCTATCTGAAATATAACGATCTGATAAAGTTGCAGCTGCAATTAATGCATTATCTTGTATTTGAACCCCATGATAAATTTCATAGCGTTCTTTAATACCACGCAAAATAGCAATGGTATCTTCTACTGTGGGTTCTTCTACCATGACTGGCTGAAAACGTCTGGCTAGGGCTGCATCTTTTTCAATATATTGACGATATTCATTTAAAGTTGTGGCACCAATACAGTGGAGTTCACCACGGGCAAGCATTGGTTTCAGCAAGTTACCTGCATCCATAGACCCTTCTGTTTTACCTGCACCTACAATCGTATGAAGCTCATCAATAAATAAGATGATTTTACCTTCACTTTTCTTAATTTCTTGAAGTACAGCCTTTAGACGTTCCTCAAATTCTCCTCGATATTTAGCTCCTGCAATAAGTGAACCCATATCTAGAGCGAAAATACGACGATCTCTTAAAGTCTCGGGCACATCGCCTCTTACAATACGTTGTGCTAGGCCTTCAGCAATAGCTGTCTTTCCTACACCAGGTTCACCAATTAATACAGGATTATTTTTAGTTTTTCGTGATAAGATACGAATCACATTACGAATTTCACTATCACGTCCTATAACTGGATCAATTTTTTGTTCTTTAGCTCGTTCTACAAGATCATAACCATATTTATTAAGAACATCATAAGTACCCTCCGGCTCTTCACTTGTCACATGTGTATTTCCTCTAATTTCAGCTAATACCGCCATAAATGGCTTTTTGGCTATACCATAAGCCTTGAGTAGTTTTTCGCAATACCCACTACTTACTTCTATTAAAGCAAGCATGATATGTTCTACAGAAATATACTCATCAGACATGCTTTTAGCAATTTTTTCACTTTCACTTAATACTTTATCAACTTCACTAGACACGTACACTTTATCAAGTTCTCTACCAGGTCCACTGACACGCGGCAATTTAGCAATATCCTCACTAACTGATTGCGTCATACTACTAACACTCACATTCATCTTGGTTAAAAGATGAGGAATGAGGCCTTGTTCTTGAGTTAATAAAGCATAGAGTAAATGTAAGCTTTCTATTTGATTATTTTGATTTGAAATAGCGCTTTGCTGAGCGCTTTGAATTGCTTCAATTGATTTCTTTGTAAAATTTTGTGCATTCATTAGGCATCCTCCTTGCTTAAATTATTTTAAATAATTGTTTCATTATTTTTTAAATAAAGCTCATAATGCTTCATTAAAGTTAAGGTTTGATCTTTCTGTGTATCCAGTTGCCCAAAATACAATTTAAGCCCTCCATCTAGCACACTAATATATTCTGAGAGGGCTTCTGCTAGGGCTTCATAAGCAGTGGCATTTTTAAAATCTTTTAATTTAAGGACTCTAAGCCATTTAACCCCTTCTTCTCTTTGCCAATAAGTAGGCCCCACTCGATTTTCTATTGTAGCCCAAATTTGAAAGAACTGCTCTAAATAATGATGAAGTACTTCACTTTGTGTACGAGAGATCACTCGCAGTTCTCCTTTAACCTCTTCTCCTTGTTGATTAAGGTATAAACAATAGCGAATTGTAGGGTTATATTTATAGCGTAAAGCACTCTTGATACTATACATGTGGTCTGCAGCTTGATTTTGGATTTGAAAATGTTGATAGGGCCTTAGGTAATCTGACAGATGAGTAAAAATCGTTTGTAAACGTTGCTCAGGGGTCACAAGCGCCACCTTTTCAGCTAGGATTTGATTAATAAGATTAGATCGACTGGTCTGAAGTGAATAAGCCAGTTCATCAATGGCGGCTACGATATCATCCATCAGCACAAGACTGTAAACGCTTTTTTTCATTGCACCACCTCTTTCTTATAACATTGTATATCCGACTATATAATTTGTCAACATCATTATATAATATCAACAACAAATTATATATTCCTTCTTTGCCTAGTATGAGCTATCAACCTATTTCCTATACCTTACTTATAATTTTTCATTTATTGGTTAGACTACAACTAATCTAATCAATTAAAGGAGTTTTTTATGAAAAAGAAATGTATTACTCTCATATTGAGTCTAGGATTGATTTTAGGAAGTTTTGCTTTTTCTCGGCTAAAAGCAGCAAATGCACCCTTACTTTTACCTGTTACTCCTCCTACATCTTCTTATAAAGGATTAGTGAACGTTAATGCTTTACAAACAACTAATGCCATTTCTACTAAAGTGCTGGATCAAACCAAAATTGATTGGTGGTTAGTCCGCCCCAAAAATCACGTGGCTCCTGGCTTTAATGATAAACTAAAATTTAAGCTAAGTGATTATAGCGCCCTTTGTTTAGGAGACACCTCTAGAAAAGTGGTTTATCTAACCTTTGATGAAGGCTATGAAAATGGCTATACCCCTCAAATATTAGATGTCTTAAAGTCTAATAACGTAAAGGCTATGTTTTTCGTCACTTTACCTTATATGAAGCAAAATGAAGCCTTAATTAAACGTATGGAAGAAGAAGGACACTTAGTATGTAATCATAGTAATCACCATCTTTCTATGCCTACTTTAGTAGCAGATGAAACCAAATTTAACAAGGAACTAACAGATGTTTCAGCAGCTTATAATCAAATAACAGGTAAAACAATGCCTCCTTTTTTCAGACCCCCTATGGGACATTACTCTGAAAAAAGTCTAGCTCTTACTAAAGCCATGGGTTATCAAACTGTTTTTTGGAGCTTTGCTTACTGTGATTGGAAACCCGAAGCACAACCAGAACCTACAGGTGCAAAAAAACTTATGTTAGATGGTCTTCATAATGGAGCAGTTTATTTACTTCATGCTGTCTCTAAAACAAACGCTAACATTTTAGGGGACTTCATCAAAGAAGCTCAACATATGGGCTATACTTTTGAACTTCTACCTTACTAAACCTAAGTCACTTTTTTTATTATTTTATTCTTCTATCACAATAGCAAAAAGGGTTGTTGCCAATTGGCAACAACCCTTTTTACATTATTTATTTTCATTAAACATCCTATTTTCTTTTTCAAAATTAATCTTTTCTTTAATTAAATAAAGTGGTCTATTTTTGCTTTCATCATAAATACGTGCAATATATTCGCCTAAAAGTCCTATAGAAAATAGCTGTACACCACTAAAGAAAGTGATGGTCACCATCAATGAGGTCCATCCTGATACAACTGTTTGAAGGATATATTTTGAAACAAGTGAATATCCCAGAATCAAAATGGCTAATACAATCGTCATAAAGCCTAAACTTTGCACAAGCTTAAGCGGCTTTGTAGAAAAAGCAATAATACCATCTGTTGCAAAACGAATCATTTTTTTCAAAGGGTACTTGGTTTCGCCAGCTAGTCTTTCATCTCGTTCATATTCAATATAGGTTTGGTCAAAGCCTACCCAACTAATCATTCCTCTTACAAAGCGATTCCGTTCGGGCATTTGTTTAAACGCTTCTACTACACATCTGTCAATAAGTCTAAAATCACCTGTATCCATAGGAATCTCTATCTCTGCCATCATGTGCAAGAAGCGGTAAAAACACTTAGCAGTAACTAATTTAAACCAACTTTCGCCTTTACGTTTCTTACGCTTGGCATAAACCACATCATAGCCTTCTTGCCACTTTTCTACCATTTGCACAATAACTTCTGGTGGATCCTGCAAGTCTGCATCAATAACCACTGTAGCATCACCACTACTATGATAAATCCCTGCTGTTACTGCCACTTGATGACCAAAATTACGCGCAAAATCAATCACTTTAACACACCTATCTTTTTCAGCTATCTGTTTAAGCAATGGTAAGGTCTGATCTTTGCTTCCATCATTTACAAAAATGAATTCATACTTCCATTTGTTTTCATCCATCACTATTTTAAGTGCATCATAACAGGCTTCTATCACTGCTTCTTCAAAATAAGCAGGTATAATGACTGTTAGTAAAAATTCTGATTTCACAATTAACACATCCTTAGTATGGCTTTTTTGCTTATTATAGCACAATGCCTTTGTTATTCATAGAAGAAACCAATGTCCCAAGCTTCTATATAAGGTATAGCTCTACCTTTAGTTTCGCCATATTCGTTCAAATCTTCTATCAAATCATCTAAAGTCGCTAATAACGGGTCCAAGTCCTCATATACCTGTTTCATAATCAAATCTTCAAATGCCTTTTCTAAAATAATAGCAAAGGTCTCTTCTATTTCTTCTAAAACCACTTCCACTTCTCTTGTTTCCTTCTCTAGCGATGATACTTTGATCTCTGTACCTACCATTTCTCCTATTACCTTTGTCACCATTATCAAATTCTCACTTAAAGCAAGAAGCATACTGTAAAAAGGGGAGTTTCCCTTCTTTCTTAAAACTTCATTATGTTCTTCCATCCTTTGAGTAAACGTAGTATATTTCATCAGTTCATCCTCCTGTTATTTTTTAAGTAACTAATCCTGATATTATTATACTCATCCTCTTCTTTTTAGCAAAGGCTTAATACCCTATTTCTTCTAATAACCGACTCACTTCTAATACTAATTTCATGTCGCCATCGCTTAAAATCATACAATCACCGTTTTTTCTTATACCATAAGTTTCTAGAAATTTCGATATAGCCTTTAACAGTATGCTATCCTAGTATAAAAGAGAATGATTACTTCCAAAAGGACGATATAAAAAATAGGCTGCTGGCTAGCAACCCATTTAGAATTTACTCAAAAGTTCTTTCAAATAAACTTTGTTCTTCTGTTAAGTCTTTTAAATCTTTCATACCTACTTTTTCAAGTAAGCCTAATAACACTTCACTGTGTACTGGAATTTTAATAGCTGAATCATAAGCTGTTTTTTCTACTGCTCTTTTACCTTCTTCTGCTTTTATAATAGCTTTAGGCCCACCAACGCAGCCTCCTTTGCAACCCATTCCTTCTATAAAACTAGCACTAATCTTCCCCTCTGTTAGCTCTTCTAGTAGAGCTTTACAATCCTTCATGCCATCTACTTGTGTAGCACTAAACAAGTGACGCTTTTCAGGAAAGAGCTGATCCACAATGTCCCATACAGCTTCTGAAACGCCACCGGTTCTTGCATATAAACGACCACCTTTAGAAGCATAGTCAATAGAAGGTATGCCATCCAAATCTTGCGGCTGAATATTAAATGTATCAAAAATCACTTGTAACTCCTCAAAGGTTAATACAGCATCTACATCTCCTATTAGGTCCTTTTCCTTAGCTTCTGCTTTTTTCGCTATACAAGGCCCCACAAAAACAACTTTAACCTCAGGATCTAATAGTTTAAGTATACGTGCCATAGCAATCATAGGAGAGACCGAAGGAGAAACATTAGAAATAACTTGGTTATAAACCTTACGAAGCGCTGCCACCCACATTGGACAACAACAGGAAGTAATCATAAAATCTCCTTCTTGTTTAATATGGTGATTAAATTCTAGGGCCTCTTTTAAGCTTAGGATGTCTGCCGCTACCGCTACTTCCATCATATCAGTAAATCCAAGTTTAATAAAAGCTTCTCTTAATTGATCAAGGTTTACATTTTCACCAAATTGACCCGAAATAGCAGGTGCTACTATAGCAAATACTTTTTTCTTTTCTTGTAATAAAGAGGCAATAGGCAAAAACTGAAGAGTTTCCATATAATTTCCTGCATCACATGCACTCACACATCTGCCACAACTTATACATAAATTTTCATCAATCCACTTATCTTTCCCCTTCCTAACGATGGCATCAAAAGGACAAACACTTTGACACTTACTCTTACCTTCCTTATTTTCACAGTCTTTAGGACATACGCTTACCTTCTGAACAATTTTTTCTCTTACACGTTGTTTAGTCATAGCATCAATCAGTGTTTGAACAAACATGTAATCATCTTCACATTCACCTATCTCTACACCACATAAAGCTCCTAAAATTTCTCTTGCTTCATGAGTATCTGTAAAATCCTCTTTTAGCATTTTTTCAAAAGTCTTTTCAAACTCCTGGTTGTAATAAGCTCTTACTAATTTCCCATACAAAGTTCGATATCTCTCGTTCATTTTAGTCTCCTTTAATACCTTGTGCTTTAGGCTTATTGTAAATAAATCGTCCTATTTTTATACAAAAGCTTAAACATAATATCCCGTCACAGACATTCTAGCTACCTTGGTCCCCCATTCATCTTCTATATCCACTTGGTAAAAACAAATTTTATAGGTTGAAGAAATCACAGAAGCAGTAGCAATCAATTTATCCCCTTGTACCTTTCGCATAAAAGCAATTTGATTATCTAAAGAAACTGCTTTTTTTTCGCCACTATTAGCGGCTACAGCAAAAGCAAAGTCTCCTAATGTAAAAATAGCACCTCCTTGTACCTGTCCTCCAGCATTTCTATGTTTTGCAGTAAGCTCCATACTGCAAATAGCTTGATTTTCTTCTATATGATCAATTCGGATGCCACAATGTTTGGCAAATAAATCCTCTTCAAAAAATGCGCGTACTTCCTCTTCACACATCTTCATTTCTCCCTTCTTAAGAGCCTTTCATCACCTTTTATTGTTTATTGATAATAAATATCTTATGTATTTATAATTAGTAATTTATATTTTTATAATTTACATATTCCTTTTATTTAAAAAATATAAGTTTGATTTTTCTCTTTAAGGATATCTATTTAGAACTTTTATACTT
Organism: Cellulosilyticum sp. WCF-2; assembly: GCF_003990395.1. Classification (NCBI taxonomy): domain Bacteria; kingdom Bacillati; phylum Bacillota; class Clostridia; order Lachnospirales; family Cellulosilyticaceae; genus Cellulosilyticum; species Cellulosilyticum sp. WCF-2. Next base: position 2,791,265 of record NZ_CP034675.1, on the reverse strand, counting down.
TCTTCCTTTTAACCCACAGTAACCCACACACCCTATGTCTGTTATTTATTAATCTTTAATTTTTGCATAAACTATTTTCAATAAACTGTTGTGAGGATTTTCAACAGTATTTAATTCTATCAAATTAATTTTTTCTAGTAGAGCTGATAACTTTCGACACTTATAATTTCTTGGATCAAACCCTGGCACTCTTTTGCTAAGGTTTACTCCAAGTTCAGCTATATTGATCCATCCATTTTCTTCTGCATTTGTCGAGATAATAGAAATAACTTCTTTTTCAATGTCACTAAGCGTTGGAATACTAACTATTTCTTCAGTAGCTTCTTCAATATCTTGTGCAACCTCATGTTTCTTTTCTTGCGTTGTTACCCTTTTTGTTGTTTTATCTTTTTCTGCTATTTTATCTTCTACAACTGCTTCTGCTTCTGCCAGTGCTTCTTCTCTATACAGTATATCTAGATATTTAAATGTTTCACAAGCGGAAACAAGTGATTTAGGTGTTTTCCCTTCTCCCATTCCGATTACATTCATTCCTGCCTCTTTCAATCTCATAGCAAGTTTAGTAAAATCACTATCAGATGAGACTAAGCAAAAAGCACTTACTTTTCCAGAGTAAAGAATATCCATCGCATCAATAATTAAAGCCGAATCTGATGCACTTTTCCCCGAAGTATAATTACATTGCAATGCTGGTGTAAGTGCATATTCTTGTAAGTTTTTCATCCACGCCATGACGCTTGGATTTGAATAATCTCCATATACCCTTTTATATGTAGCAATACCATAGTTATTAACTTCATCCATAATTAATTTTATATACTTATTTGACACATTTTCTGCATCAATTAATACAGCTATTTTATCTTGTTTACTCATAAAAAATCCTCCTTTTTATTTTCATTATCCAGCCAACTATAGTACATTGTCAACGTCTTAATTTTTAGCAATTAATCTCTATTCTCAAAAATAAAATCAATTTACAAGTTATTATACGCTGCCTTATTGTAAGCATAAAACATCCCCGTGCTTGCCCTATCAACCCGCACTCAGGACTTTCACCCATTAGATTGCGCCATGCTGAGCACACACGCAAAAATAGCCAAGCGACATATATCACTTGGCTATTTTTGCTTACCAGCTCTTCATTATTCACTTTTAAAAACTTATGCTACCATCTCAAAGGGCATGACTGTAGCTCCTCAGGGCAGTATGCACTTTAAGGATAAATAGCACAAGTTATAAAAGTTTAAACGAAGAGTGAGGAGCTCCTTAAAAGTCTTAGCCGGTGCACCCTTGTGATGAGGAAGCTAAGGCTTTAAGACTCTGGTTTAAAACTTTGTTTTTGGTACTACTTCGTGTGTAAAGCCTAATTAAACAACTTATCATTTAAGCGTCTCCCTTTACAGCGCATCAGTGAACATTTTCCTTAAGTCCAGAGGTACCTATAACAATAGATTGAGACTTGGCTGACCCGGTCAGTTCCTCAGATTAAAGCTGTGGTGATTCTGCTTTGGAAAGTTATTTGTTTTATCTTTACACTATTGTATATGTGATCAAAAAGATGATTCCCTAATAAAGTTTTAAAGAATAATGTAGAGTTACAAAAAAGAATGATTAAAATTCTTTACTAACTCTTATTAAAACACAAAGAAGCAAGAACTCTTTGCAAAAAAATGCGATCAAAAAAGTTCTTGCTTTCTTATATTGTTTTTATTTTTTACAATAAAGTTTAAATAAACTATACTATTCACTATACATATTATTTCAAAAATTTAACAATCATTTTTATTATTTATTAAGTTATATAGTTCACAAAACTTATCTATAAAATATTTCCCTATTATACATATTAAAATCAATATAATTACAACTATAATTAAAATAGTTATAATCCAAACAGGTAGTTTAATGGTTTGATTTATCAATTCTTTAAAATCAAAAATCAATTCTGTTGCTTGATTTATAGCTAATCCCACCAAAGCAGCTACTATTATTCCTTCAAAAAGTATTTTTCTCATACTATCAAAAGAATTTAATTGTTCTTTCTCTTTACATTCTTTTTCATATACTCTTTTAAGCTGTTCTAATTCTTTTTGTTTTTCCAACTCTATTTTTTTAGTTATTATTCTTTCATTTAGCATATATTGCTCATCTTTTAAAGCTTTTATCAGTAAGTTTTTTTGATTTTTCGCCAAAGGCTCTTTTACATCGGGAACCCTTAAAAAGTATTCCAGCACTATCTGTTCAACAGCTTCTGTCGCCCCATTTTTTTCTCTTTTCCCCATTATTTTCTCCTCATAATACTATCAATTAACTCATCTAATACAATCCCATCCTTATTTTCTAATCTCACATCGATATTTTGTTGTAATTCTATTTCATTATGAGCAAAGTTATGTTCTTCTAATAAATTTACAACCTCATTGTAGACTGGATTATTTGAATTATGTGGATCTTTTATGGTAATAAGCACACAGAAATCTTGGTATAACTCACTTCCTATTTTTTCTGCTTTCTTTTCTGCCGCATCTCTAAATAGCCCTTCTATTTTTAAAAACCACTTTCTGTCTGCAGATAAATACTTACTTTTATTTGTAGTTGTCATCTCTTCTAAATCTAAAGCATATTTTTTTATAGGATAATACTTATCTCCATACTGGATTAATAATCTTTCTTTCCCTCCAAATTCCCCCTCATAAGACTTTAGCTTTTTCTTACTATAGCAAGATTGTTGTAATATATTTTGTCCATTTTCTTTACCTATTGGGTTCTTTATATAAGCTTTGGTTACATCTCTATAACATTTATTTTCATAGGTTCCTAAAGATACCCTTAGATCTGATTGACAATATTCTATACCTTGTGTAGGGTCTAGTATAGGATTATAAACAACTGTTACTGTAACTTGTCCATAGTAAAACCCATCTTTAATTAATGTATCTGGAAAAGGGAAATCCAAGATTTCTATAAAATCACCCTTTTCAAGCTGGTCTCTCATTATTAAAGTTACCTCATTAGGCGAATTATACAAAATATCTTTAACACTTGGTGGTAATCCAAATCCCATTTGATTAACTTTTTCACTGATTGGCAAGTCAATATTGTGTGGATATTTTGCGCTATGTACTACCAAACCTTTTAATAATAAAGAATCAAACTCCATATTTAATTCATGTTCAACTCCTGCGAGAATACTACTTACTCTAGGTGTTGAATAACTAGTTCCTACACTTTCTATTATTTCTCCATCTACATCAAAAGATCTTATTCCTGTTTGAGATACCTTACCCTCTTGATCTATCCCTACATTTCCACCATAATGCACTAAATCTGGCTTTATAATATATCCTGGCCCTCTACCTATTCGTGTAAAAGGAGATGGGTAGTTTTTTTCAACCATATCTCCTTCCTTCTTATCCTGTGCAATAGAACCTACTACTATAGCTCTTACACTATCTGCCGATTTAGATATTCTACTTTTAGGTGCTCCCTTTAAAAAAGCATTGCTATTCCCAGCAGATTTACATATTAGTACATCGTATTTGTCTTGTAAAGCATCCAATGCCATTCCAAAGTCAGAGAATTGGTCTATATCACTTTCCTCTTTTGTTCCTATAGATAAATTCCATATCTTAATTTTATTCCCATATCTTCTTAATGTAGTTTCAATATTTTGGATTAATATATCTTGATCAATAGCTTCTTTTTCACTAAATATAGCAGCATCAAACACCTTACATCCTTTAATACCAAGATAATTTTTATTTTCAAGTTCATCACCATATGCAATGATTCCTGCAACAAATGTCCCATGTTTCTTTAACAAATACTCTTCAGGAAAACAATAATTTTTCTCTTTATCAATCCACATATCAAGATATTTATTATTTTCAATTCCAGTATCCAATACACCCACAATAGGATATTGTATATTATTCTCTGGTATTTTTACACCAACTTCTGTATATTCTTCTACAAAATTACTTTCTTCAATCATATAACTTGGCATATTCTCAATAGAAAAAATAGATTCGAACTTTAATAACTTTTCTAATATATCAATATCATCCAAACTCAGCTTATATACATTGATGTCTTCTGTATATTGTGTCTTAGTTAGAGAAAGGCTATGTTCCCTGCATAATGCTTCAAATGATAATGCCACAGCACTATCTAATTCATAGTTATCATATGATAGAAGTCTTATTTTTAACGGGTGTCCTACCGGCTCACTAATATTGATGTCTGGTCTAAATAAGTCTATTTCCTCAATTGCTGAAATTGCTTGGGCATTTTTACTCAGTTTCGATAACTCACCTTCTATCTTATATAAGTCATCTAATGTATCTATCTTTATAATGAGTCTATTCTCATCTACTATTCCTATTATATTTTCTTGTTGATTTACGTTAAAGAGTTTAGAGATTTTTTTTCTATGCGATTTAGCAATAGCATCTTCATTTATTGTCGCTTCTATAGCTAATGGTATAAAATCTCGTTTTGGATTTCTTTTCTCAAAATATACTTTTCCCTTTTTAATGCCATTAGCTAATTCCCCTGCCCTTTTTTCTAATTCATCTCCTTGTAATACCCACCGAGGTAACTCTTGATTTCCCATCCCTTCTACTGAACGCTCATCAATAGTTTCCCTTTTACTGAAAATCTGAACTGGTAATTTCTTCTCCATCATTAATTCCTCCCCAATGATATTACTTTTCTAAAATTGTTTTTACTGACCTTAGTGGTATCCCTACTAACTTAAAAATACTCCTTTGTTGTACTCCATACTTATGCAAAAACTTAACTGCATCCTCTATATCTTTTAGGCTATGTTTTCTATATAAATAAATCTCATAAATAAAATTATTATATAATACTTTATCTTCCTCCCTTAAAATAGTTTTTTTAATTGTATTCATACAGATACTTTTTACATCAGCAGCAGCTAGTCCTAATAATGCCTCCGAGCTTAACTCTAACTTTTTTTGGTTATCTCTAAAATCATATTCAACGCTATCTAAATACTGCTTTATCAATACAGATGTTTGCTGTAAATCAGGTGGTAATACTTCAACTGTCATTGAAAATCTTCTCCATATAGCTGCATCTAAAAGTTCATGATGATTTGTAGCTGCTATTAACACATTATTTTTATTAAACTCATCAATGTTTTGTAATAAACTATTAATTACTCTTTTTAGTTCACCCAATTCTTTTTTATCATCTCTTGCTTTTGCTATAGCATCAAATTCATCTAAAAATAGAATACACGGTCTATTATTGGCATATTCAAATACCTTTCTAATGTTTTTAGCTGTATTCCCTAATAATGATGAAACAAGGGCATCCAATCTGACAATTACTAATGGTAGTTTTGTTTTATAAGAAATTAAGTGAGCAATACTTGTTTTTCCTGTACCTGGAATACCATATAATAATAATGACGTAGTACTATCTACTCCAATTTTATTTAACTTATCTCTCTGTTTTATTGATAAAATAAATTCCTCTATTATATTTTCTAAATAACTTGGTAAAACCAAATTTATCTCTTGATTAGGCATTATAATATCAGCAATATTCATCTTAGTTTCTTGATCAATTGGTGTAACTAAAAAATCATCTAAATACATCGGTGTAACATCTTTTTTGTTTATAATATCGACTATTTTATTGGCAAATTTATCTTCTCCATCTTTTTTGAGGTTATCTACCAATAACTTACTATAACTTAATACTTTATTTCTATCTCTATTTATTCCACCTTCTATTATTTTCAAAATTTCATTATACATATTCACCATCCTCTTATTAATTATAGCACCCCACTCCCATTTACACTATACTTTTGTGTTATTTTATTTGATTTCCGTGCTCAAAAATACATTATCGTGTATTATAACGGCTATATTGTGATTTTCATTCAATATTATTATGTTCAAACAATATTCTTATTTTATATAGTTCGTAAAAAAAATAGATTAGAGTTATTTCCCTAATCTATTTTTCTCACATGATTTTTAATTTAATTATATGCTATCCACTACCTTATTAAGTGCACTCATTTTCCTGTTATATTCACGGTGCTGAACTCCTCTACAAGTTCTACATACCCCTCTTAGATAGCCATTACTACGTATATTCCAACTAAAATATTTTTCTGTAAGAGGATATTCTTTTTTGCATTTTATACAAACTCTTTTAATTCCATTATCACAATTATATTCAACAATTTTTTCTTGGCATTTTCTGCAAAGTGTTTTTCCTCTCTCTACATCTACTAACATATCCTTAACATCTTCATACTCTCCACACTCTAAACATCTACACTTATCCTCTTTTAAACATTTACAACATATAGGTTTCTTATCATTTAAAAATTGGCCTGAATAGTTCCACTTACCACATACTGCACATTTTTTTATTCCTAATGCTTTTATAGTTTCTCGCTTGAATTTAGCATGCTCTTTAGCAGTAACTCCTGGTGGCTTCTCTCCGCAATTCAAAAAATCAATAGCTCTCTGCAACACTTCTTCTTGAGTAGAAGTAATGTGGTTTTTTCTGACCATTATCTTCTCTTCTCCTTGCCCCATATGATTTTATTTTCTTGTGATTGACGGTCATTATATACTGCATATAGGGCTAGACTTAATCCCTCTGCTGTATTTTTTGCAACCTTACTCCCTATTAAATACTGTGCAGCTGAAACTACTCCGTTTAAGCCTTTTTCTTTTAGTCGACGTACTAATATAACCTCTTTAATATTTGAATTATAATGTAATAAACGTGCTATTTCTAAAAGTAATGTATGATTAAATCTATCCTTATTAAAAGCATTCATATAAACATCCAAAGCTTTATCTAATAGCTCGCCACCATAATTTTTAAATATTTTCTCTATTGCAGTACATCCTTTTGTATCTTTACCTATCTCTAGACCATGCTTCTTACATATTCTATCGACTTCCATAATTTCTGGATTTCCTGCTACTAAAGCCACCATAAAACTATCTATCGCTTTAGGTTGCTTTCTCTCTTTATTCAGATGTAAATACTTATTAGCTTCATCTTCTAACGTCAACCCTTCATATACTTGACAAGGAATTTCCTTTACCCCTAATTTACACATAGCTAAATATCTGTGTTGTCCATCTGCTATGTAATAGAAGCCATCCTCTCTTTTGCAAACAGTTAAAACGCCTACCTCTTCTGGTTTGAATGATTTAGCGATTTTATCTACTCTACTAGACACAACTTGTCCTTGCACTCTTCTATCAATACGAAGTTTCCTCAAGTCCACTGTATCAAAATAAACTGTTATTTCTGGTTTAATTTGATCTAACAATGAAACCCTCTGTTCATCTTGCTCTGAGTGCAATTTTAATAATTCCTCTTCAAAATTCATGATACTATCTCCTTATTTTGTTTTCTTGATAAGTTAGCTTGTTTTCTTACTAAGTTAGTTTGTTTTCTTACTAAGTTATCAAAAATGGATTTTAGTCAACCTATTGCCCTAAAGAAGTTTTTTTAGTATCATTATCTTGGTTGGTATTGTAATAATACTAAAAAATCTAAGAGGTGAAATATTCCAGTATTTCATCTCTTTATATTCAGTTGACATAAGTATTCTAATTTATTTAAGCCACCTTGTCTATACGCCTCTGTTCTATTCATAATAATAAAATAATTTATATATTTCTATGCTCTCTAAGTTATTAACCAGCCTTATTCAACAACAAATTCATACATTTTTTCAACCTCTTTTTTTAAATCATTATCTAAATGTTTCTTTCTTTTTATTTCTATCTCCTCATCATAACTTAACTGTTCAATATCATACTTCTGCCAAGTCCCCGTATTTTTAATAAGTCCATACAATAATCTTATAATTACTTTTTCCCAATTTTTCTTTTTATTACTCTTTAAAATAAGTGTTGATAATGACTTCTTTTCTCTTTCTATTTCAATAACGACTCGTTCTTTTTCATCTTCCATAATAATTTTACACAAAATATATTTTCTAGGCGTTATTCCATTCTCTAGAAAAGCAAATCTTCCCATCTTAATTTCATTTAATTTATTTGTTAATACTTCAATGTTTTTTATTTTTTGCTCCTCTTTTAACAATCTCATTACTTGTATAAATACTTCACACTGCCCATCTATTTGTATCTCCTTTAAGCTCTTAAATTCTAGACCTCTAACAATATTTTCCCCTCCCTCTTCTCCAAAAGCTCTACGTCCCTTGTCATCATGAAAATACTGCTTAGTAGTACTATCAGATAACACTCTTTTAGGTTCATCTTCTATTCCTTTTTTTCTTATAGTGGGCTTGACAGTATAGCTATGTATAATACTATTGTTTGATATCATTTCAATTCCTTTTGTAGAGCCATCTACGTCTTTTTCTACCTTTAACTCTTCACTTTTAGTATAACTATATGTAATATATTCTCTCTTTTTAATCCCCTTAGTAACACACATACCACCCAACATAGGATGTTCTATTAGTAATTGCTCAATTAAAATTCTTTTCTCTTTCAAGACCAGGATTTCTCTAATAAAGACCTTAGTTCCCTTTATTTTTACACGTGCTCTTATACTAAAATCATTCAATTTAAATTCAAACTTACAAGATTCATTTTCGCCTACCCTATAATTACTGGAAATTTGACAGAACATGGATCTGACTTGATTATTTGTTATAATCCATGCTAAATGATATAACTTTTCATTGCTCAAAAGTTTTTTATTGTATTCATTGCTAAAGTAGATTTTTAAAACATTATCTTCGACCTCATACACAAAGTATTCGGACATAACATCCATAGAAAGCATTAGCCGTAATGTAAAGCTATCTATGCCTAAAACTCCACGTATAATCTCAATACTTGGTATAATATATAACTTATTATCTTTTTTAAAATTAAATGTCCTAGATATTCCTATTTCTTTTGTTCCTTGTATATCCCATGGTCGTTCATTATATTGTGCATATGTATTATCTAAGTTAACATCTATTATAAAAGTCCCTTCTTCCACTTCAGCCTGATTTATAATACCATTACTATAGACTTTCCCCATAGAAAAAAAATGAATGGTAGGCCAATCAACTACAATGCCTTTTGTTTCTTGCCTTGTAATAGATCTAAAATATACCTTAACCACCCACTTTTTATTTTCCTTGAAAGGCTCCCCAATCCATATTAGCTTTGCATTTTCATCCTGTCCAAAAGGCCATTCCTTAAGTCTTACTATTTTACTCATGCATTTATCCCCCACTCATTATGTGTTCATATATTTTTCTAATTCTACTTTTATATTATTGAAAGCAGCTGTACGTATGCCCCCTAGTCGTTGTAATTGCCACAGTTCCAGTGTTTCATTCTCTACCCTTTTTCTATCAATAATTTGCTTACATCTCCTTAACTGAAATGTCTGCACTGTCTCTGCAACCTCCTCTACATACTGTCCCACCTTTGGTAATTGATAAAGCTTACTTTCCAAAAGACTTGTTATACCTAATTCTTTGCCTATTAAAGATTGAGTTATCCTTACAGGCTTTTCTCTTCTCAGAAGCTCTTCACACTTTCGCTTTATCAAGGCTAGGAGTATAGCATCTCTTTCTCTCCAGTTGACATTTGTTCTTTCAATAGGCTTTCTTGTGTGCATAGGTAAATGTTCAAACAGCCATTCCTTATCTTTTCTGTACAAATAAATATATTCTTTTTTGATTAGTTGTCTTAGCTGGGTTCGCGTCAAACTCTTATTAGCTTCTATAGCCTGCAATACTACTAGCCTACAGTCTTCTATACACTTTCCTTGTTGATTAACCTTTGATTTACCGTTTTCTTCTAATTGGTTGCATTCCTCATTCATTGCCATGAAGGCATACAACCCCAACTCTATATCCTTTTTCAATATAGTCTTAGGGTCACAAGACATCTCTCTTGCTATTGCTCTTAATCCCCACTTATGCTGTTGCAAAACCTCCTTTAGCTTATTATCCCATTCATCACCGAAAGCTTTTATCCTCCCTATTCTAGATCGATCCCCCAGTGTCTTATCAGGTCCTTTTCTAGAATAAATAAACCCACAACTACATTTAAAGGTTCCAACTGGCATCCTTGTTTTATAATCTGGTGTTATAGTAACTGATTCAATTACTTCTTCACCATAATGTTTAGCTGATCTATTTAAGCAAGGCCATGGCCCTTTACCAAAAGGATTATATTCTTTGTACGCTTCTTGAAAAAGATTCTCTAAGTCTTCTCCTAAAAAATTAATAAATAGCAAATGTCTAATAGGGTGAACTATTCTTTTAGAATTCCTTGTCATTACCTTGAGCCAATTATATTCATCCTCTAGAACCACATTACTTTCTAATATTTCCAAGGTTTGCTTACTATAAAAGTCTACAAATTCCTTATAAAGTTCCTGTTGCCTAACCCTCCCATTTATAGCTACTAACCCTTTTTGTGCAAGCACCTTTTTATAAGCGTGCAAAAGGCTTTGTTGATTAGCTGTTGTTCTGTTGCATTGTAATAGCCTATATGCTAGCTTAGAAAGCATATAGAGTTCCTCATATACTTTTTTATTCTCTATCCTCTTATACTCCACTACTAGCTTATCTTGCTCTAGTCGTATAAAGGCTATCCTACTGGCATTACGCCTGCTTATTGTATAAGCCTGTAAATATACCCCGTGATGTGGACATACAACTACACCTTGTAGCTGATGCTCTCTATGAATATAAGGTTCTCCATATTTTTCAATATCTTCTTTTGCACAAGCATAACAGTAACATATATCATGCTTTCTACAAATCCCACCTGCCGATATCCCCAACTGAGCATATAACTTAGAGCCACCTTCCTTTTTCATTTCTTCCACTATTTCTCGTCTACGAGCTTCTGGTAAGAACGGTTCATAGAAAGGAAATAGTGTATTGGCCCGTATCAATATATCTGTACTATAACTATTTCCTAAGTGATTTACTAACGTATCTAACAAGCTACCAAAATAAAGATCTGGCACAATGCTTCTCTTCCCAAATAGTTCCTCTAATGTATCTTTATAATCTATATTTCCAACATAGTAATGATATCTTGCACAAGCTGAATATAATAATTCATTTGGGTAAGGGTCCGTAAAAAAAGTTAACATGTTCTATTCCACCTTCAAAAATTCTTCTATAGGCTTTTTAATATAGCCCTTTTTCATGAACACTTCGTAGGGATGTTGTTTATTTTTGCCAGCTTGTTCATAGAGTAACATCAATCCCTGTTGTTCTTCCCCCTGTGACTTGTTAATTGATCTATTTTCTTGGTTATCATTAAGTGCCATTGCCTTTTTTAAAGCCATAAGCTTTAATGCATTATAGTCCTCATTAATTGAGCTTTTCTCTACAACTTGTAAGGCAATTTTCTTTAAGCTACTTATATTTAATTGCGCAAAGATACCTATATCATTTAAATCCATAACCAGGTTCTCTACAAGACTCCTTTGTCGAAGCTCTATATCCTTTTTTCTCTCCTCAAAGCTCTCTTCTAGCTTACCAACTAATGCTATATCTTTTCGATAATTTACTGTCAGTTCATCTATACTGATAGAGATATCTTCATATTTCATAATTTCCTTCATATTATTTGCCTTAAGTGCCTTGAGCATTGGCTGTAACATCCTCAAGTCATTCTTAGCTGTCTGGCGAATTAATTCCACTGAAAGCAGTTCTTCTCCTTCAGCTAGAGCTTTCTCTTGTGCAAGAATAAAGAGAATAACAGCTACGGCTGTAATACCTTGTGTTTCTTCATAGAAGGCCTCCTTTATACTTAAGCTTAAACCTGTATATTCCTTAAGACACTGTAGTTCCCATAAGGTCTCTAAGAAAAAGTCCCATTCATCTTCCTTTTTGTCCATACGATCCCACATAATAGCTCCCTCACTAGCAGCTCTTCTAGCTTGTCTAAAATTCCCTCTAAATAACTGCTGTGCCTTAGATGTACCAATGAGTACCGTTGGAATACTTATGGTGTTACTCAAGGTTACAAAGAAATTAAGCATGTCTTCCATATTATTTTTACTATTAAGAAGGTGTTGGATTTCATCTATTACTAAAACACCTATTCCATAGATACTTGCTAGTGTAGTCATATGTAGCATCATCGACGATGTTACTCTACTTGTATAGCCATACTTTTCGAGATATCTCGTTCCTAAGATATCATCTATTGCTTTAAAGAAGCTTTTGCATAAAGTTGCAAGGTTACCATCATATGGACAATCTATCTTAAGCCATACAAGCTGTGTTCTACTAAAAAGCTGACCCTCATATTCCATATGTTTAATAACCTGTGGATACATAAGCAATAGCCTTTCAATCGCTGTTGTTTTTCCTATACCAGATATCCCTATAATGGCCATACTATCAGCAGTAGACCTCATATAGCTCATTCTATCTTCAATAGCTTCAAGTCCTACTTCTTCTGACGCTCTTAATTCATTAAGTATTCTTACCCGTTTCAAATAGGATTTATCTAGAGGATTTCTTGCTAAATACCCCCTTCTAAGCATAGTAGATAATCTTGATTCAATAATAAAATGAATGGGCAGTGGTTGTACAAAGTTCTTAATTCTTTTAATAACATGATAGCGTATATTAGTAGCTTGACTTCTATCCTCTTCTTTAATGATTGGACTTACAGTAAAGCGCTCAATCACTTCATCTTCATCAAATATAGGTGGAAGAGCTTCAATAAACGGATTACCTTTATATTCATCTAATTCCTGTCTCTTATAGCAAGCTTCTTCTACCTCTCCCTTTAGTACAACTAAGGTATTATCCCTTTCCACGGCTCTCATCTCTTTTCTGTTTTAGCTTATTCATCAGCTTTTGCTTTGCTGTTGGCTCTTCATTTTCACTCACTATCTCACTTTCCTGTTCTTGGAGTATCTCCACTACCTTGCCTGGTTGCTTGAGTGTTAATTCTTCTACCACAAATACTTCCTCTAGCTTATTGAGTTCTTTTTCAATCTTTCTATTCCTTTTAATACTTTTTAACTTTTTTGTTTTACTCTGATCATATAATTTAGGTGTGCTACCTTTTTCTTTTTTTGCCTTACTGACAATAGCTTCTATTTCTTTTTCCAAGTTCACATCATTTTGAAGTTGTGTTTGCTTTTGCTTTTCACGAAGCTCTGACTGCAGCTCTTGCATGAATATAAGTTCTTCCAAAATAACGTCTTTATACTGTTGACTTCCCTCTAACAAATAGCATGTTTCATAGCTTCTACCATCTTCATCTAGTATATAAATATTACTTAAATTTCTTGGATCATATACTACTTCTATGTTCTTTGTAGCTTGCTTGAGAAACCACTGTTCCTGTATAGCCTTTTGGCTACCATACATCAATCCCTTAAACTTAATCCCTGCTCTTGAAACAACAGCCTTGCCTTTTGGTAGCACATTAAGCCTCATTAGCTCTCCATCAATACTTCTAAGACTTCCTTTTTTATTCTCAATTCCCCACTTCCATAGTTCAACAGGTATAGGTACAACACTATCTATAAGCATTTCTTTTTCTACTGGGTATTTGGCAATAAGTGTATTGTTATGATGAAGTACAAGTTGAATATATATTTTCGTAAACTCTTCTAAAGTTAATGTAGCATCCAATCGATAATCTCTATCTCCTCTTTGCCTAAATTCCTTCATAATTGCCCCTGGTGTTTTATGCTTAAGCTTTGTATTAAGTGTTCTAAAGCTTCTTTCCACGATTCCTTTAAGATCACCTCTATAGGGTGGTGTATTCTCAATAGCTATTCCTAAGTTATTAATAAGATTTTCTACTGAATAGCCTTCAAATTCTCCCCTGTCTGCTAAGACTACTTCAGGTAGATGCTTTGCAGGCCACTGATCCTCTTCAATCTCTATACCATATTGCTTACAAAAGGCTACCTTATCCGTCACCATGTTATCTAATGCCATCATAGCACCTATCCATGAAGGCCCTTCTAAGCCTACATAGATACCTGTTACTAGCCTTGAAAAAACATCTATAATCGCATATACAATTGGCCTACCTATAATCCTGTTTCTATCTAATCTACTGACTAAGTAAATATCAGCTATGGTAGCATCAACTTGAAAGCGTGTACCTGGTCCTATTGTCTCATTTATAGAATTTCCTAGTATCGGCCTATACTTTAATTCATATGCCTTACGTCCTTGTCTCTCTATAATACTTTTGGTAGGTTCATCCATCTTTTTGAACCAATAATAAAATTGCCTATAGGTAGGAACACGTTCTTTATCCCATACCTTATATTTCATTTCTCCATCTTCCATATAACGCTCTGAAAAAAAGTCTTTCACTATACTTGTATAGACCTCTGTCAGTGATGTCTGTTTCTTTGTTTGGTAATATCTTTCTATACCATTTTGGAAAAGTGCTTTTATTTCTGATGTAATATTGATTCCAGTACTTCTATTCCCCTCATAATCAGCATTTTTCGGTCTTCCTACCTTATGCTCACTTAAAATCTTGTCCTTTCCTTTTCCCCCTGAGTTCATATAGTCTGGTAATAAAGCATTTTTATTCATTCCTCGTTGCCAAAACCTTGTAAACATTCTTTTTACACTACTTTTAGATACCTTATATTGTTCTTCAATTGTTTCAAACACTTTACCTCTTTGACTTTTAGTTAATAGTGACACTTTTTCATTTTCCCAATAATAACTTATAAGCTTCCAGTCTGAATCTCTTTTCTCTCTGGTCTTAACTGATAGCTCACTTTCTTCTATTCGTTTTATATATTGGTCAGGTACCCTTAAAACAATACCTTGTTCTATCTCATCTAAAAAGCTATTCATATCGTAAATACTTGGCATACTAAATTGTGTGTGCAGATTAACATAGTAAAATATGTTCTTATCTTGTGAAATAGTGATACTCCTTATAAGCGCATCCTTGTTTTTCCCCTCTACATACTTATAGACCTCATTGACAAAAATCATCCTATCTGGCTCCTCTCCTCAGCCTTCTTAATATTTAAGTTCAATTCAATATGCTTGTTGAAATCAAGCTTTCCCTTTAGTTCTGCAATAAGTATTTTATGACCTATTAAATGCTTCAATAAAGCGATTCCACTACCTCTTTCTAGCTCCATTGTCTGGTCAAACTGCATACATAGGTTTCTAAGTGTCCCCTTATAAGCTACGCATCTACTTATAAAGGCTTGCAGCAAATCTTCTAAGGTTTCTTTTTCTAAAACTTTAAAGGCCTCTAACTCACTTATATCATAATAAGCATGTAAATCAGCTATAGCTTGAGCCATATCAATTGGTATTTCTTGTTCTGTTACGATTCCCCACTCTATCCCTTGTCTTTCAAAAAATATCCTCTCCAGCTCAAACTTCTCTATAACACGTTTTTTTAGTAGCTCATCCTTGTATTTTAATGTTCTTGCAACTTCCTTCAGCTCTCCTGTAGGCATTTGCAGGGTTATGAGAAAATCTGTTGTCATAACAATAGGCTCTTTGGTTTGTGGGTTTGTAGGATGTTCAATCCCTAATTCTTGAGCAATTAACAGTGTCTCTTCAAGTGGTAAAAGTGGAAATTGTTCTCGTATATCAATAATACTCTCTGCAAACTCTAGTAAATAAAAATAATTTCGTTCTAAATCAGATAAAAACTCATGCTGCCTATTGGTCTTTATTCCTTTTATTCTCGTTACACGCCCACTTGAAGGAAAATCCTGTATAGTAATCCAAGGTTTATAATTCTCTCTCCTACCTTCCCCTCTTCCTTCTTGTTGTTTCCGCTCGGTGTTAAGTGCTTTACTTCTTTTAGACATAAAAAAAATCACCTCTTAAGCTTAGTATAGCTTAAAAGATGATTTTTATCATACTTTTTTGTAAATTATCTATCTTTTTTGTAAAAAGTCAAACTTTGTTGTAAATGCTCAATCTTTTTTATAAAACAACAAATAAAGCTACTGAGTTTCATTCACTATTCTACTGTAACCGATTTTGCAAGATTACGTGGTTTATCAACATCATTGCCTCTAGCAATAGATACATAATAAGAAATAAGCTGAGTAGGAATAACAGATAATACTGGCATTAATAAATCATCAGCTCCTGGGATATAAATGACATCATCAGCCACTTTAGCTACTTCTGTATTTCCTTTTCTAGTAATGGCAATAACAAAAGCCCCTCTTGCTTTAACTTCTTTGATATTAGAAATCATTTTTTCTTCCAACGCTTCTTGTGTCACAATACAAAGTACTGGTGTACCTTGATCAATTAACGCAATAGGACCATGTTTCAATTCTCCAGCTGCAAAAGCTTCTGTGTAAATATAAGAAATCTCTTTTAATTTAAGAGCTGCTTCTCTAGCTGTTGTATAATCAACTCCTCTACCAAGGTAAAAGGCATTTTGTGCATCTTTCATGTCCATAGCTATTTTTTCAATTTCATCTTTGTCTGCTAAAATCTCTTGAACAAGCGGTGCTAAAGCTTCAATCTTTTTAATCGTTTTATGATAAGCCTCTAAAGTAATCGTTCCTTTTTTATAAGCAAAATCTAAAGCAATCATATAAAAAGCAATCATCTGTGCTGTATACGCTTTAGTAGATGCTACAGCAATTTCTGGACCTGCCCATGTATAAAATACATCATGAGCCTCTCTAGCTACTGATGAGCCAACCACGTTAGTAATTGCAAGTACTCTTGCACCCTTTGCTTTAGCAAGTTTCATAGCTGCTAATGTATCTGCTGTTTCGCCTGATTGAGAAACAACAATAAGCATGGTGTGTTCATCAATAAATGGATCGCTATATCTGAATTCTGAAGCAATGTCTACTTCAACAGGTACTTTAGCTAATTTTTCAATTGCATATTTACCTACAAGGCCTGCATGATAAGCTGTACCACATGCCACAATATACATTTTAGTAATACCATCTAAATCTTCTTTTGTAAGTTTGATATCATCTAAATGAATCATACCATTTTCATCAAGTCTTCTCATCAGTGTATCATGAATAGCTTGTGGTTGGTCATAAATTTCTTTCATCATAAAATGGTCAAAACCACCTTTAGAAGCTGCTTCAATATCCCATTCTACAACTTTAAGTTCTTTATCAACAACCTTTTGCTCCCCATCTAAAATAGTTAACTTGCCATCCTTAACATAAACCACTTCATCATTTTCTAAATAATAAACATTTCTAGTATATTTTAAGATAGCTGGTACATCAGAGGCAATAAAATATTCACCTTCACCCACGCCAACAATTAATGGACTTTCTTTTCTTACGGCTACTAATTCACCTGGGTGATTGGCTGATACAACCCCAAGAGCATAAGCACCTCTAAATTGCTCTACTGCTTTATAAACAGCTGTTAATAAATCTCCTTCATAGAATTTATCAATTAAGTGAACTGCTACTTCTGTATCTGTTTCTGATTTGAAAACATATCCTTCTGCTATAAGCATCTCACGAAGTTCCATATAATTTTCAATGATTCCATTATGAACAACAGCAATAGTCTCTGCTGCATTTAAATGAGGATGAGAATTTAAGTCTGATGGCGCCCCGTGTGTAGCCCATCTTGTATGGCCTATTCCTACCGTTCCCTCTACTGGCTTCTTAGCAAGAATGGCTTCTAACCCACTTAATCTTCCTTGTTTTTTAGCCCAACTAATTTTGTCATCACCATTTACAACTGCAACTCCTGCTGAATCATAACCTCTGTATTCTAGTTTTTCTAATCCGTCAATAATAACGTCTGATGCTTGTTTTGAACCGATATAACCTACAATTCCGCACATAACAAATAAACCTCCTTGATATTTAAAATAAAATCAGGGAAATTCACGATAAACCCTTTGTCCTAAAAATCACTTTTTAGTTTTGTTGGCTTATTTAGGGTGTGAACCCTCTAGAGCATCCGCCGAATTTTCGATCACTCTAGTCCTCGTCAACTTAACATTTTTCACGTAACTGTCAAGTTCTGGCGCTTTTTATTTTCTATTTCCCTTCGCCTATTATACCATAATATTATATGAATGCTAGCCTAAATTATAAAGTTGTCTTTTTATATAATATTTTTATTATTTTATTCATTCAATAAAACTGTTGATTAACATGTAACCAACAGTTTTATTGAGCATTATGAATTGATTATTTACTTTTTGGAAGCCAATTTTTAATGGTTTGTTTAATAGCCGCCTTAAGTTGTTTTGCTTGTTCACAAGTAAGTTGTTTGTTTTTAACAGCTTGATCTACTACTCTATTATATTCTTTAATCACACATTTTTTGAATTTGCGTGTAGAAATCTTCTCAGCTTTTAAAACATCCT
Source organism: Cellulosilyticum sp. WCF-2 (assembly GCF_003990395.1). Classification (NCBI taxonomy): domain Bacteria; kingdom Bacillati; phylum Bacillota; class Clostridia; order Lachnospirales; family Cellulosilyticaceae; genus Cellulosilyticum; species Cellulosilyticum sp. WCF-2. The sequence continues at coordinate 2,772,891 of NZ_CP034675.1, read as the reverse complement.
CTAACTTCTTACCTTCCTTAATATATGAAGTAAGTTTAGCTTCATCTACACCAAGCCCAGCTAAAGTATTTGCAATTACTTTAAAATTATCTAACATAAAAGGTTTAGCTTTTTGATCTGGTGTTGGTTTAGTACATGGTGCTGGTTTTGTACATGGTCCTGGTTTTGTAGAAGGTACCATCGTTGGTGCTGGTTTTGTAGTCGGTGCCATCGTTGGTACTGGTTTTGTAGTTGGTGCCATCGTTGGTACTGGTTTTGTAGTTGGTGCCATCGTTGGTGCTGGTTTTGTAGTTGGTGCCATCGTTGGTACTGGTTTTGTAGTTGGTGCTACTGTTGGCACTGGTTTTGCACTTGGTGATGCTATTGGTGATGGACTAGGAGCTGGTACATTTCTATTTACTGAACCGAAAGTTGTACTTGCTAACACACTTATCATTAAGGCAATGGTAAGTCCTTGCCATTTTTGTTTATTCATCATGAACCTCCTAATTTTAAAATGTTAGTAATAGCATATGGAAATTCACATTTTCTATACTGTCAATATAAGGTAGTTATCTTTTATTTATGCATATTTCTAGAAAAATTGGACATAGTAATTTTAATCTTAAAATCACTTAAAAGAGGTGAATGCTATGATTAAACATTTATTATGTACGAATTGTGGTTATGATATGGTAGGTGCTGAGTACCTTTCTAATACAGTAGATTCTTCCTTATGCAATGATGGTCCTATGTATAGTAATAGCACCCTACTTGACCTCAATGTAAAGCCTTATCATCAAATTGTTTGCCCTTACTGTCATACTACTGGTCAGTGGAGTAATTAAAAAAACATCCCATTATGGGATGTTTTTTTAATTACTCTTCTTTTAAATAATAAATCATTACACAATCATACTTTTCTTCACTATAACAACTATAACTTTCATCTAATACTTCATATAGCTGCTCAGCTACTTCTTCTTCATCCCAATGCCACTGACTTTGTTTTTGCAAAATAAGTGTACCATTTCCTTTTTGCTGACTTTTAACCTTTTCAATGCCAGCTTCTAGTTCATTCGGTGATGCTACTTTTGTTACCTGACTCACACTAACAGGACTATTAGGAAATGTATAGGTTAGCGTAACAGCTTTGGGATACTGACTTTTATCCCAAACGTGATCTTGTGCCATATAAGTATCTTGTTCATTAATATAGTCATATAAGCCCAATGTTTCAAAATGTTGATCTGCCCAAGTACTATCTACATGATAATAGGCCCCTTGGATTTTAATTAAATTCCACGCATGCCCTACACTTTCTCCTAAACTATCTGTAGAAGTTCCTGTTATTAATTGTGTAGGTACCCCAACCATATTCATCAAATGCATAAACGTTTTGGCATAGCCATCACATACAATCCTTTTCTCTCCTATAAAAGCACCTTGTAAGGTATGTGTCATAGATGTCGCATTAATACTAGCATCTTCATGAAGTGAATAAGTTACTTGATTCATTAGCCCCATAAGCAAAGCCTGCTCTATTTCGTAATCCTTCATATAAGGCTTAACTAATGTATTCACCATATTAGCCATACCACTTAATGCTTGTGTGTCATATTTCTTCAAGGTATTGGTAACTTGAAGAGGATATTTAAAGTTGACCTGTGCACTCAGATTTCCTTTACTATCTTGAGAAAGCTTACCATAATAATTTTGTATCATGAGCATGGGGTAGGTATCCGTTACCTTTTGAATATGCTTGGACAAAATAGCTTCTACTTGGTCCATACTCGTTTGGTATTTAAAGTTAATAGTTACTGATTTTTGATAGTTTTCTAAACAGCTTTTGATGGCCTCATTTAAATCACTTTCTTTTGTAATAGTCCAGTTACTTTTCGTCTGGCTTTTTATTTTAAAAGTTTCTACTCTAAGTCCTGTAGCTTCGTATACACTTAAATAATAAGTTCCTGGTTTAGTGATTTTAGTTCCTGAAACAACAGGCACAGCTAGGCTACCATCTCTGCTTAATAACGCTTTATCTCCCGAAAATTGAATGGTATAGCTTTTACCATCGCAAGGTACAGACGTCATTAGATTGGTTTGTGCATATAGACCTGTACATAGCCATAAACTTACTAGTAAACTAAGCAATACTCCTTTTACATATTGTTTTTTCCCCATATCTCCCCTCTTTTCCTTAATAAAACTAAATGATATCTAACTTGCAAGCTGTTCTTTTTCAATAGCCATAATACTTTGTTCTACACTCCAGAAGAAATTTTCTTCCCCAACAGTTTCCATTAATCCACTTCGTTCCATTAAATGTTTTACCTTAGGTTGTAAGCCTGAAAATAATACGGTTGTCCCTTGCGCTTTGAAGCTTTCATTTAACTCACTAAAAAGTTGTGTACCAGTAGCATCTAAAAGAGGAACTCCCCTCATAGAAAAAATAATATATTCTAAATCAGTTAATTGACTGATTTCTGCTTTAATTTTTTCTGTGGTTGTAAAGAAGACCGGCCCTGTTAAATAAACGACCTTTGTTTTTTCGTGATCATGTTCAATATGTAAGCCATTAGATGCAAGTCTTGCAGGGTCAATATCACTTAAATTAATTTCAATGCCCGAAATATTTACTACAAAGAATAAAATAGAGAACATAACACCTAATAAAATAGCTAAGGTTAAATCAAAAATAACAGTTGCTAACATAGTAATACAAAACTGTGCAATAGCTGTTTTTAGTTTTTTACTAAAGATAAAGCGAATACTCTCCCATTCATTCATTCGCCACGCCGTCACCATCAACACCCCAGCCAAAGCTGATAAAGGAATCTGTGACATAACACCTCCTAACAAAAACATAGATGCTAATAAACCTACTGCATGGAAAATCCCTGTTAATCTTGTTTGTGCACCTGACTTAATAGCAACACTGGTACGTGCAATAGCTGCTGTCGAAGGTACTCCCCCGAAAAAAGGAATAATCATATTACCTATGCCTTGTGCCACTAATTCACGATCTGCATTAAGTTTTTCATCTTTCATTCGTCCTGCAGATGCCCCACATAATAAACTTTCAATCATTCCTAGTGCTGCAATACTAATAGATGAACTAAAAAGTAAATTGATTTTCTCCATGGATAAATCAGACAAACTTAAACGTGTTGCTGGTAGCAAGGTTTTAGGAATATCTCCTACCATAGCAACATTCTTCTTTAAAATCATACTAACTACTAAAGCTATAATGATACCTACTAATGAAGAAGGTACCTTCGCATTCCATTTTTTAGGCCAAGCCAGCATAATAACTATAACAAGCGTTCCTAAGCCTACCGCATACCAATTAGGCTGAAAACCTAATGTACCATAAGAAAGAAGCTTTTCAATATTAGTACTTCCTTGAGAAGTCACACCAAAAAAGTTATCAATCTGTCCAAGAGCAATAATAATAGCAATTCCTGAAGTAAAGCCTGTGATAACTGGACTTGGAATAAGTGAAACTAGTTTACCAATCTTTAACAGACCTGCAATAAGTAAAATAATACCTGCTAATAAAGTAGCAATAAATACCCCTTCCATCTGATATTTAGCTACAAGCCCTATTAAGATAGCAGTCATAGCCCCTGTAGGTCCTGATATTTGATAGGAAGCTCCTGATAAAGCACTCATTAAAAATCCTGATAAAATAGCTGTAATAAGCCCTGCTGCCGCATCTGCGCCACTACTCACCCCAAAAGCTAACGCTAACGGCAAGGCAACGGCTGTTACTGTTAGACCAGCCAAAGCATCTTGTGATAATTTTTTGCCGTTATAATCTTTAAATTCTTTTTTGAGGTCAACGATATACTGCTTAAACATTTTTTTCCCACCTTATTTCCCATTCTATTATATTTTAATAAACGTTTTTAGTATACCTTGTTAAATTCATATTTTCTATATTTTTATATATTTGTATTAAAAATTCATTACATTTATCTAATAAAATATCATTTATCTTAAGAATTATGTTTAAAAAGACTATAGTAAAGATTGAATGAATTGCTTAGCAACTCGCCCTGAGCGCCCACCATGAGCTAATTCCCATTGAATAGCTTTTTCTCTAAGCCTATTAGCATCTATGTCTACTCCATATTGCGCAGCTAAAGCTGTTACAATTTCCAAATAAGCATTCTGAGCAGGTGAGGTAAAAGTTAGACTTAATCCAAAGCGATCGGATAAGGATAGTTTCTCTTGTCTCGTATCTATAATATGTATATCTTGGCCTTGTCGCTCCTCCCAAGTTTCTCTAATCAAATGTCTTCTATTAGAAGTAGCATAAATAAGCACATTATTAGGCTTAACTTCCACACCTCCTTCTATAAGAGCCTTCATATATTTATATTCGGTTTCAAACTCTTCAAAAGATAAATCATCCAAAAAAATAATATAGTGAAGCCCTCTATTTCTTAGAAGTGGCAAAATACGATTAAAATACATAAAATCTGCTTTTGAAAGATCAATGATTCTAAGCCCTTGATCATAATAAGCATTCAGCAAAGCTTTTACCATAGATGATTTACCTGTGCCACTATCTCCAAATAAAAGTGCATTATTAGCAGGTTTTCCTTGTAAGAAGTTTTCTGTATTTTTAATAAGTGCTTCTTTTTGATAGTTACATCCAATTAATTCTTTCAGCGTAATAGGATCACACTCACTAATCCCAATAAGGCCTTTATCTTGTTGCCACTTAAAGGCCTTGTAGCGGTTCATATTACCACATCCATATTGTTTATAATACGCTATAAGGGTATGTAAAAATGACTCAGGGCTTGGCTCTTTTTCCAAAGCTTCGTAAAGTTTATAGTAGGACTCAGTCTTCTCTTGTTTTTTTACACTTAATGTTATGACTTGGCTATGAAAAAGCTGAATAAGAGTTGTTAAGTCTTTAAGAACTAATGCCTTAAGATTATCATCCATCCCTTCTCCCTCTTTTTCCGCTGTTAGTGAAAATGCATTTTCATCATTCGCCACTAAAAAACAGAGATACATTTTAAAAAGATCTTGGCCTAGCTTTAAATGGTAGCTTTGCTCTAAAAGCTCTCCTAAAATCTTTTGATAAAGCACCTCATCTTTTTCTTCTTGCAAGGTTTGAGCTCCTTTTAAGATAGCTACTTCATTAAGTCGTCTATAAAATATGAACTGCATGCTGCTTGCCTCCTAAGTAAGATTATTTTATTACAAGCTATTATAGTACAAAATTTATACATTGACTATTTTTAAATTTCATAATTATAATAAATGATGTATACAATACCATTTATTTTCAGCTTAAAGGAGGCTTACCCATGATTGCAGACAAAATGCAGCAGCTTTCCTCCGCTATTTTTTCGGAGCTTAATGAACAAAAAAAAGCCCTTATGAAGGCAGGGCGTTCAATGATTGATTTTAGTATCGGTACACCTGATTCACCTCCCTCAGACCGTGTCATGAAACTTCTTTCTGAGGCAACTGGAGATCCTCTTAACTACCGTTATGCTATTTCTGATACTCAAGAGCTTATTGATGCCGTGTGTCATTGGTATCATCAGCGCTATCAAGTTACTTTGGAAACAGATGAAGTCATTTCCTTATTAGGTTCTCAAAGCGGCTTTACTGAATTAGCCCTTTGTTTAATTAATCCTGGTGACATCGTCCTCGTGCCTAGTCCAAGTTATCCGATTTTTACAATTGGCCCTCATTTGGCAGGTGCGCTCTTACATAAAATGCCACTTTTAAAAGAAAACGATTACCTTATTGACTTCGAAGCTATTCCAAAGGATGTAGCCATAGCTGCTAAACTGATGATTGTTTCATATCCTAATAACCCTACAGCAGCTACAGCTAACCCTGAATTTTATAAAGCATTAGTTGCTTTTGCTAAACGCTATAACATTATGGTTCTTCATGATAATGCCTATAGTGAACTTTTATTTGATGGTCAAAGAGGTGAAAGCTTTCTTAGTATCCCTGGTGCTAAAGAGGTGGGTATCGAATTTAATTCGCTTTCTAAAACCTATAGTATTCCAGGCTGTCGCACAGCTTTTGCTGTAGGTAACAAAGAAATGGTCAGTGCTTTAAAAACACTTAAATCACATGTTGACTACGGCATGTTTTTACCTTTCCAAAAAGTTGCTGTCTCTCTTTTAACAGGACCTCAAGATGAAGTCAAATTCATTCATGATTTATATGAAACAAGAGGCCAGTTTTTAATCCAAGGTTTAAAAGAAATCGGTTGGAATATCCCTTTACCTAAAGGTAGTATGTTTGTATGGGCCCCCATTCCTAGCCATTATACTTCTTCTATGAACTTTACACAGGATTTAATGCATCAAGCCGGTGTAGTTGTTGTCCCTGGCATTAGCTTCGGCGAAGAAGGTGAAGGCTATGTGCGCATTGCCTTAGTTCAAAATGAAGAAGCTATGGCCAAAGCTATTAAGCAAATACAAGCAAGCAGTATTTTAAATACCTAGGCAACCCTTGTAAAAATTAAAACGGCTATAAAGTATCAATTGACTATTTACGAACAAAACCATGCATTCCTAGACACTGATTCTAGCGGTATGCATGGTTTTTCTTAATACAGATCTTTGGTGATCACTGATGTCTTAAATTCTTCTTCAGATTACATGAATTGACTAGCGAATCCATACGGTACTCCCTACCGGAATATGCTGATAAAGCCATGCACTATCTTCTTCTGATAAACGAATACAACCATGAGAAGCCTTCTGGCCTAACTCATATTGTCCACTTTTAATATATTTCCCAGTTTTATCAAACAAAATTGAGTGAAACATATAATCTCTATAAAAAACCAAAGCATTTTTACAACGGTAGCCTTTATCCATTCCAATAAAGGGAATTGTATATTGTACTTCATAAAGGCCCTGTGGCGTTGGATTAATATTTTTACCGGTGGAGCAAACAAAAGTTTTCTCTAAATGCCATATTCCTTCTTGCTTCTTTAAGACATGCGTACGCTGACGATAGATATCCGTCCATAATAAATAAGATGTCTTACTTTCTAACTGATTTAATGTTACAAAATCTTCTATATCAGCCGCACTTGGCTTAGAGCTTAAAGTTCCCCAGTCTCCATCAATATGAATACTATTATAGGGTACTTGAAACTTCTTACCTTTTTTATCCTTGACCACAAAATAGCTTCTTTTTTCTGCTCGCCATAATTCTATATGAGACTTTGCTTCTAAACTACCTATTGTGTATTTCATCATTGCTCTAATGGTATACCGAGGAAAAAGTTGATTTAAAGCTTCGCTTCTAACAACTGCTGTATAATGCATAAAAAAAGAAGTATCCTTTTGACCAAAAGTATCTGCTATATCTAATAGTTCTTCATTAACACAGGTCAATAAAGTCGTCACATAAGTAAGCCCTTTTCCATTTGGTTCTTCTAATAATCTACTTTCTCCAGGTTCAAAGAGCACTTCCCTTTTTGGTAGTTCTATAAAAGCCTTACCATTCCAAAATAAACTCACCCAAGAAATACGCATGACATGATTACTGCTATTTTTAATAGTTGTTTCTGTTATTTCAATAAGGTTATCATCACTTAAATTGATTTTTTCTCTTGCTTCATAAGCACCTTCATGAGGCTTAATCATCCAAAGTCCTTTTAAAGCTGCTACTGGAATAAGTAGTTCTTCTCTTGTTTTAAGGGCATAGCTCCTTATATTGCCACAGTAAACTGGAGTGTCATTCATATAAGCTAGAGCATCTTTTAAATTTACGGCAAGCTTATATGTCCCTCTTTCTTTAGTTTCTTGTAAGTAAGTAATACCTTCTATTTCCTTAATGCTTATACCGGCCTGCTGTAGGTAGCTTAATGGAATATAGTCATCGTGACGTACCTTAACAATAGGATAAAGGTGCTGTTCTATAATAAGATAACGTTCTGCTTCTTCTACAACCCCTATTAAAACGGTTTCGTAATGCCTCTGACAACTTATAGGTTTACTCCCTAATAAAAAAACACTGCTTAAAATGAAGATTACTGTTAAACTGATTGATTTTACTCTTTTCATAGTATCCTCCTCAGCTTTAGCATATCCCTAAATCGTAAAATGTATAACCTCAAATATATTTTTACATTTGGTGATTGTTTCTTTGTTACCTATTACACAATAATGATTGTGACTACTCATAGCTTTAAATAATTGACTTGCTTTTTGTAAACTTTCAGGTGTTGTATTTAATATTTCATCATAAATTTGCTGACGCTCTTTCGGGCCCGTATGAGTTATAAGATAGTGGCAAAGCCTCTCGCTTCTTCTCTCCATACTAATAGGTGCTAACATTGTTCCTAGAGTACTCACTATATAACGTTCTAGCAAATCTGGTTCTATTTCAAGCTGTTCTAAATACATTCCAATACCTTCATAAACCTCTAAGGTCTTTTTTAAATGGGGGTCACAGTATGAAGAAATTGCTAGATAACCCTCCTCACTTAAAAATATTTCACAGCCGTATGCACCGCCTTGTAAACGTACCCGATCCCATAAATACGTATTCTCTAAAATATTGGAAATCACCTCTAAACTGCCATCATACCTGTAACCTTGCTTCTTAAAGTCAAACCCCGCCGCAATAGCTTGTACTTCTTGTCCTACACAAAATGCTTCTTTAGTCTCCTGCACCTTAAATGTATACGTATAGTCTACTCCCTTTTCTCCAGGCAAATGGGTTATAAGTGATCTTATAGTATAAAGAACCTTTTGCTTTTGATGCTTCCCTATTGTCATAGCAAGGCGCACATTAGATTTTCTAATAACCTTTTCAAGTACTGATTTTAAAGCTTTACTCAGTTGTTCAAACTGTTCTTCAAAATGCTCGTAAAGTGGCTTGATAAAATGATAAAAAGCCAAACCAGATACCTGGTCTTCATAGCTTCCTTCTTCTGAAAAATACGTATAAAGCCTCTGCATACTACGGTATTCTGGTGCTCCTATATAGCTTCTTTCCATTTCATACACCATATGACCTAATGCTTCTTTTATTTTAGCTTTTTCTTTAAAGGTGGTATTCAAAAACAAATCTGTCATTAAGGCTTCAAATGCACCTAGTGCTTCTGTTAATACCTTGCAGCTTACTTTAAAAATAGGACTATAGCCATCTTCATTGAATAAATGATACGCATGAATAGCACTATGTATGCCCCCAGTATGAGTATTGATCGTATTTTCAATTGCCACATAATCCTTTGTTTCGGTTCCCACATAAGTAAATAAGTGAGCTAAAATGCCTAAGTAAGGTAAATCCTCCTGAGGAACACCTCTAGCATTAAAAAGAAAGTGAATATATGCAATATCCTTGGTGTCTGCTTCTTCTATTAACACCTCGCAATCTTCTAGAGTTAATTGCTCTAGTTTGGGTACTTTTAAAAGCTTTGGCATCTGTCTTTTTGTCAAATGAGGTAAAAGACCTAAGCCCTCCTTAGTATTTTCTATTAACTGCTCATTTTTAAGACGTTTGTTATCTTGAATAAGTTTTTGAAACTGTGCCTTTGTCATAGCTGACTTTGCTACTTCAAGTATTTTTATCTTTTGTTCTTCATTAGCTCTCCCTAAGGCTTCACTAGGAATCAATGTCATACAAAGACTATGAGGATTATTTAAGAGATACTTTTCAATCAAAGTTTCAAAATAGCCCTCATGCCTCAACTCGTTGAGTTTTTCAAAAGCTTTTTCATAATATAAAGGTTCAAAAGTCCCTTGTCCATAAAAGCAACTGCTTAATACCATTTCACTATATTGAATTCCTATAGGTTCATAGCTAGCATCTACTTCTTTTAACTCAAAAGCTAATGTTTGTAAACTTGCTTCTATTAAATCTTTAGGAATGCCTTCTTTGACTAATGTGCGAAGCACTCGAAATACACTGCTTTCAAACTGCATTCCTGCTTCTTCTTCACAGCCCTTTAATGTAATCGTAAAGACAGGTTGCTTTCTAGAAGTATCATAACCACCGTCACTTAAACTAACACCCAACTCTTCCTCTATCACTAAGGTTTTTAAAAGAGGAGAGGCTGCACTTCTAAGTAACATATGTTCTAAAACTTCAAAGCTTAAACGAAGATCCTGATCACTAGAATCTCCTATAACAAAACTCAAACAGATTAAAGTCTCTGCTTCTTCCTCTACTTCAACTGGATAATAAGCAGTACGTCGTTGTAAAGCTTTAAAAGGCTCCTGACAAGGTAGTATGGCTTTATAATCTCCTTTGGGTACTTGTTGTAAACCATTTTCATTTAAATAGTGAAGTTGATCCTTGAGATTACCATCTCCATAGAGGATAATGATACAATTACTTCCCTGATAATATTTTTGATGAAAAGCTAAAAAAGCTTCTTCTGTTAAATTGGGAATAGCTTCTGGTAATCCTCCTGAATCATATCGATATGGTGTATCTGGAAATAAAGCCTTTTGTTTTTGGTTCTCTAAATGGGTAATAGCCTCAGCATATTCTCCTTCCATTTCATGGTAAACTACACCGCTATAGCTTAAATTGCCATCTTCTTCTACATGATAATGCCAGCCTTCTTGCTTAAAGTAATCACTATTCTCATAAATAAGCGGATGAAATACTAAATCTAGATAGACTTTAGCAACTCCCATTAAATCTTCTTCATGAGGACTTGCTGCATAATAAATGGTCATATCAGGATACGTACACGCATTCATAGTTGTGCAAATAGAGCCTTGTCCTAAAGCTACAAAAGTTTCTTTTAACGGGTAATGTTTTGAAGCACAACAGACAGCATGTTCTACAATATGTGCGGCTCCCGTCTCATCCATCGGTAAAGTTTGAAAACCCATTGCAAATACTTGATGAGGGTCTTGGTTCTTTAAGCTAACAACACGAACCCCACTTTTTTCATGCTCAAATACCCTACCTATTCCTCCTATTTCTGAAATTGTTTGTTCTTCTATTAAACGAAAGCCACTCATGCTTTCTCCTATTTTTAATTGCATACACATCCCTTTCCTAATCACTTTACCCAAAACCCTAAAAGTGCCGGTGCTGCAGAACCATTAGGTAACATATAGTCTAACTGTTTTGTTTCTCCCTTCTTCAGTTTACCAATTTCAATACACTCTTTTTTTCTCTTAAATGAGTGAGAACGCTCTACTAAATGTAAACTTCCATCGTCCCATCTCACTACACCTTGAAAAATGCCACCTCTCGGACATAAAATAACCGTTGTATCAGCCTTGGCTGTTATTCGAATATGCTCCATTATACCATAATTTCCTTCATTAAGTGCATTTTCTCCTGTAAGTTCATCTATACCTTTAACCCAATCTTTAGGAGTTCCTAATAAGTGGTAATAATATCCTATTTCTGCTGGAACCTCCATGGTATAAGTACGTTCTAATATATTAAAACTCCCTCTGGGTGCCAAATCTTTTTCTAAAATCTTCAAGTTAGTTGCTTCTTTCTCTGACTCGTTTGATATAGCTTTATAAGTAACAGTCATAAGTCCTGTTGCTTCTACATCCATCATTCCCGAAAGCAAACTCCCTTTTGTCCATAGCTTTCCTTCTGAATCATAAAGTATCCATTTTTCCTCTGGTTGAAGATAATAAAGCTCATCACTTACTGAATTAAAGTAATCTCTAAGTAATGTTTGTCCTGTTTTGAGAAACCGATAAGATGGTCCATCTACAACAGCTTTCCTAATACGTAATAACTGGGGAGTCTTTTCTTGATTTACAATTTCTATGACTAATCGTAAATTCTTTTCTTCGCTTTCATTGACATGATGATAAAGCAATCTGCCTTTACCCCAGAGTTCACCTTGATATAAAACACCAACTTCTTTAACATCTTCTGGGGAATTGCTCATCAAAAGAACACCACTTTCTTCCTCAAGCCTTTGCTTTTCTAAAAGTATATAATGTGCATAGGTTTTAAGAGGTTGTGCCGAATAGGGTTTAATGAGTAGAAACATAGCCACACATAAAATAAAACCTTTTTTTAAATGCTGCATATCTGCCTCCTTTCAGTTTTAGGATATGCTACCCTTTATGGTTTTACTCTTATAGCTTTTTCCAGTCTCTTATCTTCTAAAAAATAGTACCCTTATTATATTTTCAACAAAGAATATCTTATGAACTATTAACAAAAAAGGGGATTGCACAACATTTCTTGTTATACAATCCCCTCTTTCTTGGTTATGCTTTAACCATTTGTCTCATTTTTTCAATAGTTAAGGCTGGTTGATGACTATGAAGGATATGATGACAATTATGACAAATAGGCACTAAATCCTCTATTGGATGTGTATTGGGTAAGATCTCTTCATGTGACTCATCTTTAATATTGTGTACTTCTATAGCCATTTCATAAGCTTCTCCATAAGTATAGCCATAGTCAAAACCACAAATATCACAAATAGCTCCATAATAACTAATGCATTCTGCTTTGATTTGTTCTTTTGTAAGCTGTTTTGTTTTATCCTCTTCCATTTCTTTTTCATCTTCTTTTATGATGGCTATTGGTGTAGTAGCTTGTGGTAATTCTTCTTTTGGTGTATTCATTTTACTTTTCTGTGTTAAGTTTTCTTGGGTTACCGGCGGTTCACTTTTTGCTTTAGGCATCATAATGGCTTCAAATAAGCGGTCAAAATCTGATAAATCATTATCTTCTTCTAGTTTCTCTGGCACTTTCAATGCTTTTTCTTTTATATCTAGTAAACTTTTATGTGTATGAACGGTTAGCTGCTCTACTTGAAATTTACCTTCTTCTATCATTTGTTTGATCGCCATTCTTAAATCACTTCTTAAACTCCATTCAAAGCAACTATTATCCTTTACACCACCTACAAATAAAATATGCCACCATAAAGGTTTGCCCTCTATACTTATTGGTGCTTCTATTTTTAAATAAGCTTTAATCCGCTTAGCCATAGCAGCTACTACCTCATTATAAGGATATGTTGCTAAATAGCCTTCTTCTTTTGAAAGTTCTTCCGGTGTCACAGCATCTCCCATCAAATAGATTCTAAGTAATAAATCTAGATTTTTTTGAGAAATCAACTGAGTATTTTGTAGTACCTCTTCCCACATGGCTTGTGTAATAGCTATACCTTCTGAATAAAGCATATAAGGTGACTCTATGGTTTCTCCAGTATTTTCCTCCTGATTTTCCTCTGCTAGAGTGGTCAATATCCCGTTCTTAGTGAATAATGGCTCTTCTTCATAAAATGTTATCGGTTCTTCTTTTACTTCTTCTTCAATCTTATTAGGTGCATAGCTATATTCCTCTAATTTTCTATCGCAATATTTAACAATCTCCTCCATAAACAGCTGACGATAGCGATTATTGGTAATAAGTGCTTCTACACTTAAGTCTAACCTTTCATTCTCCCAAAGTACCGCAAAATCCTGTACATTATTTTCAGTCGTAATATATTTGACTGCTGCTTCATAACCACCATATTTATTAATAAGGTCCATCAAACGAGGTGACTTATATCTCAGTTCTTTTGTCATACGCTTATAAAGTGCAATCATTTCTTGATGAAATGCTTTTTTAAGTTGTTCACTGTCTAATTGTGCCATGTCATTACCTCTACTTTTAGTTGTCTATTTATAAGATAAAGTGGGACATTAAAATGACACTGTAAAGTGCCAGTGTCATTTTAATAGAATATCCTATTTTTATAAAAATATAAGCCTTTCTTATCATCCGTTATACATCTACTTTTTACGAGTAGTAGTTCTTTATCTCTTCCCATTTGTTCAGTAAATTGATTATATCACATTTTACAACACAACTCTAGTTCTAACCATATGTTTAAATTCAATTGCTTTTCTATGTTCAATATTGGATTCAATAATTAAATAAAAAATTATATATTATTTATAATACTATATATCACATTTGCCCCATCAAGAATTGCTCAGAGAAAGAAACTTTTATCTGCACTAAAAATAGCTTATTTACTCAAGATTATCTTAGCCTATTTGATTTTTTTAAAACTCATAGAAATAACTAAAAAACAAAAGGTGTTAATAGCATCTATGCTACTAACACCTTTTGTTTTCTCATTATTAAAATTCTTGCGCTGCAAGACGTTTGTAACTTGCTAAACGGTCTTTTGCTTGTTTTTCTGCCATTTCGAATAGTTCTTCTGCTTGTTCTGGGTATTGTTTCTTAATTGCTGAATAACGTACTTGTCCCATAATAAAATCTCTGAAGCTTTCTGTTGGTTCTTTTGAATCCAAGGTAAATGGATTTTTACCCTGTTCCTCAAGAAGTGGATTATAGCGATATAAATGCCAGTAACCTGATTTAACAGCATCTCCCATGTGTGAAATAGATTTACCCATACCAGCTTTTAAACCATGGCTAATACATGTTGCATAAGCAATGATAATAGATGGTCCTTCATAAGCTTCAGCTTCAAGCATAGCTTTAACTAATTGATTTTTATCTGCACCCATTGCTACTTGTGCTACATATACATTACCATAAGCCATCATCATACGGCCAAGATCTTTTTTACGTGTGCGTTTACCAGCTGCTGCAAATTTCGCCATTGCTGCCATTGGCGTAGATTTAGAAGATTGACCACCTGTATTTGAGTAAATTTCTGTATCAAATACCAAGACATTAATATTCTCACCTGATGCAAGAACATGATCTAACCCACCATAACCAATGTCATAAGCCCATCCATCACCACCAATGATCCATTGTGAGCGTTTTACAAGATAATCTCTTCTTTCTTCCACTTGTTTAAGTGCTTCTTTTGCATCTTCTAAAGTAATCACATCATTATCAAGAATAGCTTCGATTTCACGGCTATATACCTTTGAAAGTTCACCATTTTCTTTGTTTTCAAGCCAGTTGTTAATACTTTCTTTTGCTTTTTCATCGATTGGAAGTGCTATAATTTCTCTTAAGCGCTCTGCAATACGATCTCTCATTTGGTTAACTGCAAGCATCATACCAAGTCCATATTCAGCATTATCTTCAAAAAGTGAATTTGCCCAAGCTGGACCTTTACCTTCATGATTTGTTGTATAAGGTGTGCTAGGTGCAGACCCACCCCAAATGGATGAACATCCTGTTGCATTTGCAATCATCATGCGATCTCCGAAAAGTTGTGTTAAAAGTTTCATATAAGGTGTTTCACCACAACCTGCACATGCACCTGAAAATTCCATAAGTGGTGTTTTAAATTGGCTGTCTTTTACTGTTGTTCCTTTTACAAGGTCTCCCTTATAAGCCACTTTATCTGAAACAGCAAATTCCCAATTTGGAATTTCTTTTTCTACTTGTGTAGCAAGTGGTTTCATAACGAGAGATTTAACTTTTGTAGGGCAAATATCTACACAGTTACCGCATCCTGTACAGTCCATAGTACTTACTTGCATTCTAAATACAAGTCCTTCAAGACCTTTACCTACTGCCTTTTTAGCTTCAAATCCTT
This sequence comes from Cellulosilyticum sp. WCF-2, assembly GCF_003990395.1. NCBI lineage: Bacteria > Bacillati > Bacillota > Clostridia > Lachnospirales > Cellulosilyticaceae > Cellulosilyticum > Cellulosilyticum sp. WCF-2. The sequence goes on along the minus strand of NZ_CP034675.1, from coordinate 2,757,428 downwards.
CTGGTGCATCTTTCATTTCGTCCTCTGATACAAGTACTGGACGAATACATGCATGTGGACACACAAAACTACATTGATTACATTGAATACATGTATCAATATTCCATTCTGGTACATCAATTCCTACACCACGTTTTTCATAAGCAGCAGTACCTGCTGGGAAAGTACCATCTTCATAGCCATTAAAAGCACTTACTGGAAGATGATCTCCCTCTTGACGATTAATAGGTTCTACAATGTTTTTAATGAAATCTGGCTTATTATTTTCTACCACTTCTTCATCTACAACATTTTCCCATGCTGCTGGTACATCAATTTTAACAAGTGATGTGAAACCTGCTTCTACTGCCTTATAATTCATTTCTACAACATCTTGTCCTTTTTTACCATATGTTTTCTCTATAGATTGTTTAAGGTAAGAAATAGCATCTTCTTCTGAAATGATATGAGCAAGTTTGAAGAATGCGGCTTGCATAATCATGTTAACACGTTTACCAAGGCCAATGCTTGCTGCAATACCTACAGCATCAATTGTATAGAAATTAATTTTATTTTTTGCAATATAACGTTTCATTTTAGCTGGTAATTTTGTTTCAAGTTCTTCTGCTGACCATAGGCAGTTAAGTACAAAGTTACCACCTTTTTTAAGACCTTTTAGAAGATCATATTCATTTACATAAGCTTGTTGTGAACAAGCAATGTAATCTGCTTCATCAATTAAATAGGTTGAACGAATAGGCTCATTTCCAAATCGTAAGTGTGACATAGTAATTCCACCAGATTTTTTAGAGTCATATGCAAAATACGCTTGTACGTATTTGTTAGTATGTTCACCAATAATCTTTACAGCTTGCTTATTAGCACCTACAGTACCATCTGAACCAAGTCCCCAGAACTTACATCTTACTGTACCTTCTGTTGAAATTCTAAGTTCATCATTTATTGGAATAGAAGTAAATGTAACATCGTCATTAATACCTACTGTAAATTGGCTCTTTGTATCAGCAACTTTTAAATGCTCAAATACTGCTTTAATATCAGTTGGCGTAACGTCTTTTGAACCTAGTCCATAACGTCCACCAATAATTTCTGGTGCATTATCTACATCATAAAAAGCAGAACGTACATCTAAGTAAAGTGGCTCACCAATTGAACCTGGTTCCTTTGTACGATCAAGAACAGCTATCTTTTTCACTGTTTTTGGCATTGCTGCTAAGAAATGTTTTTCTGAGAATGGACGGAATAAATGTACCTTGATTAATCCATATTTTTCTCCTTGTGCATTAAGAGCATCAATTGTTTCTTCAATTGTTTCTGTCACAGAACCAATTGCAACTACTACATACGCTGCGTCTTCTGCACCATAATAATTAAATAATCCATAATTTCTTCCTGTAAGACTATTCATTTTTTGCATATATTCTTCTACAATTGGAATAATATTATTATAAAATTTATTTGAAGCTTCTCTTGTTTGGAAATAGATATCTGAATTTTGAGCTGTTCCTCTTGTTACCGGATGATTAGGTGAAAGTGCTCTTGATCTAAACTCAGCTAATGCTTCTTGATCTAGTAATGCTGCATAGTCACTATATTCCAATACTTCTACTTTTTGAATTTCATGAGATGTTCTAAAACCATCAAAGAAATGAACAAAAGGAAGTCTACCTTTAATAGCAGCAAGATGTGCCACTGGTGCAAGGTCTGCTACTTCTTGTACAGAACCAGAAGCAAGCATTACGCAACCACTTTGTCTGGCTGCCATAACATCTTGATGGTCACCAAAAATAGATAAAGCTTGTGCTGCAAGTGCACGCGCGCTTACATGAAATACTCCTGGTAAAAGTTCACCTGCTACTTTATACATATTTGGAATCATTAGAAGAAGTCCTTGTGAAGCTGTAAAAGTAGTTGTTAAAGCTCCTGCTTGCAGTGAACCATGGAAAGTTCCTGCTGCACCTGCTTCTGATTGCATTTCTACAACCTTAACTTTTTGTCCAAAAATATTTTTTCTATTTTGTGCCGCCCAATCATCTACTACTTCTGCCATAGTAGATGAAGGTGTAATTGGATAAATAGCTGCTACATCTGTAAAAGCATAAGCAACATGAGCTGCTGCAGTATTACCATCTATTGTCATTAATTGTTTTGCCATAAGATGACCTTCTTTCTTTAATAATATAATGTATACTTATAAAATAAATTAATATTTTTATCTTAAAGCGATTAAAGATTTTTTACTTCTTTATCCTTCGCCTTATCCAAGTAATAATAATTATTATCTGAAATATATTATATACTTTTTTCTCAGATTTTCCAGTATTTTTTTTAGTACAATCCATTTTCTGTGATTTTCTTGACAACCCATGCATTTATTCTATAATAATTATTATCAAATGAAATTATTTTAAATTAATACACAATGTATATTATTTGTAGAGGAGTTGTTTACATGTCCGATATATTAAATGTAACACCAGATTTTTATTGGGTAGGGGCTCTTGATCCAACCCTTCGTACTTTCGATATTGTAATGGAAACTGAATTTGGTACTACCTATAATGCTTATCTTTTAGAAGGTAGTGAAGGTATTGCCCTCTTTGAAACTGTTAAAGACAAGTGTTTTGATAAGTACCTTGAAAAACTAAAAAAAATAGTGGCTCTTGAGGATATTAAGTATATAATTGTAGATCACACAGAACCTGATCATGCTGGGAGTGTAGCTAAATTACTTCCTTATACACCAAATGCTACTGTTGTAGGTAGTGCTTTAGCTATTAGGTTTATGAGCCAAATCATCAATGCTCCTTTTAAAAGCCTTGTTGTTAAAGATGGAGAAACTCTTTCTTTAGGAAATAAAACTATTCGCTTTTTAAGTGTTCCTCAACTTCATTGGCCTGATACGATGTACTCTTATATAGAAGAAGATGGCCTTTTAATTACCTGTGACTCTTTTGGAGCCCATTACTCTGATGAACGTATTTTTAAAAATGCTTTAGAGACTGATCGTGAAGCTGACTATGAGTCTGCTTATAAATATTATTTTGATATGATTATGGGACCTTTTAAACCCTTTGTTTTAAAGGCCTTAGATAAAATTAAAGATTTGTCTATCAAATTTATTTGCCCTGGTCATGGTATGATTCTAGATGAAACTAATATGCAAAAATACTTAGATTTCTATAAAACTTGGAGTACACCAAAAGCACTTTCACCTAAGATTGTTGTAGCTTATGTATCTGCCTACGGTTATACAAAAGAAATGGCTGAAACCATTTGCAAAGGTATTGATGCTAGTGATTATACAGGAGAAGTTGTTCTTCTCAACTTAGAAACAGATAGCCTTGCTGATGCGATGGCACATATTGAGACCGCTGAAGGACTTCTTTTAGGTTCTCCTACTATTTTAGCAGATGCACTTCCTCCTATTTGGAATGTACTTACTTCTCTTAACCCAGTAGTTCATAGACACTTAACTGTTGGAACATTTGGTTCTTATGGCTGGAGTGGTGAAGCACTTCCTCATATACAAGAACGCTTTAAACAGCTAAAATGTCGTATACCTCTTCAACCGTTAGCTTGCGTTTTTAAACTAGGTGAGACTAATTTACAAGAGGCTTTTAATTTTGGTAAAGATTTTGCTACAACGCTTGTTAAATAACTTTATAATGATTAGGACAAATAAAAGGGTAACCCATATGGATTACCCTTTTATTTGTCCTAATCATCTACTTATATTTCTATCTTAACTTGATGTCTTAACTCAAATACAATCTCAGTACCTTTTCGTAAAATTATTTATTTTCCCTTTGCCCTTATGCTATACTTAAAGTATACATAAAATATATTTTCCAGGAGGTGCTGTATGTTTGATTTTAACTTTAACTGGGATGGCCGTCTGGCACTGGGAATTGAACAAATAGATAGTCAACATCAAGTTTTTTTTCAAATAGGTCGACATATAGAGCAATTATTACTTATTCAATGTATAGGTGTTACCGAGCAAGAATTAATGAATATTTTATATGATCTCAGAGAATATGTTACTTATCATTTTTATGATGAGGAGACTTTTATGAAAACAATTCATTATCCTCATATCATGCAACATATAGCTGAACATGAATCCTTTAAAAACTATATTAATAGTATCGATTATACTGCCTTTTGTGCTTCTCCTTATAAAGAATTAACACATCTTAGAAATGCTATTGTTGAATGGGTTTTTGAACATATAGTTAAGCAAGATAAAGATATAGAAGCCTATTATCAGCAACTATCAAGTTAATATTAAAAGGAGGGATTAATTTCTATTAATCCCTCCTTTTAATATTACATTTTCTTTTTAGGTGAATCATATGATTCTTTCAACACTCGTTTTGAATTAACTTCTACTATTTGATTACTTTGTAATTCATAAGCTGCATTAATCAACTCTGTTTTATGGGGTCTATTAAATAAATTTAATTGGGGATGATTGGGAAAATATTTTTCTAATAATTCTTCCTCTAAATCACCTTGCGTTTGTAAGTGACCATCATGTAAAATGTGGTACATCTTATAGCCTCTAAAGGCTAGAGCTCTTCCTACTAAGGTACTTCTATGGCAATCACTAGGTGCTTTTTCCGCACACATAAAAGCAATCTGATAGCCAGCCTCAATCCCTCTTATAATGGTTTCTATTCCTTCTTGAAAGCTAGGAAGTTCTGCTATCTTCACGAAATCCAGATAACCTGCTTGATTTAAAAGTCGGCTACTAGGTCTAATAATGCCAAAGGCTTCTTGCATTTGACGATACAAAATATTTTCTGTATTAAGAAAATGCTTAATTGGTTCTTTATTAAATTGTGGGTGAAAATTAGAATAAGCCATTGTTCTTACGTCAATGACGCAATTGATGTGATACTTTTTAATTAAAGCTAAAAAGCTTTCTTGAGTATGATGCGCATAACCTATAGTATAAGCACATTTTTCCATCTGTTGTCTCCTTTATCTAGCTCACGTTCTAGCCATTACTACCCATTATGCAGATAAATAATCCTTTTTTAAAGATGTTGCTGGTTTTAAAATCTGTGGGTTATAGTTTTGAATAATACTTCCTCTTAGTTGATTCTTGTCATATAACATGGTTACATAAATACTTCTTTCTCCACCTCGTGCACGATAGTAGCACATTGTTTCTCCTGCCTTCATATATTCTCCTCCACTTCGTATATCTCATTTGATTTATCCTTATTATACACAATATCGAACATATGTTCTAGTCTTTTTTTGTACTACTATTCAACAAAAATTTCTTTTTGTTGGCTATCTTTTTTGTTAATTATTAACTAGTTTATTGAGCTTAGTTTTAATGATGAGTTACCATCAGAATATACCTTTCTTCTTTAATAAATAAGTCTTGTATTTGTACTGTAGAAACATGCATACACTCTCCTACTACAGTATTGCCTTCAGCTAATGGAGTAGCTTGCCTTTTAGGTTTTATAACTGTATGTTCCCAGTTAAAAATAGGTTTATTCATTAAAGTACTACCTATTCTTATCAATTGCACAGCATTATTTAGTAGCTGCTTCTTTTGTTTCAACTCACTTAGTGATTCTTGAAGTTGTTTGATTTGTTTAGCTGTGGGCTTTAAATGATCTAAGTGGTAATCCTCTATGATTTCATCCTCTAATTTCTTTTTTGGAAACTTTTCAATTTTCCACTCCACTACTTCGGCTTTATAATAAGAAACTGGTAAGGTGTAATCTAGTCCTTGTTGCTTTGTTTCGAATAAGCCTTTTTCATTAATATGAAAACGCTCGTAAAGCTTAAGTTGCTTTTTGGTAAGTGGCTGCATAGGTTGAAAAATATTTTTTAAATATTTCCTGATGTAACTCTCCCTAAGCTTTAATATCTCTAATTCATAAAGATACCCGGCTACTTGTTCTGCTGTTATTTGCTCTATGATCCTAGCATTTACTACTTTCAGCTTCTCTAATTGAAGTTTGTGGAATACTTTCTTATCTTGCTTAAATGCCACCTTAATAACACCTTGTTTTCTTAACTGAGCTCTCACTTTTCTAGATAACTCAGTGATGAGATATTTAGTATTCAGATTACCATTCACTATAATATTATATTCCCTGTAAACAGCAGCATCTAACTTTAAGTGGGTTTTAAGTTCCTCTACTTGCCCATTTATCTTCACTTGTACCCCTATGTTAAGTTTTTTGCTTCCAATACAGACTTTTTCTATTTCTCCATACCCCAAAGTAGGCTTTATAAAAGCATATGCTAGTTCTTCCTTCCTATAAGCCGGCCCAATCCTTTCGTAAGGATAACTATAATCCCAAAATAGCTTAGATTCTGCATCATTTAAAATGATAGAAAGTATCTCTAGTAAACACAATGGTTCTTCTCTCTTTAAAGTTTGCCTATCTATGATTTGTTTACCTTCTTTATAACGCTTTTGTGGTTTCTCTGCTAGCTGAATCAATTCTTTGAAGAAGCTCCCTTTTTCTCTAGTGCTATATATACTACATACTTTTTTATAAGTAGCCATATCTCCTGTTTCAGCAATAACTTCCTCTGCTGTTTCAATATCGCCTTCTTTTACTAGATATGCCCCAAATTGATACAGGTAATACGGTATAACTTGACTCAAAGTTTCTTGCTTTTTAACTTTTACTTTTGTATCAAGTAACTGTAAAGGTTCATCGTAGGTAACTAAAAGATTGATTCCCTTTTCACTTAAGCCTTGGATACTTCCTGCAGTTGTATAGTAATGACGTGTCTCACATAAAAAAGAAGTTTTATTTTGAACATTTATTTTGTCTTTAGAAATAGCCTCTACTCTTGCAATTAATAAAGCCATGGCGCCTTCATAATCTGCTATTTGCTCCACATGCAGCAATTCGCTACTACTACTATCTTGAATCAGTGATTTTAAGAACTGGCTATCATAATACGTACCTAATGCAATTAGATTTACAGAAATTTCATCTTCGTAACAACGCCTACATAATTGCATGCAGGTCTCTACTTCTCCTGCTTCCCCTATAGGCGAAGAAGAAAAACCATCCGTAAATAAAGTGATATGCTGTGCATCACAATGCTCTTTTAACCTCTTAGTCAATTCTAGGGCTACTTCTAATGATTGAGAAAGTGGCCCTTGACAAGTCAACTGAGTTGCTTCTTCGATTAGTTGATCTATTTCTGCCATTTTATAAGATGCATGATCACATCTTATACTACTTAAAACACGCACTAGTCCTTCATGTTTTTTATAAGCCAGTAGTGAAACATAATGCTTTCCTCTTTTGCACAGCACATCTAAAGTCTTTATTAAACATTTTTTTAGTTGCTCTTTTTCCTCTTCTTGATTGCCTTGAAAATCTATTATAAGAATATGATGATGAATAGCTGCTGACAATGGCCTTTTACTGGCAACTTCATAAAAAAAACACTCTTTTTGGGTTTCATTGGTAAAAGGAAGTACTGCTTTTCCTTTGTAGGTTATTTGAAATGGAAATGATTTCATAGCCCTACCTCCCCTCCTTTATCCCAGTCTTCTACTTCATAAAGTAAAGAGGTGTTAGCCATTAATTTTCTATTATATGATGTTGATTGAATAAACACTTTATATCTGTCTAAATGTACAGCTTTTAAAGTTTCATTATGTCCCTTTTCTTTAATCTGACTACTTAATCCTAAAATATCTCTCACTTGTGAGCCATTAAAAATTTTTCCTGTTTCTCTTTCTACTAATAGGATTTCTTTTTGCCTGCCTACTTTTTCACTTTTTGTTAATTCATAAAATCCTCTTCCCACTCTAAAACTAGCACCTTGTTCTAAAATAAACGCTTTAATACTCATTTCTTCATCTACAAAAAGCTCTTGAAAACGTCCTTCTGGAACAGGAATAAGAGCATCATTGCTTTGATATTCAGTTAATGTTTCGTTTTGCAGTTTAGCAATACAATTTTTCAGATTATAGTTCAGCTTACCTTTTTCTTTAAGTTGTTCTTCAAAAAGCTTCAACTGTGCTTCTCCTTCTTGCTGATAACAAATCGCCATAAGAAGTGATGTCACATTAGCAAACTGATCTAAAGTCAAATAAAAGCCCCCCGTTTGATATGCTATTTCCTCATAAAAGGCTCTTGAATGCTTACGAATTCCTGGCATTGCATGAACACCATAAACATGAATACCTGCTTCTAGAAGAAGTCCCAATTCATTTCTCCAATTAATCTTTTGCTTATTTTGTTTTTCATTTGGACCATGCGGTACATCATCGCCAATAATAATAAGTGCTTTTCCGCGGCCGGACTCCCAACTTAATGATGTACGTGCCTCACGTAGTACAAGCTCATAGCATTCTGGTGCATCTCCTCCGTAAGTAGGTGCTACTTGAGTTACAAAGTTTTTTATCTTCTCTTCATCCTTAGAAAAATCTAGCATTTGAACCGTATAAGGATTACCTTCGTCACAATAATCCCCATGGGCAATGATAGCTATTCTTAGGTCTGGAATATCTTTAAAAAGTTGCCCCACCATCTCTCCTATGTAACGTCTTACCTGCGTTAAGCAAGGATACATAGAACCTGTTGTATCAAAGCTTACACATACATCAATACTATCACTCATATTAAGCCTCCTCTAAAAACTTACGCTTAATATGTTTATATTCACTTTCTAGACTTTATAGAACAAGTTATCCATTTGTCAGACAAGCTCCTTAATAATAACCAAAAAGGGAGTGTCGCGAAACTATAAAATAGTTTCGTGGCACTCTTTTTTATGTATATAACTGGAATTTTATATCTATGTACATGAATATTTCTTATTTTAGCGCATCTTAATAAACCTACAATTATTACTTCTAAAATTTAGGCTGTTTTTAATGGATATAGATGCTTTTCACATCGTTCATTTTGAATTTTCGAGTGAAGTTTTCTGATGTTATAGGCAAAACATAAGAGCATAAACTCAGTTTTGACGTTATTTTTACCACGTCTTAAAAATCTAGTGAAATTATGATCCCACTTGAGTACACCAAAGGCCCCTTCAACTTGAATAGAACGATTCATTCTTAGTGCAATACCCACATCTGATTTTATATTTTCATATGAAATAGCTCGTTTTTCCACAAACTTTTTAGATACTTGTAACCGTCTATTTCCTTTTGCTTTTGTGCATTTTTCTTTACATCTACAACCAGTGCAGTCTTTACACTCATAAGTTGTTATTTCTGATACATAGCCATTCGTCGAAGTTTTGTGAATAACACCTTGTGCTTTTAACTGTTTGTTTGCAGCACAAATATAATAATCTCCATCTTCAATGTATCTCATGTTTTCTCGTTTACTTATATCATTCTTAAAGCTTTTCTTTTTCCACTTTTCATACATCAAAGGTTTGATATAAGGCTCTTGATGATTTGCTTCAAGATAAAGATAGTTTTCTTCGCTTTCATAACCTGCATCTGCAATAATATTTTTGTAGCGAACATCTAAATGACTGTGGAGATTTTCTAGAAAAGTAATTAATGTTGCAACATCACTACGATCAGCATAAATATCCAGGCCGATAATATACTCACTTTCAACACCAATCTGAACGTTATAACCAGGTTTGAGTTGTGCATTTCTCATATGGTCATCTTTCATATGCATAAAAGTCGCATCTGTATCTGTTTTTGAATAGCTATTTCTGCCTTTAAACAGTGCGTTGCAGCTATCATACTTTTCTTGTCTCTCTAAAAATGATTGAGCTTGTTCGGTAAGTTTTTGTAAAAGGGTTTTTCTTTTGCCTATGCCGTGAACAAAGTTAATGCCTTCATCAGATTGTTTTGTTTTTAGAAATGATAATGCTTTAGATAAGGATGTCGCTACATTTTTAGGATCAAATGCTATATCTACCAAGTAATTAGCATTTATTTGATTAAAAAGGTCTACTATTTTAACATGCATTTTATCTTCGTTTTTGCGAATGACTTTTTTCCATACAAAAGTATATTTATTAGCATTAGCTTCAATCTTTGTGCCATCTATAAAAAGATGTTCAAAATTTATCTCATGAATATCGTGTAAAAGGAGAGTCATTTGATAAAAAAGATCTTCCAAACAATCACTTAAGTAATCTTTGATAAATCTAGCGATGTTAGAATGATCTAATGCAGGATAGCCTTGTAAAAGCCACTTAAAGTTAATATCTCTTTTACATGCTTTTTCAATTTCACGTGTGGAATAAATGCCTTCCATAAAGGCATAAACGATTACTTTAAAGAGAATTCTAGGTTCGACACCGGGTTTTCTCCCTTTGTGAGAGTAAGCCTGATATAGTTTTGTATAATTTAATTCCTCCAGTATGTGGCTAAGGAGTCGAACAGAATCATCTGGTGCAATCGCAGTTTCAAAATCTATAGGGAGGGGGAGTTGATAAGCTCCTCTAAGTTCAGTATACTGTTTGTGTTGTTTTACAATGTTACACATAAACTTAGTATAACAACAGAGGCAGGGGATTATCCCCTGCCTTATAATTTTATATAAAAGTAGGGACTGCCGTGCAACTAATCTAATTGATTAATTGCGCGACAGCCCCTTCTTCAATAGATTTATAAATGTAACACACGACTTTTAATTTCTTGTGTTTTTCCCTTATTCCAGAAATTATCTCCTAGATAACCACAGGTACGTCTAATGACATTCATACGATTTTGATCCTTATTATGGCAATTAGGACATTCCCATTCTAAATCATCATTAATGGTAATTTCACCTTCATAGCCACATATATGACAGTAATCGGATTTCGTATTAAACTCTGCATATTGAATATTGTCGTAAATAAAAGGAATCATCTGTCTTAAGGCTTCTAAATTATGACTCATATTGGGAATTTCAATATAAGAAATACATCCTCCACTAGAAATAGGTTGGAACTTGCTCTCAAATTTAAGCTTACTAAAAGCATCTATCTCTTCTCGCACATCTACATGATAGCTATTAGTATAATAGCCTTTATCGGTTATATCTTCTATTTCACCAAATTTAGCTCGGTCTATTTTAGCAAAACGATAACATAAGGATTCAGCAGGACTACCATACAAACCAAAACCAAGCCCTGTTTCAGCTTTCCATCTATCTGTAGCTGATCTTAACTTATGCATGACCTCTAGAGCAAAAGCTTCACCTTCTGGCTGTGTATGCGAAACACCTGTCATTAATTTGGTTACTTCATAAAGTCCTATATAGCCCAAAGATATGGTTGAATAGCCATTCATAAGTAGTGGATCGATTACCTCACCTTGCCCTAATCTTGCAATAGCGCCATGTTGCCAGTGCACAGGAGATTCATCTGACAATGTTCCTTTTAAAGCTTCATGACGACACATTAATGCTTCAAAGCATAAGTTTAAACGATTGTCTAATAACTCCCAAAAACGTTCTTTATCTTTTTCTGCTACTATTCCAATTTGAGGAAGATTTAAGCTGACAACCCCTTGATTAAAACGTCCTTCAAACTTATATTCTCCATTTTCATCTTTCCAAGGTGATAAAAATGAACGACAGCCCATACATGAAAATACATTACCTTCATAGATCTTTTTCATTTCTTTAGCAGATATGTAATCTGGATAAAGACGCTTAGCACTACATTTAACGGCTAATTCAGTTACTTCATCGTATGGTCCTCCAGCTAAGTGGTTATGCTCATGAAGAACATAAATAAGCTTTGGAAAAGCAGGTGTCGTAAAGACTCCCTTTTCATTTTTAATACCTTGTAAACGTTGTTTAAGAATTTCTTTGACAATCTCAGCTACTTCTTCTACATACTCATCATCTTCTTCTATATTTAAAAACAAGGTTACAAATGGGCTTTGACCATTTGTTGTCATTAACGTATTAATTTGATATTGAATGGTTTGCACCCCTGCTTCTAATTCTTTTTGAAGAAGAACTTTTGCAAGCTCCTCTCGTGTTTTTTCATCCTCTACACTATTAGCCACTAACTTGATGTACTTCTCTTTACTTTTTCTTAAATACTTACCTAAATGTCTAATATCTACAGATTGTCCGCCATACTGATTACTAGCTACTTGTGCAATAATTTGAGTCATAACCGTACAAGCTACTTGAAAACTTTTTGGCGACTCAATCATACGCTTATTTATGACTGTTCCATGATCTAACATATCCCCTATATTAATTAAACAACAGTTAAAAATAGATTGCATAAAATAATCCATATCATGAAAATGCAGAATTCCTTCGTCATGAGCTTGCACAATACGTGCTGGAAGTTTCTTTCTTCTTGAAATATCCTTAGATACTTCTCCTGCAATTAAGTCTCTTTGCGTTGAAGCCATCATGGCGTTTTTATTAGAATTTTCTCTCATAACCTCTTCGTTGCTTAACTCTATAAGACTTAAAATACTGTGATCTGTCGTATTAGTTTCTCGTTTAAAGGCTTGTATAGCACGGTATCCTTCATACGCTTTCGCTGTTAACTCATGTCCATTTTCAATTAGCTTTAAATAAACATAAGTTTCTATTTGAAAAATGGTAGGTTTACTATTAGACTTTTCAAAAATCCCTTTAATTTCGTTGGCAATCTTCTCCGCAATACCTTCATCTACAATCCCACTACCATATTTCATAGCTTTAATAATGGCTTCGTAGATCTTTCTTTCGTTAAATGCAACACTCATCCCATCTCTCTTTACTACTTCCATGCCTATGCCTCCCCATCTTCTCTATATATATTCATTTTACTTATACTTAAGCTTTATTTTCCAGAAGAACCCAAGCGACCTGTGCCTCTTTCAGATTCAAATTTTAATAATTCTTCATAGCTAATTTCTGTAATAGAAAGCTGAGGTACACGTACCATAATACATTGACTAAGCGCTTTCTCATAAGGATAAATAATAGCATCTTTAAAAGCTGCTTGGTCATTATAACCTTCTTTCATAATAACAAGTGACTTACTATTATGATTCGTAATAGGAATAAACCATTCACCACGATATCCTGAATCAACTACACCTGCTCTTTGCCCCATTCCTTTTGTTCCTGTTGAACCTCGTTCTTTTAAAATAGCTACGTAATCAGTGGAAAATGCAGATGCAAGCCCTGTAGGAACAAGCAATGTTTCATGAGGCTCAATCACTTTATAGTCTTCTTCAAAACATGCATAAATATCAAATGCCCCATCTTCTACTCTTTTTGAAGGAATAATAGCATTCTCCTTCACTTTTGCAAAATAAATTTGTTGTTCATTCATTTTTCTGCTCCTTTAACTTCATCTTATTTTCATTTTTATTTATTTTTTATACAAGGCTTTTAGATTTTTATGACTACTTTTAGGATAGTTCATATAATACTACTTTTTCTAAGGCAAGTGAGGCTTTTACATCTATAATACGTTGATTGCTACTTCCTCTAAATCTAAGTGTTAAATCTTTAAGAGACTCTACATAAGGGCCATCTACAAGTACATCGCACCATTTCAAAAGCTCTAAGCGCTTAGAATGCGTTATAATTGCCTCATAAGTATAACCAGAATAAATCCAAATCGAATGATTCGTTTCTCGCTTAATACGTTTAAGTAGGTTTAAGAAGTCCTCATCCTCTATTTGTTCCATAGGTTCTCCTCCAAGAAAAGTAACACCATGTACATTAGGATCGTTTAAATAGTTCATAAAAGTAGCTTCTGCTTTTTCATCCCATGCATGTCCATAATGAAAATCTTGATAGGCCTCATTAAAACATCCTTTACACTGATGACGACATCCAGATACAAAAAGTGTCGACCTGATACCAATGCCGTTGGCTACATCAAATTTTCTCATTTGTGCATAGTACATTTTTATTACGCCTTCTTTCTTAATCTATAAATGTAAGACACGATTTTTAATTTCTTGCGTCTTTCCTTTATTCCAATAATTTCCTCCTAAGTAACCACAAGTACGCCTTATAACATTCATCTTACTCTGGTCTTTATTATGACATTGTGGACACTCCCATTCTAATGCATCGTTCACAATCATTTCCCCTTCATATAGGCATTCGTGACAACAATCTGACTTGGTATTAAACTCTGCATATTGAATGTTATGGTAAATATAATGAATAATTTGTTTAATAGCTTCCAAATTATGTCCCATCGGTGGCATTTCAATATAAGAAATACATCCTCCAGTAGATATCGGTTGAAATTGACTTTCAAATTTAAGCTTGCTGAATGCATCTATTTCTTCTCTGACATCTACATGATAACTATTGGTGTAATAACCTTTATCTGTGACATCTTTAATAGCACCAAATTTTTGATAATCTATTTTTGCAAAACGATAACATAAAGATTCTGCCGGACTACCATATAAGCCAAAGCCAAGTCCTGTTTCTGCTTTCCATCTGTCTGTAGCTTCTCTTAGCTTGTGCATCACTTTTAAAGCAAAAGCTTCGCCCTCTGGCTGTGTATGTGAAACGCCTGTCATTAATAGCGTTGCTTCATAAAGCCCAATGTAGCCTAATGAAATAGTGGAATAGCCATCCATTAAGAGTGGGTCAATGACTTGGCCTTTTTGTAGTCTTGCAATAGCGCCATGTTGCCAGTGAATAGGTGATTCATCCGATAAAGTACCTTTCAGAGCTTCGTGACGGCACATTAACGCTTCAAAACAAAGATTTAAGCGATTATCAAGGAGCTTCCAAAAAATATTTTCATCGCCAGCTGCAACAATCCCTATTTGAGGTAAATTCAAACTGACAACTCCCTGATTGAAACGTCCTTCAAATTGATAGTGCCCCTCTTCATCTTTCCAAGGTGATAAGAAGGATCGACAACCCATACATGAGAATACATTGCCCTCATAAATCTTCTTCATTTCTTTGGCCGAAATATAGTCGGGATATAAACGTTTAGCACTACATGCTGCTGCTAAATTTGTCACATAATCATATTTGCCACCTTCTAGACAATTATGTTCATGAAGCACATAAATCAGTTTAGGGAAAGTGGGCGTTGTATAAATACCTTTTTCATTTTTAATGCCTTCTAAACGCTGCTTGAGGATTTCTTCTACAATCATTGCCACCTCTTTGGCATACTCATCATCTTCTTCTATATTTAAAAACAAGGTTACAAATGGGCTTTGTCCATTAGTAGTCATTAACGTATTAATTTGGTATTGAATCGTTTGCACACCTGATTCTAATTCCTTACGTAAAAGTTTATTAACTGCTATCTGACGCTCATGATTATCTGACACAACCTCTTGCAACATGCTCTCATATTTTTCATAGCTTCTTCTTAAATAGCGTCCTAAGTGCCTAATATCTACAGACTGTCCACCATATTGGCTACTTGCCACTTGAGCAATAATTTGAGTCATTACTGTACAAGCCACTTGAAAACTTTTAGGCGATTCAATCATACGCCCATTAATAACTGTCCCATGATCTAACATATCTTTTATATTAATCAAACAACAGTTAAAGATGGATTGCATAAAATAATCCATATCATGAAAGTGGAGTACCCCTTCATCATGAGCTTGTACAATACGTGCAGGAAGTTTTTTACGCCTAGCAATATCTTTTGATACTTCCCCTGCAATCAGATCTCTTTGTGTAGCTGCCATCATCGCATTTTTATTAGAGTTCTCATTCATAACCTCTTCATTTGTCATTTCAATGAGACCTAATATACTTTGATCAGTTGTATTAGTTTCTCGTTTAAAAGCTTGAATCGCACGATAGCCCTCATAGGCTTTTGCAGTAAGCTCGTGACCATTCTCTATAAGCTTTAAGTAAACATATGTTTCTATTTGAAATATAGTAGGAGACGCTGGCAATTTCGAAACAAGGCTCTTTATTTCCATTGAGATTTTCCTTGCTATGTCTTGATCTACAATACCACTTCCATAAGTCATGGCCTTTATAATAGCACTATAAATTTTACCTTCATCAAAAGCTACCGCTTCCCCATCTCTTTTTATTACTTTCATTTTCTAACCCTACCTTATGCTGTAATTTTCTAGTAAAAGCTTGTTACGACCTATCGCATAAGTCTATCTAACTTTAAAAAATATATCATCTTTAATAGTCTTTGTCTATTGTATACCCTGTCCTAAAATCGTGTACAAATTTTGGGTATTGACAAGATTAATGCCGAGTTTATGAGCCTTGATTCGATTTCTTTTTTCAAAATAAAGCTGAGAAATTTTTTATTATTTATTTCTCATTTTTCTCTTGACACTTCTAACTTTTTGACTTGTGTTAAAACTTCTAGCTTTTACAAAAATATAGTCAACTTTAGGAGAACTTCTATTAAACAAACTCTTATACCAAATGCCTCTAAAAGTTAACTAACAAACAAGGAGTAGCTATCATAGTCATCTCTGACTATTGTAGCTACTCCTTGTTTATAATTTACTTTCAACTTTTACACTAGATACTTCATAGCATTCAAAACGATAAGTTTGTCCTGTAGGATTAATGCGGTCTTTAGGAACTTCTTCACAAAACATACAATAAGGTCTTACAAATAAACCACACTCACCATATAACGCCTTATAAAGCACTAGTATTTCTCCTGTTTCTGAGTGCTTAACTAAATCTACAAATAAATATAAGTCACCTTTAAAATGTCTGAAGATTTTTCCTTTTTGATTTGTTATGTCTCTCATCTGTCATACCTTTCTCACCATATATCTCAGTTTATTTGATAGTATTAGTAAGTACCCCTATTTTTTCAATTTCACAGCTTACGATATCTCCTGGTTTTAAAAAACGTGGCGGTTCAAATCCCATACCCACACCCGCTGGAGTTCCCATGGCAATGATGGTTCCTGCTTTTAAAGTCATTCCTTGAGATAACTCTGCAATAACATGTGCAATATCAAAAATAAGTAATTCTGTGTTAGCATCTTGTCTTAACTCTCCATTAACTCTAGAACAAATCTTAAGTTTAGGTGGCATAGGTATTTCATCTGCTGTCACAATCCAAGGTCCCATGGGTAAAAAGCCATCTAAACTTTTTCCAAAATACCACTGCTTATGTCTTGTTTGCAGGCTTCTAGCACTTACATCATTAATGATAGTATAACCTAAAACATAGTCATAGGCCTGTTCTTTTTGCACATTCTTAGCATCCTTTTTAATAATGACTGCTAATTCCACTTCATAATCTAAGCTGTCTACGATGTCACTATGACTTAAAATATCATTGCCATCTGCTACTGCTTCATTTACTCTCTTAGAGAAATAAACGGCATGATTTCTTTCTCCTCCAAAGGCCTCCTTCTTATAGCGTGCTGACTCTTCTGCATGTGCCATATAGTTAATCCCTAAACAAATCAAATCTTGTTTAGGCTGCGGAATAGGAGGTCTTTTTTCAATTTCACTTAAACGGATTTTTCCTATTTTTTGATTTGTCTTTTCTTTTAGTAACACCCACTCTGTCTCTGTAGCATGGGTAATGAAATCATTCATCGTTTCATAGTTTAATCCTAAATCACTTAAAGCATGAATACTCATACCATCGTATGCCAAAACACCTATTTGTTCTTTTCCCTCATATTTAAAAGTTAAAAGTTTCATTTGCTTCTCCTCTATGTAAAACTTGTCATTATTTTTAATTATTTTATAAATTAACTGAATATAAATCAAGTTTTACTTTTAATGTTTCTGAATAAGTACGGCTAATGGTGGATGATTAGGTTTGTTATACAGTTCACATACAGCTACTGTATAGGCTTTTGCATCCAAACTCTTTAAATAGGTCATTAAAGCTTCTTTTTCCTCAAACCCTGTATCTCCACCATGATAAATACATAAACTCATTACACCATGGCGTTTGAGTAATACAAGTCCCTTCTCAATAGCTAGCTTACTCGTATCAGCTTTCGTACTCATACTATGATCTCCTCCTGGCAAATAACCAAAATTAAATACAATGCCATCTACAGTCTCTGGTTTCACATAGTGATCCATATGAGTATGACTTTCAAGGTATACTTCTGCTTTTAATCCTTTTTCTTTTAAAAGAAACTTTGTACTATTCACGGCTTCTTCTTGAATATCAAAAGCTAGTACTCTACCTGTATCACCTACTAACTCACATAAAAAAACTGTATCATGCCCTCTCCCTGCTGTTGCATCTATACATAAATCTCCTGCTTTAAGATATTGGCACATCCAACCATGAGCAATATTAATTGTATTAAGTTTCATCTATGCTTTCCTCTCCTACCTTTAAATTTCATCTCGTTATTTATTAGTATATCCTATTTTAAAATCTCATAGCTACTTTTCCTATTCTAATGGCCTTATTTAAAGCCTTAGTCCTATTATTTACCTTCATTATAACTAATTCTATAATGGGATAAAATAGAACTTTTAAATATAACCCACTTAGATCATGAACAAATAGAAGTTTTTGGACATTCCACTGAGACATCAGAAGTCTCTGTTAAACAAATAATAGGTGCAGTCTTTGATTGAATTTCTATATCATTTCTTTATGCCTCTTTCTTATAATCAGTTTATAAAAATGATTTTGAAGGAGGCCTTATTCATGGAACATTTTAAGGAACGCTTTACTAAATGGATGCAGGGTAGATATGGTGGTGACCAGCTTTCTTTAGCTTTACTCATACTTTGCCTCATATTAATGGTGTTTACACTGCCTTTTCACTCACCACTTTTAAGACTTTTACCTCTTATTCCTTTAGTTCTATGTTATTTTAGAATTTTTTCTAAAAACAAATACAAACGTCAACAAGAGCTCTTTAAATTTATACGTTTCTATACACCTATTCAAAAACGTATAAACTTAAGCTTTAAACACCTAAAAGAACGTAAAACTCATCGCTTTTTTAAATGTCCTAAGTGTAAACAGACTTTAAGAGTTCCTAAAGGTAAGGGAAATATCTGTATTACTTGCCCTAAATGTCATACAGACTTTCGTAAACATACTTAATATACTTCTTTCTCAGTATGCACATGCTCATGACTATATGCTATTTCTCCATTAATAAACGTATATAGGGTATGGGTTAGGGTCTGCATTGGGTTATCGTTAAAAATAGCAATATCTGCATCTTTACCAGGTTCTAAACTTCCTACCCGATCTGCAACACCACAAATTTCTGCTGCGCTAATCGTAATGGCTTTCAGACCAGCTTCCACCCCTAAACCATCTCTAGCTGCGAACCCAGCACATTTAGCTAAATACTGAATAGGTGTAACTGGATGGTCTGTAGTAATGGCTATTTTAATGCCGGCTTTGTATAAAATACCTGGAGTTTTAAAACTTACATTTTGGACTTCAATTTTATTTCGTGAAGCTAATGCCGGCCCTACAATGGCTGGAAAACCAAAACGTTTGAGTTCTTCTGGTATCAGGTATCCCTCACTACAATGGTCTAAGGTCATTCTCAAACCATATTCCTTTGCAATACGTACTGCCGTTAAAATATCATCTGTACGATGTACATGAGCCTTTAACGGTATTTTCTTGTCTAGCACTGGAAGCCAAGACTCCAGCTTAAAATCTTCTTCAAAGGTCTCTCCTTTTTGTAAGGCCTTTTCTTTCTTTTCTTTATACTGAACTGCTTTAAACAAGGCTTCTCTTAAAAGGCTTGCTATAGCCATACGGGTAGCTGGCATCTTTTTTTGCCCACTATAAACACGTTTTGTGTTTTCTCCAAAAGCTACTTTCATAGCTGCTGGTTCTAATAAAGTCATTTCATCAATGACTCTTCCTTTTGTTTTCATAAAGACAAATTGTCCACCTACTACATTAGCACTTCCAGGCCCAATCATAGCAGAAGTAATGCCCGCACGTACTGCTTCATCAAAAGCCGCATCTAAAGTATTAATCCCATCTATAGCTCTTAAATAAGGGGTAACAGGATCCGTTGTTTCGTTACAATCATCTCCTTCGACACCCTTTTTTTCTTCTGTAATCCCTAAATGGCAGTGTGCCTCTATAATACCAGGCATCACCCATGCACCTTGTACGTCTATAATCTGCATGTCTTCTGTTGGCTTAATATATTCTGCCACCTGGGCAATCTTTCTGCCCTTTATAAGAATACTACCCTTTTCATAAATCTTACCTGTCATAGTTAAAATCTTACCATTAATAATTAAAATCATATGCATCCCTCTTTTTCCCTTTTTCATCAACGGTTTTATTATTTCTCATTTAAAAGCATTTATACAAAATGTCTATCTCAAAGGAAATAGCATAATTTATACTTGACTTTTATGGTTGTTGGGCATGATAATTATATGTTGTACTTATGATTAAAAAAATGAGAAATAAGGATGGTTTTATATGTCATTAGAAAACGTCAATACGACCCCTGAAATACAAAGACGTCGAACCTTTGCTATCATCTCTCACCCAGATGCTGGTAAAACCACTCTAACAGAAAAGTTCCTTCTTTATGGAGGGGCTATACGTGAAGCCGGTTCTGTTAAATCTAGACGTTCTCAAAAACATGCGGTATCTGACTGGATGGAAATTGAAAAACAAAGAGGAATCTCTGTTACCTCCAGCGTCCTTCAATTTAATTATAATAATTTCTGTATTAATATTCTTGATACCCCTGGGCATCAAGACTTTAGTGAAGATACTTATCGTACTTTAGTAGCAGCAGATAGCGCTGTCATGGTTATTGATGCGGCAAAAGGTGTTGAAGAACAAACCAAAAAACTTTTTAAAGTTTGTAAAATGCGTGGTATTCCTATTTTTACTTTTATTAATAAAATGGATGCACATGGTAAAGATCCTTTTGAGCTCATGGAGGAACTTGAAAATGTCCTTGGTATTCGTTCTTATCCAATGGATTGGCCTATTGGTAGTGGTAAAGAATTTAAAGGTGTTTACAACCGCCGTAAAAGTCAGATTGAACTTTTTGATGAAGGCAAGCACGGTGAAGCTATTGTTGACTCCGTTACAGGTGATGTAGCTGATCCAAAGTTTAGGGAATTACTAGGTGAATACCTTCATGATAAACTACTTGAAGATATTGAGCTTTTAGATATGGCCGGAGATGATTATGATCTAGAAAAAATCTTAAATGGTGAATTAACCCCTGTATTCTTTGGTAGTGCGTTAACAAACTTTGGTGTAGAACCTTTCCTTGAGGCTTTCCTAGACATTACAACACCACCTCAACCTCGCCAAAGTAATTTAGGCCCTATTGCTACAACAGCACCTTATTTTTCAGGATTTATCTTTAAAATTCAAGCTAATATGAATCCTGCTCACCGTGACCGTATTGCTTTTCTTCGTATTTGTTCCGGTGTATTCGAAAAAGGAATGATGGTCAATCATGTACAAAAGGGTAAAAAAGTGAAATTAGCACAACCACAGCAATTTTTAGCTCAAGACCGTGCTACAGTTGATGTGGCTTATCCAGGCGATATTATTGGTATTCATGATCCTGGTATCTTTAATATTGGAGATACCTTATGCAGTGATAATATTAAACTTTACTTTGAAGGCATTCCTCAATTTGCTCCAGAACACTTTATGCGCATTTCTACTGTGAATGCCCTTAAGAGAAAGCAATTCTTAAAAGGAATACTACAACTAGCTGAAGAAGGTTCTATTCAGGTCTTTAGACCTCACTTAACTGGAACAGAAGAAGTTATTGTAGGAGTTGTAGGGGTTCTTCAATTTGAAGTATTGGAATATCGTCTTAAAAATGAATATGGTGTAGAGATTCGTATGACACGTTTACCTTATCGCTTTATCCGTTGGATTGAAGCAAACGACTTTAATTATGATACCTTTAAGGGCTCTATGGACTCTACTCTAGTAGAAACACCTGAAGGGGAACCAGTTTTACTTTGTGAATTCGAATGGTCTATTCGCCAAATTCAAGAACGTAATCCTCAAGTTATTTTAAGAGAAACACATTTAAAACCTGTGGAATAAGCAAAAAATGCTAGGTGCTAACTTTATTTTAGCTCCTAGCATTTTTTCATTTAACTTCCAATGGTATTGTTTTTTAAAAGTCATTAATGGGGACAAGCAATGGGTGTTATAGGTATATAGGGCTCTGCTTCTGTTTCTTTGATCAGCCTAATTAATACAAAAGGTGTACACTCATCATCCTGACCAGCCGGATTATCTTGTAGTAGACCTTTTATCCACTCTTCTTTTCCCTTTAAATCAGGAGAAACACCCAATATCTCAATGGCTATATCGTTAGCATCAGCTATTAATGTACTTAAGCTAAAGCGTTCGTAAATCATTTCACATACACCATTAGGATTTTTAGGGCTAAGTACTGCTAAATGGTGATACCTTTCAAAGGTAGAATGCTCATAAAAACCGTCGATTCCCGCTACTTCTTTTCCTAGGATTTGATAGAATATGCCTCGTCTTTTAAAAATCTTGCCAATAGCACTACAAATACTTGCCCATAAAACCAAAGGTAGCCCCTTTAATTGTATAGCAAGTTGCAATTTATAAGGTTCGCTCATCCCTACGCCATTCTTACTTTTTGCAGCAAAGCGTGATAAAAATTTAGCCCAAAAACCTAGTTTTATATTTTCCTTTCTAGCAGTTCTTTTTTGGCACATTGCAATTACTTTCTCGCTAATTGATAAAATATCACCTAACTGATAAAGAGGTAATACATATTTTTCAATTAACGTCAGATAGTCTTCACCTTCTTCAATAAAATGTGTTTGAATACCATAACGCTCATAGCACTGCTCTTCCACTTTAATAGTTCCTCTAATATAGTAAATATGACCTTCTAATTCGCGTCTATTAACAGCTTGATTCAAATTTCCTTTATACCAAATCCCCATATTGTTCCCACCTTATGTATACTATCTAACCAGTTTTTCTACTGGCACACTTTTATACATATTCTAGTGGATGATCATTTATGCTACCTTGTGAAAACCCTCACAAAATAGACCTATAACAAAAAGCCATTTGATAAGTTTTTATACTTACCAAATGGCTTTTTATCTATTAAGCTAAAACCGTTTTTAAATAAGTTGCAATAGCTTCATCTTGACAATTTGCAAAGAAATATTCTTGGAATCTTTCTCCACTTATTGTTTGTTTTAAGAACTCTTGATCAATATTATGAAGAATAGTTAGCATATCTACATGAGTTACTTTTTTTACATCATCTAAAATTCTTTTATTACGTTGTTCTGGTACAGCACGCTCTCTTGGATAACCAAGTCCACGCTCTCCTTCAAATAATTTTTCAAATATGTATTGAAGATTAAGTTCTGCTCCCCAACCAAATCCTTTTGCATAAGGCATGGCAATGGCATTACCATCATTGATTTGCCCAAACATATAGGCATCTGATGGATCTACGATAAGGCCACATAAAACATTTGGGAAAGAGTTAGCAGCAAGCATTGCACCTGAACCTGTTCCACAACCTGTTACAACAAAGTCTGCTGCTTTTGAGTTAATTAAAATAGCTGTTAATAGACCAGCTTGTACATATGTAAGTTGGTGTACATCTTCTGCTGAATACATACCATAGTTAAATACTTCATGTCCCATTGGTTCCACTACTTTTTTAAGTGTCTCACAGATTAAACTATTTTTCGTGGCTTGACTATTTTCATTAATTAATGCAATTTTCATAACGCTACCTCTTTTTCTATATAATCACTTCTTATTTATTATTATAATTTATTTTTTGGTAGTTATCAATAATTTTAAGACATTTAGGATTTTCAAGGTCTTTATCTATCTTTTTTTAAGAAGTTTAATTTTTTACTAATTTATGCTAGAATATTATTTAAGTATCTGAGCTATATTAACATCGTGTTTGAATGTAATCTATTTAGTTATTTATTATTTCAAAAGATAAAGGTGAATATATGCAAGCTATTTTAGATGATTTGAAAAAGAATCAAATTTTATCCTCTTATCAAATCCATCAACTTCAATCAACAATTAAAGCGAAATATCCTATGTACTCGACTGAGGAACGTGCTATTATTTTTGCTAAAAATGTGCATCAAGTCATTGACCATATTCTTTTTCCTTTTAGCGTAGAACAGCAAAAGAATATTAAAATGTCTTTACTTAATGAAGCTGTACAAAAAGAAGAGTTTGCTATTAATGCGTATGATGTCTGCAAAACTTGCATTGACTTAAAACTTACTGAAGGAGAAACACTAACTGTTTTTACGAATTGGCTTAATACACATCAACCTAAACAGCTTACACCTAAGGATGTGTCTTCCTTAAGCCATCTTATCAATCCTTCAGCTGCTATACCTCTAGCCTTAGAACAAGCTGCTTTACCACTCATACCTGATTTCCCTATGTCTACTAAACTTAACTTTATAACTAATGAGTGGCTTTATTATATCCTACTAGGGCTTTTTATAGGCATTATAAGCCTTATAAGCATTACGAGTTATACTCATACCAAAAGCAAAACTGTTTCTTTACCACTGGCTACTCTTGAAACATTTTCTCTAGAAACAACCGAGTTACCTATTTCCATTACCTTAATCGAAAAATCTAATCATTTACAAAAACACCTTCAGTATAAAGAGGTAAATAAAAGTGCGCTGCAAGATTGGTTAAAAGAACGTAATTCCCTATTATCTGAAGAACCTTATTTCAACCAGATTATTGCTACTGCTAAGGACTTTAATATTAATCCACTTTTACTCTTTGCTATTACAGGTCAAGAACAAGGCTTCGTTCCTAAGCATCATACTAATGCTTTAGAAATAGCTAGTAATCCTTTTAATGTCTATGGGAGTTGGAAAACTTACAATACCTCTATCGAAGACTCTTCCCGTATCGCAGCTCGCACCATCATTAATTTAAGTAAGGGCTGTCCTGAGGATGCTGATCCGATTATGTGGCTTAATCAAAATTATGCTGAAGACCCAAATTGGTATAAAGGCGTTACTGCTTTACTTAACCAATTAGAAAAGGTAGCCGTACTAGAACCTATTCATTAAAAATACAATCCACTATAAAAAGCTGATTCTACATCCTTAATTTCTCTGTAGAATCAGCTTTTTTGTTGTTCTATTAATCATCTGCTTTTACTCTAGCGATTGTCGTTTAATAAGATTTCTCCAACACCTTGTTACACATTTGCCACATCTTATACATTGATCCTGATTAATAACATAAGGCAATCCTTTACTAATACAGTGTTTTGGACAAACCACCTTACATGCACCACAAGCTATACATGCTTTATCAATCACATAGCTTATTTGTTGATTTTCTTTCTTCATTAATACACTATGCTCTCCTGATTAATCAAATTGAATTTCATATTTTTGTTTAGGTGTATGAATAATCAGGTAACCTAGATTAAACTCATCCTCCATCACATCAATCTTATATTCAAAGAAGATTTGGTCTTCTTTTTTACACATAAAAATATAACTTCCATCTTCTTTATCTTCTATTTCTTCACAAATATCTTCATAGACTTCTTCTCCACTTATTGGTCCCATGTAACCAGACGCTTTAATACACGATTCAATGTGATTGTATAATGCTTTCATCTTCATTCTCCTTCTACTTGATGCATCATTTACTTCCTAAGAGTAATATAAATTGATATGCTTGACAAGTAGTAGTTAAAATATACCCTTAAAAACCATACCTGCTCCTAATAAACAAAACACTATACCTATTGGTAATGCTATCAACGTTAAACATAAAATAATACCTAATATAAGAATGATACTCCCTAAACTAATAGTGAGAAGTTTTCCTGTTAATTTAAATACGAATCCTAATATTCCCCCAATCAAAATAAATGGTAGTGCTATCAACCAAAATAAAATGCTCATCATCTTCACCCTTCTTTTTTATCTAGATAAATTCATCATAGCATAGTTTATTTTTAGATATGATAAGTACAAGATTATAATAAAATTAAAATTCACTAAGAAAAAGCAAAAATGAGCTATTGCAAAACAAAGTATTTGCAATAGCTCATTTGACTGTCTATTTTTACTTAAAATAATATAAGCTCTCTTTCATTTCTACTCTTTACTTTTAGATAAGCCTTCTCCAATCCAATCTATTAAAGCACTCGAAAACCATAATAGCAACGTAAATGCAACTGAAAATCCTATAAAAGCCATAATACCTAACATTTTATCCCCCTCAATTCCCTTTATGATCTCAAATGAATACATCTTCTACCTAAATCATACCTCTAAACATCATAAAGAAACTGTTAAGAATACCAAAATATTTTTTCTTATTTTAACAAAGGAATAATAGTAACATATATACCTGTTAAAATAGCAGTTGTAATAACACCACAAATATTAGCACCCATAGCATACTGGATAATGAAACTATACTTATTTACTTTACTTACTTCTTTCTGAGCTATTTTGGCGGTTGAAGGTACACATGAAACACCTGCTATTCCTATAGTAGGGTTAAAGTTCTTCTTACTGATCCAATACACAATATAGCCTCCAATAATTCCTCCAATAGCAGAAAGTAACAAGGCAACCATTCCCAAAATAAGTAAAATAAGTACTTTAGGATTAAGAAGTGTACTTGCTTCACACAATACGCCTAGAAGTAAACCTAGAAAAAATGTTCCGCCATATAAAAAGCCATTTTCAATTAATTTCACATATTTATCGAGCCCTACTTCTCTAATAACAACTCCTAAGAAAAAGCTTAAGAATAAAGGTGCTGCTACTGGAAAGAGCAAGCATAAAACAGTATTTGTTACAATAGCAAATGTAAGTTTTTGCTTCTTGGTAATGGTTTTCTTCGGCACCTTAGGTGGCTGAATAGCAATTCCCCTTAATTCTTTAGGAATAAGTAGTCGTACTAAGTACGGATAACCTCCATATGTAAGGCTTAAGTAAAGATAAGCCACTATAGTAATGGGTACAAATAAATCTTTAGCCAAAGTTAGGGAAGTATATAAGACCATGGGACCATCTGCTCCACCTACCATAGCAATAGCAGCTGCTTCTCCATTGGTAAGCCCAAAACATTTAGCAATAGGAAAAGTAGCTACTGTACCTAACTCTGCACACATGGCAATAAACATGCTTGTAAAAGGATTAGCAAGTAAGAAGCCTACATCTGTGATAACGCCTATTCCCATAAAAACTAAACATGCAATTAGCCCATTACTAAACATAAAAGTATAAATAGGTTGTAAGAAATCAATTTGCAAGATTTGCATCAAACCATCTGTATCTGACATAATCGGATCCATAAAAATAGTTCCTGTTTGCCCTGGTGATAAAAAAAGAACTCCTGCATTTACTGCAGACATGCCCAATCCCATTGGTACCATAACCAGTGGTTCTAATGTTCCTTTGGCGCCTAAATAAAAAATAAGCAATCCCACACCAATAAGCACTATCCTCATGATTGCCACTGCAGGGTCTTGTTCCAATAAGGTAGCAATCCCCTGAAACAAATCTAAAATATTCATATTTTGTCAACCTTTCTTTAGTTTGTTTAGTGTTTCTCCTCTTCTACGCTTACCAATTGTGTAATTTTTAACAATCCATTAATCAAAATGGCAATACCTAATGAAATAACAAATCCTAATGCATAAATCCCCATAGGCACAACAACACTTTCAAACATATACAACATCCTCCTTTAAGAATTACCTCTTTCATTATTCACTGAGTTCTTTCTTAATGTTCATCGTATAAATAGCTAGTACGATAATCCCTACCACAACACCACTCGCAATTTGCACTAATGATAGATTCATTTCTCTCACTCCTCTACTTATTACTGTGTATATATTTCGTATAGATTTATTATATTACCTTTAATTTATTTTTCTAATATATATAATTTAACTTAAATATAAATAATTTATATATTAACAATCTGTTAAAGTTTTTAAAGAAAGGATTAGCTATGGACTTACACTACCTTAAACTCTTTAATACAGTAGCTTCTTTAGGAAGCATGACTAAAGCAAGTGAACAAATGCATATTAGCCAACCCGCTTTATCCATTCAAATAAAAAAATTAGAGGATGGCTTAGGACTTAAGCTATTTAACAAAATAGGGACTCGTCTTATTTTAAATGAAAATGGAGAAATTCTTTTTAATTATACAAAACAAATCTTTCAGCTTGTTCAAGAAGCCTCTAATCAACTTACTGATCGTAAACTCACAATTAGTGGTCAAATCACTATTGGGGGAAGTAATACTGCAGGTAGCTATCTTCTCCCTCGTATTATCGGTTCTTTTAAGCAGCTTTATCCTCAAGTCAATATTGAACTTCACATTGGTAATACTTATGAAATCGCCAATCTTATTTACAATGATGTATTAGACTTTGCTATTAATGGTGGTGATGTTGCTTATACCACCCAAACACAAGTTATTCCTTTAAAAGAAGACCCTTTAGTCCTTGTAGCATCTCCTAATAGCGCTTATGTTCGCCCTCACGAATTATTGCCAGAGGATTTAGAGGCTATCACTTTTATTGTGCATCATAATAACTCCCAACTTTATCTTGCTTATAAAAAAGCAATTACCCAGCTTCAATTAGAGGAAAATATTGCTATGACTCTAGGTAGTATTGATGCCATTAAACAAGCGGTTGCTGCTGATTTAGGCCTTGCTTTTATTCCTTATTCAGCTGTTGCCATGGAACTTGAACGTGGGCTACTCACGCAATTAAAAGTTAAGGATATGCAATGGGTTTATCCTTATAATTTAATTTATAATAAAAGTAAATTTATTTCTCCTGCAACTCTAAAACTGATGGAAATGGTTAGAGAACAATTAGGACCATAATATAGCCCTCTATTTTCTTCATGTTTTACAACTTCTCCAGTAGTTTTCTATAAGTATTATCTACTCCTATAGCACCAAAAGGTGCTGTTATAAGTATAGCTAACACGGCTACTGTTAAAACCAACTCTCCACATGGTAGCCCCATTGTTAAAGGAATACCTCCTATAGCAGCTTGTACAGTTGCTTTTGGGGTATAAGCTAACATGCAAAATAACTTTTCCTTTGCCGTAAGCGTTGTTCCTAATAAGCTTATAAAAACACCCAACATACGAATAATTAAAGCTCCGAGTACCACCATAACGGCTACGACTCCTGCCTTCATAACGTAGTTTAAGTCTACTGTAGCACCTACTAGTACAAATAAAATAACCTCTGCTGCTACCCAGAGTTTATTATATTTGATAGCTAAACGTTTGGCTAAAACACCATATTGGCGATTCAATATAATACCCAAAGTCATAATTGCTAACAAACCTGACATCGGCACAATATCTACTAAACGATGTTCCATCTCTATTAGCAAAAATGAAATACTCAAGATAATCAGTATTTTCATTGAATCTCTTAAATGCCACTTTTTGAAAAAAATTACTAAAAGGATACCCACACCTATACCTATTGCTATTCCTACAACAATAGCAATAGGTATCTGCACAAAGCTTCCTATTGAAACTTCTCCTCCCGAAGCTAGAGCTGTAAATGCTGTAAATAGCACAATGACAAATACATCATCTACTGAAGCACCTGCTAAAATTAGCTGCGGTACACTCTTTTTTACGCCATAACCTTCTTCCATCAAGTGTAGCATTCGAGGTACAATAACAGCTGGTGAGACTGCGGCAATAACAGTTCCCATAATAGCTGCTTCTAATATACTAATTCCCAGTAATCGAGGTGTCAGAAGAATAACACCCATTATTTCAAAACAAGCCGGTATAAAGCACATTAAAACAGCAGGTCTTCCTACTTTTTTCAAATCTTCTAGCTCTAAAGACAGTCCTGCCCTTGTTAAAATAATAACCAATGCTAATTGTCTTAAATCCGGGGAAATTCTTAAAATAGATGCATCTAATGCACCTATTGCATAAGGGCCTAAAATCATCCCTGTTATAATCATCCCCAATAGATTGGGTAATTTTAGCTTGTTGAAAATAGAACCTAGTAATAAGCCCATTAAAAAAATAAGTGCTAAACTTGTAAGCATTTACTTCTCCTCCAATTCTACATGCAAAAAAAGCTGATTCTCCTGTGATTATATGTTTCACAGAAGTCATCAGCTTTATAAGCGGTTTAAGTATCAAACTTAGGGAGTACTTCATTCCCCTTATTTATTTGTATTTATTATACTATGCTATTGTCCCTATTTCAACCAATAAATTATATTTCTTATACTCTATTTATCCATTAGTCACATTTATGTGACTATATCACAATCAAATGCGTACTTTACATTTTTTCATTATACAATTATCATAAAATTATAAATATAAACAACTAATTAATAGTCAGTTTTATCAATTACTATTGGTTAGCAAAAAAGAGGGGGTATTTATTATGCTTAAATCAAAAGTCGGTTATTCTACAAACTCAAACGCCTACACTTCAAGCAAAGAAGCTTTACTTATGGCTTCTGAAGGACTCACTAATCCTAAACTCGTGTTTATGTACAGCAGCGTTGTTTATGACCAGCAAGAACTTCTAAAAGCAACTTCTGACTTACTACCCGATGTTCCTATTATTGGCTGTACTTCTTTTACTGGTGTCCTTACACCAGACGGTTACATAAGTGGGGATGATGGCTTTATAGGAATGATGGCTTTAGCAGATGATGCTCTCAGTGTCGGTATTGCAGGTTTACCTAAGACAGGTGATGCCCGTCTGATTGGCCGTGAAGTTGCAAAAAAAGCACTTAAGCATGCGAACCGCTCTGATGCCCCTAAATACTTTTATATGGTTGCTTCTCCTGGGGAAGAAGAAAGCTATCTAAAAGGAATCCAAGATATTATTGGTCGTGTACCTTTCTTTGGTGGTAGTGCCGCTGATAATAGCATTTCTGGAGAATGGTCACTTTTTACTCATGAAGGTGCTTTTGCTGATGGTGTGGCAGTCGCTTTCTTTTATACAGATAAAGCTTTCGCCAATGAATTTACAGGTGCTTATAAAGAAAGCAATCATGTAGGAGTTATTACTAAAGTCGATGGCAAACGTGGTTTAATTGAAATAGACGGTAAGCCTGCTGTCAAAGTTTATGCAGATTGGACAGGTACTGAGGCTGATAGTTTATTAGGCGCCAACTTACTCGCAGCAACTATCACTGCACCACTAGGTGTTAAAGACCGTTTAGGTGATTTAGTAGCTATTAGACATCCTATGAGTGGTAATCCAGATTATTCCATGTCCATTGGCAATAACGTAGCTGAAAATACAGCTGTTATCATGATGGAAGCCACAGTAGATGATCTCATTGATTCACCCTATACAACCTTAGAAAAACTGAAATCAAAACTTGATAAAGAAATTGGCGCTTATCATATTGTACATTGTGGTGGCCGTCGTGCTGGTATAGGCGACCGTATTGATGAAGTGGCAGAAAATCTCAAAAAAGCTGCTGGTGATGTTCCTTTTCTTGGCGTCTTTACATTCGGTGAATATGGCTTTGAAGATGATGGTAATAACACCTGTGGTGGTTTAATGCTATCCTTTAGTGCCTTTGAGAAATAATAGATATCCACTTTATTCATAAGGAGAGTGATTATAGATGAAAATGATCATAGATGGTAAACAAGTAGATGCTTCTAATAGAGCAACCTTAAATGTTATTAATCCTGCAAATGGGAAGCTGGTTAGCACCATCCCTGCAGCTACAGAAAATGATGTAGAACTAGCTGTAGCGTGTGCTGCAAAAGGTCAAAAGATTTGGGCCTCTTATCCGCTTTATAAGAGAGGCACTATTCTTTCCAAATTTATTAATCTGACTCAAGAGCCTGAAATGAAATATAGTCTTGCTTCTCTTCTTTCACAAGAAACAGGCAAACCTATTACAGAAGCTATTGCTGAAATTGGGAATATTCCTTCCCTATTTGGTGGCTTCATTGAAAAAGCGAAACACCTTTATGACACAACGATTCCAGCAGGTATAGAACCTGGAACAGAGCATACACTTCAAATTATTACTAGAGAACCTGTAGGAACCGTTGCTTGTATCATTCCATTTAACTTCCCTGTAGATTTATTTGGACAAAAGATTGCGCCTGCGCTTATTGCAGGTAATGCTGCCATTGTTAAGCCTTCTACTCACAACCCACTTACACTTATGAAACTTTGTGAACTTCTTGTAGCAGCAGGGGTACCAGATGGTGCCATTCAAGTATTAACAGGTGACCCAGCCGATGTGCCTAGATGGCTTGTTAAAAATCCAGGTATTCATCTCATTAGCTTAACAGGTAGCACAAAGGTAGGTATTGAAACTGCTGGGACCGCTGCTAAAAACCTTACACCAGTTGCATTAGAACTAGGTGGCAATGACGCTTTTATCC
The DNA here is from genome assembly GCF_003990395.1 of Cellulosilyticum sp. WCF-2. Classification (NCBI taxonomy): domain Bacteria; kingdom Bacillati; phylum Bacillota; class Clostridia; order Lachnospirales; family Cellulosilyticaceae; genus Cellulosilyticum; species Cellulosilyticum sp. WCF-2. Next base: position 2,725,095 of record NZ_CP034675.1, on the reverse strand, counting down.
TCTTAGAAGATGGCAATGTAGACTTAGCCGTAGAAGAAACTATTTTTGGTAGAACCTATAATACCGGTCAGGTATGCTGCGCTAGTAAACGTTTTTTAATTCACGAAAGTCGCAAGCAAGAGTTTACAGACAAACTCATAGCACGTCTTAAAACCCTCAAGGTTGGTGATCCTGCTGACCCTGAAACAAATGTAGGCTGTTTAATTAGTGAGGAAGCTGCTAAAAATGTAGAAACTCAAGTTAATCTTACTATTTATGAAGGTGCCAGCCTTCTTTATGGTGGTGAACGTTCAGGCGCCTTTTATCCTCCTACTGTACTAACAAATGTAACAGCCAATATGGAGGTTGCAAAGGACTTAGAAATCTTCGGACCTGTTATTCCTATTATAGGCTTTAATACACCTGAAGAAGCTATTGCTATTGCCAACCAATCTAGTTTTGGTTTATCTAGTAATGTATTTACTCAAGATATGCAACTTGCTTTAAAAGTAGCTAGCCAACTTCAGGCAGGTGGCGTAGTTATTAATGGATGTAGCTTCTTTAGATCTTGCGAAATGCCTTTTGGAGGCTATAAAATGAGCGGTATCGGTAATGAAGGAATCGCTTGTACTTTAGAAGAAATGACACAAATCAAGACTATTGTTTTAAAAAATATCCTTTAAAAATCTATTCATTTATCAAAACTAAGAAGAGGAATTGGACTTTATTCGTCCAATTCCTCTTCTTGTTCCTGATCAATTAATAATCTTTCTATGTAATAATCCATATTAGTTTTACCCCATTCATAAAGTGCATCAATAATAGGAACTAGAGTATATCCCCTCGTAGTTAAATTATATTCTACCCGTGGTGGTATTTCAGGGTAAACTGTTCGTTCCACAATACCGTCCTGTTCTAATTCTCGCAATTGCTTAGCTAAAATCTGATTGCTAATATTCCCCAAGAACAAGCGCTTTAATGCCCCATAACGATAAGCTCCTTCATGGCCTAAATGATAAATAATAACAACCTTCCACTTACCACTAATAATAGACAAAGTAAGTTCCTTTTCACAATTAAATTCCCCTTTTCTGAATTTACTCTTTAAATCTTCCCTTAGATTTAACGTCATCTCGCATCATCCTTCCCTCAAATCTTATCCTCTTCCTCCTACTCCAATTCTCTTTATAAAGTATTTTACCTTATTATACCATAATCTTATAATAATCCAAATTTTTTAACATATATTATTGAATTTTTCAGTAAATTATTTATTATTGATTTATTTTCTTATGAGTATGTTTTTGTAGTTTTTACCTCACTCTATATAATAAAGACATATCAGATAAAAGGATGATTTTTATGCGTACTGATGAAACAAAAAAAGAACCTTCTTTAAAACGTGAATTAGGACTGGGAGCTGCTACTGCTATTGTAGTAGGAAATATGATAGGGTCTGGTATTTTCACTTCACCTCAAACACTAGCGCTTGTAGGTAATCCAACGACAACCATTTTGGCGTGGATTATTACAGGTATTGGCTCTATTCTTCTTGCGCTATCTTTTGCTAACCTAGGAGCACTTTATCCTAGTACCGGTGGTCCTATTGTTTATACTAACCAAGCCTTTGGCCCTTTTATGGCTTTTTTAGTCGCTTGGACTTTCTGGATTGGTTCTTGGATCGGAAATGCAGCTATTATTACGGCCATTATTCGTTACCTAACCGTATTTTTCCCCTCTATTAGTGATAACAATTTACTTTCTTTTATTATTTCATCAGCTATTTTATGGATCTTTACTGTTATCAATTGCTTAGGTGTTAAACAAGCTGGCTATATTAGTATTATTAGTACTATCTTAAAGCTTGGAGTCATTTTGGTATTTGTTCTTATTGCTTTATGGGGCTTTAATACTAAGTATTTATCAACCTATTCTTCTCCCGATGTGCAAGGCTTGGGGTCTTTACCTGCCGCTATTGCTGTTACTTTATGGTCTTTTATAGGATTAGAAAGTGCTTCTATTTCAGGTGGTGAGATTAAAAACCCTGAGGTTAATATAAAAAGAAGCACCTTTTTGGGTACTTTATTTGTAGCTATTATTTATCTTTTTATTTCTGTTATTGCCATGGGTGCCTTGCCACAGCAAGAACTTGCCATCTCTAGCGCACCACTAGCAAGTATTATTAATCGTATTACTGGAGCAACTTGGGGTGGTGCTTTCATCGCACTAGGTATTATTATCTCGGCTACTGGTGCTCTTTCTGGTTGGGTATTAACCACTGCCAGACTCTCTTTTGCAGCAGGAGAAGACCAGCTTTTCCCTCATTTCTTTGCTAAGGTACACTCTAAATATGAAACGCCATATGTCTCACTTATTATTACAGGCATCTGTACTAACTTAATATTAATCCTTAACTATGTATCTAGCTTAACAGCCGCTTTTGATTTTATGGTTAATTTAGCTACTTTATCTTTTATACCAGCTTATGCGTTAACAGCTTGTGCAGAAATATTACTCACCATCAAAAAAGACCATCATATGAAATTAAGTCGTTTTTTAAGCCACAGCTATTTATCACTAATTGCCTTCCTTTATGCCATTTATATTATTTATGGTTCAGGTGCTGAGGCTGCTATGTGGATATTCCTTTTAATGTTTATAGGTATTCCTTTTTATGTTTATCAAAAATCAATTACATTTTAATACACCCTATAATAGGGTATATGCTTCCTTTAATAATGTATCAGTTAAAGTATTATTCATTTCATACAAAACAAGTGATATGATAACATAATCGAATAGTTCCTTTGAAAAATGAGTATGTGTGGCATCCTCTAAATAGGTATGCATTGATGATAATTTTTGCTTTTGCCTTTTCTTTTTAGCTAAACTTAACATCCCCTCATTTTGATCAATGCAATGGACTTCTGATGCCTTTTTGTATTTAGCTATCATCATACTATTTCAAATTACACCTCTCCTTATTGTTATGATTTATTTTATTAGTGTTACACTAACCAGAGGTATCTTCCTGTTCTTTGGCAATAAACTTCATAAGCTTCTTTAAAAACTAACTTCAGAAATTTTTCTTCTTCTATAATTTGAAGATGCATCATCACCATTACCCATATAGTAACTACTAGTAACACCGGATTATAAAATGCTATCAAAACACCTATGTAGGTTAAATCAAAACCTAGTAAAGCTGGATTTCTACTCCATTTATAAATACCAGTCGTTACAAGTTCTGTTTGATCTGTAGCAGGAATTCCAGCACGCCAACTATCACGCATATGCCACATTGCCATACAGAAAAACACTACACCTAAACCTATTAAAATAAGACCTAAATTCTTGAAAAATAGTTGTTCCTGTGATTGATTATATAAAATACTAATCACTTCTATAGGTACAATAATCATACTGGCTATACGTAATCCTTTTTCTACTCTTATGGTCCTTTGATTCTTATTTCCTATTCCTAATTGATTGGTTTTAATTCCTTTCTTCTTCTGCAATAAAGTTTTTTTATAATATGCACCATAAAAAACAACTAATAATAGTAATGCTAGTAACTGCGTATTATTCATTTTTTTCCTCCTTTATATGAATAAATGTTCATATGTTTTATTATAAGATTGTAACTTCGCTATTGTCAACAAAATTACCATAAATTTTAATCTTCACAGACTAAATCCAACTTTTTTTCTCTTTAAATAATACTACAACAATAAAACTTTAAATAGATGTTAACTATTAGTTTTCGACAGAAAGTCTCCGTTAGTAAATACATTCCTTAAATTACTTATATTTTTTATATATATTTAAAATTTTATCTTTTTGTATTATAATAAAACAAAAACAAAGAGGTGATTATATGCTTAAACCTGAAATTTCAACTTTAATTAATGATCAAATTAATAAGGAATTATTTTCTACTTACTTATATCTACATATCGCTAACTATTATACCTATGAAAATTTATTAGGCTTTGCTAATTGGTTTAATGTCCAAGTCCAAGAAGAATTAGCACATGTTAGATTTTTTATTCAATATCTACAAGATAATGGTGAACCTGTTTCTTTAAAGGCAGTAGAAGCAGATAATACTGTATTTCAAAATTTTATAGACCCCTTGCACCTCGCTTTAAAACATGAACAATCAGTTACTGCATCTATTGAAAACATTTATGCTGTTGCTTTAGAGAAAAAAGATTTTAGAACTACCCAATTTTTAGATTGGTTTATTAAAGAACAAGCTGAAGAAGAAAAAAACACAGAAGATTTAGTAAAAAGATTTCAACTATTTGCTACAGATGGCAAGGGATTATACTTACTAGATACAGAGTTGGCTGCAAGAACTTTTATCCAACCCTCTTTGACTAACTAACAATGCAGAATTTACTGTTTGCTTTTTGCTTAACACTCTTTGCTGGCTTATGTACCGGTATAGGTAGTGCCTTAGCCTTTTTTACTAAAAGAACTAACACTAAATTTCTTTCTATCAGTCTTGGCTTTTCAGCTGGTGTAATGATTTATGTTTCTACTATTGAGATCTTTTTTAAAGCAAAAACCTCTCTTACTAATGAACTTGGTATTAAACTAGGTTCTTGGGTAACGGTGGCTTCCTTTTTTGGTGGTATGTTAGTCATTGCTCTCATCGATAAACTTATCCCAAGTGGTGAAAATCCACATGATATGTATAAAGTAGAGGATATTAAATCAAACTCCTCCAATACTAATACACAACTTTTGCGCATGGGCTTTTTTACAGCTTTAGCTATTGGCATACATAATTTCCCTGAGGGACTTGCAACGTTTATTTCCGCTCTTCAAGAACCTTCTATTGCTATTCCTATAACAGTTGCTATAGCTCTACATAATATTCCTGAAGGAATTGCCGTTTCTGTTCCTGTTTATTATGCTACCGGAGACCGCAAAAAAGCTTTTCTATTCTCTTTCTTATCTGGTCTTTCAGAACCATTAGGAGCTATTATTGGATATCTAGTACTAATGCCTTTTATGAATGACTTAGTTTTTGGCATCATTTTTGCAAGTGTTGCTGGTATTATGGTATTTATATCTCTAGATGAGTTACTACCATCAGCTCAAAAATATGGCCAACATCACTTATCCATCTATGGTTTGGTAAGTGGCATGATGGTAATGGCCATTAGTTTGTTATTATTTATTTAATAACTTATAAATCTATATAAATAAACAGGCTCGAAAATCTAAATAAATAGATCTTCTAGCCTGTTTATTTATACACCCTGTAAATCAAATTCTGGAATAAAGCTCTCTTTTGCTGTTTCACCTTCTTGAATAAAAGCCTGCTCAATTCCCAAATCTAATGCATAATCTATCAAATGATTATATTCTCTTTCTGTGAGCCTGCGGCTAATCTCTGGATAAGCCTGCAAGTCACAAATAGGGGTAAATTGATTCATGATACTCATATAAATAGTATCCCCATAAGTTTGATATAAATAACGTAGTATGGCCTTAGTATCCTTAGCAGCACCCGGAAGACATAAATGCCTCACCATTACACCTTTTTTCATAAGTCCTGTTCCTTCATCAAAAGTAGGCATACCTACCTGGCTTACCATCTCAGCAATAGCCTTACTTGCATATTCAAAATAATCTTTGGCATAAGAATAACGAGTGCTTAATATTTCATCTTTGTATTTTAAATCTGGTAAATAGATGTCCACATAACCTCTTAGCAATTGGAGACTTTCTACTTTTTCATATCCACTGGTATTATAAACAATGGGAAGTTCTAGCCCTTTATCTTTGGCTAATTGTAAGGCTTCTACAATTTGTGGAATAAAGTGTGTTCCAGTTACTAAATTAATATTATGGGCCCCTTGCGCCTTAAGTTCAAAGAAGATTTCTACTAAACGAGTTATAGAAATGACCTTACCTACTTTACTGGTTGCAATCGAACGATTTTGACAATAAACGCAGCCTAAAGTACATCCAGAAAAAAATAGAGTTCCGGAACCATTTTCACCCGTTAAACAAGGTTCTTCCCATAAATGTAAAGCAGCTCTAGCTATCATCACTTCACTAGTTTGTCTACAATAGCCTTTTTCTCCTTTTGTTCTATTCACTCGGCACCCTCTAGGACATAGCTGACATGCTTCTAACATTCCCTGCATTTTTACCTCCTTTTACCATAAAATTCACTCTCTAATCAATTCTTAATCAGATTCTACTTCTTACCCTATGCTCTTTTATGATTGAAAGAAAAACTGAGTAGGATCTTCTATATTAAAGATTTGAGTCAGTAACATCATTTCTGGGTAGGTCCAATCTGTCGTTCCTTTGAACTTCCTTGTCAGAGTCCGTTTACTGACACCTAATCTTACAGCTAGTTCATCAAAAGTCACATAATACTGAGTCATTAATTCATTCATTTTTTCTTCCACCATCTATTCCTCTAACTTTCTTTAATATATTACATAGAATGCATACTTATCTCTCCAGTTCACTCTTCCTATAGTATAAAGGTTAAAAATGAATTTTACAATTTAAGGCTCAAAAAAGAGCTTTCATTTAAGAAAGCTCTCTATAATGATTATTTGCATTTTTAGAGAACCACCAATAAACGACAGCACGTCTTGGGTCCCTTACTTGAAGTTGTTTATACCATAGTATACCCGTTATTCCCCATGATGCTATGGTTAGCCATAAATTTGCCAATCGGAAAAGCATTGTCACTATGTTAAATACCAACATAACTCCCACTACTCTAGAAGCGAAGGGATCAATAATGAGTACAAACGAGAAAAATATAGCCATTGTCACTAATAAAATTCCCAAGCTACTTGCAGGTGTTAATCCCAACATACTTCCTGCTGCTGTTGAAAGAGCTTTACCACCCTTTCCTTTTAAAAATGGTGTAAATGCATGACCCAAAACAGGAGCCAATACCATAAATGTAATCCAAGGTGTTTCGATTCCTTTTATTTTAACAAAAAGATATACTGGAATAAATCCTTTTAGCATATCTAATAAAATACATACAAGCCCTATTCCCTTATGAGCGCTATAAGCATTATAACCACCTGGATTCGCATCTGTTGTATTTTTTCTAATATCTTTTTTTAAAATCCATTTAGGTATGTAATAAGAATACATTACTGCTCCTGATAAAACCCCTATGATAACCATCAATAATTCAACTATCATTTCCCACCTCTATTTTCAACACTATTCTTCACAAAACATCATTTTATCTTATTCATATGATGCTTTTATGAATCTTATTTTTCTCTAAACCTCATTTTTTATAAAATATTATCTTCTTCTCTCTATCCTTTCTTTATTTAATTGAACTTCTTTTCTCCTATTGTAACATCTTCAGTCGAAAAATGTAAAAGTAAATTAGATTGCTGTTATGGTTTAACAAAAAAAGCCTCCGGTCTTCCCAGAAGCTCCTAATTATATGATTTGATAAAACAAGCCATGTTGGTTACAATAATGATATAACTTGCCATGCCCCATTTTAGGTAGTCGTAAATGAATACCCCATTCAGGATATTGCTTCACCAGATACATTTTTTCTCCTGTAACAAATGCAATAAAAGAGATATAATGTGCTTTTGTCATTTCATGAGATGTTTCGATATACCACTCATCTTCAATTGTCTCAAGTTGCAAAACATGTGTTTCATTAGCTTTTTCAGGGACTAATGCTTCTAATTTTCTACCACAACAAGAAAGTTCTGCATTTCCTGTGCTTGTCATGATGTTTCCACACTCAGAGCAAACATAAAACTGTGTCATTCTCATATTACCTCCTAATAATTCATTGGGATTTAAATCTCCCGATAAAATTTTTTCAATGTTAACTTTTAAAAGAATTGAGAGCTCCGGCAGTAAAGAAATATCTGGGCAACCTAACCCTCTTTCCCACTTACTCACTGTCTTATCACTAATGTTCATCGCATCTGCTAATTGTTTTTGTGTTAACCCACACTCAATGCGCAGTGAACGAATTAATTCACCTACCTTTTCACAATCCATATTATCACCTCTTCTTATTAATACTTTAACTATTCATCCAATTTTCTGGATGATTCATTTCTACCTGTAATGCATTAAAAAATGCACTTACCTGATAGCCATCTGCTATAGCATGATGAACCGTCATTGATACTGGCATTAAAAGTTTATTATCTTTTTCATAAAACTTGCCGGCTTCTAATATCGGAAAAAAGTTATTAATCTCTCCAAAACCAAATGGAATCGGTGAATAACTTTTAAAAGATATCCACGGAATGACACCTACCATAAAACTATTGGCTGGTGGCATCTCTGGTTTAGCTAGAATACCATGATTTTTTCCATATTGTTTTTGATCTTCAATATAGTTATTATAAAAAGTATTAAAATCTTCATCATATACCGTCCACATATTAGACATTGTTTGATCATCCTCATGAAAACAGGCATATGAAGGATTGAGTACTTCATAATAACCTAATTGCTCATTTTGATAAGCTATCTTAAAATAAGGTTCTTTATTAATGAGCTTAGTTGTTAAAAATAAATATGCTGGAAAAAATTTTTTGTTTTGTTTTTTTAATGCGTAATACGCAGCTGTTACATCAATTTCAGCATTAAGATTAAACCCTGTTGGAAGCATCTTTGTAAAATAATAAAAATACTGACTTCTAGGCCATGTTTTTATATCTATGCTATGAAAGTTTGAATTCATCTGCCTCACCTCATTTGACTAATTGGATTATAGGCTCATTATAATTCATACCTTCTTTATAAGCTATCTACGAACCGTAGAGTTTGAAAATACTCCTGCTCCTTCAACGATTTCCTGCTCTTTAAATAATTCTGTAACTGCTTCTTCATAATCTCTTAGTCTTTGTGACTTTTTAATTTTCTTAGCATACCTATCAGCATTAGAAAACATATGAATCATGTAAAACCAATTTTCTTTCATTTTAAATAGTACATTCCGTTCCCCAGAAAGAACTTCTTGGTAATCTTCATAAATTTTATCATGAAAAGCCTTTAATAACTGTTTATCAAGGGTGATATTATCCTTAATATCACTGATAAGACCAGGATTAGCAATAAGACCTCTCCCAAGCATGATGGTATCCACACTTGGAAATTGCTTAGCAAATAATTCATAACGTTGAGCTGTAAAAATATCACCATTATAGCCAACTGGATTGTTACTCAACTGAACTCCAGTACTAAAACTCTCCCAATTAGGTGTATTTCTATAATAATCCTTTTGCACTCTTGGATGGATAATTAGTTCTTCTAAAGGATATTTATTAAAGATATGAATAAGCTCTTCAAATTCTTCTGGTCTTTCTTTTCCTATTCTTGTCTTGATTGAAATTTTAGTAATAGCCTTGGAGAAAATCTCTTCTAAGAATTGATCCAATGCCTCTTTTTCAGCCAAAAAACCTGAGCCTTTATTTTTCGAAACAACGGTTCCTGAGGGACATCCTAGATTAAGATTAACTTCTTCATACCCAAATGCCTTTAACTGCGTAACAGTTGTCATAAAATCTTCAGCATTGTTGCTCAAAATCTGAGGTATGACTACTAAACCCTGATTATGCTCCGGCAAAATATCATGTAATTCCCTTGTGGTAAACTTCCCATGCTGTGTAGTCGCAATAAAAGGTGTAAAATATTTATCTACATGATTAAAAAAGGTGGCATGAGCATTCCTATAAATATAACCAGTCAGACCTTCCATAGGTGCACAATAAAATTTCATTTATCTTATAACTCCTTTATTCTAGCTATTTACTTCCTGTTTCCATTCTTAAGCTATTATACAATAGAATATGAGTAGTATCTACTCATATAGCTTTATAGCTATGTGTAGTTGATTATTTTCTTACTATTCAGTCCAAAGGTGCAGCATTTGACAATTTAATTCACCATTAGTCTGAATAATTATAGCTATTATTTTATTGTTTCTCTGATTTATTTACTATTATTTTTTATACCATCCTTGATTTTATAGGCATTTATAATTTAAACACATTTCAAAATCTTTTAATGAAATAAATACCATCTATTTTTTCCTTGCACCTCATTATTAATTATGTTAACTTATAAGTAATCAATCCACTTCATTGTTGACAGAAAATATTGCTAGGAGATTTACATATGAAAAAATTGTCTTTAACCTCTAAAACACTACTTGCACTATTTTTAGGTGCTGTTTTTGGAATTATGCTTTCACATGTACCAGAAAACTGGTTTACTCAGACCATTTTATTGAATGGCTTATTAAAGCTATTGGGCACAGGCTTTTTAAACGCAATTAAACTTATTGTTGTACCTTTAGTTTTTATCTCTATCGTTTATGCAACAGCTTCTTTAGATGACCTTAAGAAAATTGGTCGTATTGGCGGTAAAACATTTTTCTTCTATACCTTAACCACTGCTCTCGCTATTATTTTAGCTTTATTAGTCGGTGGTCTTTTAAAACCGGGTGTTGGTGTTGATCTTGCTCTTCTTCAAGCTAACGAGTTAACAACTACTCCAGTAGCTACTGATGTTCATTTTGTTGATACCCTTTTAAATATGATTCCAACTAACATTTTTACTGCTTTTGTAGAAGGTAACATATTAGGTATTATCTTCTTTGCCATCTTATTAGGTCTTAGCATGACTATGGTAGGTGAAAAAGCAAAACCTCTTATTGTGCTTTTTGAATCAGCTAATGAGGTGCTTTTAAAATTAGTGCAGATTATTATGTGCTTTGCTCCTTACGGTGTATTCGCACTACTTTCAACAACCTTTGCGAACTTTGGTTTTTCAGCACTGATGCCACTTATTAAATATGTTGTCACAGTTGTTATAGGCCTAGGCTTGCAACTTTTAGTTGTTTATATGGGTATGCTTCTTTTCATTGGAAAACTGCGTCCTAGCTTATTTCTTAAAAAGTTCGCACCTATTTTTAACATTTGTTTATCAACTGCTTCCTCCAGTGCTGCATTACCTCTGGCTTTAGAACACTCTGAAACATCCTTTGGGGTTTCTAAACGCGTGAGTTCTTTTACCCTTCCTCTAGGTTCAACCATTAATATGGATGGTACTGCCATTATGCAAGGGATTTCCGTTATGTTCATTGCTCAAATTTATGGCATTTCCTTAGGTTTCAATGATTATATCATGGTCATCTTATCTGCTGTACTAGCTTCTATCGGAACTGCTGGAGTACCTGGTGTAGGTATGGTTATGCTGACTATGGTACTTGCTTCTGTTAATTTACCATTAGAAGGAATTGCTCTCATTATGGGTGTTGATCGTATTATTGATATGCTTCGTACAGCTATTAATGTAGCTGGTGATAATGTTTGTACTATTCTTATTGCTAAAAGCGAAAATGAATTAGACGAAAAGGTTTATAACAAACAAATATAGATACAGAAGTGGTAGTTCCTATTTTTTTCATAGAAACTACCACTTTTTTTACTTTTTATTTATTGAAATCTATGTGCACTACGTATAATATAAGAACTAACGAACTATAATCATTAAGGAGTGATAACTATGTCCCATTTAATAGATCAAATTTATAATGAAGCTAGACAAGCTACAGAAGAATTATGTGAAAAGGCAAATCTTCGAGCTGGTCATATTGTAATTATTGGCTGTTCTTCGAGCGAAGTAATAGGTCAGCAGATTGGTACTCATTCAAGCCTTGAAACTGCTGAAGCTGTGTTCAATGGCATTTACAGCACACTTTCTTCAAAAAATATTTATCTTGCTGCACAGTGTTGTGAACATCTTAATAGAGCCATTATCATAGAGCGTGAAGCCGTTCCCTTTGCCGACATTGTTAATGTCATACCTCAACCTAAAGCTGGTGGGTCTTTTGCAACAACTGCTTATCATACCTTTAAAAACCCAGTTGCTCTTGAGGAAATTCATGCAGATGCTGGTCTAGATATCGGTGGCACCCTTATTGGCATGCATCTAAAAAAGGTAGCTGTACCTCTTCGCTTAAGTATTAGTCACATTGGCAATGCTAATTTATTAGCTGCTAGAACAAGGCCTAAATTTATAGGTGGTATTCGTGCTGGTTATGATGAACATCTATTATAAATTTTCGTTTTTCTATTTTTATCTAAGTCGTTTTTATACCTTGACACATTAAATCCCTATGTTATTACAGCTATTTTCTAGATCCATGCTGTAATAAACATAGGGATTATTTTTTAGTACTTCACACAACAAATTATAAAAGCATATGTAGCTGCTCCTTTTTACAGTGTAGTTTAACGTGGTTCGAATGACCTACAAATTCACCATCTGTATGTAGTAAAAGTGGTTCCTTAGTTTTGATTTCCAAAGATGTACACTCAAACAGCTCCACTTTGTTAAAATGACTATGTCTTCCCAAAAATAAACTTGGTAGCAAAAATAGTACATTTAATTTATTAATATCATAAATAATACAAACAGACAACTTTTGATCACTAGGGTTAGCTTTAGGAGCCATCATTAATCCTCCACCCTCATAAGGTTGAATCATACTTGCTAAAATATATACATTTTTAAACTGCTTTATCTGATGCTCGTCCAAAATAAGTGTAACATCACTAGGGCGATAAGTGATGAGTTGTTTAAGCCCTATGATGGCATAAGTTAACTTTCCTAACTTAATGCTATTAAGCCATTTTTTTATTTTAGAATCTAGTGCCTCATAGCAAATGGAGGCATCAAATCCAATCCCACAACTCACACTAAATTTGCGACTAGTTGTCTTATTTTGTAAATTGACAATGCCATGGTCAAAACAAGGATAGGTTTTTGCATTTAAAATAAGTTCTAGGGCCTTTATAGGATCAGCTGGAATATTTAAACTTCTAGCTAAATCATTACTTGAACCTGAAGGAATATAGCCCAAAAACACATTTTTATAATTTGAAATACCATTAATAACTTCATTAACCGTACCATCTCCACCTATAACGATAAGATAAATAGCTTGAAATTTTCCTTTACAAAGTTTTCGAGCTATTTTTGTAGCGTGAAACGCATACTTAGTAAGATGGTATGTATATGCAATCTTTTGTTCATCCAATTTCTTCTTTACAACTTCCCATACTTTATAGCCATTGCCAGTCTTTGACTTTGGATTAATAATAAAATGATACATTTCATCACCACCTTAATCTATGATTACGATTATTATACGCGATGTCAATTATGTGTTCAATTATTATTTCAAAACATAAAAAATTACTTTTATCGCTTAATCCCGACACTACCAATTAATTGTTTTTAAACATTGCTAAAAACGTGGTCGTCTTTTTAATATAGATACTAAGTAAGTTGGTTTATTATCTTGTATGCCTAATGTACGGCATTATAGATTTTCCCCGCTTGTATACAAACCCCGATTGGTATTACTTCGCATAGCTCTTCGTATGCCTTACTGCTTTCTATATTAGGTCTATATCCCATAGCTAAAAGCACTGTATCACATGCCATATTGACTTCTCGCCCTTCTGATTTTATTTGTCTCAGTCCAAAAAACTATCATTTATGATGTCTAACGAGTAAATATTAAAGGTGAAAAACGCTGATGAATACTTAAAATTAAGTACTCATCAGCAGTTTTTCTATTAATACTACTGATGAAATAATAATCCGTCCACTAGATGCTCTGTTATTAAATAAGCCTTGCTACAGCAGCAGCTTCTGCAACAGAGTTAAGTGCTCTACGTGCTCTTACAGCATCACCAATAATATGATAAGGTATACCTTTTTTATGGCAAGCTGTAGTTATATTCTCAAAGTTTCTAGATTTAGCACCTATTGCTACTACAACCAAATCATAAGGTATTTCTTCTAATTGTCCTTCTTTATCAATCACTACTACTTCGTTTTTAATTTCCACACATTTTGAATGTGTTAGGGTCTTTATTCCTGCTGTTTCAATATTTTCTATAACACTAATTTTACGTATCTCTCCTAGATCTTTGGCTACTTCATTTTGCATTTCTACTACAGTAATTTGTTTTGCTTTTTCTTCGGCATATTCAGCAACCTCTAAGCCAACAAGCCCACCACCTATAATAACAATATTACCTTGTACATTTATCTTTCCTTCAAGAACCTCATGAGAATTCACTACATGAGGCAAGTCATTACCTGCAATATTTAAGGACATAGGTTCGGCTCCAATAGCTATAATAACTTCATCTGGTAATAGCTCATCAATAAGTGCTTCTGTTATTGGTGTTTCTAAGCGTATATCAATGCCTTCCTTTAATGCTTGCTCTCCCATCCATAAAGCTGCTTCTTTCATTTCTTCTTTCCTTGGCGCTGCGCCAGCAAGTACAAACTGGCCACCAAGTGTAGCTGCTGCTTCACATACTATAGGATGATGTCCTCTTCGCTGTAAGGTCATAGCTGCTTCTAAACCTGCTACTCCTCCTCCAGCTATTAGAACTTTCTTAGGTTCTGTTGTTTTTACTAAGGCATACTCTACTTCTCTACCTAAAGCTGGATTTCGCATACAAGTTATGTAAGGGTTTTCGATTGATACAAAACCATCATAGCATCCTTGATTACAGCCTACGCAGCGTACAATTTGATCCTCTTTGCCTTCTTTTGCTTTATTACAAAAATCAGGATCGGCTAATTGCCCACGTCCAATTACCACCATATCTGCTTGATTATTTTCAATAATCATATCTGCTTGTTCAGGCGTATTAATACGCCCAACAGCTATAGTTAGCATACCTGTTTCTTTTTTTATTCTTGCTGCATTCTCAACATTAAAACCTCTAGGAAGGTCTATAGATGGCACTTCATACTTAAGAGCTTTACTTGAGAAATTACCTCTAGATACATCTAATACATCTACACCGGCTTCTTTCGCCATTTTACAAAAAGCAATGACTTCTTCAATGGTTAGGCCATTTTCTAAGTAGTCATCATGTGCATCAATTCTCATAAATAACGGCATATCCTCTGGTATATTACTTCGAATAGCTTTAATACATTCTATTAAAAATCTTGCTCTGTTTTCTAAGGAGCCACCGTATTCATCATTTCTTCTGTTGAAATAAGGACTTAAGAAGGAATGGGGCGTATAATTATGCCCTGCATGAAATTCTACTGTGTCATAACCAGCTTCTACAGCACGTTTAGCTGCCGTGCCAAAAGCATGAGTAGCTTCTTTTATCGTTTCAATACTAGCACCGGGGATGACTAAACCTCCCCCTATAGGCATATCACTAGGAATAACAATTTTTGCTTCTGGATCATAGCGTGCGACCAATCCACCTAACCAAAGTTGAACACCGGTTTTTCCCCCTGCTTTATGAATGGCATCTGCAAATTTCTTCAGTTCAGGAATATACTTATCTTCTGCAATAGATAGGAAATTTTTTACTGAAGCAGGCGCATAAACTGCACACACTTCTGTAAAGTTTAACCCACAGCCACCTAATGCTCTAGCAACATGGTAATCAATATTTTGTTGTGTCATAAACTTATCTTCTGTTACCATTTTAGTTCCCATAGCTGGAAATACTACTCTGTTTTTTAATTCTAATCCTCTAATCTTAATAGGATTAAATAGATGATCAAATGACATAATATTCCTCCTCTATTCTATTAGTTATTTTTTTAACAATAGTAAGCAAAACAAATTAAATTCACTTATATCCGAATTATAAATCATTAAAAATTTTAAATCAATACGTTTAAAACATTTTGTTTTAATTTTGACAAAAAAAGAAGACTGTTATTATTAACAATCTTTCAAGGAAGTATTTTTTAATACTTTAATAATATGCTTTATATAATTTATTCGTTGCTCCTTAGTTGAAAGGATATTAATATCTATACTACTAAGCTCACTATTTTCTATTGGATAAATAATAGAAGACATAAAGATTAATCTGCTATATAGAATACATTCTTTATCCTCATTAATAATACGTGCTAATATACGTTCCATCTTGTGATGTATGATTTGTGTAACCTCAAATATACTTTTTGATAGTTCATCTTGATCCTTTAAGCTTACTGCTTCTTTTAAAATAACTGCTAAGCCTGGATATCTTAAAGTATATTCCATAATTTCATTTGCAAATAAAATGAGTCTTTCTTCTTCAGTATATGCTTCATCATCTAAAATCGAATGCACCCCCGTTGTGTTCGTAATATAAAATTCCTTTACTTGCTGAAGCATCTCATTTTTAGATCGAAAATAATAATTTATAGCACTTACATTTACTTCAGCTTCTTTTGCAATAGCCCTTATAGGAACATTGGTGGTTCCGCTTTTTCCCATTAAATATAATGCTCTATCTAAAATTTTTTCCTCGACACTTTTTAATTCTCTCATTATTTATTAAAAACCCCTTTTCATAGATTCATCAACTTAGAAACTTAAATCCTTATACTTTTTCATTTTTATCTTAAATTTATTTCTTGTCTTTGGATTTCTATCTTACTCTTATTATAGGTCAGTTTATCTTCTCTGTACACCTCATTACTTAATACCGTATCTAATTTTTATTCATTGTTTTGTGTAAAAAATATATAATTATATCAATTTAAGTATGTTTTTTTATTCTTGTATACAAAATATACTATGGCTATCTTATACTTCTTGAAGAGGATTATAAAATCAATTATACTATTAATATAGTATCATGTATAAACTTAACAAAAATCTTTTCCTAACACACATATCAGTACACTAGGAAGACCTCTTAAGCAATTGGCCTATTAACTAGGTCTATATGCCTTTCATATTTTATCCTATAAGCTTTTAAGATTTCTTATACCAAAAATAATAAAAAGATTGTCTCTAATCTTACATTTGTTTTTAATTCTATCATTCCTTTTGGTTTATTACTGTTAAAGATGTATTAAAACGATTATCTCCTTTCTTCAATTCTAATTAATTTAAGAAGTTTTAAACTCTATATTTATCTAAAACATTTTTAGTATTAAGATTTTGGGTTTTAAAAACATATCCTCAACTTATTTTTCAAAAACAAAAATACACTTTTTCGCTAAAGAAATACCCTAGATAAAATAATTCATGTTAATACATCAGCTTTGGAAGGATAAATCTACTACTATTATTACATTACTATTAAAAGTCATTAAGAGGTAAAGACGCTACTATAAATACTGGGTTATATAAAGCTAATACCCATTACAGCGTAGCTAAAAAATGATAATCTTTTTAGGAATAGGTAAAAGTTTATGTCTAAGTTTATTATAATGATTACAATATACTTGATATGTCAAATATAAACAGAGAGGTGATGCATTTGAAAAAAGAAATACTAACTAAATTTAAAGAATCACTAGCTGCAGTTTTGCCTGTTGCAGCTATAGTACTAGCGCTATGTTTTACGGTGGTGGATATCCCCATTAACTCAATCATTTTGTTTCTCATTGGTACTGTAATTTTGATTGCAGGTATGATGTTTTTTACACTTGGTGCAGATATTTCAATGATGGCTATAGGTGAATCCATAGGCTCCCATCTGACTAAATCAAGAAACGTTTGGTTTATTGCTCTTATATGTTTTATTCTAGGTGTCATTGTGACCATAGCTGAACCGGATCTTAGGGTTCTAGCAGACACTGCTCCTATTGTCGATACCACGGTGCTTATTGTTGCCATTTCAGTAGGTGTTGGTGTATTCCTTGTGGTATCATTTTTCCGTGTTTACCTTCAAGTAAAACTGGCATACATTCTTATAATTATGTACATACTTTTGTTTGGTCTTGCACTTTCGCCACTTATTCCTAATAACTTTATTGCTATCGCCTTCGACTCAGGTGGTGTTACAACAGGTCCAATAACTGTTCCTTTCATCATGGCCCTTGGTGTGGGGTTAGCTTCTGTTCGAGGCGACAAGACCTCAGAAGAAGATAGCTTTGGCCTTGTTGCACTATGTTCAATAGGACCTATTCTTACGGTTCTCATCCTTGGTATTTTCAACGATACTTCAAGTGTTACATCATCACACTTCGTTGTTACTGAATATGGAAATATCAAAGAAATACTCTCTGCCTATGGCAATGCTTTTGTAACCTATTTTGAGGAAGTTGCTATTGCAATACTTCCCATCATTATTTTCTTTATTATTTTCCAGTTTGCTACACTAAGGCTTGATAAAAGAAGCTTAATTAAAATTGCAATTGGTATGGTCTATACTTATATAGGACTTGTGCTCTTTCTTACTGGTGTTAATGTAGGATTTATGACTATCGGCTATTTTATTGGTCATCAAATTGCAACAAGTAGCTTTTACTGGATTCTCATTCCTCTAGGAGGAATAATAGGTTACTTTATTGTTGCTGCTGAACCTGCTGTACATGTTTTAAAAACACAAGTAGAAGATATAACCGAAGGCCGTATTAAAGGTAAAGCTATGGGATATAGCCTGGCTATCGGTGTAGCCAGCTCAGTAGCCCTTTCTATGCTTCGTGTCATAACAGGAATATCTATTTGGTATATCCTTATTCCTGGCTATATTTTCTCACTCATTATGACCTTTTTTGTTCCTCCTATTTTTACAGCAATTGCTTTTGATTCAGGCGGTGTAGCTTCAGGACCTATGACTGCAACTTTCTTACTTCCACTGGCCATAGGTGCCTCTGAAGCAATAGGTGGAAATATTCTCACTGATGCTTTTGGTATTGTTGCTTTTGTTGCTATGACTCCCCTTGTAACAATACAAATGCTAGGTCTTATAAGTAAAATTAAAGCTTCAAAAGAAATTACACTTTCTGTAGATCTAGGAAACATTATTTTATCAGATGAAATTATTGAATATGATGTGGAGGAGGATTATTGATGAATAAGCAAATGAGAGCTGTTTTTACGATTGTAGATTATAGTCGAGGAAAACAGATTGCAGATATATACATTAATGAACAGATTCCTATAAGAATCGTTACTCATGGTCATGGTATGGCAGATTCCGTTATTCTTGATTATCTTGGCTTAGGAGAGAATAAAAAAAGTATTATGATTAGTCTTCTGTCACCAGAAAGAACAAAACGCATTTTCTCTATACTTGAAGAAAAAATGTACTTAAAAAAACCAGGAAAAGGAATTGCTTTTTCTGTTCCTGTTTCAAGTATGACTAGTTTTCTTTCAAGTATTGTGGAAGCAGATAGTACAAAAAACACTGAATTAATAAAGGAGGATGAACTCAATATGGCAGATGGGTATCAACACGAACTAATTATTAGCATTATCACAAAAGGACATTTTCCCGAGGT
This sequence comes from Cellulosilyticum sp. WCF-2, assembly GCF_003990395.1. Lineage (NCBI taxonomy): Bacteria > Bacillati > Bacillota > Clostridia > Lachnospirales > Cellulosilyticaceae > Cellulosilyticum > Cellulosilyticum sp. WCF-2. The sequence continues at coordinate 2,705,829 of NZ_CP034675.1, read as the reverse complement.
TAAGGCGGCTGCTAGTGCTGCTGGTGCTAAAGGTGGAACACTTATACATGCTCTTGGTCTAGGTGGTGAGGAAGCTCAAAAGTTTCTCGGAATCTCTATTCAGCCTGAGAAGGATGTCATTCTTATTGTGGTTCGAAAGGATGAAAAAAATAAGGTGATGAAGGCGATAGCTGAAGCTGCCGGGATTAATACTGAAGGTCGGGGTATTTCTTTCTCTCTTCCTGTTGACTGTGCTCTCGGTTTAAGCGAAACTGCCATTCCTCAGTTTAACACAGAAGAAACCGTAGAATAGCTTATACTTTTATCATAATAAACGAATACAAAAAAATAGCCAGTGGTTGAAAATGCTTCATCCACTGGCTATTTTTTTGTTTAATATTTATTGTGGCTCATTCATAATACCTAATTTATCAAATAGCATAAATAAAAGACTTAAAATTATAGCCACCATAGTAGCAAGCCCCATACCACTTAAACTTACAGGGCCAATAGCAACGGTTATGCCACTAAGTCCTATAATAAAAATGATTGAAGTAAGAATAAGATTTCTAGATTTAGAAAAATCCACTTGATCTTCAATAAATGTTCTAAGACCTGAAGTTGCTATGGTACCAAATAAAAGTAAACTAATCCCGCCAACAACAGGTGTTGGAATATTTATAATAAGTGCAGAAAGTGTTCCAGAAAATCCTAATAAAATAGAAAGAATACCTGCACCACAAATAACATAAACACTATATACTTTTGTAAGGGCCATAACCCCAATATTTTCACCATAAGTAGTCGTTGGAACAGAACCAAATAATCCAGAAAAAGCAGTTGATAAACCATCTCCTAAAAGTGAACGATGAAGTCCTGGATCTTGAGCTAAGTCTCGTCCCACAATACTACTTGTTACTTTTAAATGACCAATGTGTTCTGCAATAACAACGAAGGTTGCTGGTAAAATGCTCATAATAACAGTTGTATCAAATTTTGCTAATTTAATTGCTGGTACAACAAAAAGATTTGCTTTTTGTACTGCTTCAAAGTTAACCTCACCCATAAAATAAGCCGTTATGTAGCCAACAACAACCCCAATAAGTATAGGTATAATCTTTAAAAATCCTCGTAATAATACATTACATAAAATAACCGTTACAAGTGTTACCATGGAAATAATAACCCATGTCATATTAGTCACCTCAGGATTATTAGAGCCTCCTACAGCAAAACCTGCCATATCAGCGGCAGTAGGTGCCAGTTCTAGACCAATAATTGTTACGATAGCACCCATAGCAGCAGGTGGAAAAAGTTTGTTAATCCATTTGGTTCCTGTAAAGTAAATAATAGTAGCAACAAGAGCAAAAGCAAGACCAGAAACAAAGAACCCACTTTGAATCGTTTGAAAATCATAGCCTTGACTCATAAGTAAAAAACTTGGTGCTAAATAGGCAAAACTAGAACCTAGATAAGCTGGAATTTTTCCTTTTGTAATAAAGGCATAAAACAAAGTACCTATTCCATTAAAAAACAAAACTGTAGTAGGATCAATTTTGAACAAAATAGGAACAAGAACAGAGGCCCCAAACATAGCAAATAAATGTTGAAGGCTTAAGGGAATGGCCTTTAAAAGTGGTACTTTTTCCTGAACATCCACCTTAATAACGGTATTACTTGAAACTTCTAAATCTGACATAGTATCTCCTCCTTTTTTAGCCTCTCTGGACTAAATTAAAACCTAATAGACTATATCATTAATACGGACAATACACAATATATTTTTACATATTTTTTAAACTTTTTTAAAAATAATATGTTTTTATTGTGACCTATTGTCTTTTATCTCAGCAACATCCTTATAGAATGAAATAACAAAACAATTCCTGTTATTATAAATAAGGTAGGTATAATGACTGAAGCCCATTTGGTTACTTTCTTTTTTATCAACTTGTAAAGCTTATCAAACAATACCTGCTTTTTCCTATAAATAAAATATAACATCATCAGCGGGGATGAATAAATGAAATTATAAAGTAACAAAATTGAAATGACTTGTAAAAATGTCAATTTGTAATTCAGTAATACGGCAAGAAAAGCAAAGTAAGGCAAAGCTGTTGCCAACTCTGTAATTGTCGCCAAAACACCTAATACTATTAGTGCAATAGGAGAAACAGATTTGATTTTTTCAGCTATTATTTGCTGATCTTTCATCTCTTGATTGTCTTCGTTTTGAAGTTGTCCCTTGTATATAGCACACTTAATCCTCTGGTCCAAGACGACATAGCATGCTAATATAAGCATCATAATGCCTGCAATCAATTCTAAAATAAGTAGGTTTTGCTGATGTGTCAGCAAAACTGTGGTAAATAATGTGGAAACAATAGCCACTAATCCATAATATACCATTAGCCCACCAGTAAAGTTGGTGACACCTGTAGCTAAGATAAAAAACCATATATGCTTTGGCTTTTTAACCAGGCTTTGCAATACAAATTGCTGAGTAATGGCTACTGGATTTAAACTATCCGCAGCGCTGGTAATGATAGTTGTAAGAATTAAAACTAAGCTCATGCTCTACTTCCTCCTCAAAATAAATTTTTATAAAAAAAGCACCAAGATAATCATATCTAAAGCCTAACGATATGATCATCTTGGTGCTTTTTATATGTTTTACCCGGCGATAAAACATATTCACCCTTATTTAAATATGGTATATATTAGCACGCTTTTTATACATTGTCAATTGATTAGCAAAATGAAACACTCATCCATTTATTATTAAAAATAAATGGCTCAATCTCAAAAGCCTCTTGCTATTTTAAGATATGAATCGTTCCTTTATCATTGAGATTCTTTAATAATGATAAAGTGATAGGAAGTCCAAACAAACCAAGTACACCAAATAATTGAGCCCCCACAAACAATGACATTAAGGTTACTAGTGGATGCAAACCTACTTGACTTCCCACAATCTTAGGTTCTAGTATATTACGAATAATAGTAATGATAATGTATACAATAAGGAGACCTAATGCCAACGAATAATTTCCTTGAAGCGCTGCTATAATGGTCCAGGGAATCATAATACCACCAGTCCCAAGTACTGGTAAAATATCAAAAATAGATATAACAAACGCAATTAATACTGCATTTTCAATTCTAATAATACTCAGACCAACAGATAACTCTGCAAAGGTAATACACATAATTAAAGCATAAGATAAGATACACTTAAATAATGTATTGACTACATAGTCTTTTATTTCAATCATCAATTTTTGATGCTTATCCTTTAACTGATGTAAGAGAAATGCTGTTATTTTCTTATAATCGATTACTAAGAAAAAGGTGGAGATAATGGTAAATAAAATCCTAATAAAAAAACCTGGCAATGAAGATGCATAGTTAGAAATAGCACCTATCATCTTCATAGAGAAACTAGAAATGAGTTCACCTAGTGACTGTACTACATTACTTGAAAATTCGTTCATAGCTGGCAATAAGGAAACATCCATTTTTGAGATATAATGTTCTAGTGAATCAAATAATTGCATCAAAAATGGTTGGATCTCTGTTGCATATAAATTAGGTAAGTAGGAAAAAAGCTCTTTTACAAAAACAAACAACCGAATGCCGAGAAGCGCAAATAAAATACCTATTATACTATAAAATACCAATACTATAGCAATTGCTATCAATGTACGATTCACATGACACTTTTTAGCTAAAAAAGTAATCGGCTTATTTAGCAAGAACGCAATAACAAATGCGCTAACGAACGGGGCAATAAAAGGCAATCCATACTTTAATACGATAAAAACCATTCCAATAATAATAAAATAATAACCAAAATTAATTATAAAACTTTTTCTCTTTTCTGTATCCACAAGCATTCTCCCTCATCTATATAGTTTAAGTATTTTTCCTTAGTTGGATAGTTACTTCATCCCTCTAACCATTTTAAATCTTTAGACAATTATACTATACACTTATACTTTTACAAATATTTAAATGCTATTTTTCTTAAATTTTATACCTATTTTTCTTATTTAGACAAAAAAGAGTAGCAAGCAAATGCTTACTACTCCTATCTATTTTATATTGCATCTACCTAAGCAAGCTAAACTATCCATTTATCTATTTAAATTTTTGAGGAAATTGCTTGATAATGCCATCAGTAAGCATATCAGCAAAATGCATCATATGTGTTTTTCCCTCATCAAAAGCCTTAATATCACCTTTCCAATCTTTACTTAGCCTAGCTACAACTTGATCTGTAACAAACTGTAAATGTTTATGAAGAGAATCTTTTAGTGCTTGGTTAGAATAATTAGGGTTAGCTGCACTTAAAAAGTCTGCTATTTGATCTGCATTATCATACCACAGTTTATTGTATTTCTTTAAATCAGCATTATTTCCACTTTTAGCTGCATCAGTAACTTGTCCTGCAAGCGCTATATGTTCTCTTAGTAAACTTGCAAGTTTATTTCCTGCTTCCTCTCCATAAAAAGATTTAATAGCATTACCAATATCATCTTGATTTTTAAACAGCCTTTCTGCCACAGCTTCCTTATCCTCTAGAGAAGCAAGATCACTAACAATAAAACTTCTTGTCCATAACACATGATCAACCCAAAGGTCTCTTTCTAGCATCCTTAACTCACAAGCAGCTTTATTGCAAGATAAAGCTTTCTCTGAAGCCTCAGCTTTAAGAGGTGTAAAAAATAACGCGATTACACACAGCGACACTAATAACGTATTAAAAAACTTCTTCATCATAGTCTAACTCCTTTAAATAAAAATTTGATTTTAGTTTATTCAAAACGTATTAGTTCTATTCAGTATTTGAAAATAGGCATTGATTTAAAAGTACTTGATAAGCCTATTCTTTATATTTTTCGCAAATAAAAAGCACTCCATTGAATAAACACATCTCTTTCATGATGCTCTATTTAATAGGGTGCTTCTCTTGTTTTATTTTTTATTTCTTCTACCTAATACAGCAAGAATAATACCTAATAATGCAATAGAGCTTCCAAGTGTTAACCACACATTAGCTGTAAACCCTGCTATTAAATAACCTACAAAACAACATGCTGCTACCACTAAAGTATACGGAATTTGTGATGAAACGTGATCAATATGTTTACAGCCAGCTCCCGTCGAAGAAAGAATTGTTGTATCTGAAATAGGGGAACAATGATCTCCAAATACAGCTCCAGCTAGTGTAGCGGCAAGCGCTGCTGTTACAAGCTCTGGTGCAACGGAACCACAAACCATAGTAACAATAGGAATCAGTATACCGAAAGTTCCCCATGATGTTCCCATAGCAAAAGCTAAAGCCCCTGCCACAAGGAAAACAATGGCAGGAATAAGAGCCGCTGGCATATGAGATTGTCTTACCAACTCACCTACAAACTCACCTGTGCCTAATAAGTCTCTACATACCCCACTAATAGTCCACGCCAATGTTAAAATAATAAAGGCTCCTACCATGGATTTAACCCCTATTGTAATCCCTTCCATAAACTCTTTAAAATCTAAAACTTGACGTGGTACAAAAAGAACAAAAGCAACAACAAGGGCACCAAAACCGGCAATAGCAAGTGCAATACCTGCATCTGTATTTCCAAAGCCCTCTGCCAGCGTCATACCACCTTCAAAGTAACCACCAATATAAAGCATTGATAAGATAGCAAATATAATAAGTACTGCAATAGGGATAATAAGGTCAAATACGCTTCCTTTTGAAGAGATTTTCATACGAGCAAACTCATCTCCACCTTCTTGATCCATTCCGACACTTAAGTTACCTTTATTATTTCTAGCTTCTTCTTCAAACTTTGCCATAGGACCAAATTCAATATTAGTAACACAAAGTACAACCACCATGATTAAAGTTAAAATTGCATAAAGGTTATAAGGAATAGTTGCCATAAAAGTTTCCATTCCATTAAGTGCTTGCCCATTCACTTCTAACCCATTCATTTGAGAAATAACTGAAGCTGCCCAAGAAGAAATAGGTGCAATAATACAAATGGGTGCTGCTGTTGCATCAATAATATAAGCTAGCTTTGCTCTAGAAATATGATGTTTATCTATTACTGGTCTCATTACTGTACCAATTGTCAAACAGTTAAAATAATCATCTATAAAAATTAAGGTACCTAAAAGAGAAGTTCCTAACTGTGCCCCTTTTTTAGTTTTAATTTTATTTCCTGCCCATTCTCCGTAAGCCCTAGAACCACCAGCCATAGTAATAACAGCTACTAATGCCCCTAAAAATCCTAAAAATAAAATAATCGATGCATTATCACCTAATTTTTCTCCCATAAGGGTAAGGGTTACATCTGTTGCTTTAACAATACCGCCATCTGTACTAAAGGCATAAATAAGTGTTCCTGAAAAAATACCTACAATTAATGAGGAAATAACCTCTTTTGTTATTAACGCTAATACAATAGCGATAACAGGTGGTAAAATCGATAACCAGCCTACATCAATTGCGTCCATGTGTGAGTCTCCATTCTGTCTTTATAGTCTAATAAAAAAAGTCTTGAGCATATCACTCAAGACTTTTGTCATCTTTCATTTAGAATAAAACTACTTATTCTATATTAACCGTCCGTCATGATAGCTCCCCACGAATAACTCCGTGACAGTGTTATGTATATTCTACATAACCCCAACAAGATAGTCTTAAAGCATCAACTATCCATTTCGGCGGCTTCTCCTTTTAAAATGCTTCATCGTGCTTAGCTCAGCAAATCTACTCTTAAAAACCGCAACCTCTATCTACTCTTTATTTAATTATTAGCTTAGACAAATATAAACGATAGATTAAAAAAAGTAAAGCATCATACAATAAGTTTATATTTTAAAAATATATCAAAGAATTTTTTTATTTACTTTAGGGATTATTTTTTATATATGCTTATCCCTAAAAATGTGTTTCTTTGAAATTTGAGAGGCTCTTCTAAGGACCCATTTTAGATCAAGTGGTATCAGATGGCTATGACACAGTTGGGAGTAACTAAAAAACTAGGCTTATTTAGAAATAGGCCTAGTTCTTATGCTTCTTATCCTACTGTTCCACCCTTGGTAGAACGCTTACCTGTAAATTCTTCTACTACTAATTTTAATCCTAGGATGATTCTTGCATGCTTTGCTTCAAATTCGAAAACTTTATCAGGTGCATATTTTTTCATAACATGTTGAAGCGCTTCTATTCTCTCTTGTTCCTCTGTCAAAATATACATTTTGCCTTGCCCTATAATACTTTCAAATTTCATAGTATATTTACAAGCAATATCACTGTGAACAAGTTCGCAAGAACAGTCCATTTGAAAACAAACATTGTTATTTTGCTTAATCATTTCTAATTTTTTACCCTCTAGCCCACTATGGAAATAAAGTACAAGTTGATCATTTTCATATGTATAACCAAAATTCATAGGCACAATATACGGGATATTATCATAGCAAAAGCCCACTCTACAATACTCACATTTGCTTATAATATTTAAAAGCTCTTCTTTATTGGTAACCTCTCTATCTTTCTTTCTCATTGTAGCCTCCTTATATTGAATTTTTATAAATTTTATTCCACTTTCATATGTTTACTTTTATTAGGATTATTGGGAAACCATCCTTTTTTAACGCGTTCTTCCTGTTCTATGACCTCATGTATACTCCACAGTGAAGAAAAGCCTATTACCCCTACTATTGCTGAAATTGTACTATTCTCAATAAATAAAGATATACCAATACATAATATTCCCACAATCAAAAAAAGTGGCCATATCTTTTTTCCAACGTAATATTCTGATGCGATCACTATGGGATGAAAAACACCTATAATTAAAAAAGCCATTACTCCTATTATTATACCTTGAAAATTCATATTAAATCCTCCTTCATTAAAATGATTATTTTGATTCCTTTTGACAACCATTTTGCTCATGTACTCATTTTACACTTTGATTCAAGAATTTTCAATCAAACTTCTACTATATCCCTTTTCTATGTTGATCAATAATTATTTATTTTCTAGAAGTAAAAAATCAAGCACAACTTCCCCTTTATAAAAAATAAATTATGCTTGATTTATTTTTTTGCCATTTTGCTTATAAAACACTCTTATGTTATTTGTATCTTTTCTTTTTTACGGATGTTTCTCTATCTGCTGCTTGATTTCAGGAGGTAATGCATCCACTAAATAATTACGCTCCACTACTTGTTTTTCCTTATACGCTTGCATCATTTTTTCATTAGCGCTTTCGATTTCTTCCTTCAGCTCTCTAGCAGACAATAAGGCACATCCTTGCCCTCTAATGATAATTTGCTCTAATCCATCTGAGGTTGCTACTGTTACATGATACTTTGTCTTGTGATCATGTACAAACTTTTCAATATAATGGTCTGCAGTTTGTGCTTCCTTGGTATATACCATGTAGATATTATGATACTCAAGCATTTCCACTCGATGTCCTTGAACACGATAAGCATCAAACACAACGATAATCTGACATTTTCGGATGCCTTGATAATTACATAAGCTCTCCAATAATTTTATTCTGGCACCATCCATATTTTCATTGGCTAGCTCCTTTAATTCAGGCCATGCAAAGATAATATTATAACCATCTACAAGTAGATATTCTTCTTTTTTATCTTGGTTTTGTTTCATTGTATAACCAACAGGCTCATAATAGCTTTCACGGGCTGTTTTACGCTTTTTCCAAGCAGATTTTTCTCCTTGATTCGCATAAAAAGTTCTATTCATAATTTGATCAATTTCTTCTAAACCAATCCATTTCTCTTCTGTCAGTAAATCCTGATGCTTCGCTATTTCTTTTGATAGCGTTTCTTTTTCCTGTTGCAGATAACTTTCAAGATGCATGTAGTCTTTTACTTCGTCCCAAGTTACTAAAAATCCGCTGCCTTGAGTACAAAATACAGAACCTGTTGGATTCTCTATATCTCTTTCAGAATCATAACCTATATTTTCTATAACTTCTTCTGCATTATGACATGGCTCATATCCTTTTAGTGTACAAAATAGTCTACCATGGCCTTTAGTGTATGCAACTACTTCCTTCTGATAGTTTCTCATGGTAACAACCGGTGCGCTCCCTACTAAGGTCACCCACTCACCATCTGTTTGTGAAATTTCGCATGTGCCATACATCTTCTCAATATCAGTCATAGCTCGTCCTACCATTTTCTCAGGTACTTCTAACTGAAAAGTATAATACGGCTCTAATAAAACAGATTCTGCTTGCTTTAAACCTTGACGTACTGCACGAAAGGTAGCTTCTCTAAAGTCACCACCCTCTGTATGCTTTTTATGTGCTCGTCCTGAGACTAACGTTATTTTCATATCTGTGATAGCTGAGCCGGTGAGTACACCTTTATGAACTTTTTCCTCTAAATGAGATAAGACAAGTCTCTGCCAATTCTTTTCTAGCACATCTTCGCTGCATCCCAATGCAAATCCAAGACCACTTCCTCGCTGTCCAGGCTCCAGTAATAAGTGAACTTCCGCATAATGTCTTAATGGTTCAAAATGCCCTACACCTTCTACTGTATTTGCAATGGTTTCTTTATAAACGATTCTTCCCGAATCAAATGTTACATGGACACCAAAACGGCTTTCTATAAGCGTTTGTAAAATTTCGATTTGGACTTCTCCCATAATCTGTGCTTGAATTTCCTGTAACTGTTCATCCCAAACAATATGCAGCTGTGGATCCTCTTCTTCAAACTGACGCAATTTAGGCAGCATAAGTCTTGGATCATAGCCTTCTGGAAGCATAATCTGATAAGCTAATACAGGGGCTAACACAGGGGCAGATGAAGCACTTTCTATCCCTAAACCTTCTCCTGGACTAGTTTGAGTAAGTCCTGTTACTGCACATATAGAACCTGCCTCTACCTCATTCACTGCCTCGAACTTTTGTCCTGAATATAAACGAATCTGATTCACTTTTTCTTCCCAAGTATGATTTATTAAAGTGTCTCTCACCTTAAGTCTTCCGCCTGTAAGCTTCATATAAGTCAGGCGATTACCTTGCTCATCCCTAGCTATTTTAAATATCTTTGCTCCAAAAGCTTCTGGATAAGAAGGCATACTAGCATATTTGACAATACTTTGCATAAAGTTTTCTACACCTTCTAATTTTAAAGCTGAACCAAAAAAGCATGGAAATATCTTGCGTTCTTTTATACCCTTCATAATTTTTAAGGTATCAATATGCTCTGTTTCCAAATAAGCTTCCATCAGTGCTTCATCACACATGGCCAACTGGTCGTAAAAAGCTGCTGTACGCTCTTGTCCAAATTCAATACACCTATCATCTAGACACTTTTTTAATTCTTCTATTAATTTCTCCTTATCCGTCCCCTGTTGATCCATTTTATTAACGAATAGAAAAACCGGTATTTGATACGTAGCAAGAAGTCTCCATAATGTTCTGGTATGCCCTTGCACACCATCTGCACCATTAATCACTAAAATGGCATAATCTAATACTTGAAGTGTTCGCTCCATTTCAGCCGAAAAATCTACATGTCCTGGGGTATCTAACAAAGTAATCTGAGCTCCAGCTACTTGAAACATTGCTTGTTTAGAAAAAATGGTAATTCCCCTTGCCCTTTCTAAGTCATAAGTATCTAAATAAGCATCTTGATTATCCACTCTTCCCAGTTTACGAATTTTCCCGCTTAAATAAAGCATACTTTCCGATAAGGTTGTTTTACCCGCATCTACATGTGCTAATATTCCAATGACTAATTTTTTCATACGCTTTTTCAAATCCTTCACTTGTGTTGTCTATTTCTAATGATTATAGTAGCCTAACCCACTATCTCTCTCTTATCTTACTACTATCATACCAGTAAGTTGTTAATCTGACAAAACAAAAATAGCCAGCTAGCATTAATGTAATAGACAACGCAGTGTTCTAATAAATCAATTATTTAAGCAATATCATATTTCGGAGTAAAAGTTCAGACCTTACATCCATTATAAAAAAGACCCTCGAGCGTTGAAATTTATTATTAAACTTCAAACTGTCTCGAAAGTCCTTTTTTTATGGCTCTATACCAGAAATTAAGCTATCGTTATAATAAAGTGTAATTTTATCCCAGGTCTTATAATCAAAACCATTATTATTGAAAGAATAGTCATTTGCTTGATTGTAATTAGTCCAATCTGACTTTGCAAATCTACATTGTAAATCGGTGGTTGTATTTGGCATAATACTTCCAGCCGCTTCTAAAAAGCTAATTTCTAAGTAGCAATCTGCTACTTCTGTTGGATTGTCCATTTTTACAAATGTTCCTTTAACATTGGAATTTCCAACTTGAGACCAGTCACACCAGAAGAAATTTTCTTGATTGCCATCTGTTGTAAAGTAATAACGTAACCTTACATCGGATAAATCAATTGCTTCAGCCCCTGTGTTTGTAACTTTGAATCTTGGCATTAAGGAGTTGGTTTTTTCACTCAAATTGCTATTGCTGAATGTAACTTGTAGACTTGTTGTAGGAGGAACAGTTGAGGTATCTTGAACTTTTATAGAGAGCTTTTGGCTAGAACCACCACTGAATACAAAAGTAAGTAATGATGTACCCGTTTTTAAAGTTGCCAGATAATTTTTACTTAAAGTAATGGTTGTCTCATTAATTGTATAATCCACACCTTTAACTAACGTGTAGCTACCATTTGTTATTTTTTCAAATGTATTTCCATTAAGCATTAATTCAATCATCATATCTTTAGGTACTGCTATATCGAATTCTCCTAAAGTAGGTGTAATAGCAGAGTCAGGCACTGTATTGGTAACTGTAACAGTTAATGTAGCATTTGCACCTGCACTAAAAACAAATGTTAATGTTGTTTGACCTATAGATAATGTCTTAAGATAATCCTTAGAAATGATTGCGGTACTATCATTAACTGTATAATCAGTACCTTCTACTAATGCTACTTCACCATTTAAAATAGATGCTAACGTATTACCATTTAATATCATGGTTGCATTTATATCAGCTTGTGCTGCTTTTTCAAATGCAGCAGTTGTAGCCACTAGTACTGAGCTATCAGATGAATCGGTAACAACAACCATTAAACTTAAATCTGTTCCTTTTTCAAAGTTAAATTTAAGATTTGTCGTACCAAGTGCTAGTGTCGCTAAATATGATTTAGAAATGATAACCGTTTTACCATTTACACTATAATCTATACCTTGTACTAAAGATTGAGTGCCATTAAAAATACCAAACAACGTATTATTGCTATTGTTCAATGTAATGGTAATATCTTTATCTGCACCATTTTTCTTATTGAATTCTACTCTACTTGGACTTAAAGAAGAAATAGGTGATGTATCTCCAATCGCAATATTCATAACAGGATTTACGCCACTATCATAAACTAATGTTAATTGGATTGTACCTTTTTCAAGGTTTGCAAGATACTCTTTTGTAATGGTTAATATCTCTCCAGAAATCACATAATCAGAACCTCTATTTAAAATAGCACTGCCATTTTTAACTGAAACCAATATGTTGGCTTTTGAATCTAATGTAAACACTAAATCCTCTTGATTTGTTACATTCTTATCAAACACTGCAACTGTTGGAGAAACAGAAGCAGCTTCTTTGGATTCTGGCCCGTAAATACCAACTTCATAAATAGAGTACCCCCAGGTATAGCCATACTTTTGCGTACAGTAAATTCTTATATAACGTCCAGAAGCTGAAATGGAGATATCTTCACTACCACCTTTTCCATTATATGTTCTATAAACATCGGTCCAAGTATTTGCATCGTTAGAAACTTGAATTTGGTATTGTGTTGCATAAGCATTTTCCCATTTGATAAGTACTTCATTAATCTCTTTTGTTTCTCCTAAATCGATGCATACCCAATCTGTTTGAGAATTTGCATCAGATGCCCAGCGTGTACTTAGGTCACCATCTGTAATACAATCCCCTTCAAAAGCACTACTTTCTTTTGTAGAATAGGTTACAGTTTTTCCTTGAGCTAGATTACCACTAGGTAGTGGTTCATTAGGCATTCCTGCTGGGAGGCTCGTTAGCATAGAAGCTGGTTTTTCAGCAAGATTTGCAAGGGCATACTGATTCTCAAAAACCATTTCTTTTGCCCAGTCTTGCATTGTATCAAATGTACCATCAGTGGTCATATCAAGGAATGTCTGTGGATTATTACCAGGCCCCCATGACCAAATTAAATAACCGATTTCAAGCTTAGCGCAATATTCCATAATTGTTTTATAAGGAATTTGCCCCTGCGTCGTTTGTTCCCATTGATTAGCAAACTCACCTATAACAAGTGGAAGTCCCATATTTGCAGATTCTGTAAGTTCATCAATTACTTTTTGATCAGAATGACCATACATATAAGGCCACCATAAATGTGCTGAAAACATTAAGTTTGAATCTGGGTCGGCGGCTAAAATGTCTGGGCCACATGCTTGAAGTTTATTAATATCTTGTCCCCAAGTCGAAGCATCTATAATCAACGGAACATGAATACCTGCTGCTCTCATTCTAGTAACAGCTTCAATATATCCATTTGTAAATGTTGTATCAGAAACATTTGCATCACCAACTTCGTTACCAATATTAATTAGAAGGTATTCTTCATGCTTCTTAATGACATTTACAGTATCAGGATCAACCCACCAATCTACTAAGCTTGTTAGCTTACTAAAGTCACCAGTAGCATCATGAAGTTCTACCATAGGAATCATATGCTCTGCACGACAGTTCCTAATGGCAGTATCTAATTCTTCTGCTGTACCGTCTTTCGTTGTCCATACGATTCTCACACAATTAGCACCCGTTTTAGCAATTTCAGAAAAGGATGGTTGTCCATCTTTATCCATCCATACAACCATCTTATTAATGCCATAAAGAATCGTTTTTTCACCCTGGCTATCATAAAGAAACCTGCCCTCTACTCTAAAACCTGGGTGATTCACATCAGTAGCAGCAAAAATAATACTACTGCTTGTAATCATTACAAACATAACTAGTGCTAGGACTAAACCTCGTAAACCATTTTTCTTCATACTATTGCCCCCTTTGAAATTCTTGGTATTTATTTTTATTATGGTTTTTATTTACCAATCATTACAACAAAAGCTCCTAACATGTTACATTTAAGAGCATCTCCTGTGTAATATTTAATTGAACCTATGCTAAAAGTAGCAACATATGTTGTCATTTTTTTTAATATTATTTATATGTACTAGAACAAAGTACATTCTATTTATTACAAAAAGGACTTCAGTGGTTGAGCTTTTATAAAACTCAGCCTATCCGATAGTCCTCTCTTTTGACCTTACTATTCAAGTGTATAAGAAAAGTCAACTGGTGGTTTCCCAACACCTTGGAATCCAAAACTTACAGTACTACCAGCACTAATTGCCATATTCCATGACATAGGTGTTATGATTAAGTAATCTCCTGACTCAATGATTTGTGCACACCATATGTTACTTATATCAAAATCAGCTTTATTTACTGTTAGTTTCCAGTTATTTGCATTTGTATTGGATGTGTTTGTAATATTAACTGTCATTGTATAACCAGTATTCCAGGCACTAACAACCGTATCCAATTTTAAGACATTATCTGTTGGTGTTGGTGTTGGTTCTGGTGTTGGTTCTGGTTCTGGTGTTGGCGTTGGTTCTGGTGTTGGCGTTGGTTCTCCTGTTAATATTGTACTTAAAGTCTCATACCATCTATCACACATTTTCTGACCACCGGAAGCATTTGGATGAACACCATCATATGTATCTATATCTGTGCTAAATCCAGTATATTGATCGCATAATATGATTGGCGATTCACTTGTTGATAAGTTATTAGCCCAACCTACCATTGATGTATTAAGATCTAAAATAATAGACTTATAATCTAATGTGTCATTTGGATGCATTGGTATAATTTGTGCTACTACAATAATCATATTGGGATTGTTCTTTCTCATCTGTGTAACAAGTTTAGTATAGGCATCCAGTATTTTAGTTGTTCCTGTATTACCCCAGCAATCATTTGTTCCAAAGTGCATCATAACAATATCAGGATTTGCCGCATTAAGCCATGTACTGAGTTGATCTGTAGCTGCTAAATTAGTAACACACATACCACTATGGCCTTCATGGTTACCATACTGCGTTCCAACTGATTTAACATCATACCCATTACTTGTCAGCTTATTGAAAAGTAATGTTCTCCAAAAGTCACAGTCTGTAATCGAATCACCTAGTGGCATTATTTTGGTTGTAGTTGTCGTTGATGTAGCATAAGCAGATGGGGCTGAGGACTCAAAAATCATAAACAAAAATAGAAATACAACACTTAACCTAGCAATCAAACGCCTTTTAGATTTTTGCTTCTTACTCATAAAATTTCCTCCTTATGTTCTCCTTTTTATTTAAACATACTTAGCAAATGATGCTAAATATGTTGATTCATTATAATTCTGTATATCCATAAAAACAACAAAAGCTCCTAACATGTTATAATTAGGAGCCTATCATTAATATATTCAATTAAACCCGATATAAAAATATTTATTCAAATAAATAACTCGTCATAGAAAGAGAACCCATTACGCAAGCTTTGTTAAAAACAGTCATCTTATCCTGATCGTTTGATGCTCCTAATACATACAGCAGTGGTGCATAATGCTCCATAGTAGTAAAAGCTAGAGCAGCAGAACTTCCTGCTTTTTGATAATCTATAACGTTTTCATCCTTTCTCGCCAAGATATTATCCCAAATATAATGATCAAATTCTTCGGCCCAAGAGTAACCCTCATTCTCCATGTTCCAATTGATTCTCGCCAGATTATGAACAACATTTCCACTTCCGAATATTAATACACCTTGTTCACGAAGTTGATAAAGTTCTTGTCCCATACGATAATGTTGCTTCGTCGATGCATTTCTATCCACGCTAAGCTGAAATACAGGAATATCTGCTTCTGGATAAATTCTGTGAAGGACAGACCATGTTCCATGATCATATCCCCAAGAATTATCTGTAACAACCTCCCGACTAATCAAAGCTTTTGCTTCCTTGGCAAAATGCGGCGCACCTTTGGCATTATAAACTATTCTATAAAGTGCCTCCGGAAAACCATACATGTCGTAAATTGTTTTTGCAGTCTCAGATGTCATAACTCTAGTACCGTCTGTAAACCAATGTGCAGACACAGACAGTATTGCTTCTGGTTTTGGCATTTTATTTTTAAGAGCTTTCCATTCCTCAATAAACTGATTTTCTTCTATTGCATTCATTGGAGAACCATGTCCAATAAATAATGTCGGCATTCTATTCATACTATTTCCATGTATAATCAAGCATAAAAATGCATTATACATTTTCCTTTCTCTGAATACTTTGACTTCTAAGTCGATTTTATACTACAACAAATTAGCCCAAAAGTCCCCTTTTAAAACTACAAACCTTATCCTAAAGCAACATCAAGTATCATCATTAAGGCAAATCCAAATGCAACACCAATGGTACCTATATTACTATGTTCTCCAGCTTGTGCTTCCGGAATGAGCTCTTCTACTACAACATAAATCATTGCACCTGCTGCAAATGAAAGTATATATGGAAGAATTGGTGTAACCAGTGACGTAAGAAGAATCGTCACCACTGCCCCGACAGGCTCTACGATGCCAGAAAGAAAACCATATTTGAAAGCCTTCTTTTTTGATAAGCCGCTACTAACTAATGGCATGGATATAATGGCACCCTCCGGAAAGTTTTGAATAGCAATACCAATTGCCAGTGCAAATGCACCTGCAACAGAAATAATATCAGATCCACTAAGCATACCTGCTAACACTACACCGACTGCCATTCCTTCTGGAATATTATGTAAAGTCACAGCCAACACCAACATAAAAGATTTTCCAAGTTTGCTAGGTCTACCTTCTGGCGAATCAGAGTCAAGATGAAGATGAGGAATAATGGTATCTAATAAAAGTAAGAAACCAATACCAATCAGAAAACCAACTGCAGCTGGAATCCATGCAATGTTCCCATTTGCCTCTGCCATATCAATTGCAGGTATTAATAGTGACCAGACTGATGCTGCAATCATAACGCCTGATGCAAAGCCCAGAAGAGCTTTTTGTATTTGCAGCTTCATTTCACCTTTCATAAAAAATACCATAGCCGCGCCCATGGTAGTACCAAGTAGTGGAATAAAAATGCCAACTAAAACTTTTGTTATATCGTTCAAAGTTTTCACCTCCTATTTGTGAGCAAATAAAATTTAAAGTGTTTCCATACTTCTTTTAAATTCATCGATTTTCTCCAATAAAGGATATTTTTCCGACGATTTCACTTCTAACCTGATTTTATACCATAGTATAAAACATTTCAATGAACTCTTCGTTTCTTTGACATTATTTTCTCAAATAATCTTTATACATTTTTAATGTTAATTGGTATGTTCTGCTCATCCAAATCATTTTTTATAGGCAATCGCATCAATCTGTACATGAAGCCCATCTGGTCCTCCTATATGAGCGAACTCCGTTTGTATTGTTTTTCTGGCAGGGTATGTACCTTTAAAACGTTCCTTAAACACCTTCTCCATAACCGGAATATTCCATGCGTCTTTTAAAAGAACATCTACCTTAACAACACTTTGTAATGTCAAATTCAGTTTTGCCAAACGATTCTCCATATCATCCAATGCTCCATTAATCTGATTTTCAATAGAGGCCCCTACATTACCCACACAAAAACTTAGAAAAACGAAGTCTCCAGCTTCTACTATCCCTGAATAGGCATATTCTTCATTTACATTGTATCTATTAATACTACTCATCATCTTCCTCCTATTTGTCCGTAATACTATCTCAAATACTATCCTAAAATTATATTATTAGAGAATGCTAAGATTGTCTCCTACCAAAAATGCTCGTTCTCAGGCACGTGAAATTCATAAATGAAGTCTCCATTATGAGATAACCTTTACACTAAAGCACACTCATTAAGGAAAGGGATAACAGCTTTAGCAAAAGCTTCGGGTTGTTCAAACATCGTATAATGTCCAGCGTTTTCAATTAGAACAATCTTCTTTGTAGGTGCTATTATCTTCTCAAAGTAATCAGAAAATGCTTGTTTGGGCGTAATATAATCATCACTTCCAAAAATATAGTATACAGGCATCTTATATTCAATTCCGTAGGTTTCTATTTGAAAACTATTAAGTACATCCAACATTAATGATTCGCTGAGTTTTGTTCCCTTTAGCATTGCTATAAAATCACGATTTCTAAATTGAATGGGACTCTTTCTTACTATTTTGACTAACGGTACCTTCACAGACATAGATAAACCGTATTTGTCTTTTAGTTTTGAAAGCTTGTTATAAATTTTATAGGATTTAGAATCCCATTGTTTGGGTGGATAGTTAGTTATGGCTTGCAGTTTTTTTAAGTCCTTTGAGCTATTTTGACTCATCGCTTTGCTTTTCAGCGCTAAAAAGGATAACTTTTCTGTTAATCGCATATCTCCCACTTGCCCCACACCTATATACACCGATACATTTTCTGGATGCTGTAAGGCATATATTGAGCCGAGTACTGTTCCCCATGAATGTCCTAGAATGATTACCTTTTTTGTGAGGTAACGAGTTTGTAAGTGTTTAATAGTATCATGTAAATCTTCAAGTAAAAAATTAAGTGTTGGATGCGCTTTAAGATTATTCTGTAATGTTCTTCCCGTCCCACGCTGATCGTAAAAAACAAGAGTGCATGTGTCTTTAAACATTTCTTTTAGTTTATATCCAAATGCAGCTTCACTCATCCCTGGGCCTCCATGTAAAAATAAAATAACAGGTTTTCCCTTAGCAGGATAATGTAAAAAATATTGTTTAATTCCATTAATTTCAACAAACTCTTGAAAATAATCTTTCATCCACCCAGCTCCATTCTTGATAGTTTATTTGTAGAGGTGCTATTCATTGATTTAAAATCACCTTTATACTTTTACTCTAATAATTATATTGCATAGTAAAATTATACTGTTAATTATTTTAATATTCAATATTTTAAAATACACCCTTAGTTATTCCTGTTCCCTTCTCTTTAGAAATGTCATCTGTCATTGAATCTCTCAAGCATATTGTATTAAACAGTATCATCCCTAGAAATGTAAAAAGGATTTTCAGGCAATGAAATTTATTATAAAATTTCATTGCCTGAAAATCCTTCATTTTCCATAGACACAAGTGATTTTTCTCTCAATAATGTCATCTATAGCTTTAAATAATATTTCTCTTTCACAAGGTTTATCAAAAGGAACATTTACACAGCCCTTCCCTCTACCAGGTTTGCTTAGTTTTTCTTTCATTTGAGTTATATATTCAAAATCCATTGAGTGTAGTGAAAAATGGTTCTTAGCAACTCCGAAAGAGATGTAGTTTCGTTCTTTACCACTACCTAGTTTATAAGTCGGCATTTGAAAGGACATAACTTCTTCTAAATCAGGATAATTTTTGCGCATGTAATCGATAAAAATTTCTTCCCACTCTTTAGGGCTACCTTCTAGTTGCCTCAAGTATACATCTACCTCATTTAGACTTTCTTTCATAAAACCCTCCAATATTTTTACAATAAACCCTTTATTCTAGCATCACTTTATATTAAATACTATGACTTCTTTTTATTAATGTCTTTATTTATAATCCTAAATAATTTTAACACTAGTGGAATATAGGTACATACAAACACTGAGACAATAATAAATGCTGCTGGCTTATGTGCCTTTTTAGGAAGTGCCATTCCCCACATCATCCCTATAGCGCATAAGCAAAGTTTAATAAGCGCTAAGTCTCTCCAATCAGATTGTTTTACAAACTCATTACCATAATTTAATAGCTTTTTCATACCTATCACTCCTCCTATAAATTTTACGTTCGTTAACTATATAATATCATCTCTCACATTGATTGAATAGATATCACTAAAAAGCATCAAATATATACTTGGATTGTCTGAGTATGTTTATTACCATTCATTACTTGTATCCTAAAGTTTTACTCTAATATTGCTCATGATAAATCCGCTTGCAGGTAATGCTGGAATCTTAGTAAGACTATAGCTTAAATCTTGAGCTGGAATTTTAAATTCAATCTGATTTATCAGAAAATCTAAACCGACTTTCATCAGCTCTATAGTAACACCTTCTCCTGGACATCTATGTCCTTTTGAGGGATCTCCTCCACCTTGAGGTATAAAATCAAATAAGCTATTCTTTTTCTCTTTAAAACGTTCTGGTCTAAATTCATACGGATTTACCCAAATACGTGGATCATGGTTTGTGCCATAAATATCAATGAGAACTAACCTCCCCTGTTTAAACTTACACCCATGCCATATAAAATTTTTCCTTACTATGGCACCTAGAAAAGGGGCAAATGGATAGTAACGTCTCACTTCCTGTATAAACATTTCACGGGTATTCTCATTACCTAATCGTAATTTTTCCATATACTCCTCGTTTTCGTATAATGCTAAAGCTGTGAAAGTAATATATCTTGAAATAGCAACAATTGGACGTAGTATATTAATAAGTTCTATTGCAGCCATTTGAGTATTCAGTGGTTTACCATCCAACTCTTCATAAAAGGATAGCTTATATAGCACTGAACTTTTTTCAACATTTAATTTACCAGATCTAGTATCTGCTATCATACCTCTTATCCACTTTTCGGTTCTAGTCCTTGCTCTTTTTCCTTTCCAGTACATTGGTCCTATTGACGCTAAAGTATTGACCATTGTGCTAAAATCCTTTGCTCGATTTTTTACTTCAGACGCTTGTAATGGTACACCAGCCCACTCACATACTGATTGGCATAAAATATTGTTTACCTTATTAAAGAGTACAATCTGCTGGGTAATTTCCCAGGTGTTAATAGCAGCTTGCCACCTTTTCTTGGTTATTTCTGTCAACTGTTTTTGATATTCTTGATCTAGAAGTGACATAAAAAACATTTTTCTATGGATATGCCTCTCATCATCCATTGTTTGAATGGCATTAACTCCAAACAGTGTTTTTTGTACTCTCTTGGGTAATGCACCTTTGCGCTTAAAAAGGTCTGTATTATAAAACAGCTTTGATGCTTCTTTACCACTCATGCATATGACCTTTTTCCCAAGTAGGCGTGTTTCAAATAAATGACACTGATAACGATTAACTCTATTTTGGATGAATAGATAACCTTCTTGTAAAAGTGCTAGTGTATTATCTATACATTTATCATGTGGAACTTGTTTATTCATTGACATATACTTTTGATTCCTTTCTATTCCTATCAAGAACTATGCTAATGAGTTTTATATTTCCACTCTCTGTATAAATTATTCATCACATCTCTAATCCTTCACCCGTAGTCTTACTATTCCTTTTTGAATCAACCACTCATATATACCTAATAAAATGCAGCCAATCCCATAACACACAATATCTTTCCAGTCAAATGTGGCTCCCATAAGTATGCGTAAAAATGCATTATTTTCTATACCAAGTCTCTCAACCCATTTCAAGTATTGCAAGCACTCAATAAATGCTGCAAAAACAAATATCCAAAAAGGCATTAGTCTATACTTGTCTGGAATAATTACTCTTACTATGCAGTACAGCACAACAACAACCAATAGATCTCCAACATATGGTCTGATAAATGTATCGTGTACACAGATTGCGATTAAAATTTCAATACACAATAGTATTGTGAATGTAATTAAGTATTTGATTCTTTGTTTTTTCATAGCTATCCCCTATCATGAATGAACTTCTAGAAAACCCTTTATCTTATCCATGGCTGACTGATACTTCTTAACTCTAGCATAGTCTGCTTTGTTAGCCTGTGATAATCTTGTTAAATCCATATTATCTCTTAAATCAGCAAGCTTTACTTGGCAAGCTATAGGACTTAGAAGGATACGATTAATAAACTCTTCATAGGTTTCACCAGATCGTTTAGTAAGAGCATCTATAGCAGTTATAATAGTTTCCGAAAAGCCCTCTTTTCTTAAATCATCAAGTGTCACATAAGTATCTTCAATAACATCATGAAGGACACCACATATTTGCTCTTCTTGTGTTTTACAAGAAAACATTACTCTAAGAGGGTGCAATATGTATGGTGCCCCAGCTTTATCTACTTGCCCTTGATGAGCAGTCCCTGCTATGAGTATTGCTTTTTCTAAATTCATTTTTATACCCCTCCTCCCTTAAATAGATTCTTTAAAAAGTTAAATATATTGAATCGACTCTTTTACATCAGTTTCTCTTAAGCACCTAAAATGAGATTTTAATATATAGCATATATGACGATTACTTTCGCTTCTAATCCGATTCTATATCATAATTCAAGAATTTTCAATTAACTGTTGGTCCTTTTCACTATTTGTGTAGCTTTTCTAAAAATAGGTACAGTTTCCTCTTACCCCAAGATTCTCCTTCTATATTCAGTTAAACCCAAGTACTATGTCGTATTAAAAATGTACTTCTTATTATATTTCAATGATAATACTTGCAAAATCGTTGCTTTTTACCTTTCTCCTATACGTTAAACTTTCTTTTAAATATTTGATAATATTTTTCAAATAATAATTATTATTAAAATTGTTGTTATTTGTATTTGTAAATGTTATAATAAGACTAGTTAGAGATAACTAAATAATAAACAAACATATTGATAGAAAGTACGCTTAGCAAACTCTCTATTATCATGAATCAAAATAAAATATATAACTAAAATCGTTAGGAGGATTTAATTATGAATAAAACTTATCCATTTCAATTAGAAGCATTACCATATGAATATGACGCATTGGAACCTTATGTGGATGCACTTACTGTTCAAATTCATCATGGTCGCCATGTTCAAACTTATGTAGATAATTTAAACAAAGTACTAGAAGGTAGTAAAGACCATCAATCTTGGTCCTTAGAAGAGCTTGTCACTAAAGTAAATAAGTTACCAGATTCCATTAAAAATGCAGTTCGTAACAATGGTGGCGGTGTCTATAACCATAATTTATACTTTGCAGGTATGACAGCTGAAAAAAGTGAGCCAACAGGCAAGCTTAAAGATGCAATTGTTAAGAAGTTTGGCTCTTTGGATGAATTTAAAGCTAACTTTAAAGCAGCAGGACTTGGACGTTTTGGTTCTGGTTGGGCTTGGTTAGCCGTAGATGCTAATAAAGAGCTTACAGTTGTATCTACACCCAATCAAGATACAGTTCTAGCAGATGGGCTAAGCCCTGTATTAGCAATGGATGTATGGGAACATGCTTATTACTTAAAGTATCAAAATAAGAGAGCTGATTATATTGACAATTGGTTCCTTGTGGTTGACTGGAATAAAGCAAATGATCTTTACACGAAAGCCATTGGTTAAAAAGAATCGAAAGTATTCTTTCACTTATTGAACTACAATAATTATAATATTTTATCTCCAATCAGATTTCTGGTTGGAGATTTTTTATAAAAAGTATTTTCGTGTTGGCCCTTAAAAAGACTGTATTCTCGTTTTTACATTTATTATGTCCAAGTTAATATTTGCATACACTTTATTAACATCATCATTAAATCATTCATTTTGCTAAGAAAATAGACTTAAAAGCAAATCAAAATCTGCTTCTAAGCCTTTATCTTTTTTACGCTACCTATAATACCACTCTCAAACATCACTTTTATACCATAATGATGCTCAGGTGAATTGGTGAGTATCTTTTTTACTATGCCTTCTGTCAGCTTTATAGTACGCTGATTTATATAGTTAGCTCATAATATGCAGTTACTCAAAGAAGGTAAGAATACTTCCGTCAATAGTAGTAACGGAACAAGTTTTACCACCCCATGGTTGAACAATTACCTCTGAAATTTCATTTCATCCACGACTGCTAAATAGTTTGTACACCTCCCCTAAAGATATGTTCCCACAAGCACCACCTGCCCTAAAACACACAAAGGCTTAAAGCGTATAATCGCTCTAAGCCTTGATATATCTAGGTTTTATTTGTTAAGCTTCACTACAGTCTCAACGTGCCTTTGGACAAAGTGAGGAAACTATTTGGTATAAATAGGAGAGTGCACCCCCGGGGTTCGTTGAGATACCCCCTAATAAATAGGAAGAAACTCATTCAAATTATTAGGAATAGTTTGATTAACACTTATATTATCAGCTCATCTTTGACTTAGAAATTGTTTATTGTACTCACTAAATGATTATGGGACACCCCTTTTAAAAAAACAAGAATTTGAAAAGTATCAATTTACCATTTTTGCAAAAAGGGTCTCTACGTCTTGAAATTCATCATAAACCCTTAGGTTGAACCCAAAACCTTCATTAAAACTTGATTGGTGTACCAGGTTGATAAACTATACTATACTTTACCTAAATAATTTTATGAGTTTCTATCCACACTAATAACTCATTGTATTTCATACTTCCACTTGCTAATTCAATCCCTACTTGAATTAACTCTTTTTGTTCATACTTTATAGCTATATCATTAAGTTTTAATAATAGAAGCATGATTAAAACACCCATCCTTTTATTTCCATCACTAAAACTATGATTAGCAACAATTCCCCACGTTATGCGTGCGATTTTTTGTTCAGTAGTAACATATGCTTCTTTTCCATAAATTGTTTGAAATGGACTATTAATAGCCGAATCTAACAAATTTATATTACTAATTCCCTCAACTCCCCCAGTTTCTTGAATTAGTAAACTGTGCAATTTTATTAATTGTTGTATATCAAATTTTATCATTTTGCTAACTCCTCAAAGGCATCTCTATTTTCCTGTAATATAACTTTCGCTATATTGAAAATATTCTCTTCTCCTCTGTTTTTAATATATTGTTCTACCTCACTCATCCAGCAGCTAGTAAATTTCCAATTCTCTCGTTCCTTAGTTATAGATATATAAAACTGCATAGTTTCCTCAGTCTCTATAGTAAAAACAAATATCACACTTTTCCCGAAATGATCAATACACTGTCGGTTCATACTATAAAATTTTTCTATCAACACATTTATCTCATTATTATCAATCTCTATTTTTTTTTCATTTAATATACTAAAAAGCGTTTTTAAAGGCTCCTCTGTATCAATACTTACTATATCTTGTACATTGTTTTTTGTAATAAATACGATAGAGTACTGATTTTTATCTCGTTCACCATCATATTTTAAAAACAATTTAATATTACTTTCCGCTAAGTATTTCTGCAATTTCTGAAACATCTTTTACACCTCCTGTTGCTATTGAATTAATCAAATCCCATTTTTGATTATCAGACAATGAAGTCGTAACTCCTAAATCATCTAATAACATATTCATTGTATCTAAAGCCGTTCTTTTATTTCCATTCTCAAAAGCATGACTTGCAACACCCTTTGTAACCGCTGCTATTTGTTCATATGGCTCATCATAGTAGGAGGCAGAATTTAATATGCTTTCTATTGAGTTATACGCTTCATTTCCATTTGAATATTTCTTATTAATATTCCTAATATCACCTGCAATTTCATCCATATTATCAATTAAATTCCTACTAGACTTAACCACTCCATTTACACCATCATCTATCTTATTAACTGCATTTTTAACAGCAGCCTTTTCTGATGCTGCTACCTCATCTGAGTATTTTACAGCAGCTTCACTTACTAATGCAAGTTTTTCTGAGCCTTTTTTTCCAGTCTTTATTAATTGAAACACTTCATCCCCGTTCTTTACTACTCCTAATACTGGAACTATCCCTATTCCATCTAACACAGTTTGCCCCACATGTCCCCAAGACCATTCCCATTGATCTATATCTGCTAAAAGGTCTCTAACATCTGCTGGTGCATCTAATCCAAATAACCCCAGTGCCATTTGTCCACCTGTTCCTAACAATGTTACATCATCTGTATAGTTTCCTTTGATTAATTGATTTAGACTTTTTTCCAAATAGCTTCTTTCTGTATTTGATAAGGTTATTTCAACATATGTCATATTAGGATCTTTAGGCCCTATACTTTCTCCTTTATTATCATATCCTTTTATTGCTTCCTGTACTTCTTTGGGCAAATGAGAAATATCTGAACTAGTATCTTTTTGTGTATTTGTGTCTTCTTTTACATTATTAGCTGAAAGTTTTAGTTCGATACCTTTAGATTTAAGTTCTTTATCTATAACCGCTAGTGTAGTTTGTCCTACCATCCCCTCATTACTACCTGTATTATCTATATGATGGTCTTTTTTAAATTGATTTACTGCTGCGAGAGTCTTTTCTCCAAAGTATCCATAAGTTCTATGTGTATCTAAGTACCCTAACTCTTCTAATGCAATTTGAAGTTCCTCTATGCGTTTTCTTTCTTCTATCTTAACTATATTAATTCCTTCTCCTGGAGTATTAAACCCCATACCTATATGTAATAGACTTCTTGTATCCTTTACTTCATTATAACTTCCTTTTTGTTTGTTTGCTATCTCTCTTTCTATGCTTTCTAAAGTACTTATTCCTACTTTTCCATTATTTATCCCTTCATTACCCAGGTTATGATCCTTCTTATACTTATTTACTGCTTCTAACGTAAGGTTTCCAAAATATCCATAGTATCCGTTGGTATTTAAATACCCCAATTCTTCTAATGCTAATTGAAGATTACGTATATCTCCACTTACATCAGTTACTTTCTCATTAGCTGCGATATTCCTACCCATTCCCAGACTTAACAGTTCTCTAGAATCCGATATGATTATATTTTCTTGTTTTTTATTTTCCTCTTTATCAGTAGGGGTACTATTCGGTATACTGACATCTGATACTGGTTTAAAAACACCATTTCCATTTACTTGCCTCGTACCACCGATTTCTTTAGGAATATATTTGTAGTCATCACTGGATACAATTTTCCCATTCTTGATAATCTTACCATCTATATTCTGATAGAAATTATCTCCCTCTATGTAAACATATGATTTTAATTCACTACTATTAATATGGGGCGTACTGCTACTTATAGGTGTACTACTGCTTATAGGTGTACGGCTACTTATAGGTGTACTACTGCTTATAGGTGTGCTACTGCTTATAGGTGTACTACTGCTTATAGGTGTACTACTGCTTATAGGTGTACTGCTACTTATAGGTGTACTGCTACTTATGGGCATACTATTACTTTGAATATATCCACCACCGGATGTACTTTTTATTGTAGTACTGGAAGTATACTGAATCCATGGTGAGTTACTACTACTAATTTGAGTTATAGGATTGTATTTTTCATCTCGTACATCAATACCTTGTATAACAAGAGACTGTATTGTATTATTATCATAATAATAACGTGTACCACGATCACTTTGTCCACGTACAATTATTACATATTGTCCCTCTGTTGAAGTCTCTCTTGTACCTCCTATTTCTTTAGGAATGTATTTATAGTTTTCTTGAAGGACTGCTTCTCCATTTTTATACAATTTCCCTAATATGTTATCATATGTATTATTTCCTTCAGTATATGTATGTATATCTCTATTTATATCGAAGTTAGAACTTTCAACAAACTGCCCATTCCCATCATTAAGTCTATTTCCACCGATTTCCTTTGGTATATATCCCATATTTTCTTGTTCTACTAGATTACCATTTTTATATATTTTCCCATTAACGTTTTCATAAACATTAGTTCCTTCGATATAGATTTTCTTATCTCTGTTTATAACAAATTCTGAAGCATTTACAAATTCACCATTTCCATTTGATTGTCTATTCCCCCCAATTTCTTTTGGTATATACCCCATATTTCCTTGCTCTACTAAACTACCATTTTTATATATTTTCCCATTAACATTTTCGTAAATATTATTTCCTTCGGTATATACTTTCTTTATATCTTGTGAATCATTTGTTGATAAGGAATACCCGTTTCCAGATGTATTTCTAGTACCTCCAATTTCTGAGGGTATATATTTTAAATCATCTTTTGTTACAATTTTACCATTCTTATAAACTTCACCATTTTTATTTTCATATACATTATTACCTTCAATATATATGTCAGGCGTACTATTTTTTAAGTCATTGGTACTAGTGCTACTTGGAGGAATATTAGTGCTACTTGAAGTAGTACTTGTACTAGGTGTATAGCTACTTGTGTAACTATCTGTATTTGCTATGTAGTTTCCGTTCCCTTCATTATTTCTAGTACCACCAATTTCTTTAGGAATATATTTATAATCTTCATTCTTAACTGCTGTACCATTTTTATATATTACCCCATTCTTATTTTCATATATATTGTTCCCTTCTACGTATGAACAAGCACTCATGTTTTTCATCCCCTTATATTTAAAAATCAACGTACTTTAAACGATGGCTCATGTGATAATCTAAAGTAATCTTGCAGTTTATAATAGCCGTTAATAAATACCCTTATTATCCATACGCCCTCAGGATACTCCCGCTGTTTTTGACTCAAGTCTAAACAAAACCATTTAGTTTGAAATTCCTCTTTTCTGTGCGTTTCCCCATAAAAAGTATGCTCGCTTATATGATACAGACTCATACTAGGTTCATACCATAGTACTGTTATTTGATGTAAACCTACTTGCATTTGTAACTTAATCCCTAGGCATACTTTTCTATCAGTCTTTAAATTGATAACTTTTTGTGTAAAATTCTCGCTAATATCATGCCATAATCTATTTGTAATTATATATTTCTGAATATGCATAGTATCTTTTAACACAGGATTACTTATTTGATTATCTCTAATTCTTACAATTGACCACATTTCATTCTGTTCATCCAATGCATATTTTTCACTTGTCGGATCATTTAACTTAATATATTGGTTTACAACATACTTATAAAAATATATCCCATCAGGTAAATGCAAGTTGATGCACCAGGTATCTCCCACTTTAAGTAATATATCCTTATTATGTTGGCAACCATTCAATGACCCTATTATGTAAATTTCTTGAATCTTAATATCCTTTATATCTTTACAAACAAAAAGTGCCATCTTAATCTCCTATCGTCTATCTTAAAAGCAAAGATATTCAACATTATTAACTATGATTCTAATAATTCTCTCCACGTTTCTACATACTTCTCAATCATTTTTTCTACTGTAAAATTTTGCAATTGTACTTCTAAGTATGTAACTTTCTTGTTAATATATTCATCACTATCTTTTTGAAATAACTTTATAATATCAATTAATTCATCCTGTTCATATGCATCATATTGATATTTATAGTCCTGAATAATTTCACTGATACCTCCATTTCTACTAGATATAATAGGTATTCCCCATTTCATACCTTCCACAACCACATAGCCAAACGGTTCATACAATGATGGAATAATAAGTGCATCTAATGAATTTAAGAAACTATCTTTTCTTGCCCCCATGCACCATCCCATAAATCTTACTTTATCATTCATATTTGCTGCTTCAATATATTGAAGTAGTGTACTAAAATAATAAGGGTCATTATTAGCACATGCAATTCTTAGTTCACCATCTATATCCTTAAATGCCTTTATACATTCTAAAATTCCTTTTCTATAATCCATTCTGCCAATATATCCAAATATCTTCTTTTTATGAGCGGTTCGTTTATTTTTTATTTCTTCAAAAGCTAAAGTAATTCCATTATGTATTACTTTTGTTTTGCGATCATATTGTGGATAAATATTAAGTAATCTATTTCTTTCTGCATAAGAAACACAAATTAACTGATGTGCATTTTCACACATATATTCAAAATTCTGTTTTATGTTTAGATTTCCACCAAACGGATCATCTTTAGGTGGTGGTTCGGGTAATGGTACTGAATGAATCACATACACGACTTTTTTACTAGAAATTATTTTTTCTGTAACGCAAAATGCTAATTCATAGAAATGAATAACAACTATATCACACTCTAAATCCTCTATTTTATAACCTTCATCATATGTCATGGATAAAATGTCATAGAATCCAGGGAAACTCCCTATATCAATATCGGTATAAGCATTATTATGTATATGGATAAAACCCGTTTCACCATCTCTATGTTTATATAATTCGTTAATATATGTTCCCATGCCTCCTATCACATAATTACCTATCTCATTAGTAATATGTACTACTTTATATTTTGTTTTAAAATATAAATTAATCAATTAGGTCTTCCCTCTTTCCTAAAACAACATTATATTTAAATATTTGATACCTTTGGTACTTATCGTTACATTCTAGATATATTGCTGGAATACATTCCAAATCTGGATGTTCAAACTGTCTATTTAAATCTAATATAAAATAACCTTCTATATTTACATTTACGTTATACACCTTATCAAGTATAAGTTTTTTATTATTAACAATCACTTCTTGAGGGAGTAGTCTATTTTTCATATTATTTCTCCATTAATCCTTCTTAGATTTTAATAAATATATTGTACAAAATAGTAATTATGTCCCAGGGTATATTATAGGTTATAAAAAATATTTAGATTGCAATCTATGCCTTTATGTAAGTTACAGGCTATTAAAAGATTAGTGTAGACACAAATCAAGTTGTTAAACAGCGTATTTATAGAGTAATAGATATAAGCTGAAATTTAGAAACGTTTCCAAAAAAAGTTTGATAATTTTTAATATTAATAATATTATACTTTGACAAACTTTGTTTTGCAATTATTATAGTTCTTGTTAATTCGTCAATATATTACATTTTGAGGTACTTTATTTTATTAAAGCACAGGAAAATCTACTTTTGGTTCATTAATACTTTATATTGGTACTCTAAGTTAGTATCATCTAATAGTGAAATGTGCAGTTTTCCTTTGCCATCTATCACTTTGATCTGTTCCAGCATTCTAAGACCTAGGTTCTCATTGAATTGTTCCTGTTTTACTCCATGATCTAATATCTCAATAAACTCATTTAACCTATATTGTTTTAATGCATCACTATCCTCTAACGCAGTTCTCCATTTTTCTAAGAAATACTTCTTATTTGCAACTAGTTCATTAAATGCCTCAACAAAGGCTTTCTTCAATATCTCCTCGTTAATGTGTCTACTCTCACAACCTTTTACTCCTTTAACCTTATATCTATTTCTGCACATCTAAACTTTCCTTTTACCCTTACCCTCGGGCTGCATCCACGTTCTCCTATTATAGACAGAGCCACAAATACCACAAATAACTTTGCCACCAAAGGGTATTCTTGTGTCTAGATTCTTGATGCCATGCTCCATACAAAAGTTTTGCGCCTTTCTATCTCTAATTGAACAGCTTCCCAAGTTTCAGGTTCTATGATAGCTGGGTGGCTTTCTTCTACATAATACTTTGGGACTTTACCAGTATTCTTTACACGTTCCTTTGTTAAGAAATCTACTGTGTAAGTCTTCTGCAAGAGTGCATCCCCTTTGTATTTCTCATTTTGTAAGATGCTTTTGATGGTGCTCTCGTACCACTTACTTGTGCCATTCCAGTTTTTAACCTTCTCTTTTTCTAGTTCTCTTGTAATATGGGCTGTACCTTTGCCATCTAAGAAATCCTTATAAATCCTTTTTACAATTACTGCTTGTTTACTATTGATAATAAGATTACCTTCGTTATCTTTGTCATAACCTAAGAACTTTTTCTCATTAATAGTAACTTTACCTTGTTCAAACCTTCTTCTTACACCCCAGGTAGATGCCTTGCTAATCGATAAGCTCTCTTCCTGCGCTATACTAGACATCAAATTTATCAGAAGCTCACCATTTGAGTCTAATGTATTGATGTTCTCTTTTTCAAAAAATATTCCAATACCTAAATCTTTTAACAGTCTTATATTATTTAAGCAGTCCACGGTATTTCTGGCGAAACGGCTTATAGATTTTATGACCACCATGTCTATCTTATGCTCTTTGCAGTCTGCAATCATTTTATTAAATTATTTCCGCTTCTTTGTATTGGTTCCTGATATACCTTCATCGGCATAGATTCCCACTATTTTCCACTCATCATTGTTGTTTATTAAATTTTTAAAATATATTCTTTGTGCCTCAAAACTATTTAATTGTTGGTCCTGGTCTGTAGAAACTCTACAGTATGCAGCTACTCTCTTTTTTATAGGATGGATTATCCCATTGCTTTCTGTTACTTCATTTTTTGGTACTACTGGTATAAGTGTAATGCTTCTGGCCATTTTTTATCCACTCCCTCACAATAGTTTCTTCTTTTATATTAAGTCCCTCTAAAACACTTTCATCTATAACTGTTCCAGAGCAGGTAGCCTTTCCATTTTTAATATAAATACTACATTGCCACACGACTTTTTTACATGGCTTTCCACTGTTCCAAACTCTGCGTTGTAGTTTACTGCCACACTTACTGCAAATGAGTAGTCCTGATAAAGGATATTTTTTACTATTTCCCTTTTTATTTCTACGCCTCATTTTTAATTCTTCTTGGGCCTGCTCCCACATCTCTGTAGATACAATAGGAGAATGATTTTCTCCTACATAAAAGCTTTCTTTTTTATTGATGTTTCTTCTACTCTGCTTGCATAAATGATCTGGTCTATAATATTTCTGTAGCAAAGCATCACCCTTGTATTTCTCGTTTTTCAATATTTCAAGAATAGTAGTATCATGCCATCTGGCCCCTGTTACTGTTGGAATCCCTTCTGCATTTAATTCTTTTGCAATGATAAAGCTTCCTTTACCAGTTAGATAATCTTCGTAAATACGCCTTACTATCTGAGCTTCTTTTTGATTAATAACCAAGTCCCCATATTCATCTTTGTCATAGCCTAAGAAGCGCTTTGTATTAATAATGAGCTCGCCTTTTTCAAACTTCTTTCTAATACGCCATCTGATGTTTTCGCTCACACTTCTACTTTCTTCTTCTGCAAATGCAGAAAGGACAGTAAGAATAAGCTCACCGTCCTACGTTAGTGTTTTGTTATTTTGGTCTTCAAATTATAACAATTAAACCTTTACGCAAAACTACCTACTTGTACTAAACTGCTAGCGCAGTGGCTTTTCAAGGCTTTAGTCCTCGAATCACTTTAGCCATTGGTATAGCAGTTTTTTGTTCTTCTAAGTTTATACTCCTTCTAAAAAGTTAATCATCTAATAGGGCTTAGCCCTAAATAACCTTTTAAGGAGTTGTTATCTTATGAACTATGAACAAACTAAAGAACTACTGGTTTCAGCTATGCAAGACCAAAATTATGCAGCTGATACACAGAAGAAATTTAAAGCTTCTTTGGCTTATATTTCTTCTTTTCTTAACAAAACGACTGATATGGAGAAAATTACACCCGAGGAAATCCAAGGTTTTTTAAATCACTTAGCCTTCGACAAAGATCTTTCTCCTTCTACAGTTAATAACTATCAAGCTGCTCTAAAGTTTATCTTTGAAACTGTTTTTGAAAAAGAATGGTCTGATAAGTTTTCTTATTACACAAGACCTAAATCTAAAATTATTCCTCCTATTCCTTCTATTCCAGATTCTGCAATATCATTACAAGAAGGTATTCTTTCTTTTATTTATCGTATGGAACTCCGTGGCAATGCTGCTGGTACTCAAGCGGGGTATATACGTGCCATTCGTAAATTTGTTGCTTACACCAAAAGCGAATCTAACCTTTGCTGTTTAACTCTTGATGATGTACAAGATTTTCTTCACCATCAACATTACATTGCTAAAATTAATCCTGAAACGGTAAATCTCTATCGCACCGCCATTAAACTCTTTTTTATTACCGTTCTTAATAAAGAATGGCATGAGTTAATGATTCCTAGTTATAAATGTGAAAAAAGAATTCCTGCTGTCCTCTCTCCCCCAGAAGTTATTAATCTTTTAAATGCTATACAGAGTCCAGTTTACAAAATGATTTGTATTCTTATGTATTCTGCCGGCCTCAGACTTAGTGAAGCTATAAAACTTAAGATATCTGATATAGATAGCAAAAATATGCAGATTCTAGTTATCGATACTAAAACTCATAAAGATAGATATGCCCTTCTGTCTCATCAGTGCCTACTCGAGCTGCGCAAATTCTATAAAACTTATCACCCTAGTAATTATCTTTTTCCCAGTCAACGCTATAATCTATATGTTTCAAAAGAAAGTGTACAACAAGCTGTTCGTGTTGCTGCATTAAAGGCAAAGATTACTAAACCGATTTCTACCCATACACTTAGGCACTGTTTTGCCACTCATCTTCTTGAAAATGATACTAACCTATTTTATATTAAAGAGCTCTTGGGCCATTCGTCTTTACGTTCCACAACAACTTACTTGCATACCATGAGTTTTAATAATATAAATGTCAAAAGCCCCCTAGATCTAGTAGGAGGGCTAAAATAATGGAACTGCAAGATATCTTTATTAAATATGAAGAAGCTTATATGGCCAAATATAAGCCTTCATCTGATCAGCTTAAAGCAATTTATGCTATAAAAAATTGTAGAACAGGTACCTATGGCGCTAACGTTAAGGCATGTGATTCATGTGGTCGTATAGAAATCTCTTATAATTCCTGTCGTAATAGACACTGTCCTAAATGTCAAACAATGGCTAAAGAAAAATGGTTATTAGAAAGACAAGATGAGTTCCTACCTATAGGTTATTTTCATGTCGTATTTACTATTCCTTCTGAACTTTATCCCCTCTTTTATAAGCATAAAAAGGAAATGTATACGCTACTTTTTAAGGCGGCTTCTGAAACAGTAAAAGAACTTGCTACTGATAAAAAATATTTAGGTGCACAAATTGGATGCACTGCCATCCTCCATACTTGGGGACAAAATTTATTGTTTCATCCTCATATTCATATGATTATTCCAAGTGGTGGTCTTACAACAACTGGCAAGTGGCAATCTTCTAAGAAAAAGTTTTTTATACCTGTAAAAGTGCTCTCTAGAAAGTTTAGAGGAAAGTTATTATCATTTATAAAAGATAAGTTGGATGAGTCTTTAAGAGATTTACTTTATAAAAAAGAATGGATTGTCTACTGCAAGCCACCATTTAAAAGCTCTAAACATGTCCTGAATTATCTTGGTCGCTACACCCATAGAGTTGCACTTTCTAATAATCGGATTGTAAATGTAACAAATGACCATGTTACCTTTAAATACCGAGACTATAAAGATGGTAATAAACAGAAACTTCTCACCTTATCTGCAGTAGATTTTATGAGAAGATTTTTACTTCATATACTTCCCACAGGTTTTACTAAAATACGGCACTATGGATTTCTTGGTAATCGCAATAAAAATACCAAACTTAGACTTTGTCAGAAGCTTACTCATGGTAAGCTCAAACCCCTTCAACGTAAGAAATATACTGCACTAGAAATTATGTTCAAAGTAACTGGAAAAGACTTTACTAAATGCCCTTGTTGCCAAGAAGGTCATTTTAAACTTATAGCTACTACACATAGAATGGGTTCTCCACCTATCACCCTACTAACAAAATAATAAATTTCTATTTGCCCCTTAAGTGGGGAGGGGGAAGCTATATTCATTATTATCTTATTTACCATAGATTATTCAAAAAATCTTACTTCATATCCCTATATAAGACGATTAATCAGAAGAATTAGACAAAAAATGAGCTCTAGCTATAAATAAATCCCCATAGAGGCAAGCACTGAAAAGGGAAATCATTCTCTCACTTCCGCACTTTAGCACAACAAAATTTATGCGAGTTGGCACCTAGAATTCTACATTTTAGGTGTTTTATTTTAGCCTAACTCGCATAAATCTCTATTCATTACGCGTAATTGTGCCCCCCTACTCATTTGGGAACATATATCCGCTCTAAATCTACCCAAAAACACATCAAGGCTTAGAACACAAAAACGTTCTAAGCCTTGATATTACTAAGGTTTATTGTACCGCTAAAAAAACTCTTTCCCACTTCACCCCCCACAAACCTTAATCCTTCGTTGCCCGCTAAAAAAAGTCATGCCTGATTTCTTCATTTTTGACCTATTTTTTTCTCTCAAATTTAACAAAATCGGGAACAACTTTATTTTCATTAAAACAAAGTCATGGCTGATTTTAAAGGAAAGTGATTAGGGAAAAGGGGTAAGAAAAAAGGATTAAGGGATGTTTTTCCCTCAATCCTTCTATCTTTATTTTTCTTTAAAACCCTTGTCCCTCAATCTCTTAACCCTATTTTAATTCCTGCTTTGATCCCTGGTTTTTTACCCTTGAACCTTACTTCTTATTCCTGCTCTTTCTTCCTGCATTTGCTCTGGTGGAAGAAATTAGTGGGAAAGAGTTTGTTTTATAAGGAAAGAGTTTGTTTTAGGGGGACACTATCCTTGACATCTTAACCACACTCTCGACATGCGTCGTTTGCGGAAACATATCAACTGGTTGTACCTTCTCTACTTGATACCCTTCTACTACAAGATACGCTAAATCTCTTGCTAAAGTAGCTGGATCACAAGAAACATATACTATTTTATTAGGTGACATCTTGATTAAAGTCTCTAATAATTTGCTATCGCAGCCTTTGCGTGGTGGATCTACGACTATAGTATCTGCCACAATGCCTTGTTCATACATTTGTGGGATAACTTCCTCTGCTTTTCCCACATAGAATTCTGCATTGGTAATATGATTGAGAGCTGCATTTTCTTTTGCATTTTCAATAGCTTCTGGTATAATTTCTACGCCATATACTTTCTTTGCTTTTTGTGCAAGAAATAAAGAGATAGAGCCTATCCCACAGTAGGCATCCCAAACGATCTCATCGCCTGTTAGCTCTGCATATTCTAAAGCTTTGGTATATAGTACCTCTGTTTGCTGAGGGTTGACTTGGAAGAAGGATAAAGGTGAGATTTTAAACTGTAAATCTCCAATGTAATCAATAATGGCATTCTCTCCATCTAAAACTGTACAGCTATTGCCTAATATAGTGTTACTTTTTTCTAAATGCTGGTTAAGTATAATACTTGTTACAGGCGCTACTGCTTTAATAGCTTTTACAAACTCATCTGCATGAGGTAGTTTGGGTCCGTTAATCACTAAGCACACCATCATCTCCTCTGTATGATAACCTGTTTTAATCATTAAATGGCGTACCAGTCCTGTATGCTTTTCTTCATCATAAATGCTAATCTTGTACTTTTCTAAAAAAGCTATTACAGCTTTCATAATGGCTTCTTTTTTAGGATCTTGAATGTAACAAGTTTCTAGTGGTATTAGCTGATGACTACGAGGAGCAAAAAAGCCCGTTTGTACTTTGCCATTAATCTGACGAATAGGATATTGGGCTTTATTACGATAATGATAAGGGGTGTCCATTCCTAGGGTTGGTAATACCTCTATGTCTTTTAGACCACCAATACGATTTAAGCAATCTTTTACTTTTTTGGTTTTCCAATCTAATTGTGCCTCATAGCTCAGATGTTGAAGCTGACAGCCTCCACAGGTATCTGCCACTTCACAAATAGGTTCTACCCTAAAAGGTGAAGGTGTAATAAGCTTTACTAATTTGCCATAGCCAAAGCTTTTTTTCACTTTTACAATACGTATTTCTACTACATCTCCAGTAATCGCTCTAGGAATGAAAACGGTAAAGTCATTGATTTTACCAATCCCTTCTCCTTCTGAGCCCATATCTGTAATAGTTAGCTCGTAGTGCTGATTCTTTTCAATTGGTTTATCCATAGTTACTCCTAATTTAAACGTTTATTTTTCTTATTTTCCTCAAAAAGTAAGGTTTTAATAGCTTTTGCTAATACTTCATCATCCACAGCTTGCATACGATCGGTCATGTTTTTTTGCAAAAAGCGCTCTAATAAAGGTGAATAGCCTTGCTCTTCTTTTTTCACCAATGGTTTTGCTGTATTTTCTTTACTTACTTTTCCTTCTGTTTTCTTCATTTCGCTCTCCCCTGCCATTCACATACGGTATCTTTACAAATACAATGTTTACATTTCATAAAGTCTGGTGTTGCTATTGGCTTA
The DNA here is from genome assembly GCF_003990395.1 of Cellulosilyticum sp. WCF-2. NCBI lineage: Bacteria > Bacillati > Bacillota > Clostridia > Lachnospirales > Cellulosilyticaceae > Cellulosilyticum > Cellulosilyticum sp. WCF-2. Next base: position 2,667,780 of record NZ_CP034675.1, on the reverse strand, counting down.
TACTCCCCTTCTAACATTTCTCTCATTTGCTTCATTGTACGCTTAAGATCTGCTCTTAGCCTAGCCGTGTTACGAATCGTAAAGGTTTTATTGGCATAAACCAGTTTTCCATAAGGTGGCTTTTTTCCATAAACTTCTTCAATGATTAAAAAATAAGCTACCAGTTGATACACATCTCCTAGGTGTGGTTGATCTTCTGTTAGCTTACCACTTTTAATCTCTAACGGAATATAACGTCTTAGCAGCCAGGTTTCAAAGATAAAATCCGGCTTTCCTTGTAAAGCTAGACGTTCTGCTACTAAAAGCTTTGTTCCTTTTTCATCTTTATAAATGGCTGACGCTCTTTTGACACCTATTTCTCTCCGGTCTTTAACACTTATTGTGGGTCTAAAACCTAACCATAAAAGGAGTGTAAAACTAAGGAGTAAGCTTATTTCTATTATTTGGACCATCTCATAAAACTCCCAACTAAAATAGCAATCACTAGGATTAGCCCTAAAATCATTAATAGACGTTTGATGCGGTAGCTTCTATAATAGGCCTTATGAAATTTAATTCCCTTTGTAAAATGCGCTTCTGTTTTACTTTGTTTACTACCTAGTGCTTTATACTGCTCCTTTAAAGCAGTTTGCCCATAATAACGGCCATAATACCACTGATAGGGACAATAAATAAAGCGATTTATTTCATTGGCAGATAACTTTTTATGGGCACTTCCCTTTTCTTTCTTCATAAGGTTACTCGTCTAATATTTCTTCCTAATAATTTATGATAACCTACATAAGGCTCTTCACTACTTGTTTCTAAAAGCTCATCTATCATTTTAAGACGTGAATCTGAGAAGTCTGCTAAATGAACAATCATAGCTTCTATACATTTAGGCCTTTTAGGTGATGCATATTCATATTCACCATGATGAGCGATGACTACATGCTTAAGTAACATTTCAATTTCTGCTGGAAAGCCTTCAATTTGGCTAGCTGCATCATGAATTATTTCAGCTCCAATCACTAAATGGCCAATGAGCTGGCCTTCATCTGAATAATCATTCCTTGGAAAAGTGGTTAATTCTCTAAGCTTGCCAATATCATGCAGTAAACAACCTGCTATTACCAAATCCTTTTGGGCATTTTCATATAAATCTGCCATAGCAAGACCTAGTTTAGTGACTGTGATGGTATGCTCTAATAAACCATTTAAATACCCATGGTGAACACTCTTACCAGCACTATGAACGATAAAATCATCATACGTTTTTTCATCTAAAAAGATGGTCTCTAAAAGCTGCTTAATAGAAGGTTCTTGAACCTTTTCAATGAGCTCTAATAGCTCTGCTTCTAATACATTCACATCTTTTTTGGTATGTGGAATAAAATTCTTTAAGTCATAACCGCCTTCAGCTTTTTGTATTTTAGTCACATTAAGCTGCAAGTTTTCTTGATATAGTAAGGTCTCTCCTTCTACTTCTACAATATCATCTACTTCAAAAGGTAAAATACAACTATGAAAGGACCAAATCTTGGCATCTATAGCACCCGTACGGTCCTGTAATCTAATAGTACAATAGTCTTTTCCATTTTTATTTTTTAAAATTTGTTTAAACTTACATAAGTAATAGCCTTTGATATTGTCTTGAGGCTTCATATCACTAATTTGTGTCATATACTCTCTCCCTTTTCTTTCCTAAAGTAATACTAACAAATCTACCATGAGTTTTCAACGCTTTCTATAGATTTCACTGTTAAATTCTGTTAACAAACAAAAGAAAAGGTATTTATTCTTAGCATCTTGCCCTTGCCAAGATAAATACCTTGTTTTTAAAATAGATTTGCTTTCTTCGGTTGCAAACTAAAATAGAAAATAACCGGCTTATTTTCTTCTGATTCAACGCCGACCACTTCTCCATGTTGTTTGATAATTTCTTTCACAATAACTAACCCTAATCCTACACCGCGCTTATCCATTCCTCTAGAACGATCTCCTTTATAAAAGCGATTCCAAATTTCTGATTGTTGCTCTTTTGGAATAGGTGGTCCTGAATTACAAATAGCTACCCATATTTTATCATCTTTTAATGCTGTTCTTACTTCTATCGTGCCATCTTGCTCTACAAATTTCATAGCATTATCCAAAAGATTTTGGACCACACGGCTGATCCCATCTAAATCTGCTACAACATAAGGTGGATCTGCTTCAAACATCTTAACTAAACTTACACCTTTTTCTAAAGCCCGTTTTTCTAAACTAGCAAAATTACGTTCAATAACACTATTAATATTGAAAGCTGTTTTATGAAGCGCATCTTTAGATTCTTCCATCTTATTTAACTCTAGAATAGTATTAGTCATACCAATCATACGATGCGTTTCACTAAGTACAATCTTTAAATAGCGTTCTTGCTTTTCTGGGGAAATAGTTCCATCTAGCATAGCTGTTACAAAACCTTGGATTGAAGTTAAGGGAGAACGTAAATCATGAGAAACATTGGCAATAAAACTCCGCCTATTCTCCTCAATCTTATCTAATTCTTCAGCCATATGGTTTAACGACAAACCTAGTTCCGCTATTTCATCTTGCCCCTTCACTATAATACGCTCATCAAAATGACCACTTGCTATGGTCTTAGCAACTGTATTCATTTCTTTTAGGGGCTTGGTCATTTGTTTAGAGATAAAATAAATCCATATGAACATGACCGTCCCTACAATCCCCACTACCTTTAAAATTAAATTTCTTACTTCATCAATAGTCTGAAGCACATAAGGCATAGGTGTATGAATAAACAAAGCGTATTGTACCTTTTCACCTACTCCCATGGGATAACCAATGGTTAAAACAGGTGTAGAAAAATAATCTTTAAAACCATTTTCAAGTCCCACTGCACGTCCCTCAAAAACCTCTTGCAAGTTAGCTTCTTTGGGTAACTTTTGTGCCATATTTTGTACACTATCTTTACCAATTACAAGCCCCTCACCCTTTTGATCTACAATCCAGGTAGTCGCTTGCAAATAACTGGACATGACTTGTACACGATATAAAATTTTCTCTAGTGCATCTTCTTTAGAAGTACTATAAGCACCCTCTTTATAAAATTCCGTGGCAATGGTTTGTGCTTGCTTTCTCATAATATCCTGAGTATATTTCACAAAATAGGACTGAAACGAATGGGTAAAGGTGATAAAAAGCATGACTAACATCAGCACTAAAATACTGATATACACAGAAACTAAACGGCTAAATAAACTTGGAAATCTCAGTTTATCCATTATCTCTCGAATTTGTAGCCTACGCCCCAGACGGTTTTTATGCTCCATGTGTGATCACCCTCAAATTTATCTCTTAGCCTCTTAATATGCACATCTACAGTTCTTGTATCTCCTACAAAGTCATATCCCCAAATCTTATCTAAAAGCTGCTCTCTAGTAAAAACTTGTTTAGGATGACTTGCTAGAAAATAAAGTACCTCTAGTTCTTTTGGTGGTAATTCTACTAAAGCCCCTTCATAAGTCACCGAATAATTATCCTTATCAATAATTAAATTATCAAGCACAATACGATTTTTAGGTGCAACTTCCTCTATCGGTTGCGTATTACGTCTAAGGACAGCTTTCACTCTTGCTATAAGTTCTTTAGGATCAAATGGTTTTACCATATAGTCATCAGCCCCTAACTCAAGGCCCAATACCTTATCAAATACCTCTCCTTTAGCAGTGAGCATAATAATCGGCGTGCGATGCTGTTTACGAATTTCTTTACAAACATCATAGCCATCTAGTTCTGGTAACATGACATCTAGCAGTACTAAGTCTGGATGAAAAGATTCAAACACTTCTAAAGCTAAGCGACCTGTAGCCACTTCCTTTGTTTCATATCCTTCTTTATTTAAGTATAAAGCAATTAATTCGGAAATATTGGTGTCATCATCTACTATAAGTATCTTTAACATATCTTCCCTCTTTTCTATAGATTACTGTTTTATTTAATCGTTACTACTGTAACCCCCATTTCTCCTTCTCCATAAAGTCCTGGTCTTTGGTCTTGTACATGAGGGTGTCTTTTTAACTTTTGGGTGATGCCGCTTCTAAGGGCACCTGTTCCTTTACCATGAATAATGGTAACTTGTTTAAGCCCTGATAAGTAGGCGTCATCTAAATATTTATCTACTACCGGCCAAGCTTCATCTACCATCATTCCTCTTACATCTACTTGCGTGGAAATGGTACTTGTTTTATTCATATGATAGCTCACTTGACCTTTTGTTTTTTTCTTTTCCTGCTTTTTAGCTACCTGTATTTCTTCTTCTAATCTTGTAAGCCCACTTAATGGGATGCGCATCGGCATAATACCTACACGTACTTCTACATTACCACTACGGTCTGCTGCTGCCGTTACAACACCTTTTTGCATTAACGAGGTTACCATTACTTCTTCGCCTACTTCTACAGCTTTTAAAGCGACTTTTTCTTGTCTACCTACTACTTTTCCTACACGTTTATGTTGTGCAGAAACAGTATCTGACATGCGCTTTTTTGCATTGTAAAGGCTTTGTTCATCAATGGTTGCTTGCGCTTTTCTAGCTACTGCTCTTACTTCCTTAAGCACCTTGTCCGTTTCAGCTTCAGCCGTTTTAAGTATTTCTTTAGCTTTTAACTCCGCACGTTCTAGTACTTTTTTCTTAGCTTTCTCTAATTTCTTACGTTCGTTTTGAATTTCTTCCTTTAGATGTTCTGCTTCATCACGAAAAGCTTTGGCACGTTCACGTTCCATTTCAGCTAAACGCTTGCTTTGCTCTAAGTCAACTAAGATATCTTCCATTTTGACGTTTTCTTTTTGTAAGTAAACTTTAGCTTCGTCGATGAGATACTCTGGTAATCCTAATTTCATAGAAATAGCAAAGGCATTACTTTTACCTGGTACTCCAATTAAAAGGCGATAAGTTGGTCTTAAGGACTCCACGTCAAATTCACAGCTTGCATTTTCTACGCCATCAGTTGAAAGTGCATATAATTTAAGTTCACTATAGTGAGTCGTTGCAACAGTACGAATTTGTTGTTTTCTAAGATGTTCTAGGATAGCCATGGCTAGGGCAGCTCCTTCTACTGGGTCTGTTCCTGAACCTACTTCATCTAATAATACTAGGGAGTTTAAGCTCATGTCTTTTAAAATGCTTACAATATTAGTCATATGAGCTGAGAAAGTACTTAAACTTTGTTCTATACTCTGCTCATCACCAAGGTCAGCATAAATTCCTTCAAAAATAGCCATTTCACTACCTTCAGCCGCTGGAATCTGTAAGCCTATCGCAGCCATAAGTGAAAAAAGTCCTATTGTCTTTAAGGTAACTGTCTTACCACCTGTATTAGGTCCTGTAATAAGTAAGGTGGTAAAATCCTTTCCTACATAAATGTCAATCGGTACAACACTTTCTTTTGCTAAAAGAGGATGTCTCGCTTTTTTCAGAAAAATGTAACCTTGATTGTTTAAGCGTGGCTCACGACAATCATAACGAAGGGAAAATTCACTACGTGCAAATATACTATCTAAAAGGGTTAAAAGCTCATAGTTTCTTCCAATCTCCTCAGTAATAGGAGCGACTTGATTGGTTAATTCAATGAGCAATTTTTCAATCTCTTCTTGTTCTTTAACCTCTAAACTTTTTAAGGCATTCCCTAACTCTACAACAGCCATAGGTTCAATAAAAACAGTAGCACCTGTAGAGGATTGATCATGTACAATGCCTTTAAATTGACTTTTATACTCAATCTTAATAGGAATACAATAACGATCTTGTCTCAGTGTCACAACAGGATCTTGTATCATATCTTGATAATGGCTAGAATGAATCATATTTTGAAGGACTTCTTTAATTTTAACACCTAAGGATTTCATTTGTTTTCTAATATGTGCCAGTTCAGGTGTTGCATCATCTGCAAACTGATCTGCGGCTATAATACAACGTGAGATTTCTCTTTCTAAGGTTGTAAAAGGTGTTAAGCCTTCAAAATAGCCGCCTATTGAAGGATATACTTCACCTGTAGCAATCGCATCTTGATAGTAGTTCTTGCCTTGTCTTGTTAATCTTAATACATCTCTAATGGCTAACAACTCACCTGCACTCAAAATAGCACCTATATCAATATGTTTTAAAATAGGCTTAACAGCTTTAAGAGTACCAAGAGGCATTTTACCTTGTTTGATACTTATATGAATAGCTTCTGCAGTTTCTTTTTGAAGCGTTTTAACTTCCTCAAGCTCTGTAAGAGGCATTGCATGAGCAACGGCTTCTTTTCCACCTTCTGTTACTGCATAAGCTTTAACTAATTCTTTAACTTTATGAAACTCTAACTTATAAAGTGTTTTTTCATTCATTGTGTTACCTCGTATACAATATTTTACGCTATTTTTATTATGGCACATCTTCTGCTATTTGGAAACACCCTTGCCCGTAATTTCACCAAAACGTAATACAAAAAGAGTCCTCAAAAGGACTCTTCTCATTTTAAAAATAATGTAAGATACGACTTCCCATTACATAATTACGAGTATAGTAATTACTACTTAATCGGCTGAGCATAACACCTCTCGTACTATCTGCATGAAGAAATTGACCATTACCTGCATAAATACCCACATGAGAAATACGGCCGTTATTAACACCCGATGTGTCAAAAAATACTAAGTCTCCTGGCTGAAGCTGTGATTTTGTAACTGGAATACCATCTTTGGCTTGCATATAGGAAACTCTACTAATGTCAATATCAAAACCTGCATAAACCCTTTGGGTTAATCCTGAACAGTCTACTCCGCTTCTTAGATCGTTTCCTCCCCAAACATAAGGGGTTCCAATAAAGAGCTTGCCATAGTCTACAATTTCTTCTCCTAATACTTTACTATATGGAATAAAGCTATCATCAGGTACTTCCACAAAGTCTTTAGATACCCAGCCTTCTTCACCTTTTACACTTACTCTATACCATTTATCATTTTGTCCAAGGATATGGAGTTCTTGCTCATTAGCTAACATAAGCACCTTGCCGTATTTACTTGGATAGTTCCTTACATTGATCTCATTTCCTACTAACTGAGCTGTTACCCCCGTGTAACTTGGAAATATGTTATTTTTAGCTGTAGTAGTAGCATAAACGGGAATTAAAGTTCCCCATAAAATACCAATTAGACATACAGCTTTAATTGTTTTTTTCATTGTTTCCTCCTAAAATGCACACGCTAGGCGTGATTTAAAAATCAACCCTATTTCATTATGAACGGATTTTCTATTTTTTATACATCTTAGTCAGAAAATTGTTTTTATTTACCAGTGATAATGATGTAACTCACCTTGCTTAGTAAGATGCTCAAACTGATGTTGTCTAAGCGCTTCATATATGACAATGGCTACGGAATTAGATAAGTTTAAAGAACGTGCTTCAGAAATCATAGGGATACGAATGCATGTTGCTTTGTTATCTAATAAAATTTCTTCTGGAATACCTGCTGTTTCTTTTCCAAACATAATATAGCATTCTTCTTCATAGCTTACATCTGTATACGTTTGTCTTGATTTTGTTGTTGCCATATAAACTTTAGGGTAATTATTTTTTTCTAGAAATTCCTCATAATTTTTATAAGTTTGAACATTAACAAGATGCCAGTAATCAAGACCTGCTCGTTTAATCTGCTTTTCATCTAAAGAAAAGCCTAAAGGTTCTATTAAATGCAAGGTAGCACCTGTAGCTGCACAGGTTCTTGCAATATTTCCTGTATTTTGCGGTATTTCTGGTTCGTGTAAAACAATATGCATCATTATGTTTCCTTCTTTCTTTATTCATCCATTATTTCTTATTCTAACACGACCTTTCATTTCGTTCAACGATGCCATCTGGCTTATTCATCTATGCGATCATTTAATACTTACCTACTATTCTTTTTACCTGACAATGACGTCTTTTAGGATAAGCTAGGTGATGAAGAAAGTTTAATACCTTTTCTTCATAAGCTTTCTTCTCATGGATATAAGCCCTAATGTGTCCTTGCACAGTAGGTACCCAATAGTCTACTTTTCCTTTTTCTTTAATAGCTTCATAGATAGTAAGGGTATCTTTATAAGGAATGACCTCATCCCCTTCTGCATGAATAAGTAAAAGAGGCCGCTTTCCTAATTGCTTAGCAGCTTCTAAAGGACTTACTTCTTTTATATTCATACGAAGCCAATGCTTAGTTAACCCCACTGTTAAGTAACTAAATGGAAAACTTGGAAGCTTTGTAAAACGGCTCATGTTCTCATATAAATAATGTTTTAAATCCGCATAGGGACTATCTGCTATAATTCCCCTCACTTCTTTTGCCATAGCACCAGCCATAATAGAAACAGCTGCTCCCATTGACCATCCCATTAATACAATATGATGACAATGCTTTTCTTTTTTCACATAACGGATAGCTGCTAATAAATCATAACGTTCTAAATAACCGCCAGTTGACATCCTACCCTCTGAAAAGCCACAGTGTCTAAAGTCATACATAAGTACATGATACCCATCAGCACTCATCTGCTTTACCAAATCAAATAATGCAATTCCTTCTAGTGTTCTTACATTATGATAGCCATGAGATAAAATAACTGTATAACGGCTATCTCTAATCACGCCTTCTTCTTGAGCTGGTATCCACCAACCAGATAACATTAACCTTTTGCCTCCCTTGTTCCTTACTGGTCCATCAAAGCTCACATCTTCATAAAGAAGGCCATAATCTGAAGGCCACTTATTAATGGTTTCAGATGGTGTATACATCATTCGATAACCAATATATAAACAAGTTCCTAATATAGCGCCACCTACTGCGCAAGGCGCTAAAAAAATCCAGTCTTTACTTTTCATTTCTAAGCCACCTCTATTACTTTTTATTAGTTTGTTCATCTACTTGGTTTTCTATAACTATTCTCTGGATACTCATCAAAAAAAGACTTACTTAAGTCCATTGAATAGAATAGGATTGCTTAAGTAAGTCACTACTTTATTTGTTTAGTTTCGCAAAAGCCTCTGCAAAAGCAAAGTTACCTTCTTCCTTTTTAGTTTGCTCCTTAAGGTATTTTTGTACAGACTTCTTGTCTACCTTTTTGCTCTCACTACGGTATTTCTTATTAAAGACACTTAACTTTTCACGGAAAGTACAAGTGGTACAAACATAAATTTGCCCTTCACCTTCTCCTCTTAATTCTAACTTTTTATGGCAGTTAGGGCATCTTGTTTGGGTGAAACGGCTAATATTTTCTCTATAACCACAATTTCTATCTTGACAAACATACAGTTTTCCATGCTTTCCTTTTACTTCTAACATGAGCTTGTTACATTCAGGACAGCGTTTACCTGTTAGATTGTCATGAATATATTTTTCTCCGCTTCCCTTAACAGATTGCACCAGTTCTTCACTATAAACTCTGATTTTTTTCATAAAGGCTTTTGGATCTTGTTTACCTTTACTAATTTGTTCTAATGCCATTTCCCACTCAGCTGTAAGTAGTGGTGATTTTAAATCAACTGGTACTAACTCAATGAGCTGCTTACCTTTAGAAGTAGGAACGATTTCCTTCCCACTTTTCTCGATATAAAACATGTTGTAAAGCTTTTCTATGATATCGGCTCTTGTTGCAACTGTACCAATGCCACCGGTCTCCCCTAATGTCTTAGCTGCCTTTTGATCCACTTCTACATATTGATGAGGTTTTTCCATAGCAGAAAGTAGTGTAGCTTCTGTAAAACGACTAGGTGCTTTTGTCATTTGCTTCGTTTTAAAGAACTGTTCTAAAACAACTGTTTCTCCCTTTTTAACTTCTGGTAAGCTTTGTACCACTTCATCCTCATCTTCATCGGCCTCTATTTCATAAAGCATTTTCCAGCCTGGTTCAATCACTTTTTTGCCCTTTGCTACAAAGCATTCCCCTTCACTGCTTACCTCTAATACGCCTTCATTATAAGCCATAGGTGGTAGTAAAACACTTAGAAAACGCTTGACAACTAAATCATAAATTTTACGTTCATCGCTATTAAGCTTTGATAAATCTGGACTTTCCTCTGTTGGAATGATGGCATGGTGATCTGAAACTTTGCTATTATCTACAAAATGTCTACTTGACTTAATACCATTTTTCAGAACTTCTCTTGCTCCTATTTTATAAGGTCCTATAGCAATAGCATTAATTCTTTCTTTAAGTGTTGGTACGATATCCTCTGACAAGAATCTAGAATCTGTTCTTGGATAAGTAAGCACTTTATAATTTTCATATAAGCGCTGCATCACTGATAGGGTTTCTTTTGGGCTAAAGCCAAAGCGTTTATTGGCATCTCTTTGAAGCTCTGTTAAGTCATATAAAGCTGGTGCATATTGTTTCTTTGATGTTTCCTTATATTCAGTTACTTGTGCCTTGCTCCCTTCTAACTTGCCAATTAAAGTATCTATTTGCTTTTCATCAAAGAAACGGTCACCTTTTTTACCTTTATAAGCAAGTTGAATGCCTTTACACTTGGCTGATAACGTGAAGTAAGGCTTCGGCTGAAAGTTTTTGATAGCTTCTTCTCTAGCTACAATCATTGCTAAAGTGGCTGATTGCACACGGCCTGCTGAAAGCTGCGCATTAAACTTACAAGTCAGTGCTCTAGTAACATTAAGTCCTACTAACCAATCTCCTTCTGCCCTACAGACAGCCGCTTTATATAAGTTTTCATAATCTTTACCTGGCTTAAGATTTTTAAAACCTTCCGAAATTGCTTTATCTGTAACAGATGAAATCCATAAACGTTTAATAGGCTTTTTAACCCCTACTTTATCAATGGTCCACCTTGCTACTAATTCCCCTTCACGTCCTGCATCTGTAGCAATAATGATTTCATCTATGTCTTTTCGTAGCATTAAGCTCTTAACGATTTGAAATTGTTTACCTGTTCCTTTTAATACAGTTAATTTCATGCGTTCTGGTAGCATTGGAAGTGTTTCCATACTCCATGTTTTATATTGATTACCATAAGCTTCTGGGTCAGAAAGACCTACTAAATGTCCCATAGCCCAAGTAACTACATACTTAGGTCCTTCAAAAAAACCATTTTGCTTTTGTGTGCATTTTAAAACACGTGCTATATCTTTTCCCACACTGGGTTTTTCTGCAAATACTAATATTTTTCCCACTTTATTCTCCTTGTCTGCTTACTTTGTCATCTGCTAGCTCGTTTAATAACCTCTTTTATTATAGCATTCTTTTCAAGATATAAACAGCATCAAAAGAACCTCCTATTGTTTATGATAGGAGGTTCTCGTAGAAATAATTTATTTCTTCTTTTTAATAACAATATAGCCTAATAAACCTACGATGACAATAGCACCGATAATACCTATTACTAATGGTACATTAGAGCGTGTTACTGTCTGAGTTGGTGCAGGACTTTCTGTAGGCACTGGTGTTGCTTTTAATGGTGGTTCAGTTGTAGGTGCCTCTGTTTCACTAGATGCTGGTGTTACCTCCGCTACTTGATTAGCCAATGCCTCTATTGCTGTTTGGGCTTCAGCTTCTGTTTTATAAAGCTGCGCCTCACCTGCAGCAACACCTAAATCATTACTTCCTGCTAGAGCTGAAATAACGACCCAATATTCCTGTTGCTGGTCTATAGGAATATCTTTAATATCACTAGATTGTGCTTCTGCTTGGCCATCTCCATTGATATCCACACTAAATACTAAATTTAAATGATGCTCCGCATTAATGGTAGCTGTATACCAATGCTCCGTTTCCTCAGCTGTCATAGTTGTTCCTGGAAATGCACCAAGTATCTCTCCATCATCACCCCAGTTATATATATTCATACTCTCCCATCCACTATTATATGCATGAATGACTACAGAAGTGGCAGCTTTAGTCTCTGCACTTAACCCCCAAATACTTGTTACAATTCCTAATGCCATTAAAAATGACCCTACTCTTTTTAACATCTGATTCATTTTATTCACTCCTTATAGATTAAATTTTTAATTAGCTATTTATTATTTTGATATAATAAGTGTGTCCTGCAGGAATAACCAAGCTGTCTTTTTGATTGATAGGGGTATTATATAATACCTCTTCACATCTACCTCCTTCCTTCTTTCCTCTGTATGCTATTTCATAAGTGAGGGGCACCTGTGTTTGATTGATCACTATATCTATCATTGCTTCCTGATCATATCGTCTCATAACAAAAAGCTTCCCTTGGTAAAACAAGCTCATTTCTCCTGTTTGAAGTACTTTTTCTTGCTTTCTAATCGCTATTAATCGCTTATAATAATGATATACATCTTGATCCCAATGTGCTTCACACCAATCAAATCCTTTTCTGCATCCCGGATCATATTCACCTATCATCCCAATTTCTGTACCATAATAAGTACACGGAATCCCTATATAGCCGAATAAAAAAGCTACTGCATTTTTAAGTGAAGCCTTATCTTCCTGACATAAAGTTAAAAACCTTTCTGTATCATGACTATCTAAAAGATTAAGCATCCCTTCATTAACTTGCTTAGGATAACGCATATATAAACTCGTCAGTTGTTCTTTAAAAGCCTTAGCATCTATAGCCTTTCTAGCAAAATAATCTCCCATTAATTTAGTAAGTGGATAATTCATGACACTATCAAATTGATCACCCATGAGCCACGGATAAGCATTGTGCCAATTCTCTCCAATAATCACCACCTCTTGATTAATGCCTTTTACTAGTTCTCTAAATGCTCTCCAAAAGCCATGTTCGATTTCATCTGATACATCTAAACGCCAGCCATCAATACCATAGGTTTTGGTCCAATAACGAACAACGGAAAAAAGATACTTTCTTACTTCTGGATGAGCTGTATTTAGTTTTGGCATATAAGGCACCTGAGAAAAAGTTAAATAGTTAGGCGGTTCTATAATCACTTTCTCCCCTTTAATAAAAAACCAATCATAATACTTAGATGCTCGCCCTTTTTGAACCACATCTTGAAATGGAGCAAATGCCATACCACAATGATTAAGCACCGCATCTAAAATAATTTTCATCCCTTTTTGATGTGCTTTTAAGACTAGTTCCTCAAAAATTTTTTCATCTCCGAAATAAGTATCAATTCGCATGTAATCTACAGTATCATATTTATGATTAGAAGGAGATTCAAAAATAGGGGTTAAATAAATGGCATTAATACCTAGTTTTTCTAAGTAATCTAACTTTTCTATAATCCCCTTTAAGTCTCCTCCAAAAAAACTCTTAGGCGTAGGATCATCTTCCCAGGGGGTTAAAGGTGTTGGAGAATTTGCTACATCCCCATTAAAAAAACGCTCTACAAAAATCTGATAAAAAATAGCATCTTGAAGCCAAGAAGGCTGCTTATGTACATCTTCTGCATTAATAAAGGGATATTGAAAATAATAACAATATGCCATATCATCATTAAATGTTTCCTCTAATCCCACTTCCGTTAAAAATAAATAGTCCTCTCCTTTTTTTAGTCCAAAGTAATAACCTAGTCTAGTATCCTCTAATTGAAGCCTGTACTCATAATAGTCATAATACTCATCTTGATAAACTTTCTGCATCCGCCCACTCTTTTTATTTTGCCAATTAAACTTATTGCCATAAAATAAAGTGACTTCCTCTAAATCATCTTTGGCGGTCCTTAAACGAATATGTAGTTCATCTAACTTATAAGCATAAGCATAATTACTTTTTGGGATATGGCATAGTGCTTCTTTATTCATATTAGTCTCCTTTATACTGTTATTCAGCTTGAGAAGCAAGTATAGCCTCCCAAGTTTCTATCGTCTTTTTCTGTGCTTCATCAGGCGTAAGTTCTCCATCATATAAAGAAATCAGCGACTTCTCTGTAGCTGTCCAAAAAGCTTTAATATCCTTTACATTAGGCATAGGAAAGGAATTTTCAAATTGCTGTGTAAAAGGTTTCACCAAAGGGTCTTCTCCTAGGCCTCTTACATTGGATACATCCTTTAAGGTTGTAATTTTATTAGCTTTTTCATAAAGTAATGAAGCCCCTTCATCTGACACAAGAAATTCAGCTAGTAATTGGGCTGCTATAGGATACTCTGTCCAAGCTGATACATGAGCTGTTTTCACCCCTGCAAAAGGTGTTAAACTTCTTCCTTCATAAGTAGGTAGCGTCGTTACGCCAAAATGAACCCCACTATCTCTAAAGGTTTTGATATCCCATGGTCCTGTAATCTCATAAGCTACCTTCCCTTCCATGAATAAATTTCTCACAAACTCTGCATTCCTTAAATCTGTAGCACTAACAGGCATAATTTCACGAAGGCTATAAATAAGTTCAAGTCCCTTTTTAAAAGCCTCTGTTTCAAAGCCAGGATGTGCATTATCATCACCATTCTCTCCAAACGCATGATAACCAAAAGCACTTAATAAAGGATAGGCTTTATAGGTATCAGGGGTAGAATAAAGGAAATAAAACTTATTGTTTACCACATCATTATAAATCTTAGACTCTTCTAATATTTCCTCTAGTGTGATAGCTGGTGTTTCACCTACAAGATCTTTGTTATAAAATAAGCAACTGGTTTCAATGGATACTGGTACCCCATATAGTTTGTTATCTACCGTTACCGTTTTAATACCAACATCATTCATCTTTGCTTTAATACGTTCAGCTATTTGTGGATTAATCTCTAAAAACAAACCTGCTGCCATGCCTGTTGGCATATTATCATGTGAACTCATAAATACATCTGCTCCTGTCTGAGTCGGTCCAGTTAAAATCATTTTGTCAATTTCACCCATACCTACTTTTTCTACTGTGACTGGCACACTATATTGAGCTTCAAAAGCAGTAGCAATGGCTTTGCCATACTCCTCATCTACGGTCCAAAATACAAGCTTTGCCCCTTGTTCTGGTACCAATTCCCCCTTTTCATTGACTTCATTACTTTTCACCTCAGTTTCATCCTCTATAGGCAAAGCCTTATGGCAACCCATAGCTCCTAAACTTATTAATAAACTTAATGTAATAATGGCATGTTTTTTAAATTTCATTTATTAATCCCCCTTTGATTTCACTATTCTTTACTTGCTCCTGATGCAATACCTTGTACTAGAAACTTCTGAAATACTAAGAATAAAAGCGTACATGGAACAGCAATAACCACTGAACCTGCTGCAAAAGTTGTAAAATAAGAGTTTTCATTGCCTGTAATCATACTATAAAGGCCAACAGCTACCGTTCTTGTTTTGTCTCCTGTTAACAAAAGATTGGGTAAAATATAATCCATCCATGGGAACATAAATTGTGAAACCATACAGTACACAATGATTGGCTTTGACATAGGTACAATGATTTTAAAAAATGTGGTAAGTTTTGTACTACCATCAATATAAGCAGCTTCATCTAGTGACATAGAAATACCATCTAAGTAACCTTTAACAAGCCAAACATTATATGGAATGGCACCTATCGAATACAGAAGTACTAAAGCTAGTGGTTTTCCTACCAACCCCAAGTTAACAAACAGCGAATAAATAGCTGTCATAGATAAAAAGCTAGGAAACATGGATAAGATAAGTAAAGTGATAAGACCTTGCTTTTTCCCTTTAAATTGAAATCGTGATAATACCCAAGCAGTTATTAAGATGAGAAAAACTGAAATGATTGCATTTAAAGTAGCAATTTGAAATGTATTACTAAACCAAGTGGTAAAATTCGTTTCTTGAAAAAGTCGCCTATAGTTTTCGAAAGTCAATTGCTTTGGAATGAAGGTAGAAGTTGCTAAACTTGTTCCTTTATTAAAAGAAGATAAGACAATCCACGAAACGGGTACAATCACAATGATCGACATGATAATTAATTCTAGATTCACCAAAATGGTCTTAATTCTTGTCTTCATGCTATTCCACCTCCTTAAAAGCTTGTGTTCTTTTAAAGTTATAAAAAGATACCGTTCCTATGACTACAAAAATGATAATACACATAACAGCGGCCATATTATACATTTGATCACTTAAGGTAAGCTTATAGATCCAAGAAATAAGAATATCTGTATGACCTGCTAAATGATAATTCGGATTAGCTGGATTTCCTTCCGTCAAGAAATAAATAATACCAAAGCAGTTAAAATTATTAGCCAGATTCATAATAATGAGTGGTGCCGTTGCCCTAAAAATAAGTGGTAATGTGATATACTTAAAAGACTGAAAAGATGTAGCTCCATCAATGTGGGCTGCTTCATAAAAAGCCTGATCCACATTCCCTAATACCCCCTGAATCATTACCATAAACATCGGAAAACCAAGCCATAAATTAACAACGATAATCGTAACCTTAGCAATAATCGGATCTGATAAAAAGGGAATTCTCTCATTCACCAAGCCTATATCAATAAGTAATTGACCTAAAGGGCCAAACTGACCATTGAGTAAGTTTCTAAATACCAATAGTGTAATCATTTGTGGAATAGCCCAAGGTAAAATAAGAATGCCTCTAAAAAAAGCTTTGCATTTAGCATAGGAGCTACTTAATAAAATGGCTTGAAATAAGCCTAGAAAGTAAGTTGTAAAGGTTGCACTTACAGCCCAAATAATCGTCCAGCCTAAAACTGAAAAAAAAGTTGTGGACCACACTGGTACTTGAAATAACTTGGTAAAGTTAGAAAGTCCTACCCAATCAATTAAATGAGCTGGGGGTAAATGATTTTTATTATAGTTTGTAAATGCCGTTAAAACTGAAAAGATAATAGGCATCACAACAATAAACATAATAGCCACTACAATAGGTGCTAAAATCACATACGGAAAGAACTTAGTACAAGTCAGTTTCAAATACTCTTTTGAAGATATATAAATTCCCTTTTCGTCAATCATCTTGCCAGTTTGATAGCTGTCTCGTAAATTCCATATATAAATGGCTATAAATAATCCTAAAAGCAATAGGACAATAATGCCATTAATTAAAAGTATTGTTGAATGGTCTCCTGTTCTAGCGCCTACCTTCTCTCCCAAGGTAATAAATCCCCAAATACCTTTTGTAAAATAACCACCATGAATTCTTATACTAAACTGCTTAATTTGACCACTTAAATATTCTAACCAATAGCCGCTTTGTAGCTCTATTCCCACGAATAGCATTTGTACAATGAAGAACAATAGCCCCTTTATGTATTGCTCGCCTATGAAAAATTGTCCACTTCCCCATATGAAAGCAGATAATCCTACTGCCTTTGTACTTTTCTTCATTTCACATCCTCCCATCACCTAATACTCAATAACTTAATCGTTTAAGTTGATTTTAATTTATCACGATATTTTTCTATAGTCAATATAATTTTCACAATTTTATTTTTATTTAAACCATTTTTTTGTTGCATTTTACTAATATTTTTACTTAATCATTTTTTGTTAAGTCGTTTTCTTACCTTTCCTCGCTTCTATTTACATACTTTTTACACTATCATTTCTTTTTATTAAGTTAAATAAGTAGCTGAATAAAATAAAAATACGTAAAAAAAGAAGTTGCATTTCTGCAACCTCTTTTTAGTCCTATTAATCTGGTAACATTAAAATTCTCGTTTCTGCTGCTTCATCATATTTCAAAGTTAAAAGCTGCTTTAGAATGTGAACACCCATTTCAGCTTTTCTTTTATTACTTACTTCTATATATCTTGTATATGGTAATAAAGTTTCTCTGGCCGCTCCTGAAGCAATCACTACTATTTGGCTAGAATCTATATAACGCTCTACTTGTACCCCTAGATTTTCACCTATTACAATACCTTTTTTCCCTATATGCCGTTCTAAAAAAGCTTTCATATCAGCATGTCTTTTATGAATGAAAATATCTTCTTGCTTAAAATCACTCATTAAAGTATTTCTTACTTTGCCATTAATCACATCTTCCATTATTAAATAAGGATAGGGTTCACCTAGCATTCGTTTAGCTTGGTTTAACAGAAAAGTATAGTCCGGTAATACTTTATAAAACAGCTGTAATTCAACATCACAATCCATAAAAATAATAGGAACATAATATTGACTTGTAATTTTTTTAAAATGTTTTTCATCTACATCAATAATAAATGCAGCTTCTAAAGAACGCTTAGAGATAATATCTATATTTTCAAGATCATGTGTCATAGAAATCACTGTATCATATCCTATTTGATGCAGCTCACCTTGAAGGTGAGCTGCTAAATCATAATAATATTGCTTTTTAGTGATGGGGTCATCAGGTTTTAAATGAATCATAATCCCTACTAAATTACTTTTCCTATTTACTAAGGATCTAGCAGATAAATTAGGGACATAACCCATTCTTTTAGCAGTTTCTAATACCTTAAGTCTCATATCATGACTAATTTTTTCTTTTTCTGAATGGTTTATGACATAAGAAACCGTAGCTAAAGAAATATTTAATTCTTTAGCTATGTCTTTCATTGTGACTTTCCCCTTAGCCATTAGACATCCCCCCATGACTTATATGATTTCTTCTTATCTTATCTCGTTTCACTACTTATTTGCTTAAATGTGCAATACGTTCTACCACAGCTTCAAGCATTGTTTCGTATTTTTCCTTTTTAGCTTTTTCTTCTTCTAAAAGTTTGGCTGGTGCTTTTGCTACGAAGCCTTCATTTGCTAATTTTTTATTAACACGTTCTACTTCACCTTCAAGTTTTGCTTTTTCTTTAGCAAGACGATCCAGTTCTTTTTCGATATCTACTAAATCAGCAAATGGAATATAAACCGTTGCATTTGGAATCACTACAGATACAGCATCACTATCAATACCTGCATTATCTTTTTGAATCACAACTTCTGAAGCATAACCTAGTACTGCAAAGAATACCTTACCATTTTCAAAGGTGCTAATTACTTTTTCATCTTCTGATACAACAAATACTTTTGCTTTTCTTGATGGTGGTACATTCATTTCACTACGTAAGTTACGAATGTTACGTACAGCTTCTTTGATTAAGTTAATTTCTTCTTCTTCAGCTTTAAAGTTCCACTCTTCTATAAAAGCAGGCCATGTTGAAATCATGATAGAGTCTTCTTGATCTTGTAGACCAAGGAAAATTTCTTCTGTAATAAATGGCATATAGGGATGAAGCATTTTTAAAATCTGGGTCATGACTGTCTTAAGAGTCCAAAGTGCTGCAGGTCTTGTAACGTCTTCTTTGTTATAAAGACGTGGTTTTACCATTTCAATATACCAGTCGCAGAACTCTTCCCATGCAAAGTCATATAATTTTTGAACAGCTACACCAAGGTCATATTTATCCATATTATCGGTTACTTCCTTAGCTAAAGTATTCACTTTTGAAAGAATCCATTTATCAGCAGGAATTAAGTCTTTTAAGTCTACTGTTAAATTAATATCCTCTCCTTCATAGTTCATCATAATGAAACGTGCTGCATTCCATAATTTATTACCAAAGTTACGGTTAGCTTCTACTCTTTCATAGTAGAAACGCATATCATTACCAGGTGCATTACCTGTTACAAGCGTGAGTCTTAAAGCATCTGCACCGTATTTTTCAATCACTTCAAGTGGGTCTACCCCATTACCAAGTGATTTACTCATCTTACGCCCATCAGCTGCACGTACAAGCCCGTGGAATAAAACATCTTTAAATGGAATTTCTCCCATTTGTTCAATACCTGAGAATACCATACGGATAACCCAGAAGAAAATAATATCATAACCTGTTACAAGGACACTTGTAGGATAGAAATGTTTAAGCTCTTCTGTATTTTCTGGCCAACCTAAAGTTGAGAATGGCCATAGCGCTGAGCTAAACCATGTATCAAGGGTATCTTCATCTTGAACAAAGTTTGAACCACTACATTTAGAGCATGTATGAGGTTTTTCTCTAGCAATAATAATTTCACCACAATCTTGACAGTAGTAAGCAGGGATTCTGTGTCCCCACCATAATTGACGAGAAATACACCAATCTCTGATATTTTCAAGCCAGTTGTAATAGGTTTTTTCCATACGTTTTGGTACAAGATTGAGTTCACCGCTTTTAACAGCTTCAATAGCAGGTTTAGCCATTTCTTCCATTTTTACAAACCATTGTGCCTTGATCATTGGTTCAATAACACATTTACAACGGTCATGTGTTCCTACATTATGCGTATGAGGTTCTACTTTTACAAGGAAACCTGCTGCTTCTAAATCAGCTACTAAAGCTTTTCTTGCTTCATAACGATCCATACCTGCATATTTACCACAAAGGTCATTCATACTGCCGTCATCATTCATGACACAGATTTCTGGTAAGTCATGACGTTTACCTACTTCGAAGTCATTAGGGTCATGTGCTGGTGTAATTTTAACAACACCTGTTCCAAATTCTTTATCAACATAAGAATCTGCTACGACTGGAATCTCACGATCCACAAGTGGAATACGAACCATTTTACCTACTAAGTGAGCATAACGTTCATCTTCTGGGTTAACAGCAATGGCAGTATCTCCAAGCATAGTTTCAGGTCTTGTTGTTGCTAATTGTACAAATTCCTCACTACCTACTACAGGATAACGAAGATGCCAGAAATGACCTTCTTTTTCCTCATGTTCTACTTCTGCATCTGAAATAGAAGTCCCACAAACTGGACACCAGTTAATAATGCGTGAGCCTCTGTAAATATAACCTTTTTCATAAAGTCTAATGAAAACCTCTTGTACAGCTTCTGAGCAGCCTTCATCCATGGTAAAGCGTTCTCTATCCCAATCACAAGAAGAACCTAATTTTTTAAGCTGTTCTACAATACGGCCGCCATATTGCTCTTTCCACTCCCATACTTTTTCTAAGAAACCTTCACGGCCTAAATCTTCTTTTGTAAGCCCTTCAGCTGCAATTTTTTCTACCACTTTAACTTCTGTTGCAATACTCGCATGGTCTGTTCCTGGTACCCAAAGGGCATTAAAACCTTGCATACGTTTGTAACGTGTTAAAATATCTTGAAGGGTATTATCAAGAGCATGACCCATGTGAAGTTGCCCTGTGATATTGGGTGGTGGCATCACAATTGTAAAAGGTTTTTTATCTTTTTCTACTTCAGCATGAAAATAACCTTTTTCCATCCATTGATGATAAAGGCGCTCTTCAACGCTACTTGGATCATATACTTTTTCTAACTGCTTCATATTGTTCCTCCTTGTGAATGATCTACTTTGTAATTATTTAGATATATAAGTTTGTAAACATTATTCATGATGCGCCTAGCAAAAGAAAAACAAAGCCGACGCCAACAACAACTAATCCTGCCATCCTTACTGCAATGACGGCACCCGATGTTAATAAATGCATTTCTGCTTCATCCTTAGGATCCATCTTTGTTTTGCCACGTACAATACGTCTAGCAAAAAAACAAATCATGAGTCCAATGCACAAAAGCACAAAACCTATCATCTGCATCGTCTCACCCCTTTATTTTAGGCATTTTTTAAGGTAATAACGTCAAAAAGAGCTTCTTCATCCCAATAAGGACGAAGAAGCTCGCGGTACCACCTTAATTCTTTGCAATGTAAATAAATAAATAAATAAATTACTTTGCAAAACACTTGTTAGCTTTAACGGGCATACCCGCCATTTCCTACTATTTTCAGAAATGGTGCTCCAAAGCTACCTTCTAGTGTTCTTTTCGTAAGAAGACTTTCAGCTTATAATCTTCTCTCTCTATACGCAGTAGCACTATACTCCTCTTTTTCATTGCATCAAATGTTTAATTACTTAACATTTTATGCACCTTTCTCGGTTTTGTCAAGCATCATACTTTCATTATAAGCTTCAATAGCTACTGCTACCTTCTCTTTTAAATGTTCTTCTTGACCCAACGCATAGATCTCTTTCCATAGCTCTTCTTCATAAGCTCTTAACCCATGAATTTGTTCAATCGCTTTCTCTCGTTCTTCTTTTACCTGTTTCATCTCATTAAGCTTTTTAGGCGTTAAAACCCAGTCTGATAGATTATTAATATAATCTATCTTAATTCCCTTGCCACTTAAAATAGCTAACATATCTTCTTCAATCTCATTAAGCGTTTCATTCATCTGCAAATAAATACGTTCATTATTTTTGTTTTTTAAGTAACGGTTATAATAAAGCTCTAGCTTAGCAACGCTGTCTACACCTAACTTATGATATTGAAATTCTAGATACTGTACTTGATTAAACAATCTAATTTTAGCTTTGTTAAGATATTTAACAGCTTTTTGTTGTAAGACTACGTTCCTACTGAGTTCTTTGTCAATGTTTTCTTTCAAAATAACAACACCTATAAATAAAGCTACTACTACAAATCCTATAGTTGTTAGAACTATCCATATCTGTTCTCTTAATGTCTGCAAGACCGCAAAGGAAACAAATAAGCAAATGACAATAGCTGCTATCATGATGCCACTAAACCCTTTCAGAAAACGATATCCTAGTAAAAGAGATTCTCTTTCTTCATAAAGCTCTTCTTTTTCTTCTTCTAAGTAAAAAATATGATTTTCTGTTTCTCTACGTCGTTTTTCTGCTATTTGCATTTCCTTAATGAGGTCAGGTATCTCTTCTTCATACTGACCTACTCTTGCTAAAGCTGAATTATTACTAATGAGTCTGCCTCTTAGATTCATCTTTTTTTCTTCTATGGTCTTAGCACGCCCTGCTAAAATATCTAACTTATGTATATCTTCTTTGTCTAACACTTCATATTGACTAGCTAAAGTTTCTTTACCCTCTAGCTCCTCAAGATAGTGCTGAGTACGACTCATTTTCATCTGAAGTTCATAAAGTTCCTCAAATAAACCCTCCATTGAATGTTCATCTAATTCCGTCCCTTTGCGAAACTTATTTTTTGCAAATAAGGTTGTCCATATTTTCTTTATTTTACTCACGCCTCGTTCCCCTTTGCCCTATCAAATCTTTTTTCTATATTATCACACTTCACTCATAAAAAAAAGAACCCCAAAGGGTTCTTCTTAAAGCTCACTACCAAGTACATCACCAAGTGTTACTTTTTCATCACCTGATGTCATATATTCGCTGATTTCTTCATCCATTTTAGCTGCTTCTAACTCTTTAAGAGAAAGACCAATTTTTTTAGCTTCTTTATCGATTGTAACGATTTTAGCTTGTACTTCTTGACCCATTTCTAAAGCTTCTTCTGGTTTGTTAATACGTTTTTCACTAATTTGAGAAATGTGAATTAAACCTTCTAAACCATCTGCAATAGCAGCAAAAGCACCAAAGCTTGCAAAACGTGTCACTTTGGCTGGCACAACATCACCTACTTCAAAGTTGCTTACTGCAAGTAACCATGGATCTGTTGTCATATCTTTTAAGCTTAATGCAATTTTACCTGTACTTTGATCTACAGAAGAAATAATCACATCTACTTTATCGCCTTCTTTTACCACATCTGAAGGGTGTTTAATACGTACCCATGAAAGATCTGTATTATGCACAAGACCTTCAACACCACCAAGATCTACAAAAGCACCATATGGCATTAATTTTGTTACTGTTCCTGATACTTTTTCACCTTCTACAAGAGCAGCAAGTTTTTGTGCTTTTTCTGCTTGTGCTTTTTCTGTTGCAATACGTTTACCTGATAAAACAAGTTTTTTAGATTTAGGAACAAACTCAATAATTTCAACTTCTATATCTTTACCAACGAAAGCCGCAAGGTCGGCTACATAAGTATTCGTTAATTGGGAACCTGGAATAAATCCACGAAGTCCCTTAATAGGTGCTACAACCCCACCTTTAACAACTTCTTTTACATGTACTGTAAAAGTTGCTTTCTTTTCAAATAATTCTTGAATTTCCTCTATAGCTGTTTCAGCCTCTGCTCTTCTTTTAGATACAAGAACATTGCCTTCACCATCATCTACTTTCATAACATAAACATCAAAAGTATCGTCTTCTTTGATGCTTGTACGATCTATTTCATCATAAGCTACTTCTTGCCAAGGAATAAGGCCATCTGCATGATACCCAATATTCACAATAACACCTTGTTCACCAACAAGTGCTACTTTAGCTGGTAAGATTTGACCTCTATATATACGTGTCATTGATTTATCTACTTCTGCCATTAAGTCCGCCATGGTTAGATTTTCTTCCATTTTCTAATCCTCCTTCGTTTTTTACCTATACCTTTTCTATTATACACATTTCTTCATTAAAAATATAGTGTATTTATAAGTTTATTTGATAATTTATTAAGCTTGAAACCAAATCAAACCCTCTAGAGTTAAATGTAAAATGAAATCTTTCCTTATTATATTACGCTTATAATAAATTATTCTGACTAAATTATATATTTAGAAATAAGATATTCAAATTATAAATCTGTAAAACAATAGCTATAATAAAACAACATCATTACAGATATCAAGATAACTACTTACTAGAGTTATTTATCAGAAATTAAGACTAATCAGACAGAAGGATTGATATGAATAACAGAGAACATTTTAGTTTAAAATTAGGAATTATTGCAGCAGTTACAGGCTCAGCAATCGGTTTAGGTAACATATGGAAATTTTCATATATGGTTGGGAAGCATGGTGGGGGTGCCTTTATTGTTGTATACCTATTAGCTATTATATTAATGGGATTTCCATTATTTTAATAGGTTATCCCATGACTTTACCTAGGCTTAAGGAGTCATTTGCATTTTTATTCAAACCAGACTTTAGTAAAATAGCACCTTCTATTATCATTAGTGCTATAGGGCAAGCTTTCTTCTCTTTAAGCTTAGGTATGGGAGTGCTTATTACATATATTAAATTCGGTGGCAGAACACTTTTTATTGCTTTAGATTATCTTACTAACAATATCAACATTCCTCTAGTAGCTGTACTTGCAGCTATTGTGGCAACTTGGATTTGTAAAACAAAATCCCTTAATAAAGAATTAGAATGTGGGAAATAACCTTTTCTCATACAAAAAGAGTAGACTTGTCATTAGTCTACTCTTTTTGTATGAGAAAACAACACTTTTTTTACAACTCTTATACACTAAAGGTTGTACATAAAATAC
The DNA here is from genome assembly GCF_003990395.1 of Cellulosilyticum sp. WCF-2. Taxonomy (NCBI): domain Bacteria; kingdom Bacillati; phylum Bacillota; class Clostridia; order Lachnospirales; family Cellulosilyticaceae; genus Cellulosilyticum; species Cellulosilyticum sp. WCF-2. The sequence continues at coordinate 2,642,726 of NZ_CP034675.1, read as the reverse complement.
TAAGATTCCTTTGCAATACGTTCTGCTAACTCGTTTAAATATTCCCAACGTTCCATTTGATACATTAATTTTTCTTCTTTAGCTTGTTTCTCATTAGTAAGTTCTTGCAGGCGTCCATAATGAGAAGCATTCATACTCATTTCTTCTTCTATTTGCTGAATTTCTTTTTCTAAAGTCTCGATTACTTCATCAATCTTTTCATACTCTAATTTTTCTTTATAAGTAAATTTAAGTTTAGTTGTTGACGCTGAACTTTTTTTGTTAGTTACGGGCTTTACTTTTTTAATTTCTTCTTTTATGGCTTCTTGTTGCAATTGGCGTTCTTTATAATCTGAATAATTACCTGGTATATAAACAATATTGCCATCTCCTTCGTAAGCAAAGATTTTCTCTGCAACACGATCTAAGAAATAACGATCATGAGAAATAGCAATAACAGGCCCATTAAAATCATCTATATACTCCTCCAAAATCTGAAGGGTATGAATATCCAAGTCATTAGTAGGCTCATCTAAAAAAAGAACATTAATATCTTCCATTAAAACACCTAACAAATAAAGTCTTCTTCTTTCTCCACCTGAAAGTTTCTCAATAGGCGTATATTGAAGGATAGGAGGGAATAAAAATCGTTCTAACATTTTACTTGCTGAAATCAAACTGCCATCTGCTGTTTTAACATATTCGCCGCGTTCTTTAATGTAATCAATGACACGAAGCGTGGTATCCATCTCCTTATTTTCCTGTGTATAATAGCCAATCTTAACGGTTTCACCAATTTCAATCTTTCCGCTATCTGGTAAGACGCGCTCTGTAATGAGGTTAAGTAAAGTAGATTTTCCCATTCCATTATTTCCAATAATCCCAATGCGGTCATCTCTTACGACAGTATAAGTAAAATTCTTGATCACTTGTTGATCTCCAAAACGCTTGCTTATATTGTCAAGACTAATAATTTTCTTTCCTAATCTGCTTGTGCCTAAGCTCATTTCTAGATTCTGTTTGTAGTTTCCCTCTAAACTTCCTTCTAAGTCATAAAAACGTTCTTTTCTCGCTTTTTGTTTCGTACGCCTTGCTTCTACCCCTTTTCTCATCCACTCTAATTCTTTCTTATATAAGGAGAAGTTTTTCTCGCGCATACGCTCTTCAATACTTTCACGCTCTGCTTTTTGTTCTAGATAAGCTTCATAGTTTCCTTCATATTTATATAGCTTTCCTTGGTCTAATTCCACAATACGGTTAGTAATACGCTCCAAGAAATAACGGTCATGCGTAACCATTACAACTCCACAACGTTTATTTTTAAGAAGTTCTTCTAAATAATCAATCGTATCATTATCTAAATGGTTAGTTGGCTCATCTAAAATAAGTAAATTGCAAGTTCTAATTAAGGCTCCTGCTAAAGCAATTTTTTTGCGTTGCCCCCCTGATAACTCACTCACCTTTTGATTGAAATTCTGAATTCCTAATTTAGTTAATACTGCCTTTGCTTCACTTTCTAATTGCCAAGCACCTTCTGCATCCATCTTTTCGCTTAGCTTTAGTAACTTAAGCTGCAAGACTTCATCTTCTGGTTCCTTCTCTAACTGAGCCATTGCCTTTTCATAATCTCGTAGTACCATCATAAAAGAAGAATTTCCTTTAAAAACTTGTTCTATAACAGTTGATTCTTCATCAAATTCTGGATTTTGAGGAAGATATTCAATCACTAATTCATTAGAGGTAATTACTTCTCCACCATCAGGCGTTTCTAAACCTGCCATAATCTTTAATAAACTACTTTTTCCTGTCCCATTGATTCCAATCATGCCTATTTTTTCTGTATCATCAATACCTAATGAGAGATCATTAAAAATGACCTTCTCCCCATAAGTTTTCTTAATATTATTTAAGGATAATAAAATCATAAACCTTCCTCTTCCTTATTACTTATTCTTGTCTCCATTGATTTGAAGTAGCTGATCAATACAAGACCTTCTTCTAGCTTTCATAACTAACCCAATATAAACGGCAAATGCACCTGAACCCAAGGTCCCACAAATAATGTCTTCCATTGTGTCTTGCAAACTTCCTAGTTGTGCATTAGTTCCTAAAAAAACATCTCCTGAAAATTCAATAATTTCCCAAATACCTGCAGCTGCTATGCCTACTGCTACTACAAAAGTTACAATGACGCCTATCTTATTTTGCTTAAACAAAGTTTGACTCCTATCTAGGCTCACTAATATAATAAGTGCCACATAACCAATAAAAATACCAGAGGTAGCGTGCAAAAGCACATCCCAACAAGGAATATAGCCATAAAAGCCCAAATAAGAACCTAGCCATTGGGCAGCAAAAATAAATAAGGTGTAAAACAACCTTGCACCTATAGGGATATTAACCTTTGTCCACTTTGTATAAAGCTCAGGTACGAAAGTTAACAATAAACTTCCTAATAATAACACAAGCCGGTCAAATTTCAAAATACAAATAAGATAAACACTATTAATCAGAAAAATTAAACGGCATAAATAGATAATGCCTTTGCTCCATTTCATATATGACTCCTTTATGCTATATATTCTTAGTTTATTGTATGCTAAAAAAGTACCCATTAAACTTCTTCTTGCAAAGTTAAGTTTATATGTCATTTTATTATATCATACTCTTTTGTATAAAACATGAAAAATAGGTATATACTATAATTGCATTGATAAGATGCAACTGGCACCTATATAAATGCCCTGTCATACTTCCACCATTTTTAAGAAGTTTTATCACCTATCAATCTATATCATACTATTCCCCGATAGTTAGAAGATTGAGCATATCTTACCCCATCAAAAGCGACCTTTATTTAAGCGTCGCTTTTTTGTTGAATAAAAATAGCTTTACCTATTAGTTTACTTTTTTGTACAAATTGGTAAATTATTGTTCTACTTTGACTCCCCAATTAATTGCATGGACTCTTTATATTTCTTCTTTTATAATAAGGACTAATCACTTGCGAATTAAGAAAGAAGGGAAAACATGCAGTTTCAAAAACTTAAATATATAGTACCTCTTTGTTTACTCACTTTATCAGTAGGTTGTCAGTCAACTTCTTCTACACCCACTATTCACGAGACACCTATAGTTTCTACAACTCAAGCGACATCTACACCATCTCCAACACCTACTCCTACGCCAACACCTACTCCTGCTCCCCCTCTGACATTAAAGGCCACTGCCATTTTAGAAGCTCCTAGCTTCCAAGAAGGAACACCTGTTTTCACACATGGTGCACTGGAGGTTAATGGCATTCATATTATAGATAAGAACAGTGAAGTTTTCCAATTGCGCGGTGTTAGTACCCATGGTATTCAATGGTATAGCCAGTATACAACTGAAGAAACCTTTAAGACACTTCGTGATGATTGGCAAATTAATGCCATTCGTTTAGCACTTTATGCTGATACCGAATCTCGATATCCAGAAAATCAAGAAGCTTATACTACTATCTTAGAAAACGCTATTACAGCTGCCACTAACTTAGGTCTTTATGTCATAGTTGATTGGCATATATTAGCAGATGGTGATCCTCTTTTACATCAAGAAGATGCCAGTACCTTCTTTGATTATTTTGCGACCAAATATCAAAATTATCCTAATCTAATTTTCGAACTCTGTAATGAACCAAATGGTGGCAAAGTCAGTTGGGATGAGTCTATCAAACCTTATGCAGATACACTCTTAAAGGTCATTCGTAAAAATTCTCCTAACACTTTAGTGATTGTAGGTACACCTAAATGGTGCCAAAGTCCTCTATCAGTAGTCAGAAATCGTATTGATGATCCTCAGGTTGTTTATGCCTTTCATTTCTATGCAAACTCCCATAAGGATCCTCTAAGAGAAACTTTAGAAAATGCTATTGTTAAATATGAACTACCTCTATTTGTTAGCGAATTTGGTACTTGTGATGCTTCAGGTACAGGTGACATCAATATAGAACAATCCAATACCTGGTTAGACTTATTAGATCAATATCAAATCAGCTGGATGAATTGGAGCTTATGTGATAAAGATGAGTCTTCTGCACTTTTAGTACCTAATGCTTCATCTGCTAATTGGTCTGATGAAGCATTAACAGAAAATGGACATTTCATTAAGGCAAGACTACAATCCTATACCAAATAGTTAGTCTCTGTCCTTTATATACTCACTCCTATACATGATAAAAAGGTGTTAGCCTATGGCTAACACCTTTTTATTATCCTAGATTAAGCTAAGATTTTATCTCGTACTTAATCTATGTTTCCTATCCCTTTATGCTTTACTTATTACTTTTTTTGAAAGCCAAGAACTCATCATAAGTTCCAAGACGATCAATTGTACCTGTTTCTGTAATTTCAATCACGCGGTTCGCAATTGTTTGAATGAATTGATGGTCATGTGAAGTGAAAAGCACATTGCCTTTGAATTCAATTAAACCATCATTTACCGCTGTAATAGACTCAAGGTCTAAGTGGTTAGTAGGTTGATCAAGCATAATAACATTAGCCCCAGATAGCATCATACGAGAAAGCATACAACGTACTTTTTCTCCCCCTGATAATACTTTTGCAGCTTTAAGTGAATCTTCTCCTGCAAAAAGCATACGACCAAGGAAACCACGAAGATAACTTTCTGTTTGATCTTCTGAATATTGACGTAACCAATCAATAAGGTTAAGGTCACAGCCTTCAAAGAACTCTGTATTATCTTTAGGGAAGTAAGATTGTGAAGTTGTTACACCCCATTTAAATGTTCCTGCATCCGGCTCAATTTCTCCAGCTAAAATCTTAAATAAAGTTGTTTGTGCAATTTCGTTTTCTCCGATAAATACGATTTTATCATCTTTATTAACGCGGAAACTTACATTATCAAGTACTTTTACGCCATCTACTGTTTTTGTAAGACCTTCTACTGTTAAGATTTCATTCCCAACTTCACGATCTGGTGTAAATCTAACGAATGGATATTTTCTTGAAGAAGCAGGCATTTCATCGAAAGTTAACTTATCAAGTAATTTACGACGAGAAGTTGCTTGTTTCGCTTTTGATTTATTGGCTGAGAAACGTGTAATGAAGTTTTGAAGTTCTTTAATTTGATCTTCTTTCTTCTTATTTTGTGCTTTCATTAATTGTTGCATCATTTGACTTGATTCATACCAGAAGTCATAGTTACCTACGTACATTCTAATCTTACCAAAGTCAATATCTACTGTATGTGTACAAACTGTATTTAAGAAGTGACGGTCATGGGATACAACAATAACAGTTCCAGGGAAATCTAATAAGAAGTCTTCAAGCCACTCTACTGAATCAATATCTAAGTGGTTAGTAGGCTCATCTAGAAGCAAGATTCCTGGCTGACCAAATAAAGCTTGCGCAAGAAGAACTTTTACTTTCTCTCCACCTTGAAGATCTTTCATTAAAGCATAGTGTAAATCTGTTCCGATGCCTAACCCTTGAAGTAATTGAGCAGCTTCTGAATCTGCTTCCCAACCATTGAGTTCAGCAAATTCACCTTCTAGTTCTGCTGCTCTTTCACCATCAGCATCTGAGAAATCTTCTTTCGCATATAATGCATCTTTTTCTTGCATGATTTCATAAAGTCTTGCATTACCACGGATAACTGTTTCTAATACTTGACATTCGTCATATTGATAATGATCTTGTTTAAGAACAGACATACGAATGTTCTTAGGAATAGAAACTTCACCTGTCGTACTGTCTAATTCACCTGATAAGATTTTTAAGAAAGTTGATTTTCCAGCACCATTTGCCCCAATAACGCCATAGCAATTTTCAGGTGTAAATTTAAGGTTAACATCTTTAAACAGTGTTTTTCCTGCAAATTGCAGGCTCATGTTGTTTACTGTAATCATTTAATCTATCATCCTTTATATGTGTATTTCACACCTAATTGATAAACTAGGTATGAGCTTTTAATTTTAAACTTATTTTTTACTAACATTTTGTATTATAACATACAAGCTAGTGAGTTGCCATATAAAAATATGGAATATAACTCAGCATGATTTTACCATTGTCCACATATGATAGTATAAATAGAAAATAAAGGAGTTTAATCATGACATTTATCACACAATTTGTTGATTGGCTAATGACTTTCGTTGGCGAATTAGGTTATATCGGTATTTTTATTGTAGTTGGTCTAGAATATGCTTGTTTCCCTATTCCCAGTGAAGTGGTGCTTCCTTTTGTAGGTATGAGCATTCCACAGACTAATCTCAGCTTCTTTCCTGCTTTTCTTATAAGTATACTCGCTGGCTTAGTTGGTTCTTATATTTGCTATTTCATTGGTTATTATGGCGGACAACCTCTTTTAAATAAATTCTCTAGCTCTTCTAAAGGCATCCATAAAGCAATGAATACTTTTAATAGCTGGTTTGGTCGTTATGGCCGTCTAGCTGTTTTCTTTTCTAGAGTTATTCCTCTTACAAGAACATATATTTCTCTTTTTGCTGGTGTTAATGCTATGCCACTTTTAGAATTCTCTCTTTATTCTATTACAGGTATTGCCATCTGGAACCTTATTTTAATGAGTTTAGGCTTTTATCTAGGCAATAATTGGGAAGCTATTGAAGGCATTTTAAATACCTATAGTAATATTGTTTTAGCTCTATTAGCCATAGTCATCATCCTCTTTGCCTTAAAAAAATGGTCTGATGCTAAGAAAATTAGCTGATTTTATTTATAAGCCATGTGTAAAATTGCCTTTATAAGTAAATAATATTATAATAATTTAGAACTTATATATTATTATTCTTATTTTATATTCATTTACAAAGGAGGTCAGATATGACAAATAGTTCACTCGGTCTTATTGTAGAAGGAGGAGGGATGCGTGGTGCCTATGCCGCTGGTATTTTGGAAGCCTTTCTAGATCATGACCTATACTTCCCTTATGCTATTGGTGTCTCTGCTGGGGCCAACACCTTATGCAGTTATTTATCTAGGCAAAAAGGAAGAAACGAGCGTCTTTATACCAAATGGATTACTGATAAACGTTTTATCGGTTGGAAAAATTTCTTTAGGGAAGGTGGTTACTTTGGCATGAATTTTTTATTTGACGACTTGCCTAAGCACCTTGATCCTTTTGATTTTGAAACCTTTAAGCAAACGGATACTATTTTTAAGGTAGGGGTTACCCATTGTGAATCTGGTAACCCTCATTATTTTGAACCTACTAAAGCCAATAACCTTGACGACACAGACCGTATGCTACGTGCTTCTAGTAGCCTTCCCTTTATTTCAAAAGTGGTGGAAATAGAAGGTGAACATTATCTAGACGGTGGGCTTTGCAACTCGATTCCTATTGATAAATCCATAGCAGATGGTAATCAAAAAAATGTCATTGTTTTAACACGTAATGCAGGTTATCGTAAGCACTATTCTAAAAATATGCATCGCTTAGCAAAGGCCTATGGAAAAAAGTATCCCGAAGTCGTTCGTTGTATTGCCACTCGCTATCAACATTATAATCAAACTTTAGAAAGCATTAATCAATTGGAAAAAGAAGGTTCTGTTTTTATTTTAAGACCCGAACTTCCTTTAGAAGTTGATCGCTTTGAAAAGGATGTAGATAAATTAAAAGTTCTTTTTGAACAAGGCTATGAGCAAGCTATTACTGCAATACCTCATTTAAAAAATTGGCTTTAAAATTTTAAAGCAAGAAAAAGATGAACTAATGTCCACTTTTTCTTGCTTTTTTTAGCGATTAATAGCACCCTATTCTAACATCTATATGATATAATATGAAGTATTCAGATATGCTTTTACAACTAGGAGGCTTTATGAAAAAACGATCCATTATCTTTATATTCATTCTTTTTATGATAGGCTTAACTTATATTGTAGGTCTCTCCTCCCCTACCTTGATTGAAACCTATTATTCGCTAGGCTTCAACAAATGGTTTTTACAGTTTTTAAGTCATTGTACTGGCTTTATACCTCTTTCTCTTTTTGAAATTGGCATTTATAGTTTACTGCTTTGTCTAGCTTATCGTTTATTGGTCTGGTTATACATAGCATTTAAAAGAACTACGCCTTTTAAGAGGCATCTTACAAAAGGTCTCTTACATATCTTTTATTTTGGATTAACACTCATTTTCCTTTTCTATTGGGAATGGGGCTTTAATTATAATCGTGTGCCCTTACGCGATACACTTAGTTTAACCCGAACGACTTTTACAACCGAAGAACTTGGACGTTTATATGAGACCCTCATAGAAAAGGCCAATACACTTAGACCTTTTGTTAACGAAGATGAAAATGGTTATATGACGATTCCTGGTGGCTATAAAAGTGTTTTTGCCAGAGCAGATTTAGGTTATCTAGAACTTGCTAAGCTTTACCCCATTTTTTATGGAAGCTATGGTAAACCCAAACCTATTTTAGCCTCTACTTATATGAACTACACTGGCATTACAGGGATTTATTCACCGTTTACAGGTGAAGCCAATGTTAATGTTGCTATCTTACCACAAGCACTACCTTATACAACACTTCATGAAATGGCCCATCAAAGAGGCTTTGCTAGCGAGGATGAATGTAATTTTATCGCTTTTCTAGCTTGCTCAGTTCATCCTGATGTGGATTTTGAATACTCTGGGTATCTTCTTGCATTAGCTTATACTAATAACGCCTTATCTAGCGCTAATCCAGAACTTTTAAAACAGCTAAATACAAAGCTTTCAGATAAAGTTAAAGCAGATATTCACTATAACAATACCTTTTGGAAGCACTATAGCGGCCCTATTGAAAAGGCTTCAAGTAAAGTCAATGACACTTATTTAAAAGCTAATGGCATCAGTGATGGTGAACGTAGCTACGGCCGCATGGTTGACTTATTACTAAGCTACTATCATGATACCCTAGACGTTACGCCTTAATGACATCTTCAAAACTACCTTTAATGTAATCACATAAAGCTTGGGGTGCAAGCGTAACTTGTACCCCTATTTTTCCGCCGCTTACGGTTATTTCTTCTCTATTTTCAGCTGATTGATGAATAAAAGTTTTAAACAGCTTCTTCATACCAATAGGAGAACAACCTCCTCGAATATAACCTGTCGTTTTTTGCAAATCCTTAACATGAAGCATTTCTATACTTTTTTCTCCTGCTATTTTACTTGCCTTTTTTAAATCTAATTCTTCATCTACTGGAACCACAAATACATAGTTATTCTTTGAATGTCCTACTGCTACTAAAGTTTTATAAACCTGCTCTGCTGGTTTATGTATTTTAGCTGCTACTGCTTGTCCATCAATTTTCCCATCTGCCACCTCATAGGTTGTTACCTCATAAGGAATTTTTGCTTGTTCTAAAAGACGCATAACATTTGTTTTTGGATTTCCCATCTTATTACCTCTTTCCTATTTCAATAAAAAGCTATCATAGATGACTTTTAGCCTTCTTATGATAGCTTTTCTTGTAATTCTTTCGTTTGGCTAAAACTGTTATTTCTATTTTCCAGGTGCTGTAGCTGTTTCTAATGTTTCTAAGTAAGCTAAAGCTGCTTCCTTAGACTGGCCACACATCTCTTTGCTCGGCATTAATGCGCCACAGACTTTAGGCCTTCTAGGATCCTCAAAAATTTTACAACGGTTGTTTTCATCTAGTTGAATGCACCTTTCATTGGCCTTTTTCCCCTGAGGCATACCTGGAATAGGTGAACTAATCGAAGGCGCAATACAACATGCACCACAAAAATCTCTACATTTCATTATCTTACCTGATGACCTTCTTTTTATTAGCTATTATAACAAAGTTTTCATCATGTGCAAATAGCAAGTCTACTTCTTTATTTAACAGCTTCCTCAGCAAAGGTTGTATTGACTAACTCCTGATAAGCTGGGCGCTGATTGAGCTCTCCAGCAAGCTCCATAACGTCCATTAATCTATTTAAGCTTTCTTCTTTAAGAATAGGATCTGTGCACCAGGTATCATTATCTTTATAACGCTGCACTACTTTTACTAATTGTTCTTTTTTCATTTCTTTAAACTGTGGTGCAATTAAATCTGCTATTTCTTCTGCTGTATGTGTTTCCACATATTGCTGGCCTTTGTAAATAGCATTAGTAAATTTTTGAATCATATCAGGATTTTTAGCCATATAACTACTTAAAGCTGAATAAGCTGTATAAGGTATTTCTCCTGATAATTGTCCCATAGAAGCTAGAATATAACCTTGACCTTGTTCTTCTAGCTGAGTAGCTGTTGGCTCAAATAAAGTTACGAAATCACCTTCGCCACCAACAAAAGCCCCACCCATGGCTGCAAATTGAATGTCCGTCCTCACCTGAGTATTTCCTTCAGCTAAGTTTTCTCCTAAGGTTAAGCCTTGATTTTTTAGTACATATTCTAACGTCATTTCTGGCATTCCGCCTTTTCTACCGCCAATAATCTGTTTGCCTTTAAGCATGTCAAAATTAAAACTGTCAATCTCAGTACGTCCTACCAGAAAGGTACCATCACGTTTTGTCACTTGCGCAAAATTAATAGCATAGTCTTTACTCCCTTGATTATAAACATAAATAGAAGCTTCTGGTCCCATGAAACCCACCTGTGCTTCATTTGAAAGAAGCGCTGCCATAGTCTTATCGGCTCCTTGTGTTAAAATGAGCTGAACATCTATACCTTCATCTTTAAAATAACCTGCCTCTATAGCCACATACTGTGGCGCATAAAAAATAGAATGCGTTACTTCTGCAATAGTCACCTTCTTTAGGCCTTGCTCGTTGCACCCCGTCATGCCAAAGGTTAGTAATATAAATGATAAGGTTACAATTAAAATAGATTTAATCTTTCTCATACCAATCACCTCATAAAATGGTAATTTTTTACTTTAAGCTACTATAACATACGCATTAGCTTTTTATTTGGTGACTCTTTTCTTAATAATAAGCTTTTCGACAAAACCTACAATACTGTACATCACAAAGGCACATACTGCTAATACAACAACGCCCATCATAACTAAGTCTAGCCTAAATACCTGACCTCCATAAACAATCAAATAACCTAAGCCATAACGAGATACTAAAAATTCTCCGACAATCACCCCCACCCAAGATAAGCCAATATTAATTTTAATAATATTAACGATATTGGCTAGGTTAGCTGGCAAAATAAGCTTCGTTAAAATTTGTACTTTTGTAGCTCCAAAACTGGTTAACATTTTTATCTTTTCTTCATCCATATGAATGAAATAATTATAGGCTGACAAAATAGTCGTCACTATAGAAATCGTTACTGCTGTTAATACAATACCACCAATACCTGCTCCAGCCCATACAATTAAGATGGGGGCTAAAGCTGTTTTAGGTAAAGCATTGAGTACTACAAGTACAGGGTCTAATATTTTAGCAACAGTTTCTGACCACCACAGACCAATGGCTATGATAATGCCTAAAGCAGTGCCTATTGAAAAACCTAAAATCGTTTCCCAAACTGAAATAGCTACATGTTTAAAAAGACTTCCATCTCCTATATAAACTAAAAAAAGTTGATAGACTTCACTAGGGCTACTAAATAAAAAAGTATTTAACCATCCTAATCTAGCAGCTACTTCCCACAACCCAATAAAACCAACTAGCAATATGAGCTGCCATCTTAAGATACGTCTTTTCTTTCGTCTCTTTTCATTTAAATAATGTAAATACCCATCGCTTTTATCATTCATTGGTTTCCAGCTCCTTCCACAGTATATCAAAATAATCTTTAAATTCAGGTGCTTTTCTACTTGAAAGAGGGGTTCTATCTCCTGCAACTGTTAAATGAATTTCATAGGTATGCTTTACATACGCAGGTCTTTTAGAAAGCACACTGATTTCATCTGCCATTGAAATGGCCTCTGAGATGTCATGAGTAACAAGTATGGCTTCCTTATGCTCTTTTTTGATAATGCCATAAATATCATCACTTACTAATAATCTTGTTTGATAGTCTAATGCTGAAAATGGCTCATCTAATAGTAAAATATCTGGATTAGTCGCCAAGGTACGAATAAGAGCTGCCCTTTGCCTCATACCACCTGATAATTCCTTTGGAAAACGATTTTTAAATTCGCCTAGTCCATAATTTTCTAATAAGACCTCTACCCTATGCCGATTTTCCTCACTTAATTTCTTTTGAATCTCTAGACCAATGGTTACATTATCCATAATGGTACGCCATTCTAATAAATGGTCATGCTGAAACATGTACCCTATCTTCCCATTAATCATAACTTTTCCACTGCTCGGCTTTATTAAATCAGTTAGTATATTGAGTACTGTTGACTTCCCGCTCCCTGATGGGCCAAGAAGTGCCAATATCTTCCCAGGTTTTAAATTTAAGCTAAGATCTTTCAGCACTATAATTTCACCTTCGTCTGTATAAAAGCTTTTATCTATATGCTGTAATTCTATACGATTATTCATTTTCTTCAGCTCCATTTCCCTTTTATCGCCATATTTAGTGCTCAATGTCATCTTATTACCATAATATTATTTGCTTGCTATGATAGTGCTTGTTTTAAGGAAATACGTTATACTATAATAAAATCATTACATTAGAAGGGAGCCTTGTATGCGTTATTTAATTTTATCTGATTTACATGGTAGCGAAACTTATTTAAGACCTATGCTTTCTTTATTTGAAGAACAAGGTTTTGATTTTCTCATTTTACTAGGAGATATTCTTTATCACGGTCCTCGTAATCCTCTTCCAGAAGGTCACAATCCTCAAGGTGTTGTAAATCTATTAAATACTTATAGCGATCGTATTATTGCTTGTCGTGGTAACTGTGATGCCGAGGTTGACCAAATGCTTTTAAATTTCCCTTGCTTAAGTGATTATAGCCTTATTGTAGATGAAGGCATTAAGCTCTTTGCAACTCATGGACACCGTTATACAGCTGAGAACTTTCCTAAATCTCCTGGCAAACAAGTTTTCCTCTATGGCCATACACACTTATGGGAACTTCGTGAAGAGGGAGACCTTGTCATTTGTAATCCTGGTTCTATTTCTCTTCCAAAAGAAAATAGACCTTCTACTTATGCCACTTATGAAAATGGTACCCTAAGTGTTTATGACTTTAGTCACTGTTTACTCGGTCGTTTATCTGTTAAATAAGCCATGCGCTCACCATTTACTTTTATACTTATTCATGATACTATCATAAAAGCAGAAGAAGCTACTTATGAGTGCTTTTACACGCTCATAAGTAGCTTCTTTATTTGATAAAAAGGAGATTTAAAATGGAAAATAAAGTACTTGCTGTTGTAGACGGCAGAGCAATCAAACAATCTGATCTTTATGACTTACTTCGTAGCATTGGACAAAATGCTATGCAGTTCCAAAGTGAAGAAGGTCAAAAACAATTAGTAGATGAACTTGTTATGCAAGAATTGCTATACTCAGATGCGATTAAACATGGCTTAGATAAGGAAGAAGAATTCACTGCTGCTCTTGAGCAAATGACTAAATCTTTACTTAAACAATATGCTATGGGTAAACTTCTTGAAAGCGTAACAGCTTCTGATGAAGAAGTAAAAGAATACTATGAAACACATCAAGGCCAATTCAAATCTGATGAAGCAGCTAAAGCTAACCACATTTTAGTAGCAACTTTAGAAGAAGCTGAAAAAGTAGCTGAAGAAATCAAAGCTGGGCTTCCTTTTGCAGAAGCTGCAAAAAAATATTCAACTTGTCCTTCTGCTTCACAAGGCGGTGCTTTAGGAGAATTTACTCGCGGTCGTATGGTACCTGAGTTTGAAACTGCTGCTTTCGCTATGTCACCAGGAGAAATCTCTGCTCCTGTTCAAACACAATTTGGTTATCACATCATCGAATTAGAGGCACTAACACCTGCTGGCCTTTCACCACTTGAAGCAGTGAAAGAACAAGTAAAAGAGCAATGTCTTTTAGCAAAACGTCAAGCACTTTATCTTGCAAAACGTCAAGAATTAGAAAGCCTTTATACTGTAGAAATGCAATAAACCTACTTACTAAAAAAAGCTGTTACAGCCCATCTTTTTGAGGCTTGTAACAGCTTTTTGACTATTTATATTCTCCTAAAATTTGAGTTTTGAGCATATGTGTATCTTTTGCCAAATAAGTAGCTCCAGCTTCTTTTAATTCTTTTTCATCCCTAAAGCCCCAAAGTACGCCAATAGCATCTACACCTGCATTTTCAGCTGTTTTTATATCTACATTAGAATCACCTACATAAATACACTCCGAAGGCGCTACCTTATAAGACTCTAATAATTGTATGACTCCTATAGGATTAGGTTTAGTAGGAATACCCTCTCTTTGTCCAATCACTTCTTGTACTAAATCTCCGAAAAAATGTTTTACAAGTTCCTTGGCATAAGCCTGTGCTTTATTAGTCAATACGCAGCAAGGAATCCCCTCTGCCTTAAGAGCTGTTAAAAGTTCTATAATTCCCTCATAGGGCCTAGTTTGATCTAAACTATGTTCTTTATAATAAGCATCAAAAACAGCCTTTACTTCTTTGACACATTCCTCTCCTCTATCTTCTATAGGAAGCGCACGTTCCACTAACTTATAAATCCCATTCCCTACAAATTGCTTATAATCCTTTTCTTCATGTAAAGGATAGTTAAAATGGGCTAGCGCCACATTGCATGCGCTCATCAAATCACCTATAGAATTAAGTAAGGTGCCATCTAAATCAAATATTGCTAAACGATACATATCCTTTTCTCCTTTTTATACTTCTTCTAGCTGAACTTGTACGCTATGATCAAGTTCTAAAGTATCTGGTGTAACCAGGCAATCATAAGCTAAGAGCCTCACACCTAACTTATCAGCTCTTTTTAGTGCCTCAGCGAAGGCCTTTTGTCTTTCTACATAAGGTTTAAAGTATAACACATCTTTCATTTGAATGACAAACACAACATAACACTCATATCCCTCTTGCTTTGCCTTGATTAGTTCTTCTACATGTCTTAGTCCTCTTTCTGTAGGCGCATCAGGAAACATCACATAACCATCTTGCTCCAAAGTAACGCCCTTGACTTCTACAAACCCTTTTTTCTCATAGGTTTCTACGTAGAAATCAAAACGAGATGCATCATAGGTTACTTCTCTTTTAATAAAGGTCAAACCTTCTTCCATACCAGGTAGCTTTAGCTTGCCACTGGCTAAAGCTTCTTCTACCACCTCATTAGGTGCCTGTGAGTCCATATTAATGAGACGATTGCCTTTTTCTACTGCAATTAATGAGTATTTTGTTTTACGTTTAGGATCCTTACTTTCTTGAAGATAGACGGTCACCCCTTTGATTAATAACTCAGCACATCGCCCTGTATTTTTTACATGTACTTTACATATTTCTTGGTTTACTTTGCATAAGGCAATAAAACGATTAGGACGTTCTATAAAAATGGCCTTGACTATGCCTTCATATTTCATTTCTTTCATTCCTTTACTTTCATTTCGTCATTTTATTTATAATAACACATTACATAAATAAACGGCTACCACACTCGCTAGAGCTACCAAAGTTAAACTTTTTTCAAAATATCCTAAAATAAGAGCCACTAACATCCCCACTGCCGCATGTAGGCTATACTCTGTACTATATAAGATATGCGGAAAAGTCATAGCTCCTAATACTGCATAAGGCACATAATGTAAGAAGGAACGAATATATAATGACTTAATAGGTTTTTGAAATAGCGTTACAGGTAACACACGAATGAAATAAGTAACGCCTGCCATAATTAAGATACTGATGATGATGTACATGAGTCTTCCTCCTCTTGAATGGGATACCAATAGGCGGCAAGTCCCGCTGCAACTAGTGTCACTATAATGACTGCAAAGCCTGGAGAAATACTGTTTAAACCTGGGATGTATTTTAAAATGCAACTACAGGCAACAGCTATTAAAATCGTTATTAAAATCGACTTGGTTCCCTTAGCTGCTGGAATAATTAAAGCAATAAACATCCCATACAAAGCTATACCTAGAGCATCTTGAAGTGCACTTGGTAAAAAACCGCTCATTACTGCACCCATCAACGTTCCTAAGCTCCATCCAACAAATGGCAAAGTAATCAATCCCCATAAAAAACTTGAGCAGATTGGCTCTTTTTCTAAAGCTGCCACTGCAAAAATTTCATCCGTCACCCCAAAACTCACTAGTAGCTTTTCAAATCTCTTGAAGTCTTTAGCAAATTTTTGCGATAAAGATAAGGACATCAAAAAATACCTGGCATTAATCATAAGCATTGTTAATGTCATCTCTATGTAAGAACCTCCAGCTGCTATTAAGCTCACACCAGCAAATTGACCTGCTGAAGTGAGATTGGTCATAGAAATAATAACAGCTGCTAAAGGCGATAAACCGCTCCCTACAGCTAACATCCCAAAGGCAATGGATACAGAAAAATAACCAAGGCCGATAGGCACTCCTAGTTCTAATCCCCTTTTAAATTGTTTTTTATTCATCTATTTCACCCCATTTATGAACTAAGTAAAAAGCACAATGAAGGCTAATTGCCTTATTGTGCTTATCTATCACCTGTTATTAGACACCTTATTTTTCGTAAACAGATCTTTTTAATATGCCTACATAAGGTAAATTACGATAACGCTCTGCATAATCAATACCATAACCTACAATAAATCCATCTGGTACTTCAAAACCTAAATAATCAATATTCACACTTTCCTTACGACGTGCAGGTTTATCTAATAAAGTACAAATCTTAACACTTGCAGGGTTTCTTGTTAATAAAATTTCTTTTAAATATTTTAAAGTTAAACCACTATCTACGATATCTTCGACAATGAGTAAATTTTCGCCTTCTACACTACCATCTAGGTCTTTAATAATTCTTACAACACCTGTTGATTCAGTAGCATTACCATAGCTAGAAACTGCCATAAAATCCATTTTTAATGGTAGGTTAATCTTTCTTACTAAATCACTAGTGAAAATATTAGAACCTTTTAATATGCTAATAACCGTTAGTGGTTTACCTGCATAATCATTTGTAATTTGCTCACCTAACTCTGTTAGTCGTGCATTTAATGCTTCTTCTGAATATAAAATTTCTTCAATATCTGCTCTCATGAGATGACTCCTTTAACGTAAAATCGAACTATATTTTTATTATAACACATAACGTTCAGATTTCAAATTTATAAATACAATTACCTTCATTTTAGGCCATTATTCTTTATAAAACAAGTAAAAAAGCTAAAAGCTTTGATTCACTTTTAGCTTTTGTTATCCTATTATGACTTATTCATTAATGCCAGCATATTTTTGAATAATAGCCTCTGCTACTTGAATGCCATCTACTGCTGCTGAAGTAATACCACCTGCATAGCCTGCTCCTTCTCCCGCTGGATAAAGGCCTTTTACATTACTTTCATAAGCCTCATTTCTTGGTAAACGGACTGGTGATGAACTTCTTGTCTCAAAGCCGGTAAATAATGCTTCTGGATGGTCAAAACCTTTTATTTTTTGTCCAAAGACCTTCATAGCTTCATCTATAGCACTTGTTATAAAGTCAGGTAAAGCAGCTCTCATATTCGTCAGTTTCACACCTGGTGTATACGTCGGTTTCACTATCCCAATTTGTGTACTTGCTTGGTTATTAAGAAAATCTCCAAGAAGCTGCACAGGTGCCTTGTAATCTCCTCCTCCTAGATGAAAAGCCAATTCTTCTAACTCACGCTGTAAGTGCATTCCTGCCAGAGGATCATCACTACCATAATCTTTAGGACCTACATTTACCAAAATAGCACTATTAGCATTCTTACCATCACGGCTATGTTCACTCATGCCATTGGTTACCACTCGGCCTTCTTCTGAAGCTGAAGCAATAACATAACCACCTGGGCACATACAAAAGCTGTAAGCGGTACGTCCATTTTCACAATGATGAACGAGTTTGTATTCAGCTGCTCCCAGTTTTTCATGATTCTTATTTTCTTTTCCAAATTGTGCTTCATTAATCCATTCTTGCAAATGCTCTATGCGCATACCCATAGAGAATGGCTTCTGCTCCATGTGAATTTGACGATTATTGAGCATTGTAAAAGTATCTCTTGCACTATGTCCAATAGCCAAAATACAAATCTGTGTTTCTAGACGTTCTTTATCATTAATAATCACAGCCTTAACTTCACCGTGCTCATATTCAATATCCGTTACTTGACTTTCAAAACGGTATTCACCACCCAGTTCTATAATTGTCTCACGTATATTTTTAACTACATCTCTTAAAATATCGGTTCCAACATGAGGTTTATTCTTATAAAGAATATTATCTGGTGCACCGGCTTTCACCATTTCCTCTAATACTTTATGACAACGCTTATTTTTAATTTGTGTCGTTAATTTACCATCTGAAAAAGTACCTGCGCCACCTTCTCCAAATTGTACATTAGAAGTAGGATCGAAGCTACCTGTCTGCCAAAAGTGCTCTACATCCTCTACACGCGCATCTACAGCTTTACCACGTTCTAACACAATAGGTTTAAACCCTTCTTGCGCTAAAATAAGTGCTGCAAATAATCCACAAGGACCACTTCCTACTATAACAGGTCTATGCTTTAACCATTGATTCCCTTTGATAGGGCAAACATAAGCCATAGACTCCCACTTAAGCTCTGGCATCTTGGCTAATAGCTGCTTATCCTTAGTAGTAGCTACATCTACAGTATACACTAGCTTAATATCCCTTTTTTTCCTAGCATCAATTGCTTCTTTAAAAATACGATACTCTAAAATATCAGATGTTTTTATTTTTAATTTTTTAGCAATCTTCTCTGGAAGTAGCGATAGCTCTTCATTCAAATTTAATTTGATATCTTGTACTCTAATCATGCCTTTACTCCATTTCTACTTACACTTTCTCCTGCAATGAAACCTGTTGACCAAGCCCATTGCAGATTATATCCACCACAATCCCCATCTACATCTAATACTTCTCCAGTAATATATAAATCTTTAGCTTTTAAAGAGCCCATGGTACTTAAATCCACTTCATCTATTTTAACGCCTCCTGCAGTGACTTGAGCATATTTATAACCCCGCGTTCCTTCTACAGGAAAAGTAAAACCCTTTAGAGTAGTAGCAATACGCGCTATCTCATCATATTCTAAGTTCTCACACGGTCTTCCTATTTGTACAATAGTAGCTGCTTTTAGCACAGGTACGATGATGCGTTTATGCAGTAAACCAATAAAAAGCTCTTCTATTGAACGTTCAGGATGCCTTGCAATACGCTCATATAATAAGCTTATCATTTCATCATAACTGATGTCTTTAAAAAGGTCTATGACCACTTTGGCTGATTGCTTCTCTAACTTTGCTCTTGAAGCAATACGACTTAACTGGAAAATAGGAGGCCCTGATAATCCATCCTCTGTAAAAAGAACTTCTCCATAATCTTCTCTCATAACCTTGCCTTCTACTTCTATTTTAACATCTGCTTTTACCTTAGTCCCCATCATCATCTTACAATACGGCGATGATGACAGCATATGAACTAATATAGGAAAGGTAGGTGTAATCTGATGCCCTAGACGTTTTAACAAGTTATATCCTGTGCCGTCACAGCCTAAACTTGCATTTGCCATTCCTCCTGTTGCTACAATAACTTTTTTACTAGCATAAGTTTGTCCTTGTTCACCTACAATCTGCCATCCATCTTTTTTATAAAATAAATCTGTTACCTTTACATCTGTTAAAATCTCTACTTGTAAGCGCTCAGCTTCCATGCGAAGGACATCCAAAACACTTGTTGCTTGCTCAGAGCAAGGATAAACTTTTTGTCCTTCTACTAAAAATGCGATGCCTAATTCTTCAAAAAAAGTCTTTGTTTCTTCATATCCAAAGCGTTCAATAGGTCCCATAATAGGATACACTTCACTACTAGTATGATAGCAGTTTGCTTTTAGCTGGGTATTGGTTATGTTGCATCTCCCATTTCCCGTCACAAGTATTTTTTTACCTACACGACTTAACCTTTCTAATAAGCAAACCTTAGCGCCTCTTCTGGCTGCTACAATAGCAGCCACTAATCCTGACGCCCCCCCTCCAATAATAACGACTTCTTTCACTCTATATCCTCCTTCATACAGCGAATAAGACTGCCCGTAGGCAGCCTTATTCACCAACATAATCTTGTAATATTCTTTGGAGTACACTTGCATCTTTTAAAAGTGCCTCTTTTTGCATGGTTGTAATAGTAATACTTTCTTTTAAAAGTAAGCTATAAAGATAGCTAGAAAAGTCTGTTGCCTTACGTGCAATATGACCCACTACTACTCCTGTTACCACTTCTTTAATACAAATCTCATCGCCTTCTACACCTAACGCATAACTTCTAGCTTCACTTGTTTGCTTGAATGCTAATGAATCCAAATCGGCTGTTTTTAAAAGCTTAACCTCATCCTCGTTAAAAGTTTCAATACTACAATCTTTAAAACGCTCTTTTAACTCCTGTTCGGTAAGTCCTAATAGGCTCGTTGCATTTAACGTCACACTTTCCATCTTTTCTTGATCATTTGTTTGTAAACAAAGAAGTATTTTGGTGCTAGGCAAAATTCTTGTGATTTGCAATTGATTACTTGATAACGTCTTAGAAACATTTTGTTGTTCTAATACTACTTGTCCTGCCATAGGAGCTACTACTTTATTTCTTCCCATTACAATGAAATAAGCAGCTATAAAAAGGATAAAAAACGCTATGGCAGCTACTAATAACGTTATCCAATATTGTTTTTTCTCTAACATAATGGCACTTCCTTTATCTTTGATAAGTATGAACTTATTGAGATTATGTGTAAATTTTTAATTTTTATACATTTAGGAAGTGTTTTTAATATAAATTTTTAATTTTTATGCTCTTTCAAGAAATGCAACTACTTTTTTACCACCCGGGAAAGATAATAGGTCAGACCTTGAAATCGTATGAGTTGCAAGGCCTACAAGGAAGTAAATAATAGCAGCTATAGGTATTACCACTAAAATGCTTAACTTAACTGAAACACCTATGAAGATTAGAAGTGCATAAATAGCATAACTGATGATTCCCATTACCCCTGCACAAATCATAGGTTTAAGTAAAAGTTTTTTCCAATTAAATTTAATATGAAGATGCTTACATAAGTAACGTATATTTAAAATCGCATAAATGACATAACATAAAGTTGTACTATGAATAAAGCCATAAATATTAAGCGCCGGAATAGAGAGTGCGACTAAATTCATAGCCACCTTAATAGCACAAGCTATAACGGCATTAATGGTAGGAATGCTTTGCTTACTCATTCCTTGTAATACACCCGCACTTAATTGTGCTAGTGCCATTCCTAAAATCCCAATAGCCCCTGCTGAAAGTACCTCTGCACCCTTGGCATCGCCTACTACTAATGTGAGAATAGGGTCAGCAAATATGAGAAAGGCTACAGCAGAAGGTGCTGCAATCAGCAAACCTACCTTAAAAATCAGCTTTGTTTTCTTACGAATATCTTTATATAAACCTGCTGCCATAGCTGCTGCTATAGCTGGTACTGTGGCTAATCCTAATTGTAAAATCAAACTCACAGGAATATTCATAAAGGTCATATATTGAAATGAAAGATAACTACTTAAATGATTTACAACTGTATCTGTTTTCAAATTGGCTGCATCCATTACAGGTACTAAGTTTAATAAACCCTGTTCTCTTAGTATATCTATATTTCTTGGCAATACCTTAGAAATCATAGATTGGTCAATAGATGTCATAATAGAGAAAACCGAAGCACTAATAATAACAGGAATCATCATATTTAAAATCTGTTTTAAGATTGTCCCTGTGCTTTGATATTCATATTCAGTACTATGTGCTAGTTCCTTCTTAATTCTAGGTCTTTTGAGAAAATATAAGGTGAGCAGTACAATAAGCCCTGCTATAGCTCCCATTCCCGTTCCTAAAGCACTTCCAGTGGCACCCCATACAAGAGACTGTGTTGTATTTAAAAAACTATAAGCTAAAACAACACTAAAAATAACATTAATGATCTGCTCAATCACTTGTGAACTAGCAGTAGGCACCATATCTCCCATACCTTGAAAATACCCTCTAAGTACCCCCAGACTAGTTGCAATAATAACAGTAGGTGCCAATGCCTTAATAGGTAGTGCTACATCTTGAGTTGGATAAAATGTATTTGAAATAAAGTCTGCACTACACCATAAAACAATTGCCATCACACAGGCTACCCCTAGGGCATAAATCATAGCTAGATGATATACCCTCTGTGCTTCTTTATAAGCGCCTGCTGCACGTCTTTCTGCAATAAGCTTTGACAAAGCTCCCGGAATAGCCATAGCCGTTAAAGTTAAGATAACGACATATATCCCATAAGCCACACCATAAATTGAATTACCTTCATCTGTTAAAATATTTCTAATAGGGATACGATAAACCATACCTATAATACGGCTTACTAATACGCCTATACTTAAAATCATTGCCCCCTTCATGAGGCTTTGTTTGTTTGTTGTACTTTCCATAGTCTTCCTCTGTGTTTTATTTTAAATCATGTCCTTTTTTCGCCTGATTAAACCTATTTTAGCATATTTTTTTACTGAATACATCTTTTCATAGAAAAAAGCCATAGGAAATCCTATAGCTTTTTTTCTCCATTAGGCAAGGGTGGTAATAACGTATGCTTAGGTGTCATTTTTAAAAGAAGTGAAAAACGCTCAGCAATCTCTGGGTATTGCCTATTAAAAATCACAAATTTTTCTATTTGCTCTAAGCTTTCGTAGGATAAATACTGACTCATAGATTCCTTTTCCGTACTAAAATTCTTTTCAATATGCAAGAAACCTAAGAATTCATCGATAAGCGCATCTCTAGCCATTAAATACTCCGCTGTACTCTTCCCTTGCTCTGTTAATTTTAAGGGTTGGTAAGGTGAGTATATGATATGTTTTTGATAGTGCATGCGCTGAAGGGCTTGTATTGTTTTTTGTAAAGGTTGGTTGATTTGCTTAGCAAGATCACTAATCTTTAGTTCCTTATCACTTTCAAGCATTTGATACATGCAAACTAAGCACTTTTCTAAGCTAGATGAAAGCATGGTATCCCTCCATATAAACATCACTACAATAAATATATGCAAGAGTTCACACTCACATGCACTATTTCCTATTATGGTAGAAGTTTCAATTATGAATTGACAGAGTGAGTTAGTGCATATTAGAATTGATAAGAGGTTATCTTAAATAAAGGAGGTGAATTTATGCCTAAAATCGTACTATTAAGTGATACTTCTTGTGATTTACCTGAATCTATACTCAGTAAGTACAACATCGAAACTATTCCTTTTTATGTTTCTTTTGATACAGAAACTTATTTTAAGGAAATAGAAGAATTATCATTAAAAACGTTTTATCAAAGACTAAGAGATGAGAAAATCTTCCCTAAAACTTCTTTGCCATCAATCAATGATTATTATGAACGTTTTAAGCCCCATATTGAGGCTGGAAATAGTGTCATCTGTGTGTGTTTATCAGGCCATTTTAGTGGTTCTTATAACGCCGCAGTTAATGCTCGTGAACTTATTTTAGAAAATTATCCTAATGCGCAAATTGAAATTATTAATTCTCTTAATGCAACTGGTGGCCAAGGTGTTCTTGTTCAAGAAATTGGACGTATGATTGCAGATGGACTTGCTTTTAAGCAAATTGTCCAAGTAGCAACTAAGCTTAGGG
Organism: Cellulosilyticum sp. WCF-2; assembly: GCF_003990395.1. Classification (NCBI taxonomy): domain Bacteria; kingdom Bacillati; phylum Bacillota; class Clostridia; order Lachnospirales; family Cellulosilyticaceae; genus Cellulosilyticum; species Cellulosilyticum sp. WCF-2. The sequence continues at coordinate 2,618,957 of NZ_CP034675.1, read as the reverse complement.
AAAGTGCAAGAATCTTTTTCTTTGTTGAGACGCTAGACTATCTTGAAAACGGAGGTCGTATCGGAAAAGCTGCTGCTCTTCTAGGTACGATGCTTAATGTTAAGCCGCTTATTTATTTACAAGATGGCTTACTTTTCCCAGCTGGTAAGGTACGTGGTACTAAAAAAGCTATTGCGAAAGTCCTTGAAATGACTAAAGACTATATTGAAGGACACCCTTCAGATTATCACTATCTTTTTGCTCATGCTGATAATGAGGAGTATGCACAAGTACTACGGGATGAATTAGCAAAATCATTAGACCTATCGTTAAATGAAGACTTTGCTTTTATTGGAACAACTATTGGCGTTAATACAGGTCCTGATGTAGCCGGTATTTGTTTAATAAAAAAATACGAAACGTTACTCGATGCCTAATAAAAAGCAACTTCCATGTTTATGGAAGTTGCTTTTTATTAGGCTCTGTTCTATGCATTACTAATGCCTTTAATATCTTTGATAGGCTTACTCAATATGTAATATACTGCAAAAAATCCAAAAGCCTCACTTAAGGTAAATGGTGGGATAGTCCAAATTCTGTCTACATAGTAACTTAAACCATCAATAGTAAGTGCCAGTTGTGCCAAAATAATAATAGCTAATTGAACCCTCATTTGTACATTCTTATATCTCCAGATACCTATTAAACAAAGTATTAAAATAACGCCTACAAAGCAGCCTTGAACAATACTTAAGTACATTGGAAATTGCCCTGTTAAGATTAGCTCATAACCTATCTTCTCACTCTTTACAATACGTGTAGGTTGTTTGAGTATCATATATAAATAAAATAAAGCACACGGTAAAAAGCCTAGTAAAACATAAGGATACTTTATTCTTTCTCGGTACAAAGGTGTTGCATACCATACAGCTGAAAGTGTCGTTCCTGTAAGTCCTATACTTGTTGCAAAGTAGAAATATCTTAATGCTACTAGTTGATTATAGCTGGGTGTATCCCCATAAACAACTAAAGTTATATACCTTGTTGCTGAATAGATAAATAAAAAGATACACACTAAACGTAGTAACATAAAAGGATTATTTCCTATTACTTTTAAATTTAAAAACAAACTATATAGAGCAATTAAACATAGGATGATCAAAATGGCATAACTACTACTCATCCCCCCACCTCCTCCTTATAATTTATGGAGGTTTTCTCATTTTTAGAACAAGCACTCTCATAAAATAAAAGATGGTGCTCATTTCTTAACACCATCTTTTGCTTTATGCTTTTGCAAGCGTATTTAAATAGCTTACTGCTTGAAGTACCGCAGTACTTCCTTCTCCTACTGCTTTTGCAACTTGAAATGGTTTTCCTGTACAATCTCCTGCTGCATAAACACCTGGTAAATTTGTCTCCATCATACGATTGACACGTATGGATTTATTATCTAGCTCTAAACCGCTTAATAATTTAGTGGTAGGAATATTATCTTTAATAATAAAGACACCGCTGACATCTAAGCTTCCTTCTGCTAGATCAAGTCCCTTTACTACTTGCTCTCCAAAAATACGTTTAGGTCTAGCTTTAAGCACCTCTATACGTCCATCTAAATGACTAATTTCTTTATAAAGTGGAATATAGTAAACTTGCTCACATACTTCTGCTAGATAATTAGCATCCTCTTCTGCATGAATAGAATCACCAATTACAACAACTGCCTTTCCTCTATAAAGTGGGCCATCACAGGTTGCACAATAACTTACACCTCTACCCAGAAATTCATTTTCACCTTCTAAAACAGCTGTCTTCGTTAAACCATTGGCTAAAATAACTGTTTTAGCTTCAATGAATTCATTTTCTACATTTAAAGTATAATAATTACCCATTTGAAAAATCTCAATGACCTTTTTATTTTCAATTTCTACACCTAAGTCTTTTGCATGACTCGTAAATGTTTCCATCATTTCTTTACCAGATACGCCTAGCATCCCTATATAATTATCAACTCGTTCAGCTTTATATATATAGCTAGTAGATGGTGGATTACCAAATACTTTTACTTTTTTATTACGAATAACCCCTGTGATAGCTGCAGAAAGTCCTGCTGGGCCAGCACCAATAATGGCTATATCTAACATGCCTTTACCTCCATTCTTATCTCTGCACACTTGATAGTGCTACTTTAATTATATTATGAATCTCATTACTTTGTCATCCTTTATTCAAATATTCCTTTACAAAGCTGACAAGCTGTTGGTGTGCTGGCTACTCCTCCCAGTGCTGTTTCTCTTAATTCACTGGGCATACTATGACCTACACGATACATAGCTTCTACCGTCTCATCAAAAGGAATCAAATGTGAAATACCACATAATGTCATTTCTGCACTTATTAAAGCATTGGCGACGCCCATAGCATTACGCTTTTGACAAGGTGCTTCTACAAGCCCTGCAATAGGATCACAAACAAGTCCTATAATATTGGTTAAAGCTGTGGAAGCTGCATCTAAACATTGTTTAGGTGTACCACCTCTTAACTCACATACAGCAGAAGCTGCCATAGCTGATGCTGCACCTACTTCAGCTTGGCAACCACCTTCTGCCCCTGATACAGTTGCATTGCGTGTAATTAAATAACCTACTGCCCCTGCATTAAATAATGCTTTTACCACTTGTTCTTCACTTAAATGAAAAGCTTCTTGAATGGCAATTAAAGCACCTGGAATAACACCTGAAGAACCTGCTGTAGGTGCTGCCACAATAAGCCCCATAGAGCTATTGACCTCTAATACACCTACTGCATAGCTAATGGCTTTACGCATTAAATCACCACATACAGAAGACTCCTCTTTGAAAAAGAGCTTTTTACTTTCTCCACCTATTAAGCCACCCATAGAAACAAGTTCTTCTGTCAAGGCACGCTTTACGGCTTTTTTCATGATATCATAAGCATGTGCCATTTGCCCTAATACTTTAGTTTCGTTGTGGTGAAATAGTTCCATTTCTCTTTCTAGCATAGCTTCTGACAAAGTATAATTTTTTTCTTCACATAATGCAAGTAATTCTTTACTATTTATAAAATTCATAAGCTGCTCCTCTATAAGTTAATCTTTTTAGCATATTGTACAGCTGAATTTTCCATAATCGCTGCTAAAACTTCATCACAAATCAGTTGATCTGTTTCAATAATGGTAGAGGCTACTTCTCCTTTTGCTTGACGATAAGACCTCATATAAGCAATATTAATTTGCCATTCACTTAAACACTGTGTAATATGCGCTACAACACCTGCCCTATCTTCATGATTAATAAATAAAGTTTCATATTCTCCATCAAAGAAAACTTCCATACCATTAACCTTATCAATACTAATGGCACCACCACCTATAGAAGATCCTACTATACTAAAAGGGCGCCCCTTTTCATCTTCTACTATAATTTCTACTGTGTTGGGGTGTTTAATATGTTCATCATTACTAGTTTCGAAAATATAATGAAGCCCTGCTTCCTTGGCATAAGAAAAGGCTTCTTTTATACGTTCATCTTCTTGTCCCATTCCTAATAGTCCAGCCACTAAGGCTCTATCTGTCCCATGTCCTCTATAGGTTTTAGCAAAAGAACCATATAAAACGAAGGTTACCTTAGAAATGATTTCAGGTGCTAGCTTATAAGCTACTCTTGCTATTTTAAGAGCGCCGGCCGTATGTGAACTAGATGGACCAATCATATTAGGCCCGATAATGTCAAATACACTTAATTCTTTCATCTGTCATCCTCTTTATTGTAAAATTTTAACTTCTCTATTATACCTAAACAGCTTTTTAAGGTCAAAAAAAAGATGTCTTCTATAGAATCAGTTTCTACATGAAAACATCTTTTTATGAGTTTGTTTTTCATTATGTATTATTTGTTATTTTTACCGAATTTCGCTTCTTTTAGTGCTTTTGGCATTTCTGGTTCAAAGAAAATGAAAACTGATTTAGAACCACTTGCACCTTCTACTGCTTTTTCTGCTGCTTTTGCAATTCCTTTTAACATTGTCTTTCTAATTTCCATTTGAAATACCTCCTTTGAATTTGTGTAATAAGAAGTGAAATCATAACGATGACCTGGCTCCAAACTATTACTAACCATATATCAACTTTCCCTAGATTAAATAAAATACCTACTAGGCTCACGAAACCGTACAATATAAAGAAAAATCTTGCTCTTTTTTTTCTAAGCACCATTTCCTCTTGTGTTTTAGGGTTTTTATCACTATTTAGAGAACCAGTGACCAGATTATACATCATTGCTATTACACCTATTACTGCCAACAACATCGTATCTTGCAAGATTTTATTTGAGACCAAATACATCACTGCGCAATATGACATACATGATAACAAATAACATTGCCAATACCGATTAGCATGATAACCCCCTGTATAATGACGCATACTAGCTAGTATCAGAAGAAATACTATAGTTAAACCTATTTTCCCCAAAAGAAACCCTAAAACTACTATTGTACTTGTTGTGATGATTGTCATTAAGATTAAATAAATGCCATAATCATATATAGGTTGGTCTTCTTTTTTGATAATTTGAGCAAAAACCAACCGATTCGATATATGATGACATACAGTCTGTAGCATTCTCCTCACCTCTGCTTTTATTATAACACTATTTTTCAAAAAATGTATAAATTGGCGCGAATAGTATATTTTTTGGCGCGAATAGTTAAAGTAAAACATTTTTAATCATTATTGATAATAAAAACTGATTATTTTCATACTTCCATTCCAAATTTCCACCATATTTTTCTACAATTGTGCGCATACTCAGCATTCCAATACCATGTCTTGATTTATCTTTTTTTGTTGTTATTAATTGTTTATTATCCATTGCTTCTTTTTTTACACTATTACTTACATCAATTAATAAATACTCTTTATGCATTTTTAAAGATAAGCTTGCTTTTCTTTTTTCTTTATCTTCTATTTGACGACAGGCTTCTATGGCATTATCTAAGCTATTACATAAAAGGGCACACAAATCCATTTGATTAATATTTAACTCCTCATCTAATCCACCACTTACTATCAGGTCTATATTCTGAGCTTTTGCTAGCATGAATTTTTGATTAATAACAACATCTGCCATTTCATTTCCTGTTTTAATTCCCATATAGGTAGTTTGGCAACTAGCATTCATATTTTTAATATAGGCTCTAGCCTTCTCTATATTACCCATTTGCAAAAGCATATCAATGCAGCTCATATGATTATTAAAATCATGCCATATTTTACGTACTTCCTTATTCATTTCGTCCTTTTCTAGGGTAGCTTTTATAAGGACTTCATTTTGATATTGAACGACCTCATATTCTTTTTCTTTATTAATCCAATCACTTAACTTTTGTACTGTATAATAAATAATAATATTATCTAAAAAAATCCCTACTGCAGTTAGTGTAATAAATAAGTTAATGGAACCAGATATACTTCCTAATACCTTAAAAAAAACTACTGATAAAAAGTAAATACTAATTAAAGATATAAAAAAACCACATCCCATTAGTCCTCTTACTTGAGGCGTTAATTGATAAAGTTTATTTTTCTCTAGCTCTATAAATATTTTTACTATTCCAATTAATAGTAGCTTACTTATAAGCCCTAATTGAATATAAAAGTAAGTTGTTTGATAATCCATTAACTGATTAACTATTGGATTATTTCCCCCAAATACAGTAATTACAAGTAAATCTAATAAATAAAGAATAACTAAATAAAATATTGTAAATATAGCTTCTTCTAAAATATCTTTTTTAAAGGCATAGTGTGCAATACAAAGCAAAATTACTATATGAATGATTAGCACTAAAGGCCATGACACCCCTAATGGTTTTGTAATATATACTCCTATACCACCGATTATATACATCATCCATCGTTTATTGACAGGATGATTTTGTGTTTTTCCGAATCTTGCAGACATAAAACCGTAGTACATAACCACCTCAATAAATCCCATCATATAATCTATTAAACTAAAAATAATCTTTTCCATTCTTACTCCCCCTGCCTAATATGGTTTTTATATGCAGAAAAAACCTGTTGCATTCTATATCTACTCATAACTAGTAATTCATTATTATCTAAAATAACCTTCTGTTCCTCTATAGTCTTTATATAACCTAGATTAACCATGCAACCCCTATGAATTTTCGTAAAACCCTTATTTTCAAATTGCTCCTCAACATCCTTCATACGCCGTATCGTTGTTTTATAACACGCTTGAATTGTATGTACTTCAACATGACGGTTGACACACAGAAAATACATGATATCCTTAACTAATAATTTAATCCATCCTTCCTCTGTTTTGATTATATAGCATTCTGTCTGCGCTCTCATCTTTTTTAAAGCACTCTGAATGCACTCTTCGATTTCCTCTTTAAAATGACTTTTACGTACATATCTGAATGCACCAACTTTAAAGCTTTCAAAAACCCGTGTCGTTATCCCTGTTAAAAATACAATTAATAGCTCCTGATTAATCTCTCTTATTAATCTTGCAACTTCTATTCCATCTTTTCCAGGCATATCTATATCTAAAATGACTATATCAAAAAAATAAGGCACTTCATTGAATACCTTTATAAAAGCTTCACTACACGAAAATTGATGAACTTTAATATCTACATTCAATACTGATAGATAATACTCAATATATAGCGTGGCAGATTCTAAGAAATCCTTATTATCATCACATATTATTAAGTTAATCATCTAATCACCCCATTTAATTCTATACAATTTTTGTATTATTTTCAACATTTTTAATTCATATTTTATTCATATTTGACACATTACAACATCGACTATGTTTACATGTGGCTATATAACTATGTTATAATAAAATAAACTGTAACTATTTTTAGGAGTTTAAAATATGACCATCACTTCACTTTATTATGAACGTACCGCTGAAACACTTATAAAGAATTTACAAAAGCGCCATATAGAAGGCCATTATGTATCGTCTAAGGAAGAAGCCATTCAAAAAGCATTTTCTCTTTTAAAAAATAGTGAACTTATTTCTTGGGGTGGCTCTATGACATTGGCTGAAATAGGTCTTATTCCTGCTCTAGAAGCAGCAGGATGTTATACCCTATTAGACCGTTCCAAGGTACCTAATGAGCAAGTAGAAGAACTCTATCATCGTGCTTTTTTTGCTGATACCTATTTTATGAGTACAAATGCCATCACTCTTGAGGGTGAACTTATCAATATTGATGGTACTGGTAATCGTGTTGCCTCACTTATTTATGGACCTAAACAAGTCATTATTATTGCCGGCATGAATAAAGTAGCTAGAAATCAAACAGAAGCTCTTTCTCGTATACATAATGCAGCTTGTCCTCAGAACGCTATTCGCCTTAGTAAAAACACACCTTGTGCTTTAACTGGTGTTTGTCAAGATTGTTTAAGTCCAGATTGTATTTGTATGCAAACGGTTATTACACGTAATAGTAAACCAGCCGGTCGTATTAAAGTCATTCTAGTAGGTGAAAATCTAGGTTATTAAGTAACCCTTAAATAGCCATTTTTTCTAGAGGTAAATGTTGACAAACGTCATCCTACATGCTATTATAATAAAGCGCTTAACAAAGAGCGCTCTGCTCTCATGGCTCAGGCGGTAGAGCGTCACCTTGGTAAGGTGGAGGCCACGGGTTCAAGTCCCGTTGAGAGCTTTACTATTCAAAGGATACAAGTTATTACTTGTATCCTTTTTTGTCAGTCAATAAATATTTATGTTTATCGACGTATAATATCAGTATTTTTTAATAAGAGGTACCATTGACTCTATTTGTTATAAATTCTTACTTTATAAATTTTTCAGACTTATAATTTATTTTTATAAGAAAATACATTTAATATTAAAATGATTCATATTATTATGTATATATATAAGTTATTAAGGAGTATAGCGTAATGATATTAAAAATTTTTAAGAAATACGAATTTCCTCTTATGTACATTGTATTTATAACTACTATATATATTACTTACAGGTTATTAAACGTAGCCATTTAACCAGTTATATACTTAAATGAATGCCCAGTTACTAGCTTTATAAAAAAGGGTATAAACATTAAAAATAAATGTTTATACCCTTTTTTGTGACTCTTTTTAGTTATTGAAGACTTTTATTGAATTCAAAAATGTTTTCTATTTCATTATCTGTCTCGTCATAACATTTCACATCCGCTCCTGCAATGTATCCAATGGAATCACGGTCCAAAACTGTAGCTCTTATTTTAAGTAAGTCCTCCTCACTCATGGGTAAATCAACTACCTTTGTTTCTTGATCTCTAGTACAGACCATCTTAACTTTCATTTTACTCACCTTTCTTCCTTCTATATTAAACTTCCATAATAATTGGCAAAATAGCGGGCCTTCTTTTTGTTTTTTCATATAAAAGTTGCTCTACCACCTTTTTAATGCTCGTTTTTAAAATATGCCATTCTGTCATTTGATAAGCAAGACACATCTCTAATTCTTTATTAGCTACAGCTTTTACTTCTTCTATTAAATCCTCTGAATCCTTGGCATAAACAAAGCCTCTGGTAATAATATCAGGACCACTCATAATAGAGCAAGTTTCTAAATCAATGGCTGCTACTACTATGAGCATCCCCTCTTCTGCTAAATGCTTACGATCCCTGAGTACAATATTACCTACATCTCCTATACCAATACCATCTACTAAAATATTTCCTGCCCTTACTCTTCCGGTCACTCCAGCTGTTACCTTACTTACTTCTAAAACCTCCCCATCTTCTAAAATAAAGATATTATCCTGAGCCATTCCCATTTGCCTTGCTAAATTGCGATGATGAATCAGATGCCTATATTCACCATGAGCTGGCATAAAATACTGCGGATGCGTTAAAGTATGCATGAGCTTAAGCTCTTCTTGATATGCATGACCTGATACATGAACCTCTTCTAAATCCTTATATATGACTTGAGCTCCTTTTTTATAAAGCTCATTAATCACTTTTGAAACTAATTTATCATTTCCTGGAATAGGTGAAGCAGAGATAATAAATAAATCATTGGGTTCTATTTGAATGAATCGATGTTTTCCAAAGGCAATACGTGCCAGCGCTGCCATAGGTTCCCCTTGGCTTCCTGTCGTAATAATAGTCATTTGATCATTAGGGTAGTTCTTCATTTGTTCAACTTCTATTAAAGTAGTCTCTGGCACACTCAAATACCCTAAACTTCTGGCTACTTTCGTTATGTTTTCCATACTTCTGCCACTAAAAGCTACTTTACGTCCATAAAGCACCGCTGCATTAATAATCTGTTGAATACGATGAATATTGGATGCAAAGGTCGCAACAATAATACGTCCTTTCACATTGTCAAATAAACGCTCTAAGGTCTTACCAATAGTTACTTCTGATGGAGAGTGTCCTTTACGTTCTACATTAGTGCTATCTGCTAAAAGGAGTAATATGCCTTCTTTTCCCAATTCACCAATCCGCTGTAAATCCATTCCCTTCTGATCAACAGGTGTATAATCCACTTTAAAGTCCCCTGTATGAAAAATAATTCCTTCAGGTGTATGCACTGCAATACAACACGCACCGGCAATACTATGTGTACTTCTCACAAACTCTACCTTTATTTGTTCTAAAGCAATCACGTCACCAGCTTCCACGCAGTGACATTCACTTTTTGTTAGGAGACCGTGTTCTTGGAGTTTGTTTTCTATAATGCCTAAAGTAAGAGGAGTTCCATACAAGGGAATGTTCATTTGTTTTAATATATAGGGAACTGCACCTATATGATCTTCATGTCCATGAGTGAAAAAGATACCTTTTACTTTATTCTTATTTTGTAATAAGTACGTAATATCAGGAATAACCAAATCTACCCCATACATTTGTTCGTCTGGAAAACCCATGCCACAGTCAATCACTATGATTTCTTCTTCATACTCTATAACGGTTATATTTTTGCCAATACTTCCAAGCCCTCCAAGAGGAATGACTTTCACAGCATTTTTCATCTTTCATCCTCGCTTTATTACTTTTATACTTAGTATAACTTTTTCCTAAAAAAGTATGTAGTGTTATTTTTAAATGAGACAAATGATAAAGTTACTTGCCATTAAGCTTTGATAAAATTTCCATATTGAAATACTTACATTAAGCTCATACTAAATTTGAATTTTTATTCTTAATCATTTATTACTTTTAGGAGGTATTGTCATGTCTTTCCCTAACCATTTTAAAGCGCAACAACAAACAAGGCATCCTGGTTTTGAATACGAAATGCAACCACTCCCCATTTTTGATGATGAAACGACTCTTCCAAATGGTAGTTTACTCCAAGAACAAGTAGCTATTATTACAGGTGGTGATAGTGGTATTGGACGTGCTGTAGCAGTGGCTTATGCCAAGCAAGGAGCTGATGTTGCCATTGTTTACTATAATGAAGATAAAGATGCAGAGGATACACAAAAAGCTGTTGAAGCTTATGGCCAAAGCTGTCTTCTTATTAAAGGTGATCTCACAGAAGAAACTTTCGCTACAGAAGTAGTCACAAAAGTCATGGATACCTATAAGCATATCGATATCCTAGTCAATAATGCTGCTGTCCAATATGAAAACTCAAGTTTACAAGCCATTACTACCGAACAGTTTGATAAAACTTTTAAAACTAATGTATATGGCACTTTTTATATGACTAAGGCCGTCTTACCGCATCTCAAATCAGGTGCATGCATTATTAATACAACTTCTGTCGTCGCTTTTCATGGTCATGAAAAACTCATCGATTACTCCATGACCAAAGGTGCCATTACAGCTTTCACGCGCTCCCTTTCTATGGCTCTTACAAAATCAAAGTCTGGTATACGTGTTAATGCTGTTGCACCAGGTCCTATTTGGACACCTTTTATTCCTTCTAGTTTTGATGTAAGCAGCATTCCTGCTTTTGGTACTACCACGCCACTAGGTCGTGCTGGTCAACCCATAGAATGTGCAGGTGCTTATGTTTTCTTAGCTTCTAAAGCTGCTAGTTATATAACAGGACAAACCATTCATATTAATGGTGGAGAAATTATTAATGGCTAATCCTACTTTTTTATGAAGAAAATTGATAACCTATCTTTAATGTTATAAATAGCGTTTAAAAATATTTTTATTTTCTATTAGGGATTCCACTTGTAGCTAACATATATATAAGTGTAAAAACAAATCAAACAACTTCCTCAGCATAATCACCGCAACATTAACTTGAGGAACTGACCGGGCCTCGTAAGTTTCAATCTGTTGCTACAGATACCTCTGTCTCCAAGGAAAATGTCACTAGTACGCTGACAGGGAGACGCCATTTATAAGTTGCCAAAAACGTTTTTACATCTTGTATGATTCAAATAAAGTTTTAACCAGAGTCTTAAGGCCTTGGCACCTAGCTTAGGGCAGCCCGGCCAAGACTTTAAGGAGCTCCTCACTCATTGGTTTAACTTTTATGATGTTGCTACCTATGCCTTATGAAACTTCATACTGTGCTGAGGAGCCATTGCTGTGTCTTTTTTAAGAAATGGGTAGCATGTTATAGAAGTTAAATAAGAGTCTGGCACAAAAAAGGTAATCCTCACTGTGATACTTCACTGAAAGGATTACCTTTTTTGTTGAATTTTTATTTGCTAAACTTAATAAGCTTTTCTATAATAAATATTTAATATGACTTTAATTTCTTTTTCTATTTGCAATAAGATAAATACCAATAGCAATAAGACCAATAGACCATACTAAAGAACCATTAAACCATCTAAAAAAATTGGTACTCATTTCATCTAAAGCAGAAATTAATAAAATACCTACTGGAATTAATAAGAAATTATTACGAGAACCAAACCAATAGAGCTGAAATAACCCTAATGCTACACCTAGTTCCCCTGCTGGAAAGTGTGTAAAGAATAGACCTCCAAATAAGGCCTCTAAAAAGCTAAACAATCCTACTACTGTAAAAATACCTCCTGGAACAAGAATGCCTGGTGACCTCCTTGTGGTAAAATACTGCCACTCAAAATATAACCCCAGTGCTAAAATACCTAAATCCCAGAAAGAAATATAACCAAATAAATTAATATTAAAAACTTGTTTTAAGATACCACCTATCCCGATGATAATTAAAATAGCCGCTAAAATAATATTTGTTTCTTTTTTTCCCATTACTATTCTCCCCATTTCCTTTATGTTAAGTGTTTGTAAGATTAATATAACTCCTCTTTATGAGAAATTGATATGTCCAAGATTAATATTTCATGAGAAAATGCTTATTCCTCTTATAGATTTTATTTCTCTCTATATACTTATATCTGATTAAATTCGCCGTATGAAGGCAATCAATCATTTTTAAATAAGACAAAAAGCAGAAATCCTTATAGGGTTTCTGCTTTTTTGCTATTAACTATTCCTTATTTGTATATTTTATACTATTTCACGCAATACTCAGCTAAGTAAGCTTCCATTCTTGCTTTCATTGCATCATCAATATATACTTTTCCATCAATCTCTACGTTGTGGATTGTATCAATAATTTCTCTAACAGTTACGATTGGATATGTTTTAATACCAAATTCTGTTTCGATTTCTTGAATGGCTGTTTTATCTCCTTGACCTCTTTCCATTCTATCTACAGAGATAATAAGTCCTTCAATTTGTACATCTGCAGCGCCTCTAAGGATTGGGAAGACTTCTCTTACTGCTGTTCCTGCTGTGATAACGTCTTCAACGATGAGTATTTTGTCACCATCTTGAAGCTTGTATCCCACCATAGAGCCACCTTCACCGTGGTCTTTTTCTTCTTTTCTATTGAAGCAGTAGTTAAGATCTTTATCAAATTCATTTGATAGTGCAATAGCTGTAGCTACTGATAATGGAATCCCTTTGTAAGCTGGTCCAAAAAGAGCATCTACATCTCCTTTACCATTTTCCATAATGCTTTTAGCATAGAATTCACCAAGTCTAGCTGCTTGTGCACCTGTTTTGTAGTTTCCTGTATTGACGAAGTAAGGTGTTTTACGACCGCTTTTTGTGGTGAAATCTCCAAAAGTTAATACCCCTGATCTTACCATAAACTCGATAAACTCTTTTTTGTAGCTCATTTTCTTCATCCCTTCGATTATTGTTTTTTCTTTATATTAAGTTTCATAGTATGACTATAGCACTTAAACCTATAGAATAGCTTTAAAACTATTTTACACTACTACTTATTCTCTTTAAAGCTATTCTCTGTTTAAAAAGAAAGGAGAGTGGCCTCTCCTTATTCAATGTATTCTCATCATATATTTGCCTGGCTCATCAATTACTTTTTATTGTAAGCTCCTAATTACTTTTATTTTCCGCAAAAAAACTTGTGGGTGAGAGAAATGGTCTGTCCGTAGATGTGACTTGGTAGTATTTTCTAGAAGCACTTAGTGAACTTTTTTGATGGTCCTTAGCGAGACTGTTTGAGCGCTAGCGAGTTTCGAGCGTTCATCAAAAAAACGAACTTAGTGCTTCAGAAAATACGAAGCGGAACATCGGAGGATAGACCATTTATCTCATCCCCCACCACACTTTTTTTGTTCTTTTAACCTTGAAAAGCATCTCTAATTTCTTGTAAGTTTTTAAATCCATAACGTTCCATATAGTCAATAAGCTCTCTCTTAATATCAACAGGTGCTGTTGGATTCGCAAAAGCTGCTGTTCCTACTGAAATAGCATCTGCTCCTGCCATAAGGAATTCTACTACGTCTTCTCCTGTCATAATACCACCAAGCCCAATGATTGGAATATTAACTGCTCTTCTTACTTGGTAAACCATTCTTACTGCTACTGGTTTAACAGCTGGACCTGAGAAGCCACCCATTTTATTAGCAATCACTGGACGTTTACGATGAACATCTATTTTCATCCCTAATAAAGTATTAATAAGAGAAACTGCATTTGCTCCTTCTGCTTCTACAGACTGCGCAATAGAGGCAATATCCGTTACATTGGGTGTTAATTTAATAATAATAGGTTTAGTAGTGAGACGTTTCACTTCTCTTGTTACTTTAGATGCCATATCACAAGAAGTTCCAAAACCAATCCCACCTTCTTTCACATTAGGACAAGAAATATTAACCTCTAACATATCTACATCTGTTTCATTTAAGCGTTCTACAACGCTACAGTACTCAGTGATACTATGTCCTGCTACGTTTGCAATAATCTTTGTATCAAACTTTCTTGCAAAAGGTAATTCATGTTCAATGTAATAGTCTACTCCTGGATTTTGAAGACCTACGGCATTAATCATCCCACCATAAGTTTCTGCAATTCTAGGCACTGGATTCCCATCCCAAGGTATACTTGCAATCCCTTTGGTAATCATGGCTCCTAGTTCACTTAAATCATAAAACTCACTACTCTCATGAGGTGAGAAGGTTCCTGAAGCTGTTGTGATAGGATTTTTAAGAGTGATGCCTGCAAGGTTAACACTTAGGTCAATGCCTTTAGCTGCTGCTATTTGATCAATATCTGTTAGCTTACTCATCCCACTTCACCTCGCTTCCTAAGAAAACAGGACCATCTTTACATACTTTTTTATGTTCAAAGCCCTTTTCTGTATTCGCTTTTGTTTTGCAAACACACCCTACGCATGCACCATAACCACAGCCCATACGTTCTTCAAGCGAAACTTGAACAGGCACATCAACTTCAGCACAATAAGCTGCTAATGCCTTAAGCATAACTTTAGGTCCACAGCTATAGAAATAATCGCCTTTAATGCCTTCAGCCTTAATAAGTTCAATCACATTTCCTTTAAAGCCTACTTTTCCACTATCTGTAGCAACATATACTTTTACGCCTAAGTTTTCTAATTCCTTTACTAAGAAAGGGTCATCTCTAAAACCTAACACAGCGATTTTTTCACCTGGAATATGCTTAGCAAGTTCCACTAATGGTGGTACACCAATACCGCCACCCACTAAAACAGAAACCAGTGCTTCTTGTACGTCATAGCCATTTCCAAGTGCACTACTGATACGAATGGTATCTCCTGTTACAAGCTTAGAAAACTCTTTTGTCCCTTCTCCTACCACACCATATACTAGTGTAATAGTCGTTTCACCTACTTCACAAATACTGATTGGTCTAGGCAATAATGTACTTTTAGATTCTGGATACACATTAACGAATTGTCCATATTTTGCATTTTCAGCTACTTCTGGTGCTTCTATAATCATTTTAAAAATCATAGAGGCAATTTCGCCTTGCCCTATTATTTTTCCATTTACAACTTGTTTACTCATGACGACTTACTCCCATATCATAGATATCTGTTTGCTCTGTAGTCATTTGCTTAGATACTATATCAGCTAGTGCTCTTACAGTGTCTAATGAGGTTAAGATTTGAATAGAAGATTCGATTGCTAAACGTCTGATTTTGAAACCATCACGTTTAGAGTCATTCCCTTTAGTAGGTGTGTTAACTACAAGGTCAATTTTACCACTTCTAAGAAGTTTAAAGATTTCATCTGTTTCTTCTACAAATTTATTCCCTTTCACTGGTGATAGTTTTTCTACCACTCTCGCTTCAATGCCGTTTTCTTGTAATTTCTTAGCTGTACCTTCCGTTGCAACGAATTTGTATCCCATGCTCGCAAAGCGTTTTGCAATCGTTACAAACTCATCTTGATCGTATTTTTGAATCGTTGCAAAGATGGTACCACCTTGCATTGGAAGAGATTTACCTGCTGCAATAAAGCCTTTATAAAGTGCTTCCTCTACTGTTGTACCCACACCAAGAACTTCTCCTGTTGATTTCATTTCTGGTCCAAGACTTACTTCTACTCTTGGTAATTTCTCTGTAGAGAACACTGGTACTTTTACAGCATAGAAGTCTTTTGGTTCTGGGTAAAGCCCTGTCCCATAACCAAGATCTGTAATTTGCTTACCAAGCATTGCTTCTACAGCAAGGTCGATAATTGGTACACCTGTTACCTTAGAAATGTAAGGTACTGTACGGCTAGAACGTGGGTTAACCTCGATAATATATAAGTCATTTTTGTATTCGATATATTGAATATTAATCATACCAAGTACTTTAAGCTCTTTCGCAAGCATTTGTGTACAAGTAATGATTTTTTCTTTAATATGGTCTGGAATATTCACACTTGGATAAAGTGTTGTACTATCTCCTGAGTGAATACCTGCTCTTTCTAAGTGTTCCATGATTCCTGGAATAAGGATGTTTTCACCATCTGAAAGGGCATCTACTTCGATTTCACGTCCCATTAGGTAACGGTCAATGAGTACTGGGTTTTCTGGGTCTCTATCAAATGCATTGATGAGGTATCTTTCTAATTGGTGTGCTTCATAAGTGATTTCCATTCCTTGACCACCCAGTACATAAGAAGGACGTACAAGTACTGGATACTCTAACTCTTCTGCTACTTTAAGACCTTCTTCAACTGACCAAATCGCTTTTCCTTTTGGACGTTTGATGTGAAGTTTTTCTAAGATTTCATCAAATTTTTCTCTATCTTCTGCTTCATCCATGTGCTTTGGGTGTGTACCAAGTACAGGAATATTCATTTTTTCACAGAATTTAGCTAGTTTAATAGCTGTTTGACCACCAAACTGAAGGATAACACCCATTGGTTTTTCTTTTAAGTAAATGTGGTAAAAATCTTCATCTGTTAATGGTTCAAAGTAAAGCTTATCTGATGTATTAAAGTCTGTACTTACTGTTTCCGGGTTGTTGTTAACGATGATTGTTTCAATGCCTTTTTTCTTAAGGGCCATAATGGCATGAACAGAGCAGTAATCAAACTCAATTCCTTGACCGATACGTATTGGACCTGAACCGATAACCATGACTTTTTGTTTATCAGATACTTCAACTTCATCTACTTCATCATAAGTTGAGTAGTAATAGGGTGATTCTGCTTCAAACTCTCCACCACAAGTATCAACCATTTTGTAAACAGGTACAATATTCCATTTAAAACGAATATCGCGAATATCATCTTCACTGACGCCGATTAAGTCAGCAATAGCTTTATCTGAGAAGCCTCTTTTCTTAAGCTTACGTAGGTATTTGGGTGTTAACTCATCAAAGCTCATTTCAGAAAGGAGCTCTTCTTGTTCTACAATCCAGCGGAATTTCTCTACAAAGAAAATATCCATGCCTGTAATTTTACATACTTGTTCTTTTCTATAGTGACGACGAAGCATTTCTGCTAGGGCGAAGATTCTTTCATCATCTGCTGTAATCACTTTTTCTTTGAGCTCGTCTAAGCTGCACTCTTCAAGCTTTTTATGTTTAAAGCTGAATTTACCAATCTCAAGTGAACGAAGACCCTTTAAGAAGGCACTTTCAAAATTGTTACCGATAGACATAATTTCACCGGTTGCCATCATCTTAGTACCAAGTGTACGTTTAGCTGTATAGAATTTATCAAATGGCCATTTTGGTATTTTACATACCACATAGTCAAGTGTTGGTTCGAAACAAGCATAAGTTTTTCCTGTTACAGTGTTTGGAATTTCATCAAGGCCGTAACCAAGTGCAATTTTAGCTGATACTCTAGCAATTGGATAACCTGTTGCTTTAGAAGCTAAAGCTGAAGAACGGCTTACACGAGGGTTAATCTCGATAACCGCATACTCAAAACTATCTGGATGCAGGGCAAGCTGTACGTTACAACCTCCTCTAATATCACAAGCTGAAATAATATCAAGTGATGCTCGACGAAGCATTTGATATTCTCTATCTGAAAGTGTTTGAGAAGGTGCTACTACGATACTATCTCCTGTATGGATACCTACTGGGTCAATGTTTTCCATATTACATACAGTAATGGCTGTACCATAGTTATCACGCATGACTTCGTATTCAATTTCTTTCCAGCCTTTGATACATTTTTCAATAAGTACTTGGTGTACACGAGATAAATGAAGACCGCTTGCACAGATCTCACGGAGCTCTTCTTCTGTTTCTGCAATACCACCACCTGTACCACCTAAGGTATAAGCTGGTCTAACAACTACTGGATAACCAATTTTCCTTGAAAAGGCTACGGCTGCTTCTACCGTTTCTACAATTTCACTTTCAATACATGGTTGATTGATACGCTTCATAAGTGCTCTAAAGAGTTCACGGTCTTCCCCTTCTTTAATAGCTGAAATTTGTGTACCAATCACACGTACATTATATTTTTCTAAAATTCCTTTATCATTTAATTCCACTGCTAAGTTAAGAGCCGTCTGACCACCTACACCTGCTAAAATGCTATCTGGTCTTTCTTTAGCAATAACTTTTTCAAGGAATTCTATTGTTAATGGCTCGATGTAAATTTTATCTGCTATTTCTTCATCTGTCATAATAGTAGCTGGGTTACTATTGACAAGGACTACTTCAATACCTTCTTCACGAATCGCTTGGCAAGCTTGTGTTCCTGAATAGTCGAATTCAGCTGCTTGACCTATAACAATAGGACCTGATCCTATAACTAATACTTTTTTGATGCTCATATCTCTAGGCATTTAATTTTCCTCCTTGCATAACAGTGATAAATTCGTCGAAAATGTGTGCTGTATCTGTTGGCCCTGGGCATGCCTCTGGGTGGAACTGAACACTGTAAATATTTAAATCTTTAAAGTACATCCCTTCTACAGTTTGGTCATTCATATTCGTATGCGTCACTACTGCACCTTCTGGAAGTTTTTCTACATAGTAGTTATGGTTTTGAGACGTAATATACACACGGTGTGTAATAAAGTCTTTAACTGGATGGTTACAACCATGGTGACCAAATTTAAGTTTTGCTGTGTTACCACCAAGAGCTAAGCAAAGTAATTGGTGTCCAAGACAAATAGCTGTAATAGGTTTTTTACCGATTAAAGCTTTCACTGTCGCTACTGTATCTGGTACATCTTTAGGATCAGCGGGACCATTTGATAAGAAGATGCCATCTGGATTAACTGCTAAGATTTCTTCAGGTTTAGCTGAAGCAGGGAAAACTGAAAGCTTGCAGCCTCTTGCTTCAAAGGAGCGAAGAATATTACTTTTAATACCACAATCAATGACAGCAATATGTGTTTTATTTCCTTCGATCACATAGCTTTCTTTAGTTGTTACTTCTGAAACAGCCATTTGGTTATTAAAAGCATCTATTTTAAGTTTGATTTGACTTGGTGTCAATTCTCTTACAGCAATGATAGCGCGCATGGTACCATGATCTCTTAATACTCTTGTTAAAGCTCTTGTATCAATACCTTCAAGTCCAATAATCTTTTGTGATTTTAAGTAACCATCTAAAGTAAGTTCACATCTAAAGTTATTTGGATAATCACTTTTTTCTCTCACAATTAGAGCACGTACATGAGATTTACTACTTTCCATATCTTCAAGGTTAATACCATAATTTCCGATAAGTGGATAAGTCATCACTACCATTTGTCCATAGTATGAAGGGTCTGTTAAGATTTCTTGATAACCTGTCATCCCTGTATTAAATACGACTTCTCCAATTGTTTCTTTAAGGTATCCGAAGGCCTTACCTTCAAAGATCATCCCATTTTCTAAAATTAATTGAGCTTTCATTAACGCATCACTCCTTGTAAGTCATCTCTCATAGCTAATACTGCTTTCTTAGCAGCTATGGCAAATTCTTTTTCTGTTACTTCTTTATCTTTTTGATAAGCTGCAATAATACCTCTTGAAGAGTTAACAATGATTCCTGAACCATTTTTATCAAAATAATCCTTTAAGTCCTCTGCTTTGCCACCTTGAGCACCATAACCTGGTACTAGGAAGAAAGTGTGTGGCATTCTTTTTCTAAGCTCTATACCTTGCTCTTTGTATGTAGCTCCTACTACAGCACCGATACGGCTATAGCCTCTAGTTCCCATAGTAAGTTCTCCCCATTTACTTACTAAGTCAGCTGAGTAATCATATACTGGTAAACCATTTACCATAAGGTCTTGAATTTCTACACCACTTGGATTACTTGTTTTTACTAAGATGAATAATCCTCTATCTTGCTCATTGCACGCTGCAATGAAAGGTTCAATTCCGTCAAATCCCATATAAGGGTTAAGCGTAACGGCATCTTCTTGCCATAAGTCAAAGTGTTCACCTTCAATTTTAACACCTGCGATATGCCCTGCATAAGCAGCTGCTGTTGATGCGATATCACCTCTTTTAATATCTCCAATAACCACTAGACCTTTTTCTTTTGCATAAGCTACTGTTTCCATATAAGCTCTTAGCCCTTCTAAGCCGTATTGTTCATACATGGCGATTTGTGGTTTGACCGATGGAATGAGAGTTGCTACCTCATCTAAAATACTTTTATTAAAACGAATAAACATCTCTGCTACAGCCTTTGGGGTTTTTCCGTAAGTTTCTAACATTTCTTCTTTTATAAAGGAAGGAATCATAGCATATGTTGGATCTAATCCCACCACTGTAGGGTTTTGAGTAGCTTCTATTTGACTTATTAAACGATCAATCATCTTTTTTACGCTCCTTTGACTTCTGAGTTTTAGAATCTATCTTTTTGAATTTTTATACATTATTATTAATAATTATTCTACCATTTTTTCAGTAAATTGCAATCTTAATTTATTTTTGATAAATAACTTTTCCATTTGCTAAGGTACAACTTACTTCTCCTTGTACAGTCATACCTATAAATGGTGAGTTTTTACTCTTTCCTGCAAAAGTAGCTTCATTAATAGTGTAAGTTGCTTCTGGGTCAAGAATAGTGATATCAGCCGTTTTTCCTACTGATAAATCACCTTTATCAATGCCTACAATCTCAGCTGGCTTTGTACTCATTTTTTCAATTAAAGCCATTGGTGAGATGAGGCCTGTTTTTACTAAGTGTGTGTAACTTAAACCAAAGCTTGTTTCTAATCCTACAATACCAAAAGGTGCTTTTTCAAACTCTACATTCTTTTCGTCATAGTGATGTGGTGCATGATCAGTTGCAATAATATCAATAGTTCCATCTATAATGGCACGTTTCATCGCTTCTACATCTTTCGTCGTACGTAATGGAGGACTCATTTTTTTGTTCGTGTCATAATCCCCTAAAATACT
The DNA here is from genome assembly GCF_003990395.1 of Cellulosilyticum sp. WCF-2. NCBI lineage: Bacteria > Bacillati > Bacillota > Clostridia > Lachnospirales > Cellulosilyticaceae > Cellulosilyticum > Cellulosilyticum sp. WCF-2. The sequence continues at coordinate 2,597,820 of NZ_CP034675.1, read as the reverse complement.
ATCGTCTAAAGTAAAGTAGTGTGGTGCTGTTTCAGCTGTTACTTTAATGCCTTGTGCTTTTGCAAAACGGATAATTTCTAAGCTACCTTCTGTGCTAATATGGCATAAGTGAAGTGGTGTGCCTGTGTATTTAGCAAGTAAGATATCTCTTGCTACAATAATCTCTTCTGCTTCTCTTGGAATACCTTTAATACCAAAAAGCTGTGCATTTTCACCTGCATTCATGGCTCCACCTGTTAAGGTACGATCTTCTGTATGAGAGAAGATTGGTAAGTTAAATGGTTTTGCATACGCCATTGCTTTTTTCATAAGACCTGAATCCATAACTGTTTTACCGTCTTCGCTAAGCGCACAAATACCATGTTCTTTCATTTTTCCGATATCTGCTAGTGTTTCACCTTGTTGTCCTTTCGTAATGGCTCCAATTGGAAGCACATTGACCCCATTTGCTTTAGTAGCCATTGCATAAATATATTCTACAACGCACTCATTATCAATAACCGGATTTGTGTTAGGCATGCAACATACAGTTGTAAAACCACCTTTGGCTGCTGCCTTTGCACCACTTTCAATATCTTCTTTATGCTCATAACCTGGTGCTCTGAAGTGTACATGCAAGTCGATTAATCCTGGTACTACCCACTTACCTGTAGCATCAATGATTTCATTAGCTTCTTCACTGTAGTCCTTTCCTATATAAACAACTTTTCCCTCTTTAATCCAAAGGTCATTAACCTCTTCCATTTGTGTTTTAGGATTAATAATTAATCCGTTTTTGATACAAGTAATCATGCGTTTTCTCTCCCTTCTTGAAGTAATGCTAAAATAGCCATTCTCACTGCTACACCGTTGGTAACTTGCTCATCTATGACTGATACCTTGCTATCCATTAACTCTGGCATGAGTTCAACACCTCTATTAACAGGTGCTGGATGCATTAAGAGTGCATCTGGTTTTGCATATTCAAAAATCTCTTTATTTAAACCGTATATTTGGCTATATTCTCTAAGGTTAGGAAATAATCCTCCTTTTTGACGTTCTAGCTGAATACGTAATGCCATGACAATATCCGCATCTTTAACCGCCGCTTTCACATCCGTCATGACGGTGCATCCTAGTTTTTCCATACTTTGAGCTGTTAAGGTTCCTGGTCCTGCTAAGGTTACTTGTGCACCTAATTGAGTGAGTCCAAATACATTGGATCTAGCCACTCTACTGTGGGCAATATCACCAACGATTGTTACCTTTAGATTTTTAAAACCACCTTTTTTTTCATAAATGGTGTAGAAGTCTAATAATGCTTGAGTAGGATGCTCATTGGCGCCATCTCCTGCATTAATCACAGATGCTTTAACATTTTTAGCAAGTAAATGTGCTGCCCCACTCATGCCATGTCTCATAATCATATAGTTAATACCCATACTATCTAAAGTGATACCTGTGTCTACTAAGCTTTCTCCTTTTTGTACACTACTGCTAGCTACACCAAGGTCTGCTACATGTGCACCTAAATAAGTCCCTGCCATTGTAAAGGCCATACGTGTTCTTGTACTGTTTTCATAAAAAAGTGTTACAGCACTTTTCCCTTTCAATACATCTAGTTTAGCCGCTTTACCAGTTACTATTCCTTTCATGCTTTCAGCTGTTTGTAATATGGTCATGATTTCATTGACACTTAAATCTCTAATTCCTAGTAAGTCTTTTCTTCTTAGCATCTGACACCATCCCTTAATGTAAATTAAATTTTTAGCAAAATAAAAGGCAATAAAAGGATTATTTATCCTTCTATTGCCTTTATACGCCCTGCGACACAAGCTTTAGGAACAACTAAATAAACTACTCTATTGAGTGGTCTAGAAACGCTTGTATTCGCTAATTTTATATAGAATTGTTGCATTACTTTTATTCGTACTATAATTGTATTTAATCTTCTCATTTTGTTCTCCTTCTTGGTCTCTCTGGGCCAAACTTAAAGGCAATTTCCTTATTTGATTATCGCTATTTTATCACTGTATTCGGCTTCTGTCAAGCAGCTATTTATCTATTCTTCCACTTGTCCTAGCATTTGATAAATCTTATAAAAATCAACCTTAGATACTGTCGTATAAGAGGTTGCATTCAAATCTCCTACTACAATGGTTTCACTTTCTTGAACCAAAGAGCTTGGTATACCGTTAGTATATTTAATATGATGACTTAAGGGATTTTGATCCTTATCTACCATCTTAATCATTTCAATTTCATCCGCATAACCTAAAGCCAAAGCGGCACTTGGAAAAGGCGTTCCTTTCCAAGACATTCTTAAACCATACATACTAATATTAGTAGTAGAAATAGCACTAATTTGATAAAGCTCTTTGATTTGTTCTTCACTGAGCATGTGAAATTCATCAACGACAATATAATCATAGTTATTAGCAATAATCTCATTTATTTTTAAAGATTCATCAGATTTAAGTAAGATGTCTGCTTTCACCTGATCTTTAATTAAACGGCTACAAATATAGCCTCCATCTCTTGTATCTAATGCTGGCTTTAGAACTAAAGTTTTTAAATTTCTCACCTTTAAATTCTGTACCTCCGCAATGGCTCTTGCCGATTTTGAAGAACCCATTACCCCCACTGTCACTTTAAAAAAACCCATTTCCTCAAGTCTCCTTTTGCCTATTCATCTTTCTGCTAAAAAGTATTATACACTACTTTAACGAGAAAAAAAATGTATCTATTAATTGTTGCAATCTTATAGTACTCTTGATAGCTCTTTTAATGAAATGCTTTTCAATGTCTCTTGATCTAGTGTAATAAGGTATTTTAAAAGCCTTCTTCTTTCTTCTTCGTCTTTTATCTCTTTTTTAATAGTAGCTCTCCATTCACCTAAGCACGCTACATAGTCACTATAAGATTCATCATAAAGACTTTCTAGTTCCTTTTTTATCTTAGCAGCTAGAGCAGGACTTTTCCCCTGCGTAGAAACACTTATAATCAAATCGCCTCTACGAATACCTGCTGGTACTAGAAAGCTAGAAAGTGCCTGATCAGTTACAACATCACATAATTTGCCCTGCTTCTTACAAGCTTTTCCTATAGTAGCATTACATGCCCTATCATTAGTTGCTGCTATAACAAGTTGAAAGGCTAAAAGATAATCTTCTGAATAGCTTGCTTTTAATAAATTCATCTGTCCTTCTAAACACTTTATTTCTTCGCAAAACTCAGGACTAAGTACAGTAACTGTAGCCCCATAAGCTAAGAGCATCTTAGCTTTTTGATAAGCAATATGCCCCCCTCCTATAATTAAACATTTGAAAAAAGCTAAATTTATCATCATCGGATAATACATTCTTAACACCTCTCATTAAGGGATTCTATAACTGGAAACCCCTCATTCATACTGACTATAGTTATAGTAGCTGTGTCAATTTTAAAATGCCAATGTAAAGAAGGCTTTTTCACAAGTAACTCTGATAAAATACATCTAATCGTACCACCGTGAGCCGCTACTAAAAAAGTACCGCTTTGATGATTCATCAAAAACTCATTTAACCAGTCGGCTACTCTCTGATGTGCCATTACTAAACTCTCTCCTTTTGGATATCTATACGCTATCCCCTCCTTAATCATATACGTTACTTCCTCTGGATAATTCTTTTTTAACCAATTAAAATCCTTGCCTTCACAGATGCCAAAGTTGATTTCATGTAAGGCCTGTGCAACTTGTACTGGTATATCCTTATCCATAAGTTCTTTTATCGTTTCTTGTACCCTTTCTGCAGGGCTTGTATAAATTTGCTGTATCTGCCACTTATCTAGTTTTTTGCAAAGCCTCCTAGCTTCTTCTTTTCCTTGTAAACTTAGCGGACTTTCACTTCTGCCAATATAAAGGCCAGCTTCGTTAGCTACAGTGGCGGCGTGCCTTACCAGTATTAATGTAAGCATTGTCTCCTCCTATTTCAAATTATTATTTCTCCGATTATGCTCTTCTTAGCTTTATTGTACCTATTCACTGTCCTTTCTTTTTAATCTATTATACAAAAGAAAAAGAAGCTTTTTCAAATAAGCTTCTTTTCATCTGAATTAATTGATTATCATTTATCATTTATCATTTATCTGAGTTACTACCAAAAGTAACTCATGACACTTTCTATTAATTAATAAATAGCAAAAGCACAAGTAAATGCATGTAATTATTAGACACATAACGGATAGTATACTCCCCTATTTGCTCTACATTGGGATAAAAAGAAAATTTATAAGCATCTGCATGCTTTTTAAATTCAATAATAAGCTCGTATTCTTCTGGCTTCTCAAAAGTATATTCTTCTAAAGCTTCTAAACCTTTTTTAACACCTTTACGAATACGTTCTATGGCTAAATCAGGATGAATACTAACAACAGCTCCTCCAAATCCTTCTTGTACAGCAATGGTTTTAATCTGTGGATTAAAACTACGTACAGAGCGCATTAAATCCCCATCTCCTGAGACCGCTACTATAGGTACGCCTAACATATACGCTGCATAAGCATGAATCAAAAACTCATCTGCGTCCTCTCCATTGATAGTCACATTTTTAATAACATCTGGTAATAGGGTATGAGCAAGAGGACTTCCATTAGAACTAGCGCCACTGTGATAACCAATAAAAATAACGGCATCAAAGCTTTCATCTAAGCCTTCTACCATACAATAAGGATGATTACTCCAACCCGAAATCACCTTTACGCCTCTAGGTAACATACTATGGATCAGATTTTTCCCATCTTCATGAGCATCTTTAACCATAATATACTCTGCTCCCGCTTCAATGGCCCCTTCGCAGGCAGCTACTACTTCTCTTGTCATTTGCTCTCTATATAAATCGTAATAGTGGCCTCCTTTATGAGTTTCTTCCCATTTTGAGACCCCTGTAATGCCTTCTAAATCTGCACTGATATATACACGCATTTTCATGCCTCCCTATTCCTACGCTTTATATACCTCAGTATATCAAAAACAACTGAAAATATCAAAAAATATATTTTTATAATTATTATTTTTCTATAAAATCGAGTATACTAACATTAAATCATATAATCTAAAAGGAGCTGATTTCATGTCAACATCACAACCTAAGCGTCAAGACGTTAAAATAGAAGATACTTGGAAATTAGAGGACCTATTTGAAACCGATCTTTTATTTGAAAATACCTTATCTGAAACAAAAAAACTACTTGATAAATTTAACCCCTACGAAGGTAAGCTTACCAGTAACCCTCATACATTACTTACTTTCTTAAAATTACAAGATACTTTTGGTGAAGCACTTGGTAAACTTTATGTTTATGCACACATGCGCCTTCATCAAGATGGTAGCAATGCTTACTATCAGGATTTAGCAAGTCAAAGTGAAGATCTATCTGTTGCTGCTTCCGAAGCTCTAGCTTTCTCCGGTCCTGAACTTACTCAGCTGACAGCTGCTCAGCTAGATACCTTTTTCAAAGAGCTTCCTGAGCTTCGTCATTATGAACGCTATTTAAATGAAATACTTAGACAAAAAGCACATATTTTAACACCTGAAATGGAAGCTGTCTTAGCTCGCGTGGGTGAATTAGGTACTATGCCTCAAAACACCTTTTCTATGCTGAATAATGTAGATATGAAGTTTCCTACTGTTGAAAACGCCAAGGGCGAAACCGTTCGCTTGACCCACGGTAATTACATTCCTTTGATGGAGAGTCAAAATCGCTCAGTTAGAGAAGCTGCTTTCACTGCGCTTTATAATACTTATACGAGTTACAAAAACACCATTAGTACGCTTTTTGCGGCCAATATTAAGCAATATGGTTTCTTTTCTAGTATGCGTCACTTTGAAACACCTCTTCATAGTGCTCTTTCAGAAAATAATATACCAGTCACTGTTTATCATGAACTCATTCATACAGTTAATAATAACTTATCCATTATGCATGATTATGTTACTTTACGCAAAGAGGAATTAGGACTTGATACCCTGCATATGTACGACCTTTTTGTACCCATGATTAAAGATTTCGAAAAGGAAATAAGCTATGAAGAATCTTGTGACATCCTTCTTAAAGCACTGGCACCATTAGGCGAAGATTATCTTACCATTGTTAAAGAGGCCTTGGATAACCGCTGGATTGACAAATATGAAAATGAAGGTAAACGCAGCGGTGCTTATTCCTGGGGAAGCTATGGTGCACCTCACCCTTATATATTGCTTAACTACTCTCCTAACATTAATAGCTTATTCACTCTTGCTCATGAAATGGGTCATGCTTTGCATAGTTACTATTCTCATCACCATCAACCTCATATTTATGGTGATTATTGCATCTTTGTAGCTGAAGTGGCATCAACAGTCAATGAGGCTTTACTAATGAACTATCTTTTAGAAACAACACAAGAAGAAACTTATAAGCGTTACCTCATTAATTATTTCATGGAACAATTCCGTAGCACACTTTATCGTCAAACTATGTTTGCCGAATTTGAATTAATGATGCATACAGCAAGTCAAGAAGGTAAAACACTAACTGCCGACTATTTATGCGACACTTATTATGAACTGGTGAAAAAATATCATGGTCCATCTATAGAAGTAGATGCTGCTATTGCTATGGAATGGGCACGTATTCCTCATTTCTATACCCCTTTCTATGTTTATCAATATGCTACTGGATACTCTGCTGCTATTACTTTATCTGAGCGTATTTTAAAAGAAGGTACAGAAGCTGTTAAGGACTATAAAGCTTTCTTAAGCGGTGGCTCCTCTAAGGACCCTATCGACTTATTAAAAATAGCTGGTGTAGATATGAGCACTTCAGCTACAATTGCTAAGGCTTTAGAAGTGTTTAATTCTCTAATAATTCAGTTTAAACAGACAAAAAAATAATGTATTGCCAAGTCCAAATTGTGATGATATGATAATTGGAAATAACTTTGAGGGGGGCTTTATCATGACAAAAAGATATAAACGATCAGACGTTACACAAGAACTGGTTTTAGTAGCAAGTGGAGCAAAAAAAGCCGACCTTGTGATTAAAAATGCAAACCTTATTAACGTTAATACAGCTGAAATTATACCACATATGGATGTAGCCATTACAAAAGGGCGTATTGCTCTTGTAGGCGATGCGGCTCACACCATTGGACCTAAAACAAAATGCATAGATGCGACAGGACTTTATCTAGCACCTGGTTTTATAGATGGACATATTCATATAGAAAGCAGCATGCTTACAGTTAAAGAGTATGCAAGAGCTGTTATGCCTCATGGTACAACTGCTATTATGATGGATCCACATGAAATTGCCAATGTGCTTGGTACAGAGGGTATTGGTCTTATGATTCAAGAAGGTAAGGAAGTACCACTTAACGTCTATACCACTATGCCTAGTTGTGTTCCAGCTACTGCAGATTTAGAAACGACTGGCGCTAGCTTATCACTTAGAGATATTGCCCATGGTCTTTCTCAAGATACCATCATTGGCCTAGGTGAAATGATGAACTATCCAGCTGTTTTAAGTGGTGATTCTAATGTACATGGTATTTTAAAAGCCACTTTAGACCGTCACAAAACGATTACAGGACACTATTGTGTTCCTGATGAAGGAGGCCCTGGCCTTAATGCTTATATTGCAGCTGGTGCTAACTGCTGTCATGAAACAACAAGACATGAGGATGCTCTCGCTAAAATGCGTCTTGGTATGTATGTTCAAATTCGTGAAGGCTCAGCTTGGTGTGATGTGAAGGAAACGATTAAAGCCATTACAGAGCATCAAGTAGATTCTCGTTTTGCTTGTTTAGTCAGTGATGATACACATCCTGATACTTTATTATCTGTAGGACATATGGATTATATTATTAGGCGTGCCATTGAAGAAGGTGTTCGTCCTGTAGTTGCTATTCAAATGGCTACTATTAATGCTGCTGAATGCTTTGGTTTAGCGCATGACCTGGGTAGCGTTTCTCCTGGAAAATGGGCAGACCTTGTCTTACTTAGTGATTTAACTAAGGTTACAGTAGCGAAAACCATTATTAATGGCCAGGTTGTGGCTGAAAATGGACAGCTTAAGATGACTTTACCATCGGCTTCCTATCCAGAGTTTGCAAAGAAAACCATGCATATTTATGAGCCATTAACAGTCGAAGACTTTAAAATAGCTGTCCCTAATGACTATGCAGAATCAACTATTCCTGTTCATGTTATTGGCATTATTGAAGCTCAAGCTGGTACCCTTCATAAAAAAGGTATGCTAACTATAAAAGAAGGATTTGTATCTAGTGATATATCACAAGATTTACTAAAGGTTGCTGTTATTGACCGTCATTCAGGTACGCAAAGCATGAGCATGAGTTTTGTAACTGGCTTTGGTATTCAAGAAGGTGCTGTTGCTTCTACTGTTGCTCATGATGCTCATAATTTATGCATTATTGGTACCAATGATGAAGATATGGCACTAGCTGCTAATACTTTAGTCGATGCAGGCGGTGGCCAAGTCGTTGTTCAAAATGGAAAAGTATTAGCACTCAATCCTCTTCCTATAGCAGGACTTATGTCAGAAGACCCTGCCACAGTCGTAGCAAAACGTGTAGCTGAAATTGATGAAGCATGGAAAACCATTGGTTGCCCTCTTCATTCACCTTTTATGACTATGGCACTTCTTTCTTTAGCCGTTATTCCTGAACTTCGTCTAACCAACAAAGGACTTGTAGATACTGTAAACTTTGTAGCTTTACCTATTTTTGACCTTTAGTGAAATAGAATACTTAGTTACTATAAAATATGGCTGTGGTTATAAACCACAGCCATATTTTATAGTAACTATCATACTCATTAAAAATAAACTAATCAATAGTAGCTTCATTACAAAATACTTCATATGTTTTCGCTTGGTCCAAATGCAAAAAGCGGTTACAACTAAAGTGGGTAATAATACATAGCTATTTAACCATAAAATAACTTGTTTGTGTTCCCACCAATGAAGTGCTTCTTCTTTAAAAATATTCATTCCAAAAAAGCCTGTCACAAAGCTAGGAAGCACCAATGCTGCTCCTGCAATGGTTAATAACTGAACCTTCATATTAGAAGCTGCCTGTTCTACTAATGTTGCATATTCATGTACTTCATCTACCTCAAAGTTCAGTTGTTTTAACTCCTCTTCAATTTTAAAAGATTTGGTTAATTCTTCATAAATCCGAGCACCCTCACCTTCTTCAGTCACTTCTTTAAAATATAATTGATTAATAAATTGAATATAAATCTCATAAATACTTGATATAGCTTCTGAAAGTGCATACTTGGGTAAGGTTGAAATCCTAGCAATCTCTGTAGATAAGCTGAGAAGTGTCGCTCTTTGCATCAGTACTAAGGTTACTAACTGATTATATAATTTACCCTCTAACCATTCTTTCGTGACACACAATAACATAAAGCGATTAATCCCATAAATACTATAATCATTTTTAATATATGAACTGGTAGCACTATAACTCATTTTTTTATTTAAGGTCATAAATCTCTCTAAGCGTTCCTGTGCTACTTCACCTTTCTCAATGGCGTCTACAAGGAGTGGACTTTGATAAATACAGCAACAAAACATTTGATTGCCTAGGATAGGCTCAATAACAATTCGATTATAAGATTTTTCTTTTTCTTTACATACAAAGGGGGCACCTAATATAAACATGATTAAAGGACTAATCGTTAAACTCTCTTTATAGTAATCTGCAGTAAAAAGCTCCTCTATATAAGTTTCCTTATTAAGTCTCATACTAACAGACTCTGGAAACCATTCATTTCTCGCTTTCTCTAAAGGAAGTATAGGGGGATAAATCATTTTACTAAAGCTATTAATGGCTTCTATTTCTTCTAACTGTAGGTAATGGTGATTAAGTAATTCAAAAGAAAGTAATCCTATTCCTGTTTTATAGAGTTTAAGGCGTATTTGTTTAATATCTAATAGAAATAACTGCTCTTTTATATGAAGCTTAAAAAATTGTGTTTCATCTAAATGCTTAAAAACATAGTTTCTAACAATAATCGGTTCTTTTTCAAAAGTATATAGCGCAGAACGGATGGGCTTATAAAAATAAACAAACTCATTATAATCTTGATCATCTTCAATGGTAGAGTAATGTACTTGCCACTGCTTTAAATGGTCAAAGCTTTTACCTTTTAGCTCAACATGTGGATAAAATAAGCGTTCAGGTAATTGACTACTACTTTTCCAACTGAAAGGAAATATAAAAATATGTTCACTTATAGGGCTTTTATAACGCATGGCTTTGTCCACCCCCTATTATAAATAAGAAGGATGTTTTATCTGAAAAACATCCTTCTTATTTTTTCGAAGCTTATTTATTATTGTTGTTATCTGTGCTGTCGTTATAGCTATTAGTACCAGCGTTATTTTGATAATTATTTCTGTTAGCATTTTTAAAATTATTATTGTTATTATCTGTGCTATCTTTGCAGTTATTATTATTACTACTGTTTTGATAGTTGTTATCGTTGCTATTTCTGCAATTGTTACTGCTGTTTTGGTAGTTGTTGTCGTTGCTGTTTTTTAAATTATTGTTGTTGGAATCTTGGTACTTGTTATTTTGTGTCATGTCGTTAGTCTCCTTTGTTGTTCAATATCAGTATGGCAAAATATTTTCCACGCTCCTATTATGAACAATGAGACCTTTTTTTATGCGTTAATTTATCACTTTATGGCATTTTTTTGTTAAAATCCAAAGACCTTTGAAACTTCATCACGTTTAGCGACGATAACCTCTATATCCTTTCCTACAATAATATTTCTTTCTTCTAAAGCCGTTTGTGCTGTTAAAAGGGCTAAATCCGGTACGTTGTTATCTTTGCTTAGATGTCCTAAAACAGCCCATTCAAGCCCAGGATGGTATAACTCTACTAGTGCTTTAGCTGCGGCTTCATTGTTTAAATGGCCTACATCACTTAAAATACGTTTCTTTAAGTAATAAGGATATCCCCCTGCTTCTAGCATACGTATATCATGATTAAACTCTAATAAGATGCCATGTGAACCGCTTAATCTTGCTGCAATTTTATCATCAATCGTACCAATATCCGTTGCTAAAGTAATTTTTTTATCCTTATACTCAAAAATGTAACCAACAGGATCTACTGCATCATGATAAATAGGGTAGGGTAAAATTTTAAGCTCACCCACCTGTAGATATACTTCTTTTTCTAAGATTTTTTGATGTTCTTCTTTTACGACGCCAATCATTTTTTCGCCTAAAAGCCTCTCCCAAGCTAAGCTTGTAGCATAAATAGGAATATTATATTTTCTACTTAATATGCCTACTCCCTTAATATGGTCTGAATGCTCATGGGTAATTAAAATCCCATTAATGCTTTCTGGTGCCACCTCTAATTGATCAAGCGCTGCTACTACTTTCTTCCCACTAATACCTGCATCTATTAAAAAGCGCTGTTCTCCAGCTTCTAAATAAGTACAATTACCACTGCTGCCACTTGCTAGGGCACATAATTTAAATTCCATTTCTTTTCCTCCGCTTTGCAATGATGTCCATTACTGCTATTACTATAGCACATTTCTTCTCTTTTTAGCATACCTTGTCATAAAAAAATCGTTCTACCTTATCACCAAGGTAGAACGATTTAGATTTGGCTATTAGTATTCTCCTGTTTTTTCTAAGAACATCACAAGCATTCTAGCCATTTCTGCTCTTGTTGCAGTTTTTTGTGGTAAATACTGATTATCACCATTTCCTGTAACAAGACCTAATGCTTTAGCAGCTTTAACACTTGCCTGAGCCCAAGTAGCTACTTGACTCATATCATTAAAGCTTTGTGTATCATATTCTGGTATTTTTTCTAAATCCATATTCATAGAATAAGTATATGCTTTTACAAGAAGTGTTGCTAACTCTTCTCTTGTAATGGGTTTATTAGGCTTAAAGCTATTATCTGCATAACCGCTAATAAGTCCTAACTCCTTAAGCGCTATAACAGAACCACTATACCAGCTATCACCTTGAATATCTTTGAATTGACCTTCATTTTGAATGTCCTCAGTATTGATATTTAACATTCGACATAAGTAAGCTGCAAATTCAGCTCTTGTTAATGTGCCTTTTGGATCAAACCTATTCTCTGTTTTACCCATGGCAATATGCCTTGCTGCTAAAACTTCAATACTATCTTTAGCCCATGGTACTAAGTCTAAATCATCAAAGGTTTTTTCGTACATCATTACCGCATATTGACCAGACTCTATCATTTTAAAGGTTATACCTTCATCTGTTAATTGACCACCCTTAAAAATCAACTTGCCTGAATCAGTAATTTGATAAACGCCTACTTTTCTCTTATCTGTAATAGCTGCTTTTTGCTCAGCAGTTAGTGGTATGGTTACTTCTATACCATTCTCTAGTTTCTCTATATTTTTACCCTTCTCATCAATGATTTGCAACTGATGAAGATTGCTTATAGCGGTATAAAGCGTTTGATCTTTTACTTGTTCAAGGTTTGGTTTCTCTTCAAGTACTTTTTGGGTTACTTGAACTTTTGGCAAAGTAGTGGTTCCTCCGCTACTTGTTCCATTGCTACTGCCTCCACTACTTCCTCCATTATTATCAGTTGTAGCTTTCTTACCTGACAGAATAACTGTGCCACCTTCAGCTACATTTGGTAAGGTTACCAATACTGTTTGATCTTTTGTCACTATATAAGTCTTACCACTATATTCATCGGTTACTATACTACCTACTTTATAAGGTACTTTTAAAGTAATTTCTTTATTTGTTTTAGCATTATTAACAGCTACAACAAGAGTATTCTCTCCATAACTTCTTTCAAAAGCTATGTACTGATCACTATTGCCACCTGCTACTTGCTTTCTAGTACCTTTAGCAAATATTTCTGAGTACTTAGCTCTTATACCAAATACGTTTTGATAATGTTTCAAAATAAAATTACTTTCGTTAGCCTTACTCCAATCCATGTCATAGCGATTATCATAGTATGGCCAATTATTCTTACCACTCTGACCAAGTTCTTCACCATAATAAATAACAGGTTGACCTTTTGAAGTTGCTTGAAGTGTTGCTGCTACTAAAAGCTTATCTGTATTTTGCATACCAAGTGAATACAAGAAACCATCTTCATCATGGCTACCTAAGAAGTTACCATAGGTGGCTGTACTTGTTGCTTTTTCATTTAAAACTTGTAATTTAGCTTCTGCTTCTTCTAATCTACCATTTACAAAATCCTTAGCAATTTCTTTAAAATCAAAGTTGAGAACTGAATCTGCTAAACCACTATTAAGATAAGTATCTACTTCATTGCCACTTAGCCATGCTTCTACAATATATCTAAAGTTTGGTTTTACTTCTGATAAGGCATTTTTAAAGGCTTGAAGTGTCGCTTTATCTACATGCTTAGCAGTATCAATACGGAAGTAATCAATGGTATTACCTTGATTAGTCTTACCAAGTTCTTCTACCCATTTCACTTGCCATTCAATAATCTTACTCCTTACTTCTGATTTTTCTGTTATAAAGTCAGGAAGACCAGCAAGCTCACCATAAACTTCATCTGTACTACCATCTGTTCGAAGCATGCCGCTAAACACATCTTGCTCAGCAGTAGTTGGGAAACCGGCTAATCCACTTGGGCCACCATTTGCTTCTGGTGTATCACCACTCTTCATGCCATAGCCAGTGTGATTAATAACAACATCTACCATGATCTTCATGTTTCGTGCATGTGCTTCATCAATGAGTGTATGGAAATCTTCTATTGTTCCTAATTCTGGATTAAGTGCTTCAAAATTCTTTGCCCAATAACCATGATAACCATAATAGCTCACATCACTGCCTACTTGACCTGGTTGTTTACTATACTCATCACTATAAGCTAAAACATTAAAATCGATATTATCAACAATAGGTGTAATCCAAATTGTATTAATTCCTAAATTTTTCAGATAATCTAATTTTGATGTTACGCCTTTAAAGTCTCCTCCGTGATAAGCTCCTTTATCCGCTACATTAACCTTATTACTGTCATTACTTGTATCTCCATTATTAAAACGGTCTGTTAGCATAAAGTAAATGACTGCTTCATCCCAATCAAAATGGTCTTTTCCTACTGACGTTTGTGGATTAATCGTTACATCCGCTGTACCTTTATAAATATTGCCATAAACATCATATACTTGAATTGGTAATTGTTTAAGCCCTGCTGTAGTAGTTTCTGTAGCTGTTAAAGTAATCGCTTTCAAGTCTTTATCTACTACTACACCAGCTTTTCCACCAAGGCCTGTTAAATCTACTGTTATTTTATCAATTTCTAGTTGCTTGTTTGCATCTTCACCTACTGTTTCGGCTTTAATGTGGAGTACTGCACTTTCTCTAAAGTTAAAGGCACCTGGTTTTACTTCACCTGTTACCTTGACATCTAGTTTTTGATATTCAATAACAGATAAACCATTTTCTACCTTAACATTGTTAGGATCAAGTTTTTTCACTCTATTACCAAACCCATCTGTCACATAATAGCAATAGTAGTATTTACCTGATTCTAAACCTTTATAGGTATACTTAAATAACTCATTTTTAGCATCATATGCCATGTCATAAAGCTTACCATTAATTTCAACCTCTACTTTTTGAATAGTATCCATTTGATCTGTTTTGAATAATTTATTATCCCTATAATAGAATAGGATACTATCTTCTTGTGGTAAAATCTGAGGTGCTGTTGCTGGTGCTAAAACCTCTATCTCTTGTACCATTGACGTTACTCTTGCTTTAACAATAGTCTGATCTTTTTGAACTGGAATAAATCTATCACTTGTAATATCTTGTTTAGCTGTATTCCAATCTGTTCCCTTTCTTACAAGAAAACCTACACGGTCAGCATCTGGACCTAATTCCATCACTGCAATTGCTTTATCCTCTGTGATTTCAGTAAAATCAATCTGGTCATTCTTAGCACCAGTTCCCCATACCCATAAATTCCAGTCTGTATAATCCTTATCAGGTCTTATGTATTCAAGGATGAGATAGCGTTTTTCATAAGCTTTAACAACAAGATTAAGCGTTTCACTTGCAGTTCCTGCTGTTGCTGTAAGCGTTACTTCTCCTGCTACTATACCTGTTACTTCTCCAGAAGTGTTGATACTAGCTACAGAAGGATCACTAGATTGCCATGCTACTTTAGCGCCTAGCATCTCTTGATTAAATTGATCGTATACTTTAGCACTAAGCTGAAGCTTATAGCCTTCATAAACATAATCTTGAGGTGATGCTAATTCCATTTTAGTAGGCGTTAAGGCATTAACAACTTCTACTGGTAAGATTGCTGTAGCATCTCCACAGCTTACTGTAATAGCAGTCTTTCCTACTTTCTTAGCTGTTACTTTACCTATACTATCTACACTTGCAATCGTATCATCTTGAACTGTCCAAATTATCTTTTGACCTGACATAACTGCGCCCATCTGGTCTTTCACAACTGCTTTAATCATTTTGCTTTGATTAGTAGCTATACCTAAAGTACTTGGTGTAAGTGTTATTGTTTTAGGTATTGGCTCATAATTGGTACCTTCATCATAAAGTACCATCATAGATAATGGTGCTACCTGTACACTACTAGCCGCTAACAATTGATTAAGAACTGCTGTTCCTGCTTTTTTATCATTGACAACGATTTTCCAATCGGCTGTACTTGGTAATTTCACTTCTTTAACAGTATTATTGCCGTTATAAATGACAACAATATTTTTCCATGCATCACCATTGGCGTTATTTTTTAATGTATAAGCTACTACGTTGTTGCTTTTCACATAAGCATCTATATTCGCATTAACTTCTTTACCTGTTGTCATCCTAAAAGCCGGATGTGCTTTTCTAAGAGCAATAAGCCCCTCATAATACTCAGTTACTTCCTTATAGCTGTTTCTGTTTGCCCAGCTAATCATATTAATGCTATCTGGACTCTTATAGCTATTGTGGTCGCCATATTTTGTTCTAAGGAATTCTTCACCGGCATGAATAAAGGATATACCTTGAGAAGTAAGTGCTATGCCATTTGCTAGTATGCTTCGTTTAACGGCTTCATTTTCTAAAACGTTACCGGTTATGCTTGCATAAGGTGTTTTGGCATCTAAGCCCATAGTAGCAAGTACTTTATCCCAAAGATTAAGATTATCGTGAGCTGTTACATAAGAAACAACTTCTGTTGGATGAGTAGCAAAAGTATTAATAGCACCTTTTACACCTTCTACAATACTAGCTTCTTGGCCTGTTGCACCTGTTGCAAAACCTTTGCCAGCTCCATCACTATCTCCCTTGATGGCTCCTCTAATCTCATCATTGAACACACCGAAATCTTGGCCTTTTTGACTACCTTTAACAGTTTGTTGTTGTAATGGCGTACTTCCACCAGTCCAAGGTTCACCATAAATAATAAAATCTGGCTTGATTTCATTCTTGATTTCGCTTGTAATTTGCTTCATGGTTTCTGTATCAATAAGCCCCATTAAGTCAAATCTAAAGCCATCTAAATTATACTCTGATGCCCAATACTTAGCAGAGTCTTTAATAAACTTTCTTACCATCGGTCTTTCTGAAGCTACTTCATTACCACAGCCTGAACCATTAGTAAACTTACCTGTATCATCTGTTCGATAATAATAACCAGGAACTACTTTATTAAAAGGACTTGTCACATCTGTGTCAAAGGTATGATTATATACCACATCCATAATAACACCAATACCTGCCTCATGAAGCGCATTAATCATTTGTTTTAATTCATTAACTCTTTTTACAGGATCTGTAGGATCTGTAGCATAAGAGCCTTCTGGTACATTATAGTTTTGTGGGTCATATCCCCAGTTAAACTGAGCTTCTGAGCTAGCTTCATCTACTGAGCCAAAATCATAGATTGGCATTAATTGCACATGAGTGATTCCTAACTCCTTAAGATGGTCAATACCTACTGGCTCACCATTTAGTGTTAATCCTCTCTCCGTAAAGGCTAGATATTTGCCTTTATTGACAAATGGTGCATTTGGATCAATAGACATATCTCTTACATGAATTTCATAAACTATAGCATCTGCAGAACTTGCAACTGCCGGACCTGAGTTACTGTAAAAACCAGCTGGGTTTGTTGCATTTAAATTAATTATAGCTGCTTTTTTACCATTGACTGAAGCAGATTTTGCATAAGGGTCCATTGCATCTTTATTAACACTGCCATCTGCAAAGTAAACCGTATAGGTATAGAACTTACCTGCTAAATTACCTGCTAAATTCACAGTCCAAACGCCTGCACTCTGACGTGTCATAGCATGAGTAACACCTGTTTCAGTAACTGCATTGTCATAAAGTACCACTTCTACTTTAGTAGCTGTAGGTGCCCATAGTTTAAAGGTGCTGCTTGATGATGAATAAGTCATCCCTAAATCATCACCTGAATAATAATAAGCATCATCATCTAGAATTTTTCTCATAAGTACATTGCTAGCTTTAAAGCTTGGTGCACTTACTGTATATTGTTTAGCCACGTCAATAGCTGTGCCATCTGTTATAACTAATTTTACTGAAGTATCACTTATTTTAGTTGCAGTTGTTGCAATAACCTGATTGGCTGCCACGTCCTTAAGTTCAATACCGGTTAGTGCTGTGATAGGGTTATTAAAGCTAACGAGTATCGTATCTTGGCTGTCTGCTAAGGCACTTTGCACTTTAGCTGTTAAATCTGGTTTTGAATAATAAACCTTTTCATCCCCCTGTACACACCATACTTCTACTTCTGTTTGCCCTGTTGGTACAGTGACAATACGGTCTCCACCATCTTCACCTTTCCAGTCGCCTTTTTTGAACTTGAAATTAAGTGCATTGCTAGGTACCTTATATAGAGCTTGTTTAAATTCTCCTACTAACTCAGTAGCAAAACTAACATCTACTCCACCTTTGCCCGTTTCCCAAGTCCATATACTCCAATCTGTATAATCTGCGGTTGGTCTATAATAATTAATCTTATAATTATAAAGCTGACTTACTACTTCTACTTTAATCACTAATTCCTGATCCCCTGAACTAGCCATTAAATCAACACTATTACCAGTAAATGTTTTATCGACTGTAAGGATACCATTTTCAAGTGTAACCCCTGTTGGTGCTGGTTCTTTTAAAGCATAGCTAGGTGTTACGATTGTGCTCTTACCTTGACTATCCCATAACGTAGCACTAGTAGGTAAAGAAGTTGGCACTCCTTTTTGCACACTTATTGCTTCTACTACTAGACCAGGTACGATAAGAATAGAATTATCTTCAGTTCCGGGATTTAAAGGATCTTTAAAAGAACCATTCCAATCCTTATTAGATAATTTAAACTTATATTGATACTTGCCAGGCGCTACAGGGTTTTTAGTGGTATAAGAGAACATGCCTTTCTCATTTTTAGCAATCTCTTTACCATCCCAGTCTTCTCCTTCTACTGTACCAGCTATATAAAGCTTTTCACCTGTATAACTTGGGATATTAAAAGTTACAGTTCCATCAGGATTAATGACTGGACTTTTAATGAGTTCTGTTACCGCATTAACTTCTATGGTAGTTATTAAGCCATTATATTCTGCTTGTAACCGAATTCTACCTGCTGGATAATCAGCTGCTACGTTTAATAAGTTACTACTTAAACTTAATTTGCTATCAGGATTAACTAAAGAATATACTGGTTCTACTTCCTCTACCTGCTGACTTTCTTTATAATACTTAACTTTTGGTAAAGAAATAGATTCGCCTATTTTTACCTCTAAAGGTTCTTTTTGTATAAGACCTTCTATGTAAACTAAACTATTTCCACCACTTGTTTTATTATTATTTTCAGGATCAGGAATCCAATCTTTACCATTTACTACAAACTTATACTCATTAATAATGTCAGTTACTTCTACTGTTGTTTCCCATAAACCCTCACTATTTAATGTCATTTGATTAGCAGTTTGGTTCCAGTTATTAAAACTACCTGCTACGTATACGCTACTAGCTTCAGCATTCATATACTTAAAGATAATATCTTTTCCTGATACAGTAGGACTTGTAAAGTCAATCGGTACAATACTTGAAGCCTGTACTGTATAAGGATTAGCATAAGTTCCTTGTGGATTCATATTAATACCTGATTCATTCCATGCATCTGCCAACATATTAGCAGAGTCTTCTGGAATAACATTAAATGCACCATGCTCAGTACTTGTATTTCCACTCAGGACAACAATAGGATAAATCTTGCTATCTGTCGTTACACCTAAAGCAGTTAATGGAATAGAACCTTCAATCCCTACTGCTCTATTACCTTTCACTACAATATCTTTTGGATTACTTGTTGTATCTAATACAACTTCTATAGCGCTACCTGTTGTACTTTTTGTTAAACTAGAATAACCTGCCACATCACCTGCAATACGAATATTCACATGATACTGTGGCGCTGCTGCCATAGTAGTATAATTATATTGATTTCCCCATGGATTAGCAGAATCACCTACCTCCTGATCTTCTACATAAAGTCCTAGGTCAACATACATACCAGTAGAACCCCAATTAGGGATATTTGTATCAATCCAAAAATAGAGATTTTTAGAATCATTAGATAGATACAAGTCTCCAAGTGTTGTACTTGCCCATCCATCTGATGAACCTTTTCCTAAAGAAGTGGTATTCCAATCTGCTTTATCACCATCTACAGCTGTGAATGTAGCTGCTTTAAGGGTATTCCAGTTCATGCTAAATCCCGTAAACATGGAAAATACCATACAAATCACAAGTAACCATGCAAGTCTTATTTTATTGCCTTTAAATTTCATAGTTTAATTATTCCCCCTTTCATTCCTCTTACTACCTCATACTCTTTTACCCCTCTTCTCCTTTCACCATTAATTTATACTAGCTACAAGATAGATTTAATGCTCTTCTTATAAGTAGTAAACATAATAGAATTTCATTTTTGATACCCTTACCGGTAACGTTACCGTTATAGTATCAAAAATATGCAATTAATCTCACCAGACATCACTTTCCATTAAGCAATATTTATAAAATTAACTGCATTTTTCTTATTGTTATTATATATTACTCCTTAAAATAATTCAATATATTTTATATATTACTTTATTTTATATAATATTTTAAACTTTTACCCTTATTTTTCTTCTCTCAAAGTAAAAGAGCCTTGTTTACTTAAAAAGCTAACAAGACTCGTAACATCTAAATATTCTCTATACTTACTTTTTTGCTCGTAGTACAAATAACCTTTCTAGGGATATTAGATAAAGTAGTATATAAAATCGTCTTGCCCCCCCATAAAGTTTGAATATACTTGAGTGTTTCCGTGGCATAAGCTAGATTTAACTCTTTGTCGTCACTTATATGCTCTAACACCAAAGTGTGCTCTTGATGTAACATTTCTTTGACTTGCACGACAGGCATACCACCCATACCTACATTATTAGCAAGTGTATTTCTAATTTGTTTCCAGCCTATGTCATTAGCCACTTCAGATACAACATAATAACGCTCTTCTTCCTGAAATTCACATAGATGACTCTTCGTTGCTAAGTCATACGTTAAATACTTTCTTATAAATGAAGCATCTCTTTCTAGCATTCTGATTTCTGCTAGTTTTTTAAAATCACCATCATACTGGTGATACAAATCCTGCCAGATTTTAAATCCTAAATAGTAGGGATTGAGCTGACCTGGCACTTGACAAATGACACTATTATGCACCTTATAAAATTCTAAGCTCATCCCCTGATTTAAGCTAAGACGATTTAAGATTGTATAATGCCAAAAGGTAGCCCAGCCCTCATTCATAATCTTTGTTTCAATCTGAGGAAGAAAATACCTACTTTCTTCCATTACAATATTAATGACATCTCTTTGCCACTCTTCTAAATCACCAAAGGCACCTAAATATTCAAGGAGATTGTCATAAGGATAAATAACTTCTTCTCTAGGTTCAAAAGGTTTACTTCTAAAGCTGTGGCACTGATAACGAATGGAATGAGCTGCATCTAATATCTGCTCTACTGCTTCATAGCCAATATTAGGGTCCTTTATATAATGCCTGATACGATCAGCATGGGTTTTAAACTTCTCTACGGTAAGTCTTGCATTGGTGTGTGTAGTAAATAGACGATTATTCTTAAAAAAATCATTATGCCCATAAACATGAGCAATTGTTAAAACCTGCAAAACCAAACTATTATCTTTCATCAGGTAAGCAATACAGGGGTTCGAATTAATAACCATTTCATAGGGTAAACCCGTTAAATTATATCTATATGCTGTTTTTAAGCGATCATAGCTTTTACCATAGCTCCAATGTGAGTAATGAGAAGGCATACCTACATATGCTTCATAACAAAGCATATCTTCAAAACTAATGATTTCAAATTCTTGAGGATAATAATCAAGTCCAATTTCATCAGCAATACTTTCTATTTGTTCATTATACCTTTCTAAATCCTTCATTGTATAATCCATGCTACTCACCTCCCTTAGCCAATTTTGCTTTGGATTCAATAGCAAGCATTTCCACAAAAGCTGTCCATACTTCTTCTTTCCTGGTAATCTTGACAGCTGTAAAATTTGCTTTTTTCACATCCTCTAAATACCTCGACATAATGGTACTGGTATACGTACTTGTTTTAATTTCGCCATAACCAAATAAATTGCATACATCACATAACTCGTTAGCTAACTGTACTGCTTTATCATTATCTTCACCCCAATTATCCCCATCACTACAATGAAAAGTATAAATATTCCATTTAGAAGGATGATATCTTTCTTCAATCAGTTCCAAAGCTTTTTCATAACCACTACTAATATAAGTTCCGCCACTTTCTCCTCTATGAAAAAAATCATTTTCGCTTACTTCTTTAGCAACTGTGGTATGGGCGACAAAAGCAATTTCCACATGTATATATTTAATACTAAGAAATTGATATAGTAAAAAATAAAAGCTACGTGCAAGGTATTTTTTTGTTTGCCCCATTGAGCCTGACGTATCCATAATACAAATAACTACCGCGTTTGAATCTCTCTTGAGCTTTGGTTTCTTATAAAAATATTTTAAGTCATCCTGATGAAATGGCATTCTATCCTGAGCATCAAAACTTTGCCCTATTTCGCTATAAGTCTTTTGCTGCCTTTTTTCTCTTTTTATTTTTTCAATAACTGTATGTTTCTTAGATAATCGGCATCTAGCACCTTTATCTCTTACGCCATTTCTCTTTGATCCATACTGAGTTTCAATTTCATTGAATTGTTTATGCTCTAAATAAGGGAGGCTGATATCCTCAAACAGGTAATGAATAGCTTCTTCTACTGTAATCTCTGTTTCATAAATTTCTTCTCCTTCATCATTACCCGCCCCTTCATCTCCTGTCTTGCCTTCTCCATATTCCTTTTTAGGGATTTTTTTGCCTTTTTCTTCTTCGCCTGTCCCCGAAATAACACCTTTTTGATTACGTCCATGTTTAAAATAATATTCTTTAAGACCTTTAATGGGAATTTTGATCTTCTTATTTTTAGCTTTACCTATAATACTTTCATCTGAAATAATACTTCCTATATTATCTTTAATACTCTTCTCAACCAACTCTCTATGTCGTCTGCGATCCTCCACGCTACGATCTCTGCTATGGGGTTGAAACTCTTTAAAAATGGTTGTCATAAGCTTCGCCTAATCTTTCCACAAATTATTAGCAGCATATTTAAGAATCACATTACAACAATGATTACAATAGCCATTAGCTTTCATTTCTTCTACCATAGCATCATATTTGACATTTTGTTCTTTATCTCTTACCTTACTTTGTGTAATAATACGAGATAATTCTCTTACAGAGGTGGTGAGTTTCTTTTCAATAGCTTCTTTAAGTGGTTCATAGGAGGTATAGTCCACTTTTCCGCCATTACGTACAATAGAGAACATATAGGAAGTCACATCTTGTCTAAATCCTTTAGCACCTGCTTGAGTAATGCCTAATTGTTCTTCAATAGAACGCATAAATTCTTCATCAGGATTCAGCTCTTCTCCTGTATTTTGATCCTTTAGCTTTGTTTTATTGGCATAAGCTTCGGCATGATCTAAGTAATTATTAAATAAATCTTCAGCTTGTTCCTTGTAACCATGTATAAAGGCTTTTGTCACTTCTTTCTCAAGTATTTTATGATATTCTTTCTTGATCGTATCTTGTAAAAAGCCCAAATACTTTTTCTTTAATTCATCAGAAATAGTCAGTTCTTTAACCTCTCTTAACAAAACTTCCATTAATCCAATTGGATTAATACAGTGGCATTCAGATTCTGCTAAAGCTGTATCGATTGCTTTAAAGATAAAACGTGTAGAAATGCCAGACATACCCTCTCGTTCTGCTTCATCCTTTAATTCTAAGATATCAATACGTTTTGTTGTTCCCTTTTCAATAACTTCCTCACCATTATAAATCTTTAATTTGGTTAATGGATCTACCTTAGCAGATGGTGCTAGTCTAGAAAGGATAGCAAACATTCCTGCTAACTCTAATGTATGTGGTGCGATATGAGAATTAAAATTTGAACGTTTAAGCATCTTATCATAAATCTTAATTTCTTCACTTAGCTCTAAACAATACGGTACTTCAATTTTAACGATACGGTCTAATATAGCTTCATTGGTATGATCTGATTTAAATTTATTCCATTCTGCTTCATTGGAATGAGCTAGAATAACCCCATCAAAATAAATCATGGCGTTCTTACCCGGAGATGGTATACTTTTCTCCTGAGTTGCTGTAATCATCGTATGTAAATATTCTACATCATTTTTAAATACTTCTATAAATTCTACAATACCACGATTACCTGCATTAAACGCACCATTTAGGGATAATACTCTTGGATCATCTTCAGGATATAAATCCATTTTTGATATATCAATAGAACCTACTAGTACTGATGTATCTTGGTTATTAGGATCTACTGGTGGTACTACCCCTATTCCTTTTCTTGAGCGAATAGAAAAGTCTATAGCTTCTACAGGGAATTTTTCATATTCACCATTAAATTCATTCATGAGACGATACTTACAAACAGGGCATAAATCTCCTTCAATTTTAACATTCAGTAATTTTTCGACTTGCCCCCTCAGATGTTTAGGCAAAAGATGTAAAGGTTCCTCTCGCATGGGACATCCCTGTAAGCTATAAATAGGAGGGCTTTCTTCTAACAAACGTTTAATCGCATCAATCAAGGATGATTTACCAGCCCCTACAGGCCCAACTAAATAAAGGACTTGCCTTGATTCTTCCCCTTTCATAGCTGCTGAACATAAGTAACGTACAATCTTCATAATCGTTTGATCAATACCAAAAAAATCATCTTTAAAAAAGGCATAGCGTTTAATAATTTCTTTTCCATAAATACGCATTAACCTAGCATCTTCTTCTGTTTTAATATGCTCTACACCTGGCTTTGTCAATAGATGATATAACCTTTCATGAGCTAGCTGGTAGGATGTCGTATCCTCCCTTAATAGATTTAAATAATCTAAAAAAGTTCCTTTAAACTTATCTGCTTTCCTTTCTTTACGGTCTTCTAATATGA
Organism: Cellulosilyticum sp. WCF-2; assembly: GCF_003990395.1. NCBI lineage: Bacteria > Bacillati > Bacillota > Clostridia > Lachnospirales > Cellulosilyticaceae > Cellulosilyticum > Cellulosilyticum sp. WCF-2. The sequence continues at coordinate 2,573,153 of NZ_CP034675.1, read as the reverse complement.
GCATAGAAAAATCCACCATATATTTTCACTCCTTTAAATGGCTAAGGGTCTCTTTAAAATATATGGTGGACGGAAACAATACATGCCTAAATTTTTATGACTTATAATAACAAGCGGTGTATTTACTTAATTCATCTAAAGCATAATAAACCTCTCCTTGTAAATCTTGTTTTTTTGCTACCTTTTTTAAATTCACTTTAGGAAAACAAGTACCCATGTACTCTTCTGAGATATAAAGTTTATCCTCAAAATAAGTTCCTATAATACTATATTTCATATAGCAAGGTACTTTATCCTTTTGCGGTATTTGTAATGTATTTTCACAAGCCAGTGGTAAAGTAAGAGCTTTCATTGTATTAATAAGTGCTGGTTGTGTTGTCAAACGGTAATCTTCTTTATTGTTATTACTGATGGCGTTCATATCCACATTCATATATAAAACACCTCTTAACCTAGGGTAATTTTCCAGTACCTCTTTATAAAATAACGTTAATTGGTCTTGCGTCTCATGAATGGTATAAACATGATCCACTCTAGAAAAATGTGAAATAGCTAAAGAAGATATCAGCATAGGCTTAGTATGTTGAAAATTTTTATACCAGAAATCTAATTGCTTCGTTCCTTCATAACTATAACGTTCACCCTGCTTATAGCGTGGTATATAAATATTGATACCCGCCCAATCGATATATTTATCTCCTGGATAATAAAGTGGCATATCAGAAACCCTGGATTCATCAGTGCTCCATACTACAATAGCATTTTTAACATACTTATGCACAATCTCATAAGCTCTTTGATAAATCTTTTTATATTCACTAGGTGCGTAATTTCTAGTAGTAAGTGGGTAAAGCTCAATAAATACTGGCATACCATATGCTGATTTTAAGTCATAAACTAAATGATATAACGGCGTTAAATCATAATTGTTATCCAATACAATCTTAATGTAAGGCACTTTTTTTTGTGCCATACATCTTAAAAGCTCTTGTGCAGGGAGGTTTTCCTCCAAATTATATTCAAATACTTTAAAAGTTTGAACCTGTCCTAACATTCTCTCATAAGCTAGTAGGTCACCTGTTATATTCTCATCTTTTTGAACATATGCACCTGTGTAAACACCTGATACAGGCTCATATTCACCTAATTTAATTTCTTCTTCTACATAAAGTTCTAAAGGTACTTGCCTTTGCGCATATGCTTCAAGGCCTACTGTCTGTTCATCATAAAGAACGCTTTTGCTACAAGCACTTAATGAAAGTAGCATACCTGCAAGGCCTATAAACAATACTCTTTTAGGAATTGTGTGCTTCATAGCTCTCACCTCCTATAGATTATTGTCAATAATTTCTCTATTTATACATTATTTATAACGTGCGTCTATATAACTTTGTAGTATCTTTAAATAATGCACATATAAACCGCCTTCTAAAGGAATTAAATATTTTTTCTCAAATTTATCATAAGGAATGGACTTTCTTCCTCCTTCTTCTGCTTCTTTATAAAGACGTTCTAAGTCATCAATAGGTAGAAAATAATATTCCTCATACTTTTTAAAGTTGACAACTAAAAAAGCTTCACCACCCTGCTTTTTAAAATCACTCATAAAGCGCACTTGATGGTCATGAATATTACTCATGGGCAAAAAATTTTTCGTTGTTTCTTTGGCATCAAAACAAATAGCGACGCCTTGTACAACACCAATATAGTCTACTGTACTTTTTTGTTCGAAATACGCCAGGGTAATCGTTCTCTTTTCTTGATCGATACGTATTGGCTTAATAGGTGTTGGCACTTTCTGAATAATACCTAGATTCTTTTCTCTATACAATTCATTGGTTAAGTTAATTTGTTCTTCTAATTCATTTCCTCTTAAACCTCTTGTATTCCAATAACCCAAATTTTCTCCCCCTTTTATTGATTTTTTGTAAAATATTGGTTATTATTATATTAATTAACAATCATCTATTTATTTCTTACTAAGGAGGCGGTTCTATGCTACGCTACATACGTTTTTTATGGAAATGTAGCCAAACACGATTTCAATTTTTTTCCTATCCTTCCTTGCAAAAAGCAAAATTCTTAGCTGAAAATAATTTGTCCTTCTTAGCAGGGATTTATTATTTAGACTCTAAAGAATATACGGAAGCTGCATCTTGCTTTGAAAAAGCTGGTGCTTATAAACACCTTATTATTGCTTATCAAAAACAAGGTCTGTATGGGAAAGCCATTACTTTAGCAGACCAAAAAAAATATTATGAACGTGGTGCTGCTATTTGTTTGCACATTCATGATTATCAAAAAGCAGCTTATTTTTATAGTTATTTTAATCCTTTAGAAGCTGCTAAGCTTTACAAACAAGAGTACTGCTTTTATGAAGCTGGTTATGCCTACCTCTATGCTTATAATGGTTTGAAAGCCATTGATTGTTTTAGGTGTTGCAAAAATCCATTGCAAAAGGAGCAGGGTTTAAAAGAAGTGGCAGAATTTGCGCTAGTCCTTTATTTTACTAAACAATATGAAGAAGCATTCGAACTCTTTATCAAACTGAATGATTATTATTCTGCTCTTGAATGTGCTAAAAAATTAAAAGAAGATGAATTAATTAAATCTACTTGCTTACTCATTGGTATGGAAGAAGCAGAAAAAAAGCACTACTCTTTTGCAGCTAAATGCGTAGAACCTTTTGATACGGAATTAGCTATGTATTATTATAGCTTAGACCATGCCTACGAAGAAACTGTACGTCTATTGCTCACTCATGGCGATTATGAGAAGGCGTTACACATTTGTTTGCTAGAAAATGACTTGAACCGCGCATATGAAATTGCTTCTACTTATAATCCTACCTTACTCAGTTCATAAAATGCAAGTTCTTTCCAAACTACTTTAAAAGAAAGGGAGCAACCTATGGCACATGCCTAGATTACTCCCTTCATTACTTGTTATTATAAAAGAGCTTCTCCTGCACAAATCTGTGAATAAATAGCAGGTGCAGGTACAGTAAATACACGATCTTGTAAATATAGAAATGGTGCCTTACAAAGTTCGAATTTCACTTTATATGCACATAAAATCTGATACTTTAAGCCGTACTGAGAAGCAAAATATTGATTTTCTATAGGGTCACCATATTTAGGATCTCCAATGATGGGATGTCCAATTTTACTTAGGTGGGCTCTAATTTGATGCGTTTTCCCTGTCACCAACTGTACTTCAACTAAAGTATATCTACCATTGGTCTTTAAAGGAAGAATGCGAGTTTCTACAGGCTTAGCACCTTCTACATATTCTGTTGTAATCTTTACTTCATTTTTGCCTTCCTGCTTTATATGATAACCTTTTAAAATCATTGGAGCTGTTACCCTACCTAGTACAATACTCATATAATACTTAGAAATTTGCTTCGTTTGAAGCATCTCTCCTAGTACTTGAACCGCTGGAATATGTTTACCTACTAATACAATACCTGCTGTATTACGATCTAGGCGATTACATGGTGCCGGTGTAAAACCTTTAGAGGTTTTGGGGTCATAACTCCCATTATCTTTTAAATAAGATAAGACTTCATCAGCCAAACTATGCCCTGTTGCTGTATCTTTTTGAGTAAGTAATCCCATAGGTTTATTAACAATCAGTATATGCTCATCTTCATAAACAGTTTGAAAGCTAATAGGCACTTTTTTTACTTCTTTTTCACTAGAAAAGGTCTTAAATTGTTCTTCTGTGAAAAAGATTTTTATTTCATCACTTTCTTGTAAGATTTCATTGCCTTGAGGTTTCTTCCCATTGTATTTAATTTTTTTCGTTCTCATTCCTTTATAAATGAAGCTTTTAGGACATTCATTTAAATATTTCATCAAAAATTTATCTAAACGTTGATTTGCTTCTAAAGGCGTAATTGTAATCTGTCTCATTTTTCCACCACTTACATTAATAAATCATTAATAACTTTCGTATATTCTCCTAATTTCTCATTGGTATAACATGCATCTTTTTCAATTTTTATTGCTAGATTCTTTATTTGTACTTCATTATCTACATGCACAAAATGAATAGATTTTATCGGTATACCTTTACTTGCTAATTTATTTTCGAGACACAAACGGTATTTTTTTATCATCTCACTACTTTCACTAATGAAATACATACTTCTAGAAGTTACTACAATATGCTCAAAAAAAGCAGTTCCTCTTGCGTCTGGTATAATCGCACTATGAAATAAATCGTAACTCCCTTTCATTCCTTCTAAAATCTTAGCTGATACTTCTTTTCCATCCTTAAACTTTCTAAATCCTATATAACGAGATAAATTAAGTGCAATACCTAAAACTAAAACACCTGCTATAACTGTGAAATAATTTTCTCTCTTTCCTGCTAAAAATAAGCCGCTTCCAAAGAGTACTGCCACAACCGCAGTCCATATTAGTGTATGCTTCAGATATTTTTTCTTCTGTTCTTCTATATAATGACACCCTTGTACTATCATTTCATCACCTTATTCCGCATAAATCATTTTTACTGTCATACCACCATCAATTACAAAATTACTTCCAGTAATAAAACCTGCACCCTCACTCGTTAAAAATAATGCAGCTTCTGCTACATCCTCTGGCACACCCACACGTCCTACTAAATGTTGCATATGATCTTCTTCTGTAAGTGCTGTAAACTTGCGATCTTTTTTCTTTTTCCATTCTGATACATTAATCCAGCCTGGACTAATGGCATTCACACGCACACGATGTGCTAAACTATTAGCTAATGCATGAGTTAATGCAAGGAGTGCTCCCTTGGAAGCTGTATAAGGTTCTGTATGAGGTTCACTCATTAATGCTCTTGTCGAAACAATATTTAAAATACTACTTCCCTCTGGCATGTGCATAGCACAATATTTACTACAAATATATGCTCCTGTTACATTCACTCGTAAAGTCTCTTCAAAGGTAGCTACACTTCTAGTAAATAACGTATCATTTTCACCTTGGATCTGTACTGCTGCATTATTAATCAAAATATCTATTTTCCCATAACGCTCTACAACTTGATTAACCATTTGTTCTACAGAAGCTTCTTCTTTTATATCAGTCTTAATAAACAAACATTCTCCACCTATTGCTTTAATTAAGCTTTTGGTTTCTTCTCCTGCTTCTTCATCAGATTCTGCAATAATAACAATAGCTCTTTTCTTGGCATATGCTAAAGCCATACACTGTCCTATGCCTTGTCCACTTCCTGTAATGATGACCACCTTACCAAAATATGCCATGGTCTTCCTCCTTCGGACTCATTCATAATTTTACATATGAATTTATTATATCAAATAAAAGAACTGTCGTATACTCTTTCTATTAGAAATTGTCCAGCAAAAATGCCCTAGATTTATTTCTAGGGCATTTTGATTCTTAAACAATTGTTTGATCTTTAAATTCAGTTTGCGCATTTTCTACATTTTGTGCATTTCCAAATACGCAATAATATTCTTTTTCTAAGCATTCTTTTACAAGAGGTGCAAATTGCTTAAGTGTTTCATTAGTTGTTGCAAAGAGTTCATCTCTGCTTTGTTGAAGCTGATGCTCTTTGATTCCCATCAAGTAGTAAGTCTGAGCTGTTTTTCCCTCGGTAGCAGGTGTAAATGGAAAATCCATTTGACTAATAGTTCCGATTAAATACTGTAATAACTCCCTGTCTGAAAGTTGAAGTACTTCTAAATAGCTTGGTATTTCTTTGTAGAGCTCTAGAGTTTGATCAATATTAGGATCACGATAAGATACAAAGAACATATTACCACTACGCCTAAAATCACAGAAGCAACCGTAGGCACCATTTTGTACACGAACTTTACTCCATAAATAGTCCATTGATAAAACAGTTTTTAACATCAACATGCCACCATGATAATTATAGCCTTGCTCTTTAAAATTATAACCCATTGCCACATAGTTAACATTACTTGGATAAATCATAGCTTCTTTTTCTTCTGTTATATCAAATTTCATCACAAGAGGCTCTATCTTTTCTTCTGGTAAGTCATCCATCTGATTTTGAATAATAGGAATGATTTGAGAAGCTTCTTCCTCATCAACTGTTAAGCCTACCGTGATACGTTTTTTATTAGCCAAATAACCATAAGCTTCTTTTAATGCACTTATGGTTTGATCTTTTACACTAGACCAGTTTTTCTCAATATCACAAACAAAATGATAAAAAGTAATACCCTTTGTTTTTTCTTCAAAAAGCTCTGTGCTAGAGAGATGTGCTAGTAATCTACTATAAGCAATGCGATGTCCTTCACTACTTATAGCCGATTCCATAAGTGCTTTCATCTCACGTATGATTTCTAATAAACGATCAGCATTATCAAATAAGGTATTTTGTAATATTTCACCCATCATACGTACTTGCTCAGAAACTTCATTAATAAGAGCTTTCGACTGAATCAGAAAAGTAGGTAGATAACCGTCTCTTTGATTGGCATCATTTAATGCTTGAATATGATAAGACATACTACCAATGTGCTCATCAATGTGACTAGATAGTGCTTCATAGGTGTAGTGTTTCGTATCTAACTTACCTAGCATACCTACAATCATCCCCAAATAAGGCATGTGTTTATCTTCTATACCTATTAAACTGATATGCCAATTCACATAAGCAATTTTATTGGTGAATACTGTAGTTACCACATAATCTGTTTCCTGTTCTTTTCTAACGACATACTTTGGATATTTTGCTTTGCGTCTTAGGTCTTCTCTTTGTAAGAGTGGAATACACTCTGCTGCACCTTCTGCATCTGGCGTCATTTGAAAAGCATTAAAGTGCTTAGTTGCGTCTATTAAAGCTTGTAGTTCTTTCTCACTAAGACTAGCTTTATATGCTGCTAACTTTTCTGTAACTGCATCTTCTATTTCCTTCTCTAGTCCAACTTTAGGATATAGCTCCACCTTTGCACAATGCTTATTGTTTAAAATATGTTGTTTGATGAGTTCTTCATAATACCCATTTTTCAAATTAGTTTTTAAGGCTGCTAGTTCTTCTTCATATTTTAAATACACAAAAGGAGAAGCATCATAAATCCAACTTTTCATAGCTGCTAAACTATAAAATAAACCTTTTGAATAACCGCTAGAATCACCTTCTCTTAATTCAAACTCTTTAACTTGTAAGGCACCTTTTAATAAATGCTCAGGTAATCCATTTTTAGCTAAATCTTCTAATACTTCATGAATGACCTCATAAAAACGTTGCTTTTTATCCTCTACTACATTTTTACCTACAATTGTAAACACTGGTTGTTTTAAATGAGTTTGAAAAGCTCCATAGACATCTTCTCCAATGCCCTCTGCAATAAGTGCTTTTTTAAGTGGTGAAGCAGGTGTGTCTAAAAGCACATATTCTAAAATAGACATGGCTAACATCAACTGACGATTACCTACATCTCCTACTACAAAGTTATAAGATAAAAATAGACCATTATCTTTATCCGGTGTTGCAGAGTAATACGCTGTCTTAGTTACTACCTCTTTAAAAGCTAGCTCCTCAGCTATATGACTATCAATCTCCATATAACTGAATTTTGATAAATATTCTTTATCAATATATTCTAATGTTTTCTCAGGGTCCATGTCTCCATACAAACAAATATAGCTATTAGATGGATGATAATATGACTTATGAAAATCTATGAAAGCTTCATAGCTTAAGTCTGGAATATGTGCAGGTGCACCACCTGACTCATGTGCATAAGTGGTATGCGGAAATAGGGTTTCTTTAATCAATCTAAATCCAATTTCCTCTGGAGATGAAAAAGCACCCTTCATCTCATTGTAAACAACACCTTTATACTCAATAGGTGCCTTTACATCCTCTAGGTGATAACGCCACCCCTCTTGCATGAGAATTTCTTTTTGCTTATAAATATTTGGGAAAAATACTGCATCTAAATAAACATCCATAAGATTTTGAAAGTCTTTATCATTTTGGCTTGAAATTGGATAAAGTGTTTTATCTGGATAAGTCATTGCATTTAAATACGTATTAAGCGATCCTTTAGCTAGCTCTACGAAAGGATCTTTGAGTGGATATTTTCTAGAACCACATAATACAGAGTGCTCAATAATATGTGGTACTCCTGTACTATCCTTGGGTGGTGTACGAAAACCTATACAAAAACTTTTATGTGGATCTTTATTGGCAATAAGTAATACCTTTGCTTTTGTTGCTTCATGTATATAAATATCTGCCTCGCTATCAATTTCCTTAATATATTCTGATTGTTGTAATAAATATCCTTTAATTGGATAAGCCACAGCTTCCCCTCCTAATACTTGTAATTGGTTGATATTGTCAATACTTTTATTATAGGCATTTGTTTTCCATTTGTCTATGTATAAAACGTAGCTTCTTATCAATCCTTATTTTATTATTATGTGATGAAATCAAAAAAAAATAACACCATAGGTGCTATTTTTCTCATTTTATTTTAAGCGCATTATTCTGCTTCTTTATCTAATTGAATACCCATTTCTTTAAGTTCTTGTCTGTTATCATATACTTGACGAAGCATATCTGTAATATAAGCTTCAAAATTTTGTACCTCGTCATGAACAGCTTCTAATGTATTTTTGAGATGTTGTTCCATATCACGACAAGTATCTTGTGCATATTCAATAGACCCTCTATGAATTTGTTTTGCATCCTCTTTTGCAGTTTCTACAATAGAAGTTGCACGCTCTCTTGCGAACTGAGTAATTTCATTTCTTTCAATCATCGCTTGTGCTTGTTCTCTAGCTTCTTCTACAATAAGGTGTGCTTCTTTTTGTGCTTCTGAAAGAATTTTATTCCTTTCTTCTACAATCCACACCGATTGTTGTACTTCTGTAGGCAGTTTTAATCTAATCTCTCTTACTAGCTCAATCATAGCATCCTTATCAATGGAAATCTTTCCAGATAAAAAGCTGGTTTTGCCTTCATCAATTAAGTCTTCTAGTTGGTCTAATAAAAGTGCGATTTCACCACATCTTGCATTTTCCACTTTATCTACCCCTCATCTTATTTATTTTTAACTTATCGGCTACAGCTGGTGGTACAAAAGCTTCATATTCGCCACCAAAACAAACAATTTCTCTTACAGCAGTGGAACTCATATAAGCATGCTCTGGTGCTGTCATTAAAAAGACTGTTTCTAGACCCTTTAATAAGCTACTATTTATTTGTGCCATATTCATCTCTTGCTCAAAATCTGAGCCATTGCGAAGTCCCCTAATAATCACTCTAGCTTGTTTTTGATGAGCAAAATCTACTAATAAACCTGAAAAGCTATCAATTTTTACATTTTCTAAATGTTTAGTCGCTTCCTTCATAACAGCTATTCGCTCTTCAACAGATAATAGTCCTGTCCCTTTTTTAGGATTAAGGAGTACTGCCACAATGAGTTCATCTACTATTTTAGCTGCTCTTGTAATAATATCTAGATGTCCATTAGTCATTGGATCAAAACTTCCTGGATAAATCCCTCTATTCACTGCCCATATCCCTTCTTATAAAACTAAGTGTAGTTGTTTTATACTGCTTTTCTTTCCATAATACCAAATTTTGAGGTAACTTTACAATAGTCTTTGTACTTCTTTCGAGAATAATGTAGCCGTCTTCCTTTAAAAATTTCTTTTTAGCTAATATTTCTAGAACAGTTTGTATATTTTCCAAGGCATACGGTGGATCCATAAAGATAATATCAAATTGTTCTCCTTCTAATCTTTTTAATGCTTCAAATACATCAGACGCCACTACTTTAGCTTCGGCCTTTAAACGCGTCTTTTCTAAATTCTGTTCGATACAGGCTAAAGCTTTAGTATCTTTTTCTACAAGAACAGCTCGTTTACCACCACGGCTTAAGGCCTCTATGGCCATGGCACCGCTGCCACTAAATAAATCTAAGAACTCACACTCTGGTATATCAAAAGCAATCATATTAAATAAAGTTTCTTTAATTCTATCTGTTGTAGGTCTTGTATTCATCCCCTCTGGTGCTTCAAGATGTGTGCCTCTACAACGCCCACTTATTACTCTCACAATGTATCCTCCTTTTTAAGGCAATTAATAGTAAAAAATAAAGAATGGAGAATTGTTAATTAAAACATTTCTCAGGATTAGTACTTATTATTTTTATGTCAAAATTTCTCACTAGTCTTTCTAATGGCTCATTCTTAATTGCTTTTTAGTTTTTCACTATTCATTATTACTTCTTTATTGCCTTTTAATTCTTCATTGCTCTTCAATTATAAAGCATTATGCAATGATTGTTCGTTTAACCTTGCTTGAATCTCCTGCAGCAATTGATTATTCTGGGTTTCGCCTAAATTTGGATCTATTGCTAATAGATTTTTCACACACCCTTGTACCTCACCTAGCACTTTAGCATCCGTATAAAGATTGGCAATTTTCATTTCTGGAAGGCCATGTTGCTTCGTCCCAAAAAATTCTCCTGGTCCTCTAAGTTTAAGGTCCGTTTCTGCAATAACAAAGCCATCTGTACTCTCTTCCATAATTTTGAGCCTTTTTTTCGTCACTTTATTTTTTGAATCACTTACTAAAACACAATAAGATTGATGTTTGCCACGACCTACCCGTCCACGTAATTGGTGCAGTTGAGCAAGTCCAAACCTTTCTGCATTTTCAATTAAGATAATCGTTGCATTTGGCACATTAACCCCTACTTCAATAACGGTAGTAGACACAAGAATTTTAGTCTCTGCTCTTGCAAACTGTGCCATAATCTCATTTTTTTCTTTTGGCTTCATCTTACCATGTAAATAAGCTATAGGAATATGAGGAAACACCTGTGTTTTTAAATACTCTGTATATTCTATTACATTTTTAAGCTCACTAGTCTTTTCGCTTTCTTCTACCATAGGACAAATAATATAACATTGTCTACCTGCTTCGATTTGCTTTTCTATAAAGCGATAAATCCGTGGATGATAAGCTGAATCTACAGCATTCGTACGAATAGGTTGCCTTCCTGGTGGCAACTCATCAATAATGGAGATATCCATATCCCCATATAAAATAAGTGCTAAAGTCCTAGGAATAGGTGTAGCTGTCATAACCATTACATCTGGCAAATGACCTTTCTCTGTTAATTTTAAACGCTGCCTTACTCCAAAACGATGTTGTTCATCGGTAATCACTAATCCTAGGTTTGGTATTTCCACATTATCTTCAATCAAGGCATGGGTTCCCACTACAATCTGGATTTCATTGGTTTTAATAGCCGCTAACAATTCTCTTTTTTGTTTAGCTGTGGTAGAGCCTGTTAAAAGACCAACTTGTATACCAAATGGCTCCATAATTCCTTTGATGAATTCATAGTGCTGCACAACTAATACCTCAGTCGGAGCCATAAGTGCACCTTGGAAGCCATCTTTAACAACTAAAAATAAACTGATGGCTGCAATAACCGTTTTCCCTGAGCCTACATCTCCTTGTACTAAACGATTCATTGCATAAGGACTTTTCATATCGCCTACAATCTCACGTATCACCCTTTTCTGTGCACCAGTCAGCTCAAATGGTAAAGAAGCCATAAAAGCTTTTAATTCTGATGTTACATCATGAGCAATTCCCATGAGCTTAGTGGCAAAGTCCGCTTTTAATTGATATAAGGAAAGCTGCAGCATAAAAAGCTCCTCAAATACAAGGCGTTTTCTTGCTTCAAAAAAATGCTCTGAATCCTTTGGAAAGTGAATCCCCCTTAAGGCTTCCTCTTTACTTACAAGATGATATTGCTTAATAATGCGTTCTGGAAGAGGATCTTTGACTTCTGGTAGCACCTCATTTAAACAGTGTTCTATTAAACCCCTAATCACTTTTTGTGATAACTTCTGCGTTGTAGGATAAATAGGGGTAATTTTAGCTACTGTCCCTAATTTTGAGGGATCAGCTACCTTTTGATATTCAGGAGAATCCATTTCTAATTGACCATACTTATGTTTGATTTTCCCATAAAGTAAATATTTTTCACCCATAACAAAGTTGTTACGCATATAAGCTTGTCCAAAAAAAGTAACCATAATGCTACTTGTCTCATCTTTCACTCGAAAACTGACTAAAATCTTATTCCCTTTCTTAGCAATTTGTGGCTTACTACATACCGTTACCAGCACATTTTGCGGTTCATCTAATTCACATGCAGCAAGAGGCGTAATTTGTCTACGGTCCTCATATTCTCTAGGATAGTGTTCTATCATATCCTTCAAGGTATAAATCCCTAATTTTCTAAGTTTATCTCCTACTTTGTCTCCTACCCCTTTAAGTTCATTAATGGAATCACTTAAAAGCACCCTTCCTCCTCCTTTCCACATAAAAAAGGCAAATCCACACACATTGTATGGAATTGCCTATGAGTTTATGCTTATTCTGCAGAAATCATAAAGTAATATACAGGTTGGTTCCCATGGTAAAGTTCAACGTCTGCATCTTCAAAAATAGCTTCTGCATCTTTTTGATAATCTTTAGCCACTTCTTCTGTGATTTCTTCGCCGTAATACACAGTAATAACTTCAGCATCTTCTTTCATTTTTTTAAGCAATTCATTGAAAGTTACTTTTAAATCTTTGTGATGTACTACAATACGTCCTTCTAACATCCCTAGGTATTCACCATCTATAATATTTTCACCTTCTAAAGTTGTATCTCTTACAGCAATGGTAATCTGAGCTGTCTGTACACCTGATACAGCTTCCTTCATATCTTCCATTAGCTCTTCAACATCTCCATCATGGCCATCCTTGGCAATCATAGCTGCAATACCTTGAGGCATAGTTGTTGTTGGTAGTACAAAAACTTTTGTTTCTTCATCTATAGCTGCTGCTTGCTCTGCAGCTAAAATAATATTTTTATTATTAGGTAGCACAACTACTTTTTCAGCATGACATGCTTTAACCGCTTTTAAAATATCTTCTGTACTAGGATTCATGGTTTGACCACCCTCAATCACTTGGTCAACCCCTAAGCTTTTCATAATGTCTGCAATACCACTACCTGCAGCAATAGAAACAAAACCTAGGTCTTTCTTAGGTTCGCTACTTGCTTCTTCACCTTCATTAAAAATAGAAGAATGTTGCTCTCTCATATTCTCAATTTTTAAGTTATGAAGTGCACCAAATTCAAGTGCTTTTTGAAGAGCTAGTCCCGGATTATCTGTGTGTACATGTACCTTTACATATTCCTCATCCGATACGACTACAATACTATCACCAATACTTTCAAGGTACGCTTTAAAACTTTCTTCTTCATATTTAGAACCTTGGTTTTTAGTTGCAATAAATTCTGTACAATAACCAAAGGTAATATCTTCTGTATTAAAATTCTTAAGTGCCGCAAATGCTGCTTCGTTTGGCGCTACTGTCGGTTTTTTAATTTCAATTTGAAGGTTTTCAATAATAACACGGGCTGCACCTTCTAATATGCATAGTAATCCTTGTCCACCTGCATCTACAACACCAGCTTCTTTTAAAACTGGAAGCATATCTGGTGTTTTATTAAGTGTTTCATAACCATGTTGAAGCACACTTTCAATAAACACATTCATATCTGCTGTTTCAAGGCTCATCTCAAGAGCTTTAATTGCAATCTCTCTTGCTACAGTTAAGATTGTTCCTTCTTTAGGTTTCATAACTGCTTTATAAGCTGTATCTACTCCTTTTTGGAAAGCATTAGCAAGTACTACAGTATCAATTTCTTCTCCATTCTCTGTAGCTTCCGTAATACTTTTTGAAAAGCCTCTAATAAGCTGAGATAAAATAACACCTGAGTTTCCTCTAGCTCCTCTTAAAGAACCTGTTGCTGCTGCCTTAGCAATAGAGCTATAATCTACTTTAGTAGCAGCTTCTACTTCCTTTGCAGCCGCTAAGATTGTTAATGACATATTAGTTCCTGTATCACCATCTGGCACTGGAAAGACATTCATTTCATTAACCATCTGCTTCTTTTCATCTAGTAGCTGAGCTCCTGCAATAAACATTGCTTGAAGCTGAGCTGCATCTATTTTTCTAACTTCCACTTTATATGCCTCCTCAAACCCATCAAGGTTCTTATACAAACTATTATTCTTTATCTACTCTTACACCCTCAATGAAGATACGAATACTTTCGACTTCAATACCAAGTGCATCTTTTACTTTGTATTTTACTGTACTCATTAGGTTATCTGCTACAGCAGAAATCTTAGTACCGTATTCGACTATAACATGAAAGTCAATATTGGCTTTATTTTCATTTAAACGCACGGCTATCCCTTTGGTTAAGCTTTCACCCTTTAATAGATGTACAATGCCGTCTTTTACGTTTCTAGCGGCCATGCCAACAACGCCATAACACTCCATAGCTGTTACACCACTAATCTGTGCAATAACTTCTTCGTTGATTATTATATGACCATATTCATTTGAAAAATTACTTGGCATAAATAGACCTCCTCATCTAGTCCATACTCATTTCAATTTAATTAAATTTTTTATCATTATATCACATCATTGTCAAATAAAAAAGCCTTTATACATCCAAATCATCGGAAAGTGAATTTTTCCAAAAAATTAAACGTCCTACTACTTGCAATATGTCCTATTATCTGTTACAATAACCCTTGTTATGTCACGGATTTAAGACAAGGAGGTGTTCAAATTGGCAAAATGCGAAATTTGTTCAAAAGACGTACATTTTGGTATTAAAGTGAGCCACTCTCATAGAAGATCTAACAAAATGTGGAAGTCTAATGTTAGAAAAGTTAGAGTTAACCAAAACGGAGCTGTTAAAACTATGAATGTTTGTACACGTTGCTTACGTTCAAACTTAGTAGCACGTGCGTAGTTACAAGCTTGCTATAAATAAAGCGATTACCTTTCGGTAATCGCTTTTATTTTTATCATATTTCTAAAATCTATTCTCTATGACTTAAATTTTAATCATTTGCTTTAATGACTATCAAAACACCTTTTTTCATTGTTACTTCTGCTACCTGACCTAGTAAATAGTTGCTAATTCCAAGACTTGTCCCTATAGGTATAGTAGCATTGTGAAGCGCATAGGCCAGTCCTGTTGTTGTCACCCCTTCTACATCACCCGCAAAAGGAATAAGACTTACCAAATCTCCTTTTTCCCCTTTAATGATGCACTGATGCATCGCTAAAGATACACTATTATTGGGATTTAACAAACGTCCACTTATTCCTCTTTTTAATAGAGGGTATAAAAGATGAATATTAGCTAGGCTATGATCTAATCTACTTCCTAACCCACCATATATATCCACTTCTTTTGCACCCATTTCAATAGCTTGCTGAACTGCAATTTCTGTATCTGTTTCATCTTTTTCAGGTTTAAAACGCAACACACGAATGCCCTGACTCTCAAAATAAGTTAAGTCCTCTTCACTTCCACTGTCAAAATCTCCGACTATTAAATCTGGTGTGATTCCTAATGCTCTAGCATGACATATACCACGATCTGCACAAATAACTCGGTCATAGTGACTTTCCTCTTGACAAAAACTATAGTCTCCATATTCTCCATTTGTTAAAATAAGTACTTTCATAGGGCTTAGCAGCTTTCAAAAAGTTTTACAAAAGCCTTTGCATTTGCCGTAGCTGCTTTACCATCAAATACAGATGAACCAGCCACCAGTACATTAGCACCTGCTTTAATAATTGCCTCTGCATTATCCATTGTTACACCACCATCTACCTCAATAAGTAAATCCAATCGATTATGTTTTTGTGCTAGAGCTTTAACTTGCATCAATTTCTCTAGTGAATAAGGAATAAATTTTTGACCACCAAAGCCTGGGTTAACGGACATAATCAGCACTAAATCAATATCCTCTATAATGGGTTCTAATAAACTTACAGGTGTTCCTGGATTAAGTGAAATCCCAGCTTTCATTCCTAAATCATGAATACGTTGAACAACTCTATGAATATGATGAGTTGCTTCAAGATGAACTGTTAATATATCTGCACCTGCCACCTTAAAATCTTCTAAATAACGTTCTGGTGCCTCAATCATTAAATGGACATCCATTACTCCCTTAATATGAGGGCGAATACTTTTAGCTACAGGTGCACCTAATGAAATATTAGGAACGAAAGCACCATCCATAACATCCACATGGATATAAGTAGCGCCTCCCTCTTGTACACTCTCTATCTCCTTCTGCAAATTAGCAAAATCCGCTGCAAGTATTGAAGGACTCAAATGAATCACATTACCATCTCCTTATCTCTTTTAATTGTTTGTAGTACGCTGCATATGCTTCATAGCGCTCCTCATATATTTCTCCCTTTTCTAAAGCTTTAATGACCTCACATCCCGGTTCATGTAAATGGGTACATCCTCTAAACTTACATGAGCCTAAGAAAGCATCAAACTCTGGAAAATAGTATTGAAGCTGATCCGCTTCCATACCCTCTAATTGTAATGAAGTAAATCCTGGTGTATCTAGTACAAAGCCACCTTCACTTAATGGGATAAGCTCTACATGTCTTGTGGTATGTTTACCTCTTTTTATCTTATCACTTACCTCTCCTGTTTCTAATTTCAAATTCTCTTCTATAGTATTAATAAGTGTAGATTTTCCAACACCTGATGGTCCTGCGAAAACAGTTGTTTTATTCTGTAGCTTAGGCATCAGAAGTTCTGTGTTAATTTTCATTTTCGCTGATAAACAAATCACTTCATAGCCTATTTTAGTGTAGCGTTCTACAAGCTCAGCATATTCATTTTCATTACCTTCGTCTATTTTATTCAGTAATATATAAGGGACGATGTCTTCTTTTTCAATGTGTAGCAAAAAGCGATCCAAAAGATCTATGTGAAGCTGAGGATAACTCACTGAAAATACTACCATGGCCTGATCTACATTAGCCACGGCTGGTCTAATTAAACTGTTTTTTCGCTCTAGAATTTCTTCTATAGTTCCCTCTAAATAACGATCATTTGAATTTTCTTCCTTTTTCAAGCTAATAAGCACATTATCCCCTATGACGGGGATAATGTTTTTATTTCTGAATTTACCTCTTGCTTTACATTCATAGATAGTCTTATTAGCTTCTACATAGTAAAAGCCTGCTATACCTTTAATAATCGTACCTTCTAGTCTCATTTACTGCACCTCATTAAAATCAATAGGGTCTTCATATTTAGGCTCACCATCAATCGTTACAGATAGGATACCTTTACCTGAACCTTTTAAAGAAAGCTGTATAGGAAATTGATCCTTTGTCACAACACCATCGAAAACCGGATCTGAACCACTAGCTAAAGTAAGCACTGCTACCACATGATAACTTTCCTTATCCTCCTCTATTTGTACAGGAAGTGACAATGCATATGTTTTTGTTACCTCTGTTGGTGCTGTAGGCTGACTGGGATCAGTAGTTGGGCTTGGTTCTGGGCTTGGTGTTGGTTCTGGAGATGGTTCAGGCATAGCTGGACCTGTACTTACGATAACATTGATACTACTGCCTTCTTCAATTTCTGTACCTACAGCTAAAGCTTGATCAATGATTAGACCCTCTGCTACAGTCTCACTACTTTGTGTTTTTTCATTACCTAATTTAAGATTTGACTGTGATAAAATACTTCTTGCTTCCTCCGGTGTTCTTCCTTTAACATCTGGAACAGTTGTCATTTGAATCTTCTTGTCTGGACCTGAACTAACGTACAAAACAATAGGATCTCCTGATGCAACCATACTCCCACCCACTGGTGTTTGACTAATAACTTTGCCAATTTCAACGATTTCATCTGCTTGTGGTCTAATGTCTACCGCACTAATATCTAAGCCTAACTCTTTTATTTTAGCTAGTACATCTCTTTGGTCTTCTCCCGTAAAATCAAGTAATTCTACAGTTTCGCCTTCTGGCAATACTTCACTATCATCTGGAGCTAACTCTACTTCTACTATAGACTTCTTCTTAGCTTTTTCACCTGATGATGGCTTTTGATTAATAACCACTCCTACTTCATCACTACCTACTGCAATTTTAATTTGTAGATTACGCTCTTTAAGAAGCTGTGTTGCTTCTTCAAGAGTCTTTCCTTCTAAATCTGGTACAGAAACCATATTCATATTTTTGCCTAAAGAAGGAATCCAAAAAATACATGCTAAGGAAATAGCCACTACCAGGGCTAATGTGGCGAAAACACCACCTGCTCCCACTAGTATTTTATATAACTTTGAAACCTCTTCATCCTCTTCTTCATCTTGCAAAAAACTGGTTTCTTCTTCGTAAATACTAGACTCTTTTTCAGAAGGCTCTTGGTCTGCCTCTACCTCTTTGCTTTGCTCTCTTAACAGCTGGGTATCCGCTGGTGACAATAAAATAGTTTTTTCTGTAATTTCTACGCCTTTAATTTCATAGTTAGGATTTTGTAAGATCCCTTTCATGTCATAAAGCATCTCATCTGCATTTTGATAACGATCCATTTGACCTTTGCTTGTTGCTTTTAAAATAAGTTGCTCCAAATTTTTAGGAATAGCCTTATTGAATTCTGATGGTCTAGGAATTTCTTCGTTAATGTGCTTGAGCGCTATAGAAATATGTGAATCTGCTTCAAAAGGCAGCTTCTTAGTAGCTAATTCAAAAAGGACAATACCACAAGAATAAAGATCACTACTCTCATTAACATACTTACCTTTAGCTTGTTCAGGTGAAAAATAATGAACAGAACCAATGGCATTACCGGTGGCAACAATAGTAGATGAATCTACAGCTTTAGCTATTCCAAAATCTGTTACCTTTAATACACCTTCATTGGTTAATAAAATATTCTGTGGTTTAATATCACGATGAATAATTTTCTTGCTATGGGCATGCTTTAACGCTGATACCATTTGCACGCCTAACTCTAATACGGTTTTAGCTGGAAATGGTCCTTTTTCCGCAATGACTTCTTTTAATGTTTTCCCTTCAACATATTCCATAACAATATAATGTAAATCCTTATCACTACCTACATCATAAATACCTACAATATTAGGATGTGAAAGGCTAGCTGCTGAAAGTGCTTCTTTTCTAAATTTCGCTACAAACTCTTCATCTTGTACGAACTCTTCTCTTAACTCTTTAATAGCGACATAGCGTTGTAATCTATTGTCCTTTGCTTTATAAACAATAGACATTCCACCTGCACCAATTTTTTCAATGATTTCATAACGTTCTCCCAATAGGGTCCCTGGCGTTAACATGTTTTTTCACCTCTTATTTTTTCACAATAATTACTGCTATATTATCCATTCCGCCTTTTGCGTTTGCTTTTTCTATGAGTGAATCAACGATTTCTTCCGCTTCCCCGCTACTGCGACGTACACACTCATGAATTTCCTCGTTTGATAACATAGATGTTAATCCATCTGAACAAAGTAACATATACTGAACTTTACTTAGATCAAACATCACTGTATCAATTTTGACTTTTGCATATGTACCAACTGCGCGAGTAATGATGTGTCGTTGTGGATGTGCCCTTGTCTCATTTTCAGAAATATAACCTTGCTCTAACATTTCTTGTACTAAAGAATGATCTGTTGTGGCTTGAAAAATACTACCTTCATTCATTAAATAAAGTCTTGTGTCACCTACATGAGCTAAATAGACAATATCTTCTATGACAGTTGCTACCGTCATTGTTGTTCCCATGCCATTATAGGCTTCATCTTGCTTTGACTTTTCATAAATAACATGATTAGCATTTCTTATTCCTAGTTTCAGTAAAATAGTTACATCTTCTCGGGTCTTTATATCAATATGCTTATGTGCTTCTAAATACTCACAAAAAGATGAAATAGCTAATCCACTTGCAATACTTCCTGCTTTGTGTCCACCCATTCCATCTGCCACAATATATAAATTAGGCAGAATACCAATAGGTGAATTAGAAACGAAGATGGCATCTTCGTTTCGCACTCTTTTTCTACCAATGTCTACCTTGCCAATAGCTTGCATGCTATTCACCTCGCTTTTTAAGATACCTACGTCGTAGTTGTCCACAAGCTGCATCTATATCAGCGCCTAATGTTCTACGTAATGTTGTAGGCACACCGTACTGCTCTAAAACACCTTTAAACCTTTCAATACTTGAAGCTTTACTACTTTTATAACTTCTTTCATCTATTTGATTAACAGGAATGAGATTAACGTGACAAAGCATCCCTTTTAAAAGGCCACCTAAACGTCTGGCATCTTCTTCCTTATCATTTTCGCCTTCAATTAATGCGTATTCAAATGTAACTCTTCGGTTGGTTTTTTCAATGAAATAGTGACAAGCTGCCAATACCTCTTCTAAGCTGTATTTTCTAGCAATAGGCATGATTGCTTGGCGCCTCTCATCTGTTGTGGCATGAAGAGAAAGTGCCAAATTAATTTGAAGTTTCTCTTCTGCTAAGGCTTTTATTTCTGGTACAAGACCACAGGTGGATACAGTGATATGACGTTGCCCAATATTTTGTCCTGATGGATGATTAATAAGCTCCACAAATCTTAAGGTTACCCCTAATTCTTCTAAGGGTTCTCCACTTCCCATAATAACAATATTGGATACGCGTTCATTTGTATCTTTGGAAATGGCATAAATTTGCCCTACCATCTCTGCTGGTAAAAGATTTCTAACACGTCCTTCTACAGTAGATGCACAAAACTTGCATCCCATACGACATCCTACCTGAGAAGAAATACATACGGAATTACCATGTTTATAACGCATTAAAACACTTTCTATTATATGTGAATCTGATAACTCAAACAAGTATTTTATTGTCCCATCTATTTCTGAACAAAGCTTTTCTACGATTCTAAGGGGCTGGATAGGATAATTTTCCTTGAGTTTATCTCTAAGCTTTAATGGTAAATTATTCATTTCATCATAATCCCAAACCATCTTTTTGTGGAACCACTCAAAAAGCTGCTTTGCCCTAAATTTACTTTCTCCATAAGCCAGTATTATTTCTTCTAACTCTGCTATGGTATGATTTAAAATTTCATTCATACTTAAACTCCTTTTTTAAAACTAGCAATGAAAAAGCCATCTGTACCAGCCATATGAGGTAAAATTTGAATCATACCTTTTTCTTTAATGGCTTTCTTTAGTGGGTTAGGTATAGTATCTACTATATTTTCTAATTCTAAACCTAACGCTTTGATATAGCTTACCATTCCTTCATTTTCTTCATGAGAAATAGTACACGTACTATAAACCAATCGCCCTCCTGGCTTTAGATAGCTTATAGCTGCCAAAGCTAACTTTTTCTGTAAGGCTACAATCTCAAGCAGCCCTTCTTTTGATTTATGTGTTCTTATATCTGGTTTACGCTTCATAATACCTAACCCAGAGCATGGTGCATCTAATAAGACTTTATCGAAAGCTTCCACGTAACATTCATTCTTTAGTGTACCGTCTTGCAAGGTTGGCTCAATAATGGTTATCCCCATACGCTTGGCATTCTTCTTGATTAATTCTAACTTATGTGGATGGATATCACAACTTACAATACGCCCTTCATTCGCCATAAGCTCTGCCATATGAATGGATTTACCTCCTGGGGCGCTACACATATCCAAGATACAATCACCCTTTTGGGGTGCCATAACATGTGCTACAAGCATAGCACTTTCATCTTGTACTGTCCATTCGCCTTTTTTAAAAGAGGGACTATTTTGAAGGTTATCTACGCCTTTAAGATAAAAGGCTTCCTCTAAAAAAGCGCCTTCTTTTAACTGAATGCCCTCTACTTTAAGGGTCTCTTCAAATTCTAGCTTATTTGTTTTTAGCGTATTATAACGTACACATACCTCAGCTCTCTCATTAAGTGCTTCACAAATAGATTTTACCTCTTCCTCTTTATAAACCTTAAGCCAATCTTCTATCATCCATTCTGGAATGGCATAATGAATACTCATTGCTAATACTAAATTTTTTGTTTCATCTGGATAAGTAATTTGTTCTCTTTGGCGGTCTATATTTCTAAGAATACCATTCACAAATCCTGATAGGTTTTGAAACTTTCTTTTTTTAACAATCTTTACTGCTTCATTAATAATGGCTGAAGTAGGTACTTTATCGAGATATAACATTTGATACAAACTCATACGCATTACATTTCTAATGAGGGGTTTCATTCGATGCACAGGTGTTTTTGAAAACTGATTAAGAATATAATCTAGCTTAATCTGGTACTTTAGTGTTCCATAAACGACTTCTGTGACAAAGCCTTTATCCTTTGCATCTATATCTTGAAGGGCACGTTTCAACACTAGCTGTGCATAACTAGCTTCTTTTTCTATTTCTATTAATAAGTCTACGATTTGCTCGCGTACCGTTTTATTCATACCTAAAACCTCTCTTTTACTTATGCTTATTATTTCATACTATAATGTACCACTAATTCTAACATTTAACCATCCTTTTAGCAAAAAGTGGTCATCAACCCAAAAAGAGAGTGCCTCCTCCTTCGAGTTAAAGCACTCCCCATTTTTAATCATTATTGCGGTTACTAATCATAATTAAACGAATCAAAGATAAAATAGATGCCATGGCTGCTGCCACATAGGTTAATGCTGCTGCATCTAATACTTTTTTTGCACCCACTAATTCCTCTGGTGCCAGAATGCCACTTGATTCTAACGTAGCTAATGCCCTCTTAGAAGCATTAAATTCTACCGGTAATGTAACAATGGCAAATACTGTCGTAATAGCAAACAACCAAATACCTATATCTACTAAGAATGGCATACTTCCAAAGAATAAACCAATAAATACCAGTGGCATAGATATACGACTCGCAAAATTAGCAACTGGATAAATAGTATGTCTAAAGCGTAAAAAAGCATAATCGTTAGCATCTTGAATAGCATGACCTGCTTCATGGGCAGCTACCCCTAATGCAGCTATGGAATCCATGCTATAAACACTTTCAGAAAGTGCCAATGTCTTGTTAACAGGATCATAAAAATCTGTCATTGATCCACGTACAGGTTGAATAGAAATATTAATATTGTTCATTGCTAAAATACGTCTTGCTGCTTCTTCTCCTGTATATCCTGAAAGGGTCCGCTTTCTAGAATAAACATTAAAAGTATTTTGTACCTTTAAACTAGCATAAAGGGGTATAATCATCATAGCTAAAGTAATCCATAAAATTTGAGAATTACCTCCATAACTGTAGAGCATACGCTTCACTCCTTCAACTTATATACCTAGTATCACCCCTATATCAAGCGTATTACCCTTAATATATTCGGAAACTGGCATACGTTTTTTATTAGGCATTTGAATTTCCTGAATGCATAGGCTTCCATCTAAAGTTTTAACAAAAATCCCCTCTTTACTTACTTCTAAAATGGTCCCTGGCGCACCTTCTCCTTGTTTCAGCGTTTTCACTGCTTTCCAGATTTTCATTACCTCACCTTTATAGTAAGTATAACCACCTGGCCAAGGATTAAGTCCTCTAACTAAGGCATCGATGCTACTTGTAGAAGCTTGCCATTTAATCTCACCTAAACTTTTTTGAATAAGTGCCGCATAAGTAGCTTCACTTTCTTCTTGCCTTTGTCTTTCTTTACCACCGGCAATAATCATAGGCATAGCTTCTTTAAGAGCCTCTGCTCCTACTATTTTCATTTTATCATGAAGTGAAGCATAAGTATCTGCTTCATCAATCACTATCTCTTTCTTAAGCAGCATATCCCCTGTATCCATGCCTTTATCCATGTACATAATCGTAACACCTGTGATTGGCTCTTCGTTAATAATAGACCATTGAATAGGTGCAGCTCCTCTATACTTAGGAAGTAATGAGCCATGAATATTAATGCAACCATATTTAGGGATATTTAATATACTTTCAGGTAAAATCTGTCCAAATGCTACTACTACAATAACATCCGGATTTAAAGATTGTATGTGGTTGTAAAATGCTTCATCCCCTCTTATCTTCTCTGGTTGCAAAACTGATAGCCCATGTGCAAGAGCTACTTCTTTTACAGGCGGCATGCTTTCCTTCTTTCCTCTACCCTTTGGCTTATCAGGTTGTGTCACTACAGCACTCACCGTATATTTTTCATCAATTAACATTTCTAAAGTTGGTACTGCAAAATCTGGTGTACCCATAAATACAACGTTCATAACCTTTTCCTCTTTTCCTACCTGTTACTCTACTTCGAATAAATCGCCTTCTACTAAGTCAACGAATAATTTGCCCTCTAAATGATCAAATTCATGAAGCATTGCTCTTGCCATAAATTCTTTTCCTTCTATCTCAAACACATTCCCATTTCGATCTTGCGCACGCATTTTTACATAGTTAGGGCGTCTTACTGTTCCGTATCTTTTAGGTACACTTAAGCATCCTTCTTCCCCTAATTGTTCGCCTTCAACTGCAAGAATTTCAGGGTTAACAAACTCTACTGGACCTTCTCCAATATCTACAATAAAGGCTCGTTTAAGTAGGCCTACTTGAGGTGCTGCAATGCCTACACCTTCAGCAAGATACATTGTTTCTTTCATATCATCTAATAAGGTCCATAAACTTTCATCAAAACTTTTTACAGGTTTTGATATCTTTCTTAAAACTTCTTCTTTTTCTGTTCTAATTGTTCTAATTGCCATAATTGCCTCCTTAATTTATAACATGGCCAGTGGGTCTACATCCCATTGTATTTTCGTGCCACTTACTTTTTCTTTATTATAAAACTTTTCTAAGCAAAATTTACCGTAAATTAATAATTTTTCTCTTTCTTCTCCTACAATAAGTAATCGCCACCGATATTCATCACCTATTTTGCTAATAACGGCGCTAGTAGGTCCAATCACCCTAAAGTGACTTTGTCCTTTTTGACTGTAATAACGATAATATTGACTTAGGAGTTGAACAGTACGAATGACTTCCTCTTCATCTAGACCTGAGACTAATAGTGAGAAAATATGGGTGTAGGGTGGATATCCTAACATCTCTCTATTAGCTAATTCCTGCTCATAAAAAGCTTCTTGGGCATTGTTTCTAATCACTTCCATCACTAAATGATTTGGATTATAGGTTTGAATAACAACACGTCCTTTTTCTTTTCCTCTCCCTGCTCTTCCCATAGCTTGAGTAAGGAGTTGATAAGTACGCTCATTGCTTCTAAAATCTTGCATAAAAAGAGATAAATCAGCTGATAAAACTCCTACTAGCGTAACCGCAGGAAAATCATGCCCTTTAGCAATCATTTGTGTGCCAATAAGTAATCTTACTTCCTTTTTTCTAAAAGCAGATAAGATTTTTTGATGTCCTTCTTTACCTGTGGTAGTGTCCATATCCATCCTAGCCACACCATAATTTCCAAAGCACTCCTTTAAGTAAGCTTCTACCTTCTCTGTACCACTTCCCATAAAACGAATATATTTACTGCCACATTCAGGACAAACCTCCGGTACATCACTGGTTTTACCACAATAGTGACATTGCAATATCTGCTGGGAAGCATGATAGGTCATAGATACATCACAATGATCACATTTAATCACATGTCCACAACTTCTACAATTAATAAAAGTAGAATAGCCTCTTCTATTAAGTAATAACATAACTTGACCATCAGCTTCAAGTGCATCCTTAATGGCTTCAAATAAAGTATGACTTAACACCGAATTATTTCCTTTTTGTATCTCTAGGCGCATATCTACAACATCCACCTCAGGTAACACGGCTTCACCTATTC
The DNA here is from genome assembly GCF_003990395.1 of Cellulosilyticum sp. WCF-2. Taxonomy (NCBI): domain Bacteria; kingdom Bacillati; phylum Bacillota; class Clostridia; order Lachnospirales; family Cellulosilyticaceae; genus Cellulosilyticum; species Cellulosilyticum sp. WCF-2. Next base: position 2,547,402 of record NZ_CP034675.1, on the reverse strand, counting down.
GCTTATTCAAAGTAAGCAAACTATATTCACCACTTCGTGCTGCAGCATAACTTTCGATACTAGGTGTAGCAGTAGCCAGTAAAACTTGCCCCTTATTTTGCATCATGCGTTTCTTTGCAATATCGATGGCATGATATTTAGGCGTTGTTTCAGATTTATAGCTACTCTCATGTGCCTCATCCACTACAATAAGTTTAAGATTATCAAGAGGCATAAATACAGCACTTCTAGGTCCTATTATAATAGATACCTCATTATTTTTAGCTCTCATGTAAAGTCTTTGACGTTCTTTGGCACTCATTCTACTATGGCTTAATGCAACTCGGTTACCAAAGCGTTCTTTAAATCGAAATAAGGTTTGGTCTGTTAATGCAATCTCCGGTACCAACACTAAAGCAGTTCCTCCACGCATAAGAACTTCTCTAATAGCATGTAAGAAAACTTCCGTCTTCCCACTTCCTGTAACACCTTCTAGTAAAATGGTACGATATACATTTGCTTCATTTAAAGCCTTTAAATATTGCACTGCTTGCTCTTGTTGATCATTTAAAGTTTTAAAACGCATTTCACAAATAGGATCTGGACGATAAACAACTTTTTCTTCCTCTATATAAATACATCCATTTTTTTCTAGTGTTTTTAAAGAAGAAGCGCTTACCTCAGGTAAAGCCAATAACTCCTTTTGATTAATGTCAGTATGCTCTCTTAAGTAATCAATTAACCATTTTTGCTTTGCAAAAGTTTGCTTATGAGCATTGGCATTACAATAAGCTTTAAGTTTAATACGATCCTCTACAAGTCTTACCTTCTTTTCACTCATTTCCTCTACTGCAATAGGCTCTTCTTTTAAACCTGGTGGCAAAACAACATCTATTGCGGCTGCATAGCTCGTTGCATAATAATCTACAATAAAGCTTATGAGTTCTAACTGCTTATTATCTAAAATCGGTTTTTCGTCAATTAGAACCACTACTTTTTTTAGACGATACCCTGTTTCTTGAACCTCATTCATAAGCTTAACCACATAACCTAGTTGTAAGTGATTATATCTACCAAAAGGTACTTTTACACGTTGCCCTACTTGGATGCGTGAACTTATTTCAGGTGCTACCTCATAAGTAAAAGGACGGTCGATCTCATTCACTGTTGCAAACTGAATAATAATTTGTGCATAGCAAGGCATCTTCTTTCACTTCTTCCTCTATCAATAGTTGTTCTTTCATCTATACTTAAGAAGTCTGCCAACAATTGTTGACAGACTTCTTAAGTCTTTTTCCTTAGTTACTTTCTTCTACTTCTTCTGTCTCTTCTACTGGTGGATGAAATTCTCTCATACGCATTTTGCCTTCATAAATTTCATCAACTGCAATAGAAATAGGTTTCTTAGATTTTAACATTTCATTAAGTCTAGCAGCTTCTTTAATCTTTTCTGGGTCAATAATTCTTTCACCTGTTTTGTCTGCTTCTTTAGTAGCTGCTGCTTGCTCATTAATCACATCAATAATATTTCTAGCTCTTTTTGAAGCAGCAATAACAATAGAATAACGACTTGTAAGCTTTGAAGTACCTTCTTTATTAAGCTTATGCATGATTTGGGTATAAGATGGTTGTAACATTTTAAATCCTCCTAGTTATGAATAATTTCTTCTATTTCTGCTGCGTAATGACAGCTTCTTAACTTTTCTGCACCTACAATACGATTAATGTCTTCTATAGCCTCAACCAAACGGTCATTTACTACAATATAATCATACGTTGTATAAAGCGCAAGTTCTTCTTTAGCACGTTTTAATCTTTGATCAATTATATTTCTTTCCTCTGTTCCTCTTCCAACTAAACGACTTTCAAGTTCTGCTAATGAAGGTGGAATAACAAAGATAAAAATAGCATCAGGGTAAATTTCCTTAATTTGCTGTGCTCCCTGTACTTCTATTTCTAGTATAACATCTTTTCCTTTTTTTACACTTTCCTCAATAAAAGCTTTAGGTGTACCATAATAGTTATCACAAAAACAAGCATATTCTAAAAGCTCATCTTGTGCAATCATTTTTTCAAACGCTTCTTTTGTCTTAAAGAAATAGTGTACACCTTCTTCTTCCCCTTGTCTAGGCTGACGTGTTGTAGCGGAAATAGAAAGTAAAAATTGCTCATTTTTAATCAGTTCCTTTACAATTGTCCCTTTTCCTGACCCTGATGGTCCTGATAAAACGATTTTTAATCCTTCTTTCATTGCCGTACTCCTTTTTCTTTATTCTTTAGGACTTCCCAATCTACTTGCCATGGTCTCTGGTTGAAGAGCCGACAAGATGACCTGATGATTATCTGTAATAATCACTCCTCTTGTTTTGCGCCCTTGGGTCGCATCTATAAGCTGTGACTCATCTCTTGCTTTTGTAATTAATCTTTTAATAGGTGCTGACTCAGCTGTAACAATCGCTACAATACGCTCAACTGCTACAATGTTTCCATAACCGATATTAATAAATTGACTCATCTTGTCACCTACTCTAAATTCTGAACTTGTTCTCTCATTTTCTCGATTTCAGTTTTAAGCGCTACTACTACCTTTGTAATCTCATAATCATTAGCTTTTGAGCCAATAGTATTAGCTTCCCTATTCATTTCCTGCATAAGGAAATCAAGCTTACGTCCTACAATGCCGCCTTCTTTTAAAATACTTTCTAATTGACCGAAGTGACTACCCAATCGTGTTACTTCTTCGTCAATAGCACATTTATCCGCAAAAACAGCTACTTCCATTGCCAAACGACTTTCATCTATGTTCATGCCATCACCTAAAAGCTGTTCTAACCTGCTTTGTAAACGTTGACGATAACACTCAACTACCAAAGGGCTACGCTGATTGATTTCAGCTAAAAGTACTTTTAAACCTTCATTTTTACATAAAATATCTTGCTGAAGTACAGTCCCTTCCTTACCTCTCATTTCAAGAAATGTTTGAAGCGCGCCTTTAAGTGCTTTCTCTATCGTTTCACTTACTGCTTCTAAATTACCTGCTTGTTTTTGAATGGTTATAAGATCATTTACTCCCAGTAAATCAGAAAGTTTTAAGTCATCTTCTAGATGAAAAGTTGCACCTAATTGACGTATTCCCCCGAGGTAAGCTTGTCCCAAAGCTTCATTTACTGTTACTTCAAGATCCTCCTTAGCTGAAGAATGACACATAATACTAACTTCTATCTTACCTCTAGCTACTTCATTTTTAATGACATTACGTACATTTTCCTCTAGATGCATGAGCATACGAGGCATACGAATATTAAGGTCTAAATAACGATGGTTCACAGCGGAAATTTCAACACTTACTTTTCTTGCGTTTTCTTCTACTTCACATCTGCCATAGCCTGTCATACTATAAATCATGCATTTTCCTACTTTCTTTTTCAGCATTGTTTCTTAGACATTTGCTTTTTATTATAACACACCTTCCTTTTATTTTCAAAAAAATTATGATATACTTTCTCCTATAATTAAAGGAGGCAACAAATATGGCATTAGATGGTCTCGTTTTAGCTAATATTGTACATGAATTAAAAGATGTACTTATTGGTGGACGCATTGATAAAATATATCAAATTGAAAAAGAAGATATCCTTTTTACTATTAGAAATAATGGAAATGTTTATAAATTACTTTTAACAGCAAATAGCAACTATCCTCGCGTACATCTTTCTACCCTTGCAAAAAATCCTTCCCAAGATCCCCCTATGTTTTGTATGCTCCTACGTAAACATCTAGGTGGTGGGAGATTACTCGATATTGTTCAACCTGATTTAGAACGTATTGTAGAATTTCATATTGAGGCTACTAATGAGCTTGGAGATAAGGAAACTAAAAAACTTATTATTGAAATTATGGGGAGACACAGTAATATCATCTTGACCAAGGAAGATCATCTCATTTTGGATAGTATTAAACATATATCAAATGACAAAAGTAGTGTTAGAGAAATCCTTCCTAATCGTGTTTATCAAAGACCTCCAAGTCAAGATAAACTTAACCCACTTCATATTTCAGAAGCAAACTTTATAGAAAAACTTAAAACCAGTGATTTGCCCTTATTTAAAAGTCTTTATATGAACTTTAATGGGCTTAGTCCTATGATTTGCCATGAAATCTGTCATACAGCTGGCGTAGATGATGAAGCTTCTACACATACAACTTCACATGAGCATTACACAAAGCTTTTTACAAGCTTCGTCAATATTTTGGAACCCATTGACTCAGGACATTTTAGACCTACCCTATATCAAAACACTTCAGAAATACCTGAAGATTTCTATTGTTTACCTGTGTCCCTTTATAAGGAGCTAGAAGCTAAAGCTTATCCTAGCATGAGTGAACTATTAGAATACTACTTCTTTGAAAAAAGTACACGATTTAATGTAGCTCAAAAAACAGCCGATATCAAAAAGCTTATTCATACTTTTATAGACCGTAGCATTCGAAAAAAAGCTATTCAAGAAAAAGCTTTAGAAGAATGTACGCATAAAGAGCTTTATAAAATTTATGGTGAACTCCTAACAGCTTATGCGCATCAAATTCCAACAGAAGCCGATAGCTTTACTACTTTAAATTATTATACTGAACCTTACGAAGAGATTACTATTCCTCTTGAAATAAATAAAACAGCTATTCAAAATGCTCAAGCTTATTTTAAACTCTATAATAAAGCTAAACGTACAGAAATAGCTGCTACAGAGCAACTTATTAGTATCGAAGAGGATCTTCAGTATTTAGCTTCTGTTCTGCTTTCTCTAGATTTACTAGAGACCAAAGAAGATATTGCAGAACTTAGAACAGAGCTAGTACAGATGGGCTATTTAAAAAAGAAAAAAAATACTAAGAAAGAAAATCGTTCAAAGAAAAGCTTACCTTACCTACATTTTAAATCTTCTAAAGGTCATGATATTTACGTAGGAAAAAACAACTATCAAAATGATGAGCTCACAATGAAATTTGCGAAAACAAATGATCTATGGCTTCATATTAAGGATGGCCCAGGCTCCCATGTTATCGTAAAGTACTTAGAAAGTAGCCCGATAGATGATGAAGTCATCTTAGAAGCTGCTACTTTAGCTGCTTACTATAGCAGCGGTAAAATGTCTAGTCATGTCCCTATTGACTATACATTCCGTAAAAATGTAAAAAAGGTACCTAATGCAAAGCCTGGAATGGTCATTTATACACAATTTAAAACGCTATACGTTACTCCTACAGAGGCTTTTATCAAAAAACTTTTACCTTAAAATAGTTAGCTTTATAAAAGGACTTCTTGACTCACTATCTAGAGTTAAAAAGTCCTTTTCTTCATTTTATCGACATTTCAAAGGTTTAAGATTTATTAATTATCTAATTTTATATCATTAACCATTATTTTGTATATTTTGCTGAATTATTGATTAATTGCAGTTTATATGGTAAATTAATCATATTAGTTTAATATATTGAAATATGTAGATAAAGGAAAGGTGATGCGAATGCAAGAAAACAAAGAACTTAGAGAGCAATTAAAAACTTTAACTGAAATGTGTGAAATGAGTAGTATAATTGATCCTGAATTATTTAGTAAATACTCCGTCAAAAGAGGTCTTCGCGATTTAGATGGACGTGGTGTACTTGTAGGACTTACTGAAATTGGTGAAGTACATTCCTATATCGTAGATGATAATGAGATGATTCCTGTTCCAGGTCAATTACGCTATCGCGGTATTAATGTAGAACAAATTACTAAGGGATATCTAAAAGATAAACGATTTGGTTTTGAAGAAACCACCTATCTTTTACTTTTTGGTCATCTTCCTAACGAAGAAGAACTTAAAAGTTTCGAAAGTCTCTTAGGTAGTTATCGTGATCTACCTGATAACTTCTTTAATGATATGATTCTAAAGGCCCCTACTAAGGATATTATGAATTCTTTAGCACGTAGTGTTCTAGCTCTATATAGCTACGATGATGAAGCTGACAATACCTCAACTTATAATGTTCTTAGACAATGCTTGTCTTTAATTTCACGTTTTCCAACGCTTGCTGTCTATGGCTACCAAGCATATGCCCATTCTCATCTTGGTCAAAGCCTTTACGTTCATTCACCTAAACCAGAACTAAGCACTGCAGAAAATATTCTTCATATGCTTAGACCAGATTGTAAATACACCCATCTTGAAGCTACTCTTTTAGACCTAGCCCTCATTTTACATGCTGAACATGGTGGTGGTAACAACTCATCCTTTACCACTCACTTAGTAACTTCTTCTGGAACAGACACCTATTCTGTTATGGCTGCTGCCCTTGGCTCTCTTAAAGGACCAAAACATGGTGGCGCTAATATCAAGGTTGTACATATGTTCGAGGACATGAAGACGCAAATTAAAGACTGGACAGATGACGCTGCTATTGAAGATTATCTTGGTAAATTACTTAATAAACAGGCCTTTGATAAAGCAGGTCTTATTTACGGCATTGGTCATGCTGTGTATTCTATTTCGGATCCACGTGCTATTATTCTAAAAGAATATGCAGAAAAACTAGCACATGAAAAAGGATTAGATGATGAATACCACTTCTATACTAAAATTGAAGCCTTAGCCCCTCAAGTCATTGCGCGTGAACGCAAAATGTATAAGGGCGTCAGCGCTAACGTAGATTTCTATTCCGGATTCGTTTATAATATGTTAGGCTTGCCTCTTGAACTTTACACTCCTATCTTTGCCATTGCACGTATTTCTGGCTGGAGTGCTCACCGTATCGAAGAACTTGTTAATAGAGGTAAAATTATCCGTCCTGCTTATAAAAGTGTTGCAAAGCATACGGAATATATTCCTCTCCATGAACGTTCCGATATAGAAGAAGCTGCTAAATAGTCATCTCTATCTAAAAGGGAATACTACTAACTCGTATTTAACCAGTTGGCAGTATTCCCTTTTGTTATACAATGACCTAAATATTCTACTGCTATAACATTAATAGCTCATGTTTTGAATCTAATCTTTCTCAGCTTATACCTTCTTTCTATTGACCTACTCATTATTATCCCTAAAAGTATAAAAAAGTCATGCACCTAGATAATAAGCACATGACCTTTTTATAATACCTTCGATTAATAACTAAGTTGTATCATCTCAAAGGAATGAGGTTCTGCTGACATATCAGCTAATGTTGCAGTAAAGCCAAGGCTAATCGTTTCCCCTGGTGCAATACTTGCATTATATCCTTTATTTTTCACGCAATAACTTATTCCTTGACCTTTACTAACTTCACCATTCCAAAGCTGAGTAATCTCTCCATCAAATTCAAATACCACTTGCCAATCTTCTATATTTGTACTTGATTGATTGGTTATTTTAATTTCTCCTGTCATTTGATTATCCCAACTATTCGTTTTATTAAATACTATTTCATAATGAGCTATCTCACTTATCTTTTGTGTACTTAATACATGGTATTTACTTGGCTCACTTACACTTTCTTTTCCTGCTGCTACAAAACCTATTTTTACACTTTCTCCTGCTATTAAATCCTGATTCCATCCTGAGTTTTTGATAACATAACGGTTTCCTTCATGACTTTCAATAGTAGCATTCCATATAGTCGTTATTTCACCAGGATACTCAAAACTTATAATCCAATTATGAAGGGTTTCACTGCTTATATTGGTTAAAATCAATTCGCCATTTGATCCATCTTGCCATTTCCCATTAAAAGTTATTTCTCCTTTAATAGGACTTTGAATAATCATTACTTTTGTCACCTTTAATGCAGCACCTGTATCACCTACATACATCATATTAAGGCATGGTAAATCCTCATTATATTCGTTATAATTAGGCATCTGTGCACTATACGCTGCAATCATATCTTCATAGTCAAAATAAGCAACGCCATCTTTCACTTCATTAGGTGCAATCTTCACCCAGTTAGGTCCACCTGACCAACTTTGTAATATTAATTCTGGAGCATTCTGGCTTTCATAAGTCACGGCGATTTGACTATTATCTATTAAATCGCTCAACATAAAATCTGTATCAGGTTTAAAATTCAAAGCTTGTCCCCACGCCCCACTAGATGTTGCCTTTCCTTTAAAAATCACTAATGGATTAAATTCTTCATCAGTTGCTGGGTTATTATATCCTTCAAATACAGCATTTACAATCTCTGGAAATACCCATTCGAGTGTTCTTCTATTAAAAATTCCCATAGCATCATTACTATAAGCTCTCCATGCACCGTTATCCCACCAAATACATGGCACGCCATATTTAGCAGCGATACTTACATAGTCTTTAGCATGTGCCACACGAGCTTCTAGATTATCTTTATTAGTTGAGGCAAATTCACCCATTACAACAGGTATCCCCTTTTGAATAAATGTCTTATCCACTAAGCTAAATATATTTTCAAGAGCACGTTTATCTTGTGTACTCCATGTCGTTTGACTTGTTTCTGATGTATCCATAGCAAAACTATAGGGTGAATACGCATGTACTGAAACTGCTAAATGATCATCTCCCTCTGGTATTTTTATTGCTGCAATACATTTAGAATCTGAGGAAGCTGCATATCCTGGAAGCATCACTAATCTTTCTTTATTGTTACCACCACTTTTTCTAATCGTTTCTATACAAGCAGCATTATAAGCATTAACGACCTCATATGCTTCTTCATATCCTGTCCAATTATCTCCATCCCGTGGCTCGTTCATGGTCTCAAATATTAAATAATCTCCATAATCCTTGAAACGTTCTGCAATCTGCTCCCATAGTCTCTTATATCCTTCAGTGCCCTTTTCTTGATTTTCTACATTAGCAACATTCCAGCCATAACTATGATGAATATTAATAATGGCATACATATCATTTGCAAGTGCATAATTAACAACAGTTTCTACACGATCCATGAATTCAGGATCAATAGTATAGTTTTCCCCTAAACTATCATCCCAACTAATAGGAATTCTAAGGGTTTTAAAGCCTGCTTTTGCTACTGCATCAATCATTTTCTTAGTAGTTTTTGGATTTCCCCAAGCTGTTTCTCCACCTAGAGATTCTAATGTATTTCCTAAATTCCATCCCATACCCATTTCTTCTACTAACTCAGTTGCTGTTAAATTTCTCATTTCCGTAGGATGTGTATAGTCAGGATCAAATTCTGGTCCATCATCTTCTTTAACTACCTTTGCATAATCCGTTAAGGTTAGTTTTACACTCATATCTGTAATAGCATTTAAATGACTTAAAAAATCAGTATCTAAATATTCTTTCAGCACAATAAAAGTAGCATTCCCCTGAATTCCCCAAGCTACTTCTTCAGCTAAATACTTCTCACTGTAGCTAGCTGGTTCAGGATGAATAATGACATCATTATACCCCTCAGCTTTAATAATCATTTCATCAATCGTTACGCCAACTATACTGCTCTCTCCACCTTTAATGCCTGCGTCTCCAAATTGGAAACCAAATACAGCTCCTTCATTAGACAAAGTAAATATACTTGAACCATCTGCAGCTATTGGAGAAAAGTGCAATTCTTGTTCTTCATTAAACTTCAAATTCGTACTAGCCGGTGCCATCCACTCCCAATTACCACCTTGATTCTGGGCATAAAACTGACAAAACACAGTCGTTTCTTCACCTTGCTCATAACTTGGTACTGTTACTTCTCCTTCTTTTTTAAGAACAATTTTTTTTACAACAAGTGGTGAACCTGTGTCCCCAATATGTATAACATTTAAATAGGGAAAAGCTTCATTATACTGTGCATAATCTTCTGTTCCTGCAGCATAAGCAGCTAAATAATCTTTATAACTAAAATAAGCCACCCCATTTGAAACTTTTGTTGGTGCTACCTTTGCCCAACTTGCTCCACCAGACCAACTTGCAAGTATAAGCTCTGGTTCTCTTTCACCTTCATAGGTTACAGCAATTTGTGTACCTAGTACTAACTGACTTACTTTAAAGTCTGTGCCTGCATTAAGAGAAACAGCTTGTCCCCAACTACCATCAGAACTAGCTTCGCCTTCGAAAAATATGACTTCATCAGTTGGTTCTTCTATCTCCTCTGTTTGTTTCGCTGTATAACTATAGCTATTTAAGGTGACTGTTGTTTGAATAGAGGTAATAGCCTGAAGATGTGCTAAAAAATCTTCTCCTAAATAGTCTTTTAAAGCTATTGTTGTTGCATTATCTGTAATACCCCATTCTACTTCTTTCGCTAAATAACTTTCATTAAATGTTTTTGGTTCTAAATCGATCACTAAATCCTCATATCCTGTTGCTTTGATTGTAATTGTATCAATTGAAATATCTACCTTACTACTATCTCCTACCTTTAAAGCACCATCTCCAAATTGTACTCCAAAAGCTGCAGTATCTGTTGCTGAAGAAAAAATACTTTCACCTTGTTCATCAATTGTACTTAAATCCAAAGTGATTGCTTCTCCTAGTACAAGATTTTCACTAGCAGTAGACATCCATTCCCAACTACCCTCTTGATTTTGAGCATAAAACTGGAAAAATACAGAGCTCCTTTCTCCTAGGTTAAGCGCATTGAGAGTCATTGCATTACCTGACACTATACTGCACATCATTACTAAAGAAGTCAACATAGCTGTCAATTTAGTGTATAAACTTTTCTTGTGCTTTTTCATAAAATTCCTCCTATCTATTTTGAATACTATTGTAAATTCATAGCCCCTAGTATTCAATAACAGATGATTTTATTGAGGGTTTTTATGACATATCCTGCTTTTTATAGCTTTATTTGAAAATATAACTTAAATCTTAATTCTAAATCAAGAACAAACCATATCATTTTTACTCGAAACTCCTTGAACATAAAAAATCTCCTCTGATTTTGGATTTTATCCCATTCAATAAATCAGAAGAGCTAATACATCGATATATGAGGTGACTTAATTTAACATCGTTCTATATTGTCCATTACTCCACTCATGTTCATCCATTCAATATAAAAAAACACTATTTTTATAAGTGAGTCCTCAACTTTAATTACCTTACTACTAAGACAACTTGTATTTCCTTTTACTATTTCCGTAGCCTCTTTAGTAATACCTTGAAGCATATTACTTGCCACAGTATTTGCCTGCTTCTCTTCTTCCTTGGCATAAATCTCTTGAAAAACACCAACTAAACCTATTAACCCATCATTCTGTACCGCTCCTAAATAATGATATTCTTCATCATAAATCTTAACCTTATTAACCATACCCTCAGCATTCTCTGAATAGGTACTCTCTAGAATATTGGAGTCTGCTTTTAGGGTATAGTCTAGTACCTCTTTTCCTACTTCTTCTACGCAAAGCTACCTTGCTTCATGGTAATATGGTATTTCTTTTTATTCTGTTTTCCAGCTCCATCATAAGCTAACTTTATTATTTCATACATCCCTATATTACTACATAACATCTTTTGTTAAATTCCTATTTTAAATGTTGTTGCCACTCACCCATCTCTCCTAATTTTTCTCCTATTGAAAAATAATTGTAAGGTGCATAAATAGCAGGTTTTAATTTCGTTAAATCGATTTTTTTCATATCCATATTTTCATATTCTTTATCAATCTGAATATTTTCTATTTCAGCCAAAAATAGATGAGCACCGTCAAGTTCAATTACTTTGTTTACTTTACATTCATATGTCCAATGGCATTCGTTAATCACAGGAACCTCTACGTATTCTCCCCATTTATAGCCATAAGACAAATCATTTTTTTCTTTTTCTTCGCCGGTTGTAGTACCAAAATAATCAGCAATCCAAAGATTATCCTCAGTAATCATATTGGCTGAAAATTTCTTCTCACGAAGTATATTTGTCTTAGTTAGTTTACTTCCACCTATGGTCATCATTAAGTGTGGTGTTTTATCAAAAGAAAATCCTAACCAAGTAATAATGCAAAAATTAGGTGTACCATTCTCGTTTTTTGTTCCTATTATGTACATTGGTTGTGGGCTAAATACCCAATCAGGTTTAATATTCATCTTTTCCATAATAAACTCCATTTAATCAAATTCAAATTTATAAGTCTATAAATATCTAATTTTCTCTTAAAAATCTCCTTAACATTTAACTGAACAAATCATGCTTTAATCCTATATTACCAATCTGCAAGTTACACACTCTACAAAGCACAGTTAAATTATCAATTCATCCTATTAACTTCAAAATTAATAAATAAATTGAAATTTACTAATGTAAAACTCGTTCCCACTCATTTGTTTCACTATTTTTCTGTAGCATCATTTGAAATTTTCCTCCAGATCGATTAAAGTAAATTGCATCACATTCCGGAAAAAGATTCATTGTAATCCTATTTCCACCAGAAGGAGTGTTTCTCCCTCTATTTGATGAATAGAAAGTCAAATACAAACAGCTTCTATCTTGCTTTGTCGAATATCTTCCAATGTATCCCATTGAACTAGCAACTCCGACTTCCATGTCTATTTGGGTTCCATCATCTGCCACTGTATACTCTCCCAAAAATACATCTGTCCTTTGGATAAAACTACTAATGACCAAATAAATTACCACCAATGCAGTAATCACTGTAAGAGATATAGTAACTTTCCTCTTCATTCAAAACCCTCCAACTTCTGATTTATCAATCCACCACACTACTATCACCAATCTGCAGTTACACACCCTACAAAATACATTAATATTATCAATTTAAATTACTCTTTTTAATTCTTACATAATATTTGTTTTCATCTTCGTGATGAATATAGCCACCATTATTTAACATTACATGTAATGATGCTGGATTATCTTTATTTACTCTTAAATAAATTTCATCTTCCGGAATAATTTTTTTCGCTACCTGTAAGGCCAAACGAAGCCCCTCTGTGCAGTATCCCTTTCCCCTATACTTATCGCTAATATAATATCCTATATGACCAGCTCCTCTTCTCAATGTCTCACATAAATAATGGCGTATGCGAAATTGACCAATAATTTCACCTTTATTCCAAAGGAATAGATAAGTCTCTGTAACGTATCCTATTGGTAGATTGTCTCCTCTTGAGTAAGCAATCATTGTTTTCAATGCCTTTTCTTTAAATTCTTCCTGCAAAATGCCACTCCATTCATTGGTAAATCCATTCTCATCTACAGGTATGTCTCGAACAAACAAGTACTCATTTTCTATATCTTCAAAGTTTGCCTCTTTCAAATACAACATTCTCAATCACTCCTATAAATTCTAGCAAATTTTCACTAGTAATGCCCTTCCACTTACACCAACATCTCTCACAATAAGGATGTTCTTTTACTATTCTATTTCTTAATTTCTGCCAAACGTATGATGAGTAAAATTTACGTTTCTCAGGTGAAATATTTGTGTTAAATTTAATGCCATTTCTACAAGTACACGTTTTGTTATATTCAATTGTCTTACCACATTTACTGTATATTTTTTTCATATGTATCCTTATTCTAAATATTATAACAATTATATTTAATATTTCCAATATTTTTATATTGACCCATAAAAATTACTCCCAACATTTCTGTTAAGGACTCATCTTGGGAGTGTTAATGACTTACATCTATATCTTGTAAATTCATTTCATTTGAAAAATAAACCATTCTATCTTTCTACCTTTTGTATTTTGTGCTGGAAGGAAGCTAACTCTCTTCACTAAATCAATGTCCTCCGTTTTAATAAAAAGACATTCTGAAATTCTCATTCCTGTATCCATTAATAGATTAGTTATTACATAATCTCTATATTCTACATACTTGGATAAATCAAATAACCTTAAGCTCTGCTCATAGGACTTAATGGTTTTTACTGATAGCCCCTTTGTTTTACAATATACTAAATAGTCTTCAATCTGAAAGAAAAACTCATTAAACATGCAAAAATCCTCCTAATTTATGGCAATCGTTCTAACCAATAAATTAAAAGGATTTATAGCTTTTATCTTAAGAAATTTATAGGGGTAAAACCCCAAAAATCAGCAAATAGTGCAATAAACATATGAAAATGTAACTATTTGCGAATCAATACAAACCCTTGCTCCCCAAAGTTTTAACCCACCTGCATCTCTAATCTTAGCCTATCAGCGATAAGTGCAATAAATTCGCTATTAGTGGGTTTGCCTTTGCCGTTGTTTACTGTATAACCAAAGAGTTTATCAATGGTATCCATTTTACCACGGCTCCATGCTACTTCGATTGCATGACGAATCGCACGTTCTACACGACTTGGTGTCGTATTGTATTGTTTTGCAATATTAGGATATAGTTGCTTGGTAATAGAATTAAGAATTTCCATATCATTAATAACCATAATGATAGCATCTCTTAAATATTGATAGCCTTTAATATGTGCTGGTACACCAATTTCATGAATAACGCTGGTTACCTCTGTTTCTAGACTATGTGCTGTTGGCATGCCTTTTGATTTTGGAAGAAGCTGTCTTGAAGATGTTAATGTTGAAGTACTGTTTTTGCTAGCATTGCTACTAGATAATGCCATATTCTTAAGTTGACGAATACGATTAACTAAAGTCTCCATATCAAAAGGTTTAACAATATAATACTCTGCACCTAGAGCAAGTGCCCTCTCTGTAATTTTATCTTGTCCTACTGCTGAAAGCATGACAAATAATGGTCTTTTCTCAAGCTGCATAGAATCAACACGTTCCAATACACCAATTCCATCCAAATATGGCATAATAACATCTAAGATAACAATATCTGGTACCACCTCTTGAATCAACTTACAAGCTTCTTCTCCGTTGCCTGCTACATTTACAACTTCCATATCTTCTTGTCTATTGATAAATTCCATTAAGATATCAGAAAAATCTTTGTTGTCATCTGCTATCAATATTTTCATTTTTTGATCGAACAAAAGAAATCCCCCCAAACAATTATTTTTTAATCTTGCGACTAAATGTATTATATTAAATATTTCCAAAAATTGCAATACCATTTTTTGTAATTTTTATTTTTATTTTACATATATTTCTATCTTTTTTCATTATTAAGCATATTCTCAATAAAAATTCCATAGCCTCTTGTAGGGTCTTGAATAAATACATGAGTCACTGCACCGATTAACTTTCCATCTTGTAAAATAGGACTTCCACTCATTCCTTGAACAATACCACTTGTTAGCTTTAAGAGCTCTTCATCTACAATCTTAATAACCATGCTTTTAGATGGCTCATTGCTGTATTTAGAAACCTTCTGAACTTCTACTTCATATTCTTTGACACCTGTGCCAGTTAAGTCAACTAAGATACTTGCTCTTCCTTCATGTACTTCATCTTGAAAAGCAATAGGTATAGCCTCACACACTTGCTTATTAAGCAGATTTTGTTTAACCTTACCATAAATCCCTAATGCACTATTTTGATCAATCTGGCCAATGATACTTTCTTTTTCATAGTCAATTACACCACTAATCTCTCCTGGTGTTCCCTTTTGTCCTTTTTTAATATGAGTAATCGATGCTTCCATCACTTCTCCATTTTTAACAGGAATTAAACGGTGCGTATCTGCATCTGTTATGCCATGTCCTAAAGCGCCAAAAGCACCAGTTTTAGGATGGATATACGTAATGGTTCCTATTCCTTGAGTACTATCTTTAATCCAAAGTCCAATTTTATATGTTTCTTCTGATTCTGAATAAATTGGCTCTATCTCAACCTCTTTCTCCGCTCCTTTTCTCATTAATTTCAGTTGTACTGGTCCTTCTTTATTCTCTTCTATATAATTTCTTAAATCCTCCTTTGTTTCTAACGCCTTTCCATTACAAGCTACAATTAAATCTCCTGTCTCAATAACACCTTTACAAGGTGAAACTTGCTCACCCTTAGCTTCAAATTCTCCTACACCTAATACTAAAATACCTGCTGTATTGACCTTAATGCCTACCACTTGACCACAAGGAATAAGCTCCTCATAGGGAATTGCTTCTACAGCTACAGTCTTAAGTGGAATGATTCCCAAAAAAGAGAGGGTAACATCTGCTCGTCCCTCATTCATCATAGTGACATATAACGGCTTATTTAAATCTACTGCTCCTCTTTCAACTAATCCATTTTTCGTATCTTTTATGATTAAACTGCCACCTTGCATAATATTGGCTTTTAAAGGAACATCGAAATTGAAAAGATGTTCTTCTCCTGCTATCATTCGAATTTCAGAGGGTAAATAAAAATAGGAGACAATTAAAGGTGTGCTTAACAAAAGGATTATCCCAGCTAAGACACCTATCCATAATATCGTTTTTCTCTTTTTATGTTTCATTTTTCCACTTCCTATGTTTTTTCGCTCTTACTCATAAAATATCCTTTTTTCAGGTCATTTATACAGTTAAACTATTTTTCATAGAAATTTGTTTTGAAAATGTAAAGCAAAAGTAGGATGTACAAAAATCCTAAAAGATTTTTATACATCCTACTTATTAGCTCCATCTAATCTATCTATTCATTTAATACTATCTATTTTGAAAGTTAAGCATTTTAAGCCAAATGCTCTTTATAAAGCGTGGCACGTGTTTTAATCTCTACTGCACTCTTAAGTGTACTTTCTGTTACAATGCCACCCATTAATCTACATAATTCCTCATGTATAGCAGTTTCCTTAAGTTCTTCTAAATGAGTAGTTGTACTAGCTTCTGATACCTGTTTTTCAATAAGAAAATGAATATCTCCCATAGCTGCAATCTGTGGTAAATGCGTAATACAAAGCACCTGTCTTGCTTTAGCAATAACAGCTAACTTTTCTGCTACTTTCTGAGCTGCAACTCCACTAATACCTGTATCAATTTCATCAAAAATAACGGTATTAATTGTATCTCCTAATACAAGTACTGTTTTAATCGCCAACATTACCCTAGAAATCTCTCCTCCTGATGCAATCTTAGATAAAGGATGTAAATCCTCACCTAGGTTCGTTCGGATTAAAAATTCAACATCATTTTGACCATAACTATTAAAGGTATCAAGATCATTAATAGCGACTTCAAATTTAGCATACGGCATTTGAAGGTCATGAAGATGATTATCTATGGCGACTTCTATCTTACTTGCTATAGTACGCCTTTCCTTAGAAAGCTCTGCTCCTAGACGCTTTAATTCTTTTTCTAAAGAAGCTAATTCTTTTTCTAGGTTCTCTTTATTATGTTCACCAGCTTCTAATTCAGCTAATTCCTTTTCACATTCTGCTTTGTAAGCTAAAATCTCTTCAACAGAACTACCATATTTTTGTTTTAAACGATAAATTAAATCTAATCTATTTTGAGTTTCTAATAAAAGCTCTGGAGAATACTCTACTTGATCTGCAAAGCGTCTCATCTGATAAGTGGCATCTTGAAGTTCTGCCTGAATAGATAGAAATTGATCATATAGGGTTTTAATTTCTGTTGTAATATCACTAATATCTTGAAGTGCGTGAATAGCTTGTCCTAACAGTAAAGTAGCACTCGTTTCAGTCTCTCCATCTAAAAAATCATAAGATTTTTGACATTGCATCATAATTTTTTCGGCATGAGATAAAATGTCATATTGCTCTTTTAGATTTTCCTCTTCATCTTTTTTTAGCTTAGCACTTCCTATTTCATTAATTTGAAAAGACAGCATATCTTTTAATTGTAGTTTTTTACGATCATTATCTCCTATTTTTTGAATATCTGCTTTTACACTTTGCCAACGTTCGTAACATCTTCTATAAGCTTCCTTTTTTTGTGAAAAATCTTTCTCACCAAAGCTGTCTAAAAGACGAATATGACTAGCAATATCTAAAAGAGATTGGGGTTCATGCTGACCATGGACATCTATAAGTAAACTAGAAAGTTCCTTAACCATTTGTCTTGTTGCTACACTACCATTCACTTTATAAATCGTACGTCCAGACTGATAAATCACACGTTCTAATATAATTTCATTCGCTTCAACAGAAATTTCATGTTGTTTTAAGTATTCTATACCCATGCCTATTTGGTCTTCAAAACAAAGAGTAACACTTGCCATGTCTTCCCCTTTTCTGATGATCTGCTTTGAGCTACGATTGCCAATTGCAAATTGAATTGAATCGATAAGCATAGACTTTCCAGCGCCTGTTTCTCCTGTAAAGATATTTAGTTTAGGATCAAGATTAAGCTCTACTTCTTCTATAAGCGCTATGTTAGTGGCTTTTATATAAGTTAACATATTCGATTCCTCCTTGACTTAAGAATTCAGAATCTCTTTAAATTGATCAATAACAGCTTTGATATGATCTTCATGTTTTACTACACAAAAAATCGTATCATCTCCTGCTAATGTTCCTATAATTTCTTCCATATTAAAGGCATCTACAGCTGCTGCAACAGCATTGCCCATACCTACCAAGGTACGAATAACAATGGTATTACCTGCATAGTCAATACTCACAAAAGCATCTTTAAAAACACGAATCACTTTTTCTGATACTTGTTGCTCTACATTAGAAAGCGCTACATATTTTTGTCCACCTGCTTTTGTCGCCACTTTTGTTAATTTTAGTTCTCTAATATCTCTTGAAACAGTAGCTTGTGTAATATTAAAACCTTCATTTTTCAAAGCTTCTGCTAAATCCTCTTGTGTCTCAATTTCCGACTTCTGAATTAAGCTTAAAATTTTTGACTGTCTTTGTTCTTTCATTCCCATACCTATCTTCTCCTCTCTACGATTTTCTCTCGTAATATATCAAAAAATTTACGTTCAGACAATTTGATGAGCTTAGTGACTTGTGTTGCTCTTTCAATGTGCACCACATGTTGCGGTGTTAAGTACATTTTCAGCCTACCATCGATGCTAAGTGCCATATCCTTCGCTTCCTCTAATGTTGCAATCTGAATTGTATCATGATCCGAAAGAATAATAGATTTAGCATATAGGGTATGTGGACAGATAGGGGTTACCACATAAGTATTAGCATGAGGTACTAGAATTGGTCCCCCAGCAGAAAGATTATAAGCAGTAGAGCCTGTAGGTGATGATACAATCATACCGTCAGCAGGATAAATATCACACAATTCGTTATTAATACGAATTTCAAACTCCACTAAACGCGCAAAACTTCCTCTTGTTACATTAATATCGTTTAAAGCATGAAAAACATATTTTTCATCCTCTGGGCTTATAATAGTTGCTTTAAGCATCATACGCTCTTCTATTTCGTAAACCCCTTCTAAGAGCTTTTGCAATGACACTTCTATTTCTTGCGGTTCTATGTCTGCTAAAAATCCAAGACGTCCTAGGTTTACCCCTACAATAGGTATGTCTTTTATACTGGCAGCTTCTGCTACGCTTAAAATAGTACCATCTCCACCAATAACAATTAAGCTATCACAAATTTCATAAAGCTCCTTTTCACTTACAGCAATTGTATGTGCTTGTATATGCTCTGCTATATCCGGTGTTGTATATGCTGATAAATTATTTTTATTAAACCATGTTGCAATACGCTCCGTTACTTTTAAATCAGTATCCTTTAACCTATTAGGAATAATGCCTATATGCTTCATCCTATCCCCCCATTTATAAGCATTCATGCGATGCTTGTACTGTCTTCTTAATAATCCCTTCCTGATCTATTAATAAATCTTCACCTTGCTTTTTTAGGTGAATGAGATATTCGATATTACCTTCCGGTCCCTTAATAGGTGAAAAATCAAGACCTCTTATACCAAACCCAAGACTTTTACTATAGTTCCATACATGATGAATGACTTCTTCATGTACTTTAGCTTTTCGAACAACACCATGCTTTTCTACCTGTTCTCTGCCTGCTTCAAACTGAGGTTTTATGAGTGCCACAATTTCTGCTTCATCTTGCAATAAAGCTGTAATAGGTTCCAAAACTTTCGTTAATGAAATAAAGGAAACATCAATTGAACAAAAATCCACTTTTTCCTCTAAGCGCTCTCTAGTGAGATAACGAATATTCGTTTTCTCCATGCAAATGACTCTAGGGTCTTGTCTAAGCTTCCATGCAAACTGACCATAACCCACATCTACAGAATACACCTTTACAGCACCATTTTGTAACATACAATCTGTAAAGCCTCCTGTAGAAGCACCTACATCCATACATACTTTGCCTTCTAGAAGAAGATTAAAGCTTGTCATGGCCTTTTCTAACTTAAATCCACCTCGGCTCACGTATTTCATCTTTTCTCTCACTTCTATAGTACTGCTACGTTTAACTTTAAGACCAGGTTTATCTTCTCTTTGACCATTAACAAAAACGACACCTGCCATGATATAAGCTTTAGCACGTTCTCTTGACTCAGCTAGTTGTCTTTCTGCAATAAGTACATCTAATCTTTCCTTACTGTCTAAAA
Source organism: Cellulosilyticum sp. WCF-2 (assembly GCF_003990395.1). Classification (NCBI taxonomy): domain Bacteria; kingdom Bacillati; phylum Bacillota; class Clostridia; order Lachnospirales; family Cellulosilyticaceae; genus Cellulosilyticum; species Cellulosilyticum sp. WCF-2. The sequence continues at coordinate 2,527,044 of NZ_CP034675.1, read as the reverse complement.
GCTTTTGGTCAATGACTACCTCTACAGTCTCAGCACTTAATGCTTCTTCTAGTGCTTTTTGTTCTCTTTCTTTTCCTTCCATCTATCTGCTCTCTTTCCCTTGTCATCATTTTAAATCATTTAAAATACGCTCACTAATTCCTTTGGCATCTAACTTTTCTCTTTCAAACAAAGCACTAACCTTACCATGAGGTACTAAACCACTTTCATGTGCAAAGCAGTGTCCCTTCATAGCTTTACTTGATAAAGCAAGTGTTGCAAATACTTTTTCACCAAAACCACCTTGTATTATACCATCTTCAAGTGTAAAGAGATAGTCATAGTCTTCAGCTAAAGCAACTATTTCTTCTTTTGGAAGTGGCTGAATGCAAGGTGCTTCTATAACTGCCAGCTCTACTCCTTGCATACTTAGTAGCTCTTTTACTTGTAAAGCGACTTCTACCATACGCCCTACAGCTAAGATAGCCATATTATTGCCTGCTTTTAAAGTTTTAAAACCAGTTGACGTATAATCATTAAAATACACTTGTTCTATGCAATTGCCACCTCTTGGATAACGAATAGCAACTGGCCCTTTAACATTTAAAGCGTATTTCATAGCTGCTGCCATTTCTCCTGGTGCCTTAGGCGCCAAAATAGTCATATTGGGCATACTGCTTAAAAATGCCATATCATAAAGACCATGATGCGTAGGTCCATCTTCACCTACTAATCCAGCTCTATCTACAGCAAAAATAACCGGTAAATTTTGAAGACAAACATCATGAAGAATTTGGTCATAAGCGCGCTGTAAAAATGAGGAGTACACAGCTACTACTGGCTTGTAACCTTCTGTTGCTAACCCTGCCGCAAAGGTGACAGCATGTTGCTCCGCAATACCCACGTCAAAGAAACGCTTTGGGTAAACCTTTGCAAAAGGTAATAAGCCTGTTCCCTCTGGCATAGCAGCTGTGATACCCACTAGCTTTTCTTCTTGATGTGCTAAATCCACCATAGCCTCACCAAAAGCTTCTGAAAATGTATAGTCTCCTGTTTTGCTAGCACCTTCACCGGTAGCAATACAAAACGGACCTACCCCATGATAGTGGCTAGGTTTACGTTCAGCAGCCAAATAACCTTTTCCTTTTTTTGTTTTCACATGAATCAGTAATGGCCCTTTCATTGCTTTTGCATTTTCAAATAAATCTATAAGTTCAGGTAACTTTTGCCCATCAACTGGACCAATATAAGTAAAACCTAATTGCTCAAATAGTGTATTTTGCATGACAAAGCTTTTCACACTTTCTTTAGTACGCTTAATAGTACTTACCATATGCTCACCTACTAAAGGTACCTTATGAAGAACATCTTCTACATCTTCTTTTGCCTTTAAATAGTCTTGACTTGAACGTAATTTATTAAGATACTTGCCAATTCCTCCCACATTTTTAGAAATGGACATTTCATTATCATTTAAAATGACAATTAAATTTGTATTTCCTCTACCTGCATTATTAAGTGCTTCAAAAGCCATCCCCCCTGTTAAAGCACCATCTCCAATAACAGCAACAACTTTATAATCCTCACCTTTTAAATCTCTGGCTTTGGCCATACCTAACGCTGCTGAAATAGAAGTTGAACTATGTCCTGTTTCAAATACGTCATGTGGACTTTCAACACGTTTTGGAAAGCCACTCATGCCATCTAATTGACGTAAAGTCCTAAAACCTTTTCTTCTTCCTGTTAAAAGCTTATGTACATAAGCTTGATGTCCTACATCCCAAATCAACTTATCTTTAGGAGATTCAAATACATAGTGAAGTGCAATAGTAAGTTCTACCACTCCTAAATTAGAGGCTAAATGTCCTCCTGTTTGAGAAAGTGATTGAATTAAAAAGCTTCGTATATCTTGAGCTAATTCTCCTAATTCATCTGTATTTAATTTTTTTACATCTTCTGGACTATGAATAGTCTTTAATGTGTCTAACATTCATTTTGCCTCTTTCTTTACGAAATCCTATCTGATTTTTTTTCATTAAATATACCCATTAAGCTTGTTTATTTAATAAAAAAGACAATCCAAGCAGATTGCCATTTACTTCTTTGTTCTTTTAAATAACTGTTTTGTATAGTACATTACAACGCCAGTATAATACACAATATATCTAGCTCTTGCAATAGCAAATCCTTTACCTAATGCTTTTCCCCCAACAGTAAGTGCTGCTACAAAGCCACTCATGGCAATAGATAACAAAATGGATTTAATGCCAAAACCTTTTTCAATTGCTAGTACAATAGCTGTTGCTGTACTGCCGGAAATAATACCAGCTATATCACCAATGACATCATTGAATAGATTGGCTACCATAGGTGCATTACGAATTAAAGTAATACTTTCTTTGGCTCCTTTTACTTTAGAAGCTGCCATAGAATGAAAGGTCGTTTCATCTACTGCTACTACAGCATTACCAATTCCATCAAAAAAAATGCCAATAATAATAATCCCTATGAGCATCAAAAATGCTATTAAAAGAGGTACGTCTGCTAATAAAACCTCAAATATATAACTAAACAACATCGCAATAGTAAATGTCATACCAATGATAAGTGCTAAAGTCTTTTTGCTTTGCTGACGTACTTTTACCATTTTAAATTTAATCTTCTTAGGCATTAAAACTGCTCCTTCATGGTCGACTCATCACCCACTTCTCAAAAATTGAGATGATAGTGTTTGTAAATTTTGTGGCATATAGTCTAGCAGGTTTTCCCAAGTCTCTACTCTTTTGTCGCCAAATGAGCGATTTCCCTTTAAAAAGACTTCTAAGCCTAGGGCTTAGCGCCAGATCGCCTTAAAAACCACACTGTAATCCAAACACTACCTTTTACAAACGGTCTAGGAGTTTTCCTCAAACAATCTATAATGTTCCTATCCTCTTTTGCGAATCAGGTTTCTATCCACAATCTAGGAAAGTTCTTCGGCCAAAGAACCCCCTAGTAAATGGATGTCCCCCTTCCTTCACTCAAGGAAGGCTACTCTGCCCACAGCTAACACCGCATGGCAGGTTTCATCCTAAGTCATACATTATCCCCATAGGGATAAGCACAAGCATAGGTCTCCACGGTAAGCGGGTCAACGCCCATATGCCCTTATGGATCGCCCACAAACCTTAACCCCCAGTATCAGCCCACAACGGGGCGTTACAAGCCAACACCAGGAACTTCATCGATATGCCCTTAAACGGATTTTTAGGCCCGTCTTCAAAACACAACAGATTGACTAGAATACCGCATCTCATTTTTTGAAAAGCGCGTCATCAGTCGCTTTCACTCATTATAACAACGTATACTTTATTTTTCAATCTTATTTCCATTTCATTTCCAAAGCATATTTTACATAAACGATAAAATGGCTATAACAAAACCTAATACGCCACCTGCTACTACTTGAAGCGGCGTATGTCCTAATATTTCTTTTAAACGTTCTTCTGGATTTAAATCTGGATTTTCAAGTACTTCGATAATTTGATTAATAACAGCTGCTTGTTTGCCGGCTTCTAAACGTACGTTTGCTGCATCATACATAACCACAAAGCTAACCACAGCTGCAATAGCGAAGTACGTGCTATCATATCCCCATACTTGTCCTGCACTTATGGCCAAACTCATCACAAAAGCACTATGAGAACTAGGCATTCCGCCTGAAGCCCAAAGCTTACTCCAGTCTAAACGATGTTCTTGTAATAAAGTAATAATAACCTTAAATAGCTGTGCAATAAACCAACTTACAATAGCCACCCACAAAATTTTGTTCTGCAAAAGCTGTTCAATAGGATTCATGTATCCACCCTCAATTTCTTCTCATTATAAGTTGCTGTGCTAAATCCTTTAGTAATTGGGTATCTCCATCTATTTGATCTAGAAGTCCAATTGCTTTTGTGGTTAACTCTTCTGCAATCTCATAACACTTTTCTATGGTATAAAAATTCAAGTACGTATTTTTGTGATTTTTTTCATCACTATTAATAGGTTTACCAAGTTCCTCTATTGTAGAAGTTTGATCTAAGATATCATCTACAATTTGAAAAACTTTACCTATGTATTTACCATACGCCTCTAACAAACTCACTTCTCTAGGTGAACCTCCTCCTAAAATAGCCCCCATTTTTGTGGCAGCCGAAATCAGTGCACCTGTCTTATTTAAATGAATAAGATCTAAAGTGTCTTGATCAATAGCTTTATTCTCACTTTCCATATCTAGGATTTGTCCACCTATCATTCCTGCTGAACCACTAGCCATACTCAGCACATGAATAGCACGTACCTTTTCCATACTATCACTTTTTAGTGCATCTTCTAGCATCAAGCAAAATGCGTCATTTAAAAGCGCATCCCCAGCTAAAATAGCTGTAGCTTCTCCAAATACTTTATGGTTCGTAAGCTTGCCCCTGCGATAGTCATCATCATCCATTGCAGGTAAATCATCATGAATGAGTGAATACGTATGAATCATTTCTATCCCACAAAGATAAGCATCTATTTCTGCTTTGCCACCGACAGCTTCATATGCTAATTGCATTAAGACTGGTCTAATGCGTTTTCCTCCTGCTAATAAACTATAGTTCATAGCTTTATATAGGTTTTCAAAAGGACCAGCTATGGTCGGAAAAACATGTTCAAGCTTTTCACTTACTTGTTTTGCATAATCAGAAAAAGTCTTTGCCATTAGTCTTCCCCCTCTTCAAGCTTTTTATAATGTGCTTCTTCATACACATATATTTCTTGCTCCGCTTTTTTGAGGACATCCATACAATAAGCAGCTAAATCCATACCTTTTTTATATTCTGCAATACTTTCTTCCAAAGTAATCTCGCCATTTTCTAAACGCTTAACACTTTCTTCTAACTCAGAGATTGCTTTTTCAAAGTTTTTTTCTGCTTTTCTTGCCATTTGAGTTCTCCTTTTCACACACTTTTGCCATAAATGTGCCATCTGTCACTGTAATACTTAATTCATCACCCTCACTAATGTCTGCTACCGATTTAACCAGCTGATTATCCTTCATAGCTAAACTATAACCTCTTTTTAGGGTATTAAGAGGTGATAATTGATCAAGTTTATGAATGGCTAATTCATAACGCCTTTCACTTTTTGTCAGATGATCCTTATAGGCGCCACGTAATTGATTACAATAATCTTCTACTTCTTGCATCCTTACTTTATAAAAGGTGTCTTTTTTTGCGTAAACTGGACGGCTTAATAAGTAGGTTAATTGATTTCTTGCTGCTTTTGTTCGTTCCTCCATTCGCTTTTTTAATGAACGCTCGTAGCTGCCAAGCAATTCTAGAAGTTCACTTTTAGAAGGAACCACCATTTCTGCCGCAGCAGAAGGTGTGGCAGCTCTTTTGTCACTTACAAAATCTGAAATAGTAAAATCTATCTCATGACCTACAGCCGAAACAATAGGGATTTTTGACTCAAAAATAGCTCTTGCCACAGCTTCTTCATTAAATGCCCATAAGTCTTCTATGGAACCACCACCACGGCCAAGTATAATAACATCTACTCTTTTTTCCTCATTTGCTAACCTAATAGCTGCCACAATTTCAGGAACAGCTAATTCACCTTGTACATGGGTAGGATAAATGGTTAATGGAATGCTGGGATTTCTTCTTTTTGCAACTTGCATAATATCTTTTACCGCTGCACCTGTTAAAGAAGTAATGACACCTACATGCTTAGGAAACGTAGGGATAGACTTTTTATAGGTGTCATCAAAAAGGCCTTCTTGCATCAGCTGTGCTTTTAGGCGCTCAAAACGCTCATACAGTAGTCCCTTTCCTTGCTTTTCCACATCCTGCACATAAGCTTGATAAGCTCCCGTTTTTTCATAGATGGTAATGCGTACCCTGGCATAGATTTTCATACCTTCTTCTAGTCTAAAGGTTAAACGTCTTACATCCCGCTCAAACATAACAGCATTAATGCTTGCTTTAGGATCCTTAATTGTAAAATACACATGGCCAGACTGATGGTATTTGCAATTAGAGATTTCACCTTGTATCCAAATATCATTTAACATGTAGTCTTCCTCAATAAGCCTACTTACATATTGATTCACTTCCCACACCGATACAATTTTTCTCTTCATTATTTACGCCTCATTTGCCTGAGTTACACTTCCTAGAACACCATTAATAAATTTAGGTGACTTATCCGTACTATAAATCTTTGCAATCTCTACTGCTTCATTAACAGCTACCTTAACAGGTACATCTGTATATTGCAGCTCAAAAATAGCTAAACGCAAAATACTACGGTCAACTTTAGCAATTCGAGCCATTGACCAATTTTTAGCTGCTCCCGCAATAAGCGCATCTATTTCTTTAACGTGTTCATAAACACCAAAATAGGTGTCCTCAATAAACTTTACAATGGCTTTATTAGCACTTTTTTCTTTGCTGTCCATCGCATTTAACTGGTCGTATAAAATACGCTCTCTCTCCTCTTCTGGATGAAAAGTTCCCTCATATAGCATTTGCATAATGAGCTCTCTTGCATTACGTCTAGTCATTTTGTCCTCCTTATGAATAAAGCTAACCTCCGAGTGGAAGTCAGCTAACGTTACATGTTTTATGCTTCTTGTCCTTTGTCAAATTGTACGCCTACAACATGAACATTAACAGAAGCTACATTTAATCCAGTCATTGTTTCTACTGAATTTTTAACTTTTTGTTGTACTTCTAAACATAGTTTTTGAATTTTTGCGCCATATTTTACAATCACCGCAATATCAATGAAAACTTCTTCTTCGCCTACTTCTATTTTAACACCTTTGGGTTTTTTCTTACTACTAATAGCTTGTTGTACAAACTCTGCTTTAGTAGGAGCCGTAGCTTCAACACCATCTACCTCTAAAGTTGCGATTTCTGCGATTACTGCAATAACATCATCAGCAATTTGAACTTGATCCATATCATGAGTGGTTTCTAACCCAATAATTTTTTGCTCGTCCATATTTAAATACCTCCTATAGGTTATCATCTATCTTATGGTCTTATTATATACAAAAATGCCATAGCTTGCAATTTTATTTTATTTCTTCAGTAACAAATAGGAAAATATAGGAAAAGGCACTTGTTTCTTATTAACAAGTGCCTTTTTATAGTATGCTATTTTTCAAATTTGTCAACTAGATAAAGTAATGATGCATTATTTTTTAGCAATCCCATTCAGTGGTGTAATATTGATTTTACCTACACTATAACCTGTTTTGCGGTTAACAATTTCTTCAATTTGTGCAATATCTGTATCAGAAAGTTCTGCTTTATTAACCACTACATCCACAGTATCATCATCAATTCTTACATATACTTCTTGGAATCCTTTAGCACGAAGAAGTGCTTCTGCACTACTTTCCTTTTCAATTCTCTCTTGAATTTGTAAGAGATTAGCCGCTGCTTTTGATTTACTATCTTGGTCAAGATTTTCATTAGCTACATATTGACTCAACTGTTCAATTTGGGCAGCACGGCTTTGTTCTCTTAAAAGTTTTTCTTCCGCAAAATAATTGACATCTAAATTCTTGCTAGCTGCTACATTGGCTGTATCTGTTAATTCTTCTGCTTTTTTAGTGATAGTAGCTGTGAAGCTGTCACTTGTATTGGCATCAGCTGTTGTCAGTTGTGCTTCTTCACTTGGAACAGCAATTTCTTCTGTATGAGCTACTGGTTGTTTATTCTCAACTGTTTGATCATTAGTTGCTACTACTTGACTATTAGTACTTGCGGTTTCATCATAACCAGAGAATAAATCTGTTTCCTCTGCTGTGTTATCTCCTGTAATACTACTATCAGCTACATAATTGCCATCTTTCACATTAGGTGCCTGCTGCGTATTAAGATAAGCTGCAATTGCAATCATAAAAACTAGGACAGTAATAATAACTTGATTTCTTTTTAAATTAAACATATGAATCCTCCTATTTTCTTTTTTCAACTGAGATTTTATGTACTGGAACATCTAAGAGTGAGGCAACAGCATTTGTAACACTTTCTTTTACCCCACTATCACCTGCTCCTTGCGCTAATATAAGTACGCCTTTTATAACAGGTGCATTTTGTTTAACGATATAAGGCGTATTGTTATTTTGAAGCACAACTTGACGAGAGGTGTTATTAGTGTCACTTACCCTTGTGCCTCCTGCCTGATCTTTTTCCTCCGTGCGCTGCACATTAGTAGTTGTATCCTCGGCTAAGACTTTTTCTTCATTAGAAACAATGGTAACCATCACATTAACTTCACCAACCCCCTCCATCTTTGATAATATGCTTGCAAGCTTTTTTTCTAATGCATCTTCATAGCTTTGACTTTCCTTAATTGTTGTTTGCCTGACTACTGTTTGCGTTTGACTTCCCTTGGAGCTTCCCATAGGCCAAAAGGTAATCCCTAGTACCAGTAAAACGAGCCCTATGATGAGCCACATATACTTGCTGTTTTTACCTTCTTTTGCCCACTTTGCAAATTTCTCTGACATGCTTTCCCTCCTTTAATTCTTTTGTACTGTAATATGTATATTACAGACTTGTACATTATAGAAGTCGCTGAGACAAGTTTTTATTTTATTTTTTAAATTTTCTTCATCACCATCTAAGGTATCGCTTTTGTTTCCAATATGAATCGTTCCAATATGTATCTTTCCACTTCTATTTTTCCCCACTGTTAAAGTAATCTCCTCTAATTCATTACCTTCATAACTTAAGCTAATAGCCTGAACTTTCACATCAAACTCTTTTTCTACTGTACTTCTAATGCCTTCCTCGTAATAACGCTTAAGCACTTGTTGCTGACTTTCAAGTTGATTGTTATATTCTAATAAAGCAGTTTCTCCTCCACTTAGTCGTGCCTCGTAATATTTAACATAGTCATCATAACTGTTATGTCCTCCTTTTACTAAACCTATAATCGGCTGCAACATGGTATAAATTAAAATACAGCCTAGTATCAATTTAATATATTTACGATACGCTGAGTCTGGAAAAATCATTTCTATAATAATGACAAAAAGCATCATCCAAATAAGCATTTGTAAATAGCCTCTCATTGTTTTCCTCCTACGTTACATTTAACCCTACGCTCATACAGATTGCTAAACTACATACACACAAAAGAGCTACAATTCCTACAGCACTCATAATAAACTCACAGCCTTTGCCTAATTTATGTGCAATACTGGCCATCTTCTTATCTCCAATAGGTTCAATAAGTGCACCTGCTATCTGATAAACAACAACATATGAGAAGATCTTAATAAGTGGAACACTTACTAAGAGAAGCAGCCATATAATAACACCTGCAGAAAATGTATTTTTGATAAGTCCTGAGCAACTCATTAAAAAATCTGCTGCGCCCCCTACGGCATTTCCTACTACTGGAATAAAAGCTGTAGAAAACTTCAATGCAGCTTTTTTCACCGTAACATCTGCATACGGCAGCGTCATACGATAAATACTTAAAATACTTACACTTAAAACGAGTAGTCCTCTTAAAGTCCACTTGATACCTTTATAAAAAAGTTTAATAAACTGATCTACTTTAAATTCTTCACTCATGCTGCTCACTATTTCTAAGACTATTACCCAAATAATACAAGGTAGTACAATAACACGAATCACATAAGTCGTTAAACTTAAAGCAGTAATAATAACGGGTGCCATAGCTGCTGCTGAAACCGCATAACCTGTAGTCGTCATAAAAGCAAGTAATGTCGGAATGCATATATACATCAGCTTTAACACTTGATCTATTGTCTGCTGTGCTAGCTGAATCATCACTACAAAGCTTTGAACAACACTGAGTAAAATAGCCATATAGCATACAAAAAAGCCTATTTTCATAGTATCCTTAGATTGAAAAGAACTACTCAAGGTCTGAAGAAGATTACACAAAAGCACAATGAGAATAAACCTTGCACCTAGTTGAAGAAATAAAGCAATCTCTCCCAAAAACAGATTACCCATTTGTTTTAAAATATAGTTTATGGATAAGTCTGCCTTACCACTTACCAAGTTCGTTACTTCTTGTTTTAAACTAAATTGTTTTAATTGAGGTGCCTCTGCTTTCAGCTCACTTTCTAATTGTTCGATAGCATTCCAGTCAAATAAGTTAATACCATAATGAAGTACTTCCTCTTCATTGATTTCTTCTGCCTTTAAAGTAATGCCGAAGATGATAAAGGCGATCAGTACAATACATACTTTAAGCAAGATTTTCTTTGGTCTCATTTTCCTCCCCCTCGCTTTTAAATCAAATCTGTAATCAATTCTATTAGAGCTAGAATAACGGGAGAAGCAATGACAAAAATCATTACTTTTCCTGCTAATTGAACTTTACTGCCGATAGCTTTTTCTCCTGCATCCTCACAAAGCTGTGCTCCAAATTCAGCTAAATAGGCAATGCCAACTACTTTAAGTACAATATTAAGATAGGTATTATCCATATTCATTTTATTCGCTAAATCTCGTACCACCATAAATACACTGTCTAGCTGACTCACAATAAATATCATCAGTATGGTTACCGCAGCTATGCGAATTAAATTACCATACATTTTACTGTAGCCATCATAATAACTTACTAATCCAATGAGTAACGTAGCTGTTAGTCCAAAAGCAACTAATTTAAGGATGTCCATCATCACTCCTCCTTAGCGCGCAAAGGTTTGTACCACTTGAAAAAATTGCTGAATGTATTGCATCACAATAAATAGACCCATAATGACACCTACTACAGATATAGGAAATTTCCACTCTTTTGCATCTGCTTTATCAAGTAGAATATTAATCACTGTGATACAAATGCCTAGTCCTGCTAATTTAAAAATAATAGTAAAATCTATCATTTGCTTCCTCCTATAATAAAAAGATACTTAAACCAAGTCCTACTAAAACGCCTAAAGATCTATTGAGCTTGCTTGTTTTTTGATACTTTTCTTTAGCTTCTTTTGTACTTTGTCGTAATTGTTCTAAAACCATCTCAATATTTCGCTTCTCCATATTTTTGTCTAAATACCCACAAGCTCCCCCAAAACTATACAGTAATTTATAATCCTCAGCTTGTAAGTGAAATGCTTGCTTTTGGGCATTAATAGCGTTTTCCCACATTTCTTCTACTCTTACACTCTCTTTATCTTCTAAACTTTTTGCAAAGCTTATCATGACCGCGTCTATGCTTTTGTTGTTTGTTCTCTTCCCTACTATTAAGCACGCCTCTTTTAAAGGAGTAAGCCTGTAGTCAATTTCAGCTTTTAAAAGTTCAAACAAATAGATAAATTTTCCAAGCTCTTCTATACGCTTTTTTTGATCCTCATCTAACCAAATGCCGCCTAATATACATCCTATTAATACAAGACCAATAGCTAATAGTTTCATTACACTCCTCCTATCCCAGTAGACTAATACCCCTTATGCCATCTCTAATAGTCTCTATGGTACAAGGCCCTTGTTTATGTGATAAAACAATGAGACGTTCAAATAGCCCCTTCTCTAAGAGTTCTTTCAGAACAGGTCTCCTTAAGCAGTCCTCTATATTTTTACCATGCACAGTGCATAACAGGCTCACACCTGCATTTAAAATCTCTTCTAATGCTGTACAATCATCAGCTTTACCAATTTCATCTACAGCTATTACCTGTGGTGCCATTGACCTAAGAAGCATTCGCATGCCTTCCACCTTTGGACAACCATCTAAGACATCTGTTCTACTTCCCATCCTATTTTGAGGTACGCCTTGATAACAAGCTGCAATTTCTGATCTCTCATCTACAACCCCTACCGTATAAGGTCCATAGCCACAAAAACCTTCACTTAAATAACGAATCATATCTCTAAGAAGTGTTGTTTTTCCACAACCTGGTGGGGAAATAATGAGTGTATGATACACCTTGTCCCTACTTAAAATATAAGGCATTACTTTTTGGCTACACCCTATCACTTCATGGGCAATACGAATATTCATACCACTTATGTATTTGAGGGTTTTTATATGACTCTGCTCCAGTACAGCTTTACCTACCAGTCCAACACGATGTCCTCCCTCTAAAGTAATAAACCCTTGCCTTACTTCATCCTCCAAAGCATAAAGAGAAAAATCACTCATGCAATGTAAAACATCTGTTATATCCTGAGGTAATAAGGCTAAACTCTCTCTAACATGACATAGTCCCTCCTCATTAATTCCCCATTCTTCCCCATTCATTTTAAGTAGAATAGGACCCCCTGCTCTTAATCTAATTTCTTGTAAAGACTCATAGCTGGTTTTACTTAGTTTTTGCATGGGTAATTTAATGCTTCTTGGTAAAACTTTTAATAAGTTTTCCTCGTTCATATGATTCCTCCTTTGTATATGGATTAATTTAATATATTCAAAAGAAGGACGAGTTAGAACCTAAAAATGGCACAAAAAAATGCTCCTCTTAGGACTTTGCCTAGAGAAGCATTTTGCAAGGTTAGAGATTATGCTCTACCTGTATATTCACCTGTACGTGTATCAATTCTAATAACTTCACCTTGTTCGATGAATAATGGTACCATTACTTTTGCACCTGTTTCAAGAATAGCAGGTTTTGTAGCACCTTGTGCTGTATCACCTTTAATACCTGGTTCTGATTCAACGATTTGAAGCTCTACTGAAAGTGGAGGCTCAATAGCAAATACTGATCCTTGGTGAGAAGCTACTTTTACCATTTCGTTTTCTTTAACAAATTTTAAGCTATCACCAACTGTTGAAGCGTTAACAGCGATTTGATCATATGTGTTAACATCCATGAAGTGGAATAACTCACCATCTGAATAAAGATATTGCATATCCTTACGTTCAATATGCGCTTTAGGTACCTTTTCACTTGGACGGAAAGTTCTTTCTACTACCCCACCAGTTTTGATATTTTTTATTTTACAACGAACGAAAGCCGCACCTTTACCTGGTTTTACATGTTGGAATTCAATAATTTGATAAATGTTACCTTCGAATTCGATTGTAACACCATTTCTAAAATCACCTGCTGAAATCATTACATTTCCTCCTAATTATCTTTTCTCATATAGTGTAAACTAGATTTTTAAAATTTTCAACGATTTTTTTGTTTTACTTAATGATAATAAGGTCTTTTGGCGAATGGGTGAAGTTTTCTATGCCACTTTCTGTCACCACAATCATATCCTCAATACGTACCCCTCCAAAACCAGGAAGATAAATCCCTGGCTCCACAGTCATCACCATTCCTGGCTTAATCTCTGTTTGATCAAGCACTGAAAATCTTGGATTCTCGTGAATCTCAATACCAACAGAGTGTCCTAGCCCATGTCCAAAGTAATCGCCATAACCAGCCTCTTTAATAATATTTCTAGCAATAGCATCCACTTCGCAGCCTTTCATTCCTACACGAATCCCTTCAAGTGCTGCTTTTTGCGCACGTAGTACTATTTCATAAATCTTAAGATGTTTTTCGCTCGCTTCTCCTATGACAATAGTACGTGTCATATCTGAACAATACCCTTCATAGATACATCCAAAATCCATGACTACAAAGTCACCAACTTGAAGCTTTTCTTCTCCAGGATGAGCGTGTGGCAGGGATGATTTAGCACCCGCTGCTACAATAGAAGCAAAAGATAAACCAGAAGCACCATGTCTTCTCATGCTTTGTTCTAGTTGAAGTGTCACTTCATTTTCTGTAAGTCCCTCTTTCCAACGCGCTTCGATAAAAGGGATAACTTCTTTAAAAGCCATGTCTCCAATAGCTTCAGCTTTTCTAAGCTTCTCTAGTTCTTCTTCATCTTTAATTTGCCTTAAGTTCTCTACACTTTTAGTAGTAGGAATCCATTCAAAAGCAGTGTGCTGACTAAGCTCTAAGTAGCTACTATATGTCACATGTTGGGCTTCAAAGCCTATGCGCTTAACACCCTCTTCTTTTGCAATGGCTACTGTTGTGGCTAAAAGACTTTTTTGTCCTTGATCAATGCAGGTGAAATCAGGTGCTTCTTTAGCTACTTGTTCTAGATATCTAAAGTCTGTTACGAGCACCATTTTGCTAAAAGAAATGTAAAGCATCGCATTTGAACCCGTAAATCCACTTAAATACTTACGATTTGCTTCACTTCCTATAAGAACGGCATCTAATTTTTCTTTCTTCATGTACTCACGTAATTGTTCTATTCTCTTATTCATGCTGTCATCTTCCTTTTCTTTTTATGTACTTATTTTTAGATTTTAATGAAAAAATCATGCATCCTTTTTGCTACCAAATTCACACAAACCTTCTTTGTCTTTAAGTATTTCTAAAATAGTGCTTACCACTTCTTCAATACTTTTGCCTTCGCAGCTTATAGTATATTTAGCAGCTGCTTCGTATAAAGCCTGCCTCTTCATATAACGTTCCTTAACTTCTTCATAGCTAGAAACTAAGGGCCTGCTTTTATCATCTGCAATACGCTCATATAAAGTATCATATTCATGGTATAAATAAAAGGTATTTTGCGTTTTAAGAACAGTTCTATTTTCTGAATTCACAATAATGCCACCACCGGTGGAAATAATACCTACTTCTTCATCAAGTGCCTTCTTTAAATAAGTTTCTTCTAAATTTCTAAAATAAGCCTCACCTTTACTAGCAAACATAGAGGCTATCATTTCCCCACAAGCCTCCTCAATATAGGCATCTAAGTCAATCCATGAGTAGTGAAGTGCTTTTGCCAAGGCTCCTCCTACTGTTGTTTTACCGCTTCCCATAAATCCGATTAAACAAATTGCTTTTGTCATCTCCCACCTCTTGTCATCTAATATATGCTATTTTCCTCTCATTTAATGCGTTAACCATGCTAACTGTTCTGTTTGGCCTAGAAATAAATGATATTGATTGACACTCACTTTGAGCTTTACTTGGTTTTGAGTCACATCAAAAATCATTTGAGCCCCTGACGTACCTACCTCTAAATTTCCTCCTGAAACATAACTGGCATCGATATAATTGTGCAAAACTAATTCACTCATAATAGTTTGTGGGGTATTTCCTGGCCATTTAGCAAATTCCGCATGATAACGGTCGATTTGTCTTTGAATTGCTTTGACTGAACTGATATCTGTGGTTATTCTAGCTTTTTCAGTTGTCTTAGTAAACTGCGGAACTAAGATAGCACCAATAATCCCCATGATCGCTACTACAATAATGAGTTCTACCATTGTAAAACCTGATTGAGCTTTGAACTTGTTCATTATTCACCCCACTATATATCCTCATAAACTTTTATATTTAACGGCTACTTTTCCTGTGGCGATATAAACTGTTATGTCTGCTCGTTGCTTAATATCTTTGTTAATTAAAGTAATAGTTCCTGTCTTAGATGAAGCCATAGAGCCTCTAAAAATTAAATGTTTTCCTGTAATATTATCAGGAATCTTTATTCCCTTGCTTAAACGAATGGTATAAATAGGTTTGTTTACCCCTTGCCTTACTAATACACGATTAGAAAAACAGTAAAGATTGTATTGTTGTCCTGTCTTTACAGCGGCTTGCCTTACATAAATAAGGGCATTCTCTACTTCCCCCACAGCTAACTTAAACTGTATATTTTGAAACCATTTTACACCACCCATGATACTTCCTATGGTAATGCCTATGACGGCTATTATCACTACTAACTCCACTAAAACATAGCCTTTTTGTTTCATAAACTGCCCTCCCTCTTAAAAATAAAGATTTTTAAAAGGATTGACAAAGGCTTCTTTAGTTATTCACTTTTTGCAAATGCTTTTGATAACTTTTAATGATTTTTTTCTCTAGTCCACGCTTTACCTTGGTCTTCCATTCATCTTTCTCACTTACTGGTTGCACTAAAATCGTTTTAATACCAGCTTTATTACCACCATATACATCAGTAAAAACTTGATCTCCTACAATAATGGCTTCTTTCTTTTGACAGTTCATTAATGTAAGGGCCTTTTTAAAGTTTTTAGTTAGGGGCTTTTGAGATTTATGAAGAGCAAATACCTTAAGCTTTTCATTAAATTTTACCACTCGATCTTCAGTATTATTAGATACTAAAGTAATTTTAAATCCTTCTTTTCTTATCTGATCAAATAAAGCTATAATTTCTTCATTAGGTTCGGCTTCATCATATGGAACTAGGGTATTATCTATATCAAAGATAATACCCTTAACTCCTTCACTTTTAAGTTGTTTTAAATTTAAATCATATATTGATGGCACATAAACCGTTGGATATAATTTCTTTATCATCTATTGCCTCTCTACTGCTATATTATTGTCAAGTTCACTTATGCTAGTTGGTTGTATTGCTAGTTGTTTCATTATTGTCCTCTAAAGCTTTTTTAGCAGCTGCACTTTCATTAGCGATCAGGATTGGACTCTTCTCCTGTTCTTTTGCTGCCTTTACCAGATCATGAATATTCATTTCAGCATCTTGAGCTGCTTTTATTAATTCATCCTTATCAACTTGTAATTCTTCAGCTACTTTTGCAATGTCTGCATCTGACATTCCTAAGATATATTCAACATCATTACTTTTTTGGATTTGCATAAATTGTAATGTTTCAATTTTATCATTTTCCATACCAACATAATACTTATAATTATAATATACTACTTCATTATTTTTTAGTAAAGTCTCAGTAGGAATAGTTATAACAAATCGTGGTTGATTTTTGGTGCTAAATACACTCGGTGTAATGGTAATGGCACCCATATTGGGTTTTAAAGAACTTATTTCATCTTTATAAGGACTAATTTCCCTATGGAACGCAACTTTATAGCTCTCTTTATCAACTGTAAACACTTGCTCTAATCCTAAGTAATCCCAAAACTTAATATATGCATCCGCATTGGTATTGTATGCAACCTTATAATAATCATAGGTACTTTCAGGTTGTTGCATCAATATGGTAGCTAATTGAGTTAATATCTCTCCTTGCTTTTTGGTAGGTTCACTTTCAAATGCTACTCTAGTGATATGCTGTGTATCTATTAGCTTATTTTTATCATCAGTTGACATTCCCCAGCTCGTTGCATTAGTAACACTAGCCACTTTAAAAATCTCACTGTCATTTACTGTTATCCAAAAATCTTGCTCCAATTTTATAGCATCTGGCTTTTCACTAAAGATATAACGCTGATTTTCTAACCCTTTTATGTCAATACCATCTAATGTAGTATTTGTAGCAACCACACCTTCGCCTTTTTTAATCAAATACCCTTCTTTTTCTCCCCAACTATAGTCCTTCACAAAAGTATCTACTGGGTAACAATTATTAACTGTGGTAACAGCAACTTCATATACTGTTTGTTCGCCTAAAGGTCTTGTTGACTTGATTTGAATATTTTCTACTTCGGCTTTGCCACTTACAATATAATCATTTATAAGTACCCACTTTGGCAAATCTACTTCTGACTTGATATACTGTGTATTCAGTTTATTTTTCACACCATCTGTTAGGTATTTTCCTAGCTTTTGCTTTAACAAAGGTTGATAAAACTTTTGTAAGTTATCCCAATATCCTTCATCTGTAGTTGCTCTACTTTGATTTAAAATAAGCAGCTCTTCTTCAGTAAAAGAAAAATAATCCTTAAAAAAGCCCTCAAAATCCGTTTCTGTAAACTTATGAACCTCTTCCTGTTTATCTATATCTGTAGTTTCATTTGCAACAATATCTTCAGGTATTTCTACAGTTTTCTCTGCCTTATTACCGCATCCTACACTCAACATTAGTAATACGGCAAGGCTTATGCTCATCCATCTTTTCATTGTTTACTCCCCTTTCCTATCTACTATTGTGCCTTTTTAAGTGATTGTATTGCTACTTGTATTCCCTCCGTATCTATCTCTAAAATAGATTCATTCGTATAAGCTAACATAGGCTTTGTAAAGCCTGTTTGTGTGCCCATTATATCAGGAAGTACTGTTTCACTATAGTCCACCAACTTAAGTGCTGTTAAAATCTGACGATACAGTTCATGATTTTTCACTGTAAGTGAGAAGAGCACATTAGGATTATGAGTGATTGTTACTTGTCCTGATTGGATTATTAATCCTGCATGTTTACCCGTAAAAATAGTACTTCTATCATACTTAGCCACCTCTAAAGGATCTGTTATAGCCGCTGGTTTGGGTTCTGTTTTGGGCGCTGACTCAGGTCCACCAATAATTATTGCCCCATCAATGGTTATTCCACCTTTTATTTCCACAGCCCCTTTGCTAATTATGATTCCCGTGAACTTATTCTTTGCTGCGTTGGTTGTATCTATAATCAGTTTTCCTTCTCCCTTATTTACAATAATAGTTTCATATGGTTCAGGCGTACCTGATTCTTCAACATCAACATAAAATTTTGATACATCTATAGTACGTTCCTCCGGTGTTAATGTTGATGTTAATGTTAATACTGATATAGGGGTTTGATATGACCAAGCATTACTTGTGGCTGTAATCTTTGATAAATCTACAGTGTCTGCGAATGTACTTTTATTAAGATTATTACCAGAAAAACTCTTATATAATATCGCTCTTTGTAAAGTCATATAACCTCGTAAGCCTTGGTAATTTCCAAGTGGTACAGCTTGTAAATTTTTAAAATAGCCATTTTCACCACCAGCTAAGTAATCAGCTGGTCTTTTAATTATTTTTTGTACCTCATCAGTATAAGTTGTATCAACAGATGACATAAAATCCTTGAAATGTATTGGTGCAGGATTTGTTATATCATAATCACTAGGAACTAGCCCTATATACATGAATCTTCTGGCTTGATTTTCGTCACTAAAGCCATTTTTACTGATTTGACCAGTTTTATTAGTAACAGTCACTCCACCATTATCATCTTTTCCAGATACTCTTCCAATAGCATAGGTCTTACTAAAATTTGTTTGAATCTTATCATTAGCAATTAATTGATGAAGTGGGGATGTAGACAAAAGATACGTGCTATTTTTAGGTATTTGCACGGTATGACCAGTAGCACTATCCTCTGTTCCTTTTGTAGTATCATCACTAGGATTGAGCCATACAGTTTGTGCTTCATCTCCTGTTACATACCCTTCCCAGGATGCAACACCATTAAAGGGTTCACCTATACTCTCCCAAAGCTTCATAGGAATTTTATCGGCTGCTAGTGTAATATAGGGTTGACCTACTACATACATTTCATCTGCATCAATGATACAATTTTTTCCTTGTGCAAAAATACCACTGCTTTGATTAGGGTCAATATTGGTTGCAGGATCTGTACCTGCATTAACGCCAAAAATGCTTTGATCAACTGTAATCTTACAGCCATCTACCCATCTATCAATCATCACATCATTATCCACCATGACATTGCGCTTAACTTTAATATTAGCTTCTTTTACTTGATTAGCTCCATTAAATGGTGATTGATTGCTACTGGTTTCATAGTAATCATCTATAATGCCAACGGTGTACGCAATTATATCTTTGCCCACCTCTATGTAGGTCTTATTCGTACTAGCACCATAAGAGCCTCCCCAGCCATTCGTAGCTAACACATTATTAGTACAATATAGATTATTAGTGATGTATATCTCGCCTCCATTTACAGCTAATACACCGCCATTTTGATCTACTTCCGGGTATGCTGTCACCCCTTTACTATTAGTAAAGCCTGCAATACTTTGTTTACCACTTACTCGAACATCTCCACTAGAAACTGTTAAATTGCCATCTCCTGTTACAAACACATCTGAAAAACATAAAATAGAGCTATTTAATATTTCTGGCACATATTGTTTTCCATCATCTGCTGTTTTCCATTCGTATTTTTCATGAATTTGATTTTTAAGGGTAGTAGGCAGCTTTACTTCTATTATTGCCTCTACTTTTTGAGTATCATAAGTTGCACCATTACTGGTTGTAGCTGTAGCTATGATTCTTAGCTTATTATTGGTTAGCAAATTATTGGCTGCATCCTGATCCGATGTTTCTATTGTTACTGTTGTATCATATCCACTGGCTATTCTATCCCCTTGCATTTTATACTCAATAGGTGGTTTCGCACTTGGTCCTTGAGTCAAAAAGCTAGATTTAATATACTCATAAATTCTTTTCTGAATTTGTGACTTAAGGACATCACTCTTGACTTGCAGTTTATTATCGCTATAAACGATATCGGGTGCTGGATTTGTAGTCGAACCTTTTAGTTTCTTAATGACGCCATCATATGTAGTCCCATCTAATGTATAACCTTGGGTCACATCTTTAACAATCTGTGACATCTGACTTTCTATAGCCTTATTCATGGTATCCACATGCTTTTCTAATGCTGATTTAGCTAAATAGTATGTATTACTTGTATTACGATTTAATACAGCTAAATCATACTGCATACCTGATATATTCACTACAGTAGCAACAATTACCGCCAAAACAAGTAAAATGATTGTAGTGATAAGCATGGCATTTCCTTTTTGATTTTTCTTCACTTTGTTAACCTTTTGTTCCATGTTATCACCTCCTTTAATGATCAAATGCATCATAGCTATAGACATCTATCATTCTTTTAACAATCTTACCAGGATTACCCATTGCAGGACTTTTTTCTCTAGCAATAATGGCAATCAAATAATTATCATAGTTGGTTTTATTATCAATATTTACGATGGTACTTTTCACACTAGTTCCAATATCTTCTACTACAATATTATACTTTGCCTTTGCATAAGCTATTTCTTGTGCAGTTAGTGTACTTGGGAAATTATTTTTCACTCTAATCGTTTGATTATATCCTGTTTTATTAATAAACTTTAAGGTGTAATCTGTTTCTGTTGCTACAGTACCTGCCGCTACATTGGCTTTTAATGTACCAATGTCTCCTATTAAATCAGTTAGATTGACTTCGATAATACTTCTAGATTTAGTAATTGGGTATATCGTAGAATCGATTGTGCCATTTGGAGAACAAGTAATTACATATCCCCTATTTGAACCATCTACATCTATGATTTTCACTTCTACTTTTACTTGATTTGTACTATTATTCCAAGTATCTAAAGTGCCATCATCTTTTATACTCACTTTATTAACATCCAAAATTTCTTGTTCGGTAGTCCCTCTATTAGGTACATAAATTAACTCGCTATCATTGAAAATCTTAAGCATCTCAGCAGTCGTTGCAAAGGTAATAGGATAAGCTGTGCCACTATAATCGCTAGCTTCTAACTTATATGCATTATCTGTATGAAGTTTTACTGCTTTTTTAAGTTGGTCTGCCGTTAATTGTAACTGATTACTTACTAAAGTTACATCTTCTAGCTTCCACAAAGCCACTTCATAAGCATATCGATTTGTATTATAAGCAGTTTGAAGATCAATGGCCGTTGGCAAAAAACCACTTAAAACATGAGATTGATCTCTATCTCCTGCTAAGCGATTGTTATACGGTATAAGATAGCCTTTATAGCCCTCTGTTTCAAGATTAAAATTAGTAGCTACTTTTCGCTTACCTTCAACTTCTTGCTTATTATAAATATCTGCTGTTATTTTTGCCTTAATATCTTCCATCAAACATTCTGTTGTTAGTGTTACTTCAGTAAGTGATTCTGCTGACACCCTTGTTTTAATAGAGGCTAAAAGTGAAAAGCTAATAGGGCCTACAATAAGAGCAACAATTGCTAGACACACTAATATTTCAATAAAGGTAAAGCCCTGTTCATTTGCTCTATCTTTCTTTAACATATTTTCACATCCCTACTTATTTAACCCTTATATTTCCTTTTGTTTGTCCTTTACTTACTTGTTGATCAAATTCATTGAAAATATGTATATTCCCTAGTAAAGAACCTGTGAGTTCTACATCCATAATTTGCTTAGTGTAGTTATACACATAAATATGGACATTAGGCATAATCTCCAGTACATTTCTCATGGTAGAATTTATTTTTAAACAAGCATTATTAATTGGCGTATCTACAAATGTCTGTTTGACATTACCATCCTTATCTTCTGCTGTAATTTCATAGCCATCTTCTCTTATTACTAAGCTAATACTCGTATCTGTTTGCGAAATAAGTCCTACATATCCACTTCCATTTATACCCCCAGGTCCATCTATGCCATAAGTATCTCCTGAAGATAAAATATCTCCTATATATATATTAAAATACTGGCTATAAGTAGTGATAGGACTCTCTTGATTTGGCTGTTCCTCATTCTGGCTTACCGAGGGACTCACCTCTTCCTCTTGTTTTACAAAACGCCTAAAAGAACTTCCTTCAACCCTTCTGCTATCCAAGTTAGGTTGATAAATTTCATCTGTTTGTTGTTCACTAGGTCTTGTATATATTGTAATTTTCAACTTAGAAGTAACTAATTGATCAAAATCTTCTCCATAATGTGCTTTATAATAAGCTGTTATTTCACTGTTTTCTGATTGAAGTTCATTATTCATTTCAAAACTATTACTATTAATAATCTGATAAGACTTATTGAGACTATCTACAAAATCTATGACATCCTTATAGCGACCTACAAAAGTTAACTCATATATACGTTTTAAAACATCTGCATCTGCATTTGCAGAAGCAGTTGCTTCTTCTGTAACTGCTTCAAACCCAATATTAGCAAAATCTTTACGCTTCATATAACGAATTAATTCCGCACCTTCTTTAGAGGCTGCTTCAAAATCGGGAATAGTATTAAGCATAGCTACTTTTTGTGCTGTCACTAATGCTAATTCTTTTTCTGTCTCTGGTAGCATTTTAACACGTTCTTCTAATTGCTGAATGCGCTTCTCCATCAGTTTTATTTCGCCTTTATTAGCTGATATTACTTGTTGCTCATCCTTATATATGGTTAGCATATAACCTATTTGTAAAACGATCAGGGCTACAATAACCACAATAAAAGCAATATTACTCTTTGATTTCATTAGTTAGCCCCCCTTTCAGGTTGCTCAGTTGATGGTGTTGTCGTCTCATCTGCAGGTTGCTCAGTTGATGGTGTTGCCGTCTCATCTGCAGGTTGCTCAGTTGTCCCCTCTGGGTTTTCGGTTTCAACAGGTTTAACTTCTACTACTGGAGTTATGTTAATTTCGTACTCAAAACCTTTTAGCTCTTCATCATAAGTTGCTTTATAAGTTGTAGTACCTGACCCAAACACACTTTCTATAATCGTAACATAATTTACTACTTGCTCTGCATCCATAGTGTTACCTTTTAATGTAATTACATCTTTTCCTGCCGCATTAACTGTTTTATCTGCTGGTTCAACGGTGATTTGATTAACAGTTGTATTGATCGGTATTCTTGCAATGATGCTATCTAGTAGGCGAGCACTAATTAAATTCTCCTCTTTAATATTTCCATATTTATCTATCCATTCCTTTATGGCAACCTTAGCATCTTCTAGTTGTTGAATCTTTTTATTAACGTCATTAAACCTACTATCTGTCAGTTCCGCAGAAACTTCATCTAATCTTTCAATTACCTTTTGTGCTTCAATCTTTGGAGATATGATTGCAATCCCCACAAAAGCAAGTATCTCTAAAGCCATAACACCTGCAACAATCAACTGAATAAACTTAATCTGTTCTGCTTGTATGTATTCTTTAGGTAGCAGGTTGATTCCTTTTACTTGTGTCCTCATATCTTCCCTCCTTATAAGCCATTAATGGCTCCCAGTATATTCACAAAAAACCTTGCATAATCCTCAAATTGAATATTAGGATTTTCGATTACTGTATCAAACTTACTCAACTTTTCCGTTGGAATATTTAATGCATCTCTAATATATCCCCTTATTCCCTTAATACTGGCTCCCCCACCTATTAAATAAATCTTCTTAATCATGCCACTACCATAACTTGAATAGTAGAATTGTAAAATTCTTTCTACTTCTGAAACAATATTATATTCTATTTGTGGTCTAATAATGCTAGCTAAATATTCTTCCTGCATCTCTGTGCCAGTCATTTCATTAACATGAGCTTCTTGAATAATTTCATTGATACTTTCTACACCAAAGTCAATCATTCTTGTTAAAATAGCACTGCTATCAGCAATGACTGTAGCCGTTGTAGATTTTCCACCTATATCTAGTACCAAAATATTTTTTGTTGCTTCATAAATCATACGTGTTTGTGAGTTAAAAACATTTTCTAGAGCTTCAGAAGGAATGGTGATTAAAATGGGTGTAAGCTTTAAACTTTTGATTAGACTAGCCATGGGTAAAATAACTGTATTAGGTGCAGCGACTAATAAAAGTTTGTTTTTAATCTCGCCTTCTTCTTCAGCATCTCCTGTAATTTTAAAGTCAATTTGATATTGACCTCTTTCAACCGGCAAATAATCCTCCGTTTTTACTTCTAAAAGTTGTCTAATAACTTTCTCTGGTTGCTTATCCATTATTGCATTTCTAATGATAATATTACTACTTTGTACTATAGCCACTACTTGTTTTGCTTTATACTTTTTTGCTTTTATTTCTTGGTCTATTACCTTGCGCAAAGGTTCAATATTACTAATAACACCATTATTAATGCAATCTGACGGTGTTTCAATAAGAGAAAACTTTTGCACCATCAAGGTTGCTCCCTTTTTTACGGCTTCGATTATTTTAATATTATTACTTCCTATTTCTAGTCCCATAATACTTCTTGCCATGTGCTCACCTCTTTTAAATTCATTATTTAAACTCTATGGAGTAATATGTTCTTTATAAGCTATTGATTCTGTAAATGCTAACTTCACCCTCTGCCGTTCATTAGCACTAGTTGGTACTTTGCTTTTACTAATAATACAGCTAAATTTAACTAGATTAGAGTCTTTATACCTCGTTACTTTTATATTTTCAATCAATACCGAAATCGTATTTGTACCATAGGTTAATCGATATAACCCTTGCTCCTGTGTAGGCGACACGATGGGCTCTAAGTTAATGGTCTTGAAATCATCTACCATTCCCCCAGCACCTCCATTAGCTGCAGCATCATACACTTGATTTTTTAACTTAATTTCTTTTAATGGGGCATCTATTATGTCTATGTTGTAAGGACCTGTAGGATCAGATTCAATTACTTGTGTTGTATCCGTAGTTGTAATTTTAATACCTTCTGATAGTCGTATGTAATCCCTTAAAAAACTTTCTACGGCATTAGCTTCGTTGTCTAGAACCACTTTTTTATCAAATTGTATAAACTCTATATAAACATTGGTAAAAAAGCCCCATAGGCTTTCTAGAAGAATGGCAAATAAAACAAATGCAACTGTTACTTCTAATAAAGTAAATCCGTTTTCTCTTTTTTTCATATCCCTCCTCCTTTATACCTTCTTAGTAATTGTATAACGACCTGTCAGACCTTCAAATTTTGCTTCCGTATAAACAACGCCATCATATGAAATAGTGATGATAAAATACTCTTTTTCATTTCCTAATGCATCTTTCATAGATCGTCCTTTGAATACTATTTTATTGGATGCCACTACTGTTGAACCATCTCCACCTACAACAGAAAATAAGATTTTAGAAGCCATATTATCTGGTTTACTACGCCATTTCCCTGAAGATGTTTGAATGCCGGGCATCATAGTATACTTATTCCCGCTTACTTCTAAAGTATATTCTCCCCCTGTAGCAATAGCTTGTTTTCTAAGGGTTACCAGATCAATACAAATGCTGTCCACGGCTTTTATTGCATGCTGTTTATATACCGCTTTCATATTAGGAATAAGGGCTACTCCCATCAAACAAATGAGTACCATAACAACTGACATTTCTACCAAAGTGAAACCTTTCTTATCTTTTTTCACCTCTTTTCCCCCTCTCATTACAGGTTAAACAAACTTAAGTAAATTTGTAATAATTGCTTTCCCCATAAAATCACTATAAAGGCTCCTAAATTCAAAAAAGGTCCTAAAGGATACGGTTCGCTCTTCTTTTTGATAAGCAATAAACCTATACCAAAAATACTCGCCAGTAAACAGGCAAGAATGATCATTAAGAAAAGCTGGTTTATACCTATAAAAAGACCTATGAACCCCATTAATCTTACATCGCCATAACCTAAACCCTCTTTTTTTAATAACCATTGGCACCCATAATAAAGTAGCATAAATAGTCCGTAACCAATAATACCTCCCATTAACGCTTCTAGTAATATATACCAGTTGTGTATACTCCAAGCTTGTAAGAATACTTCTATGAGGCCCACTCCTATCCCCCATCTAATAATCGAAGTAGGTAAAATCATATGATCCCAATCAATCATCGTAAGTACTACTGCAAAAGCAAAAAAGGTGCAATAACGTAGCGTGTCTAAACTATAGCCGTATTTGTAACCAATGATCCCAAAACCTATACCTGTAATTACTTCAATGCACATATAGCGGGGTGAAATCGGTGCTTTGCACGCTTTACACTTTCTTCCCAATATTAAATAGCTTACTACTGGAACAAGCTCTAAAGCACTTAATTCATGCTTACAGCGTGGACAATGAGAACGTGGAAAACAAATACTTTGTTGATTAGGAATACGATAAATACAGACATTTAAAAAACTACCAATTAAAATACCACCTAAACTTAATCCTATCATATATATCATATTAAACCTCTTTTAAAATAAGCAGATATTCCACAGAATATCTGCTTATTTTTAAATAATTATCATACTTTTTATTAAGGTGCTACGAAATCAGTTACTGTTTGGGAATCAATTTGTGTTAGTGCTTTACTAAATGTTGTTGTTTTTCCTGCACCTAGGTCTAACCAAATACGTTCAGCTGCAACATCAACAGAAATTAAACCACCAGCAGCACTTGTTTGTAATGTTGGTTCTGCTTGTAAGTATCCATCAGATACAAGGATACTTACTAAAGTTGAAGCATTTGTACCTGGCCATAATTCCTTCTCTGTTTTGTAAGCAGTTGCTGTTCTTTGAAGCGTCTTAATAGTAGAGATATCAGTTGTTAATCTTGCTTTAGCTGACATTGTTCCAAATGCTGGTACAAGTAATGCACCAATAATACCCATAATCGCCACTACGATAATGAGCTCAACCATGGTGAAGCCTTTTTCATTTCTTTCTTTCTTATTCATTTCTTTCACTCCCTTTAATTTGTTATATATTGTAAATCCTTATTAAGGAATTTACTACATAGCTGCTGTAGCTGCTGAGAAGGTTGGTAACATAATAGCTGCCATAATCCCTCCAACGATTACACCTACGATTAAAATCATTGCTGGTTCAATTAAAGTCGTCATATTATCTACTGCAAGGTCTACTTCTTCCTTAAAATAAACGCTAATTTTAACCAACATCTCATCTAAAGCACCACTCTCCTCACCAATACTCACCATACTGAGAAGAATAGGTGGAAAGATGGTACTTCCTCTAATAGCATCTAATAAGCTATTACCTTGTTTCAAAATTTCAATAGCTTGATTCATTTCTTCCTCTGCTACTGCATTACCCATAACTCTTTTAGTAATTTCCATAGCTTGAAGCATAGGTATACCGGATTCAACTAACATAGACATAGTACTAGAAAAAGTAGAGGATAAACTTTTCTTATTCAATTCCCCAAAAATAGGAAGTCTTAAACTTAAACGATCTAGACCTCTTCTTATAGAATCTACCTTTTTCATGTTCATAATAGCAAGTGTTACAACCACTATAATCATCAATAATATTTGCCAATAATTAACGCAGAAGTTACTAATTGCAATAACAATTTTAGTAGGAAGTGGTATAGGTGCACCTGTATCCCGTAATAAACCTAAAAAAGCCGGTACTACTTTAATCATTAAAATAATAACCACCACAACAACCATACATAGTACCACCACTGGATATGTCAATGCTTTTTTGATTTTCTTTTGGATTCCCAACTGATTATCGAAATGCTCTACTGAACGTCTCATTACCTCATCTAAATTACCTGAAGCTTCGCCACTTTCAATTAAGCTCACTAAAATACTAGGAAAAATCTTTTCATCTTCTGCTGCTTGAGAAAAAGTCTTTCCGCCACTAACTGCCTCATGAATATTTTCTAAATGTGCTTTTAAGGTCTTATTAGTACATTGCTGTCCACAAATTTCTATCCCTTTAGCAATGCTAATTCCTGCTTGAATCATGGCGGCTAATTGTTTACAGAAAAAGTTAATATCACTTAATTTAATCTTTTGCTTAAACAAAGACAAATCACTATTTAAGGCATTTTTTCGCTTAATAGATTGCGGGTATAAATTCTTATCCATTAAGACCTTCCTAACTTTTTCTTCATTTTCTCCTTCAATCTCACCCTTAACTTTATTTTGGGTTAATAAATCACGTGCCACATATAAATATGTATCCATTTCCCCACCCCTTGTCTATTATAGTTATGAAATACGCATTCATTCATTAAAATGATGCTACGCAGTTTAGGTAGCAAGCCTATTCATACTCATTCCATTATTTTAGGTTGTGTTATCACTCTTTTCTATCTTCCTAGAATTCGCTTAAGTTCATCTCTATTTTGCGCATATTGATAGGCTGTTTCTAAAGAGATTGCTCCTTTTTTATAAAGATTTGCTAGAGAAGCATCCATGGTAATCATACCAGCTAAGGTTCCTGTTTGAATCTGGGAATAAATTTGATGAGTCTTTTCCTCTCTAACCAAATTAGCTATGGCGGCGTTACTAATCATGATTTCTAATGCTACACATCTTCCCTTAATATCACTTCTTGGCAATAACTGCTGCGAGATAACCCCTTTTAAGATATTAGCGATCTGAACCCTAATTTGCTGCTGCTGATGGGGTGGAAATACATCTATAATTCTATCAATCGTTTGAGGTGCTCCTATGGTATGTAATGTACTTAATACTAAATGACCTGTCTCTGCTGCAGTAATGGCTGTAGCAATGGTTTCTTGATCTCGCATTTCTCCTACCAAAATAACATCTGGGTCTTCACGCAAAGCAGCTCGTAAGCCATTGGCATAGCTATTGCTGTCAAAACCTATCTCCCTTTGATTAACCATACTATTTTTATGTTTATGTAAATACTCTATCGGATCTTCTAATGTTAAGATATGCTCTTGCCTTTTTTTATTCATATAATCTATCATAGTAGCCAATGTAGTTGATTTGCCACTACCTGTAGGACCTGTGACTAATACTAAGCCTCTCTTATTATCTGCTAAGCTTTCCAGTATCTTTCTAGGCAGTCCTAATTCCTCCATAGTAGGTATTTCAACGCCTACCAATCGTAATGCTGTTGCCCAACTTCCTCTTTGTTTATAAACATTTACACGAAAACGCCCTATATCTTGTAAAGCATAGGAAAAGTCCGCTTCACCTTTTTCTCTAAATCTTTCTGTAATAATAGGCTTTCCTTCTAAAAGCTGACTAATGAGTTCTCTTGTATCGGCTTCTTTTAATGGTGGTAAATCCAAGTGGATTAATTGGCCATGTAATCTTAATGTAGGTGGAATTCCTACTGTTAGATGTAAATCTGATGCTTTTTCCTGTACGACAATTTCCAACAAATCATTAATGTCCATAGTTCATCCTCACCTTACTGTTCATATGCTATTCTTAACATTTCTTCCATGGTTGTCTTTCCCTGAAGTACATTATAAAGGGCATTATCCCAAAGTGTACGCATCCCTCTTTTAGTGGCCTCTGCTTTTATTTCCTCAGTACTTGTATGCCCTGCTGAAATCATATCTTCTAGATGAGTATCGATGGTTAACACCTCATGTACTGCCAAACGTCCCTTATATCCTGTCTGATTACACGCGTTACACCCCCGTGACTGATAGACTTCAGTTCCTTCAGGTATATTGTAAATCTTTGATTCACTAGCTGATACTATATGCTTTGTTTTACAGTTAGGACAAAGCCTCCTTACTAAGCGTTGTGAAATAACTCCCTTAATAGCAGCTCCTACCATATAGGCTTCTGTTCCCATATCAATTAGACGAGGAATAGAACTTGCCGCATCATTGGTATGTAATGTGCTTAACACAAGATGTCCAGTAATAGCTGCACGAATAGCTATAGTACTTGTTTCACTATCACGCATCTCACCAATCATAATAATATCTGGGTCTTGACGTAAGATAGAACGTAGGGCACTTGCAAAAGTAAGACCTATTTTGCTATTTGTTGCTACTTGATTAATACCTTCTATCATATTTTCAACTGGATCTTCTACTGTAATAATATTAACCTTATCTTCATTTAAGACCTTTAAAGCAGCTGCTAAAGTAGTTGACTTACCGCTACCTGTGGGGCCTGTTAAAAGAATAATACCATGAGGGTTTTTTAATAAATTAAGTACCTTTTCATAATCTGTAGGATAAAAACCGATTTCATCTAACCCTAAGTCTTTACCTGTACGATAAATAAAACGAATAACTGTTTTTTCACCATATACAGTAGGCAAAATACTCACACGTAAATCTACCTGCTGTCCATTTACTGTCTTAGACATACGACCGTCTTGAGGTAGTCTTCTTTCTGCAATATCTAAACCTGATAAAATTTTGATACGTGTGGTAATTCCATTAAGCATCTCTTTCTTCGTTCTTGTTAATTCATGAAGTTGACCGTCTACCCGAAAACGGATACGCACATAATACTCAAATGGTTCAATGTGTATATCCGATGCCCCTTTTAAAATACAACGTTGTAGAATATTGTTAACTAATTGAACCATAGGTGCGGTATCATCATCTTCCTCTTCATCAACAGCCACCCTTCTCTGAATTTCATCTTGCATCTGTCTTTCTACTTGATTTACGATGCTCTTGGTCTGTGCTGATGTATAGGTTTGATTAATAACATTAGTAATAGCTTTTTCACTGGCTAAAATAGGGATAATTTCCATCTTTGTACTGAGTTTAAGGTCATCTAATGCAAACATATTTAAAGGATCTTTCATAGCTACTTTTAATTTATTGTCATCCATTCCAACTGCAATAACCGTATATCTCCTAGCTATACTTTCTGGTACCTTAGAAGCAATATTGTAATCAATATTATATTGTTCTAGGTTCATATGAGGTATGCCTAATTGAAATTCTAATGCCCCTAATATATTATCCTCTGTAATAATACCTGCTTCTACAAGGACTTCCCCTATTCGTTTACCAGTACGTTTTTGCTCTTTTATCGCCCATTCCAATTGCTCTTGGGTAATCATACCTGTTTCAAATAGTAGATCTCCTATTCTCTTTCTCTGTACCTTTTTCATCTATTTCTCCCCGTTTTACACTGTAAGTAAAATATATCTCCTATCTTTAATTACCATAATATTATGCATATTTTCAATATTGTATAGTATTTTATTCAATTTGTTATATATAGATTATAATCTCATTTAATCATTTTTGCAATATTGTTTATATATTATAAAATTAATATAAACAATATTTCACTTTTTTCTATCTTGTTTATGTTTTATTGTTATAAATACCAAACATAGAACTGATATGATTGAAATAAACATACCAAATTTAAATCCAACAGGTTTATAAATCAGTTCAATTTCATGCTTGCCTTCTTTTAGATCTGCTCCTAAAAAGCCTCCTATTACTTCTTTTGTTGGTGTTGATTGACCATCCACAAATAAGTGCCATCCTCTATCATACGGAATTGATGTATACAATAAAGGCTTATCTTTAGGTATTGTAATACTTCCTTTTATCCTTTCATCTGTATATTCCTCAACGTTTAATTTACCTTGTCTTAGTTTAAGAATATCTTTCTTTAGTAAAGCATCATCAACATTACAAACTAGCAGCTGAACTATGTCTGAATACTTTTCTTTAAGTTCTATTTGAATATTTAGTTTTTCTCCTTTTTCATAGTCACCTAAATAAGTAATAGAAGTAGTCCCCGTTCTAGTTATATTTAACGACTTTCCATTAACCACAATATCTGTCCAAAAATACGCGTCACTTTGAACATAAAGATAGTATGGACCTACCTGTTCGGTAACAACACTGTAATTAATTGTTCCTTTTTGATATGTATCTTTTTGATAAAAGTGCTGAATTGTATAATTATCTTTTTGCTCATCCACCTTGTCTACATTATTAAATTTTTCTAACACTACTTTGAGTGGTTTTAAATACTCTTTATTTTCTTCCCCTAACATTTTACTTAATAGCTTATTCTGCTGTTCAAATGGTTGTATTGGTGTTTTGAATGTTCCTAATACATCAAACTCTTCAATATCTTTAGCTACTGCAAACCCAGCTCCAATAACATAAGGATTTTTAAAGACCTTAAAGTAATTCTCTTCTCTATCGGACATTAAATCATAACCAAAATACTTTTCTTGTAAAGCCAAAACATATTTAATATTAAATATTGCTTCGGTTATTGGGGTGGTTCCTTTATAACTTATCCAGTTATTTCCTGTAGATATACCTAAGTTAGCAATTGTATTTTTGCTTTTCTCATTATACATTGTATCAAAATGACTTATACCAGGATAACCCATTCCAAATCCATCATTTAAACTACGTTGCTCTACACGTTCTATATGATAAAAGTCTTGGTCTTCTTTTAGTACTTCATGGGTTTCTTTATTGATCCTATTATAGGTTTCATAATAATCTGCTGCAAAAGGATAACCTGAACTACTGTCAAACCTGGTTAAAATCATTCTAGAGTTATCTGCTAACTCTAATCCAACTAATAATGCCAGTAGTAATAAACCATATTTTTTATATGTAACTTTATTTTTTACTAGCATAAGTAATAAATAGTATAGGAATAAAAATAATAATGTTAATAAAATATTCTCGTCTTGGATATAACTATATTCTTTAAAATTGAGACCTATTATTATGCCACCTAGTATTCCAAAAACACAATGAATTTGTTTTGTTGAGATAGTATTTAGTACCCGAAATCCTTTATATGCTAGAAAAATCATCAAAAACGATACTGTATACGTAAACCTCCCTTCAAAATAAGTTGGCCATTCAAATCCATGCCATGCCATATATAAAGGATTTAAAGTCACAGATAAAAACATAAATACAAGCCAAATAAAACTTATTAATTTTTCTCGATAACTAATGCTATAACTCAAAAAAAAGAAAATCATTAAAACAATCACTATTGTGCCACAATAAATGAGTGGTGTGCCATCGCTTACCACAGTGTCATATACACCTACAAAAGTCTTACTCCATAATGCTTTAAAATCATAGCGCAAATAGACACCTAACTGACTAACATCAAAAATACCACCTCTATTAGATACCAGATAAAGAATAGGAAAAAGTAATATACTCGCACAACCAAAGGCGAAGAGGGGACTTATGAAAAATGCTAACATCTTTTGCAAAAAATCCTTTTTCTCAATAGAGGTGTTTAAAGTAATATATCTGTATATAAAATACATAAAAGAAAAGATTCCTGTCATATAGGCAATATAGTAATTCATAAAAAATATTACGGTTAAACATATGGTAAAAAATAAATAATCCTTCTTATTCTTTATAATTTTATCTACACCATATAACACTAGTGGTAACATAACTACTTGGTCTAGCCAAATAATATGAAAATGATATGTAATTGTATAGGCCATTAGTGCATAGCACCAAGCAAAAATGCTTATACTTAAATCGTTTCTTTGAAAAGTTTTCTTTAAATAAAATGCACATGTGATACCACAACAAGCTATCTTTAAAATAATCATCCACGTAAGCGCATCTAAAATCAGTTCCTTTGGGAAAATGAAGACCAAAAAGCTAAATAAATTCACAAGAATACCTGTACTCAACATACCTAACGGTGTACTTCCCTGTATCTGCGACCATGTATTAAATAAACTTTCATTCTCTGTAAGTATTCGTTTTAAAGCTGTAAGACTATCCATATAGACTTCACTTAAATCAGAGACCAAGAAGCTATAGGCACCAAATGGTGTTATTTGCATTGTTACACATATAAAAATCATAACTATAAATGGTATAAGAAACCCCAAAAAGATAAATTGATTATCTTTTATCAAAACTGTAACTTTTTTCATTAGACTAATCCTTTCTAAATAAACAGTTTAATTTTCATTCTCTATACTTTTATTAACAATAGCTATTATTGATACACCAACTGGCATTTTTACACGATGTCTACACAAAAAAGTCTCTGTAGAAAATATCTTTTCAAGAAGAAAATTCACAAAGGGACTCGGCATAGATGCATCACTTTCACAATCATTTATTTTATTTTTTATTTTCCTAGCTACATAAATGGGTAAGAATAACCAAAAATTATAGTAGCTTATGTATGCGATACTGTATCCGGTTTTTTTTAACACACGTTCCAACTGCTTAATTGTGTATCTTCGTTTATGCATATGTTCTACATCATGATATGACCATAATTGTTTAAAAGCTGGAACCGTGACTAAAAGCTTCCCATTTGTCTTTAAAACTCTCCTTATATTTTTTAATCCCAACTCATCATCTTCTAGATGTTCGATTACATCTAATGCAATAGCTAAATCAACACTTTCATCAGGAAGTTCAACTTTTTTAAGTAAATCACTTTGCACTAGATCCCCATCAAAATTCTTTTTACTGTATGCTAAGGCTCTTGCACTATAATCTATACCTTTTACATTGCCATATATTTTTAAGTATTTTAGAAGACAACCACATCCACATCCACAATCTAATATTTCATTCTCAGTACCACTTAATTCTTGATTAATAAGTTCAAGAATAATCTTCCTTTTTGATTTAAACCACCAATGTTTTTCTTCTAGTTGATACATCTCATCATATAAATTATCCTGCATAGTCATCTTCCTCTCTCATATATTGACTTACATGATTATTACTACTCTCTTTTATTAGATAGATTGGTCTTTTTTTAGTTTCCATATAAGTTTTAGCTAAATATTGACCTAGAATACCTATACAAAATAGTTGTATACCACTTACAAAAAAGATCACACATATCATAGATGGCCATCCACTAACAGGGTCTCCCCATACTAAAGTTTTAATAATAATAACAATTATTAAAATAACAGAAAACACAAATAAAACCATTCCTACTAAGGATGCAATAGCTAATGGAACCGTTGAAAATGCCGTAACTCCCTCGATGGCATATAAAAACAATTTCCAAAAAGACCATTTTGTCTCTCCTATCGCTCTGTTTACATTTGTATATTCTATCCATTTTGTATTAAATCCTACCCAACTAAAAATCCCTTTAGAAAAACGGTTATATTCACTTAATTGTAGTATACTGTCTACTACTTTTCTCTTCATCAATCTAAAATCTCTTGCACCATCAACAATATCAATATCTGATATTTTATTGATGATTTTATAAAATAATTTTGCGAAAACTGATTTAATCTTCGATTCACCACACCTATTAATTCTCCGGGCTGCAACACAATCACATTTCGGTTCTTGTATATATTCGTACATACTCAACAATAATGACGGCGGATCCTGTAAATCTGCATCCATTATTGCTATATAATTTCCTGTTGCTTGCTTCAATCCTGCAAGCATCGCTGCTTCTTTTCCGAAGTTTCTGCTAAAACTAATATAATTTATACTTTTATCATCTTGAGCTATTTGTTTAATTACCTCAAGTGTATTATCACTTGAACCATCATCTATAAACCAAATTTCATAAGAAATATTATTCATTTTTTTTCTTACTTTTAATAACTCTTCATAAAATACTTGCAAAGATAATTCTTCATTATAACTAGGTACTATAATTGAGATTTTTTCCATTTTAATATACCTCATATTTTTACTTTCTGTGTGATAAATAAAGATTCTATATGTATATTAACATATTTACGTGCTGTTTTCAAAATATACAAAATTTATTTATCAAACCTGAAACATATGTTGAATTTTATAAGTACATATTCAAATTAAGGAATGCATCATAAACACAAAAAGCATCACATTTTCTTTTATCACTATGATAAAGAGCAACTATTTGGACTGTAAATTCGGCTGATGATCCAGTTGTGGCTTCTGCCATTCTTGATAGATTGCTCCATCACTCACACGTCATCAACATAACAGGGCAATCTTATAGGATAAAAGATAAATTTGTAGATATAGATAAAAACAAGATGCAATTGTAATGCTTTAAAAGGGGCATTTTAAAATGCCCAAAAACCACATTTTCCAGTTGCCATTTCATAGTACACTCTAATATATGTTTTCTAGCAGAACGAACTGTCAAAAAAATATCTTTCTATCTTTTATTAGGGAATTACTTGTCTCATTACATATACTATAATGTAAAGATAAATCAAATAACTTCTCGTAGCAGAATCACCACAGCTTCAATCTGAGGAACTGACCGGGTCAGCCAAGTCTCAATCTATTGTTATAGGTACCTCTGGACTTAAGGAAGATGTTCACTGATGCGCTGTAAAGGGAAGCGCTCTTTTATAAGTTATTTTATAATCCTTTATATCTAGCATTACTTTAAACAAAGTTTAAACCAGAGTCTGAAAGCTTTAGCTTCCTCATCATAAGTGTGCACCGGCTAAGAGTTTAAGAGCTCCTCACTCATGGCTTGAACTTTCATAGCTCTCTTAAGTAGGCACTGCTTCTTTAGCTAGTTGTGCTGAGGAGCCATTTCTATGCCTTGAAGTAAGCTCTACTTAAGGAGCCAGGAAAGTTTTACCAGAGTCCGGACAGCAAAAAAGCGGTAATCATGTCTATACGTGATTACCGCTTTTTTATTGTCCTAAAAAGGAATTATTTATTCATAGCTTCTTCGATTGCTACGGCTACAGCAACTGTAGCACCTACCATTGGGTTGTTACCCATACCGATAAGTCCCATCATTTCTACGTGAGCAGGAACTGATGAAGAACCAGCGAATTGTGCATCTGAGTGCATTCTTCCCATAGTATCAGTCATACCATAAGAAGCTGGACCAGCAGCCATGTTATCTGGGTGAAGTGTACGACCTGTACCACCACCAGAAGCTACTGAGAAGTATTTTTTACCTTGTTCAACGCATTCTTTTTTGTATGTTCCAGCTACTGGATGTTGGAAACGAGTTGGATTAGTTGAGTTACCTGTAATAGATACGTCAACACCTTCCATATGCATGATTGCAACACCTTCACGAACATCATCACAACCAAAGCAACGAACTTTTGAACGTTCACCGTTTGAGTATGCGATTTCTTTTACTACATTTACTTTACCTGTCATATAATCAAATTGAGTTTGAACATATGTAAACCCATTGATACGAGAGATAATTTGAGCAGCATCTTTACCAAGACCATTTAAGATAACTCTTAAATCTTCTTTACGAACTTTGTTTGCAGAACGTGCAATACCGATAGCACCTTCAGCGGCTGCAAAGCTTTCGTGACCTGCTAAGAATGCGAAACATTTTGTTTCTTCTCTAAGAAGCATAGCTCCTAAGTTACCGTGACCAAGACCTACTTTACGGTCATCAGCTACAGAACCTGGAATACAGAATGCTTGAAGACCTTCTCCGATAGCTTCTGCTGCTTCTGCTGCTTTGTGACAACCTTTTTTGATAGCAATTGCAGCACCTACAACGTAAGCCCAACAAGCGTTTTCAAAAGCGATTGGTTGAATTCCTTTTGTGATTTCATATGGATCAAAGCCTTTTTCTTTACAGATAGTTCTAGCTTCTTCAATATCTTTGATTCCGTATTTATTTAAAACAACGTTAATTTGGTTAATTCTTCTATCATATGATTCAAATAATGGCATTGTTTGGCACCTCCCTATTCATGTCTTGGGTCAACTGTACGTACAGCATCATCAAATCTGCCGTATTGACCTGTAGCTTTTTCAATTGCTTCATTTGCATCCATACCTTTTTTGATCATGTCCATCATTTTACCGAAGTGAATGAAACGGTAACCGATGATTTGATCGTCAGCATCAAGAGCGATGTTTGTTACATAGCCTTCTGCCATTTCAAGGTATCTTGGTCCTTTAGCAACTGTTGAGTACATTGTACCAACTTGGCTACGAAGTCCTTTACCAAGGTCTTCAAGACCTGCACCGATAGGAAGTCCACCTTCAGAGAATGCAGTTTGAGTTCTTCCGTATACGATTTGTAAGAATAACTCACGCATTGCTGTGTTAATTGCGTCACAAACTAAGTCTGTGTTAAGCGCTTCAAGAATTGTTTTACCTGCTAAGATTTCTGCTGCCATAGCTGCAGAGTGAGTCATACCTGAACATCCAATAGTTTCTACTAATGCTTCTTGAATCACACCATCTTTAACGTTAAGTGTTAATTTACAAGCACCTTGTTGTGGTGCACACCAGCCTACACCGTGTGTAAGACCACTAATGTCTTTAATTTCTTTTGCTTGTACCCATTTACCCTCTTGTGGGATTGGTGCTGGCCCATGGTTAGGTCCTTTAGCGATTGGGCACATTTGTTCTACTTCATGTGAATACATCATTTTCATGACTCCTTTCCACTCATCTCTATTTAAAGATTTCTCTTTAAATCAAAAATTTAACAATACACACTTATTGTATAGGTGGTTAAGGAATCTGTCAATATTTATCCTTTTTTTTAATAGTCTAATATGAGTAGGTAGTAAATTCTTTTTCTGTAGTATAACTTTTTTGAGTCATAATAGAAACTCTACCTTGCTTAAAAAGTTCTTTGTAAATAGCTCCCTTTGCCTTAACAGCTTCTGGTGTTGCTTTAAGAATTTCTTCTTGAAGTCTCATCAGGTCAGCTGGACCTTGCCCCCATAAAACTAGTCCTTCCAGAGCATTTGCCTCTTCTAAAGGTGTACCTAATAAACGAAATTGACTGTGCAGTCTGCTTAAAGCTTCTGCTTTGCTACTCTCAAGAGCAATGCTATCTACATTGGTACTTAAAAATTCATGTACTTTTTCTAAAATAGGCAAAGAACGTTCTATATTGGGATCTCTATAGGTATAAAAAGAGATGGTGTATGGATAACTAAGTTGGCAACCTGCGCCATAAGCACCTAGACCTACACGAATGCGAGGATTAAGATAGTTTTTCGTTAAATAAGTGGTTGCTAGGTAATCTAGCCCGTCTAAAGGTATACCCTTATCCATTCCAATGTAACTATGATCAATAGCTGCATGACTTGTTACAACACAATTTTTAGAAGTGACTGCAAATTCATAGGTAGCTGTTTTATGTTCAAAACAAGGTAATGTCTCTAAGAAATCTTCCCAGCTTTTCGCATATAAATTCGATTCTTTAGCAGGAACAGTTGTTGCTACAATAAGGTCTCCTGTATGATATAGCTTTTTATCAATACGCTCTACATTCAGACGCCAGGCTGTATGATGCATTTTTAAAAGCTCCTCACAAAAAGTATAGGTAGGATAACTCTGTTCATATAAGTAGCGCTTCAATCCTTCTTCTGCTCCTAGGCTGAGGTGTGATAGTGTCCCAATTACATTATTTTCACTTGCCTCTTTCATATCCATAACCCATTCAATGAGTTTTTGTCTGTACCATTCATCTGGCTTGTTTTGTAAGTGTAATCTAGCTTCCCTTAGTAACGTGCTATGATCTGTTTCTTCTGCTTTTGTTAAAACAGCAAGTTTGAAGCAGGGCCAATATCCCTTTTCACTGGGATAAGCCGTACAACCTGTTGTAATAATACCACTAAAAGGGGTAATCTCCTTGGCACTTTCTTCTAATAAGTGAGCATAGAGAAACAAATAAGGCAGTTCCTTTTGAGGTATATGAGCTGTATTAAAATAAAGTTGTGACCTTGCCCATGTGCTTTCTACCTCTGTAACCATTTCTGTATAATTCTTTTTTTGTTTGCTTTTAATTTCTAAATGTGGCTTTAAAATAAGCTCTCTTAAATCTACTGCTTTTAATTTTGTTTTTTTCTTCTGCCAAGCTTCCATTTTAGGAACAATATCTAGCCACTCTTCATCTGAAACAGGACTTAATTTCTCTGGTTCCTTTACTTCATAAGAACCTGGTAATAACAGAAGTGTATACCTAGTAGCTTGTTCAAATAAAATTTGACGGCTATCTGCATCTAAGCTTTTAGCATTTTGAATATAATCTTTCTTTTCATAATACTGATTAATCGTTTTATAATGAGCCCATGCTTCTAGCATGCTTTGTGCAATATCAATGCCTCTATTGACACTTGTATCTTCTTTAAGCACGAGCCAATTTGCTTGTGCTAGCACATCTTGTTCTGTAAAGTTATTCGTTCCTAAATCCTTTGGCATACTGGCAATCAGCTGATCTAGCTGTCTTGCACAATCTTCTAGTTGATTCGTAGGCAAATCTGAAATAACCAAGGAATAAACTGGACAAGGTAAATCCTCATCTTTAATCCACCTTGCTTTACCTAGTCCAATGCGATTCAAATTTTGCCAAAATCCTGTTTGAGGACTCATTAAATAAGCAGTCATCCATAAATCTAATGCTTGTATCTTTTCTGAACTAAGCGTTTTTTCTAATACAAAACTTTTTACTAAGACCCCTTTATCGCCGCTTGGTAAAACAGTATAGGTGGCTGTTTTTTCCGGATTTAAGTTTTGGACATTTAAATCAATGCCCTCTTTAGGCTTTGTCAAATCTGTTAAATAGGAGGCTATCATTTGTAAACTTTCTTCAAGTGGAATAGCACCATATAAGACAATTCTCATATTAGCTGGATAATAGTATTTTTTGTATACCTTTAAGCAATTTTCATAGGTTAAAGTAGGAATCTCATTAGGACTACCACCACTATCATATGCATAGTGGCTATCTTTAAAAATCATATTTCTAAGACTTCTAAAAACAGTACGCTCCTTGCTACTATAAGCACCCTTCATTTCATTATAGACAACTCCCCCTACTCTGTTTTCCATAGGAGATGAATAAAATGCCTCTTCATAAAAACCATAAGGTTCTTTTAATAAATTAGGTTTAAAAACAGCATCTAGATAAATATGCATAAGTTCTTTATAGCAGGAAAGATAAGGTGTAGAAAAAGGAAATAGGGTCATATCTCCGCTAGTTAATGCATTCATATAGGTGTTAGGATAAGCTTCACTGGCATCAAAAAATAAGCTTGCCGAAGGGTAGTCTTTAGAACCTGTAAATAAGGTATGCTCAATAATATGATTCACACCTGTGGAGTCTGTTGTTGGTGTTTTAACACCTAAAACAAAACTCTTGTTCACATCCTCATTTTCTATCCAAATAACCTCTAAACCTGTTGCTACATGCCGATAGGTATGTATTGTATCGGTATTGTATTTTTCTTTACTTATTTCCTTAAAACCCTGTGATTTAGGACTATTAGGTTTACCAAATATAGGACAAATCATACATAAGACAATGCATATCATAAGAAAACTTTTTCTTTTTAACATAACTCGCCTCCTTTTTCCTTATGATGTGCAATAAACATCTTTTTATCCTTTCATTTTGTTCTAATAAGCCTTAAAAACTCATATATTATCCATAGCTTATTATCAGTAAATTAATAAGGAGGGAACTTAAATGATACCACATCCTATTTATCCCCCTAGTGTTTCTAGACAAAATCTAGGATCGCTCATTGTACAACTTTCTTCAGATACGCTTTTAGGACCTCTTGTTCCTGTTAGTAATGTTAATGTTACTATTAAAGAAATCTCCCCTAGTGGTGAAGAAACTGTCATTGCAGAGCTTGTTACTAATGAAGTTGGTCAGACGACTCCCCTAGAATTATCTGCCCCTCCAGTTGACTATAGTTTAGATCCCCTTAATACGCAAAAACCTTATGCTACTTATCGTATTGAAACTGCTTCTCCTAATTACGTAGATGCCATTGTTATGGGCTCACAGATTTTCGCCGATATCCAGTCTATTCAGCCTATTACTTTGCAAGCTACTGAAAGACAGCTTAAACGTTATGCTTCTTATACGAGAGAATTGTTAGAGACTGTTAGCATAGGTCCAGCCACCCTATACGGTAACTACCCACCTAAAATTCCAGAAGCTTCTATCAAACCTATTATTCCTGGCTCTGGTTTTATCGTCTTAGACGAAGTCATTGTACCTGAGTTTGTTATTGTTCACGCTGGAAGCCCCAATGATAATAATGCGCCTAACTATACGGTACCTTATATCGACTATATTGCCAATGTAGCCAGCTCTGAAATCTATCCTACCTGGCCTATTGAAACCATTAAGGCCAACATTATTGCCATTAATTCCTTTACTTTAAACCGTATTTATACAGAATGGTATCGTAATCAAGGTAAGCCCTATACCATTACTAATTCTACGGCTTATGACCATGCTTTCTTCTATGGACGTAACCTATTCGATTCCATTGTACCTGTTGTTAATGAAGTTTTTGATACCTATATTAAACTGCCTGATGTTACTCAACCTCTACTTTCTCAGTATTGTGATGGTGTTAAGTCCCAATGTCCAAACTGGATGACACAGTGGGGGAGTAAGGATTTAGGCGATGCAGGTTATACAGCTGAACAAATTCTTAGAAATTTTTACGGTAGTAATATCACCCTCAATACTGCTCCTATGGTAGAAGGTAATCCTGAATCTTATCCAGGTAGTCCTTTAAGGTTAGGTGATAGTGGGCCTGCTGTACGTACCATTCAAATGCAGCTGAATCGTATTTCACAGAACTTCCCTCTCATTCCCAAAGTAGCTGTAGATGGTAATTTCAATGAAGCAACTCAGGAAGCAGTGAAGACTTTTCAAAAAATCTTTCATCTTCCCCAGGATGGCATTGTAGGAAAAAGTACTTGGTATGAAATCTCTCGTATTTATGTAGCTGTTACTAAACTTGCTGAACTTGGATAAAATAAATAGACCTAATCGAAGATTGTTTACTTCGATTAGGTCTATTTATTTTATTAGCTTTATATCACTATTCTGTTCTAATAGCTGAAAGCGCTGAAAGTTTCATTGCTTTTCTAGCCGGAAAGTATCCAGATACGAGACCAACTAAAGTAGAAAAAACAATGCCTGCAGCAATTAACCATGGTGGTACTAAGGATACAGTAGTGCCTCCCCACATCCCTAGCATTCGTGCTATTGGCTCACCTATAGCATTTAATATAAGGGAAATTCCTACAGAGATACTTGCACCTAAAATGCCTCCTATTAAGCCAATAAATAAGGCTTCCATTAGGAAAAGATATTTAATATCTACAAGCTTGGCTCCAATAACTTTCATAACGCCTATTTCCTTAGTACGTTCATAAATACTCATCATCATAGTATTAGCAATACCTATCGCTGCTACAACAAAGGATACAATACCTATACCACCCAAAGCCATACGCTTAGCTGCTGCTTCTTGCTTATACTGTTCTAGCCATTCCATATTGTTATATGCATCATAACCCATGCTCTTAATCTGTTCTAATGTACTTACTACATTGTCTTGGTGGTCTACTTTAATCATCACTTCATTGTAAGTACGTTTCTTATCTCTTTTAGCCTCTTCATCTGTATACCATCCCATTGCCTTTTTATAAGCAATTTGTTCTTTTTTCAATTCTTCATATAGAGCTCTTGGAATAATAACTT
This sequence comes from Cellulosilyticum sp. WCF-2, assembly GCF_003990395.1. Lineage (NCBI taxonomy): Bacteria > Bacillati > Bacillota > Clostridia > Lachnospirales > Cellulosilyticaceae > Cellulosilyticum > Cellulosilyticum sp. WCF-2. The sequence continues at coordinate 2,483,473 of NZ_CP034675.1, read as the reverse complement.
TACGTGCTAAATCCATGCTTGTTTCAGGAAATAGGCCTACTACGTTCACCTCTGTTCCTTTAGGTGCTTTAATCTTATTGCCATTAACGTCTTCTAGTTGCGGCTTGCCTGTTTCCCAATCATACTGAATGACTTCTAGTGTAACTTTATCTTTTTCAAGGTCAAATGGCATAAATTCAAGTTCCTTAGAATAGTCTATCTGCTTCCCTCTTTTTGTAAAATACTGAAGCACGTTTTTTCCCATTAAAATACTTCTTGTTTCTTCTGGTAATAAACTGCGCCCCTCTTCTACTTTGTATCCCAATGCCTCTATATCAGCAGCATCCATCACATAAATTTCCCAATAAGGATCTGGTGTACGATATTTGCCACTACTTAAGTAAACATTAATATCATTAAGCATCGGAATAGCTCTTACAACATGATCTACCTTTTCAAATTCTTTGAGTACCTTATCATCAATTTCTTGGGTAGAGTTACCACCCCCGTAACTCCATACTTGAATCAAAGTAAGATCTCCCATCTGGGCAAACTGCTCCTCCATATTTTTCTCCATAGCTAAACCTAAGGATAACATCAATATAATAGAGCATGCCCCAATCACTACACCTAATATAGTAAGAGCTGTACGCAACTTACGTCGCCATAAATTACGTACGCTCATGCTTATCAAATCAATCTTCTTCATCTAGCATCATCTCTTCTTTTTTTGCTTTTTTCTTTTTAAGCATAACAAGGGTGATTGCTACTGCTACAACGACACCTACACCTACACCTGCTAAAATCCACTTTTTACTTACAGGCCCTTGAGCTGGTGTTTCTCCTTCCACAGGAGGCATTTCTCCATCTACAGGAGGCATTTCTTCCATCATCATCTCTTCTACAAGGAATTCAAAAGGTTTTCTAATTTCTTGAGTCTTACCGGCTGCATCTTCATATTCTACAATAACTTCACCTTTTAAGGTTCCAGCTTGATTTGCTGTAATCATTGGCTCATAGGTCTGTGAATCTCCTTGCTTAAAGTTACCAATAAACGTTCTATTATTTTCTACTGTAAAGCCTTCTCCTTCTACATAAACCATCATATTGGTTACATCAGTACGTCCTCTATTATAGAAGGTTGTAGATAGTGTTGTTTCTATCCCTACCTGTGCATATTCTACGAAAATGTCACCTGCCTCAATTTTTGTAACTTGTTCTACTGGGATTCCTATATTTTCAGTTGCTGTAATTTCATTGCCATCCTCATCTTCATAAGCCATTTCTAAGGTAATTTCGTAAGTCTTAGCTTTTGCTGTAGGAATGGTATACATGGTTACATCCTTAGTTACTGTTTCTCCTGGACTAAGCTGATCGATGTAAAAGGTATTACTACCACCTACAGGCGTAAATACATTTCCTGTTTGATTTTCACCTTGTTCAATGACTTTAATATTAGCTTTCAAATTGTTAACAGTATGCTTACTGTTTGTATTTAAAAAGCCTAGATGAAGTTCAAAGTTTTCTCCGGCTTGGACAATAGTTGGGTTAACTATATATTCTCCAATGATTACTTTAGGTTTACCTTTTAACTTCTCATCCTCATCGCCTTCTGCATCCTTCTTAGGATTGCTGATGTTAACACTTCCATATTGACTAATAGTGGTAGGTGCTTTAGCATCACCATATTCAACATTAATCTCAATCGGATGACTACTTGTAATAGCTGCATGAGTTGCTGCAAAAGTTACACTGTATTGTTTAGTTTCTCCCTTACCTAATTTAGTTACAAAGAAGAGATTCTGAGATTTAGGTACAATTCCTTCATCTCCTTTAACAGAAATTTTAAGATTATCTGCTCCGCTTTTGGAAGAAACATTGAATTTAACGGTAAAATTTTGGTCTACACCATATGTATCTGTAGGTGAAATCACATTACTAATAATAACTTCTGAAGCAATGCTTGAAGCCGATGTACTTAAATAAACGTATTGTGTATCTTCTTCTTTTTCACCTGATGAATTTAAATAATCCACTTTAATCTGAATAGGTACACTATCCCCTTTAAAGCTGCTATTTACACGTAATTTCATTGTAATATCTTGACTTGCCTTGCCTTGAATAATATCTAACCTTTTAACATTACTTGCCTCTACTATGGAGACATTTTCAGAATTAACCACTTCAAAACGGATATTCTTTGCATCACGTTGTCCTACATTACTTAACTTAAATGTTACATCACTTGCTACACCCGGTGTATAAATTTTACTGCCCGATGTACTTACTTCGAGTGCTGATGGTACTACACTACTGTCCACTTGAAGATTAACAGGATAACTATTACCATTAATCGTTATTGTCGCAGGATAAACACCTGCTTTAGCATCTTCACTTGCTTTAATAGAAAAAGTGCCTGTTTTAGTTTCCTTAGACTTGATATTTTTAACAACAGCAGTTGCTGTTTTTATTTCTACTCCTGTTATTTTACTATCTAAGGCAAGTGTCATTTCTGCTTGATTTATTGTAAAACTTCCTTTGTTAGTTATTTTTACTTGCACACTTTGTGTTTGCCCTGTTCTTACAAGCAAGTTTTCCTGCTTGTCTATTGCAAAGCTATCTGTGAACTCCTCATTACCTTTAGCTTGTAAGCCCCCCTTTAAGCTACCCGATGCACTATATTTAGTATGTTCTTCTCCATAACCATTTCCTATTCCTACACTAACTGATAAATCCTTCCCTTTACCACTATACTTTATACCATATATTTTAATATCATTATAACCTACAACAGGTTTTTCACTACTTTCTACTGAATACTGGATACTTGAATCTTCTGCCACACTACTACCAGAGGCTGTTGCATAACAAAAAACATTATCCCCCAATGCTGCTTCTTGTGACACAAGTACTTTAACTGTTACACTAAAAGTATCCCCAGGTTGCAAGTTAGTTTGGTCTTGGGTTATGTCATTAATAGATATGTATTCTGAATTATTTTGTGTTTGTTCTTTTTGTTCTGCATAAATAGGGCTATGTACACTCGATAAACTATAAGTTAGTCCTAATGCTAAACTTATGAGTAACCCTTTCCACTTATTCTTCTTTTTCATAAATCATTTCCCTTCCCTTATCTGTATTTTTTTCTATTTTAAGCACATCGCCGTCTTGCACTGTAATAATTTTATGTGCGTAATCAGCAATTTCAGGGTCATGTGACACGATAATGAGTGTTTGCTTATATTTTTCTGCAATTGCTGTAATCATATCCATTACTTCTATGGTCGTATGCGTGTCCAAATTTCCTGTAGGTTCATCTGCAAATAAAATTTGAGGACGATTCACAAAAGCTCTTGCAATACTCACACGTTGCTGTTGTCCACCACTCATCTCTTTTGGCTTATGATGAAGCCTTGACCCTAGGCCCACTGCTTCTAGCATTTCCTTGGCTCTTTTCTCTCTTTCTTTTTTATCCATGCCTTGAAATACAAGAGGTAATGCTACATTTTCTAATGCCGTTAGTGTGGGAATTAAATTGTAAGACTGAAAAACGAAACCAATATTTTTTTGACGAAAAATAGCTAACTGAGTTTCATTTAATTTTTCAACTCTTATCTTTTTTATTTTTATGGTTCCTTTTGTAGGTTTTTCAAGCCCAGCTAACATATTGAGTAAAGTTGATTTACCTGAACCTGATGTACCAAATAAACAACAAATTTCACCCTTTTCTATTTCTAGGTCAATATGATTGAGCGCCACAATTTTTTCTTTTCCCATGCGGTAAACTTTCCTCAAGTTTTTAACTTCTATAATAGGTTCCACCTTATCCCCCCTTCGTAAACAATTGTTCAAATATAACAAACAGTATAGCATACTTAACCATAATTAACCATAAAATAGAGATTACAGTATTATGACTTTTTAGTCATAATACTTAACCTTTTCTTAATATTTTCCTTTTCTTATCAATAAAAGCAAAAAAGAGTGGGCATCTCCTTTTTTAAAGTTATTGCCTACTCTTCCATCTGTCCTAACATCAACCATTTTATTAAAAAATCAATTGCCTTCTTAGCAAATCTAAACTTTGTTCAATGCATAGTCTACCATATCCCCATAATGGACTAGGATAGTTGATAGAATCATCTCTAGTAGCACCTCTTACTAGGTAAGTTCTTACATTTTCACCATATAAAAAAGGATTATTTCCCTGTATAATTCCCCACTCCATTAAAAGCGCTATTCCCCCTGTTACATGAGGTGTAGCCATACTAGTACCACTTTGAACCCTATAACCTGACGTTGTATGGCTTGCTGCACTAATTTCTACCCCAGGTGCCACCAAATCAGGCTTGATGACACTATTATCTCTTCCAAAACCTCTTCCTGAAAAAGGAGCAATTTGACCTGTAACATGGTTATAAGCACCAACTGATATTACCAACCTCGCTGTCGAAGGAGTGGTCAGTGTCGTTTCCACTGTAGGCGTTAAAAAGAAATTATTAGCAGCACCTTCTTCTGTAGTAGGCCCCCATGCATCAAAACGTCCATCTACTATCCTCTGACCATGTACGACAACTTGCCACACACCACTTGTAATCTTGCCTGATGTGGGTACTAAAAATACTGCAAATTCAATATCTCCGCTTAAAGGAGATGGACCTGCAAAAGCAGCATAGACCTTAGTTCCGCCCAACCCATATTGTACCGGTCCCTGAGCATACACAATAAGTGGCGTTCTCCTTCCAGCAGGGTCAATGATTTCAAAGGCTAATTCATCAATAGGATTTTGCCAGATAGATAATGGATAATAAGTCGTATTTTCTCCTATCTGAAATTCAAACATAGTCGTGCCTTCCTGCTCTACTTTGCCACTAGTATGATTCCTAGCATTTGCTTCATTTCCTGTCCCTACTACAATATTATTCTTCCATAAAGTTGCTGCACTATCTAAATATTGTTCTAAAAGTGCATTGCTGTCATGAGGTCCATTATTAGTTCCAATACTTATGTTAATGGCAACAGGTTTACCTAAACTTATAGCTTTCTCAATCACATAACGTACACCTAACATAATCTCTATATTTCTTACAAAACCTTCGAAATCTGGTTGCCCTAGTTTTACAATAATAAATTCTGATTCTGGTGCTGCCCCTACAATTCTGCCTCCTGAACCCCTTCCATTCCCACCTGCTATTCCTGCTACATGAGTGCCATGACCGACTCTATCACCTGTTGGCACTATCTCCTGCTGTTGCATTTTTGTAGGTTGTTTTAAAGCTTCGTTAATTTGCTCCCTTGTATATTCTGTTCCTGTTAAATAACCAGTGGGTGGTGCCCCAGAAATAGATTGATCCCAAATAAAATTGATACGTGTGCTACCATCTTCATTTCTAAAGTCTGGATGAGCATAATTAATACCAGAGTCAATAATACCGAGTAAAGTGCCACTACCTTTTAGCCTATAAGGTGCTTCATTTTGAACAGGTGTAATACAACTGGCCAACATACTTTCATTAATATTATAAAAAAGCCTTTTAGGCACTTCCATATATTCTACTTCTGTAAAATTAAGAAGCTCTTGTATGCGCTCAGGTGGAACGGTTAAAACAGCAAATTGATTACTTATAATTTGTGCTACCCCTCCTACTTTTCGGGCAACTGCTTCAATGTCTCCATTGTATTTGACAAGTATCTCCCAAGTCCCTTTTTGTTCAAATCCCAGTAGCCCTAAATCAATTTCTATCTGTTCTCGTTCATTTTGAGGTACAATACTTAATATTTCTAGTGTTGCATCTGTTTTATTTTGCATGGCCCCTCCTAATTGGTTTGGTTGGCTACTTCTCTCATATTATTAAGGGCTGCCTCTAGGCAAAGTATACCAAATCCCCAACTATTATTAGGATAAGGACCATTAATAATTGGTCTTTTGGCATTACGAATCAAATACACCTCTAAGGCATCCCCATATAATCCTGGATTTCCTAATTGAATAATTCCATAAGACTGCATCAATATATATGCACCTGCTACAAATGCTGCTGCAATACTTGTACCTGATGCTACGGTATAAATTTCTCCATTTCTTACAGAAGGTACAGTTACATTCACTCCTGGTGCTACTAAATTAGGTCTAATCCTACCATCAGCAGTATATCCCCTACCTGAAAAAGCTGCTAATTGTATGGTATTACCATTATATGCTCCAACGCCAGTTAACCCTTCGGAATCAGCTGGGCAAGTTAAAGTCGTTTCTATAGAAGCTTCTAAAAATCTCGTATTATTAGCGTATTCTCTTACGATACTTCCCCATATATTATAATTACCTTGTAGAATACGTTTTCCCCTTAAACTGATACGCCATAAACCACTATTGACAAATTGACCATTTTGACCTTGTAAAACAATAAGAATTTGTTGCTGGGTGATATCTATAACAGGTTCAGAAAAATTAATAAGTACAGCTGTTTCATCAAATAAATATGCTCTATTTGGCGTTAGCAAACTTAGTACCTCTGTTTTTTCTCCCGTTGGTGACTCTAAGGTGAGTTCTACTTCATCACTTATAGGCTTCCATATGCAACAAGCATACTCTTTCATATCTCCATCAATAATAAATTGAATCTCTTTCGTTTCACCCTCTCCTATGTTTCCTTGACCATGACTTCCTCTATTCCCTTCGTTGCCCATTCCTACTACAATATTACATACCCAACTTCTATAAACAGTTCCTATATAAGCAGCTAAAATATCTTCTCCATTATGACTAGCCAAATTATATCCTGAACCTAATAAAATAACTAAGGGTTTACGTAGCTCTTTGGCTTTTTCCATTGCAAAACGAATTCCCTGCATGATTTCAAGATCTCTGGGACCATATTCTCTATTAGGTTTTCCTACTTTTACAATAAGTAAATCACATTCTGGAGCCATGCCTCTATTTCTTCTTCCTACGCTTCCTCGCCCATTTCCTCCTGCTATTCCTGCTAAAGCTGTTCCATGTCCTAGTAGATCCATAGAAGGAACTTTAACTAGCATTTCCTCTTTGGTAGGTTCTTTTAATGCTTCATCAATCTGCTCTTTGGTATAAAGTGTTCCATCAGCAAAACCTAGTGGTGGCCCTCCTTCTATACCTTGATCCCATAAATATAAAATCCTTGTTGTATCATCATCATTTCTAAAGTCAGGGTGTGTATAATCAATACCTGAATCAATCACAGCTAATAATAATCCTCTTCCTGAGATTTGAAAATTCCCTGTTGGAAGACTGGTTTCCTCTGCACAAACCTGAGCTAAATCAAGATCTATATACTCCATAAACTGAGGCAAACTAATGAAGATTACATTAGGTTCATCTGATAGTTCACTAATATAGCGTCTTCCTATAATAACCTGTGCATAACCTTGACCTAAATCATAAACTTTCATATCGAATTTACTACTTATTTCTTCTAAAGTATTGACATAACGAACAATAATCTCCCATATTTGTAAAGTTCGGTCTTTTATAAATAAGCTTTTAACATTAGGTGTCAAAAGGTTTTCATAACGCAAAGCTAATTGCACTTGTGCACTTAATTTGTTAATAACCATTTGCTAACCTCCCTTATTCTAAAGGTGCGATTAAAGTGGCTTCTAGCTTCTTTAAATCTAAAATACCACTTCCTTGACTAAAATGAGGATAAGTCTGATTAGGCAAGTGCGTAAGCTGCTGTTCTATCCACCTTTGCATCATCTTAGTATTCGGATAAGCTTTTCCCTTCTCCTGCTGCCATTTACTATATAAGGTTGCCACTACTCCTGTCACTAAACTAGCTGCTATAGCCGTTCCTTCTAAACATAATATCTCATTTTGTTCCTTTAACCTGATACTTGCCCTACCTTCTGCTACACAGCTTAATCCTGTTTGATTAGTATGCTTTGCTCTACCTGAACCCCCTCGTACAACTAAAGCCTTTGTATCAAAGCTTCCTACTCCCATAGTTCCCCATTTAGCTGGTGCAGGATTTGCCGTATTCAAAGCCGTCCATGAGCTTAATGTAGCTTCTGGATTTACTGGTTGTTCACATAGGCTTACACTTAATCTTAGCTCCTTATTATCTTCAGTGCTCAAATACAATTGCCAAGTGCTTTGTGCGTGCTGCTCTATACGAAATCTAATAACTATTTGCCCACTATGATAATCCCATTTTAACCCACTGCTTTCTACTTTTCCTGCAGTTGTTTGATAAATCCCCTGCTCTTCTATACAAATCCTTTGTGTTTCGTTCCCCAATAATTGTAAACTTGCTTGAAATACCTCTGCTTTTTCCGAACAAATCATCCCGACTATATTTTGCTTTTCTTTCTTCGTTTGTATTCTGACCTCTTTGGAAGAACCTTCTTCTATTAGTCCTCTGTGCTTTTTATCAGCTTCTTCTCCTACAGGCATAATGATGGTAAGCCCTGGCTGATGACTGAGTTCATTAAAGATTCTATCGTATTTATTAACACCTTCTATTCCCTCTAATAGATAGTGATAAGGTAAATAAAGAACTAGGGGTTTTTGATTAAGCTTAGCTAATTCCATTAGTTTGTATGCTCCAATCAATACATCTGGAACTAATGCAACCAGTGGATGAGGTTCTCCTCCATATAGTTGTTGTACGTTTCTGGTTGCAGGCTTTATTTTTGCTACAAGAAATTCCGCCTTAGAAGCAGGTGCTTCATAATAACCTTGTTTTCCTCCAGCTCGACCTAGTAAAAAAGTTGCTTCACTTCTACTATCTGATAATATTTTCTCTGCTTCTAAAGCTGTATTAATTGTAGCTGCTGTATAATAAATCCCTTTATCAGCTTGTTCTTGCTCCCATATACAGCTTATTCTTGTTTTTCCTTGAGATGTTCTTAAAAGTGGTTCTTCCCAATCAACACCTTCTACCGATACAATCCCAATATAAACCCCTTCACCTCTGTACTTAAAAGCGTTAGTCACGACATTATTCTCATTTATATATAGATCATTACTCTTATGTATGGGGATTTGAGCTACTAGAGGTAAAGTCCATTGTGGCATCACATAGTCCTTTAAATCATTTCTTTGTTGTTCTATGTTTGCCTTAGTATCATAAATAGCATAAAAGTCTTGACCTAATAAAATGGTATTTAAACCGACTTGTTCACTTAATTTATTCTTAAAGTTATTTTGCAAAGGTAAATAGAGTTTTTCCGACATTGGAATTTGTTCATAAAAAAGGTCTTGATATAAACTTTCTTGTGTCACTAAAGTTCTTTTCTTTGTAAGTTTTTTTATAGCCTTAGTCATGAGCTTGCTATATGACTTATCATATATAAAATGATTCTCATAAGGTTCAAAATTCTTCTCACTTGGTAAATAGCAAGCTCCAATGTCTTCATCTCTCATTATTTGTAGAACTATATGTTTTTCCCCGACAAGTAATTCATTAATGCATTTGTAGGTTAAACTGCGACAAGTAAAATAACTTTCCTTAGGCTTACTATCTAAATAAATGATAGCAATCTTTTTCAAGGCTTTTGCCTGCTCTATTAAAAGCCGAATTGTTTTAATCAATTCACTGGCCAAAAAACTCTGCTCACTATAGCAACTGATCCATATAGGTCCTTCTTTTAGTAGTGCTTCTTTATTTTGCCATCTTTCTCTTTTTATTTCATAATAGCTGCTAACTTTTGAACTTATCTGCCTTACTCCTATTGTTGCAAAGATTATGGGTGCCTCATTTAATAAGCCTAAAGCTTCTATTTGTTCTTCTCCTAATTGCATTTCAAAATCAGGTTCCAAATATCCTTCTCGTTTCTTAGATAGTTCTTCTTTAATATCTAAAAGTACATATCCGGCTCCTAAATCTTCTAAAATCCATGGTTCTAAAGACTGTTTTTCTTTGGTACACGGTGCCATAATCACTCTCATATTCCTCCCCCCTATGCTCTAGAAATACTTGCTTGTAAGTCTAGCCTGCCATAGCCTTCTATCGTGTTAGGGTAGATTACATTAGGTTGCCTTCTAGCACCGCGAATCAGAATACTCCTAGCTATTCGTGTATTCATATTAGGAAAATTACCTTTAAGAACCCCCCACTCCATTAACAATGCCGCTGCAGAACTTGTTATGGCTGCCGCTGTACTAGTCCCTACATAAGTGGTAAATCCACCTCCTGGCATAGGCCCTTGAACATTAACACCAGGCGCAATTAAATCTGGCTTCATAATGCCATCTGTAGTAGGCCCTCTGCCAGAAGAGACATAAACACTATCATCTAAATAGTCATAGCTCCCTACCGTAATCCCAAATTGCTCTGTCCCTGGTATTTCTATGGTGGTTTCTGGATCAGGTCTTAAAAATCTTGTATCACTTTGAATAAATCCTCTACGTGGTAACCAAATGTGAAAAATACCATTAATAACAATGTCTCCATAAACTGTTAATGTCCATAACCCTGGTGTTGGCTTTTCTAACCTAATATCAATTTTTTGACCTCCGGTTAATGGATCTGGATAAAAATAAGTGACAGTTACTGTTGTTTCTTCTAAATTAAGTTTAAATGATTGAGGTATTCGGGGAACAATAGGTATTTTTTCAATAACTTGCCCTAGTGGACTTTTAATGGAAACGGTTATTTTATTAGGAATATCTACCCACACAAACATAGGAAATCCCGTTTCTTTAACACCTACATTAACTTCTAGACTCTCTGAACCGCCACTACCCACTGTTCCTTTATAGTGATGTCCACTACTCCCTTCATTGCCTGCTGCAATAACTACTATAATATTAGCTGCTAGAGAGAGGCTACTAATATAGTCTTCTATTATTTCTGTACCATTGTGTGCGCCATAATTGCTTCCTAATCCTATGCAAATGACTATAGGTTTTCGTTCCTGCAGTGATAACCGAACTAAATAACTGATACCTGCTATAATATCATTATTCTGGTAAGCCGGTTCCCCTGTATTAATTAAAAATATATCTCTTATATATTCACTTGCAGGACGCAATTTAACCATAGCTATGGCTGCATCTGGTGCTCCTCCTGTATAATCAAGTGTTCCTGTTTGATCATTGCCTGCTGCTATTCCCGCTAAAAAAGTACCATGTCCATTTTCATCTTGACTAGGAACTATGGCTAAAGGATCAGGACTTTTAAGAGCTTCATTAATATCTTGTTGTGTATACACGCTACCATAGCTATAACCTGAAGGAGGATTTCCTGAAATGGTTTGATCCCATATACTTACAATACGTGTTGTATTATCTGCATTCTTAAAAAGTGTATTCGTATAATCTATGCCTGTATCAACAAATCCAATAATGATCCCATTACCACGTAATTCACCATAAGGATAATTATGAAACTGTGAAATATTAGATGCACTAAGAGCAGGTACCGCACTAAGGCCATAGGGAATAGGTGATGTAATAAAATTAACTGTATTCCTCAAGATATTAAACTCTCGCTCTGCTTGCTCTCCAGCTGGAACAGTGATTGCATAAATATTAGGCGCAATAGATTCGAACTGTAGTGAAGGAAATCCTCTACTTATAGTTTGTATATCAGTAAAGCTACTTAAAATAAAATTACTAAGAATAAATTGTTGGTCAATAGTTGCCATCATTCACCCCACTATATAAAATGCTCAAAATCTAATTTTTAGACCTTGAGCATTCTTGTGTTCACTATTATATTTATGTGGCAATCTCTTTAATTATTAATCTTCAGCTTATTTATTTTATTATTTATCTCATTAATTTACCATGACCCACTATAATCTTATCAATTAACTTACTGCACTCTGATTTGCTAAGTTCTTCATACCCTTGTGGCAAGGCTAAACTATGTCCCTTACAAAGACTTTCTAAATAGTTTTTTTGCTTTTTGGTCATTGGTTCTATTTTAGGAACCTCCCATTTCATCCTTTCAGGTATAAAAAGCTTTGCTTCCTGCTTTTCAAACTCATTTCTAAGCTTTTCAAACAACTCATAAGTAGCAAAAGCATCGTGATAGGCACGATGAGCATTTTCTAAGGAAATGGCATAGTGGTCACATAAATCACCTAGTTTACGGCTGGGTAAATGTGCCAACATTTTTCTAGAAATCACTAATGTATCTACACCCATTTTTTCAAATGTAAAACCTAAGGCCGTAGCCTTAGCTTTAAGCATGCGATAATCAAATAAAATAATATTATGACCAATCAAAGGAACATCCTCACAAAAGTCTATAAATCGTGGCATTACTTCTTCAATAGGAGGTGCATCTGCTACCATCTCATTTGTAATACCTGTAATAGAAATAATATAGTCAGAAATCATTTGGGTTGGTCTCACCAATTCGTTAAATATTTTTTTTACTTGACCTTCCTCTATATAAACAGCCCCAATCTCTATAATTTCACTTTGCACAGGATGGGCGCCTGTTGTTTCTATATCTACAACAACATACTTATTCATCTTAATCTCCTTTTAGTACTCTCACTCTCACGTATTCTTATCTTCTATTGTACATCACCCTCTATAAATTGCAAACCAGTTAACTATGTTTCTATTTGAAAAATTTTTTTACAAGCTACTCTATCTTATAACGCTCTAGTATTCCCCTATGAATTCAAGCCAACTTTTCCATTTTTAAACATTGACAAAAAAATCTAAAAACACATTCTTGCCAAACAGATGTGCAAGATATAGTATATATTTAGAAAACCGATTATATATATAGTATAGTATATAAATTGGCAAAAGTTTTAAGGGGGATAGCAAAATGCAATATTATGTTATTAAAAGAGATGGAAGAAAAGTAACCTTCAATACCACCAAAATTGAAAATGCTATTTTACGCTCAGCAAAAAATGTAGAAGTTGATATACCTATTAGTGATATTACTTCTAAAGTCACGGGCCGTATTCAAGACTTGTATAGCTATGAAATTACAGTCGAACAAATTCAAGATGTGATTGAAGATACTTTAATGGATTTACAATTAGAAGCTCTAAAAAATTCCTATGCTAATTATCGTAAAGAGCGTACACGCATACGTGACTTAAAATCCGAGCTTATGGATACGGTCCATAATATTGGTATTGAAACAGATAGAGATAATGCTAATGTAGGTAATAACTTTTCTTCCAAGCTCCTTCGTATTGCCAGTGAAACAAATAAATGGCATAACTTATCAAAAATGCCTAAACACCTTGCTAAACTACATGAACAAGGAGATTTGTATTATCACGATCTCGATAGCTATAATTTAACCACTAACTGTTTACACATTGATACTGGTAAAGTATTTGAGAATGGTTTTAATACAGGTTATGGTACTATTCGCAAACCTAAACGTATTGAATCTGCTGCAGAGCTTAGCTGTATTTTATTACAGTCTTCTCAAAATGATATGTTCGGTGGTCAATCACACGTTAACTTCGATAATGATATGGCACCTTATGTGGGACTTACAAGAGAAGAAATCCAGCAAGAATTTGCCCCATTAAAGTCTTCTTTATCCGAAGAAGATTTTACTACCTTTGTAGAGAATAAACTTGTAAGTAGAGTACGCCAATCTATGCAAGGCATTGTTTATAACTTAAATACCATGCATTCTCGTGCAGGTTCACAAGTTCCTTTTAGTAGTCTTAATATTGGTTTGCCACAAAGCAATGATGCTGCTTTAGTATGCCAAATTTTCTTAGAAGAATACGAAAAAGGTCTTGGTAAAAACGAACAACCTATCTTCCCTAATATTATTTTCCGTGTCAAAAAAGGTGTTAACCGAGGTGAGGATGCGCCTTATGAATATCTCTTTAAACTGGCTTGTCGTGTAGCTAGTACACGTATGAATCCTACCTTCATGAACATTGATGCTGACTTTAACTTAAAATATTATGCAAAAGGTATTTTACCAGCTACTATGGGTTGCCGTACTTATGTATGCTCTAATATTAACGGTCCTGAGGGGCCTAACAGACGTGGTAATAATGCACCTACTACAATTAATCTACCTCGTGTTGCTCTTGAAGCAAAAGGTAATCTAGAAGCTTTTTGGGTATTATTAGATGGTCGCTTACAGTTAGCTAAAGAATCCTTACTTCATCGTTACGAAGTACTTAAACGCCTTAAGGTGAAGGATTTACCATTTGTCGTTGGCGAAGGACTTATGCTGGGTTCTGAAGGCCTTGGACCTAATGATAGTATCGATCCTGTCTTAAAAAACGGCACCTGGTCTATTGGCTTTATTGGACTTGCTGAAACCTTAGTTGCTTTAACAGGTAAACATCACGGTGAAAGCGAAACAGCTCGTGAATTAGGTTATCAAATCGTTCAATGTATCCGTAATTTCACAGATAAAGCAACCCAAGATACCCATATGAACTGGAGCTGCTATGCTACTCCTGCTGAAGGACTTAGCGGTAAATTTGTTATTCAAGATCGTGACCGTTTTGGTAGCATTGCTGGTGTGACAGATAAAGATTATTACACGAATAGCTTCCATGTTCCAGTTGGCTATCAAATTTCTATTATAGATAAAATTCAAATCGAAGCGCCTTTCCATAGTATGTGTAATGCGGGTCATATCAGTTATATAGAAGTAGATGGTTATCCTTCTGAAGAAACGATTGAAAAAATCATTACGTATGCTTATGATAGCTCCAATATTAGTTACATAGGGATTAATTTTCATCTCAGATACTGTAAAGACTGTGGTGCATCTGTTACAGACTGTGGGAAAACATGTCCTGAATGCGGTAGTAGCCATATCCAAGGTATTAGCCGTGTAACAGGCTACCTCAGCTTAGATGAGCGTTTTGGTAGTGGTAAATCAGCCGAGAGACAAGACAGACTCTCACATGATGAAGCTCATAAAAATACTTATACTAACGTATGAGTACCTTACAGGTAGCTGGTTTTTTAGATCATTCTACTGTTAACGGAGAAGGCTTTCGTAGTGTTCTCTTTCTGTCTGGTTGCCCTCATGCTTGCCCTGGCTGCCATAATCCAGAAATGCAGGCTTTTCATTATGGAGACTCAGTAGAAGCTTCTGACATTCTTCAACGTATCTTAAAAAACAAGCCACTTATAGATGGTATCACCTTCTCCGGCGGTGAACCTTTCGAACAAACAGAGGCCTTGATAGATTTAGCTGCTTCTATTAAATCAACTGGCCTTACGCTTTGGTGCTATACCGGTTATACCTATGAACAGCTCATTACAAATCCTAGTAGAAGAAAGCTTTTAAATTTTATTGATGTACTCATTGATGGTCCTTTTATCTTAGCTGAGAAGGATGAACATCTTCTCTACAGAGGTTCTCGTAATCAACGTATACTTTATCTCAGTCAAGGGAAGATTATAGAAAGCTAAAAAATATAAGCAAAGGAGCTACTACATAGCTAACTCATCTGTTAGCCTCGTAGTAGCTCCTTTACTATTTACTCGATTGTTTTAATGATTTCTTTTAAACTATTGGCACTCGCTAGAAGTTTATCATGCTCTTCCTTTGTAAGCGGAATATCTAAAATACTTTGAATCCCCTCTTGCCCTATAATGCAAGGCACACTAATAGCTACGTCTTTTATACCATATTCACCTTCTAATGTAGTTGAAACAGGAAGGACACTCAGCTCATTTAAGACAATTGCTTTTACCATGCGTGCTACTGCTTCTGCAATCCCATAGTTTGTATAACCTTTTGCCATTAAAATATTCATTCCCGCATCAATAACCTCTTTAAGAACTTGTTCTTGATTAACGGCTGGTTTATTAAACTTTTTGCTGCAATCACTTAATGGAATACCGCCTAAGTTACATAAACTCCAAGTAGCCATAGCTGTAGCACCATGCTCACCAAGAATATAGCCATGAACATTCTTGGTATCTACTAAGAAATGTTCTCCAATAATACGTCTCATTCTTGCTGTATCTAATAAGGTTCCTGAACCAATGATTTTATTTCTAGGATAGTTAAATTCGTTTTGTGCAATATAAGTGACAACATCTACAGGATTAGAAACAAAGATAATAATGGCTTCCTGCGTATATCTAATAATTTCCTTCATTACACTGCGCGTCACTTCTGCATTGGTTTTAGTTAAAATACGTCTATCTAGCTTTTCACCAGGTTTAACACTAGGTCCTGCTGACATCACTATAATTTGTGCATCCTTACAATCTTCATAGTTACCTTGGCGAATTAACACATTAGGTACATATGTAAAGGATGTGGTGTGAAAGGCATCTAATGCCTCTCCTGCTGCCTTTTTTTCATTTTGATCAATCATAACGATCTCAGCTACTAAGCCTGAGTTTAAGATGGACATCATGGTAGCAGAGCCTACCATGCCAGCTCCTATAATACATACTTTATTTTTAATCATTTTTGCCTCCTCTTGCTACCGTTTTATCTTTTCCATTGAAAAACGATAATTCCACCAACCATTATGAGGACTCCTACCAATTTTGTCCACATAAAATTCACTTTTTCTGTACCAAACCACCCTAGTAATTCAATCAAATAAGCAGCAGTCATTTGGGCAATCAAAATAAGCATGACAGCATAACTAGGCCCTAGCTTAGCCATAGACACTACTACTGTATACGTAATTCCTGCGCCTAAAACACCGCCTAATAAATACCACTTATTAATGGTTTTAAACCCTTCTACATTGGCATCACGCACAAAAAGTAATACTCCGAGGCAACATATGAAAGCAATAAAATGAACAATACTACTTGTAAACCAAACACCTGACTTTTCTGTTACTCTTGTATTAAAAACACCTTGTACACTCATAAGAATCCCTGATATAAGTGCTGTAATGATACTAATAAACATAATGCTCTCCTTTTTCTATTATTACGTTTATTGTGCATCATCTTCGTTTTTTTATTCCTTTTCTAAAGATTGCTTGCCTCTACTGCTTATTTCTCCTAAGTACTCAAATAAACGAAAAATAAGCGATTAAAATTCTCTACACAGATTTTAATCGCTTATTCTAAATTTACTTATTATCTTAATCCTATGTATATGAACACAGTATTAAACCATATACTCCGATTGTACATGCTCTATTGTTTAATCAATAGCGTTATAGCAAATGAACATGTACTGCTTCGCAAGCATCAATCATCTCTTGTGGCCAAATGGATGCTTGAACTTCCCCAATATGTGCTTTTTGTAAGAAATACATGCAAATTCTAGATTGACCAATCCCACCACCAATTGTATAAGGTAATTGTCTTTCTAAAACACCTTTATGGAAAGCTAATTCACGGCGTTCTGGGCACCCTGCTATTTCTAATTGTTTTTCTAGTGCTTCTTCATCTACACGGATTCCCATAGAAGAAAGCTCAAATGCGCTACCTAAAAGTGGATTCCAGAATAAAATATCTCCATTAAGAGACCAATCATCATAATCTGGCGCTCTACCATCATGTCTTTCTCCATTACTTAAAGCCCCACCAATTTGCATTACAAATACAGCTTTCTTTTCTTCACAAATTTTATTTTCTCTTTCTTTAGCAGTAAGTTCTGGATAGCTGTCTAATAACTCCTGTGAAGTTACAAAATAAATTTCATCTGGCAACCATTTTTCAAGTACAGGATACTCTTCTGTAATATAGTTTTGTGTTCTAATAAACGCCCTGTAAATCTGCTTTACTGTTTTCTCAAGAAACTCTGTATTACGCATATCCTTAGTAATAACTTTTTCCCAATCCCATTGATCGACATAAATGGAATGTAAGTTATCTAATTCTTCATCACGACGAATGGCGTTCATATCTGTATAAAGTCCTTCATTAATACCAAATTCATATCTACCAAGCGCCATTCTTTTCCACTTAGCTAAAGAATGAATCACCTCTACAATAGCATGATTATCATCTGCAATATCAAAAGCAACTGCTCTTTCTGTCCCATTTAAGTTATCATTTAAACCCGTTTCTGGTTTAACAAAAAGTGGAGCAGACACACGAGTTAAATACAACTCATAAGCTAAAGCATTTTCAAAATAATCCTTTAACTTTTTAATTGCCACTTCTGTTTCTCTTAAGTCTAATTTGGCTTTGTAACCTTCTGGAATTCTTAATTGCATCACATATTCCTCCTTTTAAAATATAAAAAACCTCCTTCCCTTAAACGTAAGGGACGAAGGTTGATTCGCGTTTGCCACCCTAATTGACTTTAGTAAACTAAAATCCTCTCACTAACGTACAGATTACTCGATACGTTTTAGATATAACGGTCTATCCCGTCTAAGTCTACTAAGCCAATAGCCGTTCGATTAGCAACTCCAAGCTGTTCTTCCATCCTTACCTTGTTACCGATTTTCAGCTCCCTCGGCTCTCTTTAAACCTTAGTAAAGATTTACTCGTCTTTTCATCGTCTTTATTTTTTAGATTTATATAAGTATTTTAATTACAGTCAAATATTTTGTCAAGTCAATTTTAGCATTCTTGTTTTAAAAGACTAGATATTTTCTATTTGAAAATCAATAGGTGTCTTACCCATAGCTATTAAATACTCATTTACCTTTTGAAAATGATTACATCCAAAAAAGCCATTGTATGCAGATAAAGGACTAGGATGAGCAGCTGTTAATATCTTATGCCAAGGTGCAGTAATAAGCTCTTCTTTTTTCTTAGCTGGTGCTCCCCATAAAATAAAAATAACAGGATCTTTTCTTTCATTTAGCAAACTAATAATACGATCCGTAAATACTTCCCAACCTTTTCCCTTATGAGATTGAGGCTTACCAGCTCTTACCGTAAGAACCGTGTTAAGTAATAATACGCCTTGCTCAGCCCATTTCATAAGATAACCATTATTCGGTATATAACACCCCAAAGTAGCTTGAAGTTCTTTATAAATATTAACTAGTGAAGGGGGTACTTTTACACCTGGCTTTACAGAAAAAGCCATTCCGTGTGCTTGTCCTTCTCCATGATACGGATCTTGTCCTAAAATAACGACTTTTAAGTCATCATAACTTGTTGTCTTTAAAGCATTAAAGATATCATACATATTCGGATAAATCGTTTGAGTCTTATATTCATCTTTTAAAAACTCATGTAAAGCTTTATAATAAGGTTTCTCAAATTCATCCTTTAATTGTTCGTCCCAGCTGTTATTAAATGTTACCATTTCATCGCTCCTCTTTTATATCATCCTCTCAAATATACCATACTTATTTCTCTGCCGGCTACAACTTAGGATGTTATTTTCATCAACTTTTTATTCCTATTCCTTTATGCTCTTGCAGTACTTGCTCGCTTACTTTTAATTTAAGCAAACAAATAACTGCCAGTTTTCACCTTTTAAGGCTTACTGGCAGTTATTTGTTAATTACATAAAATTTGATTTATTCTGCTCTCATTTTTTATCTTTGATTGATTGTACAAGTTACCCTCAACTGATACTTGAGCAAAGATTACTAAGCAAATAAAGGTGTAGATAAATATCTTTCTCCAGTATCTGGTAAAAGTGCTATGATATTTTTACCTTTATTTTCCGGTCTTTTAGCTAATTGAGTGGCTGCATATAAAGCAGCTCCTGATGAAATTCCTACTAATACACCTTCTGTCTTAGCAAGCTTTCTAGCTGTTTCAAAAGCGTCTTCATTACTTACCTGAATAATTTCGTCAATCACCTCAGAATCAAACACTGCTGGTACAAAACCAGCACCAATACCTTGAATCTTATGTGGGCCTGGTTTACCACCTGAAAGTACTGGAGAATCTGCTGGTTCCACAGCTACGATTTTCACTTGTGGTTTCTTTTCTTTAAGTACCTCTCCCACACCAGATACTGTACCACCTGTTCCTACACCTGCTACAAAAAGGTCTACGCTACCATCTGTATCATTCCATATTTCAAGTGCAGTTGTTGAACGATGTGCTAAAGGATTAGCTGGATTATTAAATTGCTGTGGTATAAAGCTTGGTACTTTTTCTTTAGCAAGCTCTTCAGCCTTTTGAATAGCGCCTTTCATACCTTTTGCTCCTTCTGTAAGCACAAGCTCTGCTCCTAATGCCTTTAATATATTACGACGCTCTACACTCATTGTATCAGGCATAGTTAAAATCAACTTATAACCTTTTGCTGCACATATATAAGCTAAAGCAATACCTGTATTCCCACTAGTTGGCTCAATAATAGTTGTTTCATTTGTTATAAGCCCTTGCTTTTCAGCATCCTGAATCATGTAATAACCAATACGATCTTTTACACTGCTACCTGGATTAAAAGACTCTAGTTTAACAATAAGCGTTGCTTCTACTCCCTCACTCTTTGCATACTGCCCTATTTCTAATAAAGGGGTATTTCCAATTAATTCTGTAATATTTTTTGATATCTTAGCCATTTTAATTCCTCCCATTTTTATATATAATACATTAATACTTCTTTTTGATTAAGCTTCTCATAATCCTTCATTAAATCTTCCAAGGTAATATGATCAATCACCTGACAAATACTTTCTGTAATTTTACTCCAAACTTGTTCTTGTAAACACTGTTTCATGCTATTATAAATCAAAGAAGCATCATCTCTAGCTTCCTCTTCTTCTACGATAAGAATTTCTCCTTCTATAGCCCTAATGACTTCTCCTACAGTGATGTCACAGCTACGCTTTGCTAAAATGTAGCCACCTTGTGACCCCTTGATACTTTTTACAATTCCTGCTTTTTTTAAAGATGAAAAAACTTGCTCCATATAATTGGCGGATAACTCTTGTCTCTGGGCTATACTAATAAGTGGTACTTGATCCCCCGATGAATGAACTGCCAAATCTACTAAAGCACGTAAACCATATCTTGCTTTTGTTGATATTTTCATAGCCCCTCCTTTATTCCTACTATTTCTCTATGTTTTGTAGTATATGCTTTATATTTAGAATTGTCAACCCTTTTCGATTAATTTTATACTAAATTCCAAGAATCTTATTTATAGAATTAAAATATTAAATAAAAATAGAGATAGAAAGAAAGTTATCCGCTTAATTTCTATCTCTATTTTAAATTTTAACCATTTTTTATTTCACTTTAAAACCTTCTCCAACAACCTCATGTAAATTTTGTACTGTCATAAAAGCTAAAGGGTCAATTTTAATTAATTTC
This sequence comes from Cellulosilyticum sp. WCF-2, assembly GCF_003990395.1. Classification (NCBI taxonomy): domain Bacteria; kingdom Bacillati; phylum Bacillota; class Clostridia; order Lachnospirales; family Cellulosilyticaceae; genus Cellulosilyticum; species Cellulosilyticum sp. WCF-2. The sequence goes on along the minus strand of NZ_CP034675.1, from coordinate 2,462,376 downwards.
CTTTTTAAATCAATAAATTCTTTACGGTCGATAACAGTTGTAATGACTTGCTTAGGATTTTTACTATATGCTCCTTCTGCTGTATAGATAGTTGCACCCCGCTCTAGTGTTTCTAAAATATACGTATTAATCGGTTGCACTTTATCTGAAGATGAGGGAATAATCATGACATAGCGCTGAACATTAAACCCAGAAATTAAATAATCTATTAAGTTAGTCGTAATTAAAACCCCTAATGCCGCATAAAGTCCTTTTTCAAGCCCAAATATGCCCATAGCTAAAAGAACAACAATCATGTCAGCTATCATTAAGGAGGTTCCAATATTAAGGTGTGTATATTGGGTAATCATTTTTGCTATAATATCTGTTCCACCAGAAGATGCTTCTAAATTAAACACTAATGCTTGACCTATAGCAATAAATAACGCTCCAAAAATAAGTAAGATTAGTAAATCGTCACTAATAGGCTGCCAATTAGGCCAAATGAATTCTAACCCTGTCATTAATACTGATACAGACAAACTACACATTAAGCTTCTTAATCCAAAGCTTTTTCCTAACATGATAAACCCAATCATAAACATCAAGCAATCTAAAATAAAAATAAGAATACCAATGGGTACAATCGGGAAGAGCGCCTTTAGAACAATTGCTAGACCACTTACGCCTCCAGCTGCTAAATTTGATGGTGCCCAGAAAAAATAAAGTCCTATGGCTATAAGTAATGCTCCTATAATAATTCCTATATATTCTTTTACTAGTTGTTTCATTACCTCAGCTCCTCAGCTTTTGAATGGATAAGAGCTTCTTTTTCAGCTCTACTCATTTGTTTAATCATATATTCTCTTTTCAAAGCTTCCGCTTTAGTCGCAAAGCTTTCTTCATAAACCAAAGTAACAGGTGTACGTCCTCTCGTATATTTTGCACCCTTTTTATCATTATGTATACGCACTCTTTTTTCTATATCATTAGTGTATCCCGTATAATAGGTACCATCTTTACATTTCAAAATATATATATAATACATAGCATTTCCCTTTTTTATATTTATTATACTATAATAGCAAAAAGGAACTCATAATCAATGGAGTTCCTTTTTTCATCCTTACTTCTTTTCTTTTTTCATATGACTAAGTGTACTAAATAGCTTTGTTACTTTATCTTTATTAACCGCAAATTCTGTAACACCATCTACACGTAAAATATAGTAATTAATATCATAAGGAATAAGCTCAATTTTCTCCTCTTGATTATTTTGTAAAGTACATGTAATTGTAATTTCAGCTTTTCTTTCTTCTTTTTGTTCAATTTCAGGATTTTGAAGTACTGCCTCAATCCATATGCTTGAGCTAATAGTTGAAATAAGCTCTGCAGTTTGCTCCTTATTTAAAGCTATTTCATCTAATTGACTTACTATTTCAGTAGCAACCTGTCCTGCTTCTCCATACTCTAGTGTCAAGTTATAAGTACCTTGTGGATTCTCTAATACAATCTGTTTAATCCCAGATAACGGCAGTTCTAAAACTTCTCTTGAAATCATGTCGAATGGTTTATAGCTAGTCAGTTGCTCTAACGCCTCTTTCTTCATCGTATAAACAACTGACTGGTCATTCATTCTTACATAAACCAGATCACCTTCTGTTTTACCAAAACTTAATTCCCAGCCTTGATTCAGACCTAAAATAAGTTGTGGCTTAGTTAGACCGTAATCTTCCTTCTCTGTAATGGCTCCTGCAAAACTATCTATCTTCATCACTTTAATCGTTTCGAGTAACTGCTCCATTACTTCTGTTTGAATAAAGTGACTTCCTTTATAGTAGTCCATTAAAGACCATTTATCAACACCTAAATCCTGTAGCTTCTTAAGGCTTAAAGTATATTCTTCATTATGTGTCAGTTTGATTTGCTCTATGTTTTCTAATTCAGGTATTTTTAAATTGCCTACTACAAAAGTATTCGGATTTCTTAAAAGCTGTTGTCCATCATGATAAGCCACTGCATATACGCCTTCCATGCGATCAGTTGTCATATAAAAGAGTTGTTTGTCTTCTGTTATCTTTCCTACTTTAAATGTTTGACTACGATTCATTTCATCATAAAGTGTAATGATAAGAGACTTATCATCTATACCATATTGGGCCTCATCTTCTACTTTATAAATAGCTTCTTTACTTTCTATTTTTCTTATCGCCACTAACCACTCATGTACTGCTTGCCAATCATACGTCAAGTCCATATGTTCTGGATTCTCCCAGTTTTGATGTTCTTTTTCTAAAATAGTCGTTTCATCCCTTTTTATTTCAATACGCACTACATTACCCTCTAGAGTACATAATTTCTGTGCTACTTCTTCTTTCCCTATGGCTTGTCCCATTGTCATTTTACTTTGAGTACTGTAATATATCATTCCTGCTCCACCTAAAATGATACCTAATAATAGGACTATGCCCATCTTCTTTTTCATTCTTGTTCCTCCTGTTTTTAGAACCTCATGATGATTTTCCATTTGATTAGTCTTATTTATATTTTTATATTAATAACTTCTCATTCTTTTTATTCTGCTATATAATAAATATAAAGAAGTCGTTAAGAAAGTTATTAAAAGGGGGAATGTTTATGTATATTTATTCTAAAACACTACCTACCTATAACATCTACTCTAATTTTTTAACCCATAGTTACTTTAATGTCTTAGAAAAATGGAGTTTCTATGAGCAGCGAGGTTGCAAAATCCATTCAACCTCTTATAATGAACTCATTAAGTCCATTCAATCTTTTATCTTTATTCTAGAAAGTTCTAGACATTCATCTTCTTATTTACAAGCTTATATATTTGACTATCTACCAACTATACCTTATACAAATAGGTCAGTTCTTTTTAATGATTTAGCACACTCCTATCCTGAAGCTTTGTCCGTCTTTCATTTACCCAAAACAAAACTCAACTTAAAACTTTTAAAGAAATGTTACTTACATACATTTAATAAGCTTTCTAAAAATGCTAGAACTGACTTAATCCAGGATTGTAATATCATCCTTATTAACCTTTATTATTTTATTCTATATATTCCTTTTAAAAAGCAAAAAAATAGCCCTGCTTTTTTTCTAGCTCCAACAGCAGAAGATTTTATCACACTTGTTTATGATTTTAAAGAACACTGCAGCTAAGAAGCTAAATCTTACTAGTAATCAGATTTATTTTCGTCATATTAGTTTATCATTATTGAAGAGATTTTGCAAATAGCACCATAGCACACTATAACGATATACAATTTTTCTGTTTTTAAGTTATTATTTGCTCTATTTTCTTACTTTTCTTATCTATTTGGTCGATATAAAATTAAAAGTAACAGACAAGGGGGCTTACGTTATGCAAAAAATTATTGTGCCTATTTCAAAATGTATTCCAGGTATGATTACTTCAGGACCTATTATTGATTTAAAAACTGGTACTACTATTGTAGGTCAAAATCAAGAACTCACACCGGAGCATATTAAAAATATCCAAAACTTTGTTCATACAGATATATGGGTTTATTTAGATTCTTTCAATAAAGTATGGAATCTTCCTGTAGAAACAATTGAAAACTATAAAAAGTATAGTTCTGCCTTAATGGCTGTTGTTAATCAAATGGATCAAAAAGATACAAGCTTATTGGATATTAGTGACTTTGAAGCGTTATGTCAAGATTTACCCACCGACTTTACTGCTAATTATAGTCTCTTAGGTTGTACTAACCTTATTGAACAATTAGACTGTAATACCTATAATCATAGCTTAAATGTAGCTTTTATCTCTATGCTTATTTGCCGTTGGTGTAACTTAGATAATCATCTTATAGCCTCTGCCATTAAAGCCGGTTTATTACACGATATCGGTCTGCTTAACCTTTCATTTGATCCTTTTGATCCTTCTTTTACCAGAAATGCTGATGAGCAAGCTGAATATGAAAAGCATCCTATTTATAGTTATAACCTTGTAAGTAAACTCAAGGATTTAGATCCTATTATCCCAAAAGCCATTTTAGCTCATCATGAACATTGTGATGGCAGCGGTTTCCCAGTTCATATTTCCTCACCTTATATTAATTTATTAGGTAAGATATTGGGGCTTGCTGATACCTATGACTTACTCCGTCACAAACATCATATATTTGATACACTTAAAATCCTATTATTAGATCTACTTCCTCAATTTGATCCTAAACTTCTTTTAACTTTCTGTACTAATATAGCTACCTATTATGTTGGTACCTTTGTTATCTTGAATACAGGAGAAATTGGAGAAGTTGTTTTTGTTAATCCACAATGCCTTTACCGTCCTATTATTAAAATTAATGATCGTTTTATTAATTTATATGAACATAATGAAATTGATATTATCGCTATAAAATAAATAAGACGACCTACTCTTTACAGTAAAATATAGCTGTATTATTAAGAAGAAGAGCCTATTAATTTGCTAGTTAGCAAATTAATAGGCTCTTCTTCTCATTTAGCTTGAAAAAGTAACTTATGTCATATAGAATGATAACTAATTATACTATGATATATATTTTAAGCCAAAGGATGTGACTCTCTTTGAAACATAAGCCACATGTAACTATTATTTGTGTTAGTTTTTTATTTTTATTTGGATTTATAAGTTTAAGTATCTTGCAAAATCAATCAACTAAGCATGAACAAGCAGTACCTTTAACTTATAACTGGTACTATAGTTTAAATGGAAAGTCTCCTGTTTCTCTTTCCATCCCTACTCACGTTGATTGTTATTATCATAAAGGCGATACAGTAGATCTCTATACTACTTTACCTACTACTTCCATAAAGCAACCTTACCTTCGTACTAAAATCTTTTTACAGCATGTAAAAATTTTTCTAGATGATGAACTTCTTTATACGTATGACGGTAATATTAATACAAGCGGTAATCTAGAAGTAGGTAGTGGACTTCTCGTATTTCCTCTGCCAAAGGATTATGCTTATAAAACCTTACATATTCAATATATTCATAGTTTTGACCGTATCACTAATTATATCTTTCCAATTACTTTAACTGAAAAAAATCTAACGGAGACGCTCCTCTTTGACTCTGCTGAAACTATTTATTTAAATAGTTGGTTTTTACTTACAGGTATAGTCTGTTTATTGGTTAGTCTTTACTTGAAATTCCAAAAACAACCTTATTTAAGCTTTTTATTTTTAGGTATATTTGCCATTATTTATTCTATTTGGTTACTATGTAACACTAAGTGCTTGCAATTATTTACACAGAATCTAGCTTTTATTCATCATTTAGAATATCTTTGCTTTTATGCTATTGCTATTCCTCTTTGGTTATTCTTCTATCAAATTGTATCTAAGCATTCTTTAAAACTCTATTGCTTTATAAGTGTCTTACCTGCTATTGTTTTTTACATTATCGCTATTATTTTGCAGTATATGGATAAAGCTAACTTTTTTGAATTGTTACCAGCTTATCATCTTCTTCTTGGTGGTAACTTGTTATTAATGATTATATTCATCGCCTTATTGATTTATAAGAAGCACCCCTTAAGTCAGGGATTACTCGTAGGTATTCTTTGCTTAATCTTATCTGGTATATTAGAGATTGTTAAATTTTATGCTACCAATATTAAAGTTACTTCCTTTATCAATTATGGCATTATCCTATTCTTTTTCAATCTTATTTATGCTTTATATCGTCCCAAAAATTTGACAAAAAGCAAAACTACTCATTTTTAAAAGCACTATAAGTAGGTTCTTTATAAGCCACCTACTTATAGTGCTTTTCATATTAATCAAACTTCTATTATATCTAAGTATTTGTTAAGCAGTTCTTTAGATTCACACCTTTTACCTGAGTAATAAAAGGTTACTTCAGGTTCTTTCCTAATATGCATTATTTTTTCACTATCTATTAACTCTTTTAAATGACGTATAGTACCTTCATTCCCATCATATACAGTAATATGTGGTGGTAAACATTCTTTTAATATTTTCTTGAAATAAACGAAATGAGTACATCCTAGTACAATTGCCACAATCTCTTCTAACGGATAGTCCTTTAATTTTTCTTTAAAATAAGCTTTGATTTGTGCTTCGTCAAACATAAAGGCTTCTGCAAAAGTAACTAGTTCCGGTAAAGCCAATGTGCAGACACGTTCTTCTTCTCCTAAACGATTTACCAAATTCTTAAACTTCTCTTCTTTTAAAGTAAGAGAAGTAGCTGTTACTAACACCTTCCCATCTGAGTGATGATTGAATGCTAACTTCACAGCTGGCTCCATCCCAATAATAGGAACAGGATATCGACTTCGTAAAGTTTTTACTGCAATACTTGTCGCTGTATTACATGCAATAACAATGGCATCTACCTGTTGACTTATTAAAAAGGCTACGACATCATTTACATAGCCTAAAACTTCTTCTTTAGTTTTTGTACCATAAGGTACATGATTATTATCTGAGTAATAAATATAATCTACTTGTGGTAGGAGCTTTAGGGCTGTCTTTAGAACTGTAATGCCACCTACTCCTGAGTCAAATATTCCAACCTTCATCCTTATCACACTTCCATCTCTTGTAGTATCTTTTCTATTTTAATCGATTTGTTAATTGTTGTTAATACTTTCCTCTCCATGAATCTATAAAAAATATAAGATTGATTCTAAAATTTGTCAAGGAATTAGAGCATCTACTATAATTTTTAACTATTAAAAATATAAAATAATATTAAAATAATAAAATTAAATAGTATCAGATTCGTTTTACTTATTCACAATAATATAATATAATATTCTTACAACTTATTTGTAAGGAGGATGTTACATGTCAACTATTTACCTATATGCTCTAGGCTTTGGTCTAATATGCTTATTCATTAGTTTCATCTTAGATGGACTAAGTGATTTGTTTCAAGGGCTTAGTTATTTTGACTTAAGTTTTGATGCACTTCCTGGCATTTTACCTATCACCCCCTTAGAAATTTGTGCCTTTTTAGTAGGCTTCGGCGGCATGGGGTATACGCTCTTTGACAAAACTTCTTTTCATCTAATTGGTGCCATTTTAACTGGCTGTTTGCTTTGTTATTTAACCAAAACACTTATCGCTCATCTTAAAAAAGTAGATAGTGATGCTTTAACTGATGCTGATTTAATTGGCATGGAAGGTAAGGTTATTGTTACTATTTTTGAAGGAGGCACTGGAAGTGTGGCTTTAAATACGAAACACGGTAAAATCTCCTATTCCGCACAAAGTGCAACGCCTATTCAAGAAGGTACTATTGTTAAAGTATTAGACATTAAGAATCATATTCTAATTGTTTCTGATTCACCTACGTATTTTTTATCTAATGAACTCATGAAATAAGCTTTTATTAAATATTAATTTTTCACTAATTTTCTTTACACTTGTATATCTTAAAGTATACTTTAGATATATACATATTATGAAAGGGTGAGGCTATGCCAGAAGTTTTTTCATCATTACCAGTAGGTATTATTGGTATTATTATCGCTATTATTTTAATCGTTGCTATTATCTTGAGTATGTGGAAAAAAATCCCACAAGATAAAGCAGCCGTCGTTACCGGTCTTAAGAAACGTGTCATCACCGGTGGTGGTGGTATTGTTATTCCTCTTTTTGAGCGAATGGATACCATTTCTTTAGAAAGTATGAAATTAGATGTTAAGACCAACGGTGCTATGACTAGTCAAGGGGTACCAATTAACACAGATGGTGTTGCTGTTATCAAAGTTCGCAATGATAGAAATTCTATTTTAGCAGCTATTGAGCAGTTTAATGCTGCCAAGGAAGCTCAAACCGTTCAAACCATTAGTGATGTTTCCAGAGAAGTGCTAGAAGGTAAATTACGTGAAATTATTTCTAAACTTACAGTAGAAGAAATTTATAATGATCGTGAAAGCTTTGGTTCTAAGGTTCATGAAGTAGCTGGTACTGACCTTGCTGAAATGGGACTTGAAATCAAAACTTTAACCATCAAAGATATCTCTGATAACAACGGTTACTTAAAGGCTATGGGGGAAGCGCGTATTGCAGAGGTTAAGAAAAATGCACAAATTGCTGTAGCAGAAGCTAATAAAGAAACACAAATCAAAACTTCTGAGGCACAACGTCTTGGAGAAACAGCTTCTATCGAGGCACAAACTGCTATTGCTGAAGCTAACAAAATAAAGAATATTAAACAACTTAACTTTGAAAAGGAACAATTTACAGCTAAAGCCGAATCAGATGCAGCTTATAATATTCAACAAAATATTACTCAAAAAACCATTACTGATACGCAGATGGATGCTGAAGTTTTAAAACAACAACGTTTAAGAGATGTAGAAGCAGAAAAAATTCAAATTTCTATTGTAGCTGAACAAAAAAATATAGAACTAGCTGAGAAAAAAGCTGCACGTAAGGAAAAAGAATTACTTGAAACTATCGTCAAACCTGCAGAAGCTCATAAAGCTAAAGAACAATTAGATGCTGAAGCTTTAAAATACAAAGAAATTGCAGATGCTCAGGCTCGCGCTGAAGCAGTTCGTTTAAGCGCTTTAGCTGAAGCTGAAAAGACCAAAATCCAAGGTCTGGCTGAAGCAGAAGTTATTAGACAAAAAGGTCTGGCTGAAGCTGAAGCTATTAAAATGCAAGGTCTTGCCGAAGCTGAAGCTATGGAAAAGAAAGCTGAAGCTTATGCTAAATATACTGATGCTGGTAAAATGGAAATGCTGGTTCAAGTGCTTCCTGATATTGCTAAGAGTGTGGCTGAACCAATGTCACGTATTGAAAAAATTATTGTTATGGATGGTGGCGGTGACAGTCAAGGTGCCACTAATGTAGCCAGAACAGTGGCTAGTACTATGGCTACTGTTATGGAATCTGTAAAAGAAATGACTGGTTTTGACTTAACAGATGCCATGAAGGCACACACTTATGATGCTGTTGTTAATAAAAATGTTAATTTAGATATGAAACATGTAGGCGGTCCTTTCCTTGAATCCCCTACGCCAACTACCTCTAAGGTAGAATAAAATAATCTTTATAACATCATTAAAGGGTATCGTGAATCAATTACTTGATTCACGATACCCTTTAATACTAATTAAATTAAGTCTTCATTAATAACAATATGGGTTGACTCTTTCCACTCTTTTATTTTTGCCTCTACTGCTTCATTTTGTTTTTGTATTAAAAGTTGTTCCTTAATTTCATCTTTCACCTCATCATAAGACTTTATTTGGTCTTCTTTATTGACATCGGTTACTTTAATCAAATGCCAACCATGTTGAGTTTTAACTGGTTCGGATACTTCTCCTTCTTCAAGCTGTTTTGCACCCTCTAAGAAATCTGCATCATAATTAGTGCTGTTATAAGGAATATATTCTAGCAAGCCTCCTTGACTTTTAGTATCGTCTGTACCATATTCTTCTGCTAAATCTTCAAAGCTTGTTCCTTTGTCATACTTAGCTTTGATTTCTTTTGCTTCTTCTTCTGTAGCTACTAAAATATGAGACATAGTCGCTCCTGCTTCTGTTTTGAAACTATCAATATTACCATCATAGTAAGTTTTTATTTCTTCATCACTTACAGTAATATCTTTTGTACAAGCCGTAACGACTTGGTTAACAATCAAATCTTCTTTGAGCATCTGTTTAAGTTCTTCTAAAGACATACCACTTGTTGTGAGTGCTTCCTCAAAAGCTGCTTCTGTATCATAATCTGATTTAAGTAGTTCTAACTCTTCATCTACATCATCTGCTGTAACATTAACATCATATTCTTGGGCTTTACTAATAATAAGCTGTATTTCAACTAAATAATCTACCATTAAACGTTTTTGTTCATTATAATAAGTCATAGCCTCTTCATTTGACTCATAATCTTCACCATATTGCCATTGCATCAAGCTATCAAGATAAACTAGTTGTTGATCTAGGGCTTTTTTAGTAACCTTCCCATCACCAACTGTAGCAATGACAACATCTTCTGTTTTATTATTGGTTTGAGAATTGTCTGCTGCTTTACTGCAACCTACTACTCCAAAACCTAAAAGCCCTACCATTAATAATACCATTCCCTTTTTTAGTAACTTCATTGACGTCCTCCTATGTCTGATATGCTTTAATAATAGCTTATCCTTTTTTTGTGACAGTGAGGTGAACATCAGCTGAATATTAAGCAAGCTTGATTTCGAACCAGAATGTACTACCCTCTCCTATATTACTTGTAACACCATAATGAGCTTCATGGGCATCTAATATAGTTTTTACAATAGACAAACCTAGGCCTGTTCCCACCGTTGCTCTTTTATGTGTTTTGTCTACCTTATAATATCTTTCCCAAATATATGGCAAATATTCCTCACTAATACCTTCTCCAGTATCAATAACCTCTATTCTTACTTGGTCATTGGTTACATGCTGTTTAACTATGACATGCTTATCTGACCCTGTATAGTTAATAGCATTATTAATCAGATTATAGATTACTTGTGATAACTTCAGTTCATCTCCATTCACCCATATTTCTTCATCATAGATAAAGTCAATGGTATAACCCTCTTGAGCCGTTAAAGTATTATAACGTAATAATAGTTCATTGATTTGTTTCGTCAAATTAAAAGTAACTTTTTCTAACTGACTGGTTCCTGCTTGAAGTTTAGATAAATCTAACATATCATTGACAAGTTGTGTTAAACGTTTAGCTTCATCTACAATGACTTGTACATTCTCAGGTGTATTTTCTGTAGGTAAATCACGCATCAATTCTGCATAACCCGTTATCAAAGTAAGAGGCGTTCTTAAATCATGAGAAACATTGGCAATCAATTCTCTTCTTAGTTTTTCTGTCTTCGTAAGTTCTACTGAAGCATAACTTAAAGTGCCTGAAAGCTCTGCAATCTCCTTATATCCTTTTTCCTCAAATACAATGGCCTCATCTCCTACCGCTAGTTGCTTTGCCTTTGCATTAATTTGAATAATAGGCCTTGCAACTTTTTTAGCAATCAAAATGGCTAATAAGAACGCAAGAATAAGCATAATTAAACTTACATACACCAGCTGTTTTCTAATAGTACTTACCGTAGCATCTACAGGTGCAATCAAACTATTAATTAAAACAATATATTGATTACCTGTTTGACTATTTAATAGGCGTGTATAAATAACTGAATCGTCCTTATTTCTAAGCCCTGCTGGCACTTGCTCTAATATGTTATTTTTCTTTTCTAGGCTTTTAGCAAATTCACGATAATTGAAATAATAAAGGAGTTGTCCCCCTCTCTTTTCAGCATTAAGTCCTGCTAGATAATATTCAAAATTCGTCATATGGTAAATGCTACTATTGGTTAGTTCATCTCTTTTATACAATACCTCTCCATCAGCATTCGTTAGAACAATACAGAGTTGCTTTCTTATAGCCAAATTATCTAATAATTCCACCAGATAATCCTTATCTATATTCGCTTCAATTTTTTGTCCTACTTCTTTTACTTCATTAATTTTAATTTTCTTATAAAATTCCTCTAGAAAAACAACTTGAAAAAGCCATAACACTACTAGTAACCCTGCTACAAAAGCTACTAAATAACCAAACAGTTGCCATCTAATACTCCATCTATTTTTCCTCAAAGCGATACCCCACTCCTCTTAATGTAACAATAAGACGTGCGTATTCTCCTAAACTTTTACGAAGTAATTTAATATGTGTGTCTAATGTACGATCATCTCCGTAATAATCATAGCCCCATACATTACTAATCAAATTTTCTCTAGATAATGCAATTCCCCTATTTCTTACCATATAGAAGAAAAGCTCATATTCTTTAGGTGTCATCTCTATATTTTTTTCATCAATACTAACAAGACGTGCATCAAAATCTACCTTTAATCCTTGAAAACAAACAACATCCTTATTTGCCGCTTCCTCTTTTACCTTACCTCTTTTTATAATGGCATTAACACGCATCATGAGTTCTTTAGGTGAAAAAGGTTTTACTACATAATCATCTACTCCAATTTCAAACCCATGAATACGGTCATATTCCTCTCCTCTAGCAGAAAGCATTAAAACCGGTGTATCAGTAAATTTTCTAATTTCTCTACATGCTGAAAAGCCATCTAACTCCGGCATCATTACATCCATAATAATTAAATCAAATTGATTCATTTTACACTTTTCTATTGCTTCCATGCCATCTTCTGCTTCTGTCACCTCATGACCTTCAAAAGTAGCATATTTTTTAATGAGTTCTCTAATCATTTTTTCATCATCTACAACTAATAGCTTATACATAACGGCCTCCTTTTTACTTATTTTAGCATAAGGTAGATACAATAAAAAGGCGACTATTGTCACCTTTTTATTGTATCCTTAGGACTATTTTAATGATTTAATTTTCACTTGCTGTTTGTTGTACAGGTTTTAATTCAGACAATTTCAGCTGTACATTAACAAACTTACCATTTCTAGAAATGGTCACTTTAACAATATCACCTACTTTATTACCAGATAAGATATTAGAAATATCACTTGTACTTGAAACCTGTGTATCTTCAATACCTACAATGAAATCCCCTACCTTAAGTCCTGCTGCTGCTGCATTACCACCTTCTGTAAGTTCTGCAACATATACACCTGTTTGATTTAAGTTATATTGCATTGCTGTTTGCCATGAATCTACATCTACTACTTTAACACCTAAAGCTGGACGACCTGATACATAACCATTCTGAACGAGTGAGTCTGCTATTTCTTTTACCTTATTAACAGGAATAGCAAAACCTAATCCTTCTACATCAGAACCTGAAGATTTAGCCACTACTAGTCCTACTAATTGACCTTGACTATTAAATAAACCACCACCAGAGTTACCAGGATTAATAGCTGCGTTGGTTTGTAATAATCTCATACTACGTCCACTAATAGTAATTTCTCTATCTAAGGCACTAATAATACCATTTGTTACCGTACCACCTAATTCTCCTAAAGGATTACCAATAGCTATTGCTGGCTCCCCTACAATAAGTTGATCTGAATCTCCTAACTCAGCAGCTTGAAGTTTTTCATTTTGTGTATCAATTTTAATAACTGCTACATCTGTTTGTGTGTCCGTTCCAATAAGCTTAGCAGTATATTCATTACCATTTGTTAAACGCACAGTAATTTTCTTAGCACCATCAATCACATGATTATTAGTAATAATATATCCATCTTCTGTTAAAACAACGCCACTTCCAGCTCCTTGTGTAACGAACTGGCCAAAGAATTGGTCTGTTGCTACTACTTCTGTTGAAATCTCTACTACTGAATCAGCAGCTTTCTTAGCCACATCAGAAACACTTACCCCAGCACTTGTAACAGAAGTTGGTACAATAGTCGTCTGAGTACCTGCATTTGATTGTTCTTTACTAGCTGCATTAGATGCTTCATATTTTTCCATCCATTGGTATGAAGTATATAAACTACCACCTCCAAAAGAAGCTAGTGCTACTATTGTAGTTAGTAAAATGCCTTTGCCTACTTTATGTTTCTTTTTAGGTTTTTCCTCTTTAGAACTAGGCATTACTGGAATAGCTTCACTTAATGGTACCTCTTCTTTTACTTTCTCACTGCTTTCTTTAGTTTCTTCTATTATTTGTTCATTAACTTGTTCTTCATAATCATTGTTCCATTCACTCATTTTTAAAACCTCCTTAGGTCTTGCTTATGTTTTATTTAAGTACATGATAAAGGTCTTAAGTGATAGGTTTTTGAAGATTCACTGAAAAAATATTGAATTTACCGTCTGTTTTTTAATACCCCTTGATAATCAATGAGCTTAGTTAATTCTATAAAAACTAAATCATATAATAAGTTTTCACCTTCTTGTGTTAATCCATACCCTTCTTCTAAAATATACTTTTCTTTATTCACCTTTTTGCTAATTTCCTCGCATAGATCAATCACAATACCACCTTTTGCTAAAGTAACACTCTTAAGTTCATAAATATATTGCTTTAAACGGTTATTAGTACGTCCTTTTTTACCTGGTTTTTCATGAATAAGTGGTGGTGTAATGATAACTGGAATTGGTACACAATTATTTAAACCTGTCCTATTATTATGAGTTACAATTTCCTCTAATAAATCCCTTAAATAAATCTCTAAACGCTCTTTACCTACAAAATCAGTACGCTCAATATCTATATCTTGAGAAGAAAGTCTAATAAAAATAATATTAGGATGATAGTTCAAGACTTTTTCCTTTAAATGTTGTTTTAAATCACCCAATGTGCATTTCTTTAAGCTTATGTCGTAGATACGCCAAGAAATAGCTGGATAATAGGTTGCTAGATACTGTTCCAATCGATCTATGTAAGTTTTAATGCTGGGGGATGTAACTTCTCCATATCCTACAATAGTAGTATTAATCATTTAGCTTCCTCCATTTATTCTGTAATATTTAAATTATAATACAATACTTTATCAAAATAAAGACTAACCATTTCTTCTGATTTCATGATAAAAATAACTGCCATACACTTTAAGTGCATAGCAGTATCATTTTACAGTATATTAGTATGTTCTTACTTTTATATTGAAGTATTACTCTTCTAATAAGATTCTACTTATGTTGTCTATAATAAGTTCTTGATCTGTTATAACATCATAAAACCCTTTTGCTGGATAAAGCCTTTGAATATCTACTGTTCTCATATCACCTATTTGTAACCTCGTTATGTAATGATTCGTAAAATTTTTTACCTCAATATCCATCTGAAATTCTTTATCTGGTGGTAATGAATCTGCTTTAACTGATGTAGTTGGTATAATTACAAATTTAGTTTTAAAATATTTAAAAATATAACACCAATGTCCACCATATAATTCTTTTGGAAATCCTCTCGTTAAATTAAAATAAGCAATTTGATGTACCTTGGGCAATTGCTTTGGTCTATAAAAGGTTGTAGAAGGATCCCCTGTTTGATTTGGTGTTAGTTCGTCATAAAAATACTTGATTTGTCCTACATGATAATTAAGATCTTCTAAAAACCCCCTCTTTTGCTCGTAATTCTTTATGCTATTAAATTCTTCCATAATTCTTAGCATAAACTCCTCATTACTCACAGCCATCCCCCTTCTCGCTTTATATTGCCAATCTTCTATATTTTATCATGATAACTATAAAAATACAAATTTCTTTTAGTTTACTATGTACTGTTATCATATATTCCTTATTTATATCGGTTTAACTATCATTTTACTTAAATCAATTAAACTAAAAAAATAACTGTTTAAATTTCAAAAATTTAAACAGTTATTTTTTCTTAGATTAAAAAGATCTTTTAATGCACTACTGAAGTAAGCACTAATTTTAATACAAATAAGATAGCTAAGATATACATCATCACACTAATTTCTTTTCTTCTACCTGTAAACATCTTGATAAGTACATAAGAAATACCACCAAAAATAATTCCTTCTGCAATGCTTGCTGTAAATGGCATCATTGCCATTGTTAAGAATGCTGGAAGTGCTTCTGTGATGTCTGAGAAATCTACTTTTAAAATACCATCTAACATAAGGACACCTACTACAATTAAAGCTGGTGCTGTAGCAAAGCTTGGAATCGCTAAGAAAATAGGTGATAAGAAGAGCGCTAATGCAAAGCATACACCTGTAGAAATTGCCGTAAGTCCTGTACGTCCACCCTCCATAACGCCTGCTGTACTTTCAACAAATGTAGTGACTGTTGATGTTCCTAAAAGTGCTCCAACTGATGTTCCAATAGCATCTGCAAAGAATGCTTGTTTAATACGAGGTAATTCTCCTTTTTCATTTAAATAGCCAGCTTTAGTAGCTACACCCATAAGCGTACCTAAAGTATCAAATAAATCTACGAATAAAAATGAGAATACAACGATAATAAAATTAAAAATACTTTCTGCACTACCAAAGATTTCTGTCATTCTAGGAAATTTAAAAGCTACTTCACCAAAACCTGCAAATAATGAACCTTGTGATGAGAAGCTCGGAATAAGCGAATATTGCCCAAGAGCTGGGTCTACCACATACCATCCTATTAATTGTGCTAAAATTCCTAGTACCCATGTACCTAAAATACCAATGAGCATAGCCCCTTTTATATTACGCTTCATTAAAACTACTGTTAATACTACACCTAACATACATAATACTGTTTGTGGTGTAATCATACTTCCTAAAGCTACAAATGTAGAGTCATCTGCTACTACTACGCCTGCATTTTTAAGTCCAATAAAAGCAATAAATAAACCAATCCCTGCACTTACAGAGTATTTCATACATTTTGGAATGGCATTGAAAAGTGCCTCTCTCACATTACATAATGTAAGCAAAATAAAAATCAAACCTTCTACAAATACTGCTGCTAATGCAAACTGCCATGAGTAACCCATTTTAATAACAACGGTGTAAGCAAAAAAGGCATTTAGTCCCATACCTGGTGCTAACCCAAAAGGATAATTAGCACATAACCCCATTAGTACAGTAGCTAATACAGATGCTAACACAGTGGCCACAAACACACCTTGTTTATTCATCCCTGCTGCACTTAGAATATCGGGATTAACGGCTAAAATATATGCCATAGTCATGAATGTAGTAATTCCTGCTACAATCTCTTTTTTAACTGTCGTATGATTTTGTTTTAATTTAAAGAATTCCATGTTGCCTCCTGAAATATCGTTTATGTCAACCGGTTTGTCCTCGCTTATCATACCTAAATTTATAAGTAAGGTCAATAGTTTTTTCGAACATTTTTATGTCAAGTATCTTTTTCGTTCGATTTCAACTGTTTTTATAGGCTAATTCTACTTTTCTCCTAATACAAACGTATAATTTATCGATTTTTAGTTGATGCTTTAAAAGATTTTACGCTTTCCTTATGTTGTAGCACATGCATACCTACTTGTTTTGTGCTATACTAGGCTAAATACTAATGACAAAAAGAGGTTACTATGACAAATTATAAATTAACAATAGCCTATGACGGCTCTAAATATAATGGTTTTCAAAAACAAAGTAAGCATCCTGAAAAAACAATTCAAGGACGACTTGAAAATGTTCTTACCCAATGCTTTGAGGAAGATATTCAAATTATCGCCTCTGGTAGAACTGATGCTGGTGTTCATTCAAAAGGCCAAGTTTGTAACTTTCATGCCGAACATTATTTGGAACCTACAACTGTTTTAAATTATTTAAGCAATTACTTGCCACAAGACATTGCTATATTAGAATTAAGCATTGCTTCTCCTCGTTTTCATGCACGCTATAATGTCCTTCGTAAGTGTTATACGTATACTATAGACAATGGTTTATTTGCTAATCCATTTACTTTAAAGTATGCCTATCATCTAGCATCTCCATTAGACATTAGTCGTATGCAAGCTGCAGCTAACTATTTACTAGGTACTCATGATTTCAAAGCCTTTACCTCTTTAAAATCAAAAACTAAATCTACTACGCGTCATTTATTTAATATAGATATTACACAGGAAGAATCAATGATTAAATTGACCTATGAAAGTAATGGCTTTTTACAACATATGGTTCGCATTTTAACTGGTACTTTAATAGAAGTTGGTCTTGGTGAACGTTCTCCAGAAGAAATGCTTGTTTTATTAAACAATCAAATTCGAAGTGAGGCTGGCTTTACCGCACCTGCACATGGTTTATGTATGCAACGTGTAGATTATTAAAATTTATTTTAGTGAAAGGAGTTTACAATGCAAATCTTCGATATTACTAATCGCAAGGAATTCATGGCAAAATTACTTAAATCTGATTTATTTGATACCTTCGAAGCAAGAGAGGTTGTAGCACATATGGCTTTTAAAATGATACTTTCTGGTGAGCGTAATAAAGATTATTTTAATGATATAGATGAAGATACAACACCTGCTCTTTCTGATTTTCTTGCTTGGGGCGACATACGTAAACATGTATATGAGCTGATGTCAGGAAACAAGTTGCCTACCTATTTTAAAATAATACTTTCTACTAATAGTGAAAAAACAGCTAGCTTATCCCCTGATGCCTCTACCTTTTATTTGAATATTACTTTTAAAGATAATCAAATTAGTTGTAGTACAGGTATGGCCTATAAAACCTTTACCCTAGATAAAAGTAGTGAGCAACTTTGGGATGAAAAAATCAAAAACTTTTTATTTAAATATCAATTTATTTAGATTTTCACTTAACTCGTTTAATAAAGGGGATTTTAATAATGAATTATGGAAAACTACAACTTAGTTTTATTTTATTACTCATTATGACTATATTACAGTTTTTAGTAGCAGTCCTTGTACTTCACCATATGCTCATTACTATTTTATCAATCATTGCTGCTATACTTTGTATCATTGGACTTATTTTTATCCAACACAAAATGCACTAAACGTAGCTCTTGACATCCAATTAGATTTATTTCATATTATATTTGCATTATATTTTCTTTAAATGTTTGCAATATAATGTTAAAAATAAAATTTATATTTTTAAGGAGGAATACCTATGTCTAAGCAAGGTAATTTATCTATTCATAGTGAAAATATCTTCCCTATTATCAAAAAATGGCTTTATTCAGACCACGATATTTTCACTCGTGAACTTATTTCGAATGGCTGTGATGCTATTCTCAAATTTAAAAAGCTATGTGATATTGGTGAAGCAACTGATACCGTAAGTGAACCTTTTAAAGTAACAGTTACTTTAAATAAAACCAATAAAACGCTTACTTTCTCTGATAACGGGATTGGTATGACTGAAGAAGAAATCGAGAAATATATTACACAAATCGCTTTCTCTGGTGCTGAAGATTTTCTAGCTCAGTACAAAGACAAAATGGATCAGGACCAAATCATTGGTCACTTTGGCCTTGGTTTCTATTCTGCCTTTATGGTAGCAGAGCAAGTGGTCATTGATACCTTATCTTACAAAGAGACAAAAGCCATTAAATGGACTTGTGATGGTGGTACAACTTATGAGCTTTCTGAAGGTACGAGAACAACACGCGGTACAAGTATTACCCTCTTTATTACAGAAGAAAGTAATACCTTCTTAAATTTTTATGATTTAAGAGAAGCTATCGAAAAATACTGTTCTTTTATGCCTGTACCTATTTATGTGATTGATGAAGAAAAAGAAGCTGAAGATGCTGCTGCCAAGGCTAAAAAAATAGAGGAAGCCAAAGCTAAAGGTGAAGAGCTTTCTGATGAGGAACTTGCACCAGTAGTACCAACTCCTATTAATGATTCTCAGCCTCTGTATGTAAAAAATCCTAATGACTGCACTGATGAAGAATATAAAACTTTTTATCGTGATACCTTCCATGATTTTAATGAACCACTTTTCTGGATTCATTTGAATATGGACTACCCATTTAGATTAAAAGGTATTCTTTATTTCCCTAAACTCTCACACGAGTTAGAAACTGTTGAAGGGCGTATTAAACTTTATAACAATCAAGTCTTTGTAGCTGAAAACATTAAGGAAGTTATTCCAGAATTTTTACTTTTATTAAAAGGTCTAATCGATTGTCCTGATTTGCCACTAAATGTATCACGTAGTTTACTTCAAAATGACGGTTTTGTGAAAAAAATTGCTGATTACATTACTAAAAAAGTAGCTGATAAATTGATTGCTCTTTCTAAAAAAGAAAATGATAGTTATAAAAAATTCTGGGATGATATTGCACCATTTATCAAATATGGCTGTTTAAAAGAAAGTAAATTCTTTGATAAAATGAAAGACTATCTTTTATTTAAAACAACAGATGAAGATTATGTCACATTAAGCGAGTACTTAGAACGTGTTAAAGACACTGGTGCTAATACAGTCTTTTATGTTTCTGACAAAGCTGCTCAGTCTCAATATATTAAACTCTTCAAGGAAAATGGACTCTGTGCTGTTTACTTAGAACATTCTATCGATGCACCTTTTATCTCTCATTTAGAATATCAAAACAAAGATGTCAAATTCATGCGCATCGACTCAGACCTCTCTGCTGCTTTAAAAGGTGCTGAAGCTGATAAATCTTATGAAGAAAAATTAAGTGGTTTATTTAAAACTATTCTCCACAAAGATAAGCTTAAAGTTACTGTAGAAAATCTTAAATCTCAAGATGTTGCTTCTATGCTTCTCATTTCAGAAGAAAGTCGCCGTATGCAAGAAATGATGAAAATGTATAATATGCAAGGTATGAATATGCCACTTCCAGAGGATGAAGTTACTTTAGTCCTTAACCAAAATCACCCACTCATTGATACTTTAGCTCATAAAGATTTAGATGAATCTACTACTGAATTACTCTGTGCACAGCTTTATGATTTAGCGCAATTAGCTAACCATAGCTTGAGTACTGAAGATATGCATAACTTCCTAGAACGTAGTAATAAACTTCTAGGTATGATTCTTTAAAATTTATCATAAAAAAGAAGAAGTGCTACACAACTCATTAACCAGTTTGTAGCACTTCTTCTTTTTTATAGCTTATTAATTAGTTCTATTTAAGTTTCCCATGTTTTATAAAAAATCATTATTTCTTTTTTGAACAGTACAAACAGAATCTGCTGTTTGTGCTGTTATAAGTAAATCACCAACGCTCGTTAACAAACCTCCCACTAATTGTTTTCCATCATCTGTTAAAGCTTCATTCAATAATAGAGTCAACAAAGCACCCCATATAATTATTTTTCGAGAGCGACTAGGGCTGCATCCGCTGCCACAGTTATTACAGCAAGACATCTCTTCACCTCTTTCATGTAGATACTATAGCATATGATTTAATTCCATTTTTTGTTAATTAAGTTTTGTCTTATTTTTATTAAAGCTTGTGCTTATTTACAAAAGCTATCATATTCATCCTTTGATTTGAATAGGATAAAATGAATAATAGATTAAATCAGTTACATAGGATGTATTTAATATAACCTTATTTTATTTGACAAGGAGTGGTTTTATGAGTAATCGTTTAAAAGTAGGTGACAAAGCGCCGTCCTTTAGTGCTTCCAGTACCCAAGGTCTTGTAAACCTAAAAGATTACGAAGGAAAATGGGTCATTCTTTTATGCAATCCATCAGAGTTTAATAACTGGAGAAAAAACGAAATTATTAGCTTAGTTAAATATGCTAAAGCTTTTAAAGAAAAAAACACCGAACTTATTACATTAAGTATGGATAAAAAAGCCTCCCATTTACAATGGTTTTACGCAGGAGCTAGACTAGGCTCTTACGCCATGCCTTTTCCTATTGTAGATGACCGTTTGGGTGAGATTGGAAAACTTTATGGTGTTGAAACAAGTGAGAATGCCTCTACAGAAACCCACCTCTTTATCATTGCTCCAGATCAAACTCTTGCTAAATCCTTTACTGTTCCTAACTTCGGAATTCCTCAAGTTGGTCAATTAATTAATCATTTAACAACACTTCAAGATGGCTATCGTCCTCAAATTCAGGGCATTGGCAATCAGCCTCCTGGTACTAATCCCCTTTGTGACAATGTACCTATAGTAGGCGAATATGTGCTTGGAAATCCCAATAATGTGGATGCAATCTTACTGGACTTTGTTATTTATGCTTTTGCCCTTATTAATGCAGATGGTACCCTACAGGTTTACTCAGAAAGATATCTCAGAGAGTTGGTCAATTTAAAACTAGAAAATCCTAACCTTCTTGTTATCCTAGGCATTGGTGGTTGGGGTGCTGATGGCTTTTCTGATGCAGCTCTAACACCATCTTCCCGTTATGCCTTCGCAAGAGAAGTTCAACGTTGGGTAAATGAATATACTTTAGATGGGGTAGATATTGATTGGGAATATCCTGGTAGTAGTGCTGCGGGAATTAAATCTAGAAGAGAAGATAAAGAAAACTTCACACTCTTACTAACAGCTTTAAGAGATGTACTCGGCGATGAAGCTTGGATTAGCGTAGCAGGTACTGGTGAAGCAAGTTATATCAACAATGTTCAAATTGCTGAGATTGCTCCTATCATTAATTACTTCAATTTAATGGCATATGATTTTACTGCTGGTGAAACAGGGGCAACTGCAGGTAGGCATCAAGCTAATCTTTATCCTTCTGATCTTTCTTTAAATAATATGACTAGTGTAGATAATCAAGTCCAAAACCTCATGAATGCAGGTATGCCATCTGAAAAAATCCTTATGGGCTTACCTTTCTATGGACGTTATGGTGCTATTAATACACGAACCTTTGATGAGCTTCGCAAAAACTATATTAATAAAAACGGCTACACCGTACGTTGGGACAATATTGCTAAAGCCCCCTATATTGTAGATCCAGATGATGATTTTGCTTACTCTTATGATAATTTACTTTCTATCTACTTCAAAGGACTTTATGTTATCGAAAATTGTCTAGGTGGTTTATTTGCTTGGCAATCTGGAATGGATAAAGCAAATATTCTAGCGCAAGGTATGTCACAGGCCATCCGAAGCCCTGAAGTATTAGAAGATCTTTTAGCAAAGGCTTATTATCAAGCTTTAGAAGCTCAGGGACAACAAACTTAATCATTTTACTCCCTAGCTTAAAATACACTACCCTCACCATTAGGATTCCCTATGATCCTTCTTGTAGCAACCAAGTAGGATTGGATTGAAGGAAAAAAATAAGCTGGTATAAAAGGAGTCCATTCTAAAATTAGAATGGACTCCTTTTATATCTATTTATCTGTTGAATACATGTCAAATGTAACGGTATCTTCTACATAAGATAGTACATAAGTTAAAGTACTGTCTTGCCATTGTCTTCTTCTCGTACCTCTTACATTAGTAATTTTCTCAATACTTGATTCACCAAATTCTGCTGTCAACTCCTTAGCAATAGCTTCTACAAAAGCTTCTACATCATCAGTTTGCTTACAAGTCATATTAATAAAGTTTACTTCTCCCTTATTATCATTGTAAACAATCTCTACTTTGACAGCTTGATCTAAAATAGTTTGTTTATAGTAGTCTGCTAAAAGAATATTTGTATCCTCTAAATTCTCAGTAGACTCTGCTTTTCCAAGTAAATTAATAACATCGGCTTGCTTCTTACCTATCAGTTTCCCTAAAGCAATTAGGTCTTTAATAGCTGATTGGTTTTTCTCAACTACTTCAGCTACTGCTTTTGCTTCAGCTTCTTTTTCTGCTACTTCAGCTGCAGCTTTTACTTCAGCTTCTTCTGCTTCTTTAGCTTCTTGTTCACCTAAAGACTTGGTTTCGACCGCCTGAGTGGTTGGTTCTACTGCTTCACTATTTGCTGGTGCATTTTGATTAAAACATCCCGTAAGGGCTAGCATACTGATTAGTCCTACGACTATAAATTTCTTAGTATTCATCATCTTGTTTTAATACAACCTCCTTTATTTTTTGTATAACCCCATCTTCATCATTACTTTTTGCCGAAAATCTTGCTATTTTCTTTAAGGATGGATGTGCATTGGCCATAGCGTAGCTATGATGAGCTTTTTGAAGCATTTCAAAGTCATTTAAGTAGTCACCAAATACCATGGTTTCCTCATAGGTGATGCCTAACTGCTGCTGAATATCTTCAATAGCTTTTCCTTTATTAACACCATTAGCCATCATATCTAACCAAATGTCTCCTGCTACACTCATTTGAGCCTTACTACGTAAATCCTCATAAGCTAAATAGCTATTATGTTCTGCGCCTTTAAAGTCGCATATTGTCACCTTTAAAATATCTCCCTCAACACTTAGCAAATCATCAATTAATTGACATTTTACATAGTATTTGTTTACTTCTCTTACAAAGTCTTCATCTGCGTTTTCTATATAGGCACCTTTGCTCGTTGCTAATACAATATAGACGTCTTCTATGGTACGTCCTTTTTCAATCAGCTGATGAGCTACTCTCCTATCTAGTGGGTGAACAGCTATTTCTTTGCCACGATAAGCAATGTAGGTACCATTTTCGGCAATGAACAACATATCATCTGATACTGCCTTAAAGTTTTCCACTAAAGTAAAATACTGTCTGCCACTAGCCGCAGCAAAAATAATATTTTTTTCTTTTAACTGCTTAAATACATTGTAGAAATTAGGCGATAGTTCTCCCCTACTATTTAGTAAAGTGCCATCCATATCTGTTGCGATTAGCTTAATCATGTTGTCCTCCTGGCTCTTATAGATGTATCCACTCATTTACATTATACAAGTAGATATACTTATGGGCAACTGTTAACTTTGTAATATCAGATAACGCTAAACTATATAGTTCAAGTTGTTTAATATATTTTTCCTTTATCCTTTGAATGCTGAGTTCCTTTTGTTCTTTATCCACATAGTCTGTTTTATAATCAATTAAAGTAATGCCTTCTTCATCAATGTAAAAACTATCAATAACGCCTTGAATTAAAATTTCTTCTCCTTCAGGATAAGCTTCGTTTACCAACTTCGCATTAGCCAAATAAATAAAGGCTTTTTCCTTTTCTACATATTGTGCTCTTCTCATTTTCTTAACTATCTCAGAATTAGCCATTTCTGCAAGGCGTTTACTACTAACCACCTCTAGTACTTCAGCCGAGAGTTGATGAGAATTCACTAGATGCATAAGTTCTTCCTCTATAGCTGCCACTTCTGTGAATTTAAGAAAATCTAGATGCTCAAACACACTATGAATCAGTGTCCCCCTCTTAGCTCCCTTTAGTTCCTCTTGTCCTTTGATAAAGCTTGGTACTGGCACCTCTTCTTCTACTGGATATAAATTCACTTCATACACTTCATCGTCTATAAGTTGACCCATTGCCTCTCTTTTAATTTCTGAAACAGATACTTTTGTAGGTAATAATACCGCTTCTTCATGAGTGTATTCACTATTTAAGCGATTGAAGATGATTTCTTTATAAGGTCCATAGATCTTTTCTGTATCCCATTCTTCTAACAAATCTCTTTTTTCTTCAATACCTTGCTCTCTACTAGTCTGTAAATTACCTAATTCTTCTTTACTCCATACACGTAGTTGCCATTTACCACGTCCTTCAAATAAATAAGGTGGTGCTTCATGAGTCAGTAGCCTTAAATCTTCTAAATCGCTGTGGGCATATAAGCTTAAACCAATCCAATTTAAATATGAGCCCCCACGTTTAACGCCTAATGGTAAAATAGCTGCTTCTTCTCTACTTGCATATAAGCTCCATTTATAAGCAGCATCTTGGACATCACTAAGTGTTCCTGTAACAAATAATTTTTCTTTAGCACGCGTTAGAGCCACATAAAGCACACGCATTTCTTCAGAAATATTCTCAGAAAGAATTTGATTTTTAATAGCCATTTTAGGAATCGTAGGATATTTGACATACTTACTAGTATCTAAATAATCTGGCGCTAAGCCTAACTCATTATGAAGTAACACAGGTTTCATCATATCATTGTTATTAAAGCGCTTTCCGGTATCACATAAAAAAACGACACTAAACTCTAGACCCTTACTTTTATGAATACTCATAATTTGAACTAAATTCTCATTTTCACCAACTAATTTTGCCTCAGCCAAGCCATCTGGTGTTTGTGCTAGTTGATCTAAATATTGTATAAACCCAAATAACTTACCATTTTGACTATTTTCATAGGCCTCTGCATATTTTTTAAATAGCTCTAGATTCGCCTTTTTCTTAGCTCCTGTTGGCAACATAGCCACATAACGATAATACCCGGTTTCCACATAAAGCCTTGCTAGTAGTTCTTCTAGATTTAGTTCACTACTCATATTGCGGTAGTTATTTAGCATGCTCATAAAACGATTTAACAAAGGATTATCTTGGCAGGTTTCTAAATACTTTAAGAGTGCTTCATAAAAACAACCGGTTTCTGCTGCTTTTCGAATGTAAACGAGTTCATCTAAGCTCACACCTACAATAGGTGATCGTAGTACCGTAATCAAAGGGATGTCCTGTAAAGGATTATCAATAATCTTTAACAAACTCATCATTGTTTGAATTTCCAGTGCATCAAAGAAGTTCCCACCAATATCTGCATAAGCACCTATCCCCTTTTGCATTAAGGCATTTTCAAAGATGCCTGCCTTTTCTTTAGTTGCTCTTAATAAAATGACGATATCTTTTGCTTCTACCTTACGATAGGCCCCTAATGCCTTATCAAAAATATGGGTTGGATTACCTTCTCCTTTAAGGAGCTGATCTACTAAATTAGCCACTAGCATCGCTTCACATTCCACATTCTTTAAATCCTCAAGCCCTGTTTCTTCTGCATTTTCTGGTTCTTTGGTTTCTAAAATGTGTACTTCAATAGCTTCTGATAAAGCTCCGTCGGGCAAAGATTCTGGATTTCCTTCTTCATAATGATTGCCTACCTTTAGCTCAGCATATTCATCATACTCAAGTTCTCCTACCCTGACACTCATCACTTGCTGAAATAAGTCATTAACACCTTGAAGAATATTATCTCTACTTCTGAAATTCTGAGATAAATCAATACATACGTTATTACCTTTAGTAGATGAAGTCACCTGATGCTTTTCCCAGCTTCCGTACTTTTCCGCAAAAATCAGAGGATTGGCTAATCTAAAGCGATAAATACTTTGTTTCATATCGCCTACCATAAAACGTGTTGGTCCTTCTTCTTTATTAGCCTCAGCTACTGCTTTCAATAAAGTTTCCTGTACTGTATTACTATCTTGATACTCATCAATATAAATCTCTTTGTAAAAACTACTCAGTTCTTTAGCTACATCCGTATAGCTGACCTCTACTAATTCCCCTGCTTCATTAAAAATAGGTTCTACTAAAAGTTGAAGACAAAAATGCTCTAAGTCATTATAGTCTACAACTCCTGCATTTTGCTTTTCTAATTGGTAGCGTTCTTCAAAGGCTTCAATAAGCTTTACTAAAGTAGCCATGAGATCTCCTAACCGAGGTAACTGTGCCATTAAAAGCGGATCTTCAATAAATGCTAAATCATCTTGTAAGCCCTTAATGACTTCTTTACCTAAGTCACGATAGGCTTTTACACGCTCCTTTAAAGCTACATCACATTCTTGCTTTTTTCTTGAAAGGGCAATAATATGAGTATTTTTAATGCATCTAATCAGTTCTTCTAGTGACATCTCCTGGTGAATATCTTTAATCTCAGCTAAATCACTATGAATAGCTTCTAGGTAAAGCTCTGGTCCATTAGGCTTTTCACATAACGCTATGGCTTTATCATAAATAATGCGTACATCTTGTAATTGACTTAATAAATGGGTACGAATACTTTCTGACCAAGGCATTTCATTTAAACTAGTATACACTGTTTTTAAACGCGACACTTGGTTATGAAGCCATACCTTTGGAAAAGGTGTACTTTTAGAGAATGTAGAAATATCCAAAATCAAGTTTTTTAAGCCGTCTAAGCCTTGTACATCCCCATAAACTTCTGCTAATGCCATAAAGTCAGATGCACCGTCTTCAAGACATTCCTCTAAAAGTTCATCTAACAGTTCACTTTGCATCACATCTAGCTCTGCTTGTGTACCTACTTTGATATTAGGGTCAATATCCAAACGATTAAAATACGCTTTAATCGTTTTTAAACAAAATGAATGAATCGTTGAAATTGAAGCCTGTGGCACCAAGGCCATTTGACGTTCAATATAATCTATCTTCTTTAGATTTTCTTCATTTAGATTTTCTTGAAGACCATTCATATAATCCGAAAGCTTTTGCAAGATACGTTCCTTCATTTCTCCTGCTGCAGCACTAGTGAAGGTTACAATTAAAAAGCGATCAATTTCTATAGGTACTTCTTGCTCACTTCCAATGATACGCTTCATGACACGCTCTGTTAAAACTGCTGTTTTTCCTGAACCTGCTGCTGCTGAAACTAAAATATTGGCTTCTCTTTGATCAATAGCTGCCTGCTGTGCTGGTGTCCATGCCATTTATAAGCCCTCCTTCTCTAGTTTTTCCCATATTTCCTCTTTACTTAGTTGTTCTAAGGTATCATAACAGTTATCTACTTGTTCTTCACTGAACTGACAAATGGTATGATAAATACAATATTCACAAGGATTTTTGCCTTTTAAGCGGTAAGGTTTAGCACTTACTTTACCTTCTAATAATTCTTGTCCTAATCCTCTAATCGTATCAATAATATGATTTTCCAGCAGTTTAAACTGTTCTGGGGTGGCTACTGAAGAGCCTTTTTTAATACTACCATCCTTATTTAAACTAACGGGAATCGTACTGCCTGTCCCTGATTTATCAAGAGCAGCAATGATTTCCGGCTCATCTACTGCTAACCCAGAAAGTTTAAATTGCTTTAAGCTGCTTTCTTGGAGCTGCACTTCATCCATTCCTACTTTGTAGCTTACATAAGGATTATTAATGTGGAAGTAGAAAACTCCACCTGCTTCATAACTATGATGTTTCTTTAAATACGCATCTAGATAAAGGAGCAATTGAAGCTGTAAGCCATAATACACTTCTAATAAGTTAAAGTTCTTTTGCCCTGATTTGTAATCTAAGATTTTAATATATTGCTGATTATCATCTTTATAATACACATCTACACGGTCTATTTGCCCAGTCACTAATATCGTTCTTACTTCATCAATAGCAATTTCAATTGGAGGAAAGCCTTTACCTTCTCCAAAATTAATCTCATATCCCATAGGTTCGAATTCACCATTTTTTAAATGAGCTGTTAAAGCATGAATTGCCCTAGAAGTCATTTTTTCTACCTTAGCTGCCGTAAACTGAAAACGTCCCGTTTCTCTCTGGGCTTCATTTACTTGCTCTACCGCATAAGCTGTAGCCTTTTTCACACCTTGCTGCATTTCTTCCCTGGTGGCTTTAGTCCAAGTAGTATTCATTAAGCTGAGTTCTTTAGGATATTGCTCTAAAGCTGCATGAAATAGTGTTCCTACCTTGGCTCTATCAAAACGGAATAAACGGCGTTCTTCTGCTTTAATCCCATAACGCATAAAATAGCAACAAGCACATTGCCTAAAAGTTTCTAGCTTAGAAATACTAGTATCTAACTTATTGCCATAAAGCAAATGTGTTGTTTCTTCTTGTAAATAATGCTGTTGATTTGTATAAAATAAATAATCTGTTAATCCCTTTAGGCGGTCTTTCCACTCGTCTTTAGTAGCATACCAACTCACTAAGTCTTTCCAGGCTTCTTCTTCTAATCTACCCTCTACGTATTCCCTCAGTAAATTCCCTACATAACCAAAAGTAGGCAGAGGACGATAGATTTGACTTAGAAAATCTCCTTGTAAAGGTTTTGGTGTTTCACCAAATAACTTTTTCAGTTTGTAATAAACGAGAGAAGTTCTTAGAGGCTTACCATTTTCATCAGCCATGGCTGCACTTACAAAAAGCTTTTCCGTAGCTCTTGTTAGCATCGAATAAATACTAAACTGTCCGCCATAAAGAGGCTGGTCAATAATTAGCTCATTTAATCGTCCTTTTGGTCCTTTATCTTCCTTACACATCTGACTAAGAGAAGCTTTATCCATATCCGAAAAAATAGGCGTCGTTTCATCTACTTTAGGAATAACCCCTTCATTGGTTCCTAGTATAAAGCACGCTTTTAAACGAGGAAGTCTCGTCCTATCTACAGACCCAATTAACACTTGGTCTTGTGCTGGTGGAATAACTCCCATTTTCACATAAGAAAAGCTCGTTTCTAAAATACGGCGATAGGTCATTAGATTAAGCTCTTCTTCACCTAAAATATCCACTAAGCGCTCGAAAACTTCCATGATTTTTCCCCATATTTGGGTATTTTCAATCTCTAATAAACGATTGCCTTCTGCTTTATGTTTAGCAATGATTTCATTTAACTTGCTATAAGCACCAATATCTTCTAAAAAGCCATACAAAGCTTTTGTAAGGTCTACAACCTTATTTTTACCCGATGATTTAGTCATTTGAATAGTGGTTTCAAGTTTTTGAATAGGTCCTAAAATAGCTTCTCTTGTAATATTAATACGTTCCTGTTTCTCTTCATCTTTTTGCTCAAATCCCCAAGGCTGTGTCCATTTTTTCTTACCCTTAATCCCATAAGCTAATAAATAATTTTCTAATAGATCTATCTCTTCAATTGAAATAGGGAGCATTTGTGTTCTTAAAAGTCCCATGATACTTTTATAGCTATAATTAGAGGTTAATACTTCTAAAACACCTTCTAAAGCTGCTACTAAACTATTAGTATGAATATTTCTTTTCATATCTAAGAAATAAGGAATTTCATATTCTTTAAAAGCACCCTCTAATAGCGTCTTATAATCTGCTAAGTCACCTACAATAACTGCCATATCATGATAACGATAGCCCTCTTCCATCACTAAAGTCACAATCTGCTTAGCTACTTGTTCTACTTCTTCTGCTCTAGAACCATAAGTCTGCAGATAAATAGCTTCATTTCCTTTTTCATAAGGGTTAGCATAAGGTTTTAAGTACTGCCCCTCCAAATAAGCCAGAGCTTCATTTTTTTCTCCTGCGCCTTTAACATAGTTCACTTCATAAGCTAAATGCTGTTCTTCACAAATACCCATAAGTTTTTGTAGCATTTGAATACTTTCATAAAAAGGATAACTATTTCTTACCTTGTCTGTTCTCGTGTAAGGTTTATCCATAGGTAAAGTTATAGTTAATCCCTTTACCTTCTTCATTAACTCTTTAATGATAAGCAATTGATTATACGTAAAGCCATAAAAGCCATCAATCCAAAGCCATGTTTTCTCAAGTTTCTTGCTTTTCATTATACTACTTGCTAGTAGCGTCATATTTTTTTCAATGGTCACAAACTGATTTCCCAAATAATCTTCGAAGGCTTCATAAAGCATATGAATGTCTGTCAGCTTGCTTTTAAATAATAAGGTTGCCTCCTTATTTTCTATAAGTTCGCCTAATTGCTCCTTACTCACACCTGCCTGTTCTAAAACTGTAATAAAACGGTTAATAGCTTCAATAAAACCTGTATTATTCATATTTTTTTTGTAGAAAATAATCTCTTTTTTATGTGCTTCAATCACACGTTTTAAAATAATCATACGTTCTAAATCTTCAATAACAGCCACTTCAGCTTTTCCTACTTCTTTAAACACCTCTCTAGCTAATGTATTAAAACTAATAACCTCCGCTCTTAAGAGACCTGGATAAAGCCTTTTGGCCAAGTCTTTTTGTGTCTGTAAGTTAAATTGTTCTGGTACTAATAAAAGTAGTGGATCAAAACTTTCTTCTTTTAAAGCTGTTTCTATAGCTTCATAACAATAAGTCGTCTTTCCTGCACCCGAGCGACCTACAATAAATTGTACTTTCTTCATTTGTTCACCCCTTTTTTCTATTATTAGTTTATCTCTATGTGAATGTTTTATGATATCTATTCTATCCCTGCTTATTTTATCATAGTTTTGCTAAACAGCGATACCAATTTACTGACATAAGCGCTTTCTAAGTTCTTCGATTTCATCTATACGTACATAAGGGTAAACACTTTCCATGCCATCTAATAAATTAAGTGCATCATCTAGATATTTGATGCTTCCCTTAGAACATCCAATGACTTCTAGCTCTAATAAAGCAATTTCAATTAGAAATTTCGTTTTCTCCACAATATAATCCTCATATGTGCCATAAACATATTTATCAAATCGAAAAGCTTCTTTTTCATTTGAAATTGCTTTAAATAATAAATAGGCCTGTTCTTTATTCCCCTCTTCTTTTAAATGTCTAGCCAAATTTAGCCTTGCATACCAATTAGCTGATATTTCTGCCACCATAAGTTCACCTCCTTGACTTTGTCTGCTTAATATAAGTGTCTTATCATTTATATTTTTATGACTACTATAGTTTCCTCACTAAAATACAGCTACTTTCTACAAGTAGCTGCTTCATACTCATAGTATGTTAAACTCAGCAAATGTTTCCTTTTTATATTTAATAGCAAATAAATATCATGGTATTTCTTATTAAATATAAAAAAAAAGTTAATGCCTAACGACATTAACTTTTTTGTTTATAAAACACCCTTTTCAATTCTTTGTTTTAAATCTATTATTTTTTCCTCTATTATTCTTGCTGTTAAAACAAAGGCTTCATCCTCTTTACCCGAAGGATCTTCTAAACCCCAATCTTCTAAATGTTTACAAGGTAAGTTAGGACAGCTCACGTTACATCCCATTGTAATGACTATATCTACTTCCGGAATATCACTTAATAATTTACTCTTTTGAGTTTCATTCATATCGATATGATATAAATCCTTTATAATTCTTACTGCATCTTGATTAATTTGTGGTCTAAGTTCTGTGCCAGCTGAATAACTTTCAAATACTTCTGCTGCCAAGTGTTTTCCTAAAGCTTCTGCCATTTGAGAGCGGCAAGAATTATGCACACAGATAAAAGCTACTTTAGGTTTATTCATTATTATTTCCTCCCTTATAGCAAGTTATTAAATCTCTTGCTCTTTTAATTTTCCCTGATAATGTTTATAACAAAAATATAAAATACTCCCCTTAAGTAAAGTGGAAATAGAAATACTCCACCAAATACCTTCAAGGCCTAAAGGTATAACCAATAACCATGCCATTGGCAACCTAAGAGCAGTAAAAAGGATACTTATTGTAGCTGGGATTTGTGGTTTTTGAATGCCCGTAAACCAACCATTGGAGACCATTTCTATAGCATTAAAAAGCTGGGAATAAGCAATAATTTGCAGATAAACAGATGTCATTTGAATAGTAGTAGCATCTTTTACAAAGATGCTTGCCATAGGTATTGCAAATATCATAAATAGTGTAGTTGTTAATACTGCATAACTTATACTTAAACCAATAGCTACTTGATACCCTTTTTTAATCCGCTTATAATAATGAGCTCCATAATTTTGACCAGTAAAACTAGCTACTGCACCATTCAACCCTCCTGTTACCATATAGGTGACTGATTCGATTTGAAGCCCTATCTTTTGAGCAGCTATAGCTTCCGGACCAAATTTTGCAATCAGTTTAGCTAGCAGAATATTAATAAGGGTAAACAAAATCCTTTGAAAAGCCACAGCCCAACCTAGATTTACAATAGCTTTTATACGTTCACTGTGAAAGGCCTTTTTCCAGTGAAACTCAAACCACTTACCACCTATCTTCATATAAAGAAAAAACATAATCATTTGTGCTATTAAAGTGGCTAATGCAGCTCCTAATACCCCC
The DNA here is from genome assembly GCF_003990395.1 of Cellulosilyticum sp. WCF-2. Lineage (NCBI taxonomy): Bacteria > Bacillati > Bacillota > Clostridia > Lachnospirales > Cellulosilyticaceae > Cellulosilyticum > Cellulosilyticum sp. WCF-2. Next base: position 2,429,164 of record NZ_CP034675.1, on the reverse strand, counting down.
CATTTAAAACTATAAATAAAAATAGGATCTAATATCATATTGAGCACAATACCTACTATACTAATTTGAAGAGCACTTTTTGTCTGCCCGAGGCTACTAAAAATTCTAGAAAAAGTAGCATTAAAAAAAGCAAAAAATAACATAGGCGCGCTTCCCAACAAGTAACCATAAGCTTGTTTTTCAATGACCTGATCTCCTATGCCTAAAAAGCCTATTAAATAAGGCCCTACAAATACTAGAAATAAAGCATACATGCCTCCTATCAATAAATTTAAAAGCATGCTTGTTTGTATATATTCTTTTGCTTCTATTTCTTTGTTTTCTCCAATACTGTAAGCAACCTTAATCCCAGTTCCTATAACAATACAAGCATTAATAGCATAACCTAAACCAACAAAAAAACTAGAGGAACCTACACTAGCTACTGCATCCTTGCCTAAACTTCCTACCCAAAACATATCTACTATATTATAAGCAAATTGCAATAACGAACTTCCCATAATAGGAATGGCTAATGCTAATAAAACGCGAACAACACTTCCCTTTGTTAAATCAACTTTCTTCACAGTGTCACCCATTTCATATAGATAATTATCTATATGTATTTTAATTGATTTTAATAATACCGTCAATAGATAAGAAGGGTACTTCTCTACTATATTCATCTATCAGTATCACAAATAAATTACTTAAAATAAAAAAGCTACCTTTATTAGTAGCTTTTAGATCATCTCTTTAAAATAATCACTTAATGCTCCCAGTGTTTTAGTATTAAGTGAATAATGCATCCATTTACCCTCACGTCTTGCTATAACCAAATCACATTCACATAATAATCTCATATGATGAGATAAAGTAGGTTGTGTAATTTGAAACCTTTCAAGTAAGTGACATGCACACATTTCTCCATCCTTTAACATCTCTAAAATCATCACACGATTACTATCAGAAAGTGCTTTAAAAAGCTGTGCTTTTTCTCTACATTCTTGATTCATACGAAACACCTTCCTCTTCTTGTTTCAGTATAAAATCTCCTTTAAAAGTTGTCAACTTGACTTCGTCTTTCCATTAGAATGGTGTTATGCCAATCACCTTTTTGATCTCTTGCAATTTTCTCTCTATAACCAACTTGCCTAAAACCACACTTTTGATGCAAAGCCAAACTAGCCTTATTTTCTTCAATAATACTAGATTGTAAGGTCCATATACCTTCTTGCTCTGAAAGTTGAATTAATTCATTTAAAAGCTTAGTGGCTACACCTTTTCTTTGAGCATTTTGCACTATGTAAATACTTAGTTCTGCTACACCTTTATAAACACATCTACTTGAAGTGGGTGACAAAGCTACCCAGCCAACAACTTCTTCATCAACCACTGCCACTAATCTTCCTGTAGTAAGATGCGCAGCATTCCAAACTTCATAACTCGGAACTTCTGTTTGAAAAGTAGCAATTCCTGAGCTTATCCCCTGTTCATAAATACACCTTACATTAGGCCAATCTTTTTCTGTCATACATCTCATCATTACTGTCATCTCTAATCTCCTTCACGAACTGATTATCGTACTTTTTCTATTATAAAATGGTCAATTTCTATCATTAATTTCTCTACACGCCTTGTTAACTCATCCGCCCCCTGAGAAACATTATTAATAAGTTGATTTTGATTTTTAGTAGCAAGAACGACTGCTTGTGTATTTGTGCTACTAGCTTGAGATATGTCATTAATATTTTGGATAGCATAAAGTACATGAGAAGTTCCTTCTGTCACTTGTTCATTAACTGATTTAACTGCTTCAAATTCTGTAGATACTTCTTTAATATCATTTAAAATAGCTTCAAAGCTTGTACCTGCTTCACTGGCAAAAGTTAATCCCTTTTTTACAGCTACAGTATTTTCGTCCATAGCTGCTGTTGCCTCATTAATTTCCTCATTAATTTCTGTTATAATTTGACTAATTCTAGCAGTAGCATCTGCTGATTGAGTAGCTAAATTTCTAATTTCATCAGCCACCACTGAGAAACCTTTTCCTGCTTCTCCTGCCCTAGCTGCTTCTATGGCTGCATTTAACGCTAATAAATTAGTTTGAGAAGCTATACTTGTAATGAGTGTAATAATATCCTGAATCCTAGATGACTTATCACTTAATAGCTGAATTTGACTTGAAGTACTTTGAACTTTTTGATCAATTGTCGCCATTTGTTCAATGACTGTTTGAAGAATTTGATTACCTTCTTTAGCATGCCTTAACGTACGATTTGATGAAGCTGTTATACTTTGAATACTATCTGCCACTTCTGCTACATCTGTATGCATATGTTCTGTCATTTGTGCTGTTTCAGATGTAAGCTGAGTTTGTTCCTCGCTTCCAGCCACCATAGCTTCCATGGAACTAGCAATAGCCACTGTAGCCGTTTGTGTGGCTATTGCTGCTTCATTAAGCTTTGATGATAAATCCAGTAATCTTCTAGCTTGATGTCCCGTAGCAGCCACTAATTGATTTAAATGGGCTCTCATCATTTCTAGAGCCTGAGCTATTGTTCCTATTTCATCATTATGTTTTAAAAGAATAGGATCTAGTGATTTACTAAAATCACCTGTTTCCATGCATCTACATGAATCAATCAATTGTTTAAAATGTTTAAACAATACGGTGCAGTATAAAAATAAACAAAGACATACAAATATCCCTGTAACCGTATACCCTATACCTTGTCCAATTTTTATGGTCTTCATAATCTCAGCTAATTGTGTTTCTGTACTTAACGTATCATTTTGCAAAATTTGAGTGATTCTAGGCTTTAATTCCTGAGTTGTTCTAATAGCAGATATAGAAAAACTTATAATCACTAAAATAAATGTAATCACCATTACTTTACTTCTAAATGAGATATGCTTCATTATTTATGCCCCCTAATATCAACCACTTTTTTGTATTTTAAAATAATTCTATCAAATCACTGCTTAAATGTCCATGTTTGTATGGATTTAGTAAAAGATTTTACTCTTTAATTAAATCCTTCTTTAATCTTTGACCTACAATAAATTAAAATAACAAAGGAAGTTATAAACGTATACCTATACATTTATAACTTCCTTTGTTATTTTATCTATTATTATAATACGCGTTTTGCACCAATATATGGTTTTCCACCGCTTGGGAATACATTACTGATACAAATACCCGTTCTTTCATCATTAGCATGAATCACCTGCCCACCACCAATATAAATGGCAACATGCGATACATGTCCGTTATAACCGTAGAATACTAGGTCACCTTTTTGTAGTGAATCACTGCTTACATAATAACCATTATTAGCATATTGCGCACTTGAGCTTCTGTTTAAGCTAATGCCAAAGTTTCTCATAATTTGAGAAGTGAAGCCTGAACAATCTACCCCATTAGTTAAGCTATTTCCACCATAGACGTATGGATTACCTAAGAACTGCTTTGCATAAGCTACAACTGCATCACCTGTACCTGAGCCTGAGCTTGTGTAATTTTGATTACTTGAGTTACTTGAAGACCCACTATTACTTGAAGCACCATTGTTACTTGAAGTACTTCCATTGTTAGAACTACTGTTATCGGTTTCTACCATAATAGCTTGTGCTTCTTCTTGGGTTACTGTCATACGTTCAATTTCTGTTAAACGTTTATTAGGCAAATAGCTTAAGAAGTCTACTTCTGTGCTATTTTTAACGTAGTCCTTACTTACGTAACCTTCAAATCCTTCTTGACTTACTTTATACCAATCTCCTACACTATAGCTTACAGAAATTTCATCTCCATTTGAAAAGCTACCAATTACTTTTCCATTCTCTGTAGAAGGATAATCTCTTACATTTAAACCGCCATTGACATTGACTACTGCTAGTACTCTATGTACATTGATATACTCAGCTTTAACATAAGCTCTTGAATCGTCCTCTAAAATCAATTTTAACCAATCGCCCTCTTCGCATACAATCTCAACTGGTTCACCAAGTCCGACTTGTTTTACAATGCTAGCTTCTAATTTAGCACCATCTCTTACATTAAGTGTTTGTGTTGCTACTGTTCCGTAAGCTTGGCCATAAGCTAAACTAGGCACCATTATTGCTGCAACGCTAACTAGTGTACTCAATACTACCTTTTTTAATCTCATGCTTTAATCCTCCTCGATTGACTATGTTCGACTATATTAACGATAACCTTATCGCATTTTACAATTTATTAAGTAATTGTTACAAAAGTATTATAAAAAACTTTTAAGTTTTTGTCAAGTTATCGTCCTTATTAATCTTATAAAATCTGGTATTTTGTAAAATACTTAACATTATAAAGGGACTATCCTCATGATAGTCCCTTTATTAATCATTTTTATTTGTCATCATTTTTAAAGCTTCATTTTGACATTTAATAAAATAAGCTAATTCATAACGTGAGCTAGGTGCTGTTTCATAAACACAATACATAGGATCCATTAATTCTAATATAGATGCAGCTAATGGATGATCAAAAGGTACATGTCCATCTAAAGCATTAATATGCTTTTTTAAAATCATTAATTGTTGCTTTTTATCTTTTGCTTTTTGATATTGCTCTAATAAGTAATGATGATTTCGTCCCATATAAAATTTGGGAAGCGCCTTATTTAAATGAACCGCCTTAATCCACCTTTTTGTTTCGCCTAGTTGAGTAATCACCTTTTTTATATATTCATAAGCTTGCTTCTCATTTCCAATAGTAGCATTAGTTAATGTTAAGTGTGAAACATCTACTAAATACCCTTTATTTTTATACTGAACCCCCTCAATAAACCACTGTGTGAGTTCTGGATTTAAGTAGGTAAGCCCAGGCCACCATAAGTTTTCAAATAAAAGCATAGGCCCATCTTCCTCAGCTTCAAAAACAGCGTTAACAAGTTCTAAGGTAGCTTCCATTACTTCTTGGTCCGTATAATCGAACTGCCAGGTAAAGGAATCTTCAGGCAATACATGGCTTACATGAAAAACCATGTATTTAGCTCCTAGTGCTTTAGCACGCCGATACTGTTTTTTATAACTTTCAATGAGTACTGCTGGTTCTAAGCCTCCATAATAACTTTTAATAGCTTCTTCATCTTCAAATAATTGTTGTAACTTTACTTGATCTTGTCTCCAAAAATCTAGCCACATCGGATAAAAACTCAAGTGAACACCTTCTACAATACCCGCTGGTATTTGCTCTAACGGATAGTCTAAGGTCAATCCAACCTCTATACCATCCATACGATTTTTTTCAATAAACCCCTTTATCTGTTCCCAGTCTTTATCAAACAAGTCTAATTGTTTAGAAGTGGTTGATAAATGAAATAATCTTTTCATATGTGCCCACTTTCATTTATTTTAATCGGCAAATCCCTGGCTTAGTAGCCGTTTTAATCATTGTTCTGAGTATTGATAATTGATCATCTGTCAGGTTATGTTTTGGTATAATTTGTGCACTCACTTTATTCACATAAAATCTAAAGTCATACTTTGTTTCCACAATATTCACAAACAAATCCCAAGACATTTCTTCAGATGCTTCTCCAATATCTAGCAGTATATGTTTCTCTGAAAAAACATACTTCACACCATAAGCAAAAGCTGGCATCTGCATTTGAGAAGCTGTAACCTGCCATACTCGCCAAGGAATGAGTACAAAAATCAAAATAGGTACTAACAGCAGGGTGATATTTTTAGAAATAAAAATATCTAGTCTTTCAGTTGTTGTACACATTTTATAAAAGAAGAAAATAAGGACTGCTAAGCCTATCCCCAGTACAATATCATTGACTATATTTTTTATAGCCACAGATGTGTTATAACGTAAAACATCTTTAAATTTAAACTTCACATCCAGTGATAAACTGTTTTCTTGTTGTTTTTCCACTTATTTTGCCTCCAGTCTTTTGTAATAGTGCTATTATATCATTATTTGTCTTTTAATACCATAAAAAAGAGCCAACACCAAGTTGTTAGCTCTTTCAAATACTTATTTTAAAGTTGTGCCTAGGAAAGCTGCTCCAATGATCCCCGCATCATTTCCTAAAGTTGCTGCTGTTATTTTGGTTTTAAGGCTTAAACCACCATACATTTCTTCTTGAACATATTTTGTAACAGGATTTGTAAGGTATTCTTTTTGTGCACTCATACCTCCACCTAAAACAATCATACTTGGTTCTAAAACATTAATAATATTGGTTATACCACATGCAATATATTTGAAATAGGTTTCAAGTACTCGCTCTGCGGTTTCATCTCCTGCTTGTGCTGCATCAAATACAACTTTAGCATTAATATTTTCTATTAAACCTTCTTTTGCTAAACTTATTAATTTGCTATCTGGGTAAAGGTGTGCAGCTGCTTTTGCTTGACGAATGAGAGCTGTTGCAGAAGCATATTGCTCAAAGCAACCTTTTCTACCACAACCACAAGGTTCTCCATCACCAAAACGAATGACTTGATGTCCGATTTCTCCCGCTCCAAAGAAGCTACCTCTATTGATTTTCCCTTCTGAAACAAGTCCACCACCTACACCTGTTCCAAGTGTCACAACTACTACATTATCTTCTCCTTGAGCTGCACCACAAATAACTTCACCTAATGCTGCTGCATTAGCATCATTTTCTACATATACGTCTGTTTGAATATATTTTTGAATTTCTTTTCTAACATCAACATGATTAAAGTTAAGATTGCTTGAAGATAAAATAACACCTTCTTCTGGTGACGCAATTCCTGGACTACCAATTCCAATTGAATGGATATCCTTTTCTGTAATTCCTTGTCTTTTTAAAACTTCAAGACATAACATTGCCATATCTTTTAAAACTTCCTCTGCACTTCTTTCTCTACCTGTAGGACCACTTATACTGTGTAAAATATGATAGTTTTCATCTACTAAACCAACTTTAATGGTTGTCCCACCTAAATCCACTCCTAAATAATACATGATGTATCCTCCCTTAACTCTTTAGCTATTAAAACTGACCTTTCTGCAAATTATTCATGACACGGTCATTAAGTGCCTCAGCCGCATTATAACCCATTTTCTTTTGTCTAAAGTTAATAGCTGCTGTTTCACAAATAATGGCCACGTTTCTACCTGGACGAATAGGTATTGCATTGGTTACTACTTTAATACCCATAATATCAGTATATTCATTAGTTAGTCCTAAACGGTCATACTGTTTATTTTGATCCCATGCTTCAAGACGTACAATCAAATCGATATTTTTCATTTCTTTAACAGAACCTACACCAAAGATTTGTTTGATATCTACAATTCCGATTCCCCTTACTTCGATAAAGTGTCTGATAACTTCTGGTGCTGAACCTAATAAAGTATTGGCGGATACCTTTTTGATTTCTACTGCATCATCTGCTACTAAACGATGACCACGTCTAATCAGTTCTAGTGCTGTTTCACTCTTTCCAATACCACTTTCACCTGTGATTAAAACACCTTCACCATAGATATCTACTAATACACCATGCATCGATAAACGTGGTGCTAATTCTACATGAAGCCATCTATTTGCTTCAGCTAGAAAAGTGGTTGTTGGTAAATCTGTTTTAAAAATAGGAATACCGTTTTCTTCTGCGCATTGTAATAAGTATGGAAATGGTTCAATTTCTTCACGACAAATAACAATACAAGGAATATCTTTATAATCTAATAAGCGTTTAATTCTCTTATTACGCTCTTCTTCTTCGATTTTTTCAAGATAGGTATATTCAACCTTTCCTATGATTTGTAGACGTGTAGAATCAAAGTAGTCAAAAAAACCTGCTAATTGTAAAGCGGGCCTATTGACGTCACATTGCGTGATTCTACGTTCTTTGTAATCTACTTGTGGTGTAAGATTTTCTAATTTGAGTTGTTCTCTGAGTTGTGCTACTGTTACAAAATACATGCTTTTTCCTCCTTGGCACACATTAACCCTTCTAGTATAACATTTTCTCCCTTTTTTTCCTATCAGCTTTATTGCCTAATTCCTATGGAAATAATTATATATATTGCTTGCAACATCTGCAGGGATACCAGGAACTTGTTCAATGTCACTAAGACTAGCCTGTCTTAAGTGCTCTATGCTTTTAAAATGTTTCAAGATAATTTTTTTTCGTTCTTTTCCTACACCCTTAATCTCATCCAATAAGGATTGTACTTGAGCTTTACTACGAAGCTTTTTGTGATATTCTATAGAGAAGCGATGAACTTCATCTTGTAAACGTGTAATTAATTTAAAACCTTCACTACCACTAGGTAGTACAATTTCTTCACCTTGGAAAAGAAGTCCTCTCGTTCTATGGCGATCATCTTTAACCATACCACAAACTGGTATAGCTAACCCATACTTCTCAAGCATTTTTTCAGCTACGCTTACTTGGCCCTTTCCACCATCCATCATCAATAGATCTGGCATCTTACTGAAACTGTTTTCCTCTTGCTCTTCTTTAAGGCGATTGAATCGCCTGTCTAATACTTCTTCTAAACTACCATAATCATTAGGACCCTGTATACTTTTAATTTTAAACTTTCGATAATCACTTTTCTTAGGTTTGCCACCTTCAAAAACTACCATGCCACCTACAGATTGTACTCCTTGTGTATTAGAAATATCGTAAGCCTCCATACGATACGGCAGTTTTTCTAATCCAATAGCTTCTTGAAGCTGAGCTAAAGCCCCTTCAGTACGCTCTTGTTCCTTTTTCATCTGATCTCCAAATTGCCCTAATGTTAATTCAGCATTCTTGCTTGCCAGCTCCATTAAACCATGTTTAGTACCTTTAACAGGTGTAATCAGTTGTACTTTACTTCCTTTCTTCTCTGCTAAATAGCTTTCTAACACTTCCTTTTCATTCGGTATCCTTTCGATAACAATCTCTTTTGGAATAAAGGTTGCATTAGCATAAAACTGCACGATAAAATCACGAAAAACTTCTTCTATGACCTCATCTTCTGTATCTTTTAAATAAAAATGTTCTCTTCCCACCATTTTACCTTTCCTTACAAAGTAAACCTGCACTAAGGTATCTTGTGGACTTTTTGCAAAAGCAATAACATCTTGGTCTAACATACTACTCATTGTAGCATTTTGCTTTTGTTCTAATTTCATAACTGCTTGTATTTGATCTCTTAGCTGGGCTGCCTTTTCAAATTGCAAACTTTCTGAAGCAACTAACATATCTGCTTGAAGCTTTTTAATAACTTCTTTATACTTACCATTTAAGAAACTGATGACTTCCTCAATCATTTCACCATAAGCTTGTTCATCAATAAGTCCAGTACAAGGTGCATTACATTTACCAATATGATAATTGAGGCAAGCTCGTTCTTTCCCTATGTCTTTTGGCAAGTTACGTGTGCAAGTACGTAACGGCCAGGTATTTTTAATAATGTCAACAACCTCCCACATAGCTGTAGCGTCTGTGTAAGGGCCAAAATACTTAGCACCATCCTTTTTCATTTGCCTTACAACGCGCATGCGAGGAAAAGCATCTTGCGTATTTATTTTAATATAGGGATACTGTTTATCATCCTTTAATCGAATATTGTACTTAGGATCATACTTTTTGATTAAATTACATTCTAATACAAGTGCTTCTACTTCTGAACGTGTAATAATATATTCAAAGCTCACAATATGCTGCACCATCTTCTTAACTTTAATAGAATGGTTCTTTGAACTTTGAAAATATTGTCTCACACGATTTTTTAGATTAATGGCTTTTCCTACATAAATAATTTGTCCTAAATCGTTTTTCATCAAATAAACGCCTGGTTTTTCAGGCAGTCGTTTCAGCTCATCTTCTATAACAAACATATCTGCCTCCTTCTTGCTAGTCTTTACTTGTCTTAAGATTATTATAGCATATTCTGTTTTATTACCATATTATTTCAGTTTAGTTAAAATAGTATTTTTATACTCGTATTCATTGATATTTTGAGGTATATTGTTTATACTTAGTTTGACGTTAATTAATAAATTCTTTATTTACAGGAGGACTATTATGAAAATAAGTAATAATTACAAAAAATTATGTTTAGTACTTGGTTTAAGCACCGTTTTCAGTGCAGGCATTGTAGATGCAGCTAACTATACAAAAACCTTAAAAGCTACCTACAGAAATATTCAAGTAAGCTATAATGGCGTAGTTAAATCTATTTCTGAAGAGCCATTTGCTATTGATGGTACTACTTATGTACCACTTCGTGCAGTTAGCCAAATATTAGGTGCCGATGTAAATTGGGATGGAACTAATAATCTGGTTAAAATCACTAATACAGCTACAACAGATAACTCTTCACAAGTTACTTCATTACAACAACAACTAGCTACTGCCAATTACAATCTTGCTTTAGCACAACGTGAAGTTGAAACTTTAAAAACAGAACTTGCTAATTATAAACAAGATACCTCTACTGGGTCTGATATTTCCACTTCTGCTCTTAATAAAACGCTTGCTAGCATTCAAGAAACTTTTGGTACAGAAAATCGTATTGATTGGACATTCGACTTAACACAAAATTCTAGTGGAAAATTAGAATTAGAAATCTCATATGATTCAAGAAATGATGAGTCAAGATTTAATCGTTTAAGCTCTAGTGAATTAAGACTCTTCACACAAGATATTTGTGTTGCTATTCGTAAAAATCATTCGGATATCGAAATTGTAGGTTCTATTACAGACAGTCGCTCTGATTGGGATAAAGCAACTTTTACATACTCTAAAACCAATAAAATTAGTTTCAGCTTAATGTCAGATAATTACTATGATACAGCTAGAGACCTTTCTCGTTACTATACTAGCTTTAGTAATATAGCTTATACAACCTCAACTGAAAATGGTAAATTTACTTTACCTATTGACAGTATTGAATTAGCTACTGGTTCTAGATCTTTATTATTTACTGTAAAAGTAAAACTTTCAACTGTAGATCTTCAAACAAAATGGAAAGGCATCCAAACTAATGATACAGTTATCGAAGATGATCTTTACGATATGCAAATTGATATTGAAAAAGAGTATGACGGTGTAGACGTAGAAGGCCAAGTTGTTGATACAACTACTGGTAATATCATTGCAACTATTGATACAAATGGCCGTTTCTCTTATAGATAATCTGCCTTTTAGTAATTAAGCACACTGATATTTACAGGTTTAACTATTTTTTCTTAGCCAAAAAGGTATTAAAGCAAATTTGCTTTAATACCTTTTTTATGTTTGTCTATAGATTTTCCTATTTATTTTAGTATTTTCTTTAAAAATTGGCCGGTATACGACCCTTCCTTTTTAGCTACTTGTTCAGGTGTTCCCTGGGCTATAATCTGACCGCCTCTAGTGCCTCCTTCGGGCCCTAAATCAATGATATAATCTGCTGTTTTAATGACCTCTAGGTTATGTTCAATAACAACCACACTATTACCACCTTCTACAAGTCTGTCTAAAATACCTACTAATTTATGAACATCAGCAAAATGTAAACCTGTTGTTGGTTCATCCAAAATGTAAATTGTTTTTCCTGTACTACGCTTACTAAGTTCTGTAGCTAATTTAACACGTTGCGCCTCTCCTCCTGATAAAGTCGTAGAAGGTTGTCCCAAACGAATATAACCAAGTCCCACATCTACAATGGTTTGGAGCTTACGTGAAATTGTAGGAATATTTTCAAAGAACTTAAGTGCTTCTTCCACTGTCATATTTAAAACTTCTGCAATAGATTTATCTTTGTATTTAACCTCTAGGGTTTCACGATTGTAACGTTTGCCTTTACAAGCTTCACAGGGCACATATACATCAGGTAAAAAGTGCATTTCAATCTTAATCATCCCATCACCTTGACAGGCTTCACAACGTCCACCTTTGACATTAAAACTAAAACGTCCTTTTTGATAACCTTTCATCTTAGCTTCATTAGTTTGAGCAAATAAATCTCTGATTTGATCAAATACACCTGTATAAGTAGCTGGATTAGAACGTGGCGTACGCCCGATAGGTGACTGGTCAATACTAATGACTTTATCTAAGTATTCTATACCTTTTAGGTCCTTATGCTGACCTGGCTTTAAACGTGCACCGTTTAAATCTCTAGCTAAACGTTTTAATAAAATCTCATTAATAAGTGAACTTTTTCCTGAACCAGATACCCCCGTAATACAAGTTAAGGTGCCTAATGGCAGTTTTAAGGTTACATTTTTTAAATTATTAGCCGCTGCACCTGTTAAAGTTAAACTATGACCATTTCCCTTTCTTCTTACTTCGGGAATCTCAATACATTTACGCCCACTTAAATACGCACCTGTCTCAGATTTTTCACAAGCTAAAATCGTACCAATAGGCCCAGAAGCAATAATCTCTCCACCATGCTCCCCCGCACCAGGACCAATATCAACAATCCAATCTGCTGCATACATAGTATCTTCATCGTGTTCTACGACAATTAAAGTATTTCCTAAGTCTCTCAGCTTAATTAATGTTTGAATGAGCTTATCATTATCTCTTTGATGAAGACCAATACTTGGTTCGTCCAAAATATAAAGCACGCCTACTAAACCAGATCCAATCTGGGTAGCTAAACGAATACGTTGTGCTTCTCCTCCTGAAAGAGTCCCTGAAGCACGCGCTAGATTTAAATAATCAAGTCCCACATCTACTAAAAACCCTAAACGCGCTTTAATTTCTTTAAAAATTAGTTCCCCTATTTTATTTTGGCGCTCTGTTAACTGAAGAGTATCAAAAAATATTTTTAACTCCCCTACAGCTAGATGCGTTAAATCGTCAATATTCTTATCTGCTATCGTTACAGCTAAAGACTCTGGTTTTAGCCTTGCTCCCTTACATACACTACAAGGAATACTTGTCATTAAGCTCTCATACTCCTGTTTAGCTGATTCTGAACTGGTTTCATTATATCGCTTTTTAGTGTTGGCAAGTACACCTTCAAAGGCGTATTCATACTCTTTTGTGCCATATTCCCCTGAAAAAACAAACTTAATTTTTTCCTTGCCTGTCCCATATAAAATCACATGTTGTACCTTTTCTGGTAATTCTTCAAATGGGGTATCTAGGTCAAAGTTATACTTTTTAATCAAAGCAGACATAAGGGCATATGCATAACTACTTGGATTACCTATTGATCCCCAACCGACTACAGCAATAGCGCCTTGCCTTAGGCTTAAACTCGGATTAGGAACAACCAATTCTGGATCCACCTCTAAATGTTCACCTAAACCAGTACAGGCAGGACATGCTCCTTGAGGATTGTTAAAAGAAAAGGATCTTGGTTCTAGTTCTTCAATGCTGATATTACAATCTGGACAAGCAAAACTTTCACTAAATCGCATTTCTTTTCCATCTACAATATCTACTAACATGAGCCCACCTGAAAGCTTCATAACTGTCTCTATAGAATCCGTTAAACGTTTTTCAATACCTTGCTTAATCACTAATCGATCCACAATGACATCAATGGTATGTTTTTTATTTTTGTCTAAATTAATTTCTTCCTCTGATAAGTCATACATCTCTCCATCAATACGTGCACGTATAAAACCTTGTTTACGAGCATTTTCGAGTACCTTCTCATGAAGTCCTTTACGTGCTCTCACAACTGGAGCAAGAAGTTGCACCTTTGTTCTTTCTTCAAGTCCCATAAGGACATCTACCATTTGGTCTATGGTTTGTTTTTTAATTTCTTTGCCACATTTAGGACAATGTGGAATTCCTACTCTTGCATAAAGCAAACGTAGGTAATCATAGATTTCTGTTACTGTCCCTACCGTAGAACGCGGATTTTTACTTGTTGTTTTTTGATCAATTGAAATGGCTGGTGAAAGGCCTGATATACTTTCTACATCTGGCTTTTCCATCTGACCTAAAAACTGTCTTGCATAAGCAGATAAAGATTCTACATAGCGTCTTTGACCTTCTGCATAAATTGTATCAAATGCCAACGAGGATTTACCCGAACCACTTAATCCTGTAAATACAATAAACTGATCACGTTCTAATTCTAAATCTACATTTTTTAAATTGTGCTCTTTGGCACCTTTAATGACAATTTTATTTTTCATAAATTCCCCTTCTCTTATCCTTAGTTTCTTATGGCTTATTATATCATGCAATATTTATTTTTTCAAACATCTGTTCGATTGTTTTTTCTTTTAATTAGTTTTAATAGAAAAACCCCTTTCTATACTCCTATTTTATTCCGATATATAGGTATGTTAATTGATGGTAATTTTTATTTTAGTCTTGTTTTTTTAGTCAAATTCCCTTAGACTAATTTTGTAATAATTATGTAACATTTTGTAACAATTAGTCATCATTACAAATGGAAAGAGGTTTTACTATGAAACACAAAAAACTTACTATTTTATGTCTCTCATTTTTACTTTTATGTTCTTCGCTATTTGCAGCTTCATCTATTCCTATTTATATAGAAGGTAAAGTAATTAACAGTTCTAGTACCCCAGCTTATATTTCTAGTACCCAAAGAACAATGATTCCAGTGCGTGCAGTGGGCGAAGTTCTAGGCCTTCAAGTAGATTGGCAGTCACCAGAGGTTATCTTAACTGGAAAACATCAATCCACACAAAAAATGCTTACTGTTCGTATCAATTCTAAAACACAAAGTTTATGGGTAAATGGCAAATTGCTAACTCAGTGTATTGAAATTAAAGATGGTCGTAGCTACATAACTTTAAGAGTTTTAGCAGAAGCTTTTGGTTATAGCGTAGACTGGAAAAACAAAAGTGTTTATATTACCAAACCTCTTACACCTCCAGTTACAAATAAACCTGAAGTAAATGAACCTACTACAAATACGCAAACAAGCTTTGAAGATCAGGTTTTAGCCCTTGTTAATAAAGAACGTATTGCTGTTGGTCTTACTTCCCTTACAATGGATGAAAGCCTTAGAAATGTAGCACGCATTAAATCAACGGATATGCGTACTAATGGTTACTTTAGTCATACAAGTCCAACTTACGGCTCCCCTTTTGATATGATGAAACAATTTGGTATCAGCTATACAGCTGCTGGTGAAAATATTGCTCAGGGCTATGCTACACCAGAAGCAGTTGTCGAAGGTTGGATGAACAGCTCAGGTCACCGTGCTAATATTTTAAGTAGCAATTTCACACACATTGGTATTGGTTACGATAATAATGGCCATTATTGGACACAAATGTTTATCAAGAAATAATATACTACTGGATTAATAAAGAAAAAAGCATTTGTATAAATACTTTTTTATCTCAAAAATAAATTAAAGAGGTAGAATCTTCGTTCTACCTCTTTAATTTATTTTTGATTAGCTATAAAGTTACGAATTTGTTCTAATAACATAGAAAGTGCTACTGAGTTAAAGCCACCTTCTGGAATAATGACATCGGCACGCTTTTTAGTTGGGTCTACAAAACGCTCATGCATTGGTTTAACCGTTCCAATATATTGATTAATAACTGAATCTAAGTCTCTTCCTCTTTCTTTTACATCACGTAAAAGTCTTCTAATAATACGTAAATCTGCATCAGTATCTACAAATACTTTGATATCCATTAAGTCACAAAGTTCTTGACTCTCAAAAATAAGAATACCTTCAACAATAATAACTTTTCTAGGTTGTACTTCCATAACTTCTTCTAAACGTGTATGTTCTACAAATGAATAAACTGGGTGTGAAATAGGCTCACCCTGTTTGAGTCTACGTACATGTTCAATTAAAAGATCTGTATCAAACGCATTAGGATGATCGTAATTCAATTTTGTACGCTCCTCATATGTTAAGTGCGCATTAGATTTATAGTAATAATCATGAGATAAAACGACAACATCATCATTAAACGCTTCTTTTATTTTTTGGGTTAAAGTTGTTTTTCCAGAACCCGTTCCACCTGCAATACCTATGATTAAAATTTCTTTCATAGTATCCTCCATCTAGTCACATTCTGTTTGCTTGGCTCATAGCCACTATATTTCATCATAACATAGTGATCTATACTTGGCTAGGATTTCATCTAAAAAACTAGATGGAATATATTATAAACATATAAAATACATATGAAATTGTTTTAATAAACTTATAGTATGCTATAAAGGAGTTTGAAAATGATTAAAATTGTTACAGACAGTACGTCTTACATTCCTGAACAAGAACGTTTAAAATATGATATTTCTATTGTTTCCTTAGGTGTACACTTAAATGACCAAGTATTAAGGGAAGTAGATATCAAAAATGAAACCTTTTATGAAGAAATGGCTAAATCTCCTGAAATTCCTACTTCTTCTCAACCTACTCCTGGTGAAATGTATGACACCTTCGAAAATTTAATTAAACAAGGGAATAGTATTGTAGCTATTTTTCTTTCTTCGGAAATGAGTGGTACCTACGCTAGTGCACATTCTACTAAAGATATGATTATAGAAAAATACCCTCATGCAGAAATAGAAATTTTAGACTCTCGCACAAACTGTATGCAACTTGGTTTTACTGCACTTGAAGCTGCTAAAGCTGCTTCAGAAGGTAAAAACATAAGCGAAGTAGTTGCTGCTGCTCAAGCAGTTATTAATCATAGCCGCTTTCTATTCACCCCCGACACCCTTACTTATCTAAAAAAAGGAGGTCGCATTGGGGGGGCTGCTGCTTTATTGGGAACGTTATTGCAAATCAAACCTATCTTAACCGTTAAAGATGGACAAACCTCTGTTTTTACTAAAGTTCGTACTAAGAAAAAAGCTATTGATGCTATTATTCAAGGTTTTATGAGTGATTTAGCTGAATGCGATTTAGGTGATGTCATTGTTCATCATATCAATTGTGAAGAAGAAGGATTAGCATTAGCTAAAGTACTAGAAAACCAATTAGGCCGTAAAATCCAAATTCAATCTATTGGCCCTGTTATTGGCCTTCATGTTGGTCCTGGTAGCATCGGTCTTGCTTATTTTACTAAATAAACTAATATAGTGGAATTCCTTATATCTTCATTAGGTGAGGAATTCCTGCATTTATTGCTTCTAACGTCTAGTATATCGTTAAGCCTTTTTTGACATAAAAGTGAAAACTATATTAATACCAAGTTTTATTCAAAAGTTTTCAAGTCACTTAATTGCATTGTATTACTTTACTTATCTGATATCATTAGTTAATTTGCATCAATACTATTTTTGATACAGTCTTTTAAATACCTCTAGAGCCATTTTCTCTTTAGGTTCAAATGTCTCTGTACTTACATATTTTTTCAAGCTATAGTAAAGCCATTTTGCTGATATGCTATCTTGTAAGTAATCCAGTTCAGCGGTGCAAACTAAAAGTTTCCCTTCACCTATCTTGACTTCAAAAATCAATCCTAGCATATGATTTCTCTCAAAATTATCTATTGTTTGTACTATAGGTGCCGAAATTATACCATCTAATATAGTAGAATTAGATCTACTCACTATATCAAACCATTGAGGTGTCGTATAAAATTCACTCGGGAAATACTTCAATGCTGGATGTTTATAATCAATTAATAAACCCATGGTACCAATAGGTACTGGTTTACCCACACTCTCAGAAATAGACCTAAACATGGGATAATTCCAGAAATTCGTACAATAGGTCCCCTCTATTGAATGAGTATTGTTCTTTATTTCAGGTAAGTACAGTACTCGTTTTCCTACTTGCAATGCTTCACACGCCTTCTCTAAACTTGTAGTAACAATCTCATCTTCATTATTAATCTCTTCCATTAAGCTAGGATAAACCCACAATGTATAGCTATTTTGTATATCCGTGTTATCAATCTCTATTGTTAACGTTATTGCTCTCGGTTCTAGAGTGTTTGGGAATTGAATGGCCAACTCATATAACACCGTATGCCCTATTGCAATCTCTCCTATTGTAACTATTTCTGTATAAATTTCCTCTTCTTGACTAAGTAATTTGATTTTCAGTCTTGCATCATGAACTATTTCAAGTCTAAAATACGCTATTTCTATAGTACTTTTAAAAACTTCATTTAATTCACAAACATAACTGGGAAACTTAGCCATGAGAACTGCATCTGAACAAAAACTTTTCCACTTTTCTGGCGTTATAAGCCCTTTGCTTTCCATAAAAGCATCTAGCATACCTACTAATGCGGTGCCTTGACCTGTAAAATCTTGTAAATCTAATATTTGAAAGCCTGCTAATTCATGACTACGAAAAGCTGTCTCTATTTCATTTTTGTAGCATGCTGCTGCCAATTTCCCCGATGCCTTAAAATAAGCGTCTGCCCTATGTAACATACCTGACTTACTAAGCCTTTTCTCAAATACTTGCAAATTCCGAGGTTCTAATACCCCTTTATACTTCTGAATTTCTTTAAAATTGGGAAACACTTCATATTGTCCAATTTCATGAGCGATCACTGGTACATTGGGAATAAGCTCTTCTGATTCTATCAAATCAACCGTTTTTATACCTGTACCATATTGGATTTCTATAGAGCCTTCTTTATTTTTTGAATGAAATACCCCCATTGTAGGACGTATCTTATCATCATAACAATGTGTTGTGTTCGGCGGCTGCACTTGAATATGTCCTTGTGGTGCGTCGCACATAGCATATGAACCTCTAAACAATCTATCTTCTGAAAATCTAACACCACAGAAAAAATCATCATTTTCTAGAATACAAGGCGAAAATTGAAAGTTATTACATCCTTGTGTATAAAGATGTCTATTATCATAGTTTTTATAAGCTCCAAGAATATCGTTGAGTACCTCTTTATTACCCCATAGTTCATTTCCTAATGACATCATTACAAAAGAGGGATGGTCTCCAAATTCATCTAAAATTCTATATCCCTCATTAACTAAATACTGATGCATCTCTTCATCATGCTGCTCATCTAATGGTGAAGTTATTGTTCCCCAGAATGGTAACTCCGGTTCCATATAAATACCTAGTTGGTCTGCTGCAGTAAAAGCAGCCTTTGGTGGACAGCATGTATGAAAACGATAATGATTAATCCCATACAACTTAGCAGTTTGCATTACTTGTAACCAACTCTCCACATCCGTAGGAGCATAGCCAGTCAGTGGGAAAATAAGACCATCATGCTTTCCTCTGAGAAAAGTATCATTTCCGTTTATAGTAAATCTATTTTTCTCAGCTTTAAACTCTCGTAATCCAAAGCGATATTCACTTCTATCTATACACTCACCTTGTTTTTCTATTTCTATAACTAAAGAATATACTTTAGGGGTATATTCACTCCATAAAATCGCTTTTTCTCCTAGATAGTATAACCAGTCAAGCCGTCCATCTTTTATCTTCATTTTTTGTTTTTCAAAAGTCTCTTTTTCATCTATTACATACGCACAAAGCACCATCTCATTATTGTCCTTGAGGGTGTCTTTTATCTTAAGATCACCTTTTATCCTTACGGATTTAGTATGAATGTCTGTATATAGTTTTATATTTGACAAGTATACATCATCATAAATGATTAGACTTATCTCACCTGTTATACCATTCCAATTCGTTTGCGTATCGGGAGAGGTCATATGCCCTCCCTTTGTAGGATAAGCTGTATTATCAGTCATTATAGTTATCTTATGATGAGTTCTAATAATGTATTTGCTCAACTCATAAATATGTTTTGAACAAAGACTATTACAGTTTCCTACATATTGATCATCTATCCATACATGTGAAATTCTTGTGCGTTCTAATGTTAATTTTATCGTCCTATTGAGATACTGCTTAGGTATTATTATTTCCTTTGCATACCATGCATATCCCTCAAATAAGTAAGGGTCAGTTAGATAACCTACATTTTCTTCCAGATTATACTCTCCCTTTTTGGCTTCTGAAGTTGTTGTAGGTAGTGCCATTTCATCTTTTAAATTTCTCGAAAAATAGCACTCATCAATTCCCTTCATCTGCTGATCTAATTCGAATTGCCACTTCCCTTTTAAATCAATTTTTTCTAACATAAGTCCTCCTCATTTCATTTCTAGAGTTACTTAAAATAATTACGGGTAATTATTATTTCTTCTTCTAAGTGAATATTTCTAGAAGAACCTCCTACTTGTATCATAAATGCACCATCTTCTACCTTAAAACACTTATCTTCAACACTATAAAAACTAAACGCTTCTTCATTTAAAACAAAGTGTATTTTATGTACTTCTTCCGGCTTAAGATTTATCTTTTCAAAAGCTTTTAATTCATGTAAAGGACGTTCTACACTTGCTTCTACATCAACTATATAAAGCTGAACCACTTCTGCACCTTCTAAATTTCCTATGTTTTTTATACTAGCTTCTACAATAACTGATAACTCATTTTCTTTCTCTAATAATTGTACTTTTAAATCATCATATAAGAATTCCGTATAAGATAATCCATATCCAAATGGGAATAGAATGTCTGTACAATACGTATCGTAATAACGATAACCTACCA
Source organism: Cellulosilyticum sp. WCF-2 (assembly GCF_003990395.1). NCBI lineage: Bacteria > Bacillati > Bacillota > Clostridia > Lachnospirales > Cellulosilyticaceae > Cellulosilyticum > Cellulosilyticum sp. WCF-2. The sequence goes on along the minus strand of NZ_CP034675.1, from coordinate 2,408,706 downwards.
TGATTTCTTCTTTATATGCCACAACATCCTTTTTCCCAAATTCTCCAATAAAATGTGCTGGGCACTGTATTTCTTTTTTTATGAATGTTTCTGGAAGCTTACCAGAGGGATTGACTTCTCCCCATAATATTTCCGCTAATGCAGTACCACCTTCCATTCCTGCATAATAACTCCACACAATAGAATCAGCTTGTTCTATCCATGGCATTTCTACTGGGGCTCCTGCATAAATCACTACTATTGTATGAGGATTAGCTTCTAAAACTGCCTGAATTAATGCATCTTGCTCATAAGGTAATCTCATATGCTCTCTGTCAAGTCCCTCTACATCATAATCATGATTAAGTCCACCAATTAAAATAACCACTTCTACTTCTTTAGCAAGTGCTACCGCTTTTTCTCTCAGTTGATTTTGAATCTGCTTCCTTCTTTCTTCAATTCTATCTTCCGAATTACCTCCTATATTCTCTCTTGTAATATCTGCTATTTCCAAAGACTTGTCATAGATACTAGTTGCTTGCCAGTTTTGATCACTCTCTTCACATTTTTTAGGAATATAGTATCCCTCAGCAAAAACAACTTCTGTATTTCCACCTAATATCTTTTTGATTCCCATAAGTGGAGATATCTCATAGAGTGCTTTAACCTCTGCACTTCCCCCTCCATTAGAATGAATTTGAACTGCATTTTGTCCAATGACAGCTATTTTCTTTAATCCTTTTTTCTTAAGTGGTAGTTCATTGTTATCATTTTTTAACAAAATAACAGATTCTCTTACTACTTCCAATACAGCTTCTTGATGTGTTTTTGTATTGTAAGTTCCAGCCTTTCTTTCTTCCACTTGATCTCCAATCATATGAAGGCGTAGCATCATTCTAAGGATATTTCTAACTTTATTATCGATGCATAATTCATCAATTTCTCCAGATTTCACTTTTTCCAGTAATGGCTTAGACAAACAATAGTCATCAAAATCATTAGTTATATTCATTTCCACATCTAAAGAACATTCTGCTGCTGCTTGGGTGTTATGAACTGCTCCCCAGTCAGATACAATCGTTCCATCATACCCCCATTGTTCACGCAAAACTTCATCTAGCAGTTTTCCATTTTCACAACAATGTTTACCATTAAGTAGATTATATGCACCCATTAGTGAATAGGTATTTGCTCTTTTAACAGCATCTTTAAATGCGGGATAATAAATTTCTTGCAATGTCCTTTCATCAACTAATGTATCTACCCATAATCTTTGCGTTTCTTGAGAATTAGCAGCAAAGTGTTTTACGCAAGCTGCCACATCATATTTTTGAATACCTCTAATCATAGGTACTGTAAGTTCTTTAACCAGATAAGGATCCTCACTCATATACTCAAAATTTCTCCCACATAAGGGGCTCCTTTTTATATTAATACCAGGTGCCAATATAATATCTTTTCCTCTGCCTCTGGCTTCTTCACCTAACACCTCTCCTGCTTTACCTGCTAGTTCTCGGTTCCAAGTAGCCGCAATAGCACTATTACTTGGTAAATAAGTGACATAATCATCTGTATTTCCAATAGCTCTCCACTCTGTATCTGCAAATTCCATACGAACGCCCATAGGACCATCTGACATTTTAAGTGGTGGAATACCAAGTCTTTCTACACCCTTTGTTCTAAATAAACTTGCACCATGAATCATTCCAATCTTTTCTTCTAATGTTAGTTTCTCTAACAATTTGTTTATTAACCTTGTATCTTTCTCACTCATAAGATATGAATTCCTTCCCAATTCTCATATGTATTGTTTGTAAAATAAGCTCATATACCTATCGCTCTCATATGTATTTAAAATTATGTTACTACATAGTTTGCTTATTTAATACATGAATTTTTCTATAAACAACACTTTACTTTTCTTACTATTTCCCCTGCCATTTCTACTTATATTAACTTATTTCTATAAAAAAAAATAATACTTCTTTGATGATTTTGCATATGAATATCATCAAAGAAGTATTAAAATCTTTATCATTAAATCCCGCTATTATACCTAAAATGGTGGTTATGCCATGAATCCCTATCACTTACACAACCACCACTTCTTCTTATTATTAAATTCATTCAACCACTATTTTAAATAAGCTTGCTTAAGCTTAATTAAGACATCTCTTAACTCGGCGGCTTTTTCAAATTGTAATTCAGTCGCCGCTTTCTTCATATCTTTCTCAACTTTTTTCATAGTCTTTTCTAATTCTTCTTTACTCATAGACTCTGGATCTTTTTCGGCTAGCAAGCCTTTTTCCTTGTCTGCTGTCTTAGTGGCAATGATAAGGTCTCTAATTTTTTTCTTAATCGTTTTAGGCACAATGCCATGAGCCTCATTATATTCTTCTTGGATTTGTCTTCTTCTAGCTGTTTCTGAAATAGCATTTTTCATAGATTTGGTCACTTGATCCGCATACATAATAACCCTACCATTAGCATTACGTGCTGCACGTCCTATAGTCTGAATCAGTGAAGTTTCTGAACGTAAAAAGCCTTCTTTATCTGCATCTAAAATAGCGATTAAAGATACCTCTGGAATATCTAAGCCTTCTCTTAAAAGGTTAATTCCCACTAATACATCAAATACATCCATACGTAAATCTCTAATAATTTCAATCCGCTCTAGCGTATCAATATCTGAGTGAAGGTACTTAATTTTAACACCTAATTCACCCATGTAAGTTGTTAAGTCTTCTGCCATACGCTTGGTAAGTGTAGTAATCATGACTTTCTCACCTTTAGCCACAATTTGATTGATTTCTCCTAATAAATCATCAATCTGTCCTTTAACAGGTCTTAACTCAATCACTGGATCTAAAAGTCCTGTTGGTCGAATAAGCTGCTCGGCAATGGCAAGTGAATGTTCTAATTCGTATTGAGCAGGTGTGGCTGAAACAAATAATAACTGATTAATCTTACTTTCAAATTCATCGAATTTAAGAGGCCTATTATCAAGAGCCGATGGTAGTCTAAAACCATAGTCTACCAATACGGTTTTTCTAGCTCTGTCTCCATTATACATAGCCCTTACCTGTGGAATAGTCATATGAGATTCATCAATAATCATTAAAAAGTCTTTAGGGAAATAGTCTAGTAAGGTAAAGGGGGTTTCTCCTTCTTCCCTACCGGATAAATGCCTTGAATAGTTTTCTACCCCTGAACAATAGCCCATTTCTCTTAACATTTCCATATCAAACTGAGTACGTTGTGAAAGGCGCTGTGCTTCTAAAAGCTTATCTTCTTCTTTAAATTCTTTCAGTCTTTCTTCTAATTCTTTTTCAATACGCTGCAAAGCTACTTCCATTTTTTCACTTGAAATAGCATAAAAAGAAGCCGGGAAAATGACCACATGTTCCCTATAGCCAAAAACACTACCTGTCAGAGGGTCTATCTCTGCTATACGATCAATTTCATCTCCAAAAAACTCAATTCTAATGGCTTTCTCAGACATTCCAGCAGGAATAATCTCTACTGTATCTCCTCGCACACGAAAACTTGCTCTAACGAAATCCATATCATTACGTGTATATTGAATCTGTATCAGCTTTCTTAATACATCATCTCTATCCATTTCCATTCCCGTACGAATGGATAAAACTTGCTCAGAATAATCGATAGGGTCTCCTAAACCATAAATACAAGATACACTGGCTATGACAATAACATCCTCTCGTTCGCATAAAGCAGCTGTTGCCGAGTGACGTAATTTATCTATTTCCTCATTAACGCTTGAGTCTTTCTCGATATACGTATCACTAGAAGGAACATACGCTTCTGGCTGATAATAATCGTAATAAGACACAAAGTATTCTACTGCATTATTGGGAAAGAACTCCTTGAACTCACTGTAGAGCTGTGCTGCTAATGTTTTGTTATGTGCTAAAATTAACGTTGGCTTTTGTACCTTTTCTATGATATTAGCCATAGTAAATGTTTTACCTGACCCTGTTACTCCTAATAAAGTTTGATACTTATGCCCTTCATTAATACTTGTTACAAGCTCATTAATGGCCTGGGGCTGATCTCCTGTGGGTTTAAATTCAGAAACAATCTCAAATTTGCTCATTTTTCCCCTCTTTTCTTGTGGTTTAGGCTTATTGTATCACTAGTTTTTCTTTCATTCAATGAGTCGAACAAAAGTTTGGTGTTTTTTATTATATACTTTGCTATTAATAATAAAAGAGCTATCCAGGATAGCTCTTTTATACTTCTTTCATTATTTCGGATAAAAGCTCGAACAACAAGTGTCATCGCAGTTGCATGCATTGTAGCCGCTTACATCAATAGAATCAGCTGCACAATTGCAATTATTATTGTGAGTACAGTTAGTTGCTTCACAGCCCACATTCATTTGAACAGTTGGCTCCTGACTTACTGCATTTCTAGCACCACCTTGATCTTCATAAAAATTAGAACAACAAGTATTTTCAGAATGCTGAGCCGCATTACCTGCTACCTTAATTTCACCTCTACAGCAACATTGCTCTGAGTTATGGGCACAATTTTGTGCGCTACATCTTAATTGTGGCATATTAAGCCTCCTTATTTACTGATTTTCTTACTTAGTTTATCCTCGTCTAGAAAATCTATTCTAATAAAGTAAAAGTAAGCCTAACATCATTCCTAAAATAGTAGCAATGGTTGTCATACGACCATTCCATATTTTCTTAGATTCAGGCAAAAGTTCTTCACATATAATATAAAGAATAATACCTGCTGCAATGCCTAATCCAGTACTTACTAAATTTTCACTCATACTACTTAAAACAAAACCACCTACGGCACCAATCCCCATACATATACCTAATCCCATTGCAATAAATAACATTTTAGATAACTGTATTCCACCTTGTTTAAATGGAATAGATAGTGCAATTCCTTCTGGCACACTATGTAATGCTAAAATCAGTGTAAAATGAAAGATGGATTCGTTATCCACATTGCTAATGGTTCCTAAAGCAAAACCTTCTGGCAAGTTATGCAAAGCAATACCAACTGCTAGAATAAGTCCCATTTTGCTTAAAGGACTGTTTTTTTTACCTAGCCGTTTTTGAATTTCTGGTACAAAATCATCTAGTAGAGTCCCTAATAAGACACCCATTATAATCCCTACAAATACTAAATCAATCCTACCTTTTTCTAAAGCTTCTGGTAAAATATCAAAACAAATCATAGCTAACATTAAACCTGATGTTCCACCAAAAAGCATACCTATTAAACGTTCGTTTTTAATGTGAAATAAATAGAGTAATAGAATCCCAAAGCTAAGACCACCACCCTCTGCTAATAGCCCTAAAGTGCCAACTCTCACTAATTCCATAGCTTATCCCCCTTATATGCAAAAGGGGATTATCTTCCTTATACCCTACTAGATAATCCCTCTAAAATCATTTTATGGAACAAGCTCTTATTTAGAACTACTATTTTTTATTCTTCTATTCTTTGTACACCTATACCAATTAATCCTGGTCCTGTATGTACAACAAGTGCAGGTGTAATTTGCCCTTCTACCATGATTTGAATATTAGGTAGTACTGCTTTAAGCTCTGAAACAATCTTATCAGCTTCTTCCTTTGCACCACCATGCATGACCGTTAAATTATAACGTTTATACTTCTTAGCAAATGCCTCTGCTAGCTCTGTTGCTTTCTTTAAAGACTTATTTCTTCCTCTTACTTTTGTAACAGTATAATAAATGCCATCTTCATTACAAGATATAATAGGTTTAAGATCAAATGCTGTTCCTAGTAGAGAGGCTACAAGACCTATTCTGCCTCCCTTTTGTAAATATTCCAAAGTTGAAACGCAGAAAAATAACTTCGTATGTTCTACATTCTCCATTAAACGCCTACAAACCTCTTCATAGCTCAAACCTTGGTCTAAAAGCTGTCCCGCTAATATAGCACTAAAACCAGCACCTATCCCAATATTTTTAGTATCAATCACTGTGATAGTAAGTCCCTCAAATTCTCTAGCAACACTCGATACCATACTCCATGTATTACTTAAGCCACTAGAAATCGTGACAGCAATCACATGAGTATAACCATCATCTTTAATTTGTTTAAAAGTATTCATTACTGTCTCTGGGCTAGGTAAAGAGGTTGTAGGTATTTCATCATTAAAGCGTTCATATACTTCTTCCGGAGTAATATTCACTCCATCATAATATTCCCCTTCTTTGTAAATAATCATAAGTGGCATAACATATATATGATAACGTTCTTGATATTCTTTTGGTACATCTGTACATGAGTCAACTAAAAGTGCGATTTTATTCATAGCTCCTCCTCTAATTCTAAAAATAATTTTATCTAGTTTTTAATACTATATTAAATTATATTACTTATAATGTCAAACCATTTTTAATACAATTGACATTGTTTTAGTTTTATGATAAATTCATCCTATTAGGGAGGCTGGATTAATAATGGATTTTGAAACTTCTGATCTAGTTCAGGATATGATTCTTTTTCATTGTCCTCGTTCTAGCGAATTACCACATCTTGATCTTTATATGGATCAAGTTATCAGTTTTATTAACGAAACCTTAAACTGTTGCTATCTAGATGCAGATGATAAAATTTTGACACCTGCCATGATTAACAATTATGTGAAACAGGGTATTGTTTCTCCATCTAAGAACAAAAAATATACAACACATCATTTAATGTATTTAATTGTAGTTTGTGTGTTTAAAAAAATGCTTAGTATTCCTGAGATTTGCGCTTTAATCCGCATTCAAATTCAAACTTATCCAATAGAGGTAGCATATGATTATTTTTGTGTTGAATTAGAAAATGCTTTAAGGAATACCTTTTTGCAAAAAGAAGCGCTCATGCCCGTTGTTGCTACTAAAGAAACTGACCAAACACGTCTTTTACGTAGTACAGTTTTAGCTTTTGCTAATAAACTTTATATCCAAAAATTCATTCAATATCATGAACAATATATAATTACAGAAAAAAATGAGTGCTAACCTTGTTTGAGGTAAGCACTCATTTCTATTTTATTCGGTGATATCTACTGGCATAGCCACACTTTTTACATAATGATTCCACGGCCGTTCTCTCCGAAAACCCTTTATAAAGAGCTGTTGCTCTGGGGCTATTAATAATATCTTCTAAAGATGTTTCAAAAATATTCCCCAAGTTAATATGACCTTCACTATCTAAACAGCAAGGTACTACTGTTCCATCTACTAAAATACCTATTTGGTCTCTAAGTCCATAACAAAAAACCTCATCTCCCAAATGCTCTTTGTCTTGATCTGGCCACTCAAATTTCTTCGCCATATTTAAATAAACTTGTTTTCTTAATTTAATACCGTTTTTTTGTTTTAAAGCTTCTTTAATATCTATTTCAGCTTCTAGACCATTTTGAAGCTTATCTAAAATATGTTGGTTGAGCTCATTTTTACCTTTTAATAATTCATCATCCATGTTCCATAAACGGATACTACAAATAACCCTAGTAGATGCTATCATCCTTAATATAAACTGAATAACTGTATCTAAATACTCATCTATATTTCTTACTTGTTTATTTCCCTCAAAGCTATGAAGTGAAATGTTAATTTGTCTTAAAGCAGGTGATGCTAAAAGAATATTTTCAACCTTCTTTAATAAAGTACCATTAGTGGTCAAATTGACTTTAAGCCCTGCTTGCCTACTTAGCTCTAAATAAGTCCTTAATTCTGGATGAGTAGTTGGCTCTCCCATTAAATGCAAATAAATATAGTCTGTATAGGGTTTAATAGTCTTTAAAATATGTTGAAACTCTTCTACTTCATTATATTTTAAAGTTCTCTTTGTTTTAGGACAAAAATCACAGCTTAGGTTACAACTATTTGTAATTTCTATATAAACCTTTTTAAAGCGCTTCATATTCGCCTCCTTTGTTTTAATCTCCCCGTAATATCTTATTGTAGTCTTTTTATACTGAACTGAAAAGACCTTAAAATGATTTACTTGAATAAATTTCCAAATATAATATAACCTCTTCTCCTTAGCCTCCTTATTAACAATAGATCATTTTTTCTACTCAATAAAAAAAGTCTCTATAAATAAGAGACTTTTTTTATGTCAATGATCCTTTTTAATAGCTTTATGCTTTTCTAGATTGTTTAAGTATACCACTTACTACATCTGAATCATGACCTTTTCTATACGCTTTTCTTTTATTTCTTGAATTCTAAAAGTTAAGCCGTCATAAACAATGGGTTCCTTAGGAATTTCTTCCGGAATATAACCCAATGCATCTACAAGTAGACCACTTAAGGTTTCATAATTTTCGCAAGCCATTTCTAAATTTAATTTATCATTTAAATCTTTAATAGCTATCATACCAGATACTAAGTAGGTATTTTCTCCTTTTTGCTGAATAACTGGTTCTTCTTCATCATACTCGTCTTCAATATCACCCATTACTTCTTCAATTAGGTCTTCAATAGAAACAATACCTGAAAAACCGCCGTATTCATCAATTAAAACTGCTAGATGTCTTTTACTTCTCTGCATTTCTTTAAATAACTTATTAATATGCTTTGTTTCTGGAACAAAATAAGGCTCTCTTAAAATGCTCCTTATATCTATATGTTCAAAACCACTCTTTTTAGCTTCTATTATTAAATCTTTCATATACAAGATACCAACAATATGATCAATATCACCTTCATATACAGGAATACGCGAATAACGCTCTTGCAATAATTCGTCTAAATAGCTCTCAAGTGGCATTTCACTATTAATTAAGTAAACTTCTGTTCTTGGTGTCATGACTTCATTCGCTAGCTTAGCTTCTAATTTAAAAATACTATTTATCATTTTATTCTCTGTTTCATTAATAACACCTGTAGCATGTCCTTGTTCTACTAAAGAACTAATTTCTGCTCTAGACAGAGTTTCTCCACCCTCTGATTGCTCCATGCCAACTAATTTAACAAGTAAATGAGTGGAACCTGAAAGTAACTTAATAAAAGGCCTTGCTACTTTAGACATGAATACTATAGGCCTTACAGTAAATCTGGCAACTGCCTCTGCATTTTGTAATGCAATTTTTTTAGGAAACAATTCCCCTAGCACTAAGGTGATATATGACAAAATAATAGTCACACCTATTAATGCTATTTCTTCTCCATATGAGATACCAAGTCCTGTTAAATAGCCTCCTAAACTTTCTGATATACCTGTAGCAGCTGATGCACTACTAAAGAAACCTGCTAAAGTAATTCCCACTTGAATAGTCGATAATACTTTTGTCGGCTCTTCAATTAAATCTAATAATAACTTTGCTTTTTTATCCCCTTTTTCTGCTTGTAAACTAATACGGCTCTTATTTAAGGATACCATGGCCATTTCTGCGGCGGCAAAAAAAGCATTTAATAAAATAAGAATACCAATTAATATAAACTGTGAAGTCATATAAAGGGACTCCGGGTCACTATCCATAACTACCTCCTAAAATTTTAATACATATATATTACAGCATATCCCTACGATAGTGAAGCATTTTTTAATGAAATTTAGACTTTTTAACAAAATCTTTATACTCATTTTTGAAAATGAATAACATATAAAAAGTGTATTAAGCTAATATATAGCTTAATACACTTTCACATAAATGGTTGAGGAACACACCTATGCTAGCTATTTTAAGGTTCCATACCTTCAATCAAAGTTCCCTTATAGTATATAGCAACACCATTATTATAAGAGAAATCATTACTTTGATCATAATTTGACCAGTCAGATTTAGTTACACGAGCTTGTAAAAGGAATTTACCATTGGTTACAAATGGGATACGGCTTGTTGGTTTAATAGAAATATAAAATTCGCCATTACCTAAATCCACAACCTTTTTATCTAAATCAGAGTTTAAAGTAACATACCATGGAGATACATTCATTTGAAGCGCACTATGATCACACCAAATCGTTTGTGACAGTGTTGTTTGCTCTGTGAAGTAATAACGAATCTCAAATTGTGATAAATCCATTTCTTCACCTGTATTGGTTACTTCTAAATTCATATTGACGCTGTTTCCTATGGCCGCAGTTTTGTTCTGTGTGACTTTAACCGTTTGTGTTACTTCCTTAACGGGTAATTTTACTTTAACAGCTACTTTTTCTGAAACTGCAACTTCACCCTTAGCATTAGTAGCTTTGGCTACAACATAATAGTTTTTTAATTCTTCCGATGAACTTACTGTATCCGTAGGAACCCAATTTACATCATTACCTGTTCCTACAAGCTTATCATCAACATAAAATGCTATAGTTGCCGTTTCTTCATTTTTAACTTCTGCACTTAATGGAATACTTGTACCTGATACACTACAATCAAATACTTCTCCACTTTGTGGACTCACTACATTTACAGTCATCTTTTCTACTACAGGTAATTTAACTTGAATGATTACAGGTTCAGATGTCTTAGTCTTACCTGCCGAATCTGTCGCTTTCGCTACTATCGTATAATCAACTAAACCATCTGCATTAGTCGTTGTACCTGATGGTAAGAAACTTACTTCATTACCTTTCCCCATACTTGTACCATCTACAAAAAATTCAACCGTATAAGTATTAGCATTTTCAACAGTAGCAGCTAATGGTATAGGTGAATAACTTGTACTACAATCAAAGACATCACCTGCGCTAGGTGTAGTAACTGATACTTTCATTTCTTTGACATCTGAATTCACAAATAAAGAAGCTGGTAATTCATCTCTTGTTAAAACATAACTATGATCATAGTATTTCTTTAACATATCTAAACTTGTATATTGTTCTGTATAATCATAAGATCCTACCCAAGGCACAACAAATTCTCCTCCCCAAGTACAATTCCATAACCAAGGTATACCATCCGCTACTAAAGTATCAGGATCCATCAGCACACCGTTTTCAGACATTGTAATAATTTTATTCATTTCTGTATAATCATAAGCTTTTAAAAACCCATTGCTTTGTGAATCATAGTCTTTCTTATTGGCATAAATATCTTCGCCAATAATATCCACATATTCATCACCTGGGTACCAATCTTTATCTTGTGCATTCCAAACCCATATTAAATTATTAATGCCATGGTAGTTTGTTAATCTGTCATACATTAATGTCCATAATTCTTTGTAATTATCAGCACCTGCTGCTCCCCACCAGAACCAACCACCTGATGCTTCGTGTAAAGGTCTCCAAAGTATAGGTACATTAGCTTCTTGAAGTTTTTTAAGTTCTACCGCAATTGCATCAATATCTCTTATGAGAGTTATGTACTCTTCTGAATTATGATTAGACATTGCTTTACCTAAATCATAAGTTGTATTCTTAGTATAGAAACCGCCCCACTTCTTATCTTCATCTGTAGAAGCTCCTATAGGAGATTGCCAGTGCCAACAAAAAGTAACTAATCCTCCTTGCTTCCACCACTCAATGGCTTTTTCTGTATCCTGTCCTTTATTACATCCTAAAGCAACTCGTGATGGAGAATAATCGCTAAAATCTAACCCAATAATAGCAGGATATTTTTTAGTTTGATTATAAATCGCATCAATTTCTGTATATTTGGTGGTATAAGCAAATTGACCGGATAAAATATTTTCACCATAAATACTTGTCAGATATGTCATTAATTTTTTAGTAGCTTCTGTGGCATTAGGATTAATGAGTTCATCTGATACATCTGTATTAATATTAATGGCTCCAGCTTCTTCTAACTCAATGTAATCGAAAAGTGTCCATCCCCAAAATCTCGAAATACGTATTTTATTTTCACCTGCATTTAACTTAATGGCGCCCACATTCATAAGCTCAAATGCATTATTAGATGTAAAAAGTCCACTAAAGGATTGTCCACCATTAACAGTAATTGTTTCTTGTTTCTCACCATAAGGTGCACAGTAGTTAACATACAAGTTATAACGACCTGCTTTAGGGACAGTAACAGTAAACTCTATATAGGCATCAGATGTATCCATACCTGCTACATATCCATCTCCAGAATAACCTTTGTAGCTATTATCCCCTAATCCTACATTATGAAGCGTTGCTTCTTCTGCTTCATATTTAATCTTATCGTCTGTAGCTGCATAAAGAGGTACTATTCCATTAATCCCCATCATTATAGCTAATGCCATTGAAAACTTTTTCATTTTCATAACTTTTCTCCTCTCTTTCTTCCTCATACGCTATTTTTCTTGTTTTAATTTAGATAAAGACCCTATCTCATACTTCTTTTCTCATTATAACTGAACTCTTTTGCTCCATCTTGCAAAATGTCCCATATGTCATTTATACTTGTATAATATGTAAAAGTAGACTTATACCAACAAAAAAGAACATTACTATTAACAGTAATGTTCTTTTTTGTTAGTTATTCATTTGTAACTGCTTTTAATTTATCTGTTTGGTCTACTGTTGTTAAAGTAGAAATAATTTCTTCTAAGTCACCATCTAGAACTTGCTCTAATTTATGAAGTGTCAAACCTACACGATGGTCTGTTACACGCCCTTGCGGGAAGTTATAAGTTCTAATACGTTCACTACGGTCTCCTGTGCCCACTAAGCTTTTCTTCTCTGCCGCCATTTCAGCATGTGCTTTAGCTTGCTCTAAGTCGAAAAGTCTTGTACGAAGAATTTTAAGTGCTTTTTCTTTATTCTTAAGCTGAGATTTTTCATCTTGACAGTAAACCATAAGTCCTGTTGGTACGTGAAGTGCACGTACAGCAGAGTCTGTAGTATTAACGCATTGTCCACCATTTCCTGAAGCTCTACATACATCAATACGTACATCATTCATATCCAATTGTACATCTAGTTCTTCTGCTTCTGGCATAACAGCTACAGTTACTGTTGAAGTATGAATACGTCCACCTGACTCAGTTGCAGGGATACGTTGGACACGATGTACACCACTTTCGTATTTTAGTTTAGAATAAGCACCTTGCCCTTTGACCATGAAAATAACTTCTTTAAAACCACCAATTCCATTTTCATTTAAAGACATAAGTTCTGTCTTCCAACGATGGCTTTCTGCATAATAGCAATACATACGATACAGCTCTGCTGCAAATAGCGCTGCTTCATCACCACCAGCACCACCACGGATTTCCATAATGACATTTTTGTCATCATTAGGATCCTTTGGTAAAAGTAAAAGCTTAATTTCATTTTCAAGAGGCTCTACACGTTTTTTGTTTTCTGCAAGCTCCTCTTTAACAAGTTCTCTAAAATCATCATCTAAGTTATCATCTAGCATCATGAGTGCTTCATCAATTGCTTCTAAAGTTGCTTTATATTCTTCATATTTCTCAACGATTTCTTTTAAATCACTATGCTCTTTCATAAGCTTTTGCCATCTCTCTTGATCTGCAATAACTTCTGGTTGACTAATCTGGTCTCCGATGATGTGATATTTATCTACTAATTCTTGTAATTGATCAAACATAGTACACCTCTTTTTTATTGATTGATTACTTTTTATATCCTTAAATTATTTATCTATTAATTCATAAACCATCTTGCTGTAATGACGCGGTCATTACCAGACAAATCTGGTAAGAGTTTAACATCGCTATAACCTTCTTCTTTGAGTATAGTTGTTACCGCTTTACCTTGATTATATCCTATTTCATAAGCAATAACGCCACCCTTTTTTAAATAGCTTTTAGCTGCTTTTGATATGCGTTTATAAAAACTTAAACCATCACCCTCATCTGTTAAAGCCTCACGTGGTTCATGACCTATGACTTCTATCATTAATGTCTCTACCTCTTCCTTTGAGATATAGGGTGGATTAGAGACAATTAAATCTACCTTTTCTTCTTCGGCATAATTCTCTAAGACGTCACTCTTTAAAGTATATATACGCTTTTCTAAATCATGCTTTTGAATATTATGTCTGGCTACCTTTAATGCTTCTTCTGAAATATCAATAGCACACATGGTTAGTTCTTTAATATAATAAGCTAGTGTTATGCTAATACACCCGCTTCCTGTACCTATATCTATTCCTCTCTTAAAAGAAAAAGTCTTATTTTGCTCTAATAATTCTTCTATCAAAGTCTCAGTATCTTGTCTAGGAATAAGTACATGCTCATTGACCTGAAATTCTAATCCCATAAATTCTTGAGTACCAGTAAGTTGTTGAAGTGGAATGCCACTACTACGCTTTTCAATAAGTGATTTATAAATCTGCTGCATTCCCTCATCTAACCTCTTTTGCCTTTCTAGTAACAGCTGTGTTTCATTAAAAGCCAAAACATATTTCATTAAAAGCTTTGCATCTATAGCACTATCTGGCCTACCTTTTTCATCTAGAATTTCCTCGCCCCACTTCATCCATTCAAAAATAGATTGTGGGTTACATAGGCTCATGTTTAAAAACTCCTTCTACAGCTGCAATAGCTACTTCAATTTGTTTATCATCTGGTTCAGCTGTTGTAAACTCTCTTTGAAGCCACATACCTGGCTTACTTAGTAAATTAGCCAATTTATTTTCAGGCTTTAATCTAGCCCATCTAATAAATTCATAAGAAATACCTGCAATAACAGGCAACATGCCAATACGAATAACGGTTCTTATCCATACACTTTCTGTTGTAAAAACACTATACACGAGAATACTCACAATCATTACTACAAAAAGAAAGCTGGTTCCACAGCTTTTATGTAGTCTTGTACAACCTTTTACATTTTCCACATTAAGTTCTTTATCTTGTTCTAAGCAGTTAATGCATTTATGCTCTGCTCCATGATATTCAAAGGTACGTCTAATATCTCTCATTTTGCTAACAAGTTTCATATACCCTAAAAATAATGTAATACGAATGGCACCTTCAATTAAGTTTTGTACCACTAAGCTAATATCAATAAAACGCTTAAGTAATGCACTTAAAAGCATAGGTAATACCATAAATAATCCGATAGATAGTGCAAAAGAAAGCACCATCACAAGTGCCATGATGATCTTCTCACCTTTTTCACCTAATTTATTGGATAACCATATTTCAAACTTACTAGGAGTCTCCTCAACTTCTTCATCACCATAAAGTTCTGCTGAATAGTTCAGGGTTTTTACTCCTAAAATAAGGGATTCTATAAAAACTGCTACCCCTCTTAAAAGAGGCCATTTAAAAATCTTTACACGCTCCATAATGCTTGTTGATTTTTTAGAATCTACAACAATGTCACCGTCGGCTTTTCTTACAGCTACTGCATAATAGCTTTTTCCTTTCATCATAACGCCTTCTAATACAGCTTGACCACCAATATTTACTTTCGCCATCACCTTACCTCCTTATCCTAAAATATCTTTCTATTTATATTGCATTCTCTATTATACATGAATACCTGTGATTTTTAAATAAACAGAGTTCTTATTTCCGATAGTCATTTTCGATTTAAAATTCAGAAATCTTTATTCCTAGACGTAGTAACCTTTACTCTTATCTGAAAAAATAGTGTATGATGGATACTAGTTACTGGATAAAGAAAAAAAGGGTTGAGACCATCCTCTCAACCCTTGATCGTGATATTTACATACCGAATTTTTTGTTGAATTTATCAATTCTACCTTTAGCTGCTGCTGCTCTTTGTTTACCTGTATAGAATGGATGACATTTTGAACATACTTCAACGTTGATAGATTCTTTTGTTGAACGTGTTTCAATAACAGTCCCACAACCGTTGCAAGTAACAGTTACTGCTTCATATTTTGGTTGGATTTCTTTATTCACTAAAATTCACCTCTTTCATGACACTGTTCTATGTTAATTTTAACTCTAGCAATTTTGTGACAACATGGGTATTATATCATGTCCCATATCTGTTTGCAAGTAGCTTACCTATAATTCACCGGAAATTTACGTACTTTTTTTCATGCGTTCTACAAATTCTTTGTTACTTGTATAACGTAGCATAGAATTAATAAGATTCTCCATTACCTCTGATGTATGATTACGACTTAAATCTTTACGAATATTATAAACCACATTCATTTCATCAGATGTTAAAAGTAAATCATCACGGCGTGTTCCTGATTTGTAGATATCAATAGCAGGAAAAATACGTCTTTCTGATAAAGAACGATCTAGTACAAGTTCCATATTACCTGTTCCTTTAAACTCTTCGAAAATGACATCATCCATTTTACTTCCTGTTTCTACTAAAGCTGTACCTAAAATCGTTAAGCTACCACCATTTTCAATCTTTCTAGCTGCTCCAAAGAATTTTTTTGGCATATGAAGCGCTGCAGGATCAAGTCCACCTGAAAGTGTTCTTCCACTTGGTGGAATGGTTAAATTATAAGCTCTTGCCATACGTGTAATACTATCTAATAAAATGACTAAATCTTTTCCTTGCTCCACCATTCTTTTAGCACGTTCTAATACCATTTCCATAACTTGTTTATGATGTTCTGGTGGTTCATCAAAGGTAGACGCAATTACTTCTACATCTTTTCCTTGAATAGAACGCCTAATATCCGTTACCTCTTCCGGCCTTTCATCTATTAGGAGTACAATCAAGGATACATCTGGATGATTGTAGGTAATCGCATTAGCGATTTGCTTAAGCAAAATGGTTTTACCTGCTTTAGGTGGTGCTACTATAAGCCCTCTTTGCCCTTTTCCTATAGGTGCCATTAAATCAATAATACGTGTAGATAGAATATCTGACTCTACTTCTAATTGAAGTCTCTCTTTAGGAAATACAGGTGTAAGTGTTTCAAAGTTAGGGCGATACTTAGCCTTTTCAGGCCTGTCCCCATTCACTTTATGCACATACAATAAAGCCCCTGCTTTCTCGCCTTCTTTAGGCTTTCTCATATCTCCTTCTATCCAATCACCCGTTTTTAAATTAAAACGCCTGATTTGAGAAATTGAAACATAAATATCATTTTCACCGCGCATAAAGTTTTGAGATCTTAAGAAGCCATAGCCATCTGCCATAATCTCCAAAATACCTGCTCCTGTCATACGATCACTTTTTGATAAGTGGGTAACCTCATTGTTATCTTGAGTCAGCATGGGTTCTTCTGTTTCTTCTGTCGGTATTATCTGCTCTTCTATAATCTCTTCGACGATCACTTCTTCTGGCTCAACAAAAGAGGAGTTATTATTATTTAAGCTAGCCACTAACTCACTTTTGCGCATTTTATTTATATTTTTCATGCCTAGCTCCTTAGCCTTTGTTCGAAGCTGAACTAAGGTCATTTCTTCCCAATCACTCATTCGTTAATAACTCCTTTGATTTAACTATTTATCACTTTTCTTCTTAGTGTATCATATCCCTAGGTTTTTTTTCAAGCACACCCTGAAAAAAGTGATTAACAAAAAGCTTGCTCAAGCTATAAGCAAGCTTTTAGATACTTGTTTTCTATTTGCTGCGCTGTAATAGGACGATCCCAGAAGAACCCTTGACCCATCTCACAACCTAAAGTACTCATTACATAAAGTTGTTCTTCACTTTCAATCCCCTCTGCTATGGTATGTAAATTAAAGGTCTTGGCAATCGCAATAATAGCTTCTACAATTGCTCTATCCTCGGCATTTTCTACTATTTCTCTAATAAAAGAAATATCAATTTTTAAATGGTCAAACATAAACTTTTTTAAATATCCAATTGAAGCATATCCTGTGCCAAAATCATCAATAGAAATAGCGAACCCATAGTTCTTAAGTTCTTCAATAATCAATTGAGCAATCCCAATATCCTCCATAACCATCGTCTCTGTAATTTCTAGTACAATATATCGTGGTGGAATACCATAGCTTTCTAAAACCTTTTTAATATTTTTAGCTAAATGAGGATTTTTAAATTGTAGCGCTGATAAATTAACAGATACGGGAACAACATTATAGCCGCGTTCAAGCCATTCCTTTAACTGATGACATACTTTATCTAATACTTTCATCCCTACTTTTTCAATCAAGTTCATCTTCTCTAAAGCACCGATAAAGCTAGCTGGAGAAACGATCTCTCCATTTCTTTTTTTTCTTCTAAGCAGTGCCTCCATACCTACTAAGTTTTCACTAGCTAATTCTACAAAAGGCTGATAATAAACTATAAACTCATCATTTTGTACTGCTAATTGAAGTTCCTTTTCAAAGAAAAAGCTATTTTTCACTTCTTCTTGTATTCCTTTTGTATAAAAGGTATATGTTGTATAACCTAATTCCTTTTTAGCTTTAGCTAAAGCAATTTGTGCTTGTTCAATAACTTGATAACCTAATAGTGAACTATCTGTATAAAGAGATACTCCTGCTCTAAATTCAACGTACATGGAGCTGTTATGAATCTTGATAGGCTCTTCCATAGCTACTTGTAATAGTTGAAGAAATTCCGCCACTTGCTGCTCGCTGCTAATCTCTTGTTGGATAATAGCAAAGCTATTACCACTATATCTAAAGATTTCTTGATGATTATTAAGATGCTCTTTAATACGTTTTCCTACCTCTTTTATAATACGATCACCAATATTCATCCCATATACATTATTAATTTCGCCTACCCCTTTAATGTCAATAATAATAACTGCAAATTGTGTATGATTGCTTTTTGACTTTTTGACTTGTTTCAACGTACTTTCAATAAAAACTTTTTGATTAGGATAATGTGTTAAAGGGTCAAAATAATTTGCCTTATATACCTCTTCCTTTAACTGCTCTGTGTTAGTAATGTCTTTGGATAAACAAACATAATATTCTAGCCCCTTTTCATCCCAGATAGTCGTTAAAGTATTCGCAAGATAGATACGTTTATTTCCTTTCACGAATCGATTGGTGACAAACTCGAAGCGTTCCCCATTATATATAAAGTTTTGTATATGCTGTAAAGTTACATCATCGGATAAATCTATACCTACAAACATACACATATCATCACCTAATACTTTATCCTTATCACTATTGCATGCCAAATAGACCGTTTGATTGGCATAAATAATCTTACCATATTTATCTCCAATAATAACCCAATCTTCAATTTCTCCAATAACTTTCTCTAATATTTCTGCTAAAACAGCTTTATTAACTTCTTGTGTCTGCCCCATACTTCACCTCGCTATACAATCACAACATTAATATTATAATATTTTAAATAATTATAGCATGTTTTATATTAACAGAATAGTTTTTATTATGCTTTAACTAAAAATTTAACGATTAATAAAGGAGGTGTTGTAGTTATATTTACAACCCTCCTTTATTAATCATCAAATCTTTATTTATCATTAAATTTTTTTAATTTATTTTTTACTAAAATAATAATTTCTTGCTTCTCTTTATTAGTCATCAGTTCCATTCCCTCCCACACATGGCTAATGGGATAAATATGAAATTCTCCTTTGTGAATAGCTTCTATAATTTCTTCTCTTAATAGTAAATCCTTAATGTTTTGCTTTGGAATAATGACTCCCTCATTTCCCTTTAGACCTCTTTGTTGACACACTTTAAAAAATCCCTCTATTTTTTCATTAACGCCACCAATAGGCTGTATCTCTCCAAATTGATTAATAGAACCTGTAGTTGCTAAACTTTGCTTAATAGGAAGTTCTGCTAAACTTGATAATACACCATATAACTCCGCACTTGATGCACTATCACCGTCTATCTGTCCATAACTCTGCTCAAAGCAAATATTACAACTTAAAGATAGGGGAATATCTTGAGCAAATTCATACCCCAAAAAACCTGTTATAATATGAATACCTTTGGTATGAATAGCACCACTTAATTCAGCTTGCTTTTCTATATCTACAATACCTTGCTTTCCTCTATAAGTGGTTACTGTAATCTTGATTGGCCTCCCAAAGCTATATTTTAGTACATGATAAACTGCCAAACCATTGACTTGACCTATTCGTTCTCCTTCTGTAGTAATTAAATACGACTCATCTTTAAATTGTTCATCTATTTTTTCTTGTATTTTTAGAGAATAATTATTGTGACTTTTTAGTGCCATTTGTATACACTTATCATCAATAGATTCTTGCGCATATAGGGTTGCCTCTCTTAAGATATCCACTAAACTATCAATGTCACTTGGTAACTTAGTTATAGTTTCCTGCTGTCTATTTCCATATTCTACAAGTTTGAGTATTCCTTCAATCGTTACTTTTGGTAAGTGTTCTTTTCTACACACATAGCTAATGGCGCCTGCTAATTTTTTAATAGTTTCTATATCACTAGATAATTCTGATTCAAAATAAGCATGCACTTTAAACAACTTTTTAAAATCATCATCCGCCTCATATAGCATATGATAAAGTTCTTCGCTTCCTAATAAAACAACCTTAACATTAGCCCAGGTAGCCTCAGGTCTTATAGGATTGGATAATGCAATATTTAACTCTTCATTTCCTTCCACACGTATCTTCTCTGTTTTTAATGCTCTTTTTAAGCTAATCCACATGTTAGGATTCTCAACTAACCTTTGCATATGCAAAACTAAATAACCTCCGTTAGCATAGTGAAGTAGACCTGCTCTTATTTGCGAAAAATCACTATGAACTGTGTTAAGCTCTGTATCAAATAGCAAGCGTCCTGTTAGGTTAAGGTGTGGCCACTCATCATCTACAATTACAGGAGCACCATTTATATTCTCTTGAGAGACAATTAGGTTAAACACATACTTCTTTGTTAATTTATCTATCCCATTCCCCCCCAGCCAAGGAAACATTTCTTTAAGACTATCTTTCTCTTCATCCTCTGTACCACTTATTAATTCCAGATGTCCTAGTAAGTCTTCGGCAATTCCATTAAAATAACTTATAAGCTTTGGAGTATCCCCATACCTCTCTTGTAAATATTTAATTAATCTTCCTATCTCTTGTAATACAATTTCTTGATTAATATCTTTAAAAAGCTGCAGATATTTTTCTTCTTCTTCTTCAATATTCTTATTGATAGATTCAGCCGCTTCATAAAGCTTTTCTAGCTTAGCTTGAATTTGTTCTTTTTCTTCTATCGATAAATTACTATACTCACTTTTTGAAATAGGCTTTCCTTCTTCATCTTTAGGCGTAAAATAGATCCCTTCATTAGTAGTCTTTACCAACATATAATGGCTATCAGCTAGTTCATTCAATGCCATCATTTGCTCACTTTTATACTTTTCAAATGCATCTACTAAAATTTCTCTTTTTTTCTCAGTTTCAGGAGTTTTAAGCTTTTTAGGTAGTTCTTCGATAATAAAAGCTATCATTTCTTGTATATCATCTTTTAATTGCCATGCTACCTCAGCTTTGAGTTCAATTAAACAAGGCTCCTCTGGATTAGAAAAATTATGAACATACCCCATAGCAAGAGGGATACTTTTTTGCTTAGCTACTTTTTGAAGTTCCTCTTTAATTGCTCGTTCTTTTTCCTCACTATCTGCACCACAAATATAAAGATTAAATCCCTTAGCTTCAATCTGAAGTGCTTTTTGAATCATCTGCAGGGCATTTTCCTGACCAATAACTGTCTCACAAGGTTTAACTTCATCTGTTGTAAGAAAAGAAAAATCAGAAGGTTGGTATAAACGTTTTAGTTCATGCCACTTTAGCTCTTTACTGCTGTTCATATAATCCCCCCCTGCTATTACTATATTCATCGGGGCCTATATTATTTCGCACTTATTACATTATTTTATTTTTTTTCTGTAAATTTGACAATTAAGCAAAAATAGAGGGGATATCCCCTCTATTTTCTAAGCTGCTTATTTATTTGCTCTAACTAGTTATCCCAGTAACTTGCTGGTATAAATCCTAAAAGTACTGGTGCGGAAGAACCATTTGGTAACATATACTCAATTGTTTTAGTTTCTCCTGCCTTAATTGTTCCTAACGAAACTGCTTTTGCTGTATTACTATAGATATTACCTACCGTTGGTATATTATAGACACCCATATTCTGCCACTCAATAGCGCCTCTAAACATATCTGCTCTCGGATTAAGGATAATACCTGTATCTTCTTTAGCCGTAATAGTAATATAATAAGACACCCCAAAATTCCCCTTGTTTTGAGCAGGTTCATTAGATAGAGCATCATAACCTTTTACCCATTCTTCTTCTCCTGTCCCAATGAGTAGCTTTTCTGGTATACTTCCGTCTAATACTATCGAATAGTTAATCCCAGTTGTGTCAAAGGTTCCTCTAGGATGTACTTCCTTTAAAAAAAGTTCCATTCCATCCATACTACTAAGAGTACTCCCTGCTGATACTGAAGCAATAGTAAAAGTAACATCTCCTGTTGTGTTAACATCCATTAGCCCAGATATACAACTTCCTTTAATCCATTTTGTACCTGAATCATAAATATATTGCTTTTCGCCTGGAGCTAATGTTATTGTTTCTGTACCACTTCCTGTCAAATAATCATTTAACATCTTTTGACCTAAATATAAAATATCATTTACAGGTCCTCTAATCGTTTTATTACTTAAATTAACTGTAACAGGTACAGCTGTTTTGTTTTCAGCTACTATAACAAGGCGTTTATTACCACCCATAGTACTCATTTCACTAAAATTATTAATATGATGTAATAATATTCTACCTGCCCCTTTTATGCTATCTCTATAAAGAATACCTTCTCTAGATACGACCTCAGGGGAGTCACTCATTAACATGGTACCGGGTACGGTTGTTTTATTTAGTACCTCTATATCTTTATAATCACGATAATTAAATCCTTGGTAATTATCAATAATGTCTCCTACATGTCCCTCTGTAAAACGAAAAGCTAATTCCTTCTTAACTACTTCATCTGTAATATGTACACTTGTTTCTACTAATTCACTTCTATTACCATAAGCATCATCTAATTGGAGACTAATAATGTAAGTTCCTTCTGTAAATAAAGCATCTGGCTTACCTAAAATAGCTTTTGATACAGGTTCACCTTCTTTACGATAAGTCCATTTTTGATTTGTAATAGCTTCCCAATCCTCATTGTTATAAAAGAACTGATAACTAATATCTTCACCTTGTGCATACTCTTTTTTTTCTGTACCTAAATAGGTAATAACTGGGGCTTCATTAGGTAAAATAGTAATTTCTTGATAAGTCCAATCACTCCAAAGCCCATATTGATCTTGCACTTGAAGGCCTATAGTATAAACACCAGCTCTAGGTGTCTTAAACATATTACTTAATTCTTTATTGGTTAGTGTTTTTTCTCCTACTACACTCCATAATTTATCTACTAATTTATGCCCATCGGGATCATAACTAGTACTTGTAGCACTTACAACTTGGCCTGCTACATAGCTAGGCTTTGAAAAGGTAAAGCCTGCTATAGGTTTTGTATTAGGCCCTTTGTCTGGTCCAGTTAATGTAATCATCTTAGTGGCTTTATCATAGGTAATACTTATATTAAAATGATCGCTCATAAATCTAAGTGGCAATAAAGTTGAACCATTTTTTACGATAGGTGGTGCATCTAGATTAACAGCTACCCCATCTACCAGAGCAGTAGTTTGACCAATCGTCACCACAATTTCTTTGCCTTCTTTGGTTACTGTAATGGTTCCCTTTTCCGGCTCCCATTTAAGCTCTGCTTGTAGTACTTGATCTACAATAAATCTAAGCGGCAAATAAGTCCTTCCTTCTATAGCAATAGGTGCGGTGTTTAAAGTATATGGATTGTCATTTACAGTAGCAGTATTCTTATCTAAAGTAAGTACAATCTGATCACCTTTAATGTAACTTGGTTGTTCTGGTTCTTCACTTGGTAAGCTAGGTTCTTCAGTAGGCTGTGGACTAGCTTCTTGTTCTGGTGTTATTTCCTGTTCTGTTAATACTTCTAACTGATTTTCTTCATTAGTATTTTCAGTTGCAGTAATCGTTTGTGGAACTGTTATAGTCGTTTCTGCTCCCCATACTACATTGTTACTTAACAATAAGCTTACTGCAACTATTAAACAATTTAACTTTCTTTTCATAGCAAACTCCTTTATTTTCTAGTTTTTATCTTGTAACCTTCTTGTTTTCTTTCGCATATTATTTTGGACTTTATTCATTATAGCATAAATCATTAACTTTTTAATTTTTATGCTTGTCTGTTGTGAAACTGTAATCTATCTGTAATACAATAAAGACAAATAAAAAGGGAAGTATCATTCCTTGATATTTAATGTAAGAAATGATATTTCCCTTTAAAATTTATATTGCATAATAATGGCATCTTCAATAGGTTGCTGATAATAATTTTTTCTTATAGCGATTTGATGAAATCCAAACTTTTCATATAATCCTTTAGCAGCCACATTACTGACCCTTGCTTCTAGGTGTACTATTGTCAGCCTTTTTTGCTTAGCTATTTGCAATAATGCTTCTAAAATAGCTTCCCCTATACCTTGCCTTCGATAATCACCATCTACTGCAATATTAGTTATTTCGCCTTCATCCATAACACACCATAGACCACCATAACCTATAATCTGCCCATCTATTTCTGCTATCTGATATTCAGCTAAAGGATTACTTAATTCTTTTGTCAGCGCTTCGAATGACCAAGGTATACTAAAACACGCCTTTGATAAATCGTAAATAGCTTTAACATCCTCTATAGTCATCTTTCTAACATTTACGTTTTTCACGTTCTTCTTTCTCTCTTTCAGCTTGAGATTTACGTAAGTACATAGGAACAAATTCTGAAGCATCTACTACTTCACCCTTTTTAAAATACGTCCCAGCTACTTCTGCTAGAGTACTTGCATGTTGTAGATTTAAAAATGCAGGTGCAAAAAGTGCTCTTTCACCTAGAACTTCTTTGATTTTCTGAGCATAAGTATCAACACCATCACCCAAGAAAATGATTTTGTCCATTTTTTGCTTTAGTTCTTCTAAATGTTCATCCATATCACAAGCCTTATACTCAGTAAGTTTTATAAGTTCCTCTGCTTCCCACTTATACAAGGCTGTATAAACTTGATTTCGTCTAGCATCCATAATAGGACAGATAAGATGCTGGGTATGTGTCATATTATGTGCTATAACATCTAGGGTTGGTATTCCTATAATAGGTAAATCTAAAGCCAACGCTAGTGCTTTTGCAGTTGTCACGCCTATTCTCAATCCGGTAAATGATCCTGGGCCACTTGTTACAGCAACAGCATCTAAAGTCTCTAAATCTATCTCAAGTAATGTTCTCATATGCTCTAGCATAGGCATGATCGTTTGTGAATGAGTCAATTTATCACAAATATAGTACTCCCCTACTAAACGATCTTCTTTAATATAAGCAACACTTCCTGCAATGCCTGATGCATCTATTGCTAACAAATTCATACGCCACCTACCTTATTGTTATTTTTCTATAATCAAAACCTTTTTCTAAGTCTTTCTCTATATCAATCCAAATAGCTTCTTTAGGAATGACATCAGATACATTATTAGCCCATTCCACTAAACATACTCCTTGTCCATAGAAGTAATCCTCATATCCTATCATTTCAAGTTCATCTGGATCTTCTATACGGTACATATCAAAATGATAGAGTGGTTTTTCTCCATCATAAACTTGTACAATAGTAAAAGTAGGGCTTGTAATGGGTTCTGTAATACCTAATCCTTCTGCGAAGCCTTTTGAAAAAACAGTTTTACCTACACCCAAATCTCCTATTAAACAATAAATTGCTCCCTTTTTACTTGCTACTGCTAATTCATAACCAATATCAAAGGTTTGTTTTTCACTATTACTTTCATAAACTGTCATGATTTTTTTCCTCTCTCAACGTGTCACACTTCATCATTTTAATACGGCTTACTTAAACTTTCAACACCTAGCAAGAAATATTAACTAATAAATGATAAGAGAAATATAAAAAGAAGCCACATCAGAAGATTAAATCTCTTCATGTAGCTTCTTTTTGTGTCTGTATTCTTTAACTCAATGACTATCCGCGTATATGGTAACCGAAATGCTTAATAACAGGTTGTAAGCCTTTTACAATAATAATACTTACAACAGATACAACACTACCTTTTAGTAAGTTAAAAGGAATGAAAGAATAAAGAATAAGAGTTCCTTTATCTACTATACCTGAATAAATAGCATTTCCCATACCAATAATAGCATCCATTGGCATAAATAACTTTGCATACATAGGAATTGTAATAAAATAATTCACTATAGCACCTGCTAGAGTCAAGCCAATGATTCCTATACAAATACCTATAGTAATGGTCTTGAAATCCCTTTTTTTCATAACCATCAATGAAAGAGGTAAAATGTAGCCTAAAGACACAACCATATTAGCTAATTCTCCTGCATAAGCCGTATTAGTTTGGAAAAGGACTACTTTCAAAATATTTTTTAAGATAACAATAACGAAACCTGCTAATGGATGAATCGTTAATACCCCAATAATGGCTGGCACTTCACTAAAATCTAGTTCTAAAAAACTAGGGAAAATCATAGGGAGCTTAAGTGCACCAAATTGCATTAACAGCACTGCTATAACTGATAATAGTGCCATCCTCATCATATTTTGTGTGGTAAATAGTTTCTTTTCATTTTGCATATTGATATGCCTCCTAATACTATGTAGTTTTAGCAATAAAAAAGCAACCCATTCTTCTTTTGGGTTGCTATAATTCTTACCATTAAAATACACTTTAATAGGTAGATCTTATAACTCTTCTACCATCCAGACTTTACTGTCGGTCTTGGAATTTCACCAAGTCAGTGCACCATAAGATGCAGTCGCGGACTATCACCGCCGGTAGGGAATTTCACCCTGCCCCGAAGAATTGTGTTACCTTTTATTTACTTGCATAAATATTAACATACTTTTTTTGTTTTTACAAGTTAGGATTTCATGCTTAATGCAATTTTATTTTTAATAGTGTCTACAGATAAAATAGATACCTCGACAATATCTCCTACTTTAACTACTTCTAAAGGATGTTTGATAAATTTATTACTCATTTGAGAAATATGCACTAAACCATCTTGATGCACACCAATATCAATAAATGCACCAAAATCTACAATATTACGTACTGTTCCTTTTAACTTCATACCTTCCTTTAAATCCTTGATTTCTAAGATTTCACTATGAAGAATAGGTTTTGGCATATCTTCGCGAGGATCACGTCCAGGCTTTTCTAATTCTTTAATAATATCTTGTAGCGTAGGTACACCTGTACCTAATTGCTCTGCTAAAATTTCAATATTACCAACTTTCTCATGTAGATTTTTAAAATTTCTGGCTTTTAATTCATCTTTTCCATATCCAACTACTTTAAGTAATTCCTCTGCCACTGCATAAGATTCTGGATGAACTCCTGTAGCATCTAAAAAGTTTTTTCCATTAGTAATACGAAGGAAACCTGCACATTGTTCAAACACTTTAGGACCTAGCCCTTTTACTTTCTTAATCTCACTACGGCTTTTAAAAGCTCCTACTTCTTCTCTATAAGCAATAATATTCTGTGAAACAGTTTTCTTAATGCCTGCTACATATTGCAATAAGGAAGCTGAAGCTGTATTAATATCCACACCTACTTCATTTACTGCACTTTCTACTACGCCACCTAAGGACTCCTCTAGACGTTTTTGATTCATATCATGTTGGTATTGACCCACACCTATTGCTTTAGGATCAATCTTAACGAGTTCAGCCAATGGGTCTTGAAGTCTTCTAGCAATAGATACTGCACTTCTTACGCCTACATCATCATTAGGAAACTCCTCAGTTGCTAAAGCTGATGCAGAATAAACAGATGCACCTGCTTCATTAACAATAACATAATGAATCGTTTCATTTATTTCTTTTAACATATCAGCTACGAACTTTTCTGTTTCTCTAGAAGCAGTACCATTACCAATAGATAAAAGATCAACCTTATATTTTTTAATTAAATCCTTTAATACCACCTTAGCTTCTTCTGTTTTATTTTGAGGTGCTGTAGGAAATACAACTGTCTTATCTAGTTTCTTTCCCGTCTCATCTACAACAGCTATTTTACATCCTGTTCTAAAAGCTGGGTCTATCCCCATTACTTGATGTCCCTTAATAGGGGCTTGCATTAAAAGTTGATAAAGATTTTTCTTAAATACCTCTAATGCACCATCTTCTGCTTTTGCTGTTAGCTCATTTCTAATATCACGTTCAATTGCTGGTGCAATGAGTCTCTTATAACTATCTTGAAGCATTTCTTCTAATAATAGATGCGTTGTACTTTCCTTTATAATGACTTGATGTTCTAAATAAGTCATGATTTCTTCTACTGGTGCTTCTATTTTAACGGTCAGTACCTTTTCTTTTTCTCCTCGATTAATAGCTAAGATACGATGTCCTGGCATATTACTTAACTTTTCATTATAGTCATAGTACATATCATAAACAGTTTGTTCTTTTTCATCTTTAGCTTTAGTCACTATAAGACCTTTGCTAAAAGTTGCTTTTCTAATATATCCTCTTAAGTCTGCACGATCAGATATTTCTTCAGCTAAGATGTCTTTTGCACCTTCTAAGGCCGCCTTCACATCACCTACGCCTTTTTCTTCATCTATATAATCTTTTGCTATAGTCTCAATATCTGATACTTGTTGCATTTTTATCAATTCTGCTAAAGGTTCTAATCCTCTTTCTTTAGCAATTGTGGCTCTTGTACGTTTCTTCGGACGATAAGGTAAATATAAATCTTCTACCTCTGTAGCTGTAGTAGCCATTTCGATAGCTTGTCTTAATTCTACTGTCAGCTTTCCTTGCTCCTCTATACTTTTAAGTACTTGCTCTTTACGTGCTAACAGGTTTTGCAAGTAGGTATAGCGTTCTCCAAATTGACGAAGTATCTCATCATTAAGTCCCCCTGTTAACTCCTTTCTATATCGTGCAATAAAAGGAATTGTGTTTCCTTCATCAATGAGCTTAATCGTATTTTCTACTTGTGTTCTCTTAATTTGCAATTCATCTTGCAAAATCTGTACAATGTTCATTTTAACTATTCTCCTTACTTTTCCTTGTTGTTACCTTATCCTACCATAAAACAATTTTAAAATATAGTCTACTCTATAACATAATGAGACTTAATAGTGCCTATTAAGTCATCTATATTGTTTTCTTCTAATATCACTTCTTCTACTTCTTTGAGCCTACTTTTTCTTATATATAAGGTAAGTTCCATTGCTTCATCTTCTCTTCTAACTTTAATATGACTCTCATGTAATTTAAGTATATAGTAAAATAATTCTACTGCCATGATACTATCAGCATTATACGTTTCAACTTCATCCTGATGTATGATGTACTCTTCAATAGATCCCACTTGTGAATGAGATAACTTAATTTGTATCTCATCCTCTAATAAATCCTTCATTTCTATATAAATTTCACCCTTATCTTTTCTCGTCTTAAATGTAGCATAAATCAAATACATCATTATTTGCTGAAAAAGCTGTTTATCCACCTGATTATAAATTTCTTCTTGCTCGGGATTAAAAATAAGATTTGCATCTGCATATTCTTTAGAATAGGCCTCTACTACATTTTCCACAAGTGCTACAAGGTTATACTTGTTATAAATAACTTCGATATAACCGCCTCGCAATTTATGAATATCTATCATATTTCTTATGATTCTCATTGTCTCATTGCAGTACCTTCTCATTTCTTTTAAATCTTCCATAACTTCTTTTTGATTTCCGAAATCCAATCTTAATAAGTCAGTAGCGCTATTAATCACATTAATAGGTGTTTTTAGCTCATGGGATAAGTTTACAATCATATCACGATAATACGCATTGTCATTAAGGCTGTACTCAGCTTTACTTAAGTTAGTTACCTTTTCTCTCCATGGCTCTTTCCAGCAAGCTAAATAAGCACATTTTAAAATATAATAATACTCCATAGTACCAAGTAATATAAAGGGTGGTAATAATAAGGTATCTTGGCTTATATATTGATAGGACATCATGAAATGGTTGATTACTTTGCAAATTAAAAAAAGGAAAAAGGCCTGATAACTCTTAGATTTATATCTATCTTTATATAAAACAACTATGATTAAGCAGAAAATACCAATAAGTATCATAAGTCCTTCTAAAATCACCTTGCCTCCTATGTAGCTTGTAGATTGCCCTACAATTGGGAATATAAAGCCGGAGAAAGTAACAACACAAAAGCCTAAACTTATTAATATGACACACCCTATTGCACCTATACGCTTAAATAACCATATATAGCAAACACAAATACACCATAAATCCAGTAGGTTTAATTGTATTCTTGCATTTATAGCATTAAAAGGAACATTAATTTCTAATAATAGGGTTACAAATATAAAAATAATGACCATATTCTTATAAATAGCTGTAACAGAAATAATTTTTAATATATTAATCTTGTTCTTTTGTTGATTAGTAATCAAATACGCTCCCATACTAAGAGTCGTTCCTATAATGCCAAATACGAATTGAAAAAAATATATACTACTCGTACTGAAACATACTTTTATCACTACATAAAGTAGAGCAACTGCCAACCATTCAATCATCATTTCCTTATGGGTTTCATTCATTTTTTAACTCCCCTATTGTTACATACCTAAATCGGAAAATTCTACTTCTATTTTCTTTTGTAGGACTTTTTCATCTGCTTTAAGTGCTTTATAGGCTTCTATCTTATTACTATCACAAATTGGTAAGCTAATACTTACTAAAGTTCCTTTATTTTCTGTACTAAGAATCTTAATCTCACCTCTATGTATCTCAATAATTGATTTGACTATAGCTAATCCTAATCCACTTCCCTCTTGTATTCTAGCAAGCCCCGAATCCCCTCGCTCAAAGCGATTAAAAATAGTTTGAAGTTTTTCTTTTGGAATACCAATCCCTGTATCTTTAACACATAAAAAAGCTCTTTGTCTTTTTTCAGTTACATAAACTTGAATACTTCCTTTTTGTTTATTATACTTAATGGCATTCGATATAAGATTAAGCACAACACGTTCTATAGCTTCACAGTCTATATCACAATAAATGGGATGTTTATTCATTTTATATTCTAACGTAATCCCTAGTCGTTCCATATAAGGCTCTATGGATGCAATGATTATTTCTACTAGCTCTGAAAGATTAGTTATTTGAAGACAAATACTAACCTTTCCTTTTTCAATATTATTTAAGTCTAATATGTTTTTACTAAGTTTTGTTAATCTATTACAGTTGTTTGAGATTTTTTCTACATATCTAATATTAGGATAGCAAGTTCCTGATTCTAATTTTATCTTTAGCTGCTGAGCTTTTGCATTAATCTTCTTTACTTCTTTCTCAATAATATTAGCAGATTTAATAAGTAATTGATTTTCAAAATCCTCTTCATCTAATTGTTCTTTCTTGATATCTATACCTTGATCCATTTCTTTCCATACTATAGTCAGTGTGATATGCTCAATAAAATTCAGAATACAAATATAACATATAACAGAAGCTATTTGTCCTACCACAAAACTTATTAAAGATCCGTTTATACTAAATACAATTAATAAGCCATGAGATATCACTTGTAAGGTCATAAATACACACCAATAATACTTAAATATTTGAACATGAGATTTAACCTTATTAATACAAACTATGTTCCCTAATATAAGTATTAATAAACTAAAAACATGTGCAACAATACTAAGACTTTCATATCTATATTGACGCACTAAAAAATCTATTGGTGTATACTCAGAAAATAAATAAATACACATTATGCTAATCAATAACACTTCATATTTTATCCATTTGATCATTTGAACTTTTGATGTAATGAACAATACACAAATAAGAACCCATAGAATCTCAGATAAACTAATAATCCATCTCATTTTTAAATATTTTATATTGTGTTGCCAGTTAACGCCATTATTATATAAATCTAAAGAAATAATCATTGCGAAAATAAGTAAAAAATAACTAATCGCCAAATAGCTTGGTCTAAAGTTTTCTGCTGTATCTAAATTATTCAATGCTACAATTAACATACTTGTAGCAAAGATAATTTTCAAAAAATCGCAAGTATATTTAGTAAGTAATACACTTTGTTCATATGAAATTTGTAATTTTGTAATGCCTATTAAGTAAACAAACCCTACAGCAATAATACTTATAATTTCTAGATTTTTTTTCAAATCTATTCCCCTCTTTATCCTCAAACTATACATCTTATTTATTTCTATAACTGTAATTTTATTATATATTAACATTATTCTTTATTTTTTACAATTTTTATATATTTTTTCTTATACACCTTAATCTATCTATAGGCTCTACCACCACAAAAATATAAAAGGTAATCGCTCTATTCTCTGTATATATTGAGCAATTACCTTTTATACTAATATTTCAATTCTTCATTAATCCAGACTTTAGCACCTTCATTATCTGCTTGTAACATCTGTACCTGCCAATTTTGTTCTAAAGTTCCTAAGTAACTCACCATTTCTCTTCTAAAATCCACTACGTTTTTTACTACTGCAATTAAAGTAGGTCCTGCCCCACTTAAAAATGTTCCTTTTGCTCCATAACATTTAGCTTGTTGTAGTATTTCTTCCATATGTGGAATAAGTGACATACGGTAAGGTTCATGTAAACGGTCTTCCATGGCTAAATCAAGATTATCCATATCACCTGTTAACATTGAAGCTGTTAATAAAGCAGCCCTTGATGCATTAAATACAGCATCTTTTAAACTCACTGTGGTAGGTAATACACCTCTAGCTAATTCTGTAGAAAGTGTAAACTCAGGGATCATAACAGCAAAATGTAAGTTTTCTGCCACTCTAGCCTTAACATATTTCATATCCTTTTCATTCATTGCACCAATAGTCATTCCACCTAATAAAGCAGGAGTTGTATTATCTGGATGTCCCTCTATCTGAGCTGCCATTTGTACTAGTTCTTCTTTTGAAAAGAAGCTATGGCTAACTGCATTAGCAATATGTAGTCCTGCTACAATACATGCAGCGCTACTCCCTAAACCTCTTGTATGAGGAATACTATCTTGTTGAATAATGCGTAGTCCAGGTACTGGTTTCTGAATACTTTTGTAAAAATGACAAATTGTTTTATAAATCAAATTATCTTCATTCGTTGGAATGGCAGGGTTACCATCTTGAATAATAATTTCTAAACCCTCTTTTATTTCCTCTGCATAAACAATGTTATACATAGTTAATGCCATCCCAATACTATCAAATCCCGGTCCCATATTAGCTGTGGTAGCCGGTACTTTTACCTTAATCATCCTCTCACCCATTTCTCTTGTTGATTATCTTTTTTGTATATCAATGGTTCATCCTCTATTAAATGTAAATGTGACAAAAGGAGGGTACTACGCTTTAGTAGCACCTTCCTTTTCTCTTTTACCTTATAATCAAATAATCATTTTTATTTATTTATTTATTTATTAGTCAGCTAAGTTAAAGATGTCATGAATAGCGTTCATTGCTTTGTGCATATCTTTTTTATCAATTAATACTGATATTTTAATTTCAGAAGTAGAAATCATATGGATATTAATATTAGAATTAAACATAGCTTCAAACATTTTAGCTGCAACACCTGAGTTAGATGCCATACCTGCTCCTACAACAGATACTTTAGCTACATTTTCATTATAATCCACACGTTCAATACCCCAACGTTCTTTGTTATCATCAATAACTTTTTGTGCATCAGCCAAGGTTGTCTCTGCTATTGTAAAAGAAATATCCTTTGATTTATCACGACCGATAGATTGTAGAATAATATCTACATTGATTCCTTTTTTAGCTAATGTAGCAAATATATCAAAAGCTTTTCCTGGTGTGTCTTTAATACCAATTAAAGATACACGTGCAATTTCATCATCACCAGCAACACCACTAATTAACATTCTCTCCACTTTACATACCTCCTTGACTACTGTTCCTTCTGCCTTAGTTAAACTTGATCTTACTACTAATTCTACATTATATTTTTTAGCAAGCTCTACAGAGCGATTGTGCAGTACTTTTGCTCCTAATGAAGCTAACTCTAGCATTTCATTATATGTAATTTCATTTAATTTTCTTGCATTTTTAACAACTCTTGGATCAGCTGTATAAACACCATCTACATCTGTATAAATCTCACATTTATCAGCATGAAGTGCTGCTGCTATAGCTACGGCTGTTGTATCTGAACCACCTCTACCAAGTGTTGTAATGTCATCAAAGCGATTAACACCTTGGAAGCCTGTTACAACAACAATATTCTTGAGATCTAATTCCCTTTGAATACGGTCTGGTTTAATTTTCTTAAATCTTGCATTACTATAAATAGATGTGGTTGTCATCCCTACTTGATGTGCATTTAATGACACACATGGATAACCAAGTTCACCAAGAGCCATACACATAAGCGCTACAGATTGCTGCTCACCAGTTGCAAGGAGCATATCCATCTCTCTCTTACTTGGATTTTTACTAATTTCTTTTGCTTTAGCAATTAAATCATCTGTTGTATCTCCTTGAGCGGAAAGTACAACAACGACTTGATTGCCTGCTTTGTAGGTTTCTGCAATTCTTCTAGCTACATTAAAAACTCTTTCAGGGTTAGCCACAGAGCTACCACCAAATTTTTGTACGATTAACACAATGCTTCCTCCTCTAATAATCCTTCTATAATAAGCCTAATCATCCTAAGAATTGATCCATTAAAGTATAACCTTCTTCAATATCAGCACCTGTCGTTGCCGCAAATTCTTCGGTATACTGATTAGCTTTATTAACTATGCCATTACCACTTTCATAAATCATATAGGGAACAGGATCTCCTGTATGTGTTCTTAAACGAAGTGGTGTAGGATGATCTGGCAAAACTAAGATCTTATAAGCTTCACCTGAAGCATCTAAAGCTGCTTTAATAGGCTTTATGATTTTTTCATCAATAAGTTCAATAGCTTTAACCTTATTATCCATTTCATTACGATGGCCACATTCGTCTGGTCCCTCTAAATGTACATAAACATAATCTTTATTATCTTCTATAAGCCATTTAATAGCTGCATCTGCTTTACCTTTATAGTTGGTATGAACATTACCTGTAGCACCTTCTACATCAATAGATGTCATGCCAGCACCAATACCAATCCCCTTAATAAGATCGACAGCTGAAATAACAGCTCCCTCTACATGATATTTTTCTTCAAAAAGTGGTAATCTAGGCTTAATTCCTTCTCCCCAAATCCAAATACTATTTGCTGGACGAAGACCTTTAGCTTTACGTGCTATATTCACTGGATGATCTTTTAAGATATCATAACTTTTTTTCATCAAGTCCCAAATTTCTTCGGCATGATCACCTTGTGGCTTATAGTCTCTAATACATTTTTCTAGAATATCATGTGGCGGTGTAAGCTGAACCTCTCTACTCCCCTTATCCCAAACTAAAAGATGTCTATAACTTACACCAGGATAGAACTTACAAGCTTCATTTCCTAATGCTTCTTCTACTGCTGCTATAAGTTCACTTGCTTCTTCTGTTGTAATTTCATCGGCACTATGGTCTAAAATGATTTTATTTTCATATTCTTCTTCTTCACTTAAGGTCACCACATTGGTTCTAAAAGTAACATCTGACTCTTTTAAGCTTACACCCATGCTTAAAGCCTCTAATGGACTACGTCCAAAATAATACTTTTGTGGATTATAACCTAGTACACTTAAGTTGGCTGTGTCACTACCTTTAGCACAACCTTCTGGAATAGTATGTACCATTCCAATTGTACTTCTTACTGCTATTTCATCAATCGTTGGTGTTTTGGCATATGCAAGTGGTGTAAGTCCATTTAAAGCTTCAATAGGCTCATCTGCCATACCATCCATTAAGATTACTGCGTATTTCAACTCTTTCATCCCCTTATTTTTCAGTGCGTACTTTACTCATAATCGTTAAATCACTTAGTTTACCTAGGCGTTTTGCAAATTCTCCCTCAGTCATTACTTCTGTTATAAAAGCATATTCTCCTGAGAGTGCTTCTACCGGCTGAATCTCTTTAAATGCTTCTTTTACTTTATTTTCAGCTAATCCATCTTCATCTTGTACTCTTATAAAATAGCTTACTTTCACTTCATCTTTATCTTTAAGGTCAATCTTTTCTCTACTCCAAAAAGTAATAATATTGGTACCTGAATGTTTTGCTGCATCTACAATATCAGCTACTACCGCACTAGCTGTTGGTAATTTACCTGCTCCCTTACCATAGAACATCACATCACCAATAACATTACCTTTAACAAAAATAGCATTGAACACATCATTCACCATAGCAAGTGGATGTTCCTTTGAAATCATCATAGGCGATACCCTTGCAAATACACTACCATCTTGTTTTTGACAAGTTGCCAAAAGCTTAATCACACAGTTCATTTTTTCTGCATAAATCATATCTTCACTACTAATTTGTGTAATGCCTTCTGTTGGAATATCTTCAAAGCTTACATGTTCACCAAAGGCAAGAGATGCTAAAATAGCAATCTTACGACAAGCATCGTATCCTTCTACATCTGCTGCTGGATTTTTTTCTGCATAACCAAGTTCTTGGGCTTCCTTTAATACCGATTCAAAGCTTCTACCTTCATTCTTCATTTTTGTTAAAATAAAGTTTGTTGTTCCATTTAAAATCCCTGTAATTTCATATATCTCATCTGCTGTTAAACTTTGGTTAAGGGGTCTAATAATAGGAATACCACCACCTACACTCGCTTCAAATAAAAAATTCACCTTATTCTTTCTAGCAATTTCTAAAAGCTCGGCCCCATGAAGCGCTACTAACTCTTTATTGGAAGTCACATAACTTTTTCCTTTTAAAAGACTGGATTTCGCAAAGGTATACGCTGGTTCTACTCCTCCCATAGCCTCTGCTACAATCTCAATCTCATCATCTTCTAAGATTGTACTAAAATCATGAACAATCAATTCATTAATGGCTTCTCCTGGAAATTCTCTTAAATCTAATACATATTTGATATCGATAGCTTTTCCTGCTCTTTTTTCGATACTCTCTTTATTAGAATTAATAACTTCTACAACGCCACTCCCTACGGTTCCATAACCTAATAAAGCTATCTTCATTGCTTTCCCTCCCATTTATTTTCTAGTTTACTCTAGAGCTACTCTCTTGCTAATATTTGTATCTCTTTAACGCCATTTAGGTTTCCTAACCCACGAAGTAAATCATCAATTGTCATATTCATTCCGGCTGTTTGGATACATAGATTAATGATGGCAATACCATTCATTGGTAACATTTGATTAATCGTAAGGACATTTCCTCCTGCACCAGCAATATAGTTGAGGACATCTGAGAGCCTTCCTGCTTCATCTTGTAAATGAATAAGTACAGTAATTGCCTCACTTTTTCCTTTGTCATAAAATGGAAAAATGGCATCCTTATATTTATAGAAAGAGCTTCTGCTAATACCTATTTGCTCAGTAGCTTCTTGCACAGTTAACATTTTATCATTCTCTAATAAGTTTTTAACTTCTACTACCTTCAGAAAAACCTCTGGCAATACACTACGGTTAATCACATAAAAAGGATGCTTTTCTTTCATACTATTCTCCTTGTTTGCTTCTCGTGAACATTTGTTTATTTGCTACACACTATATCATACACTTTTAGTATTTACAATATAAAACTTAACTTTTATAAAATATTATATATATTTGCATAATAATTAAGATGATTTCATAAAAATTTATATCTTTTTTTATAGAAAAAAACAGACAAGCCTCTTGACTTGTCTGTTTATGTCTATTTTAGTAAGTTTCGTTTAATCCTTGAGCATAGTAATTTTGGATACAATTATAAACTGCCGTTGCATATTTTTGTTCAAAACCAGCTGATAGCATCATTTGCCTATCTGATTCATTTGTTAAAAATCCTATTTCAATTAAGATAGCTGGATAATTCGTATATCTTGTTACAACAAAGGTATTATCTTTAACACCACGATTTCTTGTACCAAAAGTATTAATCAGGGCTTTTTGTACCATTTCTGCAAATATCTTATTTCGTGTATCTGCTTTAGCAGTATAATAAGTTTCTGTTCCACTAGCACTTGCATTATTATTTACAGAATTAACATGTATACTTATAAACAAATCTGGCTGAATTTCATTAGCTACTACTGCACGCTCCATAGGTGTTAAGAAGGTATCCCCCTCTCGAATCATATATACCTTAATACTTGAATCATTGGCAATTTCTTTTTGAAGCTGCAAAGCTAAACGTAATGTAATATCCTTTTCTTGAAGTGAGCCATAGGTTGTCCCTGGATCATCTTTGCCATGTCCCGCATCTACTACTACAATTTTACCGTACTTCTCTTTTGGCTTTACACATTGTAAGTAAATTTTATTATCATATTCATAGACATTTAAAGCTTTAATAGTGGCTGTTGTTAAAGTAATTTCAGTACTACTTGATTGTTTAACCTCTATTTTTTTTACTGCACTATTCGTATCTTCCCATATCCCAGCCTCATAAAAATCTATGTAGGCTGTTGGTAAAGTGATTTTAATTTGTCTTTGTATGTAATTATCTTGCACCGTGATACTCTCCACTGTTAAACCTGGGGCTTTTTCTAAGATAAGTGCATTTAAACTTGAATCATAAGTCATATTCTTAAAACTTAAATTTGGCTCTGGTGTTTCTTCTGGTAACTCTTCTGATGTTCCTTCTTCTGGCATCTCACTCTCTTCAGGTGGTACAACTACAGGTGGCGCCACGACTATGGGCTCTTCTATCATAATGGTTTTTGTTGCATCTATCCACTGTACCTTAAAACCTAAGGCTTCACTAATAAAGCGTAGTGGGATCATTACCTTGTCATTAATAAGTTTCGCTGGCATATTAGCCACTTTAATTTCACCATCTACCCAAACTTCTGTACTATCAATGGTTAAAACAATAAGTTGTTCACCTTTTGTAATATAAACACTTTTTTCTGCAGACTTCCAAAGTACTTCTGCTCCCATCTTCGCAAATACTTCTCTGGCTGGCACTAAAGTATTTCCTTCTATTTGTATAGGAGGCATCACTGTTGTAATCGTTAATTCGCCATTAATATAGAGAGAAATAGGAACTAATTCATATAAATGTGTTTCTCCATCATAAATAAGTTGCATTTTTTCTGCATATACTACTTGATATGACAAGCATATCATAATTGCTATTAAGAACGCTGTCATCCATTTACGTTTCATTATTTCTTCTACCCCCATAGTTGTATTTTTCATTATTTATATTATAACAGAAATTTACACTTTCACCATAAAAGATAGCTATTATTTTATTTTTCATGTTAAATTTTAATTTTTTAGGATAAGACAAGCTTAGTTTGCAAAAGCTTTATATAGTGAATACATTAAAAAATTATGGTGGTGTAAAATATGAAAAAGAAATCTTTTGCTATCGCACTTTGTACAGTTATGTGTATGGGCATACTTGCTGGTTGCGGAAATTCAAATCAAACAACTGAGTCTACATCAAAATTCCAAATGTTAGATACTGACCTTAAAGTAGGTATGGTTACTGATGCCGGTACTATTGATGACCGTTCTTTCAACCAAGGTACTTGGGAAGGCATCAAATACACAGTTAAAAATTCAAAATATCTTAGACCGGCTGGTGTAACAGATGCTGATTATGAAGCTAGTATTGCAAACCTTTATGATGGTGGCTTCAAATTTATCGTTACACCAGGCTTCAAAATCGAAAGAGCTATTGCAATTTCTCAAGAAAAATATCCAGATGCAAAATTTGTTATCTTAGATGGGTCCCCTAGAGATGCTGAAGGTAATATTGTAGTAGGAGATAATACTGTATCAATCCTTTTTGCTGAACACGAAGCAGGTTTCTTAGCAGGTGTTGCTGCTGCAGTACAAATGAAAGAATCTGAATTCGGCTTTATTGGGGGTATGCAAGCTCCAGCGGTTGAAAAATTCAACTGGGGTTTCCAACAAGGTGTTAAATACGCTAATGAAAATTTAGGAACAAACATTTCTATTAAAGAAGACAATGTGATTTATCAAGGTTCTTTCGATGATAAAGCAGGTGGACAACAAATCGCTGCTCAAATGTATGATCGAGGTGTAAAAGTAATCTTTACTGCTGCAGGTGGTACTGGTGTAGGTGTTATCACTGAAGCTAAAAGTAGGGCAACAAAAGGTGATACATCTGTATTCGTTATTGGTGTAGATAGTGACCAATACAAAGATGGTGTTTATGACACTGCAAACAATGGATCTATTATTCTTACTTCAGCTATGAAATATATTGACCAAGCGACTCATGACATCATCAAATCAGAGGTTGAAGGTCAATTTCCAGGTGGTGAAACACTTACTTTCTCTGTTCAAAATGATGGTGTAGGTATTCCAGCTGAAAATCCTAATTTAAGTGAAGATACTATGAAAACAGTAAACGATGTATACACTAAAATTAAAACAGGCGAAATCACTGTCATGGTCTCAAATGATGGTTCTCTTATTAAATAGTTTTTAGCTCTTATACAGAACAGATTTATTTTTATGTTAACTTTTATTTTCAGAATAGGACAAGCTTCGTTTGCAAACTTTTTGTATATCATACTGCTAAGTATTACCAATAATTATGTTCTTTATTATGAATTTTTTTAATAAAACAATATAAATATCAAGCATTGTAATTACTATCCAAATTGACTATTATATATAGGATGTACTCATTTATGTAAACATTGTTGGGGCACATACATGAGCACATTAAAAAATTATTGGTGGTGTAAAACATGAAAAAGAAATTTTTTGCTATCGCACTTTGTACAGTTATGTCTATGGGCATACTTGCTGGTTGCGGAAATTCAAATCAAACAACTGAGTCTACATCAAAATTCCAAATGTTAGATACTGACCTTAAAGTAGGTATGGTTACTGATGCCGGTACTATTGATGACCGTTCTTTCAACCAAGGTACTTGGGAAGGAATCAAAGACACCGTTAAAAACTCAAAATATCTTAAACCGGCTGGCGTAACAGATGCTGATTATGAAACTGGTATTGCTAACCTTTATGATGGTGACTTTAAATTCATCGTTACACCAGGTTACAAATTTGAAAGAGCTGTGGCTACTTCTCAAGAAAAATATCCAGATGCAAAATTTGTTATCTTAGATGGTTCTCCTAGAGATGCCAACGGAAATACTGTAGTAGCTGATAATACTGTTGCTATCTACTTTGCTGAACATGAATCAGGTTTCTTAGCAGGTGTTGCTGCTGCAGTACAAATGAAAGAATCTGAATTCGGCTTCATTGGGGGCATGCAGCTTCCAGCGGTTGAAAAATTCAACTGGGGTTTCCAACAAGGTGTTAAATACGCTAACGAAAATTTAGGAACAAACATTTCTATTAAAGAAGAAAACGTGATTTACCAAGGTTCTTTTGATGACAAAGCAGGTGGCCAACAAATTGCTGCTCAAATGTATGATCGAGGTGTAAAAGTAATCTTTACTGCTGCAGGCGGTACTGGTGTAGGTGCTATCACTGAAGCTAAAAGTAGAGCAGCAAAAGGTGATACATCTGTATTCGTTATTGGTGTAGATAGTGACCAATACAAAGATGGTGTTTATGACACTGCAAACAATGCATCTGTTATTCTTACTTCAGCTATGAAATATATCGATCAAGCAACTTATGACATGATTAAAGCAGAGGTTGAAGGTCAATTTCCAGGTGGTGAAACACTTACTTTCTCTGTTCAAAATGATGGTGTAGGTATTCCAGCTGAAAATCCTAATTTAAGTGAAGATACCATTAAAACGGTAAATGATGTATACGCTAAAATTAAAGCAGGTGAAGTTACTGTCATAGACACAAATGACGGCTCTCTTATTAAATAATTTTAGGTACTGACAACTTACAATCAATTGGGATTCCATGTAACTTACAGCTATGACGTAAGGAAAAAGACGGAGCTTCCGTCTTTTTTTTATAAACCCTTATAAATCAGTGGTATTGTTACATAATATAATAAAGGAGGCGAAAATATGGATTATGTAGTAGAAATGTTAGGCATTAGAAAAGAATTTCCAGGTATTGTAGCGAATGATGATATTACACTTCAGCTGAAACGTGGCGAAGTACATGCCCTCCTTGGTGAAAATGGTGCTGGAAAATCCACTTTGATGGGTATGCTTTTCGGAATGTATCAGCCTGATAAAGGCTCAATCAAAATGAATGGTAAAGAGGTTAAGATTTCTAACCCCAACATTGCCAATGATCTTGGTATAGGAATGGTTCATCAGCATTTTAAATTAGTTCATAATTTTACAACAACAGAAAATATCATTTTAGGGATTGAACCTAAAAAAGGACTATCTATTGATATTAAATCTGCTGCTACACGTGTGGCAGAGCTTTCTGAGCGCTATGGCTTAAATGTAGACCCTTACGCTAAAATTGAAGATATTTCTGTTGGTATGCAACAACGTGTTGAAATCTTGAAGATGCT
Source organism: Cellulosilyticum sp. WCF-2 (assembly GCF_003990395.1). NCBI lineage: Bacteria > Bacillati > Bacillota > Clostridia > Lachnospirales > Cellulosilyticaceae > Cellulosilyticum > Cellulosilyticum sp. WCF-2. The sequence goes on along the minus strand of NZ_CP034675.1, from coordinate 2,366,180 downwards.
TTATCGTAATGCAGATGTACTTATCTTTGATGAACCTACTGCAGTACTTACACCACAAGAAATCTCAGACTTAATAAAGATTATGGAAAATCTTATTAAGCAAGGTAAATCTATTATCTTAATTACTCACAAACTTAAAGAAATCAAAGCCATTGCAGATCGCTGTACGGTTATTCGCCGCGGTAAATATATCGGAACAGTAGATGTTAAAGCTACTTCTGAAGCAGAAATGGCTAAAATGATGGTAGGACGCCCTGTTACTTTTAAAGTAGAAAAAATACCTAGTAAACCTGCTGAAACCATTTTAAAAATTAATCATCTTTCTGTACTTAATAACAAAAAGGTTTTAGGTTTAAAAGACTTTTCTCTTGAAGTAAAAGCTGGTGAAATTGTAGGAATTGCTGGTGTAGAAGGAAACGGACAAACGGAATTAGTAGAGGCCATTACAGGACTTCGTAAAATTGAACAGGGGCAAATCTCTATAGGAAGTACAGATATTACACGTTTTTCAATTCGTAAACGTACTTTATCTGGTATAGGCCATATTCCTGAAGACCGTCATAAACATGGTCTTGTTCTAGATTATACCATCGAAGATAATATGGTCTTACAAGTTTATTTTGAAAAAGAATTCTCCAAAGGTGGTTTTTTAAATCGATCAGCTATTCATAACTATGCCGAAAAAATCATTAAAGCTTTCGATGTACGCTCTGGTGAAGGTGGTGCTTCTATAGCACGCTCTCTCTCTGGTGGTAATCAACAAAAAGCTGTTATTGGACGTGAAATGGAGCGTAATCCAAAGCTTCTTATTGCTGTTCAACCTACCAGGGGACTTGATGTAGGCTCTATTGAATATATTCATAAAAGATTAATTGAACATCGAGATAAAGGCTTTGCTGTACTTCTCGTTTCATTAGAATTAGATGAAGTTATGAATGTATCAGATCGTATTGCCATCGTAAATAACGGTAACTTAGTTGGTATAGTTGATGCTGCTTCAACTAACGAAAACGAAATAGGCCTTATGATGGCTGGTGTAGAAGGAGGACATAAACATGAATAAGAAAGGGCTTATCTCAATCATTGCTATGGTCTTAGGCCTTTTAGCAGGTGCTCTCTTAATGTTTGCGACTGGCCATAATGCCTTTGAAGGTTTCTTATATCTTATTCAAGGGGGAACAAAAAGTATCGAGCGTATTGGTAATACTATTGCCACTGCTACTCCGCTTGTTTTGACAGGGCTATCTGTTGCCTTTGCTTTTAGAACAGGTTTATTTAACATTGGTACTCCGGGACAAATGCTATTTGGTGGCTTTTGTGCTACCATAGTTGGACAAGCAGGTTTAAATCTCCCAAGACCGATTTACCTCTTAGTCATTATTTTAGTTGCTCTTATTGGTGGTGCTTTATGGGCTTTTATTCCAGGTCTTTTAAAAGCTATTTTTAATGTACATGAAGTTGTTTCATGTATTATGATGAACTGGATTGCTTATTGGATTATTTATTATGGCGTTCAGCTTTGGTTCCCTAATGGTTCTAAAACTACTGAATCACTACCTTTAGCAAATGCTTTAACCCTTCGTTCAACCTGGCTTTCAGATTTATTTGGAGGTTCTTATATTAACTTAGGCATCATTGTTGCTATTGTTGCTACACTTATTATTGCTTTAATTCTTAATAAAACAACCTTTGGTTATGAATTAAAAGCTGTAGGCTTTAATAAACACGCTGCTGAATATGCAGGTATTTCTGTAAACAAAAGCATTATTTACTCTTTAATGATTGCAGGTGGCCTTGCTGGTCTTGCGGGATTAACACAATATGCAGGTGTAGCTACTAATATGCAAATTGGTATTATGCCTTCTCAAGGTTTTGATGGTATTGCTGTTTCACTCCTTGGTGCCAATACCCCTATTGGTGCATTTTTCTCCGCATTATTCTTTGGTTTACTTTATGCAGGCCGTGGCTTCATGAGTGTTATGACAGATGTGCCGCCAGAAATTGCCGATACGATTATCGCTACTATTATTTACTTTGCTGCTACAAGTGTTTTAGTAGAGCGTTTCTTAAACAAAGTAAAACCTAAAAAAGGTTCAAAAAATACCTCGAATATTCAAACTGAAACAAAGGATAAATTGAATAATTCTTTGATTCCAGATAGTGTGAAAGAATCAGATAACGGACATGATAGTATTGGTCTCTTGCCACCTAATGATTCTAATGCTAATCAGAAAGGAGATGAATAATCATGTGGCAAATAATAGAACAAATTTTTCCTTATGCCATTGCCTTTACCATTCCCCTTTTAATTGTTGCTTTAGGTGGGCTTTTTTGTGAACGTAGTGGGATTGTTAATATCGGTCTAGAAGGACTTATGATTATTGGCTCTTTTGCTGGTGGCATAACTATTTCTTTATTACAAAATCGTTTTGGTACAGCCACTTGGACTATTTATGTTGGACTTTTAGTAGCTATTATAGCCGGTGCTATTTTTTCTTTACTACATGCTTTTGCAAGTATTAATTTACAAGCAGATCAAACCATTAGTGGTACAGCTATTAATATGATTGCTGCTGGTCTTACTATTTTCTTAGCTAGAAATATAACTGGTAGTGGAAACATTGTCTTAACTGTTGGTTTAGCAAAACAAAATGTAAAAGTACTTTCTAGTATTCCAATTCTGGGGCCTCTTTTCTTTACCAATAGCTATTCTACAACTTGGTTAGTACTCCTAATCTTAGCCGTTTTCACTTATCTTCTTTATAAAACCTCTTTTGGATTACGTTTACGTGCTTGTGGTGAGCATCCTCATGCTGCTGATGCAGCTGGTATTAATGTAAGCCGTATGCGTTATTTAGGTGTTATTATTTCTGGTGCTTTTGCAGGTCTTGGTGGTGGTATTTACCTTGTTACTTTTGCAGGAGAATTCAATGGTAGTGTATCTGGTTTAGGCTTCTTAGCTATTGCAGCTTTAATCTTCGGACAATGGAAGCCTTTAGGTGTCCTTGCTGCTACCCTTTTCTTTGGTTTTGCAAGTACTGTTTCCAATGTATCACAGGTTATTCCTGGGCTAGCTACTATTCCACCTGTTCTTCTTAAGATTTTCCCATATGTCATCACACTTATTGCTTTAATTATTTTCTCTAAAACAACTAGAGCACCAAAAGCAGCGGGAGAACCTTTTGATCCTGGTAAACGCTAAATAAAAAACCAGCATCATTATGCTGGTTTTTTATTATTTAAATAATCTACATACCTTTAGCTTTTTTAGTACATGCCTTCATTGCTTCAAATATAGTGCTACGCAGTCCTTTTTCTTCTAATACGCGTACAGCTTCAATTGTAGTTCCTCCTGGAGAACAGACCATATCTTTTAATTCTCCTGGGTGTTTTCCAGTCTCTAATACCATTTTTGCACTTCCTAAAACAGCTTGTGCCGCAAATTCATAGGCTTGCTTTCTAGGCATACCATCTGCAACGGCAGCATCCGCCATAGCCTCTATAAACATAAATACATAAGCTGGAGAGCTACCACTTACTGAAACCACTACATCCATTAAATGTTCATCTACTACTTCTACTTTACCAAAGCCTTCTAGTATTTTACAAATATAACGTAATTCATCCTCTGTCACTTCTTTGTTCTTGCATACTGCTGTAATACCTTCTCCTACCAGAGCAGGTGTATTAGGCATTGTACGTACGAGCTTAAGTGTTTTTCCAAATAAATGCTCTAAACGCTCTATAGTTTGTCCTGGTGCAATAGTAACTATAATTTGATGTGATTGCACTCCATCCTTAATCTCTTCAATAACACTTCCATAATACTGTGGTTTTACTGCTAAAACAATTACGTCTGCTTGTTTTGCTACAATTTTATTATCTGTTGTAGTGCTAATTCCTAAACTATCTTCTATAGCTTTTAAGCAAGCTTCACTTGCATCTGACGCAATGATTTCTTCTTTATTAAAAATACCATTTGCCAAAATACCGCCTAGCATAGCTTTAGCCATATTACCTGCTCCAATAAACCCTATTTTCATTTCATTTTCTCCTATCTTTTATTCTCTATTTTAGTCTTTCACTTTTATATTGTCTACCTGTAAAATATTTATTTCTTATATCTCAAGTTCAGCACGATCTGTAACACAAATACTTAGCTCATCCTGTAAATTAATTTTGTATCCAGATTGCTTATTGGTTTCCTCTATCACTCTAACAAGTGGCCTCTTAATATCTTTAGCATAATTTTTCTCAACAATAGCCATTTGTCCTGTATTTAACTTGACTATAGATCCTACTGGATAATAAGCAAAAGTACCTTCAATAATACTTCTAATCTTAGAGTTAATCGGCTCTGTTTGAGCTACAGCAAATACCTCATTAATAGGTAATCCCTGTCTATAGCAACGATCTGATATAAGTGCATGATACAAATCACATGCGCCAACTATTTTAGCTCCAATATGTAAGTCTGTACCTTTTCCTAAAGGATAACCAGAACCATCTTCTCTTTCATGATGACATAGGACTGCTAATTTAGTTACAGCATTAAACTCTGCTCTGTCTTTGATCATTTTATAACCAATCTCTGTATGTGTTTTGATTAAATTATATTCCTCTGATGTTAATTTATCTGGCTTATTTAAAATATCCTTTGGTAAAATCATCTTACCAATATCATGAATTAAAGCCCCCATAACAATCTGCTCTTTCAAATAGAGGTTAAGCCCAAGCTTATTGCATACCAATGTAGTCAAAATAGCTACTGCTATGCAATGTTCATACGTATACTGATCATTCACCTTTAAATCTTGCAGCTCACAAATAAGTTCTTTTTGCTGGATTTCTTCAATTAATAAACTAGATACTTCCTTTAAACAACCAATGTCCACTTGTAAATTCTCTTGTAGTTTTTCAAACTCTTGCTGAATATCTTTTCCTATTTTTCTTCGAATTTGAGGGGAGATAATTTCTATAGGTTCTATTCCTTTAGATAATTCATCTTCTATATAAACTTCAAAAATATTTCGTTCTAACAACTTTTGCTTAAAAACTTCTCTGAAATGTGTATCTTCTCTTAATAATAGGCCACCATCATAGCTAATAATGTCCCTTGCTATAATATCACCATTTTTTAATCTTTTTGTTGGTACCAATCTCATAGGTCCACCTCAGTCCTGCCTAGTTTACTCATTTATTTATCTTTAAATTATACCATAATTTACTAATTAGTCCAACAAAACAACGTCATTTGAAAGCTTTTTATTGCCTTTCAAATGACGTTTATTCTATCACAATTTAGTATTTACTTTTTCTTTTAGTTGAGCTCGTTTTATACGAAGTTGCTTTTTCTTTACCCTTTTCTTTCTTTCCTTGGCCTACATTATTTTTAGATTTTGAATTGCTATTATACTTATTTTTAGTATTATTTTTTGAACCCTTAAAGTTTCCTTTTGCTTGTGAGCTTTCTTTAGGCCTAATCAAACATTTTGGGCCATACCCTATCAAGTCTTCTCTACCTGCTTCTACTAAAGCTTCATAAACAATCTCATACTTTTTAGGGTTACGATATTGTAAAAGTGCACGTTGCATTGCTTTTTCTCTTTTTGTTTTAGGCACATAAACAGGTTTTAGCGTTCTAGGGTCAATTCCTGTATAAAACATAGCTGTTGATAATGTTCCTGGTGTTGGATAAAAATCTTGAACTTGCTCTGGTTGATAATGAATATCTCTTAAATATTCAGCCAGTTCTATGGCATCTTGCAAACGGCTACCTGGATGGCTAGACATCAGATAAGGAATAATATACTGCTTTTTGCCTAACCTTTTATTAATGGCATAAAACTTATCACAAAAATCATCAAATATTTTACCTGAAGGTTTACCCATATAAGCTAATACTTCTTTTGAAATATGCTCTGGTGCCACCTTAAGTTGCCCACTTACATGATGTTCCACTAACTCTTCGAAAAACTTATCATTGTTTTTATCAGCCATGACATAATCATAACGAATACCTGAACGAATAAAAGCCTTTTTGACACCTGGAATGTTTCTCACCTTGCGTAATAGTTGTAAATATTCTTCATGGTCCTTATGCATAGCTTTACATGGACCGGGTGTTAAACATTGCTCATTTTTGCAGGCACCGTGTTCTAATTGCTTTGAACAAGCTGGCCCTCTAAAGTTAGCTGTAGGTCCTCCCACATCATGAATATAGCCTTTAAAATCTGGCATATGTGTAATAGCTTCTGCTTCTTCTACAATGGATTCCTGACTTCTACTAGTTACAACTCTTCCTTGATGAAGCGTAATGGCACAAAATGAACAGTTACCAAAACAGCCTCTTGAGCTTACTAAGCTAAACTTAACTTCTTCAATGGCTGGAACACCACCCTCTTTTTCATAAATAGGATGATAGTTCTTCATATAAGGTAAAGCATAAACTTCATCTAACTCTTCTCTTACAAGTGGCTTTTCTGGTTTGTTTTGGACCACATATTTCCCATTATGCTCTTGTACTAAGGTTACTCCCCTAGCATGATCTTGCTCGTCTTCTTGCATTTTATAGGCCATAGCATATTTAATCTTGTCTTCGCAAACCTCTTTATAAGAAGGAAGTAATTTGTAATCATAAACTTCTTCTAGGCTATCTACCATATAGCAGGTTCCATCTAAATAGCGAATATATTTTGCTGCTAACCCATCATTAAGAGCTTCCGCCACTTTAACAATTTGCTTCTCACTCATGCCATAAACAAGAAGATCGGCACCACTATCTACTAAAATTGATTTACGTACCTTATCACTCCAATAATCATAATGTGCAAAACGTCTTAAGCTAGCTTCAATACCACCTATAACAATATCCACATCTTTATAAGCTTCCCTAATTTTATTACAATACACAATAGTAGAACGGTCTGGTCGTAATCCCATCTTACCCCCTGGTGAATACATATCCTTTTCACGAAGGCGTTTGCTTACTGTGTAGTGATTGACCATTGGGTCCATATTGCCCCCATTTACTAAAAAAGCTAATCTAGGTTTCCCTAGTTTCATAAAGTCAGCTGTATCCTTCCAATTAGGTTGCGCAATAATGCCTACTTTATATCCAGCATGTTCTAATACTCTAGAAATAATTGCCGTTCCAAAGCTATGATGATCTATATAAGCATCAGCTGTTACAAGTACAAAATCGCATTGCTCCCAGCCTCTTTTTTCCATATCTTCTTTGCTAATAGGTAAGAAGTCTTTTTCTGTCATTAATTCACCTACTTTTGATTAATTTTTATCAGTTTACCCTTGATTATAACACTATAATCAGCTAACCGCCAGCTAGGGTTGACATTTTCCACCTATTTCTTCTTTATTTAGTGAATAACGTATTTTTTTGAGGCCTTTGTGCATACTACTTTTATGTTATTAAAAAACTGATTCTTTTTTAATTGGAATAGGAGTATGATAAACAATGACAACTTTTCGTATCCTCTTTTTTTATTTTATTGTTTATAGCTTTTTAGGTTGGATTATTGAGGGCTTATTTAACCTCAGTAAAAATGGTAAATTTACAAAACCTAATTTCTTAAAGCTTCCTTTAAAACCTATGTATGGCTTTGCCTCTACTTTACTTGTCATGTTAGCCCCTCTTATCCCTATGTGGTTATTTGTTCCTTTATGTTTTATTATTCCTTCATTTATTGAATATCTATCTGCATATCTTCTAGATAAGTTTCTTGATTTGCGGTATTGGAATTATGAGCACAAATCTTATCAGTTTCACGGATATGTTTGCTTAGAATTCTCTTGTTACTGGCTTCTTCTCTCTCTTCTTCTTATTTTCTTTGTTCAGCCATATATCTTAACTTTATATATGCTTGTTGCTAAAGCCTGGGGCTTTGTAGCTGTATTTATATTTCTTATAGTCCTATGGGACTTTGTAACCACACTATTAAAAAACACGCATCGTTGTAAGAATATGCTCTCTTAGCAAACTAAGTATTTTCTATGATTGATGGGGTGCACGGAAGTTGCACCTCTAATGCATCTTCATTGATTTCATATTCCAAAGAACTAAAGGTCAATAAATCTTTCAAATTAACCCTCGTTATTCCTGCTTCTAATTCATAATAAATTTTGATTTTTGTTCCATCTTCTAAGTAGCCTACTCCTATTCCCTCTTTCTCTTTTAGTTGAATTACATTTTGTACATTAGGTATTTGCCACTCACAAGCATTTTCTACATAATGATATTGGGTTATAATTCCTAGTTCATCTAGATAACATAATGGTACTAAAATTTCGCCTTGCTTCATAAGTACTGTTTTTGCACCTTCTAATGGCACTTCTTGTTCATTAACAATCAGCTTTAACGGGATTGCTTCTGGTAATATAGCTATAGCTTGTTTTCCTAAGCTATTATATCTATTATTCACTACTGTTCTTAAAAATTTCTTTTCCTTTCCTGAGTATGGATCATTCATATAAATCCATTTATCATCATAGCCTACGATTACTAATGCATGTTCATTATTAGGCCACCAAAAAGTTTCTCCTGTTTCTAAAAGCCAACTTTGCGTATAACTAACATTAGCCATATTAATAGTAGCCCATATCATAACAGGCCGACCTTCTTTTACTACTTCTAAAAGCTGTTCCAAACTTTTTCCTCTTAAATCTTGACTTCTTCCAGGTAAATAGTTTTCTATAACCTTTAGAATCGGTTCAGCATATACACCATAACTATGACGAGAATACGGATTACCTATAAAGCCTTCATTAGGATGTCCTCCTCGTTTTTTACCTTGATTATAATGAGGCAATGATATCTTAGGTAAGACATCTGCGACCTCCTGCTTACTTACAACTAATCCACTATGATTAAAAATCATAGTTAATGCTGTGGCTTCACAGCCTGTAGGTAATTGAGGATACTGGCAAATAATCGGTACCCCTTTTAACCTCATTTGATTCATTTCCATTTTTTCTTTTCCATAAGTAACAATAGCTATACTACATAAAATGCCAATTAGGAATGTTTTAAATAAAGTCTCTGAAAACTTTTTTAACATGTCTTTCTCCTCTTGTTTTTCCATATTTTAACATTTATACTATAGCACATTTTTTCCATTTTTTGTAATTTTTTTAACAAAAAAAGAAGCTAGTAAGCATTTCTATGCTCATTAGCTTCCTTTTTATACTAATCTTTAATAAATTCTTGTAAAATCATATAAGCCTTTATATCCATTTTTTCATTACCTTGAAGAAGTTCTTTTGCTTTTTCTTTTGAAACAAGTATAGGTGTGATATCCTCATCAGCTTCTAAATAATCTTTAGAAATTTGTCCACTACAAGTGCCATAAACCAATGCTACAGATTCTTCACTCATTCCTGGTGATAAATAGGTACATGCTCTACTTTTCTCTTTATCTACCTGAGCAAGTGTAAGACCTGTTTCTTCTTTAAGTTCTCTTACTGCAGCTTCCATTGGTTTCTCATTTGCATCAATAAGACCAGCTGGTAACTCATAAATATAATCATTAAGCGGTACTCTAAACTGACGTATTAACACCAATTCCTTAGTTTCCTCATGATGTACTACTAGAATAACAGCATCAACGTGTTCTTCCTCTTGTTTGAAGTACTGTCCACTTAATGTATCATAATCTTTACGCGATGCAATAATCCAATGTTTTTCTTCACCTAACTTATTCTCATATTGGCAATCATATAAATTTAAAAAAGAAGTCTTTACCAATTGGGTCAGTTTTTGTAGTTTTACAGTTTTCATAAGCTGCTCCTTGTATCTTATTGCATACGGTCCTCAAATTTTTCAATTTTAGCTGCTTTTGTCCACTCTTCTAGTTTTGCATTATAGTAAGCATTTTTTTGTTCATTTTCTAAAGTTGTTGTAATTTGTGCTTTAACATCTTCTAATGGTTTTACCTCTTTATCTTTAATACCTTCTACTTTGATAAAGTGATAACCAAAACTACTTTTTACTGCCTTAGAAATTTCTCCTTCTTTAACCTCTTTTGCTCCTGCTAAAAAGGCTGTATCATAATTAGGTTGCTCATATTGTACAAAACCTAAATCCTCCACAACATACATATTTGTGTCAATACCATCTGCTGTATATTTAGTTTTTAACTCATCAAAAGTTGTACCATCCGTAATTTCCTTTTCAATCGTCTTAACAGCTTCATCACATTTCTTTTTATAATCATCTGTATCTGTATCTGCTACCTTTACAAGTATGTGCTCCATATTAGCACCTGCGCCTGTAGTAAAAGAGTCTATATTTTCATCATAATATTTTTTGACATCTTCATCAGTAACTTTAATTTCGCCTTCTTGCATTTTCTCTTGTACTTTTGATAATGCTTCATCTTCTTTGATTTGAGCTTTATATGTTTCTGTTGTAAAGCCATTAGCTTTAATAACTTCTTGTACTTGTTCTTCACCATAAGTACTTACTAGGTCACTGTAAATTTTCTCTACTTCTTCATCTGTACAAGTAATATTTAATTCTTTTGCTTTTTGTTTAAGAAGTTCTCTGTTAATAAGCCCTGTTAATAAACCTGGTTTTTGTTGTTTTAAGAAAGTTAACATCTCTTCACTTTCTCCATAATAAGATTGATACTCAGCTACCATACTATTATATACTTTATCTAAATCGCCTTGAAGAATTTCTACACCATTAACAGTAGCAAGTACTGTTTTAGCTGCCTCACTATCTGTACCTGCTGTTTCATTTGTTCCTGCTGTAGCCTTAGTATCTTCTGTTTTCTTTTCTCCACAAGCCACCATACTCACACTAAGCATCGCTACTAAACCACACATCATTAGTTTTTTTACTATTTTCATCTTTATTGGCCTCACTAACTTTTTATTATTTTCTTTTTACTATTCTAACATAAGTATTATTGCTTTTCCATGTTTTCAAAAGCAACTACTATATTATAATACAGTGTTGTAAATATGTCATGTGTATAAAACCTGTTAAAAAAAGTTATTCTATAGGTAACAACAACCTATGACTAATCTATTTAAAGGAGCTTATACAATGAATGCTTCAATTTTAATTGCAAGCCTAATTTTTATTATCGTTATTCTTTGCATCATGTCGGAAAAAGTTAATCGTACTTTAGCTGCTATGGGGGGTGCTATGGCAATGGTACTAACAGGTATTTTACCAGCTGATGCTGTCTCTAGTACAATTGACTTTAATACTATAGGCGTCTTAATAGGTATGATGCTAGTTGTCTCTACTATAAAAAATTCTGGACTTTTCGAGTACTTAGCCATCTATACTGCTAAACTTGTTAAAGGTGATGCTTGGAAAATACTTATTGGCTTTGCTATTATTACTGCTATTTTATCAGCTATTTTAGATAATGTGACTACCGTTTTACTTATCGGCCCGATGACCTTAGTTATTACTCAAATATTAAAAATTAATCCGATCCCCTTTCTTGTCACAGAAATTATTGCTTCTAATATAGGTGGTACCTCTACGCTTATTGGTGATCCTCCCAATATTATGATTGGTAGCGCTGCAGGATTAGGCTTTCTAGATTTTGTAGTCAATCTAGGCCCTATTATTATTGTTATTCTCGTAATCACCTTAGCTTTACTTTATTTCATTTATCGTAAACAATTAGTCGTCAAAAAAGAACAAAAAGAAGAAATCATGGCATTAGATGAAAAAAAAGCCATTACAAACCATCCTTTACTTATAAAAAGTATTATTGTTATTTTTCTTATTCTTCTTGGTTTTATTTTTCATGAAAACATTGGCATATCTTCCAGTATTGTAGCACTAACAGGTGCTACTCTTATCTTACTCATCAGTGGGCAAGATATCGAGGAAATCTTCTCCAGCATTGAATGGCCTACTATTGCTTTCTTTGCCGGACTTTTTGTCCTTGTAGGTGGCCTTGAAGCTGTAGGAATTATAGAAAATATAGCCAATTACTTATTACGTATTACTGCTGGCCATCCTACTTTAACCGTTATTTCACTTCTTTGGCTTTCTGCCATTGTCTCTGGCTTTTTAGACAATATTCCTTTTGTAGCAACACTCATTCCACTAGTCCTTACCATGGGTAAAGGCGGGGTTAATACTTGGCCCCTTTGGTGGGCTATTTCTCTAGGCGCATGCCTAGGTGGCAATGGTACTTTAATAGGTGCTTCTGCCAACTTGGTTCTAGCCAACATTGGTGCCCGCAATGGTCATAAAATTTCCTTTAAATATTACTTGAAAATTGGATTTCCTTTAATGATTATTTCTATTGTTGTTTCTACCCTCTATCTTCTAATCTTTTATGTATAATCTTACTTTAACTTACTATTATAGAAAGAAGGCAACCTAATGGATCTTAGTGTCAATGCAACAACGGGCGATATGCTTTTAGTTCCTTTAAAACAACTGGGTGCTACGGATATCATAGATATTAATAGCCGCCTCTATTATATCAAATTTAAACTTAAAAAGAATATTACGGTCTCTTATGTATATAATATTAACGCAAAAAGTAAGTATTTTCTACAGCGTATTTCCCCCTATCCTCTCCCAAAGGGACTTTTTACAAACCATGATGAAATTATAGACTTTATTAAGCGTGATATTCGTAAATTCAAAACTGCATGTAATAGTTCTAATTTTGAGCTCTTTTTAGGGATTACTAATACGCTAGGTTATGTCTCTAGTGATATAGAATCTTTGTTTTTAAATTATAATATTCCAAAAGAACAACTTGATCAATTTTATCATCAACTTCATCAATTAAGCGACTTAGTTCATCAAATGAAAGCTAAAAGTACTCATATCATATTAAAGGATTAACGAAAAAAAGCTATTGCATGGGGTTATGGAACTGTCTCCATACGCCTTACGCAACAGCCTTTTTAGTGAATCTCTATTATATATGTTTAAGATGCTTTAAGGAAAAATCCAAAATTGGAGAAGAATGAGTCAATGCGCCACAAGAGACATAGTCTACACCTGCAGCTGCAATAGCTTTTAAACGCTCTTTATTGACATTACCAGAACATTCTGTCTGAGCTCTATCTCCTATAAGTACCACTGCTTGCTTCATAGTTTCTATATCCATATTATCTAGCATAATAATATCTGCTCCTGCTTCTAGAGCTTCTTTCACCATGTCTAAATTTTCCACTTCCACTTCTATTTTACGTACAAAAGGTGCATATGCTTTGCAAGCTTTAACTGCAGCTGTAATACTACCTGCTGCCCCTATATGATTATCTTTAATAAGTACACCATCTGTTAGATTAAAGCGATGGTTAGTTCCTCCCCCTACTTTAACTGCATACTTTTCAAATACCCTCATACCTGGCGTCGTTTTTCTCGTATCAAGTAACGTCGTCTTTGTACCTTTTAATTCCTCAACCAATTCATGAGTAAAGCTAGCTATACCACTCATACGTTGTAAATAATTTAAAGCTGTACGTTCTCCGGAAAGTAGTACTCTAATATCACCTCTTATACTAGCAATAATCTCTCCTTTTTTAACTTCATTCCCATCTTTATAACTTGTTTGCATCTCAATATTTCCTATTAATTCAAAGGTACGTCTAAAAACACTAAGGCCTGCTAATATGCCATCCTCCTTACAAATAAGTTGTACTTCTCCCTGTTGCTTTTCTTTCATAATTGCCATAGTCGTTACATCTTCGCTGGTGATATCTTCTTTGATTGCATTTAATATATGCTCATCCACATTTATATTGTTTATGAAACCATCTAACATAAAAATTTTCATCCTTTCTTTTGATTGCTTCTAATAAAAGAGTCTCGTAATTTGCTTTTATCTCTTCTATAGATTCCTCAATGATAGGAATACCTATAGGCCCTTTGGACAAAAACATATCACTTGCTTTTATATCGAGTGCAACCTTTTTAGCAAATACTAATCCTTCCAAAAGTGAATTACTTGCTAGACGATTAGCTCCATGTACCCCTGTACGGCTTGTTTCTCCAACTGCATATAAATGTTTAAGTGATGTTCTTCCCCTAAGGTCAACTGCAATACCACCCATAAAATAGTGTTGAGCTGGTGTAACAGGAATATCCTCTTTGGTCAAATCATACCCTTCTTCTTTACAAGCCTCATATATATTAGGAAAGCGCTTTTTAATATATTCTCCATCTAAGTGCTTCACACTTAAGTACACATGATCTGTTTGAAATTTAAGCATTTCTTCGCTTACTCTAGCTGATACAATATCTCTTGGCAATAACTCATCTACAAAACGTTCTCCTTTAGGATTGAGCAAATACGCACCTTCTCCTCGTACAGCCTCAGAGATTAAAAAGCGTTTCCCTTGTTTTTGACTATAGAGGGTTGTAGGATGAATCTGGATGTAGTGAATATCTGCTACTTGTACCTGATGTTTTAATGCAATAGCTACTCCATCACCTGTTAGATGTGAAAAATTGGTGCTTGCTTTAAAAATACCCCCTATACCACCTGTAGCAAGTACAATATCCTTGGCATAAACGGCATGATAACTTCCTTTATAATAGACCATTACCCCATATGCTGTTTTATTATTTTTAATCAAATCTACTAGTGTACATTGTTCTAATAGCTCGATATTAGCTCTTTGTTTAACGGCAGCTAAAAGTTTACTTGTAATTTCTTTTCCTGTTACATCTTTGTGATGTAAAATGCGATTCGTGCTGTGTGCTGCTTCTTTTGTGTAAACTAGTTCACCTTTTTCCTTGTCAAAATCTACACCTAGAGCAATTAACTCATTAATGATTTCTCTAGATTCTCGAATTATGGTTTCTACAGCTGTTCTATCATTTTCATATTTTCCTGCTTTTAAGGTATCTTCTACATAACTTTCAAAATCCCCTGCATCTTTTAAAACACAAATGCCCCCTTGTGCTAAAAAAGAGTTACTTTCTTCTAATTGACCTTTGGTAATCATTAAGATGTTTACAGTCTCAGGTAAATGAAGTGCACAAAATAATCCTGAAACACCTGTCCCTACAATGACTACATCATATGCTTGTTTCATTTTATTTTGCCAATTGATGCATCTTACTAAGAGCACCTTCTGCCTTTCTTCTCATTTCTTCGTCTAATTCAACAGGATGCTTTAATGTATCTAGGGCATGGTAGACATCCTCTAAACTAATGCGTTTCATATTAGGACAAAATTGTCTGTGACCTACGGCATAAAATTGCTTGTGAGGATTTTTCTTTTTAAGTTCATATAGAATACCCATTTCAGTCCCAATAATAAATTTCTCAGCAGGGTCATGAGTAGCGTAATCAATAATACCTGAAGTGCTTCCTACATAATCTGCTAATTCTGTAATGACTTTAGGGCACTCAGGATGAACTAGAACCTTGGCCTCTGGTTGCGCAGCCATAGCAGTCTTTAAACTTTCTACTGTAATACTTGTATGTACATGACAAAAACCATCATTAAAAATGAAATTTTTTTCTGGTAATTGCTCAGCAATATAACGACCTAAATGTTCATCTGGTATAAAGAAAATATTTTTTTCGGGTAGCTGACCCACAATCTCTAAAGCATTAGAGGAAGTGACGATCACATCGGCTTCTGCTTTAATCTCTGTGGTTGAGTTAATATAGCATACAACCGCTAAATCTTTATAAGCCGCTCGCATTTCTCTAATCTTTTCTATTTCTATCATATGAGCCATTGGGCAATCAGCATGCTCCTCTGCCATAACTACCTGTTTATAAGGATTAAGAATCTTAGCACTTTCCCCCATAAATCTAACACCGCAAAAGATAATCAGTTGTTCTGGTCTATCCATGCATACTTTGCTTAAATAATAAGAATCTCCTACGTAATCTGCTATTTCTTGCACGGAATCATCTACATAATAATGTGCTACAATAAGTGCATTTTTTTGTTTTTTTAAAGACCTAATTTGCTCTATTGTATTAACTACATTCATTTTCTCGCCTCACTTATCAAGTTATACTTTATTTAATATAACATCATCCTCTTAAATAATCAATACATGTGTAAAGACACCTACTAAGTCATTTTGTTGAATTCAAATTTCTTCCTATTTAATGTTATTAATCTCATAGCATGGTACTAAATAAAAAAGAGCTGTTGTATTAACAAATAAAATTGCTAATACAACAGCTCTCTATCATTAATTTAAGCTTACCACTGAACCTTGGTACTTCTCTGCAATAAAGTCTTTTACTTCCTTGCTTCCTAAAGCTTCAATAAGTGCTTTAATATCTTCTCTATTTTCGTCGCCTTCACGTACAGCTAAAATATTAGCATAAGTTTGGGCCATTAAAGAATCTGCTGCCTCTTTTGCTAGAGCATCCTCTTCTACATTAAGTCCACCTTGAATAGCATAATTACCATTAATAACTGCAAAATCCACATCTTGAAGTGTACGTACAAGCTGAGCTGCTTCAATTTCTACTATTTCAATGTTACGAGGATTTGAAGTAATATCTGTTTTAGTTGCTGCTAAACCTGCTGACTCATCTACAGTAATGATACCTAAATCTTGAAGAAGCATTAAAGCTCTTGCCTCATTAGTTGTATCATTGGGTACCGCAATTTTAGCTCCATCTTTGATATCATCTATACTAGATGATTTTCCTGGATAAATGCCAAATGGCTCATAGTGGACAGCTGCTACTGATACAAGATGTGTACCATTCTTACTATTAAAATCATCTAAATAAGGTTTATGTTGAAAATAATTAGCATCTAATTCTTTATTTTCAAGTGTTAGGTTAGGCTGCACATAATCTGAAAACTCCTTAATTTCAAGATCATAGCCTTTTTCTTTCAAAATAGGTTTTGCTACTGCTAGAATCTCTGCGTGTGGTGATGTAGATGCTCCTACAACAATTTTATTACTTGCTTCACTTTTGCCACAACCTGCAAGAAGTGAAAGTGATAATACAGCTACCAAACTTAAAGTTAATAATTTTTTCATTTTATTTCCCCCTGGTTTTCATTAAGATTTATTTTCTTTTATCTTGCTTTGTTGCTATTTTCATACCTATACCTTGAATACATTGAACGATAATGACTAATAAGATTACCGTTACTAACATCACTTCTGTTTGATAACGATAAAAGCCATAACGAATGGCAATATCTCCAAGACCACCACCACTTGTAAAGCCAGCCATTGCTGAATAGCCTAAAATAGTTGTAGCTGTAATAGAAGCACCTATCCATAAAGAAGGTTTCGTTTCAGGTAACATCACTTTCCAGATAATTTGAAAAGGTGTAGCTCCCATAGAAAGAGCTGCTTCGATAATGCCGTGATCTAATTCTTTAATAGAAGACTCTACCATTCGCCCGATAAAAGGGGCTGCTGCTACAACTAAAGGTACAACAGTTGCTGTTGACCCTATAGTGGTTCCCACCACCCATCTTGTAAAAGGTTGAATAAAAATAAGTAGAATCAAGAAAGGTACTGAGCGTGTTATATTGACTATCACATTTAAAATGCTGTTAAGCCATTTACTAGGCAATAAATTTCCTTTTTCTGTAACAACTAAGGCTATACCCAAAGGTAAACCTATCATATAAGCTAATAAAGTAGAAAATAAGGTCATGTATAAGGTCTCGAATATCCCTATTGTAATGGTTTTAATCATTTCAACATCCCACATTTTACATAACCTCCTCTACAATTAGTTCTCTTTGTCTTAAGTAATCTAAGACACGCATTGCTTGACTTGTATCCTCTGGCAATTGAAGTACCATTTGTCCCATTGCTTTATCTCCTACCTGTTTCATATCTGCATAGATAATATTGACATGAGCCTTACACTCTAAAATCATACTTGCTATAGCTGGATCATAAGCTGAACTGCCATCAAAAATAATGCGTGCACATTTCGTGCCTATGTACTGACTAGGTGGCATGCCATTTGGATAAACGAGTTGCTGCCCTACTTGACTTTGAGGATGAGTGAACACTTCTTCTACTGTTCCAACCTCTACAATTTGACTATCTGCAATAATGGCAACATGAGAACAAATCTCCTCTACAACCTTCATTTCGTGGGTAATAATAACAATGGTAATACCAAACTTCTGATTAATTTCTTTTAGCAATGCTAAAATAGATTGAGTTGTACTTGGGTCTAAGGCCGATGTGGCTTCATCACATAAAAGCACCTTAGGATTAGTAGCTAATGCCCTAGCAATGGCTACTCTTTGCTTCTGCCCTCCTGAAAGCTGTGAAGGATATGATTTCGCTTTATCACTTAACCCAACTACCGCTAATAACTCTTTAGCTTTTTCTCTTGCTTCTTTTTTCTTCATACCTGCAATTTCTAATGGAAAACAAACATTATCTTCTGCTGTACGTTGCATCAACAAATTAAATTGTTGAAAAATCATACTCATAGACTGTCTGGCTTTCCTAAATTCTACCGCACTTAATGTACCTAAATCTTTTCCATCAAAGTATACTTTACCTTTGGTTGGCTCTTCTAGATAATTAATACATCTTACGAGGGTACTTTTTCCAGCGCCACTCATACCAATGATGCCATAAATGTCTCCTTTATAAATATCTAAGTTAACATCTTTTAATGCCGTGAATGTTCCTTGATCTACTGAATAGGTTTTACTTAAATTCTGTAAAGATATAATTGGCTGATTGAATACTTTCTCCATTTTTTCCTCCTTCTAGAAACAAAGTAAACCTCTCTTATTTTTAATGATCACTAAAAATAAGAGAGGTTTACTTTGCTTTGATTCATCCGCCCTTATCTTCCAGAACCTTAGGTTCTGCAGGAATTAGCACCTTTCACTTAAGTGTGGTTGCTGAGGTATCATAGGGCCTGTTCCCTCCACCTCTCTAGATAAGCTTTTCTATTGATACTTAGTATAATCATGTTAATTTGAAAAGTCAAGAAATAATTTCTATTTTTTTCTAATCATCTTTAATTTGCTTTCTACTAATGCTAATACTTCTAACGCATCTTCCCTGCGGCTTACTACATCATAGCGATCCATATCAATGACTACAACTTCACTGGCATGATAATGACTCATCACCCATTCATCATATCCTTCCCATAGTTGTCTATAATAAGCTTCAAGCTGTGCATCTAATTCATAGCTTCTACCACGTTTCATAATACGCGATAGCACTGTTTCAAATGATCCCTTTAAATAAATCATTAAATCAGGTGCTTTCTTAGGAAGTTCCTTTAACTCTTGCATCATATTATCTAACAAACGATCATACATTTGAAATTCTAAATCCGAGATTCTTCCTAGGTCATTATTAACTTTAGCAAAATACCAATCTTCATAAATACTACGATCAAGTACGTTATTATCATGATACAATGCACTTTTAATACTTCTAAAACGTGTATCTAAAAAATGTAATTGTAATAAAAAGGGATATCTTTTCTTTTCTATTTCTTCTTCACTTGAAGTATAAAAAAGAGGTAAAATTGGATTATTATCTACACTTTCATAAAATACTTCCGTTCCAAAATGCTCTCCTAAAAGCTCTGCAACACTGGTTTTTCCCAGACCTATCATCCCACCAACAACTAGCAACATTCTTCACCTATCCTTCTCACTTATCTCAAAACAACTTCTTCTATCATAAGTGTTTACATAATCATTGTCAATTGATTGATAGGCATGTTTCATTTGGACTTATTTTCATAACATTATAGACTTACTTTTAAAATCATAACCTTCTGCTATTGCTAAATCACCTATCACCTATTTACAATTCTTTATTATCTATTATCATGTGATTACATCAAAAAACTGTGTTTAAAAGCTCTCACTTTTAAACACAGTTTTCTATCTTACTTCCAATCTTTCAAAATGTTGATATTACTTGCTTCATAAACTGTATCACGCCTAAAGTTACCAGTTTCTTCATCATAAACACAATCAAATGTCATCATACCTGCTCCAGCTTTATACTGAACTAATACATGTACTCTTTCATAATCGTTATAATCTATATAAACTAAATATTCTAAGCCGCCTAATTGAATATAACTTTTTTCAAATAACGGATAAATATCATCACCTTTTTTGACAACTAAGGTCCAAACTTGGCCATCATCTAAAAAATAACTGCCATCATCCGTTATTTCTCCTTGACAGTAGACCTCAATGGTTTCATTGCTACCATCTAAATCAAAATCTACATCAAAACTACTAAAACGATTTAAACCTTCTAAATATGTAGCATCTTGAATAGGTGTAATCATTTCGCCTGAATGGGGCATCCCCATATCATCTGTTTCAAGCTTTAGATATTCAATACCTTCATGACCATTTTTCCCATCTTCAGCTATAACATAGTCAATACTTTTATTTTTGTAGGTCACTGTAATCATAATCTGCGGAATACCTTCTGGTCTTACAGCATACAGAAGTAGACCATAACCTTCTGGTGTTCCTTCTTTTGCATATAAGGTATCTTTTGCAATAAAGCGTTCACCTGTATACTCTACTTTGCTAATTGTAATTTTTGAACCGTTATATTTGGGTATAATCATTAGATTATCTTTTGTATCCATCTGTTTATAGGTTTCTACCTGAGGTAAGCTATTGATGGCTTCCTGATCTGGCGCATTAATAACTAGCCCTAGTTCAGTAATATTGTTATTATATTTTTCAAAAGCGCTATTATAGCTACTTTCTGTTGTTTCTGCTGTGGCGGTAGGTGACGGGCTTTCAATTTCCTGTGTTGGCTTTGGCCCATTCTCCCCATTACAACCTACTAAAAATGTACTTACAATTAAACTCATAATGAGAAAAACTGCCCATTTTCTTTGCTGTCTCATTGTCCATCTCCCTTCCTGTTATTGCGACTTTATATACTTCCTCTTATTGAATCTTACCACTAATCCTAGGTTTATTCAACACTATTCTAGTCAATATGCCTATCCCCTATGAAAATCAGCACTTTTTCTAATCATAAATAACTTTTTATCTCTTAGAAAAAACTCATTACACACCCCATAATACCACCAAGTAAAGCGCCTAACCATACTAGCCTATTAAGTTCTTTATTCATAATCTCAAGAATTAAATTTTCCATTTCTAAAGTATCAAATGCCATAATGCGTTCTTCTATCATCTGAGCTAAATCTAACTTTTCAAGAGCAGTACTAAGCCCATTCCTTACCAAACCTTCATAAGATTTAATGACTACTTTTTTGATGATGTCTCTATAGGGATCTAGCTTGGTTACCCAATCTCCCACCGAGGTTTCTTTCAGGTTATTACTTTCCTCCTCTACAGCTTGTCTTATAATTCCTTCTGCTTCATCTACAATCATTTGAGAAATAGCCGGTTCAATCTTATCACCTAGACTATCTAACATTTGGTCTTTTACTAGAAAACTCATAGGTCCTAATAAGTGGCTTAATGCACCACCTTTTAACGTTCCTATTAATTTATCTACAATAATCTTGCCTAGTTCCATATTAACAACCTTTGTGTAAATAAGAGAAGTGGCATTTTCTTCGGCTTCGCATAATAAAAAAATAGCCCTTTCTTTACCCAAAAATTCGTTTCCTATTTCTCCTAATTTTTTGTCATTAGCTTGGTACGTGTCAATATAGTAGTCTACCTTTTCTTCTAATCTCTCATATATTTCTGGTTTTAATAGTGCTTTTCTAAATACTTCTTCATTTAAAAGCTCTCTACTCACTACTCTTCCTATACTTTTGGCAAGACGTTTTTTTTCTTTTGGAATAACTCCTGGCGTAAAAGGTAGTGTATAACCTCCTATAGTAATTGGATTTAATGGTCTAAATAACATCTTAATGGCAATACCATTTGTAATATAACCAATAATAGCACCTACTAAAGGGCCTAACAAAAAGTTCCAGTTCATCTCTTTCTCATCCTTTCCCTATGTATCTTTCATAAGCCTGTTGATTCTAACTTATTTTCTTACTTATTTCTAGTATTTCCCTTTTATTTACGACTCATACTTTATTTATCAATTAGTTTGTTTATACCATAGATTTATTAAAATTTCATGAAAATAAAGTGTAAAATAAAAGAGAAAGTATTCCCTCTATAAAGAATACTTTCTCTTTTATTTACTAATCTAATTTAACACACTAGGATGCTACAAAAATCTAAAGCTCTCTACAATACTTTCATAAATAGCCTGGGCCCATTTGTTTGTAAAGGCCGTACTATTAAGCAAAGCTGCTTCTGCTGAGTTACTAATAAATCCTGTTTCAATCAGTATTGCTGGCATATTGCTTGTACGTAAAACATATAAGTCTGAACGTGCTTTAATCCCCCTATTAATCATGCCACATTTATTAACTAAAGCGTTTTGTACAATTTGAGCCACTTGTTTTCCTCTTGTATCTGTAGTACTAGGGAAGTACAGTGTTTCCGATCCTCTAATCGAAGCTGAAGCTGAATTATTATGAATACTTACAAATAAATCCGCCTCGATATCATTCGCTAAAGTTGTTCTAAATTGGAGCGTCGGATAAACATCTGTTTCTCTTGTCATATAAACTTTAATTTGTGAATCGGCCTCTAATAACTTATAAAGTGCCATGGCTTGCTTATAGTTAATCCCTTTTTCTGTTATACCATTACCTACTGCTCCACTATCAGAACCACCATGACCTGCATCTAACACAACAATTTGATTATACTTTTCCTTTGGTCTAACCATTTGTAATGAAATTTTCCCATCTGATTCATAGAAATTATACGCATATACCTTTTGGGTTACTACTGTGATTTTAGTTGTTCCATTAGTAGCAACTTGTATTTTATTAATTCTTGTATCATTAATAACCATGTTATTATTTTTGAGGACACTGCTATAATCTTTGCCAAGATCAAATACTAACGTCTTATTACGATAATCATCTGTAACTTTAATAGCATTCTTATTTAAGCCAGGTATGTTAAAAAGTTGAATGGTAGGCTTATCGCCTGATACATATACTAAACTGTCTGTAACCTCTTCTACTGGAGGCACTTCTGTATAAGCAGATAAAGTAAGCGTTGCTCCTTGATAATCGCTAGTTAACTGGTAATCCACTTTTCCCTTAAGCCAAATACTACCTTTAACTTGATTGTCTTCACCGTTAATAGTTACCTTGTCAATATAGCGGCCATTTAATTGTGTCCAATTAATAGCTGTCTCTATTGTTGTATGCGGAACTGTAAAGTTTAATAGATTTTCTTTTTCATTATAATCTAGAATAATTTGATCTTTACTTAAGCCTTTATAATATAAAGTATCTGCCCCATTCTTTTGCATATATTTAATTTGTTCAATCTTTTGATTACTAAGCTGAATCATAATGCTACTTCTATCTTCACTGAACCCTGCCTTTACTAAAGCGCCTGATTTTAAATCCAGTACAACACGCGTTGTATCAGTTGTAAATTGACTAGTTCTAATATTTTTAATATAAGTATTATTAATAGGAGAAATAGTGTTACTTAATTGACTTTTACTATTTCCTATATCAATAATCACTTTGCCTGCTTGTAACTCTATTTTTGCATTTGAAATAGGTGAAGCTGCGCTAATAAAAGTCGTATGTTGACCATTATTTTCATTCACTGATACTTCCATTACCTTCGTTTGACTGTATGATGCAGAAGGAAGCTTAATTTGGTGCTTGTTAGACGTCCCTATGTATTCTTCATTAGATATACTTGGCTTTTCCTCTTCTACTGGCGGTTCTTCTTCCACTGGTGGTTTTTCTTCTTCCGTTGGCGGTGATGTTGGTTCTGTAATAGATACCTGACGGTTGCTGCCATTCCAATCTACAATAAATCCTAGTTGCTCACTAATAAAACGAACTGGAATCATTACTTTATCATTAATAATCTTAGCTGGTACATCTAAGCTCACCGTTTTACCATTTAACCAGACTTCCTTCTGATTAACTGTTAAAAGCATGGTCGTATCCTTATATGCCACTGTTACTTGTTTTGCTTTTGCATCCCAGCTTACCTTAGCCCCCATTGGTGTAAATACTTCTCTAGCTGGTACTAACACCCTTCCTTCTAGTTGAATCGGATCCATTGTTGTTGCTATTTTATTGCCATTCACATAAAGTGATATAGCTGGTAAATTATATTCATGTGCCTTACCATCATATACAATAGTAGCAGCTGTCGTTGGCACTGCATTCGTGCAGAATAAAGTCGCTGCAAGTAGCATTATACCTAATTTTTTACTCATGATGTCACTCCTCCTTAATGAAAATACTTTTAGGTCACTGTAATTCTCTTCCATTATAACAAAAGCAGAGAAATATTACAAAGTTTTTTCATCAAAAAGTTAAGTTTTTCAACGTTTTTTAATGCATTTGTTTTCTATCTGTAACATTTGTTTAACATTTTTAATATTTAATTAATCCCAACAAATATACTAATCTATTAATTTTAAATTATTAATATCTAAATGATAAATAACATCCTTCCTCTCTACAATAATATTAATTTTTTTTCTGAGTACTTCATCCTGATTAATTTTACTAATTAGCTCTCTTGTGGGATTAATGGCATAAGGATGTCCTACCATACTTAACATCGTTAAATCTCCTGCCGTATCTCCATATGCGTAGCTTTTACTTAAGTCTATATCATACTTTTCCACCATTTCTAAAATAGCTTTTCTTTTGCTAACTGCATCCCACATCGGTACAATTGAGCCATTATAATAACCTTTTTCATCTAATTCATAAATGGTTCCTCTGTAATCATCCATCTCATATTTCTTAGACATTTCCTTAACTAGTTCACTAGGAGAACCTGAAATGGCAATAACCTTATTTTTTTCTTTTTGGTGCCATTTAATTTGCTGTCTTGAAAAAGTATACACACGCTCTCCTTTTTGCTGAATAACACGTCTTGCTACATAAGCCATTTGTTCAGCATTTAAGCCTTTTACTGCTTCTTTATAGATATCTACCATCTTTAAAAGATACGTATCATAGTCACCTACTCGCTTATCCCAATTCATATAAGCTGGCCTTACCTCACTATACCATTGACTGCCATCAATGTATTCATAGTTAATCATCTTCTTAAATACTTCTGTTATAAGACCTTCTCGATAAATCGTCCCATCAATATCGAAAAATGCTGCTGCAATCATATTTTCACTCCTTTATATTAACTATTATTTGCATATCTTCTTTTTATATATTATCATATTTACAAAACATTTATTATTTTTAACATTCAACTTCAATTATTAAAGATGCATTTGAAAAACAATGAAGAAAGAAAAAGTGATTATTGTTAACTCAAATACCGCTTAACTTTTATTCTTCATTATTTATTTCATATACTAAAACTATATCAGAAAGGAAGGAACCTATGGCTTCTTTGTCTTCTACATCATTTTATGAACTTATTTATTATTTTTTTATATATAGTACTTTAGGTTGGCTTATGGAAACAACACTTAATTCTGTTAAACATAAAATATTTATTAATCGTGGCTTTTTAACTGGTTTTTACTGTCCTATTTACGGGGTGGGTATGTGTAGTATCTATTTATTTTGTACTCCTTTTGCTAATAATCCTTTTTTAGTTTTTATAGTTGGTTTAGTAGTTGCTACCTCGATCGAATATTTAACCGGTATGATTATGGAGAAACTCTTTCATGCTTCATGGTGGGATTATAGCCATTTTAAATGTAATCTAAACGGTAAAATATGTCTTCGTATTTCAATTGCTTGGGGCATACTTGCTCTTGTATTTACCTGTTATATTCAGCCTTTTTTTGTAATATTAGTTGGAAAAATCCCTAAAATACCTGGAACAATTGTACTTTGTATTTTAATCATCCTTTTTACAGTAGATTGTATTTTTAGTACGTATTCAGCCTTTAAGCTTAGCACTAGAATGCCTTCTTTGGCTTTATTACGTAATGAACTCTCTACTATATTAGAACAAAGCAAACTCTACACCACAGCTGAAGAATTAAAGAAATGGACTGAAACCTACAAATCTAATGTATCGGTTTCTTACATTATGGAAAAACTTCGACTACAACTAACGGAAGCTAGTGATTCATCTTCTGAAAAATTACGTCAAGCTATTTCAGCTTTACACAAAAAGTATACAGATCAAATTAATAAATACAGTTTAGGTGAAAAACGTTTACTTAAAGCATTCCCTAGGCTCTCCTTATCTAAACTCAAAAAAATCAATACTAAAAAAGAATCTACTCGTTCTAGAAAGGAAGATTTGTAATGAGACTTAATGATGATGAAACCTCCTACTTTAAAACGACCTTAGAAGAATTTATTACATCACCGTATATTCATCAAATGAAAGGTTATACCCAGCATGGTCATACCTCCTGCCTAGATCACAGCTTATTAGTGGCCTACTATAGTTATTACCTTGCTCGTCGCCTCCATTTAAGTACAGACTATAAAAGTATTATTCGTGGCGCTTTACTTCATGACTTTTTCCTTTATGACTGGCATGAAAAAGGTGACCGTAAAGGTCTCCATGGTTTTACACATCCTAAAGCTGCTCTTGCTAATGCAGAAAAGTATTTTTTGCTTAACGACAAAGAAAAAGATATTATATTAAAACATATGTGGCCTTTAACGATTAAGCCACCTCGCTACAAAGAAGCTTATATTGTAAGTCTAGCTGATAAATGCTGCTCTACTATGGAAACTCTTAAAAAAGCTCCTTCTTCACGCTCTTTAAACTTGCAATTCTACTAAAGTTATTCTTGCTTAGTTTCATTTATACAAAAAGAGTTACGATTTATCTATCGTAACTCTTTTTTATTATCAAATTTCATTCTTTCAATTGTTTTAATTGATTTAATTGATTTAATTTATTGATTTAAAATTTTTGTATTAAACTAATACACACTAGTCGGATTAATAGGTGTTCCATTTTTTCTCACCTCAAAATGAAGATGGTTACCTGTAGAATCTCCTGTAGAACCTACCCCTGCAATGTTTTGTCCTTGTGAAACATAAGCTCCCACATTCACATATAAGCTACTACAGTGTGCATAATAAGTTTGATAGCCATTACCATGATCTATAATAATAAGTTTACCATAGCCACCATTATTATAGCCTGAATAAATAACTTGTCCTGCTGCTGACGCATAAATAGGTGTACCTGCTGATGCTGCATAATCTATTCCTTTGTGGAAGCTTCCCCATCTTGAACCATAACCAGATGAAACTCTTCCTGCACCTTTTAATGGATGAATAAATTTCCCTGAAGAAGTACTTGGTTTACTGCTGCTTCCACTGTTACTTGAATTATTAGAACTACTTGAACTATTACTTGAACTACTTGAACTATTACTTGAACTACTTCCACTATTGGTAGTTGGTTTAGTAACTACTGGTCTTTCTTTTGTTCCATAAGCAATGACTTTCGTTTTAGGTTCTTTTAATACTTTCTCAGAAATAGTTTGACGACTCACTTCCACACCATTCACCTTTGTTACTTCTACTGTAAGTTCTTTTAGTCCATCATTTCCTTCTTGATATATTTTAGTCTCATCTTTATATAAGTCAGAGAACTCAACATATTCTATTTCACCTGGGATAAGTTCTTTAAAAGTAGCTTCTTCTACTGTAGAAATAGATAAAATAGGTTTAGGTACTTCTAATTGAATAACATCTCCTATTTGCATTCTCGTTTCATCTACAATTTGTGAATTAAGTTCTAAAATTCTCTCCATGGTTGTCCCATGCTTAACTGCAATATCCCATATATTATCGCCTTCTTTTAATTCATAAGTAATGGTCTCATAACGCTTATCTAATAATACTTCTTTTGCTTTTTCTGCTGATAAAATCTCACTTTGATCAACATAAACATTGCGTACTGTTACTTCTTCATTAAAATCCAAACCATGCATTGTACGTTGAATCTTTTGACCTTCTTGCTTTTCAGTTTCTTCCGTTTCCTCTGCATTTTCTTCGACTTGAATGTTTCCTACAGATACTTTATTAGTTACCTCTTCTTGTGGCAATGCATCTGCTACTTCTACCTTTTCTATTTCTTGATTATTTGTAGTTGTTGTTACTTCAGTCGATTCTGTATTAGGCGACTGTGTAACTTGTGCTTCTGCTCTATTTTCTTCCTCAGCTCTTTCACCTTGACTAACTTCTGTTTCTCCTGATGTTTCAGTTTCTACAGTTGCAACTTCTAATGTTAACTGTCCTTTAGCTGGTAAATAAGCTTTAGCGATTTCTGTTAAGATTGTTTCTGCTGCACTTTGGCTATCTATAACCGCATAGCTGTTTCCGTCTACAAGTATTTCATATGCCTCTACACCATAGCTAATATTTTCACTTAAAGCTTTGACTAATTCATCATAAGTATTCATTTCTGATGCCTTACTATGTATGGGCTCTAATTCAAGGGTTTCATTAACTGCTATGTCTACCCCTATATCTTTCTTAAGCGATGTTACAAGTTCTTCATAAGCTGCTGTAGCTTGTTCTTTTTCTTTTACGACAGCCACTACCTCACCATTTACAGAAAGTGCATAAGCATTTTTTCTAGTATTATACCAAAGTAAGCTTCCACCCACCAAAGTAATGACTACACCACCTATAATCATTTTATTTACTTTTTTATTATTTTTAATCTGTTCCACAAAGGACGGCATATTGCTCACCTTCTCTTACTTTTAATTTGAGTTCTAGCTATATCAAGCTATCTCTGCCATTTTACCTTATAAATGTTACGTAAATATTAACTAACTATTAACTAACATTATGTATTACTGGTAATTTATTCAAATACAAAAAAGCATTGCCATTATTGACAATGCTTTTTCTTATCACTCAACCTTAACTACTATCTATTTTTCCCCATTTAATCTCGTAAGCACTTCTTCCTTAAAAAATGTTCTAGCCGTAGCTCCTGACACACTATAAATATCCCCCTGATCGATCTGTACTGATACAGCCTCAGTGCAGTGACCTAAACAAAATACTGCTTTTAATTCCACTTGTTCAAAAACTTGATATTCCTCTATAAGTTGTTGAAAAGCGCTGATCACATTATAGGACCCTTTAATATGGCAAGCACTTCCTATACAAATTTTTAGTTCCATGACTTACTCCTTTCCTATGTAATCCACATGTAATAACTGATGTACCTTTCCCTTCAAAACGCCCGAATAAAGAGACATAATAAGAGGATTTTCCTCAGAACGCTTAATACTACTTAAACGATCGGCTTCATAAAGTCCTTTCCCACGTATAGCTTTTTCTTCATTTCTGGCAAATGGCTGACCAGCTCCTCCCACACAACCCGCTGGGCAAGCCATTACTTCTACAAAGTCATAATGCTTTTCTCCTGATTTCATAGCTATAATCAAATCTTCTGCATTTTTAAGTCCACTTACAATGGCCACCTTTAAATAGTTCTCTCCAAAAGGTATCTCTGCTTCCTTTACACCTGCCATGCCTCTTACACCGTTAAAAGCAATACTACGTAAGCTAGTTGTTGATTTGTCATCAGCTAGACGACGAATAACTGCTTCTGTTACCCCACCTGTTACACCGAAAATAACACCTGCACCACTACTTACACCAAAAGGCATATCTACAGCTTCCGGCTCTAACTCATTAAAGACAATACCGGATTCTTTTACCATTTGAATAAGTTCTCTAGTTGTAAGTACATAATCCACATCTGGAATGCCATCACGCTTCAGTTCATCTCTTGCAGCTTCTTCCTTTTTAGCTGTACAAGGCATCACTGCTACAACAATAACCTTACGCCTAGAATGACTATAATGTTCCTTCAAAACAGCTCCAAACATCTCCATAGGTGAACGGCAAGAAGAAACTTGACTGATGAGCTCTGGATGATTGTTCTCTACATACTTTACCCATGCTGGACAACAGGAAGTAAAAAGTGGCAATGTATCTTTTTTTTCTATACGTTCTAAGAGTTCATTGGCTTCTTCTAATACAGTCAAATCTGCTCCTGTCGTTGTATCAAAAATTTCATCAAAGCCCATACGTCTTAAAGCAGCAATAATTTTTCCCATAACATTATGCCCATTTTCTTCACCTAAAGATTGGTCAATGCCCACTCTTACAGCTGGTGCTATTTGAACAATCACCTTAGTTTCTGGATCACTTATTACATTCCAAATAGCCTGTGTATCATTTTTCACAACGATAGCTCCAGTTGGACATACTGCCGCGCATTGGCCACAGCTCACACATTTAGATTCACTAATAGGCTTATGAAAGGCTGTACTAATACGCATATTGGTACCTCTATGAGCAAAATCGATGGCACCAATATTTTGCATCTCATCACACATTCTAACACAATCGCCACATAAAATACACTTACTTTCATCACGTACAATGGCTCTAGAAGAAGTATCTAATGGCACTTCTTTTTTACTATTTTTAAAACGAACTTGATTAATGCCAAATCGCATAGCAAGTTCTTGAAGTTTACAGCCTCCATTCTTTTCACAAGTCGTACAGTCTCTACAATGATTGGCTAAAATAAGCTCTAATATCATTTTACGATATTTTCTAAGTCTAGGTGTATTTGTGTAAATCTCCATTCCTGCTTTAGGTGGTGTAGAGCAGGATGCTTCTATTCCCCCCCACTGATTCTCTATCATACATAAACGGCAGGCACCGTATACGGAAAGCTCTGAATAATAACAGAAGGTAGGCAGCTCGATTCCTGCTTTTCTAATTAATTCTAATATATTTTTCTCTCCATTAATTTCTACAGGCATGCCATCTATTAACATAAACTGTCCACTCATCTTTAATCCTCCTTCACTGCTTTAAATGCACAAGCCCCGATGCAGGCACCACATTTAATACATTTCTTTTCATCAATTTTAAATGGTTCCTTAATTTGTCCTGAAATCGCCCCTACAGGACAGCTTCTTGCGCATTTTGAACAGCCCTTACAAAGTACTTCATCAATATAAATCTGACGAAGCTTTTGACATGTTTTAGATGGACATTTTTTATCTACAATATGCGCTAGATATTCACCTTTAAACTTCTTAATCGTACTTACCACCGGAAAAGCAGCTGTTTTTCCTAGCCCACAAAGTGCTGTAGAAGAAATCGTATCTGCTAATTCTAAAAGCTGGTCTAAGTCATCCTCTTCTCCTCCACCTACTACGATACGCTCTAGAATCTCTAGCATACGTTTAGTTCCCTCTCTACAGGGTACACATTTGCCGCAAGATTCATTTTGAGTAAAGTTCATAAAGAAACGTGCCACTTCTACCATACAAGTATTTTCATCCATAACTACTAGACCACCTGAGCCAATCATAGCACCAGCCTTCTTTAAAGAATCGAAATCTAGTGGTAAATCTAAATCATCACTGGTTAAGCAACCTCCTGATGGCCCTCCAATTTGAACAGCTTTAAAATTAGCACCATCTCTCATACCACCACCAATATCAAAAATGACTTCTCTTAAGGTGGTTCCCATAGGCACTTCTATAAGTCCTGTATTTTCAATATTACCTGTTAAAGCAAAAGCCTTAGTTCCAGGACTCTTCTCTGGTCCTATTCCTTTATACCAGTCAGCCCCATTCAAAATAATCAGTGGCACATTAGCAAAGGTTTCTACGTTATTAAGTACAGTAGGTTTCTCAAATAAACCTTGTTCAACTGTTCGTGGTGGCTTCACACGAGGCATCCCACGTTTTCCTTCAATTGAAGCGGTTAACGCGCTACCTTCACCACAAACAAAAGCCCCCGCTCCTCTATTAATCTTAATATCAAAGCTAAAGTCTGTTCCTAAAATATGCTCACCTAATAAACCATACTCCCTGGCCTCATCAATTGCTTTTCTTAAACGACTAATAGCCAATGGATATTCTGCCCTCACATAAATATATCCTTCTCTTGCCTTACAAGCTTTAGCTGCAATCATCATACCTTCTAACATACGATGAGGGTCACCTTCCATAATACTTCTATCCATAAAAGCACCTGGATCTCCTTCATCTCCATTACATACAACATATTTCGTAGGTTCTACTTGACGTCTTACCTGTGTCCATTTTCTACCAGCAGGAAAACCACCACCACCTCTACCTCGTAAATTGGATTCTGTAATTTCATGAATGATGCCTTCATCATCCCTATCAAATAAAGCCTTTTCTAAGGCTTCATAGCCCCCTACAGCTAAATATTCTTTTATAGATGTAGCATCAATATGCCCACAATGCTCTAAAACAAGCCTTGTCTGTTTTTTATAAAAAGGAATTTCTGCTTGGGTTTTATAGCCCTTACCATCCTTTTTATAAATAAGACGTTCAATACACTGACCTTTTTTAATCGTTTCTTCTATAATCTCTTTACAATCCTCTACCTTTACTTTTATGTATAAGTAACCCCATGGCTCTATTCGAAGTAGAGGTCCCATTTCACAAAAGCCATGACAACCACTTTTTTTCATACCAATTGAAGAGTCATGTGGTTCTTCTTCTAAATTCACACTACAATTAAGTCCTTCTTCTTTCATTAACCTTAGCATTTCTTCATAAATCTCTAAGGAGCCACTTGCAATGCAACCTGTTCCTGAACAAACTAAGATTTTTATTTTTTCTAACTCAAGTGCTTCCTTGCAAGCTATCCTCATTTGCACTAAATCTGCTCTATCTTTTAGCATCTTAGTCTTCCTCCCTTAGTTCAGATAATAAAGCTTTTGCTTTTTCCGGTGTCATACTACCATAAACCTTATCATTAATGGTCATAACGGGAGCAAGTCCACAAGCACCTAAACAAGAAACCGTTTCTACTGTAAATAATAAATCATCTGTCGTTACCTTTTCTTCTGATAAACTTAAGGTTTCTCTTAAGGCATTTAAAATAGGAATTGATTTTCTAACATGGCAGGCTGTACCATCGCATATCTTAATAACATACTTTCCTTTAGGTTCTAATGAAAAATTTTCATAAAAAGTAGCTACACCATAAATTTTGGCAGTACTCATCCCTAATTTTTCTGATAAATAAGGAAAAACCTCTTCTGGTATGTAGCGATAAATCTCTTGAATATCTTGTAAAATACTAATAATACTACTTGGCTCTAACCCATTTCTTTCAAGTATCTGATCTAGTTCATGCCACTTAATAACTTCTCCCATAATTGCCTCCTTATTTTAACTGGTGCTCTAACTTGAAATTTATGTTAATTTATTAACAATAATCATTATTCAGATTACTACTTTGTTAATATCTTGTCAATATGACTTGCAAATTATTTAGAATTATCACAATAAAAAACACTATCTTTCAGCATATTTAACATACTGTAAGATAGTGTTTTTTCATTGTATAGACTTATTGCCTGTTTTTCACTTGATTATCCCATAAAATCATGTTGCCATTCTTCATTAAACTGATAATAATTAGCTGGACGATGTCCTCTTTTTTGTATGATTTCTGTTTTCTTTACCATTGGAGCAATTTTTCTTCTAAAGTTAGCTTTCAAAAGTTTTTTATCCAAAATAACTTCATATACCTTTTGAAGTTCACTTAAAGTAAAGTATTCAGGTAAAAGTGTAAATGCTAAAGGTGTATATTCAATTTTATTTTTAAGACGTTCTAAACCTTTGTCGATTAATTTATAGTGGTCAAATGCCAAACCATCTTCATAACCATCTAGCTTCTCATATCTAGTGGTTTTTACAGGATAAGGCGTCTTTGACTCGTATACTTCTTTAATTTGATAGCCTATCTTTATGGCGCCATCATCTGATTCTAAAGTAAGCCCATAGGTTTCTACAAAGGCATAGCCCTGTTTTCCACTAAAAGTAGGTTTTTTCTTAACACTAAACCAGCTTACTTCATCTGTTGTACGATGTGCACTTGGTTTCAATTTTGATTCGTCTACCAATGCCATATAGGAAGTAGAAATAACTCTGGTTCTAGGGTCCCTTTCTACTTCTTCTTGATCTTCCCCTAAGGTATAAAGCTGTTCTAGATAAATATCCGTTACATTCGTTTCATCTTTAATTTTACGATAAGCAGCTTCCCTTAAGCCTTCTTTCATGCCTACAAATCCACCAGGAAGCGCCCAATTTCCTAGAAAAGGATGCTCACCTCTTTTTACTAGAAGTACTCTTAGTTCTTTTTCTGGCAGTTTCCTAATATCAGTATTTTCCTTATCTCCTACTGTAAGCAACAACATATCTACAGTTACAGAAGGCTTCTCATATTTAGCTAAATCATAGCTTTGTAAAAATTCTTGCTCCGTTAATCCATTTTTATCTCTTAGGAGTTCCATTCACTCACCACTTTTCTACTTAGTATCATTTTATACTATCAATTTATTTTATCACTTATTATATCATATTGAGAAGATTTTTTACTAAAAATCAATGGATTTATTACTTTTTAACTTTACTTTTATAACAAATAGGCTTCTTTTATTTCTATTTCATAACATTTCCACTTGACTATATTGTAAAACTAGCTAGTTCACGCTAAACTATAGCTTGGAGGTGCGCATCAACTATGAAATTACGACAACGTCTTGTCACACAATGTGCTGTTTTGTTATTATCTACAACTTTATTAGGTCAGATTACTTTAGGAGCAACCTTTAATCCCATAGAAAATCAAACTTTAACAAGTGAAAACCTTAAAACCGATACAACGATTTTAGATTATACGAATTTAAATGTGGAAGGACTTCTTTTACCTAAAGAGCTTTTTATTTTAGAAGGCACCAATACAACTGTAGAGAACTATACTATTTTTAATAAAAACGCCTTTTTATCTCAATTTTCCAACTATAATTTAAACGTTGTATCATCTTATGGGATAGCTTCAGAAGACTCTTGGTCTTTTAAAACAGGTTCATTAAATGAATATCCTTTAAATAAACGTTTTGATTTAAACTTTTATCTAAGTAATGATACAACTCTTGCAGAACAAAATGTTTCTGTTGAATTGGTAGATACCTCGAACACAACCCCTGTAAGACTGCTTGCTATTGGTGACAGTTTAACTAGAGCTGGTATTTATTTAAATCAAGTTGAAAAGAAACTTCCTAATGTCAAAGTATTGGGAACAAGAGTTTATGAAACAGACGGTATCTCTGCCAGAGAAGGCCGTGGCGGTTGGACCTTAAATCGTTATTTTACTGCCATTAATTCCTCTGAGCTAGATAGTCCATTTATGTTTCCTACAACTATTGATGGGGCTCGCTATAAAGGTAACACCCGTGATTGGAAAAATATTTGCTACACCGACTCTACTAATCCTATTTATGCTGGTTTCCAAA
Source organism: Cellulosilyticum sp. WCF-2 (assembly GCF_003990395.1). Lineage (NCBI taxonomy): Bacteria > Bacillati > Bacillota > Clostridia > Lachnospirales > Cellulosilyticaceae > Cellulosilyticum > Cellulosilyticum sp. WCF-2. Next base: position 2,330,861 of record NZ_CP034675.1, on the reverse strand, counting down.
CAATCGCTAGAGATTGGAAAAGTAAAGGTCCTTACCTTTATGATATGAATGGTTATTATAAGTATCCTTTAAAAGGTGACGTCATGGTAGATCCTAGCCGTCCTAAAGGAAGCGAATGGATTGAATGGACAGGCACTAGTTGGGAATCTATGGCCATTCAGCCTACAACCTTTGAATTTAGCTTTTCAAAATATATGGAACGCTTTGCAGCTGCTTATACCGAAGGTGCTCCTACTCATGTGAGTATTCTTCTAGGTGCCAATGATTTTGGTTATAATAACGCTCTAGAGGATATGGAGGGGTATATACGTAAGCTTAATCAAATGATCGCTTCTATTAAGGCCTATGATCCTCATATTAAGATTATTCTTTGTACCCCTACGCCAGCACCAAATACAGAAATTGTTACAGATAGTCATCAAGCTTTCTATAACAAATACGATCGCAATATGAAAATTGCCACCTATTATCTACTAAAAACCTATGATAATGAACAAAGCAAACAACAAGGTATTTATATTGCCCCTATGCATCTTACCTTAGATACAACTAACGGCTTTGATTATAAAGAAACTACTGAAACCATCGATGGTGCTACAATACCTGTGATTAAAGCTTCTAATGGTATTCATCCTAATAATAGCTATGGGCAATTACAAATGGGTGACACACTAGCTGCTGTTATCCAAAAATATCGTTAACTAAGATGATAAGCCATTCATAATAAAAATGGGTACTGAATACTTCAGCACCCATTTTTATTTTAAGCATTTAAATAATTACTCACAATTTCGCAATCATCTAGATGCCACTTCTGATTACCTATCAATTGATAAGTTTCATGTCCCTTACCAGCAATAACTACTGCATCTCCTTCTTCAGCTTCTGCTAATGCCGCCACAATAGCCAATTTACGATTCTTAATCATTTCATATCTTCCCTTAACTTCCAAGATACCTTTTTCTATGTCCGCCATAATCTGTTCTGGTTTTTCATTTCTTGGATTATCAGAGGTGATAATGGTTAAGTCACTATAGGCTCCAGCCATAGTCCCCATTTCAGCTCTTTTACTGGTATCTCTATCTCCCCCACATCCAAAGACCACAGTAAGCTTCCCTGAAATTAAATCTTTTGTCGTTTGTAAAAGTTGTTTTAAACTATCAGGCGAATGTGCATAATCTACTACTACTAAAACACCCTTGGTATTAGGAATGATTTGAAAACGCCCAGGTACTTCATTAATCCAATGAAGTGCCTCTAGAATGTTAGTTAATTCATATCCCAAACTCACAAGAGTAGCAATTGTTGCTAGTGCATTATACACACTAAAACGTCCTGGTACTGGAAAGTTAACCGAATATTGCTTTCCTAAATAGATTAGCTTAAAGTCTACACCGGTTAATCCTTGATGAATCTGCTCAGCCTTAAAATCTGCTTTTTTATCAATGCCATAGGTAATTACCTTACAGTGACCTTCTTGTTTAATTTTTTCCGCCATCAGATCATCTTGATTAACAATACCTATTCGGCAATTTTTAAAAAGCTTTAACTTAGCGGCCCCGTATGCTTCCATCGTACCATGTTCTTCTAAATGATCCTGAGTTAAATTCGTAAAAACCCCTACTTGATAGGCCATCCCATAAACTCTATTTTGAGCTAAAGCTGAAGAGGTTACTTCCATCACACCATAGGTTGCTCCCTTATCTAACATCTCTTTTAAGCTAGCCTGTAGTTCAATGGCATCCGGTGTTGTGGGATTAATTTTTTTAGTCTTTAGCTTTTCTCCCTCTAGCGTATTACGGATTGTTCCAATAACACCTGTTTTCTCACCTAAAGTACTTAAAGCCTGTGCAATAAAATGGGTAATCGAAGTTTTTCCATTAGTTCCTGTTACACCTATCATTTTTAAAGCTTCACCGGGTTTTTCATAATAATTTTGGGCGATAATAGACATCGCTTTACGGCTATCATCTACTTGAATAATGGTTACTTTTTCAGGTACTTGATCAATCTCATGTTCAATCATTAAAATAGTTGCCCCTTGTTTAATTGCTTCTTGTGCGAAACAATGACGATCTACATTTCTATTCTTAACACAAATAAATAAAGCGCCTTCTACCATGGTTCTTGTATCCCATGCTATGTGCTTTACCTCGTGCTCTATCTTTCCTTGTAGTACTTTATAATCCACACCCGCTAATAAATCCACTAATTTTTTCCCTATCATTATAGGTCACCTCCCTAGTATTTACTTAATTGTATGCTACTCTTTTCATATTATCTCTGCAAAAAATGCTTCTTACTATGTAAAAAGTGCTATAATAAAGCAAACTTATACAAGGAGGTTATTATGAATAATACAGAAGACGGCTTAAATAAACGCAAAGGTTATTTGCATCAGGATTATTTATTTTTTCATTTAAGGGATCAGGAAAGTCAAACTTTCTCTATGCATTATCATGATTTTCATAAACTCATCCTCTTTATAGAAGGTTCTGTCACGTATTGTATAGAAGGAAAATATTATCATTTGCGCCCTGGTGATTTACTATTAGTTCCTAACAATGCTCTACATAAACCACTTATTCACCATGAACAACCCTATGAACGTATTGTTTTATGGCTTAATCCTCATTTACATATAGTCTCAGAAGATTGTATGCAGTGTTTTTATACATCCTGCGACCAATCACATTTATTACGTCTTACTACTAAAAATCAAAAACACTTTCGCCACTTATTAGAACAGCTAGAAACTTCTCAAAAAGATAACCTCTTCGCCCATGAGTTATTAGAAACTGTTCACTTAACCCAGCTGCTTATCTGGCTTAATCGTTACATCTTAGAAGCAAATCATTCAGTAACTTCACCTGATATTGTCTATCATCCGCGTATTACTCAACTTATTGACTACATTAATATCAATTTAGAAAAACCTCTTCCTATTAGTGAATTAGCTACTACCTTTTATCTGAGCAAACACTATTTAATGCATTTTTTTAAAACAGAAACCGGATATAGCTTACATCAGTATATACAAAAAAAGCGTCTTATTAAGGCTTCTCATCTCCTTCAAGATGGTATATCTCCTTCTGAAGTTTATATAAGTTGTGGCTTTACAGACTATAGTCAATTTGCTAGGGCTTTTAAGAAGGAGTTTCATACCACTCCCAAAGCCTATTTACTACAATATAAAAACTAGAAGAGATGCTGCAAATGAGCAACACCTCTTCTAGTTTTTCTTCTTTATAATGAAAGGAGATTTTACTCTTTTCCATTCCAGCAGTAAGTACAAAGCTTGCAAGGTTTGATACCTACAGATTCAATCATATCATCTAATCTATGAAATCTAAGAGAAGTAAACTTCAATTGTCTACAAATGGTATCTATCATCTCTTTATAATTTTGACTATCTGGATTAGCATAATCCTCTAGCATTTCTTCAGCTTTATCTCCTTCTCTTTCTAATATGATTCTTCTTGTAATTAAATCTAACTCTGAATTAGAACGAGAGAAATTTAAATACTTACAGCCAAATAATAAAGGCGGACAAGCTGGACGAATATGTACTTCTTTTGCGCCACTTTCATATAGTAGCTCTGTTGTTTCTCTCAGCTGAGTACCACGTACAATAGAGTCATCAATTAATAATAAGCTTTTATCCTTAATTAATGCATCTACTGGAATAAGTTTCATACGTGCAATGAGATTACGTTGATTTTGACTAGTTGGCATAAATGACCTTGCCCATGTTGGGGTATATTTAATAAATGGCCTTGCAAAAGGAATACCTGAAGCATTGGCATATCCAATGGCATGGGCAGTTCCTGAGTCTGGCACACCTGCTACTATATCTGGTGTTACATGATCCCTTTTAGCTAACATTTTACCACAATCGTAACGCATTTTCTCAACATTTATCCCCTCATATGTAGAAGTAGGATAGCCATAATAAATCCATAAGAAGGTACAAATTTTCATTTCTTCTTTCGCCGGGCTGACGGTCTCCATCCCTTCTGGTGTGACATAGACAATCTCAGCAGGCCCTAATTCGTATTGGGTTTTATAGCCTAAATTAATATAAGCAAAGCTCTCAAAGGCAACACAATAGCCTTCCTCTTTTTTTCCTATTGATAAAGGTGTCCTGCCATAGAGGTCTCTGGCTGCGTATAAACCTTCCTTAGTCATCACAATCAAAGTCATAGATCCTTTGATACATTCTTGAACATATTGAATCCCTTCCACAATGGTATCTTTATGATTCATTAAAGCAGCTACAAGTTCTGTTGGATTAATATTGCCCCCACTCATTTCTAAAAAGTGTGTATTACCATTTTGAAAGGTCTTTTCCACAAGCTCTTCCGTATTATTAATCTTTCCAACCGTTGTAATCGCAAAACTCCCTAAATGCGATTGTACTAATAAAGGCTGAGGCTCAGTATCTGAAATACATCCAATGCCAATATTTCCTGATAGTTCTTCTACATCTTTTTCGAACTTTGTACGAAAGGGTGAATTTTGAATGTTATGGATTGAACGGTTAAAGCCTTTTTCCCCATAAACAGCCATCCCTCCTCTTCTAGTACCTAAGTGTGAATGATAATCTGTTCCAAAAAATAAATCTAAGACACAATCTTTTTTTAATGCTACTCCAAAAATTCCACCCATTTGATATCTCCCTGTTAAACATTATTTTATAATTGTATATATTTTATTATACACATTTTCGAACAATAAAACAAGTTTACATATCATCGTTCGGATTTTGTAAGTGATTTTATTTTAATTTTAACTATCGCCCTATCTATTCTATGCCTTTACTCAGGAAGATGAGGGGCTATCCTAAAGATAAGGTGTAGTAGTAGTAGCTTATGAATAAGCTATACTAGTTTGAGCACAAAAAAAAGCTTATTTTTGTATAAGCTTTCTTTTTATACTTTTATATTTACTCTACTAACGTTTAGCTCTAATAATATTTTTGCTACTCATATAAGTTGCTATAAAGTAGCCACCATACACCACTAAAATAACAGCTGCTGCAAGAAATAAATTATTAGTTAGCTCATATCCTCCAAAAATACTAATCACATCACTTCCTACTTTTAAACCTACAATCGAATGAATAACCGCTAAAACAAGAGGCATTATAAAATAAATACTTATTTGCATAAATAAAGCTTTATTAACCATGCCTTCTTCTGCCCCTAATTTTCTAAGCAGTTCATAACGTTCACTATTGTCTGCCGCTTCTGAAAGCTGTTGAAGCGCTAAAATAGCTGCACAAGCTAAAAGAAATACCATACCAATATAAATCGTTAAGTAAGTTACCATGGCTGATAGCCCTGCACTATTCTCATAAATACCTATTCGTGTCATCAGCAAAGAATACGGTCTCCCTTCACTGGTTGGATATAGCTTATAAATGGCTGTATTAAATAGTTTTTCTTGTTCCTGTGTATTTCCTGGGTAATTAACATTCAGTATCCTAATATAAATGTCTCCCCCTTCTACAAATTGATCCGGTACAATTAGTGTTCCTACATTCATAGCCATATTTTGATTTTCATAAGTAGTAGTAAGTACTTCCTTGGTAGCTGCTTTTAATAGCTTGCCATTCATTGTTAATTGCCCTTTATTTATTAAAAACTGTTTGAGATAAGGCTTGGTTTGACCGTAGTTACAGTTCATCACAAATTCATCTTCTTTTAGCTCAATAGGACTTAGACCTTGCATCTCTAAGGCTTTGTTATAGTCTGTAGCACTCATCACATAAAAAGGCTGTTCCTTAGTATACTCCCAAGCTTCCATTGCAGCTAGTTCCTCTATATCCCCTAAAAGGTCTTCCCATGTTACTTCTGTACGATAAAGGATAAGCTCTGAAGACTCCTTAACTAGCTCCTTAAAAGGAAAACCTGTTTTTTCCAGGCTCGCTTGAATACCCTCCTTTAAACCTAGCTCTCCTTTATAAGCACTATAAGCCTCAAAGGTAGCATCAAAGGGCGTTAAAGTTTCTAACTCCCCATTAAATGCTCTTGCTACTGAAAAGCCACTAGCTAAGCCTGCTATGGTTAAAAAGAGCATGATACAGATGACTGACATTGATACAAAAGCAGTGTTAATTTTATGATTAAGCTGTCTCAAGACAAATAAATTTAGTCCCTTAAAATAAACAGACTTACTTGTTTCCACTAAACGAATTAAGAAGCCTCCTAATGATACAAAGAAAAGAAGGGTTCCAACAATCCCCAATACAATAGAACAAATAAACTGCTTGTTGATACGCATTAAGCCATTTTCTAAAATAAGATAATACGCTACGCCTAAACTCATAACTGCTAAAATAAATAAAATTACTGAAACGCCTATACGCTTTACTCGTAGGCGTTCATTTTTTTTGCCGGAATAAATTAGTTCGATCAACTTACACTTAGAAATAGTCATGGTATTAAAAATCATAATAATAATGTATATGATACTAAAATAGCAAATCGTCTTTAAAAAAGCCCCTTTAGAAAAAATGAATACAAAAGCTTTTAAATTAGCTTCAAAAAGCTTAGCCGTTACGACAGATAAAGCCTGTGAGGCAAAAATACCTACTAATAATCCTGTACCCAAAGAAAACAAACCAATAATAAAGGTCTCTAAAATCAGCATTCTAGAAACAGTCCCTCTATTCATTCCTAGTGTGAGATATAAACCTAGTTCCTTTTTTCTTCTTTTAATTAAAAATTTATTGGCATATACCATTAAAAATCCTAGGACTACTGAAATAAAAATAGATACATAACCTATACTTACTGATAAAAGCTCTAAGATTTCTTTTTGAGAACTGGAGATATTCAGCATAACTTCTTGGCTGTCAATGGCATTAAAAATATAAAAAATACAAACACTTAAACTTAAGGTCAAAAAATAAACTAAATAATCTTTTATGCTTTTTTTTACATTACTAATCGCTAACTTAAAAAACATTGCTTAAGTCACCCCCTAGTAACGTCACAATCTCAATGATTTGATTAAAGAAGTCTTTTCTACTACGGTTACCGCGATGAATTTCATTAAAAATCTTTCCATCTTTAATAAATAAAATACGACTGCAATAGCTAGCTGTAAAAGCATCATGAGTAACCATTAAAATAGTCGCTTGTAATTCTTTATTCAGTTTTTCAAAGCTCTCAAGAAGCATCCTAGCTGCTTTTGAATCTAAAGCCCCTGTCGGCTCGTCTGCTAAAATAAGGCTAGGTTTGGTCACAATCGCTCTTGCTGCTGCTATTCTTTGCTTTTGCCCCCCTGACATTTCATAAGGATATTTATTTAAAACCTCTTCTATTTCTAACCTCTTAGCAACTTCTTTAATCCTATCATCAATAGCTTTTGCTGGCGTCTTAATAATGGTTAACGCTAGCGCAATGTTTTCATAAGCAGTCAAGGTATCTAACAGATTAAAGTCTTGAAAAATAAAACCTAGCTCCTCTCTTCTAAAGCTAGCTAGCTTCTTACTATTTAAAGCAGTAATATCTTTCCCTTTAATTAAAATATGACCTGAAGTGACCTGATCTAAAGTAGCAATACAATTGAGAAGTGTTGTTTTACCGCTTCCTGAAGCTCCCATAATCCCTATAAATTCACCCGATTCTACTTCAAAACTAATATCATTTACAGCTTGTGTAATATTTCCTCTTGTGCCATAGTATTTCTCTATATGACTTACCTTTAATATATTCTCCATTGTTTTCACCTCTTTTTTTGATACCTTTATTTTAAGTCTCTAAGTAGTCAGGCTCCATGGCTTTTACTTACAATAACCTTACAGTAATGTCACAAAACCAATAGATGCATTTTACTCTTAGGGAAAAAAATGCTAACGGTAGTTCCTATTTGCTCTGTACTCTGAATACCTATTTCTAGTCCTAGCTTGCTACAAAGCTTTTTTGCAAGGTAAAGTCCTAGACCTGTAGACTTGCTATAGCGTCTACCATTTTCTCCTGTAAAACCTTTGTCAAATACTCTTGATAAATCTGTTTCTTTAATGCCAATACCATTGTCTTGTATCTGCAAAACAATGCTATTTTCTAAGATGGTTGCTTTAAAAGAAAGCTGAGGATGATTACTTCGGTACTTAATAGCATTACCAATGACTTGTCCTAATATAAAGTCCATCCACTTGCTATCTGTATAAACACTATAATCTAATCCTCCTAATTCAATGGCTATTTTATGTTCTATGAGTACTCTCGAATATTTTTTAATACTTGCTTTAACCAGACTTTCTAGATTTACCTTCTTTATAATATAATCTTTTTCCACATCGCTACTTCTTGAATAAAATAGCGCCTGCTCAACAAAACCTTCTATTTTGTCCATTTCTTCGCCTAAGCTTTTTGAAATAGATGAAGGATGATTAGACAACATTAGTCTACTAGCTGCAATAGGTGTTTTCACTTCATGAACCCAAGTCTCAATATACTCTCTATACTCCTTGGCTGAGTATTTATAAAGAGCAATTTGATCATTCATACTTTTAGTAGTTCCTCGAAACAAATCATACAAAAAAACACCCTCTTCAAAGGTAGGTCTTTCCATTACCTCTGATAACAGATATTTCTTCTCCAACCCCTCATATTGTTTCGCTAATTTTTTATAAAAATGATATTTTCTTAGATAACTATGTAAAAACACCAACCATTCAGCACCTATTAATATACTCATAATAAAGCCAATAGCATAACCACCTATATCAAGTACACTTAATAAGGCTGCTATAAATATAAAAACAAAAGCCTTAATCATTAAATCTAAACTTCTATCCTTTAAATAATCTTTTAAGCTCATAAACGATACCCCTGACCACGTTTTGTCATGATATAATCATTAGCCCCTACATCCTCTAATTTACGCCTTAATCGATTAATATTAACGGTCAAAGTATTGTCATCTACAAATTCATCTGATTGCCAAAGTTCATTCATGATTTCATCTCTAGATACAATGGTTGTTTGATGCTTCATCAGCAAATGTAAAATGCGAAGTTCATTTTTTGTCAGTTCTACTTCTTGATTTTCAAAACTAGCTTTACTTTGAGATAAATCTAAAGTTAACCCTTTGTAAGTAATGGCTTTAAGTTCTTGGTGTCTCTGAGTTCTTCTTAAAACTGAAGCTATACGTGCTAATAAAATTTGGATATTATAAGGCTTGGTCACAAAATCATCCGCACCTAGATTCATGCTCATTAATTCATCCATTTCACTATCCCTACTAGTGACAACAATAATGGGGATACTCGAAGCTGCTCTAATCCCTTTACAAATATGATAACCATCTACATAAGGTAAATTAATATCTAATAAAATAAGATCTGCTTCACTACTTAAGGCCTGTTCTATTACATGTTCAAAAGATTCAATCAGAATACATTCATAGTCATAGCAAGTTAATAGGTTACTTAACTCTGTCCTAATTTTGACATCATCCTCAATAATTAAAATCTTAGCCATTTCTCCGCTCCTTTATATCAAACGTTCATATTATTTTTAGGATTTCCTCTTTGCTTTATTATAACTAAATACTTGTTTGAAAGTAACCATCCGAGCCTATTAAATTCATATCCTATTAGTCATTTTGAAAAACTACATGTCACTGTTAGTGAGCTTAGTAGTAAAAGGATGGCATAAAAATACCAGTAGCAGCTTCTTTAGTGAAGTCATTACTACTGGTCATATTTCTTATTCTTCCATACGATAAATACTCATTTTAGCTTTAAAAAGTTCTGTATTACTAGGTGGCGTATAGGTAATACAATTAGCGCCTGCTTCAACTGTTTCTCTTACTGTTTCCTCTGTCGGTCCACCCGTTGCAATAATCGGCAATTCTGGATATTGAGCTCTAATAACTTTTACAATCTCAGCCGTTTGTTTCCCACCACTTACATTGATAATATCAGCACCTGCTGCAATTTTACCTGCTATATCTGCATCACGACTTACAACCGTTACGATAACTGGAATATCAATGTGTTGTTTTACATGAGTAATCGTTTCATGAGGTGCTGGGGCATTTAAAACAACACCTATAGCACCTTGAAATTCAGCATGTAAGGCAATATTAGCGGAACGAATACCATGAGTTAATCCACCACCTACGCCACATACTACTGGAATATCTGATACTGCTAAAATGGCTTGAGTAATCGTAGACTGTGGGGTAAAAGGGTATACTGCCATAACCGCATCTGCATTATTATTTTTAATAATAGCAACATCTGTTGTAAAAATAAAAGACTTAATACGCTTTCCAAAGATACGAATACCACTACATAACCGTGTGGCTTCTGGTACTTTCACATAGTTTTTTCTAAGGTTACTAGTTACTTCTGGTATGTAGTTCTGTTTCATGTCGGTCTCCTTATCAAGTCATTATAGTGTCATTTACTATCATTATAGGCCTATCTATGACTTTCTTATACTGTAAAAGATTAATTTCTGTATAAATTAAAAATCCTCAATTCTAACACCATCGTTAGAGATTGAGAATACCCAAATATTACTGATTTTGTTTATTCATAGCTGCCTCTGTCATTTGTGAAGGCGAACTTGGTTTAAACTTAATAGTTTCTAGTCCTTGTAATTCACCACTTAGCTTGTATGTCATTTCACAATCTAAGCATACTGCCTTGTAAAATGCTGTTTTAGTAGTGATTCTTACAAGTGGTTTCCCACAAGTTGGGCAAAAATCAAGTCTCATATGCTTCATCCCCTTTTGCTTATATTATAGTTATTATACATTTTTCATCTATAGATTACAATAGACAGCCTGCATATTCTTATATAAATCAAGGTGTTTTTATCAAGTAAATATTTTTCATTTAACTTACGCATACTACTAAATAAATATGACTTATGAAAGAGAGGTTTTGTAATGAAGCGTATCATTCAAACTTTATTTTTACTTCTTCTTAGCTTATGCTTTATTTTTCCTTTTTCACTTTCAGCTAGCAGCATAACTCCTCCTCAAGAAACAGATGAAAAAGTTGTTTATCTTACTTTTGATGATGGGCCAACACCTAAAGTAACAGAACAGATTTTAGATGTTTTAAAAGCAAATGATGTAAAAGCTACATTCTTTATAGTAGGCAAAGAAATCAAAGGTCGTGAAGCAATCTTAAAACGCATTTATGAAGAAGGCCACGGTATTGGCCTTCATACTTATAGTCACAACTTCAAGATTATTTATAAAAATCCTGAATCCTTTATTATGGAAATGGAAAAGGTTAAATCTACCATTAACGAAACCTTAGGAACTCATTTAGATATTAAAGCCATTCGTTTTCCTGGCGGTAGTGCTGGTAGACTTAATACTAAATTCTATAACGCTCTTTGCGCCAAAGGATACTGTATTTATGACTGGAACGTTGATTTACAAGATGGTATTAAAGGTACCTTACCCCCTTCTACTTTTGTGAAAAATGCAAAAAAATGTCAAGATGGTCGTATGCGCCGCATTATTTTAGCTCATTGTAATGGCAATAATAAAAATACTGCTTTAGCTTTAAATGATATTATCACTTACTACAAACAAGAAGGCTATATCTTTAAAGCCATTGATCATACCACTACACCTTATTTTTATCGCTTTAAAAAATAAGAATTATATTAACCTATTTATAAAGCAGGCGTACTTTAGTGTTTTTCTCTTCCTACTAGGGGAACTCAGTTCCCTTAGTATCAGAATAAGGGTACTCGTTTATTTTCTAATGTCCTTTCATCATTGACATAAATATTGCCATTTATATCTTGTATGTTTATACTAAAATTATCACAATGAAAAGGATTTTTTTATATGAATAGAATAATTAAACTTAATTTGTTTACATATTTTTCTTTATGTACTATTGTTTTAATCTTTATTTTAAAATTTATTCTCTATTTTAATACTACTACCTATCAAAACTCTATTGTGGTAGGTGTTGTTAATTTTCATAGTGAGTGGGGTGATAAGGCAGCTAATATCGAACAAATGAAAACTTATATTGAAGAAGCGTCTACCCACGGTGTTAATATTCTTGTTTTTCCTGAACTTGCTTTAACCGGTTATTCAGACGAAGAAAAACGCGATGGCGCTTACTTAAACGGACTTAGAAAAAATGAAAAAATGCATGTTCAATTAGCTGAAACCGTTCCTAGTTTAGACCCTCTAGCTTCTTCTAATCAAATTGCTGGCTTATGTGAAAAATACAATATGTATGTGGTCTATGGACTGCCGGAAAGAGACCCTAGTAATGATATTGTTTATAATGCTGCTGCCATTATCTCTCCTTCTGGTGTAGAAGGTACTTATAGAAAAATCAACCCCATTGAACCAGAAACTTCTTGGTGCGTAGCTGGTAGTGATCCTTTTGTACTCGACACAAAATGGGGACCTATAGGTATTAGTATTTGCTATGACACCTATGCTTATCCAGAACTTAGTCGTTATTATGGCGCTAAAGGCTGCAAACTTATTTTAAATCCTACAGCAAGTTCAAAGGCTTATGGTGGTGCTAGTAATGATATGACTAAATGGTTTTGGTATTATACCAATCGTTTAGAAGGTGTCGTTAATACTAACGGTCTTTATATTGCGAGTGCTAATTTAATTGGTGAAGAAACTGCTCCTATTGATCGCACGATTGCTGATAATACCTTTCCTGGAGGTAGTGTCATCGTTGGGCCTTCTGGTAGTTCAAAAGACTTACCTTCTACTTATTACGGTGTTCGTGCTTCTTCCCCTTATATTCCTGCTAAACCACTTAATGATGAGGAAGGTCTTTATTTAGCTACCCTTGATTTAAGTTTAGCCACTTTGGAAGGCTTTTCTACTGAAATGTATAAACCTGCTCTTTATCAGACTTGGTACACCTTTTTAGCTTCTGCTGATAAAGAAGAGCCTTCTACTGCTGAGGTTCGTGTGGGTGTTATGGACTTTACTCCCGTATGGGGTAATAAAACTGCTAATTTAAATCAGATTAAAGAAGCTATTATAAAAGCTGGGGAAGATGGCCTAAAGCTTCTCCTCTTTCCAGAGCTTGCACTGTCTGGTTATAGCTTAGATGAAAATGGTACTTCTACTATGCAAGAAACTTTAGCTGAATCCATTCCTGGGCCCTCCACTCAGGAAATAGCAGCTCTTTGTAAAAAGTACAACCTTTATGTAATTTTAGGCATGCCTGAAAAAGCAGAGGATGATAAATTGTATAATGCTTTAACTATTATTGGTCCCCAAGGCATTATTGGCTCGTATCGAAAAATTCATCCTGATCCAAGTTCTTCTTGGTATGAAACAGGCGAAACACCTTTTATCATTGAAACTGAATTTGGCAAAATAGGTCTTTGTATAGATGATGAACTTTCTACAGAACTCATTCGGTATTATGCAGGTATGGGATGTCAAATCGTCTTAAATGCTACTCATGATTCACCTACCCTTCACACTGATCAGAGTTCACCTTACTTCAAAATGGCTTACAAAAACCAACTGGAGTATGTGGCTGATACTAACAGTATTTTTATTTTGGTTGCTAATCTAAGCGGAACAGAATATGGTAAAACGGGTGATATTTTAGCTACTTATCCAGGTACAAGTACCATCATTGGTCCTAAATACGGAGCTGTTACTCATGCTAAGCATAAAGCTAAAAATGATTATTATGTCGATTATTATGGCGAGCCACTTGCCGAAATGCCCTCCTTATTATCCGAAACAATTAAACTTACCAAAGCTCGTTTAGGAAGTTTATACGCCACTCTACCTAGTAAAATTGCTCTTTATGCTACTTGGTACCAAAAGCTTAAGTTCGATACTTAAGCTTTTTTTAGCGACATAAAAAGGCCCGATTTTCTCTTCTTGTTCTAACTATAAAAATAAAAAGCTATTGACTTAGTAAATTATATTTGTTATACAATATATATAACAAATATAATTTTTATGTTTTAATAAAGGGGGCGCTCCTATGCTACGTATTGTGAATTATAGTAAATCATATAAAAATGGACATAAGGCCGTGGACCAACTTTCTCTAGATGTACAATCCGGCGAAATCTATGGTTTTATCGGTCATAATGGTGCAGGTAAAACGACCACCATTAAAGCCATCGTAGGCATTTTAGACTTAACGGAAGGAGATATTTTTGTCAATGGTCATTCTATCAAATCAGAGCCTCTGCTTTGTAAACAAACCCTTGCTTATATTCCTGATAATCCTGATCTGTATGATGCTTTTACAGGTATTGACTATTTAAGTTTTATTGCTGACCTATTTGGTATGTCAACCAAGGAAAGAGAAAATCAAATCAAAAAATACAGTGAGGCTTTTGAACTTACACCTTACCTAGGAGACCTGATTGCCAGTTACTCTCATGGTATGAAACAAAAGTTAGCTTTAATCTCTGCTTTTATTCACTCCCCTAAACTCTTAGTGCTGGATGAACCTTTTGTAGGACTTGACCCTAAGGCCAGTCATACCTTAAAGCAGCTGATGCGAGAGTTTTGCGATAAGGGCTCTGCTATTTTCTTTTCCACTCATGTTTTAGAGGTAGCAGAAAAGCTCTGTGACCAAATTGCCATTATTAAAGCAGGTAAACTTATGGCAAAAGGTAAAGTAGCTGATGTTATTGGTAATCAAAGTTTAGAAAATGTATTTATGGAGTTGATTGATAATGAATCCTTATCCAATATTAATTAAAGCTTATTTAAAACAATTATTAGGGCTTAATCAATTACGTTATACCAAGTCCAAAACCGAAAAAGCTAAAATGATTGCTATGGGTATACTAATGCTTTATGCTGCTGTGGTTTTTGTAGGGCTCTCAACCTGGTATGCTTTTATGTTAGCTAATGGCCTAGAAAGCGTAGGTGGATTAAACCTTTTACCACTTCTTGGTTTAACTCTTATTAGTTTAATCATCATTATTTTTTCTACCTATAGTATCCAAGGTAGTGTATTTACTGCTAAGGACTATTCCTTACTTTTTTCTTTACCGATTAAACCTTTAGCTATTTTACTGAGCAAATTATTTTTTACTTACCTCATGAACTGTTTATTAACAGTTGCTTTCTTTACACCTATTATGATTATTTACTACTTGAAAACAACTTGTTCACCTTGGATATTTGTTATGATGATTTTCGCCATCGTTTTAGTACCGTTACTTCCTACTTTAATAGCAACTATCCTTGCTTATGGCACCTCTTTTATTGCTTCTCGCTCTAAAAAGCATGGGTCTATGGTCGTATTATTTTTAATGGTTGCTTTAACACTTGGTGCTTTTGCTTTGCAATTAAATGCCAATAAACTATTACCACTTTTATTGACCCATCGTGAGATGATTTTTGAAAGTATCAAACGTTTTTATCCACCTGCTTATTACTTAACAACGGCACTGGTTGAGTTAAATAGTGTTGCCCTTATAAGCTTTGGCCTTTATTCTATTATCCCTACTGCCATTATTCTTGTTTTACTGGCTAAAGGCCTAAAAAAAATTGTAGCCAATTTAAGTGAAACACATCAAATGGCTAACTTTAAACTAGGGCATTTGGAAACAAAATCCGTTATTAAAGCGCTGTATCATAAAGAAGTCAAACGCTATTTAGCCTCACCTATTTATGTCATGAATACCTCTATTGGTATGCTTTTAGTTGTCATCATGGCTATAGGTTCTTTCTTCTTCTCGCCTGATCAGCTTGAAGCTTTATTACAAATGCCAGAACTTCAAAATTATTTAGTAGGTGGTTTAGTCACCATCTTAGCCGGTAGTGCAGCAATAAGCTTTACAAGCTCTGTTTCTATTTCAATGGAAGGTAAAAACCTATGGATTGTTAAATCCTTACCTGTAACACCCACAACTTTATTTACTGCAAAAATTTTGCTGAACCTAACCGTTTGTTTACCTGCTATTTTATTAGCTAGCTTGTTATTTGCCTTTAACTTTAAACTGGGCCTAGTCGATTTATTTTATCTTTTGAGTATCCCTAGTTTATATGCCTTTTTAACTGCTACCTCCGGCTTACTCATTAATCTCTTTTTTCCTAAACTGAATTGGAGTAATGAAACTGCTGTGGTTAAGCAAAGTGCAAGTAGTATGATTTCTGTTTTCCTAGGTATGGGACTCATAGGAGCACCAGTTGGCCTTTTCTTTTTACTAAAGCCACAAAACCTTACCCTCTTTTTCATAGGTGTTATTGTGGTTTTGCTCCTTTTAAATAGCCTCTGTCTTTATCTACTTAAAACTATAGGTATCAAACGTTTTAATACGATTTATTAAGCATAATGGTTTCTATAGAAAGGAGAGCGTAGCTTCTTAAATATAAGATTGCTACGCTCTCCTTTGTTCTATAAAAACTATTTTTCTATATTTTAATAGGCAATGATTTCTATGCCTGTTTCTGTAATATGGATAGTATGCTCCCACTGTGCTGAAAGTGAATCATCTTCTGTATAAACAGTCCATCCATCTTCGTCATCAATATAGACGCGGTAATCACCTGCATTAATCATTGGCTCTACCGTTAAAGTCATCCCCGGTACAAGCAGCATTCCTTCTCCTTCTTCTCCTACATGAGGAACAAAAGGTTCTTCATGGAATAGCTTTCCTATACCATGTCCACCTAAATCTATTACGACAGAGCATCCATTTGCTTCGGCACAAGCTTGTACTGCAGCCCCAATGTCTCCAAGGTGTCCCCAAGGTTTAATAGCCGCTATACCTACTTCTAGGCATTTTTTAGCTACCTCTACAAGCCTCCTGGCTTCTTCACTGACTTCACCAATCATATACATTCTAGAAGCATCAGCAAAATAACCATCTACAATAGTGGTTACATCCACATTCACAATATCGCCTTCTTGTAAAATGGTTTCTTCTGAAGGAATACCATGGCAAACCACATTATTAATAGATACACAAACACTCTTTGGATAGCCTTCGTAATTAAGAGGTGCTGGAATACCACCATGACTTACTGTATACTCATGAACTAATTGATTAATTGCTTCTGTAGACATACCCGCTTTAATCTTTGTGCCTACTAAATCTAGTACAGCATTATTAATCTCGGCAGCTTTTTTCATACCTTCAATATCAGCTTGTCCTTTGATAATTTCTCTAGGCGGCACTTCCTCACCTTGTAATTCTAAATGTTTAAGCTTTTCATCAAAGCTTAAATGACACTTTTTATATTTTTTCCCACTACCACACCAGCATGGGTCATTACGGTCAATTGACATCTTTTTACTCCTCCCTACTAGATAAGTTTTCTCTTACCATCAGTCCTTATTATATACCTGTTTTGAAAAATTTACACGTTTTCTTGGAAATCCTACTAGAATCTCTTTTAGGAGTGGTTTATACTAAAAGCAATTGTTCTACATATAAGTCACGCAAAATGCCATAATACTTATGACGGCTTTGACATTTCATACAGCCCTATTGAATTGTATCATTACACATTTTAGAAAAAATCAGAAAACAACATGGTATAAAGTTACTTTTTTGAAGATGGCTGATTGATACATTTTACTATTATTTGTAGAATATGATTAAAACTTATAGGAGATTAAAATATGATTAAACATTTTTCACATAATGATTTAGATGGGTATAGTTGTGTACTTTTAGCACAATTAGCTTATGGACCTAACGAAGTGAGTTTTGACAACTGCTCTTATGAAGATATTAATGAGAAAATCTCTCTTTATATCACTAATAAGGACTATTTAAATTATGAACATTGCTATATTACAGATATCTCTATTACCAAAGATTTAGCAGAAACGATTCAAAGCTTGATTGACACTACTGATAGTGACCTATCTGCTTCACATTTTCAGCTTATTGACCACCACCTTTCTGCTACAGCCCTAGAAGTTTTCCCTTGGTGTCAAGTACGTATTCAAGATGAAGCAGGTATTAAATGTAGTGGTACTTCTTTATTTTTTGACTATCTTAAAACACATGCATCAAGTAAGCTACTTCTAAATCCTCTTACAGCTGCTTATGTTGAAAAAGTAAGACGTCTAGACACTTGGGATTGGCAACCTTTAGGAGACCTTGAAGCGAAACAGCTCAATGACTTATTTTCTATTTTAGGTAATGAACGCTTTATGACTTATTGGTGGGAACGCCTGCAAACAGATGAGGGCCCTTTTACTTTTGATGAAACGCAACAGCTTCTTTTAGAAATTCGTCAAAATGAAATTGATAAATATATTGAGGCACGTAACGAAGAAATTATTGAAAAAACAATTTTAGGTTATAAAGCGGGAATTGTTTTTGCTAATCGTTTTCAAAGTGAACTTGGTAATAAGCTAGGGGAACTCCATCCAGAATTAGACTTTATTGCTATGATTAATGTGGGCGGCGGTGTTTCCTGCCGTACTGTCAAAGATAATGTGAACCTTGCTACAGATATTACAGAAGTTTTCGGTGGTGGCGGTCATGCAAAAGCTGCTGGTATGCCAGTTCCTCCTTCTATTAGAGAACTGGTTATTAATACTTTATTTCACTTGACAGAGGAAAATAAAGCCAAGTAAAACAAGTGAATGGAGGGAGATTTATGACAAAAACGCTTATTAAATGTTTTATAAAAAATTACGAAGATATTACTAATCCTAAGGTGCGAGAGGCTTATGGACATTTAGGAAGTATGGTTGGTATTATTGCTAATCTTATCTTATGCTTAAGTAAAATGGGAATTGGCCTACTCTTTAAAAGTATGGCTATCTTTGCCGATGGTATCAACAACTTATCAGATGCCGGTTCATCAGTAGTAACTCTCATTGGCTTCAAGCTTTCTGCAAAACCAGCAGATGAAGACCATCCTTTTGGTCATGCACGTATTGAATATATTTCAGGTATGATTGTTTCATTTATTATTTTACTTTTAGGTTTAGAACTTATTCGTTCATCTATCAGTAAAATTTTAAATCCTGAACCCATTTTATTTAGCCCTATCTTAATCATGGTATTAGTCTTTTCTATTATGGTCAAACTTTGGTTAAGTCGCTTTAACCGCATACTGGGTACTAAGATTCAATCTACCACAATGATTGCTACAGCCACAGATAGCCGTAATGATGTTTTAGCTACAAGTGCTGTACTTCTCGCCACCATCATTGCCTATTTTACAGGTATTAACCTGGATGGTCTAATGGGCGGAGTAGTAGGCGCTTTTATCTTTTATTCAGGTATTTCACTCATTAAAGAAACTACAAGTCCTTTACTAGGGCAAGCACCTGACCCTGAGTTTGTAAATGCTATTCAGACCAGGCTCCTCAGCTATAAAGAAATTACTGGCTTTCATGATTTAGTCATCCATAGCTATGGGCCTAACCGCTGGTTTGCTTCTGTCCATGCAGAAGTACCTGCAGATGCTAATTTACTTCACTGTCACGATATAATAGATAATATTGAACGTGACCTTCAAAGAGAAATGGGGATTGATTTGGTCATTCATATGGATCCTATTGTCACTAACGACCCTGTGATTAATGACTTAAAAGCACAAGTTAAAGAATTCGCTAAAACTATAGACCCCAGACTTTCCATTCATGATTTCCGTATGGTCATGGGACCTACTCATAGTAATATTATTTTTGATATTGCTATTCCTATAGGTTTTAAGCAATCACCTTCTGAGTTAGCTAAAGCTTTAGATACAGCTATTAAAACAATTAATCCAGACTACTATACAGTCATTACAGTAGATACCAATTACATCTCAACCTCTATTGCTTCACACATAACCAATCAATCTTCTTAGCTAGGTAAGTGTATTCCTCTTTGGACGTACACTCACTTAGCCTAATAATATATCCTTTAAAAGAGCTATAAGGTGCACACCTCCTTTGACAAGGTAGTGCTTCTATAGCTCTTTTACTATTTTAACTTTCATCTACTGCTAAGATTGTTGCTATAAACATGCCTGAAAATAGCATGCCAGAAAGAGCAATCATTATGGTGAGTACCTTAGCCAAAGTTGTTTGAGGGTAAACATCCCCAAACCCAACTGTAGTAAACGTAATCACCAGATAATAAAATAAGTCCACCGCACTTTGCTGATTAAAGGTTTCAGCTTGTATAAAATGATGAACTCTAGAGTATCCTGTAAACTGAACCAGAACTAATAAGGTATAAAGATTACTTAAAATAATAACCAGCCATGCAATAATACTCTTTACCTTTAATGCTTTTCCTCTTTTTGTATCTGGCTTATAAGGTACTTCACCTGTTATAAAATGAAGCATTTCTAAATACACCATGACAACACTTGTAATAAGTGCCATAAAAGCTACCTGTCTTGTAATAACCGTATTAATTGTTGAAAAAAACATCAAAATCACAGTAGGTGTTAAAATAGAAAATGCAATATCAAGTGTCATACTCATTAAGTATTCTTCCAGCCACAGTGTAAAACTGATAAGTAGTTTTAGTAATAAACTATACATTACAAATGCTAGTAAAAACACAATGCTTTTTTGAATTTCACCTTCTTGTTTTAAGACCTTGCCAATGCTTAATAAAATCACAACGCCCTTTTGCAGCAAATCTATCATTTGATCTTGCCAACTACCTTCTACCCAAAAGAATTCCTTTACTATATTCTTCAAAGATAATTGCTTACTTTTTGCCCCTACTATTAATTGCCCCATTAGTAATATTAACAATATAAGAACGAGGTACATAGTCTTCCTCCTAGCTTATCCACCTTGCTTCATTATATTCCGCCTTCGTCCTAGTCATGCACATCTATCTGTATCTTTCATAGCTCCTTCGAAACGAATAGATTGATAGTAATCCTAAAAGATGTTATACTACTAAAGCAAATTCACAAAACAGATTTACATACAAAAATGAGTAAAAAATTGTAGTTTATAAAATAATATATCGAAGAGCTTATTTTGATAGGCTCTTTTTTAGTAGCAAAGACAAGAAAGGACATTCTATGATAAACGTTGATAACTTATCCTACTCTTTTCCCCAAAAAGATCTCTTTAATCATATTTCATTTACATTAAAAGAAGGTCAGCACTGTGCTTTTATAGGTGTAAGTGGTAGTGGAAAAAGCACCTTGATTGATTTAATCATGAACCCAGAAAAATATATGTTCGAGGGTGATTTAGAGATAACACCTAACTGCCGCATTGGTTATGTGAGTCAGTTCATTGAACCTACACAAACAAAAGATATGACTGTATTTGAGTATATAGGCGCCCCATGTATTGGGTTGCAAAATGAATTAACAGCCATTTGCACTGAAATGGAAACCTCTTCTGATATTGAGCCCTTACTTGAAAAGTATCAAGAAACGTTAGATGCTTTTGAAGCACTTGGTGGAGATGATTTTGAAAGTAACATTAATAAAAAATTAAATTTAGCCGATCTTATGAAACATAAAGACCTAATGGTTTCTCAGCTAAGTGGCGGTGAATTCAAGCTTGTTCAGGTTATTAAGGAAATGCTCAGTAACCCACATTTAATGATTATGGATGAACCAGATGTATTTTTAGATTTCGAAAATCTTAATGCCCTTAAAAACCTCATTAATGCCCACAAAGGCACGCTTCTTGTCATCACCCATAATCGCTATCTACTCAATTATTGCTTTAATAAGATTATTCACTTAGAAAATAAGGAGCTACAAGAATTTGACGGTAACTATATGGATTATAACTTCTCACTCCTTGAGAAAAAGATTGAACTACAAGAACTGGCTCAAGCTGATACAGATGCCATTGAGCGAAATGCTGAAGTTATTGAAAGACTTAGAACTGCCGCAACAAATCTGGCTGACCCTTCTAAAGGGAAATCTTTAAAAGCTAGAGTAAAACTCCAAGAACGTTTAGAAGCACGCAGAATTAAAGCACCCTTTGTTTACATCAAAGAGCCTGCTATTCATTTGTTTACCAATCATGAAATAGAACCAGAAACCACTATTTTAAAAGTAACGGATTACAGCGCTGCCTTTGAAGAAACACTTTTAGAAAATGTCAGCTTTGAAATTAAATCCACTGATAAAGTAGCCATCATTGGCGCTAATGGCACTGGAAAAACGACTTTACTACGAGAAATTTTTAAAAATGATCATCCAAGCATTGCATTTAACCAAGGCACTGAAGTGGCTTATTTATCTCAACGCCAAGGTGAAATGCTCGATGAGTCTCATACAATTTTTGAAGAATTTCTCGAACTTGGTTTTAAAAATGATGATGAAGTACTCTCCCATATTGTGGGCTATAGCTTTGAAGAAGAAATGCTTCATCAAAAGATTGAGGCTTTATCTGGTGGAGAAAAGAATCTCCTTCAATTAGCCAAAATTGCAACAAGCCATGCAAACCTACTGCTATTAGACGAGCCTACAAGTCATTTAGACACCTACTCACAATTAGCTCTTGAAAAAGCTCTTGGAAATTATAATGGTGCTATTCTTATGATTTCACATGACTTCTATTCTATCGTTAACTGTATGGATTACGCCTTAATCATTGATGATAAGACCATCAGAAAAATAAGTATGCGTAAATTTAGAAAAATGATTTATGCAAGCCATTTTGATAAAGACTATCTAGAACTTGAACAAAAGAAAAAGGCGCTTGAAACAAAAGTAGCTCTGGCTTTAAAAGATAACGATTTTATACGTGCTAAAATACTATGTGACGACTTAGAAGCACTGATTAAGCTATTTTAAATTATGATAAAAGGCCTCATTGAATCCCTACGATTTAATGAGGCCTTGAAATTTATAATTAAATTTCCGAAAATCCTTCATATACCTCTGTATACTTAGGATTCCCTAACTCCCAATAATTTTTAAACTACTTTACTTGTTCTCCATTTACAAATAGTTTATAACCATTTGTTTCAATCTGACTTAAGTCACCCGTGAATTCAGTAATATAAGAATCTCCTGTGAGCACCCATTTACTACTGTCATCTATTGTAACTGTGGTTGTTCCTGACATATTTTCAGTATTTATTGATCCTGTAAATTGTGTTCCTTGTTGTAACGTTAGATCTAATATAGAGATATCATCTACACGGATTTTACCATTCATCGCTTGATTGGTTGCAATAAAGGTACAATCACCACCATTACTTCCTTGTGTTCCCCAACCTCTTGAACTTGTATTTCCAGATACATTAAGAAGTGTATCTGTTGCTAGAGTAAGTGCAACATTTGTTAATTCCACTGTACAAGTTGTATTGGTAATATAAATCATATCACCTTGGTTAGCTGTGATACTACCATTTTTTGCAGTAAAAGTAGCGTGTCCAATGGCGGCATCACCTGACATACTTTGATAAATCATGATATTGTGTACGCTATCATTTTCATCAAGATTACTACTACCCATATTACCTGTTACATTACAGTTTTCAAGAGCTATAGAGTTCTTACCTTCTATTACAAGTGCTTCAGAATTATTAGCTACAAGTGTAGCATCAGCTACAGAAATATCAGCTGTAGAATAGATCGATGGACTACCAGTACCATTTGTTATATAGCTTCCACCTAATACTTTTACAGTACCGCCTCCTCTATCACTACGAATAGCCGCAGCTGAGTTACCTTTTGTCTCAATTTCTAAGTTAGTAGCATTCATAGTGCCACCACCTGTAGTTTGAATACCACCTGAATTATTACCTGTTGTATGAATGACACTATCTGATACATTAACAACTGTTCCTTCCCCATAACTAAAAATACCATTTCCATTTGTTACCGTTGTATTGACTGCACTATTTTTAATAGTCACCTCTGCTCCGTTTGTTACAAGTAAGCCAGCATTTTGTCCATAAAAATCACCATTTTCAGTGTTAGAAGAGTTTCCTTGTGTTTTTTCTACTGTAATACCATCTAAGGTTACTTTTGCATTGTCAACACGGAGTGCATTTTCATCATCTCCAGTAGAAATATATCTTCCATCTGTTATATTTTTATCCGTATCAATTGTATTAGCCGATGTACCTTGAGTTACGGTATTACTTCCACCAAAGCCTCCCCCTGCATTAAGATTTTTGACAATAATGCTTTTAGCTGTATGATCATCATTAAGTGCTACTTCTAAAATATCGTTGACACCAATTTGATCAAGAGTACCTTCTTGTGTTCCCTGTAACATTTCTATTGTAATTTCTGTGGTATCATCAATAGTAAAAGTAATTGTTTCCTGGGAAGCACTAAATGATTGCATACCACCTTCATCAGATGGTGGCGTATTATTTGTCATTGCCTCACCATCAGGTAATGCAGATGGTGTACTCTCTGCCTTAGTCTCTCCATCAGGTAATGCAGGTGGTCCATCTCCTGTCACCGTCTCTCCATTGGGTAGTGCAGGTGGCCCATCCTGTGTTAACTCGCCAGTTACTGCCGTTATTGTATGATCTGTAATATTTTGAACTTTAACGACATATACTTTTTCTTCTTTGTTTTCTTGCAAATTAGTGGCTTCTTGAGTACTTTGTGCTTCATAAGTTGTATCTGTAGTACAACCGCCCAAAAGACTTGTTGTTACCACTAAAGCTAAAATAGGTGCTACTTTTTTAAAATTCATTTTAACATGCTCCCTTCCATAACCTTAATCAACTTTACAAGAATAGTTTAATATACAAAGCTTAATTTAACCTTAATTTTTATACGATGATTTATCAATTTAAGTGCAACAGCTCTTCCATAAATGATGCATATGTATTTCCCTAATCTAGGCATTTACGTGCCTAGCATTGATTAATAGTTTTATATTCTCTTTCAAGAAAAAAACCTTCAAATCCATCGGATTCAAAGGTTTTCTTCTTCATTATAAACGTGATTTAAAATCCTCATAGCCAAAGCTTTTAATCATTTTAAATCCTTCTTTTTCACTATAAAGTACAATACTTGGAAGGTTAATTCCATTAAAGGTATTATTCTTAACCATGGTATAGTGTGCCATATCACAAAATACTAGTCGGTCACCCTCTTTTAGTGGTGCGTCAAATGAATAATCACCTATCACATCACCAGCTAGGCAAGTCGCACTGCCTAGACGATAGGTATAAGCTTTTTCTGTTGCTAGGCCACTGCCAATAATCTGTGGTCTATAAGGCATTTCTAGTACATCAGGCATATGGCAAGCTGCTGAGGTATCTAAAATTGCAATATCTATATCGTTATGAAGTGTTTCTAAAACCGTACTTACTAAGTAACCTGTGTTCAAAGCCACTGCTTCTCCTGGTTCTAGATAAACCTCTATATCATAGGCTTCTTTAATATGCTTAATGCACTTAATGAGCTTTTCTAAATCATAGTCCGCTCTTGTAATATGATGGCCACCGCCAAAGTTAATCCATTTCATTTGATGAAGATAAGCGCCAAACTTCTCTTCTACCACTTTTAAAATACGTTCCAGGGTATCTGAATTTTGTTCACACATAGCATGGAAGTGTAAACCTTCAATCCCTTCTAGATCTTCACCTGCAAAATGCTCTAAAGTAATCCCCATACGTGACTTAGGTGCACAAGGATTATAAAGCTCTGTTTCTACCTCTGCATATTCAGGGTTAATACGAAGACCGCAGCTAATAGGTTTTCCTGCTGCTTTTATCTTTTCTTTGTACTTATTCCACTGATTAAAGGAGTTAAATACGATATGATTACAATAGTGCATAATCTTATGGAATTCTTCTTCCTTATAAGCTGCTGCATAGATATGAACTTCTTTTCCCATTTCTTCATAGCCAAGTCTAGCTTCATGAAGAGAACTTGAAGTCACGCCGCTTAAATATTTGGCTACTAGAGGAAAGGTTTCATACATAGAAAAGGCTTTGGTAGCCAAGAGGATACGGCAGCCCGTTTCCTCTTCTACCTTTTTTAAAATCTCTAGATTCTTTATTAGAAGGCGTTCATCTACCACATAGCAAGGGGTAGGTACTTTTGTAAAATCTAAATCCATAGTCCTCTCCTTACTCTACTAATTCAGGAGCAAAAGATTCTTTCCATGGTAAGCCCCACTTATTAAGCGCTTCCATAAATGGATCTGGATCAAACTCCTCTACATTGTAAACACCCGGTTTCTTCCATTTACCTTGAAGAAGCATCATAGCTCCAATCATAGCTGGTACACCTGTTGTATAAGAAATGGCTTGCGAACCTACTTCTTTATAGCATTCTTCATGGTCACATACATTGTACACATAGTATTGAACGGGTTTTCCATCTTTAACACCTTGGTAGATACAACCAATATTTGTTTTTCCTTTTGTTCTAGGTCCTAAAGACGCTGGATCTGGTAAAATAGCTTTTAAGAATTGAAGTGGTACAATTTGCTGACCTTCATACTCAATTGGTTCAATAGAAGTCATTCCTACGTTTTCAAGGACTTTAAGGTGTGTTAAATAGTTTTGTGAGAAAGTCATAAAGAAACGAATACGCTTAATCCCTGTAATATTAAGTGCAAGCGATTCTAACTCTTCATGGTGTAACAAATACATATCCTTATCCCCAATTTCAGGGAAGTTGTACACTCTCTTAATCTCCATTGGCTCTGTTTCTACCCATTCACCATTTTCAATATAGCTTCCTTTAGCTGTTACTTCACGGATATTGATCTCAGGATTAAAGTTTGTTGCAAAAGGATAGCCGTGATCTCCTGCATTGGCATCTAAAATATCAATATAATGAATTTCATCAAAGTAATGTTTAAGCGCATAAGCTGAGAAGACACCTGTTACACCTGGGTCAAATCCGCAACCTAAAATAGCTGTAATCCCGGCTTTTTCAAATCTTTCTCTATAAGCCCATTGCCAGCTATATTCAAACTTAGCAGTATCTAAAGGCTCATAGTTAGCGGTATCTAAATAATGTGTTTTAGTGGCTAAACAAGCATCCATAATGGTTAAATCTTGATAAGGTAATGCCACATTGATAACAAGATCAGGCTTATAATCATTAATAAGTGCAATAAGCTCATCAA
Source organism: Cellulosilyticum sp. WCF-2 (assembly GCF_003990395.1). Lineage (NCBI taxonomy): Bacteria > Bacillati > Bacillota > Clostridia > Lachnospirales > Cellulosilyticaceae > Cellulosilyticum > Cellulosilyticum sp. WCF-2. The sequence continues at coordinate 2,303,881 of NZ_CP034675.1, read as the reverse complement.
CATTATCAGCATCCACCTTAGCCGTTGTAATCTTTGTTTTACCCCCATCTAATTTTTCCTTAAGGGCATCGCACTTAGATTTTGTACGACTCGCAATACAAATTTCTTCAAATACTTCCCAGTTTTGTACACACTTATGTACTACGACACTAGCAACACCGCCAGCTCCAATAATTAATGCTCTTCCCATCTCTTAATCATCTCCTCGTTATGTATTTTTTCTTTATTCATTATTTCAATAACTTTTTAACGTAATTTGGCATAGCAAAACTTCCTCTATGCACCTCAGTATTATAATACTGCGTCTCTATTCCTAACTCATTCCAAGCCTTAGCATCTAAATCTTTTATTGGATCATACTTCTTAGAAGCAAAGCCAAAGAGCCAGTGCCCTGATGGATAAGTAGGAATATGAGCACTATAAAGCTTGGTAATGGGGAAAAAACTTATAATCTTCTCATGTGCCTTTCTCAGTGAATTAGCATGCATTTGATAGTAAGGACTTTCATGTTGATTCACTAAAATCCCGTCTTCCTTTAAAGCTTTATAACAATTACCGTAAAACTCTTTTGTAAATAACCCTTCTCCTGGGCCAAAAGGATCTGTAGAATCTACAATAATCAGATCATACTCCCCTTCTATATGGCGGATATATCTAAGGCCATCTTCATAAAAAATATGAACTCTTGGGTCATCTAAACCACAAGCAGTTTGCATCAGGTGAAGCTTGCAAGCTTCTACTACCATTTCATCTATCTCTACTAAATCAATATGCTCGATACCTTTGTAGCGAATAAGTTCTCTTACAGTACCACCATCACCACCACCAATAACTAACACTTTTTTAATCTTTGGATTTGTAGCCATAGGCACATGGACAATCATATCGTGATAAATAAATTCATCCTTTTCAGTGAGCATCATACACCCATCCAGAGTTAAGAAAGTACCAAATTCATATGAATTCATCACATCTATACGTTGGTACTTACTTTGCTTCGCATAGAGGTGACGATCTACCTTAATCGAAAAACGAACATAAGGGCTATGTTCTTCTGTATACCATAACTCCATTAAACTCGCTCCTTTCGCCTCTTACTCTTTCACCACATTGATATGCTCAATATGAATGTCTTCTGTTCCTGTTAGGAAGCAGCCTTTCATTTTGGCATAGTGAATATAATCTAAAATCTCTTTTGTAATTCTTTCACCTGGCGCTAGTATAGGAATGCCAGGAGGATAGCACATAACAAACTCACTACAAATATAACCTGTACTATCTTCTATTGGTATAGACCTCTTATCTGCATAAAAAGCTTCTTGAGGTGTCATTGCCACCTGCGGATTAATATATTCGTGATCTAGCATACCTGATGGACTTTTAAGATAACGTCTTTTAGTTTCTGCTAAAGCTGAAATAAGACGTTCTATCGCTAAATCTGTATCACCTACAGAGATAATAGCTAACACATTGCCAATATCTCCAAATTCTATTTGTATATCATAATCATCTCTAAGAACATCATAAACCTCAATGCCTGCAAGGCCCATGTCTCTTGTATGTATGGATAACTTAGTTACGTCAAAATCAAATACTGTGTCTCCATTAATAAGCTCTTTACCAAAAGCATAGTAACCACCCATTTTATTAATCTCTTCTCTTGCATAATTTGCAAGTTCTATCACCCTATCAAAAATCTCTTTTCCATTTAAAGCAAGATTTTTTCTGGAAATGTCAAGAGAAGACATGAGTAAATAAGAACCACTTGTGGTCTGTGTTAAATTAATAATCTGACGTGTATAACCTTCACCCACATTGTTATTGATGAGTAAAAAAGAACTTTGCGTCAAAGACCCACCTGTTTTATGCATACTCACAGCTGCCATATCTGCTCCTACACTCATGGCTGAAGCAGGTAATTCATCATGAAAATAAAAATGAGTCCCATGTGCTTCATCAACTAGCACTAGCATACCATTTTCGTGAGCTAGCTCTGTAATACGTTTAAGAGGTGAACAAATGCCGTAATAAGTCGGATTGTTAATCAGCACTGCTTTGGCATCTGGATGTTCTAAAATAGCAGCTTTAACATCTTCATAGGACATGCCTAAAGGAATTCCTAATTCCTTGTTAACCCCTGGATTCACATAAACAGGAATAGCACCGCATACAACTAAAGCATTAATGGCACTACGATGAACATTCCTAGGCATAATGATTTTATCCCCTCGCTTGCATGCCGTCATCACCATAGCTTGTACGGATGAAGTGGTTCCTCCTACCATGAAAAAAGCATGTTTCGCGCCAAAAGCCTCTGCTGCTAACTGCTCAGCTTCTTTAATCACTGATACTGGATGACATAGATTATCTAAAGGCTTCATAGAATTCACATCAATTTGCATACAGGATTCACCTAAAAACTCTGTAAGCTCCTTATTTCCTCGTCCTTGTTTATGGCCAGGTACATCAAAAGGTACAATGCGCATATCCTTATATTTTTGTAAGGCCTCATAAATAGGCATACGTTCTTGAGAACTTTTATACATCATTCATTTTCCTTTACAAATATATTTTTTCTGCCATTTATAGTGTATGTAATATTAAGTTATTTGTTTAGTAATAATAGATAACTCCATCTAACACACACGTCCTACGGCTTGTTATACCATAGGCTAACACCTATTTATGGATTTCGTTACACATTGTACAATAGACAAAAAAAAATAGCAATACCTTATCTTATTTTCTCTAACTATTTTGTTTATACATACTAAACTTTTGTTCGGTATTTTTTATTTATCTGAAAAGTTATCTTTTTTATTTTTTTAATTACTTTTCTTCTAACACTTCATAATATTGACTTTTTAGTTGCTACTAATCTGTAAAGGGCTTTATGTATTTTTTAGAATAATTTTTTTTGTTTTTTTCGTTATACTGTGCTATTTAAGCAAAATATTAGTTATTTTTCTCTCCTATTAAACATCATAGAAGATAATTTCTTTAATTTTATAAAATTAATGTTCATCATTCAGAAGCAATGCTGCATCATATAAAAGCAGTACAAGAATCTCCTCTAGATAGAGATACTTGTACTGCTTCTGCTTAATATATCTTTGACTTATCTACTTTATTTTAATTATCCTTTTTTAGACGATAGATCATAGGTGTATATCTTAAGCCATCAGTGACTTGTTCAATATCACTGTCGATAAACCCTAAATGATGATAGACTTTCACAGCAAAAGGAGAGGAATTAACTGTCATATTACCAGAACTATTATCCAAACAAACTTTTTCAAATAACTGTTTTCCAATTCCTTTTCTATGATACTTGCCATCTACAAAAAACAAAGCAATGTGATTTCCATTGCTACGAGTCGCAAGAATACCAATGAGTTTAGTATGTTCAAATGCTCCATATATTCTAAGCCTTTTTATATATTCAGTGTCGTGCAATGAATCATAAAACGATTTTATTCCTTGCTCAGAATAATCAGGGCCTTCATATTCCTGAAAAACTGTCCAAGCTAATTGTAATGCCATTTCATATTCATTTGATAAAAGTTCTCGTATTTCCATATTTCTGCTCCTTAAATAATCTCTCTTAATATCTTTTGTAGTTCTCTCACTATTATCAGCATGATTCATTTAGCATTTTATAAAATTAATAAATTTGTTTATAACCTTCTCTAAACAAATTAGCATTTTAGGTATTACTATTATTATAGATTATGTTCATAATCCCCTATTCTTTAAATCTTTTACCATATTAAAATAAAACTCCCTAACATCAAAGCCATGTATATTTTCACGATTTAAATCTATCATATCTCCGTGAGAAATACCTCGGTAGCCGTTGGCCTTGACAAACGTAAACTGTTCTCCCCATTTCATTGATTCAACTGCAACAAGTCCATCACTTTCACCATCAAAATGACGAACAAGTGGATAAGACACATTAAGAGGAAACTTCCCACTAGTAGCTCTTTTCATCTTAGAACCTACACTTTGATAGAAAACATGAGGCATATCAGGGGCTGTTTCGTTGAATTTGCTACATTCTGAAGCTGTCAAATCTTTTACCGCAGTCATGAAATCAGGATTTTTATCTCCGAGTTTTAGTAATGTCCTATTATATTTTCGGGCAATAGACTGACAAAAGCTTTCAGGCAGCTTATTAAGTAAATAATCTGCAAAAATACAACCTCTGTGTGGTGTATTGATCGTCGTTAATGATGCTACAAATGCCGCTACATCTAAACAGCTTATTGCATACCTTATCCAAACCACCTTTTGAGTGAGCAATGATATTAACTTTTTCACATCCCGTTTCTTTAACAATCTCTTTTATCCGCTCAGCAATTTCTTTTCCACATTCTTTAACCGAAGCAGCCGAATCCTGAACGCCATAATATACTGTTGCTCCATTTTTTATGAGCTCACTCGGTATACGCCCCCAGTAGTTGAGGTATCTACTGTCTCTAAAAAACACGCCATGTACTAATAACAAAGGATACTTTGTCTTACATTCCATTTTTTCTGCTCGGCCTATATTAATATAATATTTTTGATTCTCAAATTGTATTTCTTTCATGACTATAGAAATAATTTTGTATAAGGCAACTAAGTTCACAATAGGGATCATACCACAGGCTATTCCAATAATCCTCCATTTGATTCCAAGCTGAACTGAGGTCAGATAAACACGAATGATGCCATTCCAAAATAGCACAGCTTCACCTATCACTACAATAAGGCAATTAATCCAGAATGCAGTTACATTTTGGGAATGCAAATTAAACCAGAGCCATACAGTATATATAGTTGATAAAATAGTAGAAAACACAAAAAGTATAAGTAGCTCTACACCATTTGTTAGCATTCTATTGCGCTTACTTGTTCCTTTCCTAAAGGATGGCGCTATATTGATTAAAATAAAAGCAATACATGCTGGAATAATGATATAATAACTATCCATTAAAGTAGCAAGACTAAAAATGTTAACTATAAAAAATATTAAAATACAAAGTCCTATTCGTTCAAAAATATTTCTTTTCATTTTTCACCCCTATTTTCACCTTCATTCTCTTATCACTAGGAGATTCAGCTTACCCTATAGTATATTTCAAACTTATGCCAGCTTCCATTCGTCATTCAAAATACCATACAAACAAGTATCTGCCCAAATCGGATTTCCTTTCTCATCATGTTTAAAATAAAGATGTTTTATAAACATGCCTTCTTTTCTCATACCGAGCCTCTCTAATAGCATTAGTGATTTTATATTTAATGCATCACATCTAGCAGTTATTCTTCGTACTCCTAAGCTATTAAAAGCTACATCTAGTAATGCTGATACAGCTTCTGTAGCGTAGCCCGCCCCTTGATATTGCGTATTAAAAAAGAATCCTACCTCCTTTGAATCAAATTCTCCATTTTCATAAATTAGTTCACCTATAACTTTATTAGTTTGCTTTAAACTCACTGCCATAAAATCATCAGTATTTATTCGTTTATGAACTTCCTCTTTAGCCATTTCATCTGTATGTACCATATAAGGTGAGTATCTAATAACTTCTTGATCAGATAAGTATTCCTGTAAATCTTTCCAATCATCCGCTTGAAAGTTCCTAATGATTAATCTCTCAGTTTCTATTGTTTTCATTTTTTCTCCTTATGCAATAACTATTTTTTATAAAACCATACTGATCCTTCCTTTATCGCAAGGATTCGCTCTTTTACAATTCATATAATTAATTTGGTTTTCGTCTATCATTTCATATTCATTGTGTCATCGTCCTTTTTCACCAAATCCTATTTTAGGTTCTTTATAATCATGTACCATAAGATATTCTTGGTTATATCCAAGCTGGTTTGATATGAATATTCATAATGTAGATGTTCCTGAGCCTGATGCCCCATAAATATGAATTACATTTTTACACATATTTTCCCTCGTTCTTCAATATTCTTCTCGTTGTATTCTCATTGATCAACATAAAGTCATTATATACTCGAGAGGGGTAATTTACTATATAATCAGAATAATTTAATATTTTTAACATAAAATAATCCAAGCATCTCTAAAATCACTAGAAATACTTGGATTATTTTATGTTACTTATCATATTACTGATCAACTATCAGATTTCATAATGACGTATTCTTTTCTCACTTTTTATTAGGCTTTCTTTTATTAGCAAGAGTTTTTCCATTTCTTCTAATAGTTCTTGGTTCTTCATCTCAAACATCATTTATTTTCCGGCATGATTGGTGGTTGTTGTCTCAGAGGCTTTATGCTTGTTTCCAGCGCTTTAAGGTAGGGAAGAACTCCTTCATCATAGCTCTTGCTTCTTCTGCAGTGGCACATACTTTTTCCTCTACTAAGATCGGTACACAGTTTTCTATTTCTTCTTCCATAGTCACATCACTGATAAAATCCCCTTGGTCATAGCAATACTTACAGTAATCTGTGCTTTTACTTCCATCTTGCTCAGTGCCATATAACTCATCTGTTTCCCCCATAGGCATACCACAAGATTGACAATATTTATCTTCCATCTAAAAAACCTCCTTATAATAAGTTATTTGATAGACTTATTATAAGGAGATGAATATGACAACAGCATGTCACATTAATAAAGTTTTTATTTCAAACCCGCTTATAACCTTTGCCAATCCGCCAGTTAAATAAGCCCTTTATTTTTTTCTTCTAAAATTTTAATAGCATCATAGAACACTTCATTAATAGGTGTTGGTACACCTACTTCCTTACCCATGGCAATCATTTCACCTGCAAACATTTCTACCTCAGTTACTCTTTTATTTTCAATATCTTGTAGCATAGAGGTTTTATTACCGTATGGAACATGACTAAGTAACTCTCTTTGCGCCAGTAATTCTTCTTCCGTAAAAATAATACCTTTTTTAGCTGCCACAGCAAACACTTCTCGCATAGCTGCTTCTCTTAAATGATTAGCTGTTTCACTTACCTGCCAAGCCCCAAAGGGAATACCTAATATGGCAGAGCTTTGGTTTTCAGCTACATTACAAGCATATTTATGCCAAAGTGCCTTTCTCATATCTAGAGGAATTTTATACTGAATTCCTGCTGTTTCAAAAAGCGTTTTAATAGCCAAAATACGTTCTGATAACACGTCGTTACGTTCTTCTCCAAACTCAATATACCCATTACGTTCATTAAACGAAATGCCCTCATCTGTTCTAATACTACTTAAACGCATTAAAGCATAAATAACCTTGTCACCATAGACCTCTTGAAGCTTTTCTTCACTATTTACCCCATTTAAAAGGGACATAATCACTGTATGCTTACCTACTTGATTTTTAATAGCTTTTGTAGCTGCATCTAACCCTTGATATTTAGTGGCAATCATAACTAAGTCCGCAGGCTCACTTTTTTCCTCAGGTGTAACAATTTGAAATTGATAGGACTTACTATTGATTAAAAGACCTTTTTCTAATCTTGCTTTTCTTTCTCCCTCAGCAATAACAACTAATTTTTCATTTGATAATACAGAAGAAAGCTTAGAAGCCATAAAAGCACCGATTGCACCTATACCAATAATGGCTACTTTTTCAATCTTCATTATTCACTCAGCTCCTCTATTTCACTTAACCATAAACTGCTACAAGCATCACTTGGCATACGCCAGTCTCCTCTTGGTGATAAACAAATACTTCCGATTTTTGGTCCATCAGGCAAGCAGCTACGTTTAAATTGTTGACTGAAGAAACGACGATAAAAGACTTTTAGCCATTTTAAAATGGTTTCATGACTATAAAGCTCATCTGTTTCCTCTTCTTTAACTGCAAAAGCTGTTTTCGCTAAGAAATAAATTTTACTTGGACTAAAACCAAAACGTAATAAATAATACAAGAAGAAGTCATGGAGCTCATAGGGCCCAACTGTATCTTCTGTTTTTTGAAGCATCTCCCCATTTTTACCAACAGGTAAAAGTTCAGGACTAACAGGAGTATCTAACACATCTAGTAAAGTATCCTTTACCTTTTCACTTTGACGTTTAGAAATAGTATAAACCAGGCTTCTTACTAAAGTTTTTGGTACACTTGTATTAACGGCGTACATGCTCATATGGTCCCCATTATAAGTACACCAGCCTAGTGCTAACTCACTTAGGTCTCCTGTACCGACTACCATACCTCCACCTTGATTAGCAATATTCATTAAAATCTTAGTACGCTCTCTAGCTTGGGTATTTTCATAAGTAATGTCATGAACATTTTCATCATGCCCAATATCACTAAAGTGCTGTTTGCAAGCTGCTGCTATAGGAATCTCTCTCATGGTAATGCCTAACTCTCTCATGAGTTGAAGGGCATTTTCATAAGTACGATCAGTAGTTCCAAAGCCTGGCATAGTTACACCTACAACCCCCTTGCGATCCCAACCTAAATCATCAAAAGCTTGAACAGCTACCAGTAGTGCTAAGGTAGAGTCTAAACCACCTGAAATACCAATAATAGCACGCTTGCTGCCTGTATGACTAAGACGCTTTTTAAGTCCTGCTACTTGAAGTGAAAAAATATCTTCACAGCGTTTATCTCTCGTTTCTGCAACATGAGGCACGAAAGGTTTTCTTGCAATCCTTTCTTTGAAAGTTCCTCTATAGATTAAAGTCTCACCTTCTATGCGCCTTACTTCTGGCATAAAGAACTTTCTGCTATCTCCATAGCTCTTTCCTTTGATACGATCTTTTTGAAGGCGTTCTAAGTCTACATCCTCTACTAATACATAATCAGTATCAATAAGCTTTTTATTTTCCTTTTTAATAGCCCCATTTTCAGCAATTAAACTATGACCACTAAAGACAAGGTCTGTTGTAGATTCTTCTGCTCCTGCTGAAACATAAAGGTAAGCACATAAGGTTCTAGCAGATTGCTGACTTACAAGCTGACGGCGGTAATCTCTCTTTGCAATAATTTCATTACTTGCTGATAAGTTCACGATTACATTGGCACCAGCTAGTGCTAAAAGAGAACTTGGTGGAATAGGTGTCCAGACATCTTCACAGATTTCTACTCCTACTTTTAACTCACCACACTCAAAAAGCAAATCCGTGCCTACAGGTACCTTTTCACCTAATAAGGTCATTTCACCTATACCTAAATCCGTTCCTAGGGCAAACCATCTTTTTTCATAAAACTCATTATAGTTAGGAATATAGCTTTTTGGTACAACCCCTAGCACTTTTCCTTTTAAAAGAACAGCCGCGCAGTTATAAAGTTCGTCTTCAATCATCAATGGAAGACCTAAAACAATTAACATTTCCATCTTCTTAGTTGCCTTGGCAATTTCACCTAAAGCCTTTTTAGCGCTTTCTAAAAGGGTTGTTTGGAAAAATAAATCAGCACAGGTATAACCCGTTATACAAAGCTCAGGAAATCCTATGACCTGCACCCCTTCCTGATCAGCTAGTTGAATTTGCTTTAAAATCTGTTCTTTATTATAGTAACAATCAGCTACTCTTACACTAGGTACTGCAGCTGCTAGCTTTACAAAGCCATACATATAGTCGTCATCTCCTTTTTAAAAGTCTCCTCTATGAAGTCTATCACGAATCTCCCTCAATGTGTATTGTTTCGTCATTTTTCCGTCCTTAAACACGGTCTTTAATTGATTTTCTGCAGTGATTTCTTCTTTAAAGCTAGTACCATAGCCATCGATATATGTTAACTCACCATCTTTTTCATATACATAGCATAATCCTTTTTGAGATTTTTTAAAGTTACCTGTATCTGTCTTAGGATTTTTAAAAATCTCAATACGATTCTCTTCTTGCTCCGCATAAGTAGCTTTAATGGCAATACCAAAGGTATCTCTAGTATAAGGGTTGAAGCTACCATCTTCATTTTGAAGACATTGCATAGAAAAGCTACCTACACCTAATACTACATTGTTACAAGCAAATCCTTTTTCTAGTAATCTTTCATAAATGGCAATAGCACGTTGTGGTGTAATGCTGTCTCCATAGATTGCTTTAATATGTGAATCCAATACTTTATAACCTTTACTATTAACGCTGCCACCAAAACTTTCCCATAAACACTGAACCGTTCCTTTTTCTTCTGGTGTTTCACCACCGTTTCTGCTAGTACCGCAAATAATATCCACAGGATCGCCACTATCTCCTCTAACAAGTAGTGTCCCTTCGTGAGCCATAATCTCTTTTTCACAAGCTGGTAGAAGCTCCGTCACTAGGCGCCAGTAATCATAGCTATCACTTACCATAGAAAAATTATGCTTTGGATAAATTTCCGTTAAAAGGCGTTTAATCATCACTGTTTCATCGCCATCTACAGCATAGTTAGAACACATCACACTATGCTCTGTGCTAATAGCTCCAAAAGCCACCTCTTCCTTGGTGCAATCACAGTTATATAAATGCTCTAAATAACTAATAGCTGGGACTGTGGCAGTATTTACAAAAGATAAGCAAAAGGCCGCACTACTTTTAATAGCACTCTCTGTGCTTTCTTGACCTCTCATAGAAAAATCTCCTAAAGCACGTCTCCTTGGTACATTGTCTTCTACACTTAAATCATAATAGTGATTAACAATTTGACGGTATTTATATCCTACATTAGCACTTATCATCGTATGCCATAAATTACATGAAATATTGGTTTCAATAGTATTCACAAGCCATACAAAATCCGGATGGGTATTACTTACTTCTAACATAGGTACTTTAATAGGTACTCTCGTTCCTTCTGGCACCGCTTTGATTTCTAATGGCAAGTATCCTAAATCATGAAGTGCTGCAATTTTCTCTAAGCCATAAGCCCCTTTTCCTAAGGTAGCCGTTAGCAGCCTCTCATACTCAGCCAGTACCTCCTCTTTAGGTCTCTTAAAGAAATTATCATTAAAAGCTTCCATCAGATAAGTCTTAATAAAACCTTGAAGGCCAAACATAATGAGATGTTCTTCCCCTTCTAATCTGCTCATACGAGGTGTAAAATAAGAAGCCATTTTAGTTAACCCTTTAGGATACTGCTCAGCATGTGTTGTTTTATAATAATCTAATAATAATAATGGATTTATATTGATTCCAAAATTCATTTTAATCTCCCCTTATTTCTTCCTATTTTTCAATATCTATTTTCATTGCCTTCTATTATTACAAAAGCAATTTTATACAAATATAATCTACTCCACTCATTTCTCAGTAGTGATTGTTAGATCAAGTGATTCTTATCTGTAACCAACTGGTAGCACTGTGATTTTCTCATGTGTATGGGTTAATAAGCTGGATGTCGTATAAATATGGCGAATCAAATCACCTTCCATGAGTTTACCCTCCAAAATACTATTTTCACAATGTGTAATGTATAAATCGATTTGATCTGCACCTAAGGCTTTTAGCTTTAAAGCCGAAAAATAAAAGGTGCCTCCAAAGCTACTAATATCATCAATAATGAGTACATTAAATGGTTCCTTAGGTAGATACCCTGAAACTTCTAAACCTTTAATCTCTCCTGTTTCCCAATCTCTTTGCTTAATCCCAAAAGCATTTGGAAATTGAAATTGTTCACTATAACGTTTCTGACTACCACTATCAGGATAAAAAATAATATCCTTGCTAGCTACTATGCCACTTTGTTTAACTGCTTCTTCTACATAAGGCTTCACTGACATCTGCTCTACCCTATGTAGTAGCGCACTGGTCACATCTGAATGAGGGTCTAGTACATGAACCTTACTAAAATTTAGGGCATTAATCATTTCACAAAAATACTTCAAAGTAAACACATCTTCCGGTCTCTTAGTGCGATCTTGTCTAGCATTTGGCACATAAGGCATCCATAACTCAATATCATGAATCCCCTTATCCTGTAAATGCCTTGTTAAAAAAGTCACTACTAAAAGTTCTTCATTGTTTTCGTATTGCCAATCAATGTGTATCTTTTCATTCTTCTTTGTGAAGTGTTTAATAAGTAAAGTACCATCTGGAAAATAGCCTGGCTCTATTTGCTTACCATTTATTCGAATCATACCTATGCCTCCTTTATCTACTATCCTTATCCTATACACTCATTTGTCATATGCCTCTTCCCTTTTGCTAAAGTAAATGAGTGTAAAACCTTAGATAGCCATTTCTAATTTTCGTTAATAACATTTACCTGACACATCTTCAAGGTTGTTAAAGCACTTGTATGGGTTTCAGGTGTTACACCTGCACAGCAGCTAGCATCTACTGTTAGTGGGATTTCTGGACAATAAGCTTTAAGTACTATGGCATTAGAAACAACACAAATATCTGTACACAAACCAACAAGCTCTATCTCTACTGCTTCTTTATCATTAAGTACTTTAATCTGCTCCCCTAAAGCTATGCTACCAAAAGTCAGTTTATCAATCACTGGTGTATGAGCTTCTATCAGCTTCTCAATTGGTTCTGCTAATTCCCAACCCCAGGTAGATTTAATACAATGTTCTACCGGTAATTTATTCCCCTCTTGAGTCGTCAAATAATCTTCGAAGTGAGTGTCCCTTGTGAAGAAAACCATTTCTCCCCTAGCTTTATAGTCTTCTATCTTTTTGACAACGCGTGGCACTATAACCTCAGCTTCTTTGGTTCCTAGGCTTCCTGTAATAAAATCATTTTGCATATCGACTACTATAAGCACTTTTTTCATACTATCATCCTCCTTTTAATCATCATGCTTTAAACTTTATTTTAGTGTTAAATACAACCACTTTCAACTTAGTAACTTTTTGTTACTAACTATTTATATGCCTATTATATTCAGTCAAAACTAATTTGTCAATTAATTTAATAAATTTCCTCGTTAAGAATCAAGTCTTTAACTAAGCAAGATAGCAGACACACTAGTTAGCTCCTATGATCTATGAAATGTAAAATGAAATCTTTTCTAAATAGCAAAAAGGAATGTCGCTCATCTCACAACATCCCTTTTGTTTTTATGAATCTCTTAGTATATCTCTACTTTATAAACAAATAGAATCTCTCATAAATGCCACATCCTCAGTCTCAAGTGTAATATTACCTGCTAAAGCATTTTCTTCTATTTGTTCTAATTTTCTAGCACCACACAATACGTTCATATTATTGCTTTGTGCTGCCACCCAGGCAATAGCTAAATTTCCAAGCGTACAACCATATTTATCACAAAGTGGTACCCAAGAATCCACACCATCTACAATCTTACTTAAATTCTCTTGCTTGTACCACTTCTTACCGTCTCTTGAGCTACCTAACTCTGGTACATAATCCTTACGAATCTTTCCTGTTAACAAACCTTGTTCCAGTGGTGAATAAGCTTGAAAAGTAACACCATACTTTTCGGCAGCTGGTAAAATTTCTTTTTCAATACGTCTATCAATTAAGCTATACTTTTCTTGAATAATATCTAGCTCACCGTATCTTATATACTCTTCAATATGCCAAGCAGACATATTAGACCCACCAATAGCTCTAATTTTACCTGCTTTTTTAAGTGCCATTAAGGCTTCCATTGTTTCCTCTATAGGCACAATGAAAGGCTCTACACTTTGCCAGTGAGTAAATAAGATATCTATATAATCAGTACCTAAGCGCTTTAAGCTTTGATCTACAGAGTCAATAATAGCTTGTTTTGTTAAGTTTTTATAGACATCAAAACCATCTCTGGAGAAATAATAGCTTCCTACAGTTCGGTCGAACATTAAACCACATTTTGTTGATAAAACCACTTGGTTACGTACAGGCTTAATCGCCTTTCCTACTACTTCTTCACTATGACCAAATCCATATACTGGTGCTGTATCTACAAGGTTAATTCCTTTATCTACTGCCGTGCGAATGGTTTTTATAGATTCATTATCATCATTAGTTCCCCACCAAGAACCACCACCTATAGCCCAGGTTCCTAAAGCTATTTTAGATACTTCTAAATCAGAATGTCCTATCTTCATCGTTTGCATTTTGTCTCTCCTTTTAGTATCTATTATTTTACTATCATCTTATATAATATCAAATAAATAATCAATAGTTTATAAATAACAAAAAAGATTAACAAAAAGGAAGAATACAGGCTTGTATGCCTCATATTCTTCCTTTTCTACTATTTACTAGCGTCTCTAACTAATATAAGTCTTCACACACCAACCAATGGTGCCATCTGCTAATTTCACCTTATACCAATCTCCTAATACAGATAATATCGTAACCTTTGTTCCTTTAGCTAACTTAGCTACGATAGGTCTATCTGTTCTAGCTCCTGCTCTAATATTAAGGCTCGTCGCATTAACTGTACCTTGTTTTGGAAAACTGCTAGTATTTGTTGTACTACCAGCTGTATTGCCATTATTGGTTGTACTTTGACTGGCATCTACCTTGATATACGCTGCACTTGCCCAACCCACTGTGCCGTTAGACAACTTTACTTTATACCAATCCCCTAAAATACTTAGGATAGTAACCTTAGTTCCACTACTTACTTTTGCAACAACTGGTCTATCTGTTCTAGCACCAGATCTAATATTTAAAGTTGTTGCAGATACAACACCTGTTTTTCCCACAGCATTAGGATTTACATTGCTGCTAGAAGAACCTGAACCCGTACCATTTTCAGTATTACTATTACCATTGTTACTACTGTTTCCTCCAGAACCTGTATTTCCTGTACCTGTCACTGGGTTTGCTTTGTAATAATTGCTAATTTTATCTTTGCTTCCCATACGATTACTCAAAAGATCTCTCAAACTAAAGTAAATACTGCCCTCAACTTGGGTATACTTTTCATTGACAGCTAATTGCGTATCAATTTGAGTTGCCACTACATCACGATAAATACCTTGTCCAATATATAGCTTAGTAGAAGTACCTACTACTTGATTAGACCACCATTTCACTAAAGTTTCATAATCTGCTTTAGCATGACCTGTTTCCCAATAGATTTGAGGTGTAATGTAATCTAGCCAACCATTTTGAATCCAGGTTCTTGCATCAGCGTATACCGAATAATACGCTTCATTACCTGATGTTGCTGAGCCTAAAGGATCAGAAGTATTATTCTTCCAAATACCTGCTGGGCTAATACCAAAACTGATATTCTTTCCTGAAGAACGATTAATCGCTTTAATAGCATAGCTTACACGAGATACCATATCATTAACTGCTTGGCGTCTATGATTAGCTACGGTGCCATCTTTGCTTTCACCTGCTGGAAGTGGATACGAAGATGGGTAAAAATAATCATCAAAATGAATCCCATCTACATTATAGTTTGTAGCAATTTCTTTGACTGTATCTACAATATGTACTTTAACTTCTTCTAACTCCGGATTATAGTAGAGTGCATTATTATAACTAAATAACCAAGAAGGATTTAAGCGAGCTGGATGATTAATTGCTAAAGCATTAACATCTGTGCCACTGGTTGTTACACGATAAGGATTTAACCATGCATGAAGTTCCATTCCTCTTTTATGTGCTTCTTCTATCATAAAAGCTAATGGGTCATAGCCTGGATCTTGCCCTTGCGTGCCTGTTAATACGTCTGACCAAGGATTAATATGAGACTTATATAAGGCATCAGCTTTTGGCCTTACTTGTATAAAAACAGCATTAATACCTATGGCTTTTAACTGATCTAATTTTGTGGTGAACTCATCTTTTTGAGCACTTATATTATTTTTAGTGCTTGGATAATCTAAATTATAAACTGTCGATATCCAAACCCCTCTTAATTGTTTACTTTGTGTTTGTGCTAGTGCATTCACACTAAACATACTCACTATGAGCATAAACACAGTGAATACTGAGACTACTTTTTTCACTTTCTTTCCTCCTTTGGCGATATTCTAGCTTTTTTTAGGTTTTTCTTCTTTAAATTATAAAGGGACTCCCACAATTTGTAAATGTTTGTCATCTATTTGTTATGTAGTTATGATGTTTAGCTTCTAAATGTTACAAAACTGAAAGAAAACTGTCACCAAAATCCTATAGTTTAGCTGTTCATTTAGCTTTATAATAAATCTATAAATAAAAGAAAGGAGCTTATTACTATGAAATATATTAAAAATCTATTTAAAGGTATGCTCATTCTTCTACTTGTATTAACTATTAGTGGCATAGGCTATGGTTACTCTGCTTATCATCGCACTATTAATGCCTATCCCATAAAAGAAACAATCGTAGCACTTCAAAATAGTGAGAACTATACACACTTTGATGAAATTAGCCCTACTTTTCTTGATGCCATCGTGGCCATTGAGGACCATCGTTTTTATAAGCATGGTGCTGTAGACCTTATTAGTCTTGGCCGTGCACTCATTACTAATGTAGTCTGTGGTAACATTGAGCAAGGCGGCAGTACCATCACTCAGCAACTAGCCAAAAATCTCTTTTTAGATAAAACACAAACTTTAGAACGTAAGCTCAAGGAAATGTTTATCGCTTATGAATTAGAGAATCTTTATAGTAAAGAAGAAATTCTCGAACTTTATGTCAATGCCATTTATTATGGAGATGGCAATACAGGTATTACTATGGCTAGTCAAAATTACTTTAATAAAACACCTAAAGAGCTTACTTTCGATGAAGCCACTTTATTAGCAGGACTTCCTCAAGCGCCTTCAGCTTATGCACTTAGTAACCATTATGATGCTGCATTAAAAAGACAATCACAAGTTATTACTGCACTTGTTGCCTTTTCTGATGATTATAATCATCTTACTGATGCCAATATGCCTTAACACCCAAAAATGTTCACCTATATTTGGACAATTTATGGGTATTTTTTTGTAAATAATTATGGCATTTAATGCAATTGACTATTTATACTAAATATTCTAATATATTATTATGTTTAATTTTTAATATTTAAGGAGTTTTAATGTGATATCTCAAAATCTCGAAGCCATAACAAGCTACTTATGGCGTCAATCCTCAGAACGTATTAATCATCTTTTGGCAACTGAAACCGGCTTCAATATTAGTGACTACTATTATCTTCTAGCTATTCATAACATGAAGCATCCCAATTTTGGAGATGTGGCAGACGCTTTATCTCTCACTAAACCAGCTATTTCTGCACTTATAAAAAGACTTCAAAAGCACCAGCTTATCGAAAAGGTTCAATCAGAAGAAGATAAACGTGTGTACTATCTTCAATTAACCACAAAGGGAAAAGAAATCGTAGAGGGCGATTACCAAATTTATTCCCATATTGAATCACTTATTTCGTCTAGTGTTAGTTCAGACCAACTTCAAGCACTAGATTGTTTATTAGAGGTCGTTATTTCTTTAATTCGTACTTCCCAAGAGCAAAACTAGACCCACTAAAAGGGCTAAGTCTATTCATGTTACTGCAATAGACTTAGCCCTTTTGCTTAATCTGCCTTTAATATTTCTTCTATATAAGCTCTATTCTTCTCAAGCAGGGGGGATTTAGCTATTAAGATATAAATATCTTTAATTTCTCTAATCCACTTATGGATATGCGCTTCTGTCTGCCTATAACTTGCTAATCGATATTTAATATCTGTCTCAGCCTTTATGCTCCATTCAGTTTTACCCTCCTTGGCTATTTGCTGATTTATAAAAGCAAATAACTGTTCTTTTAAGGCTTCTAAATTCAAATGAAGCTCTACATACTCCGGTAGCCTTACTTCTTCTCTTTTATGATTAATGGTATATTCATCACTCCAAAGTTCTAGTTGTCCTATGAGTTCTTCAAGTTTCCTCACATCTCCTTCAAATTCCTCATATTCTGCTTGTATGATGTCATTATCCCTCATGCTTTTCTCCTTAATTACCTATGATTTTCTATTTATTCTTCTTTTGTAGCACTTTTCTTACGCTTTTTTACACACTCGGTAAGTAAATATTCTATTTGTCCATTAATCGAGCGAAAGTCATCTTCTGCCCAAGCTGCTAGCTCATTCCAAAGACCTGGTGACAATCTCAGTAGAACCTGTTTTTTTTCTTTTTCTTTCGCTTTGCTGTCCATATCCTCTAGGTCCTTTCTATATATGATTTCTAATAGATCGTACCACTATTAACGATTGGCTGTGCATCTTTATTCCCACAAAGTACCACAAGTAAATTACTTACCATAGCAGCCTTACGTTCTTCGTCTAGCTCTACCACACTATTCTCATTAAGTTGTTTAAGTGCCATCTCTACCATGCCTACCGCACCTTCAACAATTTTTTGTCTTGCTGCAATAATTGCTACTGCTTGCTGTCTTTGAAGCATAGCTGAAGCAATTTCTGGTGCGTAAGATAAATGAGTGATGCGTACTTCTAAAATCTCAATACCTGCAATATTAACTTTTTCTTGAAGCTCTTTTTTCATAATGTCAGCTACTTCTTGACTACTGCCACGCAAAGATTTTTCATCACTACCTTCTGTTTCTGCGCCATCATAAGGATAGCATCTTGCTACATTACGAATCACAGAATCACATTGAGTAGAAATATAATTTTTGTAATTGTCTACGTTAAAGACAGCCTGTGCTGAATTTCTAACCTGCCAAATAACAATTGCACCTATTTCAATAGGATTTCCTAATTCATCATTTACTTTTTGCTTTTTATTTTCTAATGTAGTCGCTTTAAGAGATACTTTTTTACTCCCCGTTTCAATCCCTTGAATATTAATATCATTAGCTCCTTGAGCTGTAGCTACTTGAACCCCTGATTTAACAGTTGGATTAATACTTGTGCAGAATGGATTTACCCAATAAAATCCTTCTTTTTTTAATGTACCCTGATACTGTCCAAATAATGTAAGTACTAATGCTTCATTAGGATTGATTACCTTAAGTCCTGCAAATAGAAAGAAGGTTGAAATAAAGCCAATACCTGCTACAATGCAAATAGTAACTGTTAATGCTACAGAAACTTTCGCAAGAAAGCCTATACTTAATGGAAATGCAGCTATGCAGATAACCATTAATAATAAAGTTCCCAATAACATTCCCATCCCACTTTTGGTTTTCATTTCTTTTTCATCATATATTTTCTTCTTATCCTCCATCACATTCACTCCTCAGCTTTTTATACTTTTGATATCATTCTAATATCATATTAATATGATATCATTTTCTATTACCAAGTCAATGTACTTTATAAAAATTTAATAAATAACCCAAATTCAATTTTATCTGATATTCAAACTTCCAAATTTAATTTTTTGAATCTGGTTTTTCTTTATGCTACAATTAGTCTATAGATATGTTTAAACATTATTGATTACTAGAAATGAGGGCCAATCGATGCAGACCACACATCATTATCAAGATTTTTTAGCCATACTAAAAGAAGAATTAGTCCCAGCAATGGGATGTACAGAACCTATTGCCCTAGCTTTTGCTGCTGCTAAAGCTAGAGAAGTATTAGGTGATTTTCCTGACCATGTAATTGCCAAATGTAGTGGTAACATTATTAAGAACGTTAAATGCGTTACTATTCCTAATACAGACGATTTAGTAGGTATAGAAGCCAGTGTTGTTATGGGTATTGTGGCTGGTGACGCTTCAAAAGAAATGGAAGTTTTATCATCTGCTACACCCAAGCAACTTACTAAGGTAAAGCAACTCTTATCAGAAGACTTTTGTAAAGTAGAGCTTTTAGAAAGTCCATTACAACTCCATATCCAACTGGAAGTCTTTAAAGATGATCAGCAAGTGATGCTAGAAATTAAACATAGTCATATCCATATCACTCAGATTATAAAAAACGGAGAACTTCTTTATAGCGGTGAAGATTCTGATGATAAATATTTAGGAACTTTTACGGACCGTAGCATTTTAAGCTTAAAAGCTATTAAAACTTTTGCAGATACAGTTAACCTAGAAGATGTTGCGCCTCTTATGGATTTACAAATAGCTTATAATATGGCGATTGCTAAGGAAGGGTTAAAAGGCTATTACGGTCTAGGCATTGGCAAAGTCATTTTAGAGTCTTATTCTAGAGGTATTGTAACAGACATAAAAGCTTATACTTCTGCTGCTTCTGAAGCACGTATGAGCGGCTGTGTCCTTCCTGTTATTATTAATTCAGGTAGCGGTAATCAAGGCTTAACCTCTTCTATTCCAGTTGTAGTGTATGCAAAGGAAAAGGGCATCTCTAAGGAAAAGCTTTATCGTGCTCTAGTCTTTTCTAACCTTCTAACCATTCATCAAAAGACGTTTATTGGTAGATTATCTGCTTTTTGTGGTGCTGTTTCAGCTTCCTGTGCAAGTGGCGCTGCCATCACTTATCTAGAGCGTGGCAGTATGGAACAAATTCAAAAAACCATAGTAAATACCTTAGCTAATATCTCTGGTATTATTTGTGATGGTGCTAAAGCCTCTTGTGCCTCTAAGATTGCCTCTAGTTTAGATGCTGCTATGATGGCTCATTATTTAGCCATGCAAAATAAGGCTTATGCACCTTTTACAGGTATTGTTCAAGATGGTATTGAAGAAACCATTAGCTGTGTAGGTTATATTGGTAAAGAAGGAATGAAACAAACTGATTTAGAAATCTTAAAAATTATGATTAGCTAATCATCTCTTTAAACACCTTGTCTTATAATAAATAGCTATTTTAATAAACAGAAAAAGAAGTTATCCTTTGATTTTAAAGGATAACTTCTTTTTCTGTTTATCTACTAATAAAAGCCTCACATAAAGTATCTTCACAAGCACAACAGGCTGTACTTGTACTACTAATAGGCACATATTCCGCTCTGCATTTCTCGTTAGCATTGTAAACACATTGAGTTGCACTACATTTAATCTGAACCACTTCTTCTGGTTCTTTTGCACAATTGCTAGCTACATATTCGCCTTCATTAAAACTTTCACAACAAGTTGCTTCTTTATTAGTTGCACCTTCTTTTCCTACATGAATATAATCTAACGAACAATAATTGCATTCATTATAAGAGCAATTCTTAACATCACATTTTAAAGTTGGCATCTGTATTCTCCTTTTAAATAGAAATCCTTCTATACTATTTTGGAGACTTTTTGCCGTATTTATTCTTATTTTTATGAACACAAATCATTTTAAATTTATATTTTTTTCGTTCTTACTAATAGCATAGCAATTATTACTGTAATCAGCTCTGTAATAGGCATTACTAACCAAATTCCTGTAACCCCTAACCATATTGGTAATATAAATACTAAAATCACACAAATAACAATTCCTCTTAAAAGGCAAATAATCAAAGATATCTTAGGTCTTAAGACAGATTGAAAATAGGTACTATAAAAGATATTTAAGCTCATCATTAAGAAGGCCACAAAATAAAGTCTTATAGCATCTCTGGCTAAAGTCAAAATTTCTGAGGTTGGATTAACAAATAACGTAACTGTTATATCTGGGTACAATGCCCCTAATAAAAAGATGACTAGTCCAATAACAAAAGCTGTTATAGCCCCTAATCTTCTTACATTTGCCACACGTTCTAACTGCCTAGCACCATAGTTAGTAGCCATAATAGGCTGTGCTCCCTGTGATACCCCATTAAACAGTGACATGGCTACAATAGCACTATTAGCAATAATACTATATACAACCACACCTACTTCTCCTATATATTTAAGAAGCTGTAGGTTGAAAAGCAGTACGACAATACCACTGGCAATTTCTATTAAAAAGCTTGGTAAACCACTATGGAGAATTCTCCTCATAATCTCCCAGTTCCACTTTTCTTTCATAAGCTTCATTTTATTATGATGTGATAAAAAGTGAGTCAGCAAAATACCAACTGAAAGTGTAGACCCTAAAACAGTTGCTATAGCGCCTCCTGCCATGCCCATATTGAAATCAAAAATAAAAATATAATCTAGTATAATATTGGTTACACCACCTGTAATAACAGCTACCATTGCTGTTTTCGGTGCACCGTCATTTCTTACAAAAGCTTGTAATAAACTAGAAAATACAAATATCGGGCAAAAGTTCACTAAATACTTACCATAACTTGTAAATAGTATTATATTTTCTTTCGTACAGCCTAAGGCATAACCTAAAGGTTCTAAAAAAATACTCCCGATCACCATATAAAGAATGGCTATCACACTACTTGCTATAACCGAATGTGTAAAATACCTGTTTGCTAATTTTCTATCACCACTCCCATTAGCTACCGACATGAGAACTGCGCCACCTACACCTAATAGTAAACCTGTTCCAAAAAACAAGTTAAACACAGGTAAAATTAAATTAAGAGCAGCTATACCTCTAGGGCCAACACCTTTTCCAATCATAATGGTATCTGCTAGTACATAAATAGAAGTGACTAAGGTTGCACTAATAGATGGCAATAAGTATTTAAAAAATAGCTTTCGTGTATCTTCATGAAGTAAATCCATAAGCCTTATTCCTCCTAATAAAATCAACTCAATTCTTTCGTACATTCGTACGACAAGATTCACTTTATCATACCGCCTAACCTATGTCAATCTTAATCATACAGCATAACAATTACCTTATGAACTACTAAAGATACCTCTATACTAGTTTCATCCAGTAACAATTGAAGTGCAATACCATCAATAATGGCTAGCAGTAAGCTGGCACTTAATAAGTGCTCCTTATCTTGTGCTTTAATTTCTCCATAAAGATATTCTGCAAATTGTATTCTCCACAAATGATATTTTTCTTTCATTTTTTTTAACATAATTGTATTACCAGAAAAAGCTTCTCCCATCAGATAATAATCCAGTTTCATAAAATACTCACTTGATGTCATTTGCTGAAAAACATTTTCTAATGCTACTTTTTTTTCTTCCAAGGTATTACATTTAAAAGCTTCTTGTAGTAATAAGTCTTGCTTTTCGGTAGTCATCTCAAAAATATCAAATAGTAATTCTTCCTTACTCGGATAATGATAAGTAAAAGTTCCCACACTAATTCCTGCTGCTTTAGCTATGTCACGAACAGAAGTTTCTTTTATTCCTTTTTGCAGAATCAAGTTAAAAGCTGCGTCTATAATTTTCTGCTTTCCTTTTTTCATTCATGTTGCTCCTTTTATTTTAATCCTAGTCCGTCTTATTATATCATTTTACCTATCAATTCATATCATTCATTTATGTTAAAAGACTTCTAGCCATTTTATTTAAAATCAGCTAGAAGTCTTCTTTATACTACTTTACATTATATTTAATCATTTCTTGATTGAGACGTTTCACTATTTCTCTATTAGCTTTTGTTAATTTCTCTGCCATTTTCATATTGCCTTCTAGATACTCTATACTATGAGTAACCGTTGCAATTTCTGAATTATTTTCTTCTGAAGTAGCAGCAATAGTATCTATCGCCTCTTGTACACCTTCAATGGCACTAAATAAACTATTTGTTTTGACCTCCAAGTCACACATACTTTTTTCAATGCTCTCCATATTTTTGGTATAGAACTTGCTTGTATTTGCAAATTCATTATACTCTTCTAATATATGATGATTAATAAAAGCAAGCATTTGTTTAGCCATTTCTGCTAAATCTTCCGTAATCATAATAATATGCTCACTGACTACCTGTATCTCTGTAGCCGCATTTTTAGAATAAGCGGCTAACTGACTGATCTCTCCTGCAACTATTGCAAAACCTTTACCAGCTTCTCCGGCCCTTGCAGCTTCAATACTAGCATTTAGTGCCAGCAAATTAGTCTGCGCAGATATCCCCAGTATATTATTGGTTAGAACTTTTATTTCCTCAATTTCTTTAGCTTGTTCTAGTTTTTTTACAAGAACTTCGTTAATGTGTGTAGAAGTCTTTTCTGCCAATAACTTTGAATCTGTTATCTTTTGATTTAAGTCTTCTGTTTTCTGATAAACACTTTTAATTAATGCAGTATTTTCCTCTGTTAAAGATACTAAACCTTCTGTGGTAGAACGTACATTACCTGTGGATACCTGCACTTTCTCTAAAGAACTTGCCAGGCCTTCTGTAGCACGATTCATTTCATTCATCATCATAGCAATACGAGCTACTTCATCACTAGATTGAACCATAGCCTGTGTCATTCGCTGTGTACTGCTATCTAGCTGCGTGGAAGAGTCTATTACCTCTGTTATGGTGAGTTTAGTTTTATCTAACATAGCATTTAAACTGTCTGCTATTACTTCAAACTCATCTCCTGTATGAATATCTACAGTTTTTGTTAAATCACCATCGCTAAATACCACATCACAAATCTTATTATTAACTATTCTTAAATTCTTTCCTATTTGACGTACAATCAGTAAAGCAACTCCAATGGAAAGTAAAATACAAATAACTGATCCTATTAATATATATTTAATAAGATTTTGTAATTCACTACGGATAGTAGCAATTTCACAATCAACACCTACTATTCCAACTACTGCTTGTTGACTATTATAAATAGGTGCATATGCTGTGAAATAAGTCCCCCACTTATCACTCGTTATCTCTTGGTCTACCGTTACATGACCTTCTAAGGCTTCAAGTAGTTCTGGATAAGCTTCATAAGCATCACCGATTAATGCTTTCGTGTCTGCATCATCTGCATCCACTACAAATTGAACATAGGTTCCATCTAAAGGCTTCATGGTATAAATATAGGTTATCTTTTTATCTTCCAAAAAATCTCTTAAACAAGTTAAGATTTCTATGTAAGCCTCTGAATCTTCTTCCCCTATTTGAATACCATCATGAATATCCCCATCAATTTGCTTAGCAATCACTTTAGCGATTTCCATCATGTGAGACTTATTGGTCCCGATTAAATAATTAGACATAGTCTTATAAGAAATCATGCTTATCATTAAAATAGTAATCATACACAAGACAATTATGGCGATTAAAAGTTTTTTTTCAACGCCTATTTTTCTTGTCTTCACCTCTTACCAGCTCCTTTATTTACCATTCTCATTTATCAATATAATTATTATATCAAATTCAATAAAATTTTAATACTCTAAAAATTCGTATACAAAAAGAGTATTACCCAACCTTGATTTAGCTAGGTAATACTCTTTTTCGGTTCATTAATAATGTTTCTATCTATAGTGCTTTATCACCATGCTCTGCTGTTCTAATACGAATACAATCGACAACATCATATACAAAAATTTTGCCATCTCCAAACTCACCTGATTGTGTAACTGAAATAATAAGTTTAATCATTTCATCTAAACGCTCATCTGGAATAATAAGTTTAACTTCTACCTTAGGTAAGGTATTAACAATAATCTCATTAGCACGAACATGCTCCGTATAACCATATTGATTACCACACCCATAAATCTGATTAATGGTCATTCCTGGAATATTTGCTTTTAATAAAGCCTCTTTAAGTTGCTCTAAATTTTCTGGCCTAATAATGGCTTCAATTTTTTTCATCATCTTTCCCTCTTTTCTCTTTATAATCACTCATGGTGTTGTGTTAATCTAAACCATTATAAGCAGGATAAGCTGCTTCATTATGCTCTGCTAAGTCAAGTCCTACACCCTCAGCTTCCACACTTACACGTAGATCCCCAAAACATTTCATAACCTTTAAGATAATAAAGCTTACTACTACTGCAATAACGATTGTTACGACAATACTAAGAAGTTGTGCTCCAAATAATTTTGTTTCTCCATAAATAAGACCATTCCATTTAATGACATCTGGATTAATAGATTGGTGTGCAAAAATACCTGTTGCAATCCCCCCCCAAATACCACCTATACCATGGCAACCAAATGCATCCAATGCATCATCATAACCAAATTTACCTTTTACCTTTGACATAAAGAAGAAGCAAAGTGGACTTACTACAAGACCTATAATAATAGAAGCCCAAATAGGAACAAAGCCTGCACCTGGTGTAATGGCTACAAGTCCTATAACACCACCTGTTGCTGCACCTAATACCGTTACCTTTTTATAAACAATCTTCTCAACAATTAACCAAGAAATAAGTGCTGCTGCTGCTGAAGTATTGGTTGTAAGGAAAGCGTGAACCGCTAAAGGACTGGCAGATAAAGCACTACCTGCATTAAACCCAAACCAACCAAACCATAATAAACCTGCGCCTAAAACAACAAAAGGAATATTATGTGGTTTATAGGAAAGCATACCATAACCACGGCGTTTACCTAGAATGATACATGCTACTAAACCTGTTACACCTGAGCTAATGTGTACAACATTACCACCTGCAAAATCAAGTGCACCTAACTCTCTTAAGAAACCACCTGCACCCCAAACCATATGAGCTAATGGGTAATATACTAATAAAGACCATATACCTATAAAAATAACTAATCTAGAAAACTTCATACGTTCTGCCACAGCTCCGCAGATAAGAGCAGGTGTAATAATAGCAAACATCATTTGAAAAGCTGCAAATAAGGTTTCGGGAATCGTTCCTGAATAGTCACCATTGGGCTGCATCCCAACACCGTTAAAGAACAAATGATTAAGACCACCTAAAACACCTGCATGATCTGTTCCAAAAGATAGAGAATAGCCACAAATAATCCACATTAATGAAGCTAAACCACAAATAAAAAAACAAGATAAAAGTGTGTTTAAAGCATTTTTTCTTCTTACCATCCCAGCATAAAAGAAAGCAAGCCCTGGTGTCATTAAAAATACCAGTGCCGAGCAAATCATTATAAATCCTGTATCTCCTGCATTAATTTGTAAATCCATTTTTTCACCCTCCTACAATTTCAATTTTTTGAAACGCAAAAAGGCGACCTCGCATCATCATGATGCAAGATCGCCTTTGACCTTTATCAAGAATCATTCTAACATTCATTTTTTAAATTGCAATATACATTTCAGAATATTTATACGTTCTTAACATTCCTAAAAATATTGTTGAATTGTCTTTTTATTAAGACTTGCATTTTTAAATAAGAGGACTATAATGTAGGTATCAACTTTTAGAGCTGAAATCTTCATCAAAGGAGGTCCTTGTCTATGTCACATAAAAAGTCTATCAACAAACGTTTAGCGGCTAGCAGGGTTTCTACTGATGCAGCTAAAGAAGCTACTTCAAGTAAAACTAGCACACAATCAAAAGCCAAACATTAAAGTATTTTTACAAAATGAAAAGAACACACTGACTATTCTCAGTCAATGTGTTCTTTTCATTCTATGAGTGATAAGCATTCATTCAAAACTTCTTCTGAAATCTCTTCCTGCATCGTAACCTCACCTCTTTTTAATAAAGCTCTGTTTCCTTTATTAAAACAGATCTGTGTTAAGATTGTGAGATGCTCTGTATTAAAATCACGTTAAACTTATCTATAACAATGCTCATCTTAGCTGTAGCTATTTTTGCTCACAAAAATCAATGTTATGGATAAACACTGTCTTCTTTAATTGATTTATTGATCCATTTGGGCTGTAACTTCTTCCTTATCATTTAATTGCCTATATACATTAGCCATTGTAATATTCATATACGGAATAAGCCAAAGATACCCGATTCCCAAAGTTAAATTAGCAAGTATCCCCCTGCAAAGTATTTTTACCCCTTCTTTATATGTATTACGTATGTTCTGAAATTATTCCCCTCAATCAATAACAGTATTTTCCATCTATTTTCTTTGCTTCGCTATTAATTCACCGCTACTAAAAGATTGCCTTTGCAAAAAAACAGCTTAGGCGTTCACACTTAAAGCCTAAGCTGTTTTTACTTATTTTATAATACCCTTTGCCCTTAAATACGCACCTAACTTCTTATTTTCTACATGAGTAAAGGTTTCATTATAGTCTTTTGTACTATATTTAATAAGACCACACTCACGTGCACCACGTAAGGCCTCTCTTACCTCTTCACGAGATACCTTGGTGCGCCTTGAGATTTTTTCCATATTCTCACAACCTAAATAAAATGCTTTAAATACTGCCATTGTTTGATTAGTGTCCATTATTTTATCCTTTCAACTTCTGCGCCTCTGGCTTAAGCTCTATTCTATCTTAAATTCGCACAAATGAAAAGCTATTGATTTTTTCTCATCATTGCCATCTTATTTCTAAGAACCTCATAAGCTTCATTGACTTCTTCTATCTCGAGCACACTTGCTTCCATAGGGCACATACCATCGCCTTGTCGATTAATAATATAAGGGACTACTTTTTCATAGGTTACTATAATCTCTGTGTCTTTTAAAGCCCTTAGAGCATGCTCACTTATAATACTTGCATACAAACTATGAATTTGTGCTTTTTTATAAAGCATTGCCGCTGACTTACCTACTACTTTATCAGCTACAATAGCTCCTTTAAAGAACTGTTCATTTTTTTCTAACTGATTTAATATAGGTGAAATTCCCCTCTCTTTTGAAAGATAGCTTTCTTCTCCTATAAGTGCTATACAAGTAGAGTCTGTCTCCCTAAGAAGCTTTTTTGCCCTGTCTAATAATGTCACTTAATACGCCTCCTTTTTTTAAAGCCATAATAAGAACAGGAATACATACTACTTGAATGACTATCCCAGGTATACCTGTTATAATAGCCGTTCCTACCATCCCTATACTTAAACCTTTAACACCAAATAAGTAAATTGCCCCAACTATCATTAAGCCATAAACGATTCTTCCAACCAACATAGCACCTAATAAACTTATGTAAATACCAAATCTTCTTTTATAAAGACCTAATTGTTCAAATAACAGACCACTAATAGCTCCGTATGTAGCTAACTCTCCTATCATAAAAGGTAACCTTGCTATGGCCGGCATGCCTGTTGTCATGGTGCTAATGATGGGTGAAAGCATGCCTATTATTAAACCATAAAGCGGTCCTAATAAGAAACCTGCTATTAATACAGGAATATGCATAGGTAAAAAAACAGCTCCAGAGGCTGGAACACCTGTAAAGTGAAAAGCTTGAGGAACTAGAATCCCCATGGCCAATAGTAATCCTCCTGCTGCTAAACGTTTAACATTCATTTTTGTTCTCCCTTCATTTTGATCACCTTTTCCTTTTCCAGCACCTGCCATCTTTTTAAGGCTTCCACTTAGGATTTTCTAGGTCAATCATCACCTGTTCTAAATCTTTTCTAATGGCAATCTTTTGCGGACAATGCTGCTCGCATTTACCACATTTGATACACGCATCTGCTTTGGCTTTTCCTAAATTTCTCTCCCAATCCCAATTTACAGCCCAATAATTTCGATATATATGATAAGTATTCCACAGCTTAAAGTTAAAAGGAATATCTACCCCAGCTGGACATGGCATACAATAACGGCACCCTGTGCAACCATTTTGTACACGACTTCTTAAAATACCTACTATTTCATTAATTGCTTCTTTCTCTTTCTCTGTCATAGGCTTATAATTACAAAAAGTATTTAAATTATCCGCTACTTGTTCTGGCGTAGACATACCACTTAAAATCACTTTTACATTAGGATGACTTGCTACCCAACGAAGTGCAAAAGAAGAAATACTTGCTGTTTCATCCATAGCTGTAAAACGGGCATTAATATCGTCAGAGAAATTAGCTAGGCTACCACCCTTAATAGGCTCCATAATCACAAGTGGAATCCCAAGCTGCTCAGTTAAGGCATAGCCTTTTTCACCTGCTTGTTCTTCAGTGTCCATATAGTTGAGTTGAATTTGACAAAAGTCCCATTGACGATAAGTAGCAATTTCTTCAAATACTTCATAATCATCATGAAAAGAAAAGCCTAAATACTTGATTTTTCCTTCTCTTTGTAGCTGCTCGCAATATTCAATAATGCCATAATCTAATACTTTTTGCCAAGTTCCTTTATTAAGGGCATGGAGTAAATAAAAATCTATGTACGTTTTGTCTAACCTTTCTAACTGTTCTTCAAACAAGCGTTTTGCGTCTTCTACAGAATTAACTAACCACACAGGAAGCTTTGTCGCCAAATAATAGCTACTGCGTTCATATTCATTGAGGACTCTCCCTACAAAAGGCTCACTTGCACCATTATGATAAGGGTATGCTGTATCAATATAATTAACACCCTTTGCCATAGCTTCTTTAATCATATTCGTTGCTACTAATTCATCAATCTTTCCCTCATTCATTGGAAAGCGCATACAGCCAAATCCTAAAAGAGAAAGATCAATTCCTAGGTTTTTCATCTTTCTTGTTACCATCATAGATTCTGCCCCCTCTACTTACATCATGCTTTTTCTTATTACTTATCTATTGTATCATACAACTTTTAAATAAATACAATTAAGCAAAGTTTTTCTCTTTTAAAAAGCTAATAACCTTATAATCATGTTCATCTTAACTGAAACTACTTTTACCCACAAAAAAAGACAGTGTTATTAGTAAACACTGTCTTTTAAAATTGATTTATACTAATTACTCTTTTCATGTTTCCCATGTACACCTATTTTGTCACCATTAATTCTTCCTCTATCAGCATAGGTGGTAGGATCCATCTTTCTTAACTCGGAATTACTTTTTCCTCTATCTTTTACTCTATTTTTATTATTATCCATACTATGCTCTCCTTTTATTTTGCAGTACCATTTTCCTTAGATGAGCTTATACAAAAAGCTATCTCTTTTTATTATTAGAGAATGAAATGGAGTTTATTTATAATCTATGTTAGTATATTCTTCCATAGACTCCTTTTATATTCAAAAACTATTGAATATAAAGGTCTAATGATACTTTTTATAAAATCTTTCTTTTAATAAAACCATAAGCCCCCAAAATTATATACCGATTGTTTGCATTTCCTGATTAATCTTCTCCATTCTTTTTTCAAGGTCTATAACATGAGCCTTTGGAAGCCTAAGTTCACTTACAATTTTTCCATCTCTCATAAACATAATACGCTCTGCTCTTGCTGCCACCTTGGCATCATGTGTTACTAGCATAATGGCTGTTCCTTGTGCATTGATTTCCTCAAACATCTCCATAATCTCCTCAGCTGCCTTGGAATTTAAAGCTCCTGTAGGTTCATCTCCAAAAATAATTTTAGGATTACTCATAAATGCACGGCATATACCTGCACGTTGAAGCTGTCCACCTGAAACCTGGGTGATTTCTCGCCTCTCTAATGTCTTAATTCCTGCTTTTTCCATTAACCTTCTCGCCCTTTCAAGTATTTTTGCGGAATCTTTTTTATTTCCTTTCATAGCAGGCAGTATAATGTTATCCAATAAATTAAGATTTTTCAAGAAGGTAGGCTGTTGAAAAACAAAGCCCATCTTAGTAAGGCGCATATCCGCCAGTTCATTTTGATTAAGCTTTGATAAATCCCTTTTATCAAAAACAACCTTACCGCTATCAAAGGTGTCCATGTAACTTAGGGCATACATCAGTGTTGATTTACCTGAGCCCGATGGCCCCATTACTGCCACAAATTCTCCTTCATAGATTTGAATGGAAACATCATTTAAAACCGTATGCTTTTCCTCTCCTTCACCAAAAGTTTTTACTATCTTTTCACCGTTCATTATCTTTTCCATAAGCTACTCCTTTATATTCTCAGATATTTTCGTATTTTTCACATCTGATGTCCCTATTATTGTGGCAATAAGTATAGTACCTATCATCATTAACGGACAAAGTAGATACGCTGAAACAGGATCAACTACAAACCTAAAAGAAGTTGCACCAAAGGTAGCAATAACTGCCCCTGCAAGGACTCCTCCTAATGTATTTGCTAAAAGCATTCCAAGTACAATACCTATAATCATTACAATCATTGAACGAGTCATATACTGAGTTTCTATATCCTTACTTGTCAATCCAAAAGCTTTCATCACAGCAGTCTCATAGCGATCTTTTATTACTAGCATTTTCATAAATAAAAGTGTCACAAGTCCTGATATCATCAATGCCACAAGGATAGATACAGATGAAGCTTTTCCTACTGCCTCTATAGTCGATCCCATAGTTTGAGTAATATAATCATCCACACTTGACACCTTTGCGAACCTCAGTTGATTTTTATAATCTAAAATCTTACTTGCTACAATTGAATTATCCGAAAATTCCACGCAGATAATACTCCACATTATAT
The DNA here is from genome assembly GCF_003990395.1 of Cellulosilyticum sp. WCF-2. NCBI lineage: Bacteria > Bacillati > Bacillota > Clostridia > Lachnospirales > Cellulosilyticaceae > Cellulosilyticum > Cellulosilyticum sp. WCF-2. Next base: position 2,271,897 of record NZ_CP034675.1, on the reverse strand, counting down.
CAGTTGACGTATCCTTAAAAACTGCTTTTGCCGTTTTACCCCCGTTGGTAATGTCCGAATAAATACCACATACATTAAGCTGCTTCTCCTTACCGTCTATTATTAAGGTAATAACCTCCCCAACCTTTTTCCCTAATTCATCTGCCTGAATTGATGAAAGGGCTATTTCCTCTTCTACTATAGGCGCTCTCCCTTTAGCATAATTAATCGGAAATACCGACTGATTACCAAATTCAATTTTTAATCTTTCCTCCGTACCATCCTCTAGCTTCACAGTAAAAGCTTTAGTGGTCAGTACCACATATTTTGAAATAGTACTGTCACTAGCCATTACCTTTACCACTTCATTAACTTTTTCTGAAATATTATCAGTCTGCTGAATATCTATACGCATATCACAGCTACCGGTTCCCATAAAAGTAATAAAGCTTTTAGAAGAAAGCGTATGGTACATATTTTTAGGAACAATCATGATAAAAGCGGAAATCATAATGACTACTAACATAGTTCTATAAAGCTTTTTACGGCTAAGGACATCTTGAATCCCAAGAAAAACATTGGTACTAAGAAATCTATTACTACTCAAGCAAAAATGCTTTGTGCCTTTAGTCTTTTCTTGTGCCATGCCAAAACGGATAGCCTCAGCTGGTGATATTTTTTTAAACCGCCTTAATACACCATTGACATAAACAATTATTGCTAGGGCTACAAGAACAACACTCATTCCTCCAAAAAGTGGTGCTAAATACCCCTTTTGACTTTCTCCCATAGAAAGCCGAATATTTTCAAGTAACGCTCTTCTAAAAAAAAGTGAAAGCACAAATCCCAAAATGCAACCTACTCCCCCAAGGGCAGCATATTTTGCAAGGTAAATTTTTTTAATTTCTGAAATACGTAGTCCTATGGCTTTCATTACTCCTATTTCTTCATAGTCTTCTTCAATTTTTGCAAGTAGTGTAAATCGGATACACATTAATGAAACAGCAACCACTAATACACTTACAAGAAGAATCACTGCAATCATTAATCCATCCGAAAGCGCATTAATCATCTTAAAAAGTGGATAAGTAATTGTAGGGCCATTAGCTTCAAGCTTGGCCATAGTATAAGCCTTTTCAAATTCACCCAGCCTTTCTAAGTCCTTTAAGCGAAACTCTACTAGATACTCTGATTTTCCAACGGCCTTAAGTTCCTTAAAGTCCTCTTCACTAACAAGAAATCTTTTTGAAGAAGCTTGCAAGGAATTCATTTGTGAGTCTCTTAAAAAACCTGCTACTATTAATGCCTTTCCTCCTATGAGGGCCTTATCACCTATCTTTGCTAGACCATCCTTTCTATAACATAGTGGGACATAAAGCTCTCCCTCTTGGGGATGAATCACTTCTCCATTAAGGTCAAGAAGGTAATCAAATGTTTTACTTTGAATGCAGAAACCATTATCTTGAACATTATCTACTAATGAATCTTCCCCAATGATAATATCGCTGCTATCAACATTGAGAAACTCTAAGATTTGAAAAGCCTCCACATTACTGTTTTGATGAGCAAAACTGGTTAATCGCTTAACATTAATCGTTCCTGAATGCATCTGTAAAAAGTGAGGCGTCTTAGCTGTTGTCATTAAGGTTTCTATTGAACCAGAAAGATTCACAATAAGTATTGCCGCAAGTGAAACGAGCATGGCTGCTGCTGCAATAAAAACAATGGTTATTAGTGTAATCAGCTTGCTTTTTAAAAAATCATTTTTAATTATTTTGTAGTACATAAGTCACCTCTTTTTTCAAGGTTCTTGACTGATTTAAGTTGATATAAAATAACTGCCGCTATACTTAATAATAAACCGGCAATAATAATCAGTAGCCCCGTTCCTCTACCACTGCCTATACCAATGATTTTCCCTATACTATTAGCCAGAGGACCCTCTTCTACTAAAAGTGGTGTAAAGACGTAGTCTGCCAGTACTCCCGAAACAGCATAAGCTGCCACAAAACCAAGCTGTGAAATAACACCTATAAGTGCCCATGCTCTTCCTTGAACTGCATTATCCATATTGGTACGTACTAGATAATCTAAACTAGAGTTAGCAAGCGGCATCATAGCAAAAAATAAAAAGCCTGTTATGCTCATTAGCAAAATATTTTCCCGAAACCCAAAACCTGCCATAAAAACTCCCTCTAAAAATAATGCAAGTGAAAGGATTTTTACATAGCCCTTTTTAATAGGAATGATGCCTACAACTATACTTGTTACCAGCATTCCCATAGCAACTACTGTTTGAAGTGTTCCTACCATGGCACTGGTTGTAAAAGCTAGCGCCATGGGCATAGCTAGTGTTTGTATAAAACCCATAAAAAAAGTCATAACTGAAGTCGTGATAACTAAAACGAGAACTCCTCTATTCTTAGAAACAGTAATCCATCCATCTTTCAATTCTTTCTTAAAAGACATGGCACTTTCTGCTTTCTTTGAAATAAGTCCTTTACGTACTACAAGAGTTGAGGTGACCGTTACAAAGAACGTACAAATATCAAGGATGATTAAGAGCTTAATATCTGAAATAGAAAGTAAAAATCCTGCTAAAGCAGGTGATATGAGATATTTTGCATTGCTTGCTATCTGAGCAAGACCACTTGCCCTAGTGTATTCTTCTGCCGTGAGTAAATCGGTAATAGTTGCCTTATAAGCAGGTTCTAATAAAGAAGTAAATATCGAGCTAATGGTAACTCCTACACAAATCTGCCAAAGCTGTGTCTTTCCGAAAAGCATACAAAGTAGGATAAACACAAGGCCTATAACAGAAAAGCTATCCCCTATTACCATTAGAAGCCTACGATCATAACGGTCTGCAAATACACCTGCTATTGGAGCTAATAGTAAAGATGGCAAAAAAGCAAGTAAGGTAACAAGTGCCATAGCAGATGCTCTGCCTGTCTGCTGAAATACATACACCCCAAGTCCAAAAGAAGTCAGCCCACTTCCTATGGCTGAAATAAATTCCCCTCCCCAAAGCAAAAGAAACTTTTTAAATGGTTTTCCTGTATTATTCATCATCAATTCCCCTTTTCATTTCCAAACACCTGTAATACTTTCATTAAACTACCACTTTCGGCACCAAATAGTCTTTCTACGTTAAAAACAAAACCTTGCATGCGTGAATAACGTTCTACATCTGACATTTCTACTAAATCTCCATCAAAAATAGTACTGGCATAGACAACGACCATCTCCATACATTCATAAGGAAATGGTGTATTAAATACTCCTTCTTCAATGCCTTCACGAACAATAGCTGTTAAAATTGGAGTAATACCATTAATAATAGCTCTTTGTATTTTTTGATGCATCAAGGCATTCTGTGGTTTATGAATATGCTCTACAATTTCCTGCCCACCTTGATTGGTTATATTAAGTGCCATCACAACGCGAATAATCCGTTCATCTACTGGTATCCTTTGATCCTCAGCAATAACCTTGGCTGCTGCTAGAAGCCTATTATTATACCTTTCAATAAGTGCATCCATAATATGCTCTTTTGACTTGAAGTGATAATAAAGTGTTCCTCTGGCAATGCCTACTTTTTCAAGAATATCGTTGGTACTTGTGGCATCAAAGCCTTTTTTTTCAAACAGCTCACTTGCCACATCCAGTATTTCATTCCTACGTTCTTCTGCATCTTTTACATCCCTCATCTTATATTCCCCTTTCTAGACCGACTGTCTGTCGGTTATATAATATTCTTATATTTTAAAATTGTCAATATGTTTTCAAACAATTTTAAACCGTAAAAAAGCTCTAAAAAGAATACAATACCAAATTGTGTTCTTTTTAGAGCTATATGTTTTATTCAACACCAAAAGTCTTTTAAAACACTTATCCTAACTATAAGTTATCTATTACTTTTTTCTAGATTTTGACAGGTTTGATGTAAAAACATTCTATCCTTAGTTTCTAACTGTTCTTTATTAATAAAAAACGTTAAATGTCTATAAATTGAAATAAATGCTACAGCCTAACCATCCTTACATAATAGATAACGAATAATACACTATTATTGTATTACTCCTTTACCTGGTTCCAACTTATTAGTTGATAAACTATAAATACCACTAGAACTGGTACAACCCATGGAAATCCCATGCTACTTAAAGGAATAAGTCTAATTACTTTTTGTAACGGCATAATCCCTAATGTTTGCCCCATAACATCAAATAAAGATATGGCTAGGGTTGTATAAACCGCTATTTGATAAACTCTATCACTAGCAATCCATTGGTCTACAAATGTAAGTCCTATAAGTACAATAATAACAGGATAAAGAATTTTAAGCACTGGTAGTGTAATCCCTACGATTCGATCTACTCCCATAAGTGCTATGCCCATACTTACAATCGAAATTAAAATAGCCCCTAACCAATAAGGTAATTTCCCCTTTGTTAAATCTGAAAAATACTCTGCTCCTGTAGCAGTTAACCCTATAGAGGTTGTTAAACACGCTAAAGATACTGATATTGCAAGAAAAACAGATCCCGTTTCACCTAGAATTTGATGTGCAAGCGATACAACTAAAGCTGTTTTTTCTATTGTTCCTTTCATATGACCTGTATACATCCCCAGGTACATCAATCCTCCATAGATAATGCCCAGGCCAATGATAGCTACTAAAGAAGATTTTAATGTAAGTGTTATAATCTCCTTAGGCTCATTATAACCTTTGGATTTAATCGTATGAACTATCATACCACCAAAGCACACTGCTGCAAGAGCATCCATGGTCTGATACCCTTCTATTAAAGAGTCTGCAAATACATTATCTAAAGTTGTTTCTGTTACTGGCCCTAAAGGTGATATACTCCCTCTAACAATTAGTGTCACTAAAGTAACTAATAAAATCGGTGTTAAAAACTTACCTATTAAATCCACAATAGATATAGGACTAATAACAAGGAAGGTATTTATTAGAAAATATATACCAATAATTGCTACAGGATTGATATTTTCAAAAAAAGGTTTAATCCCTATCTCATAGGTTGTTGCAGCTGTTCTTGGAATAGCAAAAAAAGGGCCTATAGTTAGCATAAGTGATGTGATTAAAATTGCAGAGAACAAACTACTTACATGGTTTCCTACAACCCTGAAATCCCCTCCAACTTTAGCTGTTGCCATAACACCTAATAGAGGAAGCCCTACGCCCATAATCATAAATCCAATTAATCCTATCCAGTACTGATCACCTACCATACGCCCAAGGTAGGGTGGAAAAATAAGATTACCTGAGCCAAAAAACATTGCAAACAATGCAAATCCAATAATTATCATGTCTTTTATACTTGTGTCTTTTTTCATGTTGAATCTCCTGTCCATTATTTATGTAACCTACAGATTGTATTTTAATCTATTTTACTGTGTAAATATAGTCTCAAAAAGTTTAACGCCAATTAAAAAATATTATTTACCTTCTTCTATTATTTTAGTCATAAAGGTATAGCTTACTATTTACTGACACCTTCTCGGGCTACAACGACCATGTAAAAAAGAGCCAAATGACATCTATCATTTGACTCTTCTTTGCATTCCAGCATCTCATTATTCTTTTTGATTTATTCTATAGCAAAAAAGGCATAGCCGTAATCCCTCAGCATGCCCTGCACTTAAAAAAGTAATCTGATATGTTATAGAATTGAATTCCACATTAATTATCTGACCGCTGTCACTCTTGGTAAAAGCCAAGGTCAATTCCTTTCTTGATTACTATTTAAGACGAACCATTCTCTTTAAACAATAACCAATATCCTCTACTTCTTCCCGATTAAGAACAACACCTTCATCTGGTCTTTCATTAAGTTTGAAAACAATGGCTATTTGTCCCACCTCTTGATGAAATTGAATTCGGTTCATCATTATAGGCTGCTCTAATAATTCTCTCATAATAGTTGCTGTTGCTTCATGACCAATAGCTGATATAAATCCATAAGTTTGTAAAAGTTCTCTAGCTGTATCAGTATCAATGTCTGATATTTCATAAAGTCCATTTGTTGTTGCTACAGTTCCATTAAATAAGGCTATAGGCCACGTATTTTCTTTCACCCACTATCTCCCCCCCTAAAAATCTTCCGTTTTTATGAAGTTTAAAACTTTTATCTTGTATATTATTCATACCTTTTCTTATTATTATACTTTCTTCTTAGTTCATTCCAGTCAATGTATCGTCATTTTATAGTCTCATTATATCACAATTCATCATAAAAATAGAAAACTTTCATTTATCTCATATGAAGTTACCTCATTTAATGCAAGAAAAGCTACATCATTAATCATTTGTGGATCTATATTAAATAAGTAGACACAATTTGATATTAGTGATTATATTAAAGTAGACACAAAAGGAGGTGCCCACATGGCAACTAAACAAACTCGTTATGATGAAGATTTTAAAAAATCAATCGTTGCACTTTATCATAATGGCAAAACTCAGACTTCTCTCTGCCAAGAATATGATATTTCACAGACTTCTCTCTGCCAAGAATATGATATTTCACAGACTTCTCTCGCTAAATGGATTAAACAATATTCTACTGTTGAGACCGATGATGGCAAAGTCCTAACTGCTAAACAAATTAAAGAAATGCAAAAAAGAATGGCTCAACTTGAGGAGGAAAACCTCATATTTAAAAAGCGATTGCCATATTCACGCCACACTCTCTGAGCGACTAGATGCTGTTTATAAACTACGCTTTCAGCATGATATCAAAACCCTTTGTCGTGTACTAAACGTAAATCTCAGCACTTACTATAAGCACTTCAACTCTGAATCTGCTCCAAGAGTAAGGGAAAACCTAAATATCAAACGTGTCATTCTTCAGATTTATTCTGACTATGATAAATGTCTTGGTGCTTATAAAATCACATATATCCTCAGTCGTGATTATGGTATAAACATCAGCGTGGGACGAGTGTACCGACTGATGCAATCAATTCTCTTCCTAAAATGTCTACAGATAAACCTTGTAGAGTAAAACATCACGATCAGGGAGAATGCGATAATCACCTCCATCAGGAATTTAACCAAAAGGCTCCAAATCTTGTCTGGGCTAGTGATTTCACTTACATAAAAGTTAATGGTAAATGGTATTATCTTTGCATTGTCATGGGCTTGTTTTCTAGAAAAATCATTGGTTGGCACATAGCTAGCAACCACGATGTTACCTTAACAATGTCAGCTTTTAATAAGGCTTATAAAAGCCGTCATGTTCAGTATGGCCTCATATTTCACTCTGACCAGGGATCTGAGTATACTGCTTTTGCATTTAGAAATCTCTTAGATTCCTATAATGTTGTGCAGTCATTTTCTAAAAAAGGATACCCTTTCGATAATGCTTGTTGTGAAAGTTTTTTCAAATATCTCAAAAAGAATCGCACCAATCGCAGAAACTATCATACCTTAGAGGAACTTCGACTAGATATTTTCGAGTACATTGAAAATCTATATAACAATCGTCTTCCCCACGGTGCGATTGGATATAAAATGCCAAATGAGTTAGAAGCAGAATACTGGGATCAGCACGCATAATTGTTGATCTCAACAAATTTTTTCGTTACAAATCGTGTCCAAACTATTGACTATACTCCAGAGCATCACAAAAAAACCTTAACCATTTTCCTTCTTGTGTAATGCCTAACATCATTAAGTTATATTTGCTTAAATCCATATTTTCTATCGCTGCTGCAGCTGACTTTAAAGATACTTCATATTCATTTGACATCCCACCAAAGATTACTAATACATTTTTCTTTTTCATCGCTCATTCTCCCTTTGATACGCTCAGTTAAATTTTTATAAACTTGCTATATATCTAGATTAACAATTCTTTATAACAATCCACTTACTATTTTCATTACGAATTTGTCATAAATTATTTTTTAATGCTATTAGTGTGGCAATCTGACTTTAGCATGCAAAAAGAGCCAAACAACATTTGTCATTTGGCTCTTTTTATGCTCCAGCACTTCATTATTCACTTTTTCTTACTTATGCTATTGCCAAAAAAGGGCATAGTCATAGCTCCTCAGTACACCTTGCACTTTAAAGGCCTGATAGCATAAGTTATAAAAGTTTCAACGAAGAGTGAGGAGCTCTTAAAAGTCTTAGCCGGTGCACCCTTATGTTAGGAAACTAAGACTTTAAGACTCTGGTTTAAAACTTTATTTAATTGTAAACTTTATAAAAACGTTTTTTGACAACTTATAAGTGGTGCCTCCCTTGCAGCGTACAAGCGAACATTTTCCTTAGAGCTAGAGGTACCTGCAAGGCAGATTGAGCCTTAGTCCAAGCCCGGTCAGTTCATCAATTTGATACTGTGGTGATTATACCATGGCAGTTGTTTGTTATGTTTTTACACCTATTATATGTACCCTAAAAGTGGAATCCCTAATAAAAATTTAACCTTCTTAATCTTTATGATATAATTCCATTGGTAACACATGATTAGGGAATTCTATTGTAATTCTTTGTAGATTTTTTCCTTTACTTTTCTTAGTGATACGCACATTACCAATATATTTGGTAGAAGGTAAGTGTGTTCCTCCACATGCACATACATAATCTAAGCATTTCCAGTAAACAGCTTCTTTTTGCTTAACATGAGCATATGTTTCTATTTTGTAGTCGTTTAAAATAAGTTCATTTACACATTCTGTAATTTTCATTATCTCATCATCATTTAATTTATCATGTATAAAAAAATCCAGCCTAGCTAAATCTTCCCTAATATCTGCCCCTTTAACATACGTTATTATTCCTTTCCTTACTCTATCAATTGCCATTAGCACAAGGTGAATAGCTGTATGTGAAATAGTTAATCTAGCTCGCCTTTCTACATCTATACAAATCTTCACTTTCATTCCTACTTTAAAATATCTTAGATATTCAACCTCTATATAATGATAAATAGGAGTATTAACAGATATAGTTGGAAAGTCTTGCTCCAAGAAAACATCTCCTACTCCTTTTTTTACATTTAAAAAAAGAATTTTTAAGCTTTGCTTAAAATTATCTTCTATTAAAAAACATCCTTTATCTGCCTGTTGTCCTCCTCCTTCTGGAAAAGCTACCGTTTGGTCACATACAATACCCATTTCACTAACTTCTACTACTGTAGCAATACATGTTGTTAAATACAAATCATCATAATATATTTTTTCTGTTTTTATCATTAATATCTCCTTAAATAAAAAATAACTGTATTAAAATAGTTACCGCTACTGTTCCGCAAATAGTATATGTTATATTTAGCTTAGCATAAGAAAGTATGACTGCTACACATCCACCTACTATACCTATTATAGGATAATTTGTATTTACTGATAAAATGCTTGGAAATATCAAAGATCCTAATGCTGCATAGGGTATAGCTTTTAAAATACCTTCTAACTTCTGAGATATATGCATTTTATCTAATATCATTACAGGCAGTACTCTTGGAATATATGTTACTAAAGACATTCCTATTATTATAAAAACTATTTGTATATCCATTGAGTTCCCTCCATTTGAAGCAAATTTTAATTTATGTAAAATCCCTTTTATTCCTTGTCGATTTTGCTCATAGTGTATTTCCCTTCTTCATTAGTATCACGTAATATTTCGGCACCTATAACACCACCTAGTATAGTCGAACAAACAATTGCCCAGCTAGACTTCATAATTATTCCTAATAATATATTGATACAGATGCTGATAAGTACTACATATAAAACTTTAAAATCTTCATGAATACTTGGCATAATCAAACCAATGAACATAGCATATAGTGCAATAGACATACTTGAACAAATACTTGTTGGAATAATATCTATGATAACTGTCCCCAATATGGTTCCACCAATCCAAGAAACATATGTTATTAATGCTAATCCACCAAAAAAGTATTGATTACAATGGCTATCTTCTTCCATAGACATAATTCCAAAGGTTTCATCTGTTACGCCAAATGCCAATATCCATTGCAACCATATAGGTACATTTTTTAATCGATTCATTATGTAAGTACTCATAATTAAATGCCTAATATTAATAATTAATGTAGCAATTATAATTTCTAAACTTCCAGCACCGACAGATAACATATTCACTGCCATTAATTGACTAGCTCCTGCTAACAACATTATTGACATGACAATGCATTCAAGCTTAGATAATCCTGTTTGAACAGCAATTACCGAAAATGCAATTGATATAGGTATAAAACCTATTAATATAGGTATGCCTTTTTTTAGTCCCCATATAAACATTTGCTTATTTTGATTTAACTTCTTCATGGCAAACCTCTCTCTTTTAATATTTAATATCATCCTATCTGTTCTTTATAACCCTCTCTTCCTAATGCCACTGCCTCTATAATAATTATTTGAAAATCATCCTCAAAATCAATTCGTATATTCATTTTCTTGCATTCTGGACTCTTTTTTTCTTCAGTAAATTTAATTGTTAAGCATATTACACTATCTTCAATAGTAGTCACCTCAAGCTGAACACCTAATATTATACTATTATTTTCATCAACCAAATAAACCCTTGGTTTAGTTAAATTTCTCCCATGTATTTCTATTTTATCGTTACTTTTAGGTATTACTCCATAAATTAAGACCTTTTCCCTATCCTTGTTATACATAATTTGCATCTGATTAGAAATAGAGACTACAGTCTGAGAAGGAATATTCGTCGTTACAACACAATTAGGATTAATGACGACATCGTCTCCAATATTTATAGGCCCTAATATTCTTGCACCTCCACCTATCTGAACATTATTACCTATTGTAGGATGTCTTTTCCCCGGCTTATTATTAGCTATCCTTCTAGAACCAATAATTACACCTTGCAACAAATAACAGTTATCTCCTATAATTGCAGTTTCTCCAATCACACTACCTACACCATGATCAATTACAAATCTCTTTCCAATCTGAGCTGCGGGATGAATTTCTACATGAGTCTTTACTTTAGCTTCTTCAGAAATTAAACGTGAGATTTGTCTACGCTTAATTTCTTCTAGTGTCTTTTCATAGTAAATCGCATTAGCCATTCTATAATATACAACTGCTCTAAAACTCAAATATGAATTAAAGACATACTCCAATTCATTTGCTGCAGGGTCTTTTTCTCTTAGTGCTATTAAATCATCTCCTACACGCACACATATTTCATCTATAACTTGCTTTTTAATATCAGTAATCATCCCGATATCATCCCATTCTTCTTTCGGTAGATATAAATAAAATAAATTTTCTATTTGCTTTTTTATTATTTTATAAATTTTTTTGTCCATTCGTCTATTTCCCCTTTGATTCCTATATCGTGCCCATCAATAAACTACTTATTTCCTATTAATAATGTTCTAAATAACTTCTCCCACTATCCGGTGCAACTGTAACTACTACTTTTCCCCTTCCTAATTCTTTTGCAAACTTTAATGCTATACAAATATTAGCACCTGCTGAAATCCCCACAAGTAAGCCTTCTTTACATGCCAATTGTTTCATCATTCCATTAGCCTCTTCATAAGTTATATCAATGGCATTATCAATAACCTCGCCTTGAAGAATAGGTGGTATCATTCCTATTGAAAGACCCTGGATTTTATGAGGAACTGAATTACCTTCTAAAGATTGACATCCTTTAGGCTGTACTACTACTATATTTGCATTACTAAACTTCTCCCTAATAGCTTTTCCAACACCACTTATAGTTCCACTACTTCCCATTCCTGCAACAAAACAATCTATTTGTTCCAATGCACTAACAATTTCCTTTCCCGTTCCCCTATAGTGTGCCTCTACATTCCCCATATTACTTAACTGATCTAGCCATATATACTCTGGATGTTCATTTAATATTTCATTAACTAATCTAATATGTGAATCATTTCCTGTACTACTATCTGATAAATATACCTTCGCACCATATGCTTCTAACATCCTAATCTTTTCCTTACTATAATTATCAGGAATAACTAATATTAAATTATAACCTAATATGCTCGCAGCCATAGCCAATCCTATTCCTGTGTTTCCACCTGTTGGCTCTATAATTGTCTGCCTAGAGTTAGGAACTAACACCCCTTTTTCTTGGGCTTCTCTAATCATCTGAATTGCAACCCTACTTTTTACGCTACCCCCTGCATTAAATTCTTCTAATTTCACATACACATCAGCCATATCTTCTGACACCACTCTTCTTAATTGAATCAATGGCGTGTTTCCTACATAGTCTATAACAGTATTTCTAAACTCTTTTTCCATAAAATTCCCCTTAGTATAGTTTATTTTTTCAAATTTTCTAATATAATATAACATATACTAAAATTTAATTTTAGTACCACAATTTTACTTTTTTTCTAGTACCACGTTGAATAAACCAACTTTTTACGAAAGGATACTAACTATGATTTGGATAGAAATAGATAAAACAAAAAAACTTCCCCTAATTAGACAAGTTTATCAGCAATTACGAAGTAAAATATTAAATGGTCAATTAAAATCAGGTGATAAACTACCTTCCTCTAGAGAATTAGCTATCTTCTTACATATTTCTCGAAATGTGATTTTAGAGGCATACAATTTACTATTGTTAGAAGGATACATTATTAGTAAACCTTCTATTGGTACTTTTGTTGCAGAAGGCATCTTATTAGACAACACCCTAACCACTCCTTCTCAAAACTTTTCATCTTCTCTACTTTCAAAAAATTCTATTTCTAATGAAAAAACCATAGATTTTCGTTCAGGCATTCCTGCACTAGACTTGTTCCCCCTAAAAAAATGGTATACTTTAGAATCTCAACTTGCTTTAGAGACATCGCCTAATTGCTTTGATTATGGTACGCCTCAAGGAACTCCTGAATTACGCACCTCTATTTGTACCTACCTCCAGCGAACACGTGGCCTAATTTGTGATCCCTCACAAATTATTATTACCAGTGGGTCCATTCAAAGCTTCTCTCTTCTATCTAAACTTCTACTGACTCAAGATACCTCCTATATCATTGAAGATCCTTTGCATTATGAAATCAGAAAAACCTTTGAAACCACTTGCATCAATCATTATAGTGTTCCAGTAGATGAACAAGGTATTCTTACTGCTTTTCTTCCTGAAAATATTAATCCTTCATTTATATTTGTGACACCTTCACATCAATACCCATTAGGTGGTCTACTTTCTATTCAACGTAGAATTGAATTAATTAGATATGCTGAAGAAAAAAATTGCTATATTATAGAAGATGACTATGACAGTGAATTCCATTATTTAGGATCTCCTGTTTCTGCTTTATATGATTTGGCTCCTAATCGTGTCATTTATGTAGGTACTTTTAGTAAAATTCTCTCGCCTTCTCTTCGTATAGGCTACATGATTCTTCCTTATGAATTGGTTGATTGCATTTGCGAATATAAAAAAAGAAGTGACTATTTCACCAACACCCTTAATCAACTGCTTCTTTCTAAATTTATAGATAATATGTACCTTAACAAACACATACTTAAAATGCGCAAGTTATATTTTAAGCGCCATAATACACTTATTGAATCACTACTAAGTACCTTCGATAATTCCGTAACAATTCAAGGAGAATCAACAGGGTTACATTTAATAGCTATGTTTAAACATGTAGAATTTACAGAGCCTCTAATAAAATTTCTTTATCAAAACGGTGTTGCTATTTATCCTATTTGGATTCACTCTCTAAGAAAAGATTACCCAAAAAACAGTATTATTTTAGGCTACAGCCACCTTTCCTGTGAAATGATTCAAAAAGGTATTACACTTTTAAAAGAGAATCTTATTGTTTGGTACAATCAGATTGATAGCAACAATAATGGCTAACGCCACCGTTTAAATCAACTTGTAGTATTCTTTTAACTTACAGGTTGATTTTTTATCTAATGAATTTGTCTATAATAACACTTCGATGTCTTTCATGCGGACCTCTTAATACTGCAATATCTAAAACTCATCTTAACTAACTACAATTACTTAAAATACGTACTATTTTATTACTAACGCAAAAATCTCTCAAGACATTAACTAGCAATATCTTGAGAGACCTATTATTTTATACTTATTCTAAAGTCATTTTATGACACATAGTTTAGAAAAACCACCAAATTTTAATATTTCCATTTTTATATTTTATATTACTCTTCTAATCACTTGAAGCGGTAAACTGCCAGATGTATAGGCACCTGAAATAATAATCCCTGTTGATGGTGTACTTGCATGAATCATCTTACCATCTCCTATATAAATGCCACAATGACTAATGGCTGATGCACTGCTTCCAAAGAATAACAAATCTCCTTTTTGAAGGTTTGCTTTAGCAATCAATGCTCCTACTTTGCTTTGATCAATTGAGGTCCTTGGAATCGTTACTCCATGAATTTTCATAACACTTTGTGTAAAACCAGAGCAATCTGTCCCATTTGTTAGACTACTCCCACCATATACATAAGGGTTTCCTAAATACTTCATGGCTGTATCAACCACTTTTTCACCTTTTGAACTATTAGTGGTTGTTGTGCCACCTGTCCATACAGGAATCTCTCCAACATTACTGAGTGGCTGGGTACTAATATAAGCTCCATACTTACAGTCTATATATTGACTCGACACAAACCCGGCACTGCCATTAACCATAATCTTATAAAAGTCATTAACTTTATATAAAACTTCAACATTAGTTCCGCTTTTCAAACTTCCAATAATTTTTGACTTTTGAGTATCCGGATAGCTCCTTATATTTAAACTTGTTGCTTTAACAGTCCCATCAGCTTTTGTGAGTGTTAGGTATTCTCTTTTAATATAAGCTTTTGTACCTTGAATATCGACTTTATACCATACATCACTTGTTCCTACCAAATCAACAATCTGTACTGACTCTTTAGCATAAACCTTCTTAACAATAGATGAGGTTGCTGTAGGATTTGATCTCACATTAAGAACATTTGCATTAACAGTACCTACTGTTTTACCAAATGCAAACTGAGGAAGCATCATCATGCTAGCTCCTAATATCAATGTTATTTTCTTTCTATTCCACATAAAAACCTCCATTTTCGTACCATAAGTTGTATATATTAACAATTTATTACATTTTGTTACAGACATTGTACATCTTTTTAAAACAAATGTCAATTTCTGTAAGAGTATTTCTGTAAAAACTACATAGCGCTATTAATTAAACCCTCCTAATAATTGATTCAAAATAAAAAGCCTCACAACTCTTGAAAATCAAGTAATTGTAAGGCTCAAACCTATTCCTTTTATTTTGCTATATCGCTTCTAAATAGAGTACGGTTCATCATACTATGCAAAGTATTGATAAACCGTACTTTTTAACATTTCACTATAATGATTTATAGTGTATTTTATTCGTTTTTCATTACTTATTTGTCCCAAATTTGTCCCAAAATTTTTATCAAACTACGGTTGTAGCTCCTTTAACATTTTGTTATACACTCTTACAATTATTTATCATTATTCTGCTTATATTCTATTTCATCAAATGGTATGATTAGTCCATAGTATTTTTTAGCTGACTCTATAATCTTTCTATCTAATCTAATCCGTTCCTCAAGAGTTATTTCTTCAATTAGTTTTCCGTTAACGGTTATAATATGCTTCATAAATCACCTACTTGTTTTTTATTTTATACCTTTCTAATTCCTCTAGAAATTCCTCATCTTCTCTCTCAAATCGCAACCCTATTGCATGAACTGCATTTATTAGCATCTGCTCAAATAATATTTCTCTTTCTTCTTCTGTGTATTCCTCGTCTGGAATATCATTTATATATCTTTCTATAGTCCAAGCATTTACATCAAATTTCTTTTTGGCCACATTCTCGACCTCCTTGACTTTTGTCCCTGTAGTTACATCACTGTCCCACTCTAAAATTATCACTTTTATAATTTTTGATACTTACTTTATTCATCTTCTCAACTTCTAGTCGTTTAAGTTCTCCCATTCTCCATTGGTCAGCAAGCGACTTTTTAAACCTCCAAGGTAATGTCTCTGAATGGGGTATTTCATCTAAACGATTTTCTATCCATCTAGGACTCACACCCCAATACTCAGCGAGTTGCTTTTTGCTAAGCCACTTATCTGTTATTTCCTGCTGTATGAGTTCTTTTATAGTATCTCTAAGTGTCTCATTGATATTCTTCCTTAAATCATCAAAAAATGTTTCTACAATTCCCATATTATCTCCTATCGTCCTTTTAAATTTATATTTTTTAATTATTGACTTTACTATATCATTTTATCCATAAAAACAAGGCTAGAGAAATCTAGCCTTAACGAACTATCTTTTTAATTGCTAATTTAATAGCTATTTATTACGATAAACTGGAATTTAGGACTTTCTTTGAATAGCAAAAATAATATCAATCGTTGGCTGATTTCCAGTGCTTTTTTCTGTGTGATATTCATATTCCATATTCAAAGCTTCATAAGAATTTTTAGGTAACCATTTTGTGTAAAAATATCGTTTTGCTTCTCCAATGGAAGCACCCCACAAAAAGCCCAGTTTAGGCTTTACTGTAATTTTAGCATACTCACTGGCAGGGAGTATAAAGGTTTCCAAGCCGTCTTTATCAAAAGTACTGCCTATAAACATTTCAAAATTGTTACTTTGTTCATCGTAGTTTCTGGATAGAACAAAATAGGGAAGTACCTCTCCCTCTGGTACTGAAACCGCCATATGGTATTTTTGGGAAAGAGATTTTATGTCTTTAGAAATTGTTTTATCGTTTGATTTCTGCCATAGTCCGTATATCGTCTGTTGCTCTATATATTCCACGTTTACTTCTAAATTTGCCATTTTTGAACTCCTTTCAAATTCAAATTTATAATTCTATAAAATAACTATTTTCTCTATTATACAAAAACAGAACCAAGTTTTCACCTGGTCCTACTTAAAAAACTATTCTTTTATTCAAGTTTATTTGTTGAACTAATCTTATAGATATGATCATTATTCTGTTTTATATAACTAATATCTCCTCCTAGTAACTGAACCAGTATCCTTACAGGCAAGTAGGCCTTACCATTTTCAAAAATAGGAGCTAATTCAATGGTTACTTCTGTTCCATCTATTTTTGCTGTTGTACTTCCTAATACCAGAGAAATAGTTTTTTTGTCTAATCCATTTATCTCTATCAAACGTTTCTTTTCTATCCATTCAACTTTGACTCCTAGCACTTCTCCTAAATCCTTTAAACTAAAATAAGTATGATTTTTTCTAATCAAGCCTTCTAAATCATATTTTCCCCTTACACTGTCCTCTAAAATATAGACTGAATCATTATTTTCTATTCTAGTAATCCATTTTTCTATTTCTTTAAAACACTTAACGTAATAAGTATCTTTTTCGGGCTTATCTTTTAGATTGTTGATTTGTAATGTTTTAGTTATATCATTTGGATAAACTTCTTTAAGTGTAACTATTCCTTGAGGTGTAATTGGCATATAGTATATTTCTTTATCTCCATTCATACATTCTGTCAAAAATAATAAAGTATATGTCCCTATTTCTCCAAGTCTATAATCTGTGCTTATATGTGTTGTTGCTTCTCTAGCACCTGGTGTTACTATTGTCATTTCTCCTTTTATTATCTCTCTATCCGTTCTATTCTTTAAAATATCGTAAACCTTTATCTTCCACTGGGTATCTGCTGTAAATCCTGATTCTGTACCTCTCCTGTCAAATGTTTCACTTTTGTGTGTCATTCCTGTTTCTTCCACTATTTGAGCAAGTACAATCATATCAGAGCGTTTAACTAGCATCTCTGGCTCTACATATATATAGCACCCTAGTATAGTATTGGTCATTATTATTAGACAAATCAGTATTATTCCCCGTCGCTTTTTTAGCATCTTGCTTCTCCCCTTTATCAAGAATATCTATCATCTTAATCTTATATCTATTAATCTAATATATCCATTACGACTCTATTACATTTATATGACTTTAAACTCTTGATAAACAAATTCGCATTTGGGACATAAAAAATGAGCTACATACTAATTTATAGCCTCTATAGAAACTACTTTTTAGTCGCAAAAGATACACCAAGGACTAATCCAAAGCTTTATTTACAAATAGTATATTAACCAAAATAACATAATTTTATCAAAAATAAAAATTTTAATAAAATACTTTATTTTACAACAAAACATGTCATAATTAGGATGTAATTTACATACTATAAAAAGGGGAAATTAAAATGAAAATAATTAAAAAGGTTTTGCTATCAACTTTATTAGTGGCATCATTAGTGACTACTCTATTCGCATCAAGTGCAGACACAAATTTCACTTTTGAAAATGGGGAAATCATTTGTGATTGTGGATATACCTTGGCTGAGCATGAGGAGTTTAAAGCTCAACAAAACCCTAACGCAAGATATCAACCATGTATATGTGGCGGAAGGGAACAGAGCGAAATCGTATATGTAGATAGCAAATGGTCTTATACGGGAACTTCAAAAAAATGTGCACATTATCAATTTGGTTATGATTTTGAGCAAACTAAAGGTACACGTATAAGATACTGGTGTAATAGTTGTGGACGCGAAAGTTTTTCTAATGGTTATATAACACAATGGGAATGTCAAGGGTTTAATAGTTAATAGTATTATAACAAGTGTGTAAATTACATTTATTGGTAGCTTTCTATGATAAAACAATTTCATAGGAAGCTGTCTTTATGTATAAGTATTTAAGATTCAATAAAATACCTTTATAAGAAACTCTACAAAATCTACTAAAATGAGAAATGCATAAATACCTTATTTTTGAGTTTTACACTTTATCCTACGTATTCTCTACAATACATAAAAATCGCACTAAACAAGTCTGCATATTTCTAAAAGCAATTCATGTCTAATAATGCAAACAAATCTACGTTTTTCATGTATATTAATATTTAAAGCAGGAAATAATAAAGGCATACCTGTATAAGAGGTATGCCAGTTAGATTACATTAAATAATCCAACATTAATTTTCTTTGAGCCTTAAGGTAGTTTAAATTCTTCCTTAAGGTTTTTATCATGTCATCATTCTTAGCCACATGCATTAGATCCTCGCATCTTCTAATTTCCCAACAACATGCACGGTATTGATTTTTAGCTTGAATATAGTCTAGCTTCTCTAAGAACTTAAAGTATCTTCTTGGTTGTGGTGCTTCAAATTTTTCAATTATCATGTTAGTTTCTCCTCAGTATATTTCTTGGTACATACCTTTCTAGCTCTTGGATATAGAGTATATAACTTTCTAATAGCTGCTCTAAATGACATATATACTCTTCTACAAAGTCATTATCCATGGTGGTACCTCTTCCTAATTTAGTATAGTTTTAATTAATCTAAATAGTATGCTTGTAAAAAGAAATCCCTTTAGTATCATTGTGCTGCTCCTCTCTAGTGAATTCATAGCAATGCTATGTACATCTAATAGTACGTTATTGCTTATGTGTCTATGTGCTGTTGTTCTTAAGCATCTTAGTACTCCTTTGAATTTATATAAATTTGATTGTTAACGTTAGTATGTATATACATTTAAAGTACTTGGATTAATCTATAGCTTTAAATCACTTTAAAAAGCTGCGCTTTTTTATAGTTTATAAAAGCATAATATCTCCCCATATCCTTTATCGTATCACCACCTAGTAGTTGACCTATCACTTACGTTACCGGACTTTAGCTTCTACCTGTGATACGGTAAAGGTATGATTTTATTTTTCAAAATAGAACCATTTTAACCTATTTAGGCTTATCTTTGGTAGTTATTACTACAATCTTTATCTAAGTTTACTAATACACTCATTTAGCTTTTCATCCGTTATATTGTAACTAAACACCTTCACAAGCTTCCCATTCATTACAGTGAGTGCCTCAGTAGGTATCAGCCTCTCACACCCTTCATTCCCTATCATTACATTACTAGATATGGTATTTACGCATTGTAAACCTATAACTGCACAGTTGTTTTTTAGTTGGCCACATATTACGGTTACATCAGGTCTTTGAGTACCTAAAATAATACGTCCACCAAATGATCTAACTTTTCTAGCTAGCCTTACTAGATCAGCGTAGCACCCTAAAGGCCTTCCTATTCTATCGTGGAATGTGTCTGCTATGTCTGCATATTCGTCTATTACTAGCATGAACAAACGTAGTTTACTGTCAGAACGTTTATTATAGTCATCTAGGTTAATATACCCCCCTTGATTAAATAGCACCTTACGTGCCTCATACTCGCTCTCAAATGCTTTTATTACCTCCGGTGCATTCTCTAAATCGCTTACATACTTAACAACATTCTTCTTATTCTTAAACATAAAGAAGTCAGTTCCCTTTAAATCTCCTATGTACAATGTTCCTTGCTGAGCTGCTAAGTAATTTAAAACAATAGGATACATTTTCCTTGTCTTGCCTGCTCCTGTGGTTCCTGCCACTATATAATTAGTTGCCTTGCCCCAAATAGGCTCACCATTAACATCATGCCCTATAAGTAATTCATCCATAGAGTTAGGCTTTATGCCCTTATAAGGATATTTAGTTTCGCATGTATCTTCTATGAGCTTATATTCTTTAAGTTCTCGTTGTTTCCTGTCAACTTGCATTTGCTCATAGTTCTTTTTTATTTCCTCATTTACCTTCTGCTTATCCTCATTAAACAACGACACTTCTATCTGCTTTTTCTTTTGGATCATTTCATCATATGCCTTGGTAACTGCCCTATCTTCCCTTTCTTTCTTGGCGGTGTCCATATCAACCGCTATTTTTGCTGCAATGCTTCCTCCAATAGCTGTTGCTCCAAATATGAATTGCCCTGTGGTAATTCCAAACAGACTCAATAATTCAAGCATAAGCCTACCCCCTCGCCTTTTCTAGCTTTATAGTTATCTCCTGAAGGTCCTTATAGTTATCTATATACTCTTTGCTTATTTCTCCTAGAAAGTATAGTACTGCCACCTCAACAAGTTCACTTGCATTTATACTCTCTATTAAGGCTGTTCTAACCTTTGCATTAGTAACGCTTATATTCTTGGTCATCGTTGCCATGAATGCTCCTCCTTGCCAATCTTGATTATACTTAAGCATATGCTTAGTTTTCTTAGAGTATGCTTAAACAGTTTGATTTATTTTACAGTAAATGGTATTTTGTATTTATAACCATTTAAGGAGATGTTGCAAATGATAAGCTATAATAAGTTTTGGCATTGGTGCTTAGATAATAATATAGATAAGTCTTACATACATGAAATAATAGGTATAAGTTGGCCAACCATAAGTAAATTACGTGATAATGAGTATGTAAAAATGCAAGTACTTGAAAAACTATGTCTACACTTTAATCTAACCTTAAATGACATTTGTGAATTAAAAAAAGAACCTTAGTTTTTCATGCTAAGGTTCTTTCCTATATGTCTTTTTTACTACAAACGGAAATAGTAAGTATGGTAATCCCATAGGTGTAATTCCATCTAATATTAAGTGAGTTGCAGCACCCACTACAAGTCCTATAATAAGCCCTATGTCCATTTTAAATAGTAACCCTATTAGTCCTAGTACCACCATAAAGAAAATAGAATGAGTGACTGTTCTGTGTTCCCAAAATAACCAACCAGGAATAAACCTACCCAACATGCTATTATCTATGTCTATATCGGGTAGTAATGATCCTGCTGCACATCCTACTATAAACAATAAGTTTGAAGGACTAATCTCAAATCCTAATTTATTTTCTAGGTACACCACACCCACTCCTGTTATTATGCCTGCTGCTAAGTGAGTCTTTCCATCCATGACCTCACGCTCCTTTGTGGTAGTGTATGTATAAAATAATTATTATATTTATAGAAAAGAAATTATGCAAGTTTTAAAATGTCGGTGGCTAATTACTTCATAGAAAGTCATATGTAGACAGCAAGGAAAAATAAAAACCATGTAGACTACACGATAAATGTAATTTACATGGTTTGTTTAGTATTTATGCTATTATATTGCTATCTTTGAACTATCCCTTTTGAACGATTTAATTTCTTAATATATGTTGAGAATTGACTTATCATAGCATCTATGTCATTAGAATTCTTAATAATATTAGTAACCTGCATATTTGCATTAGTAGTATTATTCGTACTATAAGAAGATGTATTATAGTTATTGCTAGATGCACTTTGAAGCTTATTCGAAGCCGCTGCTAAAGTCATTCCACTTATTCCACTAGTAAATCCTCCTGCACCACCTAAACCTAAACTACTAAATGCACTTCTCAAAGTATTGGCGGCTGCTAACTGTACCTTTATACTGTTTAGAAAAGCATTTTCTCTTTCTGCTAGCTGTTGTTTCAGTGTTTCAGTAATACTAGTTTCTATCCTTGTAGATTCTTCTAACATCTTATTTTGAGTCTCTTTGTAAGCATCTAGTTTTTCCTTTTCGATACTTTTAGCAATATCAGCTTCATTCTTAGCCTGATCTATTTTATCTTGAAGCAATTCTTTATCACTCTTAAGCTGTTGCTGTCTTGTGTAATCTCTTTTAGCTTGCTGTGTATCGTTAAGTTCCTCAGCTAGTTTTTCAAATTCCTCTTGAGTCCTAGCATTCTTCATACGTTCTTCTAAGTCAGCTATTTTTTCATCATACTCTTTTTGCTTTTGTAACTCTTCTTCCTCATCGTATTGCTCCTGTAAAGCATCAATTTGAGCCTGGTAAGCTTCAACTTTCCTATTGCATTCATCATCAATCATGGCAATAGTCTTGTTGTACTCCTCTTCTTTAGCCTTAATATTAGATTCTACTGTCTTTTTAACAGCTTCTTGCTTTTTCTTTTCAAGTTCTTCTTGCTGTTCAGTTAATTCTTTTTCTACTCTATAGATTTCTTTGGCCATTTCTTTCTTGTATTCTGCAGATTGCTTAGAGTACTCTGCAATACGTTCATAAGCCTTTTTCTCTTCATCCAAAGACAGTCTATTGTAATACTTTTCTTGTTCAACCCATTCTTTAGATTTCTCAATTTTAGTATCTAATAGTTTAGAGGAGATTTCGGCTTTTTGATATTCTGTAAAGGTATACTTATTTAAGGCTTCTTCATACATTTTAATCTCGTCATTATAAGAAAGTTGTCCTAGACTTCTCTTTCTCTCCATGATGTCAAGGTAGTTGTTGTACATGTATTCCTCAATGTCTACCTTTTCTTCAGCAGTAGAAGCATAAGCTGCTTTAATCTTTTCAAGCTGTGCCATTTCTTCATTAAGGCCTACTTCACCTATTTTTCTACTTTTTTCAAAGGCTTCAAGTGCCTTATTTAAAGCACTATCTTTATCCTTGCCACTAGAACCACTACTTCCCCTTGTTGTACTGATAGTATCTATATTATTTAATGCCTTATCAAATTCTGATAATGCCTTTTCTAAGTCCTTAACCTTTTGTGTTTCAGCAAGGGCCTTTTCGTATTGTGCTTTAACTTCTGGGTTAGATGCCATAATATTTTCTCTAACATTATCGGGCATATTACCAAAATCAAGGTTTCCAGTATTTGTATTGTAAGACACCAGTCCTTGCAGTACCTTTTGTTCTTCTAAGTAGACTTTCATTCTTTCTTTTGCACTCTTAATGGTTGTTTCTGTTCTAGCTTTTTCTGATTCTATTTGTGCCTTAGATAAGTTAGGAAGTTCTACTCTAAGCTTTTCTAATGCACTTAATTCAACGTAGCGTTCTCCTGTGCTTTCATTTATCTTTACATTCAAGTCACTGTATTTATCTTTGAGTGCTGCAATCTCTTCGCCGCTAAGCTTTCCACCATTCTTAACCTTATCAATAGCTTTTTCCAACTCTGAAAGATTACTTGAAAAACTGTCTGTTATCTTAGAAGTATTTTCAATAGAAGTTGATAGGGTTTCTAGTTCTTGTGCAAATTCTTCTGCACTATCCTCAGTGTCCAAATTATCATCAATTGCCTTACCCACTTTAGGAAGAGTTGTTAGCATAGAATCTACAAAACTTTTATACTTAACATCTGTCTCCCCAATCATCCCCGAAAATGCCTTCTTAATCTTCTCAGTTTGCTCAATGGTTGTGCTTGATAAGTCTATATTTAGATCATCAGCTACTTTACTTAAATCATAATTGTATCTAAGTTCATACAAGTTTCTTTCAGCTTCTGTGACATCTTCTGTTGCTTCTAGAACCTTATTATATTTAGCATATATCATGTCATAAGCTTCACCGCTATCAATTCCATAATTCTTCAATGATTCCATTACTTCTTTTAAAGTTTCCTTATATTTGACTGCATTTTCTACAGTAACCTCATTACTGTCAAACGCTAATTGTATACCACTACCCCCAACATTAACTGTCATAAATTCATTAGCACTATCAGATAATTCTCTCATTGCTTTATTCCAAGCATCTACCTTGTAATCCAGCTGATGCTCATTAAACACAAAGTCTTCATTAGCAAGAAAGTCTTTTGAACCTAAGGCATCTTCTAAAGCTGTAGTCTTAATTGTAACCTCTTGTTCTAGTACAAACTTAGCATCATCATACTTCATTGCTGCTATTTCGTTTAATTTCTTTAGTTGTTCGTCATACTTTCCGTTTACCAAATCTATTGATTCATACTCGGTCCCATATGACTTAATTAATTGCTCTTGAATAACAGTTAGTTGTTCTTTTTTTTCTTTTTCATCCGTTATAGATTGGTTAATCTCTGCATATTGCTTCTTAAGTGTTTCTATTTTACTAGCAGTCTCCATATAGTTTCTAGCTTGCTCTAATGACTTTTCATGTAGTTCTTGTTGTGCACGCTTTGCATTGTCACTTTGTATCTTCCATGTTACTAAGGCTGCACTTATTCCAGCTATAGCTAATGTATATGGGTTGCATAATGATGTTGCACTTTTTAATGCACCCTTTAGTCCGTTTTCCCCTGCTATTTTCCCAGTTAAGTTACTTATGACTTTTATTGCCGAACCACCAGTACTAATAATCTTACCTAATACAAAAGCAAAAGGGCCAACTGCAGCTGCTAATAATCCAAAACGTACAATACCTTGCTTAGTATTATCATCTAAGCTTGCGAACCACTCTCCACAATCCTTAACAAGTGATGTAAAGTCTTTTACAATAGGCGCTGTATTTATAAGTATCTCTTCACCAAGTCCAGATAAGGCTATTTTAGATTGATTTAAGGCTATTTGATATTCGTCTTGTTCATCTGCAATGTTGGCAAATGTACCATCTAGAGTGCCTTTAGAATTGTTAATAACCTCAAAAAGTGATTCTATTTCAAACCTTCCACCTTGAATAGCGTCTGCTAAGTCAGGACCAGCCTTTTGTCCAAATACTTCTATAGCTTTTGATGTTGCTTCTGCTATAGTTTTATAGTTTTTGATCTCTTCAATTGTCTTTTTAAACTCTTCTGTAGCATCCTTTCCACTTTTCCCCCATGTACCTATAGCCTTTTTCATACCGCTCATAGCTATTTCCATGTTTACACCTGATAATTCCCACTGTCCTAACAAGGCTATAGATTCTTCTATATCCATACCTAGCGCCCTCATAGGTGCTCCGTAGGATGTAAGGCTTTCTAATAGTTTGCTGGTACCTATACCTGTTTCTTGAGATGTCTTAGCAACACTATCTAATACTTTGCCATATTCTTCACTTGCAATGCCTGCATCACCCATATATCTAGATATAAGTCTTACACCTTCTACTACATCGGTGTTGGTTATAGTTGAAAACTTCATAAATGCTACAGATGCATCTTCAAGTGCTTTATCTGTAAACTTAAAACGTGTATTAATTTCACCTATAGCACCACCTATATCGTTAAGATCACCTGCAATAGTACCTGCTACATTAGAAAATACATCATTCATTTTGTCTAACGTTTCTCCTGTTGCACCTGTTGCCTTTACTATCATTTCTTGAGCTTCGTCTACTTCTGAAAAGGCAGCTATTGCTGCTGCTCCTAATGCAGTAAGAGGAACAGTTACACTTTTAGTAACAGTTTCACCTAAGTTAACCATCCCTTCTCCTACTGTATTTACTTGTTCAGCAACCGTATTAAGTTGATTAGACAGCTGTTGCCACTCACTAGATTGTCTTGCAATAGCTAGATTTGTATCACTTAGCTCACTTTCCATATTTCTAAGAGCTGCTTGACTGTGATTAAGTCTAGTCTGAGCATTGGCTAAAGCTGTATTGTTACGAACTAGACCGGCTTCATTCCTTGTATACTGTTCTTCTAACTTTTTATAGGCAGTTGCTAAGGTTTTAGCCTGTTCTGACTCTTCTCCATGAAGTCTTATAGCTTCTTCATATTGACTTCTATTGTTTACCATAGCTTCCTTAAGCTCATTTTGCTTATTAACATTATTAGTTACTGCTGTTTGACTTCTCTCATAAGCTTTCTTCAAGTTCTCTACAATCTGAGATTGTATATTAATTTGTTTGCCTAAGTTTTCAGACTTAGCTCTCATACCTTCTAAGCTATCCGAAAACCCCTTCACACCAGCTTGTGCTAGTGTGAATTCACTCTTAACTGCCTTTAATTGAGCAGATAAATCTTTCATCCCATTCTTTAAGGATGAGTCTTCCATGGTGGCTCTGACTGCTAAGCCTTCTATGTCTTGGGTTGCCATCTTATTTCACCGCCTCGTTGTATAAATTAGTTGCTGCTCCTAATAGTCTTTCTGCTTTCTCTTGTTGCCCTTCAAAAGCCATCTGGCTTCCACATATCATAAACAAAATACTTATTACCTTACTTAAATCTTCTGGCTTAATACCAAATACCACATCTTGATATGTAAATTGGTTATCGAAGAACTCCATCATAAAATTAATTAAATCATGTAATAGATCATCCTTATTACAAATACCTTTAAGTATCTTCTCATTCAGTTCATAAGCCTGCTTACAACTCTTTTCACTTATATTTGAAGTCTTATATTCTTTTCTCTTACTCTCATCTTTATCAAATAAAGTAATACTTATATATAGTTCATCTTCTTGTTTATTCATTTCAAATTCCTCCTATTATTTAAGGCTTAGCGATTACACTAAGCCTTTATTTTTAATTACCTGTATTTACTATTTTAAAAACATACCTAACATCCTTAATTCTCTTTCAAAGTCTGCCACTTTTACGTCAGCACCTACAATAATTTCACTTGCTCTAAAATCACCACTGATATAAATTAATGAAGGTGTTATTGTAGTTGATGAAAGTGTAGCATCGTTAGCTAAAATCCCCCTTGGTTGGTCAATTACATCACCTACCTTGTTACATATAGCTCCATCTTTATTGATTAACGTACCTCTTACTAACGTTCCTGTTCCCACTGCTAAATCAAAACCCTTTGTGTCTATTGGATGAGTATTACCTGCAATAAGATTATCAGGTATGTATTCATCTACTTGTGAAAATGCTGTTCTACTCATTATCTTCTACCCCCTTGTATTGTTTTGGCTGCATTTACTAATAAATCAACCGCTTGTTGTTTCTCTGAAACATTAGAACTCTTACCTTGACTTGATTTTTTATCATCCTGATTAGTGATATTATTTGCTGCTTCAACTAATAAATTAATAGCTCTCTGCTGATCAACGTATCTATTAGCCGGTATTTCATTAAGAATATTAATTGCAATATCTCCTGCTGATAAATCTTTACTTAAACCATCCTCAATAATGTTGTCATACCCTAAACCCCTAAAGCTATTAATTTGCTCTTCTTCATTCATTACCTTAGTACCCCCATTATTTGAATTGATACTACAAGTAGGCATCATCTGTCTTTTCTCAGTTTTACTAATGACCAAATCATTAAGATGACGCTTGTCCTCTGCTGAAGCTGACTTGTACCATTCTGTATTTTTTACCTCTTCTAACTTTGATGCATAGTAATCTTTTGCACCTTCTATTTCAGCACTGTTTAACTGAGGTTCTCCGTGCCTTCTTCGTTCCTCATTTAAAATTTCCGTCATTCTATCCATGAAATTCATTGCACCTTCTCCTCTCTTGTTTTTGTCTGCTCTACAACGATTGCTGAATATACAATCGTTACACACGCTTCTAATACATCAGCCTTTGAACAATGTAGAGATTCTCTTATGTAATTAATCTTTTCTATCGTACTATCACTAGCTCTTATAGGTATTGTTTTCATGACAATCACCTAACGACCTAAAATTCTGTCAGCTAATGATTTTCTTTTTGTAGTTATCATTTTGCCTTTTAATATCTCGTTGTAATAGTATGAGACTTTTCCTTCCATGTTGTTCTCATATCCTTCTCGATCTATAACATGAACCGTCTTACTTAATACTGTAGTTTTTGCTGATGCAATCTCGTCTTGCCTATTGCTATATTTCACAGTAACACCTGGGTAATGTGACTCTCCTACTTTGATTGTTTCGTAATGCCCCTCTGTTTTAGGTACTTCTAATCTGTTAATTTTATTTGGTAAGTATTGAGTAATCTCTGACAATCTATTTTCTAACACATATCTCATGTATGATTTTGTGTTACTAACTCTATTACTAGCTTCATCAAACGCACTCTCCTTAATCCTAATAAGTGCCCTTGCATCTTCTAATTCTTTTCTTGCTACGGATAATTTTCTATTTTCTTCTTCTAATTCCTTTGGGTATTCCTCACAATACTCTTTGGCTGCCTGTTCAAATACTCTTTCAGCTTCCGATTCATATTCATTACCCATTTCTTTGTAAGCTTCAATCTTACTGTCTAATATACCAATCTCACTAACCCTTTTAGCTAACTCTTTATTAAGTTTTTGAACTGCATCCTGATCACCTTTATTTTCTTCTCTAATCAGCGCTTTTGAAATTTCGCTACGTTCCTTGTCTAGCGTGTGTCTTTGCTCCTCCATTTCAACTAGTTTTTGAGCTGCTATAACCTTGTCCTCTTCAACCATTTGTAAAAACTCATTAATCATTTGTTCTGTCTTTTTCATTTCCTTCATTCTCCTCTTCATTGTTTTTAAATAGTCTTTTTGCTAATACAAGTTGATAATGCCTACTATCTCCATTAAGATTATTCTCTTGTAATATGCTGAAATACATCTCACAATTCATAACATACCCTTCCTTCAATCCCTCTACTTCATCTATCAGCATTCTTGCCACAAACTCGTTGTTTGTTCTTTTATTAATAACAAGTAGGTACTGATATTTTTCACTTCTGTTTAATATTCTCTTTATTTTCAGCTTACATTTTTCATACTCAAAATTACTGATTGGAATGAGCTCTGCATGTTGTAAATATGTAATATTTCCTTTTTTATTTTGTCGCTCACATATATCAAATTTTAATACACCTTTAACTTTCATACCTGCCTTAGGTTCTACCAGCAATCTCTTTGAAATCTTGCACTTAAATCTATGGTCTTTTCCGCATTCTTTTATCAATACAATTGTTACTTCTCCACACTCTTTTAGTATTTCAGTTATGACTAGATCTCTTACCATCTTTCCTCATTCCTTTACTGTTTGTACTTCGCATTTCATTGCGTATAATCGAAAGTCCTTGCTGTTTATAATCTATTGAATGGCATTAAATTGTTTAATACTATTTTTTTCTTAAATGGGAAGGGAAATGCCCTAAAAAAAGTTTGGCAAGTAGAGATAAAAGGGGGCATCGCGCACCCGCAGTCCTTTTAATCCTTTCACAGTACCTTTTACACTTCTCTCACGAGTGTTGTTGAGGTTTATACCCCTCTACTCTTACTAACTACCACTCAAACTTTAGACTTGTCCAAACTGATTATACGTGCTTACATGCTATTGAATAATACGTATGTATTTCGCTAATTGATTCTTTATGATGTTCTTACCTCTCACAGATATATAGCAACGACTACAGTAGTATTTATGGTCTGCTAATGCACTGGCACTTATCTTCTTGAAGTATCTATCATCAATGAACTTTCTGTCCTCTTCATTTAGCACCTTCATAGCATTGTCAATTAACCTCTTGTTAAGCAACTCTATATCAATCTTTCTCTTAAGGCTTTCAATCCTAGCTTCCTTGTTTGTCACCTTACTTTCTACAAGACTAATTGTTTGGTTTGTTGGTGTGCTTGCTCTTTGGTTATCATTGTTTCCGTATAAGGTATCATAGTCGTTCTGTATTATATCTATCTCGGTTCTCATAGACTCTACACGAACATCAATGTCTGAATAGCTAAATAGTAATTCCTCAATAGCTTTAATCTTTTCTTTTGTTGTATCCACCATGCTCCTCACTTTCTGTAATATAAATTAAACTATCATTCTCGTGGCGCTGCTCTTATCCTCATATATACTTCTCCTAATCATTGATCAATTTCTAATTTAGTAGCTACTGCTTTTCTTCTCTTAGCTCTTTCTGCTTAAATTCCTCTCATGTACCCGTAATTAAATATATCTACTAGACTAAAAGTTTCTTGCTTTCGTTCACCTAGAAAATATATAAGTTTCCTTGTTCCTTCTGAACGAACGGGCATATTTTCTATTGCATTAAAAAACTGTTCTTTTTCCATTATTATCAACTCCTTAGTTAATAGCATTAGGATATATTGCTTTAAGGTCAAATATTTCATCTATACCTTTTAGTTCTGGACATGTACGATTTAACATGCAACTTGTCTTCGTGACTTTTCTACTCTTATAAATAGCCTAAATAAATCTTTCTGCTCTTCAGTAGCATTCTGATTAGCTAAGAACTTTTCAATACATAAATCATTCAATTTATCCTCTGGAAGCTCATTTGTTACCCCTAATACATCATTAATAAATACCTCTCCCATCATAACCACTCCTTTATCTTCCTACTTTAAAATCATTTTTCTTATAGTTATTAATGTTGACCTTACTTGAATTCACTATTTCCTGATTTTTCAGTTCTCCCATGCGCCATGCATCTACTTGAGATTTTTTAAAAGCAACAGGAGTAGTCACCGAGTGTGGTATTTCATCAATCTTATGATCAATGTAACTAACACTTACTCCCCAATACTCAGCGAGTTCTTTTCTAGTCATCCACTTATCTTCTGCATATCTCTTTATAAGTTCCTCAAGTGAATCATTTATTTCTTGACGTATTACAACCCTTAGTTCATCAATGAAAGCTTTATATATATCCATAAGCATACCTTCCCTTCAACAAACTTTTGCATTACTGCCGACGAAATTCGTTCCTTGTTCAGAAGTACGAATTTCGTACTTCTGAACTAAGTATCTTCTATTATTGGCTATTGATTTTAATTCGATTCAATGATACTCTTAACTTGTGAGATTAATAAATCATTGAACCTCTGTAGGCTTTCTATGGAGGTTTTCTTTTAATTGTTTCTGCTAATTCGGTAATTATTTCCTGTACACTTAACACCATATCTTCCTGTTATATCAATTATTCTTGAACCAATGGCCTCATCTAGTTCCAACAAGTCTCTTCCTGTAAATTCACTACTGAATATCGTGATTTTCTTATTCAAATACCTAGCATTAATTATTTCAAACATGATTCTTAACTCTTCGGTATTAGTCTTACCATTGCTTACTACAAACTTAAATATATCGTCTATGTACAAAACCTTTGTGCTAGTCCATCTATCCATAAGTTTGTTGTATTCATCAGAATTAAACTTATTAGCAACTAACTCTCTTACGTCCTTTCTATAATTAAAATACCTATGGCTAATTCCTTTTTTAGATAGTTCACCTAAAATCGCCATACATATATGTGTCTTACCTGTTCCTGATCTTCCATACACCCCAAATCCTAGTGCTTCTTTATCCCGAATAAACTCTAAGGCTAACTCTTTCATTTTCTTTTGTTCTTCTGTTTCTGCAACAAAAGTACTGAAATTTTTCTTCTGATATTGTTCAGGGTCTATCCCACTATTATTCATCAGTTCTAATATCCTTTTCTCTATGGCGCATGAACAAGGTTTTGAGTAATATCCACCTTGTTGAGATGCAGGTACATCGGAAGCAGGTACTTCTTCACCATTTGCTATATTTATAAAAATCATACCTGTATCTTTACACTGATAGCATTTATAATCGCTACTAGAAGTACTCTCTGAATTTGCTTTGAGTTTAAGTCTTGAAACTATTTCACTTACGCTTTGCATGATCTTATCTCCTTCCTAATTAGAATTTCAAATCTTCATCGTTATACCTATGTAAAGGATATCCACTTAGTGACTTTTGTTTTTTTGAATCACTTGATACGTTTGCATTATCAGCTGTACCTTGTCTTCTCTCCCAATTCCTAACCGCTGCTTTCCAATCTTTCATTTTATTCTTGCCAACCATCCATCCTTTTGATGAATAGAAGTCTATGAATCGTTCAGCATCTACACTATTATTTCTTTCTAAGCAATATTCTCTGACTTGATCTAGTGTAGGGGGAGTGAAACGACTATTCTCTTTTTTATTTACATTATTATGTTGTTTTGTTATTACATTATTGTTTGTGTTCAGTTGTTGTTCACTTGTTGTCCAGTTGTTGTTCAGTAGAAGTTCAGTTTGATGTTCATATTTTTGGTATTCTTCCCATCTAACTATTGATATTAGTCGGTTTTTATTTCCTGTTTGTTGTTCAATTTGATGTTCGGTTTCGAATGATTTTAAAATCCTTTGAACCTTGCTTTCACTAATACCAAATTTCTCTGATATGCTCTTACGACCTGTAATAAGTTCTCCAGGCTTAAGAGTTATCCTCTTCCCCTTAAACACTGCAGGATATTCCTTATGTGTTGCATTTAGCAGTAGATATACCCATACCGAAAAGTACTCAGCATCTTTACATACAACAGGATTATCCATAACTTTTCTGTATAAGCTTATCCATCCTTCCATGCTCTTTTCCTCTCTATGTAATTTTTCTACTTACTCTTACTTCTAACAACCTTGAAGCTTCTCCCAGTTTTATCTAGGCAATACTTCATGAGCTCACTCTTAATAAACCTATAACTTCCTCCTAGTTGGAAATGAGGAATAGCTGCAATATTTTCATAAACAAATGTCGTTCCAACATTTAGGAATTTTGCTGTCTGCTTTACGTTCATAATTTCAGGAAACTCATCACATCCGCCCTTTACTTGAAACTCCTTAAGTGCCTCTACAATTGCTACTTTAACACTTTCTTTTATGGTCTCCTCTATACTCATTGACAACCCTCCTCTCTTAAAAGCACTTTACCCTCAATAATCTCATAACCATCAAGGCATTTTTCTATAACTTTCTTTACATCTTGGCATTACTCAATTCCATTCACATAGTTGTCTATATCCAATGTTCCTTCTTCCCTTAGCATATAAACTATTTTGTTAATTAACATCTGCCTTGTCATTGCTTTGATCTCCTCATTTTTAAATTACTCACTTAAAATATCATCAATTTCACCTTGAACTCTCCAGTACTCACTATAAATAGTTTCTGCTATTTCTTCTGATGTTAAAGGCCTTTGTTCACCCGTTGAATCATCCTCGGTTGTACATTTAGCAGTTTCAAGAATATATTCACTAAATCCATTTACAAAAGCTTCGATAGATTTCTTATTCTTTTCCTTAATACCTTCTTGAATCACTGCTACAATTTCCTCAAACCGTTCTTCTTCCGGAATATTAAACCCATTTAAGGTAACAATATTTCTTTCTACAGCCACTCTTACTACTTTCTCAATCATTTCTCTTTTCATCTTCATCTTCTCCTTTGATTTTCTGTTTTTTTAAATATCGCTTGGACATTAGCAGTTCTACCCTCACACTGCCAGGTTACTTTCTAACAAAATTGTTAATTAGTTTTCTTCACTGAAAAATAAATAATCTACAGTACTATCAAGAACAGAAGCTAGCTTTAACATTACTTCTTTTGATACGTTAGCATCTTTTCCATTCTCAATTTTTGAAAGTGTGCTCCTGCCAATCCCTGCTGCTTCACAAACTTGATCTTGTGTAAGCCTTTTTCTCTTTCTTGCTATCATTACATTCATGATATCTCCTCCTTTTTAGATACTTTTGTATCTTATTTGTATCTATATGTTATGATACTTTTGTATCTATGTCAAGTTATTCTTTAATATATATATACTTTTGTATCTTAAAATGTTATTATGGTTATATTGGAGGCGATAACTTGGAATTAGTAAATATAAATGAAAAAATTAAATTTCTTAGAAAATCAAAAGGTATTACCCAAAAGCAACTTGCGGATAAAAGCGGAGTATCTGAAATTTCCATCAGAAAATATGAAAGTGGAGACAGAAACCCCAAATATGAGCAATTACAGAAAATAGCTTCTGCACTTGAAGTATCAATGGAAGTATTTAGTTATAAAAACAACTTAAATGTTAATGAAACAGAAAATAATAAACTAATTATGGACGAAATCTATAAAGATAGAGGAAAAGCATTCCACGCTATACTAGAGCGCCACAAAGACCTTAAAGCATTATCACACGAAGAGCTAGCACATTATTTTAAATGCATCCTATATACGTTAAATAGAGAAGACCTACTTTCTTTAGATGATGAAAGTATTATTTCGCTACTATACAATATAGAATTTCAAACGCTGCTAGATTTATTTTATTTTAAATACAAATCACAAGAAGGTGAGTAAATGGCATTAACTAAAAGAACTAACCTAGAAGATAAGACAGGCAGAAAACCTGCTAAATGGAGAATACGTGTTACCAGAAACGGTCATAAATACGAAACCACCTTCTTCGGAAATAAGAAGGAGGCTGAACAAGCCGAGAAGGATTTTATATATCAAATTGATAAGGGTATGATGGGTAGCAGTGAAAATATGCTATTTAGAGATTTATATAAAAAAGTCCAACGGGAATATATTGATAAACTTAAAGCTAATTCACGTATTACTTATAGAAATTCATATGATAACCATATCGGACCTGCATTTGATGATATGAAACTATGTGATATAAAACCTATAGACATTCAAGAATTTGCTACTGACCTTTTAGAAGAGTATAAATACAATACTGTCAGAGTAATAATGTCTAAACTTAATACTTGTTTATCTCTTGCTGAAAAATGGGGGATTATCTCTAATTCTCCCTATAAGCATATTGAACTAGGACAAGCAGAAAGTAAAAGCTTAGATGAGTTAATGAGTTTAGATGATATTCAAACACTAATTAAACTATATGAAAATGATAAATGGCCATTACATCGAGCAGCTTTCTTTCTAGCTGTTGGGTGTGGTCTTAGAAATAGTGAGATAAGGGCACTAACACTTAAAGATATAGATTTCAACCTAAATACAATTACTGTTGATAAGCAAATAGGCCTTTATGATGATGAAAAGGACTTATTTACCTCTACCAAAACAAGTGGATCTAAAAGAAAGATATATGCTCCCGAGTTTGTAATGAAAGCTATTAAGGAACATATTGATAGTATGCCTGCTATACCTATAAATGCTCTTATCTTCACCATATCAAAAAATAAACCTATTAATAGTCATACACTTAGTAATCACTTAAGAGAGGTCTTAATCGCTAATGACCTTCCACTAATAAGATTTCATGATTTAAGGCATATACATGCCACCTTAATGATTAATAACAACATGGACATAGCTACAGTAAGCAAACGTCTAGGGCATAAAAGTATTGCTACAACTCTTAAATTCTATACACACACTATTGAGGAAAGAGATAAACGAGTAGCCAGTGAATTTGATGATATTTATTCAAAGCTAAAGAAAAAAGGATAAGCTTTCGCCTACCCTTAATTATTTTTTATTATTTATTTGTCCTAAATTTGTCCTATTATTTTTAAGTCCTTTGATTATCAATGGCTTAGTGCCTATTTCGCTATATCGCTTCTGTATTGCATACCATCGAAGTTAATCTTTTTCACTTCTTCATAAATAGTAGCTCTAGCTTCACTTAAGCTAGCACCTAAGCTTGTAATAGCTAATACACGTCCACCATCTGTTTGGATGGTACCATCTACTTTTTTAGTGCCTGCGTGGAATAAATAAGTATCTTTATTTAAATCACCAAGACCTGTAATGACATCGCCTTTATGAGAGGTTTCTGGATACCCTTTGCTAGCAAGTACTAAAGTCACGCTTTGTCTTTCATCCCATTTAATTGGTGTATTTGCAAGGTTACCATCAATGCAAGCTTGCATGATTTCTATTAAATCTGTTTTTAATCTTGGAAGTACACTTTGAGTTTCTGGATCGCCAAAGCGTACATTGAATTCTAGCACTTTTGGTATATTGTTTTCGATCATTAAGCCGATGAAAAGCACCCCTTTAAATTTAAGGTTCTCTTTCTTGAAGCCACTTATAATTGGCCCTAGGATTTGTGTATCAATATTGGCTTTAACTTCTGCCGTGATGATTGGATTTGGTGAGAAGCCACCCATACCACCTGTGTTGAGACCTTTATCATTATCAAGAGCACGTTTGTAGTCTCTAGCTGTTTCCATTGGTACAATACTATCTCCATCTACGAAGCAAAGAAGGGAGGCTTCTGTTCCTGTTAAGAACTCTTCTAATACGATAGTACTACCTGCTTCAGCAAATTTACCACTAAAGATTTCTCTTATAGCAGCTTCTGCATCTTCGTATGTTTCACAGATAAGTACACCTTTTCCTGCTGCTAAGCCATCTGCTTTAACAACCACTGGTAAACTAAAGTTTTTGGCTTCTGCTATACAAGCTTCTACTGCATCGCTTTTAAAGCTAGCGTATGCTGCTGTTGGAATGTCATTGCGAATTAAAAATTGTTTTGTAAAGTGTTTACTTCCTTCAAATTGAGCACATTCTTTATTAGGTCCAAAGATATTTAAGCCCCTTTTTTCAAAAATATCTACAATACCCATTACAAGTGGTACTTCTGGTCCTACAATAGTAAGATCCACTTGCTTTTCTTCTGCA
The DNA here is from genome assembly GCF_003990395.1 of Cellulosilyticum sp. WCF-2. NCBI lineage: Bacteria > Bacillati > Bacillota > Clostridia > Lachnospirales > Cellulosilyticaceae > Cellulosilyticum > Cellulosilyticum sp. WCF-2. The sequence continues at coordinate 2,234,897 of NZ_CP034675.1, read as the reverse complement.
AAGTTGGCTAATACTTCAAGTTCCTCTACTTTAATAGGAATATTTGTAAAAGCATCTTCTGTTCCCCCATTACCTGGTGCTACAAAAATCTCAGCTTCTGGATGAAAACGTCTCACTGTATGTGCAATGGCCGATTCTCTTCCACCATTTCCTACGATTAATATCTTCATGGTTTAGTTGCTCCCCTCTATCTGTTTGATAGCTTCTACCAAAATTTTGTGTTCAATTTCAGCTAAAATACGTTGTTGTAAACTTTCTGGTGTATCGTCTTCCAATACCTCTAATTGACGTTGAAGAATAATTTCACCTGTATCTACACCTGTGTCAATATAATGAACAGTTGCACCACTTTCTTTTTCACCTGCAGCAATTACGGCTTCATGGACATGAATGCCAAAATAACCCATGCCCCCGTATTTGGGAAGAAGTGAAGGATGAATATTAATGATGCGTCCTTTAAAGGTATTTACTAATTTTTCATCCATGATTTTTAAGTATCCCGCGCAAACCACAAGGTCTACTTTTTGCTCTAATAATAAAGCCAGCAACTCCTCATCATAATGACCATTCTTTGGATCCACATGAAAAGCAGGGATATTGTGTTTTCTAGCACGTTCAAGCCCATAAGCTGATGCTTTATTAGAAATAACACAGACAACCTCACTTGCTAGCGTGCCATTTTCTACTGCATCTATAATGCTTTGCAAATTGGTGCCACCACCTGATACAAGTACACCTATTCTTAATCTTGACATAAAATCACACCCTTGTTACCTGCTACGATTTCACCGATAACTAATGCTTTTTCATCTGCCTCATGAAGTGCTGCTAATACTTTTTCACTGTCAGCTGCATCAACTACTAACATCATACCAATACCCATATTAAAAGTATTATAAAGCTCATTAACCTCAAGGTTTGAGGTTTCTTCTAAAAATTTATAAATAGGAGGTTTTTCGATGACATTGATATTGATTTTAGCATCTACGCCCTCTGGAAGTGTACGTGGTACATTTTCGATGAAACCGCCACCTGTGATATGTGCAATCCCTTTAATTCTAGCTGCTGCTTTTGCTGCTTTGACTGCTTTGACATATAGTTTAGTTGGTTTAAGCAGTGCTTCACCGTAAGTTTCACCAAGTTCTGCACTATAGGCTTTAAGGTCTACACCTGCTGTTTCCACTAATTTTCTAACAAGCGAGTAACCATTACTATGTACGCCTGTTGAAGGAAGTCCAATAATCACATCTCCTGCTTTAATAGTGCTGCCATCAATCATTTCTTGGCGATCTACAATACCTACTGCAAAACCAGCTACATCATATTCACCATCTGGATAAAAACCTGGCATTTCTGCTGTTTCACCGCCAACTAAGGCACATAAGCTTTCTTTACAACCATCTGCAATACCTTTTACAATGCTTGCAATATGTTCTGGTGCAATACGTCCTGTTGCAATGTAGTCTAAGAAGAATAAAGGTTCAGCGCCACCACAAATAATATCATTCACACACATGGCTACTGCATCGATACCAATTGTATCGTGTTTGTCCATATCAAAAGCTAATTTTAATTTAGTACCAACTCCGTCTGTTCCTGATACAAGTACAGGTTCTTTCATACCTGCAAAAGCACCAAGAGAAAAGGCACCGCCAAAGCTTCCGATATCTGTGAGTACCCCTGGGATAAAAGTTGATTTAACATGCTCTTTCATCTGTGCTACTGCTTCATATCCACGGTGAACGTCCACCCCAGCATCTTTATATGTGATTTTACTATTAGACATTTTTCTTCCTCCTATATCAGCCATAGCACGCTATAGCTATTATTTTTATATTTTATCATTTTTAGAAAAGTATTTCATTCACTATTATAACAGAATGTACCCTAGACAGATGATAATCTAGGGTACTTTCTTTATTAACATTGTGAAGGTGGTGTGCCAATAGGTACTTCCATTGGATACTTACCATTAAAACAAGCTTTACAGAATTGACTCTTATGATTGCATACTTCGCGAAGACCATCTTCACTTAAGTAAGTTAGAGAATCTGCTCCTAAGTATTCACAAATTTCATCGACTGATTTTTGCGCTCCTATCAAAAACTCTCTATAAGGTGTATCAATCCCAAAATAACAAGAATATTGTACTGGAGGTGAAGTAATACAAACATGTATTTCTTTAGCGCCTGCTTTTCTCACTTGTTCTACAATACGTTTACAGGTTGTTCCCCTTACAATCGAGTCATCAATCATAATGACTCTTTTACCCTCAAGATTTTGTTTAAGTGGAGAAAGCTTAATCTTAACTGCATTTTCTCTCATCTCTTGAGTAGGTTGGATGAAAGTCCTTCCTATATATCTATTTTTTACAAGTCCTTCTCCATAAGGAATACCTGATTCTTTAGCATATCCAATAGCTGATGGTACTCCTGAGTCTGGTACCGGCATTACCATATCTGCTTCAATCTTTTTCTGTTTTGCTAACATTTTTCCTGCATTCACACGGAAATCATACACACTATCCCCATCAATGACACTGTCAGGTCTTGCAAAGTAAATAAGTTCAAAGACACAAAGGTGTTTTTGACACATATTAGAAGGCTCTATACTTCTTAGCCCTTCCTTATTAATCACCACAATTTCTCCTGGTTCTATGTCTCTTACAAACTCCGCATCTAATACATCTAGTGCACAGCTTTCAGACGCTAATACATATCCATCTTTAAGTTTTCCAATGCAAAGTGGTCTAAGACCGTGTGGGTCACGAATACCAATAAGTTCTTCTCCTGTTGTTAAAACTAAGGCATACGCACCCTTTAAAAGACTCATCGTATTTTTAATCCCTGTTTCAATGCCTTTATTACTGTATCTAGCAATCAAGTTTAAAATAGATTCAGTATCTGTGGTGCTATGAAAAATAACACCACTATCTTCTAGAATCTCTCTAATATTTTCCGCATTTACAAGGTTTCCATTGTGAGCAAGCCCGATATCACCTTTTTTGTATTTAGCTACTAAAGGCTGTGCATTTCTCACATCTTTATCTCCTGCTGTCGAGTAGCGTACATGGCCAATAGCAATATTCCCTTGAAGTTCGTTAAGGGCTGTTTCATCAAATACATCTGCTACAAGTCCCATGCCTTTTCTAACTTCAATGTCCCCTTCACAATTAACTGCAATACCTGCACACTCTTGCCCTCTATGTTGAAGAGCAAAAAGTCCATAATACGCAAGTCTTGAGGCATCTTTTTCTTCTCTATAAACTCCAATTACGCCACATTCTTCATGTAGTGAATCATCTTGTAAAAACTTCATATGACCGCTCCCCTATTATTTGGTTACTCTTGCGAGCATTTCTGCATAAACTTCTTCTACACCGCCAAGATCTCTTCTGAAACGGTCTTTGTCTAATTTTTTGTTTGTTTCAGCATCCCAGAAACGGCATGTGTCTGGAGAAATTTCATCAGCTAGAATAATCTTGCCATCTACACGGCCAAGCTCGATTTTAAAGTCAATGAGTTTAACACCAATTTTTAAGAAATATGCTTTAAGAAGTTCATTAATTTTGAAAGTCATCTCACTCATTACTTTAAGCTCTTCTTCTGTAGCAATATCAAGTGCTAAGATTTGATAGTCATTAATCATTGGATCACCAAGAGCATCATCTTTTAAACAGAATTCAAGTGTTGGATTTTTAAGTACTGTTCCCTCTTCTACTCCAAAACGTTTTGAGAATGAACCAGCAGCTACATTACGTACGATAACTTCTAATGGTACAATTTCTACAGCCTTAACAACTGTTTCTCTATCATTAAGTTCTTCTACTAAGTGTGTTTCAATACCATTTTGTTCTAACATACGACACATAATGTTGCTCATACGGTTATTAACAACACCTTTACCTACGATTGTTCCTTTTTTCTCACCGTTAAATGCTGTTGCATCATCTTTATAACTTACAATGTAATATCTTTCATCATCTGTTTTAAATACTTTTTTTGCTTTTCCTTCGTAAAGTTGCTCTCTTTTTTCCATTTTAAATTCCCTCCATTTTTTGAATGAAGAATTAAGAATCAAGAGGGAAGAATGAGTTAACTCATCCCCTTATCACGCTCTTCCTTCTTTAATCCTTCTTTTTTGATTTTATTTTTTAAATTGATTTATTGGAATCTAGCACTTACTGCTGCATCTTTTTCTGCTACTTTTTCCGCCATATTTTTCTTGTGAAGCGCTAACTTTTCTTTTAATTCTGGGCTACTTAAAGCAAGCATTTGAACAGCCAAAATCCCCGCATTCTCAGCACCATCAATAGCCACTGTAGCTACCGGAATACCTGGAGGCATTTGTACCATTGATAGAAGTGAATCAAGACCATCCATAGTACTAGACTTAATAGGAAGCCCAATAACAGGCAATGTCGTAAAAGCAGCAATAACACCGCCTAAATGAGCCGCTTTACCTGCTGCTGCAATAATGACACCAATGCCATTTTTCTCTGCATCTCTCGCAAATTTTTCAGCAGCATAAGGTGTGCGATGAGCCGAAATAACTCTAACCTCTACCTCTACGCCAAAATCCTTAACTGTTTTTACACCTTTTTCTACAACTGGAAGATCTGAGTCACTTCCCATAACAAAAGCTACTTTCATAATAACCTCCTAAGTTACACTCTCTTGTAATCTACTCTTTTTAGACTATATAACCAACTATCTATTCTCTGTTATTTCATAAACCATCTATTTTAAAACTACGCTTCACATAGCTTATTTTTTATTTAAAGTAATTCACCCCAGATGTAAACAGACTTTGCTCTTTATTACCTGGAATATTTTTATGAATAAACTCACCCACACGTTCACTATGTCCCATCTTACCTATAATACGGCCATCAGCAGATATAATCCCCTCGATGTTATGCATACTACCATTCACATTGACATTACCATCTTGACTTGCAAAACCATTTTCATCTACATATTGGCTAAATACTTGACCTTTAGCAATAAGCTCTTTCAACATAGCTTCTGGTGCTACGAAACGACCTTCACCATGTGAAAGTGGGATTTCATGAAGGTCACCTAAGCTAACCCCGTTAAGCCATGGAGATTGCACACTTGTAATTTTTGTTCTAGCCATAAGAGAAATATGTTTACCTATCGTATTAAAGGTTAATGTTGGGCATTCTCCATCCATTTCTCTAATTTCACCATATGGTAATAACCCTAATTTAACAAGTACTTGGAACCCATTACAGATTCCTAACATTAATCCATCTTGCGTATAAAGGTGTTCATGAATGGCTTCTTTTAATCTTTCATTTCTAAAAGTGGAAGCAATGAACTTACCACTACCATCTGGCTCATCACCGGCTGAGAACCCACCTGGGAAAGCAATAATTTGTGCTGACTTAATACCTTGGTATAAACGTTCAATTGAATCTTCAATGTTACTGTTTGTACGGTTAATAAATAGTACTTCATTTACCTTAGCGCCGGCTCTTTCAAAAGCACGTCTTGTATCTACTTCACAGTTAGTCCCTGGGAATACCGGAATAAGTACTTCCGGCTGTGCGATTTTTTGTTTAGCTACATAGATTTTTCGCTCCCCAGTGAAGGTTGCATCTGTTGCTGCTAATGGACTATCTACTTTTTGAGTAAAGACATTAGCCGTTGGTGCTAACATGGCTTTAATGATTTCACTGATTTCTAAAGTCACTTCATCTATAGTTACTACTTTTTCTGTTACAGTTTCACCAATGACAGTAACGTAATCTTCTTTTAAGCTTGCTGCTACTTCTGGTGCTACTTCTAATACAATATCTCCATAGGATGCTACAAATGGTGCTATTTCTGGTGGTAATTCTACTTTTACTCCGATTTCATTACCAATAGCCATTTGACTAAGTGCAGCTACTACTCCTCCAGCACCAATAGCATAGGCACTTTGTACTTTATCCGCTTTAACAAGTTCATAAATCTTACTATAAGCTTCATGCATTATACTAAAGTCTGGCATGTAAACATTATCTTTTGGAATAGCAACATAAACAAGACGATTACCTGCTGCTTTTAAGCTACCACTTACACATTCCTTAGCATCTCCTAAGTTACAGGTAAAAGAAATAAGTGTTGGAGGAACGCTGATATTTTCAAAAGTACCAGACATACTATCTTTACCACCAATTGCTGCAAGCCCTAATTCTTTTTGAGCTTTTAATGCGCCAAGAAGTGCTGCTACTGGTTTACCCCAGCTCGTTTCACCATTTAATCTCTCAAAGTATTCCTGGAAAGAAAGGTAAGTCTTCTTGTAATCTGCACCTAATGCTACAATTTTTGCAATACTTTCTACTACTGCATAAAGAGCACCGTGGAATGGTGATTTTTCTGAAAGATATGGATCAAATCCATGTGTCATAAAGGTTGCTGCTGTTGTTTCACCTTTTACTAAAGGCACTTTAGCCACCATACCATTTTCTTTTGTTAATTGGTTTTTACCGCCATATGGCATAAGTACTGAACCTGCTCCAATGGTACCATCAAACTGCATCCCTAACCCTTTTTGGAGGCCTACATTTAAGTCTTTTAAGGTAGCAAGTACGTTATCTTTTGAAAGTTTCTTCACTTCGATTTCAATTTCAGGAGCTGTTACTTTTGCTTCTCTTTGCTGCGTTACACCTGCGCTATCTAAGAAACTTCTATCAATATTAACAACTTCTTTGTTCCTCCAAGTCATTACAAGACGTTTTTCCTTTGTTACCTCTGCTACACAAACTGCATTTAAGTTTTCTTTATTAGCTAGATTAATCATCAACTCTAAATCATTTTTATCAATGGCAATTGCCATTCTTTCTTGAGACTCAGAAATAGCAAGTTCTGTTGCATCAAGTCCCATATATTTAACTGGTACAAGGTCAAGGTTAATACGAAGCCCTTCAGCGATTTCACCGATTGCTACACACACACCACCTGCACCAAAATCATTACAACGAATAATTCGTTTTGAAAATTCTGGGTTTCTAAATAATCTTTGAAGTTTTCTTTCTTCTACTGGATTACCTTTTTGTACCTCAGAACCACAAGTATGTAGTGATTCTTCTGTATGCTCTTTAGAAGAACCTGTTGCACCACCACAACCATCACGACCGGTTGCGCCACCTAAAAGTAAAATCACATTGCCTGGGACTGGTTCTTCATGCTTTACATGTGAGCGTTTAACTGCTCCTACTACAGCTCCTACTTCAAGACGTTTTGCTTTATATCCTGGGTGATAATATTCTTTAACTTCACCTGTTGCAAGTCCTATTTGGTTACCATAGGCACTATAACCATTAGCAGCTGTTTTTGTAATCACACGTTGTGGTAATTTACCAGCCATTGTATTTTCTAATGATTCATTAGGATCAGCTGCACCCGTTACACGCATAGCTTGATAAACATAGCTACGTCCTGAAAGTGGATCACGAATAGCACCACCAAGACATGTTGCTGCACCACCGAAAGGTTCGATTTCAGTTGGGTGATTATGTGTTTCATTTTTAAATAAGATAAGGTATTCTTCATCTTTACCATCTACCTTAATGTTATCTACAATTGTACAAGCATTGATTTCCGCTGTCTCGAATAATTCTTTTAAGCCACCTTGTGCTTTAAGATGTTTTACAATAATGGTTGCCATATCCATAAGAGATACTTTTTTATGATTACGTCCTAGTTCTTCACGCATACCATAGTATTCATCTAAAGCTGCTTTAATAGGTGCTGCATATTCACCTTCTTCAACCTCTATCTTAGTAAGCTCCGTCATAAAAGTTGTATGACGACAGTGATCTGACCAATAGGTATCAACTACTTTTAATTCTGTAAAGCTTGGATTTCTATTAATCCCTTTAAAATAACCTTGGAAATAAATAAGGTCATCCAAATTCATTGCTAAGCCTTGTTCTTTTCTAAAGTTTTCTAAAGCTACTTCATCCATATTAATAAAATCTACTAATACCTTGACATCCTCTGGAACAGGATAAGTCATATCTAAACTTACTACTGGCTCTAAAGAAACTTCTTCAGCTTCTACAGGGTTAATCACATGCTTTTTAATCTTTAATAATTCTTCGTTTGTTAATTCGCCATCCACAATGTAAACTCTGGCTGTTCTCACAGTAGGTTTAAGGGTGCTATCAATAATACGAATACATTGCTCACAAGAGTCTGCTCTTTGATCATATTGTCCTCTTAAATAACTTACAGCAAAAGCCTTGCCACTTGTTAAAGCCAGTTCCTCTACTAATGTATCTGATTGAGGTTCTGAAAAAATCGTGTTTAATGCTTTTTCATAAACCTCGTTTGTAATATGCTCAATATCATATCTGTTTAAAATTCTTACTCCCTTAACAGCTTTTATATGTAAAAACTCTTTTAACTCGCTCTCCATACGCTTCGCTTCTACATCAAAACCATTCTTCTTCTCTACATATACTCTGAAAACACTCATCGTGGTTCCCCTTTCGTATGAATTAACCTTAATTAGCTATTGTAAGCGTATCATAATTTAAGAATAGCGTCAATCATTTTATCGAACAATATAGTTTAAGTTTTATTTATCGTTCGACATGTCTCTCGCTTTTTGGATATTTTTAACATTTAATCCTATATTTTTTAATTTCTTTCTCGGTTATACTTCCCTTATCCAGGCATTTTACCGAACGTTTTCATTCTAGCTCTTTATTTGTTGTTCGGTTTTATCAGTTGTAACATGTCTTTTTATACGCAAAATAAAAGCTAGACCAAGTGTTGCTTCAGCGCAACTTATCTTCATCTAGCCTTTTTATTTCTTATTTTTATAGAGAGCTAAGCTTTAGCTTCCTAACATTTCTCGCATTTTCTTTAAAATACGTTTTTCAATTCGCGACACTTGAACTTGGGATATATCTAAGGCACTAGCAATTTCTGTTTGCGTACGGTCTTCAAAATATCGCATATGAATAATCTCTCTTTCAATGGGTAGTAGCCTTTCTATGAGCTCTGTCAGAATCATTTTGTCTACTAAGCTATTTTGGAGTGTTGGCACCTCATCGATTTTATCCGATAACGTAATAGGCTTGCCATCTCCTTGATAAATAACAGCATTTAAAGATTCTACCTCTGCATTTGACTCTAAAGCCTCTACCACTTCTTCAACTTGTAAATCTAAGCCGGCTGCAATTTCACTAATCGTTGGTTCTCTATTGAGTTCCCTTATTAGCTCATCCTTTAGAATTCTTACTTTATAAGCTGTTTCCTTTAGAGAACGACTTACCTTAATCATGCCGTCATCCCTTAAAAAACGTTTAATCTCTCCTACAATCATAGGCACTGCATAGGTAGAGAATTTAACATTAAAGCTTAAATCAAACTTATCAATACTTTTTAAAAGTCCAATACTCCCTATTTGAAATAAGTCCTCCATATCATAACCACGATTGCTAAATCTTCTTACTAAACTCCAAACTAGTCCTAGATTCTCTTGTACTAATATGTTTTTGGCTATTTCATCACCTTGTTGTGCACGTTGTATGAGTTCTAAGGTATGATCCATATTATCCCACCTTTACCTCGGGCTTAGACCGCGAGAGATCTTTTCATTTTTACACTTGTTCCTTTGCCCATTTGTGAGAATACCTCGACCTCATCCATCATGGATTGCATTACCGTAAAGCCTAGACCTGCTCTTTCCTCTTCTAATGAAGTAGTATAAAGTGCTGTCATAGCATCATCTACATTCGGTATGCCTTTCCCCTCATCCACAACTTCTATTTCTACAGTGCGTTCTTCATAAGCACATCTAATGGTAATTAAGCCATCTTCTTTATTACTATAACCATGAATAATACAATTTGTAACAGCTTCTGAAACGGCCATTTTAATGTCATAAAGTTCCTCAATTGTTGGATCTAATTGAGAAACAAACGAACTAATAGCTACCCTAGCAAAACCTTCATTAATAGAACTACTTGCAAATTGTATTTGCATTTGATTTTTCTTTGGCACTTTTTTGTCCCCCTCATGCTTCTCTTAAGCAAAAGCTGCTAATGCTTCCAGTGCTTCTTGTTTACTATTATAAGTTTTCATTAATTTATAAATACCTGACATACTGAGTATTCTTCCTGCTTCTCTTGAAACGTTGTATAATCCAATACTTCCCCCACATATAGCCACACTTCTATACCTTCCCATAAGCATACCTATACCTGAACTATCCATAAAATTCACTTTTTCAAAATCAAAAAGTAAATCTTTTGCTCTATTTTTTTGATATTCCCTATCTACCTCGCGTCTAATTTCAACACAAGTATGGTGGTCAATCTCCCCTTCTAAGACAACCACTAATGTTCGCTCCACCATAATAAATTCCATTCGCAATGTCCTCGCGCCTCCTTATCTTTAATCTCTTATAAGAATAGCGCCTTTTCCAATAATTGTCAATCATTTTCCAATTATTAACTAATATCATGCATTTTTATGATTAGTGGCATTTTTATGTATTTATATTCCTATTCGTAACCATTTTGCCACTATCATCAATCGTAACTTTATGGCTTAGTACTTTAAAACTAATTATTGAATCCTTTCTTTTGCACGTCTTGCTTCATAAGTATCAGGAAATTCTGTGATCACTTTGTTATAGTAATTTTGTGCCTCTGTTATATTCCCTAGTTTCTCTTCTGTTTCCCCTAAGTAATATAAACTTCTTCTAGCTGTTTGTGAAGTCCCGTCATATATAAGGGCAGCTTCTAATTTTCCTTTAGCCCCTGCATAATCTTCTCCATTAAGTAATTGATATCCCTCGTTATACAGTTCCGCTGCTGCCTTTTCATAACAAGCTTCTTTAAGAGCCTCATAAGTCATTTTACTTTCTTCATCTAATAAAGAAGGTGCAATATTATATAAAGCTTCTGCTGCTTCAACATACATTCTTTCCTCTATATGTGTTTTTGCTGTAACTAGCTTATCCTTTTGTACATAAGCACCTAGTTGCTTTTCATATTCTTGTGTCTGTGTTTTTAATTTTGTATTATCAGCTTCTAAAGTAGCAGCTTTTAAGTTAGTATCTTTAATAATTTGATTAAGTTCATCACTTAACTCATCTTGCTTATTAGTAAGTCTTGTAATTTCTTGTTCATAGGACTTTACTTGATTAGGATGTATGAGGAAATGATAAATCACAAACATAGCTATAAGCCCTATAATAAAATAAAGCACTGAATACCTTAAAGATATACTACGATCAATAACACGGACTGGCTTTACTTTTTTATGAGACTGGTTAGTTGGAATGTATTCTAGCTCATAAGGCTGAACTGTAGAAGTGTCTTCACCACTCAATGCCTTAAAATATCTTAATGCCTTTTGATGTCCACTATCTATCTTTAGTGCACCTTTTATTTGTTCATTTGCTTTGTAAAATTGCTTATCTTGCATATAACATAAACCTAATAAAACCTTTGCTTCTACAAAATTAGGATTGACACCTACTGCCTTCTTTAATCTAATAATGGCTACATCAGTGTTTTTTTGCTTTAAATACTCCAAAGCTTTATTATATAAATGAATCACTTCCTTATAACTAACTAGCTGTTTAGGTGATTTCTGAATTTCATTAATGTAGTGCGTAGATACTTCATCTTCCTTATTTAAAGAATGACTTATAATCCACTCTTTTAATGCTTCTCCTACTCTTCCCACTTCAAAATAAATAAGCCCCAATAAATTCCTTGCTTCCGTATTATATTTATTAAGATGAAGTGCTTTCTGTAAATAATCTATTGCTAAAGTCAAATTCTTTTCTTCTGCTGCATAATAACCTCTATTATAGTAAGCTATGCTTCTCTCCCAGATTTCTTTGACCCAGTCTATTTTGCGGTGGCAGGTATGGCAATAAACGTCATGCTTTGCTTTATTTCCACAATATGGACATACATACTCCATCATCTTATTCCCCATCCTTCATCTCTCTTAAGGCACTTGCTTCATTATAAATGTCATTATCAAAAAACTTAAATATATCTATCATATCCATCATATCTTCTTGGCTAATGCGCTCCTCAATACGATTTACATTAAGGATAGGTCTAAATTTCTCTAATTCTTTTTCAAAATTAATCATTTTTCCCCCTCTTTCCCTCTAAAAATAAAATTTATATAAATATTGTCAATTATTCTTATTTCATAGTACAACGTACCATTTAGTTTATCAATATAAATCGTTCAATTCTACTATATTTTTTAAAGTTTTTTGCTTTCTCATTATTAATGTTTTAAGCCTTGTGACTTGACAGTTTCTTAAAAACTATGTACCCTAAATATTAAAATAATGTGTCTTCACATAAAAGAGGTGTCCACAATGTCCCAAAAGATAGATACTTGTACCTGTACCGTCATTCATCAAGATGTTGTACAAGCTGCTTATAAAGCGATGCTCCCCGCTGATACAACTAGTAGCTTAGCTGAACTTTTTAAGATTTTTGGCGATGCTACTCGTATTAAAATTTTAAATGCTCTGAAATGTTCTGAGATGTGTGTTTGCGACCTCGCTGCTTGCTTAAACATGACACATTCAGCTATTTCACATCAACTACGTGTTTTAAAGGCCTATAATCTCGTCAAACCACGTAAAGAGGGAAAAGTTGTTTATTATTCTTTAGCCGACTCACATGTAACGGCGATTTTAAATACAGGCCTTGAACATATCAATGAATAAAACTAAAGGTGGGATACACATGAGTGAAATGTTTTCAAATCGTATTTTAAATACCAAAAAATCTTTTATTAGAGAAATTCTTAAAGTTACCCAAAATAAAGAGGTCATTTCTTTTGCAGGTGGACTTCCAAATCCTATTTCTTTTCCTATAGAAGCACTTAAAACTTCTATGAACAGAGTGGTAGATGAAAATGGCAGTAATGCTTTTCAATATGCTACTACAGAAGGTTACTTACCTTTACGTGAGCAAATTGCCACACGTTATAAAAAACGTTTTGGTTTAGAAGTAAGTCCTAGTGATATCTTAATCACCAGTGGTTCTCAACAAGCTCTTGACCTTATTGGCAAGGCTTTAATCAATAAAGATGACCACGTCCTCATTGAGAAACCTGGTTACTTAGGTACCATTCAAGCCTTATCACTTTATGAACCTCAATTTCATGGTATTAACTTATTAGAAGATGGCTTAGACATACAATCTTTAGAAGTAGCACTTAAAGCTTATGCTCCTAAATTACTTTACACTGTACCTAACTTTCAAAATCCTACAGGTCTTACCTACAGTAAAGAAAAACGTGAAGCGATTTGTAAATTACTTAAAACAACTTCGACTTATCTTATTGAAGATGACCCTTACGGTGAACTTCGTTTTTCAGGAGAAGATTTACCTTATATTGGTTCCCACGGATTAGAACATAGCATTTTATTAGGTTCATTTTCAAAAATTGTTACGCCAGGTATGCGTATTGGCTGGATTTGTACAAAAGACAGTAAGCTTATGGATAAGCTTATTATTGCGAAACAGGCTTCTGATCTACATACAAATTTCTTCTCACAATGTGTGATTTCTGACTATCTTGCCCACAACGATTTAGATGAACATATTCGTAAAATCAAGTCACTTTATAAAGAACAAAGCTCAGCTATGGTAAACGCTATTAAAACGTATTTCCCTGGCAATATTCAAATCACTATTCCTGAGGGTGGTATGTTTTTATGGGCTACCTTACCAGAAGGAACGTCTTCTTTAGAGTTATTCGACTTAGCTTCTAAAGAAAATGTTGCTTTTGTTCCTGGTGAGCCATTTTATACAGAAGAACTTACTTCTCGTACCTTCCGCCTAAACTATACTAATTCAGATAGTGAAACGATTGAAGAAGGTATTAAACGCTTATCTAAAGTCATTAAAAACAGATAAATATAAAAGGAAGAGGATTACTCAAAAGTAATACCTCTTCCTTTTATATTGGCTTCCACTTATTACAACAATCTGGCTTACACAAGTTAACTATTCGTTTATATCACTAAATTAAGCCTACTTTTTTAATATGCCTAGCCATCTATCACCTGATTATAACTGTGCTATTATATGACTTATAATCTTCTCTGCTACGTTAACACCTGTACAACTTTGAATAGCCTTAATATGTGCATTGGAATTAACTTCACATAATATAGGCGTCTCCTCATCTTCAAAAAGCAAATCAATCCCTAGGAAGTCTGCTCCTAAAGCTTTACTTACCTCTAATGCCAACAGATTAAAAGCAGTAGGTGGCTCATAAGCTACTCCTATACCACCATTATTAATGTTGGCTCTAAAATCTGTTTCAGAGGTCCTTAACATCGTTGCTACTATTTCATTTCCTACTATATAAATTCTTATATCCTTCCCTTTGCTATAGCCAATATATTGCTGATATAAATGAGGTACTGTTATTAATTTTTTTCTCTTAGCTGCCAACTCTTCTCTATTTGTCACTAAGTAAACTTGTTCTCCAAAAGAACCATAGCATTCTTTAACTACCATGGGATAACCTAATATTTTTTCTACCTGTAAGAGATACTCTTCTTCCTTCTCTACTCCCCTGAACATTAAAGGTGCCATAATGGTATTAGGCATATGAATCCCCTTACCTGCTAAATACTGAAAGGTCTTTGCTTTATCATCACAAATTTCTATTACCCTTGCACTATTAAATACCCTTACTCCAAGTTGCTCTAATTGCATGGCAAGCCTTATATCCTTATCTAGAAATAAGACGAATTTAGGAAGCTGACTAGTCTTAGCACCTTTTAAAAACAGCTGATCGTCTCCTACTCCTATTATGAGTTCATTATTAAAAATCAGTTCTAGTCCTAATTCTACTTGAGCAGCCGCCTTTTTATAATGATCTACCATCTCCATAAATGTGTCCGTTTTAAGTGATCCATTCACTATCAACCAACCTGTTATTCCAGTCATTATGTTATTCCCTCCATTCACGTCACTTTCTTCCTCTATTTTAAGCTATTTTATAACTAATAAAAAGTGCCTAGCGTGATAAACTGCCGCTGGCACCTTTAAGAGAAATTCATATGATTAAACCCACCATTTCCCATCTTCATCAGACTTAATAGTAGGCTGTTCATCTTTTCGCAAATTAAACTGTTCTTGCCCATTTCTTTGTACTTCTCCTGGTCTAACTTCTTCAAGTGATTGTAATACTTCACTCATTTTGCCTCTTTCTTGTTCTTTATAGGTTTGCTTTTCTTGTTCTTTACTTCTAGTTTCTTCTTTCGCTTTCTTTTCTAATTCCTTTTCTTTAAGTAACTTAATCTTTTCCGAGGAAACAACTTCTTTTTCTTCTTTCCATGGCTCTATATATTCTAGTGAACTATGCTGATAATGCATACTTACATTGTTATTGCTTTTTTTCTGTTTTAAGGTTCTTACTAAACTAAAACCTACTAAAATTGCTACCCCTATAGCAAAAATAATAGCACCTATTAAAAATACACCCAAATGCTTACCCCCTCCTATTTATCTAAATTTTCCATCTTTACAATTATAGCACACGTTTTATTTTTTTATACACAATTTTAACAATTTTATCTATTTACTTTTTAAAATTGATTATCCATTATAAGTTAGGTAATATAATTGCTATATCCATTTTATTCCATATCGTTTTTTTATACAAGTATTTATTTTCATTTCAAAATAATAAGGTCACATAGCAAATGAATCTACAAAATCCATTTTACTATCTGACCTTATCAGGTTTTATTGATTTAATTAACGATCTAGTTAGCGTTCTTATCTATCCTAAACAGTCTACAAGCTGTTTAAAAATCAGGTTTTCTGGTTCAGCAGCGTAAGCTTTTTTAAAAGCTTTACTTGCCAACTCCTTTTCACCTAGATGATAATATGCAATCCCTCTTTCTGCCAAGGCATTCATATCATCTTTTCTTCTATTAATATAGAAGTTCATTTCTTCCACACAATTTTTATAATCACCAATGAGCCCATAAATAAGACCTAAACAATAATGTGCATTTTCATTATCAGGTTCAATCTCAAGTACTTTTTTGTAAACCTCTAAAGCTTCATCATACATCTTAAGACTTAAGAAAATGCTTCCTTTACATTCGTAACCAATAGCTAGCTCAGGTTCTAGGGCAATAGCTTTATTAAAACAACGTACTGCCTTTCCATATAAATCTTTGGCTAAAAACTCATCTGCTTTAGCAAAATACATTTCATATTCAGGGAAATTTAAAATAGAAGCACCTTCTAAGTCTTTTTTAGCAAAGAGGTAATTCATTTTATCTCCTGCATAGTTATGTATATACATAGCCACATCTGCAATAATTTTTTCATCTTTTTCAAAAGAAATACCTTCAGACATTTCTTTTGCATCTAATAAGCGAAGTTCTACAGGTAATAATAATGCTTCTGCTGCTGGTGCTACAATGCTATATTTAAAAAACAAACGTTCACCATCCATACTCAAATAAGTCTTAGCTTCACGATAAATGGTAGCCTTTTTATACCAGCCGATCACTTTATTTTCGCCTTCTCTGTTCTTTGAAGTCCATACAACTGTTACATCTTCTACTTGTGTATCATTTGCTAAACCACCGTCTATTTGTTCTAAGGCAATTTGGTCTAAGCCTTCACCATAGCCATAATAATAACCATTTACGTGTTGAAAATTATAACCGCATGTAGGCACTAGCTTTTCTTCATCACCTTCACCTGTATAATATTTCATCCATGGCACATTAATAAATACAATTTTCATGATTTTTCTCCTTTTTTGCCTCTAAAACTTAGTAATTCTAGTTTATCATCAAAATTTAAAATAGTAAATGTAGAAGCTGTAATAGTCCATAACCTAGAGGTGCTAATAAAATTAGTCCTAACACATTATACCATGTAAAACTCTTAAAATAGGCTTTCGCTTCTTGCTGATATTCTTTGACAAAGAGTTTATAAGAAATAACACTTGCTAAAGAAGCAATCAGCGTTCCCATGCCACCTATATCTACACCTAATACAAGCTCTTGCCAATTTTCCGTGAAAGGTGCTAGTAACATGGTGGCCGGTACATTACTAATGACCTGACTCATCACAAGTCCACTTAAATAGGTATATCCCTCTTCTTTTAAAAAACTTTGCAGTGCAGCTTTAATTGCAGGGATAGCTGCCAAATTACCTATAAAAATAAAAAAACCTATAAACGTCAATAAAAGTGTATAATCTATTTGAAATAATAAATGTCTATTTACTAAAAGTGTTACAATAATGGTTATACAAAAGGCAATACGATAATCTAAAACGCCAACAACAGAGCTTAAAATAATGATAAAAAGTATCAGAAACACCATAAGTTGTTTAGGTGCCTTCATCTGTACTGGTTCTAGAACTATGGTAATATCTGTCTTTCTCTCTTTTAACAATAAACAGCCTAGGAAAATAGCAGATAAAATAACTAGGCCAGTAGCTACTTTTAAAAACTCACCTAAATGCACACCATAATAAGTATAAATAAAGAGGTTTTGCGGATTTCCCATAGGCGTTAAGCTACTTCCTAAGTTAGCCGCTAGCGTTTGAAATACAACCCACTTAATGGGTACGATTTTGAGCTTTCTTCCTATAATCAGCGTAAGAGGGATGAAGGTAATAAGTGCCACATCATTTGTCATAAACATAGCTGCAACAAAAGTAATACCTACCAATACCAAACCCGTTTGCTTACTATTTTGACAATGCCTTAGCAGGTTAACTGCTAAATAGTCTAACAGGAGCTGCTCCTTAAAAGCCGCTATAACAACCATTAAATTAAAAAGTAACAAAAGTACCTTGAAATCTATGTATGACCACTTGGGTGCTTCCCAGAAACAAGAAATAACCGCTAATACTACCGCTACTACAAGCACTATTTCTTTTTTGATCCAAGTTTTTATTTTCATTAGTCCAAAATGCTCTTTCATACTTTTTTCTATTCTCTCCTTCTAGCTTTTGTCGTATTTTATAATATACAGCTTTTCTATTATATCATGTTTCGTCTTTATTGTTGTTTTATCACCTTAAATTTTAAAGAAATATTTCAAAATTTATTTTTGAGTTTTAATGGTTATAAGTAGGTGAA
The DNA here is from genome assembly GCF_003990395.1 of Cellulosilyticum sp. WCF-2. Taxonomy (NCBI): domain Bacteria; kingdom Bacillati; phylum Bacillota; class Clostridia; order Lachnospirales; family Cellulosilyticaceae; genus Cellulosilyticum; species Cellulosilyticum sp. WCF-2. Next base: position 2,216,748 of record NZ_CP034675.1, on the reverse strand, counting down.
ATTGTAACATATTAACAAGTATTTCTTGTATTTTTTAGCTAGTATTCATTCATTTTCTCACAATTACTTTTATAAAGAAGCTAAATTAATTAATATTTTATGATAAACAACAAATTTTTGTACTTCGCAATGATTAATTTGCTGTTTATTTTTTATCAAAATACCGTTATAATAAAAGCAGGAAGACAAATAATATAATGATTATTATTTTCTCAAAAATGAATAGATGGAGGGCGTAATATGTTAGTTTCAGCAAAAGACATGTTAAACAAAGCAAGAGAAGGTAAATACGCTGTTGGACAATTCAACATCAACAATCTTGAATGGACAAAAGCTATTCTTCTTACAGCACAAGAAAATAATTCCCCAGTTATTTTAGGTGTATCTGAAGGTGCAGGTAAATACATGGGTGGTTATAAAACAATCGTAGGTATGGTTAATGGTATGATTGAAGAATTAAACATTACTGTACCAGTAGCGCTTCACTTAGACCACGGTTCATATGAAGGTGCTTTAAAATGCATCGAAGCTGGTTTCTCTTCAATTATGTTCGATGGTTCACACTATCCAATCGACGAAAACGTTGCTAAAACAACTGAACTTGTTAAAATCACAACTGAAAAAGGACTTTCTTTAGAAGCTGAAGTTGGTTCAATCGGTGGCGAAGAAGATGGTGTTGTTGGTGCTGGCGAAATCGCTGATCCAGCAGAATGTAAGAGAATCGCTGATCTTGGTGTAACAATGCTTGCAGCTGGTATTGGTAATATTCACGGTCAATACCCAGAAAACTGGAAAGGCTTAGCATTTGATGCACTTGAACAAATCAACGCAGTAACAGGAACTACTCCTCTCGTACTTCACGGTGGTACAGGTATCCCTGAAGAAATGATTAAAAAAGCAATCTCATTAGGCGTTGCTAAAATCAACGTTAATACAGAATGTCAATTATCATTCGCTGCTGCTACACGTGGTTACATCGAAGCTGGTAAAGACCAACAAGGTAAAGGTTTCGATCCACGTAAATTATTAGCTCCAGGTTTTGAAGCTATTAAAGCAACTGTAAAAGAAAAAATGGAATTATTCGGCTCAGTTGGCCAAGCATAATTCTTTTTATAAAAGAAGGTATTGTAAATTTACAATACTTTCTTTTATTTTGATTTGCTACTTTATACTTGTTGTCTTATTTGAAGTATGACATTTTTTTTAGTGCATACAATAAATGTATTGTTCATAAACTTGATTTTAGAATTCTCTACAAAAAATATAATTTTTTATAAACGGTTACTTTAATTTTAACTGCTGACTACTCCCAACCTAATAGGAAAAAAATACTAGAATAAAAAAAATCATACTACACATATTAATACCATAGTAACCGCAAAACATTCCACCTCTTCAAAGAGCATAGAATATTTCGTGGTTACTAAAAAACTAAAAACCTTATAGGGGGCAACCATTATGTCAAACAAACAAGCTTTTGAATCTATGAAATACGAAGTAGCAAAAGAAGTTGGAGTACCTTTAAAACAAGGATACAACGGAGACCTTACAGCTAGAGAAGCTGGAAAAATCGGTGGAACAATCGTACAAAAAGTGTTTGAAAGCTACAAAGGATCAAAATAGTTGATAAGTAAGAAAAAAACCGTCTCATATGAGACGGTTTTTTTCTTACTTATCAACTATTTATTCTTCAATTTCTTATTCTTGTACTTCAATCATTTCAGCATCACCAAACCAAAGTTTGCTTGTTGATGTTAATTCTAAGTCATGTACAGAATCTTGAATCATCATGTTTGTTACATAGTAGTATACAGGAATTATTGGCATATCTTCCATTAAGATATCATGAGCTTTGTATAAGTGTTCCATACGTTCTGCGCCCATTGTTTCTCTTGATAATTGCATTTCTGTATCAAAAGTTTCACTGCTGTAACGACCAATGTTTTGTGTATTAGTAGATTCAAAGATTTCAAGCATTGTTTGTGGGTCATTGTAATCGCCAATCCAACCACGACGTGCTAATGAATCGAAGGCATTATTATTAGTTGTTTCTTGGAATACAGCCCATTCTTGATTAGTTAATTTAACATTAATACCAAGGTTTTGTTTCCACATTTCTTGCATTGCTTCTGCAATTAATTTATGACTTTCACTTGTGTTATAGAGGATTTCAATTTCTGGAAGTCCTGCTCCATCTGGGTAACCAGCTTCTGCAAGTAACGCTTTAGCTTTTTCTACATCACCTTTTGGATTAATACCGTAGTCTCCAGCTGTTTCTGTAAATGATTTTCCTTCATTATCTGTAATACCTTCTGGCATGAAACCATAAGCTACTTTTTGTCCACCTTTAGTTACTTCTTTTACGATTTGTTCACGGTTAATTGCAAGTGATAATGCTTGACGTACACGTGCATCTTTAAGCGCTTCATTATTCATATTAAATGCATAGTAGTATGTCCCGATTTTAGGCATGATATAGAATGTTGGATCCTCTGCAATAAGTGTTGGAATTTCATCTGTTGGAATGAGTTCATTCACATCTAATTCGCCTGCTGTGTATCTTGTATGTGCTGTTGATTCATCTACAATCATATACATTACAATTTTTTCAAGATTTACATTTTCTGCATTCCAGTAGTTTTCATTTTTAACAAGTACAATTTGGTCTCCCATTTTGTATTCTGACATTTTAAATGGACCGTTTCCAATGTATTTAGCTGGATCTTTAGCCCATGCTCCTTCATCATCTACCATATCTTCTCTTACTGGCATAAGCGTAGCAAAGCCTGTAAGTCCTAAGAAGTAGTCTGTTGGTGCACTAAGTGTTACTTCTAAAGTTTTATCATCAATAGCTTTAACACCAAGCTCATCGATAGATTTTTCACCTTTAGCAATAGCACCTGCATTTAAGATATTTGCTGATTCAAAAAGGTACATATATTCTGAAGCTGTTGCTGGGTTTGCACCACGTTTCCATGCAAACTCAAAGTCACCAGCTGTTACAGGTTGTCCATCAGCCCAAGTTGCATCTCTTAATGTGAAAGTATATACGAGACCATCTTCTGATAAAGTATAACTTTCTGCAATACCTGGTACTACCTCTCCATCTTTTTCTCTCATAAGTCCTTCAAAAACATTGTTAATGATATGGCTAGCATCAGTAGCTGAATTAAGTTGTGGGTCTAATGTTAATGGGTCTGCTCCTAAGTTATAGCGAAGTGTTTGGTCTGCAGCAAGTACATAGTCCTCATCTGAATCTGTTCCTGTTTCACCTGTAGTTGCTTCTGAACCAGTTGCAGTTCCTCCTGCTGTTTCTGTTTTACTAGCACATCCAGCAAGAGCCATGCTTGATGCCATAATCATAGCAAGTCCTAGTGTAAGTTTCTTTTTCATATTATTTCCTCCTAATATCTATTTTTGTTAACTTCAATAACTTCTTATTTATAAATAGGCATATCTTTCTTAAAGATGGCGCACTAATTATTTTGAATATAAGTGGCAAGCTACTTGGTGCCCTGGTGCCACTTCTTTAAGTGTTGGCGTTACTTCTGAACAAATCTTCATGCATTCACTACAACGTGTACGGAAACGACAACCTGATGGTGGATTAAGTGGACTTGGTACATCCCCTTCCAATACAATACGTTTTTTACCTCTTGCCATATCTGGATCTGGTAATGGTACTGCTGATAGTAGCGCCTTGGTATAAGGATGCGCAGGATGCTTATTAATTTCATCGCTACCACCAATCTCTACAAGGTTACCTAAATACATAACCCCTATACGATTTGAAATATGTTTTACCATAGATAAATCATGGGCAATAAATAAGTAAGTAAGTCCCATATCATTTTGTAAATCTTCAAGCATATTAATAACCTGTGCTTGAATAGATACATCAAGTGCTGAAATAGGTTCATCACAAATAATGAATTCAGGCTCTACTGCCAAAGCACGAGCAATTCCTACACGTTGTCTTTGACCACCACTAAATTCATGAGGGTAACGGCTAGCATGATCCCTCATTAATCCTACTCGTTCTAAAAGATAGTGAATACGATCATTTTTTTCTTTTCCTGTAGCAATGTGGTGTGTTTCAATGGCTTCTCCAATAATATCATTAATTGTCATACGGCTATTAAGCGAAGCATAGGGATCTTGGAATACCATTTGCATACGTTTTCTAAAAGGTAGCATTTGCTTTTCAGAGTATTTGGTGATATCTTCACCATCGAATAGAATCTTCCCCTCTGTTGGTTCATATAACTTAATAAGCGTACGTCCTGTTGTAGATTTACCACAACCTGATTCTCCTACAAGCCCTAAAGTTTCTCCTTTTTTAATATAGAAAGAAACATCATCTACAGCTTTGATGTATTGTACATTTCCTCCCCATAGCCCACTGGTTTTAGTAAAGTATTTTTTAAGGTTTTGAACTTCTATTAAGTTCTCTCTTTTATCTATGTTCATGCGCTCTAGCCTCCTTTACAAAACCTTCTACTGTTGGTGCATTTGGATGTAATAAATGACATCTTGATTTATGCGTTTTAGTCACTTCATAAACTTCTGGAATCTCTTCTAAACATTTTTTCATTGCAAATTTACAACGGTTACAAAATGCACAGCCTTTTGGTGGATTTAAAAGGTCAGGTGGTGTTCCTGGAATAGGTTCAAGCCTTTCTTTAACATCTGATTTAGGATTTGGTACTGAGTTCAGTAATCCCATTGTGTAAGGATTCTTCGCATCGTAGAAAAGTTCTTCAACTGTTCCTTCTTCCATGACCATCCCACCATACATAACAATGACACGAGTGCAAAGCTGAGCAATAACCCCTAAGTCATGTGTAATGAAAATAATTGAGCTATTTAAACGGTTTTGAATATCTTTCATGAGCTCTAAAATTTGTGCTTGAATGGTTACGTCTAAAGCTGTAGTTGGTTCATCTGCAATAATGAGCTCCGGATCACAAGAAAGTGCCATTGCAATAACCGCTCTTTGTCTCATCCCACCACTAAATTCATGAGGATAGTTCTTCATACGTTCTTCTGGTGAAGGAATTCCTACTAAAGTTAACATATTAATAGCAATTTCTTCTGCTTCTTTTTGACTTACTTTTTTATGATTACGAATCACTTCTGTCATTTGATTTCCAATGGTATAGACAGGATTAAGTGCACTCATAGGATCTTGGAAAATCATTGAGATTTCATTTCCTTGAATCTTACGCATTTCCTTTTCTGATTTTTGAACAAGGTCTTCACCTTTGAAGAGTACTGTTCCTTCTTTAATTTTTCCTGGATGTTGAAGTAATCTCATAACAGAAGAACAAGTAACAGATTTACCACTTCCTGATTCTCCTACTACCCCTAATACTTCTCCTTTATATAAATCAAAATCTACATCTCTAACAGATTGAACTTCTCCTAAATGGGTATAAAACGAAGTTTTTAATCCTCTGACTTCTAATATCTTTTCTTTATTCATCTTTAATAACCTCGCTTTCTATTTACGGAGTCTTGGATCTAGTGCATCTCTAAGCCCATCACCCAAGAAGTTGAATGCAAACATAGTAATCGCAATAGCTACTGCTGGCGCAATAAGTTGGTAAGGGTATGAACGAATACCACCTAATGCATCATTAGCAAGTGTTCCCCAAGAAGCTTCTGGTGCAGATACCCCTAAACCAATGAAGCTTAAGAAAGACTCAGTAAAGATAGCACTTGGAATACTCATTGTTAAAGAAACAATAATAGGTCCCATAGCATTTGGAATAAGGTGTCTCATAATAATTTTGAGTTTGGATACACCAATAGTTCTAGCAGCTAGAACGAATTCTTGCTCTTTTAAGCTCAGTACCTGTCCACGTACAAGTCTAGCCATACCTACCCAATAAATAAGACCTATGGTTACAATAATCGTTGTAAGACCTGGTTTGTAAACAACCATTAATAAAATAACCACTAATAAAGACGGTACTGAATTAATGATATCTACAATACGCATCATGATGTTATCTACTCTTCCGCCTTCATAGCCGGCAATACCACCATAAATAACACCGATAAATAAATTAACTAACGAAGCTACAAGACCTACTGTTAAAGAAATTCTTGCTCCATATAAAATACGAATCCAAACATCTCTTCCTAAACGGTCAGTCCCTAATAAATTAGTTTTATTTCTTACCGTTTTTACTGGTGTTGTATCGATTTCTTTACCTTCTACAAAAATTTTATATTTAACACCACCATTTTTCTTTGCTTTTTTAGCATAAGAATAGTCAAGAACAACTTCTTTCCCACCAATTTCATAGGTTTTAGTAGAAAAAGCCATATCTTCTTCTATAGTATCTGGTGCTGCAAGTAATTCACCCTTTTCACTTACTTCTATCAGTTTGTACTCATTATGTACATATACATATTGACCATCCCAAAGTTTAGTAATGGGGAACTTCGGAGGTATATTTCCAAAACCTGGTTTTTGGTCCGAATAACTTACCTCTGAAAACATCGGTACTAAAACTGCTGTTAATGTGATTAATATAATTGTAACAAGGCCTATCATAGCTAATACATTTTTGCGCAGCATACGCCATGCATCTTGCCAATAAGTATGACTTGGTCTCGATATTTGTTGTGATTGTTTTTCGCTGTTATCTAATAATTCCCACTCTGAATGTTTACTCATGATCTGCCTCCTAACCTTTAATTTTAATTCTAGGGTCAATATATGCATAAGCAATATCTACAATAAAGACCATTACGATATAAATTGCTGCATAGAATATAGTAAGTCCCATAATAACGGTGTAGTCACGGCTAGATACACTTTCTACGAAGTATTTACCCATACCTGGCACAGCAAAGATTTTTTCTACAACAAAAGAACCTGTAAGAATAGATGCCACCATTGGTCCTACATAAGTTACAACTGGAATAAGTGCATTTTTAAGAGCATGCTTACCGATAACTCTCAACTTGCTAAGTCCATTCGCTCTTGCTGTACGGATGTAATCTTGACGTAATACTTCTAACATACTAGAACGTGTTAATCTTGTTACATAAGCTATTGAAAATCCTCCTAAAGCAATAACCGGTCCAATATAACTCTTCCAACTTTCAAGTCCGCCTGCAGGAATCCATGCAAGTTTCTCTCCGAATATGTACATAATGAATGTACCAATAACAAAGCTTGGTATAGTTACCCCTATAGTTGCAATAATCATAATCACATAATCTATTGCATGATTTTGTTTAAGTGCAGAAAGTACGCCTAACGGTATACCTATTACTAAAATTAAAACAACAGCTAGAGCACCGATTTGTGCTGATGCTGGGAAAGTTTTAATAATAATTTCATTTACCGTTACACCTTTCTTTTTAAAGGAAACCCCCAGATCTCCTTTTGCTAAATCTCCTATATAATCTAAGTACTGCTCCCATAAAGGTGCATCTAGGTTATATTTTTCTGCTAAGGCCTTCTCAATTTCTGGCGTTAATGCTCTCTCACTTGTAAATGGTCCCCCTGGTATAGAACGCATTAAGATAAATGTAATCGTTGCAATTAAAAATAAAGTTATGAGCATCGATACGATACGTTTTAAACTATATTTGAACATAACCTTCCTCCTTCTCTCAAATATCTGATTGTTTAATTCAAATCCAATTAATTTAACTGATTAACATAATACATTATTTTATGATGTTTTGCAAGTTAGTATCGCCATTTTTTTATTTTAACCATTATTTTATGCTATTGGACGATGTTTTTTGACAGAAGTCTGCTGATTATCTTGCAAATTTCTTTTGTATTTGTCCAATTCTTTTCTTAATCTGATTACATAACTTTTAAGTATTTTTCACCTAAAAAGTATACATAAGTGCCAATATCATACTCACCTACTTTTCAAATAAGTCTGATTTGACACTTTACTAAAAAATATAAATAAAAAAAGACTTATAGTTTTTATTCCTATAAGTCTTTAACTATTTTTTGATTTTTATTTTAAACTATGCGATTACGCATTTCGCCTACTTCAAAAGCTCTAATATTTTCAATCACTTCCTGCACTAGCACCTGACGTGCTTCCACACTAGCCCAAGCTATATGAGGTGTGATGAAAAGCTTCTCTTGCTCTTTCACCTCAAACAAAGGATTCTCTGCATCAATAGGTTCATTAGCCAGCACATCTAATGCAGCACCCTCAATCAGATTATCATTTAATGCTTTAGCTAATTCCTCTTCTACCACAATCTTACCACGACCTAAATTAAGTAAATAAGCCGTAGACTTCATTTGTGCTATTTCTTTATATCCTATTAAGCCATGAGTTTTTTCATTATAAGGTGCGTGGATAGAAACAACATCGCTGGATGCCAAAAGTTCTTCCAAAGTAACATTCTCATATTGAGTATCACTGATATTTTTGCCTGAAGTAGAATAATAAATCACCTTCATTCCAAAAGCTACACCTATTCTAGCTACAGCTTTACCAATTGCACCAAGTCCAATAATACCTAAGGTTTTCCCTGAGAGCTGATGAAATGGCCATGCAATATAAGTAAAGGTTTCACTACTTGCATAACGTTTACTTTTTACATAAGCATCATAGGCACTGTTATGTTCAATTAAATGCAGTAACATGGCAAAAGTATGCTGCGCTACACTTTCTGTTGAATAGCCCGCCACATTAGCTACTGCAATACCTCTTTCTTTAGCGTATGCAGTATCAATATTATTATAGCCTGTAGCTAACAAGGTAATCAATTTCAAACGCTCCGCATGCTTCAAATTACTTCCATTTAATACAACCTTATTCGTAATAATAACATCTACATCTTTTATACGTTCTTCCACTTCTTCTGGTGCTGTTAAGTCATAAACGACCACTTCACCACAGCTTTCAAAGGGTGTAATATCTATGTCCGCTCCAAGTGTCAATGCATCTAGTATACAGAGTTTCATGCTATTATTCTCCAATCTTTGTTCCACATTCAGGACAGAATTTTACGCCACCTTCTATTGGCTTTCCGCATCCTGTGCAAAATCTTTTCTTTTCTACCACTTCTATCTTTTGACCACATTCAGGACAGAATTTACTCCCCTGTTTAATCATACTTTGACAGTTAGGACATGGCATAAGTTCCCCTGCTGGTGTTGCTGAAGCCACTGGTGTACTTACTGGCTGAGCATTCATAGCGGCAGCCTGTGCCATTTGATTGGCATTCATTTGGTTTAACCCTCCTGCAAAGGCATTGCCCATATGGAGCCCCATGCCTAAGCCCATACCATTTTGCATCATAGCATTAAGCCCATCATTTTCGGTTGACTTACTCATAATCTCTAGCTGCTTTAAGATTTGAATCTTACTTAATTTATCATTTTGAACACTACCTAAAATATTCATGCCTGTTAATTCTTTAAGGTGCTTTTCAATTTCTTCTGGCAAACCAATATTGCCAATCGTAAAGTGTGTCACACTTAAACCTAATTTACCGAAAGGTTCCCCTAAAGTGTCTGATAAAGCTGCTGCAATTTCATTATAATTAGATGCAATTTGAGTTACTGTTAACTGTAGGCTACCAATGATATCAGTAAACTGATTGACAATGAATCCTCTTAACTGTTCAGTTATGTCTTCTAAACGATAACGTGATTTAGTACCCACAATATTCGTTAAAAAAACAACTGGATTTTCAATCTTAAAGGCATAATTACCATGTGCTCTTACTTGAACTTGCCCAAACTGGCTATCTGGAATCCAAACTGGATTATTGGTCCCCCATTTATTATTTAAGAACTCTTTCATATTTAAGAAGTAGACATCTGATTTAAAAGGTGATTTAAAACCATAGGCCCATCCCTTTAAGTCACTTAAAAGTGGTAAATTCTTAGTTTCTAGATTATACATACCCGGGCCAAAAACATCAGCTATTTGTCCTTGTTCTACAAAGATGGCCACTTGACCCGGTCTAACCGTAAGCTGTGCGCCATTTTGAATTTCTTGATCTTCCATAGGAAACATATAAACAAGTGTATTACTACTTTCATCTAACCACTGAATAATGTCTAGAAGTTGCTTTTTAAAAAATCCCATTCCAAAACCCCCTTGATTCGTTTAAAAATAGCTTCTTATGAAGCCTCAAAACATCATTTAACCTAAGTATACCAAGAAATCTTCTAAATAGCCATAGCCTCTCTACATCGGTTTGCTATAGCTTCTTTGAAGCATACTTAAAATGCCCATTCTCCAGCTTTTAAAATATAAAAGCTTTCTCCTGCCGTTGTCGTTGCTTTAATATCTAAGGCACTACTTCCTACCATAAAATCATTATGGGTAATAGAAGTATTTGCTCCTGCTGCTTCTAATTCCTCATCGGTCATAGTTGTGCCGCCTTCTATATTAGTAGGATAGCTACTACCAATAGCAAAGTGACAAGACGCATTTTCATCAAATAAAGTATTAAAGAAAATGGTATTAGTCTTAGAAACAGGTGAACTTTCTGGTACAATGGCCACTTCTCCTAAGTAACAAGCACCTTCATCTGTTTCGATAAGCTTTTCGAGGACAGCTTTGCCTATTGCCGCATCAAAATCTACGATTTTTCCATCTTTAAAGGTAAAGCTGAAATCTTCTATGAGATTACCACCAAATACAAGTGGCTTAGTTGCTTTTAAGGTACCATTGACACCATATTTGTGAGGCATGGTAAAAATCTCTTCTGTAGGCATATTAGCCACAAAGTAAGTTCCCTTACCACTGCATTCTCCTCCCCCTTCCCACTTATGTCCTTCTGGAAGTTCAACTGTTAAATCTGTTCCTGGAGCCACATAATGTAAGGTTTTAATTTTCTTTTCATTTAAGAAAGTACATTTCTTAGCTAAATTGTCTGTATGTGCTTTCCAAGCTGCCACTGGGTCTTCTTCATAAATACGAGTGGCGGTGAAAATTTTATCCCATAACATTGCTTCTCTTTCTTCTTCCCTAGCATCTGGAAATACTTTTTTACTCCATGATGGTGTAGGCATAGATACCACGCACCAACACACCTGCGAGCTGCTTACTGCTTTTCTAAATACTGTAAGTGCTTTGCCAGAGGCTTTTTGTGCGATAGCAATTTTGTTAGGCTCGATATCTTTCAGCAAATCTGGATCTCCTGCACTAATACTAATAAAAGCTGCATTTTGTGCTACTAAATCCTCATACTTCTTGACTTCCCATGCTGGAAAATCTCCTAAAGTTTCTTCGGAAGCATAAGTATAAGTTAATTTTCCAATTTGCTCATCACTATACTCTACAATAACTTTTTTAGCTCCTACTTTGTAAGCACACTCTGTCATGGCTCTAGCAAAGGTAGCTCCTTCAATAGGTGTACGAATCACTAACACTTGGTCTTTTTGTACGTTAACACCTACTTCTACTACTAATTTGGCATACTTGTATAAATTATTCTCTAACACCATATCCGTTATCTCCTTTTATTATTTTTTGATGCTACTAAATAGTTACTTTTTGTTCAAGTTCACTATAGCTATATTTTAATTAGACAGCAATAAATTGATTAGTCTTCTTTTCATAATGGTAACCAATTTTGAGGAGTTGCTCCTCTAACTCTTGTTGATTTTTATCATAAGACTTACAGAGTTCTGTCAAGCTATCTGCTTCATCTCTTAATTTCATATTGACAATACTTAGTAATAAATAGGGATCTTTCTTATTTAACATATCCTTCTCCTTCGTTCATTTTCACCATTCTTAAATCTGATTATAGATAGTTTTATCCACTTTGTAAACTTCTATTATAGCATTCCCTAATGTGCTTTATTAAACCCATTATCAAATTAAAAAATGACATTTATCAAGCCTTTTCACTTAATAAATGTCATTTTCACCTTATATCAGTTCCAGATAACGCTGACGTATTTCACCAATCATATATAAAGAACCAAAGGCAATTATTTGACTAACACCGTGGTATTCTTTTTCAATTTTCAATGCCCTCACTAGTGCTTCTTGAATATTAGCCATTACTTCTACCTTCATCGAATAAGCACTTAGTTTTTCTGCTAACCATTCTTTTTTTAAAGATCTTAGGTTATTCGGCTCAGTTACCAAGAGTATATCAAACTGTTTGCTAATAATCGGTAACATTTGTTCTACTTCTTTATCTCTCAAAATACCTATTATGCCTATGGTATAACGTTTTGGTAATTGATTTATCGTTTTAGATAATGCCATAAATCCGTCTACATTATGCGCGCCATCTATAAATACAAGTGGTTTTTCACTTAGTTTTTCAAAACGTCCTTCCCAGACCACTTGCTTTATACCTTGTTTTATTTGTGGTTCTGTTAAAGACATATGGTAGGCTTCTTGAAGCTTCCTCATAGCTTTAATAGCAATCATACAATTATATGCTTGATGAACACCTAACATTCGAATTTGAAAAACTTCACCTGCTAGTTCAAAACAAGTACCTTTTTCATTCACTGTTACTTGCTTAAGTTCTGCACAATCAGCTACGACTAATTCAGCCCCTTTTTCTTTGGCCGCTTGTTGTAAAACCGTCATCACTTCTACTTCTTGACTTGGTGTAACTACTATCGAATGTGATTTTATAATACCCGCTTTCTCTGTAGCAATTTCAGATAATGTGGCTCCTAAAAAGTCAGTATGATCAATAGCAACCTTAGTAATAATAGACATGATTGGTTTCTTAATAACATTAGTTGCATCTAATCTACCACCCATACCTACTTCCAAAATAACAAAGTCCACCTCTTGTTCATAAAAGTATAGCAAAGCCATTCCTGTTAGGATTTCAAAATACGAAGGTGCTAAGTCTTCCTGCCTCATTTCTTCTGCAACCTGCACTACTCTACTTGAATAACTTAGAAAAGCTTCTTTTGAGATATCTTGATGGTTAATACGTATATTTTCTCTTGGAGAAATAAGTTCTGGTGAACTAAACACCCCTACTTTATAGCCTGCTTCTTGTAATATGCCTCTTATAAACTGAGTCGTAGAACCTTTTCCATTAGTACCACCTATATGAATTATCTTCAGTTTATCTTCTGGGTTGCCTAAACGCTGCATCAATATACTTATATATTTTAATCCTAGTTTAATAGTGCTACTTTTAAATAGGTTTAGGAGTTCTAAAGCTCGTTGTTCTTGCATAAGTAAGCTCCCTTTACTTTTTGTGGTAATGTACATAAAACGACATAAATGAGTGCTACCTGTAAAGGTATATCAATTAATGATTTAAAAATACGTACAATAACAGAGGCCATGATAGGTACACCATAAAGATTTTGAATCCAGAAAGGGGTTAATATAAGATGAGCCACTATAAAATTTAGTATACATACAAATATTACTTGATCAATAGTAAATAAACCATTAGCTATTCCAAAGCGCTTTTGCACCCAAAGAACAATGATAATAAGTAATATAAGTACCATTACCATCAATATGCTTAAAACAATATTCATAGGAATCCCCATAAAACTGCCTAGATTTTCAACTTCATGAATCCCTATAAAATTAATATAAATCTCTGTACCTGCTAAAGCTAAAACACCTAAAACAAGGTTTATTTTATTGAGGTTCATTGTATTTCTTTGGTTTTTAAAATAATAGAAGGCCATACCAGGAATCAGTCCTACTAAAGTTGCATTTATAGTAAATCCTGGATGATATGGTGCTCCTTGGCTTGTAAACATAAATCCTATAACATCACTTACAAAGCCTGCGACGGCGCCATAAACACCGCCAAACAAACTACCTGCTATAAATATGGGGATACTGGTCATAGAAAAGCGTACCGATTTGAAACCAAACATAGGAATATAGATGACAAACGTACTAAAAATGATACTAATGGCAACTAGCAGCGCTGTTGCTGTGAGTGGAAAATGAGATTTGTTTTTTTGCATAAAAATGCCTCCTTAAAATAATATAAGGAGCCGGTCGTTCAAAACAATTTTATTATGCATTATAATAATATTGCAGTGAATGCAAGTAATGAACCGCAACCTCTGAGGTTTTCGTCTATGTTCAACATTCCGTAACAATAGCACTTAACGCTCATTACTTTACCCTGCTCGATAGGTTCTATTTTAACATAAGCTACATGCAATTCCTACGTAAAAAATACACTAAATTTATTTATTTTTTGGATTTATTCTGTAAAAATTAAAACAGGGTTGCAATTAGCAACCCTGCTTTAATTTTTAGTCATTTTCATATAGTTACGCATTTTACCACTAATATTGTTAGGTTCCAACATTTTCGTATGGATAGGAAGTGTTACTATAATCTTAGTATATTCTCCTTCCACACTTTCTATAGCTACTTTACCATTGTGCTTCTCTACAATATTTTTTACCATTGTAAGGCCTATGCCACTACCTTGGTACTGCTCCCTGCTTTTATCACCGCGATACATACGTTCAAATACATAGGGTAAATCTTCTTCTGCAATACCAATCCCATGGTCTTCTACTGTAATGGTACACTCTTTTCCTTGCATACCTGTATATACTTTTATTTCTCCTTTATGATCACTAAATTTAAAGGCATTAGATAATAGATTCATCCAAAGCTGCTTCAGTGCATCTTTATCTGCTGATACCATAACATTTTCTGTTTCAGTATGTTTTATATGATAGTTTATTTTCTTTTCTTTAGCCACTATTTTAAAAGCATCAAATACTTCTTGTACGCTTTCATTTAAATTAATAACCCTAAAATTCATACGTGATTCATTTTCTTCAACATTTTTAAGAAGGTCTAGATTATTAAGCAGCTTTCCAAAACGTACTACTTCTTGATAAAGAACGTTCATTTGTTCCTCATCGATAGGATAAATACCGTCAATCATGGCTTCTAGATTACTTTGTAGAATATGAAGTGGCGTACGTATTTCATGCGAAACATCTGAAATAAGCTTCTTACGAATGGTATCCTGTCTTTCTAGTTTTTCACCTAAATAGTTCATACTATGGCGCAAGGTTTCAATTTCTTTAATCTTACTTTTAAATGGATACCTTGCATTAAGCTTACCATCTGCTAAAGCAATAGAGGTCTTGCTAATACCATAAATATGATAAGTAAATAACCTAGATACATAAAGACCAGCTAAGATAAACCACATTAAAATCATACTAGAGCACCAAACAATACTAACATTAACGTTCTTCTGAAACTTTAAATCGTTTTTCGTTAGTATATCGCTTGGATAATAGCCTATCTTCACATAAGCAATAATCTCACCTGCTTTATTATGAACCGGACGTTCTTCTTGCCTATATAAACTAGGATCTACTTGGTTCGGATATTTTTGATTAAGATCTTCTATAAAGCTTTGCTCAGTCTCTCCCCATATAAAATGCTTATCTGGTCCTAGGAGAGTTACAACAAAATTGCCCATATAATTCTCTAGTAGACTCTGCTGCATTGCATTGTTCTCTAATTCCCCTTTTTCATAAAGCTTCTCCACAAGGGCTACAATGCTATTACCAGCTTCTCTAATATTATTATCAATATAAATCTCAAAGTTCTTTTTAATACTGATATTAACAATCAAAGAAGTCGAAAATACCATAATACAACCAATGCTTAAGAAGATAGAAAAAAGCTGCTTACGAATGGATATCATGCATGTTCCCCTTCAAACTTGTACCCCACTCCTGTAACTGTTTTGATATAACGTGGGTTTTTAGTATCTGTCTCGATTTTCTTTCTTAAATTTTTGATATGCACATCTATAGTACGGTCAAAGCCATCAAAGTCAATTCCCATAACAGCTTCTATAAGTTGGTCTCTACTAAATACACGACCTGGTGCTGAAGCTAATTCATAAAGCAAGTCAAATTCATTGGGTGTTAAGGTGATTTCTTCATTGTTGATTTGCACAATACGTTCTTGTAAGAAAATTTTAAAGTGCCCTTTGTCAAAAACAAGCATTTCTTTATTTTCTTCTCTTTGTTTTCTCGTATCCAGTGCTTTAACACGAGCTACTACTTCTCTTGGGCTAATAGGTTTTACCAGATATTCATCAGCGCCTCTGTCAAAGCCATCAATTTTACTATCTAAAGTACCTTTAGCCGTAATCATAAAAATGTGCACATTAGATACTTGTCTCATTTCTGCGCAAATTTCCTCTCCTTGTATATCTGGAAGCATCAAGTCAAGGAGTACAATATCTATTTTATTTTTATAAAAACAATCTAGCCCACTTCTACCGGTATAACAAGTAAACACCTTATAACCTTCTTTTTCAAGATATTTGGTCATAATGTCAGCTACACGTTCTTCATCCTCTATTACTAATATATTCATGTTAATCGTCCTTTCTAGATGGGATTAATATAACCGTTTTTTATTATTATAAAACAACTATATGAAGAAAGTGAAAAGCCTATAAAATTTATCAATAATTGATTTTACAAAATTAATAATTGTTGATAATTTATCGCTTTTACTTTACAATAGTAAATATATTGGGTAAGGGGGAATAAAAAATGAAATATACTTTCGATGATAAAGAACACTTAATCAACTTTATATGTAATGAAATTATTACCACAGCCGAAGCAACAACGATGCTCAATTGTTCCAGACAATATCTTGATGAACTTGTAAGCAAAGGTAAGATTACCCCCATTAAAACGATCAATCGCGTTAGACTGTATTGGAAAAACGATATTGTGAGTTTATTACAGAGAAAACACAGCAGCTAAAATAAGCTAGCTTCTAGTTAAAGAAGCTAGCTATTTCTTTTTCATTCAATGTTTCTTTTTCTAATAAAGCTGAAGCTAAGCTTTCTAGCTTTTCCTCATGCGCTTTCATTAAAGCTTTTGTTTCTTCATACAAAGCTTTCATTTTTTCTTGACACTTGGTTAGAAGATAATCATAGTCAATAGTTTGTTTACCCATAATGGCTTCTATATTAACAAGGCCAAACTCTTCATCCATGCCATATTTCACTATATAATTCTTCATATCAATGCTAGCTTTTTCAATATCATTACTAGCACCTGTAGTAACATAGTCTTCTCCAAAGGTAATCTCCTCCGCCACACGCCCAGCAAGACTAATTTGAATACGTCCTAAAAGTTCTTTTTTAGTTAGATACATTTTATCCTTGGGTACATTCATACTAAAGCCACCTGCGCCTTTAGTACTCGGAATAATCGTTACCTTTGTCACACTGTTTTCTGGTGCTACAAGTTTAGTGATTAAAGCATGACCAGCTTCATGATAAGCTGTGATTTTACGGTCTATTTCACTAATATTGCTACGGTCTTTCTTTTCTTTCCCTGCAATAACCGTATAGAACGCGGCTTCAATATGACTCTCATCAATAATAGCCTGGCCTTTAGTTGCTGCTAAAATAGCGGCTTCATTTAAAAAATTTTCTAGCATGGCTCCTGTAAAGAATACCGTTTGTTTAGCAAGCTCCTTAGCACTAATCTCACTAGAAATCGGTTTATTTCTCAGGTGTAATTTAATAATGGATTCTCTAGCTGCTAAGTCTGGATAACCGATTTCGATATGTCTGTCAAAACGACCTGGTCTAAGAAGAGCATCATCTAACATATCTAACCTATTAGTAGCTGCAATCACTATAATCCCTTCATCGTCTTTAAACCCTGACATTTCTGTTAATAAAGCATTTAAGGTTTGATCCTTTTCGTCATTGCTTTGGGCTGCATTTTGGCTTCTTTTTTTACCAATGGCATCTATTTCGTCTATGAAAATAACTGCTTTTTCATGTTTTCTCGCTTCTTTGAAGATATCTCTTACACGACTTGCCCCCACACCCACATACATTTGAACAAAGTCTGAACCACTGGCTGAAAAAAATGCTACACCAGCTTCTTTTGCAATAGCCTTAGCCATAAGAGTTTTCCCTGTTCCTGGTGGTCCATACAAAATAAGTCCTTTTGGCATTCTAGCACCCATTTTGGCATATTGCTCTGGATTCTTCATAAAATCGATAACATCTTCCACTTGTTCTTTAGCTTCTACATTTCCGGCAATATGAGAAAAATCTATTTTTAAATCCTTAGGTTCAATAGCTTTTTGACTCATTTTCATGCCACCACTTCCGGCTCCAACCTTTTTAACACTCCTAAAAATCATAATGAATAAACCTACCATAAGTGCCATACTTGCTATATATTGAATGGTAAAGGCCGCCTCTTGAGTTGCTTCTTCTACTTGAATTTGCTTTAAGAGAAGTTCTTCTTTAAAGCCTTCCTTTCTTGGGTTATCTGTTATATAAACCGTGTCATCTTGTTTTAATTTAAATTGTAATTTTGGGCCGCTACTTAAAGTGACTTGTTCTATTTTATTAGCATTTAAATGATTTATAAAGTCATAATAGCTGACACTATTATCGTTCTTATGCTTCTGACTATAAATACCTATAATCATTAGTAAAGCTATTAAACTAACACTAACAATGATTCCTGCTCTCTTTTTATTCATATTTCCCCCTTCAAGTCCTCTCCCCTTACACAAGAGAAAAGCTAGTACACTGCTGTAAGAGCATTATAACTTAGGTACTAGGCCTATTTCATTAGTGAGTATATGGAAAACGAGCAAAAAAAGAGAAGAAAGACGACGGGCCTTTCTTCTTGAGAGAAGGTATTTTATTCTAGGGGTAGCAAATAATTAAATATTTGCTGTAACATCTGGGGGAAGTTACAAGTACATTATAGCAAGTGTTTCCCGATAAGATTGCCCTAACTTTTTTAAATTTTATTATATTTTTTATCTATTTTTAATGCGGGTTATTTTTTGTTGTTATTAATACTTTCTTTATTGCTATTTTTTTCACATTATTGTTCATACTGCTTAATGAGTTTCCAAATATTAGTTTGCTTTATTTTATTTTTATGCACTTTTATTGTTTTTCAAAGATTTTAGCTTTTCTAATTAGTGATATCTTGGAGCATCATCTAAATGCATGTTTTTACTTACCTGTTCAATATGCTTATTGGTTAGCTCTTCCGCTTTTTCGCCATCTTGATTTTGTATTGCTTTAAAAATAGCTGTGTGCTCTTTTAACAAGCATGTTGCTCTACCTGGAGTTGCAAGAGATTCCATTCTTGTTTTTTGCACGTAAGTATGAAAATCTGATAACATCTGCTTGAGTATTTTACTTTTAGTTGCTTTATAAATCATATCATGAAAGCGATGGTCTAATTCACCTATATGTACTAAGTCCTTCTTTGTTACATAGAACTCAGTTAGCTCAAGTACTTCCTTTAGTTTCTCTAGTTCTTCAGGGGTAATGCGTTCCGCTGCTAATTTGGCAGCCATACCTTCTAAACGACTTCTAATCATAAAAATATCTTGTACATCTTCTTGTGATACACCAGTAACAACCGTTTCCTTATTAGGAATAGATTGTACTAAACCTTCTAATTCTAATTGTCTAATAGCTTCTCTTACAGGTGTTCTACTTACATTTAACTCTTTTGCAATCGTCGCTTCTCTTAAAGCATCCCCAGGCTTATATTTCCCCTCTAGAATGGATTCTCTAATAGACTTAAATACTTTTTCTCTCAATGACGCCTTATCATTTGAACCGGAATCAAATATCACGTCGTGCCTCCTCGTTTTATCTTTTGTATATTTGTATACAAATATATTACCAAATATTCTAGAAATTACAATGGTATTCCTAATATTGAATCCATTTTCCTTCTAAATCTTTAACAGCAATCACACTTTCCTTAATAGAACGATTTACTATTTTCCACTCATTTGTACTAATATCCACTATTGTCTGCCATTTAATGATAACTTTATAAACTCGCTTTACTTCCTTTTGTTCTAAATCATCATATTCCTGATTCGTTAGTTCTACAGTTTCTGTAATACTACTATGTAAACGTCCCTCTTGATCTATAGTTACAGCCTCTGGTTTATAAACTACATCTACTCCTACAATATTTTTTTCTGCAATATACCACGCATTAAATAAATTTAATTGCTTTTCCTTTTGCGTTTCTAAAAAATAAGGACCTATCCCTTCACTTGTATGTTTAGTAATAGCTTCTTCATAACTTTGATAAAAATCGTTTAAGAATTGTTGCCACTTAGCACTGCCTACTTTAGAAAGACTATACTCTTGTATATCTATCATATTATTTCCTTCAGTAACTCGAATAGGTATTTTAACTGGATTCAAATAACCTTCTGGGTGAACTAATTCTAACTGATAATTACCCACTAAAATATCCGGCAATTGAATAATCCCTTGATTACTCGCTTCACTGAACTGATCTAAGTGTACTTCTAAATGAGGGGCACAAATAATTTGAACCTGCCCTAATGCATAAGGCAATACAACCTTGGTTATCTGAGGGATTTGAATCATTTGATAATAATCTTTATCTGCTTCATGGGGTAACTCCACCTTGAGCATATATTTACCTGGTAAAAGCTTTTCTTTTTTGTAGCCTATCCCCATTTTATAATCAAGTTTTACACCACCCAAAGAAACCTGCGAGCCGTTAGGCGCTATAATTTGCACCTCTGAAAAGTCAAAAGGAAAACAAATTTTCCAGCCATCCCTATTCTTATTTAGAGTTAATGCCTCTTTCTTGACACCATCTGCAAATTCATATGCTAAGATATATTTCCCATTTAGCCAGCCTACTTTTGAAACATGAATGAGTTTATTTTCCTTGGCATAAAACCGATTGTAATACTGGGTAACAACGGTTTTATCGTTCATTTCCTTTATAGAATTTGGATCTAATAGATGATATATTTTTTCATACGCTTGTTCATTAAGAGCTTTCACATAACAGTCAATGCTATACACGGGACTTGAGTAGTAATGCCACATATATTCAGCACTCTTTAAAAGTAGAAAGCCCATGATGACAGTTAAACAACTAATCATTAATATATTTTTCACTTGATTCTTTTGCATAATAATCCCTCCTATTTGTATAGTTTATATATATGATAGGAGGGACAAGTTTATCACTATTGTTATTTTCTTTCAAACTGCTGGCAATCTGTAATAGAGGAAGACTTATTATTAATAGCTTGCTGTATTTGTATATGTTCTAATGTGCAATATTTTTCTTGTGGATGATGGTGCTTACAAGCCTTTACCTCACACCCAATACTCATGTTCATACTCATAATCTCAACTCCTTTAAGGTGATGAGTTTATTTTTTGCTGATTAATAATAAATATACTTGGCCTTATTTTAACTTTTTAAAAATAAAAGGTGCACCAGCTGTAATCCATAGCAATAGAAGTGCATATTTAATCATCTTTACAATCTTAACAGCTGGTAGTACCTTACTTAAAATCAAGTATATCAGTACAAGACCGCCGAAACCAATAAGTATTTTCTTCAGCTGAATACGCCAATTTTGAACTGCTTCAAATTGTATATACTTCTGTTCAATGTAAGCACCACAAGTCATACCCCATAAAGCTGCTGCGCCCTTATATAAATCAGCATCTACTTTAAAAATCATTACCAATAATACTACAATACTAACACCTATAACATGGGCTGGTCTAATTTCACCCTTATCACCTAAGAGTTTGTTGGCTAATAAAGTAAAAATGACTCCAAAGAAAATACCGCCTAATACATCCATTGGCCAATGTACCCCTAAATATACCCTAGAAAGTGCTGTTAATAAAATGATACAGCTTCCCATAACATACATTCCTTTTGTGCGTAACACTAGCATGGCACCACTCCAAAAGCTTGTAGCTGTTTGCGTATGTCCACTAGGAAATGAAAAACTTGTAGCTGTTTCTGCTCTTATGGGTTTTACAACACCTAAATCAAACGGCCTAGGCATTTGGATTAAATTTTTAATCATTCCATTACCTACAAAGTTAAATAACACAAACCATGCAAGACGTTTACTTTTTATTTTATCAACACACCAATACAATCCTGCTAAAATAGCTACAATAAATAAGCTCTCAGCCATTATGGTAATTGTTGTCATTAGCAAAGTTAGTGTTTCTGTTCTTATTTGTTCAAAAAACTGAAGTATCTTTATCTGTATTTCCATTCATAATCTCCTTTAATCTAATTTAGTACATTCAAAATAATCACATTATATTGTATATATCTTGTTTTTGCATTACAATATATATAATAAGTATCTTTACGACAAGGAGGTTTTCTATGGAGACTCTGAATGCACAACAATCCTTGCATCTTTCTCCTCAAAATTACTTAAAAAATGCTTTAAGCTTGCTTCGCCAAGAGCAACTGCAAGATGCTTTACAATCTATAGATGCAGCCGTTATTTTTAGTGGTAATTCTCCTTTTTACATTTATCAAAAAATACGTATACTATTTAATTTAGGTGCTCTTCAAAGTTGTAGTCAGCTTATTGTATCACAATTAGAGTATTTATATAAATATGGTTCATTATATATTTTATGTCGTAGTATAGATTATTACCAAAAAATCAATGCTTGTAACCTTGAGGAGTTAGAAAATCTGTTAAAAAATGTTCATGTTCCTTACTGCTTAGCCAGTATTTACAAAGAACTTATGTTGCAAAAGCAAAAACCTTTTTTAGCAAAAGCACGTAAAGCCATGGTTCAGGATCATTATCCATTATGTATTGCTTATAGTGATTTATATCTAAAGCTTAATCCAGTTACAAAAGACTTGGTCTACATGAAAGCTTATTCGTATCATATGTTGGGTCAATTGCAACAAGCGCTTCCCTATTACAGAGAATACTTAAAGCTTAATCTGAAAGACCCAAAAGCTTACATTGAATTAGGAGCCATTTTATTAGAAATGGGGCAAGTAAGTGAAGCCTTAGAATACTTTGAAAAAGCATCCTATATGGATCCTACTAATAAAGAATATTTGTCTTATATAGCAGAATGCCATATTGCTTCTAAGAAATACGATTCTGCTATTGCTACTTATCAAACGATAGAAAAATATTATAGCACTGATATACAAAATTACTTTAACTTATCCTATGTTTATAGGAAAATCAATAAAAAACATCTCTCTAAACGTTACTTAAAAAAAGTCAGACAACAACTCAAAACAAAGTACTGATTTAACTAATTATGTATAACAAAGGGGTACGATGGTATGGATAATAAAACTGCAAATAATACCTACTTAGACCTAAATAGTATGGATTCTGAGAAATTCGAAAAGTATCAACGTTTTACAGAACAAACTATTTTTGATCTTTCTCAGCAAATTACTGAACTAGAGCAAAAGCTTAATGTTTTTACTAACCTTTTGGAAATTAGTAATTATATTAATCAATATATTAAAAGCCAAAACTTATTTCCATTAATTAATGATATGCTCATTGGTGTATTTGGAGCTAAATATTCTACCATTTATATTAAATCAGATGATGACTATGCGCAAGTGACCTCTAGGAATTTTTCCTATGATTGTATTGAAATGGAAAAACAACTTATATTTGAGCACCATGAAGAAGAGTTCATTATTAATAGTACAGAGCCTATTTATCCTGCAAAAGATGCCTCAACTGCTATATACTCTTGCTTAGGTGTACCTATCAAAATTAATAGTGGACCTCTAGGCTTTATCTTAATTCAGCATCGTGAAAAAAATTATTTTTCTAAAGATCATGCCACCTTTCTGTCTTCGCTCGCTAACCATGTAGGTGTCGCTATTGAAAATAACTTGCTTTATAATCAAATCAAAGAAAGTGCATGTAAAGATGGTCTAACTAATATCTTTAATAAAAAATACTTTTTTGATACGATTCTATCTGTCCCCAATTTGGCTCAGCAATACTATACGATTGTCATGATAGATATTGATAACTTTAAAAAGGTTAATGATACCTATGGTCATCCTTATGGAGATATTGTGCTTAAAACCATTTGTTCCATTATTAAAAATAATACACGCCCTAATGATATTGTGGCTAGATATGGTGGGGAAGAAATCATTATTTACTTTAATAACTTCATTGATAAGTCTTTAGTTGCTAAACGTGTGGAGCAAATGCGTTATCAGATTGAAACCACCTCTATACCTGGTGATGGTTTCGAATCTTCTGTAACTGCAAGCTTTGGTGTGTATGTTAAAACTGATGAAGCTCTTTCTTTAGATGAAGTCATTAAACTAGCGGATAGCAATCTCTATATTTGTAAACGTTCCGGAAAAAACAAATTTCTTATTAATGAATAAACCTTAATACATAATAAAGGAGCTATGATTCATCTCATAGCTCCTTATTTGCATTTAAATATTCTTATTTGATTAAGCTAATTCTAAAGCAATTTCCATCATTTGGGTAAATGTATTTTGTCTTTCTTCAGCTGTTGTTTCTTCTCCTGTAATAAGGTTATCTGAAATAGTAACCATAGCAAGAGCATTAACACCTGCTGCTGCTGCTTCCATATAAAGTGCCGCTGCTTCCATTTCCACTGCTAAAACGCCCATTTTTGACCATCTTTCAGTAGTTGTTGTATCTGCATTATAAAAAATATCAGAAGAAAGGATATTACCTACATGATAAGGTACATTGTTTTCCTTTGCTTTTTCAACTGCTTTTTCCAACAAGCTGTAGCTAGCAACTGGTGCAAAAGTACCTGGCAAATTGTATTGAATTGCATAATTAGAGTTCGTACAAGCTCCCATACCAAATACAATGTGGCGTAATGGTAGATCAGCACTCATACTTCCTGCTGAACCAATTCTAATAAGATTTTTACATCCGTATACATGAATAAGCTCATGAGAATAAATACCAATAGATGGCATCCCCATTCCACTTCCTTGTACAGAGATTTTTTTACCTTTATATGTTCCTGTATAACCAAACATATTTCTTACTGTATTGTACTGAACAACATTTTCTAAGAAGTTGTCAGCAATATATTTTGCTCTTAATGGATCTCCAGGTAATAAGACAGTTTCTGCAATATCCCCTGGTTTTGCTGCGTTATGTGGTGTTGACATTGTTCTCGTCCTCCTAATTGTATGTTTGGCTATTATTTTTAGCCATGAAGCTTTGCTTCTTTAGATAGCTTATCCTATTTCTTTTAAGATATCACTATCTAACCAAACCTTTTTTCTAGTATATCACATTTCTTAGGAGTTGAACACGCTAGTTTTATGGTCTATGGGCCCTTGCATAACAGGCCTTACATATTTTTCTTGCCCCTCGCACGCCACTT
The DNA here is from genome assembly GCF_003990395.1 of Cellulosilyticum sp. WCF-2. NCBI lineage: Bacteria > Bacillati > Bacillota > Clostridia > Lachnospirales > Cellulosilyticaceae > Cellulosilyticum > Cellulosilyticum sp. WCF-2. The sequence continues at coordinate 2,191,536 of NZ_CP034675.1, read as the reverse complement.
TCAGGCCATACTATCTTCACTCTTGTTCTCCCACAAACTGGGCAGGTTCCTCTCCAGTTTCCTTCTGCTTTAATTACTTTGCCTCTTTTAGATTTTGCCATAAGTTTATCCCCCTTTTAACATTTAATACTCTTTATAAATGTACTCAAGAGTTGTCCACTTTATGACTAATTTTAAATTTCTTTATACATAGCTTATTAGTATTCTGCTATTTTTTATATTGATTTACGATTCATCATATACTTTTAAAACTTCTATCTGCTGCAATACCGGATAAAAATCTGGATAATCTTTTTTTATTCTTTTCATACAACGCTTGCAAAAAGCTATTCTTCTTTCTGGATGGTTACGTAAGTATCTTTTATGTCCCCAAATATGGGTAAAACATTGCTGATGCTCATTAAAAAGCTCCCCTACTTCTGCAAGAGCAAATAGTTCTATCTGCTTTTCCTCTGCACACATCGCTAGTAATCGTTGCTCAGCAAATACCATATATGTAAGAGGATCGTCCCCTTGCGCTGCTCTCATAAACGCTTTAGATTCATTTACATAAAACTGTTTAAAATCTTCGTCACCTATGTACATAAAAGCTGTATTACACGGCCTAACTTCCCAGTTCCATCTTGAAAAAGCCTCATAGTCTGAAGCCATATGTAAAGATTCTTTGGCTGGATAAACATTCGGATGAAGCTCTTCTTTATGAATAACCGCAATTGAATGCTTCCTTAATTCTTCTTCTACTTTATTCCAAACGATAAAGTCTGTATCCATCATAACACAAGGTGCTTCTTCTTCTGCTAGGGCATAAATCTTCCCTGCTGCCCAAAACACCTTTGGATTTAAATGTGGATCTATATCCGTCAATCTTTCCTCTATTCCTAAATTCCATAGATGCTCTAGTCCTAAATCTCGATAATAAGCTGCACCTATTGGATCTGTTATCATTTTTATATCTCCATTTAACTCCTGCCATTTAAGGGCAGATAAAACGGTCGTAAGTAGCTCAAAATCTTCCACATAAAAATCACCTTTTTGTGACTTTAAAAAAGGGCCTGTCCATGTTGAATGAAATGCGCGCATACTTGTCCCCCCTTATATCAGATTTAAGCCATATCCCTCTAATCCTGAACCTGAAGTTGTTTCTACATTGCTTATACTTGTCATTTTCACCACTCCTTCAGCTATTGTTCTTTTACTTTATTTCTATTTTATTATATCATTTATGGGATATTTTTTCAATTTACATTATATTTCAAATAAGTATTATTATTCTTGTTTTAATTCCCAATACAGCTTCCCAATACAGCAATACCACTTGATAAAATATCTGTTCCTTCATTTCCGTAGTGGGAACGTCCACCTATAACCAATAGCCTAGAAAAAATCATTTTATCTCCTCAACTATAAATTTATTTTATAAGCATATAGTTTTTTATTATTTTACATTATATATAATCTAGTATATGATGTATAAAAACAGCGAATATTACTCATAAACTTTGACTATTTCACAATTAAATTAGGAGGCTTATTATGTATGATATTATCGTTATAGGCGCTGGTCCTGCTGGAATAAGTTCGGCCATTTATGCTACTAGTCGAGGTAAAAATGTACTGATATATGAAGGGCTTACTTTAATAAATGGTTATATTTCTGTGAATGAAAAGATGGAAACAAGTATTTCTGGTGTTTATGCAGCAGGAGATATTTGTGCAAAGCAAGTACGCCAAATAGCAACAGCTGTCGCTGACGGTGCTATCGCCGGTATAAATGCTTCAATTTAATATCTCACATTATATATAAGAAACTATTGTATAATAGGTAAATACCTCAAGAGCTACATAGCTAGTGTAAACTTCCTAGCTATGTAGCTCTTTTATTAAATAAAATTACTAAATGTAATCTTTCCAAATGTTCAGTATACTATTGTTGACAAAAATTATAGATAAGGATAAAATAACACTGTTATATAACATAGTTATTATTAAATGGAGATTGTGTCATGCCGCCTAAAAAGCAAATAACCAAAGAAATAATTTTAGAAAAGGCATTTGCCATCACAAAAGAATTTGGATTTGATAGTATTTCTGCACGAACACTTGCTAAGCAGCTTGATTGTTCAACTCAGCCTATCTATCAAGCCTTTACAGATATGGATGGGCTAAAAACAGCAATTATAGAAAAATCTATTTCTATAATGCTGAATTTTATTATCGAACATAAAGATCCTACATTACCTGAGGAACTTGGCTTTATTATTGGCTATGTCCAGTTTGCCAATTTAGAAAAACAATTATTTGCCCTACTCTTTTCTTCTGGCACAAATGGACTTATTCACTCTTTTGCTACTTCTCGTCAAATAAACTTTAATATGGATATGATTATCTATGCCAATGGTATGATTATGATGTCTACATTTCATGCACTCAATCAGTCTTGGGAAGAAAAGAAAAGCATGCTCATTCATGCCTATGAACTATTTTGCCAAGTACAATTATAAATCAAATTGTAGGGAGGCTAGCAATGCCGCTATGAAAAAAATTAATTCAATTGGATATGGTGGTAAAATCCTTGCGATTGGCATGGTTTTTCTCCTACTCATCCCTATGATCACCTATATTTTATCCCCTATCTGTAGGCATGTCGTTTATAAATATATCGGCAAAATATCACTTCTTATAGGCCTACTTACTTTGCTATTTCTTATTCTACTTTTGACAATCGAATTAAGACAAGATAGAAAACTGAATCTCTATTATGACAGTCAAAAAAACAAAAAACTGAAACTAGGAAATGATATTTTTGAATGTCAATCCTGTGGAAATCGAAAGATTCAAGCCTCAGATACCAGCTGCCCTATATGCGGCATTCATTTTACAAACAAGGGAGAATAATGATGGAAACAAAGAAAACTGTACAATTAGAAGCGTTTTCTCAAACTTTACTTATTCCACAGTTAATATAAAAATAATACATATAACTACTATCAACAAGCTAGACACTAGCACTTGTCTCTAAATTTGAAATTCTATTTAATAGAACCAAGTCATACACTTATTTTTCCTCAACTCATAATTCCATTTAATATACAGCAAAACAGGAATATTTATTTTGATAAATTATAATTTGTCAGTTTCACTTAACTATTAGCCTATTTGCAAGTTCTTTGAAATTCGTAACAGCTTTCCCATCATATTCAACATTTCTACTATTAAATAATATGGTATCCATACCAAGCGCTTGTGCTGCGGCTAAGTTATATCTTCTGTCATCTATATAGGTACAATCAGACGCTAAACACCCCAGTTTTTCAAGTGTATGCTTAAATATTTGTTTATCAGGCTTTTTGATTTTTATGTCTCCGCTTACTGTTATGACATCAAAATAATCATTAATTTTATATTTATCACGGAAATATCTGCTCCATTCACTTGAATCATTTGATATCAAAGCTAATTTATAATATTTCTTTATGCTTGATGCAAATTCGAAAAATGATTCATCAATTTCTACTGTATCTAAATATTCTTTTTCAATTTTGCATAAATTACCTTTAAAGCCTAATCTTTTAAAAACTTCTAAAGAAGATATTTCTCCTACATCTGCTTTATCCCAAATCGGATATATATCAGCTGGAGTTAAATCAGGGAATGTGCGATTTACAAATGAATAGAATCCGTCTCCTGAGTCTTTTAAAATTACACCATACATATCTAATATTACTGCTTTCATATATAATCCCCCTAAGCTCTATCAAGTAAATAAATTCAAATATATGAGTCTATTGCTCTTTTAAATTTATGTAATCGAAATTTAAACAATACATTTATAAAAGCATACTGCTTCTTCATGATGCGCATATTTTCCGTAATTAGGGCAAATCCGATATCCATTTTCCTGATAAAAACGAACAGCTGTAGTATTAATTTTTCGTGTTTCCAATACGATTTTCCTATATCCATAGCTATACGCATACTCTTCTAGAGTCCACAAAATTTGTGTTCCAATCCCTACTCCTTTTATTTTGGAATAAACACGTTTTATCTCGGCGATATCGTTTGAATAGTTTTGTAGTGCTCCGCAGCCTACAGGCTCGCCAACACTATAAGCAATAACAAAAATTGTTCGAGCTGCTTTTAATGCATCAGCCTAAAAACTTGCATTTCCACTACTTCCTGTAATGTTCTCCAGTATAGATGACAACTCCTCAATCAACTGTACTGCTTCTTTAGATGTTACAGAGGCTCGCCTTATCTCTATCATCAAAAGTCTTCTCCTTTTAAATTGAAAGTCATAATTCTATAAAATATCTATTTGATTTGTTGCGTTAAACACTTAAAACCAACCCTATTATTCATTTTACATATTTAATCCCGTAATCCAAAAACAAATGGCAGCTATCACAGATAATGGGGTAGCACAATATTTTTCTTTCTTACTTGTTGATAGTAAATTCATGATGGTATTTAGCGATAGATAGATAGCAAAAAATAATACTATGTATTTTGTTGTTTTAATAGAGAACCAGAGAGGTACTATATTCCCAGCTTGCAAGATCACTATAATTGCGAACAATTGAATTACTAAAGAAATCCAACAAAGTATTCTTAATTTTGATGGAATCACCTTATATTTTCCTCCCATTGAAAACTCCCCCAAAGGCAATCCAAGACCTATTAGCATGGTCAATATCGCTACAATTCCAAATAATATCGCTCCTAAAATTTGTATCATTCTTATCCTCCTTAATATTTATACTTTAACTAATTTACAAAATATCATTTTTATCTATTATACAAAAATATTCTTTTAATTGCTGGTTTAAATAACTATTTATTACGATAAAACAAAATTTAACTGTGTATTAATCTATTAACTTGTTTAAAAGCATACTGTTCTACCCTCATAGGATAGTTATAGTTAAGCAGTTTTGTTGTTTCTTGTGATTTGCTTGAAAACATTTCCACTGTTTTTATTGGCGACTCACCAAAATGTGTGCTTGATAGCCACTAGGCCATCAGTTAACTAAAACTATCTTTTCATTCTTTCTTTTGACACAATAAGTATAATGAAAACAGCTACTATCGTGAGCATAGCATAAATATTACTTTCAACAGTAAACTTCGGGAACTGTTCCGATTTAAACACATATGTAACAAATGCATTTGGTAGATTTACAAAATAAGAAACAATCAAGCTGTTGTCAGAAAGCTTATAGGCAATTGCAAAACCAAGGCCAACGGCAAACAATAGCAATATATCTCCGACAGTTCTAAAACCTGGATAGCCTAAATGATAGACAGAAAACATAACTGCAGAAATAAGAATAGCAATGATAGCTCCAAAATCCTTTTCTACTCTGGTTTGAACAAATCCCCTGAACAAGAACTCTTCAAAAAACGTTGTCATGATAAGAGGTGAAATAGCAAGTGGAAGCCTAGTCCACGCTATGTATTCTCTAGCTATTATTTTTGGAATTAACTGCCCGCCAATTGAAAAAACAACAAAAGCAACTAAAACAACACTCTGACGGGCACCTATTTTCTTTATGCCGACAGAAGAAAAGTCCTCTTTGTCTGTAAGAAGAAGGAATATTGGTAGTATTGTACTTATCACAAGACCATATAACACATTATAGAAGATACCGAACACTACTCCCTCAAACATATTCGCAATGGAAATAAATATAATGATTAAAATTTCAGATACCGCGCAAAAAAATATAATTTTACTTTTATTCATAAACTATACAACCACCTTCTCAAGATATAATTAATCTTAGTATTAAATACTAATTTATAAACTTACAAAAATATCTATCCATATTGCTTGCTTAAGTATATGCAGGTATTACATAGTGTACCACTTTAAATGTATTGTATTTTGTCATTTTGTGCAACAAAAATAAGACTAATTCTTTCACCTAGTCCTATAAAAAGTTATTCTTTTATATAAAATGATATTTTAAATATCAAAATAATGTTTTGGTGATTAAAAATTGTATTGGATTGTCAACATTTAACTAGACAACCTTTTTAAGGCTATTCAGTTTGTATTGATATGGTGTAAGTATACAAATATAGTGCTAGCTCATATCAACGCAGACATAAGTCAAATCACTAACCACTATGATTAAGTGGCTTTGATTTTTAAATTCACGTTTCACTAGATTAGAAACTTTAGATTCATTACATTTATCAACATGAGGTTTAAACTGTGCAATAGTGTATTTTGAGATAAGTCCACTAGCTCTCATGATACGACTAATTTTTCGTCCAGATACTTGATAGCCTTCTTTTTCTAGTTCAATCTTAATTTTGCGTGCACCATAATTAGAACGACTATCTTTAAAAATCTTCATTATAGGCGCCTCAAGAATATTTTCATTTCCTTTTTGTTTTGCTTCATAATAATAGGTACTTCTAGATAGCTGTAGGACTTTACACATTGCTGATACAGAGTATTTGTGAAGGTTATTTTTTATCACATTTTCTTTTGCCATTATGATAGCGTGCTACGATTTGTGCTTTAAACTCAGTTGTAAATGTACGTCGTGGTCTGGTTGGGTTAGAATTGGTCATGCTCATCTCCTCTTTAATATAAGTTGATTGCACATAACCCTAAAATAACTGTCCAGTTTATTGTAACCGATTCAAAGGTCGAATTTGTTTATAGAATAAAAATTAAAATATTACTTATAATATCTAGGTAATTATTACTTATATCGAGGTATAAAATGACTAAACATCACTTTAAGCGTTATTTAATTCTTATATGTTTAATATGTTTCACTTTTCATTCATCACATTTTTTTGCACAAAACATTACTACTGTTGATACAAATACAGTAATAGAGGAATCATATGGCTCGCTTAATAATATTCACAAGCAAATGTTAAATATAATAGAGAACTATTTTATTAGTAATATAAGCACTACTACTAGTAAACCTGATCCAGGCTATTTAGATATATATATTTCTCAGTTAAATGCTATAAGTGATAAAATAAAAGCCGTAGACCAATCAAAAGTCACACCAGAACAAAAAACTAAATTAAGAATACTGAGGGATGCTACTGATGATTTAACTTATATTAGCGGTACTCTAAAAAGATTACTAACATCTTTAGATGCTAAAGAACAATATAATTTATTTCGAGCTATCCTATATGTTAGTAATTTAGTAGAGAAAGATTTTTCATACTTCTAATTTTTACATATCGGCATTATGCCGATATGTTTTTTATTTATTCAAAATCAGATTTTATTTACTTTCAAAGCTGCAATCTTTTTCATCTTCTTCGCATATATTGCACCCAAAAATTGTTTCTCCTAATTTACCGTTACATCCATCTGTTATGATTTCACAATGTTTACATTCTAAACATTTTTCACTTAGCATATTATCACCACCTACATACCACATAGGATTTGAATCATAAAAATTATTGCCTAAGTTGTATGATTAAACAGTCCACCAGTATTAGTTTTTGGGCCCTCTGTGATTATGGCTACAGTATGCTCCTTGCTTCCTGATATAATCTTCTTAGTAACTTCTTATCGTATGAAAAGAAACCACTCCGAACAAAAAAGAAGACACAAATGAATTCTTGTCATATTTCTTCAACCGCTATTTATGAACAACAGTGGTTTTTTAATTCTTCTACTATTACTGATTAAAAAAGTTATTTTATATAGCACCAGCTTTGTGGTGCCCTGTTAATACCTACTTCTTCAATCTGTATTGGTATATCATAAGACTTAACGCTACTTACATCCCACGCAACCAAGTCCTTGCCATTTGCATATGCAAATAACTCATATAGACTCAGATAACTTCTATTGCATAGCTGCTGAAAAACATTAGTTACTAATGTACCTTTACAAATAAACTCTCCTTGTATACCTTTGCCACCTGTTACATAGCAAAGTACTTTAAAAGGATATTCAATACCTGCTGGCTTAGTTTTTCTGATTTCTAGTGTCTTTTCTCGGTTCTTGATCATGTGCCAGTACTTCTCATGAACACTAATTAATACTGTTTTCACTTTGTTTTCCTCCCCTATAGCATATCTGCTATGGTTTTAATCACATTCTTAAGCCTTCTATTTATGTCCCTCTCTTGGTTCTTTTCGTGTACCTTTGCAGCTATCTCATCCCTAAGTCTTTGATTTTCTATTTTAAATGTATCAACATATCTTTGTTCACTATCTGTCATTCATCTTCCTCCTTATCAACAAAAAATACTTTTTATAATTTAAATTTTGATATTGATTTTCATTTTCCTTTGTGGTATATTAAATATACAACAGTACATAAAAATTTTCGTAACTCCCATATGTTAAGCACTGGTCCTACAACTAGTGCTTTTCTTCTGTCCAGCGATATAAAGTTGACACTCTTATGAGCATCTAGCATATATCAAAAACACTTTGTTTTAATTCCAATCAGCTTCTGGTTCTTTACTTGGTGTAACTTCATCACTTTCACTCCATGTATCTACAATCACTTTGCATTCCATTTTGTGCAAGCTTCATTAAATAAATTGTGAAGTCATCCATATGTCTTAATGATGTTAAATCAAGTTGCCTGCTAAATGATATTGACCATACATTCTCTTCGTTTTTATTCCATCTTGATAGGCTAACTTCTACATTTAGATCTTCTTATTCTTCATCTTGCTCTTGCACTCCATGAATAGCTTGGCATATTTAAAACTGCTCCAGCTTCTTCCCTCTTCTTGTTCGATTTCCATTTCTGTTTCTACATATTCGTAACTTGGGCCATCATCAAAAACAAACAAAAAAGATGTTATAGAGTCACTAAATAAAGGGGATGTAAAAAAACTCCCCTAACGAAAAAATCGCTGAGGTCGTAAGACTTCAGCGATTTTTTTGGTATAATTTATTTATGCTACTAAACAAAAATACCAATGATAATTTTACACCAAGACAGCTAAAATTACCATTGGATATCGAAAAAATAATTGATATTTCAGATCCAGTATATACTTTATGCGAAGTAATGGATCACATTGACCTAACACGATATTTTGTAGAGAAGGACTGCAAAATAGGTCGTCCAAGATGTGATTCAGATAAAATGCTTAAGATTATACTTTTCACTTTTATGGAGCATGGCATTAGTTCTTTAAGAAATATTGAAAAACTCTGCCGTACAGACATCAGATATATGTATCTTCTTGACGGAATGAAAGCTCCATCTTTTGCTACTTTCGGCAACTTTATTCGTAATGAATTAACGACTTCAATTGAACAAATCTTCATTGATATCAATTCTTATATTTTTGATCAAGAGCATGTGGATTTACATCATACTTACATCGATGGAACAAAGATCGAAGCTAATGCTAATCGCTATACCTGGGTATGGAAGAAATCTTGCATCAAAAATAGAAACAAAGTGTTCGAAAAGATCTCATTACTCATCGATACAATGAATTCAGAGATTCTTAGTTTTCTTAATGTGAAGTTAGAAAAAAGAGATGAATATGCGATTGATTACGTTGAGGCATTGCTTGAAAGTTATCAGAAGGCAATAAATCTAGAGGTTTCAAAATTTGTTTCTGGAGCTGGGCATAAGAAAAGTATCCATCAAAAACAGTATCAGGAAATGCAGGGGTATCTAGAACGCCTCAAGAAATATGCAAAGCACATCGAAGTATGTGGAGAGCGAAGAAATAGTTATTCAAAAACTGATTACGATGCAACTTTTATGAGAATCAAACGTGATTATATGAGAAATGACCAGCTCCTTCCTGCTTACAATATGCAGGCTGCCATATGTGATGAATATATAGCTGTAATAGACGCAAAACCTTATGCTTTAGACATGGAATGTTTTCAACCCTTAATGGAAAAGTTTAATGCTACTTATGGTCATTATCCAACGTATCCTGTTGCTGACGCAGGATATGGTTCTTATAATAATTATCTTTATTGTGAGGAACATGGCATGGAAAAATATATGAAATTTACTATGTTTGAGAGGGAAACTAAGAATGAAAAATATCATTATGATCCATATCATGCAGTAAATTTCAAAAGAGATGAACACGGAAACCTGATCTGTCCTAATAATAAAAAGTTTATATATAAATGTGATAGGCATATATATATAAATCAATATGGTAGAACAGAAGAAATATATGAATGTGAAGACTGTGCAGGATGTCCATATCGTAGTGAATGTTGCAAAAGAGCACATGGAAATAGAACAGTACGCCTTAATCGAGAATTAACAGAAATACATAAGGAAGTAATAAATAATCTAGAATCAATTCATGGTGCCTTATTGTGTATGAACAGAAGTATTCAATCAGAGGGGACATTTGGGATAATTAAGTGGGATAGATCTTATAAAAGATTATTTCGGCGAGGTGAAAAAGCTGTCATTTTAGAATTCACGTTAATTTCTTGTGGATACAACCTCTATAAGTATCATAACAAGAAACATCGGACATCTATAGCTGCATAAAAAACGGATATAATATCATCATTTAAAGCCTATAAAACCATAGGCTTAATAAGTGACTTCTAATTTTGTGATAATGATAATAAATCTATTAAAAATCAAGGGGCAGGTCGCTACAGGCGACCTGCTCCTTGTTTCGAGGCTGTTTTTTTACAGCCCCTTTTATGTATTAAGCTTTCTGTTACGTATATTCTTACGTATAAGCTTCAATTTTACTTTCATCAATCACCTTGGAAGCCTTGATAAATCTGGAAGGAGGACTCGAACCCCCGACTTACTCATTACGAATGAAGGAATTTTTATTGACTATCAATGTTTTGAATGTTATTTTGTACAAATTTTGTACAAATGACATAAGTAAAGCTAATTATTTATTATTAATATATTAGGATCTCCACCCTTTTGCAAATAATCTCTCCACATTAGTGCTATTATATAACCAAATTCATCAAATAATACTTTCTGCTCTTCGTCTGTTATATCCGAAAATGTTACCTTTACAACCAATACATTCACCCTCCAGTCGTTAGCAGCACAATTTTAATTTTTCTTTAATCTCAAATCGCGTTGCGCTACTTCATCTAAATATAAATCTTTGCACCTCGTTAATTGGGTCCTTGCATAAATTATCCATATACTCTGAAGATATACGTATAGATCTGCCTATTCTTTTTGATGGTATTTCATTGTTTTTGACCTTTCTGTATATTGTCATTTCACATACATTCAATATTTCTGCAACTTCTCTCACTGTATACACCTTCTTCTTTACCATTATGCTCCTCTTCTACTTCTTATATAAAGTCTAATAAAACTATCTTTTACTATTTTTTGTACGCCAATCAATAAATTCACCACCTACTTGCTTAATTAGTGCCCATATAATAACTCCTATAGTTTGGAAATCTAATTGACAAAAAAAGTTGCCTATTTTTACCTTGTTTGAATACCAAACAAAGTCTTCCTCAATGTTCTTAACACATAATTCTTGATCTTTATATACTATAGAATTATCTATTCCTCTTATAAATAATCTATCCCGTTCGAGCTCTCTAGGATTAATAATTATTTTATATTTTCTTTTCTTCTCTGCAGAGTGAGAGAAATTAAAACTTTTCATTTCTGGCTCACAAGTATAGTTTTTTGATTTGTGAAACCAAATAAAATATCCTTTTGCCATATTAAATTTCATTGAATAATTTGCTCTTGCAGAATCATTACCTTGTATAATATATCCCGTTTCAGAATTACCTTCTATGTAATTGGTATAATGTATTAGCTGTATATCCATTAACTTATCATACTCATCATCTGTTAGCTTTCGCACATAGAGTTTACCAGTTATCAAATAGTAGCCTGTTACAATAACATTAATTAAGATAACTACTAATACGAATATTACTGCAATTTGTTTAATATTAAAGCATGCTTCAATAACACTAATAGGTGTTATTACACCTTCTATCGAGATATCATTTATGATTATATAGATGTATACTGAAGCATATGCTATTATTATTAAATCTAAAATTATTCCCATTACAGTAAGTATATTATTAACATGTCCAGAAAAACTAGTTTTTTTTCTTCTACTGCTTTTCATTATATTTTTCATAAGAACCTCACATTTCCCGAGTTAATTTTTCATATTATTTAATAATAGGACAAAATATTATCCTTATTACTATCGAAAATTATGCTTTCATTTCCTTTTATTCTCATTATACTTTTTCAGAGCTCTGTCAAAGCGTTTCTTTATTTCATTAACTTCTAGTTCTATACCTCTATCCTGTCTTAAGATTCCTTGACAGAACTTCCATGATAGTTTATCTTCTAACCTCCAATGCCATAACTCTGCTAGTAATTCATCGTCTGTTATTTCATTATTCATTGTTACTCACCTCTCTTCTATTTGATGTTTATTTCTAAATATTATATCATTTTATTAGTGTAACTTTTTGTAAGTTTTTGATATAGAAAAAAATAAAGGCTGAGCCATAACCCAACCTTATCTAAAACTATTCTTTTATTTGCTATAGTTTCATACTTATTAAGCTTCCATCGTCTACTACAAAACCATCTTTTGAATAGGATTCAATCAAATCATCTTGATAAATTATATATGTATCTGTTTTTGCTAGCAACCTTACTTCTCTAATTTTTCTTAGTTTAACTTATTCAATAACTTTTTTAATATTATATCGCTTTATCTGAGTAACTTTGTTTAAATTTCTCATATACAAAAAAATAAAGGCTAAGCCGTAACCCAACCTTATTTAAAGTATTATTCTATCAGTATTTAGTAATAATAGCTTTTCACTAGATTTCCTATACTCCTTAATATTAACATCAATAAATATTATATACATAATACTATTATTCTTTTATTCCTTAACTTCATATCATCCTTTTCTTTAAAAAATTCAACAGCTTCAGGGTCATCAACTGGATTGATCCATATAATATCTGCCAACTCACTTATCTGGTTTTTTACTTTAAAAAATAATTTCTTTACTTTTTCATCTCTTGAAAAAATTGTATCACTTGTTTCAAATGCTAATTCAGCTAGATGTATATCCTTAAGTATATCTTCTTTTTCTTTGTCACTAATCCGCTTATATTCATCACATTCCCTAGCAATACACTTTCTTAAATTTTCATCATACTTGTCCACTTTATAAATTAGTCCTTGGCTACACATTGCGGCCCACCACGTATGTGAAAAAGAAGATTTGTGTTTTTTCCATTCAGCTATTAACTCTTTATTTAGTGCAACACAGCACTTTTGTTTACGAATCTCATCCAATACTTCTCTACAAGCCTTTGAAACAGGAACTTCTGTTTTCCCTGCACTATGTAATATACAAGCATCAACGACAACCGCCATTTTTCTTTTACTCATATTCTTCCCCCATTATTCAAGCATCATATTTTCTATAGCAGTTAGATAATCATCCTGCGATTTTAATGATATATCGGCAAAGTCTTGAGGCCATTCACCAAAACTTCCCATATTATCCACATCTGAACTTGTAATGGTACTTAACCCATTTTTATCTCTTTCAAACCAATGCAATTTAACATCAGAAAAATTTATTTTTTTACTGACTATTAACGTTTGAAACTGCCTTAATAACAACTCACTATGGGTTTCTAAGATTACCGTAACCCCCTCTTTTATACTCTCAGAAATAATTCTGGCTAATGCAACATGTGCTTTAGGATGCAAGTGTATTTCTGGCTGTTCAATATATACTATTTGTCCTTTATGCGCAACTATCAATGCTACTAATAAAGGAAGTATTTGAGATACTCCTAACCCAACATCTGCAATGTTGACCATATCCTCACGTGTTTCGTCTAAATATCTATTTACTAATATTTCTATTCTTGTATCATTCAATGGCTTAATATTTACTCTAGATGTTAAACCTAATTCTTGTAAATATCTACATAATAGGTGTATTTTATCTTTTTGATTACTCTTATACCAATTTGAAATAATACTAGCAATATAATTTTCAAATCTTCCCTCAAATATATTACTACTTTCAATTGCTGTAATGGGATACATTCTTTCTGGTGTACTTCTTAGACCTGGTAAATATATTATTCTCCTCAGCTGATCTTCAACATATGTAAAATCAGATATTCCAATTTGGGGGAAAAATTTATCATTAGAGTCATTCAAGTCACTATAACTTTCTATTCTTAAATAGCATTTTTCTCTTACTACCCTCCATTTAATATCTTTTTCAAACACTTTGGAAAGGAGTTCTTGTGCTTCTCTTAAACTTTCATTAGCTTTTAAAACCTCATTGCTAGACATATTAGGATATATTTCATAACTTTCGTCAGGATTAATTTTTGTGATTTTCTGTGATTTAATATCAATTTTTGATTCTGCTAAATCTTTTTTATATGTAATAGATACTTCTGTCTCATCATTACAAAACCCTATAGAAAAAGAATTTTCTTTTCTATCAGCATTTTTAGTAATTAGTTGTTCAAAGTCTGTTATTTGTAATATTGAATTTGGTCCCCCTAAATATAAAGGCCCTGCATCATATGAACTCTCCAAAGTTTGCTTTAACAGCAACAATGGTTGGAAAATGCTGGATTTACCTGAGCTATTAGCTCCTGCTAAAATAGTTAATGGTTTTATCTCTATTTCTTGCTTCTTTTTTATAGATTTATAATTAGACACCCAAAATTTTTTTATTTTCTCTGTAATTTCAAAATCATCTAATTCCTCTACTTTAAATTTAATATTATTTCTTAATTTATTTGACTTAGTATTTCGTTTAGCACCTGATTTCATGTTTATCTCCCTTCCATATAAACTAGATGATTATATTATCTGAATTATATCATTTAATTCTATCTATGTATACTTCGTATCCAAAATATTTTATATAACAATTAACATAAAATCAATTCAAAAAATAATTATTTATATAATTAAATTTATACATTTTACTTATAACTTTAAAACAAATTCGCAATTGCTTGCTTAAGCTCTTAAAACAAATCTACGTTTAATTAAAATCATTCTTATTTAACCTGTCTCACATATGAGTTCTATAACACAAAATAACCAATCCATAATTGGATTGGTTATTTTGTATTATAATTTTTAATATCCCCCTTCTCTTACTAATCTTTGTTGTTGTTTTGGTAAGTTTGATATAGTGTTTTCAAGTGTATTAACCTTACCTATAAGCTGCTTTAGAAGTCCATTTGTTTCGCTCATATCGACCTTACTATTCTCTTCTAGCTGTCTTGTCTGAGCACCATTTAGAACCCTATCCCCACGTCTAAGCAAAGTTTCTTGCTGATTATATTCATTGTATCGATACCATCCATCTTCTCTTACAAAGTTTGTACCTGTAGCATATCCACCCATACTAGTCTTACTTGAATAAGTGCTTGCACTAGCTGCCTTCTGCATACGCTTTGCTTGTTTCTCTGCTGTATCTGCTGCTTTAGTTACATCTGAAGCTACTCCTTGAGCTGTTTTACCTGTATCTTTTAAAGCATCACTTGTTTCCTTCCCATTACCCGCACATAGAGCTAATACCACTGCTAATGCTGCAACTGCTGCAACTATCAATATAATAGGACCCATAGCCATTTGTGCTCCTGCTCCAGTCATCATAAGACCACCTCCTGCTGCTCCACCTGCAACACCAACTGCCCCTAATCCTGATGCAGCTGTTCCACTTGCTGCAGCTGTTACTCCTAATGAGGTTGCTGCCGCTCCTGCTCCTGTTGCTGTTGCTCCTAATGAGGTTGCTGCCGCCCCACTAGTAAGACCTAATGATGCAAGTATTTTAGATAATATACCTCCTGTTCCACTTGCTACTCCCATTCCTGCGGCTGCTGTTCCACTTGTTATCCCTAGCTTGGCAAGTATAACACCCACAATTCCTCCTGTCTCAATTAATCCAGCCATTACTTTTTTCAATATTGAAATAGTAATCGCAAAAGTTGTAAAACCTGCTACTGTTATCATTACTGATGTAGGCATTTTAGCTATTGTAGAAATTACGTTTGCTATAACTTGAATCAATGGCGCAAATGTTTCACCTAATTCAATAGCTGCATTTTTTACATCATTTAATGATTTATTAAATTGATACCCTGTAGTTTCCGTTACATTTTCAAAGCTATTGTCTAGCATACTTGTAGTACCCTGTAACTCATCTAGTACCTGTTTAAATTCTTTACCACCATTTGTTGCTATTTGTTGTGCTCCTTGAAATGCTCTAATGTTTCCAAATAACGTAGCCATTGCTTCATTATTACCTCTAGTTTTATCTGTAATTTGTTCCATTACTTTTGCAAAACCTTTAGATTGTAATGTACTAGCATTAAAATTTATGCCAAGTTCTTTCGCTGCTGTTGCTGCTTGACTTGATGGAGAAGCAATTGAACTTATAATCCCTTTTAAATTAGTTAATGCGGTAGCACTGTCTATACCTTTTCTTGTTTGTACAACTAGAGCTGCATTAATTTCTTCCATACTTACACCTACTGTAGATCCTAATGCTGCTAAATTACCAATTTCTTTGTTATAGGATTCCCATGAAACTTTTGCAAGTTTTTGTGTTAATATCAATTCGTCATACATTTTTGCTACTTCTTCCATGCTTAGTCCATATGAATTCATTATAGATGTTGCTAGGTCTGTTGTTGTAATCATGTCAGTACTTGTTGCGATAGCAAATCTAGATGCATCATTTAAAAATTTAATAGAATCAGCTGTTTGAACGTTTGATGATAAAGCCATTTCTGCCGCTGCTGCCATCTCTTTAGCTGCTATTCCATAATCAGAACTAAGCTTCATAACTCCGTCATCTAACTCTTTATAGGACATAACACTCTCATCCATTAAATTTCTTGCCATAACTAGTTTTGATTCATAGTCCATGTATGCCTTAGTAGTACTACCGACAAATGCTGTGACTGCTAACCCAAGTGCCACAAATTGACCTTTTACTTGATCTATATTTACACCTGCACGTTCAAAGCCTAGCCTTAAATCTTCCATTGCTAACTTTGCTTGACCACTTAATGTAGTTGCTTTAGCCATTTCTTGATTAGACTTTGCATATGCTGTTTGCATATTAGTAAGCTGTGCTTGAGCATTCTTAAGTGCAATTTGCTTACTTGCAATAGCTCTTTCATTTTTAGTCTCAGCCGTAGTTAATTTATCTAACTCCTTTTGCAATTGCGATACTTTATCTTTTTGCAATTGCACCTGATTAGCTAGTTTTTGATTATTAAGAGCTAATTTATCAAATGCACTTCCTGTTGCCTTTACACTGGCACTTGTCTTGTTAAATTCAGCATTAAGTAATGCAATTTGCTGATTAACCTTCGGAACACCTTGTTTTACTTTCTCATAATCAAAATCAATTTGTATCGTTCTTTTATATCCTACATATGCCATCTATTTCACCCCCTCTTTATTCTTTAAATACTTATATAAGAGATTTGTTTTTAAGCCACCTGTAGCTATTACTGCATTCTTAGTTGCTTCAAAGATACTATCAAGCAACTTTCCTTCGCTTAATACAATGATACTTCTTGATTCATCTAGTGTGATACTCTCATTGTTTACTTTAATTCCTGCATACAATAAAATTGCTGCTATTTCGAATATGTTAATTGGATTACTATACTTGTCCATAACTTTTTCAAGGCCTTTAAATTCACTATCTATAATATTTAGTGCCTTTTTGTTCATAGTGCAGTTTAAATTTCTATCTTCTAATTTAATCTTAAACGCCTTTAACTTTCTAATAATACTCACCTCCAATAGAAATATAAAATTTTTTAAATACCTATTTACAACCTTTAATATTAGTAGTATCGTGTAACCAACAATATAAAAGACAAATTCTAGAGGTGAAAAACAAATTCACCTCTATTTTTTTGCGTTTTGGGATGTTTTTACACAGATGATACGGCACTCGGTCTAGAGCAACAATATCTGTAGAGATTTTATCCCCCCCTCCCCCTACCTTATACTACTTTCTTATGTACACATCTGTATAACGATAGGCCGACTCATGTCCATATGTAAGAATAGATACTTCTTTCAACTTCAATTTATCTACTATGACAACATTATAGTTATCATGTGCCTTATATACTCTCTTAGATATATAATCAAATCCAAAGCTACATGAAACATAACCTTTCTGAATCATATATCTAAGTTCATTTATGTTGAATTCTTTATAATCATCATTTAATAGTATGGCTTCAAAATACAATCCGTCATATCTTTCTTCTAAGAATAACGTACCATCTTTTGTACTTGCTATTTCGTTATCTATGTTGTGATTGAGTATTAATGGAATATTATCAACTGAACTTATTGCTTCTCGAAATGCTCCATTCTTTATAACTTCTTTTATAATATTTCTATCACTATCTAATATAACTTTGGAAAATGAAAACTTATTTATATATCCTGCAATACTTAGTGAATTATACATTTTCAGGACTAATGTAACTCCTTATCACTGGCTCATTATGTTGAGATGCATAGATTAATTCATTTAATCCTATGCCACATAATTTCTCTTTTACTTTTTCAGTCACATTGTAATGAACCTCTGTAAAGTACTGCTCTCTTAAATCCATTAAGATATTAATTTGTGTCTTTAGTAAATCTATTTTATTATCAATCTCATATGCAACTTCTACCCTTTGATTTAATAGATCTGATATTGTCTTTACTGTGTCTTGATTAATAAAAACATTTTCCTCAGCTGCTGCATACGCTTTTAAAAGCTCACTATTTGCCATCAATAATTCATTCTCTGCTTCAATTATTTCCATCTTAAGTCTAGTTGTAGATATTTGCTTGTTTGCTTCTTTCTCTATTCCATTTGCAAGATTTTGTTTTAATTCAAATAACTTTGCTGCTACTGCATTCTTCTTTTCTACTTTTTCTTTTACTTCTTTGATTAGGTTTATATTTTCTATTCCTAATTCATTTTCTAGTATTTCTGATACTAGTCCTGCTGCATGAGTAGATACAGTTTTAACTTCTTCAATTACCTTTAATCTGGTATCTTTATCTATTTCTCCGAACTTAAGTTTATGTTTTACAACATCATCCTTTATATCTAATACCCCTTCAACACCTAATGCTTTTAATTTTAAAGTACTTTTACTATTTTTCATGTTATTTCTCTCCTTTGTTTAGTTTATTCTTTTCCCTGCTGCTCCACCTGTTCCCAATTTATACCCTCAAACCTATCACTCCTCTTCCTTCTTTTCGTCTATTAGAACACCCTTTTAGGCTATAATTTTAAACACCTTAAAACTTGTCATATCTTACAGAATGTAAAGTTTTTAACATATGTCAAAACCTATGCATATCAACACTTTTTCACTTTTTAAACTTATATAACTTTACATTTTTTCATTGTGTAAACTTTATATCGTTTTTTAGATACATTTAATCTGACTTATATGTATTATTGTTTCTACTCACAACCTATTGTGTTCCTATGTTTCTTCACTTATTTACATTCTCTCAATATGTAAAGTATTTAGTAATACTTACTATGCTTATTAAATAGTTTCTTAACTATTTCTTTTAACCTTTCCTCAACATCAACTGTTTTATCTTTTATTGACTTGCTTACATCACCTGGATTGTATTTAACTACCTTAGTATTATCTTCATTCATTTTGGTGTATCCGTTCTCATTTAACCACTTTGATACGTTAGATACATTCTCATACTCTAGATACTTTTTGTAGATGATAGTATCTATGCTATCATCCTCTTTTATAGGTTCTTCTAGAAAAGATCTAATTAACTCTAATTGTTTTATTTTTTTATTTACTTCTTCTATTGTCACTTTCTATTACCTTCTTTCATTTATAGTTTCTAAAATATTTTTCTTTTCCTTTAACATTTTCCATCATTCTAGCTCTGCCCCAATTACTTCTTCTCATTTTTGTTAATGATGTGCATAGTATACTATCTGCTCCTGATGTGCTTATATTTAGTATGTCTGCTATCTCTTTTAATGTAGCTGGTTCCATCTTACTAAACCCATACCTAAGTTCTATTACTTCTTTTTGCCTTGCTGTTAGCTCCTCTTTCATTACTCTGTTAATCTCTTCTCTTAAGTCTTGATACCATATACATTCTTCTACTTTTAATATATAGTCCTCTTTTTCCTGTAGCTGCTCTTCTAGAGTTATTCCCTCACCTGTATCAGTACTTAAACTTACCTCTATACTCTTCTTACCCTTGTACTTTAAGTACTTATATATTCTTTGCTTTATCCAGTAGTATGCATATACTGAAAACTTTGCCTGATGATCTATATCAAACTTGTACTTATCTACTGCTAAAAGTAATCCTATATTCCCTTCTTGTACTAAATCATCTAAGTCTATAGGGCCTGTACAGTACCACCTAAATCTATTGGCAATCATATAAACTAAACCTTTATTTTGTTCTAGTATCTGTTCTAATTTGCCACTGTCCCCTTCTTTATACTTGAGTATTAACTCCTCATTTGACATATCTTCACCCATTCCTAATACATGGTTACTTATGCACTACTTTAATACAAATAGGTCAGCCCAATTTTGGGCCACCCACTAATACGCAACTACTTTGACATATATGAGGTCTCCGAAAAATTTCCGGCACCTATACAATCAACTTTTTATGTACTACTTTGACCCGAAGGGAATTTTCCCCTCGGCTACATTAGTAAACTATTCGCCAA
Source organism: Cellulosilyticum sp. WCF-2 (assembly GCF_003990395.1). Lineage (NCBI taxonomy): Bacteria > Bacillati > Bacillota > Clostridia > Lachnospirales > Cellulosilyticaceae > Cellulosilyticum > Cellulosilyticum sp. WCF-2. The sequence continues at coordinate 2,170,767 of NZ_CP034675.1, read as the reverse complement.
TCCAAAATTGGCTTGGGCTATTCATATAAAATATTATGACTGTACAACTTTGGATTGACCTATTTTAAATCTAACGTCGTGAATTGCAACTATAGGTTCACTAAATCTCGTTATCCTAACCTGTACATATTTGCTTATGCCTTTAACATATCTTCATACTTTCGGTTATTGTCTTTGATTAATACTTTAGCTATGTTTTCATTAGGTAATGTTATACTTAAACATTTTTGCTGAATTAACATTAGCGTTGAATTATCGTATTGCAAGTCACTAAATGCCCTTTTAGAAGTAAATAATGTTACTTTGTTGCTTTGAGCCCTTTTTGAAATCAATTCATAAATTAAATCACTAACATATGTACTTTGCGAACCTGCTCCTAAATCATCTATGATAAGTACACTAGCTTGAATTGTTGACTCAAACAAATTACTTCTAACATATGGATCACTCTTATCTGAACCGATATTGCGTTTCATCTCTGAAAAGAAATTAACTGCTCTTACAAACTTTACGCTTACATTATGTCTTGCCATTAACTCATTAGCTATTGCACTTATTAAATGAGTTTTACCGCTACCCTCGCTTTTTGAATATATGTATAGCCCCATGCCCTCTGCTGCAAATTCTTGAAATTTTTTAACATACCCTTTAGCTCTACTTATTGCTTCTTTAGATAATATTTGTTCTTGATATAAAGTAGGATTAAAAGTAGCTATTGCCTTATCTCTAAATACTCCTGGTATTCCTGAAGAAGTAAACTTAGTGTCATACATTTGCTTTTTATCTTCATTTCCTATAAATGTATACACTTTTCCATGTTCATTCTTCAATTCGTACTGGATAGACCCTTCTAATAGTTTTCTAATATTAAACCGTATTCCTACGGGTACTTCGTTATATTCATCATAGGAGTACCACCTATTCCCCATATCATCCTCTTTTTTAGATGTCAAAAGGGTCGTATTTATCGCTTGTACATTTAACACGTTCATTCACCTCTTCTTTCAGCGGAAATATCCCTTGCCATGAATTCATAATGGATTGCTCTAATACTTTAATCTTTCTACCTTCTGTGCTCTCTAGCTTGTCCAATTTATCAAGTAATATTTTAAGTGCCCTATCTGTAAGAGGTTTCCTAATTGCTGCTCTCATCTTGATGAAGTCTTTAATGCATTCTTTTAAGTCAGCATTATCTGAATAACTTTCAATTAAAGCATTCATGCCTTTTTCTTTTTTATTAATTGTATTATTAATAACTGTATTATTATCTTTAAACTTTTCTTTAATAGGGGTATTAAAAGTTTCTTTATTAGGTATTAAAGATTTCTTTAATAGGTCATTAACTATACTTAAATACCTATTTAAAATTTCTTTACTACCTTCTTTATAGACAATTTCTCTTGTTATGTATCCATTCTTTTCAAGTAAAGAAATCCAATTTGAAATACTAACCTTGCTAACCCCATATAACTCTGCAAAATAATCGTTTGTTGCCCAACAATATCCTTTTTCATTACATAATGCCGTTATTTCCCCATAGAGTAACTTAGCATTAGCATTTAATTCTTTATCATACCTTACATTAGCGGGTATTATTGCATAATAACTTTTGTTCTCCATTCTACTTTCTTCCTTTCTGCTGATCTACCCATTTCCAAAAATCATCTTTTTTTATCCTCAAGGCCGAACCCACTTTTATTGACGGAAATCCCTTGGAATTAAAAATGTTATATACTTGTGCCTGGCTTGCAAATCCCATAGCCACTATATCTTTCACACAATAAAATTCCTTTTCAATTACATTATTCATAAAATTGCCCCCTTATATTGACTTGGTAGGCTTCATATGTTATTCTCAATTTGCGAAGATTAAGAATTTATATGAAGCCTTTAATTGATACCTTGGTATTATTTAAAGGCCTTATTTTTTGCCCTTTTAGATCTTTCTTCTTGTTTACCTTTCATTACTCCATAGTGATAACAATCGATCATAAGAGCAATTAATCCACCTCTTCTTAATTCAGTCTGTATATGTTCATTATTTTTAATTTGTTTCAAATCATCCAACACGTCATCATTTGGAGTAATTTGCATATCTAATATCTTATAATTAATCATTAAACACCTCTCCTTTCTATAAATCCCATTCTTTTTTTAACTTACTTTATTTATTTGATAACTACATGAAAGCTATTCTATTATTTGACCTTCAACAATAACATAATCATCTAAAACCTTTTCTATAATGTCATGTACATCCTTGCATTGCTCTATGTTATTTAAGTAATTATTTACATCTAATGAACCATTGTCATTTAATAACTGGATTATCTTATAAATAAGCGTATCTCTCTTCACTACTTATTCCCCCTAACTACTCTTACTGACCTTTCAATATCTGCTATCTTAGCATTAGATCCATAAATACTGAGTAAAGTATCAAACCATGTTTTAAGCTGCTTATTACTACCTTTAAATCTCATTTTCTCACCCCTTATATAAGTTTTAAGTTTAGTATATTTTTTATTCACATCTATATGTCTTTATATACATATATGTCTAAAAAAATAACTTTCCCTATTTTAAGAGAAAAACAAATACTGAACACTATATCCTAACCTGTTTGATATGTCTCTCATCAATTTAAGACTAGGATTTTTGGCCTTATTATTTTCTAGCTGTCCTAAGTAATTTTGGGATATTCCTAAATCTTTTGCCAAGTCTTTTTGTTTTAATCCTATTTCTATTCTTGCTATCTTAATTTTAGTTCCCATTCCATCACACTCCTTTTAATATTTTGTTGATTTAATTATATATATTAAATATTTTGTTGATTTAATTATATCAACATTTTTGCAAATTGCAATATTAAAATCATCATTTTGTTGTTTTTTTAAAAAAATAGTTTATACTATACTTAATTACATTTAATAAGGAGTGAAAATAATGAATAAGTTTTATTCTGTTTTAAAAGAGCTTAGAGAAGAACATTCGTATACACAATCTGCACTCGCCGACTTACTTACAAAAAAAGGAATTAAAACATCAACGCAAAATATTTCATATTGGGAAAATGGGAGAGAACCAAATTTTGATACTTTGATTGCATTAGGAGAAATATTTGATGTTTCATTAGATTACTTATTAGGAGTATCTAAATTCAAAAATTATAAAACTAAAAGCAAATTGGAAGAAGCATGTAAAAATGATAGCTATTTATTAGATTGTGCAATGGTATTATATAAATTTGAAAATTTGTTTTCAAACGATGAGATTGGTAAACATATGCTTGATAAAGTAAACTGTAATGTAATGTATATTTACTTGTATTACAATGATCTATATCAAGATTTAATTAATATGGTTGATAGGCTGAAATCCTGTACTGATGATGAAGAAATTAATATTGTTACAGATACAACTGCATTTAATAAATCAAAAGAAAGTCTATCAAATTTAGTTTATAATTTGCATAATGCACATATCTTTACAAGTTCTATATTTAGTGATCTTATGTTAAATTCAGACCTTGTATCTTCAAATAACACTATAATAAAATAAAAAATATATAAGCATCCACCTTGAAAGGATAGTGATGATTAATGCCAAACATTCATAAAAGGAAAGACGGCTACTATTATGTTCGTATACCTATTGGAAAAGATGAGGATGGGAAACATCAATATGACATTATCTTTGACAAGAAGAAAACTGTATTAGAAGAAAAATTAAAGGACTACGAAAAGAATAAGGGAATAAACGGTGAAAGGTTAGACAAAACCCCTTTTACACTTTCAGAATGGACTTATAGGCATTTATTTAATTCAGTTCATGCCAATGTGTCAGCTAGTACCTTCAACGGATATATGAGCCTGTATGAAACGCATATAAAGGACTCTGATATTGGCAATATGAAAATAAAAGATATTAAGCCTATGGATCTACAAAACTTCTTAAATAATCTAAAATCAAAAGGTAAACATACAGAAGGTGAACAACTTGCTGCTTCAAGTGTACGAAAACTAAAGTTTGTTTTAAGCAATACGTTTAAATCAGCCATGATAAATAATTTAGTTGCTCATAACCCTATGGATTATATAAAACTTCCTAAGAATACAAAAAAAGAAAAAACTCGAACTGCTCTTACTGTAAAGGAACAATCTGCATATATTAAGGCTTGTAGTAGTGAACTATATGAATTTCTATATATTCTTGCTCTATTTACTGGGATGAGGATGGGTGAATTAATAGGACTAAAATGGGAATATGTTGATCTTAAGAGAAAAGTAATTACAATATCTGAAACCATTAAATATACTACTGTCTATGACTCTGAAGGTCATTCACATAAAGAGCATGTCAAAAAAGCTCCAAAGAGTGAAAAAGGCAAACGTGAGATTCCTATTCCTAAATCTCTACTAACTAAATTCAAAGAGTTGCAGCTTAAAACAACTGGTGACTATGTATTTAGCACCTCAAACGGTACACCTTTAAATCAAGGCAATATTAACCGTGGCCATACTGCCATATGTAAACGTGCTGGTATCTCTCACATTCCTTTTCACTCATTGAGGCATACCTATGCTACTAGGCTTCTTGAAGCTGGTGAGAACTTCAAAACACTTCAGGAATTATTGGGGCATGCTGATATTAGTACAACTATGAATATATATGCTCATGTACTAGAGAAAACAAAAAAGAATACTGCTGATAAATTAGATAAATTATTTTCTAAAATGCTATAGCCTTCAATACTTGTAGGCTATTTTTTTATGTACAATTTCTGTACAAATTTTGTACAAAAACCTATGAAAAAGCCTATTTTTTAATATAAATATTGGAAATTATAGAAACAAAAAAAGAGGACTAAATAGTCCTCTAACCCTTGTAAATCCTATATTTATAGTAAAGCTGGAAGGGGGACTCGAACCCCCGACTTACTCATTACGAATGAGTTACTCTACCAACTGAGTTATGCCAGCTTGACACTTGTTTACTTTATCATATTTCAGACAAATAATCAATATTTTATAGCTTATTTTATGTAATATAAAATCATTTGCATTATTATATTTTTTCTTCTTATCTCATATAACTAGTAATAAGAAAGGATGTGAGCAAATGGATAAAGTCCTACCCTATAATGCTACTGCTGCTATTGCTTATGCTAAAAGATGGAGCTTACTTCGTAATCCTATGTATTTAGACTTTACCCAGCTAGGAGGAGATTGCACTAATTTTATTTCTCAATGTCTATACGCAGGAAGTCATATTATGAACTATACCCCTATTACAGGATGGTATTACAGAAACGCTAATGATCGTTCAGCTTCTTGGACTGGCGTAAATTTCCTACATAAATTCTTAACCACTAATAAAGGATCTGGCCCTTTTGGTAGAGATGTTACGCTAAATGAAATTGTTCCTGGTGATGTCATTCAATTTGGTAATGATATCAATGGCTATCACCATTCCTTATTAGTATTAGAAACACCCCCTGATCCTACCTATGATCAAATTTTAATCTCTACTCATAGTTATGATGCTATTAATAGACCTCTTTCTTCTTATGAGTTCACTAAGATACGCTTCATCCATATTGAAGGCGTTAGAGCCTAATAAAATGCCTACCCATACTTTATAATATGAGTAGGCATTTTATTATTGTTTTATTAGTTGTTTAAAAAAGCCTCAAATCTCGCTCTTACAGCTTCTTCTCCAATGATTTGCATAATAGTATATAAATCTGGTGTATTTGTTCTATGGCTAATAGCACTTCTTACAGCACCTGCTACATCTGATACCATTCCTTTGAAGGCTGTTGGATCTTTTTTGAAAGCTTTACGATCTGCTGTATAACCAAGACTAATAGCGTGTTCTTTTAATTCATTGAACCAAGTCTCTTGGTCTGTATTAAAGTTATAAACTTCTTTATAAGAAGATATGATTTCTTTAGCTGTTTCTAAAGTCATATTTTTTGGTAATTCTACTTCAGTTTCAGCATTAAATAGCTCATCGTAGAAGTAACAAATCTTTTCTTTAACTTCTGACCATTTACCAAAGTCTTTACGTGGTTTTGGTCCTTCTTTATCGATGTTAAAGATTTCTTTTGACATGGCTTCATGTTTTGTCACTAAGTCGTACATTGCCTTGTCATATTCTTTTGCCCACTCTGTATAGAGGTTGTATACTTCTTCAGCTGGCATCTTAGAAATCACATCTTTGCTCACATCATTTAATTTAACAAGGTCGAAAAGTGCTCCACTTTTACTCATTTTATCAAGAGCTACTGGATAGTCATGATAATCAGCCGTTGGATTTTCCATTCTCCATTCTTCAAAGGCAGAGTTAATAATATTTAATAAATATTCTACTACTGAGGCTTTTGGATAACCTTCTTCTTTATAATAGCTTACAGCACTTTCTGGATCTTTACGTTTTGAAAGTTTACGTTTAGAATCACCATCTAATTTCATAACATTTGGAATATGTGCATACTCTGGTCTTTCAAATCCAAGTACGTCAAATAATTGAACGTGAATTGGAAGTGATGATAACCATTCTTCTCCACGAATAACGCTTGTTGTTCCCATTAAATGATCATCGATTGCATGAGCAAAATGATAGGTTGGAAGACCATCTGCTTTAATAATAACGATATCTTGTATATTTTCTGGGAAAGAGGTTTCCCCTTTAATAAGGTCTACAAAGTTCACACGGTTTTCTGCATTACCAGGTGATTTAAGACGAATAATATACTGCTCACCAGCTTTGATTTTTTCCATAGCTACTTCTGGTGATAAGTCTCTATAGATTGCATATTCACCATAGCAACCTGGGGTTAATTTAGCAGCCACTTGTTTGTCACGCATAGCTTCTAACTCTTCTGAAGTCATAAAACATGGATAAGCTAAGCCTTTTATGATTAAGTCTTTTGCAAAAGTTTTATAAATCTCTGCTCTTTCACTTTGGCGATAAGGACCATAGTTACCTTTTGAAGTTGTTTCACCAGTCATTCCTTCATCAAAATCCATACCGAAGTTATGCATGGTTGCAATAGTATCTTCTATAGCCCCTTGTACTTCCCTTTTTTGATCTGTATCTTCTACTCTTAAATAGAAAACCCCGCCACTTTGCACTGCAATTCTTTCACTAACAAGGGCAGCAAATACACCACCAATGTGCTGAAACCCTGTTGGACTCGGTGCATAACGTGTTACCTTTGCACCTTCTTTAAGTATTCTTTTTGGATAAGCTTTTAAATAATCTTCTGGTGTTTTAGTTACATCAGGGAAAATTAATTCAGCTAATTGTTGTAAACTCATGATTTCACCTTACCTTTTTGTCATTTTTATATTGCAAGGAGTCTTTTCATTGGATGAAGCTCATTGGATTATAAGTGTTCATCACCTATTTTAACATGACAAGAAAGTGGACTTATACCCACTTTCCCTTGCTTTCGTTATTTATTCTTTCTTCAATTATACCTATCTCTAGGAACCTTGTAAAGCATTCCTAGTATTCTGTCCTAGCACTAGAATAACGCATTTTTCTTTTTAAAATAATAAACTCTTATTTTAGAATAAGAGTTTTTAGCTTTTCTCTTCATTATTCAACTTCATAATGCTTTGCTTTACTAAGTGACTTTTTGGCTCTAGGTTTTCTTTTTGCTTCTGATAGCTTAGCTCGCTTTTCAAGCTTTTTTGCCTGAGACGTCTTTTTAGTGATATAAGTTCCTTTTTTCTTTTCTTTTGGCTTCTTAGGCATAACGACTCTATCACTATAAATAGCTCTTAATCGTTTACCACCTTCTTTAGCTGCTGGTTTCTTCTCTGATACTTGAATAGGCTTTACACGTTCTAATACAAATTTAAGCTTCTCATCTTGGCAGATTTGCCTAATATGAGCTACCGTATCTTTTAAATCACTATCTTTATCTTTTTTCATATAGGTTTCGTTTTTAATAGCAGATAATACCATACCAATGTATCTAAAATCTAGACGATTACGCATTTCTTCTTCAATATGTGATTCGATAAAGCTTTTTTCTAGTAGCTCATAAACCTTTATCTGGTCTTCCCACAACTTTTTATTATAGGTATGAAGTGTAGAACTTGGGTTTTGTACATAGTGATAGTAAACACCTTGTTCAATAGCTACACTCTGACATTTTAAAAGTGTTTGTACCATAAATACTAAGTCTTCCATAATACTAACACCTGGTGCAAACCTTAATTGGTTGGTATCTAAAAATTCCTTTTTAAATAAACCACGCCATACACACCCCATCACACAAACATAAGTAGGCATTAAATCTGGCATACCCACCATATTATTTACCAATTTTTCAATAATGACTTTATCTTCTAATACTTCATCTTTAAAAGAAAATACTTTAGGTGAACTTTTCTTTTTAGTATCTTTGAAATAATTACATAGGCATACAGGACTATCCCACTTTTTTATCTGCTTGTATAGCTTTTCATACATTGTAGGTTCTACCCAATCATCTGGGTCAATAAAACCAACATAAGTACCTGTAGCTGCTTCTAATCCTGTATTTCTAGCAATAGATACACCTTCATTAACTTTATCAATCACAACAATACGCCTATCTTTTTTAGCATATGCCTCACAAATGGCTAAACTATTGTCTTTTGACCCATCATTAACTAATATAATCTCTAGATGGGGATAGGTTTGATTAATTAGGCTTTCTATACTTCTAGATAAATACTTCTCTATATTATATATAGGTACGATAATACTAATGACTTCCACTACTGTCATACCTCACTTTTTATTCTTTTTTTATTTTTAGTATATCCATTATTTCATTGAATTTTTCAAGCTTATTTCATTTATTACTTTCGAGGAAGATAGATGAATACTATCACCTAGGCTTCTAGCTTCGTTAACATCATGTGTTACACAAATAACTGTACGCCTATCTATTTCTACTTCTTTTAAAATAGCTTCATATAATTTTTCCTTTAATGCCTCATCTAAACCTTTAAAAGGTTCATCTAGTAAAAGGATTTCACTTTCATAAACTAAGGCTCTTCCTAAAGCAATTCGCCTTCTCATTCCCCCGCTAAGCTTGTCAATAGGATAATCTCTATAGGGTTCTAATTGTAAAATCTTTAATAAACATTCTATCTTTTCTTCAATCTTTTGCTTATTATACTTTGTTTTTAGAACATATGCAATGTTCTGCCATACATTTAACCAAGGCATCAGCCGGTCTTCTTGAAACATATAAGCTATTCGCTTGTTTTCTAATCCTATTATCTCACCACTATCATATGGTTCAAGCCCTGCTAATATTCTTAATAGTGTTGTCTTGCCACATCCAGATGGCCCTAGTATGCTGGTAACTTGAGCTTCTTTAATGGAAAGATTAAGATGATTGTACACACTTTGTTCCTTATAACTTTTACAAAGTCCAATAATTTCAATCATACTTGTCTCCTTTCTTTAAATAGAAGGTCAACTATGTATTCACAAAACTGACTAAGTAAAATAATAACAATAATCCATGCAAATACTTCTGTAGTCTCTAAGTAAATTTTGGCATCTAAAAGCTCGTATCCCATTGCATATTTAGGAATTGCTAAAACTTCTGCTGCAATCACTACCTTAAAAGCCATACCTACTACCAGTTGCATGGCCGTCCTTAAATAGGGTCTTAGCTGAGGTAAAACACATTCTTTTATATAATAAAAAGCTTTTACTTCATAAACCTTACTAAGCTCCTTAAGCTCCTGACTTAATTCTAAAAGCCCATTTAAAATATTGGTATAAATCAAAGGATAACACATTAAAAAGCATACAAAAATAGGTACTTCTTCTGACTTAAACCAAAGCAATGCTAAGATAATAATAGCCATTACAGGTGTAGACTTCATAAAGTTTACCATGGGGTTAATAAAAGTTCTAAAAAACAAACTTTTATAAGCCAGATAGGCACTTACTATTCCTAAAATAAGTGAACTACCAATCCCCATAAATACTCTATAAAAAGTACCCGCTATTTGTAAATAAAACACGGTTGTAGTTAACATTTCTAATAGCTTGGTAAAAGTATGCATTGGTGAAGGAATCAATACCTCTTTATCAATACATAAATAAGCTATTTGCCAAAGCACTAACCAAATGCTATAAATCAATGTTTTTTTTAGCTTATTTATTATAATAGAAGGCTTCATCTGGTAAAGTTCCTCCTATAGCCTTTGGATTAAGCGCTTCTAACACTTTATAAAATGTCTCTAGATGTATCTTTGCGGTTTCTCCTTGCTCTAAAACAATATGGCAATTGGGAATAGCTTTAATTGCTATTTCTTTCTTAGCAATAATACCGTACTTTTCCATAAGCGCAGCTGCTTCTTCACTTTTTTCGTTAACGAAGTTAACAGAAGCCTCATAGTCCTTTAAAAAGCTTGATAATGCTTCTTCATCTTCTTTCACCAACGTATTTTGTGCTAAGATAACACCCATTGGTAAAGTGCTTCCTTCTTTCTCTTGCCATGCTTCATTCAAATCTACTGCTACCTGCAACGAAGCTTGTTTAGTTGTAGCAATCGTTACATGAGGCTCTGGTAAAATTGCAATTGTTCCTTCTTCCGCTACTAGCTTTGTAACAACATCTGTATGATTCGTTAAATAGTCAATAGTCACATCCTGGTCTGGATCTAAACCCGCTGACTTAAGTAGCTGTGTAAGGACATATTCAGGTGTGCCACCTTTTCCACTAGCTATGATCGTTTTTCCTTTTAAATCTTCTAAATTATTAATACTATTGCCGTTCTCTACTATGTAAAGTACACCTTGTGTATTAATGCCTACTAAACTCACTGTTTTTTGCGTTTTATTATAAAGTACTGCTCCCATATTAGAAGGGACACAAGCTAAATCTACTTCTCCACTTACAACTTTTCCTACAATTTCATCTGGACTTTGATAAAGTGTTACTTCATATTGTTCCTTATCCTCTAAAAGTTGTACCATCCCCATACCTGTTGGTCCATTTAAGGCTGCTACCTTAAGTACTTTTGTTTGCTCTGCAGACTGATTACAGCCAACGCCTAAGGCCAAAGTCATAACACCTACGATTAAACTGCTGATTATCTTTTTCATTTTCAATCTGAATCCTCCTTTGGAAGCTTTATACATCAAACAAATAAATTTTCCATTTATATTTTTTTATAATTAGTACAAACTATATTATAGCGAAAATTTCATTTAAAAGGGGAGAAAAAATTGAAAAAGTTAAATTTTTTCCTAATAATAGGTCTATGCGTGATTCAACTTTTTTCGGTACCTACCATGGCTTCACATTCCATTTCTCAATATGTAATTGACCATGAAGTTACTAAGTCTACTGGAGAAGAATCACAAAGCAAAATCGAACTTTCCGAAGAAGAACTCAAAGCTACTTTTCAGGCCATTGTCAGTGATATTGTAAAAAACCGTAATCAATGCATCCAAAATCTAGATGCAGAAAGCTTAAAAGCTTCCTATAACCTGAAAATCAAGGTAAGCCTTTGGGCTTACGAAAGTGAAGCACAAAAAATTAAATATTTTAAAAACTGGTGTGATAAACAAGCTGTTAAATTTGATCATATTGAATCTGTAGTAAAAGTACGTAAGGTTAAAGAAAAGGAAAAAGACCTTTATGGTATTCTTTGCTTTAATTCTACAGCTTTTACCTATAGCTATTTAGATACGCCTGATGTCCCTAATACCTTTTATCTAGGAACATCCCACTATATTAATTTAAAAAAGGATGGTGATCATTATATCATTACCAAGGAATGGTACACTGATCCATTTGCCGATTCCTTAAATCTTAACACCCTTAAAACAGATGAGATAAGAAATTATATTTTAAATCATACAGCTCCTGATTACTTACCTGATGAACGTACGCAAAAAGCTATTGATTATGCTCATAAATATTGTGGTGTAGGACCTCATCCAGAGTATTTATTTAAATACAATAAAGCTTATAAGAACTTCAATCCTGATGGTGGTGATTGTGCTAACTTTGCTTCTCAAATCTTATATGAAGGTGGAGGCTTTAGAAAAAATGGCACCTGGAATTATGATAACCGCGATGGTACAAAGGCTTGGGTGAATGCACAAGGCTTTAAAAATTATATTATATGCAGTGGGCGTGGCGGCTATTTAGCTAGAGGCACTTATCAAGAGATTTATAAAGAAGCCTATAAGCTTCGACCTGGTGATTTTGTCGCTTACGAAAAGAAGGGGAAAATCACCCATATTTCTACTATTACTGGGCTTGACTCTAAGGGTTATCCACTTGTAACCTGCCATAATACAGATAGACTATTGGTGCCTTATGACTTAGGTTGGAGTAACAAGGGCATTCGCTTTCATTTAATTAATGTTTATTATTAACTTACTTTAATTATTTCCTTTCCTTTTTCACTCAATATTTTAGGGAGGAGCAACCACTTAGATTGCTTCTCCCTATTTTATAAATACCTTTCTCCATATGTTATCTAACATACTGAACTTACTGCGTGGTTACTCCTGTATCAGCAGAAGTTGTTTTCTCATAAGCTTCAATAGCAGTAACAACGGCCTTCATAAGCTTCGTCTGATAAGCTTTATCTGCTAACATACGATCTTCATTCCAGTTACTCATAAAACCCATTTCAAATATCACAACAGGTACTCTAGACCAGTTGAAACCTGTCATATCACTTCTTTCAAAAATACCATTCACTTTGACACCAGCATTTTGTAAGGCTGTTTTTAAATGCTCCGCATATGCCTTACTAGCCGGATGAATACCTACTGTATACTTACCTGTTTTAGAAGGTACTAACAAAACAGCACCTGACTTACCACTGTTTCCAATACTATCACAGTGAAGCCGAATTGTCATGTTAGCCTTAGCATTATTAGCAACTTGAGCTCTTTCAGCGTTACTAATATTGACTTCATTGGTTTCTCTTGTCATCACTACGGCATAACCCTTTTCCTCTAGTAAACTCTTTAAAATAAGTCCTGCTTCTAAATTAACAGCATACTCTGATTTCTTAGTGGCAACACCACTTGTTCCAGAGGAAACCCTTGCTTTTCTACTACCTGAACCTGGAGCAATAGGTTCACTTTTAGAATCACCCTTTGCTTGATGTCCTGGGTCAATGCACACTACAAAGGGCTCCTTTGCAAATACTACCCTTACTTGTGCTAAAAGCATGATAACTGCTAGTACTAAGCATATGCCTTGAGTAAAACGCTTTGAAACTGATTTTCTCATGCTATAATAAACCTCCTAGATGTCTTTTTTCATCTTAGTTATATGTTTATTTTTGGATTTTTACTCTTATAACGTAAAAAAGGTCACTTATTAAGTAACCTTTTATCTTCTATAATCTAGATTTTATCCTTTTTAAAATAAGCTTTGCACTATGTAATAAATCATAGGAATAAATAATGCTGGCAAGAAGTTAGCTACTTTAATCTTTGTAATTTGCAAAAGATTTAATCCTAATGCCACAATAACTACACTTCCTATAGCCCCAATATTGGTAATTTGTACTTCTGTTAAAACATTACCTAAAAAACTTGCTGCAATAGTAATTGCCCCTTGATAAAGTAGAACTGCTATTGCTGAAAAAGTTACACCTATTCCCATGGAAGAAGCATAAATAATAGAAGTAATACCATCTAGCATGGACTTTACAAAAAGCATCTCGTGGTTGCCCTCTAACCCACTTTGAATGGCACCTACAATTGCCATGGAACCAATGCAAAATAGTAAACTAGCTGAAACAAAGCCTTCTGCTATACTACCGCCCTTATTGAGCTTTTTAAAACGTGCCTCTATTTTTTCTCCTAGTCTATTAAGAGCTTTTTCTAAATTAATAGCCTCACCTATAATGACACCAATAATTAAAGATATAATCAGTAGCAATGTATCTGTACTTTTTAAGCTTCCTGATATGCCTATGTATAAAACACTTAAACCTAAAGCTTTCATAATGGCATCATCAAAACGTTTCGAAATGCCACCTTTCAAAAATAAGCCGACTATACTTCCTGCTAAAATAGCAACTGTATTAACAATAGTCCCTAACATGATAACTCCCTTTCTTCAATAAAAATAATAGATGTATTGTACCACTTATGAGAGGCAAATACATCTATTGTTTCTTACATTTCAGACAAAACACTTTTTAAAATAGCTATAGCTTCATCTACATGTGCTTTTTCTATAATAAGTGGTGGTACAAAACGAACAACCTTTTCCCCAGCACCAACTACTAACATGCCTTTATCCATACATTTCTTCTCTACCTCTAAAGCTGGCAGAGTCAATTCCATACCTAACATCATACCGAATCCTCTTACTTCTTTTATACAGTCAAACTCTTTTTGGAGTTTAAGAAGTTCTCCTTTAAGGTATGCCCCCACTTCTTTCACATGGTCCAGTAAATGATTAACTGTAAGTTCTTTTAAAACCACCTTAGCAGCTGCTGTCACCAGTGGGTTCCCTCCAAAGGTAGAAGCATGATCTCCTGGAACCAGTACATCTGCTTTACTGGTACATGCCATAGCACCAATAGGAACACCAGCGCCAAGTCCTTTTGCCATGGTTACTATATCTGGATGAATGCCAAATTGTTCAAAAGCAAATAAGGTGCCTGTTCGTCCGATGCCTGTTTGTACTTCATCTACAATTAGAAGTGCGTCATGAGCTTTACAAAGCGCTTCTACTGCTTGTAAGTAAGCAGGATCTCCGGGAATAATACCGCCTTCTCCTTGAATGACCTCTAAAATTACTGCACAAGTTTTATCACTCATAATGGCTTTTAAGCTATCAATATCATTATAATCTGCGTAGCTTACATTAGGTATAAGTGGCATAAAACTCTTTTGATACTTTTCTTGGCCTGTCACTGCTAAAGCACCATGGGTTCTACCATGAAAAGATTTCTTCATAGCAATAATCTGTACTTTATCTTCACTTTTTAATTTACCATATTTTTTCGCTAGTTTTAAAGCTCCTTCATTGGCCTCAGCACCACTATTACAGAAGAAAACCTTATCAAAAGGTGAATTTTCTACTAAAAGCTTAGAAGCTTCTATTAAATTCTTTGTATAGTAATAATTAGAGACATGCATCATTTTTTCTACTTGCTCCTGTAATGCTGCAGTAAGCGTAGGATGTGCATATCCTAATGCATTAACAGCTATTCCTGCGTACATATCCAAATACTTTTTACCCTTTTCATCATATAAATAAACGCCTTCTCCATGTTCAAGTACTAATGGAAAACGTCCATAAGTATGCATGATATATTTTTCCCCTTCATTAACCAGTTGTTCCATTCCTATGCCTCCTTTTTATACATCATAGTACCAATACCGTTAGGGGTATAAATTTCTAGAATGAGTGCATGTTTTTTTCGACCATCTAGAATATGCACCATAGAAACACCTTCTTCTATGGCTTCCATACAACATTCAACTTTTGGAATCATACCACCTGCAATAATACCTGATTCAATATACTTTTTAGCTTCACTATCACTTAAGAAAGAGATCAGTGACTTTGGATCATCTTTATCCTTTAATACGCCCTCGACGTCTGTAAGAAATACTAATTTTTGTGCATTAAGTGCGCCTGCAATAGCAACTGCAGCATAATCTGCATTAATGTTATACGTATTCCCTTCTTCATCTGATCCAATAGGTGCAATAATAGGAATAAAATCATTATCAATTAAAGATTTTATGAGCCTTGTATTCACTTTTTCAATTTCCCCTACAAAACCTAAATCTACACCATCTTTATTGAGCTTTTTAGCTCTTAAAATCTTACCATCTTTACCTGTTAACCCAACAGGGCAGCCCCCTTGCCCTGAAATCATTTCTACGATTTGTTTATTCACCTTACCTGCTAATACCATTTCCACAACTTCCATGGTTTCTTTGGTTGTCACACGAAGTCCATTAATAAACTCAGACTGGATATCTAAACGTTTAAGCATATTATTAATTTCAGGTCCCCCACCATGAACAATGACTGGTTTTAAACCTACTAATTTGAGAAGTACGATATCCTGTACAATCGTCTTATTAATTTCTGGATCTAACATGGCACTGCCACCATATTTAATGACAACTGTATTGCCATTAAACTCTCTAATATAAGGTAATGCATCTATTAAAACTTTTGCTTTTTCTAAACCATCATTCATTATTAAATCCCCCTAAAGTCAATTCTATTTTCCCAATATTTAGCTTCTATAATCCCCATTAATTTTTACGTAATCATAGCTTAAATCACAGCCCCAAGCTGTTACACTTTCTTTTCCTTCATCCATGGTCACGAGAATTTTTATTTCATTTTCTTCTAGTACTTCTTTAGCTTTTTCTTCACTAAATTTAACAGGTAAGCCTTGTTTGAGCATTGCTACATTGCCAGCAATACTTTCAATGCTAATATCTACTTTTGCAGGGTCAAAGCTAATACCTGAGTACCCCATAGCACAAAAGATTCTTCCCCAGTTAGCATCTTCTCCAAAGAATGCTGTTTTAACTAAATTAGAAGTTAAAATACTTTTAGCAATGCATTTACCATCTTCAAAGTTCTTAACACCTTCTAAATTAACTTCTAATAACTTAGTAGCACCTTCGCCATCTTTAACGATTGAAATAGCAATATATTTACATACTTCATATAACGCTGCATAAAACTTATCAAAAGCTTCTCCTTCTTGATCAATAACTGGGTTGCCCGCCATCCCATTAGCTAAAACAAGCACAGAGTCATTAGTACTTGTATCCCCATCAACTGTAATCATGTTAAAAGAGGTATCGATTGCTTTCTTGAGTGCTTTTTGAAGCATCTCTTTAGTGATATTAACATCAGTTGTAATAAACCCTAGCATAGTTGCCATATTAGGATGAATCATACCTGAACCTTTACCCATACCACCTACAGTAATCGTCGTACCATTAATGTTTTCTTCTAAAGCAATAGTTTTCTTAACTAAGTCCGTTGTTAAGATGGCATCTGAAGCAGCTTCTCCTCCTTCATGAGTTGCACTTACTTTAACTGCTACTGGGCCAATACCTTTTCTTAAAACCTCCATTGGTAAATCCACACCAATAACACCCGTAGAACATACTAAGACTTGCTTTTTATCAATATTAAAGGCCTCTGCAACTAGGCTTGCCATCTCCTCTGTATCTTTTTCCCCTTGTACTCCTGTTGCAGCATTAGCATTACCACTATTAACCACAATGGCATGCACCTTTTCTCCTTCATTTAAAACCATTTGATCCCAAAGTACTGGTGCTGCTTTTACTACATTTTGTGTAAATGCACCTGCATACGTACAAGGTGTTTCACTATAAATAATCGCTAAATCTTTCTTTTTGTTCTTAATACCAATATGCTCTCCATTTGCTTTAAACCCTTTTGGTGCTGTAATGCTTCCTTGTATTAATCTCATCCGAATCCCTCCATATCTATTTATACACTCAACGAATAAACTTTTATTATGTTTATAATTATAAATATTTTTTATTTTATTTCAATACCTTTTTTTATTTTTATGAATAAAATTGTATTTTTATTCATAATCAACGTTTATTTTAATCATTTTTTCACATAAAAAAAGAGCTGTTGTATCAATTCAACAACTCTTTTAAGCGCTTACAAGCTATTTTACTATTAGTTATTTATTTGTATCTCATTCTTGTTTAAGAGTTACTTATTAAAAAACAGGTAATTTCAGGAATATTGCCAAGACGATATCGTACTTGACTGGTTCCTATTCCAGAATTTACGTATAACACCATACGTTCATTCTCTTCAAATGTATATTTACCTTTAATATATTTATTGGCATAAGGTGGTGTAAAAGGCGCTCCTACAAAAGGAATTCGCACTTGCCCACCATGACTATGTCCTGAAAGCTGCAAGTCAATAGGATAACCTGTCACTTCATCTGCCACGTCAGGTGCATGTGAAATAAATAAATTATAGTTAGACTTTTGGATTCCTTCCATAGCTTTTTCGATATTTACCGTTCCTAAAAGTTTATCATCAATACCTATTAAATGAATACGTTCCCCATTTTCTAAAGTAACATATTGATTGTCATTGACCAAAAGCTTAAACTCAGCTGCGGCTAATATTTTAGCATATCTTTTAGTGCCATTTCCTCCATGGTCATGATTACCATAAACTGCAAACTTCCCATAAGTTGCTTGAAGCTGCCCTAAAAGTACACTGGCTTCTTCTACTTCTGTAAACCCCTTATTATCGTCTATTAAATCACCCGTAAAAATAATCAAATCTGGCTTAAGTCCATTGATTCGTTCTACTACACGTTTCAAATCGGTAATGGTAAAGTCTTCCCCTAAGTGAACATCGCTAAATTGTACAATTTTCAAAGTGTCCTTTGGTATGCTTATACTTTGTGTAACTAGCTTTTCTTCTTTTATAATAAGAAGTTCCGGCTCTATGTATCTTGCATAAATATAGATACCTGCCGCAATGAGTACTAAGGTAACACTAATACTAATTACCCACCGCACAAATCTAATGACCGCCTTTATTAGCTTTAACAACATCTTTTTCCTCACACTCTCATTTATGACTTATACTTCAGTTCATGAGCCAAAAGCTTCTCTTTAATATCTATTTGATTCCCCATAAAACCTACCATTTTGCCATTCTTACCAATAACACGGTGGCAGGGCACAATAAGTGGTATAGGATTAGCACCATTAGCTCCTCCCACTGCTCTTTGCGCTTTAGGATTCCCAATTCTTTCAGCTAATTCCTTATAACTAATAGTCTCTCCATAAGGAATTTGTTTTAAGCCTTCCCATACTTTTTTTTGAAAAGTCGTTCCTTCTACTACCAAATCTAACTGAAATACTTGACGTTCTCCCTTAAAATATTCCTCTATTTGCTTTTTTGCTTCACCACACAACATTTCATCTCTTTCTAAATCAGGATTTATTTTTTGATAGGCTTTAAAGCCATCTTCCTTTAAGAAAATAGCTTCTACACCTTTCTCGCAAACCACTATGCCAATAGGTCCTAATAAAGAAGATTCATAAATTGTATAACCTCTTCTCACCTTATCCACCTCTACTTTATTCATCTTTTGTTAACTTTTCTATGGTACGCTTAATCACCTCAGAAGAAAAACCTCTTTGTGCTAAAAAAGCATACAGCTTGCTCTTTAGCTGATACAAGTCGTCTGTTTTCTTTTTATAATATTCAAATTTTTTCTCCGCTATGCCAATACAATTCTCATAAGCTTCTTCAGTGCTATAATTTTCTTCTAAAGCTTTTGTAATTTGTTCCTGGGAAACACCCTTATTTCTTAAGGCCTCTGCAATATATCTGGGGCCCTTTTTAGAAAATCTTTTTTTATCCCTTACAAAGGCTTCTGTTAATCTACTATCATCTAAATAATTATAGTATCTTAGTTTTTCTAATGTATACTGAATATCTTCTTCACTATACTCTTTCCTTTTGAGTTTCTCTACTAAAACCTTTTCAAAATAGTTCTGTCTACCCAAAAGATAAATAGCGTAGGAAAAACACCTGTTTTTACTTTCTTCTTCCTCTAAAGCTTTTAAAGCTTCTTCATCTATTTTTGCACCTTTTTTCAAATTCATACGAATCAGCGTGTCTTCTGTAACGCCGCAAAAAAATACTTCATCTAAAAAGATATTGTAACGTTCTCCATTTTGTTGTCTGCTAATTTTTGTAATTGTTTTCATTTTTCTACTCTCCTTGACTCCATTATAGCATATTATTAGTCGGGAGATAAATTTCAGAAATATAAAAGGAACTAGAAGTCTTCTACTCTTCTAATTCCTTTTTCATGCTATTATTCAGTTTCTGTACTCAATAGCAAATAATACATCATTTCTAAAGCTTCGGCTCTAGTAAGCTTATCTTTTGGCCTAAATAAACCTGTTTTATCTTTTTGAATCAACTTCAGACCATAAGCTACACTGATATGGCCTTTTAAAGCTTCATCATATTGCTTATCTTCAAAAGGATAGACATATAACTCGGAAATACTTGCTATCTTTTTATATGGGGTTGCACTAATCATATCATAAACAGACTTTTCTCTTGTTAAAGTCTGTTGCTTGTCAAGCGTTGCTTTACCCGTCACTTCTTTATACCATCCACTCACATTTTCATTTTCATCGGGCTTATACCCTTGCGTTACTTGGCATAAAAGATTTAAAAAGTCTTCTTCAGAAATAGGCAAATCTGGTTTTAACTTTTCTCCTTTTAAATAAATACCGCTATCAAATAGCTTCTTAATGAGTGCTTCTTTTGGATGTCCCTTTAAGTCAGTATAAAACTTTTGTGCTTCTTCCTCCATTACTTTTCCTGAATAATCTACTTCCTTACCATTAAAAGCATCTAAAAGCATATAGGTCTCCCTGGTGGTATATGCTAAACGATAAACGTCCTCACTTGTTTCCATATAAACTAACTCTAAGCCTATATTTTTAACTGCGTTTTCCTTACTCATCATCCCTTCTGGTGATTTAAAACTCATTTGACTCCAGTTCTTAGAATAAGATGTGACCTCCCCTAAACGTTGGTCATAGGTAATACTTAATCCCTCTCCGTCTACCAATAAATGATTTACTAAGCGTCCATAATAATAGTTTGTTGTAGTCATGTCTTCATTTGTATACTCATCTTCTATTAACTTCGTTTCTTTAAATTGCTGTGGTGCCACTTGACTTAAAAATGAGGCTGCTTCTTTTTCACTCCAGTGATACTCGGCTGTTTCTGGTGACGTACTACTCCAAAAGTAATAATTTTCTATCTCTGCTGTTTTAGCATCCACCGTTAAACTAACATTTGTCTTATTAACCTCATCCTTTAAAACGATTTGCCTTATATAAATTTCCTTCTGCTTATAAAGATTATTTCTGCTGACTGTAGCTGATTTCACACGTGGAAAATGCTTAGCTACCTTGTCAAGGATCACTTCTACGCTCAATAATCCTTTTGTTTCCTCTACTGCTTTTCTCTCAGAAGGTGTTAAACCTGAAGCACCACTATCATTTTTAGCTGTAACGGACTGACTTTCCTCGGTAGTTGCTTCTTTATATAACTCATTGTCTTCATTTTTATAATGAACTACTAATGCACCTGTAGCTGCATCTATTCCCTTCCTCTCTCCATTTTGGAGTTTGTAAACTAAAAAGCTACTTTTCTCTTCAGTTTTCCAATCATAATAGGTTTTATAAAGTGCTGGTAAGCCCACTTGTTTTAAATAACCTACTTCTGCTTGTTCTAGAGTAATCTTTGGCTGATTGGCATTATACGTACGCTCAGAGAAATCTATTCCTGAAAAACTTTTTATTTCACCTGTCTGTTTGTTAACGTTAACGTAAATGACTTGGTTAAATACTTTAACGCCTTCATGATATAAATCATATACATAAGTATAGTCATAATCACTACTTGGTGCCGTTCTTTCTCTTAGCACTAAAGCTTTAGCATATTCAGGTACTACTTGATTTAAAAAAGATTCTGCTTTAGCTTTTCCTGTTTCCCAATCAATCTTTGCTAAAGTGCTATCACTTGTATGATACAGATTTAAGCGATAACTCAGAATGTCCCCATCACTCTCACACTCTACGTATAAGCTTCCTTGCTTACCTTCTTGATCTTGCCATATGAAACGATAATCTTCACCTGATTGATTATAATTAAACTCTGTAAAAGCTTTTGGCACTTCTATTTTAGCTTTAACTTTGCCTAGTAATCCTTCTAACCCTTGAGTCTTCTCATTAGCAAAACTGACTTGTGGCACTAACATAGCTATCACCGTTAACAATAAAAATTTTTTTCTCATTTTATAACCCCCTTTCATCTTATTTCATTAGACGTAGTAAAGATAAATAAGTTCCCTATTATTTAAATTTTTATAAAATTTTATTATTATACAATCTACTTTGTTTATCAGTTATTATATTCTTTTTTATTAGGCAAACACTTTAACTTTTACAAGTAACTAAAAGGTTGTTAGGTTGTTAGCAAGAAAGTGGACTAGCGTCCACATTTCTTCCGCTAGGGAACCCTAGATTTCCTTCGCGCTGACAAAAAAAACATGTCAGCTGAGTACCCTCCTGAATACGGCAGGGAATACTTCCCTAGACTACAAAAAAAGCAGCTATAAGGCCTATCACCTTATACCTGCTTTTTCTTTTTCATCATTGTGCTTATTCAAATGTCGTAGATTGCCATTGTGCTTCTCTAACATAGGCTTCCACTAAATCAGCTGCCATATTAGGATTAATAGTTTCTTCGTGAGCAATAGTAATGTTAGACATAGCAATAGCATATTTAACAATCTCTACTGTACTTTTATTTGCCATATACCCTGCTCCAATGCCTGCTACAAAAGCATCACCAGCCCCTGTAACATTAATCACTTCTAAAGCATTTGCTTTAATAATACCTTCTTCCTTACCATCATTATAATAAACACCATCTACATCAAGACTAATAAATACATTTTGTACACCTAAACCTCTTAGGTAAGCACCTGCTTTTCTAGCATCTTCATATGTTTTCACCTCAAAGCCACATAACACTTCTGCTTCATGTCTATTAGGTTTTACTGTATGAAAATAGTGAAGTAAATGTTTAATCCTAGCTGCTTTAGCAGCTGATACTGGATCTAAAACAAATTTTGTTTTACCTTGATAAGTCGTTACAATATGCTCAATAAAAGGGGGGTTATCTGCACCTAAAAACATATATTCTGCATTTTCAATAATAGAAGCACGCTCACTTAAAGCTTCCTTTGAAAACTCATTGGCTAATTTTGTATCAACCACGGCTGATACCATTTCTCCATTTTCATCTAATATGGCCATATAAGTAGGTGTGGAGCCACCGTGTACGATTAAAGTGTTACTCATATCTAAACCTACTTTTTCAGCTTGTCTTAAAATATCCTTGCCTTTTTCATCATCACCTAAAATAGAAATAAACTGTGTATTTGTTCCTACTAAAGACATATTTTCTGCAATGTTTCTACAAACACCACCGCAAGACACTTTTACTTTTCCTGGATTAGAATCATAGGGTCTATAGGTTGCATAAGAAAAACCAAAAATATCGTATATGGCAATACCAAATACAAGTGCATAAGGTTTATTATTTTCCATGGTCATTATATTCCTTTACTTGATTTTATAGATAACTATTATATTAACATAAGTTTTGTAGAAAACCTATTAAAAAATACCCACAGCTATATTTTTCCAAGATTATAGATAATTATATCTTTTTCATACCAAAAAGCACACTATTACTAAACTTTAAATTTTGTATTACACTATTTTTTGTTGAATTTATTAATTTTTTATCTTATAATTACCTTACTATTTACTATGTAAAGGAGCCGATTTGGAATAAGATGAATAATACAGACTCTAACGCATTAAAGCTACATGGCTTTAATAATTTAACCAAAACTCTTAGCTTTAATATGTATGATATTTGTTACACTAAAACTGCTGAAGATCGTAAGGCCTATATTGAGTATATTGATGAGCAATATAATGCAGAGCGATTAACTCAAATTCTAACTACAGTTACAGAAATGATTGGTGCTAATATACTAAACATTGCCAAACAAGATTATGATCCTCAAGGAGCTAGTGTGACTATTCTTATTTCTGAAGGTGCCGTTCCTGAAATTCGCCATGATGAAGCTAAGTCAGCTTCTCCAGGACCAATTCCTGAAATCATATTAGGCCACTTAGATAAAAGTCACATTACGGTACATACTTATCCTGAATATCATCCTTATGAAGGTATTAGTACCTTTAGAGCAGATATAGATGTAGCTACTTGTGGAGAAATTTCTCCTCTTAAAGCGCTTAATTATCTTATTCACTGCTTTGATGCTGATGTGATGACGTTAGATTATAAAGTACGTGGCTTTGCTAGAGATATTGCCGGTAATAAACTTTTTATAGATCATCCTATTGATTCTATTCAAAACTTTATCCCTGAACATATTCGCATGATGTATAACATGATTGATGTTAATGTTTATCAAGAAAATATTTTCCATACTAAATGCCGCTTAAAACAGTTCGACCTAGACAACTATTTATTTGGGTATACTCAAGAAGAACTACATAAAGGTGAAGCAAAAATAATTGCTAAAAAAGTAAAAAAAGAAATGGATGAAATTTTCTATGGTACTGTTGTACGTGAAGCTATGTTTAATTTAGAGGATTAGGAGGCTCTTATGCAGGATTTATGGTATAGCGAAAAATATGAGGAAGATGTGAAATTCTCAGTGAAGGTCACCCAGCACCTCTATTCTGAAAAAACCCCTTTTCAACAAATTGACTTCTTTGATAGTAAAACCTTTGGACGCTTTTTCACCTTAGATGGCTTTATGATGGTTACAGAAAAAGATGAGTTTATTTATCACGAAATGATTACTCATGTAGCTATGGCTGTTAATCCAGAAGTAAAGCGTGTACTTATTATTGGTGGAGGCGATGGTGGTACAGCTAGGGAAATTTTACGATATAAAACAATTAAAAAAGTGGATTTGGTTGAAATTGATGAACGCGTGGTAAGGCTTTGTCAACAATACTTACCTCTAACAGCTGCGCCTTTTGATCATGATAATAGACTTATTCTTCACTTTCAAGATGGATTAGATTTTGTTCAAACTGCTAAAAATAATAGCTATGACTTAATCTTAGTAGATTCTACAGATCCTATTGGTCCTGGTGAAGGACTATTTACTTATGATTTTTATCATCATTGTGAACGTCTATTAAGTAATGTAGGTATTTTAATTAATCAACATGAAAGCCCTTATTATGAAAGTGATGCCTACGAAATGAAGCGTTCTCACGCTAAGATCAAAGCTAGCTTTCCTATCGCAAAAGTCTATCAATTTCATATGCCTACCTATCCTTCAGGTCATTGGCTCTTTGGCTTTGCTTCTAAGAAATATGATCCTATAAAAGATTTAAAAAGTGATAAATGGGAATCTCTTGGGCTTTATACCAAATACTATAATACAAAATTGCACCAAGGAGCTTTTATGCTCCCTACCTATGTAAAGGAAGGACTTGAAAATGTTTAATACTTATACAAATCAACAATTTATTGGCTGTGATAAGCCTTTTGAAGAAGGAAAGGTGGTTTTATTTGGTGCACCTTTTGATGGTACTACTAGCTATAGACCTGGTACACGCTTTGCACCTACCGCTATTAGACCGGATTCTTACGGCCTTGAAACCTATTCTCCCTATTTAGATTTAGATTTAGAAGACTTCTTAATTAGTGATATAGGAGATGTGGATGTACCTTTTGGTAATCCCCCTAAAGCTCTAGCAGCTATCAAAGCTGTGGCAGCAGAAATCGTTTCACATGGTAAAAAACCCCTTATGATTGGTGGCGAACATTTAGTCAGCTTACCTGTTATTGAAACTCTTGCACATCATTATCCTGATTTACATATTATTCATTTAGATGCACATACAGATTTAAGAGATGATTATTTAGGAGAAAAACTTTCCCATGCTACTGTTTTAAGACGTGCGTGGGATATTTTAGGGGATCATCGTATTTTTCAGTTCGGTATTCGTTCTGGTATGAAACAAGAATTCGAATGGGCTAAAACACATACTTATTTGCATCCTTTTGATACTGTCACTTTAAAAGAAACGATGCAAAGCTTAAAAGGAAAGCCTATCTACTTTACCCTAGACTTAGATGTATTAGACCCTTCTATTTTTTCTGGAACAGGTACACCAGAACCAGGTGGAATCACTATGAAAGAACTTTTAGAAGTCTTTATTATCCTTAAAGAAGCATACCTTATTGGTGCCGATGTAGTAGAACTAGCACCTCATTATGATGCAAGTGGTGTTTCTACTGCTGTAGCTTGCAAAGTAATTAGAGAAATTGCTTTACTTTTAGCTAACTGTTAATCAATTTGAATATAAAAATAATAAACAGGATGTCAACACATCCTGTTTATTATTTTTATATTTATAGAGATATCCCTATAGTACTCATTATAAGCCTATTAAATATGACTAACTATTAATGACTTCTAGGTGTTGCTCTCTGTTGTGTAGCACAGAGAATATCTTTATAGTACGGTGTTGATGGTGTTACGTCTGAAAAGCCACTCGTTTTATTTTTAGTATCACACTCAATATCAAATAGTTTATTAAGAAGTACAACTGCTTGTGTCCGTGTTAAATCTCCTGTTCCTGCTGGTACATCTACATTGGTTGTTTTCAAATACGCAGCTAAACGTGGCATAATCTCCCTTGCTTCTGTTAAGGTTACAGGTTCTGTTGGTCTAAAGGTTCCATCTGCATATGGCTTCATCAAGCCTAGTTTAGTTACATAATTAATCCCATCTGTACTAAATTTAAGTTCAGGCACATCTTTAAACTGATTTTGCTGAGCTGGAATATCATTTTTAGTTAATAGTCTAGCAATCATTGTGGCAAGCTCTGCTCTTGTCACGGCTTGATCTGGCCTAAACGTCTCATCTGGATAACCACTGATATAAGGAAAATTAATGGCAGTTTGCGTACTTTCATCTATTGGCGGCTTACAGAAGGTCACACAGATTTTAGTACTTTTGGTACATCCATTTTCAGTATACTTGATAACTACGGTTTTACTTCCCTTTTGCGGCTTAATAGTAGCAAAGTTAGTCATAAAATCTTTAATCAATTTAGGCTCAGCTATATCCTTATAGTACGCCTTAACTTCAAGCATATCTTTAAAGTCCTTCTCGCTAGTGCCTACAGGCACTTGAATTGCTTTTGGTGAAACTACTATACGCTTAAGTATTGGTGCATTCACTGTAGCTACCTGCCCCTTACTTACCTTTGTCGTTCCACCATAAATTAAAGTTGGAATCAAAATCAAGCATATAACGAATAATGCAATGAGATTCTTAGGTTTTTGTTCCATAGTAAGGCTCCTTTTGTTGCATTAAAATAATGTTTCTTTTAGAGCCTAGTATGGCAAATTCTTTAGTAAATTATTCATCTTTTTCTACTAACTAATTTCTTGAATCGCACGAATGCCATCTAAATGATGAAGTTCAAAAATATATTGAGTATGATCACAATTATCACATAATACTAAAGTCATCATAGCACCTACAATCTGATCTCCATCTTGCTTAATGCGCTGTATTTCCAAATCAGAAACCTTAGTTCCTTGAGCTTTTACATATTCTATAAAATGACTTAATGCACTCATATTATCTAACTCTAAATAGATCTCCATCACTTTTGAATGCATTTGAACATATTCATCTAAACGATGAAGTCCAATCATAACACCATATAAAAAAATACAACTAATAATTGCACCTTCATAAAAACCTACGCCAATAGCAAGCCCCATACATGCGCAGGCCCACAGACCTGCTGCAGTTGTAAGTCCCTTTACTTGATTACGCCCTATTACAATAATAGTCCCTGCTCCCAAGAAACCAATCCCACTAATAACCTGAGCACCTAATCTTGTAGCATCTGTTTGTATTTTTAACACATCTACCATGTATTGACTAGTAAGCATCACTAATGTGGCGCCTATACACACTAATATATGTGTTCTAAAACCCGCTGGCCTTTTCTTTGTACCTCTTTCGATTCCAATGATTCCAGAAAATAAAGTAGCTAGTAGTAATCTAAAAATAATCGATACTGTATTTACTTCTCTTAAATATTCCATTACTTGATGCATGTCTCTTCTCCCCCTCAACAAGGCTGCTTTATGTTTTTAATACTATTTTAGCATAATGCAATGAATTTGTTCGAAAAATATCATCAGT
This sequence comes from Cellulosilyticum sp. WCF-2, assembly GCF_003990395.1. Taxonomy (NCBI): domain Bacteria; kingdom Bacillati; phylum Bacillota; class Clostridia; order Lachnospirales; family Cellulosilyticaceae; genus Cellulosilyticum; species Cellulosilyticum sp. WCF-2. The sequence continues at coordinate 2,142,862 of NZ_CP034675.1, read as the reverse complement.
CATAGCATCCTTAACACTTAAGTGCTATTCCATACTGATTCTAAAAGGTCTATAATTAATCTTATAGAATAAATTGATGTCCATTGATAGGAGGTAAAACCATGTATACTTATTTAAAAAAACATGAGGCTTTTATGATTGAAGCTTTAAAAGACCCTTCTGCAAACTTAAACTGGCTCTCTACTTATCATCAAACTCAAATCTTATTTATACAACATGAACGTCTTATTCACCTGCTTATTACCTTATTTTTTGCTTTCTTATTTTTATGTAGTTGTATTGCCACTTTTTGCGCACCTATGCCGCTGTTGTTTTTACTTGACCTCATTTTACTTATTACTCTCCTATTTTACATTCGTCATTACTATCGCCTTGAAAACGGCCTTGAACGTTGGTATAAAATTTATACTGAACTTGAAAATCTCAAATCACCTCACTAGCCTAGTATTTACATATGGTGTATACTATTATAGACCTAAATACCGTATGCAAAGGAGATTACTATGACACATACTTTTAGTGCATTGAAAATAAATCATTCTCTCATTGAAGGGCTAAAACACCAAGGTATTACTTCACCTATGCCTATTCAAGAGCTTACTTTACCAACTTTTCTAGAAGGCCACGATGTCATCATCGAGTCACATACCGGAAGCGGTAAAACTTTAGCATTTGTCCTCCCTCTTTTTGAAAAAATTGATTTGACAAAACGCGAAATGCAAGCCATTATTTTAGCTCCTACCCATGAGCTTGTTATGCAGATTCATGAACAAATCACTGTACTTGCCAAAAATAGTAGCTTAAATATTCAATCTTGTCCAATCATAGGGGAGGTCAATATAGACCACCAAATCAAAAAACTTCGTGATAAGCCTCAAATTATTGTCGGAACTGCTGGTCGTATTCTAGATTTAATGACTAAGAAAAAAATCACTGCCTCTACTATCCAAACCGTGATTTTAGATGAAGCAGACCATTTACTTGATCAAAACCAAGCTAATACTATTAAAAAAATGCTTTATCTTTTGCCTAAAGACCGTCAAATCTGTTTATGTTCAGCTAGTATGAGCCCTACTGCTATAGAGGCTGTTAAAACTTTTATGACTCATCCTGTTACAGTACGTACTGCAGAGCAAACTGTTCTTAACCCACGCATTAAGCATTTTTGTTTAGTAAGTGAACAACGAGAGAAATTCGATATGCTTCGTAAGCTTTTAGTCGCTACTCATACGCAGCGTGCTCTTATTTTTGTTAGTCAAAATACAGATACAACCACCTTAGTAGAAAAGCTAAAACATCATGGACATTCCGTAGCCACTATTTCTGGTAAGCTTACTAAAGAAGCTCGTAAAGCTGCTTTAACAGCCTTCAGGTCGGGTAAAGTAAAACTTCTTATTTCCTCTGATTTATCTGCCAGAGGCTTAGATGTACCAGATATTACTCATGTCATTCATTTTGATTTTCCACTAACCGCTCATGAGTATTTACATCGTGCAGGTCGTAGTGCAAGAGGCTTTAAAGAAGGTCATTCTATTTGCTTAGCTACGTCTAAAGACTTAGGTGCCATACGTATTTTTGAACGTGACTTCAATATTACAATTGTACCTATTAAACTGATTAAAGGACAAGTTAGAGATTTAAAAACAGGTGAGATTGTTGCTTCTTCTGACCCTAGCGATCAAAAACCATTTTTAGAAAAATCCGAATCAAAAAAACGTAATAAATATCCTAAAGGCTTTAATAGCGAAAAAAAGAAAAACTCTACTGCTTCTACACCAGTACCTGAAGCTAAATTTAAATCGCACAAAAAGAATACCTCTTTTAAGGAGGATGCATCACATGCTTCTCATGCAAGTACGCTAGCTGATGCACTATCTCTTATTGCACAAGATAAATTTGGTAAAAACTACGAATAATCATATCATTGACAAGGGAACTCAACATGGCTAAAAAACAACTGGATTTATCTCACATCCTAGCACCTCTAGAAAATGAATTTAAGGAAACCTTACAAGAAATTTGTGAGCCGCATTCCCAAGAAAACGCTGTATTCGATGCAGCCATAGAGGATTTTATTGCAAAATATGGTGGAAGTGGTTACCGAAACTTAGATGACCTACTTGCTACCTCTGCTTTAGAAGCTGCTAATAGCTTACAAAATGAACCAATTCCCCTAGATATCCTCTTAAAAGATTTATTGGAATAGGAAATGAAAAATAGCTGTAATAAAATAAACAGCTAATAACTTTTATAAATAAAAACCATGTATAACTAAAAACATCCTAGCTATACATGGTTTTTATGCCTATAAAGCTCTTACCGTTCAGCTACTTTACTAAGTAGTACACGCCTATGCACAATGTAGCAAAATAAACGGAGAAGTCTCTTCTTTTAATGCTCATTAAATTGATTATTCTTTACTGCATGATGCTCTTCATTTAAATGTAGCAAAAGCTCCTTTAAAGTCCATTTAATAGAAGTTTCAGTTACAACTGCTATCAATGGCCTATTCATGCGAAACTTCTTTAATCCTTCTATAAAAGCACTTATTCTTGTACTAGAGATATTATTAAAAATAATGGCTTTTTGTTTTAAACATGCGTCTGTACTAGAAGTTAACTGATTATCTAAAATAGCTTGTAAAGTGCATTCACCATGCTCCATTCCAAGTATAATTTGATCTCCTACGCCTGCCATTCTAGCCACCATTTGAATCTGTTTAAGCTCTGCTGGGGTAAAATAATACAGCATCATACAGCTTCTTTCATGAATCACTTCTTGATCACTAACTGTTTTCATTTTTTCAAAAGACATACGCATACCTTCCTTTCTTTATAAAAATACACTTACAGTTAGTATAACATTTTATTTTAATTTAGCAACTTTCTTCTAAGATTCATTCTCTCCTAAACAATAACTAATCATACGATTTCTACCTAATAATTTAGCACGATATAAAGCATGATCTGCAAATTGAATAGCATCACTAAAGTTTAAGGTATACTCATTACAGATATAAAACCCTCCACTTATAGTTACTTTAATCTTGGTATCCTTTTTAGTTTCAAAACAACTTTCACTTAAGGCTTTTTTAATTCTTTGACATACCTTAACGACTTCTTTTTCCGATAAATCATCTAATATCACTAAAAATTCTTCTCCGCCATATCGTCCTACATAATCTTGCTTTCTAACCACTTTTTTTAGGATTTCTCCTATTTTCTTTAGTACTTCATCGCCTAATTGATGACCATAGCGGTCATTTACTTGCTTAAAATAGTCTGTATCTAACATCATCACAACTGTGCTTTTATGTTGTTTATGATTTTTCTTAAATAGTATTTCTCCTTGCTTTAATAAAGCACCTCTATTTAAAAGACCGGTAAGCGAGTCATGCATTCCTAAATACTCTGCTTGATGATATAAAGTAGTATTTTGTATTGTGATAGCCAAATAAGACGCAATTACACGTAATGAATTAAGGTCATTACTATTAAATATATTGACCTTGTAGCTTCCTATTCCAACAGCCCCTATCGCCTTATCATTTATGATAAGTGGCGTAAAAAGAACTGATTGTAGTTGTAACTCCTCTGCTTCACCTATCTCTTTTATATGATATGCTTCAAAATCTCCATTACTTACTGAAATATCTATTCTTTCCTTGGTACAGTATTCTGCTAAATACTCTGTATTTCTAATAAGTTCTTTACGTTCTTTCACAATATCACCTTTATAATCAAACAAAGTATATCGAGGTACTTCTTGATCTAATATAAGAATACTGAATAAATCCATCTTAAATAATTTACTCAGCTGCTTATATATTTTATTATTGAGTACTGTTGGTTTTAAATGTTCTGTCAAAGCAACGCCTATCTGTGCAAGAACTTGCATATCTTGATAAAGTAATTTGTATTTTTCAATTTCTTTAGTCATATTAATTTGATTCAGTTTATCAAAGTATTTATGTACATTTTCATCTAATATATTCTCTTTACTTTTTTCATATTTTTTCAGATAACTGTATGCATCTTGCCACTCGTTAGTTTCTTCATAAATTTCACTTAATAGTTTATAACTTTCTTTAACATAAATCAGTGATTCATCTTGTTCTTCAATAATTTTTTTTAATTTTTGAATAGCCTCATTCATTCTTCCTTGTTTTTTATCATATTTCGCCCATTCAAATAAACTTTGTTCTTCTATTTCTTTAAATCTAATTTTCTTAATTCTTTCTTTTATATCCTTAAAGTCCTTTTCTGCTTGTGCATATAATTCACGACTTACATTAAGTTTTGCTCTTAAACTTAAAATCTGGATCAACTCAAGTGCATACTGTTCTTCATTCTTCTTGGCTAAATCATAAGCTCTCTTACTATATTCAGCTGCTAGTTCAAATTGTTTTTGGCACAAAAAAAGTTTAAGCCAAGCAATCTCAATATAAAGCTTAGTTGTATCCATTAAAATATAGTCTATGGCAACGATATTCTGTAAAATAAATTCTGCTTTTTTGTAAGCTTTAATAGCAATATATAAATCTAAAATACTTAGTAATAATTTTACTTTAATTTCAGGCCTTGCTAAGGCTTCAGCTTTCTCAAGGCCTTGTAAACCATATTCAATAGCTAGTGCAAACTCTTCTTTTTTTGTAAAGCCTACTAACAACATATTTTGAAGTTGAATAAGTTGATGTTCCTCTACCTCATTTTTAGGCTCTTGTAGGATTTGAACGCCATCTAATAAACCCTCTATCCCCTGGCTATACTTTCCCAAAACAAAATAATATTTTGCTTGTAGCATTAATAGCTCAATATAAGCTTTTTTACTTTCTTCTTTATGAATAAGGGATATAGCGCCTTTAATAGCCTCAATATTATCCTCTATATCCCCCCCCCAACTTCTTGTCATTAATGCAATAAAACCATCTATATAAGTAGGATCCTTTTTTATATTATCAAGCTGCTCTTCTAGCTTCTTCTTGTTTATCATAACTACCTCTTCATTAGACATTATTTACTATTAGTACTATAAATATTATACTATTTTCCTATAAAAAGAAAGTTGTATTAGTAATAATTCTTTATAATTCTACAAAAACTTCAGATTAAATCAAAACAAAACGAGAGCCTTTTACAGCTCTCGTTGATTGCCTTCATTAAAATAAAGTTCACAGCTAATTATTCGCTTAAATCTTTCACCTTTATTCTCATTCCTTGTAACTTTGTAAGTTTGCTTACTTTGGGTAGCCCCCAGACTAAGTTATGGTGATGATCAATAAGTAGTTACTCAAACGATCACGGCCTAAGATATTTCTTAGTATGGCTAGACTCTACTAGCTTAAGCTTCCTGAATTAGCATTAATAAACTATGTTTTAGCTAGGCAATATTAGGTTGTGATAACTCTCTTTAACTAGTTTGCTACTGCATTCCACTCTCCAAGGGTACCATCTCCTAACTTATATACAGTAAGATTACCTTTGAGATATCTTCTGTACAAGCTTATTATGCGCCAGTTTACTTATTTTATACCCTTAATCATTCACTTTTTTCTTAATCTCAAATCTTGTTGTCTCCTTGTTAAAAAGCTGACTTCTAGATACTAGAAATCAGCTTTTTATCATTATAATCTTAAAATTTCAGTATAAGCTAATAAAAGTGGTGCAACACCTTTAGCTTCATTTTCAACAACTGGTTCTGAAATATAGTATTCAAAAGTACCATCTCTACTGTCTGGACGACCTAATCCTGCCACAAGACAAATGCCTCCTAAGCAAAGCTCTCCATCTTTCTCATATAAATATTTATCACAAATACCTTTAAATGCCTTTTCACCATATGCTCTATAGCTCTCTGGTAAGAAGCCCATTCTTACTCCTTTAAGAATACCATATGCCATGATAGCACTACCACTCGTTTCAAGATAGTTTCCTTCTCTATTACCTTGGTCTACTACTTGATACCACATACCACTCTCATCTTGGAATTTAATTATAGCTTCCATAATATCTTTAAAGTTATTGCTTAATTGTGTATAACCTTCTGTATAGGTTGAATCCATCTTTTCTAAAGTATCTAAGAGTGCCATAACATACCAACCTAATGCACGCAACCAAAAATTTTTAGAAAGACCGGTTACTTTATCACACCATGAAGCTTCTCTTGAAGAATCATAACCATGATAATATAAGCCTGTTTTAGAATCTTTCATTATTTTTTCAACATTAGCAAACTGATTGAAAATATCTTTATAGTTTTTCTTATTATTAAACTTTGTTTCATATTCCATATAAAAAGGTTGCCCCATATAAAGTCCATCTAACCAAACTTGATTTGGATAGATTTTCTTGTGCCAAAAGTTACCTTCCTTTGTACGAGGCTGTATTTTAACTTGCTCATAAACTGTATCTATAGCTTTTCTGTACTTTTCTTTACCTGTTAACTCATAAAGTTCGAAAAGCACCTTTCCTGCATTAACATTATCGATGTTTAACTCATGAATATCATAGTGATTAATCTGACCGTCTTCTCTTACATGATAACTAATAAAATCATCTGCAAAAGCTAAATATTTTTCCCCTTTAGTAATGGCATACATTTCTAAAAGTGCTTTAATCATGCATCCATCTATGTAATTCCATGTTGGCTCTTTACCTTGTAATATTTTTTCAATATTCCATATAGGTCTAGCTGGTGTACTCTTATCAATGAGCTCTTCGATGTACTTTCTAAGCATATCCATAGTCGTTTCCTCGTTTCTATTTCAATTCAAAATTTTATTCATATTTATTAATTTATATTAGTATAAACATCTATTATCACTTTATTTTGTTTACACTATTATCTTTATTTTACATGAAATAAATGTATTTGTCATGGAAATAAAAATTTTTATTACTAACCAACAAAAATCAGTATTTTTTTTATAAATAGTGCTAAATTGATTATTCTTTGGAAAACCCAAAACAAAGTAAAAGTTTGGTACTCCAAGGTAATTTATCTAACCTATCTGAGAACAAGGCAAAAAATGAGGTGCTTAAACAATAATAAATACTTGTTTGCACCTCAAAAATACCTTAGAATAAGATAGATTACAAAATGGAGGAGGTATTTATGAATCGTTTTAAAAAACCTGTTTTTTTAGTAACTTATGGTTTAATCTTATATTTTTTCTTATTACGATTTGAAGTTTTTTCAGGAGTCATGCTCAAACTCTTAAATCTTACAAAACCTTTTATTTGGGGCTTTGCTTTAGCTTATATCCTTAATATTCCTTATACTTATTTCTTAACTAAACTGTTTAAAAGCAATAAGAGAGATCCTCGTTATAAACTAAAGAAGTCTTTGTCACTCATTGCTTCCTACTTAATTTTCTTTTTCATCATTGGCTTTATTTTCTCTATGCTTATTCCTCAATTAGGTGAAAGTATTAATATATTCATGGCTAACTCTACTGAATACTATCAGACTTTACAGAACTACTTAACTGATATTGTTACTAAACTTAAATTAGAGCCTTCTATATGGAATGAAATTCAAAAAGCAATTATGTCTCTCGTAGAAGTCCTTAAAGGTTTATTACCTTCTTTAATTGGTGTTGTTACTAGTACTGCTTCTGGTTTAGTTAACCTGCTGGGTACTTTATTTATCTCTGTTTACTTCTTGGCAAGTAAAGAAACTTTGATGTCTCTTGTCACACGCACCTTAGATGCTTTTGCTACCACTAAGACAAAGACTAAGTTAAAACATGTCTTAGAAGTAACTGATCAAACTTTTAGAGGCTTTATTATTGGTCAACTAACAGATGCACTTATTATTGGTATTATTACCTTTGTTTGCTCTAGCTTGTTTGGTTTTCCTTATCCTATCCTTCTTGGCTTCCTAGCTGGAGTAACTAATGTTATTCCTGTTATCGGGCCATTTATTGGAGCTGTGCCTTGTGTACTTATTATTTTAATGGTAGAACCTACTAAAGCTATTTGGTATGTCATCTTTATTACGATTCTTCAACAAATTGATGGTAATTTTATCTGTCCAAAAATAGTAGGAGACTCTACTGGCTTGGATGGTTTATGGATTTTGTTAGCTGTTATTGTTGGCGGCGGTTTCTTTGGTGTTGTAGGCTGCTTATTAGCTGTTCCACTTTGTGCCGTGGCCTTTAAACTTTATGAAGAATTTTTAAGTCATCGTCTAACAACTAAAAATGCTTCCTCTAGTGATTCTGCACCTAACCCACAATCCACTTCTCCACATTCAAGAAGATCACATTAAAACGCTCATCTTTTTTATACAACTAAAAAGGTAGGTTCCCTATTGGGCAACCTACCTTTTAGCTTTATGTATTATTCTATTTTTTACTTATGAATCTATTTCCCTACCACATTCTTCACAGGTATTTGCTGCTTCATTACATTTTTGACACTTATCATTGTTATAAAGTGGTACATATGTCTCTTCCCCACACTGCTTACAACGAATAAGGACTTGCTTTCTTACTTTCCCTTTTTCTTTACAACGCTTACAAAACATATTCTCACTCGCCTTCTGTCTTTACAAGATTAGTCTTTTTACTTTATTTTATAAATAAATCGTTCTGATTTCAACTATTCCTATCTTACTTTTGTTAAACAGATCTTTCTACTTATAATCTGGTCATATTCACCTTGCTTATACCATTCATGTAGTTCTTTAGCTCTTAGTACTGTCCAAGGATGTGTCTGATACAAAGAGCTTAATACCTTAACCACTTTATTATAAGCCTCTGAATCTAAGTTCTCAAATTGCTCCATTTGCTTTAAGAAATCCATTTCATTCATATGCCCATAAAATTGTGGTGGGTAACCTGCACATTTCATTAACGCCTTAATAGCTGCTTTGTGGCTTTGACAAACCAGTAGGCCTGCTCTATCTGCCGTAAGTTCTGACTTTCTATACCAATTATATAAAGAAATTTGAATTCCTGCTCCAATGATACTGCCAAACCCTAATGTCATTTGAGCTGCTATTTCAGCTAAATATGGCAATGCTTGTCCCATCATATGATACATTAAATGCTGACTCTTAATATGCCCTATCTCATGCCCTATGATAAACAGTAATTCATCATAATCTAGTAGACTTAAACATCCAGCATTTAATATAATGATAGGATTTTCAATACCAGTTGTACAACCATTGATTTGAAACCCTTGTTGCACATAAACATCTGGCATCTTATTAAGATTTAATATGCGACAAGCTGTTTTAACAGCTTCATAAATATAAGGCATATTAGTTGGTGTTACTTTAATATTACTGCCTGTATACTGAACCTTAATAAATCGTTCTATATCATACTCTACAAACAATTTAAGGGGTGCCTCTAGCATCTTATTACCACGTAATACTTCTAATAAACGATGATCTTCTGGATGTTCATATTCCATAGCGTCAAGATTTGTCAAAATGATTCTTTGTGTAATTCTCCCTGCCTCCCTTTCATCTATATCCGTACTATAAACTTCAACTAATAGCTGCTCTATAAGCTTAGTAATAAACTCTTCTATGTATTCTTCTGGCTCCACAATACATTGCACAGACGTATATTGCTTTTCTTTACATCTATTTTTAATGTAATTTACCCTTTCTTCGCTCCATTCTTTTTCTATGGTTTTCATATCAGCTTTTTCAAGTTGTAACAGCCTCCCCCATTTTTCAGCGAACTTCACTATACCCATACTGCCCTTTAAGCACTGATATAAATATCCATAATTATATATCATCAATTTTTGAGCCTTTGAAAGTTGATGACAGAGCAATTCTAACTGGTATTTTCCCTCTGTGACTGTTCCAAAAGATAAATTTTTAAAAGACTCCTGTTTACTTACAAGTTCTAAAACTTGTTTTCTATCTTCCTCATTTACTATTTGATAAATAATACATAATAAGCTATACTGATTCATCTTTTCTCCCCTTCTACCATACCCATGGTCCAAATCCGGAAATAAGAGGAGTAACTTTTTCTTTTTTTGGTATAGGTGCTTCTATTAATGAGCTCACTCGAAAACTTTCTTCATTATTAAAAAGGTTAACATTCATTTGTTCTGTGATACCTACTTGAAAAAGCTGTTGTTGCTTTTTCTTTTCCTTGGCTAAGGCTATCTTATTATCAATTTCTATTAGCTGTGTAAAAATGTTCATTTATATCCCAACCTTTTTGATAAAATATATTTTATATTAAGACTATTATACCATCTTATTAAACTACATATATACTTATTTTATCAAGATAGCCTTCCACCTATTGATAAGTTACTATTTCTACATTCTTATAAAAATGTTTTAATATCACATCATAAGTATACCCCATTTCAGCCATTCCTCTTACACCATCTTGGCTCATACCTACGCCATGACCAAAACCACCACCATACAAAACAATCTGTTTTAATTGCTCTTGATTATTATAGGTAATATCAGGTACAAAAAAAGCACTTGGTAAAAGTGACATAGGATTCGTGATACTACCATCACTTCTCGTTACTACAACTCCTGGATTACCTGCACCACCAAGTAATCGCCTAATCACATACTCTGTTGATACTTTAATAGTTGCTTTAGACCCTTTTAAAATAAGAGTCATTACATTACCACCTTCTCCTCTTTCTGCGACTTGCAGATTTTGGATTTTCCCAATACCTTCTACCCCTTGACTCTTCCACTCATTACCTACTTTCACTTTGATTAATGCTGGATAATCATTAGCAAGCTTACTTATGGCATTATTAACTAAAGTACTCACTTCCTCCTGTGATAACTGTACCTGCCATCTAAACCAAGGTGAATTTTCATCAAAAGCATCTATATCCGCTGCTGTTAGCTTAAAAAACTGATCAGCCATCTTCTCCTCTTTCATATTCTCTACCATCTTGTCACCTGTATACTGCTTTTCAGCCATCATATAGGGTGGTGTATCACTAGGAAAGGTTTCTCCTGTTGCCCATACCTCTCCATAATTAGCCGTGTAACCACAAGAAGTAGCAAAGAACTTACTACTTAATAGTTTTCCCTTGTAAGTTAATACTTTTCCTTCAGTAGCGGCTGTTGCTTCATAAGCTAATGGATTAGGTGCTAAGTTGTTATAAACTTGAGAAGCTGTTGTATCATCGATCTGTGCACCGTACTGAACAAACTTACTGCTTTCCTTACTAGCTACCCCATAGGTTCTAGCTGCAATGGCTTGCACTTTTAATGCTTCAATCCCATAACTTGTTGGCATTTCACTAGGAATAACACCCGCCACATAGTTTTCCATATCCACTTCATTTACAATATGATAGCCATCTTGTACTTTTGTTATTTCCATACATCCTTTATATTTAGGAAAACCTTGACTTTTATTTACAGTCAAAAGCTTCATAGCAGTGTCTCCTTTTGGCACCAAACGTACCACTGCAGCCTCCTTATTCCAATTAAATGTCTGGCTATCCCATACTTCTTCTGGTGCTAGTTTAGATGTTTCCCCATTATATATAAGATCATATTCTGCTGTACTTACTAATTTTACTTGTTTATGAACATAGCTTCCTTCTTTATTAGCAAGTACCACTCTCAAGCCTTCTCTATTACTTCTACCTATTACCTGAAGTGCAACAAGCTCATCACCTTCTTTTTGATAAGCAATTTGTACGCCATAGGGTAACTGGTTAATAGACGTATAATTTCCTAAATCCGTTTTGTCAGAAATTGTTACGTCTTTATAATTTAATACGCCTGCTTTTTCTAAAGTTATAGTATTGCTAGTTACTTTTGTTACGATATCTTTTTCTCCATATATTTCTGGTTCATATGCAATTGCTCCTTCGCTACTTATAGTGAGCTTGCCAATACTCCCCTCTTGCTGGAGATCTACTCCTTTATTTTGAAAGCTTATACTCTTCCCTTTGACTACTGCTGTAACTATCTGGTCAGTTACTAATTTAATTTCGCAATTCTCTATAGTACTTTCTTTGCTTATCACTTTCATGACGCCTAATATTTCTTGACCCTTTACTGCTACCTGTATCGTCTGATTTTTAAGTGGCTCTAAAATCAATCCTTTAAATCCGAAGGTACCTTGGTCAGTAACGACTTGCCATGCTCCCAGCTGTTCATCTGAAGGCGTTGCTAAGATGACTAAGGTTATGTACTTCATATGAGAATCCTTCTTTACTTGATTCATTGCTGAATAATAGGTATTAATGACCTCATGGATACTTAAATGTTTATCTTTATTAGCTTCACTCTTAGTTGCCGTAACCTCATAGCCTTCTCCAACTACTTCTGATAAAACTTTACTTAGAGTTTGTTCATCCATTAATTGGAGAGCCTCCTTCTCATTTAACGCCTTAAAACCTTGTTGCTGCAAACTTGCATAATATGAACTATACCAAGTCGTCTCAGATTTGTCTTCCTGCTTACCTGTTGTTTCTTTCTCATCTAATGTACATGCCAAAAGTTTTGCCATATTAGCTTGTGTACAAGGTACTTCATACAAACTGCTTTCTTCACTTACAGCTACTACTTCCCTCCCTAAAAAAAATCCTGGTAAAAGCTCTCGTCCTATCAAACAGTACCATAGCGCTACTATAAAGAGAACCGCCCATAAGGTTGCATCATTTCTTTTCCCTCTTCGTTTTACTCGCCTCTTATAGCGCTTAACCCGATGCATATTTCTGCTCATTTATTTGCCTCCTTAGTAACTCCTTATACTACAGTCTATGCTAGCTTGTCTTATGTAAGAACAAAATAATAAAAGTGCCTAAGCTTATAAGCTTAGACACTTTTATCGGAATGGCTTGCACACTCAGCACACAAACCTTTTAATTGTAAATGATGTTCTGTTACGACAAAACCCGTTTCCTTATTTAAAGTCCGGCTGAAACTTTCCACTGGACACTCATCTATCATGATATGCTTATGACAAGCTAAACATTCTAACTCATGTGCATGATGATGCTCTTTGAGCTGAAAATAAATTTTTCCTCCTGGTTCACCTGTCTTAGTAACCGCACCTTTTTCAGCCAAGGTATTGAGGGTCCTATATACAGTCGAAAAATTAATGCCTTCTTGTACATCAATACAGCTATAAATTTCCTCTGCTGTAATAGGCTCTTTACTTTTTTCAAGAATAGCTACTATCACTTTTCTTTGCTTAGTTACTTTTATCCCTAAACTTGCTAATAGCTCTTGCTCCATATTTATCCCTCACTTGCAAAGTACTTTATGAAATCATTTGTAGTAACATACCAAATATAACACCCGTCACATATAGTATTCCTAAAATTTTTATATTCTCTATAAAAGACTTATTAGCTTTAAAAAGAATAACGAGTCCCATACCTGCACCTGGTATTAATCCTGCAATAAGCGAGCCTAAACTTAATGTACCTGCAATATACATCTCTGTTAAAACGATAGAAGCTGCACAATTAGGAATAAGCCCTACTAATGCTGCAAGCACTGGTTGCCACATACTATTGGATAGTAAGATTTGACTTAATGAATCTTCACCAATCCCTACAATTATAGCATTAAGTATAAGATTTATCACTAAAATATACATAAATACTTTTACAGTATGTAAAAGTGCACTTCTCCAAATCCCACCATTATGACTATGACATCCATCTTGACATTTACATCCACCTTGTACTTCCACATTTTCAGATACCATTTGTTTGGGTGTTAAAGTAGGCCTTCCTAGCATTCTCATTATGGCTTCAATCACTAACCCCATAAAGATTGCAATAATAAATTTTAAACCAAGTACAATTCCCACGCTTTTAAGCATGCCAGGATGAGCAAATAAAATGGGAATGGCTTCATCTGAAGTAGAAATAAAAATAGCTAATAGGGTACCTATACTAATCATACCTCTACTATATAAATTAGCTCCTACCACAGAAAATCCACATTGTGGTAAGCATCCTAACGTACTTCCGATAATAGGGCCTAACCATTTAGCTCTTACTAACCGCCTATATAAACGATTATCTGTACTGCTATCTAAATAACCTATAAGTAAATAAACTAAAAATAAAAACGGTAATAGCTTTATACTATCTAATAAAGCATCTATTATTAATTCCATAAGTCCTCCTATATGCAAATAACTTGCATTTACATTTTCATTATAGCTTTGTTGCGAATCATTTGCAATAGTTTTACAAGAATTAACTTAAATCATCACATTCTTTTAAAGCCTTTAGTAATGAATTAGATGTCTCTTTAGCGCTATGATGATCTTTAATTGCTTCTAAGAACAAAAGATTATAGTCACCTGCTTCACTTAAAAGATTATAACTTATATTCCCATGATAATAATAACATTTCACCATTTTCAAATGGCTCATTTTTTGTATTTTTCCCTTTGTTAAGTGATCTAATACGACTATGATACTTTTTTCTATGGGATTGAGTGGATATTCACTTTTTCCAATATCATGTAGTAGCCCTAAACGTATATATTCTACTTCTTGGTCTTTTCCTGCTCTTTTTTTTAACGCATTAGCCACACGTAAGCTATGTTTTTGTTCATAAACCCTAAGCTTGTAAAAGAGTTCTTTTTCTTTCTCAGATAAGTAATGATTTACAAATTCTTTTTCCTCTATACTCATCTTAGCCACCATAGCCCAAACAAACTGCTTAATCCGATAAACCATATCTTGCTCCTTTCTTTCAGTGTATTATGTTTTTCTTATTTTTATGTACTCAGTCATTATTTTTATTAGCAAAAAAGCATCAACCTCTTATAGGTTGATGCTCATACAATGCCCAAAATGCCGGTCCTGCGATTTTGACGCCCTAGACTACTCTAGGTGGGTACCTTTCTTACTTATTCTGCCTTCCACTGCCCAAAGGGAATTATCTTGTGGCCTGACATAGCTAGTAAGTAAATCAAGTTCCCGTGCATAATTTGTAGGTTCAAAATAACAGGTTGTCGTACACCCCAGGTAATTTGTCTTTTGTTACCTTCATTATATCATTTTCTACCTTTTTTGCAAGTTTATTTTTCTCCTAATAGATTCCAATAACTTCCTTACCTTATTCAATTAAAATGGCAATCAAAAAAGACATAAAAACCAAATTAGATTTTTATGTCTTCTTATTTATTGTGCTGAACGTTTCTTTACGCGTTTAAGTCTAAAGAAATCTTCTCTTTCTTTTTCTTCTAGTGCTTCTTGTATATATTTTACTTGTTCTTTATAACGTGGAATTTGAATATGCTGCAGTGCATTGGTTCTTTTTTGAGTCTTTTGAATCTCTTTAGCTAACTTAAAAACTGAGTTATCAATTTCTGCTAATTCATACATCATATAACGTACAGTTCTAAAACGTTCTGCTGCTGCATCTAGTGCTGGATTCGTGTTATGAAAACCATAACTAGGTTTTACAGGCATCTTTGAATACTTAATAGTAGGAATATCGACACCCATAACACTCTTTAAAAGAATATCAAATTCTTCATCCTTAGGAATACTACGCGTAATATTTTCTACATTCTTAATACCTGTTGTAATATTGACATTCTGAAGTTGATCATAGGCCTCTTGCAAGGTAACATAAATATTTCCTTGAATAGCTTTTGCCCGATCTACTAGGCTCATCATTTCTTTGATTAAGACATTTCTCTTTTTATCTAATAACTCAAAGCCTTTATTAGATAAATCAAGTGCTGCTTTAGCTTTAATAAGGTTGGATTTAGTAGGTGCAACGAGAACAGCCATAGCTTACCTCTCCTTTTCACCTTTATAGTACTTCTCTAAAAGTTCTGGTTCAATACGGTCAAGCTCGGATTTTGGTAATATAGATAGAATCTCCCAACCTAAATCTAAAGTTTCCATAATCGTACGATTTTCATGAGCACCTTGGGCAACAAATTTTTCTTCAAAAACTCTACCAAATGTAAGATAAAGCTTATCTATATCACCTAGATCATCTTCTCCTATAATTTGTGCTAAAGAACGTACATCTTGCACTTTGGAATAAGATGAGAAAATTTGGTTAGATAAAGCAGCATGATCTTCTCTTGTATAATCTTCTCCGATACCATCCTTCATTAAACGAGAAAGTGATGGTAAAATATCAATCGGTGGATAAATCCCTTTTTGATTAAGTACACGGTTTAATACAATTTGACCTTCAGTAATGAAGCCTGTTAAGTCCGGAATAGGATGAGTAATATCATCATTTGGCATGGTTAAAATAGGAATCAGTGTAATAGACCCTTGTTTTCCTTCTAGCATTCCTGCTCTTTCATAGATCGTAGATAAGTCACTATAAAGATAACCTGGATAACCTTTACGAGATGGTACCTCACCACGAGTTGAAGACATTTCACGAAGTGCTTCACTATAGCTAGTCATATCTGTTAATACGACTAATACATGCATGTCTTGTTCAAATGCAAGGTATTCTGCTGCAGTTAATGCGCAACGTGGTGTAGAAATTCTTTCTGTAATAGGATCATCTGCAAGATTAAGATACATAACAACGTGATCCAGTACACCTGCAGCTTCAAAACTACGTGTAAAATAAGATGCATCATCATGACGTACACCCATTGCACCAAAGACAACAGCAAAGTTATCTGCATTAGCTCCTTCAATCTTAGCTTGCTGAACAATTTGAACAGCTAATTCATTATGAGCAATACCATTACCAGAGAAAATAGGTAGTTTTTGACCACGAATAAGTGTCATTAATGCATCAATAGCAGAAACACCTGTTTGAATAAAGTTTCTTGGATAGCGACGTGCTACTGGATTAATAGGACGTCCGTTAACATTATATTTGTCCTTAGAGATAATTTGATAAGCACCATCTATAGGCTCACCTATCCCATTAAAAGAACGTCCCAATATTTCTTTTGATAAAGGAAGTTTTAAAGGCTCTCCTGTAAACTTAACAGAAGCATTACCTGTAGAAATACCGGCTGTACCTTCAAAAACTTGAACCACAACGGTTTTACCTTCTACTTTAATAACTTTACCTTTTCTCATTTCCCCATTGTCTAATTTAATATGAACCATTTCATCATAAGCAACATCGTCTATATTGGAAAGGACAATGAGGGGCCCTTCTACTTTGTTTAATTTTAAGTATTCTTTTCTCATATTTTTCCCCTTTCCTTTATTGGTACTTCTTCATTAATGCATCATAGTCACTAACAATACGGCCTCGAAGTTCATCTAATAACTCAATATGATCATTTGGAATATCATATTTCATCTTAACAACATCTTCAAAAACTTGTTCCTTACGTATAGTAGATAAAGGAATACCCATTTTAACGCATTTAAGTGCATTCTCATATAAGTCATCGATAACATGTAGCATCTTATATTGTTTTTCTAAACTTACGTAAGTATCATCCTTATGTAGGGCATTTTGCTGTAAGAAGCCTTTCTTAATCGTTCTTGCAATTTCAAGTACAAGACATTGATCATTAGGAAGTACGTCTTCACCCACTAATTGTACAATTTCATTCAATTTTTCTTCTTCTTGTAATAAACGTACCATTTTAGCACGCAAGCTCAGCATATCTGGTGCTACATTTTCACTATACCAATTCTCTAATATAGAAACATAACTACTATAACTTGTTAAATAGTTAATAGAAGGATAGTGTCTTGCATAAGCTAATTTTTTATCTAGTGCAAGAAAGGCACTTACGAAACGTTTTGTATTTTCTGTTACCGGTTCTGAGAAATCTCCACCCGCTGGTGAAACAGCACCGATAATAGTAACTGAAGCTTCATCTCCACCTAAAGTCTCTACACAACCTGCTCTTTCATAGAACTGGGCAAGTCTTGAAGGAAGATAAGCAGGATAACCTTCTTCTGCTGGCATTTCTTCCAAACGCCCTGATATTTCACGAAGCGCTTCTGCCCATCTAGAAGTAGAGTCGGCCATAATCGCTACATCATATCCCATATCTCTAAAATATTCTGCCATGGTAATTCCTGTATAAATACTTGCTTCACGTGCAGCAACTGGCATGTTAGAAGTATTAGCAATTAATATGGTTCTTTCCATTAAGGGACGATTAGTACGTGGGTCAATAAGAGCTGGGAATTCTTCCAGAACGTTAGTCATCTCATTACCACGTTCCCCACAACCAATATAAACGATAATATCTGCATCGCTCCATTTTGCTAATTGATGCTGCGTTACAGTTTTTCCTGTACCAAATCCACCAGGAAGACCTACAGTTCCACCTTTAGCAATAGGAAAAAAGGTGTCAATAACACGCTGCCCTGTTACTAGTGGTTTATAAATAGGTACTCTCTTACTAATCGGCCTTGGTCTTCTTACTGGCCACTTTTGTACTAATGTTAAGTTCATTGTTTCACCATTAGCTAGTTCTAAAACGATAATAGTATCATTTAGCTTATATTCACCACTAGGATTAACGGTTACAACAGTCCCCTTTATAGAAGGTGGCACCATAATTTTGTGTAATATACTCTCAGTTTCTTGTACAGTTGCATAGACCATACCAGCACTTAAAGTCATACCTACTTCTGCTGTTACTTTAACTTCCCAAAGTTTTTCTTCATCTAAAGAAAGTAAACCAATACCTTCTGGTATAAAGTCAGCAGAAATTTCTTGTATTTTTTTTAATGGTCTTTGTATACCATCAAACATATTACTAAGCATCCCAGGTCCTAAGCTTAATGAAAGTGGTGCCCCTGTAGAGGTAATATGCTCCCCTGCACTAAGTCCTTCTGTTTCTTCATAAACTTGAACAGTTGCAATATCTTCTTGTAATGAAACAACTTCACCTATGAGTTGTCTTTCACCTACTGTTACCATTTCATTGACTTTAAAGTCAGCCATACCTGTACCTTTAACAACTGGGCCGTTAATGAGTTCTACAATACCAAAACCACTACTCATCTTTGCCACCTACCTCTCCAATTGCTAATGTAATCTTCTCTACAATGCTATCTTTATTCTCTTCAAGCATGGCAAGTATACTTTCATCGATACGCATATTAAGTGCTGGGTCTTCGATAATAAGTCCTCCTAATATTTCTTCTCCCACTTGTTTAAAAGATAGCTTGTTAGAAGAAATACCAATTTTCATTAAAGCTTCTTTAATAAATTCTTGATTTGTTTCAAGGTCATGTTCTGTTACATAAATAACCAATGGATTAGCATAACCTTTTAAAGAACCTAATCCTGAAATAACTTTGGTTAAATAAGATTTATAGTCAGGTGTTAAAATGAATGTTTTAATTCGCTCTTCTAAAGCTGCTATAAAACGTTCTACAACCTTTTCTTTCGTTAACATCGTTTCTTTTTTACTACATAATTTACCTTTACTAATCAGCTCGATTTTCTTGCTCTCAGCTTTTCTCTTAGCTTGTTCTATAAGTTCGTTAGCTTCCTTATCTGTACACAGTCTGCTTTCCGCACTAATCTTCTCATATTCTTTTTCTAATTCATAAAATTTTCTATCAGTTTCTTCTTTGATGTCTTGATGTAACAACTTTGAAAACAGTGTTAGTTTTTGTTCAATCGTAACCATTCTTCTCACCTCTATATGCGAATGCCTACAGACTCTCTTACGTAATTTGTTATAACGTCAGAGCCTCTAGTCGTTCCATGTCTATCTGGAATTTCTATAATTAATGGTTTTTTATACTTAATTTTATAAGTCATAATTTCATCATGGGCTAAATCAACTATTTTTTCTGTAAGAATAATGATACCTATGTCAGGATTACTCATTGCTGCTTTTAAGCTTTCTAGCACTTCTTCTCTTTGATGAAGCACGATGCCGTCAATACCAGCGAGTCTCATTCCAACTAAGGTATCATGATTATCACTAATTAAAAAGGATTTCATTTACTTCCGCCTCCTTATTTGATATCGCCAGTTGGCGGAGTGGCTAGCTATAAAGCTAGTCACTTACACTCAAATTGGTATCTTTTAGATAAATAAGATTAAGATAGAAATAATCATACCGTAGATAGCAATACCTTCTGCCATACCTACGAAGATTAAAGTTTTACCTAAAATAGTAGGATCTTCTGATACCGCACCAATTGCTGATGAACCAACTGAACCAACGGCAACACCTGTACCAATAGTTGCAAGACCTGTACTAAGAGCAGCTGCTAAATATTTAAAACCATCACCTAAACTAAGTCCAGTAGCTGCAGCAGTATTAGCTGTTTCTGCTGTGGCTGCTAATACAACTTGATCAGCACCTACTACTACAAAAGCTACTACCATAGCTGAAAATAAACCTATAGATGTTAGTAATTGTGTTCTTAAATTTCCTGTTTTATTACTCTTCATTGCCTTTACGCCATAAAGAATTGTTCCTACTGCTATCATTGTCCCTAAAACGATTACTAATTGCATCATTATTATTCATCCTTTCATATAAAAACATTTATTTTTCTAATTGAATTGGTTCATAGGCTATACCATCGCCACCAAAGTACTTACTAAACATTTCATAATATTGAAGTCTTAATCCTTGAATAAATACGACTAATCCCTCTAACGTTAAAATGAGTACATTACCAAGTACTAAAATAATAATCTTAAGTGGAATCCCTGGTACCATTTCTGCCATAACAGAAAAAGCCATAAATAAACCCGCATGGTTAAGTGCAAAAGCACCCACACGAATAAAGGAAATGGCATTACTTAAAGTTGAAAGTATGGTTTCTATACCTTCAAACCCACTTTCAATAAAGTAAGACCCCTTATCACCATGTATGAGAGGACGTTTGCCCTCCATTAAATGTGCAAGTGGTTCTTTGAAAACCATAACCACTAACATGAGCAGCATTACTAATACAGGTACATATACTGGGACTGGAATTACTTTTACTAAGCATAACGCCACTGAAATCAGTCCTATAAAGAATATATATCCTGCAATACCATTTTTTCCAAAAAATGCTTGTTCTAAATCTTTCCTTTTTAAAGCATTAATAATTCCCATCAAGAAAGATATAGTAAGCACTGCCACACCAAAAGCTACACCTACAATTAAAATCGGCATAATATTAGCTTTATTCAAAGGGCCTCCTTGGACAAGGGCAATATCAGAAATAACTGGCAAATGTTCTAAACCAAAAACGCTACCATAAACAAATCCAAAAATCATTGAAGTTGCACCTAAGCGCTTTAATATACCCCCTGCTGTTTCCATCTTCTTGCTAATCAAAAAGCCAGCTAGAAAGTAAATAAAACCTTGGCCAATATCACCAAACATAATACCAAACATCAGGCAAAAAGTAATAGCTAGGAATGGTGTTGGATCTATTTCATGATATGTTGGTAAACCATATAGCTGCACAATAAGTTCAAACGGCCTAAAGAACCAATTATTCTTAAGCTTAGTTGGTGGTGTTACATCTTGAGCTAACTCACTTGGTTTTTTAGCCATCATGACATATTTATCAGTGACATCACCGATGCGCTCGTCCAGTCTGCGGTAATCTTTGGATCTAATCCAAGCAGAAAGCACAAATACATTATTTCCCCTAAAGACTTGTTTCTTTAGTTCAATAATTTTAAGCTCTAGCTTTATTCTGGTATAAATTTTATTTAAAAGGAGAATAAGTTCCCCTCTATTTTCAAAGATATTTTTTTCTAGTCTTTCAATTTGCTTTTTCAGAATTTCTATCTTACTTTCATTTTCTTTTCTACAAGCAACTACTTCTCCCTCTGCACCAGGGCGAAGTTCTAACTTATTCCAGTTTAAAGATTTTAGTAGTTTTTCTGTTTCCTCTTCCAATTCCCTTAAATAAAAAATAATATAAATGTCTTCTCTAGATGCCTCAATTTCTCCAATTTCAAAAATAAGTGCACTAATGTTCTCTTGATTTTTCTTAATATGTAATCTGTTATCTCTAGAAAGCATCCCCACTTGATATTTAAAGTAATTCAAATGATTGAGCTCTGCAAAATCAATGTCTCTGTTAATACAACTTAAATTCTGATTAAGTGTTTCCAGTGTTTTCATTTGTTCTCTTTTTTCACTAATTGCCTCGATATTGGGTCCAATACTTTGTTGTACTTTTTCATAATCCTCAAGTGCTTGTTGCCTAGTATATGCCTTTATATCTTCTTTAATAAAATGCATTGGTAATTCTAAATCTATAGCCATAGTTTCTAAATTAGATAAAATGTTATAATAACTACTCTCAAGTTCTGCATAATTTTCTTCTTTTACGCTACTGCTAGCTGGTATCATAGCCTCATATTCATGCATTAAATAATTATTATCGTAAGCTTCGCTATGACTTAAATTCAAATGTACCTTTTCACAAAGTACTAACTCCTGAAGTATTGCATATTCTTCATCTAGGGCGCCTACTAGACTTAAGAGTTTCATTTTCTCAATAGCCATGTGCAACTTCCTCCACTCATTATATTGTATGAACTAAATACTTCCTTAGCTCATTTTCTAACAAAGCATATCTCACACCTTCTGTTAGTGCAACTAAATCATTTACTTCTATTTGTAAAGTATAAATATGGGCTATAGGTGCTTGAATACTCTCGCCTTCTCTTCCTATTTGGTTTACATATTTCAATAGATAACGATCAGCCATACAATGAAGAAAGGCATCCTCATTTTTTTCAAATAGAGGATAGTCTAGGTATTCTTGTATCATTTTCTTTAACTCATCTACACTTTTTGCATAACTTAATTGTTTAAGCTTTTTATAAGTCAACTTGTTTCCACAAGGTAAGCTGTAAATAAGAATTTCTTCTGATGAAATATCGTAATATTTAACTGCTCGATAAATCCATTGGGCATTAATAAAATCAGCTTTTGTACCTATTATTTTTTTCGCTATTGCTTCATCAGCTTTACTTAGTTTGCTAGCTCTTTCCATTAACATTTTATAAAATAGAATATACAGCTGCATTTCCATATGAAATTCTCTTTTATCCATGTCGTCTTGAGTAATATTTTTAACAGCTTGATAATAGATTGTTCCTTTTAGAGCCTCAACAAATTGAGATACTGTTTTACAAGCTAGTAATTTATTATACTGAGATATTCCCCATCTTTCAGAGTGAACAAATAAATGGCGAACTTCTTCTAAATCTTCATTTCTTGAAATAATTCTAAGAAGTAACTGTAGGTCACTAATTTCATATTCCATTAGAAAAGTTTTAAAAAATTCCTTATAGCTACCTGAAAAATAGTGAAGCATCTCTTCTATTTGGCTTACAACATAACCGTCTAATAACATCTCTAAATCAGCACGATGGAGTTCTTCACCCTTATGGGCTTCTATTAACTCTTTATAACCATCTCTTTTCTTTAGGAAGTCAATCATTTGAGTTATACTCTTGTACTCAACAGCCTTTGACCATTCACTTTGGTTAAGAAGTACTCTTCTTTTCCCGTGAATCTTAGTATTAATTGCTCTATATGCTGCAAAAGGATTCATTATTATCCCTCCACTCCGAGAAGTTCTTCAAAGACTTCTTGTAATAATTGTTCCTCTATTTGTAAATAACGATTTTCTACAGCAAGAGCAGTTTTCTTACACTTTTCTTCTTCGAGATTGTGCCTACTTACGCCAGTTGCTACAATTTGCTCATAGATTTCATTTGCTCTTTCTTGAGCTCTCTGTAACGTATCTTGTCTATAACTTGCGATTTCTTTTTCATATTGTTCTTTTTTTAACCTTAAGGCTTCTTCATTTCCTTTTTTGGTATTCAGAGCTACAGAGTCAATTTGAACAATTTGTTTAATGATATCTTCCATAACAATCCCTCACTTAAAATAGCATTATATTCTGTTCTTACTAGTGTTGTTTGTTTTATTAATTTTATTACTTTTATTATTCTATCACTTTATTTTAAAAAAGGAAGATTATTTTTCAATTATATACATTTCATTAACATGCTCATAATTTTATATTCATCTTGTTATGTTTAATTCGACTAATTTTAGCACTTTTATTTATGCATTTTTATTTTTTTTGTTGTATTTTGCCTAATTTCTACTTTTACATCTGTATATTTTTCCTAATACCATTTGAGTTTTAGTTCGTTTTTCATTAATCTTGTAATACCTTTTTAGAAATCATTATTTACCTATTTAATAGCCATTATCATTTTCTTTATTCTTTCTTAACATCAAAAAAAGCCCTTATTCCACAATACTATTTGTAGAATAAGCGCTTTCTTACTCAGTTACTTTTTTTACTTTTAAATCCTCTAAAACTGTTTCTAATGCCTTTTTATTTTTTCCAAACACAACTAGCTTAGCATAATTATAACTATCTATTTCTCTGGTTAATGTCATATTAACTGTTGTTTTTAAATGTCCTTCTTTGATTTTTACGTCTTCAAGATCTCCTTGTTTTAGCTCATACCCTAACCAGCACACACTTGTTGTTGCTTCTGTGAAAATAATAGTATAACAACTATTAATAATAGTAAAGCCTATTACAAGTAATGTAATGATAATGCTATCCTTATTGATGGGTCTTCCTCCTATGAGCGCCGCTACATTAATAGCTATTGTTGTCACTATACATGCGGTACTTACAGTTGTAAAGAAATCCTTTTTTATAGAAAATACTGTTTTATATTCTTTATATTGATTCTTAAATCTTCTTGTACTCATCATATTAGTCAGACGAAGGCCAAGTACTAATACATAAATGATAACAACTAAATAATAGGACCACTTTATATCCATTTTGAGGCTCCCTTCCACTTTAAATGCTACTTGCTTTGCAGAATTCTAAAAATAACTGCTCATATGAGCAGTTATTTTCCACAGCATTGTTTATATTTTTTACCGCTTCCACATGGACATGGTTCGTTACGTCCTACTTTTTTACCTCTAACAACTGTTTTTGTTTTATTGTATTCTCTTTTAATTTCTTCTCTTTCTTCTGCTGTTAAAAGTGTGTTCCATTGTGGTAAACCATAAAGCCATTCAGCTTTAGCGTCTAACATATTCCAGTATAATTTTTTAAGGTCAAATTCTAATCTTACTGCTGATTCTCCTGTAAAGTCTGTTAAATCATATTCACCATTTTTTAAGCTTGTATTAATACCATCAACAAAACCTAAAAATTCTACTTCGTTCATATTAAAACGTTTACCAAGTTCTGCAATAGTTCCTTCTACAACTTCTTCAACATTAGAAAGAAGATGGCTATAAACGTCTCTTTCTCTACCTAAGTAGTTTTCTACAACTTTTTTGTATTCTTCTACAGATCTTTCCTTTGCATCTTCACCGTAATTATTCCATAATTCAAATAATGTCATTAGTATTCTCCTTTTCTTACTTTAAATATGTGCCTAGGATTTCACCATTACTAAAACTACTGGCTTTACTACGTACTCTCTTTATTCCCCTAGCAATCGTCATGGTATGCTTCACCCTTGGCCGGTCACATTTAAAAAGCGCCTTTAGCTCATGCTGTTATTACTTCTTTAGCATATCTATTATACATTATTTCTCTCCTATTTACCACTCCTTATTTTTAGATGCACCCTATAAAAATATTTCCTTTTAATAGGGGTATCTATAAAATATGGCATAGGCCCTATACTATACTAAAAAATCACTAACAACTTGCTTCATACCTTGTACTTCACATACTTTTTTATGCTTAATAGGTCTTGTCGCTATTTGGTCCATAGCTTTTGGCATAGCTCCTTGAATAAGGTGATGCATTTCTTCTAATAAAGTAAAGTCATTAACCCCCTCATACTTCTCATCAATTGCACTCATTACACTTCCTGTAAATTTATAGGGGCTTGCTGTTGATATAATCACTGTTGGTGTATGATCTTTTGTATCTTTTACATAAGTGTCATATACAGCATAAGCTACAGCTGTGTGCGTGTCCATAAGGTAATTTTCTTCATTATATACTTTCTTAATATAATCTTTTGTCATTTGGTCATCTGCATAACCACCATAAAAATCTTTTAAATTAGCTTTCATTTCATCTGATATAGTATACTGCCCTTTTGTTTTTAAAGCATTCATCAAACTGCAGACTTCTTCTGTAGACTCTCCACTAATATGATAAAGGAGTCTCTCTAAATTACTAGAAATTAAAATATCCATAGAAGGTGAAGTTGTTAAATGGAATTCTCTATTTCTATCGTAAGTACCTGTTTGTAAGAAATCAAAAAGTACTTTATTCGTATTAGATGCACAGATAAGTTTTTGAATTGGAAGTCCCATTTGTTTTGCATAATAAGCTGCAAGAATGTTACCAAAGTTGCCTGTTGGTACAACTACATTCATAGCTTCACCGGCTTTAAGCTTTCCATCCTTCATCATTTTTCCATAAGCTGCAAAATAATAGGCTACTTGTGGTACAAGTCTACCGATATTAATAGAGTTAGCAGAAGAAAATTTATAATTCTTATCCGCTATTTCCTTAGCAAACTCCTTATCTGCAAAAATCTCTTTAACTGTTGTTTGACAATCATCAAAGTTTCCTTCTACACCTACTACTAAAGTATTATCCCCCTCTGTAGTAAGCATTTGGCGTTTTTGTACCTCACTTACACCATCTTGTGGAAAAAATACAATAATTTTAGTGCCCTCTACATTAGCAAATCCTTCTAAAGCAGCTTTACCTGTATCTCCAGAAGTGGCTGTTAAAATGACAATATCTTTTTCTTCTTTATTATACTTTTTACTTACAAGCATAAAATAAGGTAGAATTGATAATGCCATGTCCTTAAATGCAATAGTAGGACCGTGAAAAAGCTCTAAAAAGTTTGCTGTTTTTGTATGTACAAGTGGTGTAATTTCTTTTGTATCAAATTTTTCATCATATGCATGAGTAATGCAATGTTTAAGATCTTCTTCTTTTATATCTTCAAAGAAAAGCTTAATCACACGATAAGCTAATTCTTGATATCCCCATTTTGATAGCTCGTCTAAAGTAAAGTCCATTTTAGGTAGTTCTGTAGGAATAAACAAACCACCTTCTTCAGAAATACCTTGTAAAATGGCCTTTGTTGATGTAATATTTTCTAATTTCTTTCGTGTACTTGTATATAGCATATGTTTAATCTCCCTTTCTCCATTTATTCACTGTGAGCTTATATCACTCTATTATAACATTTTATATAGTAATTGCAAAATATTATTAATACTTGTTCATATTTTTAAATTTTCTAACTATAGGGGATATGTATTATTTTCGACTTTTTTGTAACATTAATTCCAAAAGTTTCATACCTTATATTAGAGAAATGTAACGCAGGTTTACCCCCTGCTTCTCTATAAAATAGTTGTACTATTAATGTCTTAGGAGGTATTTATATGGGATTTCAACATGACTTAGCTTGTCTTGTAAACCAAAAAGTTATTATTCACTCCAATCGTTGTAGCTTCTGTGTCATTATTTCTCAAGTTTGCCCTTGCTATATTCGTGCATTAGAACTTGGTTGCGGAAACATCAGATACTTCAACTTTGACCGCATTGATTATATAGAGGAATGTTTACCTCAGTGCTAATTCGGTCTCATAATTTTATAATGAAATAAGGAGGACTTAATATGAGTTGTTGTGGAAAAAATAATAGAAATTTCTTTTCTCATAATCACAGAGTTTGCTGTGATGACTTTGATGATGACCGTTGCTGTGATAGACATCGTGATGATGACCGCTGCTGTGATAGACGTCGCGATGATGATGACTGCTGTGATAGACGTCGTGATGACGACTTTACTGGTATTTCTTGCCCATTTCAGAATAATAATGATTGTCTCTGCGAAGATAGTTTAAGAGATGTTGCTTGTAAATTAACTAATCAAAGAGTTATTATTCATGTAGACGGCTGCAAAATGTGTGTTGTTATCGTAGGAATCGGCAAATGTTTCCTAAAAACGATTAACCCTTGCACACAAAGAATTGTATACTTTAACTTTAACCGCATTGATAACATTGAAGATGTACTTCCTCGTTGCTTTTAGTTCTTTCAAAAAATGCAGCAGATAGAAAATCTATCTGCTGCATTTTTTGTTTAACCTTAAACTTCTTAACTTTATTTTATACTAAATACAATTTACCTTTAAAAGCAAACATTTTGATTGGTTGGCTATTTACAAACACTCTCTAATTTCTTCTTAATCCTTTGCAACGCATTATCAATAGATTTAGGTGATTTATCAAGTTCTTTAGCAATCTCTTGATAGTTCTTCCCACTAATATAAAGATTTAATACTTGCCATTCTAGTTTGCTTAATGCTTTTATAATTTGATTATTAAGAACCTCTAAATTTTCTTTGCTGATCATTTCATCTTCTGGTGTCATAGATGTATTGTTTTTAATTGTATCTAATAAAGTAATCCCTTCATCGTCCTCTTCATTCCCTTTATGATTAATAGGAATACTCAGGGATATACTTGTATTAAGCGGAATATGCTTCTGTCTTGAAACTGCTTTGAAAGCTGTACTTACTTGTCTCGTCACACAAAGTGTAGCAAAAGACTTAAAGCTTGTGTCTTTATGAGCATCATAATCACAAATAGCCTTAAATAAACCAATCATACCTTCTTGAATGAGATCATCTTTATCTACACCAATAAAGTAATTTGCTTTAATTTTAGTACGTACGAACCTTTTATATCGTTGTACTAGCACTTCAATTGCCTCATTTATTCCATCTCGATATCTTTGTATTAATTCTTCATCGGTTAATTGTTCCAGATCTTTATTTTCTTTTGATACTCCCTGAATAATTGCCATAACCTGCTCCTTACTTAATATGACCTCTAAGTAATTTCTTCACTTGTTCTAAAATTTCCTTACTCATCCAAATTTTAATATGATTATGTTTATCCATATCATGTCCAACTTATGTTTAAGAACCATTTAAATTATTCTATTCAAAAATAATATTATACTCATCTTCTTGTTAAATTTTAAGATACTATTTTTAGTATACTACAAATCACTTTATTTGTTAATACTAAATCCCTCATATAAAAAAGATGACTTCTACTTATTAGAAATCATCTCTTTTATTCTTATGTTTAATAATTATTATTAACTTTTTTAGTGAATTTGTGGCATATAACTATAATTAGCATTAATAGTAGATGAATTAGACGGTATTTCTGTTGTATCATATACAATTTGAATTGTCTTACTTCCATCTGGATTAGTAATTGTTTTTTCATACCCTGGAAGTACTTTAACTTGAGCAGATAATGTAACCGCTTTATTAAGCTTAGCAAATGTATTTGTATATTTATCTGCTTCTACTTCACTACCACAGCCAACTGTAAAGTATAGCTTTACTTCTTGTGTATTTCCCTTGACCACTTCAAAATCATCTTCAAAATCAATTTTGATTTTAGTTTCATCACCAGATTTCACCAGACTCAGGGTATAATTTGAAGGATCTACTAATATTCCTCCTGATTTAATCTGAGCTGATATAACCGTGTTATCAAAGTTAAGTAGTTCTACATCATGTGGTGTGCTTCCACCTATAGTAATCTTTTCTGTGGCTAGATTGCTGATATCAACACTATACTCTATTTTCTTTGCATAATCTATAAAATTAGTATTTAGGGAAATATTGCTTACACTAGTAGGAATAATCTTATTTCCTACATCTTCTGTAAGTACTGGTGGTGTAGGAGCAAATTTTTCAATCTTAAACGGCCCTTGTAGTACTTGTTTATCTTCACCTAATTCTGTTTTTACTTTTACTGCTACATAATAAGTTCCTGGATCTTCCGGCAATTTAATCTCACTATCTGCTACATAAGAATCAAAGTAAGCAATATTTACTCGGCCCGGTGTACTATCTGCACTCGCATAGAACCAATCCTGTGGTATGTCTTTCCATGTATTTGTTCCTGCTTCTTTATATATTGGTATAAAAGACTTTTGTGTAGGTCTTCCTTCGTACCATTCCATGTAAATAGGATAAACTTTATCTTTTTTGAGTTCTACATCAACCACTGTATTATTATTACTAGAACTACTGCCATTATTTATACCTGTTCTATTTGCAGGTGCTGATAATGTCCAGTCTTCTGCAAAAGTAACCTTTTTATTGTCTATCATGATATATCCATAAATTCCATCATCAGCAAAGCTTCCCATGTTATATTTTCCGTCTTTAAAATTCTCTCCATTTGGAACCATGTACCCCCAAAACTTAACTGCCTTATTCGCCCCACCTATATACTTTTCTGTATTAAAGAAACCACTAGGAACTACACTCCAACCAGTTTGTGCATCAGCAGTAGAAGCTTCCCTATAATGTAATGTAGGAACAGGGTCTTCTCCAGATTCTTGGAACCATGTTCCCTCAAACGTATAAGTCTCCCCCGCCTTAAAAGAGTAAGTAGTTACATATGGTTTACTGTTCTTTTTATCAGTTTCATTTCCATGATAGTAACTACCACCACCACCTAATCCATTAACTAATGTCGTCACTTGTTTAGTTTTATTGTTAGTAATCTTTAATGTAGGTGCGTTTTTATTCTTCTTATGGTCATTACAATAAATAGAGAATTGATAATTTATATCTTTTGAGGAAGTGAAAGTATTTATAAATGTAGTCGTTCCTGTTAAGCTGTCTCCAAAAAATGCCTCCTCATTTTCTACGGAGTAATATTGATTATTACTGCCTGTTGTTGCTAATTGGAATACATTATCCTCGCCAATTGGGTAGCAGAAGGTATCTGCTCTTTTTGGTATAACAGAGGTAGGTGTTTTCTCACCATACTTATAATTATAGTGTTTGGTAGATAAATATCCCTGTTTATCTTTTAATAAATCAGGATATGATTCCCACATGTTAGGTTCAATCTTGTCTAATGTCCCCAGATCCTTCCAACTAGTACTTGCATCAAGTGGTAATGTAGGTGCAGTATCTGATTCAATAACAGTATACTCTTGGGCTTTAAGGTAGTTTCCTTTAATATTTACATTAACCTTTGCTCCTGGATTAACTATAATTGGATCTACAAATATTTTTTGGCTTGTGTTTCCTTCTCCAACAAAACTTGACTTAAAAATATCTAGTACAGTATTATCCGCATCAATCGCCTTTAATACTATATCTAATGCACCGAAGCCTGCATCTAATTTGATATTTCCAGTTGCTCTACCAAAAGTATTTCCTAATGCCGTCATAGAAAATACAACTCTTGTTTCATCTATATTTTGTGTTTGACTTACAAACTGCATATCATCATTTACGGTAACATAAACTTTATCACATATTGGCCAATTAACACTTGCCTTATCTGTCGTGATATTTTGATCCCACCATTCCTGCTGTAGTTTGCCGTCTGCTCCTATAAAGTTAACCTGAGAACCTATCTTTACTTGGTCTCCTGTTTCATAAACAAAAGCTCTTATATAAAAAATAGCTTTTCCTTTTAACGTAGTTTCATTAACTGTTTTAGATAGTTCCTTAGATATAATAGAAGTTTGTTCCGTGCCATAATACACCGGAATCTCCACATACTTCTTTGATGTTACTTCACTTGGCAATTCACCGTATACTATAAATGCCTGCATACACATAAATACTGCAACGATTATTGATATAATCCGTCTTCTCATTCTATTCCCTCCTAGAATTTCGGTAACGTTTCCAATTATTTCGAAATAAAAATTTCTCCTTTCTATTCATTTTCTGAAAACGTTCCCATTAAAAACAACTAAAAACCACATCATTTCTGCTCTAATTATATAGGTATTTCTAGTAAATGTAAATCAATATATCTAATTTTTATAAATATTTTTATTATTTAGTATTGATTAAGCTTTAACCTCACTTCAAACTACTTTTAAGAGCCATAGCATCAAGACTTATTTAACACTCCTCTCTAGATAAAATCTTAACTTCTCTTTCGTAGCAAAAAATCACTACTAATGTCTCTATAAAAATCTAGAATAGTTTTCTATTTAAATAATTAGCTAGAGCCACAATAAAAACCGAGAGAATTAAATTCTCTCGGTTTTTATTCGGATTAATTTTTTATATCATCTATATTTTATTATTTAAAGTGCCTTTGTCTTACAACTTCATAAACCATAAGGCTAGCTGCTACTGATGCATTTAATGAAGTAACTTTTCCATACATTGGCACACTCACTACATAGTCACAAGTCTGCTTTGTAAGTTTTGAAACACCTTCGCCCTCACTTCCTACTACAATCCCGATAGGGCCAGTTAGATTTTCTTCAAAAAGGACTTTACCATCCATATCTGCGCAAGCAATCCATAAGCCTTTTTGTTGTAAATCTTTTATAGTCTGAGCAATATTACTTACTTTTGCCACCTTAGTGTGTTCAAGGGCGCCTGCTGACGCTTTTGCAACTGTTCCAGTAAGACCTACTGCCCTTCTTTTTGGAATAATAATACCATGAACACCTGCTGTATGAGCTGTTCTGATAATCGCACCTAGGTTATGTGGGTCTTGAATATTCTCTAAGATAAGTACAAAAGCAGGCTCTCCTTTAGCTGCTGCATCTTCTAGAATCTCTTCTACACTTACATATTCATGTGCAGCTACATAAGCAACAACACCTTGATGCTTTTCTCTTCCTGTGAGCTCATCTAACTTACTTTTTTCTACCTCTAATGTAACAATGCTTTTTGCTTTAGCCGCACTTATAATCTTAATAACTGAGCCTTCCTTTTCACCCTTTTGAATAAGGATTTTATCTATTTCACGTTCACTTTTTAAGGCTTCAATCACTGCATTTCTACCAAATAAAATATTTTCGTCTATTTCAAAATCCTCTGGAACCGCAGACCTTCTATTGTATCCTCTAGTAAACTCTGGCTTTTCTTTTTTAAAGCTTTCTCGTTTGTTAAGCTTATTTTCTTGATTTGGTTGTTTATCTGTACGCTCTTGTTTCTTTCCTTTTGCTTTGCCGTTTCTCATTTCATTTCTCATGTGCTTTCTTTTTCTCCTTTAAGTCACCTAAAGTGACATCTTTTCTAGCCCTAAATCAATCAATTCTTTAATCCGTTCTACTTGCCCATCTATATATAAATAACCAATGAGAGCTTCTACACCTGTAGCATGCCTGTAGTCACCAATATCACCATTTTTAGGTGAAGAATAGCTTTTTGCATTACGTCCTCTACGAAGAACAGCTTTTTCTTCTTCTGTTAAAATGTCTTCTATGGCATAGTAAAGCTTTGCCTGGGTACTGGCTTTTACTAATTCTCTCGAAGCCTTGTGTAATTTATTAACAGGTGCGTTACCTTTATTCATCACATAAGTACGGATAAAAATCTCATAAACACCATCACCTATATAAGCTAGTGCTAGTGGTGAATACGTATTCGCCTTATGATTCATTTTTCCTGCTGTTAATGTTAAAAGATTTTCTATTGTATTTTCCATCTGGACTTCTTGTACCTTTCTCATTATATACGTTTAAAACGTACACCTTCTCTCGTATCTTCAATCAGTACACCTTGATCTTTTAAAAAGTCACGAATACGATCAGCTTCTGCAAAATCTCTTGCTTTTTTAGCTGCTGTACGTTTTTCAATATACTCTTTAATTTCTTCATCGCTTAAACCGTCTTCATTATTGCCTTTTCTGTCATAAATTAAACCGAGGATGTCTGTAAGTTCATTAAATAGTTTCAATACAGCTTCTACGAATGGTTTTGAAGCACCTTCTTTGGCATAAGTATTGGCAAATTTAACAAGTTCAAAAATGATACTAATGGCATCAGCTGTATTAAAGTCGTCTTCCATATGTTCATGGAAACGTGCTTTAAAACCATCTAGTTCTTTAAGTAATGCTTTTTCCTCTTCTGTTAAATCTGCTATTTGGCTATGCTCTAAGGCAAAACTTAAGGTAGCTTTAGCATTTTTAATACGTTCTAAACTATTTTTTGCTGATTCTATTAGTTCTGCACTAAAATTAAGTGGGCTTCTATAATGCGCATTAAGCATGAAGAAACGTACCACATCATAGCCATACATTTCTCCTACATCACGTAGCGTTTTAAAATTACCAAGTGATTTGGACATCTTTTTATTATCGATATTAAGAAATGCATTATGCATCCAGTAATGTGCAAATTCTTTACCATTAGCACATTCACTTTGTGCAATCTCATTTTCATGGTGTGGGAATACTAAATCCTCACCACCTGCATGAATATCTATTGTATCTCCTAAATAACGTTTAGCCATTGCTGAACACTCAATATGCCACCCTGGACGCCCATTACTCCATGGACTTTCCCAATAAGGTTCTCCTTCTTTCTTAGGCTTCCATAGCACAAAATCCATATGATTTTTCTTTTCTTCTGTAAGTGCAACTCTTTCACTACGTCCTGCTTCTAATTCCTCAAGTACTTTCTTAGAAAGCTTTCCATACTGCTCAAATGCTGCTGTATCAAAGTAAACAGTCCCATTTATTTCATAAGCATAACCTTTTTCTATAAGCTCCTTAATCATCTCAATAATACGGTCCATTTCCTCTGTTACACGAGGATGATGAGTTGCTGGTGTTACATTAAGGTTATTTACATCTTTTAAGGTTTCTTCAATATATTGTGTAACCACTTCATTTGTAGATCTACCTTCTTCATTAGCTTTTTTAATGATTTTATCATCTACATCTGTAAAGTTCTGAACATAGTTAACCTCATAGCCTACACTTTCAAAATAGCGGCGTACTGTATCAAATACAATATAAGGCCTTGCATTACCTATATGAATTAGGTTATACACCGTTGGTCCACATACATACATACGTACTTTATGAGGTTCAATTGGTTTAAATTCTTCTTTTTGTTTTGTTAAAGTATTGTAAATTTTAATCATTATTTTTCTCCTTACTGATTCTTTTCTTGATAGTCGTTGCAAGCTTCTTTATTCTCACAGTTTTCATCTTCACAACGATGTTGATTCGGCTGTCTGATGAATTCAGTCTGCTGCATGCGCTCACAAAACTCTGGTGATACATAAATCTCTGGCGACTCATCTAAAACAACGGCTTTTTTCATTCCCTTTAGTTCCTTATCAGATAAACCCATTTGATGCTCTAATGACTTAAGCTGTTCTTCTAAACCTTCTACTGTTCTTCTTAATGTGCAAATTTCCATTTTCACAGGATCTGGCAACTTGACTTGGTCTAAGTCTTCACAAGGATTAATACGTTTTCCTTGAATTCTAACAACTTTTCCTGGAATACCTACTACCGTACTATCTTCTGGTATTTCTTGAAGCACTACAGCATTAGCAGCTATTCTAGAATTATCTCCTACTTTAAAAGGTCCTAATACTTTAGCGCCTGTACTAATCATCACATTATTACCAATGGTAGGATGCCTCTTACCATGATCTTTTCCTGTTCCCCCTAGAGTAACACCATGATAAATCGTAACGTTATCTCCTATCTCACAGGTTTCACCAATAACGACTCCCATGCCATGGTCAATAAATAATCCTTTTCCAATGATTGCACCTGGGTGAATTTCTATTCCTGTTAACCCTCTACCAATCTGGGAAATAAGCCTGGCTATAAAAAAATGCTTTTTCTTATAAAACCAATGTCCCCATTTGTGAAACAATAAAGCATAAAAACTAGGGTACAAAAAGACTTCTGCACTTGTTTTAATCGCTGGATCTCTTTCTTTAATGACACGAATTTGTTCTTTTACATATCCCATAATAGCTTGCTTCTCCTCCCACTTATAAAGATCCCTTTTTTACTACTTTTCCTGCAAATTTTCTGTTTCACATAAAAATAAATGAACTACTTGCTACTTCTACAAATAGCCACTGTCTTTTAGACAATAAAAAAACTCCCCCTCCTTGTTCAGAGGCGAAGTCACTCGCGGTTCCACTCTGATTAAGGGACATAAATCCCCTATCTCATTTACTGGTAACGTCAGTCTACGAGATATGCTAAACGACTTCACATATCCAGCTCCAGAATGCACTTCTTATGAATCACTATGAAACTCTTTCACCAACCGAGTCTTCTCTGACATAATTTTTCATAATACTCTTTCTTTCATTGCTTTTATTCTTATACCATTAATATATTCGATTATCTTAACTTTTGATAATCCTTCATCTATCTACCCATTATAATATAGCCGATTATGAGTTTCAACACCTCTTGTAAATTTTAATACTAGAAATTATAAAGCTACTCAGCTAAAATACTTGTATAGATACAGATAGGAGATTCATATGCAAACTATTTTAGAACATAAACAGCAAAGCTATACAAAGGAAGAGCAGTGCGTTATTGATGAGGTATCTTCAACTTACAAACTTTATGATTTTGTTGCTGCTATCATTTGCACTCGCAATGCTTTTAATTTAGATGAAATAAAAGAATATATTTTAGGTACTACGAGACCTAAAGGCTATAAAGGCCTAAAAGATATTGAAAAAGCTATAAGCCTTATTACTGAAAGTATATCACTTAACGAAAAAATTCGTATTGTAGGGGATTACGATGTAGATGGTGTAACGAGTACTTACGTTCTTCTCACGGTCTTCGAATCCTTAAATTACCCTCATATTAGTCATTACTTGCCGGTTCGCGAGAAGGACGGCTATGGGTTAAACCCAGATATTGTAGCTAATGCTCATGCTGATGGTGTAAGCTTACTGATTACTGTAGATAATGGTATTTCTGCGGTAGAAGCTGTGGCTAGTGCTAAGGAACTTGGAATGAAAGTCATTGTTACTGACCACCATGAGCTGCCTAATGAGCTTCCAATAGCAGATGCTATCATTAACCCACATCAAGTAGATTGTGATTATCCTTATAAAAGTCTGGCAGGTGTAGGCATTGCTTATAAATTAGGTCAAGCCTTAATCTCTCACTTTAAATTAAAACCTGCTCCAGCTTTAGTAGCACGTATTCAGGGATTAGTTGCACTAGGTACTGTCTGTGATGTAGCACCTTTAGTTGGAGAAAATCGTCATATGGTAAAAACAGGTTTGGGTGCACTTAATAAAGGTGCCTTACCTGCCGCTACCATGATTAATTCTCGTATTTCTGTGGGAACTTTAGGTTTTCAAATTGGTCCTAGATTAAATGCTTGTGGTCGACTTGAAAGTGCCGAAACCGCTCTTGAATACTTACGTACCACTGATCCTAATACCCTTTATCCTTTTAAACAACGCTTAGACAGCTTAAATAAAGAGCGCCAAGATGAGGAAATGGACTCTATTGCAAGAGTCAATGCAAAGGTTGAAGCCATGACTACCTTACCCGATATTATTATTGACATTGATGAAATGGCTCATGAAAGTGTGGTTGGCTTAGTAGCTGGGCGTATTAAAGAAAAGTACTATCGTCCGACTGTTGTTTTTTCACGCACTATTCATGGTACTTATAAAGGTTCTGGACGCTCTATCGAAGAATATGATATGTTCCAAAGCTTCAAGCCTTTTCTTCATTTATTAGATGGTGGTGGTGGTCACCCTATGGCTTGTGGTCTTAAAGCTTCCACTGTAGAACAAATTCACGCGTTTGCCAAAGCTGTTAACGAGGCTTCCTCTTTAACAGAACATGATAAAACACCAAAGATTTACGTGGATAAATGTATTTATAACGCTTATGAGTACGACTTTAATGAACTAGAAAAACAACTAAGGCTTTTCTTACCTACAGGTGCTGGTAATAGTGCTCCCACTTTACTCATTAAAGATGCCTCTCTTAAATTTAATACAAAATACGCTAAAAATCATCGTATTTCTGAAGTCGTTGCTAACTTTGGTCCTAAATCTATTGCAAGTACTCTTTGGAATGATGATACCCTTCCTGAAGCTGGCGACTATACCGGTGACATTACCTTGCAAGTAAGTGAAACAGGCTGGCAAATTAAAAGTATTTATCTTGCTATTTAAAACACTGTAAAAAGGCATAGGCTAGTGTAGGTCTTGGGGGAGTCCACTAGCTTATGCCTTTTTTATATGAATTATACTAAGTAGTAAAAGAAATGGCTTACTATTTTCTACGTGTTTTCACATCAAATGCTACAGCAATAATAAAAATAACACCTTTAACAATATATTGAAAAGAAACATCTACTCCCATTAAATTCATGCCATTAGTAAGTGACATGATAATGAGTGCACCAATAATCGTATTGGTTACTTTACCGATACCACCACTTACAGATACACCACCAATATAAGATGAAGCAATGGCATCTAGTTCAAAGGAAAGACCTGCTGTTGGTGTTGCAGACTGCAATCTTGAAGTATAAAGTACACCTGCTAAAG
The DNA here is from genome assembly GCF_003990395.1 of Cellulosilyticum sp. WCF-2. Taxonomy (NCBI): domain Bacteria; kingdom Bacillati; phylum Bacillota; class Clostridia; order Lachnospirales; family Cellulosilyticaceae; genus Cellulosilyticum; species Cellulosilyticum sp. WCF-2. The sequence continues at coordinate 2,104,594 of NZ_CP034675.1, read as the reverse complement.
CCGCTAGTGTTCCCATTGAACAAAAAACAAATAAAGTTACTTTTTTTACATCCACACCAGATAATTCTGCTGCTTCTGGATTACCACCAATACCATAAATATATCTACCGAGCTTCGTTTTATTGAGCATAAAGTTATATGCAAATAGTACAACACTCACAACAACTGCTGTCCAAGGAATTCCTTGATAACCTGCAAGCACACCAATAATCAGTAAAATACAAGCTGAAGTAAAGATGAGCGAGAATATAAATATAGGTTTTGAAATCACATCAAACTCATATCTTTGCTTGTTCTTTCTAGCTTTGCACTTAAAGTAGAGCGTTAAAATAACAGCAATAATTCCAATAATAAGTGTCATGACATGAATGCCTGCATTAACAGGTATATCCGGAATAAATCCATTAGATAGCGCATTAAATCCTTCATTCGGTACAATAATGGTTCCTGATTTTTGTGTAGCTAGTGATAATAATCCTCTAAAGATAAACATACCGGCTAGAGTCGTTACAAAAGCTGGTACCCCTATCTTAGCTACTAAAGTTCCTTGATAAAACCCAATCAGTAAACCAATTAATAATACAATAGGAATGACTAGCCACTCGGACAATTGAGCCTTTGTCATTAATATAGCAGCTATGGCTCCTGTAAAGCCAGCCACATAACCTACTGATAAATCAATATGTCGAATAATTAAGATCAGTGTCATACCAATAGCTAGTACTGCCACATAACCCGTTTGATTAATTAAGTTAGAAATATTTCTTGCCTGTACAAAGACACCATCCGTTTTAACAGTAAAAAAGATAAAAATCACAACAAGTGCAATGTACATGGCATAATCACGAATATTATTTTTTGTAAGCTGGCAAATCTCTTGACCTAAACTTAAGTTTTGATTCAATACCTTATTATTTTTTTCTAAGTTACTCATGCTCTCCTCCTATCTTGTTGTAGCCATGGCCATTACTTTTTGCTCTGTTGCTTCTTCTGCTGTAAGTTCTCCAGTAATTGTTCCATTAGACATAACATATAAACGGTCACTCATACCCAGTACCTCTGGTAATTCCGAAGAAATCATAATGATACTCATGCCTTCTTCTACTAATCGGTTCATCAACGTATAAATTTCGTATTTAGCACCGACATCAATACCTCTTGTTGGCTCATCTAATATAAGTACTTTGGGCTGTACAAATAGCCATTTAGCTAGAGAAACCTTTTGTTGATTACCACCGCTTAAATTACCTACTTTTTGTTCAATAGAAGGTGCTTTTATATTGATTGAATTCTTATACTGATTAGCCACATTAATCTCTTCATTGGCATTAATCACATTACCCTTAGTTAATACTTCTAAATTTGCTAAAGTGGTATTATACCTAATATCTTGAATAAGTATTAGCCCATTACCCTTTCGATCTTCGGTTACATAAGCGATACCTGCTTTAATTGCATCTTTAGGATGCTTAAAAGTCTTGGCTTCGCCATTTAAAAGTATTTCACCACTAGTCATTTTATAGCCACTAGGATTACCAAACAAACTCATGGCTAGTTCTGTCCGTCCAGCCCCCATAAGCCCTTGTAGGCCAACAATTTCTCCTTTTCTTACATTTAAGCTGATATGATGTAAAATCTCTCTTCCCTTAGTAACATCTTCTACCGTCCAATCTTTGATTTCAAAGCAAATCTCTCCCTGGTCTTTCTTAGCTCTCTTTGGATAAATATTTTCTATTTCTCTTCCGACCATATATTTAATAATCTCTTGCTCTGTTACTTCTTGCGCTTTAGTATCCATTGAACAGATGGTTGCTCCGTCTCTAAGGACTGTAATAGTGTCCGCTATAGAAATGATTTCTTTTAACTTATGAGAAATCATAATGCAAGTTACTCCTTGACCTTTTAATTCTCTTAATAAATCTAATAGATTTTGGCTATCATCTTCGTTAAGGGCTGCTGTAGGTTCGTCTAGAATGAGTAATTCTACATTCTTGCTTAAAGCTTTTGCAATTTCTACTAATTGTTGATTTCCCACTCCTAAAGCTTTGACTTTTGTAGAAGGGTTAATATCTAATCGTACTTTTCTAAGTGCCTTTGTAGCTTCAATAATTGTTTTATTCCAATCGATTATCTTGCCACTCATGAGTTCATGTCCAAAATATATATTTTCATATAGTGTTAGCTCTGGAATAAGTGCTAACTCCTGATAAATAATGGCAATACCTGCATTTTCACTATCTGCAATAGACTTAAAGGCCTGCACCTCTCCTCTATAAACAATATCACCTGAATAAGCTCCTATTGGATAGACCCCTGATAACACCTTCATTAAAGTAGATTTACCTGCTCCATTTTCTCCAACTAAACAGTGAATTTCACCCTTCTTAACCTTGAAGTTAACGTTACTTAATGCCTTAACTCCTGGAAAGGTTTTGGTTATATCTCTCATTTCCAAGATGCATTCTTCCATGCCTATGCCTCCTTTAAATTAAGACCGGCTGATAAACTGCCGGTCTTAATCTTAATGTTTATTCATAACAAGGTGCTAATTAGTTTAAACCTGTGAATTTAGAAGCATCATAATAGCCTGAATCAATCAACGCTGACTTCACATTGTCCTGTGTTACAACTACAACTGGTGTTTGTTTAGATGGCACTTCTTTTTTACCATTGTCATATGTAGCATCTGTTGCTGGTGTCTCACCTTTTAAAATAGATACTGCCATATTAATAGAATCAGCAGCTAAAGTTCTTGTATCTTTAAATACTGTCATAGATTGTTTACCATCGATTACATATTGAATAGAAGCAACCTCTGCATCTTGACCTGTGATAACATAACTTGATACATCAGAATCTGCTGCAAATACATCAGCAATTGAACGAGATGTGCCATCATTTGGTGCTAGTACAAATACATTTCCTTTATCTGCTGCGCTAACTGCTGTTAAGTGAGCTTCAGCTTTGGATTTAGCGACGTTAAAGTCCCAATCAGTTGTGACTTGACCAATAATAGTTGATAATTGATCACGAGTAAGTTCTTTCGTATCCTTTAAAGCTAAAGCTTCAGAAGAATTTTTGATAACGAAGGTACCGTCTGCAATTTTAGGTTGTAAGATATTCCATGCACCTTGGAAGAATAAGAAAGCATTGTTATCTGTAGCCGCTCCAGCATAAAGATATAATGGATTACCTGTTCCTGACGCTTTTTCACTTAAGAAAGTACCCATTGCTTCTCCAACAGCAACACTATCAAAAGTCACATAATAGTCAACAGCATCGGTTCCTGTAATTAAACGGTCATAAGCAATAACAGTTACACCTGCTGCCTTTGCTGCTTCTACCGTTGCTGCTGCAGCTGAAGCATCTTGTGCACAAATGATTAATACTTTCATACCTTTTGAGATTAAAGTCTCGACATTAGCTTTTTCTGTAGCTGATGAACCTTGACTAAATAGTACTTGATTTGTAAAACCAGCTTTACCTAGAAGTTCTTCAAACTTACCTTGGTCCTGGATCCATCTTGGCTCATCCTTTGTAGGAAGAACAATGCCTACTTCAATATTTCCAGAATTACCACCAGTTGCTTTGCTATCTCCTTTATTGCTACATGCTGAAAAACACAAAACCATCATAATACATAAAACAAGACTTAAAATCTTTTTCTTCATAGCACCTACTCCTTTACGGTTTCTTAAGATAAATTGATTGTAGCATAGGCGTATAAGGAGTTTTTTTATAAGTATCTGTACTTTTTTATGAAGTTTTCATTTTTCTTTTAGGAATAGGATATTTTTGTTACAAAAAAATCCTATTCCTTATCCATCATATTGAGATAGACATCCTCTTTTAAATGAAATCCACCATCAATAATGACTTCATCCATATTCTCTTTGGTTACCTTAATTGGTGTCAAAGCACGATAAGGGATGTCGTAACTACCATCATTTATAGTTTGCTTTGTTTGCACTGGCTCATTTTTAGCAAGAGTTACTGCAAGCTCTGCTGCTTCCTTAGCTAACTTGGTAACATCTTTGAAAATAGTCATTGCTTGAGTGCCCTCTACTATTCTTTGACAAGCTGCAAGGTCTGCATCTTGTCCTACCACACATACTTCTCCTGCTAAGCGATATTCTGCTAGAGCCTTTACAGCTTCTCCTGCCAGATCATCATTGCCACAAATAATACCATCGATAGCACCATGTTGTTCCACCCAATGAGATACTTCATCAAAAGCCACTTCTCTTAACCAATTCTCAGCATATGCCTTATGTAACACCTTAATATTAGTTTTGTTTAAAACCTTAAAAATAGCATCTTCTATTATGGTTACATTATTATCTGTAGGTGAACCACATATCATAATAATGTTACCATTATCAGGCACTTGCTCTGTAACTGTTTCTGCTAATAATTCACCTATCTTTTCATTATCAAAAGAAATATATAGGTCTACATCTGCATTTTTAACAAGCCTATCATAAGCAATCACTTTTATCCCTTGATTTTTTGCTTTTTTAACAAGTGGTGTAAGTGCATCTGCATCCGTCGCTACTAATACAATCACATCTACTTTTTCTGCAATTAAATACTCTATTTGTTCTTCTTGTCTTCCTACTTCCCCATTTGCATTTTGCACATAAACCTCTGCCCCTAGTTCTTCTGCTTTTGAGATAAAAGCATCTTGTTCTCTGTACCATCGCTCTACCACAAAAGAATCAAAAGACAGTCCTATCTTGATCTCTACATTCTCTTGCTTTATGGTTTCTAATGGCTGTCCACACCCTATTAGTAAGCACATACAAGTAGCAAGTAAAATCCCTCCTATTCTCTTCATCTTATAGCTCCTCTCTGTACTCAGTCGGCGTTACACCTATTTGCTTTTTAAATAACCGACTAAAATAATTTGGATCTTTATAACCAATTGCTACACATACCTCCTTTATACTCATTTCCTTAATCATTAGTAGTTGTTTAGCTTTTTCTATGCGTACCTGTGTCACATAATCAATAAAATTTTCTCCTGTTTCGTCTTTAAATACTTTACTAAAATAGTAAGCACTAATATTAACTAATCTTGATACACCATCTAAGGAAATATCTTGATTAAAATGCTCATCAATATATTGTTTTGCCGTAGAAACACTCTCACTATAACATTCTTCTTTAACAGCTTGTACCTGTTTTACTAAACCCGAAAGGGTTTCTTGAAACCAACCGCTTAGTGCTTCATCTCCCTGAAGCTGAAAAATACGTTCTAAACCCTCTTCTTCTGTATAATAGGTTGTATCAACTACTTGTCTTTTAATAAGGATAATGGTTTCTAGTAATTTGACTTTAAGCACTACCTCATTGGCACCATAAAAATCTATAAGTTCTCCTAAAAAGTGATTGGCTTCTGCTAAAACAGCTGTACTATTTCCTTTTTGTACAAGGGTTAAAAAGTGGTTTTCTAGTTCTGTTATGTAGTTTTGCTTACTATGATGAGATAAGACTAAGTCATTGATATGTACCACACTTCCCTCTAATGACCTTAGTGCTCTTACAGCTTCCTTATAAGAAATAAAAAGCTTCTCCATAGACTGTACACTACCTATCCCTGCTCGAAACCTCACATCTATACGTGTCTTTAATTTATTTAGCATATCTCTTGTATATTGTATGATTTTAACACGTTCGTTATACTCATTCTCTAGGTCTAATTCCGGTACAAAAACAACTACCTTATTAGCCATAATAGGACCTATCACACAAGAAAAAAATTCTTTAATAATCTCCTTAAGTTCCTCATAAAACTTTTGTGCTTTTACTGTTACTCCTGTTGGATTAGTCATATTTTTTTCTTTAATCTCATCTCCAAACTCTATAATCATTATATAGCCATTATTAGCCTCAATATCTAAAAGCTCTTTAAAATTGTTAAGCTGATTATCATAGTCCTCTTGAAATAAAATACTGTGTATAAAACCATTTTCAATAACAGGTACAACCGCCTCTAATTTTTCTTTATTCTTAAGTTCAATTTCCCTCACATGTCTTTGCTGATCTACACGCTTCATTGCTTTTCCTAGTATATCTACTATTTTATTACTGTTAAAAGGTTTTGTTAAAAATTCTATCACCCCTAAATCAATAGCTCTTTTGGCATAATGAAATTGATCAAATGCTGTAATGACTACAAAATAGGTATACGGACTAAATTTTTTAATCTCCTCTATTGCATCCATGCCATTAATACCTGGTATTTGAATATCCATTAACGCAATGTCTGGTCTAAAGTGCTCTGCTATTTCAATAGCAATGCGTCCTGTTTTAGCACTTTCAATAGCGCAAACTTCATTAAAATGCTTTTGAATAATCATCTTAAGTGACTCTATAACGATTCCCTCATCATCTACTAATAAAATCTTATACACGCGCCTCCACTCCTTCCTCTACTGACTGATTTAAAGGAATTTTTAAAGCAACCTCTGTTCCTTTATTCATGCCTTCACTACTAATCTCTAAAACTTCCTCAATTCCATAAAATAAACACAAGCGATTAACTACGTTATGTAGACCAATCCCATTAGAGCTCCTACTTTCTTCTTCTTTGCTTGTTTCACCTGATAATACTTGTTTAATTCTCTCTTTACTCATCCCTTTACCGTTATCCTTCACACTAATCCAGATTTTTTCTTCTTTCTCAGCAATGGTAAGTTTGATCTTACCTTGCCACTCAATATCTCTGATACCATATTGAAAGACATTCTCTACAATAGGTTGAAGAATCATACTAGGTACTTTGGTCTGCAGTAACTTGTCATCGATTTCCTTCATGTAGCTTACCTCACCTGAAAAACGTACATTAATAATATAAATATAATAATCTACTAATTGCACTTCTTCCTCTAAGGTGGTTTCTTGATTAATTCTGGCAATATTATATCTAAAAAACTCTGCCATATTTTCAATAAATTCCGATGTACGTTCGGCGCCTTCCATCATGGCTAACTGTACCCCTGCATTTAAGGTATTAAATAAAAAGTGAGGATTAATTTGAGCTTGCAAATATTTGAGCTGAGCATCTTTCAAATGATTTTCCATTAAAAGCTCTTTTTCTTTCATTTGACTTTCTATTTCCATACGTTCTCGTAAACGTTGAATATAGTCTTTGATACTACCAATCATCTTATTAAATGCTTTTGCTAAAATTTCTATTTCATCACCGGTCTCTACATGCATTAAATCTATTTCTAAATTACCTTTAGCAATCTCATTGGCTTGATTAGATAAAAGTATTAAAGGGTGCGTAATACGTCTAGATAAAATAACTAACATCACGCCATTAAAGAAAATAACACTCAATAAAATGATTGTACTTGCTAACTCTAAATATTTAAGCGACGAACGTAACTTTAAATAATTGTAGGAATTATACTGAAACTGAGCACTATTTAAACGGCTAATATAGGCATTAATATAGCCATAGATTTGATTAGCGCTGTTATAACAGTCATTATACTTTTTTATATTTCTTCCTCGTTTTGCTTGGACAGCTTCATTAGTTTTACTTAAATAGTCCGTAGACATTTTTCGAATATGACTTTCCATCATTAAGCTAGTATGATCTGAAGGCTTTTCATTTAGATTTCTTAACATTCCTTGGAACTCTTGTATACTGATGTAATAAGCTTCTAAGTCCGAAGAATTCTTAAGTTTTAAATACTGGTACATATGCTCTTGTACTTTCTTTAAACTTTCTGAAAGTTGCATCAGATTCGTATTACTTGTATAAACTGAATCAAACTTATTAATGGTATAATTAATATTCACATAGGTAATAAAGTGAGCGGCTAAGGTAATTACTGAAGTGTAAATAAATACAAAAACAAGCTTACGGCTCATAGATTGATTAATCTTATTATTCATCCTTATCCCCTTAATTCGTATTTACTTTATAGGTATCTATATTCTCTGCATCAATGACATTAATATTAACTGATAAATATTCATTTACTCTTCCCTTTAAATTAAAATCTTCAAGAGCTTTTATGGCTTTTTCACCCATTTGTTTTGTATCAATTGCAATCGTAGAATGAATAATATTCTTGGCAATAGCATCTAGAATGATATCCGACTCATAATAACCCATAATTTGAATATCACCTACACGGTTATAGTCTACTAATGCTTGGTAGGCACATTGCGTATCCTCTGCAGATAAACAAACTAAGACATCTGTGACCTTCTGTGGATTTAGAATAATATTTCTTATAGATTCTTCCGCACTAAAGGCATTGGCTCTATTAATCGCTTTTGTTTCTACTGTTATTTTCTCTTTTTCTAAAACTTCTTTAATGCCCAGACAAATCATATTTTGATTATTACTTTCTGCTTCTGCATCTACTAATACTGTTACCTTGTTAATAGGCATTTCAATTTTCTTAATCTGCTCACCATAGGCTTTCCCTAAATTAACACTATTAATCCCCACGAAGCTCTTTCTTTTCCCCTCTACGCCATCATACAACAAAGTAATAACCGGTATGCCTTTCTGATCTGCTTCCTCTAAAAGTGTCGTTGTTTCTTTATCTTCTGGAACAACTAAAATACCATCTACCTCACTAGAAATAGCCATTCGTAAGTAATCATTAACTGAATAATCATTACCTAATTCTTCTCCTAAATTTTCGACTAAAATATGTTGTTTTTTCCCTTCTTCTTTAGCTGCTTCAAAAACACTTTCCCAAAAAGAATCACTTGCTCCTCCTGAAATAAAAACATAGTGCTTATCATAAGCCAGCGAGGTCGTCATTTCTGCTACAGATAAATGACTAATCTTAGCTCTTAAAAAAATAGTTCCCAAAGCAACAATCATTAAGGCAGCCATACAACTTACAATCATACTTATTTTTAAAAGCTGTTCATTACTCATTCTCCCTCTTGGATTTTTCATTTAATTTCTCCTTAGTCCTTGTTATATTGCACATTATTTTAATTTTATTATATAATATTTTATATATTATTACTATTTTTAACTTTATTCTTTTTAAAGGACACTCTTTTATTGTGAACCTATTTCTAATCGACCTATCACCCTACCTATTTACCTTCATATCCCATTTATGCTATAGTGATTAAATGTTTAAACAAATTCAAGTTATTTTACATATAAGTAGGAGGTAAATATGACAACCCTATTACTAATCAGACATGGAGAAACACCCTGGAACGTTTTAGCCAAAGTTCAAGGGTGTCAAAATATTGCTTTATCTGAAACTGGAAAAGCCCAAGCTTCTTTGTTAAGTGAAAGGTTAAACGGTGCATTTACTGCCGTTTACACTAGCCCCTTACATAGAGCCTTTGAAACTGCTGAAATTATTTGCAAACCAACACAGCTTAGTCCTATACCTTTAGAAGCACTAAAAGAAGTAGATTTCGGTTCTTGGGAAGGCCTTACCTTTAAGGAAATCTCCAAGTTATATCCTACACATTTCAACACCTGGCTTACAGATGAATTAACTGGACCTATGTACGATGGAGATGGCAGTATTCAAAATGTCAGCAGGCGTGCTAAAGCTTGTATTTACAGCATCGTTCAAAAACATCCTAATGAAACCATTGTCATGGTCTCTCATGGTGGACTTATTAAATCAGCTCTTATTGGTCTTTTTGATTGGAAAATGAATATGTATCATCACTTTGCTTTAGGCAATACTTGCATTACCACTATTCGCTTTGACGAGGCGCAAAGGCCCATGCTTGTTAGTTTAAATGATACCACCCATTTAAATACACCTGTTACAGCGGTTTAATTACCGGCACTTTCATAAATACTAATTCCTTTATTAAAGGTAGCGTAAGCAATTCCCCATCCTGCAAGTGCAATAAGTACCTCTACACCTATTAATTTAAGAGCTGCCTCTCCTGTTAAAAAATAACTTGCAGGGTAAAAAGCTACAAAAGCAAATGGCACAATCGTTGATAAAACTAGTTGTATAGACTTTGAATAAATGGAAACCGGGTATTTTGCAAAGTCAGACATATCATAGGTAAGCTGCAAAATACCTCCGCTATTTTTTACCCAAAAAGCTAAAGAAGCAAAAAATAATTTTATATCTGTATAAATAAGTGCACCTGCTCCTATTGAAATAATAAATAAAACAATATTAAGGAGATTTACACTCACAACTCCCTTTTGAATAGATCCCCCTACTAAGAGAAACCCTACCATCAATTCTCCTAAAGCATCTGGTTGAAACTTATCACTAATCAGCTGAAAAAAAGGATTCATAGGACGTAATAAATAGCGATCAAATTCGCCTCTTATAACCATTCTAAAAGAAAGCATCCATACATTATCTGTTAGTAAATGATCAATCCCCCTAGGGATTTGTGCAAATCCATAGATAAAAAGTAATTGATTAAAATTCCAACCATTTAGTTGTGGAATTTGATTAAAAATCAAAGCCAGGCAAATAATGCCACAGCTTTGAACTAATAAGTATCCTAATAAACCAATTATAAAATCCACCTTGGACTGCATTAAAGTCTTTAAATACTGTGCTACAAACAACTTATACAATTTAGCATACTTTTTTAATTCTTTCATTTTTATCCTCCCAGTACCGTAAGTCTCTTAGTTGCCTTATGCCATACGATACAGCTTAATATATAGAGTAATATTACCCATACAATTTGTTTGCCCATAGCCAAATAGAGGCTACTACCTTGTAATTTTCCTAGATAAATCATAACCGGCGTATAATTCATGGAAGTAAAAGGTAAATAATCAAATACATGTCTTACTGCCTCAGGAAAAAATACAATTGGAATAATCTGTCCAGTAAGGAATAATAACAGTGCATTTTTAATCATTGCCATTCCCCATACATACTGAGTATAAAAAGCAATCATACCAAAACAAAACTCAAAGAAAAACAAAATGAGAAAACTCATCAACCCACTTACTATATAAAAAATTATAGTACTTAAAGAAGGTGGTATTATTCCTTTACCTACCCAATTAACTAGAATAAGGCCTAGCCACACAAACCCTGCGGGCATAACTATTTGACTGAACATCCCTCCTAGAGATTCGAACAAAAGCTTTACCTTATAGTTAATAGGCTTTATGAGATTACTCGCTATACTTCCTTCTACAACATCTATTCCAATATCTGTTGCAATTCCTACGCGAACAATACTTCCCGTTACATAGCTCATAAAAATATAGGTAATCATCTCATCTATAGTGAAGCCACCTAATATCTGTTGGTTACTATTTTGATATACAGCCACCCACAAATAGTAATTGGCTAATACCTCTAAAAAGCTGGAAAAAATGAAGAGATAAACACTTATAGGGTAAGCTAAAAAAGTCTGAATCTTTGCTTTCATAAAAGGGATATAAATACGAAGCTGGTGTTTAAGTTTTTTCATATAATCCCCCCCTACTCTTCTATCATGCCATGCTTATAAATACTTTTTACAATATCGCCAATATCTGTATCTTTCATCTTCACATCTCTAATTTCACTGGTTTTAGCTACCTCATTCATCAAATCTGTAAAGTGGAGCTGATCTTTTTTAAAGCAAAAGCTAATCTCTGACGGATGAAGCTCATAGCTTAGCGCATCCTCTGACAATCCAAATCGTTTTCTATAATCTATTCCTTCAAATGGTTTTGTATCTTTTACATCAAAACTAACTGTTTTTTTAGCGCCAAATAAAGTTTTAATCTTTTCAATAGTGCCATCATAAATTAACTTACCCCCATCAATAATAATAATGCGATTACAAAGCTCTTCAATATCACTTAAATCATGGGTAGTAAGTACAACCGTTGTTTGATAACGCTCATTAATTTCCTTAATAGCAGCTCTAATATGATCTTTTACTACCACATCTAGCCCAATAGTAGGTTCATCTAAATATAATACTTTAGGATTATGTAGCAGAGCTGCTGCAATATCAGCTCTCATCCTTTGACCTAAAGATAAGGTTCTTACTGTGCTTTCCATAAAAGATTCTAACTCTAAGGTTTGATTCAAAAAAGCCATACGTTCCTTATAATCCTCATCACTTACACCGTATATTTCCTTTAAAATTGAAAACGTTTCCGAAAGTGGCAAGTCCCACCACAACTGTGTGCGCTGCCCAAAGACTACTCCTATATTTTGCGCATTCTTTTGCCTTGCTTTATAAGGAACAATGCCATTTACAGTACACGTTCCTTTAGTTGGCATCAAAATACCTGTCATCATCTTGATAGTGGTAGACTTACCAGCACCATTACTTCCGATATACCCTACAATCTCTCCTTTATGAATGCTAAAGGAAACATCTTCTACGGCTACCTTTTTTACTTTATCAAATGAAATTAACCCTTTAAATGCTCCCTTCAAGCCTTTATACTTCTTATTAGAAACAAACTCTTTGGTCAAATGATCTACTTCTATCATAATTTGTTCCATACGTTCCCCCCATAATACATGAATAAATTTTCAAATAATTACTAATTATAGAACATTTGTTCTCCGTTTGCAATTAAATTATTTTAGGTTTTAAATAAGTGCCCCTTTATTTTTTTTCAATATTAGATTAGAATATAATGATACTAATTATTTATTCTTAAATTTTCTATTTATAAAATAGATAGATGTATGCTACATATATTTATCTTGGTATAAATCAAATGATAAGTGAGGTTGTAAATATGTCGTTAGAAAATACTTCTTCTAATTTTATCCGCAATATTATTGTTGGAGATTTAGAAAGTGGCAAACATAATGAAATCATTACACGTTTTCCACCAGAACCAAATGGTTACCTTCATATTGGTCATGCTAAATCTATTTTACTTAACTTTGGCTTAGCTGAAGAATTTAATGGGAAAACCAATCTTCGTTTTGACGATACTAACCCAGTTAAAGAAGATACAGAGTATGTTGAATCTATTGAAGAAGATGTTAAATGGCTTGGCGTTCAGTGGGAGAAAAAATTATTTGCTTCTGACTACTTTGAAGAAATGTATAATCGTGCTGTCCTTTTAATTAAAAAAGGAAAAGCTTATGTATGTGATTTAACACCAGAAGAAGCTAAAGAATACCGTGGCACATTAACAGAGCCAGGTAAAGAAAGTCCTTATCGCTCTAGAAGTGTTGAAGAAAACTTAGATTTATTTGAGCGTATGAGAAAAGGCGAATTTGCCGATGGTGAAAAAGTACTTCGTGCCAAAATTGATATGAGCTCTCCTAATATGAATATGCGTGATCCTATTATCTATCGTATTGCTCATGCTTCTCACCATAATACAGGTGATAAATGGTGTATCTACCCAATGTATGACTTTGCTCATCCACTTGAAGATGCTATTGAGGGAATTACTCACTCTATTTGTACCCTTGAATTCGAAGCTCACCGTCCACTTTATGACTGGGTTGTTGAAGAATGTGAAATGGCAGCAAAACCTCGTCAAATCGAATTTGCTAGACTTAATATGACTAATACTGTTATGAGTAAACGTAAACTTAAACAACTCGTTGACGAAAGAGTTGTTGATGGTTGGGATGATCCTCGTATGCCTACTATTTCTGGTCTTCGTAGACGTGGTTATACGCCAGAAGCTATCCGTAACTTCTGCAGAGAAATCGGAGTTGCCAAAGCTGACTCTACAGTAGATAGTCAAATGCTCGATTTCTTCCTTCGTGAAGATCTCCAATCAAAAGCTACTTTAGCTATGGCTGTTTTAAAACCACTGAAACTTGTGATTACTAACTATCCAGAAGGACAAACAGAACTTCTTGAAGTTGAAAATAATGCAAAAGACCCAGAACAAGGTACACGCATGATTCCATTTTCTCGTGAAATCTACATTGAACAAGATGACTTTATGGAAGTACCTGCTCCAAAATACTTTAGACTTTATCCTGGTAACGAAGTACGTCTTAAAGGCGCTTACTTTGTTAAGTGTACAGATATTATTAAAGATGAAGCTGGTAATGTGGTAGAAGTACACTGTACTTATGACCCAGAAACAAAAAGTGGTTCTGGCTTTACAGGTCGTAAAGTAAAAGCTACTATTCATTGGGTAGATGCTGCTACTGCCGTTCCTGCAGAATTTAGATTGTTTGAACCTCTTATTTTAGATGATGCCCCAGAAAATGAAGGTAAACACTTCTTAGAGCAAATCAATCCAAATTCACTTGAAGTATTAGAAGGCTTTATTGAAAATGTGGCTTTCAAGGATGCAAAACCACTTGATAAATTCCAACTTGTAAGAAATGGTTTCTTCTGTGTTGATGGTAAATACTCTACAGAGGACAAACTTGTTTTCAACCGTATTGTACCACTTAAAAGCTCATTTAAACTTTAATACAAAATAACAAAAGGCCATTATAGGGTTAACGGATAAGTTAATCTTATAACGGCCTTTTCATTTATTAGTCGCTACAAAAATGGCTTTGCCTTACCACTTAGCAAGTAGCTCTTTAACTTGTTTTGTTACTTCTTCCTCTGTTGTATTTTCTATTACTTCGATCCCTGGCATTGTAGGGATAGAAAAATCCTTTGTTTTAACATAGGCATCCCAATTTTCTAGTTTCCAAGTATCCCTATCTGATGCTCTCAAAATCATACGCTCATGAATAAGTGCTATGTCACAATATACCCATACTAGCTTTAATTCTGCTTCCATTGAAGCTAAACGTTGCTCTAGTCCTTCTATATAGCTCCTATTCCTAAATTCCTTAGTGAAAGGAGCATTTAAAATAACTTGATCATTATAAATAAGTGCTTCAAGTGCAACCTCCATAGCTGCAATATATTCAGCATCCCTTAAATACGTATTAAAAAAATCAGAATCTCTATTATAGGGCTGATGAGCTGCTGCATATGCTGCTTTTGATAATGGAATAAAGGTATCCTTATCTAGATAAACTGGCTGGCTTAAACTACTTGCAATTTTTTTAGCCACAAAGGTTTTACCACTTGCAGGTGGTGATCCTACTAAAATAAGCTTCTTCATTATTCTCCCAACCTTCTTACCACATAATGGCCATATTTTCCTTCAAAAAAGATATAATTCTTTGCAATAGCATAAAAAGCACTATTATAACCATATCGATCGACACAGTGATCATCTCTTTTAATCCCCAATTTATCACAGATATGCACTAACTTTGGTGTCGTTACAAAAGGTAAAATAATATTATATACGTTTTGCTTATGTAAAAACTCTAATAAGCGTGTTGTGTAACCTAGATTCAAATACGCCTCATCTACCTTAATTTCTCTAATCATTAGCGTGCCATCTGCTTCTTCCTCATAAACAAATTTAAGATTATCATTAATAACCAAAGCAGTTAATCCTTGAAATGGCAGTAAAGTTTCTGGCACTACTCTTACATGGAAACCAGCTTCTGTTAAAAGTGCCTTTAAATCGTTCATATTTTTCCCCTACCTTCTATTTACTTTTTATTTACACCATATTATAATCTTTCCTTTTATCATATACAATATTCTTAATTAATAAAGGTTTGCTGCTCTACTATTCTTTTATCATCACTTTTAAACATAGACCTTACATCCTTTAGTGCAATTTTTAATTTTTCATAATCTGAGCTAGATATAAGTGGGTCTTGTCCTGCCTCATAAAGATGCACAGCTCTTTTAGCTGGTAAAATGCGATAATGATATTTCCCTTTGACCCGTGAATAATCTACCCAAGTTGGAATATAAGTCACCTCTTTTATGGATAATTCTCCTGTTAAAGGTGCTTTATTTAAAATGATATTAAAAATGGCACTTGTTTCTTTATAGCGAGATCTCTGCCCGGATATAAAATTACCTTGTGAATATAAAATAACCACTTCTTTTGATCTTCCATTCATTTGAGTTTTACGTATTTCCATAGGCTCCAGTACATGAGGATGACTCCCCAGTATCACATCTGCATCATTTTCTACTAGAAAATTCACCATTTCTTTTTGTGCTTTGTTAGGTGTTCTTGCATATTCCACACCAAAATGTATACTTACGCAAACTAACTCTGCTTTTAAATCTCTTGCTTTTTTAATATCTGCAGCTATTTTTTCTTTATTAATATAATTGATACTATATTCTTTCCCCTTGCTTACCTTAATACCATTGGTGCCATATGTATAAGCTAAAAACGCTATCTTACTTCCCTTTACTTCTTGAATGAGAATAGTTTCACTACTTTCCTTTGTTTGATATGTACCTGTGCATTGTAAACCTCTTTGCACTAAAACATCTATCGTTCTCTTTAATCCTTCAAAATCTCTGTCTAAGCTATGGTTATTAGCCGTTGTTAAAACATCAAAACCTACGTCTTTAAGCGCATCAGCAAGCTCATCTGGTGCATTAAACCGGGGGTAGCCTGTATACTTTTTATCTTTTCCCGAAAGTGTTAGTTCTAAATTGCCTATGGTTAAATCTGCTGCTTTTAAATAAGGTGCTACTTCCTTAAACATATAATCATATGCATACGTTTGAGTCTTAGGATCATATCCACTTGTGATTTGAGGCTCATGCATCATAATATCTCCTACAGTGGTGAGCTGTATCGTCTGGGGTGTTAGCGCTTCTTGCCATTTTCCTAATACCTCATCTACCTGTGAAGTCGCTTCCTTTACATATTGCCAAACATTTTGTGACTGCTTAAAATTTTCATCAATCTTTCCCCCTGAAATAACCTGAGAATGGCCCATACTTATTGTCAGAACCATTATTTGTAACAATTGTATATAGCAATGAGACATTTCTTTTTCCCTCACCTCTATCTATTTTTAATTCTATTATAGCACCCAATTCCAATTTTTACTAATTATTTAGATTTTTCATACCAACAAAAAGAGCTATTACTTTTAAATAATAGCTCTTTTTGTTGGTATTTATATGTTATTTGATTTTTTTATTCCTAGATTTACCATTTCTGAACAAATGAACATGAGTACAACAAATATCATAAGAAATACAGGCATAATCTTAAAACTCATTCCTTTGGCTAAAAAGCCAAATACAGGAGGTATAAAGGTACTGCCTACATAAGCACAAGCCATTTGGATTCCCATAATGCCTTGAGATTGCTCTTTTCCAAATCTCTGAGGTGTTTCATGAAGCATGGCAGGATAAATAGGTGCACAACCCAAACCAATAAGCATAAGTCCTATTAACTGACAATAGCTCGTAAATGGCATTCCTAGTAAAATAACTCCCAGTAAACAAATGATTTGACCTAAACGCATCATTTTAATATTATTAAGTTTTATAGCTAAAAAGCCTGCCAATAATCGCCCTACTGTAATCCCTAGATAATAGATGGATACCCACTTTGCTGCTTTTTCAGCTGATAAACCTAATGTGTCTACTAAAAAGGTACTTCCCCAGAGTCCAGTTGTTAATTCTACACCGCAGTAGCAGAAAAATGCTATAAGCGCTGGTTTAGCGCCTCTCATTTCTAATAATTCACTTATACGTGTATTACTTTTTTCACTCTCTTTATTCTCTTCTTGTTTCTCCATCTTCTTCCATAATGGTAAAGTTACAAATAAACAGATGACTAAAATACCTTGAATTAAGCCAATAGTGGCATAACCCATTCTCCAACCACTCTCTCTTAATAACCAAAAAGACATAATAAACGGTCCAGCAGTAGCTCCTACTCCCCAGAAGCAATGTAGCCAATTCATATGCTTTGCTTCATAATGTAATGCCACAAAATTGTTAAGGGCCGAATCTACAGCTCCCGCTCCTAGACCTAAAGGAATACCTAATAAACATATTCCCCAAAAGCCAGGTACCATATAAGTTCCTATAAGGCCCAAAGCTGTCATTAGTACACTTATGGCTGTTACTTTTCCTGTCCCAAATCTTTTAATAAGTCTTTCACTGAATAAGCTAGATATAATCGTACCTCCAGCCACAATCATTGTTGCAATCCCTGCATAAGAAACCGGAACATTGAGTTCTAAATGCATCATAGGCCAAGCTGAACCTAATATAGAATCTGGTAATCCTAAACTAATAAATGAAATATAAATAATTACTAACAAAATCGTAGACATATTTTTTCCTTTCTTAATCCCTTCTTACTTATTCATTTATGGTATGACTTATGATAATAGGTTCACCGAAGGTCTTTAGTAACCCACCTGTAACCTCTACCTTTTCTTTACTTATTAAATTGATATAACTTCCATCTTGTAAAGGCACCTTTACACACGCTTCTTTCCCCTTTAAAGTGAAAAGCCCTACTAAGATTTGCTCCTTAGTTTGATAACTGCCTACTACTATATGTGCCTCATCATAAGCTTCAAGTTCATAATTGCCTTTAGCGACAATGTCTTGCTTTTTAATATTATATAATGCTTGTAATAAATGAGTTAAATCATGGCCTGTTTCCCAGTTAATTGGCTCCTTCTCAAATAGACTTGGTGTATGTTCTGCTTCTACTTCTTGTCCACCATAAATAAGTGCTGTTCCTTTTTGAAAATACATGAAAGCTGTTAGGTTCTTAAGGGCTTTTTCATCTTGAACCCTCTGTTTAATTCTAGCTTGATCATGATTTTCTAAGCATCTAAGCTTTACATAGTTAGAAGGATAAATGACCTCTTGTTTTTTTAATGCTGTAATATACGAGGTAAGTGTAGCTTTGCCTTCTATATAAGCCACAAATTCATCCCAAATATCATAATCATAAGTTATATCAAAGGCCTGATAAACTTCACTATCCGAACAAGCATTAAAACCTAGATGACGTACATATTTTACAAACCCTGGATGTACTGATTCTGCTAGCCAAATAAAACCAGGGTGAATCTTTTCCACCTCACTTCTTGCTTCTAACCAAAATGCAAGTGGTACAAGTGAAGCTACGTCACAGCGTACACCATCTACAAGCTTTGCCCACATTTTTAAAGTTTCTATTTGGTAATCCCACAAAGCTTTATTCTGATAATCAAGATCTATCACATCTGCCCAGTCACCTGCTTTATTACCTAGACTTCCATCTTCTTTTTTATAAAAATACTCCTTATGTTCCTTTGCCAATACCGAATCTATAGCGGTATGATTATAAACCACATCTATGATACACTTCATATCTTTTTTATGTATTGCTTCTACTAAATGCTGAAAGTCTTCTAGCGTTCCATATTCAGGATTTACTTTCCTGTAATCTTTAATAGCATAAGGGCAACCTAAGCTCCCTTTTTTACCTTCCACTCCAATTGGATGAATAGGTAAAAACCATATCACATCTGTTCCTAGAGCTTTAATACGATCTAAATCTTTTTCTATTGCTTTAAAAGTACCTTCCATGGTATGATTACGAACATAAATTGAGTAAATCACTTGATTTCTAAGAGATATTTCTGTACAAAGAGCCATTTTCCCAACCTCCAATAATCTGTTATTTTCTCTTATCATACCATTTCTTAAGCCTATATACTTCTCAAATATTGACCGTTTTTTATGCTTTTATGACTTTTTTCGATATTGTATAGGCGAACAATTCTCTTTGTTTTTAAATAACTTAATAAAGTTACTCATATTATTAAATCCTACTTCTAAACAAATTTCCGTAATTTGCATGTCTGTTTTTATTAATAACTGTTTAGCCATCTTTAAACGGTAATCATTTACATAAGCCATAGGTGCTTTACCTATCATTCTTTTAAAAAACCTACTAAAATATTGCTCATTCATATTTAAGATAGTTGCTAAATCTTTCACATAAAATGCTTCCTTATAATGTTCTTCTATATAACTAAGAACCTTTTTAATAGATTCAACCTTATAATCTACACTACCACTTTTATCTTCTAAAAATAACCCATTATTTTGAAGAATCATTAATATATTGAGGAGTTCTACCTTAATATTTAGCTGGGCACTTAAGCCTTCTGCTACACTTCCTCCAGTAGCTATTGAAAACTGTCCGCTTTGCTGATGCCACTGAACGATTCTCTCATAATGAATTAAAATCTCCTTTCCCACCATATTCTTTATACCTATGAATCTTGGAAAATGTAATTTATTTTCTAAAATAGGCTGGATGAAACGTGCTTGTACTTCATCGTACATACTAAAGCCTAACATTTCTAAGTTAAAGACTAGGGCACTTTCCTTTACATTTCCTTCTGCCTTAAGGGCATGAAGTTCTTCTTGATTAATAAAGCAAAAACCTTTTTCTAGCCAAGTTGGCTCCATATTGATATCTACTAAAAACTGTCCTTCTTCCAAATAAATAAGTTCTACTTCTTTATGCCAATGGTGGTTAACTTCTAACTTTATACGATTATGATCATGCTCATATAATACACAAGGAAAATACGCCGTCCCATGATTTTTTTGTTCTTTTAACGCTTTATTGTTCATTTTTAACTTCCTCTATTTTAAAAATATACGATTAGTAAAAAACCTCTTATAGATTATTTATCGTCTATAAGAGGCTTTTTCACTATTCTATTCTTCACTTGGATTCATATACGCTTTTCTTAAAGTATAAGAGGCGTATTATTTGCACAAAATAATACGCCTCTTATTTATAACTGAGCCACCCGGGAATCGAACCCGGGACAACTTGATTAAAAGTCAAGTGCTCTACCGACTGAGCTAGTGACCCAAACTCTCTTTTACAAGAGAAATCGGGGTGACAGGACTCGAACCTGCGGCCTCCTGAACCCAAATCAGGCGCTCTAGCCAAACTGAGCCACACCCCGTTTTATGTTAGCAACCATTTACTTTCCCAGTCTGCCTCCAGATGGATATCATCACTAACAAATGACCCATACGAGAATCGAACTCGTGTTACCGCCGTGAAAGGGCGGTGTCTTGACCGCTTGACCAATGGGCCGTGTTGACTTTTATTATATTACATGAACTATTTACATATGTCAATACTTTTTATATCAACTTTAATAAAAAAGACACTTCTTCTGAAGTGCCTTATCTCATTATATTAACTTTCTTCATTATAGTATATATTTACAGCTCTTTATGTGTTAAGTGCTACAAAGACTAATTTAAATGCCATTAATCCTAAGAAAACCACCCCTAAGATTAATGTAAACTTTGCTGCTTTAAATTTCTCCGCGCCAATTTCCTCTGACTCAGCTTTTTTAACCATTTGCATTTGTACTAAACCACTAAGTACTTGGGTTGCTCCAACCACTACAATTGCTAGGTCTACAGTCACCTTACCCAGTAACATTAGCCCCGCAAAAACAACGGCTAGAACGCCACAAACAATTGCAATTATTGTTCCTATATCCAACTTATTTTTCAAGTTTATTTCCTCCTAGTCGTGACTTATTTTATATTTAATTTCATTATAACAAATTTTATTTGATATTTGTTGCTTTTTCTTTTGTGAAGTATGTGATTTTATGCTATTTTATTTTTCATGTTCACTATTTCTTCACTTGTTCTGCACCTTTAGCATATGCTTAATCTCTCTATCTTATTTTTAACCTCTTAAAGTTTGCTTTCTAGCATTTAATGATTCTACTTGATAAGTCTTAAAAAGCCTTTTTCTTCTATTCAAATTTCTCTCCAAATAAATAAGTCATAGAAAAAGGTGCCTTTCATTACTTATCACTAAGTAATGAAAGGCACCCTGACTCACCATTTTATGTATAGAAGCTTATAAGTTTTCAATAACACAGTTAGCAAATTCTGCTCCTGTTGCACCATCATTTCTACCTGTCATTTTAATAGTATCATTTGCAATCTTAAGTGCTGCAATAACACGGTCAGCTTCATCTTTATAGCCAATATGACGAAGAAGTAATTCTGCTGCTTTAATCATACTTGCTGGATTAGCATATTGTTCTCTTCCTGTCTCCACCATTCTTGGTGCACTACCATGAATCGCTTCAAACATCGCATACTTATTACCTACATTAGCACTACCTGCAGTACCTACACCACCTTGGATTTGAGCAGCTTCATCTGTAATGATATCACCATAAAGGTTAGGAAGTACAAATACTTCGAAATTCTTTCTTACTTTTTCATTAATAAGATTAGCAGAAATAATATCTACAAACCAGTCATCTACTTCTATTTCTGGATATTCTTTAGCTACTTTATAGCAAAGCTCTAAGAATTTACCGTCTGTTTTCTTAAGAATATTAGCTTTTGTAATAATAGCTACACGTTTTTTACCATTTTTACGTGCGAATTCAAAAGCTTGTCTTGCTATTCTTTCTGTGCCTTGCGTAGTTGTTACTTTAAAATCAAAAGACATATCAGCATCTAAAGCAATCCCTTTGCTGCCAAGTGCATATTCACCCTCTGTATTTTCACGGAAAAAGGTCCAATCAATACCTTCTTCTGGTACTGCTACTGGTCGTACGTTAGCAAATAAGTCTAACTCTCTTCTCATGGCCACATTAGCGCTTTCAATATTAGGACCATCACCTTTACTTGGTGTTGTCGTTGGGCCTTTTAAAATAATATCACAGGCTTTAAGCTCAGCAAGCACATCATCTGGAATAGCTTTATTAGCTGCAATACGGTTTTCTATCGTTAAGCCGTCAATTTGTTTAAATACAATTTTGCCACTAGCTACATCATCTTTAAGTACAGCACGAAGAACGCGCTCAGCTTCTGCTGTAATAGCAGGTCCAATACCATCTCCACCACAGCAGCCGATAATGATTTGATCTAGCTTACTGTAATCTACAGCCCCTGTATCATTTTTCATTCTTTCTACTCTAGCTAATTGTTCCTCTACTAAGGCTGCGAAGTGAGCTTTTGCTGCTTCTAACTTATCCATCTTATATACCTCCTAAATTTTCCGTTTTATATCCTTTTCTATTATATCAGAATAAATATACACTTGTCTAAATTTTATATCATAATCTTATAAAAAAATAATGGAGATGCTGCTTTAACTTCAACATCCCCAACTACATTTTTTAACCTAAATACTTTGTGTTTCTTCAAGTTATTTTCTCATGCTGCCTTAGATGTCTATTTTTGTGAAAGATAATGATTAATATATTCTTCTAATTCTTCATCACTCATAACAGTCGTACGACCATCTTCATATTGTGTATCTACCCAATCTTTAATGCTAATACAGAGTGGATCATTTTTATCAATACCTTTTAGTTCACTACAATCAGGATTACTATTAATCCAGTGAGCAATACCTGCAAGGCCTGATGTATTACTAATAGAGACACGTACAGGTCTATTTAAAAGTTTTTCAGTATCAAAAATATTATAGATTTCTTCATTTTTAAGTAAACCATCTGCATGGATTCCTGCTCTTGTTACATTGAAGTTTTTACCTACAAATGGTGTACGTTCTGGTATTTTCTCTCCAATTACATTTTCAAAATACTCTGCAAGCTCAGTGATTACTGTTGTATCCATACCATCTAAAGTACCTTTTAACTGTGCATACTCCATAACCATTGCTTCTAGAGGTGTATTACCTGTTCTTTCTCCTATACCAAATAAAGAACAGTTAACACTATTACAACCATAAAGCCATGCTGCTGTTGAATTAGCTACAGCACGATAAAAGTCATTATGTCCATGCCATTCAATCCATTCATGAGGTACACCAGCATATTGATGAAGTGCATACATAATACCTGGGACACTACGTGGAATCATAGCACCTGGATAACTTACACCGTAGCCCATTGTGTCACAAGCACGAATTTTAATTGGCATCTTAGTTTCTTCACTAATTCTCATCAGTTCCCTCGCAAAAGGAACAACGAATTTATAAATATCAGCTCTTGTAATATCTTCAAAATGGCAACGAGGAATGATGCCTTTATCAATACATTGTTTAACAATCTTTGTATAGTGTTCAATTGCTTCTGAACGTTTCATATGTAGCTTATGGAAAATATGATAATCTGAACAGCTTACTAAAATACCTGTTTCATTAATCTCCATGTCCTTTACAAGCTGAAAATCTTTTTCAGATGCACGAATCCAAGAAGTAATCTGTGGAAACTCATAACCTAACTCTCTACATTTATAAACAGCTTGCCTGTCTTTCTCGCTATAGAGGAAGAATTCACTTTGTTGAACAATGCCATTAGGCCCACTTAATCGATGTAACATTTTATAAATATCAACAATTTGCTCAGTTGTATAAGGCGCTCTTGACTGTTGACCATCTCTAAAAGTCGTATCTGTAATATAAATCTTTTCCTGCATAGTCATAGGCACATGCACATCGTTGAAGGCAACTCTAGGAATTTCATCATAAGGGAAAAATTCCCTAAACATATTCGCCTCAGCTCTATCCTCTAATAAATGGTTCTTTTCAGGGCTAGTAAGTAAATTAGTTCTCTTATTTAGTTCAAACACAGTATCACTCCTTGCATCTTTCTATTTTAAATCCTTTAATTATCTGAAAATTACTTATGTATAATTGTATACAATCATACTATTCATGTCAATAAAAAATTAAATATTAAATTATAATTTTTTAAATAAAAAAATATTTTACAAGAGTAACATTTTTTTCCATACTTCATACTATAGTTAATGAAGAAGCTAAGAACAAAGTTTCTCAAAACTTGTTTTTATTTCTAGAAAAAAATATTATCATTTACTATTTTGGTAATATAAGTAATTTTTCAAATAGAAGGTTCATATAATTAAATATAGTTTTCATAAGGAGGTCAAATATGTCTGCTTTTAATGGTTGCTGCAATTCGGGCTGTAACACACATTCATATTCTGACTGTCATCCCACTTTTAAGCATAATTGCTGTAACCAATGTCACTTAAGTTGTTCATCCTGGTT
Organism: Cellulosilyticum sp. WCF-2; assembly: GCF_003990395.1. Taxonomy (NCBI): domain Bacteria; kingdom Bacillati; phylum Bacillota; class Clostridia; order Lachnospirales; family Cellulosilyticaceae; genus Cellulosilyticum; species Cellulosilyticum sp. WCF-2. The sequence goes on along the minus strand of NZ_CP034675.1, from coordinate 2,079,801 downwards.
ACCCCTTATCATTTTGGCTCTTATTCTTATTTGCTGCTTAGGTGAATGTGGTTGTCTTATTATTATGCTAGGAGTTGTTTGTCTACTTTGTAAAGGAATATTATAGATTAAATTTTTAAATATAGGAGGCAATATCATGGAAGATTTTAGATTCTTAGAAGATAACTGTACTTGTATTATCATTATTATAGCATTCTTCTTACTATTTTGCGGTAAAGGCAGTTGTGGTGGCGGCTTTAACCTAGATTGCTTATTCAATAATTTCTTTGGTGGCTGTGACAATTCTGCTTGGATGTGGATTATCATTATTGTTATTGTTTGGATGTGCTTCTGTAAATCACCTTGTGGTTTCTTAAGAAACGATATTCAATAGGCTTAATAAAATAAATAAAAATAGGAGGAGGACTCTTTAGTCCTTCTCCTATTTTATTTATTTCATTTATATACTCACTATCTAATTGGAAGAGGCTGACCAAAAAAGTGGATTTTTCCATCTTTTTAGTCAGCCTCTTATTAGGGAAAAGGTTTTACCGAAATGGCTCATTAAATAGTTTTTCTTTCTTACAAAAATAATTATATCATTGTCTTTCTGCTTTTCAATATAAGTCAATCCTTCTTAACAAGACCTTTATACAGTCTCACTTTATGCATCCATACTTCCTTTTTCTATTGCTGTTACAATTTTGAATAAAACAAGCTTATACATGAGCTTCTTCAGATTTTCCCTGTCTTTATTTTCATCTCTGTAAAGTCTCCCTAGTTCCTCATGCTCTTCCAGGCTTTTTTCAATCATATCATTATAAATAATCGTGTCTACTACAGTTTGTAGTAATTTACTTTCTTCTGGCATAAAGGGTATCATCGCTTTTAATAGCTGTGCTTCCTTGCATAAATTTTGTTCACAGCTTTGTCTATAACCATCTAATTGTCGTTTCATCTGAGATATGTATTTCTTGTCCATATATCCCCATATCAATCCCGCTATTTCTGTTAAATCCTGTTCTAAATTCACGACTAAATTCTCATTCTCCATATGATCACTCTCTTATTAACGAATTCATTAGTATTTTATTCTTTAACTCAGATAAAAATAACCATTTCGGTTCTAATCTTCCTCAGAACTATCATACATTATAAAAGATACCCTAAATGGAGGTTTTGTATGAGCACTCTAGATCGGGCTGTAAATAATGATGTATTAATGATCTCTAAATCACTTCTTCCTTACCTAAGGGCAGACCGTCAAAGGCCTGTAGCTGTTCTTATTAAGGCCATGGAGTTGATGTATACGATTAATTTATATTCCAGTGAGGATTTTGTGCGTTCAATGAGCCGTTCACAAGAGACCGGTTGGGAAAAAAATTTTCTAACGGATGTTAAACAAAATCTTTCTAGCGATAAAGCTTATTTTATAGATGCTATTTTAAAACTTACAGAAGCCAGAGACTTATTAAGCCCACGTAGTACTACTGATGGTTTAGATGAACCTACTTATTCCTTGCATGCTAGTGACTCTGGTATACCTGAAGATGCACCCCTGGCACCACCGATTACACCTTCTGCCACTTCAGCAGAAACACAAAGTGCTTCACCCAATCCTAGTCAAATCATAGATAAATTATCTCCTTTACTAGATCCTAGTCAAGTTCAATTATTAAAATTACTTTCCGGTTTTATGAAATAAACGATGATATAAACTATTCTTAAAGGAGGTAAACGATATGAAGCTCTCTGAAAACCCTGCTTTTCAAGGTGTTGATCAAGATTTTGTTAGTCGTTTAGAAACTATTTTGTCCAGTGCAAATTATAAAAGTAATGTAGAGGTATTGGGTCTTCTTATGGCTATTTCTAATGAAGCCAATCAAAAAAATATCCCCTTTACTCCTGAGATGCAACTTGCCATACTTCAATATTTTAAAAGTCAACTTCCTAAAAATCAAAGAGGACAATTTGATGCTCTCGTTAAAATGCTTTCTTCAAAAAAAGGCTTTTAACAAACATAGTATTGCTCTATAAAATAAAGGTGCTAATCTTTCATAGCACCTTTATTTTTTCTATTTTATTTAAAAACCTCTATAAGCTTTCTTTTACTAAAATGGTATCTCATCATATATATTCATTCCTATTGTTAAACACACATAAAAAGTAATGATTGCTAATAATAAAGTAGAAAATACAAACCCTTTACTGAAGACTCTTCTACCCTTTTGTTTTTTTCTAGCTTTCTTTTTTTGTTTTTGCTCTGCCATGCACTTATCCTACCTTATCTAAAACTTATCATTCTTATCCTAAATAGATAGTTCTTATTTTGCAAGCAAATCATAGTATGGTCATATTTTATTTGCAATTTGTTTACTTTCTATAACGTTCTATTTCTAATGGTTCATTGTTTGAAAAGAGATGAGGATTAATGGCTAGCATGTCATTAAGTAACGCTGCCACTCCCTGGGTCTCGCAAATACGAACTGTAGCATCACCAAACTTTCCTAGATGCATCACACCTTTTTCCTTAAAATAATCATCTACTTTCCAAAAATATTCTGACCAATGATCACCACAATGTCTTCTAGAAGGCACTGATAGCTCTTCTCCCTTTTCATTAATAACAACTAATGGCTCCATTTCATCTGTCAGACGTCCTTTAATATCTACCCACTCTTCTACGCCGTGTATAAAAGTATTTCTTCTAAGGTCCACTCCTAAAAGCATAATCTGTGCATTTCTATCTAATAATTTTCCCCAAGGAGACTGTCTTGCACAAGGCGTATGCCATAACTCATTATCTTTTATAAAATCTTCTTTATCTTGTCCTATGGCAGCTACTGAATGTGTAGGATGTAGCGATCTTACAACACCTGGCCTTTTTCTAAATAACTCTGGCAAAATGCCTACACATACCTCTGAATGAACTACATCAAATTTAGGATTTTCTGCATTAATATAAGACCACGTATGGGTAGGCAAGACCAATAGCCCTTCCTTCATGTAAATCATTAAGGCGTCTAATACGGTGTCAGCACCACCTTCTACTTCTCCTATACTCTTCATAGAAGAGTGAACTAATAAGGTGCCTCTTGGATTAATCTTTAATTTTTCTAGTGCTTGCAATAAGTCTTGCTTTGTGTAAGCCATTATTATCTTATCCTTTCTACTAGGTATAATATGTATCTTATGTCTACCATATCATGAGTCACCTTACTTAGCAAACTTTTCTAGCTATTCATTAAAATACTTTATATTTTTACCAAAAATTCTTCATCTTTTTCGGCTCTTTGACAGTTATTAATCCTTGTATTAAGATGAGTAATAAGATTAACACAAAGGAGCCTTATTATGAAAAAGTCAAATATATTAGTCATAGGAAGCTTAAATATGGATTGGATTATTGAAGTAGATCATACCCCTATAGCTGGTGAGACCTTACTAGGCCATTTTGCAAAAGAAGTTCCTGGTGGTAAGGGGGCTAATCAAGCTTATGCTGCTTCTAGCTTAGGTGGTCATGTGACTATGCTAGGCGCTGTAGGCAAGGACCCTTCCGGTGAAAAGCTCCTACAAAGCCTTCAAAAAGCAGGTGTAAATACCTCTCCTATTCAAGCAAATTCAGAAACGGGCTCTGGTATGGCCATTATCTATCTTAATAAGATGGGTAATAATTCTATCGTAGTACTCCCTAATGCCAATAACACAGTAACAAAAGAAGTGATCATGGCTCATGATGAGCTCTTTAAAGTAGCCGACATTATTATGCTACAATTAGAAATTCCTTTAGAAGCTGTCTATGAAGCTGCTACCTTAGCACACAAGTATCATAAGACCATTATCCTTAATCCAGCACCTGCCATTAGTCATTTACCTAATGAAATACTAAGTAAAATTGATTATATAACCCCTAACGAAACCGAATTGAGCACTTTAACAAATCAACCTGTTACTACAGTAGATGATGCTATTATTGCTGCACAAACTTTACTTCGCTCTGGTGTTAAACATGTCATTACGACTTTAGGTGAAAAAGGCGCCGTTTTAGTCACACTAGAAGAAGCTCGTCACTTCCCTGCACTCAGTGTCAAGGCAATCGATACAACTGCTGCTGGAGACTCCTTTAATGGTGCCTTAGCTGTTTATCTTGCTGAAGGAAAATCCATTGAAGAAGCTATTGTCTTTGGTAATCAAGTGGCTGCTATAACAGTTACTCGTGAAGGTGCTCAAAGTTCAATTCCTTTCCGAGAAGAAATACTACCCACTACAGAAAACTTATAAAATTTTATGATAATCTCATATCTATTTACAAAGTAAAAAGACATGTTACTTAAAAGTACATGTCTTTTTACTTTGTATTTTATTATTTAGCTACAAGGTTAACAATACGTCCTGGAACATAAATTTCTTTAACCACCGTCTTACCTGCTAACTTATCAGCAATAAGCTCTTTTGCTTTTGTAATTGCTTCTTCTTGACTTGCTTCTGGAGAAATCATCATACGTGCAGCAATTTTTCCTGTGATTTGAACAACGATTTCTACTTCATCTTCTTTCATTTTTTCTTCATCGTAAGTTGGCCATGTATTTTCAAATACACTGCCGCTTCCGCCTACTTTAGCCCAAAGCTCCTCACTAATATGTGGCACAAATGGTGCTAAAAGAATAACAAGAGCCTTAAGTGTTTCATTAGCAAGGCCTCCTTCTTTCTTTTGAAGGTCAAGAAGCTCATTAGTGTATTGCATGAAGCCACTTACTACTGTATTTAAGTTGAAGTTTTCCATACGCACTGTAATATCGCGAATAAGTTTATGGCGAATTCTTTCCATATCTTTTGTTTCAGCTACTGCAGTATTTTCATCCACTAATTTCCATACTTTATTAAGGAAACGGTAAACCCCTTCAATACCTCTATCATCCCATTCAGAATCAAGTTCTGGTGGTCCAATGAAGAGTTCATACATACGAAGTGAATCACAGCCATATTTTTCAACAAGCTCATCTGGAGAAACAACATTTCCTTTTGATTTACTCATTTTAGCGCCAGCTTTAGTTACCATACCTTGGTTGAAGAGACGTTTGAATGGTTCTTCAAAGTCTACTACTCCAATATCAAATAAAAATTTAGTATAGAAACGAGCGTAAAGAAGGTGAAGAACAGCATGCTCGATACCACCAACGTACATATCTACTGGTAGCCATTTTTTCATATCTTCTTTGCTAATAAGCTCCTCATCATTGTGTGGGTTTGGATATCTTAAGAAGTACCAAGATGAACCAGCCCATTGTGGCATTGTGTTTGTTTCACGTTTAGCTGGACCACCACATTTTGGACAAGTTGTGTTAACCCACTCATCAATAGCTGCAAGTGGAGATTCACCTGTACCTGTTGGCTCATAGCTTTCTACATCTGGAAGACGAATTGGAAGGTCTTCTTCTTTAACCCCTACAATACCACAGCAGTCACAGTGAACAACTGGGATTGGTTCTCCCCAATATCTTTGACGTGAGAATACCCAGTCACGAAGCTTGTAGTTAGTTGTTTTCTTACCAATATTTTGTGTTTCAAGGAACTCTGGAATGGCTTTTTTAGCTTCTTCAGATGGCATGCCATTGAAATCTCCTGAATTAATCATGACACCAGCTTCTGTGTAAGCCTCAGTAAGCTCTTCTTCTTCTCCTGACTTAGAAATAACCTGGATGATTGGTAAATCAAATTTCTTAGCAAAAGCAAAGTCTCTATCATCATGAGCTGGTACACACATGATGGCACCTGTACCATAGTCAGCAAGTACATAGTCAGAAATCCATACTGGAATTTTTGCTCCATTAAGAGGATTGATTGCATATCTACCTAAGAATACACCTGTTTTTTCTTTGTCAGCCATACGGTCTACTGATGATTTTGTAGAAGCATCAAATACATATTTTTCAACTTCAGCTTTTTGGCTTTCTGTAGTAAGTGCCATCACTTTTGCATGCTCTGGTGCCATTACCATAAAGCTTGCCCCATAAAGTGTATCTGGTCTAGTGGTGAAAACTTTAATCTTTTCATCTGTACCTTCGATTTCGAAGTCGATTTCAGCACCATAGCTTTTACCAATCCAGTCAGCTTGCATCTTTTTAACTTTTTCTGGCCAATCAAGACCATCTAAGTCATTAAGAAGTCTTTCTGCATAATTTGTAATTTTAAGCATCCATTGACGAAGGTTTTTCTTCGTAACGGTACTGCCACAACGATCACAACAGCCTTCTTTTACTTCTTCATTTGCAAGACCTGTTTTACATGATGGACACCAGTTGATTGGCATCTCTTTTTCATAAGCAAGTCCATTTTCAAACATTTTAAGGAAAATCCATTGTGTCCATTTGTAGAACTCTGGATCTGTTGTATTAACTTCCTTATCCCAGTCATAAACAGCACTGATATCGTGAAGTTGACGTTTGAAGTTTGCAACGTTTTCTGCTGTAGCAATAGCTGGGTGTACTTTCTTTTGGATGGCATAGTTTTCTGCTGGAAGACCAAAGGCATCCCATCCCATTGGGTGAAGGACATAGTGGTTTTGAAGAATTTTATAGCGGCTCCATACATCTGAAAGTACATAACCTCTCCAGTGACCTACGTGAAGACCATTTCCTGATGGATATGGGAACATATCTAAACAGTAATAAGGCTTTTTACCTTCTGTTTCAACATTAACTGGGTGCTCTTCCCAATGTTTACGCCATTTTTGTTCAATCTCTTTGTGATTGTATTGCATTGTTTTGCCTCCTTAGGTATTGTGTTTAAATCACTATAACATGTACAATTACTATTTATAATAGTGGCTATATAGTGATGTTTTTCCTTTAGTAAATAGCATCAAAAAAACCTTCCGACTCTTAGATATTCCAAGAGACGAAAGGTTCTATTTCCGCGTTACCACTCTTATTTGCAGGGAATCCCCTACACACTCAAACTTCTATAACGGGAAGACCCGCCATGACCTACTATGAGTTCAGCCTGGAACTTAGCGACGAGTTCACAAAATCCATTTTACTACTTCACACCACCCAGTAGCTCTCTGATAAAACGACTTTCCTACTACTTCGCATCATTGTTTTTAATGTATACTATTTTTATAAGGCAAATTTTATCATACTTAATGATGAAAAGCAACGGTTTATTGAGGATATTAACATAATGTAGTACACTTTATTCTTCATTTTCTTCTTCGTTTTTCTCTAGTGTCCTTTTTTTCTTATTATTTCTTTTATAAAGGTTAACACCAATTAGTATAACAGGGATAATTATGACAACAAAAGGTAGAAGTCCTGTAACTAAAATGATGAGCCCTTTACCTATTTCCATTAAGGTATTCATAGAGCCTTTAAACACTTCTTCTACTTGCTTACCAAAGGTTGGATCTACTACTTCTTCCTCTACTACTATTTCTTTTACTTCTTGCACTTGAATAGAAAGCGTACCCATATCTACTAAAGCATCATAGTGCTGAAGTGTACCACTTAGATTTTCTATTTCATAAGTAACATTACTAACTTCTTGTTCTAATTCAAATAGTTCCTGAAGCGTCCCTGATTTCTCTAGAAGTTTTAGTAAACGGTCATATCTTGCTTTTAATGTCTTTAACCTGATTTCTGTATCTACATAAGCACTTGTCACATCTTCACTATTGCAAGATAAGTAAGATACATTACCAAATTCACTTCCCCGATTGACAAAAACATCAAACTGGGCCTGTGGCACTCTCACTGTTAAAGTAGCTGTTCGGTTATTAGAATCCTTATTGTAAAAGCTACTTCCTTGAATATTCGAACTTTCTATGTAACCCCCTAAGCTGATTACACAGTTCGTTAAGCTTTCAACCGTTTGACCAAAGTGCTCTGTTTGAATCTCCATATTTCCTGTTTTAATCACTTTACGATTATACGTTGAGGTGGTATTAATTTTCGGATTCTCACCAGTATACCCCGCTGCATCTTGGACTGCTTTTTCTTCGCTAGTAACTGAAGATTCATTGCTAGTATAGGCTGCTTCTTCTTGTGGTGCTGCATAAGCATTCTCAGCAGGTACAGCAGCTGTTTCACTTGCAGACTTACTACCACAGCCATTAACTAATACCATGCTACTTATTCCTACTACAAACATTAGTTTTTTAAATTGATTTCCCCATTTTTTCATCACTTGACTCCCCCTCAATATTTATTTAATTCTTTAGACGTAAAAAAAACAACTGAGTTCCCCATTTTATTTAAATTTTCAAAAATATTTTATTTTTCATTAGGGATTCCACTTGCAACCCACATATATAGAAGTGTAAAAACAAATTAAATAACTTCCCACGGCATAATCACCGCAGCATCAACCTGAGGAACTGACCGGGTCGACCAAGTCTCAATCTATTGTTATAGGTACCTCTGGCTCTAAGGAAAATGTTCACTTGTGCGCTGACAGGGAGGCTCCACTTATAAGTTATCGAGTGCGTTTTTATATCTATAGCAGTACCAACAAACAAAGTTTCAAACCAGAGTCTTAAGGCCTAAGCTTCCTCTCATAAAGGTGCGCCGGCTAAGACTTTTAAGAGCTCCTCACTCATTGGTTTAGCTTTCATAATACCTAAAGTATACCTCTTCTTATAGCATCTATATGCTGAGGAGCCATTATTATGCCTTTGATGAGGCTTACTGAAGGAAAAATGAAAGTTAAACTAGAGTCTGGGAGACAAAAAGGGAATCATGCATGTATGCATGGTTCCCTTTTTGTCGTTTAGTTGATTTCAATCTTAATGTTCTACTCTTGTACTTGATCCTTAAAAACTACCTCTACTGATTCTACTTCCTCACAGCCCCTTAAAAAATTAAGGGCTGCTTCAGCTAATGCTCTATTACTTAATTCCCCTTCAAAATTATCTTTAAAATCTTTATCTATCTCTTTATCTTCTATTTCAAAAAATGCATTCACCCACTGCATCCATCCTGGCCTCCTAGCTTCTGCTGTACCCTCACTAATCAACTGGACTGGATTAATATCTTTGCGGCGATAAATGCCTAGAAAAAAGCCTATCAGTATCATATTGCAAACCAAGTTAGACCCTCCATAGGAAACAAAAGGCATATAAGCGCCACTTACACTTGGAAGAATCCCTAAGTTTAAGAGTATACTCAATATAAATTGTACACTGAATAAGCTACTAATACTGATTAATAAATCATGTCCATACCCTTCTCTCACCTTAGCTGCTGTTTTAAAGCATCTTATAAGAAGTCCTATAATCATACACACCAAAATAATAGCTGGTAATATTCCCAAAACACCAATCATAAAATTAAGGATATAATCCGTAACCCCCATGCTTCCATAAGGTGATACCACTTGCGCTACTCCTGATTGCTCTAATGTATAAAATAAACCATCATTTCCTACAAGACTTGCACCCTTACACATATTTCTAAGCTGTATCGTAAGCCATCCATCTCCCATAGGGTCAATACTAGGATTGAGCCAAGCCCTTATACGATCCACCCGTTGAGGGGCCTCTATTATCTTTTTAATAAAGAAGGTTCCCGCCACTCCTAGTATAGTAATCCACACGATGAAATGATGCTTTTTTATCGATATCAGCTTTAAACAGTTAGGATAATGTCTATAGAAAATCCCCACTAGCACAATAAAAACGATTATCCCTTGAGCAAGATTCCCTCTCACATAAAATATTGTAGGAAGCATCATCAGCACGAATAAAAGCATAGCGCCAGGCTTTCCTTTCTTACTCCATTTTCTTGCTAATCCTATATAACTTATTATAATGAGTGGGGAGACTAATACCGCTGTTTCAAGCTGAAAAACACCTATTCCTAACCATTTTTTTGCTCCATGGAAGATACCTATTCTTATCCATTTTTTTGCTCCATTTAATTCATATCCCCATAAAAAAGTTAGGATAAGTAAAACCAGTGCTACTACATATAAAAGTAACGAATATTTCTCTATCCTTTTATAATCCATAAAATACATACCTATTAAACCAACAGCACCTATTACTATACAGATAAATTGCTTGTGCAAGTAACTTGTCCCTTGCATATATGTACTAAAATAATACTCATAAGTAAACATAGTAATTAAACTAATTCCCAGAAGACCTACTATAAGTAAGACTGTAGGCCACTCTAACCTCGGCTTATGCATTTTGTGAAGACTCTTACCGATCTCCACGCTCTCTCCCATTTGTCTTACTGCTTCTTCATAAGCCTTATCCTCTGTGTATCCTTCTTCCTCCATTAATGTTTCCTTTAAAGATTCAATATGGTCATTTAATTCTTGAGCTATTTGAGGATGCATCTTTTTATATCTTACTTGCTCTAATACTTCTTTAAGAAAAGCATCTACATAATGGTTCACTAAGTACCCCTCCCCCTATTACCTTTCTTACACCTTCAGAATAAAGCTGCCACTCTTCTTTCTTCTCTTTAAGTCCCTTTTTTCCTGCTTCTGTAATGCGATAATATTTACGCTTTCTAGCCGACTGGGTATCTTCCCAATAAGCCTCTATCATCCCTTCATTTTCAAGAGCATGCAAAATAGGATACAGGGTTCCTTCCTTAAGTGTAAAAAGGTTGTCGGTTCTTTGCTCTAATGCTTTAGTGAGCTCATAACCATACTGGTCCTTCTCATTTAATAGTTGTAAAATGAGTAAGGTAGTTGTTCCCTTAAGTAATTCTTTGCTAATCGCCATCTCTATACCTCCCATTACAATACATCGTAAATCTATGTATAGATTACTATATCTTTTCAAAAAATGCAACAGTTAAAAAAAGTCTTAGTTTTATGTACTGAGAAGACGCTTTATATCTTTTTTAGGAAATAGATAGACATTATAAAAGTTCAACTAGAGTGCATATTAAAAAACAGCCACTCTAAGAAGATTAGCTGTTTTTTTTGTGTTTCTATAACTTAAAGAAAAGCGTAGCAATATTAAAATACACTAAAATAGAGCATGTATCCACAATGGTTGTAATTAATGGTGCTGCCATAATAGCTGGATCTAACTTACATTTTTTAGCGATAAGCGGTAAGATGCATCCTATCACTTTTGCCATAACGATTGTACATACTAAGGTACATCCAACGACTATAGCTAATGTTAAATCACGATACATTAAAAATATTCTAAGTCCATTAACAGTGGCTAATACCATACTCACTATTAATGAAATACGAAACTCTTTAAAAATAACTTTAAAGAAATCCTTGAACTTAATCTCATCCAAAGCTAACCCACGAATAATCAATGTAGAGCTTTGTGACCCACAATTGCCTCCTGTATCCATCAACATAGGAATAAAAGCAACTAGTAATGGAATAGTGGAAAAGGCTCCTTCATATGTGGTAATAATGGTACCAGTAATAGTAGCAGATAGCATAAGCACTAAAAGCCATAAAATACGATGTTTTGCATGATTTAATACAGAAGTTTCAAAATAGCTTTCTTCGCTAGGGCTCATAGCCGCCATCTTAGTCATATCTTCTGTTGTCTCTTCCTCTATAACATCCATAGCATCATCAACGGTTACAATTCCTACCAGATACTGCTCTGTGTCTACTACAGGTATAGCTAAAAAGTCATATTTTCCAAACATCTTAGCCACATTTTCTCGGTCCTCATGGGTATAAGTCCAGATGACATTGGTCTCCATAATGTCTCCAACCTTATCTTCATCCTTTGACATTAATAAATCTTTAACTGATACTAAGCCAATAAGCTTGCGGTTTTCTGTTACATAACATGTATAAATCGTTTCTTTGTCTATTCCTTCTGTACGAATACGTTCAATTGCCTCTGACACACACATATCTTTTTTTAAATGAATATATTCAATAGTCATCATGCTTCCAGCACTATCTTTAGGATAGTTTAGAATAGTATTAATACTATTTCTAGTTGCTTCATCTGTATTTTTCAAAATACGTTTTACCACATTTGCCGGCATTTCTTCAATAATGTCTACTGTATCATCTAAGAACATTTCATCCATTACTTCTTTAAGTTCCTGATCTGTAAGACCCTCAATAAGCAATTTTCTCGTTAAACTATTCATATAAGAAAAAGTTTCTGCTGCTGCTGCTTTATTAAGTAATCTAAAAGTAATAAGTAATTGTCTTTCCTCTAATGCTTCTAAAAGCGTTGCTAAGTCTACAGGATTCATCTCATGAAGCTGCTCTTTTAAAGTAGAAAAATCCTTTTGATTGATTAATTGTAAAATGATTTCTTTATTCATTTTTTGTCCTCCTCTTTACACTTTGAATTTATATTCATCCTGTAAGCGCAAGACATGTTCTTCATAAAAAATACTAATTCTTCTATATCGGCCAAAGAACGGATGGTTTCTTAGCCACATAGAATCTCTTCTTTTTCCTATTCCGATTTATGCCCTGCCCACTACATTCACCATCCATTCTCCTCACCTCTCTTTTATCACTTTTATTTTGGCAAATAAAAAACCACGCCAAAGCATGAACACTGGCGTGGATCTATATCAATCATCACTTTATAATAGAGTCTAATTCTACTATACTACCGTTCAAACTTTAGCTTCACAGGGCGCAATGACTGGAGTCATCTTGAAATTGCATTAGATTATGCCTTGGATTCGACATAGCCTGCTAACCAACTAATAGTGTCTCCACTATTTCGCGGCAGCAATCCTTATCCCTGTGGTAACCTTATCTACCGGACTATTCAATTCTCTTCCAATCTATACTTAAAAGCCATCTTTGTCAATGTTATTTTATGTAAATCTTTTTATTTCTTTCATCCCCAATCCTTTCCCCTAACAGTCTTATATAATCATCTTTTATATAATATAAGCGTTTATACCTTGCATATCAACTTTATACCATAAATCACTTGTCCCTACTAAATCAACACTCTGCACTGATTCTTTAGCATAGACCTTCTTAACAAGAGATGAACTTGCTGTAGGGTTTGATCTCACATTAAGTACATTTACTAAAATAGCGCTTTATTAGATTAATCTTATACTATTTGACACCGTAAATATAAAGCTTTAGATAACGCTCAAACAACCTTATTTTAACTTATATGAATGATAAATCATCATTACAGTCTGTATAAGCCAAAGGAATCCTACAGGTAAACAAATAACAGGACTCACTTCTAATCCCATAATCAAAAACCAACAAACTACAAACACAATCACGTACACGACTATCATACTACTCATCGTTTTAAAACTTGCTTTTCCTGTTTCGATTTTCTCACATTCGTCTAACTTATCAAAATAGTCTTTTTTGAAACCTGAATTCATAGGGTCTGAATCAAGCTCAGGCCTTACTTTCTTTATAAGCGAGATATTCGCTACCTCTCCCATAAAGGCTAACACCGCATTCATGATAAACAATACAAAATACACAGATGCCAAATCTTTTTGTAGATTCACACCAAACGCTGTGAAGTTGAGAATCGCACACACTGTAGAAAAAGTCATCACAATGCTCATTTTATTTTCATTTTTATCAAATAAAGAGCCTTCATCATTGCTATAACCATCTTTTTTTAATAAATTGTTAAAATAAAAATATCCCACCATTCCAATAATGCCACATACTAATGCAATCCAGTAAAGGTTTGGAGCAAACTGATTAAATGCTGCCTTAATAGCTGTTGGCTCACTCCTATTCATCAGTATTTGCATGCCACTTCCTAGTATAGCACCACCTAAACCACAAAGTGCAATCACCCCTAAACCTTTTCTCCATTTATAATCTCTCATACTTCTTCCTCCTCCCAACTAAACAAATCTTCAACTGTCTTACCAAAAATCCGTGCAATACGTAGTGCTAATACCACCGATGGATGATAATCTCCACGTTCAATGCTACTGATAGTCTGTCTTGATACCCCACACAGTTTACCAAGTTCCGTCTGGCTAATGCCCTTCTCTTCACGATACATCTTCACACAATTTAGTAATGGCATAATCCACCTCCTTTTGACAACTATTCTTGTCATAATTACATTATATTTTTGACAACTATTCTTGTCAATGACAAATTAACTTGTCACTAGAAAAAGATTAGCCACTACATAGAAAATATTTTCCATTATAAATATAAACTTATAAAGATATACTACATTTAAGCACGCTTATAATCATATCACCTGTTATTTAGGAGGGATTCATATGGCTAGTTATACTGGTACTGTTAAATGGTTTGATAATGAAAGAGGCTATGGTTTTATCTCAACAAATGATGGGCGAGATGTCTTTGTCCATCATTCTAAGGTAAAAGAAAAAAACTATAATAAAGATTTACATGAAGGTGAAAGTGTGAATTTTGATATCATTCAAAATGATAAAGGTTTAGCTGCCTCAAATGTTCAAAAAATATAATTCAAATTAAAAGGAGTATGTCATGCATAAAGTTCACTATAATGTATCAGGTTTACAAAATTCCGAGACAAAAACTCAAGTCAAAAATGCACTAAGTAAAATAGATGGGGTTTCAATGGTTAATGTTGATTTAGGTGAATGCTCTATAGAGGTAGGCTTCAACGATTCTACCAATGAAAGCACCATTAAGGCATGTATCGAAAACACTGGCTGCCAAATCGAATAGTAAGAAAATATTAAAAACCTACAATCACTATAGATTGTAGGTTTTCTGATTCTATATCTAACTTACTATTCCTATATCATCTTTATTCTGATACTAATACTTGACGCACGGTTTAGGACCCCCTCTAACAATTGCTTGTTGTTACTACACTAAGGGCGATAGCATAATCGTATGTTCTTTCGTCTCCCATTATACCTAAAGAGAAGTAAATTGATATTAGAAAAGTAATGGTTTTCAGGTTTATTAATAAAATGTTTTATTATAGACGCCATTTTTAAGAGTACTTTGACAATTCTCCACTATATATGTTTAACTTATCTATATGAAGCACTATTAAAGGTCTTCTAGATAATATACAAATTTTATACAAAAAGGAAATTAAAAAATGAAAATTGGATTTGATAATCATCGGTACCTAACTATGCAATCTGAACACATTCGCGAGCGTATTAGTCAATTTGGTGACAAACTATATCTAGAGTTTGGGGGGAAGTTGTTTGATGACTATCACGCATCACGTGTACTTCCAGGCTTTGCTCCTGATAGCAAACTTCAGATGCTTATGCAACTATCGGACCATGCAGAAATCATCATTTCTATCAATGCCGCCGATATCGAAAATAATAAAGTAAGACATGATCTAGGTATTCCCTACGACCAAGACGTTCTACGTCTTATTCAAGTCTACAGAGAAAAGGGGCTATATGTTAGTAGTGTAGTGATTACACGTTACACGGGACAGGCCTCTGTAAATATGTTCCAATACAAATTAGAAAACATGGATATTAGGGTATATCATCACTATTCTATAGAAGGTTATCCTAACAATGTATCTCACATCATCAGTGATGAAGGCTATGGCAAAAATGATTATGTAGAAACAACTCGTCCATTAGTTATTGTTACTGCACCAGGACCAGGTAGCGGTAAGATGGCTACTTGCCTTTCTCAATTGTATCATGAAAATAAACGTGGTCTAAAAGCTGGATATGCTAAATTTGAGACTTTTCCAGTTTGGAATCTTCCTCTAAAGCATCCTGTAAATTTAGCTTATGAAGCAGCCACAGCGGATCTTAATGATGTCAACATGATTGATCCTTTCCACTTAGAAGCCTATGGCATAACTACAGTAAACTATAACCGCGATGTTGAAATTTATCCTGTACTAGCAGCCATGTTTGAAGGTATTTATGGCAGTTGCCCATATGCGTCTCCAACAGATATGGGGGTCAATATGGCCGGCAACTGTATTATCGATGATGAGGTATGTCAAGAGGCTTCTCACCAAGAAATCATCCGTCGTTATTACCAGTCTATGAACCGCTTAATCAAAGGTGAAGCTACCAAAGAGGAAGTATACAAAATCGAACTATTGATGAAACGAGCTAAAATCACTACTGATGCTAGGTTGGTTGTACCTGTTGCTAATGCATTAGCTGCTGAAACTGGAGCTCCTGCTATAGCCCTAGAGCTTCAAGACGGCAGCATTGTCACTGGCAAGACTGGTGATCTTCTCGGTGCTTCTTCTGCTGCTTTATTAAATGCAGTTAAAATACTAGGAGGCATTGATGATGCCATTCATCTTATCTCCCCTGACTTTATAGAACCCATTCAAACCCTAAAAACGCATTATTTAGGTAGTAAAAATCCTCTCTTACATACAGACGAGGTTCTAATTGCACTTTCTATGTGTGCTGCCACTGATCCAAATGCCAAATTAGCATTAGAGCAACTTCCAAAACTAGCTGGCTGTCAGCTCCACGCTACTGTAGTCTTATCTCCTGTCGATATGAAGACTTTCAAGAAGCTTGGCATTGAGCTTACCACTGAAGCAGTTTATAAGAACAAACCTCTATAATGCTTTCTCCATTACTTACACCCGGTAGATTGCTCTCATACTGGGTGTAAAAAAGAACTGGGCACTTATTTTAGTGCACCAGTTCCTTATCAACTATCTCTTTTCATATGCCGCTACTGCTTTATTGTATTCATCAGGTTCTGCAATCTCTTCTATAATCACGTCTCCATCTTCAGCATTATAATAACGGTAAATATATACGCCTTCTTTAATTTCATCCTCTTCAATTAAAGACACCGCCATATACATTTTGCGTCTCACCTCAAAGGTATCCATAATTGCAAACTCTCTCTCCGTTCCATCTGATACAGGAATACTGATTACTTCATATTCATTCATTACATCGTCTCCTATTATTATACGCTAATCTTTAAGTAACATTATATTCTACTGATAAAACAATTGCAATTATGCCATTCTATTTCTTAAAATCAATCATTTCTTCTTTATCTAAATAAACAGTGGTTTCACCAATCTGTGTCTGAGCAATAACCTTTCCTTTTCTTATAGAATAAGCTACTGGTACTTGTCTTCTTACGGCATCATACCCATTCTCTGCTGGAAGAATAATGAGGTTAGCCGGTTTGCCTTCTTCAATGCCATATTGATCTTGGATATTTAATGCTTTTGCACTATTTTTTCCGATAAGCTTAAGGCTTTCATTAATTTGGCCATAACCCATGATTTGGCAGACATGTAAGCCCATATGAAGCACTTGAAGCATATTGCCTGTCCCTAATGGATACCATGGGTCAAAGATATCATCATGACCAAAGCATACATTAATATCTGCTTCTAGCATTTCTTTCACTCTCGTAATCCCACGACGTTTTGGATAAGTGTCAAAACGTCCTTGTAAGTGAATATTCACCAGTGGATTAGCTACGAAATTAATGCCTGACATTTTAAGCAGCCTAAACAGCTTATAAGCATATGCTCCATTATAAGAATGCATGGCTGTTGTATGACTTGCTGTTACTTTATGTCCCATTTGATTTTCATAAGCTTTAGTAGCAACTACTTCAATAAAACGTGATTGTTCATCATCAATTTCATCACAATGTACATCAATTAAAACATCATATTTTTTCCCTAGCTCAAAGATTTTTTCAATAGAGGCTACCCCGTATTCTCTAGTAAATTCAAAGTGTGGGATGGCGCCAATAACATCTGCCCCTAATTTTAAAGCTTCTTCTAGGAGCTCTAATCCATCAGGGTAAGATAAGATTCCTTCTTGTGGGAAAGCAACGATTTGCAAGGTTACGAAGTCTTTTAGCTCTTCTCTTAGTTCTACTAAAGCTTTAATGGCTGTTAATTCTGGATCTGTTGTATCTACATGGGTACGAATAAACTGAATCCCATTAGCCACTTGCCATTTAATGGCTTGTCTTGCTCTATTTTTAACGTCTTCTTTATTTAAAGCTTCTTTTCGCTCTGACCAACATTGAATACCTTCAAAAAGTGTCCCGCTTTCATTCCATCTTGGCTCACCTGCTGTCAAGGTTGTATCTAAGTGAATATGTGGTTCTACAAAAGGTGGTACCACAAGCCATCCTTTTGCATCAATGATTTCTTCATGCTCTCCTACTTCTATCATAGGAGCAATTTCAGTAAAGCACCCATTTTCAATTTTAATATCTACTAACTGAGCCTTATCTTCTAATTTCGCATTTTTAATAATCATATCGTTTCTCCTTATCTATTTATTAATTGACTGATTCATTTCCTAAAGAACTTACTACTATTTATTTTCCTCTTATCCTTCATCTCTATACTATTTAGGATATAAGTAAAGCGAAGTACTCTTTGCGTTCCTTGGTACCTCGCTTCACTTATATCCTCTATTTTTCTTTTCGATTGCTAAAAACCACTGTGAGCATAGCGTAACTGATTACAGATGTTACGACTGCATTAATAGGGGTAATACCTGGTAAGAAATGTGCTGCCAGTACACCTAATGCCCATGCTATGATTCCAATCATATTAACACCTTTAAAGCTTGCTTTTTCAAAAGCTTCATATTTGCCTTTATTGATAATAAAGTAGTCTGCAATGATTACCCCACCAATACTTGGCATAAAGGTATTGAGTAAGTTGAGCCAGCTCATAAAGTTGTTATAAAGAATTACCGCAAGTAGTGTTCCTACTATCCCATTAATAATCACTAGTTTACTTTTAGGTTGTTTGGTAATATTTGAAAAGCCAAGCCCTGAAGCATATAAAGCATTATCATTAGTTGTCCATATATTAAGCCCTAGTACAATAATAGCTGGTACGATCAGCCCTTGAAGAAACATGACTTCTGAAATGTCTGCTTCTCCTGTTACCATGGCACCAATAGCACCAAAGATAAACATTAATGTATTTCCTACTAAGAAGGCAATGACTGTGGTACTTACACCAATGCGTTTACTTTTTGCAAAGCGTGTGAAGTCTGGTGTTAAAGTTCCTCCACTAATGAAAGACCCTACTACTACAGCTACAGCGCCACTCATTGTCATAGATTCCTCTGGCGTAATAGCGGCAAGCCCACTTATTCCTCCCACACTATTAATAGCCATTCCTACTGATGTAGAACCTAAAATAGCAATGGCTGGTACTGCAATAGCACTTAATATCATAAGGGATTTCATCCCGAAGTAAGCTGTTGCTGTCATTAAAAGACCTGCTATAGCTACTAATACCCCTACACTAACCCCTGTTACTTTAGAAACTGGAATAGCGAACATGGCAACGCCTACACCAAACCACCCAATTTGTGTGGCACCTAATAAAAAGGATACTAAGTAAGACCCTTTTTCACCAAAGGAATAACGTGCTAATAGGTGAGTTGATAAACCTGTGTCTCCTGCAATGTAAGCCAGTAATCCTGTATAACTACATAAGATGACATTTCCAATAAATACGGCTACAAAGAACTGCTTTAAGTCCATACTTGTTCCTAATGTACCACCACTTAGCATACTTGCTGAGAAAAAGGTAAACCCTAGCATGACCACTAACATGGCTAGAAAGCCTTTCTTATGACTTGCTGATACTACTCCTAATGAAAAATCGTGATCTTCATGTTGTTTTTGCTTCATCTGTACTCTCCTTATCTCAAGTACCATAAACAGAAAAAGAACCCCTTAGTTTGACCTTTAATTGTAAACTAAGGGGCTCTACTTCTAGAAGAGCCCCTATCTCATGGAGCTCTTCTACCGATCCGTTTACCTTATAAGCCTCACTGGACTTAATTAAAGGTACTTTATTTTTTTGTTTTATTTAATATAACATTTATGTTAACTTATGTCAATTTCCATCTTTTTCATTTTTCATTGTTTAACTACGAAGAATGTTATTTCTGCTTAATCCTTCAAACACTCTAGTTCCTCTAAGTACACACAATGCTTTATTGTATTATTTTTTATAGCTTCTATACATAGTTCATAATCCATCCACATAACTGCTTCTATCTCTTCTTGTTGTAACTTAAGCTTGCTTAAGTCAATGTCATTTCTTTTTAATCTATAAACCCTTGTAATCTGATTGTCTATAAACGCTTTGCCATAAAAAATATTCGTTTCTGCTATGCGCCTAATCATACGCTCTTCTAGTTCTTCTGAGGAGGCTTTTATACCTAGCTCTTCTTCTAATTCACGAAGTGCTGAATCTACATAGGTTGAACCTGCAGGTATATGTCCTGCTGAGGATATATCATAGCAACCTGGATGGGAATCCTTGTCTTTACTTCTTTTTTGAAGTAAAACATCTAATCCCCCCTTACCATTATCTCTTACAATCCATACATGAGATGTTCTGTGTAAATCTCCCTCAGCATGTACCTTACTTCTTTCTTTTATAATGCCTGTTGGCTCTCCATTTTCATCTACAATATCAAGCATTTCCATGACTCATCCGCCACCACCTATCTTATAGATTATTATTTATTTGCTATCTTATAAATCTCATACATAGCTTTCTCATCTAATACCTTAAAGCTTCCAATGGTACGTGTTCCATAAAAGGCACATCTTCTTGCTAAATCTCTCAAGCTTTCTTCATCTTGAATACCTATTCCTAATTCACTAAAACAAGTTGGTGCACCAATTGACTTAAAATAGCCTACCAATTTTTCTATGGCACGTACAGCACATTTCTTAGTATCTTCTTCTTCAATCCCCCATACTTTTTTACCAAACTGAGCAAAGCGTTCTGGATTTTCCTCATAACAATAATTTGCCCATGCTCCCCATATGGTCGACAAGCTAGCGCCATGTGCCACATCAAATTTACCACTTAATTCATGACCTAATTGATGAGGTGCAAAATCACTTACTGCCCCTAAACCAGTAAGTCCATTATGAGATATGCTACCACACCACATGAGTTCACTCATGGCTTCGTAATCATAAGAATTCTGTAGTGCTTTTTCTCCATAGCTAATCACCGTTCTAAGGAGTGCCTCTGCTACTTCATCCGTAAAAGTATTACCTTTGGTTGGTGTAAAATAACGATCTAGCGTATGCATCATAATATCTACTATACCGTATGTAATTTGCTCTTTAGGTAAAGTATAAGTGATTTCAGGATTCATAATGGCAAATTTAGGGCGATTAAAATCTGTACTTAAACCACGTTTTTCACCTGTCTCTTCATTGGTTAAAACAGAGGAATTACTTGTTTCACTCCCTGCTGCTGATAAAGTAAGTATACAGCCTACAGGTAAACTTCTCTCTACCACTTGCTTACGCAGCCAAAAGTCCCATAGTTCCACCTCTGGATTAGCTACACCATGGGCAATCGCTTTTGCAGTATCAATCACACTTCCTGCGCCTACGGCTAAAATAAAGTCGGCTCCAAAAGCTTTGGCTTCTTCTATAGCCTTCTTAGCAAAGCCTAAACGAGGGTTGGGTTGTACACCTCCTACTGCTTTATAAGGTATATTCTCCTTTTTAAATTGCTCTAAAACTCTATTTAATAGGCCGCTTCTAACAACACTGCCTCCACCATATACGATAAAAATACGGTTTCCTTCAAACTTTTTAATAGCTGCTGTAACTTGTAACTCTGTATCCTTCCCAAAAATCACTTCTGTTGGTGCCCAGTAAACAAAATTATTCATGTCATTTTCTCCTCTGCCCTTTTGGATTTTATTACACTCATTGTTTCTAACATTATTATATCATAGGGTTTTATTTTCTTGACACTATTAAAGCATCTACCACTTCTTAAAATAGTGTGACAATACCCAAAAAGAAAGCCCAATGAACACTTTGGAGCTAAGTGTTTATTGGGCTCTTTATAAAACTTATTATTTTACTATATACCCAGCTATTCCTCTAAAGGTTTGTAGGCAAACCACCAAGCATAACTATTATAAAGCTTCGAATTTTCTTCAGCTTCATAAATATCTGTAGCTGGTGGAATAATCACCTGTTCACCTATGAGCTCATTATTTGGCCAGTTAGCTGGCATGGCGACTTTATTAGCATCAGCTACTTGAAGGGCTACTAAGGCTCTTATAATCTCCTCCATATTTCTACCAACCTCTGCTGGATAATATAAAATAAGCCTTACTTTGCCTGTAGGATCTACATAATAAACAGCTCTTACTGTTTTAGTACCTGTTGCAGTTTGTATCATTCCCAATCTTTTAGCCACATTTCCTAAAGGATCTGCAATAATAGGAAATGGTATACTTACCCCTAAGTTGTCCTTAATCCAATTAACCCATTCAATATGTGGCTGTACTTGGTCTACTGATAAACCTAGCAAATCTGCATTTAACTTTTGAAAGGTTGGATAGTTTTCTGCAAATGAAACAAACTCCGTGGTACACACAGGTGTAAAATCCCCTGGATGACTAAATAAAATAAGCCATTTCCCCTCATAATCATCAGGTATTACCCTTATACCATGGGTTGTCTGCACTTTCATTTGTGGCAGCTGATCACCTATTAAAACAAAGTTATCTGGCATTGCTAAACCTCCCTTATATATGCCCTCACAAGATAGTCGTCTTGTGTCTCTTAGCATATATATGAGACATTAAGCTTTTCCTATGCCTTTAACTTTTGTTGGTAACGTGCCACAAAATAAGCCGCTATGGACCTTGGGACTTTGATTAAAAGTTTGTTTTGTATGCCTGGAATAATTACTTTCTTACCTTTTTGCAGTCCCTCAAAAGCCTTTTTCGCGACAAACTCCGCAGACATGGCAAAACCAGCATCTATTCGCCCCGCCGATTTAGCGAACTGCGTTGCTGTTGCCCCTGGGCACAAGCTAGACACTGTCACACCATAAGGCTTTAATTCCTTATAGAGTGCTTCTGATAACGACAGGACATAAGCTTTAGTTGCATAATAAACAGCTGTATAGGCACCTGGATGATAGGAGCCTGTAGAAGCTACATTTAAAATTTTGCCTCGTCTTCTCCTTTTCATTTCTTTTGCGAATTCATAAGTAAGCTCTGTTAAGCTTGTCATATTTAATGTCATAAGTGCTTCTATCTTTGTAGCGCTGCACTCACAAAACTCACCTACATAACCAGCTCCTGCATTATTAATGAGTATATCTACTGAAAGTTGCTGCTGCTTTATCCATAAATAAAGTGCCGCTCCTGCCCCTGCCTGTGATAAATCTTGTTTGCAAATGACTACCTTCAAATCCGTTCTTTTTCCCTTTAATTGTTTTTCCAAAGCCGCAAGCTTGTGTTCATTTCTTCCTACTAAAATGAGTGAATAACCCTTATCCCAGAATATTTTAGTTAAAGCTAGACCTATCCCACTTGTAGCGCCTGTAATTAGTACATAACCTTGCATTTCACTTACTTCCTCCTTATGAGCTTTCTTTAGTACTCTGCTTACTCTACTACTATTTTTACAAAGCCTTCTATTTACAAAAAGCTTTAATCTCTTAACCACTAATAAGCATTATATCACAAACAACCTTCTTATTTTATTATTCATGTAACGACTCTTTCACTATAACTTAATCCTATTTCACTTGCTTTTTTTGCCACTATTGTTATACTAATTATATAACAATTATCTTAAACGTTCAGTTTCTATGATCTAAAGCAACTTCTTAGATATTCATACTCACTCTTTATAAAAACTGAATCACTATCTTTCAATTTTGAATCAAAGGAGGCTTTTATGCTTATAGAACTCGATTTTAATAGCGAAAAACCTATTTATGAACAACTTTACGAAGCGATCATCTTAGCTATGGCTAATGGTGAGTTAGCGCCTAATGAATCTCTCCCTTCTGTTAGGAGCTTAGGTGAAGAGATTGGCATTAACCTGCATACTGTTAATAAAGCTTATAATTTACTCAAAGAAGAAGGCTATATTCAGATGGACAGACGAAAAGGTGCTCTTGTAAGTTCACTTCCTATTCAGGCCTCACCTAAAACTGAAGCTGAATTAGAGGACGCTTTTGCCCTACTTACTGCTAAAGCTAAGCTAATGGGCCACAATGAAGCTTATTTGCTAAACCGCCTATCTCATTATTACAAGCAAACAGGAGGTGTTCAAAATGACTAATACAACCTTTACTATTTTATCCGTTATTGGAACTAACGTTATCCTTTATATTCTTTTTATATTAACACCTTATTTTTCTACTGCTGATACGTATATGGGGGTTTTCTTAGAACATGCTTATCGTCAAACACCTGAAGCCAAAAAAATCCTTAAAAGTTTTCTTATTCATACAACCATTACTTTTATCATAACAACGCTTATGATTTTATTACTACTCATTAAAATACCCGTTTTAAATCATAGCCCTTTATTGGGGGGTATTCTTTTATTAGAAACTTTATTATACTTTGTTGTTTATGGTAAGTCTTATGCGCAAACAAAAGCTTATAAGAAAAGTTTAAATCTGCCTCAACCTACAGGCGGTAAACTTCTTATTGATACTTCTTTTATGGAGCAAAAAAATAAAATTAAAATGATTTATAAAAAGCTTTTATATATCCCACTAGTAATTGGCCTTTTTCTAGGAGCTTATACACTTTACCACTATAATGAAATGCCTCAGCTTATTCCTACTCATTTTAATATCGTAGGTGAAATTGATGGCTGGGCTAATAAAAATATTGCCACAGCACTTTTCCCTTCCGGCATGACAATACTCATCACACTTCTTTTTAGTTATAGTTTAGATAGCGCCTTTAACAAAAGAAGCAAGCTGAGCAAAGAACAGTTAGAAAAAGGGAAGACTGTTATTTTGAAATATCTTAAATGGAGTGCACTTACTATTCTTATTTTAGTTTTTGCCATTACGTCAATGATGATGGGCATTGTTTTTTCTACCGTTCAAGGAGTAACTTTAACTCCTATTTATAACTATCTTTCAGTAGGCGCTATTTTCTTAAGCGTTATTTTAATGGGATATAATAGCTATTGCTATAAGCGAAATCTTCCCTACAAGGAGGAAAATGAAGCTTACCTTCCTCCTGAAGAACAAGATGATTATTGGCTTTGGGGACTATTTTATAATAACCCTAATGACCCTGCTGTTTTAGTCGCTAAACGTCATGGTCTCGGCTGGACCATCAATATCGGTTCTTTCAAAGGAAAGCTGATTATTTTAGTCACTCTTTTAGTGATTATTGGTGCCATTATTTTTTCCTCTTATTAAACACTATTGTTTATCTTTTTAGTCGATTTATAAATACAATCAATAAGCTCGCTAACTTAACTGATAGTTCATAATAAGAGGTTATGCTGATAATGCTTTTAAAATCTTTATCATTGGCATAACCTCTTCAATTTATTTATCCTCTTTTTTCTTTTTTATCGTTTTAAGGATTATTTCCTCGGAAATAATCAAAATTTCTTAATTTCTTCCCCTTGGTGAATTTCATTCATAATCTTTGCCCATAAATCTAAATGATAGTTATTACTTCTTGGCATTGCATCAGGATTACTATAACCGGTCCATATAGTTGCTGCATAATAAGGCGTATAGCCTACAAATAGTAAATCTGTATTATTACTAGCAGTACCTGTTTTCCCAGCTATAGGCATCTGTTTAAAGTGATTTCTAATCTTACCACCTGTATGAGCACTTGGCCCATCTACTACCTCACAGAGCATTGTTGTTAGTTGCCCTGCTGCTTCTTGGCTAAGTACCTGATGACTATTTTGCAACTCACCTTGTGTACGATCTAGTAATATATTGCCTTCCCTATCTTTTACTACTGTATAAAAACTAGGTGCTAGATAAGTACCTTCATTGGCAATAGTCGCATACGCTGCTGTTAATTCTAAAGGTGTAACGCCATCTGTTAAACCTCCCATACTCAGTGCATAAGTTTTATCTTCCTCTCTAAGTGTAGTAAAACCAAATTCCTTTAAATACTCAAAAGATTTGTCTATACCCACTTGCTCTACTAATACCTTGGCGGCTATCACATTCATAGAATTAGCAATTGCTTGAGTTATGGTATAGGAGCCTTGATATTGACCATTCCAATTCAGTGGAGTCCAGCTCCCCCCCTCCTCTATGGTGAAGCTTACTTTTTCATTGCTAATCACCGTATCTGGTGTAATTTTCCCTTCATTTAAGGCTGGTGCATACGCTGCTAATACTTTAAAAGTAGAGCCTGGCATACGCTTTGCCTGCGTTGCATAATTAAAGCCATGATAGTACTTCTCTCCTCTACCTCCGTATAAAGCTTTAACAGCTCCTGTTTTATAATCAGTGACGACAAAAGCGCTTTGTGGCTGTGGCATAGTAATCAGATTTTCACTCACTATTGTGTCTCCTTGTCCTATATGCCATTTTTCAAGTTGCTTTTCTTTAAATGCCGGAATATCCTCTTGGCTATTTAAAATGATACTTTGTACCTTCTTATCAAACATTGTTCCATTAGCTTTTACACCTGCTATACTATACTCTACTTGTATTTTATAAAGACTCTCTGGATAATTACTTTCATCAGCCATATATTTTTCTACAATACTTTGCACTCTAGAGTCTAATGTTGATTCAATCTGAAGCCCATCACTATAGATCTTGGCTTTTGCTTCTATCTCTGAAATATTATAAACCGTTTGTAAATCTTCTAGTATTTGCTTATATAGGGCATCCACAAAATAGCTCTGTATTGCTTCCTTAGGAGCTCCCTCTAATAGTTGTTGGAGTCCTTCACCTAATCTCTCATAAGGCTTTTCCAGTAATGCCTGCTCTTTTTCCTCTGCTGTGAGGTAGCCCGCCTTTTCCATTTGTTCTAAAACCTGTTTAACTTTTTCCCAGTTATTTTCAGGGTGAGTATACAGACTATAATAGGTAGGTCTTTCCGTAAGTACTGCTAATGTAGCCCCTTCTACTAAGCTAAGCTCTGATGCTGATTTCCCATAATATTGATTTGCGGCTGCTTCTATTCCTACAATATCTGCACCAAAGCCCATGCTATTTAAGTAATATTCTAAAATAGTATCTTTCGAATAAAGCTGTTCAAACTTAATCGCTAAATACTGCTCTTGTATCTTTTTTTCTAGACTATTTCCTTCTAGGGCGACAGCATCTTTAATTACTTGCTGGGTAATGGTACTAGCCCCATCTGATAATGACCCAGAACTAAAATTATTAACGACAGCACCTAATATCTTTCTTATATCAATGCCATGATGTTCATAAAACCTACTATCTTCAATAGTAATAACTGCTTGTATAACGGATGTTGGTATTTCTTCTATTCCTATATAACTCCTATTATCTGCAGCTGAGAATTCATCTATTTTTTCCCCTAACACATCATATATAATAGAATTAGCTTTTATGGGCTGCGTGATGTTGACCTCACTTATATCAGGTGCCTTACTTATAGTTTTAGCCACATAAACTATGATACCTATCAGTATTAGTAATAAGCCCCCTAATACGATACTAACCAGCACACGCCTGGTCTTTGTCTTTTTAGACTTTGTTCTCTCCATCTATTTTCCTTCTTTCCTCTCTATTTCATCCCTTCGAATAGTATATTCACTTCATTATCAGCTTGGTTTATAACAAATCATGTGCATAGGCTTTAATAGGTGCTTTTCTAAGTAGGGCATAAGCTAACACATAAAATAAAGTACTATAAACTAGTTGTCCCCAAAAACTAATTATTGGCTTAATCACCATCAGCATACTAAGCATAAATAAAGCTGTCATCTGTGTATGAAATAAAATTTCAGCAATAAAGCTCAGGGCTAAAAAAATGGGTAAAATGCTTAAAACACAAATGGCTGAACTTGCTTTTAAGCGATAAAATAAGCTGCCAATTAAAGATCCTAGGGCAAAAACAAATAAACCTATCCCAATCTCTTCTTTTATACTCGAGACAAATATACTTCCAAATTGAAGATTTTGAAATTCCTTCAAAGTATCATCCAAAAAACCATTTTTCACAGATGCTGCTGGACATAGATATCTCGCTCCTAAAGTAAATAGGCTAGTAATGCCACCATTAATACTTTCTAAAATGATGATTCCTACTGTTCCTACAAGTAGCATTTGTCTTAGATTATTTTTACGATTAGCATAAATACTAATTATGCCTGGATATTCATAATAGCTAAAGCTCATCCCTAATACAAATAAGTAAATGCCCGTTATAATATAGGGTGTTGAAAAAACTAATTTTGCCTGGGCCCTTGCACTTAAATCTAAACCTACATAAGCCTCATAAAACTTCATCAGTGTTATGGCCATTAAAATACTTCCTAATATCAAAACAATGAAGCTTCGTTTAAAAAAAGCTTTAATAAAAAAAGCATTTTCCTGTTTTCCCTTCATACCTTACCTCCTTTATAACCAATTATGGGCATAGGCTTTAATAGGTGCTTTGTAAAGCAGGCCCACAGTGAGACCTATAAATACAGGTATAGCTATGCTTCCTACTAGAATAGGTGAAAAGCCATTCATTCTCTCATACCAAGGTGAAAGCTGATACCTCTCAAATACCTTAATCCCTATAAAAGCTAATACACATAAACCTAATACAAAGCTTCTCCTATGTAACCTATAAAAAAGAGCACCTATTAGGAGTCCTACACTTATGCTTAGTAAACTCAAAAATAAATCCTCTAACAAACTCCAACTTTGAAAACTCCTATAAGGAAGTTGACTTAACCTACCTATACTTTCTGTCAGTATAAATGTAAAACCCCTCATCAATAAGGTTCCTATGCAGCTGACTATGAGGCTATAACTTATTATCCCTTGCAGGCACCTTTTGCGATTTGCCAAAATACTTATGTATCCGCCAAACTGATGGCCACTTAATAGAACCCCTATTCCTCCTAATACAAGCAGCAAAAAAACTATATGTCCCGTATAAAACGAAAGCACCACGCCGCTTTGCTGATTTTCCTTGAAGATTTGCCACTTAACTAAAAACTCTATGCCATCTAACATAACCATTAGCCACATACTCTTTAATATCATCTTAGTTATACCTTTTTGAAGGAATCCAAGAGTAGTTTTATAATCACTCATTATTTATACTCCTTCCCCTTTGTAAGTTCTACAAAAATCTGCTGAATACTCATAGGTGATATTTCTATATGAGTAGATTGAATCAGCTTTTGATCTAGCTCATCAAGTTCTCCAATATAAGCATAGGTTGCACTCTTACCAAAGCTTTCTTTAGGCTTTGCCATTTTCAAAGCTGTTAAACGTTCTAATTCTTCTTTATTTCCAGATAAATAAATGGCTTTTGACTTTAGGCTTTCTACTTCTTCTTGGAGAAGCCTTTCTCCTTGATCAATAATAATTACTTCTTCTAATAAATTTTCTATCTCATTAATGAGGTGAGTAGAAATAATAAAAGTACGTGGCTCTTTTACATATTCATCTAATAAAATTTTATAAAATTGTTCTCTATTAGGAGCATCCATTCCTAATGTAGGTTCATCTAAAATAGTGAGCGGTGCCTTTGAACAAAGAGCCACTATCATAAATAATAAAGACTTCATTCCTCTAGAATACTTACGATAGGCTATATCCACTGGAATATCAAAAAATGCCACCAACTTTTGTTCTAACTGTTTATCATAACCTTCATAAAACTGGCTATACAGCTGCAGAATAGCTTTTCCTTTCATATAAGGCGCATAAAATTCTGCTTCTCTAGCAATACACACCTTCTTTAAAATAGCTGGATTCTTCCTAGGATCTTCTCCAAAAAGCTGTATACTTCCCTCTCTAGCAATTAACTGATTCACTAGAAGATTAATAAGTGTAGTCTTACCTGCCCCATTTCTTCCTAATAAGCCATATATCTTATTAACTTCAAGATTAAAACTCATCTCTTTTAGTACCTCATGTGAGCCAAAGCTATAATTTAAATGCTCTATCTTAACAGCTAGTTCCTCCATCATAATTCCTCCTTACTCATCTCTATCATCTCTATTAAATCTTTCTTACTAATCCCTAACTTTTTCGCTTCTTCAAGGAGATTGGTAATAACAACTTGCTTGAAGCTCTCTTTCCGAGTTTCTTTAATAGCGCTAACAGCCCCAGTACTAATAAACATACCAATCCCTCTTTTCTTATATAAAATATGGCGTTCTACTAATAGATTAATCCCCTTTAAAACCGTAGCTGGATTGATCTGATAAACCCTGGATAACTCATTAGTAGAGGGGATTTGTGTTTCTTCTAGGAAACCTTCTTGTAAAATTTCATCTTCTATGGCTCTAGCTATTTGAATATAAATTGGTTCTTCCTCATTTAATATCCACTTCACCCATTACACCTCCTGGCGTTTCTGTTAAATGGTTAGTTACTCAACTAACTAACCATTTAACTAAGTTATAATGCTTTTTGTATTTTTTGTCAATACTTTATATTTATATATTTTTAAATTTTATTAATTATATTTATAGTCATTTTTTGCATAATAATAGGGAGACTGAATGCTTATACCTCTTTGCGTTTCATCTCCCTATTTACACTTATACGCCCTATGTAGAACATCTTCTTTTTCAAAAAGAGTACGTGCATATGCTTATGGCTTATATGTAATCGTCATCTCTTTCTTGATTGTGTTACCTAACACATCTGTTACTTCTATCACTACTTTATTCTCTCCTGGTTCTAAATCCACCCAGCCTGCTTTAGTTCTATTTTCCCCTTCTTTCTCATCTATCATTTTTTCCCCATTTAACCACCCCTCACAAGATCTATTAATGTAGAACTCAAGGCGAACTGAACGTTCAGCCACTCCCTTTTCTATCATTTCTATGGTTTCTTGAATTGGTTCCATCTCAAAGGGCGTATCATAATAGAAAATGTTATAATACAATTCTTCTGTCTCACCTTTTCTATTAGTTGCTTCTACAAGTAATTGATTTGCTCCAGCAACAAGTTCCACCGTATGTTCAAATCTTTCCCCGTTTAATTCTAGTAATGTAGCATCTTCTTGATTTTCATTAAGAATCATTTTTAACTTAACGTATCGCTTGGTACTTCCATTTAATGAAAAAATAGGGTTTTCAGTGAAATGAGATTTATAAAATTGATCATGCTTCAAACCTTCATCAAATACAATCTCTTGAGTCTTTAACTTAGTCGTTAGTACACAACCATATACATAGCTATCAGAATCATTGCACACCGTTATGCGTATTTTCCCTTCAGGACCTTTGATATTATAATACACGTTTTCATCTCCCTCTAAGGTAACTTCTCCCTTCCTTGAGGTTATTTGCAATATTCCATTCTCTGACATGAAGATTTCTTCACATTCTTGGTCCTTTCCATATATCTCAGAATACTCTAAGTAACTATTAAAGGTGAGTTTCTCATTAGGAGCTAGCCAGTAATAATATTCCTTATCTCTTTCTACAAACCCATCGTTCAAAATAAAATAGTAATTATTATAATCAAACCAATTTAATGCATTAACCACTATACTATATCGAATAAGCGGATTCTGTGACAGCTCCTTTTTATCCTTTATTTTACAAGGTAACCAAAATATCTTTCCCATCTTTTTCTCTCCATAAGCTGCAATTATTTTGCCTCTAGTGGATAGTAAAGGGACTATAGTATTTTTAGGTTTTAGCTCATGCACCTCCGTAACCCACCTATCTACTTTTCGATTCAAATACCATTTTAAACTCTCATTTTCTATTTTTATTTCTCCCTTAGCTACCCTGCCTCCTTGTTCAAACCATTGGTTAAAATACTTCTTTGTAAAATCTTTGCACAACGGATTTAGAATCAATCCTCCACCTTCTTCTACAAATAAATTAATGAGTTGTAGTTGGTTAGCAGTGATTCCCTCTAACTCATCTGCTACAATAATAAAGGAAATATTAGAAAAAATATCATTGCTTAAATATTTACCTATTTCATCTATCTGCTCAGTATTCGTAATAATCAAGTAATCAATCCCAGGATTTTCTTCTATGGTTTGATTATATTGTGTTTGTTTTTTCACGTCTCCAAAGCGTTTTCCATACTGCTGATCCCAGATAAACTTCACACTCATTATCACAATAACTATCACTATAAGTAATACTACTGATAATAATTTCTTTTTATGACAACTCATAATCTTCCCCCTAAGCTGGTATTTCCTAATCTACTTTGTAGCTATACTTTTAAAGACTACAGTTATTCTTTATTATTTTTTAAGTATTCTAACATTTGCTTCTTTGTTTTTAGATGTTTTATTTTGCTATTTACTTGTTTTTTATTGTTGCTTCTCCCTTTTGGTAGTTATCTACTAAAAATACGTCAAAAAGGTTCTTCAACAACTGAAGAACCTTTAATAATCTTTTTATTTAAAACCAAAATTCTGTTCTTATTTATGCTCTAGCAGCAATGACCTTTTGCTGAATATCTACTGGTGCTTCTTCATAACGTTCAAAGTAGTAATCTACTTCTCCCCTGCCTTGTGTCATTGATCGTACATCTGTAGCATAGGTGTAAAGCTCTGCTAGAGGTACCTCCGCAATAATAACCTGTTTACTATCTCTTTGATCCATACCAATCATATGACCTCTGCGTTTTTTCATATCTCCCATAATATCGCCTGTGTATTCATCTGGCACTTTAATTTCTACATGGGCAATAGGCTCTAATAAAGTAGGACTTGCCTTTCCTACACCTTCCTTGAAAGCTAAGGTCGTTGCCATCTTAAAGGCCATTTCAGAAGAATCCACAGGGTGGTAAGAACCATCTAATAAAACAGCTTTAACCCCTACTACTGGATAGCCAGCTAATACTCCTTTTAAGGTACACTCTTCTAAACCTTTTTCTACAGCGGGGAAGTATTGCTTAGGAACTGAACCTCCAAATATTTTTTCTTCAAATACATAAGGCATTTCTAAGTCTCCTGAAGGTTCAAATGCCATGACTACATCACCATATTGTCCATGTCCGCCAGATTGTTTCTTGTGCTTGCCACGTACATTAGCCTTACCTTTAATCGTTTCCCTATAAGGCGTAGTAGGTTGTGCTAAATACACATCTACTTTAAATTTATTCTTTAACATACTCACAACCACATCTAATTGTTGTTCTCCTATACCGCATAGGATCGTCTCATGTGTTTCTTTATCATTTTCTACAGATAAAGTATAATCTTCCGCCATAAGCTTCATTAAGCTACTAGACATTTTTTCTTCATCACCTTTACCTGTAGGGAAGATTGCTTTTTTCACTAAGCCTTTTGGAAATACCATAGGCTCATATTGGTAAGCAAAATCTTTATCTGCCATGGTATCACCTGTTCTAGGTGTTTTGAGTTTAGCTACTGCACCTATATCCCCTGGATACAAGGCAGCTACTTCTTTTTGTTCTTTTCCTGAGAGTACATAAAGATGGCTAAAACGCTCCACTTCACCTGCTCTTACATTGAGTAGCGCATCATCAGTTTTAATGGTACCCGTTTTGACCTTAAACAAAGAAAGTTTTCCAATAAAGGGGTCTACAATCGTTTTAAAGATAAAGATTGATTTTTTTTCATCATTAGAACAAGCTATTTCTTTTACTTCTTCTGTTTTTTGATGAATACCTATAGAAGGCTTAGCTTCATTTGGTGCTGGAAATAAGGAGACCATTGTATCCATTAAAACAGATATACCTGTGGCATTAACAGCGCTGCCACAAAGGACTGGTACAATTTCTTTATTCATCACACCTTTTTTATAAGCTGTTTCTATTTCCTCGGGTGTTAGCTCCTCTTCAGCAAAATATTTTTCCATCAGTACTTCATCAGTCTCAGCTACGGCTTCTAGAATCATGGTTCGTATAGGCTTAATAGCTTCCTCTAAGTGGTCTGGTATTGGGCAAGTTACTACCTTTTGCCCATCAAAGCGGCGACCTAACATTTTAAGAACATGTACATAGCCTACAAACTGTCCTTTTTCATACCAAGGCACTTGAACTGGCGCAATGCTCGTACCAAATTTCTCCTTACAAGTAGTGAGAATGGCTTCAATATTCACATTAGGTGCATCCATTTCAGTAATAAATAGCATTTTAGGGATATCCGCTTCTGTAGCTATCTCCCATGCCTTTTCTGTACCTACCTCTACACCTGCAGAAGCTTTAATCACTATAAGCGCACCATCTGCTACACTTACAGCTTCCTTAACACCACCTACGAAATCAAAGTATCCCGGTGTATCCAGTAAATTGAGTTTATAATCTTTCCATAGAATAGGTACTAAAGAGGTGCGAATCGAAATCTTACGTTTTATTTCTTCTGGATCAAAATCACTGACTGTACTGCCTGACTCAACTTTTCCTAACCTTGATGTCATACCTGCGGCATACAACATAGCTTCTGCTAAAGTTGTTTTACCTGTACTTCCGTGTCCTAATAAAGCAATATTACGAATATATGATGTTTCATATGCTTTCATAGAATGACCTCCTTCAAGATAAGATAACTACTTGCTCCTTATTAATATTATTTCTATGCTCGTATTAAAATTCCTTTTTTTATTTATTATTTTAGAAACAAAAAATATTTTTTATTTTTATAGTCATTTTATACAAAAACAAAAGCAATATCGCCTGATATTTCAATATTTTCCGGCAATACTGCTTTATTGTTGTACCTAGTGATTAACCATACAAAGCTCATCAAGTGCTGCTAGTAACTCTTCTAAATTTGTTTTCATATCTACGCTTTTTACAAGCTCATCAAGCTTTTCTTCTAGCGTCTCGTCTATTTCTTCTATGCCTTGTTTTTCTAAGTAATTAATTAAATAGTTATAAATAAGTGCTTCAAAGTTTCTTATAAATAAACTACTTAAATAATCATTAAGTGCTAGCATTTGCATAATAGTCGAGTCTAAATTTAGATTCATATGCCCCAGAACAGCTTCATTGATAATGCGTGAAACAACAGCTTCTAAGCTATCTACTGAGTACTGGTATAAGGCAGTCAAAATTTTAATTTCATCTATATCTTTATATTTCTCTCTAGTATGAAATTTTTTGTAGAGTAGCTGCGTTTCTTTCACTTCTTCCCCCTCCTTCTCCTAAAAATATACCCCTTTCTCAAAAGCAACTTGCTACCCTTATTATAACACTCCTACCGGGTATTTACATGGCCTTTTAAATCTTTGTGATTTCTTACCAAAATAAGAAGAGCCTTTACTAGCACTTCACCAGTAAAGACTCTTTTTACCTCTTAGTATAGTGGATATTGATTTAATAATGCAGCTACTCTTTGTGCACATTCTTCCTTGTTTGCTTCAAAATCTTTAAGTGTTAGGTAGATAATCTCTGCAATTTCTTTCATATCAGCTTCTTTCATACCCCTTGTAGTAACAGCTGCTGTTCCAAGTCTTACACCACTTGTAACAAATGGTGAAGCTGGATCAAATGGAATCGTATTTTTATTACAAGTAATACCGATTTCATCTAAAAGATGTTCTGCTTCTTTACCTGTTACATTCATATTCCTTACATCTAAGCTCATCACGTGATTATCTGTACCACCTGATACAATGCGAAGGCCTTTGCCGATTAATGCATTAGCAAGTGCTTGTGCATTCTTAATAATCTGAGCTTGATAAGTTTTAAACTCTGGAGAAAGCGCTTCTTTAAAGCTTACAGCTTTAGCTGCAATGACATGCATTAATGGGCCACCTTGGATACCAGGGAAAATAGATTTATCAATCATTGGTGCAAACTCTTTACTACAAAGAATCATACCACCACGTGGTCCTCTAAGTGTTTTATGAGTAGTTGTTGTTACAAAGTGTGCATAGGGTACTGGGCTTGGATGAAGTCCTGCTGCTACAAGGCCAGCAATATGAGCCATATCTACCATAAGGTATGCGCCCACTTCATCTGCAATTTCTCTAAATTTAGCAAAATCTATTATTCTAGAATAGTTACTAGCACCCGCAATAATCATTTTAGGTTTATGTTCTAAAGCAATTTCTCTTACCACATCATAGTCAATTGTTTCAGTTTCCTTATCTACACCATAAGATACGATATGGTAGTGCTTACCTGACATATTAACTGGGCTACCATGAGTTAAGTGACCACCATGACTAAGGTCCATACCCATTACAGTATCACCTGGTTTAAGAGCAGCAAAGAAAACAGCTTGGTTAGCTTGTGAACCTGAGTTAGGTTGTACATTAGCATGCTCTGCTCCAAAGAGCTCTGTAGCACGGTCTCTTGCTAAATCTTCAATTTGGTCAACGACTTCACATCCACCATAGTAACGTTTGCCTGGATATCCTTCTGCATATTTGTTAGTTAAGGTACTTCCCATGGCTGCCATAACTGCTTTAGAAACAAAGTTCTCTGAAGCAATTAATTCAATTTTGTTGTTTTGTCTAGCAGTTTCTTTTTCAATTAGCTCTTTAATCTCTGGGTCTACAAGGTTTAATTCATCTAATGTGTACATTTAATATCCTCCTATGGTGAAGGCAATTAATAATTAAGAATGAATAATAAATAGTTGTTAATTAAAACACCTTCTGATTATTTATTCTTCGTTATTTTTTATTCTTCACCTTTCATTCTTTATTTTTAATTTTTAATTTTTAATTTTTAATTCTTAATTCTTCATTTCTCCATATACGCAGCATAACCTTTTCGAAGTGCTACTTTATTCATTTCTATGGTTTTAGCTGGTACAGTTTTTTCTACAATCTCTTCCCACTCTTCTAGTGAATCTCCAATATAAGCTGCATAAGCACCAATCATTATCATATTCAC
The DNA here is from genome assembly GCF_003990395.1 of Cellulosilyticum sp. WCF-2. Classification (NCBI taxonomy): domain Bacteria; kingdom Bacillati; phylum Bacillota; class Clostridia; order Lachnospirales; family Cellulosilyticaceae; genus Cellulosilyticum; species Cellulosilyticum sp. WCF-2. Next base: position 2,043,131 of record NZ_CP034675.1, on the reverse strand, counting down.
CACTTTAACATTACCAATTTCTTCTGCAATGGTTAAAGCATCAATAAAACAGTGTTCTTTACACCCTGCTTTTAAAGTCTCTAAAATGTTTTCTGGGTACTTATCAGCTCCCATAACGACTGGCATTGGATCAATTTCTTGGGTGTTAACAATGATTACCCCATTTTCTTTTAAATAAGGTAAATAACGAAGTGCTTCTAACTTTTCAAAAGCAAAGATAATATCTGCTTCGCCTACTTCTACAAGTGGTGAATAGACTTTCTTACCATATTTCACTTGCATCACGACACTACCACCACGTTGTGCCATACCATGTACCTCTGACATTTTTACATCAAGACCTTTAGTCATAGCATGGTTCCCAATAATACGACCTGTTAAAAGTGTTCCTTGACCACCTACACCAACAATGAGTATATTCTTTGTCATATTATTTTACCTCCTTGCTAATCGCTTGTTTTGGGCAAACCGAAGCACATAAGCCACAACCTGCACAAAGTGCTGTATTAATACTTATGCCTTCTTCACCTTTGCAAATAGCTGGACAACCTAATTTTAAACACATGCCACATTTAATGCAAGTCTCATCATTAATATCAAAGTTGGCCCATTTTTCTTTAATAATTAATTTACAAGGTGCTTTTGTAATAATAACAGAGGGTTCTTCTTTGGCTGTTTCCTCTTTTAAAGCTTTTTCCACAGCTTTCATATCATAAGCATCAACAGTTACTACATTGGGTACGCCTATTGCTTTGCATAATGCAGGAATATCTACTGCATAAGTTATTTCATTTTTTAGGGTTCGACCTGTTGCAGGATTGTGTTGATGGCCTGTCATGCCTGTAATAGAGTTGTCTGCAATAATGACTGTAGAAACACCTTTATTGTACACAATGTCCACAAGTCCAGTAAGACCAGAGTGCATAAAAGTAGAATCTCCAATAATCGCTACAACATTCTTGCTAAATTCCCTACCTCTTGCTTTTTCCATACCATGAGCCATACCAATACTTGCCCCCATACATACACAAGTATCCATGGCCCCATGAGGAGGTGCTGAGCCTAAAGTATAGCAGCCGATATCTCCTGTTACTATGAGATTTAATTTATTAAGAATCGTATAAACACCTCTATGTGGACATCCAGGACAAAGTACTGGCGGTCTTACAGGTAATTTTTCTGCTGCTCTTACAGTTGGTACTTCTAAACCAAAAGCTACTTTAATTTGCCTAACAGATATTTCTCCCTGTCTGCCAAAAAGTTCTTTCCCTTTTGCATTAAAGCCTAGCGCTCTTACTTGTTCTTCAATAACTGGCTCTAATTCTTCTACTATGTATAACTCTTCTACTTCATTAGCAAAATTTTTAATCACTTCTGTAGGCAGTGGATTAACCATATCTAATTTTAAAATATTAGCAGTAAGGCCTGCTTCTTTTACATATTGATAGCAAATACCACTTGTAATAATACCCACTTTACTATCTGCTTTCTCAACATGGCATAAGCCAAGTTGATCTGCATCTTCTGCTAAGCGTAAGTTACGTTCTTCCACCATAATATGCTTAGGTCTTGCATTAGCTGGTGTCATAACATATTTGCGAATATCTTTCACATAAGGCTTAAGTTCTACAGCTTCTCTTTCCCCTATTTCTACAATTCCTTGTGAGTGAGATACTCTAGTAGTAGGCCTTACAATAACTGGTGTATCATAAGCTTCACTGATTTCCATGGCTTTTTTAACAAAGACCTTACATTCCTCGCTATCAGAAGGTTCAAGAACAGGTACATTGGCTGCCTTTGCTATCATTCTAGTATCTTGCTCATTTTGTGAGCTATGCATACCAGGGTCATCTGCAACAAATAAAACAAGCCCTGCATTAACACCTGTGTAAGAGACAGTAAATAAAGGGTCTGCTGCAACATTTAAACCAACATGCTTCATAGCTACAACAGATCTAGCACCTGCTACGCTACTTCCTATAGCTACTTCTAGAGCTACTTTTTCATTAGGTGCCCACTCTGCATAAATCTCATCATATTTAGCTATAAATTCTGTAATTTCAGTGCTAGGTGTTCCTGGGTAAGCTACTGCAACAGTTACTCCAGCTTCATAAGCTCCTCTTGCAATGGCTTCATTTCCAAGCATTAACTTTTTCATGAAAATCCTCCTTCTTTATGATGTAACGATAGTTTTTCGCAACTATTTCTATGATAGCACTAATTTTCTTTATTTTTCAAGCTTTTATGAATATTAATTAGTATAAATGCTAAATTATTTATTAGCAAGTTATTTATAGCAAAACATCAAATGTCATAATTTTAAGTCTATTACTGGAAGCAATAAAGTAGAGACCTTGTAGCTCATAGGCTACTTACGGTCTCTACTCATTCTCTTCTTCTGTTAAGCTTGATCTTTACTTTACTAATAAAAAATGTATTTTAAAACGTATATAGGTTAGCCTACTTAGCTCCTCTGTTAGTGTTCTCTTCAAACAAACTAAATACGCTTCTAACCCCTTGATTTCTTCTCCTGTCACCTGATGTTGCCCATAGCGATAATTTAAGTAAATAGTTATCATTTCTTCAAAAAGTACTTCTTTTACGCTTAATTCTTGGTCTATGCGCTTGGCGTATTCAAGCATCGATTCCTCTTCTTGTTTCTCATACCCTCTTTTTCCTAAATAAAACAATATCTCTTTCAGTAATAACTTAGCTTTTTCATTTGTTACGGCTTTCCTAAGCTTCCTCTTATATTGCAAAGCCACAATTCCTATATAAGTCAGAAATAATGTGGGCAAGATGACTAAACTTAATCCTATGATCCATAAAATAATCCAAGGTACCAGATTTTCTTCTTTTACTCGTTCCTCTATAACAGGTGGCACAAGCGCAGGTGATTGCTCTGGCATGTTGATTTCTGGTGTGCTAGCTTCGGCTCCCATACTAGCTAGTGTCACATTCCAGTTTTGAGCACTATAATTATTAAACTGAGGTGTTGCGTCAAAAGGAACCCAGCCATATCCTTCTATATAAGCTTCTACCCAAGCATGCATTTTACTTTCTGTTACTGGATAAACACCGTTAACGCTTTGATTATAATCTACAACAATGCCTTCTACATAACGCGTAGGAATATCCATACATCTTGCCAGTACTGCTATAGCTGTAGCAAAAGACGTACAATAGCCTTCTTTTTGCTCAAATAAAAAGTAATCTACAAAGTCTTCATCTTTAGGGACTGCCTCTGGTATTTTAGTATAAGTAAATTGGGCTAAGTACGCCTTAATGGCTTCTAATTTGTCATAGGTAGTAGGACTGTCTTTGGTGATATTCTGTGCTAGTTCATATACTCTAGCAGGTAGATGACTAGGTAATGCTGTATAATCCTCTTTAATATGCCCTGCTCTTTCATAAAGCTGTTTTTCTAGTTTTGTACTTGTAAGAAAACCAGCTATCCCTTGCTGAGGATAAGCTTGCCAAAAGACGGCATCTTCTGGTAAAGCTGTTGGCACTAGAGACGTCTCTATAGGGTTCTCTTGATAATGGAAATTTTCTAAGCTCCTTAAATAGTCCTTAAATATTTGACTTCCTAAGTTCATTTCCACAAAAGAAAAATGATAATTAAAACCTTTTTTCTTGGTCCGTTTATAAGTGATATTTACCCCTTTGGTAGAAGGTAGCTTTTCATCTTCTTCAAGGCGCATATCGTAGGTAGCATTCGTATAAAATAAGCTTTTTGTACGTAGTTTTTCGAAATTGATGGCGATGCTAGCCGGATGAAAAAGTTCTTGGGCTGTATTGATTCCACTACGATATAAGGAATACAGTAGTTCCTTATATTCTAACTGATACTCCTGCTCATCTTCTACTTCATAGGCTTTCTCTCTATCCCATCCATGTCCTGTATAGCTATTTCTTACATTACCTTTTAAATAAGTAGGATTCTTAGGCATAGGGGTTTGCTTTAACTGATAACCTAGTTTTTCATAAAGTTGTTTTATTCTTGTATTTTCTAATAAGGGCAGTACTTCTACTGTTAAAAGGACTTCTTCTGAATTTTCTAGCTTACCCCCTAACTCCATCTTGTCTTGATCTGAAAATCTAATTTGAAACTCACCTGTATCCCCTCTTGTAAATCCTTGAATTGAAGTAGCTAGGTCACTAATGCCCTCTGCTACTTGCTGAGCTGTCTTAATAACAAACTGCCAACTAATAGGTTTTGGAGAGGCTGGCCCTATGATAGAACCAATGCCTATAAGAATCGCAAATGGTACTAAAAAAGTGCTAGCTTTCTTGCTATACTGTTTATTCTGACGCTGATTTAACTGGCTCCCGACTTGTATTAAAACCCATGCCATATAACTTAGCACCAAAACGACAACCTCTTTACCTACCTCTATTTTTTTTATAGTTAAGCCAATCATCCCTATTAAAATAATAGCACTAAGGCCACTTTGCAATTTTATGGATTTCTGTAACAAGTAAAGTGGTAAAAGAACTACTATGTTCAAAATAATACTGCTGCAAAAGGCTTTATAAAATACATAACGATCCTCTATACCTCCATATTGCTCAAGCCACTGGAAGCTTTCATAGAAGCATTTAATAACATCAATATGGAAACAAGCAAGAACGCCTATAAGAAGCCCTATTGCCGCACCTAATAATAAATAGGTTTGTATATACTTTTTATACTTATTGATTTGATCAATCATCAGCCCTATAAAAAATGCTTCTACTACTATCAGCATAATGGGTAATTTTAGTTTCGAATAAGTATTGATGAAAAGTAAAATACCTAACCCTAACAGAATGGTTTTAATAAGATGCTCATAAGTCTGCCATTGCTCATTTGTCATACTTTTCATCTATAGCACCTCCTCTAGCTTAGTTCCTAAGCTTAAACAAACCACCTGTAAATGAGACTCTATAAATAGATCCATTAGCTTCTTTGTTTCCTCATCTGGTACTGCTTCTACTAGAATAATAGTTACTTCATTGCCTCTTGAATAAACTGGTAATAAACAAGTATATAGTGTTTGACTTAAGGTATTAGTCACTAAGATATACTGCTGATTTTCATAAATACTTCTTTCACTCATTTGTATCATGTCTGCTAAAGTAAAGGACGTATTAAAAATGGCGCTGCTACTTTTTTCATATAAGCTCTGAAAATCTGTTTCGCTGTAAATCTTCTGAGACTTTATTTTTTCTTCAGAAAAAAAGATTCTACATGGTATCTTCTTTTTTAAGCAATACTGCGCTAGGGCTAAAATACTTTCGATAATCAGATCTTGGACGATTAGTACTTCTATCTCTTTCCCCTTGGTTTCTGATAAATCCCAAAATAATAAAACACCACTTTCAGGAATAGCGACCCTTGTTCTACTCATCAGCTCTTGTTTTTTAGCACTTAACTTCCAATGAATCATTTTCTTTGTATCACCATAAGTATATTTTCTAGCTTCTGCTGTTAATTCCTCTTCTTGCTTTTTTAAAGGATACAAACTTTGCTTGGCATCCTGGTTTACTGCAATAAGCTTTGAGTCATTTATAGTAATCACTCTCGGTAATACAGTTAGCTTTAACTTAGAGGCTAAGGGATAGGTCATAGGAAACAAGCCAAAGAAATCCACAATTTTAACAGAATCAATCCCTACTTCATATTCTCCTCTATAATTACATACCATCATAGAACTTAAACTTTGCTTGTCACCAGGAAGCATGCAGTACTCTGTATCTTCCTTTCCCTCTAAAACATAAGATCTATCTTTAAAAAAGTGCACCTTTATACTGTGATAAGTCACTTTATCCTCATTACAAAGCTGAAAAAAGTAAGGGACAGGCTCTCCTTTAACAACTGTTTTAGTTCCTACACTTTGATAGATTTTAAAATGCATATAAACATAAAGTACATAAATTAAAGCCACTACTGGAACAGCTAAGGAAAAATAAAATAGACCATAAGCTAAATTACCACCAAAAAAACTGGCGAAGGTACAACTGGCTATTATGCTTAATATCACCATGATTCGACTAATCCACATGATAAACTCCTCCCCCTCTCCTCTATCTTATAAGGTAGGCTGTTTTATTTTAGATAAAATCACCTTAAGGAGCTTTTCAGGTGTTTGCTTATTAAGCTTTGCTTCACTAGAAAGAACCAAGCGATGAGCAAGTACAGGAATAACCATCTTCCGTATATCATCTGGAATGACAAAATCTCTTCCATTCATATACGCTAGAGCCTGTGAACTACGGCTTAAAGCTAAGGTTGCTCTAGGACTAGCGCCTAAGCTAATGGCACTATTATTTCTCGTTTCTTCTACAAGCCTTAATAGATAGTCAATCAAATCAGGATGGACTTTTACTAATTGAACTTCCTTAATCATAGCAATAATGTCTGCTTCTTCTACAACATAATCAATCTGTTTCCACTTGCTATCTTCTAAAAAGGCTTGAACCATTTTAATTTCACTTTGCTTATCAGGATAGCCAATGGAAATCTTCATCAAAAAGCGGTCAAGCTGTGCTTCTGGTAAATTATAGGTGCCTAAGTAGTCTATTGGATTTTGCGTAGCAATGACCATGAAAGGCTGAGGCAGTTGATAGGATTTGCCATCTACAGTAACTTGTCTCTCCTCCATGGCTTCTAGTAAACTAGCTTGGGTTTTCGGAGAAGTACGATTAATCTCATCTGCTAAAATAATATGGTTCATAATTTGCCCTTTAACTAGTTCAAACTGGCCATTTTGCATATTATAAATAGTCATCCCTGTAATATCACTAGGTAAGGTATCTGGCGTAAACTGAATTCTTGAAAAGCCTGAATGAATGGTATGAGCTAAGGCATTGGCTAAGGTAGTCTTTCCAACCCCCGGCACATCTTCTAACAAAATATGTCCTTCGGAAATAAGTGCTACGATTACTAGTTCTAGCACCTCTCTTTTTCCTATAATCACTTGCTCCATATGTTCTAGCATCTTATGAACTAACCCTTGTTTTTCCATTATATTACCCCCTTAAATAAATACCTTTTTTGCTTACTTTATTTTACCTACTTTTTTCTCAGCTTACTTTGTAAAATCTACAATACTATTGTTATAATAATGCATTTTTTATTGATGGCTTTTCAGCCACATTAAATAGCTACTTTTTATGATAAAATTTGGCAGGCCCTACGGCTTTACAGTGAAAACAGTCGCGTGTATACTAGTTAGTAATCTTTAAGTGATAAGGAAAGGATTTAGCGATGAAAGAAACGGCTACTCATGAACAAATTTTAAATTTTGCTGTACATACTGGAGAATTGATGCTTAAAAGTGGTGCAGAAACCTATCGAGTAGAAGATACCATTGCCCGTATTTTAGAAAAGCATCATTTTTGCTCGGTGGATACTTTTGTTATCCCTACAGGTATTATGGTGACGATAGAAGGTGAGACCTTTTCTTTGTCTACAAAAGTAGTTCGCGTTAAAAATCGAGGAACACGTCTTGATCGAATTGAACTTATTAATCAGCTTTCTAGAGATTATGTATCAGGAGAGGTTTCTTTAACTGAAGCGGAGATGAGGTTAAAAGCTATTTCAGAGAGTGAGGGTTATAAAAACCGCACTGTTATTATTTGGGTAGGCATTAGCTGTGCTTTTTTCTCTATTATGTTTAAAGCCAACGCTTTAGATTTTTTTATTACTTTTTTTGTAGGTTTAGGAGTAGGTTATTTACAAAATCGCTTAACTAGAAAGCATATTGTTACTTTCTTCGTTTTATTTATTTGTTCGCTTTTTATAGGTTTTAGTGTTATGTTTTGTTACTACGTATTTAAGGATTCTATTAAGATAGAACCTATTATTATCGGATGTATTATGCCACTCCTTCCCGGGGTAGCTTTTACAACAGCCGTTCGTGATGCCATTGGAGATGAGCTTATATCAGGAATTGCAAGAGGCGTTGAAGCGTTATTAGTAGCTGTAGCTCTGGCTGCTGGCATTGGTGTCTCTCTTAGTGCTTCCTTTTGGTTAGGAGGACTATTATGATTGTGAGTATTGTAAGTGCCTTTATTTCAACCATAGGTTTCTCTATTGTTTTCCATATACAAAAAAAGCACTTGCTTATTTGTGGAACAGTAGGTGCCCTAGGATGGGCTATTTATTTACTTTTAGAAAGAATGGGGGCTTCTACAGTATTAGCTTCTTTTGTAGCTGCCTTAGTGGTTACACAAGCTTCTTACTTTTTATCTAAGCGTCGTAAAACCCCTATTACTGTTTTTTTAATTGCTGGTATTATTCCTTTAGTTCCAGGGTTAGGGCTATATCGTACCATGTTTGCCATTTTAGAGTCTAATTATTCTTCTGCCATTGAATATGCTACTTTGACCTTTGAAATTGCAGGTGTCATTGCTGGCGCTATTGTGATTATATCTTTACTTCCTTTATTATGGCGAAAGCCTAGGCGTTAATGCCTAGGCTATCTTTTTACTCCTTTGAAGAAAATAGCCATTGTACCTGGACCTGAATGACTACCAACTGCTGCACCAACGTAATTGATTTTGATTTCTTTGACTGGGCATTCTTCTAGGATCATTTTTTTCACTTCTTCTGCTTCTTCTAAACACCCACCATGGCTAATAAAGACTTCAGCATTTTTTGGGTCTACGATATCTTCCTTGAGCTTTTCTACTAAAGCTTTTAAAGATTTTTTTCTTCCTTTGACTTTTTCTACTGGTATCAAACGGCCTTCATCATCTACATGCATAACCGGTTTAATTTGAAGTAAGGTTCCAAAGGTAGCTGCCGCCTTTGAAACACGGCCCCCTCTGAATAAATGATTTAAATCTGCTACAGTAAACCAGTGAATGATGTGTAACTTATTCGCTTCAATCCACTCTACTAATTCCTGCAAATTCATGCCGTCTTTTATTTGTTCTAGTGCATAATGAATTAAAAGACCTAATCCCATAGATGCACATTTACTATCTACTACTGCCATTTCTGCTTCTGGATATTCCTCTTTTACTTCTTCTAAAGCCATACGTGCACTATTAACGCATCCACTTAAAGCTGAAGAAAAGCCAATATAAATAACAGGCTGGCTATTTTGGGCGCATTTACGAAAAATCTCGGCAAATTGATACGCATTAGCTTGAGCAGTTTGTGGCATGGCTCCATTTAAAATAGCTTCATAAAAACTCTCATATTGCATAGTCTCTGCTAAGTCATCTTTTTTTTCTTCTCCATTCATAATGATCGTTAATGGAATCACTTGAATGTTATGAGCGCTAGTATATTCAAAAGGTAAATCACAACAAGAATCAGTTACCACTTTTATTTTCATTCTGTCCTCCTTAGGCAACCATTAGATGGCATTTATTTCTATTTATTATATCATCAAACCATTAATTTGTATATTTAAAATAGTCTATCCTTTCTTTGATATCTTATGTTTTTATATGAGTAGATACTGGCACTACTCAAAATAAATACTTTTGTGTCCATTGAAGCTTGTTGCCTCCTTAATCTATTAAATACTCTTATTATGCTTAAAATATTAAAAACAAATAAACGGTATGCCTTTAACTGACATACCGTTTATTTTGATATTCTTTCAATTAATTAGAAGCTGCTCCTCTACTACAAGCACATTTTGCGCAACTACATTTTGTACAGCTACCACAGCAATCTCTGTCTCTATCCCTATCTCTGTCTCTGTCTCTATCTCTATCTCTGTCTTCAGTTGTCTTTGCATCTTGACCTACTGATAAAGGCCTAATACTTGGTTCAAGTAAGTCTCCACATACGAAATCTAAGCAATCATTATTCTCGTCTTGAACTGGTGATAATTTTGGTGGTACAGTAAGACCTTCATGTTTGAATCTGTATTGTACAAAGTAAATAGATTTAATATAAAGTGTTAGACCAATAGCAAAACATTCTTCATTATCGCCTACTACTTTTGCAAGTGCCTGAGCTGATATACCTTGTTGGATTGTATTATTAGTTGGGAAATTATTGCATCTAACCTCACGGCCTTCTTCATCGTTAATAAATCCCATGTAATTAATAGTTGGAACAAGTTTATTACAACCACTTGGATTTTCCCTTGCGAAAGCTACGCCATAAGGTGTATAAAGGTCAAAGGTAATACAACTTGGATTAGTGCAAGGATCAAAACCACAGCTGTGTTCATCTCCTAAATATCTTACTGTCATCATGCCTTGTTTTACAACTTTACAACATTCATTAATAACAGATACGGAGAAAGTTACATCGATGTCTTTTAAAGTGATTCTGCTTAAATTAGGGTTTCCTTTAGCGGGTACTATTTCTGAAAATCTACAGTCACAAGGGTCAACAAAATTAAAGTCTATGTCTACTACCTGAAGTTGAAGTTTGCAAGCATGGCGAAGATCGCATTTGCTTAAACCATCAAATAAAATATCAATTGTTTCTCTTGAATCATTTTGGCAAACATCTTCAAGCTCATCTAAGCAAATAGTACGGCAAAGATTGATACCGCTTTCATCAAAAACAACTGGAGCCATCATGGTTAAAACTTTAGGTTCTCCAATAGGAGGACACATTGCAACAGCTTCAATAGGTGACATTTTATTTTCAGCAGGGTGACAAATATCACAAATACCTGCATTAGGTTTCTCAAAAAACTTAGCATCGTTGTTACCACAACATTTACTCATAATTAAAAACCTCCTGTATGATTCTAACTTATAGTGAATCATAATTTGTCGTTTCCAATACTATAATATGGAAATTAAAGTCCGTTGGTGACATTTATGTATAAATTTATTTTTTCATCAATATATTTATAAAGAAGTGTTTTTTATTTATTTTATCTCACCTTAATTGGCTATAGTAAGGAGGTTTCCATTGTGTCTTATGTTTGTTATCACAGCAAAAACTTCATGTTCATAGACTCTTCAGTAAGAAATGGCGTTTTCTGTAGATTTTTTCCTCCTAGCGGAAAATCCAAGCCTTTATTACTTCAAAGTACACCAACTACTCATTATAGTGCTACCATAGCAGGTGATGGTAAACCTGAAATAGTGGTCATGCCTAATGCCACTCATATCTACTACTATACTTATACAGGCTCTTCATTTAATAAAACGCTACTGCTCACATCAGAAACTAGTACCTCTTTAATGCACCCTATGCTCTATACTCAAAATGGCATAAGTCAACTTATTTATCTCATGCAGGTTGCTCCTCATTATCAACTGATGCACCAAGCCATAGGGGAAGGAACCTCTAAAGCTCTTGCTGCTTTTAATCAATGTCCTAATCAAATTAAATACATGACAACCCCCACTGCCTTGTATTTCTTTTATCTTTTAAAAGAGGATTATTATAGCTTAAACTGCATCAAAATAGAAGCCACTGGCGTTAGTACCTTCTGTTATTTGCATAGTGAAAAACCTATTATCGACTACAGTATATGTTTAAGAGCCGGTGAGGTGCATGTTTGTTACGTCTTAGAAAATCTCGGTAAATATCAACTTTATTACATGAATCCCTCTACCCTACAAATAAACTTCTTAACTTCTAGTGCCACACCTATGGCTCCTGCTATTTTTTACTATTATCATGGCTTATGGATTAATACTTTAATTGACCATCAGCTTCACCTTTTGCTTTCTGTAAATTCTGGTGAAAGTTTCAGTATTCCTGTCCCTTGCTCTATCCAAACACATTTGCAGCGCACTTTTTTTGTAAGCACACCATTAAAGAATTTAGCTGCTAGTGAACTTTATGTTTCCCTAGATACTAAGCTTAAGCTTTGTACACTCTCAACCATTGATTTCGAAGGCTTTCATGAGTATAGTTCAATGCCTGTAGAATTAGAGCTACTACTAGAAGGTTTAGCCCTTCATAGATGTAAAAAGGAAAACTGTGAAATAATCGCTGAGAGCAATCGTTTAAAACAAGAGTTAGGGATGTTAAAAAAGCAAACGCCCTCTTCTTCTACTAAAAAGCAAACTAATATTTCCTCTGCTAAAACAGCTTTTATGGAGGAGCTTACAAGTTGGGACCTTCCCCCTAGGCTCTAGACAAATAAATAAAGGGTAGGATTATTACCTTATAATAATCCTACCCTTTATTTATTTCATATTTCTCTTTTAGCAATAATGTGCGGTAAATACTTTTTAAATTTCCCTTGATTTTCTGCCCATTTTATTCCTATTAGTGGTAAGACTATCCCTAGCAAACCACCTACTAAAACCCATAAGTCCTCACTTCCAAGCCGAAAAAGCTTAGATGCACCAAGTCCTATCACTAGCCCTATAATTAGTCCTATAAGAGGAAAACCATACATCACATAAGTAGCCTTTAGAAAAGTAGGTTGTGCTAATTTTAGTTCCACCATATCTCCTACCTGGCATTCTATTTTTTTTTCACACCTAAGTATGCAGTCTTTTTTACCTGTTATATAGTCACAAGCATGGCATTCTCCGCACATCTCTTGTCGTTCCATTTGAACAATAGCATATCGCTTTCCTACTTCTTTTACAACACCATATGGCATGCCTTCACCTCTTTTCTTTATCTCATTCAATCCCTTAAATGCTTTTTCTCTATTTTACCACTATTTTTACTTTTCATCTACACGAATTGATCCAGAACTTGTTTTTAATTCCAGCTTATATTCTGCACCATTCCCTAATTGGGCGTTAGCTTCTGTTTCTCTTTTATCTTCATAATTCCAAACAATGCTACCTTTAATGTCACCTGAAGAAGTATTTGCTCTTATGGTAGTATTACTAGTTTTAAGCCCCATTTCTATCTCCCCTGAGGTAGCTGTAAACTGTGCATCACCAGTAAGCCTCAGCTCTTCTATCTCTATATCACCAGAACTAGATTCACAGTTTCCTTTTCCTTCTAAAGCTTTCATTATAATCTCTCCTGAAGTCGTTCTTAAGCGCCAGCTTTCACCTATTACTGTACCTAGCTTCAAATCACCTGATGAAGCCTCCATTTCTAGCTCTCCTTCTATTTCCCCTATAGTAATCTGTCCTGAAGAAGTATAGATTTCATGTGCTTCTCCTATTAAACTATTTATTTCAATCTCTCCAGAACTTGCCATACAGCTTCCTTTTCCTTTTAAACTTTTGATAATGGTTGTTCCTGAAGAAGATGTAACCTCATACGTATCTGTTTCTATTCCCTCTAATCGTTTATCTCCTGAGCTAGTAGTTAATTGGACTTCTTTAGCTTTAATAGCCTCTCTACCCACTAAATTCCCAGAGGATTGAGTAGTCTCTAACTTTTCTAATTCCAATACGCCATTAAGGTTAATATCTCCTGAACTGGTTGTAATCATTAAAGTACTCCTATAACTACTAGGTAACCAAATTTCTATTTTATGTTGTGGTTCTATTCCAAAATAATGACTATTCGGCCTTTTCACCAAGATTCTTCCAGCGCTTTGGCTTATTTCGAATAGATCTCTTTTCTCCTTATCATTAGTACTTTCTACTACCTTTAAATCACTTCCTTCTCCTACATTAACTTCAACATCAGCTAAATTAACATCTAACTCTAAAATTTCTATTGCCTCTAATGCACAGGTCTCTTCTTTTACTTTTTCTAAAGGACCGTTAAAAGGTACGCCTTTAAGTAAATTGTTAGAAAAAGGATTATGCCCTGTAGCCCACGAAATCATCACGCTTCCTAGGCCAATCAATATAACAAGTAGTAATCCTAGCTGAATCATCTGATAAGTTTTATTACTGTTCACCGCTTATCTCATCCCCTTTATTTCAAAAATTAATTTAATAATTTGTTCAGCTACAACTCCCATGATAAAAATAATCCAAGAACAATACCATATGCCAAATCTAAAGCTGATTACTAAATAAAGCAGTACAATACAAGACCACATAATAGAACTAATGGAACGATAAATCTGCCTTTTTTGATCATTGCCTTGCTTCCACTCCTTGAACTCTTCTACGATGGTAGTATCGCTTTTTTCATATTTAGGTTTTGATACAAAGTGATAAACTAACAGACAGGTTGCAAAGCCTGCAATACCAAGAAAAATCAGAGCCGGTATATCTGTTCGCCTTAACCAAGGAATCTCCTCACAAATAATGCCTGAGATAATGGCTATAATATATAACCCAATAGAACCACTTACTACTAAAGCTGTTTTTTTGCGCTGGGCTTCTTGTTCTTTATAATTGAGTGGATTTGCAGGCTCTAAGGAACGCAATAATTCATTTAAGTCTCCTATACTTGTAATGGCTATATTATATGCCTCTTCTTCTGTCTTCCCTGATGCTACTAAGTCCATGTACTTAGCTGTTAGATTTCCTATTAACTCCTCCTTTAAGTCCAAAGTACGATGCGTTGCTGGTGCTTCTTCAAACAATTTTTCAACTGTTACCCTTATTTTATTAACCATTATAATCCTCCCACTTCTCTATTTTTAAATTAATGCATCAATTACTGCCTTGGCTTCATCCCAGTCTGCTTTATTACGTTCATAAGCCATTTTTCCTGCAGGCGTAATTGTATAATAACGCCTTCTAGCCCCGGTTGTTTCATCTCCCCAATAAGATATAATATAGCCCATTTGTTCTAGTCTTCTAAAAGCGCTATATAAAGTAGCTTCCTTTAACTCATATTGGTTATCGGTTTTATCTAATATACTTTTGTTAATTTCATAGCCATAGCTATCTTTTAGCATCAGTTGTGCTAAAATAATCGTTTCTGTATGTCCTCTAATTAAATCAGATGTAATTGACAAATGCCTTCTCCTTTCCTGTCTTTTTTATTTGAATTTTTTATATTTTACATATAATATATTCTTATATACCTCGCCTGTCAAGGTATATTCTTAAAAAAAGTATATAAAACTGCAAAAGGGCTCTTCCTTACTTTTAATTGAAGTAAGGAAGAGCCCTTCTCGTTTTAAATCTCTGTATAGGTTTTTTTAAATATTTCTTGTTCAATGATGTAAACATCATTTGTATCTGTTTCACTAATAGCTAAATAGTCACCTACATGCCCGTATTTATACTTATCTGGTGAATAAACTGTAAACACCTTTACTGCCTTTTCTAGAGGTCTTGCATAAATCGTATTATCACCCTTCATAATACATTTTTTAGTATAGCTTTCTAAATAAAGTACCTTTCCTGTGTTTTGTTTTCTAATTCTAGGAAAGTATTCTATTTTAACATCAAAGGGTTCTTCTAGAATTTTATAATTCGTGCCAAAACGTTCCTCATTCATTAAAGAAATAGAACCTTCACGATCTATAATTAAGATATCAGATGCTTTAACAATGCGTTCAATATCTGACTCTAAACTCCTAATAATAATAGGCTCACCTTCAGGTAAAACCTCACTTAATCTAACAAACCCTATAGGTATAGGAATCTTTTTATAATGTCTTAACTTGCTTAAATCTATTTGCATTTTACCTGCATCTACTACCTCAAAGGATTGATAATAAGCTGTTAATTTTCTTAAGAAGTACTCATCATAGTTAAGATGTCCATAAAGCTCGTTAAATTTACTTTTACTAATAAACCCTGCAGCTCTTTCTACATGTCCTCCTCCATTACCTAAGTCACCTGCTAAATAGGCTGCTAATTCATTGGCCATCACTTCTTTTACACAACTTCTTACAGAAAATTTAATGCCTTCATTTGCTTCATTATATACAATACACACATTAACACTATCTACTTGAAGAGCAAAATCACTGATAAGCCCTAAAATATTTGGATCGCACTCTTGTGCTTTTACCATTACATATTTATGTGCATCATTGTAAGAATGACGAATAAGCGCCATTCCTGCAATCTCTAATTCTCTTAAAGTAAGTACCGCATTTCTAAGGCGTCTTAATAGCTGCTTGTCATATTTTAAGCTATCACGCATGTCTTTATCTAACGGGTGGCTTATTTCAATAAAAGAACTGCTATCTGTAAAAAGACCATAATATAGGGCCATAGATACATCTGGATGTTCATTAACATCATATCCTGCTTCACACAGCATATCCCATACAACAGTAGCTGAACTCGCTAAATAATTTCTAATTTCTTGTAACTTAATAGCCGGTACTTCTTGTACATGATGATCAATAATAGCTACATGCTGCGCTTCAAGATGTCTCACATTACCAGCCCCATACTGACAATCTACTGTAATTAGTAACCCTTCTACCTTTAGTTCTTCTATGTATTCAATTGGAATACGTAGTGCTTCTATAAACATCACAATATTAGGCTTAGTAATCAATAAATTACCGCTATATACTAACCTGACTTCTTTCCCTTTGCTTTCAAAATATTTATATAAAGCATATCCTGCTGCAATAGTATCTGGATCTGGATTATCATGGCACTGAATAATGATTTGATTATAGACTTCTAATTCTGCTAATCTCATGTGGTCTCCCCCTACTAATTGTTCTTGTATTATATTAGCATAGCTTGAGAATGGGTGTCATCCTAAAAAATAAACTAATATTTGCATATCTTTATATATTTGACTATAATAGACATTATATTATTAACTTTTGTGAACTATTTCACATATTCATATTGGAGGTCCTATTCATGTCAGACAATCTCGAGAGACTCACTTTAGATGATGTGCTTACAGCTAGAGAACGTATTAAATCAACTTGTATACATACTAGTCTTATTCGTAGCTATGAACTTAGTAAGGAATTTCATAATGATGTTTATTTAAAGCCAGAGAACTTACAAGTAACGGGTGCTTTTAAAATTCGTGGTGCTCTTAATAAAATTAAAACCCTTTCTGATGAAGAAAAAAAACGTGGCCTTATTGCTTCTTCTGCTGGTAATCATGCTCAAGGTGTTGCTTATTCTGGTCATGCCCTTGGAATAGATGTTACCATCGTTATGCCAGAAACCACTCCACTTATTAAAGTACAAGCTACTAAAAACTGGGGAGCTCATGTTGTATTAGCAGGACAAGTTTATGATGAAGCTTACGAAACAGCTAAAAAGTTAGAGCAAGAAAATGGGTATACCTTTATCCATCCCTTCAATGATAAGGAAGTTATGGCTGGTCAAGGGACTATTGCTCTTGAAATTTTAGAGGACATGCCAGATACAGATGTTATTTTAGTACCTGTTGGAGGTGGTGGTCTTATAAGTGGTATTGCTATAGCAGCTAAAGCCATTAACCCAAATGTTAAAGTCATTGGTGTAGAATCTACAGGTGCACAAGCGATGAGATTATCTTTAGATGAAGGCCATCCTGTTTCTCTAGATCAAGTAGACAGTATTGCTGATGGTGCTGCTGTTAAAAGTGTTGGAAACCTAACCTTTGACTACGTTAAAGAATATGTAGATGATATCATCACCTTAGATGATGAAGATCTAATTGAAGCCATCTTCTTATTAGTAGAAAAACATAAAATTGTAGCTGAAGCCACTGGTGCTTTATCTATTGCTGCTCTTAAGAAACTTCATCTAAGAAATAAAAAGGTTGTTTCCGTTATTAGCGGTGGTAATATCGATGTCCTTACTATGTCTTCATTACTAGACCGTGGTCTTTATTCACGCGGTAGACTATTTTGCTTTTCTGTTAAACTTAAAGATACACCTGGACAATTAGTTAAAATTGCAAATATCCTTGCCCGCGTAGGCGCAAACGTTGTTAAACTAGATCATAACCAATTTAAAGCTTTAGACCGTTTACGTCATGTAGCACTAGAAGTAACTGTTGAAACGAATGGACATGACCATATTCAAGAAGTGAAAAAAGCCTTAGAAGCAGAAGGCTATATGATTGAAGTCATTTACTAAAAAAGTGGCTAGTAAAGCCGGCACTTTCCTAGTCAACTAAAAAGAGTAGCAAAGGTATTCCCTTTGCTACTCTTTTTAGTTGATATCAGACCTTAAAGTCTAATCACTTCTACTTTATAACCATCTGGGTCTGTTACAAAATAATATTTAGGTGCTTCCCCTGGAAGTCCTTTAAGTGGTGTTACTTCATAACCCATAGTTTGGTGTCTTTCATGACTTGCTTCCAGATCTTCTACTCCTACAGCAATATGACTAAAACCATTTCCTAATTCGTAAGGTTTTTCTGGATTATAATTATAAGTAAGCTCTAATTCATATCCACCTTCTTGGTCAGATAAATATACTAAAGTAAATTCATGTTCTTTAAAATCTTTTCTTCTCGTTTCGATTAAACCAAGTGCTTCTTTATAAAAAGCTAGTGATTTTTCTAAATCCATTACTCTAATACAAGTGTGTAACATTTTCATCAGTATTCTCCTCATTCATCTAGTCTATTTTATGCATAGTTTATTCTACCACAGATTCTCACATAAGTACTAGTCTGCTTTTATTGACTCAAATAAAAGCTTAATGCCTTTTAAAACCTTAGGCATTTTACTACACCCTTATGGCCTTCTATATACACAAGTTTACTTAAATATTAATTTCTAATATCACAGGGCAATGGTCAGAACCGAGTATTTCTGCATCAATAGCAGCCCCTACTAACTTACCTTTTAAAACCTCTGAAGCTAAGAAATAATCTATTCTCCATCCTGTGTTTTTTTCTCTTGCTTTAAAACGATAACTCCACCAGCTATAAGCGCCTTCTAAATCAGGATAAAAATAGCGGAAGGTATCTATAAATCCTGCTTCTAATAATTCTCCGAATTTACCTCTTTCCTCATCACTAAAACCAGCATTTCCTCTATTCGTTTTTGGATTTTTAAGGTCAATTTCTTTATGTGCCACATTAAGATCCCCACAAATAATGACTGGTTTGTTTTCTTCTAATTTCTTAAGATAAACTTTAAAAGCATCCTCCCATGCCATACGATAATCAATTCTAGCTAGCTCATTTTGTGCATTAGGTGTATATACGGTAACCACATAAGCTTCTTCAAACTCAGCTGTAATAACACGTCCTTCAGTATCATGTTCAGCTATACCCAAACCATAGCTGACACTAAGTGGCTCCTTTTTAGAAAAAAGTGCTGTTCCTGAATAACCTTTTTTCTGGGCATAATTCCAGTACTGATAATAACCTGGCAGTTCTATTTCTACTTGTCCCTCTTGACATTTCGTTTCTTGAATACAAAACACATCTGCATCAACTGCTTTAAAATAATCTAAAAATCCTTTTGTTAAAACGGCTCTAACGCCATTCACATTCCATGATACACATTTCATTCTTGCCATCCTCCATCTTTTATCTTTTGTTTTTTATTTTATTCTTTACATACATCTACCCATTCACCTTCGGTGATTTCTGCTAATTCATGAAGTGACATCTTCACCACTGCATGAGGGCTTCCTGCTGCTGGATAAACTTCCTCTGACTGTTTAAGACTCTCATCTAAATAGATTTTTACTTGTTTAGGTAATCCAAATGGACAAACGCCACCTACTGGATGTCCTGTTTTTTCTAAAGTTTCTTCATAGCTCATCATCTTAGCTTTTGTGTGAAAAGTATCTTTAAATTTTCTATTATCTATTTTGGCCGTTCCACAAGCAACAATAACGATATCTTCATCATTTACATTAAACGCTAAAGTTTTAGCAATTTGCATCTCTGTAGTTTTGAGAGCTTCTGCCGCCAAGCTCACTGTAGCACTACTTTCTTCTAACAAAACAATTTGATGACTGACTTGCTTTTCCTTAAAAAAAGCTTCTACTGCTTCTATACTCATTTGTATCATCTCCTTTTTGTCCTATCTCATTACTTTTTCCTGTTCTTATTATTTTTAATGACTTTTACTTTTTTATCTCTCTTTATACCTATTTCTATAGAAAATTATTGGCAAAGTACTCAATTTGCTCACTTTTTACGGCTAAGTTTAAATTTTGTCCTGCATCAAAACCTGCTGTAATAATTCCTATAAGCCTTCCATACATATCCAGTAGTGCTCCTCCTGAACTACCATTAGAAATAGGCGCTGTAAACTGAATCATAGACATATCTTGAATTTCTCTAAAAGCTGAGATGATACCATCCGATACTGTATTAAATAAACCTAACGGACTTCCTATAGCCACTACTTTTTGTCCTCTTACTAAGTGTTCTCCTCTGTATAGAGGTAAAGGCTTACAACGCTTTTCTACTTTGATTAAAGCTAAGTCATAATTGGGATGATATTTTACAATTCGTGAAGTCACATAAGACTGCTCTTCATTCTCAAATTGTACTTCAAAATGACAACCGTCTCTTACAACGTGAAAATTAGTCAATATATATCCCTCTTCATGGATAACCACTCCTGATCCCCCTTTGAAAGCTCTTCGTTGCCCATCTAACACTGTAATCATCACAATAGAAGTAGAAAGCTGTGCTAATTCTTCATAGCTTAATTCTCTAAGTATCCCAGTATTATTTCCTATAGAAGTAGTTACTGTGCTGCTTACTAAAGGTGCTTGATGATTAGGTACTATTGGCCTTGATGGTTCTGCTGAATGATTACTTTTTGGTGGCACACTTCTTGATGGCATTGCCGATGAAGGTACTCTAGGTGTTTGCCTCTGTATACCATTGCCCACACTGCCTTTATGACTACCTCCTAGATTAATAGAACCTCTTCTTGCGCCGCTTTCTTTAATTGTGGTGTTTTGCTGAGGAGGTCTTTGTATCGATATACTTTGAATAGGTGCCGTGACTACTTCTGATGGTTTTACTATTTGCTTTTTATAAGTTTCAAAAGGAACTAGAGTGGCGGGTACTTGCGCCTTTATAGGATAGCGATATACCTGTGATGTCCTCAGTACTTCTTCATACGCTGCCAAGCAATCCTCTTGTGGATTCATATAAAGTACATCACAGCCCATTAAAAATAAAAAATATAAGAATAAGTATTCTTGCCTTTTAATGGGCCCTACATAAACTACTTTTCCTAATTGTCCTCTTTCTTTAGTTACTAATAAAGGAAGATAAGCTGCAATCCAGCTTAGTAATTTAACTGCAAAATTCTTAGTGGTAGATGCATTAGCATGGGGCATATAGCGCTCATACATATGTAGGACTTCTTTAAAAGCACATTTTTTAGTCCATTCTAATGTATCTGATGTAAGCTCGGCTGGAAAAGGTAACCTGAATTGTTCTTCTGGCTTTGCATCTTTAATCTTTAACCACTCTTCATAAGCTTGAATATAACCCTCTGTTTCCTGTGGTGATAGACTATATTTTAATTCTTCTAAGCGCAAATAAACTGTATCTTTTGCTTTTAACAAAAAATAATCATCTAACCTTTTCACTTGTTGTGAAAATATTTCGTCTGTTTTTTCTACCCCAATGGCTCTTATAAAGAAGGCATTTCTTGTTAAACTGCCAGCCTCTTCTTTGGTTAGCTCATGCTTTATGAAGTCCTCTATAGGATTTTCACACGTTAGGCGAACTACTTTTAATGGCTTAGTCGTAAAAATCATTTTCTCCTTCTCCCCCCAACTCTAAGAAATCTGTTTATGCTACCTATTATATATAAATATAATAATTAAATAAAGCTGTGTTTTATCTTATCAAATAATGCTATAATAAAAAGTAATTAATATTTTATACAAAAAGGAGTGTATTACTATTGGGATAACGGCAGCAAATAACATCTTAGAAACACTTTTTGACGATTCTTCTATGCGTGAAAATAATTACTTTTGTCAGCTTATAGGCATAGCTAATGCTTCATCCTATAATGATACATTAGCTCTCATTCATCATAAATTATCTGAGCCTCATAAAGGTATTATTTTTGATAGAGAAATTCCTAAACCAAATGATCGCTCACTTATTGACGCTATTTTAAATGAACTGACACGTATGAGAATTGGTGCCTTTGCTAGTGAAGATATTAATCTCACTTCGTCACAAACACTTAATGCAAAGATTAGACAGGCTCTAGACCCTGTTATTGCACTAGCCATACAAAAAGAGCGTTTTGCTAATGAAACTATCCGCAATAACTTTATTGCAAAACTAATGATTTGGTGTAATGTTTATGTCGATGAGCTAGACTTTTCCGGCAAAGAGCCTCCAAAATGTTTATTTTATGGTTCTATTAAAAAGCATGAGTTTTACTTTTTAATGCTTCTTGCTCATATTGGCATTGATGTGCTTTATTTTAATCCAACTGGAGATACCCTCATAGATACTTTAGATGAAAATAATCTTTGTCAAAAAGTCATCTTAGGTCCTACCACACAGCAAATCTTGCCACTTATGGAACATGTAGAAAAAGGAGTTGTCGTTGAAAAAGTAACTACTTTTGCACGTAAAGCAACTAATGAGCTTGAGCAAACCCTATATAATGATACAGGTATCTATAAGCCTTGGCAGTTCTCTGATGGTACCACACGCCCCATTATTATGGACTCTGTTATTGAAGATACGCTTACTTACTGGAATGAACCAGCACGTCTTAGACCTGGCTTTAAGACTTCACAAAAAACAGTTTATACCCCTATTTTCTTCAGTAAAATAAGCGGTGTTTATAATGATCATAATGAATACTTTTCTTTGGTAGATAAACTTAAATCAGCTAATAAATGTGTATTTTACGAGACCACTCAGCTTACCTCTGTAGGCTATGGTCAAACTAGAAGTATTCAGTATCATAATATGCAAGGCCAAGGTATCCCTCAAAACACAGCTCAGTACAATCAACAGGATTTATATTCTTTAGCTTTTTGTTTAAATCCTGACAAGACTATTAATCGCACCACAGTTAAAGAACATGTACTCTATAAAAAATTATTAACTTTAAGAGGTGAAATCCAAGAATTCATTTTAGCTAAACTAGAAGAAGTATTTTCACCTAGCAATACGGCTTTCTTTAACTTTCCTATCACGGATAAAGAAAGGCTAAGACTCATGGCCGCTATTTTCACAGCTGAAGACAGTCTTTTGAATCTTATCGATGGTTATGACTTTACAGCGGATGTGCCAAAGGTCATCTTGTATCTTAACTCAAGAGATACTTTTAATACAGACGATGCCATGTTACTAGGATTATTACGTACCATAGGTCTAGATATTGTCATCTTATCACCTAATGGTGCCAATAATATAGAGCTTGTTATTTCTGATAAATTCATTAATCAAATCAAGCTTGAAGAATTTGTTTATGATTTACCCCTTAAAGCACCTGCTAAAAAGGGATCATTCTTTAGTAAATTATTTAGGTAAAAGGAGTGTTTGTACATGGGAATTTCATTAAATCAAGGAGCAGGTAGTGCGCCAGTTCCTACCTTAGAAGCAACCGTTCTAGGTGGTGTTAATCTAGAAAAAGCAGATGCTAATACACAGCTTGTTCCTGTTCAAGAAGCTGAGGTAGTAGCTTTCACACAATCTTATAAAGAAAAACTTCGCCAGCTTCCTGAAGTTGAAAAATTAACCGAGGAAATTCATGTAGATGATATGAATAGTATTCTTGTATTTGGTCAGGAAGCTTCTACTGGTATTTCTAAAATCTCTGATAATCTACTTTCTACAATGAAAGCTGTTAAAGCTGAAGAAGCTGGGGAAATGATTCAGCAGCTTACAAAAGTTATGGATAAATTCGATATTAAAGAATTAGAAGATATCAAAGAACCATCTGCACTTCAAAAACTCTTTAACAAAGCTAAAAACTCCGTAGAAGCTCTTTTCCAAAAATATGAGAATATGGGTACAGAAGTTGATAAAATATATGTCATTCTTAAAAAATACGAATTACAAATTCAAAATTCTAATGTAAGTCTTAAACAAATGTATGAAGGTAACATTGCTTACTACCAACAACTTGAAAAATACATCGTAGCTGGTGAAATGGGACTTGAGGAATTAGATACAAAACTTATCCCTCAATATGAACAAGAAGCTATGGCTTCTGGTGACCGTATGGCTATGACTACAGTAGAAACACTTAAACGTACGCGTGAAATGTTAGAGCAACGTGTTTATGATCTTCAAATTGCTGAAAACATTGCGCTTCAAACGATTCCAATGATTCAAGGTATTCAGTACAGTAACTTTAATTTAACACGTAAAATTAATTCTGCTTTTATTATCACACTTCCAATCTTTAAACAATGCTTAGCTCAAGCTGTTCTTCTTAAACGTCAAGAACTTCAAGCTAAGAGTCTTAAAGCGCTTGATGATAAAACAAATGAATTATTACTTAGAAATGCTCAAAATATGGCTACTCAAACAACAGCTATTGCAAAAATGGCTGGTAGTAGCTCTGTTCAAATGGAAACGCTTGAAAAGACCTGGCAAACTATTGTTCAAGGTATTGAACAAACCAAACAAATCGAAGATGAAAATCATCGTATGCGTCAAGAAAATAGCATGAAGCTAGAACGTATGAAACAAGACATGCTAGCTCCAAAAAAATAATAAGCATGCATTCTTTAAGAAATAGAGGACTCTCCTCCATAGAACAAACATGCTAAACAGTAAAAAGTCATCTTACAGGTAAATACCTGTTAAGATGACTTTTTACTGTTTATTATTTAAGTTAATAACTTTCATGACTTAAAAATCTCTCTTCGAGACCTCTCTAGGCCACGAAAGTAATATCTTTCTAGAAATCTTTAAATCTTTATCTTGTGGAAAATATAAATCACAGAAGAAATTATGATAATTTGCAGTCCAAACGTATTTATCCCAAACTCTTATATTTTCTTTATGAATAAGTAACATTTCTTCAAGCTTTTCCTTATGGCACAGCAATAACTCATGTTTTATTCTTTCAAACTCATACTCATTGTTGCATTCTTTATAATAGCGAAAAATAGTATTTAAATAGTTCAAAAACCATCGTCCATCTGTATCAATTAAGATTTTATTTTGTTGTGGCATGGTATCATAGTAGTTAATATAGCTTTGCAAACGTTCAACTGTTCTATCATCTAAAATAATTCTTGGATAACACGCTAGTTCACTCTCTGTATGATGAGCATCCAGAAGAGCTGGCCCAAAAACTATATCTTCATTAATATAAAAGTCCCCTACACTTATGCCACCTCTAACAAACAATCCTTCTAATGCTAAATTAAATTGATATTCTGATACATTATCTAGAATCTCATCTATTTCTACTTCCCCATCGTCTTTAATCGGATAAGCAACTACCATATTATCTGTAAAAATTTTTATTTTTCCCTGACTATACTTGTTAGGAATAATACACTGCTTATTCTTATTAATAAGATAGTTCATCTCTCTAAGTAGTTTATCTCCAGATCCATTCTTACAAGAATCTACTATCATTTGTGAAAAGCCTAATATATCTATTGCACATACAACAGAATTAACCAATGTGGGATTATCTTGATCATATTTATGTTTAGTCATCTTAACACATCCTTACCTATTGCAGTATCTCTATTTTATCTACTGATTAAATTATTAGAAGCTTTTGCCTCTGTCTTCCCTATTTTATCTTATGTACTTAAACTTAACAAGTTATCCCCCCTACTATTTCTGCTTATCCTAATTGATCTTTTCTATAACTTATTTTATGTCTTACATCATGCTATAATAATAATATATACTTTATAATTACACGGAGAATTAATATGCAATTAATCATAAATGATAAAGAAATCATTTTTAATACTCAATATGGCAAGAGAAAAAAAATGGTGCTAGAAATTTCACCTGAGGGACATATTACTATTAAAGTTCCATCTAAAACCCCTGAAAATGAAATCATAGCTTTTATAAAAGCTAATGCTAAATCTATTTTTGCTTTTCAAGATCGCCTAGAAAATAGAAAATATATTTCTAGCAAGAAAAATTATACTGAAGATGAGACTTTTTTATTCCAAGGAAAGGCCTGTCAATTAGGAGAGTTACTAGAAACTATTCCTGAAACAGAAGAAGAAATACAGCTTCTTTTAAAGAAATTTTATATAACACAAACCAAAGTAATTGTTAAAAAGAGAGTTAAGCACTTTGAAAAACTCATTGGTGTAAATGCTAAAAGTATTACCGTTGTAGATTCACCTTGTTCTTGGGGCACTTGTAATAGCTATAAGGAACTGACTTTTAATTATAGACTTTCAATGGCGCCACTTCAGGTCATTGACTAAGTGGTAATCCACGAACTTTGTCATATCCATCATCTCAATCACGATCGTTCTTTTTGGAGAAAAGTAGGTGCTTATGACCCTCACTTTAAAGAACACCAAGATTATCTAGCACGTTTTGGCGGCGTAATGACCATATAGTAAAGAACCTAACAAGTACTTAGCTTGTTAGGTTCTTTACTATAATGATCTATCGTATTAATGTGTCATTTTCTTATTTAAATAAATAGGTCTTATAAAGCAGCCATGTCTGTTCTTCCCACTTATAAATACTTACATTATCAAAATTGCAATCAAAATCACATGAATATTTTTGAATTTACGCCCATACTTTTTCATATAAAGGTTGTAACTTTTTAGATGCCACTGTTACATGAAAGAGTAATCTACCACCTACTGCTTCCTGCTTACTCCTTACCCTCTATACTAGTGCCACTATTAAATAGCATGAGCTCCTTTAAGCTAATATGTCTATTACGAAAACGTTCTTTACCTACTGTACCTTTTTTCCATTCTATAGCTACTTGAGGACAGGCATGAATGCATGCTAAACAATGCTCGCAATGATGCTGAAATTGTATTTCTGCTTTCTCTACAATAATATTCTCTACCGGACATACCTTACTACAAGTTCCGCAATGATTACACTGATTAGAGACGGTAAAGTACTGGTCACAATTTTTTTCTTTAGCAGGAAAAAATTTATATATTATCTTATTAATGAATGTATAGGATTCCACCTTTATGGTTTGATTGCTTTTAACAGCTTCTATAATAGGTTTTAATTGAGCATTTACCTTATTTTCCATTCCCTGAGTATCATTCACCTTATAACTAGGAATATAGTTTTCTACGGCTTTAAGTTTTTTACTATAACTTAAGTGCTGCCCCTTTTGTATTAATAACTTTTCTACTGCTCCACATATTCCCTTTACAGCTCCTCCATAAGTTGCTACAGCAAATATGTAGGGATTCTGACTTGTAATAGTTAGCTCTGAAATAAAGCGTTCTACTTGATAAGGTAATCCCCAGTAATAGGTTGGAAATACAAACCCAATCACTTCATCAACGCAGTTTATATTACCATTTTTCATCGGCAATACTTGCCCTCCTATGGCCTCCCCTATTTGTTTTGCTACATATAAACTATTGCCTGTTGCTGAAAAGCAATAAATAACTGCCATCTATATTCCCCCTTAAATTTTCCTTCAATGACTTATTGATTATCCTTTATATTATATTACACTTGTATGTATTTTCTGTAAAATAAAAGTAACCTAGCATAACTCCTAGAGTTAATTGACTAAGTTACTTGATGTAATTGTTTCTTCCTTTATCAAATTATATGGTAATACGACGTTGATATTGTCTTACTACACAAGATAACGCAAAATTAATAACAAAATAGGTTAGTGCCACAAAACCATAAAGCATTATAATTTGGCCAAAACCTCTTAAGCTTCCTAATACAACATTACTATTTCGAGTAAATTCAGCAATATCCACAACCTTTAAGAAAGAGGTATCTTTGATAATTGTAATAACCTGTGAAAGGAGAGCTGGAATAATACTCTTAAAGGTCTGTGGTAATATAATATAAATTAAAGTTTGAGCAAAATTAAAGCCTTGAGAAGCTGCTCCCTCAAATTGTCCCTTTGGAATAGAATTAAGTCCTCCTCTTACAATCTCCGCAACAACTGCTGAAGTAAATAAAGTAAAAGAAAAGATTCCTAAAGGAATAGGATCTCCTGGAATAGTAAACCTAATCCATAAAATCCAAAGAATATTAGGTGTACATCTAAAAATCTCAATATAAATAGCTGCAAGCGTAGCAAATGGAGATAACACGCCCTTGCAGTAATTTCTCATAAGCGCTAAGATGGTCCCAAATATAATACTTAATATAATAGTTCCTAATGCAATTAACAGCGTCAACTTTAAGCCATCTAGCATAAAAAGAATATTTTCACTTGTAAAAATCTCACTCATTAGGCCACCTCCGTTTTCACTGTTTGACCAGGATGTTTTGGCTTAGGTGGTTCTTTAGCTTTACGCTCTAAGTATCTTGCCAAAGATGCTAATGGGAAACAAATGATAAAGTACATAGCTGCACAAACCAGATATCCTTGTGTGTAATGTCCTCCCGAACTACTTGCCCAAGAATCTGCAAAATACATTAAATCAAGCCCTGCTACCATTGCTAATACTGAAGTATTTTTAACTAAGTTTAAAGCTTGATTAGCAAGCGGTGGCATAATGATTTTTATCGTCTGTGGCAAAATAATATATCTCATCGCTTGAATATAAGAAAAGCCCTGAGAGTTAGCAGCTTCTAATTGTCCTTTAGGAACAGCTTCTATACCTGTTCGAATAACTTCTGCTACATAAGCACCATGATAAATACCTACTCCCATGACACCTAATAAAAATTTATCTACGCGTCCCCCTATTAAGTAGGGTAAACAGCTGTAATAAAAGAAAATCTGTATAACTAAAGGTGTATTTTGAAAAATTTCTATATACACTCTAGCAATCAATTTAAGTGGCTTTCTCTTAGTAGAATACAGTACACCAAAAAGAATCCCAAGCATAATGGCTACTAACAAGCCCACTATAGATACTCTTAAAGTCATACTAAAGCCTTGTAAATATAAGTCAAACTCTTCAAATAAATCCATCCACCATTTTAGATTAAATAAACCTTTCATAGCAACTCCATCACCTTCCTTGATACTCCATATTCGGTTCTGCCTATACCCTAAAATAAGGATTCAAAGGCGAAAAGGAAGTTCTGTTCACCAATGAATCCTTGAAATTTTATTTAGCAAACTTCAAACTATTCAACACCCCAAGCTTTTAACATTTCAGCCATTTTCCCACTATCTACTAAGTCTTTTACTACACCATCAACTGTTTCTGCCAATTCTTTATTACTAAGAGCAGAAGCCACACCATAATCTTGTTCTGCGAAACGGTCTTCTAAAATCATGGTTGAATCATCGCTATAACCAGCTAAAATCGCACGGTCTACAGCAAATACATCAATATTTTTAGTAGAAAGGGCTGTACTTAAAGCTGGATAACCATCAAATTCTTCAAAAACAGGTGTTACATTAATACCTGTTTCTTTGATATAAGCTTCAAACCCATCTTTAGTGATAGAACCTTGAGAAACACCTATAATCTTGCCATCTAGATCATTAATAGATTGAATTCCAGAATCTTTTAGTACCATTAAACCTACTGCATCTGTATAGTAAGGTGTTGAGAAGTTCCAAGACTCCTTACGTTCCTCTGTAACAGTAAAGGTAGCAATAACTAAATCAATTTCTCCACTATCTAATAACCCACCTCTTGTTTTAGCAGTAACACCTTGGAAAGCTACTAATTTCTTTTCTTTCGCTTCAGCTGCAGTGCAATCAAAAATCTTACCTGCTATTTCATAAGCTAAATCAATTTCAACACCTTCATATTCTCCTGTCGCTGTATTTTGAAGTCCAAAACTAGGTACATCTATTTTACACCCTACTTTAAGTACACCTGCATCTTTAATTTTTTGAATGCCACCTGTTGCACTTCCACCAGCTTCCGATGTCCCTGTTTTAGTACAACCTCCTAAAACACCTAGCATGGTTACTGCTAATAATGTTGCCATTATTTTTTTAATTCCTTTTTTCATATCATCAACTCCTTATTTAGGTTTTATTTATTTCATAATGCTTAAAATATTTCTTATGTACTTTATACCAACCTTCTTAACGTAATATTTTACTTAGGAATAGTTTGGTACGCTCATTTTCTGGATTTTCGAAGAAATGCTCTGGTGAACCACTTTCTACAATAGAACCATCGTCCATAAAAATGACACGATCTGCCACTTGTCTTGCAAAACCCATTTCATGTGTTACACAAACCATCGTAATATTTTCTTCAGATAACTTAATCATAACATCTAATACTTCTTGCACCATCTCTGGATCCAGAGCACTAGTAGGTTCATCAAATAAAATGATTCTTTGTTTTGTAGCAAGTGCCCTTGCAATAGCAACTCTTTGTTGCTGTCCTCCTGATAAGTTTTGAGGATAGGCATCCTTTTTCTCCAAAAGGCCTACTCTTTCTAAATACTGAAGTGCCATTTCCTCTGCCTCTTTTTTAGGCATCTTTTGTAATTTCATAGGAGCAAGTGTAAGATTTTCTAACACTGTCATATGTGGATATAAGTTAAATTGCTGAAATACCATGGCTGAGGAGTTTCTCACAACCTGTGTTTTGTTTTTCCTTGTTAATAACTGTCCATCAATTTCTACTTGCCCTGAGGTTGGTTCTTCTAAATGATTAATACACCTAATCAGTGTACTTTTCCCACTCCCACTAGGACCAATAATAACTAGCTTCTCTCCTTCATTAACCTCTAAATCAATGTTTTTTAAAACATGATGATGACCAAAAAATTTATTAAGACCACTAATCTTTATCACATAAATCTACCTCCTTATTTAAACTTTTCTGCGTTGTTTTCTATCTAATTCCCTTATAACAAATATTACAATAATTGTAAATTTAAAAGAAAACAAAACAGCGCCACGAAGAAAATGAATTCTCGTAAGCGCCATTGCTTCATATGTCTAAATACTTTATATATTAGTGTAATTATAACTAAGGTCTTTTCTCTTGTCAACTCATAATTTTCCCTTAAGACTCTTTTCGACCTTCTATCTCTCCTATTTCTTTCTCAGCCATCTCTATAGCATATCTTAGAATTTCTTCTGCTGCTTTAAGACCACTAACCCTTGCAATACGTACTTGTTCTTTACATATTCCTTCAATATAGGCTTCTTTAGGAACAATACCATAATCTGCTTCATGGACCATTTGATAGTCAAAAATAGAGTCTCCTGCAGCCATAATAGTTTTTTGATAGTAGTTCTTTTGAATATATGCAAGTGCTGACCATTTATTAATACATTCTGGATATAAATAAATCTTTTTGCCATTGACTTGTATTTTCCAACCTTTATTTTCATTAGCATTCTTAAATAACTGAACGGCTTCTTCATCAATATTGCCTCGCTCTCCTATAATAAGCCAAATAAGTCCATCAGACTTATTGTATCCTTTAATAGGCTTTTTATAGTGATTCAGAAATGATGTTAAGACTTCATCATAATTTACAGGTAATGCTTTAATTTGCTCTTTTATATAATCTGACCACTGTTTATCCTCTTCTCCCTTGTAAATAATAGTTCCTCCATTATTAACTACATAAAGCTCAGGGCAGATAGTTTCCTCAAATAATTGAATCCTCTTGTATTGCTGATGGTTTCTAGTCGTAATTGGTACGACAGGTACTAAGTCATTAAGCTTTTTAAGTAAAGTAATTGCTTCTAAACTCATATACGAAATTTCTTTTCCATTATAAGCTTCGACTAAGGCATATTCACATTCAGCTTCTGCTATAAATAGCTTAGAATAAATTAAAGTACGATCTAAATCCGTTGCAAAAAACATAGAAGTTTTCCTTTCACATTCATTTTTATACATCACACATATCTTTGATTAAACCACAGCAAGAGTAGCACATGTCTTGATATACTTCCACCGGTACACCTCTATCTCTTGCCAAAAGTAAAATGTGCTTAAGGTGCTTATCCTCTTTATCTTTTACAAGGATTTTCCAAGGTACCCTTCTTAATAATACTCTTGTTGTTTCACCTACCCCTGGCTTCACTCTATTAATACTGGAGATATCGAAGCACTGCCTAATATTTTCTACACTCTGTGCTGCATTAAAGGCTCCCATCTCCTTATTAACTAAATCCTCTTCATGGATATTAAGCTGAGAAAAATGAGTAGCAATAGTATCTACAAAGTCATTAGATACATCAATCTCCTCCCACTCCTTGTAAAACTTGGAACCATGAAAATCATAGGGGCCAATAAGGTCATTTCTTAAAAAGGTACGACTCATAAGTCCTGATACTGTTGCATTTAAACATGCACTTGGTACTAAGAAGTCCGCTCTTGTCCCATATAAAGAGGTACATTCTCCTGGATCGCAAAGTACTGCTAGTGTATCATCTAAATCCACTTCATATTTATTTTTAAAATGCTTACAAGCTTTCTCTAAAGTATGGCTTATAACACCTTTTCCAGTCCAACCATCTACAAATTGAATATCTCCTGCTGGATGTTCTTTTAATATATATAAAAGGGCATTCTCATCTATTCCCTTATCTCTAATAATAGAAACACTATAGTGAGGCACATTTACTTGATATTTATAAGCTAAATAACGCTTAATCAATACACCAATAGGTGTACCTGCCCTAGCTAGAGAAACAATAACGACATCTTTTCCTTTTTTTCTGTAAATCAGTTCGGCTACTATCCCTGTATAAAAAGCAATCTCCTCTGCCGTTTCTTCTAAGGTATTTTTATAAAGAGTCATATATTCCTTTGTTGGCATATATTCAATAGGAAGCATTTCAGAGTAGTGAGTACCATTTTGCATGGCATATTCACGCTCTAAGTTATTTTGTTCTTCTAATAAACCGTTGATATTCTTTAATAAGAAAATACAATCTTCTTTCCTATAGCTCCCCATAGGTAAAGGCTCTTTTATATGCTTTACATTTGCTACTCCTTGCTCATTCATAGATTTCCTCCAGCTTGCCATCACAGCAAACAAAATATATTTTTCTAATCCCCTTTTCACTAAATACCTCTGCCATCATTTGCTTAAATTCTGGCCTTACATCTCTTTCTATAAACCAAAAGGCTTCTTCATAGTTACCTTCTTGAATATTATAAATATAATTAATAACCGTTTCATCCTCAGGCCTTTTATACGCTAGAGCTGTATGTAAAGGATAATCTGGTCTTTTAGCTGTCATAATAGGACTACGTGTAGTAGATTGATAATAAACCCCTTCTCCCATAGCACATGCCATCATAGCCGGTACATAAATAAACTCCTCCGTACCTATGCACAGTGTCTTTGTTGAAGTTCTATAGCCTGATAGTACTTGCCCCAGTTGTAATAGACGCTTCTCAAAGGTTTTATTTTCATTAGCTGTTAGTCCAAAGCGTCCATTAGCGCTCATATAACCTACTACCTGTTCTCTTTGATCTCCGCCTTTGATCACTTTCTCTGTCATATGGTCTAAGCCTACCTTAAGCGTTTCATATCTTCCGTACCTACCATTATAGTAACTTATAAGTTGAACGCTTTTTGGTGTTTTTGTTACTACCACTTCTTCCTGTAATACATTTGTATTTTCTTCCTCTACGATTTCAGGATATTTTAAAATCTCCTTTGTTTCCATGGCTTCCTCTGATAAAGACTTTAAAATAATGGGTGCAATAGTTCCTTGAATGACTGATATAAATTCAATAGTAACTCCAAGCTTTTCAGCTAAAAGCTTGGCTTTCTCTTTCTGCTCTTCGTTTCTCCAATCTAAAAGTGCCACTACACTATAAGCTTTAGCACCACTTTTTTCATGCAACGCTTCTATTAAATTAAGCGCAGTATTTCCTGTAGTAATTTCATCATCTACTAATACAATATGCGAAAAACGTTTAAAGAAAAGAGGGTCTTTTGTATAACATTCATGTCCTGTTGCATGAGAATGTTCTTCTTGAAAAGCAAAAGTAGGTACTTCACTTATAATAGGTTCTCTGGTGGTATGAATAAATGTTGCTTTATTATCAAAAGCACTAAACATACTATGGCCTAAGCCTGTGGCTGTTTCTGCAAAGCCAATGAAAAGTGTCTCCTGTTCTAACGGATAGGTCACTTCTAAAACCTTTTCACAGGCTTCCTTAGGTAATTCTTTCTTATTAAAGAGCTCCAAAAGCTCATCTTCCTGTAATACTTTACCCACCTGCTTTTTATAATAAACTTCTGCTAAAAGCGTCCCTCCTAATCTAGTCATATAAGGATTAACGGCTAAGTGCTTACCTAATACTTTACTTACAAATAAAAAAATACGTTTTTTATTTTTTCTAACTCCCACTTCAAATAGATGATTTAAAGGGATAGCTTCACTCGTTTCTTGTAAATCAATATGTATCTCTAGACAATCCAATGCTTTAAAAATAACTTGTTTAGAACAAGGCTGTGTAGTCTTCATTTTCATTAATCACTCCATATATTTCAGCTTTAGCTAGTACTTTTCTAGCCCAATTTGTATGTGGTTTCATTTCATTCATTTTATTGCCACCCTTACTCTTAATTACGCCGCTACCTTGATTTCCTATGATTTGCATAGCATCTTCATATTCTTCTTTAGTTACTACTTGCAAAGCATTAACTAAGCGAATGTGAGAAGGATGAATAATCGTTTTACCTACTAGTCCATTAACTTTATCTAAAACAACTTCCTTAATAAGTCCATCTTCCGCTTTATTAACAATGGCCCTACGTGCAATGCTACCTTCTTCTCCATATTTTCTAAATGGTGTTTGACGTAATTCTGGCTTTAGCAACCTGCTATGATTACTAAAAAACTCCCACACTGGACCTGAAATAACAAAGCCGTCTTCAGCTTGACCAAAATAATTAATAATCCTTGCCATACAATCCCGAATAACAGCCACATCATAAATAGTAGCATCAATACTTCTTCTAATGCCAAAAAGCCCTGTAAAGTCTGTGGCTCCAATTCTAATATTTAAAACATTTTCTCGGTACTTAACCGCTAAGTTTTTAATCGTCTGTAATTCTTCTTGTCCGGTTTGTAAATCTATCACTTGCTTAGTTTCTATAATAGGCATTGCATAAAGTTTAATGCCTGCCGCATCACCTGCTTTCTTAATAAGTGATAGCTGTTCTTCTCCTTCTATGCTATTAAACTTCGGCAGATTAATCCCTGTTATATGCTTTACAATCTCCTCCTCAGATAATAGGCGCTTTAACTGCTGTGTACTACGAATACGTATGAAAAGTAGGGGGAGATCTTCTTCTTTCACTATACCATTTTTCAAAGCTTGTCCCAGCCCTATAAAGGTTTCTTTAAGACGCATCTCTGCTTCTTCTACCTGAGAATCTGCAATACCATCTTCAAGACAAATTACAAGTGTCGTAAGTGAAATATATTTTCTAGTTACTAAATAGTCATAAAGCTTTTCATGAATTGCCGGAATGTACAGTGTTGCGCCTAATGCATAACTCAACTTTTCTTTTTCAGTATCTTTAAAAAAAGCATTTGGTTCTTTAAAAAATACACGTTCTTTCTCTTCTTCACTTAAATGTGCATAATGAAACATTCCCCTTACCCTCTTTCTATATATTGGTAATTCTATTATACTGAAGAAATATGAATTTTGTATAGATATTTCCATATTATTACATCTATTTTTTATCTTCTAACATATATCCCATCCCTCTTTTTGTTACAACATACACATCATACCCAAAAGGGCTTAATTTCTTTCTTAAGTGACTCATATACACTTCTATAATCTCTGTAGAAGCATCACTATCATAACCACAAATTCGCTCAAAAATTTGTTCTTTAAAAAGCAAAATATCTTTATTTAACATTAAATATTCAAGCAAATGAAATAAACGCTCGTTTAGTTCTATTTTTTCATCTTTAATCCATACACTTTTTTGCTTTAGGTCTAGGTGTAAATCTTTAAACACCAAAGTATTTTCTTCTGTCATTTTTCCTAGGCGTTTTAAAATGACATACATTCTGGCTTTTAATTCTTCCATAAAAAAGGGCTTCGTTAAATAATCCTCTGCCCCTAACTGAAAAGCTCTTAATTTGTCTCCTAAATCTTCCTTGGCTGTTAAAATAATAACTCCTAACTGCTGCTTTTTATTTTGTACTTCTGCTAATACACTCATACCGTCTTTTCCAGGTAACATTAAATCTAAAATAACTAAATCATAACTAAATGCCTCTAAGTGTAAAAGGGCATCTTCACCTGTATAAACCTGATCTATCTGGAAATCTTCCTTTAAATAGGTATAAATATTATCACTGATTTTATAATTATCCTCTACCAATAATACCTTAATCACATCTTTATCTCCTTTATACCTTAGTTCAGAAATAATATATCGCATTTCCCTTAATTCTTACTTAACCTTTATTATATCATGATTACAGCTTTTCATCCTATTTCACATTTGTATTTCTTGCTCAATAAAAAAGTGTGCTACTCGTAGCACACTTTTTTATTCATCTCTTATTTATATAGATACTCATTAACCAATATTAATACCGAAGTTATTGCAAAGTGCACCTAAACCGCCTTGATAACCACTTCCAATTGCATTAAACTTCCACTCACCATTATGGCGATATAATTCACCTACAACAATGGCTGTTTCTATTGAGAAATCTTCCCCTAAGTCGTAACGAATAAGCTCTGTTCCTGCTGTTTCATCTAAAACACGAATATAAGCATTAGATACTTGTCCAAAGTTTTGATTTCTTTGCATTGCTTCATGAATGGTTACTGTAAAAGCAATTTTTTCAATGTTAGCAGGCACAGTATCTAACTGAACTTTCATTTGCTCATCATCACCATCTCCTGCTCCTGTTGTATTATCACCTAAATGAGTTACTGAACCTGATGGATGACGTAAGTTGTTATAGAAAATAAAGTCTGCATCAGAGGTTACTTTGCCAGCACCATCTGTTAAGAAAGCTGCTGTGTCTAAATCAAATGACTGCCCTCCATCATATTTATTGGTGTCCCAACCTAATCCAACAATAATATTTTTAAGTCCTGGATTAGATTTTGTTAAATCTACTTTTTGTCCTTTTGCAAGTGTTATACCCATTTTTTCTTCCTCCTTATATATTAATTTTTATACATCAAGTCCATAGTTTTTGCAAAGTGCAGCAAGACCACCTTGGAAACCACTACCTATAGCACTGAATTTCCAGTCAGCTCCATTCCTATAAATTTCACATACTACAATAGCCGTTTCTATAGAGAAGTCTTCCCCTAAATCATAACGTAATACATCTTCTCCTGTATCTTTATTAATAACACGTACATAAGCATTAGATACTTGTCCAAAGTTTTGACCTCTTTCTATAGCTTCATGAATAGTTACGGTTACAGCCATTTTTTCCACATCAGCAGGCATTTTTGCAAATTCAAGAAGGATTTGCTCATCATCGCCATCCCCTTCTCCTGTACGGTTATCTCCTGTATGAATAACAGCTTCATTTCTACTCTTTAAATTATTGTAAAAGATAAAGTCTTCATCATGATTGGTTCTACCATTACTTCCTACCAAGAATACAGAGGCATCTAGATCAAAGTCAAAACCTCCTGAATACTTATTAGTATCCCAACCAAGTCCGATAATAACCTTTTTTAAAGCTGGGTTTCCTTTTGTTAAATCAATTTTTTGGCCTTTTACTAAATTAATTGCCATTTGTATTACCTCCTCTATTGCTTATGTGCTTCTTGAACTTATATTTTTAGTTGAAACGTACTAAATATAACGACTTACCATGTTTTTAAGAGATGGATCATTAGTACCATTGCCTACTGCAGCAAATTTCCATTCACTTTCATGTCTATAAACTTCTCCTACAACTAAAGCTGTACTACCTTTATAGTTATCTGTTAAATTAAAACGTACAAGTTCTTGATTAGTATTATGGTCAACAATTCGAATAAATGCATTTTGAATCATCCCAAAATCCTGTCTTCTATTAATACAGTCATAAATATTAACAACAAAAATAATTTTCTCAATTTGTGCTGGTATGCTATTTAACTCAATAAAAATTTGTTCATCATCACCAGCACCATCACCTGTTAAATTATCGCCCATATGCTTAACACTTTTAGATGCATGTGTTAGATTTCCAAAGTAAATGACGTCTTTATTAGAAAGTAATTTGTCACCTGCTCCTAACATAATAGCAGAGGCATCACAATCGATATCTTTATTACCGCCTCCAAACAAACTACCTAGTAAACCTTTTCCTGAGCTTACAGGGTCCCAACCTAGACCAACCATAATTTTATTTAAGCCAGCATTTCCTTTTGTTAAATCAATCTTTTGTCCCTTTACTAAATTAATTGCCATTCGCTTTCCTCCTAGTTCTCCCTTTTACCTTTTAAAGATGGTATTTGTTTTATTATATCATATTATTATCGCTATAACAGAGAGATTTTATAAGATTATTATTTTTTATAAACAAATTCTCTAATTAAAAGTTTCACCTGCTCATATTTTTTTTAATATTTTTATTTATTTTCATCTTTTTTTTTAGCTAAATATGAATTTTTACCGATAAAATTGAATTTTTTTATTAAAAGTGATATAATTCGATTATCAGTTAGTAGAATCAAGGGGGTGCTTATGGTACGCAAAACGGTTTATGCTCCACACTATGATTTTTTCATTGATCAATCGAAAAAAACAGATGTATATAATATGGACTTTTTTCATATGCACAAAAAATATGAAATTTATTATCTATTAGAAGGCTCACGTAAATACTTTATTGATGACTCTATCTATCTAGTCAACGCTGGGAGCTTAGTACTCATTGATGCAGACTCTGTTCATAAAACAGCTAATATGGGGGATGTACCTCATAGCCGTATTGTCATTAATTTTAGTAGTAGCTTTATTGAAG
The DNA here is from genome assembly GCF_003990395.1 of Cellulosilyticum sp. WCF-2. Taxonomy (NCBI): domain Bacteria; kingdom Bacillati; phylum Bacillota; class Clostridia; order Lachnospirales; family Cellulosilyticaceae; genus Cellulosilyticum; species Cellulosilyticum sp. WCF-2. The sequence continues at coordinate 2,004,444 of NZ_CP034675.1, read as the reverse complement.
ATTTCTCAGATGAATTAAAAGCGATGAATCTCACTTCTATTTTTAAAACTAAATTCACCGTATTACCTCTTTCTTTTAAGTACAAGCTTATTATTGAAAATATCTTGTTTAAACTTGTAGAGATAGGCAGTGATGATATTGAACTCGGTGCTAAGGCAACAGCTGAAGATGAAACTTTACCTAATGCCTACAAAAAAACCTTACTTAAATTGCAGTTATCCGAATTACTTATTATGATTAAAGAATACTTAGAGATTTTACAGCAAAAAGAATATGAATCTCATCAAATTGTTAATAACAAAGTAGATAAAATAATAAAGTATATTAGTGCTCACTATACAGAGGATCTAACACTTACGTCTATTGCCGAACAATTTTATATTAGTCCTTTTTACTTAAGTAAGATCTTCAAAAAATCTACTAACCTTTCCATTATAGAATATATTAACAGCCTTAGAATTAGGAACGCAAAAGAACTACTTGAAAGTTCCTCTACTAAGATTGCAGATATAGCAGAATTAGTAGGTTTTTCAAGTAGTTCTCATTTTAGTCGAACCTTTAAATTGGTTACAGGTCTTTCTCCTCAGCAGTATAAGAAATATTATTCTACTAAGTAGTCTGTTACTTGATCAAGATTTAAGGTTTCTCCAATATGATTTTTTACCACCACATCGTGAAGTCTGATTTTATCTACATTACGTATGATAAAGCCTGATTTCACGATTTTTTCTTGAAAACTAAGCATTTCTGGATAGTCAGGAGTTGCATCTTCTTTAAACTCAATAAACACATTTTTAAAGTTAAGTTCTTTAATCGTTTGCTCTGGAAGTCCATAAATGAAGCCTGCACATACTTCTGAGTTTTCACAATAAATATTTTCGAAATTCAATGTTCCTATATAAGGTGTACGTTCATCTACTGGAAGCTTATCTTTGCTCCATACATACTCTGTTTTTCCATCTGGATCACAGAAATAGAAACAATTAAGAGTGAATGGTGTTAATACCCCATCCATTTTGATATTTTTTATATAAATCTCATCAATAACAGCAGTATTTCCTCTACCACGTCTTGTTTTGATTCTCAGTCCTCTGTCTGTGTTTCTAAAGAAACAACGCTCTACATATACATGTTTGATGCCGCCTGACATTTCACTGCCTAATACTACACCACCATGTCCATATTCCATTAAACAATTTCGGATAATAATATTTTCACTAGGTCTTCTCATATCTACTGGTACACTAATTTTACCAGATTTAATAGCAATACAATCGTCCCCTAATGAGAATTTTACACCAATAATTTCTACACCATTACAAGATTCTGGATCAATTCCATCTGTATTAGGTGAATCCTTTGGGTTATTAAGTGTTAAATTGATAAAACGAAGCTTTGTACTTCTAACAGGATGAACTGTCCATGAAGGTGAATTTTTGATCGTGATTCCTTCTACTACAACATCATCACAATCAACTAAGTAAAGGCTACGTGGCCTCCACGCTCCTCTTTTCACCTTACAATCAACCCACCAATCAGCATTTTGACCATTACCATCAATTGTTCCTTGTCCAATAATGCGTACATCACGAACACCAATTCCTGTAATAATGCTAGCGTAACAGTCTGCCATATCTCCTTCCCAAGAAGCAAGATAAGCTATACTACCATCTTTAAGTATCATTTCCCCAGGTAAAATAGGATAATCCTTTCTATCTGTATGAGCTAATAAAGTAGCACCTTCTAATAACTCAAGCGTCATATGACTTTTAAGAAAAAGTGGAAGTATTTTATACGTTCCTGCTGGTATTACAACTCTTGCACCTTTTGGTGCTGCCATAATAGCTGCTTGGATAGCTGCCGTGTCCATAGTCACACCATCGCCTACCGCACCGAAATCCTTAACGTTTAAGATAGCAGTATCAGAAAGGGTAGCCACTGTATCGGCTACCTCCTTTCCGTTTGCTGATAAACTAATGTGATATTCGGTCGCTGGTGTTAAGTTATAAATTGTAAAGATATTTGTCTTAGGAGACGCCTTAGCTTCACCATTTATACTTAATGAATAGTCTTGGTCTACAAAGTGACAAGCCTCATTCTCTATTTCAATCGTTACACTTGTCGAAGTTACATTGGCTATATTCCACATCGCACACCATTCCTCCTCTTAGCCTTTAATACCACTACTTGCAATACCTTCAATAAAGTATTTTTGAGCTGAGAAGAATACGATAATTGATGGAGCAAGACCAACAAGTGACATAGCAATAACTTTATTCCAGTCAAAGGTACCACTTGTCGCATCCATTGACATTTTAAGAGCAATTGTTAATGGATATTTTTTAACTGAAGTTACGAAGATTAATGGACCCATGAAGTCATTCATTGTCCACATGAATGTGAATAACGCACATGAGATAAGTGCTGGTTTAAGCACTGGTAATAAAATTTGTATCAGGGTTTGGAAGCTTCCACATCCATCGATTTCAGCTGCTTCATCAAGATCTCTTGGAATACCTCTAAAGAACTGAATGAGCATAAATACGAAGAATAATTCTGTTGCAAATAATGCTGGAAGCACTAATGGTGCATATGTGTCAAGTAAACCGAATGATTTCCACATCATGTAACTTGGAATTCTTAAGATAATATTTGGAAGTAACATTGTACCAATTACACATGAGAAGAATAATTTCTTTAATGGAAAATTAAATCTAGCAAAACCATATGCTGTTAATGATGAAGAAATAACTACGAATATTACTTTTGGAATTACAATCTTAAATGTATTTAAGAAGTAATGTCCCATTGTATATTCTGTTCCTGTTTTCCATCCATCAATATAAGGTTGGAAGTCAAAAGAACTTGGAATAAATCCAATTGAAGTAAAAATTTCTGCGTTTGATTTAAATGAAGCACCAATTAACCAAATAATTGGATACACCATGATAATAGCTACGAAAATTAAGATAGCATACATACACGCCATTTTAATAGCTTTCTTTCTTTTTCGTTTTGCTTGTCTTTGCATTTCTGCCGTTCTTCCCTGTTCTACTGCTGCATTTTGACTAAGTTGCTGTGTCATCTTATTCTTCACCTCCATTATCACTGTAGTATACCCAGTACTTAGAACTATTGAATGTAATTAATGTAAATGCCATTACAATGATAAATAGAATCCATGACATAGCACTTGCATATCCCATCTTATAGTGTTTGAAGGTATTATCATAGATAAGCATTGGTAAGAGGTATGTTCCTTTTTGTGGATCCCCTGATGTAATTAAATATGGTGCATTGAATTCCTGGAAGGCGCTTACCAACTGCATGATAAAGTTAAAGAAGATGATTGGTGTAATCATTGGTATAGTAATCTGGAAGAAGTTTCTCCAAGGACCTGAACCATCCACAGCGGCTGCTTCATAAAGATCTCCTGGCACTTCTTTAAGTGCTGATAAGAAGATAACCATGGTTGAACCGAATTCCCATACACGAAGTAATACAATTGTAAATAGTGCTGGTGTTGCTTGACCGAACCAACTGATTGGGTCTACACCTACAACACCTAATACTTGGTTAACAAGACCATCTGTTGCAAATAAGAATTTCCAAAGAATGGCAATCGCTACGTTTGAACCTAAAATAGATGGAATGTAGTATGCTGTTCTAAAGAAATTAATCCCTTTAATATTCATATTAAGAATAAAAGCAACAAATAATGAGAATGCTAATTTAAGTGGCACTACTAATACCACGTATTTAGCTGTTACACCTAAAGCTTTAAGGAATTGTCTATTTCCAAAGAGCTTAGTAAAGTTATCAAAACCTATCCATGTTGGTGCATCCATTAGATTGTAATCTGTAAAACTTAAGTAAAAAGATGCTATAATTGGATATAATGTAAATACTAAAAATCCAATAAGCCAAGGCATAATATAGAGAAGTCCGATATAATTCTTCTTATTGAACTTCTTTTTAGCAGTACTTTTCATAAGTCCCCCCTCATTTTATACTGGGCAAGTTAAGCTTGCCCTATTTTTTTATTACTATTGTGCAATTGCATCTAAAATATCAGTCATTTCTTCAAACATTTCAGCTGCCGCTTCTTCAGTTGATTTGGTACCATAAGATACATGCTCAACTGCTGTTTTGTAAGCTTCTTTCATTTCTGAGTTTTCCATATAAATACTCATGATAATTGGATCACAGTTTTCAATTTGAGTTGTTCCTTCAAAAGCAACGCCATCAAGTTCTCCAGTTGATGCAAGTGCTTCTTTAGCAGCTGAAGATGCTGGTATACCTCTTGTTGTCCCAAGAATTTGTGCTGCTTCTGAGTCATTTAATAAATAATTTAAGAATGTTGCTGCATGAGCTGGATATTTTGTATCTTTATTAATTGCAAATAATAAAGATGGTTTCATAAACCAACCTGTTGACTTGGCATCATCCATCATTAAAAGATCACCAAGAACTAATTCTTGACCTTTTTCTTCTAATGCTTTTTCATATTTACCAATTGAACTACTCCACTCAAGTACACCTGCTACTTTTCCATCTAACCAAGATGGTGTTTGGTAAAGTGGTGTTGTACCAGCTTCGTTTGATCTTTCTTCTTGTGTTCTAATTACTTTTGCATCCTCTAAAGATTTATAGAAGTCAAGCGCTTCTTTAACATCTTCTTGTGTAAATCCAAGTGTGCCATCTTCATTAATGAAAAGACGACCTGTTTTTTGTTGCATATAGACAACACTCATATACCACCCTGGGAAACCTGCTCCTGTATCAAGGTCAAATGGATATAAGCCTTGCGCTGCAAATGCTGAACCTGATGCTAAAAGTTCATCCCATGTTTTAGGAATAGCTACACCAACTTTATCAAAAGTTGTTTTATTGTAATATGTACTTCTTCCTGTTGTAGAAACTGGAATAGCATTTAAAACGCCTTTTCTTCTACCAAATGCTAATACATTTTCATTGAATGTACTAAGGTCTAAATAATCACCTAAACTTTCAAGATTGTAGAAACCGGTTCCATCTGGAGAGAATTTTAATAACCAGTCATAGTTAACTTGAAGAATATCTGCTGCTGTACCACCTGTCATCTGTGTAGTGATTTTTTCAGCATGACCATCCCAACCACCGTATTCAGCTTCAATTGAAATATTGGGATATTTAGCTTTGAAAGCATCAATAGCGGCTAATGTTGCTGTGTGACGATCATCCCCGCCCCACCAGTTAAATCTAAGTGTAACAGAATCAGCTGTTACATCTACTTTTTCCACTGGTGTTTCTGTTTTTGGTGCTTCTGTTTTGGCATTATCACTTCCACAGCCAACTAATGAAGTTGCAAGTAAACATGTTGACATTACCATTGCAAGTGTTCTTTTCATCTTAAATCCTCCTAGTTGTCATTCATTTCGGTCAAGTTCTAGTCATTTCATCTAATGCTAATAACCTATATTGAAATTATATAGCGTTTTTTAACAGTAATCCATACTAAAATTTGTTCTTTTTCTACACTATAATACATATATTGCTATCAATCGACTATTTTTATAGTTACAATCAACAATTTAAAGAATATCTCCCCTATAGATAAATCTAAAGGGGAGCATTGTAAATACTATTGAGCAATTGACTCTAATGTGTCTACTAATTCTTCATACATTGTAGCTGCTGCTTCCTCTGTTGTTGCTGTTCCATAAGAAACGGCTTCTACAGCTTCTTTGTAAATTTCTTTCATTATAGAGTTTTCTAAGTATGGGCTCATAATGATTGGTTGACAGTCTTCGATTTGTTTTGTACCTTCATAAGCAAGACCTTCAAGCTCACCTGCAGCTTGTAATGCTTCTTTTGCTGCTGAAGAAGCTGGAATACCTCTTGTTGTCCCAAGAATAACTGCTGCTTCTGGATCATTTAAGATGTAGTTTAATAATACTGCTGCTGCTTCTGGAGATTTTGTATCTTTATTGATTGCAAATAATAAAGAAGGTTTCATGAACCAACCTGTTGATTGTGCACCATCAAGTGTTAAAAGATTACCAAGAACTAATTCTTGACCTTTTTCTTCTAATGCAGATTCAAATTTACCAATTGAACTTGACCATTCAAGAACACCAGCTACTTTTCCATCTAACCAAGATGGTGTTTGGTAAAGTGGTGTTGTACCAGCTTCATTTGATCTTTGTTCTTGTGTTCTAATTACTTTTGCATCTTCTAAAGATTTGTAGAAATCAAGACCTTCTTTGATATCTTCTTGTGTAAATCCAAGTGTGCCATCTTCATTAATGAAAAGACGACCTGTTTTTTGTTGCATATATACAATTGAGTTATACCATCCTGGGAAACCAGAACCTGTATCTAAGTCATATGGATATAAACCTTGAGCTGAGAATTTCTCACCTAACGCAAGAAGGTCATCCCAAGTTTTTGGAAGTTCTGCTCCAACTTTATCAAATGTTGTTTTGTTGAAGTACATACTTCTACCTGTTGTAGAAACAGGAATTGCATTTAAAATACCTTTTCTTCTACCAAATGTTAATACATCCTCTGAGAATGTACTAAGATCTAAGTAAGAACCCATAGATTCAAGATCTAAGAAACCTGTTCCATCTGGAGAGAATTTGCTTAACCAGTCATAGTTAACTTGAAGAACGTCTGCTGCTGTACCACCTGTCATTTGAGTAGTAATTTTTTCAGCATGGCCATCCCAACCGCCGTATTCACTTTCTACTTTGATGTTTGGATATTTTGCTTCGAATGCTTTAACTGCTTCAAGAGTAGCTGTGTGTCTGTCATCGCCACCCCACCAGTTAAATCTGAGTGTTCCACTTACTGCAGATGGGTCTGCAGCTTCTGCAGATGCTTCTGGACTTGCAGCTGCTTCTGTGCTTGGTGCTGGAGTACTTGATGCCTCTGGTTGTTTTGACTCGTTACTACCACAACCAACTAGTGAAGTTGCTAATAAACAAGTTGACATTGCCATTGCTAATGCTTTTTTCATACTAAATCCTCCTAAAAAATGAATTATTAGTGTGAAAGGTTTTGTGTCCTTTCATTTCAGCTTTTACTACACATGCTTATTTATGTATTCAAAGTACGTACCTTAAGTAAGTAGCTTTGGAGCTGACATATAAACTTAAGTCTTTTTCTAGTTAACTCATTCTGATCTTCACTCTAGTTTCTTGATGTCTTATCTAACTTTTTTTGTTAATTATATAATTATTATATATTTAAAATTATATATCTTATTAAATAAATAACCATACATAATATTGTTCTCTTTGGCATGTTTTTTACATATCTTGTTCTCAAAGTATGATTTTTATGGTGATTTTAAACAACTAACTTCCTTCTATGCTATAATCCTATTGTTAAATACTATGATGACAAGGATGTGTAAACATGATTGTAGCAAAGAATAACCAAGGAGATTTTGATTCAGTGCAAGCTGCTATTGATAGTATTCCAAGCTCTAATACAACTTGGTGTACAATATACGTCAAAAATGGCGTTTACAAGGAAAAAATTCACATTACTTCTCCTTACATTAGACTTATTGGCGAAAGTGCTGATAAAACAATTATTACTTATGATGATTATGCCTATAAGCTTTTTCCTACTGGCGAAAGCTATGGTACCTTCAACTCCTATACCATGTTTGTAGGTACATCTAATTTTCATGCAGAAAATCTTTGTATTGAAAATAGTAGTGGCATAGGTGACAAAGTAGGACAAGCTATTGCTGCTTATGTGGATGGCGATCGTGTGTGTTTTAAAAATTGCCGCTTTATAGGCTATCAAGATACCCTCTTTACAGGCCCATTACCACCCAAGCCTATTGTACCTGGTTCATTTAGAGGTCCCCGTGAAAATGCACCTCTCATTAATGGTAGACAATACTATGAAAACTGTTACATCCAAGGAGATATCGATTTTATCTTCGGCTCTGCTACCGCTTTCTTTTATAGCTGTACCATTTTTTCTAATGATATAGGCAAAAAAGTAAACGGCTATATTACTGCTCCTTCCACACCTGAAGGCCAAGCTTATGGTTATGTCTTTGAAGATTGTAAGATTACTAGTCATTGTCCAAAACACACCGTTTATCTAGGACGACCTTGGAGGCATTTTGCCAAAAGCGTATTTATTAATTGTGATTTAGGAGCTCATATTATCCCTGCAGGTTGGCATAACTGGGATAAGCCTGACAGTGAGAAAGTAAACTTCTTTGGTGAATATAACAACAAAGGCCCAGGATATACTCCTACAGAACGTGTTAATTGGTCTCATTTATTAAGTGACATAGAGGCTAAACATTACTCTCGTCAAAATGTACTAAATGGCAGTGATAATTGGACTCCTTGGAGTTAATTTTAACAAAGTCAAAATTTACTAAAACAATAGAGTGGGACAAACTTTTTTTTATAAATCATAAAAAAAATTTGTCTCACTCTATTGCTTTACTTTCTAAATTATTTAATAAGTTCGGCCATAAAAGCTCTATCTATTTTCGCTTCTATTGGTTTAATTTCTTCTCTTAACACAGTTGTTTCAGGTTTATTCGTTTTTACCCAATCAATGATACGCTTAAAATTCGCTGCATTATCTTGAAGATTCGTTTTTTCTAGTTCGCCTGTTTCATTTAAGCGTGTTCCTTTCATATGAAGCGCGGCTATTTTATCACCAAAGCAGTCAAATGCACGATTCCACAATTTTTCTTGTTCCCCTATATTTTTTGCTGTTAAAAGGTTAACAGGATCGAATATGATTTTTAGACGTTCTGAAGGAATTCTTTCTAATAACTCTTTTGTCAGTTCTGGTGTATTTAAAGTATGAAGTGCAACTGGCTCAATAGCTACATCAAGCCCTATTTCTTCTCCTTTTTTTACAATCTGCTCAACAGAATCTACAAGTCCTTCAAAAGCAATTCTTCTTTCCTCATCTGTACTATCCATGCTAAAGTGAGTTGTTTCTGAACCTATACACCTTGCACCTAAATATTTTGCAAAATCCATGCCTAGTAGGAAACGTTCTACATGTTTCTGCCTTTCTATAGAATCTAAATGACCCAATTCTACATAACAACCAAATACAGGAATAGCTATATCATATTTTTCCATAGCTAATTTAATATCTTTTAATAAACTTTCATCTACATCCTCTAAACTATTAACGCCTTCAATTGCTTTTGGAATAGCTAATTGAATCTCATGAAAACCATCATCACTTATTCTTTTAAAAAGTTCTTCTAATGGTTTCTTACCATAGTCATGTGCTCTCAAACCTATATTCATCTATGCATCCATCCTTTTATATTTCATTAATAAAAAAGCATTACTTTATTTCAGGATTAAGTAATGCTTTTTTTGAGGGTAATTTTTGAGTATAATATGTTAATTTATTTTTAGCCACTTTTAAGCTATGCTTAGGCCATGGCATTTCCTATCCGTTTTATAAAATATAACAAAAATGATTTCTACAAAAATAAACGAGTGAACTAATCTTATCTTAAATCTTTAGTTTGGATGTGGTCCATGTCATCAAAGTTTTGATTTTCACCAACCATTCCCCAAATAAAACTATATGCTTTTGTACCTACACCACTATGGATGCTCCAGCTTGGCGAAATAACCGCATCTTCGTTGTGCATAACGAGATGTCTTGTTTCTTGTGGCTGTCCCATCATATGGAATACGATATCATTTTCTTCCATATTGAAGTATAAGTAAACTTCCATTCTTCTTTCATGTGTATGTGATGGCATAGTATTCCATAAACTACCACTTTGAAGTTCTGTAAGACCCATTGAAAGTTGACAGCTCTTACATACTGCTGGATGAATATATTGATTAAGCGTTCTTACGTTCGCTTCTTCTGGCGTACCTAAATATCTCTTATTAGCATCTTCATAACCAATTTTGTGTAATGGATATACTGCATGTGCTGGTGCGCTGTTGATGTAGAATCTAGCAGGTTTATTGCCATCTACACTTTCAAAAGAAACTTCTTTTGTTTCTTTCCCAATATAAAGACCATCCTTATAATCCATTTCAATACGATTGCCATCTACTACAATAATACCTTTACCACCAATATTGATAACACCCATTTCTCTTCTTTCTAAGAAATAATCGCTACCAAGTTCTTTTGAACCTTCGATAACAAGGGCTTTATTTGTAGGAACAGCTGCACCTACAATAATACGATCTACATGACTATAAAGGAATTTAAGTTCTCCTGGCATGAATAAGTTTTCAATGAGGAAATTTTCTCTCATTTCCTCTGTAGTCATTCTTTTTGCTTCATTAGGACTAATACTATATCTTACTTCCATGTTAAACCTTCCTTTCCTTCTCATCAACTATAGCGTCCTCATCTAAGATGAGGACACTTATTTATTATTAACAAATAACTTCTTCATTCTTAAAACTTACATAGATTATCTAGCTAACCAACCACCATCAACTGCTACTGTGTAGCCATTTACGTAGTTTGATGCTTCTGATGCTAAAAATACTGCTGGACCTTGCATATCTGCTGGTGTTCCCCAACGTCCTGCAGGAATACGATCTAAGATTGCTTCACTTCTATCTTGGTCTGCTCTAAGAGCCGCTGTATTGTTTGTAGCCATATAGCCTGGTGCAATAGCATTTACATTAATGTTGTGCACAGCAAACTCATTTGCCATAGCTCTTGTAATACCCATTACAGCTGATTTAGAAGCTGTGTAAGATGGTACACGAATACCGCCTTGGAATGAAAGCATAGATGCGATGTTAATGATTTTACCGCCATTACCTTGTTCAATGAATTTTCTAGCTACTGCTTGTGAGAAGAAGAATACCGTTTTTAAGTTAATGTTAATAACATCATCCCAGTTTTTCTCAGAGAAATCGATGCAGTCTTCTCTTCTAATAATACCAGCATTATTGACTAAGATATCTACTTTACCGAATTTTTCTACTGCAGTATTAATAATACCTTCGATTGGATCTGTTGACATTAAGTTAGCAACAACACCTACAAATTCTCCACCTTTTTCTTCAATAGCTTTTTGTGTTTCTGGCATTTCTACATAGTCAACACCTACTACTTTTGCACCTGCTTCTGCATATGCAAGAGATATTCCTTGACCTAAACCTGTTGATGCACCTGTTACGATTGCTACTTTTCCTGCTAAGCTAAATTGATCTAAAATCATTTGACTTACCTCCTAAATATGTATTTATTTTTTATAATAAAAGCTTACTTTATAATGTAACACCATCTTTGAAGATAGCTAAATCACGAATACCATTTTCTTCTGTCTTACACTGAATTTCTCCAGACGCTAATGCTAAAATATAGGCATAAAATTCTGTTGAAACCTCTTCCATTGTTCTGCCAAGTAAAAGCTGACCTGCATTAAAGTCAATCCAGTTTTTCTTCTTAGCATATAATTCATTATTACTTGAAATTTTCACAGTTGGTACTGGTGATCCAAATGGTGTCCCTCTACCTGTTGTAAAAAGAACAATATGAGCACCTGAAACAGCAAGGGCTGTTGATGCAACCAGGTCATTACCAGGAGCTTGAAGTAGATTAAGTCCCTTAGTAACAACCGGCTGACCATAAGTAAGAACATCCTCTACCGGTGCACTTCCACCTTTTTGGGTACATCCTAAAGACTTATCTTCAAGTGTTGAAATACCACCTTTTTTATTACCTGGAGATGGATTTTCATAAACCACTTGATCATGTTTAATAAAGTAATTTTTGAAATTGTTAATGAGTGAAACAGTTTTGTCAAACACTTCTTCATTAACACAACGTTTCATAAGAAGCGTTTCAGCCCCAAACATTTCAGGTACTTCAGTAAGAATGGTAGTGCCACCCTCGCTGATTAATTTATCAGATACAGCGCCTACTAATGGATTAGCTGTGATGCCAGAGAATCCATCTGACCCACCACATTTTAATCCGATAACAAGCTCTGAAGCAGGTACATCTTCTCTAGTAAATCCAGAGGCATAATTTACAAGTTCACCAAGGACTTCTAGTGCTACTGCTACTTCATCTTCATGCTCTTGAGAAACAACAAATTTAACACGTTTCTCATCGTAGTCACCAATTACTGCTTTGAGGCCGTCTATGGTGTTGTTTTCACAACCAAGCCCGAGTACTAGTACCGCCCCAGCATTAGGATGATTAATTAAACCAGCTAATGCTTTTTGTGTATTTAAAAGGTCATCACCTAACTGTGAACATCCATAAGGGTGTGTGAAAGTATAAATACCATCAATATTTTCTTTAATTAAACTTTGTGCCTTTTTTTCAATCATTTTAGCAATATCATTCACACAGCCAACTGTTGGAATAATCCATACTTCATTACGAATTCCCACTTTACCATTTGGTCTTTTATAACCTTTGAATGTAGCTGGTGCATGAGCTTCTAATAATTTAACTTCAGGCTCATAGGTATATTCAAGTAAATCACCAAGACCAGTTTTTAGGTTATGGGTATGTACCCATTCCCCCTCACTAATATCAGCTGTTGCTATACCAATTGGATTACCATATTTAATAATTGCTTCACCTTTTTTGATAGGTACAATGGCTTTTTTATGACCAGCTGGAATACCTTCCGCTTCTTTAAGAGCTACCATCACATTATCTTTTTCATTAATTTTAATAAAATCTAACATAGGTTTATTCTCCTATCCTATTAACTCTTCGAGTGCTTTTCTCATACCCACTGCTGCAATTCTTTCTAAGTGAGCTGTAACTGTATCATTGAAGTTTTTATACTCACCTAAATCTTTACCCCAGAATTTTGTATGGGAAGTAAATTCTTTTACAAGCTGTGCTGTTTCTAATTTGCCAACACGGCTAGCAAAGAATTCAAGTACATCAGCATCGTCCATGATACGATATTCTTCTTCACCACGTTTACCAATTAAAGCACCATCTACAAGTTTATTTGAATTGTAGAATGCCATAAGTGCAGCAAATGAGAATGTTAAATATTTAGGAATGCTACCTTTAGCTTCGTAATGATCATGGAAGCTTACAAGGTTTCTAGCTTTCCATTTTGATACCGAATTAAGTGAAATAGCTAGTACACTGTGATCGATAAATGGATTTTCAAAACGCTCAATAACTGAGTTTGTAAAATCTACTACTTCGTCATGTGGAAGATCTACTGTTGGAACAATTTCATCAAATAATAAATGCTCCATATAAGTACGAATGGTTTTATCTTCCATACAACCTCTTACAATATTTTCACCTGCAAGATAACCTGCAAGTACGGTGCCTGTATGACCACCATTTAAGATACGAACTTTACGATCTCTATATGGTTTTAAGTTATTTGTAAATACGACATTGCAGCCTGCTTTATCTAGTGCAAAGCTTTCTGAAATGTCTTTATCACTTTCAATAACCCAAAGACCAAATGGCTCTGCTACGTCTAATAAATCATCTTGATAACCAAGTTCTTCGCAAAGTACTGCTGCTTCTTCTCTTGGATAGCCTGTTACAATACGGTCTACCAAAGTGTTACAGAAAATATTGGCTTCTTTTACCCAAGTGGCAAACGCTTCACCAAGATTCCAAAGTGCAATATAGTTTAAAATACATTCTTTTAATTTTTCTCCGTTTTTCTCAATAAGCTCTACTGGAAGAATTTTTAATCCTTTTGAAAGATCTCCATTAAAGTGTTTGTAGCGATCAAAGAGAAACTTAGTGAGCTTACCTGGATATGTATTAGGAGGTGTTAATTCAAATTCGTCACTCTCGTCATATACAATACCTGCTTCAGTTGTATTAGATACGATAAATTCAAGTGTTTCTACTTTTGATAACGCTTCGTATGCTGCATAATCTTCATTAGCTGCTACACTCTGGCTTACGCAAGTGATAATTCTTTTCTCATTAACTGTTTCACCATTAGCTTTTCCTCTAAGAATAACTGTGTAAACATTATCTTGTGCTTTGAAACGTTCTAAGTTACCAAATGTAATAGGTTTTACAAGGGCAACTGAGCCATCGAAACAACCTTTTTCATTAGCTACATCTATCATTTGTTCTACGAATGCTCTTAAGAAATTACCTTCACCAAATTGAAGTACTTTAAGAGGACGTTCTTTTTTAACAATGCCTTCATTTACTTTTTTCATTTTATACCTCCGTTTTGTAAGCCATTTTGTAAGCTCTTACATTTTTGATTGTAATAATAAATTCCTTAAAAGTCAACAATTAATTAATAATTTATTTATTAGACATTGACTTTGATTTTTAGAGAAACTATAATATTTTTGAAAGCACTTACAGAAAGCAAAGGAGTGATGAAATTTTGAATATTTATGATATTGCCGAACGTGCTGGTGTATCCATTGCCACTGTTTCAAGAGTGCTTAATGGTAGTCCTAATGTAAGCACAAAAACGAAAGCTAAGGTATTAGGTGTTATTGAGGAAGCAGGTTATACACCTAACGTCTTCGCCAGAGGCTTGGGACTTAATACAATGAAAATGATAGGTGTGCTTTGCACTGATGTAGCTGATATCTTCTATGCAAAAGCAGTTTCTGTCATTGAAAACGCACTAAGACAATATGGTTATGATTCCCTTCTTTGTTCTACTGGCAAAAACTTAGAAGATAAACAAAAATACATTGATTTACTTTTAGCAAAACGTGTAGATGCCCTTATTTTAATTGGTTCTATTTTCAAAGAAGAAACCGACAACTCTCATATTGAAAAAGCTGCTGCCAAGGTACCTACTGTTATTATTAATGGTCTTATTGATGTACCTAATACTTATTGCGTGACCTGTGATGAATATCAAGCTATGTATGATCAAGTCATTCACCTAAACAAAAAAGGGTGCCATGATATTCTCTACCTTTATGACGTAGAAAGTTATAGCGGACTTCAAAAGCTAAACGGCTTTAAGGATGCTCTTAAGCACTGTGGTTTTGGTGTAAATCCTAAGCTTATTGCAAAGGTAGATAAAGATATGTCCCAAATTGAAGCCACTGTTATAGAGCTATTAGATGCAGACATCCATTTCTCAGCTATCATTGCTTCAGAAGACCAATTAGCCATAGGTGCTATGCATGCCTTACAAAAGAAAGGTCTTCATATTCCAGAAGATATACCTGTTATTGGTTTTAATAACTCCTTACTTTGCGAGTGCTCTATGCCTAAATTAAGCAGCGTAGATAACATGGTAGAAACCCTATGCAATACCGCAGTTAATGTACTTACTGATGTCTTTGATGGAAAAACTGTTACGAATAAAATGACTCTTTCCGCTAAATTAGTTGAAAGAGATACTTTTAAATTATAAAACCCAATTGTTAAAGGAGACCTATTCATGAAAAACTTTATGGACAAAGATTTTTTACTTTCTAATGAAACAGCAAAAACACTTTATCATGAGGCTGCTGCTTCAATGCCTATTATCGATTACCACTGTCATATCAATCCTCAAGAAATCGCTGAAAACAGAAGCTTCAAAAACATCACTGAAGTATGGCTTGGTGGAGATCACTATAAATGGAGAGCTATGCGTTCAAATGGTGTAGATGAAAAATATATTACTGGCGATGCATCAGATAGAGAAAAGTTCCAAAAATGGGCTGAAACACTTCCAAAAGCTATTGGGAATCCTCTTTATCATTGGACACACCTTGAACTTCGTAAATACTTCGGTTATGAAGGTGTATTAAATGGTGATACTGCTGAAGAAGTTTGGAATCTTTGCAACGAAAAACTTCAATCTGGTTCAATGAACGTAAGAGATATTATCGCTGCTTCTGACGTTAAACTCATCTGTACAACTGATGATCCTGTTGATTCCCTCGAATACCACAAACAAATTGCAGCAGATTCTACTTGCAAAGTTAAAGTCCTTCCAGCTTGGAGACCAGATAAAGCTGTTAATATTGAAAAGGATACTTTTGTATCTTATATTCGCCACCTTGCAGAAGTAAGTGAAATTGCGATTACAAATCTAGAAAGTTTATTTGTTGCATTAAATGTACGTTTAGATTTCTTCCACAAAATGGGTTGCCGCGCTTCTGACCACGGTCTTGATTATGTAGTTTATAACTCTGCTTCTTACGATGAAGTAGATGCTATTCTCAAAAAAGCTTTAGCTGGCGAAAAAGTTACATATGATGAAATGGAAAAATACAAAACAGCACTTTTACTTTTCTTAGGCGAAGCTTATGAAAAACGCGGTTGGGTAATGCAACTTCACTACGGTGCTATTCGTGATAATAACAAAGCTATGTTTGCTAAACTTGGCCCAGATACAGGCTTTGATTGCATCAATACTCGTAACTGTGCTGAAGGAACAGCTGCTTTCCTGAATGCCTTACAAATTCAAAATAAATTACCAAAAACAATCATTTACTCATTAAATCCTAATGACAATGCTTCTATTGGTACTATTCTTGGTTGTTTCCAAGGCTCAGAAGTAGCTGGTAAAATTCAACAAGGTTCTGCTTGGTGGTTCAATGATACAAAACAAGGTATGATTGATCAAATGACAAGCCTTGCTAACCTTTCAGTACTTGGTAACTTCGTTGGTATGCTTACAGACTCAAGAAGCTTCTTATCTTATACAAGACACGATTACTTCAGACGTATCCTTTGTAACTTAATTGGTACATGGGTTGAAAACGGAGAATATCCAGCTGATATGAAAGTCCTTAAAGAAATGGTTCAAGATATTTCATTTAACAATACAAATAAATACTTTGGTTTTAATGCTTAAGAGCTAGTAAACTCCAAGTTTCAACCAACAAAAAAAGTGTTGCGAAAATGCAACGCTTTTTTGTTGGTTGAAACTTGGAGTATCTATGTCACGTGTACAAAAAAATTCCTAATGCATTCTATCGCTTATTTCTCATACAAATAATAATCGTTAATGTTGAATCATTAGATTGTCTATATCACCCTTTAAACAGTTACAACATTTGAATGACATTCTTTATTTCAATTATCTTTTTTATTAGCTAAATGAATAGCATAGCTAATAAGGTTTTTCTCCATACCAACCTTTCCAAATAAACTGGGTGGATAACCAGGCCTTCCATTAATTTCATAAAGCCAAAACCGTTTTTGTTCATCAATACCCACATCAATTCCTAGTTGATCAAATTCTTTATGGGCCTGTTTTTCAAAATGTGCTGCAAGTTCTAGACCAAAGGTTTTAAGTTTCTTTGTCAATTCTTCAACATCTTGCGGAAATTCTTGTTGTAAGAACGTATCAAGAGGAACTCGCTTTCCACCATGATGAATATTGGAAATAATACTTTCACTAGAAGAAATCCTAGCATAAGTGGTAGTATTAACCCATTTGTTATCTCCATTTTTTATGAGATGTATTCTAAGATCAAATGATCGTCCATCACGTGTTTTAGAGTTGATATACGGCTGAACTAAGTACTGTTTTTCTTTAAGTTTCTCAGAAATAATTTGTGATATTTGCTCATAATCATACCTTCGCTTTTTATTATCTATTTCTATAATGTAACTATTAGTTGTTTTTTCAATATAATATACATTTTTGCCTTGACGGCTATTTAAAGGTTTAATAACAACTTTTGGATATTGCTCAAGAAAATGAAATACATCTTTAACAGAAGCTATTTTTTTAGATGGGATAATATATTTCTCGAATAATCCCCCTTTTTTTAATTGATTGTTAATCATCATTTTATCTCCTACCCAAAAAGTAGTATGAGGTATTTCTAGTCTTAACAGCTCGTATAATGCTCTTAAGCTGTGATGTCTCTTAGGAACGTAAGCATTAATCATAACATTTGGAAATGGTCTATTTGCTCTTTTCCATTTTCCATCAACAAGTATATAACCATGAATTTGCCTTTTTTCATAATTAACATCATTAAGTGTGAAATACATAAAATCTGCTCCCAATTCCTTAGCAGCACAAGCATAGTGATATGCTCTTAATAACTTTCTAGGGTGCCTTCTCACATACAAATATCCTATTAAAACCATTATCCTCTCTCCTTTACATATAAAAACTAAAATAATAAGCTTCTAGTCCCATCATATGCCAGACAACCATTCCGTGATATTCACTTTCAACAAATTTACCCACAAAACTAGTAAAAAGGCTGCCTTATCAGTTTTGTGGATAACCATTGAAGATTTTTTAATGAAATCATATTAAATCCTTTTTTTGCGGGGGATAAAGAATAAACTGTATTTTGGAGGTCGCATATTTTGCATTTACTCTGGCTTCCTCTTCTGTACTGCCAGTAGCAATAATATAGGCATAGCGATAACCCATGGACATAGGAGGTTGTACTGTCATACCTTTTTTTGCTCTAATATAAACATGCTGCACTCCAGGACACCTAGTCGCTCTATTTCTACCTATGACTTTTTCTAAAATTCCTTTTTCAGATAAAACGATATAATCGGCAAATACATGTTTTTTAAACCTATAGCTAATATCTGGATCTTGACCAATAGCAAACTTTATGGTTTCTTTCACTACATTAATACCAAAAGCACTGTCTAGTAATTTATTCATTGCACCTCCAGAAATACGAGGATTGATTTCTATAACCTTCCAGTTATTATTTACATAACGCATTTCTAAATGACAGGTACCATTTTTCATGCCATGAAGCTGAAGAATAGTTTCTATAGAAGTATAAAGACTTTCATAGAAATCATGGGTAGGATGAAGTAGTAAATTATAGCCTGTAATAATAAAACGTTTGAAAAAGGTGATTTCTTGTTCAATAATAGCAATAATATGCAGTTTGCCTTCAATCATAAAACATTCCGTTAAATATTGAGGACCATCAATAAATTCCTCAACTAACACTGGAATATCTGGATATTTATCAAATAAACTTTTACTAAACTCTTTAAATTCTAAGATGTTATTAGCTTTAATAACATCTTTTGAGCCTGAAGATAGTGGAGATTTAATGATAGCTGGTAAGATACTTTCTATTTCATCATCCGAGACTGAAGAAGGATTATCAATACATAGAAAATGAGGAGAATAGCTGGTATTAGCAAGGACCTTTCTTGATAGAATTTTATCTTCCATATTTTTGATAGCTTCAGTTGAAAAATGATTAACTCCAAACTCAGTAGCCAACTGACTAGCAAGATGGCAATAAGGATCAACAAAACTAATAATTCCACAAATGTCTAATGATTTGAAACGAAGTAATTTGAGTGCTTTCCTGATATCATCTATATTAGCTAAATCCACCAATCTTATTAAATGTATATCTGGATTGGATTTACGTTCTTTGATAAATTTAATTCTATTTGTTAATAATACTGTATAATATCCTAATTGTTCTGCTGCTTTAATTGCTTCACGACTAGAGCCTGATTTTTGAGAATCTAAAAACACAACTGTTTTCATTGTAATAGGCCTCCTTTTCATATTTATATCTACTAAATACTCTTAAATCATTTAAATTTACAAGCATAAGCCAGTCCTACATTTGTAATACTGGAGGTATTTAGTTGAATCTATGGGTACTGCTGAGTTATTCCTATTCTATATTCTAAAACTACCCCCTGATGAATCCTGTTAATTTGCTTAATATGATTAAGTGTATTTACAACACATCAATACGTCTTTCTACCCCAGCCCTTTATACCTATATTCTCTCTATTTTTAACGAACAGATAAAAATTCTCCAAGAATCAATGATTATAATTTACCTCTTTTAGCTAAGAATATAGCATAGTGAATAAGATTCTTGACAACATCCAATTCTAAATAAAAGGTAGGAGGACAGCCTGGGAGCCAGTTAACTTCATAAATCCAAATTTTTTGCCTATCATCAAGTGCTACATCGATACCAAGTTCATCTAACGATTCACCAAAATACTTTTCTTGAATGGAATCTAAGTGTTCTGCTAATTGAAGAGCAAAGTGTTCGAGATAACATTTAATATCATAGTATGAATCAGGAAACTCTTGCTCTAAGAAAGGAAGAAGATAGTTAGTAGAACCATTACTATTGATATTAGTGACTATCGTTCCATGGGGTGCAAAACGAGGATAAATCGAAGTAATATGCCATTGGTCATTATAATTTTTTTGAACATGTAATCGAATGTCATACACGACATTATCTTTAGTTCTACAATTAATATAGGGCTGGGCTATATAGGCTTTTTCATGAATCTTCGTAGAAATTATTTGGCAAAGCTCATCCAATTCGTATATTGAACTTTCTTTATTCTCTATTACATGATACTCATTACCTTTTGTTTCTATAAACATAATCTCTTGTCCTTTTCGACCATTTACCGGTTTAAACACTATCCTTTCATAAAATTCCAGAAATTCTAAGAAAATTTCAGTAGACTCCATATTTTCTTGTGGAATAAGATAATCACTAAATTCTTTTTCATTCTTTAGCCGCTCATAAACCTTCTTTTTACGTCCAACTGAATAGGAAGTAAAGGGAATCTTCTCTTTGAGTTTATTGATAACTTCTTTTGAGTGATTCAATTTTTCAGGGCATCCTGTGTTGTAAATAACATCTGGGAAGCGACTTTCAGTTTGTAACCATGTTCCATCTTCGTAAATATATCCATTTATTTTTTCATTTACAAAGTCTACACATTTAGGTGAAAAATAAAGTAATGTAGCTCCTTCAGCTTTAGCAACTGCTGCATATGCAAAGGCTTTTTTTACTGCTTCAGGATTCTTACGTTGATGAAGAAAGCCAATCAATATCACTCAGATCATTCCTTTCGTTAATTTGTTAATGTATAGTAATATATTATTCGTTTTATAGACAATCGGTGAGAGAAATATGTTGCTTTTTGTAATAAACCCTAAAATTGTAATCAAACTGTATCACCTTGTTACTAACTGAAAATGCATTCGTAATTTAACACAGAACGAGTACATTAATAAATATCTTATAGAAATTTGAATCCAAGTTCTTTGAATAAAATTTTGACCTCGTAGAATAATAAACATAATAAAACAATGAAAGGCGTGAATATAATGAGTCAATTTAACTTTACTGTATCCTACTTAGATGCTAACGGTCAAAAACATGATCAAGAAATTTATCTAGATAGTCAAGATTACAAAAAACATTATGAACAAAACTATTCAACTCTCATGCAAAACTATCCTCCTGATCAAGCAGAGAAACATATTTTAGCTACTAAAAAGCATTATATAGAGGAAAACCTTGCTCATCAATTTGGCAGCCATACTGCGTTAGAATATGATGTTGCTGAAATGATTGATACATTAGACCGAGATATAAAAGGTGCTTTGTAAAAAACTAGACCCTTTAAACTATCTTTATAGATAGCTTAAAGGGCCTAGTTTTTTGCTCTTTTATATTCAACAGTTCTCATAACAACCTATTTATCTATTAACTACTCTATTTCTTTAATCTTTCAATCTCTAGTCTCTGTTCTTCTATAATTCTTTGATAAGCGACTTCCTTCTCACACCACTCTTTACTAAGTATATTAATAAGAGAGGCCATTTCATCTGCACTGCCTATAATACGATTAAACAAAAGTAAGTTGGATTTAAGAATCTCCGGAATTTCTATATGAGAATATCGTAATCTATGGTCAATTTCTCCATACCCCTCCTCAAAAATAGTTCTTACTTGAATTTCTGCAATCACTCTTTGATTGGTTGGGTAGAACTCCACTAGATAATGTACCGACCTATATCCCGAGGCTCTTGACCTTACTTCTATATCGAGGTTTTTAAAGACATCCACATTGTCTCCCTCTCTTACATTGGCAGTAATTTCAATGACATTCCAAGTACTAACGATGTATTCATGAATTTCCTGCCACTGTTCCTTGAAGATATGAATAACTCTTATACCTATCAAATCATTAATTTCGTCTTTGTAATTCTCTACTGTAAACTGAAATTCTTCTCCATACTTCAGCTTCCTGTCTGCCACTTTTCTAATCACTTTTTCAATCAGTCTATCAGGTTCTTTCATTCTTGATTTAACCGTATGAATACTTTCTTGGGAGCGAAGAATATTAGCAATAAAATCACCATGATTCTGATAAGCATCCATATGAGTAATATAATCTTCATAAATAGACGATAGAGTGGCTATATCTATTTTATTCTCTTCAATCAATTTCAAAGTATAAGGATACTTCAGTAAAAATTCATCTAGATTAAAATCTGTTATCATGGTT
The DNA here is from genome assembly GCF_003990395.1 of Cellulosilyticum sp. WCF-2. NCBI lineage: Bacteria > Bacillati > Bacillota > Clostridia > Lachnospirales > Cellulosilyticaceae > Cellulosilyticum > Cellulosilyticum sp. WCF-2. The sequence continues at coordinate 1,982,229 of NZ_CP034675.1, read as the reverse complement.
ATACTCCTTATCATCTTAAGTTATGTAAGCCATAGTATATCCTCTTTTTGTTGATCCTTACAGTGGTTATACTTTTTCTACTATTACTTATATTATATACTTATCAACTCATCTTAATCAAATAGTTTAGAGCTCATTTGTCATTGATATCTATTGATTTTCTCTAAAAGTGAATAGATACACATTTTAACGCTCTTCCCTAATAGCAATTGGCCACGCCAAGCTAATAGCCAATAATTCTTGACCAACATAGTAGGTTAATGAATTTAAGAAATCCCCATATCGAAGCCCCTCTACTCCAAATATCTTAAATAATAAAATACCATCAGAAATTAAAAATAATAAAGCTCCCACTATTGTTAATGTAACAGCCACTTTACTATCTTTATAATATCGCTTAAGAGAAATAGCTTTTACTACCATAAATCCTATAATAAACATATAACCCATTACCAATGGCAACATTCCTTTAAATTCAAATTTACCTATCAATAGGATCATTATCAAAGGTATAAGTAGGATTCCAAAGCACAAAAAATCTTCTTTGCTTATTCCTCTCAAACAAGAAAATGCTATGATATAGCATATATGAGCTACAATAAAACAAGCTACTCCTAATAAAAAATAGTTTCTCCCAGAAAAGGCCAAAAATACATCTCCAAACGTTGAAAGTACAAGACCACCTATTATCCAATAGTGATATACTTTATGATCCAAGTTTCTTTTACTACTTACCATTGCTGTGCCTATAAATAATAAACTCGTAAGTACCTTAAAAATTCTTCTACAAAGTACAGTTCCCATATAAGTGGATATAATGAGTCCACCTAATGATATAATCATGGTACAAAATAAAATATAATGCATAAATATCCCCCATTTGATAATAAAACTTTTTATACTAGCCTATTATTTCTATATCAATTTCTATGCACAGTAGGTAAAATTCATTCAACGATATGCTATACTTTTCTAAAGTTCTTTACATCTATAAACATCTTTACATCATTTGCTTGTTTTGTTCCCCTGTTGTCATATTCTTTACCACCATTTCTCCTGTACTTACTTCATCTTCACCTATAATAACCACATACGGCATCCCCTGTACGTTCGCATAATTAAGCTGTTTTTTAAGATTTCCCTCTTCTAAATAAATTTCTACTACCTTAATGAATTTACGTATCATTTCATTAAAAATTAGTTGATTCTTTGGAGTAAGCTCCATAAAGTCTGGTAAAATAGATGATTAATTTTATTTTTCATAACCTTTCTCTCCTTATATTCAATATTTTTATTAAAAAAGCACCTAGGCTTTTACCTAAGTGCTTTGATGTCCCTTTCATAGGGGTAGAAATTATGAATTTTCCATCTTCACTGCAGATACAAGCCTAACGCAAAATAGACCTGTATCTACCAAATGTATTATTTTAACATTCTTCTTGAGGATAGGAAACACCCCATTCTTTTCTAAGCTGATCCATAATTTCTAATACACGTAGTGTATCTATATGTGGCATTTCTTCACATTCTAGCTTGCCTTCTTTAATTGCTTTAATACAAGCTCTTACCTCATATTCATAGCCTGAAATTTGTTTTGGCATAATAAAGTTCTCAATTTCTTTTCGATCATGAGAAAAAATGCGGATACGTTCACAGTTATTGATATTTTCGACTACCATATAACCTTTATCTCCAGAAATAATACCCTCTCGATTGGTCAAGGCTAAAGTTGTACTATTTAAAATAGCCATTTTACCATCCTTGTATTTAAAAGTAATACTATTTTGCAAATCGACACCTGTATTTGATAAAACTACTGCTGAACTTATACTTTCTATGTCATCACCAAAGGCCATTAGTGCAAAGTTTATAGGATAAATACCAATATCTAATAAAGCACCACCTGCTAAGCTTGGTTCAATAATTCTTGGTTTATCTGCAATGACATAACCTAAATTAGCAGTAAGTGTATGTGGTGTTCCAATGATGCCACTTGCTAATACTTCATTAATACGTTTTCTAGATGGCATATATCTGGTCCAAATAGCTTCTGCTAAAAGTAGCTTCTTTTCTCTTGCTAGACTTATAAGCGCCCTAGCTTCTTTTTCATTAACTGTAAAAGCCTTTTCACATAATACATGCTTGCCATGTTCTAAACAAAGCTTAGCATGCTCATAGTGGTGTGAATGAGGTGTAGCAATATAAACAAGTTCTACTTCTTGATCTTGTACCATTTCTTCATAGGAACCATAAGCTTTTTTAAAGCCATATTCCTCCGCAAACTCTTTGGCACGTGTATAATTTCTGGCTGCTACTGCATAACAGCTTGCCTCTTCCATTTGACCTATTGTTTTAGCCATAACACTTGCAATATTCCCTGCCCCTAAAATAGCAATCTTCATCTCAATCCCTCTTTTCCTGTGTCTTTATTACCGTTTTGGGTGTCACCCTGTTTTTACTATATCGTCTTTTTATCTGTTAAACAATATCCTAAAGATTATATATTTCTTTTTTACGCAAAAGAAGAGATAGATTAAAAATCTACCTCTTCCTCAGCTCCATTAGAATATTGAAGCTTTATTTTACTTTGCTCACCCTTTTTTTCTAACTTTAAACAGCCTAGCTGAGGATAAGTCTGTTTGCTAGTCGTTAAATAATCAAAGCCAAAATTAAGCCACTTATATAAAGAAACTTGATAGGTCCCTGCTGGTGTTTTTTCTAAAACCGCAACTTCATCAGCACCATCTCCTGTTAGATCAATGAACACTAAATCCATTAATTCATTATGAGATAAATAAGAACCAGTCCACTTACGTTCTATAAACTCACCATTCCATGAAAAGAAAAACGGCCTATTCATTACTTCTTTATAATATTTTGTATTTTTATAAACACCTACAAATATGTTCGTATACGCCTCACCTGGTTCTAATTTGCCTGCTCTTAAACTAAAAGGATTTACACTACTTATATCATTTTTGTAAATTAAATACGGAGTTAATAGTTCATTCTCTACCTCTAATGTATAAAACTGCAACTCTCTTCCAAAACTTCTCCCCTTAACCTTAAAAGACTCCTTATTCAGAGTTAATACTAAAAGTTCTTTTTTTCCATCTTGATTCATATCGTAGCAGGTCATATCTAACAAAGGCTCTTCTAGCAAAGTGCTTATAACTTTAGTCGTTGAATTTTCTACATACAACTGATGATTTTTCAAAGTAAGTGTATAACCCTGACCTTCTATATCCACTACTCCGGTTTTTAATATCTCTTTTATTGTAAGACTCTTTACAATAAGCCCAATCGTTACCACTAAAATGATTCCTATCATCAAACAGCTTACCATCTGTTTTTTACTTAACTGTTTTTTACTTAACTGTTTTTTACTTAACTGTTTTTTACTTAACTGTTTTTTCTTATGTAGCTTAATAATCATATAACCCATCTGGTCCTGGTGTTGGATTATCAGGTAACATAGCATCATCCCAAATGACTTCTACACTGGTAGTCGTTACCTTGTTAGGCTCTGTAGATACAAAAGATTTTGTCCATTCAGGTACTAAATCTTTAAGTCCTTCTGTTGGGGTAGTCATTGTAATACTTTCAAAGCCATATTCCTTGTTAATGCTTTTTTCAATTCCTAATAACTTATGCCACTCTTCATCTGTTAATCTTGTATCTGATAGGAATTCATAGTAACTAAAGGTAGCTCCTTGTGCTAAAAAGAGTTTTCCTTTATAAGGACAAATAACATAAATTTCATAAGGCAAACCCGAACCTAATTCTAGATAATTTCCGGCATCTAGAATTGTAGCTACATCAGAAATCACAGCAGATGTATAATTCTCAGTAGTAGCTGCATCAATAGACATATTCATACTTGCTAGCTGAGTACTTACTGAATCTACCATACCTCCAAAAGAACTTAAACGATCATATTCTTCAGCTGTAAAGGTTTCATTTGTTAATTCTTTTTGGGAACAACTTAAAATAATTTTTAAATCTTTCTGGATACGTTCAAGAACTTCTTTCGTCTCATCTCTTAAGAGATTTCTTGAAGATAAGCTAGTCATTGTATTTTCTGTAAGACTTAAAAGCTTAGCATAAACTTCAATATTGGGTTCTACATAAATATAAGGCATATTCTCTGGTGGTCCACCCATTTCTGCTACAGGTTGTTTTGAATAAAGGACTGTATCATGCTTTAACTCAGCGTAGCTACCTAAAGCCGTATGAATACTCTTATCAGTCCACGCTTCATTCCTCATAAAGCACGGCATACCTTCTATCTTTTCAAAAGACTTTGTAGCAGAGGAAATCGCCCATACCCATCCTGAATATAAGTTTGCTTCCCATGCTTTGTTTGAAAGTACTTTACATCTGTCTTGTAGGTTCTTTAGAGTAGGTAAATAATTCTCCCATTTTTCATTTGGCTTATAGTATTTTAATACTAATTCTTCAGAACGTTCACTACCTAATGCTGCTGTCACATCTAAACCTGAAGGTACAGGTCTTAAAAGTGGCTCCATTAAATTTTGCATAATATCAGCATCTATGGTATAACGTTGCCCCATAACACGGAACTGCATCCCTGTAGCTACTCCCTGAGTTATTACTAATTTATTTTGGATCTCAGGGGTCCTTAGACCTTCTATTTCTTTTCTTAATGAAGTTTCCTTTGATGAATCCATAAAACTCAGTAGACCCACCTTTTCACCATACACCTTTTTGATAACTGGCTGTATATCGTATAAGGTTAAATCATCAGCTGCCCCTACATAAATAGAAGTTGCCGTATAAATACGGTCCCAACTTGCAGTAGCTTCTTTTGAATTAAGAATAAGTAAACTCATCATTAAAGAAAGTTGGGTGTTTTCTAAATTAAATTTTCTATTACTGTCAATCATTTCAAAGCCTGCTTGCCCATACCACATCATTGCTTTAAAATAACGAGTTAATCTCTCTGTATTTGTATAATGACCTCTTACTGTATACTGGGTATAATCCAACTTTTTACCTGTAATAGGAGAAGTAGTTAGTTCTTTAGCTGTATTTATTAAATTTACTTCTTCATGTACAAGACTTTGTACTTCATCGGGAAGCTTGGTATTTTCTCCCAAAAGCTTATTAGCTACTCCATAGCAAGCTGTAATCCTCAAAAGCTGTTTCTTAATACTAGCATTCTCCGGATTCTCATATGCAGCCAAACTTTCTTTGAGCATAATACCGGTAAATCGATTAAGTTCCTCATTAAGCTCAGAAGCTTCTAACCCCTTTAGACTTTCGCTATAAAAAATATGATATAAGTTAAGTACCGCATCAGTTGTAATAAATAAGGGTGTCTTGGTATACTGTCCTGCTTCATACACTTGATGCAATTTTAAGTATGGATATTCAGCCTGAGGCTGCATCACTACAAAGCCATTTTCTTTAAGCATTTGTAATTGATTAGAGGTAAAGCCTTCAAATTGATCAAAGTTGATGACATTAGAAAAATCATCTGCTACAGGCATTTGTTCCACCTGTGGTACACACGTAATATCTTTATAATTGTAATCCGCTATGTATTTCTCTGGTAAAGCTGAAAGCTGCATAATTGAACCTGTTTCCGTTACCTTCAAAGCCTCTTTGTTACTCGTACTGGAGTTAACTAGCTCCGAAAACGTTTGAGGTTCCTCCCTAGTGCAACCTAATAGGGATAGAAGCTGTATACTTGTTAAAACTATAGCTCCTATCCGCAAAAGCCAGCGCCTTTTCATAAAAATACCTCCTCATAAAATGCATGATAATTAATTATAACAAATCTTCAAATAATTTGTGTTAATTTTTTATTACATTTATACGAGAATTCATTCATAATATTGAAATAAATATTTACTTATCCTAATCGCATCTCTACCCAATTTTCAGTCACATGTTTAATATACTTCCACCCTCTAGCTTCTAACCATTCCTTTGATACTTTGTTTAAGTCCCATTGCACTACAATCATCCTTTTTCACCTCATCTAGAGGATATCCATTTTTGTCTCTTTTATACGAAGATAAAAGACAAAAAGTGCTAGGAACCCTATTGGTTACACTAGCACTTTTCTTTCATTAGTTCTTTTATTAATTCTTTTATGCGTTTACTTTAGCTACTTCTTTCTCTTTTTTATTTGAAGAGAAAACTCTAATCACAGCTTTACCAATTTCATTGATTACTACTATAAGTGCTGCTGTTAAAATAACCTTGCCCCACATTACAGCACTTAGTGGTACAGCATTAAAGAAATCTGTAAATACTTGTGTGAAGATTAATTGCGCTACTGCTGTAATACTAATTACTTTTAATGCAATTGTATTTGCAAAGAAATGAGGTATAATACTTCCTGAACCAATTTCCCTACAGTTAAAAGCATTAAACAATGCAAAGAATGCAAAAAGACCAAATAATACTGTTTCCATTTCAGATGCACCATTAGGCATTACTGTTGTATCTGCTCCTAATGGATTAAAGATCATTTGAACTAAGATAATAGCAGAGATGATGACTGCATTAGTAATAATTGACTTAAGCATGGTCTTGGTAATAATACTACTGTTTCTGTTAACTGGTTTTCTGCTAAGAACAGAACGTCTTACTGGCTCTAGCCCTAATGCTAATGCAGGAGGTCCATCCATGATAATATTTACCCATAAAAGTTGAATCGTTGTAAATGGCATTGGTTGATCTAAGATTTGAGATATAACGGCAATTAGGAATGCAACAACGTTAACTGTAAGCTGGAACTGAATAAAACGTTGGAAGTTTTCATAAATACCACGTCCCCATTGTATTCCTCTTACAATCGTGCTAAAGCTATCATCTGTTAAAATAATATCTGCAGCATTTTTACTTACTTCAGTACCAGCAATACCCATAGCAATACCTACGTCTGCTTTATGAAGTGCTGGTGCATCATTAATACCATCACCCGTTACACCAACAACTTCTCCATTTTCTTGAAGCGCTGTTACAATTCTCATTTTGGTATCTGGTTTAGAACGTGCTACTATATTAATATTTTTAATTTCTTCACGTAATTCTTCATCTGTTAAAGTATCAATATAAGAAGATTCAACGGCAATTTTGCCACCTTCTAAGAGACCAAGCTCTGCACCAATAGCTTTTGCTGTATTGATATTATCACCTGTAAGCATTTTAGTTGTAATTCCTGCTTTAGCTGCTGTTTTAACAGCTTCAATAACATCCTCTCTAAGTGGATCACGAATACCTACAAAGGCATTGAATACTAACTGCTCTTCCAATAATTTTGGTTCATTAATGGTACCATCTTCTGCAATAGCTCTGCTTACTTCTTCCTCTGTTAAATATTTAAAAGCAAAACCAAGGGCACGCATAGCTTTTACTTGTAATTTTTCAATTCCAGCTAATAATGCTTTTTTCTTTTCTTCTGTAAGTGGTACAATTTCTGTCCCTTCTTGAACAAAAGCACAAGACTCAAGAAGTACTTCTGGTGCACCTTTTACAAGTACTGCACTTTTACCTTCATGCTTAATAACGGTAGACATACGTTTAAGCTTAGAATCAAAAGGTATTTGTGAGTGAATATGTGCATTTTTTCTTTCTTCACGGTAGTCTCTATCACGATAATATAAAAGAAGCGCACACTCTGTAGCACTACCTAAGTATTTAAATTCTTTACCATCTTGCTCAATATCAGCTGTTCCATTTAATAAGCAGTTAAGGTCAAATAAACATGGTGTTCCTTTTGGAGGCTCTGTTACATAAGAACCACCCACATACACTGTTTCTACTGTCATTCGGTTTTGTGTAAGTGTACCTGTTTTATCTGAACAAATAACAGAAATAGAACCTATTGTTTCACAAGCTTCTTTTTTAGTTACTAATGCATTAATCTTAGCCATCTTTTGCATAGTAATAGCAAGTGTCATATTAATCATCGTTGGTAAACCTTCTGGTACAGCTGCTACAATAAGAGCAATACATACAATGAAGGCTGTTTTAATACCATCTACTGAACTTAAGAAACCGGTAATGCTTGAAGTATCAGGTTGCACTGAACCATCCATAATCATTCTTACAGTCATGAAGATGAAGAGTAGACCAGCAATTGCACTTGACACCTTAGAAATCGTAGTCCCTAAATTACCAAGCTTAATTTGAAGTGGTGTTTCACCTGCATCTTCATTAAGGTTTTGTGCAATACGTCCCATCTCAGTATCATCACCAATAGAGGTTACAACAAAGCTCCCTGTACCTTGTGCTACGAAAGTACCACCAAATACCATGTTTCTTTGTTTAGCTGGCACTGGATCTTGAATAATGGTTTCACCTTTATTATTTTGAATACTTTCAAGTTCTACTACAAGGTCTGCTTTTTTACTAACATCGTCGGCTTCACCTGTTAACATATCTTCTCTTACTTTTAAGTTAACATTTTCAATCATACGCCCATCAGCTGGAATCATGTCCCCTGTTGTAATATGAACAATATCACCTGGTACAATATCTGATTTTAAAATAGTGGTGACTTTACCATCTCTAACTACTTTTACTTGAATGTCTTCAGTTAGTTTAGAAAGCGCTTTAGCTGCTTTTTTAGATTTACCTTCTGTTACAATACCAATTGTAATACCCAAAGCTACAGCCACTACGATACCAATAGTATCTGCAAATTCTCCTACAAGGGCACTTATAGCAGCTGCTACAAGCAAGATAATAATCATAGGTTCTGTCAAACTATCTTTAATATTATCCCATAGTGTTTCTTCTTCCCCTGGAGTAAATTCATTTTTGCCATATTTTTCTTGGCGCGCTCTGGCTTCCCCACTGGCAAGCCCATGCTCCGAGTCTACCTTGAGCTCTTCTAATACTCTTTCTGATGTTTCATTGAAGTATTTCATTTGTTTGTGCTCACTCCTTTTAATCCATTGAATTTTTAGATACTTCTATATTTATAGCTTATTCTTATAAAGTTATAATGAAAATGGCGAGACTTATACACTTTTTGAAGTATATAAGTCTCGCCATTCAAGATTAAACCAGAATAAAATTCATGATGTTGATTTAATCACACATTCAGTGCCGACTACTCCCTTATGGAATACGCTATAAATTTCCTTTATTATAGCATTAGTCAAATTCATTCGCAACAACTTTTTATTATTTGTCTATTTATGTTCAAATATTCGTTATCTCAGCTTTCTTTTACATAAGAACAACAATAGTCGCTTACTTCTTTAATAATAAGATCAAAACTACTATTTTTCTCAACTTCAAAGCTAGTACCTTCTCCATAGGTAACAAAACAATCACTATTTGGTAATTTCACATCCATAGAGCCACCTAAAACCTCCATGATTTCTTTATCGCCTGTAGAAAAAGTGTAGTTACCTGGAAGCATTATACCTAATGTCTTTCTCTCTCCATTGGATAAAATAACGGTACGGCTTGTCACTCTCCCTTTGAAATAAACATTTGCTTTCTTAATAATAGTTGTATTTTCAAATTGGCTCATCTTGAATCTCCTTAGTTATTTAAAATAATAAGGCTATTCTAAATTATTATTATCATTTTTTCAATCTAATATTTTCCTTACTCAATTATAGGTAGTTTCTTTATCCATGACTTTAAGCCTTTTTACAGCCACAAAAAAAGCTGCTACGCTTTATGCATAACAGCTCTTTTTGTACTTGATTCTATATTTGTTTAATTACAACAGCTTCTTTGGCACCTGCTTCTACATCACCTATTTTTACAATCTCAACTATTTCATTCTCTTTAAGATTTGGGAAAACAATTGGTGTAATAACAGATGGTACTTTTGCCTTAACATTTTCAAGGTCTACTGTTAAAATCAAGTCACCAGCCTTTACTTCTTGCCCTTGTTCGATATGAGACTCGAAGCCTTCACCGCCTAATTTTACAGTATCTAATCCAAAGTGAATAAGTACCTCATGACCTGTTTCTGTCTCAAAAGTAGCTGCATGTTTTGTTGGAAATACGTTTGTCACTTTACCACTCACTGGTGAGTAAACTTTTCCATCTGTTGGTTCAATGGCAAAACCATCGCCCATCATTTTTTCTGCAAATACTGGATCCGGTACTTCTGTAATAGGCATTAAACGCCCTGTTAATGGCATTTTAATTTCCACTGAAGCACTAGTTCCTTGTGTTTTTTCTTTTACTTCTGCTTTTGTTTCTACTTTTTCATCTTCTTTAGTAGCTATAGCTTCTTTTGCTGCTGCAAGTGCTTCAGCACTTACTTTACCTTCAATAATATCTAGAATATCATTTTTGATAACATCTGATTTTCCACCAAAGATAACTTGAACATTGTCTCCAACTTCCATGACACCTGCCGCACCTAAACTTCTAAGTGCTGCTTTATTTACCTTCTTAATGTCACTAAGACCTACACGAAGACGTGTGATACATGCATCTAAGTTTGTAATATTTTCCTTGCCACCTAAGTATTCAAGTACTTGAATCGCAAGAGCAATTCCTTTTTGATCTCCTGATGCTGTATTCCCATCTTCTTCATCTTCTTCGCGACCAGGTGTTTTAAGATTGAATTTCTTAATACAGAAGTTAAATACTACATAGTAAAGAACAAAGAATACAAGACCTACTAATACAATGTATATCCAGTTAGTTGGTACACCTGCTCCTGCTGGAAGAAGTCCAAATAGTGTAAAGTCAATAAGACCACCAGAGAAAGTCATACCCACAAATACATTAAAGATATCCATTAACATGAATGATAAACCTGCTAAAACAGCATGAGCTGCATATAATACTGGTGCTACGAATAAGAAAGTGAACTCAAGAGGTTCTGTAATCCCTGTAATCATTGCTGTTAATGCACCTGATAAAAGTAAACCACCCACTAATTTTTTCTTAGAAGGAAGGGCATTTTTGTACATTGCTAAAGCTGCACCACTAAGACCGAACATCATGAATGGGAATTTACCAGCCATGAAACGTGAAGTACCTTTTACAACTTCAGCCATAGTTGCTGCATCTGCACCCACTAAACCTGACATATTAGAAAGTTGTGCAAAGTATGCTGTGTTTGCACCATTAACTAACATTGTTGTACCGTCTGCAAGATGCACTGTACCTTCCACGAATCCTGTATACCAGAATGGTGTATAGAATACATGATGAAGACCTACTGGAATAAGGCTTCGTTCAATTGTTCCATATAGGAATGTTCCCATGGCACCTGAATTATTAACAAGATCTGCAATAACTGCAATACCATTTTGAACGACTGGCCATACAAATGATAAAAGTACACCAACGAATAACATGACTACTGAAGTTACAATTGGAACAAATCTAGAACCACCAAAGAAGCCTAGAACTTGTGGTAATTGAATCTTATGATATTTGTTATGTAGCGTCGATGCAATAATACCTGCAATCATACCACCAAATACAGAAAGATTAAGTGTAAATATACCAAGTGTTGTTGTTACATATGAGCTATACTCTGCTGGTATATTGTCTGGAGTTAACACACCTAATGGTGTTACCCCTAAAGATAACATAGTTGAAACAGCTGTATTCATAATTAAGAAACCAACAGCTCCTGCAAGACCAGCTGTTCCTTTATCTGACTTAGCTAATCCTACAGCAATACCAATCGCAAATAACAATGGTAAATTGTCAAATACTGCTCCACCTACTTTTTGCATAACTGTTAATATAGCTGTTACAGCTTCTATATTAACAAAGCTAATAAGACCTTGATAAATAGCTGGTGGATTTTCAAGAGATGCTACGTTAAGTAACGCACCACCTACACCAAGTAAGATCCCTGCTGCTGGTAAAAGTGCAATCGGTAACATGAATGCCTTACCTACACGTTGTAAAAGGCCGAAAACTTTACTTATACCTTTATTTTTCATGTTTGTCTCCTTACTTTTGCTAAGTAACCGTTTTCATGGTCACTTTGCACATGCTTATTTTTATTTTTACCTATTAATTTTATCATTAGCTTCGATTATGTCAACTATTTTTATCTATTTAAACATTATATAGTGCAATTTATACATTGTTTGTTTTATATTTTAGTATGTTATGTACATATAATATTATTTGATTTTTATTTTTTATTTAGCAATATTGCTTATTTTTTCACTTTACCTGTTTGTTTTTTCTAATGCAAACTTACTTTTTTATAAGCCTATTTTTTACTTAATAAAGATGTGAAATATTACATTTAAAAGACGAAATCCTTCATTATTTGTTTTTACTTTTCCTATATTGTATAATATTTTTACCTTGATTTAACTTAAGGTTAACTACATAAGACCTGTTATCTTATTAAGCTAAAGGAGACTATCATTATGAAAAAATTAGGGGTATTTTTTATAACTACCTTATTATCCGCAACTACAATTTTGGCTACTCCTATTAAAATTCAAGTTAATGGAAAAGAAATTCAAAGTAAAGTAGCACCTATTACACAAAATGGTACAACCTTAGTACCTCTTCGTATCATTAGTGAAGAATTAGGAGCCTTCGTGGAATGGTCCCCTGCTACTAATACCATTACCATTTATAGTGACCTGGCTAATTTACAATTAAGCATGGGATCCTTAGAAATGACTAAATTAGACTTCGCTTCTAATTCAGAAACACAAATCACCTTAGCCCTAGCACCTATTCAAATTAATAGCACTACTATGGTTCCCTTGCGTGCTATTTCTGAAGGATTAGGTTGCAATATCAATTATGCTAGTGGTGTCATTGATATCAACTCACCTACTACAACTGTGCAACCTGGAAGCCCTCAATTTACTGAAGAAACAAAGCTTATCATCCAAAACGATTTAACCAATAAATATGGTATCTGCCAAACTGTAGCTGGTGACATTCCTCTCACTTTCAGCCTCACAGTTAATGAAAATAAGCTTAAATACTATCCTTGTGATTTTGAAATAGCCGCCAAGCTTTCAGAACAAGATATAGCACACTTAAAAAACTTAACACTTACAGCTCCAGATACAGCCGTATATGTAAAAAAACAACTACAAAGTCATATGGGGCAGCTTGCTTTAGAATTAATAACTACTTATCCTGAAGCAAAGTTTTGGGGATATTACGATCTATCTCACTACGAAACAACTGATACAAAACAAAAACTTATTACAAGTTTTGCTTGTACTTGGATGAATTATATGCCTGATAAAGATCTTACTTATGCAGGTAGTAAAAAAGGGTTATTTACATGGTTTACAAGTTATGATACGGAAATTTGGTAAAAAAGGGGCTGTCGCGCAATTAATCAATTAGATTAGTTGCACGGCAGTCCCTACTTTTATATAAAATTATAAGGCAGGGGATAATCCCCTGCCTCTGTTGTTATACTAAGTTTATGTGTAACATTGTAAAACAACACAAACAGTATACTGAACTTAGAGGAGCTTATCAACTCCCCCTCCCTATAGATTTTGAAACTGCGATTGCACCAGATGATTCTGTTCGACTCCTTAGCCACATACTGGAGGAATTAAATTATACAAAACTATATCAGGCTTACTCTCACAAAGGGAGAAAACCCGGTGTCGAACCTAGAATTCTCTTTAAAGTAATCGTTTATGCCTTTATGGAAGGCATTTATTCCACACGTGAAATTGAAAAAGCATGTAAAAGAGATATTAACTTTAAGTGGCTTTTACAAGGCTATCCTGCATTAGATCATTCTAACATCGCTAGATTTATCAAAGATTACTTAAGTGATTGTTTGGAAGATCTTTTTTATCAAATGACTCTCCTTTTACACGATATTCATGAGATAAATTTTGAACATCTTTTTATAGATGGCACAAAGATTGAAGCTAATGCTAATAAATATACTTTTGTATGGAAAAAAGTCATTCGCAAAAACGAAGATAAAATGCATGTTAAAATAGTAGACCTTTTTAATCAAATAAATGCTAATTACTTGGTAGATATAGCATTTGATCCTAAAAATGTAGCGACATCCTTATCTAAAGCATTATCATTTCTAAAAACAAAACAATCTGATGAAGGCATTAACTTTGTTCACGGCATAGGCAAAAGAAAAACCCTTTTACAAAAACTTACCGAACAAGCTCAATCATTTTTAGAGAGACAAGAAAAGTATGATAGCTGCAACGCACTGTTTAAAGGCAGAAATAGCTATTCAAAAACAGATACAGATGCGACTTTTATGCATATGAAAGATGACCATATGAGAAATGCACAACTCAAACCTGGTTATAACGTTCAGATTGGTGTTGAAAGTGAGTATATTATCGGCCTGGATATTTATGCTGATCGTAGTGATGTTGCAACATTAATTACTTTTCTAGAAAATCTCCACAGTCATTTAGATGTTCGCTACAAAAATATTATTGCAGATGCAGGTTATGAAAGCGAAGAAAACTATCTTTATCTTGAAGCAAATCATCAAGAGCCTTATATCAAACCTTTGATGTATGAAAAGTGGAAAAAGAAAAGCTTTAAGAATGATATAAGTAAACGAGAAAACATGAGATACATTGAAGATGGAGATTATTATATTTGTGCTGCAAACAAACAGTTAAAAGCACAAGGTGTTATTCACAAAACTTCGACGAATGGCTATGTATCAGAAATAACAACTTATGAGTGTAAAGACTGCACTGGTTGTAGATGTAAAGAAAAATGCACAAAAGCAAAAGGAAATAGACGGTTACAAGTATCTAAAAAGTTTGTGGAAAAACGAGCTATTTCATATGAAAATATAAAATCAGATGTGGGTATTGCACTAAGAATGAATCGTTCTATTCAAGTTGAAGGGGCCTTTGGTGTACTCAAGTGGGATCATAATTTCACTAGATTTTTAAGACGTGGTAAAAATAACGTCAAAACTGAGTTTATGCTCTTATGTTTTGCCTATAACATCAGAAAACTTCACTCGAAAATTCAAAATGAACGATGTGAAAAGCATCTATATCCATTAAAAACAGCCTAAATTTTAGAAGTAATAATTGTAGGTTTATTAAGATGCGCTAAAATAAGAAATATTCATGTACATAGATATAAAATTCCAGTTATATACATAAAAAAGAGTGCCACGAAACTATTTTATAGTTTCGCGACACTCCCTTTTTTGGGGTATTATGATTTAAGTACTATAAGAATTCTACTGCCTCCAATAGCCTTGTACCTGTATGCTTTAATAACCGAATAAAATGAATACTCTTTTATCATATTATATTTCTATTTAGTTAAAATTATAAGCTGTCATAATGGGTTTTCTTTGCTCTACTTGATCCTTAAAATACTCATAAAAGCTTAGTCCTAGAAAGCCCCCTGTTACATTAACTACATTAGTATAACCTAGGTTTTGCAGTGCTAATACTGCATTGTAGCTTCTTTGGCCTGTACGGCAATGAATATAAACTGGCTTGTCTTTAGGAATTTCTTGAGTTCGTTGTCTTAGTTCACTCAGTGGTATATTTTTAGCTTTTTCAAGATGACCTCTTTCATATTCACCTACTTCTCTCACATCGATAAAGATTTGATTTTGTTCTAGCAGTGGTCTTACTTGATCTACTGTTACCTGTTTAAAGTCACCTGCTAATAAATTACTAGCAATATATCCTGCATAATTCACAATATCTTTTGCTGTTCCAAAAGGTGGTGCATAACAAAGCTCTAAATCCTTTAAATCATAAACTGTGGCATTAAACTTCATAGCTGTGGCAATCACATCAATTCGCTTATCTACGTCCCCTTTTCCAATAGCCTGTGCACCTAATATTCTACCTGTTGGCACTTCAAAAAGAAGTTTAAAGTGAAGTGGATTGCTGTCTGGCATAATGCCTACTTTATCATTTAAAATAAAGTGAACTTTATCATAATGAAGCCCTAACTTTTGAGCTTTAATTATGTTTTCATTTAGACCTGTAGAAGCTCCATTATACTCAAAAACCTTAATAGCTGAACTCCCCATATAAGCGCTAGCTTTAATTTCTATGCCATTGATATTATCTGCTACTGCCCTTGCTGCTTTTTGGGCAGGGCCTGCTAAAGTTAAACGTGCTTTTTCACCTGTTAATAGATGATTGACATCAATAGCATCTCCTATGGCATAAATATCATCATCTATGGTTTGATAGCTCTCATTAACTGCAATAGCACCTGTTGGACTCATTTCTAAACCAGCTTCCTGGGCTAACTTACTTTCAGGCCTAACGCCTATTGCCATTACTACCATTTCTGTTGGTATCTTTTCTCCAGAAGCCAATATGACTGTTCTAGCTTCAAAGTGACTTACAGGACTACCTAGTAAAAGCTGAACACCATGGTCCGTAAGCACCTTGTGAAAAACTTGTACCATCTCTTCATCAAAGGGGCGTAAGATTTGTTTTTCTCCTTCTACTAAGGTAATATCATAACCTGCTTCTCTTAGATTTTCTGCTACTTCAATACCTATATAGCCACCACCAATAACTGTTATTGTTTTGACCTTATTTTGCTCTATATGTGATCTGAGTTTTATAATATCTGCTACATTTCTTACTGTAAAAGTAGGAATAGTATCTAATCCCTCAAGCTGCGGAACGATAGGTTTAGCACCTGGTGACAAAATCAATTTATCATAACTTTCTTCATAAGTTTTACCTGTTGAGTGCTGATAAACCTTAACTTTCTTATTAGTTCTATCGATAGCTACAACTTCTTCATTAACCCTCGCTATAATATTATATTGCTTTAAAAACTTTTCCGGATTCATTAAAACCAGCTTACCTGCTGGCTCGACAGTTCTGCTTAAATGATACGGTAAAGCACAGTTTGAAAATGATACATGAGGTCCCTTTTCAAACATAATAATTTGATCCGTTTCACTATGTCTTCTGAGTCTAGCTGCTGCTGAAGCTCCTCCTGCTACACCACCTACAATGACTATTTTTTTACCCATAACATTCACTTCCTTTTCTTATTCTAATAGGTAATTTATTATAAAACTCTACCTAAATTCTATTTCTTCCTTTATAAGCAGCCATACCACCTTTTACATTCACTACGTTATAGCCTTTTTCTTGAAGTGCTTTAACCGTTCTCATACTTCTCATACCGGATTGACACATAATATAATACTTTTCATCTTTATTCAAATAGCGTTCAGGTGTACTTAATAAACTGCCCATTGGAATATGCTGAGCTGTTTTTACCTTACCTGATAACAGTTCGTAACCTTCTCGTATATCTATTAAATGGATATCATCTAACATATCATCCAAATCTTCTGCCCAAATAGTTTCTTTATTATTATTTCTATTAAAAACGGAAAACATATAATCTCCTCCTCATAATCAAATGATATTTTTAACCTTTTCGGTTATTCTATTCTTATTATAAGAATTTCTATTCTTTTTGTATGTAACTAACTCACATAGAAAAAAGCTCTAAGATGTTTTTTAAAGGAAGATACATTTCTCCTTCTTGAATATGTGCTGGCACAACTATTTCTAATGGTTCTTCATTATATAATGCTATTTTTTCACCCTGTTTAAAGCTTAGAATATTGTTCCCACCTGTTAAACTAATTTGTTTTTGTTCTGGCATATAGCTATAATTCAAATTCAGTGCTTGGCAGATTCCCTTAACAGGTACTACCCCTCTACCCAAAATAATTTTTCCTTTTATTTGCTCTTCGTTTATAGTCACTTGCCACTCATGAGAGTTTAAATTAATCATTTCTTTAGCTAACAAAAATGGTATCTCCTTATTAGCCTTCCAAATCTGGTCGTATTCCATTAAAGAAAGCCTTTTACCATTTGCATTTTTTCCTACTTCCAAGGTAAAAGAAGGCTTCTTTAAACTCTGAATAAACCAATCTGTAAATCCACGTCCTCCTCTTGATTGGCTAATAGGCACTAAGCTATACTGTGTTGCATGAGAAAGCATGCGTCCTATTACTAAAGAATGTTTATACAGCTCACCTGTCTGATGATACCACCAATAAATCACTTCCCCAGCACTATGATAAGCTATAGCTGCTTCGAAATCTTGTACTTTACATAGATCTCTCAGTGCTTGTGTTTCCAATTCAGAGAAAGCTTCTGTCCCTGCATATCCGCTAGATCCCGGTGTAGGCTTAGTGGCTATGGTAGCATAGAGGGTTGGATAATTACGATTTAAATCTACACCTCTTCCATTCGCTTTCCATTCTGGTCTAGTACTTAAAGCAATTGTTGCACCATCAGGGTTCACCAAGGGAACAAACCAAATAGATACTGTATTCAACACCGTTCGTACATCTTGCCCATTGATTGTTTGCTTCTCTACGTACGCTTCTGCTAAATAGCTTATTTGATTTAAAATAAGCACTGTTGTTAGAGCCTCTCTTCCATGATGCGTCCCATTAATAAGAATACTCTTTTCTCCTTTTCCTAATTTAAGTGCTTTAATCTCAGTTTGCTTAGTTGTAGAATATCCAATAGTTATTATCTCGGTTATTTCTTCATAATCCTGTGCTATTTGATCTAGTGCCTTATTCGTTTCTGTAGTAATTTGTTCCGAATAAATGGCTTTTAAATCTAATGGATTCCCCTTTAGTGATTGTATTAATAAAAGCATTACCATACAACTTTGCCATAACCTATACTTTTTTCTTCTCATTACTATCCCCCACATAGTCAATAACATTTAATGATTAAGGCACTTTTTAAGAGCTTCTATATCTAATAATTTAAAACTATTTTTATAGAAATCAATTAAATTGTCCTCCTTCATTCTAGCTAATTCTCTACACATAGAAGGACGTGACACATTAAGAAATTCAGCTAGTGCCTCTCTATTAGGTGTAATATTAAAAGCCAGCTTGCCACTCCTTTGTGCTTCTTTTAAAAGATAAGTGGCTAGTTTTTCTCTCATCCCTTTTAATAGTAGGAGTTCCATTTTTATATTAAGCATTTCGTTTTTGTCCCCTAGTACCCTTAACATGTTATGAATGAGTTGTGTGTGAAAAGAACATCCGTTACTACAATTTTCAATCACATATTTATATGGAATTAATATAACAGTTGTTTTTTCTCTTGCTTTAGTAGATACAGGGGCAATTCTTTTAGAAGTACATACGATGGATTCACCAAACATATGCGAAGCTTCTAAGAAAGCTATAATATGACGCTCTCCTGCTATGTTTTCCTTGATAATCTCTATGCAGCCTTCTAGAACAATGCCTATATGACCTACTTCATCTCCTGCATGAAAGAGATATTCTTCTGCTTCATAGGTTACCATTTTAAATGCCAAACAAGATAATAGTTTTTCCAGCTCCTCTTCTTTGATTTGACGGAACAGGGCTGATTGTAATAAACACTCTGCATAGCGCTTAATCATTTTGACTCGTTCTCCTTTAATTCATTATAAATCTATCTTATTACTTTCTTCTTTTTCTTGCACTATCTATTTTAAATTACTCTCAAAAGAACTTTTTACTAGACTGTCCTTAAACTATAACATTTTTCTAATGCTTATAGGGCTTCTTCCTATTCGCTTTAATCACCCTTTTCTTATTATGCTAAAAATCAATAAAAGCTAGTCTTCAACCCTTTATAAGCCGAAGACTAGCTTTTTATATTAACGTAATTTTTCTATTAATGCTTCTACATCTAAACCATGTACTTGACAAGCTTCTTCTAAAGTTTCCATTTGAGAAGATGGGCATCCAAGGCAGTGCATACCAGCTTCCATTAATACCCTTGCATTTTCAGGATTAATCTTTAAGATGTCGCCAATCACCATGTCTTTTGTAATCATCCCTTGAGAAGTCTCAGCCATTTTTGCTTCTTCACCAAAGAACATCTCCATATCTTCTTCTACTGTAGAAATACCACCAATACCAAAGTTTTCTACTAATACTTTAGCTACATTTGGAGAAAGAAAAGCTGGAAGTGTTGGTCCTAAGTGAATTTCTTTTACTCCAAGATAAAGTAATGATAATAATACAATAACTGCTTTTTGTTCATACCAAGCAATGTTATAGATGATTGGTAATTCATTGATATCTGCTAAACCAAATACCTCTTTTAATTTAAGTGCAATAAGAGCTAAAGAATAAGAATCGTTACATTGTCCTGCATCTAATACTCTTGGAATGCCTCCGATATCGCCTAAATCAAGTTTATTATATTTGTATTTTGCACAGCCTGCTGTTAAGATAACTGTATCTTTTGAAAGTGCCTTTGCAAAATCTGTATAGTAATTTCTTTTAGAAGCTCTACCATCACACCCTGCCATTACTACGAACTTTTTAATAGCACCAGATTTTACAGCTTCTACTACTGTATCTGCTAATGCAAATACTTGTTCATGAGCAAAACCACCAATGATTTCTCCTGTTTCAATTTCTGTTGGCGCTTTACATGTTTTTGCTAAAGCAATGATTTCTGAGAAATCTTTTTGGCTACCTGCTTCACCTTCTATATGCTTACAGCCTACATAGCCAGCTGCACCAGTTGTAAACATTCTATCTTTATAAGATGCTTTTGGAGGTACAATACAGTTTGTAGTCATTAAGATAGGTCCATTAAAAGCTTCAAACTCTTCTTTTTGTTTCCACCAAGCATTTCCATAGTTCCCTACTAAGTGGCTATACTTCTTAAGCTGTGGATAATAGTGTGCTGGTAACATTTCAGAGTGAGTATAGACATCTACCCCAGTACCTTCTGTTTGAATTAATAATTGTTCGATATCTGCAAGGTCATGACCCGATACTAAAATACCAGGATTCTTACCTACACCAATATTAACTTTTGTGATTTCTGGGTTACCGTAAGTTGATGTATTAGCTTTATCAAGTAATGCCATTCCATCAACACCTACTTTACCTGTTTCTAATGTTAAAGCTACAAGATCGTCTGCTGTTAATGAATCATCTAGTAATTTCATTAATGTTTCTTGCATAAACGCATCGATTGCTTCATTATCATACCCTAAGGCATTAGCATGTTTAGAATAAGCAGATAAGCCTTTTAAGCCATAAGTAATTAACTCTCTTAATGAACGAATATCTTCATTTTCCGTGGCTAAAACACCTACTTCATCTGATTCAGCTTTTGCTTTTAAAATTTGATTAACTTCACTAGCTTCTTTATTTCCAGATACTAAATTCTTAAGAGAAGCTAAAATGCCTGTTTTGTTTTCCAAGGCAATATCCCAAGTGGCTGCTTCAGATAAATGATCTTTGTTAGTTAACTGCTGCATTAATTCATTTTTCTTTGCTAAAGTTTCTTTTACTCTCGCATAAAATACTTCATCATCAAAGTTTGCATTTGTAATCGTTGTAAATAAGTTAAGTGTGATATAGTGATTTAACTCTTTACTTACTTTTTTTCCTTCTTGACGTAATCTTGTTGTCACTTCAGATATCCCTTTTGTTACATAGATTAGTAAGTCTTGCATATTAGCTAGTTCTGCACTTTTACCACATACCCCTACCTTTGTACATGCTTTGTTTCCTGCTGTCTCTTGACATTGCATACAATACATTTGATTATTCATATTTCTCTCTCCTTTATTTTAACGGATTTTAGCCATTTCTTCGCTGCTGATAACTGTATTATATCTAAAAGCAACATCAAATTACGTAGCTATGGCTACAAATTAAAAATAAAGAAATAAATAATCACCCTCATCGTAACCTCTGCATCTTCTGGACTAAATACACTTACAATAGCTAGTATTGCAAACCACTCATACCATCTCTCTATTACTTTTAACACGTGTCTTGTACCACTAAGCATGTTACTTTTCCTCTCTGTTCAATATCTCTCTCCATTCCACCATTTTCCCAATATAAGTATGATATAAAAATTGAGTTCTCTAAACTATGATTCATATCGAAAAAATCATGTTTCATGCATCGGTCGGTTTTTGCGACGAATTTATGATAACTTGAAGATGTGAAGCAAAAATTCGTAAAGGAGGAACATGATTATGAAAAAACGATTTAGAGCAAGCTTATCACCGATATATCCTTTATTCCCTAGGGCAATGGGATGCTCAGTAACCATAGGATGAAATATCTTTGAATCGTTTGCTGAAGTGGGCTCTACAAAACCACATACATAATAGAATTACCTAGATTAAATTTATGGAAAAGATACTAAGGAGAATTAAGAAATGAGAAAACGTATTTTTAGTGTATTTCTCACGCTATGTATGGTGTGTACCTTGCTGCCAGCCCAGCTTACCTTTGCGGCATGGACTGGATCATGGAATGGAAGTTGGTATGGAACATGGGATGGACAAGCTGCGGAACTTAGTGACAATATTGGCTTTAATTATGGGGTAGGTGGACACTTATTAGTCACCATGCCTACCACTACATCTAGCTGCTATACTTTTGGAACAACCTCGTCAGACGGACTGACCATTACAGAAACTGCCGCAAATACTGACACATTACCTAATTCAGGATGGAACTGGGCGGTTAAAAAAGATGCTGATCAGGGAGGACTTCCTACCTATACCTTAATCCTTAGCGGTGCCAACATTACATCAAAAAGTGGGGATGCTGTAATGATAGGAAAATCCAGCGGTAATACTAAGGTTATGAATTTAAACCTTGTTATAAAGGGAAATAACGAGGTGACAGCTCCCACAACTGCTATTGCCATCTATAACAACAAACGTGTTACTGTTAGTGGGAATGGAAGTCTAACGGTGAATGGAGGAAGTTTAGGCTTTTTTGCAGACTTGACAGATGCCCTTGAGATAGGGGATCAGGTTAAGCTCAATGCCACAGGAGGTACAGGTGCTGGACTTCAGGCTTTGAAAGGTACATTAACTATTTCGACCCGTGGTGAGGGGCAAGCAGTAACAAGGTCCGATACAAAAGATGCAAGAGCAATTAAGGCAAAGACTATTGTAATTGACCCTAATGTAGAACTTTATGAAGGAGATATCGGCTCTTATGATAATTGGGGTGAGTCAATAAAAGCAGCAGATTCACCAGCTAAATGGAAAAGAAAGTATAACTTAGCAACAGACTCTGACAGCTATATCCTTCCCGCTGCACAGGTGGGTTATGGTGCACAATCACCAGTTACAGTGACAATAAGTAATGGCGATGATAAAGTAGCAACAGGGGAGCTCTTAGTTCAGTTTGAGAATGGCGGTGCAAGCAACTTTGAATTAAATAAAACAACTATAAGTGATATTGCAGAAAGTGGAAATACGACAGTGGAAGTAACACCTAAAACAGGACTAGCTGTAGGCACTTATACGGATACACTTCAAATAAAATCTGATGGACGCATAGTCAAAGAGATTCCATTAAACTTCAGTGTGACGCAACAGCTTACCTATACGATTACGGCAACAGCAGGTGTAGGTGGAAGTATTTCACCAGCTGGGAATACTGAAGTTAATAAAGGAGAAAATCAAATCTATAGCATTACGCCAAACAGTGGTTATGCTACTGAGGATGTAAAGGTGGATGGTGTAAGCAAAGGAGCTCTTTCAAGCCATACCTTTAGTGATGTACAAACAAATCATACCATTGAAGCAACCTTTAGTGTGGTACCACAACCTACCTATACGATTACGGCAACAGCAGGTGTAGGTGGAAGTATTTCACCTACTGGGAATACTGAAGTTAATAAAGGAGAAAATCAAATCTATAGCATTACGCCAAACAGTGGTTATGCTACTGAGGATGTAAAGGTGGATGGTGTAAGCAAAGGAGCTCTTTCAAGCCATACCTTTAGTGATGTACAAACAAATCATACCATTGAAGCAACCTTTAGTGTGATACCACAACCTACCTATACGATTACGGCAATAGCAGGTGTAGGTGGAAGTATTTCACCTGCTGGGAATACTGAAGTTAATAAAGGAGCCGATCAAAGCTATAACATTACGCCAAACAGTGGTTATGCTACTGAGGATGTAAAGGTGGATGGTGTAAGCAAAGGAGCTCTTTCAAGCCATACCTTTAGTGATGTACAAGCAAATCATACCATTGAAGCGACCTTTAGTGTGGTACCACAACCCACCTATACGATTACGGCAACAGCAGGTGTAGGTGGAAGTATTTCACCAGCTGGGAATACTGAAGTTAATAAAGGAGAAAATCAAATCTATAGCGTTACGCCAAACAGTGGATTTGCTACTGAGGATGTAAAGGTGGATGGTGTAAGCAAAGGAGCTCTTTCAAGCCATACCTTTAGTGATGTACAAGCAAATCATACCATTGAAGCAACCTTTAAGGCTGTTAGCAGTGGGGGTTCTTCTTCAGGTGGAGGCGGAGGTAGTGCCTATACCCCTAGCTATACGGTCACCACTGATACTTCTAAAACAGAGCATGGTCAACTGGTGTTAGAAAAAGGAAAAGCGACTGCAGGTGAAATAGTAAAACTTACCCCTAAGGCAGAAGCAGGCTATGAAATAGATACACTAGTAGTAAAGGATGAAAAAGGCAACATCATTGAAGTTACTAAAAATGCAGATGGCACCTATTCCTTTAAGATGCCTAGCGGTAATGTAACCGTAGAAACCACCTTTAAGGAAAGTCAAAAGAAACCTGTTGTACCTCCTATGAATGAACAACCTGTAACATGGGTAAATACCTTTAACGATGTTGCAGAAACAAATTGGTATTATGATGCGGTGAAGTTTGTAAATGACAAGAATCTTTTTGAAGGAAACAGTGAAAATAGCTTCGCACCTAAACAATTATTGACAAGAGCTATGGTTTGGACCGTAATAGGCCGTTTAGAAGGTGCAGAGTTATCCGGAATTAATGTATTTGAGGATGCACGTACTTGGGCAATAAAAAGTGAAATCTCAGACGCTAGCAACCCAAGTGGTAATGTGCCAAGAGAGCAATTTGTGACCATGCTTTGGAGGTACTGCGGCTCACCAAAAGCAAATGCTACGTTAGTAGGCTTTAATGATGCCAATGAAATTGACGATTATGCGAAAGAAGCCATGGCATGGGCAGTGGAAAAAGGTATTATAATAGGTAAAGGTAATGGGCTGCTTGCTCCTAATGACAATGTTACAAGAGCAGAAGCTGCTACTATTCTCATGGCTTATTATAAAAAGTATGAAAATAAAAAGCATTCATCTTAAACAACTTAAATTCTAATTTACTTAGATTATTAAAAACTTCTCATGTGTTAACAGAAACAGTGACTTAAAATCACTTTTAGGTCAAACAAAACTTTTACCTTATGTCCCCTAGGGGCATAAGGTTTTTTTGTAAGCATTACAACAAATAAATAATTGCATCTGATTAGAGACTATACTCATCTTCAGAGTATAAAGTGTATTTACGAAAAGACGTATCATAAAAATATCTCCAACCACAAACTATGGATGGAGATGTAAAAGTTTTTATGGTTTCACCAGACTATTTGACAGGAGGCGGTTCAAACTTCAAACTGACCCGAAAGTCCTCGCATAAAATAACAAAACCCCTCTAAAAACATGCTAATAAGCACGCTAGAGGGGCTTTCCTATGTAAGAATTTGAAAAACATTGAGATTACGTACAGAGAAGGGGACTCGAACCCCCACGCCCTTGCGGGCACTAGAACCTGAATCTAGCGCGTCTGCCATTCCGCCACCTCTGCTTAAAAATAGATGATTTGTCCATCTCTTATTGTAATCACTTTATCTTTATTTTTCAATATAAATTTATACTAGCTAAATAGCTATCTGGTATGGTGCCTAGGCGCCAATAAGAAATGCCCCTGATGCCTAGTAGCTTTGCTAAATCTTCTTTAGCTTCGATACTTCTTGTATTTTCATACCAAATGATATTTCTAACGCCATCTGCTTCATAAATAGCATAAGGATTTTGAGCTATTTCATCATAATAGCTGACTGTTCCTGGTGTATTTAAACGTGTTTCAATCTGAGTATATGTAGGTGTATAGGCAAATGTGTGAATAACCTCTTGATTTTTCATTTGCCACTGCGTACTGGCAAAACTAATTTGAAGTACTAGCTTACTTTTATCTGCAACTGCTGTAGTTGCTTCCCTTAAGGTAGCATAAACTTCATCAATAGGTGTCATAGGTGTCATTACTATTCCTTGCTTTTGTTCATTAACATTTAAGCTTTTAGCTCCATAATCATGTGCCATTAAAATGACACGATCTGCTACTTCTCCAATGCCTTTATAATCATAGCCTTTAAAATAAGTAGTGGGCTGAACAGCCACCATTAAACTTTTTCCTTCTGCTGCTAATGCTATTTTTAGCTCTTTTAAGAAAGTCACATAAGGTGCTTTTAAATCTGCACTTCGTAGCTGTTCAAAGTCAATAGTTAAACCATCAAAACCTCTTTCTACACCATCTTTTTCAATCTTCTTTGTTAAGTTAACTAATGACCTAATCATTTCAGCTCTTTGGGTAGAATCATTAAGTAATTCTCTTATTTGTCCACCTTGGTCTTCGTAATAAACCATTAAGTAGGTCGCTACACCATTAGCTTTTGCTTCGTCTAAAGGTACTTCAAATCCTAAAGGGACTTTAAAATCACCTATTCCATCCGTTACTACAGAAATTTGCTTGTTGGCATCTACAATAACTTCTGACCATCCAAAACTAATCGCATCATAATTTTTAATAAGTGCCATTTGACTGCTAGAACTAATGGCATAAAAAGCATGTTCAAACTGCATATCTGCTTTAATAAGTGCTTCTAAACGGCTTAATATACTTTCAGCTGCTGAGACGCTTAATCCTATTTTAGGCCCGAAGGTCTCACTTCCTGTTCCATTCATTAGACCTAGTGTCTTAACTAAATTAATTTCTCCTTGATGAGTTGTAACATCCTTAAATAACTTTTGCTCTTCATAGTCTTTAGCAACACCCGATAGGCCTAAAGCTTTTACAAGATATACAGCTGCTTCTTCTCTTGTTAGATTTCCTTTTATCTGAGCTGTTTCTTTATAATTAACCTCTAACGTTTGTAAGTGGTTTATAAAAGACTCCTTCTGCATCACAGGATTTTGGATAACAGTACCACCATAGCTTGTTGTTACCAAAAATGTGCCTAATAAAAAACTCACTAGCCATTTCTTATATTTTCTCATTAGTTATCCCCTTTCTCTTCTTCTACCTTTACTATTTTCTTTTTTATTGTATCACGCTTTGACTTATCTAAATATTAAAATTTTATAACTTTAAAAGTTAATGTAAAACTTATCCATTTTTCATCAAATATTAATTTTAATTTTCTGGAAACATGTTATAATAATTTTAACTATTATATAGAAGGAGAAATGTTTTATGTCTAAAGGAAGTTATAGTCCTCATCAATCAAGTATTGCCAACATGGATGCTAACATAATGGCCATTCTTACTTATGCTCTCCCTGTAATTGCTGCTTACTTACCAATCGTTTGGAGAATAGCTTGGCTCATTCCTATCCTTATTTTCTTTATGGAAAAGAAAAGTAACCTTGTTAAATTCCACGCTATGCAATCTGTTGTCCTTTATGTGGTTAGGGTGATTGTCATCAGCATCTTACATGTTATTCCACTCTTGGGTGGTTTAGCTAGTTTTATCGTAGGCATTATCTTTACTTTAATTGCCATCGTTGCCGTTATTGGGGCTTTCAATTATGAAGAGTTCCGTATTCCTTTTATCGGGGATTTTGTGGCACGATTAATTAAATAACCCATTTATCGTATCAATCAAAAACATCAGTTTAATCGTAATCTAAAAAAGGATTGCCCAAAATGGCAATCCTTTTTTAGATTATTTTTCTGTAACCTTGAAGGCTTGTATGGTATGATTAAGCTTTTCCATACGTTCTATTAAGGCTTCTGAGAAAACAGTTAACTGATTCATACTTTCTTGCTGATGTATACTTAGGCTATTCACTTCTTGTGTAGTGGCTGCTGCTTCCTGAGTAACATCCCTAATACGTCCTACCTGCTGCATCACATTTACTTTTGTGCCTTCCATACTATCTACTTGGGTACCAACTTGTAAAAGTTCATTACTCATATGTTGTAAAATATCAATAATACTATAGAATACCTCATAGGTTTCTTTAACCACCTTTTCCTGCGTATTAAAGGTAACTCTGGATTCCTCTACTAAGCTTAAAGTCTCTGACATATGATTTTCCATAGTTGTTAGTGTCTGTCTTACTTCACCTACAGATTGCTTAGACTGATCTGCTAATCTTCTTACTTCCTTCGCCACTACAGAAAAACCTTTTCCAGCTTCTCCGGCTCTAGCTGCTTCAATAGAAGCATTTAAAGCAAGTAAATTAGTTTCCTCACTAATATTTTCTACCATCTGCATAATATGATTAATATTTTTATTAAGTATATTAAGTGCATTCATACTAAGCCCAATTTCTTCTGCCACATTTAATGAATCTGACATCGTAGTATTTAGAGCTTTCATAGTGTCAGAGGCTTTTTCTATCATGGTAGTTGCCCCTGCTGTACTAGCTATAATGTCTGATGTTTTCTGCTTAACCGTATAGATATGCTGAGCTAATTCATTCATAGAACCATTGGTTTTTTGAGTATCTTGAGCTTGTTTCATAGTCCCTTCTGCTAAATCTGAAATGCCTATTGTAAGCTGCTCAATGTTATTAACTGTCTCAAAGATTGTATTTTGTAAAGAATGACTACTTCCTAGGGTATCTGTTACAACATGCTGCGTTTGCTTTAAAAGTTCGCCAGTCTGACGCATCATTTCATTAAAACTATGACATAGTTGTCCTACTTCATCCTTCTTATAACCACTCATTTGTACAGTAAAATCACCTTTCTCGGCTTTCTGCATTAAATTAACAAGCTTAAGGATTGGCTTTGAAAAACTTCTAGCAAAAATATTACCTATGATAAAAGTTAATATAATAATGCCTATTATAAGTAATGCTAATAAAATATTAGCTGACTCTAACTCTGAAGTAAGCGAATTCATAGGAACTTCTACAATGAATTGCCAACCATTATTAATCGGTGCACAAGTTACTAAACGACCATTAATCGGCTCACTCATGGCCTCTGTTATACCCGATGCTATCTGAGCAATATCTTCAGGAATGATGATCTGTTCTTCCTTACTACAAAATAAGATTTTTTGACTTTGATCGGCTAAATAAATAGTCGCACCATCTATCATTTTCATCTCTTGTATAGCAGCTTTAATATTGGCAAGATTAACAACTACAGCTAATGTATAGGTATTAGCACCTTTTTTAGGAATCTTATAGTTATTTGTAAGTAACACCTTATCTTCTGGTAAATTCATATGAGTTATCCATGAAAATGTATTCACCTTATCTTCTTCAATAAAACTGCTGAACTCTTCTGTTGAAAAGTAATCGCTTCTTTTGGTAACGTTTCCATTTTGGGACAAAAATAAAATCTCATCTAAATCACTATTTAGGGCATTTATTCTAAGCAATTGTGCTTGAATCTCATTTTTTGCTTTTACTTGTGTCCCTAGGTCTGTGCTAAAATAATTTTCCACTAACCCACTGTCACTTAACTGAGTTACTGCTATCCCATCTACTGCTTGCTCTATGCTTGACACAAAGTTCTCTACATTTAAAACTGATTGTTTAACGAGTTCTGTACTAAGCTGTATACTATTATGTCTTAAAGCTGATTTCGCCACATTGCTGTATATACCCCCAAGTATAAATACTGCCATTAAAGATATACACAAGCAAAATACTATGAGCCTCGTTTTAATAGATAAGTTTCTTCTTATTGTACTAGTTGGCTTAAATGATTGTTTCTTTCTAGTTTGAAAGGTTAACTGCCTTTTTTTTGAATTAGTTCCTAACCTCTGACCTCTTCTCATTAAATACCCCCTCTTAAAACCACTTCACCTCATTATAGCATATCTTTAATCTTTTTTAAATAATCCAAATATTATTAGCAGTAATCTCTACTCTAAATACAAAAATAAGAGCCTATTATGTTAATTCTAGGCTCTTATCTTGTGTACTTATTTTTCTATCGCCGCTGCAATTTCATTGACCATAGTCATTGTCGATGTAAAGCCACCACCAGCTGTATACCATACAGTTGGATCAAGATAAATGATACGGTCATTTTCACTTGCTGCTGTTTTTTTAATAAGTTCATTATCAAATAGTGCTGGGGCTGACCCTTCTCCTGCTACAACAGCACTACGGTCTACTACAAATAAGTAGTCTGGATTTTGCTCTAAAATATATTCGAAGGAAGCATTTTGACCATGAGTAGATACTTCAATTGTTTCATCTACTGGTTTAATACCAAATTCATTATGAATGATACCAAATCTAGAACCTTTTCCATAAACACTAAAAGCATCACCATTAGCTAAAGCTATTAAAGCATTAACATCTTTTTCTGCCGCTTTGGCTGATACTTCTGCCACTGCATCTTTAATTTCTTTAACCTTTGCTGTTACTTCTTCTTCCTTACCGAAGATTTCACCTAAATAATTCATATTTGTTTCAAAAGAAGTCAGGTAATCTGCATTGTCTACTGCCAAATTAACAGTTGGTGCAATTTTACTAAGCTCTTCATAGTAATCTGCTTGTCTGCCACCAATAATAATAAGCTCTGGTTCTATTTCATAAATCTTTTCCATATCTAATTCTTTAAGTGAACCTACATTTGTATAAAGACTTTCATCTTCTAGGTGTGCTAAGTAGCTTGGTAAACTTCCACTTAGAGGTAGACCTGCTGGTGTAATCTCTAGAGCATCTAATGCATCTAAAATCCCTAATTCAAGTACCACAATATTTTTTGGATTCTTTGGTACTTCTGTTTCACCTAAAGCATGAACCACCTTAACTGTTGTTGCTTCTTGGCCTTCTTCTGGCGTTGCTGATGCTTCTGTGTTCACTGGTACTTCTGTATTGACTGCTCCAGTACCTTCATTTGTAGTAGTTTGGCCACACCCTGTTATAGTAATAGCTGCTGCTGTCATTAGTGTTAATAATAATTTCTTGCTCATTATTGATTCTCCTTTTATTTGATTTGTAATTATTTAGCTAGCTAATTTTATATGTCATCGCTGATAGAAATGAAAGGGATACCCGTCCTCACTATGTACCTATGAAAATGGGAGGGGTACTTATCCTCAGTGTATTGCTACTAAGATGAGAAGCAGAACGCCAGAGGGCAGGCATCCCTTTCATCTCTTTCAACAAATGTAGTTTAAATAATTTTCATTCTCATTTATATCTCATAAATGTTCCTCTACTTTTTAGTAGAGGGCATCCTTTTTTATTTATTAAAAATACACACAGATATTCTGATTATTAATGCTTTGTACATGAAATGGCATGTCATAAATTCCTTCTAAAACACCTGCCCTAATAATATCTTCTGTGTAACCTTCTTTTTCTACTATCCCATTTTTAAGTGCCACAATATAATCTGAGTAGCAAGAAGCAAAGTTAATATCATGAATAACAATGATAACAGTTTTCCCCAACTCATCAACTAGCTTTCTTAAGATCTTCATGATCTCTGCAGAATGTTTCATATCTAAATTGTTAAGTGGTTCATCTAGTAATATATATTCACTATTTTGTGCTATAACCATGGCAATGTATGCTCTCTGTCTTTGACCACCACTTAGCTCATCTAAATAACGGTGCTGAAGATCAGTGAGCTGCATATATCCTAGTGCTTCATCAATTTGTCTTTCATCTTCTTCGTTTAGATTTCCTCCCGAATGTGGAAATCTACCAAAGCTCACAAGCTCACGAATAGTAAGACGCATATTAATATGGTTAGTTTGTTTTAAGATAGCTAGCTTTTTTGCTAGTTCTTTTTGATCCCATTCTAAAACATCTTTACCATCTATCATAACTAAGCCGCTATCTCTCTTCATCAGTCTACTCATAATAGAAAGAACTGTACTTTTTCCAGCTCCATTTGGACCAATGAAAGAGGTAATCTTACCTTGTGGAATATTAATAGATACATCATCTACTACCTTTTTCCCACTATAGGCTTTTGAAATATTCTTTACATGAATCATCTCGCACGTCCTTTCATTAATAAATAGATAAAATAAACACCGCCAACAAAGTTAATAATAATTCCTACGCTTACACCAAAGTTTAAAACACGCTCCGCTATCAGTTGTCCACCTACAAGAGCGACAATACTTAAGAGCCAAATAGCTATTGTTAAGTGTTTATGCTGGTAGGACTTAATAAAATACCTAGCAATATTAACAACCAATAAACCTAGGAAAGTAATGGGACCTACTAATGCTGTTGCTGCTGCTGTCAAGAGTACCACTACAACGAGCATTCGCCTTACTGTTTTTTCATAATCTACACCTAAGTTAATTGCTTGATCTCTACCAAGTGCCATAACGTCTAATACTTTTAGAAACTTAAAACTGTAAAGGAAAGCACCTCCTATTAAAAGTGTTGCTGCTCCTAATACTGCTGTATTAATTTGATTAAAACTAGCCTGTGATTTATCTTGAATAGTTAAAAAGTCTGTTGGATCTGTTAAAACTTGCATGAAGGTCGTAAAGCTTTCAAACAAAGTCCCTACTACAACACCTACTAAGAGCAAGTAAAAAATATTACCACTTTTATTTTTAAATACAATTTTATAGAATAAAACAGAAACAATTAACATTAAAACAAGTGTCAATCCAAAATGAAGTTTTGCATTAGTAATCCATTTGCTAGTTGCTCCTAACGCAAAAACAATAACGGTATTAACTAACATATATAAAGAATCTAATCCTAATATACTAGGTGTTAAAATATGATTGTTTGTTACTGTTTGAAAAATAAGAGAAGAAAAACCAATGGCACCACCTACTAACACAATGGCATAAAGCTTAGGAATTCTTCTACCTAGTGCATAAGAAAAACTTTTTGGAGAAAGTCCTATCAATAAAAAGGCAGCCATCAAAATGATACTTAAAATCACTAGAAGCAGTATTCTTCTTCGGTCTGCTTTGATCATCTTACCCTGCATATTCTGCCCTCCTTAAAATCATCACCAAGAAGATCACACCACCAATAACCCCTACCATCATGCCAATGGAAACTTCAAATGGATAAATAATAAGTCGTCCTAATATATCACATATTAGCAAAAAGATAGGTCCTATAAGTGCGGTATGATAAAGTGCATTTTTTAAGTGATCTCCCATATATAAGGTAACTAAGTTGGGAATAATAAGTCCTAGAAAAGGGATATTCCCAACCGTAATCAAAGTGACTGCCGTAATCATCGCTACAATACCAAGTCCAATATTCATAACCGCCTTATAATTAAGACCTAAATTAGCAGCAAAATCTTCACCCATACCTACAATAGTAAATTGATTGGCATAAAGAAAACCTATTATTACCACCGGAATGCTTAAATATAGCATCTCATAGTTACCTGACATAATCACAGATAAATTACCTTCCATAAAAGAAGTGATATTTTGTACTAAATCATATTTATATGAAAAATAAGCTGTAATAGAGCCTATTACTTTACCTAGCATCATTCCAACTAAAGGTACAAAAATGATGTTTTTAAGTTGAATACGTCTCATCATCGTCATAAAAACTAACGTACCACCTAATGCAAATATAAAAGCAACTATCATCCTGGTCATTTGGCTCGTACTACCTAGCCACATCATACTAACAAGCACTCCTAATTTAGCAAAGTCCGTAGTAGCTGCTGTAGTAGGTGATACAAATTTATTTCTACTAATCTGTTGCATAATAAGCCCACTTACACTTAATCCCACTCCAGCTACAATAATAGCAATGAGTCTAGGCAATCGACTTATAAGCAAGAGCTGTACTTTATCTGGTTTTAATGCTAATAAATCATTTATATGAAGACTACTTACCCCTACAAATAATGAACCTATTGAAAGTCCAATAAGTAGCACAGTCAAATAGCGTTTCTTAATATACTTCTCCACTTTCTGTCTCCTTTGACACTATATAAACCCTGTGTTATACTAAATAAATATCTGCTTTTGATAAACATTATCATTTATTAATTAATCTTATCAACTATATGATTAGTTGTCTTACACGATATTTAGGTTTATTTAAAAATATTAATATGAATTGTAAACGTACTTGAAAGGAGACTCATGTGCTATATACCGAACTTGAAAATGTAATGGAAAATTTTTATTTATGTAGTCATTTAGCTTTATGTGCCATCAATAAGAATAATCATGTATTTCTGAGTATGGGGCATACTATTCCTCATCCTTTAGAACAAAGTCTTTCAAAAGAAACTCTGGCCACTTTACAAGAACGCTTATCTCAAGATTCTCTGATTCATCATGTTCTAGAAGATGGCAGAACCTTTACCATCTGTGCTATTAACCCCAAGTATTTAGAACTTGGATGCTTTGTAATTGGCCCTTATACAACGGATATTCATTTAAAAAATGTCCTTCCCTTTAAACCTGCTCATTGTATGGTGCATCTTATTGATTTACTCTATGCCATTGGTAGTTCGTTTACCCAAACCCACGAAGAAGTGGAAGAAGAATATAACTATCATGTTTCTAAAGCTAAAGACTATATTGAAATACATTATGCTGAACCTATTACGCTAGATGCCTTAGCATCTTATCTAGGTCTTCACAAAAGTTATTTTTGTACTATTTTTAAAAAAGCTACCAAGCAATCTTTTTGTAGCTACACTAATATGGTACGAGTAGAAAAAAGTAAAGACCTTTTAAAAGAAGGAACAGATTCAATCTTAGAAATTGCTTTATCTGTGGGTTTTAGTAGTGCGAGCTATTTCAATACTACTTTTAAGAAACTAGTGGGCATGACACCCATTGAATACCGTAATCAAAATATATAAACAAGTAACTCCTGTTGATTAATCACTCCCTTTAAAATATAAAAATTAGACTACTAAAGTAGCATCTCAATTCATATATAAAATCGCAGAGGATACTTTGATTTAAAGCATCCTCTGCGATTCTGTGCACATCCTTAACAATACCAA
This sequence comes from Cellulosilyticum sp. WCF-2, assembly GCF_003990395.1. Classification (NCBI taxonomy): domain Bacteria; kingdom Bacillati; phylum Bacillota; class Clostridia; order Lachnospirales; family Cellulosilyticaceae; genus Cellulosilyticum; species Cellulosilyticum sp. WCF-2. The sequence continues at coordinate 1,947,240 of NZ_CP034675.1, read as the reverse complement.
TTAATTTTAGCTGGATTTTTCTCATTTTCTACAGCAATAGCACGCAATGCTGCTTCCATTTTAGTACATTCCTCAGATGCAATTTGCTCATAAACCTCTGCCTTCTCATCAATACCAACACGATCATATGCAATAGCCGCACAACCATAAAATGCAAGACTCAATGACTGAGTCGTTGTATGTATTGTAGTTGCTGCCTGTGCAACAGCCCTAGCAGCTGCTTGTGCCGCTTGATTTTCTTCTGCTTCTCTTGCTGCTGCACGAGCCTCTAAGATTAGTTTCTTAACCATGGGTAATTTAACTTTACCATCAAGCCAGTCATTTGAGGCATTTATCGCATCTCGTAAACGATTATCGTTTGGGTAAGCTTTTTCATAAATAGAAAGTATATGTTCTTCAGCATAATCGATACACCACTTGGCAATAGTGGTCTTACTTTGTGTTTCAATGAGATGCATAAGAGAAATAATATAGGGTGAATCCACACTTCCAAGCATTTTTCGTGGTTTAGGCATTTCATGACTCCTTCTCTTTTTTATCTTATTTTTGTATATGAATATGCTTAGTCTAGCATACTCATATATAATGCTACAATCACTAAAAACAATAACAATATCAAACCATCTTCTCTTTAAAATGGTTAAAGCGTGGCTCTGCCTTTTATTGATATATTTTCATATAATGGCATTAGTCAAGGCGTTATAACGCTATAATTAATTTTTTTAATAGGAAGGTGACAAAATGAAAGTCGGCATTATAATGGGCGGAATCTCTTCAGAGAAGGAAGTCTCCCTTAAAAGTGGTGAAGAAGTATTAAAACATATTAATAAAACTAAATATGAGGCTATTCCTATTGTACTTCATTCAAAAAAAGAGGCTATAGATAAGCTCAGTGGCATCGATTTTGCCTTTTTAGCACTACATGGTCGCTTTGGAGAAGATGGCACTATTCAAGCGCTTTTAGAAACCTTAGATATTCCTTATAGTGGCTGCCGCGTCTTAACGAGTGCACTATGTATGAATAAACATTTAACTAAAAAACTTCTTGCTTCAGAAAATATCACTACACCTAAAGGTATACTCATTAAAGCCAGTGAACCATTAAATTCAAGTATAGCGAGCACCTTAAACTACCCGCTTATTGTTAAACCTAATACTGGCGGTTCTAGCATTGGAACCTGTAAAGTAGAAAATAAAACTGATTTATTGTCAGCTATTGATGAAGCCTTCAAATATGATGAAGAACTATTGATTGAAGAATATATAGCCGGTGAAGAAATTACTTCTTTTGTCTTAGATGGTGAAGTCTTTCCTACGGTTTGTATTAAACCTCGGTTTGGTCAGTTTTTTGATTATAATTCTAAATATACTATTAATGGTGCTCTTGAAGAAATTGCGCTCCTACCTTCAATCCTTCAAGATAAGGTGACACAGATTTCAGAAAAAATATGGGCTTTATTTAGCTGTAAAAGCTATTGCCGAATTGATTTCATTATTAAAAACGAAACTATCTATGTGTTAGAAATTAACACACTTCCCGGTCTCACAGAAACAAGCTTAATTCCTCAAAGTGCTAAGGCTAAAGGAATAGATTTTACCACGCTTATTGACGCTATCATTAGAACTTCTATGATTTAGTAATAGGATTAAAATTCTTTATTAGAAATTCTACTTCTTACCTTCATATATTAAGGTTAAAAATAAGATGTTAAATAAGAGTCTACAACAAAGAAGTAGCTTATCTAGCGAATGAAATGAAGTGCCTACGTCAAGTACATGTAGCAATAATGAAAATCTGTATGTCGTCAATCTCAATATATGATTGGCGATATTTCTATACCATTTTATTTTTTACGTAATCTCTATATTCAAGTGGCGACATACAGCTTATTCATAGTGAACCACCTGATCCTATAAATATTAGTCATGACAAAAATATCCTTTTAGCTTCACACTAAAAGGATATTTTTCAGTTTATTTATTTAAATCAATTTCAAAACTAGTTTTAAAGAGCTGAATAGCTTCACCACTAATATAAACCTTGTCTTCTTTTAGCTCACAATAAAAAGTTCCTACCCTTTTAGATAGCTGCTTATCTAGTAACTGATTTTTCCCCAATATTTTAGCCCAATAAGGTACTAAAGTACAATGAGAAGAGCCTGTTGCCGGATCTTCAAATACACCACACCCTGGTGCAAAATATCTGGATACAAAGTCTACTTCATTCCCCTTTGCCGTTACTATGATACCAAAAACATCTAAACGATTAACAAGACCTACATCTGGTTTTAAGTTCGTAATCTCCTCCTCTGTTTCATAAACGACCATCACGTCTCTTGATTCATAAAAAGCTATAGGATTACCCCCTAAGGCTTTGATAATATCTGTTCTTGGAGTGATCGCCCTTCCCTCTCTTACTGGAAAACTTAAAGTAAAGCGTTCCTTATTCCTTGTGACAATAATCTCACCACTTTGTGACTTAAAAGTAATTTGTTTCTTTCCTTGTTCTACTTCATTAAATAAAACATACGCTGTTCCTAAAGTAGCATGTCCACATAAGTCGATTTCTACCTCTGGCGTAAACCAACGAATCTGATAGCACTCACCTTCCTTATAACAAAATGCGGTCTCTGACAAATTATTTTCCATTGCTATTTTTTGCATTAATGCTTCTTTTAAGGGCTTTTCCGTCAGGCAAACTGCAACAGGATTTCCTTTAAAAAGCTCATTAGTAAACGTATCTACTTGATACATGGTAATCTTCATACGAACACCTTTCTTTATCCTCATTTTGGTAATTATTTTATTTCTTATTAGGGAATCGGATTTTTGACTACATATACATAAGTGTAAAAACAAAATAAATAACTTCCCACGGCATAATTACCACAGCTTCAACTTGAGGAACTGACCGGGTCAGCCAAGTCTCAATCTATTGTTATAGGTACCTCTGGACTTAAGGAAAATGTTCACTTGTGCGCTGCAAGGAAGGCGCCATTTATAAGTTGTTTTTAATGTTTTTATACCTCGCATTACCCAAAATAAAGTTTTAAACCAGAGTCTTAAGGTCTTAGCTTCCTAGCATAGGGTGCACCGGCCAAGACTTTTAGGAGCTCCTCACTCATTGGTTTGGCTTTCATAGCTAGTCTTAGTAGGCACTACGCTATAGCGCATACGTGCTGAGGAGCCATTTTGCGCTTTGCCTAAGGTCTACTTAGCTAGTCACGAAAGTTCATTTCAAGAGTCTGGAATCCAAAATAGCTTTTCAAGTATTGATACTACTTGGAGAGCTATTTTTGTTGTCTTTAACTACTATCAATAAAATGAAGTCATCATTCTATTTTAAATTTCCATTCCTTCCCGTCTATCTTCTTCTCTTTTTAGCTTCCTCTGCACCTTACTAAGCATACCGATTCTTTTAAGTGCTCCTAAGAAGATAAATGCCACTGTGCCTCCAATCAGTGTTCCTCCAATAAAAGAGGGAACATAAAACAGCCAAGTCAGCCCTGTCCTACCCCAAATATAAGTCATAACCGGATAAGATACTATGGCCCCAATGATACCTGTTCCAACAACTTCTCCAATAACAGCTGCTAATACTTTACCTTTTGAAAGTTTATAAAAAACACCTGATAAAGCAGCCCCAAATACAGCTCCTGTTAAAGCTAAAGGTGGAATTCCCATAAAAAGCATACGAATGATTCCTATAAGTAAAGCACATAGAAAAGCATCTGTTGGCCCCAATAACACAGCACATACCACATTAATAAAGTGAGCCATTGGACACATACCCTCTACTCTTAAAATCGGTGAAATGACTACGCCAACAGCAATTAATATAGCAAGCATCACCATTCTTAATATAGCATTTTTTGTTTTCATTTTTTTACCTCTTTCTTTTGATTTATTTAAGTGCTAGAGACCTTATACCTTCTTTGGCTATTGTCCTAACTCTCTAAACCTCAAAAAACCAAGATAATCTTAGGTACAATTAAACAGCCTCTATGCAGCACTAGCTTCATTTAGTCGGTCGAAACTTAAAAGCTTCCTCTCACCTCGAAACACGAGTTCCCTAGCTATTTAATTGTCCTTCTGAAAACAAATGCAAGGTGCTCCCCTTCCATTTGCTAGTCTTCCTCATCTTTTCAGACCTATTTCCCTATATAAAAATTTAAAATGAATAATAAGTTATGCACTGATTATTTGTTTCTTCACTCTCAACACCTAATATTTCATTATTCATTCTTACTCTTCATGTAATTCCACTGTTTTACCTTCTATGATGCGATTGGTTGTTCTAACAGCACACATTTTACCGCACATAGAACAACTGTGTTTTTCAGCTGGTGGCATACTTTCAAAGTAATCCCTAGCCTTATCTCCATCAAAAGCTACTTCGAACATTTCTTCCCAATCTAACTTTTGTCTTGCTTCTGCCATCTTGTTATCTAAATCTCTTGCATGTGGTAAGCCCTTAGCAATATCTGCTGCATGCGCTGCAATTTTACTTGCTATGATTCCTTCTTTAACATCACTTACATCCGGTAATCTTAGGTGTTCAGCTGGTGTCACATAACACAAGAAATCAGCACCACTGGCTGCTGCTATAGCACCACCGATGGCTGAAGTAATATGGTCATAACCGGGGAAGATATCTGTTACTAATGGTCCTAATACATAAAAAGGTGCATTATGACATAGACGTTTTTGTAGTTTCATATTGGCCTCTATTTCGTTCATTGCCATATGACCTGGGCCTTCTACCATAACCTGCACGTCTTTTGCCCATGCTCTCTTAGTTAGATAGCCAAGTTCAATAAGCTCTCCGATTTGTCCTGCATCTGAACTATCTTCTAGACATCCTGGCCTTAAGGCATCTCCAAGACTAATGGTAACATCATAACGTCTTAAAATTTCTAATACGTCATCATAATATTCATAAAATGGATTTTCATTTCCTGTCATCTCCATCCAAGCAAACAAGAGAGAACCACCTCTAGAAACAATATTCATCTTACGTCCTTCACGTTTAAAAGCTTCTACTGTACGTCTATTAATCCCTGCATGAATCGTCATAAAGTCAACACCCTCTTTGGCATGAGCTTCTACGACCTTTAAGAAATCCTGTGGTGTAATATGTACTAAATCTTTTTCCAAGTACCCAATAGCATCATACATAGGTACTGTACCAATCATAGCTGTAGACATCTCAATAAGTTGCTTACGAAAGGTATTTGTTTTCCCATAATTACTAAGATCCATAATAGCTTCCACACCAAACTTAAGTGCCACCTTCACCTTTTCAAATTCTACTTCATAGTTTTTGCAATCTCCTGATATCCCCAAATTGACATTGATCTTGGTTTTAAGACCCGTACCAATTCCCTCTGGAGAAAGAGATTTGTGATAAATGTTGCATGGGATAGCCACTTCACCTTTTGCTACTAAGGCCCTAAGCTTTTCTACTTCCATATACTCTTTTTTAGCTACAATCTCCATTTCCTTAGTGATTATACCTTTTTTTGCGGCTTCCATTTGTGTATGATATTTCATGTAATCTCTCCTTTTTAAAGGGAGTTTCTCTGTAACCTTACATATCCATTTGAAACTTTATTTGTAGAGCTAATAGCCCTTTAACTAAAAAATGTTTCACCTTCTTAGCTTAAAATAAAGACAGGATATGCTGGCTTCGGCATATCCTGTTACTTACACTTCTTTCGAAGTGCTATCCTCGAATATTTCCCTACGTCAGCATGATCTGAATCAGGTTATGGGTCGAAACTTTAGTTTCCTCTCAGCCTGTCGCACAGACTCCCCTTTTTCTTATTTTATGTATTATTTAAATATTAATTTCATACAAGCAAATCATATCAGAATATTTCTTCTAAATCAACCTTTATTTCTTAAGATAAATATAATCTGAAAGCCTTACGCTCCCTAGACGTATACTCATTACTATAAGCGCTTCTTCAATAATGGTTTCTATACTTGTTAGGCGTTCTATTTCTAACACATCCACATATTCTAGCTGAATACGATAATAGCGCTTTATTTCTGTCTCTAAAAGTAATTTAAGCTTATAACTACTAATATTTCCTCTTTGATAAGCTAACTCTGCTTTTTTAAGCGTATGATAAAGAAGCGGTGCTAATCGCCTTTCTTCTGGCTCTAATAAAGTATTTCTACTTCCTATAATAAGTCCATCTGCTTCTCTCTCGGTAGGTAAGACTCTTATTTCACAAACATAGTGAAAATCACGTATAAGCTGACTAAGTAGGGCTTTTTTTTGAAAATCCTTTTCACTGATATAGTAACGCTGTGGTCTAATACAACTTAGTAGTAAATTTGCCGTAGTTAAAAAGCTTTGATAATACTTAGGATGTATTTGACCCTCAAGACGATTCATAAGTGGTGTATAGATACTTACATAAGTACTACTACCATTAGGATAAAGTCCTTCATAACTTGGACAAAAGAAAAAGTCTACTCCTGCTTTACTAGCTATTTCCTGATCTTCCTCCACCTGTCTAGGATAGAGCTTATAAGCTTCTTCAGAAGAAAACTCATGTGAATGCAAGAAACTACTTACTATAATATATTCATTTTCAGCTCTTGCTGCTTTTATCAAAGCTATATGCCCTTCATGTAAAGCACCCTTTGTCATAATAAGGCCTATAGACCTCCTACCTATGCGATCGAGCTTAGCTGTCATAGCTTCTAATGATGTCATAATATCCATGGTCCATCCTCCTTACCTCATAAGTATTCGCCCTCATTATAACACAACTCACCTATTAGTTTGTATTTCACTTCTATTACAAGTTTCTAAAAAGATTATTTATTGTTATAAACAATCTTTTTAATCGTTTCTACTGAAAGATTATATTCCTCTGCTAATACGTCAATAGCTATTTTACTAGCGAATTTTATACGAATTTCTTCATTTCGCTTATCATAAAAAGCTTTAGCACCTGAACCTTCTCCCCACTTTTTGCGAGCTTTGTATTTAGGTATATAAAGAGCTTCTCCTGAAGTATACTTTTGTACTTCTCTCAGAAGTTGATCAGGCAAAATATCAGCGGCATTTTTGTATTTCACTGCACATCGCCCTTTCTTAATTCATATGATTTAAAAATGCCTCTAAGGTATCATAAATTCGTATTTTTACTCCATGTGCTTTTATTTCAGATACAATATATGCTTCAATCTCATCTAACCTTTCTTTAAAAATGGATAGGTCATTTGGATTAAATACCCCTAGCAAATCCATTTCCTTAAGTCCAAAATCCTTTTGAATACAATCAAATTCACGCTGAAAATGATATCCCCAAGAAAAACTATTAAATGGGTCATTTTTTTCACAATAATAGCCAATACGTCTAAAAGTATAACGCCCTTCTTCATACCATGCAGCCAAATCCTGAAACTCACACTCTTCTTCTTTTATTACTCTTGTATCTTTACTTGAAAAAAAGTCCCTTGTCATCTTGATGAGCTCATAACTTAATGTTTTTATTACCTCTACTTGTTCAGCTTTAATCAACTGCTCATATAACCCTATGAAATGCACAGGTACTTGCTTAAAATCTTTTAATGTTGAAATGATATCTTGTGGGCCATTTTTCATATAAGTCCCATTGCTTGTTGCTATCGCTTCGACTAAATATTGGCTTATAAAACCTGCTCCCTTTCTCACATGGCATAAGGACTCCTCAAATGCCATAGTTTTATAAAGTTCCATGGCACTATTAATCTTTTCTAAAGCCTTATTAAAAGTAAAACTGTGGTCTGCTAAGTGGTCTTTTAATGCCTGTTGTAATTGAATAAAGCGTGCTTTGTCTTTCTCATTCCTGGCATATAAAATAATACCATCAGCAAGGCAAGTGGTTAAACTTTCATTTACTTCAGCGAGGCCTTCTACTCTTTCCCATGACATAGGAAATAAATCATAGCCAATTTCATTAATGATGAAGGTTTGTGCTAAAGAATAGCCTTTATCGGTAGCTGGAATGAAAAAGTTAAAAGCCACCTCTTCCCCATCTTCTGGTATACGCCATCCTTTATGACCTACTAATATACTGATATCTTCTGGGTACTTGGTTTCAATTTCATGAATCGCCCAATCTATTAATGGTCTAGATAAATATTTCATTTTCTTCCTCCCTGTTATTTATTAAATCAAATCAGTCGACTGCTTATATACTGATTATAAAGTCAGACTAATTTGTATTCCATCCCCAGTATTTTTCTAATTATTTTATACCTATTGGTAGTATTTTAATGAGGCCTACCTACCAAGTAAGAAAATGAAAATGTACCTCTCTATTGGCTAAGAAAGGTTTCTTATATAAAAGCACTAACTTTTCTAAAAAAGTTAGTGCTTTTATATGAGCCCCTATGTATCAACTATTATCATTTATTTATATTCTTCTAAAAGCTCTTCTAAAATGATGCATGCATCTTTTACATAATCACTACACATATCATAATGGCTACCTGATTTATTTTCTAATAAATCACGACATACTGTACTTCCTTGTTTTTCTTTGAAGCGTTTTGCAAAATCTTTTACCATGGTAAAGGTCTTAAGTCTTGCTTCTCCATCTTCAGCTTTAGTTCTACCATATAAAAGGCTAATCACCATGTAGGCACCTGTTACAGCTCCACATTCACCTCTCATACCACCCATACCACCACCAAAAGCTTGTGATACTTTAAGGGCCATTTCATAATCCATACCTAAATCTTTAGCATAAGCTGCAAATACAGCTTGTGAACAAGAAAAACCTTCTTTAAAAAGGGCTAATGCTTCATCTACCTTACTGTTCATGATCTATCTCCTTTATTTATGTACTTTATTTGCTTTCTATAATAGCCTAAGTATTTATAAAGCTATTATATACTAACTCTCTTTAGTTTTGAATCTTTAATTCCTATTGCAGTACACAGCATTTCCTCTATAGAGATATCAATTTTAAATTTTTTTATTTAAATTGATTGTTTAACCTACTCACTATATAATAATCTTAATATTCTATATATTTTTATCATTTATAAGGAGACTACTTATGAAAACTAAAGCTCAAAAGGAATTTCTAAAGCAACGTCGCCAATATGAAAAACACCTTAAAGAAAAAGCAAAAAATGATGAACTTTCTTTACCTGAAAAATTAGAGTGGCAACAAATGTCACGAAATAACTATAGAGAGAAACTCTTTAGGGATTCTAAAATTGATATTCCTTCCTTAGTTATTTGGAGATTTTGGCCACATATTTTTATTGTACTTACTATTATTGTAGGAATTATTGGTCGTTGGATTTCCGGACTTATTAGTCCTGCTTCTGATTCAACAAAATACCCTGATTATAGCTATGAGGTTATTCAAGAAGGCAGAAGTACTTATGTGGTTAATTCTAGCTACAATAAGGTTTATCATGCCATCTTAGAAATTTCTGATTCAGGAAATTACCTTTATGATACCTATAATGAAGCCCAATCTACTTATGAAACAACTGATTCTTTTGATATTGATACCCTCTATGAGATTGAAACCTTTTACTATGAACCCTATGACTTTCTCAGAGATAGTCTCTTTAGTGATTTAGATGAGCTACATCAAAACATCTTAAAACTTGCTAAAACTGAATATAGCGATATCCCCTTAGACTCTGCTGATTTAAAAACACTAAAAGCCGCTATCGAGACTTCCAAGACTAACTTTGATGAAGAAATCACCCTTGCCATGGCTGATTTAATGAAAACTACTTTGAACGAAACAAAATAGGATATAGGTTATGGAGTTTATTTTTCCATAGCCTATATCCTATTTTACTCTTTAAATGAGCCTATTACTTAACCTAATAAAATCTTATCAATTGCTTGAAGTTCCTCTGCTGTAAAGTCTAATTTTTGAATAGCCCCTACATTTTCTTTAATCTGAGAAAGCTTGCTAGCTCCTATAATAACAGAAGTCACATGACCTCTAAGTGTCCATGCTAAAGCCATCTGAGATAAACTTTGACCACGGCTTTCTGCTAAGTCATTAAGTGCTTTTGTTTTCTTTAAAAGCTCATCTGTAATCCCCTCTTTATTTAAGAAAGGACTTGTTCCTGCTGCTCTTGAATCCGCTGGAATACCATTAAAATATTTATTAGTTAAACGGCCTTGTGCTAAAGGTGAAAATGCAATAGCACCCACTTGCTCTTGTTCTAACACATCTATAACCTTTTCATTATGACGTTCTAACATATTATAAAACATCTGATGAATCAGGCACCTTACCCCTGCCTCTTTCATAAGTTTAATCATTGTTCTAGTATCTTCTGCATTGTAATTAGAAATCCCTACATATAAGGCTTTCCCTTGATCTAAAATACTTTTTAATGCTTCTACTGTTTCTTCCATTGGTGTTTCTGGATCTCTTCTATGATGATAGAAAATATCTACATAATCTAAGTTCATTCGTTTTAAGCTTTGATCTAAAGAAGAAATTAAATATTTCTTTGAACCACCATCTCCATATGGTCCTTCCCACATACCATAGCCTGCTTTAGTAGAAATCACAAGTTCATCTCTGTATGGCTTAAGGTCTGTACGCATCACCTCTCCAAAGTTGCTTTCTGCCGAGCCTGCACTTGGACCATAATTATTTGCTAGATCAAAATGCGTAATACCCATATCAAAAGCTCCAAAAAGCATTTCCTTTACATTGGCTAAACTATTTTCATCTCCAAAATTATGCCATAACCCTAAAGTAATAGCCGGAAGTAACAAGCCACTTTTCCCACAACGATTATATTTCATTTCTTGGTATCTATTTTTATCTGCTACATAACTCATAAAATGCCTCCTTATATGTACTCCTTATTTATTACTCTTTTATGATAACATAATTTTTGAACTACATATTAAATATAGCAAAATATAATAAAAACCACATGAATTTTATAAGAATCTACAAGATTAATTCCACTATCTTTAAACACATCTATACACATACTTCTCCCATCTCTTTCGATCTCATACGCATCTAAGAAAATAGGTTTAAAATATTACTTTGTATCATTTTACGTCACTTTTTTATACATCTTAGTCATTTTTTTGCATTCTCATTGTGTTTTTATTATTTAAATTAGATAATAAAAGTGTAAATTTTTTGTCCTTATTGGTCATTATTTTGTGCTTGTTATTATTAGTTAATGAAAGGAGGATTTATTTACTGTTAAGCGCAAAAAATTTATCTATATTAATAAGGGGGTTAGTTATAATGATTCATTCCAAAAAAGCAGTTCTTAAGTTTTTACTTTCTATTCTTATCTCACTTACTATGATTTTTCCTAACTTATTTGCAGCCAGCTTATCTACTTCATTGGTTGGTAACGTTCCCATTACTTCTACTGATGATGATCCCTATTTTACTTGGGATAATGCTACTGTTTATTTTACCATGACAGACCGTTTCTATAATGGTAATACCTCTAATGATACTAGCTATGGGCGTGTCAAAGTAGATGCTACTGGTAAAAATATCGGTACTTTTCATGGTGGAGATGTTGCAGGACTTACTAAGAAACTAAAAGAAGGCTACTTCAAAAATCTAGGTGTTAATGCTATTTGGATGACTGCACCTTATGAGCAAATGCATGGCTACGTCGGTGGTGGTAATAGTGGTGACTTTGCACACTATGCTTATCATGGGTACTATGCACTTGACTATACCATGATGGATAAAAATATGGGAACAGTTGCTGAAATGAGAGAATTCGTTGATGAAGCGCACTCACAAGGTATTCGTGTTATCTTAGACATTGTTATGAATCACCCTGGTTATCTAAGCATGAAAGATATGACAGAGTATGATATTATGCCAACCAATCATAGTAAATCTGAGCTACTTAATTGGTCACCTAGTAATGGGCAAACTTGGCATAGCTATCATGACCTATTCCTTGATTACACTGGACACAATGACGCCTGGGCAAAATGGTGGAGTTCTGGTTGGATTCGTGCTGGTGTAGCTGGCTATACTGCTGGAGATAATTCAGAGCTTCGTATGAACCTGGCAGGTTTACCAGACTTTAAAACAGAAGTAACTAGCAATCAAGGTTTAGCACCTATTTTAAAAACAAAATGGTCACAAGAAACTTCTGGTTATGATAACTGGATTGTTCCTGCTGCTAAAAGCTTAAGAACTGATTTAGGCGTTGCTCCTACTGAGTATAATATTAAATGGTTAGCTGCTTGGGTGCGTGAATTTGGTATTGATGGATTCAGAGTTGATACAGCAAAACACGTAGAACCATTCCGCTGGGGACAATTAAAGGATGCTTGTAATACAGCACTTAAAGAGTGGCGTGTTGCTAATCCAACTAAAGCTGGTGCTAATTGGGATGATGATTTCTGGATGACTGGTGAAGTATATAATACTGGTGTAGAATATAAAGCTGAATACTTCGAAACCGGTAAATTTGACTCACTTATTAACTTCTTCTTCCCTAAAGATGGCAATCTAAATACTATTAATAATACTTATCAAGATATTGCAAGTAAAGTTAATACAAAGGATAATTGGAATGTCCTTAGTTATATTTCATCTCATGACGAAGGCTTAACTAGGGCTAATATGACTAATTTAGGTACAGCTTTACTTTTATCTCCTGGAGGTGTTCAAATCTTTTATGGTGATGAAACCAATAGACCTGGCAGCGAAACGTGCTCTGATAAGGATCAACCAAGTCGTTCTGACATGAACTGGTCAAGTGTGAATCAATCAACACTTAATCACTGGCAAATCATTGGTACCTTTAGAAAGAACCACCCTTCTATAGGCGCTGGTACTCATACTGTTATTAGTTCTTCTCCTTATGTATTTAGTCGCACCTATAATAAAGAAGGTATCTCTGATAAAGTCGTTGTAGCATTAAATGCAACTGGTAGTACAACAATTAATGTATCTTCTATCTTTAAAGATGGAACACCAGTAAGAGATGCTTATACCGGCGCAAAAGCAACTGTAGCTAATGGCTCTGTTACCTTTACTGCTGGCTCAGCAGGTGTTATCCTGATTGAACAAAATGGCGAAGAACCACTTACACCAGTTGTTACATTAACTCCTGGAAACGTTGCCGACACAACTAAATATTATACGGATACTTTAGATGTAAAGGTAGCTTTACAAAATGTCACTGAAGCTACTTGCATGATTAATGGTAATGAAGTTTATACTGTTAAGAATGGGGATATCATTACTATTGGTAAGGGAGAAGCCCTAGAGACAACAACTAAAATTACTGTTTCAGCTATTAATGCACTAGGTACTTACTCACAAACTTATTCTTATTTAAAAACTGAACGTAAACCAGTCACGGTTCATTTTTATAAGCCAGCTGATTGGTCTACCCCATCCCTCTACTATTATAATGATGTACTTTCATTAACTGGACCTAAATGGCCTGGTGTTACTATGAATAGCGAAGGAGATAACTGGTATAGTTATACACTTCCAGCCGAATACGAAACAGCTCAGGTTATATTTAATACGAATAATGGTACTACACAAATTCCAGATAAAGAAAAACCTGGTTTTGTCGTAGAAGGCGAAATGTGGTATAAAGATGGTGTCTGGACCTCAACCAATCCGGATGGCAAGCCTTCTGTTACGTTAACGCCTGGAAACAGTAGTACAACTACAACTTATACAAGTAGTACACTTTCCATTAAAGTAATACTTAAAAATGTAATAAGTGCTACCTGCCAAATCGATAATGGTGAAGCTTTTTCAGTAGCTTCTGGTGAAAGCTTCGAAATAGGTAAAGATGTAGCTACTGGTACAATAACTTCTATTAAAGTAAAAGCAGAAAATGAGCAAGGTCTATTTAATGGAACATTTACGTATAAAAAAGAAACGGTGATCCCACCAACAGACATTACTGTTCATTTCTATAAACCTTCTAGCTGGGGTATACCAAATCTTTACTATTATGAAACAGAAAGCAAAACTGGGCCTAAATGGCCTGGTGAAGCTATGACCAGTGAAGGAGATGGTTGGTACAGCTATACAATCAAAGACTGGACCTCCGCTTACGTTTTATTTAATAGTAATGATCAGCAGATTCCTGGAGCTAAAGAGCCTGGTATAAATGTTTCTAAAGAAGTCTGGTACAAAGATGGTGTCCTTTATACTTCAAAGCCTGAAGAAGCTAAACTCACTGTTCATTTTTATAAACCTTCTGGTTGGAGTACACCAAACCTTTATTACTATGAAACAGAAACCAAAACTGGACCTAAATGGCCTGGTGAAGCTATGACTACTGAAGGGAACAATTGGTATAGTTATACCATTACAGGTTCTTCAGCTGTACGTACCATCTTTAATAGCAACGGTCAACAAATCCCCGGTGCTAATGAGCCTGGTATAGAAGTTTCAAAAGAAATTTGGTACAAAGATGGTATGCTTTATACTTCAAAACCTGAAGAAAAGGTTATAACTGTTCATTTCTATAATCCTTCTGGTTGGGGCACACCAAACCTTTATTACTATGAAACAGAAAGCAAAACTGGTCCTAAATGGCCTGGTGAGGCTATGACTGCTGAAGGGAATAATTGGTACACCTATACTATACCAAGTGAAATTGCCGTGAAAGTACTGTTTAACAGTAATAATCAACAAATTCCTACTGCTAATCAACCTGGTTTCGAGGCAAATGGTGAAATGTGGTATAAAGACGGCACTTGGACTTCTAGTAAGCCTAATTAATCATCTAGAGACTTTTTACTTCAATCTAAAAGGCTATTTAAGGGACAGCTTCCTATCCCTTAAATAGCCTTTATTAGTCTGTTTATTCTTCTATTACTTCTTCTTGTTTTTCTACAATGGCAAGTGCTAACTCATCTAATTGTTTTTGGTCTACTACATCTGGTGCATTTGTCATTAAACAACTTGCATCTTTTACTTTAGGGAAGGCAATAACATCACGGATGCTATCAGCCTTACACATAAGCATAATCATACGGTCAAGACCAAATGCAAGTCCGCCGTGTGGTGGCACACCATATTTGAAAGCATTTAATAAGAAGCCAAAGCGTTCTTCTGCTTGTTCGTCTGTGAAGCCTAAAAGGTTAAACATTCTTTTTTGAACGTCATTTTGGTAAATACGGATACTTCCACCACCAAGTTCACAACCATTTAATGCAAGGTCATAAGCTTTTGCTCTTACAGCTCCTGGATTTGTTTCCATCATTTCTAAATCTTCATCCATTGGCATAGTGAATGGATGGTGCATTGCTACGAATCTGCCTGCTTCTTCATCATACTCAAGAAGTGGGAATTCTGTAATCCATACGAATCTAAATTCATCTTGATTGATAAGGTCAAGTCTTCTAGCTACTTCAAGTCTTAAAGCCCCAAGTGCAGCAAACACTACTGATGGTTTGTCAGCTACAACTAAGATTAAGTCATCCTTATCAACGCTCATTTTTTCTTTAATTGCAGCAAGTGTCTCTTCACTTAAGAATTTAGCAAATGAAGATTTTTCTTCTCCATCTGTTTTTATTTGATGCCAAGCTACACCTTTTGCACCAAAGTCCTGTCCATATTTAACTAAAGCATCAATTTGTTTACGGCCTAAGTCTCCCATACCTTTTGCATTGATAGCTCTTACTGTCCCACCATTTGCAATAGCATTTTCAAATACAGCAAAACCACAGCCTTTTACTACTTCTGTAAGGTCCTGAAGTTCTACTCCAAAACGAAGATCTGGTTTATCAGACCCAAAACGATCCATAGCTTCCTTATAAGTCATTTTTTGAATTGGAAGTTGTACATCCACATCTAAGGCTTCTTTAAATACAGTTTGAATTAATCTTTCATTAACAGCCATAACATCCTCTGGCTCTACGAAAGAAAGTTCCATATCGATTTGTGTAAACTCTGGTTGTCTGTCTGCACGCAGGTCTTCATCACGGAAGCATTTCGCAATTTGGAAGTAACGGTCAAAACCAGATACCATTAATAACTGTTTAAATAACTGTGGTGATTGAGGTAACGCATAGAAGTTACCTGGGTGCACACGTGATGGTACTAAATAATCACGAGCACCTTCTGGTGTTGATTTTTGCATAATTGGTGTTTCAATTTCAAGGAAACCTTCTGTTTCAAGGAAACGTCTTACACTTTGTGTTACCTTACTACGAAGAATAAGATTTTTTTGCATATCTGGTCTTCTAAGGTCAAGGTAACGATATTTTAAACGAAGTTCTTCTTTTGTATCAATGTCTTCTAGGATTTCAAAAGGTGTTGTTTCTGCTTCTGAAAGAATACGAAGTTCTTTAACATCTATTTCGATATCACCCGTTTGCATTGACTTATTAGCATCAGCACCACGAGATACTACTATCCCACGAGCTGCAATTACATATTCACTTCTAAGTGTTTCAGCTTTTTCAAAAAGCTCTTTCTCTGTATTTTCATTAAAAGATAATTGTAAAAGGCCTGAACGATCACGAAGTGTGATAAATAAAATTTGACCTAAATTTCTTCTTCTTTGTACCCATCCCATGACAATAACTTCTTGGCCTACATTAGCAGCACTAAGTTCTGTACAACGATGAGTTCTTTTTAAACCATGCATTGATTCTGACATATTCTAATCCTCCTATGTTATTGGTAAAAATAAACAATTAATAATGAAGCATTAATAATTGTTTATTAAAATGACTTTCAATAATTGTTCTTTATTCTTCATTTTCATTCTTCACTATTATTTCTTGATGATATTGCTAAACATTTGAACGAATTGGCTCATTGGTACTGTTACACTATCCCCTGATTCCATTTCTTTAAGCTGAATTTCGCCATTTTCAAGCTCACTTTCTCCAATGATAGCTGAGTAGCGCGCATTAATTTTGTTAGCAAACTTCATTTGAGCTTTGATGCTTCTTTGAAGATGGTCACTTTCTGCACTAATACCTTCTTGACGAAGTGCATTAACGAGTTTGAATGCTTCCATCATGGCTTCATCACCGCGATAACCAATAAAAAGATCACGCATTGCTGGCGCTAATGGTGCATTATTTTCTGCATCTCTTACAATAATAAGACGCTCCATCCCTGCTCCAAAGCCTACCGCAGGTACGTGTTTACCACCTATTTCATCTACTAAACGGTCATAACGGCCACCACCACATACCGTACCTTGTGCTCCGATATCATTAGAGATAAATTCAAATACAGTTTTAGTATAGTAGTCAAGGCCACGAACAATACCCGGGTCTACTACAAATGGAATTTCCATAGCAGTTAAAAGCTTTTGAAGGGTTTCAAAGTGTGCACGGCACTCTTCACCTAAGTTTTCAAGTACAGTTGGTGCACCTTTTAAGTGCTCTTGACACTGTGGATTTTTACAATCTAGTACACGAAGTGGATTTTTATCCATTCTTTCCTGGCAAAGTTCACAAAGGTGTTCTTTCTTTGTGTTTAAGAAAGCTTTTAAACTCTCGTTATATTTCTTTCTACATTCTGGGCCACCAAGAGAGTTAATATGAAGCTCTACTTTATTAATGCCTAAACGTTTTAGTAATGTATGACCAATAGCAATAACCTCTGCATCTGCTGTTGGCGAGTCTGTACCAAACATTTCTACTCCAAATTGGTGGAACTGTCTTTGACGACCTGCTTGTGGTCTTTCATAACGGAAAGTTGGAGAAATATAATAAAGCTTTGTAGGTTGTGTATCAGCAAACATACTATGCTCTAAGAAAGCACGTACAACTGCTGCTGTACTTTCTGGTTTAAGGGTAATACGGTTTTCTCCTTTGTCAACGAAGGAATACATTTCCTTATTAACAATATCTGTTGTTTCACCTACTCCTCTTGCAAAAAGGTCTGTAAACTCAAACATTGGTGTTCTAATTTGGTTAAAGCCAAAATCATCACATAAATTTCTAATGATTTCTTCTACATCCAACCATTTTCTCATTTCTTCTCCGTAAATATCTTTTGTTCCTTTAAGGGCACGAAGTTCCATAAGTTACTCCTTTCTGTTTTCACATCTTAAATAGTATTTACTATAATTATTTACATAAGCGGCTATTTTTTAACACATATTTATTATACACCTTCAGAAAATTTTTCCTTTTTAGGGCAATAAAAAACGCCCCTGACATAATTGTCAGGGACGATATAACCGTGTTGCCACCCTGTTTCAAAGACCTTAAGTCTTTGCTCTTCATTAGCCGATAACGGGGCTTAAACGTTACTCCCTACTACTATTTCAAGAGTTCTCTCCGAGATGTCTTCTAATCTCATGTAAGCTCTCAGCTAAATGCTTACTCTCTGGAGTTAAGATTATACTTCTTCTCATCATAGATGTATTTGTATTATCTTATATTTTATCAAAGTTTCCCTTTTAGTCAAGCCTTAAAATTCATAGCTTATTTAAATACTAAACGGTCAACGGCATCTACTAATTCATGGATAGATGGTTTACTAATTTGTGCATCTGCCCCTACTGCTTCTCCCTTATGATAAAGCTCATCTGAAATAAGAGAAGAGAAAATAATAACAGGTAATTCGCATAATATATTATCTTCTTTAATTCTACGAGTTACTGTATGCCCATCTAGAATTGGCATTTCTATATCTGTAATTAAGAGATCCACCTCTTTTTTAAAGCCAGCACCTTGTTCTTGCTTAAGTTTACTTAATGCATCTAGTACTTCTTGGCCATTATCAAAGCTATGAATATTCGTATATCCTGCAGATTCTAGTACAGATTGTAATAAAGTTCTTATGGTTTTTGAATCATCTGCCATATAAATTTTTTTGCTAGTTCTTTCTGATTTTTTAACAATTTCCTTTTGACCTCTTATATATGGGTTTTCTTCTTTAGAAATATCAGTAATAATCTTTTCAAAGTCTAACATTAATAAAATGCCTTCTTCAGTTAAAATATTTCCTACAGATAATGAACCTCTTAATAATTGATCAGGCTTTGTAATATCTGACCACTTCACACGACGAATACCTTCTATGCTATCTACAGCGAACATTACTTGTTTTCTATTAAACTCACATACAAGCGCCATTTTTTTATTTGTAACTTCAGTTGGTTTTTTATCTAATATGTAACTTAAATCAATAACAGTCATTACTTTATCTCTTACATTAGTAATACCTAAGATATTTTGACTGCTATCAGTTGAAGGCCTTACATCATTTAATTGTATAATCTCTCTTGCTTTAAGTACATTAATACAGTAGCGATTATTATTAACTAAAAAAACAATAACTTCTAATTCTCCAGTTCCTACATCTAATAAAACTGATTCTTTCATGGTTTCACTTCCTCATCCTTTAATCATAACTATAACCTAGTTGTTTTTACCTTCATCAAAACAGCATTATTCATCTATTCTTTATAATTTAAATTATACTTTAATTAATTGTTTATTTCAATTAATCTTCTGCAATTCTTGTCAATTTATTCTATAAAAAGCATTGAGCTCCCCTCACACAAAAGCCTCTATCACTTATTGATGTTAGAAATACAACAAAATTATAATCATTTTTAAATAATAAAAAAACATATCAAACACTTTATAAGGTGCTTGATATGTTTTTCATTATTCCTATCAACTAAAA
This sequence comes from Cellulosilyticum sp. WCF-2, assembly GCF_003990395.1. Classification (NCBI taxonomy): domain Bacteria; kingdom Bacillati; phylum Bacillota; class Clostridia; order Lachnospirales; family Cellulosilyticaceae; genus Cellulosilyticum; species Cellulosilyticum sp. WCF-2. The sequence continues at coordinate 1,927,600 of NZ_CP034675.1, read as the reverse complement.
AACCTTTTATATTAGTAAGAACCACCATCTGTTACTTTTTGCCCTGTAACAATAGCAATGCTTTTGCTTACGCCCAGTCTTGTAGCGCCAGCTTCAATCATAGCGTTTGCAGTCTCTGCATCACTAATACCACCTGAAGCTTTTACTTGTATTTGATTACCTGCTGTTTGTTTCATTAATTTAACATCTTCTAAAGTGGCACCGCCTGTTCCAAAACCAGTTGAGGTCTTAACGAAATCAGCCCCAGCTGCCATAACAATTTCTGTTGCTTTTATAATTTCTTCTTTTGTTAAATAACAAGTTTCAATAATAACCTTCACAATTGTCTTTGGATCTGCTGCTTTAGCTGCTTTTACAACCTCTTCAATATCAAATTGAACATAGTCATATTTTTCATCCTTAAGGGCTCCTATATTAATAACCGTATCAATATCGCTTGCTCCATTTACAACTGCTTCTTTTGCTTGAAACGCTTTAGTAGCCGCTGTTTCATTACCAAGAGGGAAGCCTACTACTGTTGTAATACCTATGTCTGTTCCTTCTAACAAATCTGCTGCTATAGGTACATAACAAGTAGGCACACATACTGTCTTAAATTGATAAGCTATGGCTTCTTCGCAAATAGCTTTAATTTCAGCTTCTGTGGCAGTTGCTCTTAAAAGAGTGTGGTCAATTGTTTGTGAAATGTTCATTATTTTAGTCCTTCTTTCTTATAAGTAAAACCTTATTTTAAGCTTATCTTATCATATTTTGCTTTACTCTGACAACTATTCCCATTAGGATAATATTTACTTTTTGGAAATCACACTATTTCTATTTTTTAGTCCAAAATTTATTTTTTATTTTGCATATAATAAAGACCTCGTCCATATATATGTAGTAGGACATCTTATTTTAAAAAGGAGGGTCATTAATGTCTAGTCCTAAATTCATGGTTATCAAACTCAAAGATCTTAGAATTCCAATCCTCATTTTCTTAGTTGTCATTGCTTTATTTGTTTTCTTACTAATAAAGAATAAGACAACACAAACTTTTGCTCCGTCTGATACTTATCAAGATGGTAAATACATAGCTGGCATCACATTATCTGATGCCCAAATGGATTTAGTAGTAGAAGTAAAAGATCATACTATTTCTTCTGTAGCTTTATCTGGCTTAGATGAATCATCAACTACGCTTTATAAAGATCTAGTATCTGGTATTGATTATGTAAATACTTATATTACTACTACCCAATCCTTAGAGCTACCTTCTAATGCTAATACTTCTTCTGCAACTAATATGTTAATGGATGCAGTTAAAGTAGCATTATCAGACAATGACAACGCTTCTATTACCTCTACTTATGAAAAACTGGATTTAACACCTTCAGCTGCTTCAACTGGAGATAATGCTGAAGAAGATATTTTTGTTGATGAATTCGCAGACGATACTCTATTAGATAACACAGCTACTACAGATAATATGGTAGTTCCAGACAATGCTGAAGCTGCTACTTCTAACAATGCTGATACTAACACTAGTGTCGATGCCAATGTTAGTAATGATACGACAGCTAGTACCAACTAATTCTTAACCTTTTAGTAAATTTATCTAATAAAAAAGCGAACTTAATGGTTCGCTTTTTATTATTCTTATATTTCGCTTTATTATTCCTACGCTTTATTATATTTTTTACTCATTTCTTGTCATTTATTGTTGTTAATATAGCACTTTTTACTTTTCTTGTTACAACCTCCCCCTTTTCTAGTATTTTATGACTATTATTTAGTTTTCCAAATTATGTTTGTGTTAAAATAGTTATGACGACTTAAGGGAGGTTTAATCTATGAAAAAAACTAAGCGTCTTAACTACACTTTTTCTATTAAATATAAACTTATTATTATGTTTATATGTTTTGCACTACTTCCTTTGTTTATTCTAGCTATTGTTTTTACTTCTGCTTCTAAAAATGCACTGAGTGCTACTAGTAGTAAACTCACCTTAGAGCTCGTTAAACAAGCCGCTAGTAATTTAGACACCTATACTAAGGATGTAGAAAAAAATGTTACACAATTTACTATTTCTGATTTATCTCAAAGTGGTTTATTAAGAGATTATCACTCAGGTGATGTTAGAAAACAAACTAATGCCCTTGAAAAGATTCAATCACAAATCGTCTATTTTCAAGAACTGGACCATAATGTTTCTAATGTTTATATCACTTCAACTAAAACAAAACTTCCTATTGGTAAAATTCCTTATTTAACTGAAGATGAAATCAAATTATTAGGAGAGACTGCCCAAACGGGAAGCTTTACTTGGACTGCTACAGAAAATACACCAAATGATCATATGGTAGTTTTCCAAACCTATACTGACTTTGATCATAATGCTCAATATACAGTATATGTAGATGTTAACTTAAAGAGTATTTTTGATTATTTAGGTAATATGACACTTCTAGATAATTCTCTCATCTTCCTTGTAGATGAGAATAATGAAGTGCTTTATACTTCCAATGATAGTGTCTCTCACTTAAATGACTCTATTACTAACAATCTTTCTAGTGAGTCCACCTTAGGTTCTTTTAACCAGACAATCGATTTATCAAACTATTTATTCTCATATGCTAGTCTTTCTAATGGTTGGAAGGTCATTGTACAAGCACCTGAAAAATCCTTAACTTCACAACTTAATACAGCTATTGTCATGGTTATTATTCTTGTTATTATTACTATTTTACTTGCAATTGGTCTTGGTTATCTATTAGCCAAGCGTCTTTCAAATCCAATTATTCACCTAATGGGATTGATGAAAAAAGCTGAGAACGGCGACTTGACGGTTATCGCTCCTGAAAAAGGCCGTGATGAAACAACCCAACTATGTAAGAGCTTTAATCTTATGATTGCTAATATGAGCAAACTTATTAACCAAACTCAGCAGGTTATTGTACATACCTTAGATACGAGTAAAATTCTTTCACGTTCTACTTCAGAATCTGTAGAAACCTTTACTCAACTTGCTGCTTCTATTTCTGATATTGCAGAGGGTACTACTCTCCAAGCTATGGATGCACAAGAAAGTAATACAGGTATGATTACACTTGCTGAAAGTATGCAAACTGTTACCAATAAAACTAATCACCTTTTAGAAAATACTGAGGGTGCTAAAACAATGATGGAAACTGCTGCAACAACTATGGATACTCTTACTGCTACTATGACTAATTCTATGCAAATGTCTTCTCATATCCGCGAAAGTATGAATGAATTAAAAACTCTCAATCAAAATATAGAAGACATTATGAAACTCGTAGACAATATCAGTGAAGAAACTAACTTACTTGCCCTTAATGCTAGTATTGAGGCTGCCAGAGTTGGTGAAGCTGGTAAAGGCTTTGCAGTAGTTGCTAATGAGGTTCGTAATCTAGCTGATCAATCTAAGCATTCTACCCTCAATGTACGTGATACGTTAAATACCATTGCTAATAAAATGAATGAAACTACTCAATTAGTAGAACAGTCAAATACCATCATTAAAGACCAATCAACTGTTGTTTCTGAAACTTATCAGCTTTTCTTTAATATTATTGACATTCTTAAACAAATGAATAGTGAGCTTAAAGATATTAACTCTAGTATCAATAGCATGCAGTCTTTAAAAGAAACAATGGTTACACAAATTAACAGTATTGCTACTATTACTCAAGAGTCAGCTGCTTCTACTGAGGAAGTAAGTAGTTTAACAACTACTCAACAAACTGTTATTTCTGACCTGTCTGATTTAGCAAATTCCTTAAAAAATAATATGGAGACACTTAATCAAGCTATTCAAACCTTCAGGGTCTAGTAGATTATACTAATCAAAAAAGTAGTGCACCACATGAAGCAATGTCATTAAGTTAAGATGACGAAAAAAGATCTCTATACCAATCAAATGGTATAGGGATCTTTTTTTGAAAAAGTAGTTGACAAGACAAAGAAAATGTGTGGCCGCTCTCACTACTGATTGAATAAAGAGGTAGTGAGAGCGGCCCTTGTAATTAAAGGAAACTTAGTTACAAGGAGGACACATATGAAACCCAAACAAATTAAAAAGCTTTTAGTAGATGAAATCCAAAAGTTAGCTGACAATCCGCAAGATTATTGTACCAATCCAGGTAGTGATTTTTTACGCAAAAGAAAATTGCCCATGAATAAAATTTTAGCTGGAATTATTGGAATGGGAAGTGGGAGCCTTACAAACGAATTATTAGATCTATTTGGTGCATCTGCAGATACACCCACTTCTTCTGCGTTTGTTCAGCAGAGGAAAAAGATAAAGCCCGAAGCGTTTAAGAAGATATTTGACGGCTTTTCAAGTAAACTTATAGATAACTTTAATGAAGATATGCCCATACTTGCTGTTGATGGGTCTGATGTACAGATTCCTACCAATCCTGATGATTTAAATTCATTTCATTCTGGAAAAGATGGAAGAAAATCATATAATCTTCTGCATATAAATGCGTTGTATAATATAAATTATTCTATTTATCATGATGTGATAATACAAAAATCTAAAGAAAAGAATGAACATAACGCTCTACAAGAAATGGTTGATCGTTCTGAAATTCCTAAAGCACTCGTGATAGCTGATAGAGGTTATGAATCTTTCAACAGCATGGCTCACATTCAAGAAAAAGGATGGTTCTTTCTTATTCGTGTCAAAGATGGAATTAATGGTATAAAGAATGGATTGGATTTACCCAAAACAGACTGTTTTGATATTGATATTTCTTTAAAACTTACAAGAAAGAAAACGAATGCAGTCAAAGAACTTTTCAAAGACAAAAATCATTATCGAAGTGTTTCTTCAGCCCAACCGTTTGATTATTTACCACTTAAAAACAAGAAATCTGAACCTGCTAAATTCTATGAATTACACTTCCGAATAGTGAGATTTCCTATTTCAGAAACTTCCTATGAAACAATAGTTACAAATCTAAATAGTGAAAAGTATCCTCCTGATGAGGTAAAAAAACTGTATGCTTCTCGTTGGGGGATTGAAACATCTTTTCGAGATTTGAAATATACGATTGGAATGTTAGATTTTCATTCAAAAAAGGTGATGTGTATCCAACAAGAAATCTATGCACATATGATAATGTATAACTTTGCAGAAATGATTACCTCCCACGTAGTCATTGAAAAAAAGCAAAGAAAGCATACATATAAAGCAAATTTCTCAGTTGCAGTGCATATGTGTAGGTTATTCTATCATGGAAAAGCAACATCACCTGATGTAGAAGCCATAATTGCAAAAAATCTCATTCCTATAAGACCTGATAGGCATAGGGAACGAAACTTAATTGTTAAGATTTTTCATGGCTTCCTTTATAGAGTAGCATAAATCTTTGTAAAAGAATATAAATTTTGAGTCAGATGCAAATCTGTCTATTTGTGGTACCTGGAAATAGAAAAAGAAGCTGAAGAAATAAATCTTCAACTTCTTTTCCTAGGGATGCGTTTCTATCACAATGTTAACTTAATGACATTGCCACATGAAGTGCACTACTTTTTATTTATCATTAATTATTTTGTATTTCTTTGCTCAATAAAAGCTTTAATAACAGCTACACTACCTTCTATTCCTAACATACCACTATCTATACATAGTTTATAGTTAAAGCTATTTCCCCATTTTTCACCTGAATAATAATGATAGTAATTAGCTCTTGTTTTATCTATCTTATTTAACTGCGCTTCTGCTTTTTCTGGTGGTAATTGATATTCTTTTATAGCGCGTTCTAAACGAACAGGTAGATCTGCATGAATAAATATATTAACTACACTCTCATCATCTCTTAAAATGTAATCTGCACATCTTCCTACAATAACACAAGACCCTTCATTGGCAAGAGATTTGATGACTTCAGTTTGTGCTATAAATAACTTATCATTAATAGGGAGATCTAGGGTAGGTGGTACGTGATTGCCAAACATATAAGCTCCTGTTACCACAGAATATAACAAACTACTTGCTGCTGTTTCATCTATTTTGTCAAACACTTCCTTACTCATACCACTTTGCTTTGCGGCCATTTCTGTAACTTCTTTGTTATAAAAGGGAATGCCTAAATCTTTAGCCAACTTTTCACCGATTGCCCTACCGCCACTTCCATATTGTCTATCAATGGTAATAATCACTTTTTTGCTCATGGCCATTCCTCCATTCAACTACTTCTTCATTTAATATGCATTAGATGATTGCAGTAGCATTTATACTTTGTAGAATCTACTTTACATTATTATAAAACATTTTTCCAAAATAATCAAATTTGTACTCTATTGTATATTGTATTCTTGCCTATTTAACCCTCTACACAAACTCAATAAATAGTAAGAGGCTGACATGAAATAATGCTTCAACACAAGATGTGCTCTAGCCATTCAATTACTAGATACACCATCTTATATTTGATATCATGTTTCACGTCAGCCTCTTATCTTTATTTTTCTATTTCATTAATAGAAGCATGAATAACATATTCACCTGTTAAGCTGTAATAAATCCACTCTGCTATATTGGTAATATGATCTGCTATTCTTTCTAAATACTTAATAATCATAATGTAATGAAGTCCACTTCTAATAAACTCCTTATCAGCTACCATTTCATCCCTTATTTCTTTCCAAACCTTCCAGAAAGCTTCATCAATCTTATCATCTGCTTTACAAATATCTTTGATATCCTCTATGTTTTTAGTTGCAAAAGTATTTAAGGCTCCTGTTAACATCTCTTTAGCAGCAACAGCCATTTTTTCAATATGGCGTTGGTAGTTAACTTCCTCACTCCATTTATCCTCTTTAAGCTTAATGCTATATTTACAAATATCACAGCATTGATCTGCTATTCTTTCTATATCCGTTACAATCTTAACCACTGATAAGATAAAACGAAGATCTCTTGCAATAGGTTGTTGATGGGCAATAAGTATGGCACATTCTTTTTCTATCTCAAGTTGTATTAAATCTACCTTGTCATCACTATCAATTACTTTTTGTGCTAATGTATGGTCACCATGAATCAAAGAATTAAGTGTATCACTAATCATTTCTTCTGCAGCATGGCCCATTTCAATAATACGTTTGTTTAATCCTTGTAACTGCTCTTCATATACTATTCTAGATGGCATTTTCCTTCTCCTTTACTGATTGCTCTCTGTTTTTTATTAGTGGCTTAGCCAAATCTACCCGTAATATAGTCTTCTGTCTTTTTATGAGCTGGCATATTAAAGATTTTGTGTGTATCATCCACCTCAATTAATTCCCCTAGTAAAAAGAAGGCTGTACGGTCAGAAATTCTTGCTGCCTGTTGCATATTATGCGTTACGATTACAATTGTGTATTGTTTTTTTAGTTCACTAATTAAATCTTCTATTTTAGAAGTAGAAATAGGATCAAGAGCAGAGGTTGGCTCGTCCATTAATAATATTTCTGGACGCATAGCGATGGAACGTGCTATACAAATTCTTTGCTGTTGTCCCCCAGACAAGCTAATGGCATTTTTCTTAAGCTTATCTTTTACTTCGTCCCAAATGGCTGCTTTCTTTAAGCTATCTTCTACAATTTCATCTAATTCTGATTTTTTCTTAATACCTTGCATACGTGGTCCATAAGAAATATTATCATAAATGCTCATTGGGAATGGATTAGGCTTCTGAAATACCATACCTACTTTTTTTCTAAGTTCAATCGTATCCATACCAAAGATTTCTTGACCACGATAAGTAATAGACCCTTCTACCTTAGGTGCTGCAGCCAAATCACTCATACGGTTAAAGATACGTAATAAAGTAGATTTACCACAACCTGAAGGCCCAATAAAAGCAAGTACTTCATTTTCGATAATATCTAAGTTAATATTTTTTAAAGCTTTAAAGTCACCATAATAGAATGATAAATCTTTAATACTCATAATTGTTTCCATAGTCTTTCTCCTCTATGATTTGACTTTACTTAATTTATATCCAATAAAGTAAGTAAGTAAATTTAAAAGTAAAATTGTAATCAGCAGTACAACAGCTGTGCCGTAAGCTTCGTCGAAAGAAATACCTTCTTTAGCCAATAAATATAAGTGAACAGCTAAAGTTCTACCTGATTCCATCGGGCTTTCTGGAAAACGATACATCGTTCCTGCTGTTAAATAAATGGCTGCTGTTTCTCCTACGATTCTTCCTGTCCCTAAAACAACACCTGTTAAAATACCAGATAAAGCATTAGGGAGTACTACTTTAATAATGGTTTTAAACTTAGAGGCTCCTAAGGCAAGTGAACCTTCTCTATAGCTTACAGGTACAGTCTTTAGTGCTTCTTCTGTCGTTTTTACAATAGTAGGTAATACCATCATAGACACAGTAAGTGAACCCGCCATAATAGAGATGCCTAATTTACATTGTGTTAAGAAGAAAGCCATCCCGAATAAACCAAATATAATCGAAGGAACAGCTGCCAAACTTTCTGTTGCAAAACGAATGGCATTTACGAACTTGCCTGGCTTTGCATACTCATTTAAGTAGATAGCGGCTCCAATACCAATGGGCCCTGAAATAAGAAGTCCAATAGCTACCATGTATAACGTTGAAACAATTGGAGGAACTAGTTTGCCAAAGTCAATATGCGCTATACCTTTAAACACAATGTAGCCTATAATCCAACCTAACATAATAATAGTTATGGATGAAATTGCAAGTAATATAACTTTTATCAGACTTTCCTTATGTTTTCTTTGCATTATCTAGCTCTCCTTTCTGCCCTTCGAATAAACTGCGTAAGTACTAAATTAATTGCCATAATCAGTACGAAAAGCACCATCCCTGTTGCAAATAGTGCTTGCTGGTGAATGCCTGTTGCATATCCCATTTCCATTGCAATATTAGCGGTTAGTGTTCTTACTGGATCCATAATACTACTTGGGATAAGTACAGAGTTACCTGCTACTAAGATAACAGCCATAGTCTCGCCTAACGCTCTACCTATACCTAGTACAATTCCTGCCATAATACCAGATTTAGCTGCACCTAATTGTACTTTGAAAATATATTGAAATTTAGAAGCCCCTAATCCTAAGGCCCCTTCCTTATATTCATTTGGAACAGCTCTAAGACTTACTTCTGTCATTCTTATCACTGTAGGTAGTAGCATAACTGCTAAAATCAGCATTGCTGCTAATAAACTACTACCACCACCTATACCCCCAAAAAGGTCATTCAGGATGGGTACAATTACCATCAGACCAAAGAATCCATAGATAACAGATGGTATACCAGCAAGTAAGTCAATTGCCGCTGAAAACACCTTAGCCACTTTTTGTGGTAAGACTTCTACTAAAACAATTGCTGTACTCACACCAACTACAACCCCTATAAGAGTTGCACCTAATGTAGCATATAAACTTGCTACTAACATTGGATAAATACCAAATATTTTTCCTGATGGATTCCACTTCTTACCGAATAGGAAATCCCAAATACTCACTTCTTTAAAGAAAGGTACTCCTCCTACTATAATATATACTGCCATAAATCCAACTACTAAAATCATGATGGCTGCACATAACCAAAACACTCTTTTCATTAATTTATCCATGTACTTCATCTACCTTTACTCGTTTATAGATTACTATTGATTAATTGGAATATATTTTTCTGCTATAACGCTTTGACCTTCTGCTCCAACGATATAATCTAACAAAGCTTTTGCCTCATCACTTGTATTATTTGATGTTAAAAGAAGTAATGGTCTTGAAATCATATATTCATTCGCTAAAACTGTTTCAGCACTTGGCATCACACCATCTACTTCTACTAGTTTTACTGTTTCATTCCTATAACCTAAAGAAATATAGCCAATTGCATTTTCTTTGGAAGCTACTGTGGCCATAATACTACCTGTACCTTCACTTACCAAAGCTCTGTCAATAATAGTAGAAGCTTTATCAGTTGTTAAAAGACCTAATAATTCTTCAAAGGCCCCTCTTGTACCTGAACCTGCTTCTCTTGTTACCACAATAATATTCTCATCTTTACCACCTACTTGACTCCAGTTAGTGATTTTACCTTCATAAATATCTTTAATTTGCTCTTTTGTTAAATTCGTCACTTCATTAGTTGTATTAACTACAACTGCAATGGCATCATGAGCAATAACTGTCTCTGTTAAATCAAGTCCTTTTTCTTCTTCACTTAGTTCACGTGAACTCATACCCATATCTGCAGTCCCATCTGCTACAGCTTTAATGCCTGCTGATGAACCATTTCCTTGTACTTCAATATTAGCATCTGGCACGGTTTCTTTATATTTTTCTGCTAATTGTTCCATCGGTTCTGATACTGTTGTAGAACCTACAATTGAAACTTTAGGTCCTTTTGAACTACTGCTGCCACAACCTGTAAGCGCCATAGTCCCAATCATTACCCCTGCTATACATAGAAGTAATTTCTTTTTCATAGCTATATGCCTCCTAAAAATAATATATATCTTAGCCAATAATGTTTTGTAAATTTGTATCCCTATATTACGCCCCTAATGTTTAATTTATGTTGGAACAATGTTAAATCTATGTTAAATAGGCCTAGGCTTACCCACCCTAGACCTACTTCATTCATTTATTTAGTTATTGGGGATAATAACAATTTATAAGATATTTTAGGAGTAAATATTTTGAAACATTAGCAATGTTTAAGTATATTAGCGTATTGCTTTATTAGTTGTTACTTTGTTTAAATATTATTGAATCATTACTTCTCTATTTTTTATGTCCATATTAGCTTATCTACTTCAACTCTTAAGCTATTCATTACACTACTATTTTATAGAGATATACTTATCACTCATAATCTTTTGACCTTCGTCACTTACGATGAAATCAATTACTTCTTGTGCTTCTGCTTTGATACTTGGTTGTGCTACTAAGATAAGAGGTCTTGAAATAGTATAGCTACCTGCTTTTACATTATCTACTGTACATTCTACGCCATCAATTGCCACTGCTTTTACTGTATCATCAAGGTACCCTTCTGAAACGAATCCGATAGCAGCATCCTTTGTTGCTACTGTAGCCATAACTGCACCTGTACCTTCTGAAACTAAAGCTGTTTCTACAATAGTTGAAGCTTTGTTTTCATCTAATAATTTAAGAATTTCTTCAAAAGCACCTCTTGTACCTGAGCCTGCTTCTCTTGTTACTACGATAATATCTTTATCTACGCCACCAACTTCGCTCCAGTTAGTAATTTTTCCTTCAAAGATATCTTTAACTTGATCCTTTGTAAGATCTGCTACACCATTGCTTGGATTAACTACTACTGCAATTCCATCATAAGCAATTACTGTTTCTACAAGTCCTGAGCCTTTTTCTTCTTCACTAAGTTCTCTAGATGCCATCCCAATATCTGCTGTTCCATCAATAGCAGCTTTAATACCTGCTGATGAGCCATTTCCTTGTACTTCAATATTGTCTGAAGACCCAGTAGCTTTATAAGCTTCTACTAATTTTTCCATTGGTTCAGCTATGGTTGTAGAACCTACGATTGATATTTTTACACCTTTTCTTGTTGCATCTGCTGAACTAGCTTCTGGGCTAGCTTCTGCTGATGTAGCTGGTGTAGTACTGGCTTCATTTGTTTTATTTTCATTTCCTGTGTTAGCTGAGCATCCTGCAAACATCATAGTTCCTAATGTTAGAGCCGCAAAGCAAGCTAAAAATTTTCTTTTCATTTTTAATTCCCTCCTGGAAAGCTATAGGTATTATAGCTGTTTTTGTTTTTGTTTTTTCTGTACATCGATATGATATTATTACAATGTTCAATTAATATTTGGTTTAGGTTAAGAATTTGTTAAATAATATTTTTAAGCTCAATGATCCCTTCTTCATCACTTACTAATTGATTCTACTTACTTGGTATACAGCTTATCTATATTGGTGTACAATAAGAATACGAAATGAGTATTTTTAGAGGAGAACATTATGAAAACATTTGAACTAATTGCTACTTCTACCTTCGGACTTGAAGCCATGGTACGAAAAGAAGTAGAAGATTTAGGTTATGAAATAAATGCTGTGCAAGATGGCAAGGTTGTTTATACTGGAGATTCAGAAGCTATTGTGCTTTCTAACTTATGGCTTCGCAGTGCTGACCGTGTACTTATTAAAATGGGAGAATTCAAGGCCACTACTTTCGTAGAACTTTTTGATAAAGTTACTGCACTTCCTTGGGAAGCTTGGATTACACCAGATGCTAAATTTACTGTTAATGGTAAGTCTGTTAAGTCGAAGCTTTTTAGTATCTCAGACTGTCAAGCCATTACTAAAAAGGCAATTGTTAAACGCCTTAGTGAGAAATATAAAATGGATTGGTTTCCTGAAACAGGGCCTTCTTATACGGTACAAGTTTCTATTTTAAAAGATGTGGCTACCTTAACTATTGATACAACTGGCCGTGAAGGTCTTCATAAGCGTGGCTACCGCGTAAGCAATGTAGAGGCCCCTCTTAAAGAAACCATGGCAGCTGCCCTCTTGCAAATTAGCTACTGGCAAAAAGGACGTATGCTTTACGACCCTTGTTGTGGTTCAGGTACTTTCGCTATTGAAGCTGCTATGTTAGCTAAAAACATTGCCCCTGGCCTTAACAGGCAATTTGCTTCTTCTTTCTGGCCACAAGTACCTAAAACACTTTGGGACGAGCTTCGTCAGGAAGCGAGAGAAGCCATTGATCAAAAAGGTAATCCTATTATCTACGCTTCTGATATTGATAGAAATGTCATTAATAAAGCTAGAGAAAATGCGGAAGCTGCTGGTGTTGGTGAATATATTCAGTTCTTTGCCAAGCCTATCCACAAAGCTACCTTGCCACATGGTGATTATGGCATTGTCATTGCTAACCCTCCGTATGGTGAGCGTATTAGTAATCTGTCACAAATTGAACAAATCCATCGTGAGCTTCGTCGCTTAATCGATAGCAATCCAACTTGGTCGCTTTATGCTATTACCTCTGTGGATACCTTTGAACGTGATTATGGTAAAAAAGCTAATAAAAAACGCAAATTATTTAATGGTAATTTAAAGGTTGATTTCTATCAATACTTTGGTCCAAAACCTCCAAAGGATGGAGAAAACTTTAAAGAAATATCTAATAACTAACAAAAAAGTGCAAATATAATCGGCTAGTTGCGCTTTACATTTGCACTTACAAATATCAAAAGGAGCTGTTGCACATTTTATTGCAACAGCTCCTTTGCTTATATGGCTTATCTTATTATTTTTCTTTCCTTAACTTCTCCTATTACTCTCACTTTTCGATGAAGACATTGTCTTATGATTATCTCACTCATCTTCCTTATTCAATATAAGACGAAAACATGTCCCTTCTCCTAATTCACTACTGACTTCAATCTTAATTTCATAAAGCTTTGCAATATGCTTAACTATAGAGAGCCCCAGGCCAGTTCCACCACTTTGTCTTGAACGACCTTTATCTACTCTGTAGAAGCGCTCAAAAATATGTGGAATACTTTCCTCTGGGATGCCAATACCACTGTCTCTAATGGTAATGATTTGCTGCCTACTATTTTCCTGAGTTGTAATAATAATAGCACCATTGTCTGTATATCTTACTGCATTTCCTAATAAATTCATCATCATTTGAGTCAAGTGGTCCTCACTCATATTTTTAATGACTAAAGATTGCTCCTCATTAAATACTATTTTAACAGATTTTTTATCAGCTTGTTCTTGAAGCAAACTCATGCAATTTTCAATGACACTTGCAACCTTCACATCACCGTATTCTTGTTTATCCATATTTTCGATTTCAGATAGTAATAATATATCTTGGATTAAGCGATAAAGCCTTTTGGTCTCAATGTCAATAATATTTAAAAAGCGATAAGCGACTTCTTTATTTTCTATAGCTCCAGCTTGTAAGGTCTCCACAAAACCTTGAATACTTGTTAAAGGAGTCTTTAACTCATGAGAAACATTACTTACAAATTGATACTTCATTTCTTCTAATCCTCTAAGCTGCGTTACATCTTTTATCAGCAATAAATATTCATATACTTTACCAGATCTACCTACAGCTACCATCGTAATATAGACAATGTATTCTCCTATCTTTAATTCAATCACTTGCATTTTATTAGTTTTAAGCCCTTCAGTAACAAGTTTAACGAACTGTTCTTCTCTTAGTAAATGCGTAATGTGGCAATTGTTAGGTATATTTCCTTTTAACCCTAGTAGCTTTCTAGCCAATTCATTAGTTTCATCAATATACCCCTTTTTATCAATAACAATAATGCCTTCTTCTAAAGAAGAAAACATACTTTCTAATTTAGCTTTTTGATGCCTTAGTTTTCTGATAGTTCCACTTAATTCATCTCCCATATAGTCAAAAGCATGGGCTAGATTTTGTAGTTCTTCTATATCATAATCTCTTAGTTGATGTGTATATTGGTCCTCTTTAAACTTTTTAGCATCCTCAGTTAAAGCTTCAATAGGGTCTGTAATCTTTTTAATAGCACCTTTTAAAACCACATAAAGAACAAAGCTTATGATGCCTGCTATCACAAAAATGTGGTAAATCATACGATTCACCTCACCTGCTGCTAAACTGATTCCAGCTTCATTCATTAGTCTACTACCCATTAAGGTGGCTTCCGCCGCCACTGTAATAACAAGTATCCAAATAGCCGTTAAAGTAGGCCAAATGATTTTATTTTTCATGCGCTACTCCTTTACAAACCTATACCCTACGCCACGAACAGTTTCAATATACTCTCCTATGCCATAGGCTTCAAACTTAGCTCTTAGATAACGAATATGTACATCTACTGTACGTGTTTCACCATAATAATCATATCCCCATACTTTATCCAGAATAACTTCCCTTGTTAAAACCTTTCCTTTGTTACTCATAAGTAACTTAAGAATTTCAAATTCTTTGTAGGTAAGTTCTATGGGTTCATCTTTAAAAGTAAGTAAATGGCTTTCTATATCTAACTTTAAGTCCTGATGTACTAAAAAATGATCTTCCTCTGTTTTTTTAGTCGGCACTTCATTTCTATCAGCTCGGCGCAGTATAGCTTTTACTCTAGCCACTAACTCTCTTACACTGAATGGCTTGGTAATATAATCATCTGCTCCTAGCTCTAATCCCAATATTTTATCAATTTCTTCTGCTTTAGCGCTCACCAATAAAACAGGTACACACCCTAACTGTTCATGATTTCTAAAGATATTAAGTGCAGTGATACCATCCATGCCAGGAAGCATAATATCTAATAAAATTAAATCAATAGGGCTTTCCCCTATACTTTTTTGCATTGCTTCGACACTTGTATAAGTAGATACTATAAAACCATTTGCTTCTAAATTATATTTGATGAGTTCTAAAATATGTTCTTCATCATCAATTACAACAATATGTTTCTTATTCATTATCTCACCCTTTTATAATCATTTTAAGCATTATTGGCTAATATACTTTCTTTTACTATATTACAAGCTGCAAAAATTATAAAGTAAAATTTACATACACTTTTTTATTTTTGTCTGGATATACTAAGCTATATAAAAAGAAATTTTACTTGAAATGACTTTAAGGGGGATCTTATTATGCCAACATTACTGACTAAACAAGAACTAGAAAATCACCTCTATGAATTTCATCAGCTACTTCAAAACTTTGATTATTCTTGTATCAAAAATGTTACCTTTCTTAACTTAGATGCCTTTTTTGCTTATATGGAAAATGTAGAAGGCAATCCTTTTGAAAAACATTATGAAGCACTTCAAAAAAAATTAGATGCCCTCCAACCTTATTTACCCTTTGTTTCTTCTAATAGGGCCAATGAATTTTTAGAGGCTCTTAGTCATACTCAAAATGACGATGAAGTAAAACAAATAAAAGTGAACTATACCAAAATTTTAAGAGATGATTTTATTAAATTTTCTAGAACTGTCACGACAGATGAAGGCTGGAATCATGTCATTAATACGTGTGAAGAAATTAGGCTTAGAAAAGAAGAAATGCTCCTTGCACTTCATTAACTTCTATAAGATAATATAAGTCATAAACTTATATTATCTTTTTTGTTATTTTTACTTAAGTAAGGAGATTTTATGCAAAAACAACGTTATAGAACTCTTAATACCTTTTTACGAGAAAAACATGGTACTAAGGTGATTAAACTTTCCATAGATGGTGGTTTTACTTGTCCTAATAGAGATGGTCGTATTTCTTCTAAAGGCTGCTTATTTTGTAGCGAACGTGGTAGTGGTGACTTTACTTTTTCAGATGAACATTATATTACCAAACAACTTTCTATGGCTACTGGATTACTTTCAGCTAAATGGGGAAATGCCACGAAATATATTGCTTATTTCCAGGCTTTTACTAATACCTATGCACCTTTAGAGGAGCTTAAGCAAAAATATGAAGAAGCCCTTGCTTTTCCTGGTGTCGTTGGACTTGCTATTGCCACTAGACCAGATTGCTTAACTGACGAAATCATTGCTTATCTAGGTGAACTAAGTACGCGTACACATCTATGGGTTGAACTGGGCTTACAAACTATTCATGAACCCACTGCTAAGCTCATTAACCGAGGTTATTCTTTAGACATATTTTATACAGTCGTTCAAAAACTAGCTACTTATTCTATAGAAACTGTTGTCCATCTTATTTTAGGGCTTCCTCATGAGACCAAATCCGATATGCTAGCTTCTGCTAGATATCTATGTCATTTACCATTGCAAGGTATTAAGCTGCATATGCTGCATATTTTAGATAATTCCCCCTTAGGCCACTATTACGAAGCTCATCCTTTTCCACTTCTGACAGAAGAAGAGTATATAGCGCTTTTAGGTGATATTATTACCTTGTTACCTCCCGACTTTGTTATTCACCGCTTAACAGGAGATGGTCCCAAAGAACATCTAATTGGTCCTCTTTGGACTAAAAATAAGCGTCATGTCCTTAATGGTATTACACGCTACTTGAATAAGCATGACATCTATCAAGGTAAATATTTAAACAAATATTGAGTTTACCCCACTTTTAAGATACAATAATAGTAAAAAGTGTGAGGAGGCAAGTTGTGAATATTAATCATGAAGACTTTACAGTCAATAAACTCATCGTACTCTATCTTTTATCGCAAGTAAAAATGCCTCTTTCTTTATCTCAAATGACACAAATAATTCTTGAAAGAGGCTACACAGACTACTTTTCGCTTCAGCAATACTTAACTGAGTTAGAAACTTCTAAGTTTATTACCATCTCCAAACAAAGTAATGCATCTTACTTTGAGATTAGTTCTAAGGGAGAAGAGGCTTTAGAATTTTTCGCTTCCCGTATTCCTGAATTCATAAGAAAAGAGTTAGATCTATTTATAGAAAACAACTGGAGAAAATTCAAAAGTGAATTAGATATTCATGCTGAATATACTCCTAATAAAACCAATGATTATATGGTTCATTGTAAGGTGACAGAAAATCACTCAACACTCATTGATTTAAATATAAGTGTTGGCTCTAAGAAACAAGCTATTGAACTCTGTAACAAGTGGAAGACAAATGCCACTGAACTTTATGGTGAAATTCTGCAATTGCTTTCAAAATAAAAGAGTAGCTAAGTTATTCCCTTAGCTACTCTTTTATTTTGCTTTTTTCTATCAACCATACTTTATTTATACGTTTCTGTTATCATACTCAATATTAAATTAAACCCTATTACTTTTAGTAAGATTTTATCTTTATTTTAGAAGAAAAGGCAAAAAATAAAAAACCTCTGAGCATCAACTACAATGGGCTTCAAAGGATTATTTTTAATTGGCTTATTCAATAAAAATCGGGGTGACAGGACTCGAACCTGCGGCCTCCTGATCCCAAATCAGGCGCTCTAGCCAAACTGAGCCACACCCCGTAAGAGCGCGAAACGGGACTCGAACCCGCGACCCTCTCCTTGGCAAGGAGATGCTCTACCAACTGAGCCATTCGCGCATAATCTCCATCGTCTTGTTATCCGACGAAGATTATATTATCATATTTTAATTTTAGTGTCAACCTATTTAAATCTGAAAACACACTATTTTTATTCATAATTCTCAATTGCCGCTATTTGTTTATCTATATGCCTTTTTAATTCTTTTGCATAAGTATATCGAGGTGTTACATTTCCAAAAAAAGTTTTAAGAACCTCATCAATATGACTCTGCTTTAGATCTTTATTAGGATCTTCTTCTTTTTGTTCAAGGAATACTTTATTGTCTTCTAAATGATTTGCCCCATAGTAAACTTGCTGTACCTCTTTTTCAATAGCTGATACTACCGTCATTGGCTTCGCTCTTGCTTCTACTTCTTTACTGTTAGCAAGCTCTTCTTCATTTAGTACATTTTCTACTACTACCTCTGTTATTGCTTCCTGATAACCTTCTAATTCTTTTTCTTCCGCTAAAAGTTCATTAATCTCAGCAGCTATTTCTTCTTGTAATGTGTTAATGGTCTCTTGATCCTTATTTGCAATAACTTCCCTATTTGGTAAGATTCCTGTAATTTCTTCTTTTTGTTTGTCTATAGGTATACTTTCAAAAGGAATACCTTCTTTATTTTCTACTGCTTCTATTACTTGGTCCCTATTAATAGTTCTAGGCGGTAATTCTATTTCTTGTATTTTTAAAGTACTGGCAATTTGCTCTAATTTTTGTGCTTTTGCAGCATTTATTGGTTTTCTAGGTGGTACCTGCTTTACTTCCTCTGCCTCTCCTTCATCGGTCTTAGTTAAGAACTGTCCCATGGTATGTAAGGTATTATAAATATCCTGTGTTACCTTAAGCTTAGGCTCTTTTGCACGTACCGACTTTGTACGATTTTCTCTAATTCTTTTAGTATGTGGAAATTCTAAGTCTGCAAATAAATCTTTCTTTGGAGTTGTCTGAAGAGAGTTACGTAGTTCAATTTCATCATCATCATCATCTAGCATAGATAATTCAAGCTTGCCTTGCTTTAAATAATATTTATCAGATTTATTCATGATTATCCCCCCATTATAAATCTCTAGTAACTCTTTGCTAGTTCATCTCTTGGATTTCCTCAATAATCTTCCAGAGTTCTTCTTTCCCTTGCTTTGTTTCTGAAGAAAAGCCTACTAATTTATCTTCTGGCATTAAGTTAAGACCTTTTCTAATCATAGATAGGTGCTTTTGAACTTGGCTTCTTTTAATCTTATCCATCTTAGTGGCTACTACAATCACTTCATTATGGTAATGCTTAATCCAGTCATACATCATTTTATCATTATTGCCTACCTCATGTCTAATATCAATTAATAAAATGATCTTCTTTAATTGTTCTCTTTTTTCTAAATAACCTTCAATGAGTTTTCCCCAACGTTCTCTATCTGTCTTAGAGACTTTTGCATATCCATATCCAGGCAAATCTACAAACATATACGTATCTTGCACATTATAAAAATTAATGGTCTGTGTTTTTCCTGGTTGTGAACTTGTTCTTGCTAATGCTTTACGGTTAAGCATAGCATTTAACAATGAAGATTTTCCTACATTAGATTTACCTGCAAAGGCAATCTCTGGCATATCATGTACTGGAAATTGAGACGAAAGTCCCGCTGTTATAATCATTTCTGCTTTTGTTACATTCATTTGATTTCTCCTATAAGCTTATGCAAAAACATATTGTAGCACTTCATCCATTGTATGAACAAAACTAATTTTCAAACCTTCTACAATATGATTTTCTAGCTCTTCTACATTCTTTTTGTTTTGGTCTGGCACAATAACATGCTTAATCTTTGCACGTTTTGCTGCTAATAATTTCTCTTTTAACCCACCAATAGGTACAACTCTACCTCTGATTGTAATTTCTCCTGTCATTGCTAAATCAGCTTTAACCGGCTTATTTGTCAGTGCTGAAATCATCGCTGTAGCCATGGTAATTCCTGCTGATGGTCCATCTTTAGGTACTGCGCCTTCAGGAATGTGGATATGTAAATCATTTTTTACATAAAAATCTTCTGCTATACCTAGTTCATTCACTTTAGAACGAATATAGCTCATAGCTGCCTTGGCAGACTCCTTCATTACATTTCCCATCTGTCCTGTGAGTTCAAGCTGCCCTTTACCAGGCATACAATTAACTTCAATAGATAATGTATCTCCACCAACGCTAGTCCAAGCTAGTCCCCTTACAATACCTACTTCGGGTTCCTTATTCTTAAGTTCATAATCGAAACTAGAGCTTCCTAAATACTCTCCAAGTTTTTTAGGGGTTATTTGTATACTAGCTATATCTTGCTCAACAATTTCTCTAGCCGCTTTTCTACACACTTTAGCCAACATTCTCTCTAAACCTCTTACACCTGCTTCTTTTGTATAATGTTCAATTAAATACAGGATATTTGTTCTTGAAAATTTAATTTGCTTTTTATCTAAATGGTGTGCTTTCAGCTGATTTGGCAGTAGATATTTCATTGCAATCTCTAGTTTTTCAAGGCTTGTATAACTTCCCACCTCTATAATTTCCATACGATCTAATAATGGCTTTGGAACTGTCGATAAACTATTAGCTGTTGCTACAAACAAAACCTTAGACAAGTCTAATGGCAATTCTAAATAATGATCTTTAAAACTATTATTTTGTTTACTATCTAAGATTTCGAGTAAGGCTGCAGCTGGGTCACCTTTAAAATCACTAGCCATTTTATCAATCTCATCTAAAAGAATAAGTGGATTCATAGACTTAGCTTCAGAAATACCATAAACAAAACGTCCTGGTATGGCACCTACATAAGTTCTTCTATGTCCTCTTATTTCAGCTTCATCTCTCACACCCCCTAAAGAAATACGTACATCATTCCTTCCAGTAGCATGTGCAATTGATTTAGCTATGGATGTCTTACCTACCCCCGGTGGTCCAACTAAACATAAAATAGGTGCTGGAGACTCTTCAGACAAGCTTCTAACGGCTAAATATTCTAAAACTCTTTCCTTAACCTTTTCAAGTCCATAATGTTCTTTATCTAGGATTTCTGCTGCTTTCTTTAACTGAATATTTTCCTTAGTATAATGATTCCAAGGAATATCCAAGACAGTCTCTATATAAGTTCTAATATTTCCGTTATCAGGTGAACTAGCCGGTGTATTCTTTAAGCGTCTTATTTCTTTTTCTATTTTTTCTTTAACGAACTCTGGAGTATTCTTTAACTGTTCATTATATTTATCAATATCTCCTTGAATACCGTCTTTATCACCTAACTGTTCTTGGATAATCTTAACTTGCTCTCTTAAAAAATATTCTTTTTGAGACTGATCTATATTTTGTTTCACTTTATTAAAAATTTCTTTTTGTAGTGTTAATATTTCTATTTCAGCTTCTAATATGGTAATGATCTTAAACATACGTTTTTTTATATCTAGACACTCCAAAATAGCTTGCTTCTTCTCTACCTCTAAAACAATATGACCAATAATAATGTCCATCATTTCAATACTATTCTTAAGCCCCAGTATACCATATAAGACCTCATCTGTAATACGTGGATTAATAGAAGCATACTTTTCAAATAACTCTGCAATTGTACGTATAAGTGCTTGTTCTTCTTTATCAGCTTCTATAAGCTTATCTTTTATAACCTCTACATCTGCACTCATATAAGTTTCATCTTGCAACGTTAAAATTTTCGCCCTAGCAGTTCCTTTGACAAGCACTTTAAGCTGATCTTCTCCTACCTTAACTGTTTGCTTAATTTCTACTAGGGTTCCAATTTCATATAAATCTTCTCGTTTTGGCTCATCTACATCTGCATCTCTTTGTGAAACAGCTAAAATCATTTCATTTTGTTTCATCGCTTCTTCAATAGCTTTTAATGATTTTTCTCTGCCTACATCAAAATGCATAACCATTTCTGGAAATATTGTCACTCCTCTTAAAGGAAGTACTGGTATATCTTTAATTTCTTTTTTCATCGCTCCACCCTCTAAATTGCCACTTACGTGTTAATCACTACGCATGTAATATTTCATTGGCTTTTTCAATAATCTCTTTATCAAATAAGGTACTAATAACCTCATCTATATCTTCAACAGGAATAATTTCTATATCTATTGTATCAAACACTTTTTGAATATTATCCTTAGGAATAAATACTTTCTTTACGCCAGCTTCCCTAGCTGCCAATAACTTTTCATAAACACCACCTACAGGACAAACCTTACCTTGTATAGATATCTCTCCAGTCATAGCAATATTCCCAGGTATAGCCTTATCAAAAAGTGCTGAATACAACACTGTAAATATAGCAATACCTGCTGATGGTCCATCAATTGGAATTCCCGAGGTAAAATTAAGATGCATTAAATATTCCTTTGTATTAACATTATAGCGCATTTTTAAAACCGTGAGTACATTTTCTACAGAATTTGACGCCATACTTTTTCTTTTAGAACTGCTTTGTTTCATATGCAGTTCTTCTTCTTCTATAATGCCAGTTACTTTAATCTCTGCCTGCTCTATTCCTGTTTTCTTAGTAACAGCTTCTATGCCTAAGACCATACCTCTATTAATCCCCATGACACCTAAACCATTTACTTTCCCTACTGCAGCTTTAGGATCTACTTTCTTTACAAGTCTAGGTACATACCTACCTGTTTGAATAACCCATTCCACATCTTTTTCCAAGATTTCTATTCGTCCTTCTTGATGTACTAAACTAAAAGAAGTCTGCAACATATTAACTGCATCCCTTCCATTATAAGCATACTGTCCTATAAGTTCCTTTGCTTCTCCTACAATGGTCATTTTTTCACGTGCTGCTACATTGTCTACAATGGCCCTAATATCATCATAACTTAAGTCTTTAAAGAAAATCTCTGTACACCTCGAACGTAATGCTGGTGGTATATCTTCCGGATTCCTAGTGGTAGCTCCAATTAATCTAAAATCTGCAGGTAAACCATTTTTAAATACATCATGAATATCTTTAGGAATATTTTCATCACTTTCAGAGTAATACGAGCTCTCCAAAAACACTTTTCTATCCTCTAGAACTTTTAAAAGCTTATTCATTTGCACTTGATGCAGTTCTCCAATTTCATCTATAAATAAAACGCCACCATGTGCCTTTGTGACTGCCCCAGGTTTAGGTTGAGGTACTCCTGCTGGACCATAAGCACCTGCTCCTTGATAAATAGGATCATGAACAGATCCCATTAGCGGGTCAGCAATACTTCTTTCATCAAAACGCAGTGTCGTTGCATCAATCTCTATAAACTTAGCATTTCTTTTAAATGGTGATCCAGGTGATTCCTTGGCAATATCCAATGCAATTCTAGCTGCCGCTGTTTTTCCTATTCCAGGAGAACCATAAATTAAAATATGTTGTGGACTAGGTCCACATAAAGCAATTTTTAAAGCTTGCAATCCATCTGCTTGCCCTATAATATCCTTTTCACTTTTCGGCCTTACCTTTTCAGACAATGGAGGTGTCAATGCAACTTTTCTTAGAGCTTGCATCTTCTCCCATTTTACTAAAGAATCTTTATAAATATTAGATTTAGATGTTGTTTGACTTTTAAGCTGTAGTAAGAAATACATCCCAATTACACACGAAAAAAATAATTGAACCCCAATTAATATACCTGATAACATACAGTATCCTCCTGCTTACTTTTTTCTACTTTACAAGTATTGCCAACAGTTACAAAAAGGATACCTATAAATCTATCATTCATTTAAGAGATCAGGGATAAGTTAGGATGTTACTATCTCATTAATAAGGGGCTATTGCACATAAATGCAACAGCCCCTTATTATATTTTCATGAACACAGCTTAAGCTGATTCATTATTAGCTTTTTTATTCTTTTCTTTTGGTTTAACTTTATCATTATAAACCAATGTAGGTTCTTTGCCTTCTTTAATCACATCTGCATGAATAATAATTTTTTCTAAAGCATCTCCCATAGAAGGTGCATCATACATAATATTTCTCATCATAGTTTCAAAGATGGCACGTAATCCTCTAGCTCCAGTTTCTCTTTCAATAGCTAATTCTGCTACAGCTACTAAAGCTTCTTCTTCAAACTCTAACTTAATACCATCTAGTTCAAAAAGATGCTCGTATTGTTTTGTAAGCGCATTCTTAGGCTCTGTTAGAATTTTAATAAGTGCTTCTTTGTCTAAATTATTAAGAGATACAATGGATGGAATACGTCCTACAAATTCAGGAATAAGTCCAAATTTAACAAGGTCTTGAGGTTCGATTTGTTTAAAGAGTTCGCCTATGCTTTTCTCTTTCTTACTCACAATATTGGCACCAAAGCCCATGCTCTTTTGTCCTACTCTACGTTCAATGATTTTATCAAGCCCATCAAAGGCTCCACCACAGATAAATAGAATATTAGTTGTATCAATTTGAATAAATTCTTGGTGTGGATGTTTTCTACCGCCTTGAGGTGGTACAGAAGCTACTGTTCCCTCTATGATTTTAAGAAGTGCTTGCTGTACACCTTCTCCACTTACATCTCTAGTAATAGATGGATTTTCAGATTTTCTAGAAATCTTGTCAATCTCATCTATATAAATAATACCCAATTGTGCTTTTTCCACATCATAATTAGCTGCTTGAATAAGCTTAAGTAGAATATTTTCTACATCTTCGCCTACATAGCCTGCTTCTGTAAGAGAGGTGGCATCAGCTACAGCAAAGGGTACATTTAACATTTTAGCAAGGGTTTGTGCTAAAAGTGTTTTACCTGTTCCTGTAGGTCCTAAAAGTAAAATATTACTCTTTTGTACTTCTACATCGTTACTCTTACTTTGTTTATAAATACGTTTATAATGATTGTATACTGCTACTGCTAAAGCTTTTTTAGCATCTTCTTGACCAATAACATACTCATCAAGATGCGCCTTAATTTCTTTTGGCTTTGGCATATCTACCATATCATCATCTTCGTAACCAGCTTCAAGCTCCTCTTCTATAATTTCAGAGCATAACTCAATACATTCATCACAGATATAAACATTTGGACCTGCAATAAGTCTTTTTACCTGTTCTTGTGTTTTACCACAAAATGAACATCTTAGCTGTTTTGTATCATCAAACTTTGTTGGCATTCTGCACCTCCTTTGGGAACTATTTTGATGTAATAATATCGTCTATAAGGCCATATTCTTTTGCTTCTTCAGCAGTTTTCCAGTTGTCCCTTTCAACGTCATTATTAATACGTTCAATAGGTTGCCCTGTAAACTCTGATAACATACGGTTCATACGCTCTTTTGTTTTAATGATGTGCTGCGCTGTAATTTGAATGTCAGTTGCTTGACCTTTTGCTCCACCAAGTGGTTGGTGAATCATAACTTCTGCATTAGGAAGCGCAAAACGTTTACCTTTTGTTCCTCCTGCAAGTAAGAATGCACCCATGCTCGCTGCCATACCCATACAAATCGTTGACACATCACACTTAATATATTGCATTGTATCATAAATAGCCATACCATCTGTTATAGAGCCACCTGGACTATTAATGTAAAACATAATGTCTTTATCAGGATCTTCAGCTTCTAAAAACAATAGTTGTGCCACAATAAGGTTAGCTGTAACGTTGTTAACCTCATCACCTAAAATAATGATACGATCTTTTAATAGACGAGAGTAAATATCATATGAACGTTCTCCTCTATTGGTTTGTTCTATAACCATTGGGACTAAACTCATTCTAGTAGCCTCCTTCTCTCTTTTAGGATATATACCTAATCTTCCTATTTTTCCACTTTTTCTGCAGACTCTGTAATCACCTTAACTGCTTTTTGAACTTTAATATCTGCTGTTAAAGCATCTTGCTCATAGTTAGCAAAAGATTTCTTAAGTTCTTCATATGGCATTTGGTACATAGCTGCAATTGTTTTTAATTCTTCATCGATGTCTTCTTCAGAAACAGTAACACCTTCTACTTCAGCAACTTTTTCAAGAACTAAACGAGTTTTAATTTGGTGCTCCGCATCTTTAGCAAAGTTTTCTCTGAATGCATCCATACTTTGACCTGTGAATTGTAAATATTGTTCTAATTGTAAACCTTGAGAAGCCATACGGTTTGAGAAGTTTTTAACGTTTCTGTCTACTTGCTCTTCAACCATAGCTGCTGGTACTTCTAATGTAGCATTTGCTACTGCATTTTCTACAGCTTGTTGTTCAAAAATGTTTTTATTATTTGTCTCTTTGTCTTTAAGAAGTTTTGCCTTAAGATCTTCTTTGTATTCAGCTAATGTTTCAAATTCTGAAATATCAGCTGCAAAATCATCATTAATTTCTGGTAATTCATTTACTTTAATACCTTTAATAGCTACTTTAAATAATGCTGGTTTGCTAGCAAGTTCTGCTACATGGTATTCAGCTGGGAATGTTACATTAACTTCTACTTCTTCACCAATGTTTTTACCAATTAATTGATCTTCAAAATTATCGATGAATGATTTAGAACCAATTACTAAATCATAATCTGTTCCTTTTCCACCTTCAAATGCAGCACCATCTACAAAACCTTCAAAGTCGATTGTTACTTTATCTTGAGGCATAACTGCTCTATCTTCAACTGTGATTTCACGAGCATTTTTTTGTGCTTCTTTATTAACTGCTTCGTTTACTTCTTCATCTGTTACTTCTGTTTTTTCTACTTCAACTTTTAAGTTTTTGTATTCACCAAGTGTTACTTCTGGTTTTACAGTAATAATTGCTGTATACTTCATACCATCTTTTGACATTTCAGTTACTTCTAATCCATTTGGACTAATACGTGCTGCAATATCAATTTTGTTTTCTTCGATTGCTGCAAATAATGTTTCATCAATTAAGATGTCTGCTGCTTTATTGAAGAATACTTCAACACCATACATTTTTTCAATCATCGCACGAGGCACTTTCCCTTTACGGAAGCCTTGAATATTGAAGTCTTTTTTCATTGCTTCATAAGCCTTATCAATTGCCGCTGTAACCTTAGCACCTTCTACTTCTACTGTAAGTTTAACCTCACTTTTTTCCATTGTTTCTACTTGTGTGTTCATTAAAATTTATCCTCCTTAAGGTTTCCCTGCTTTGTAGTGTCATTGCATAAATATAGCATTTTAAACTAACATTTCGTTATTATATCATATCCTTGGTAAAAAATCCATATCGCATTTTCGAATATTTTCTTGATAGTCAACTATATTTTGCATATTTTTCCATGCTTTCATACATGCTTTTCTACTTTTATTCCAAGTATTACAACTAGCCTTATATAGGCCTCTTACCTTATAATTGGGTTATGTAATAACTTTGTAATATAGATTTCACATTAGGAAGGATTTTAAACGATGAATCATTATACAAGTAGCTGCGTCACACTTCAAAGCTTTGACCAGACCTATACAAATTCCATACGTCCTAAACTTGAAGCTATTGATCTTTTTTTAAAATCAAGTGAAGCACCTTATGCCAGCACGGAAGTAGCTTCTGTTCTTGGTGTAGAACATGCTGAATTATTAAACACTATGAATGAAAATAACATTGTAGAACTAAATCGCCTTACCTTTTTTCATGTGATTTTCTATTTATCAAGTGATATTTGTAAATTAATCACTAAGCAGTGGAAATATCATAATTGTAAAGCCTATAGTGCTCAAATGATTTCAGATATTTATAAGTTAAATATACATAAAGTAACCAGTGCTTTTGAAGAAATAGGTACTGAACTCATTACTGATGTAGAACTTATGGAAGTGTTTAAGCGTATTCACACCACTGTTTTTTAGTAGTATAAGCATTTTTAATACTTTTAAAGAAATATTTAGTTTTTCTTAACAACATTTAAAAGGTATATCACTTAGTAGCGATATACCTTTTTTTTTTACCCTTATTTATCTGCAATCAACATACCTTTTTTTACTTCTCCTGCTACTATTTCACCCTTTATTATTTCTAATAACTTAAATGCGAATGAAATAGAATAGCCAGCTCCTTTTCCTGTTACCACATGGTTACTTAAGACTACTCCCTCTTCCGAATACTGGCAGCCTATAAGCTCATTCTCATATCCTGGATAGCATGTTGCCGTTTCTCCTTTTAGTAATCCATGCTTTCCTAAAATACTAGGCGCTGCACAAATTGCTGCTATCCATTTATGCTGTTCTTTAAAACATCTGAGTTGTTCTATAAGCATGCTATTTTCTTCTAGATGATTAATACCTGGTACACCACCCGGTAATACAATCATATCAACTTTTGTATGATCTACTTCATCGATAGTTTTATCCATATTAACGCTAATACCACGTGAACTTACCACAGTCTTTCCACTAACACCCACCATAGTAACTTCTACTTTTCCTCTTCTTAATATATCTACTACTGATAATGCTTCTATCTCTTCATAGCCTGTACCAAAATAAACTGCTACTCTCATATTTTCCTCCTTTAATATCAATTTTTTAATTACGAACAGTCTAGCTTACTTAAAAAGATTATTTTTATCTTATAAGTTCATATCACATTCGTACTTTCGTTATTATAACTTAAGTATAAGGGGTAAAAAATAAACTTGCCAGTTATTATCTAATTTTTTTACTTATCTCATCAGAAATAATGTTATTATCTGATTTTCTACCACTATCCTATTGGTAAAATCATTTGAAATAGTTTATTAAGCTATTTTGAAATAATCACCTAATTTGCCTTATACACATAGTATATGCTTGTAATACCCTTATTTTCTATATGTAAATTTGATTTTAGAACAGTGGAAGTTGTATGTCCAATAGCTACGGAAGAAAATATACACCCGAAAAACATTCTATGAATCACTGTAGTTCGGCGCTTCTGAATCAGGTATTGATGTCGGTGATGGTATTAATGATACTATCACTATGGACTCTAGTAATTTGAATGGTATGAACACAGCCTTTAGTATGCCAAGTGCTGGTACTATTAAGGCTCTATCAACATACTTTTCTGTTACAGGTAATTTACCAGTGCAACCATTATAGCTCAAATCTATATATCTACAACACCAAATAAAGTATTTTCACCTGTTGCAAATGGCTTTATTGAGCTAGCACCAGACATCGCTTCAAATAATCTTATAGCTCATAAGATTAACTCTACCTTTAATATAAGTGTAACAGCTAAAACACGTATAATGGTTATTTTCTTCGCTATAGTACCATCAGGTCAAAAGGGTGGAAATAACATCATTGGTTATGCAAGTGCTGGTCTTTTACTAGAATAGAAACCTAAGTCTTTCAGCTAAACTATTTTAGTATGAGGTACCTTTCATAGAGGTACCTCTTATCCATTTATTACTGATTCAAAAATTGCTCTTGAAAAAAATCAACTTGCCAGCTACTTTTATGGAGTTCACTTAAATACTTTAATCCCATAGCTCCATACTGTTTCACTAACCCATTAAAATTTACAGTAATATCATCCGCCACCTCTAGGCGTTGCATGGCTATAGCATGATAAACAACTGATTGATAATTTACTTTTGGATACCACTTTGCCTTTGTTCCATAATAATAGTAATAACCTAATAACAGACTATCATCCTCAAAGCAATGCTTACCTTCTAGAAATCTTAAATCATATCCTCCTACTTCCTCAAGAATATGACTCACGTGAATACAGGGATGCGTAAATCCATGAACAATCTTATTACTTGTTAAATTTCTTAAAAACTTCTGCATTTCCGTACCATCTCTAGGTATCTCCCTTATGATATTGCCACTGAACTTCATATCTCCACTTTTATCAATAATACCACAGCTAATCATGGGTTCCTCATGAGTTCTTAAGTATCCTACTAAAGCTTCTTCCCATAAAGGTGAAAAAATCATATCTAAATGCAATTCACTTATATATTTTGTTTCTCTCCTATGCGTCCATATGTATTCAAAACAGCGCTGACGCCCTACTGGAATGCCTACATTCTTTCCTTCTCCAATGATAATAAAATTGAGCTTAAATTTCTCTAGAAACTTCTCTAGCTCCTGGTTAGATAAGTACCCTTGATTATAAATAATAACTGTTTTATACTTTGCTTCTTCTAATGAAAAAAGACAAGTCATGGCTAACTCTTGATCTTCTGATAAATGCTCGTTTCTAAATAAAAGTAGTAAAGTATGCACCAATTCCTCTTTTGCTTGAGTCTTAGTTACCTTTTTCTGTGCCAATTCTAAGCATTTATCTTGTATTAGCTTCAAATTGTTCTTTATACGCTGATTATTAGGATTAATTATATTGGCTTCTTTTGCATATACTAACGCTTTATCATACATACCTAAGTAATATGCTCCCAAGGCTGCTAAATCATAGGGAGTCTCATTCCATGCATAGCCCATGTTAATATAACATTTTGACTTCTCTTTGATTTTTAATGCTTCATTGGCCATCATAAAAACTGTTATCCATTCTTCTTTTAAATAAGCATATTGAGCCATTTCTACGTAAGCCTCTCTCATATAAGGTACCTCTGCAATAGCTCGGTAATACCAAGCCTCTGCTTCTTTACCCTCACCTAAGTTTCCATAGCTAGTTGCTATCCATCTCATTGCCGCACATCTTTCTTCTTTCCAAACTGCTGACTTTAATTGTAAATATCTTATTAGTGTATCTATACACTGCTGCGATTTTTCTTTGTACATATATTCCCTACCTAAATAGTAGGTCATCCTATCATCTTCCGGACTTTCTTCTATTGCCATCTCCAAAAGTTCTAGATAAGAGTCTCTAGATTTAGTTGAATCAGGATAATGGTTAAGAACCATCCCTTCTATAAAAACTTCCCTATATGGTTCTTTACCTACATATTCTAAAACTTCATGCACAGGATATACCCATCTAAAATGCTGCCTATCATGTACTTTAAAATAGGTAAACTGGCTATTTGGTGTACCATCTGGATTTAAATTCCAATTATACAGGTATTTACCTTGATGAATGCCTTTTTGCCACGTACTTTCTAATGTTTCTCTCCATCCTGGTACTAGCATTTCATCCAAATCCGTACAGACACAAATATCTACATTCTCCGGAAGATGTTCTAAAGAAATATTTCTAGCCACATCAAAACGCCAAGGGATAATCTCTTCTTTATAAACTACAGCTCCCTTAGTTTCTAATATTTCTACTGTTTTATCCGTTGACCCTGTATCTGTAACAACAATAATATCAGCCTCACTCATAGAGTTCATCCATGCTTCAGCAAATTTTTCTTCATTTTTACATATTGCATAAACTCCCACTTTAAAATGTCTCATTCTACTCCTCCTTCCTTATAATTTGGCTTTAATAAGTTTTTTATTATTTTCTAATCTTGAGTCGTTAGGTAATAACTCACACGCTTTTATAGCATGTTCATAAGATTTTTCATAAAGACCTAAGTAATAACAAGAAATAGCTGCGTAATCTTCTAATATATATCCCCAGCTCTCAGGTTCAACTAAATAACTTCCAGACCTTTCTTTTATTTCTAATCCTTTTTCTGTTACAAAAAATAATAATTCCCAATTTTCTTCACTGTACGCCAACTTTGCCATATATACATAAGGTTCTCTTACATATGGGCACTCCGCTATAGCCCGATAAAGCCATACTTTTGCTTCTGACATATTCTCCATTGCTTTATAACTATTAGAAATAAAACGCATAGAAGCTGACCTTTCCTCATCCCAAGTAGCTGTTGGTAACGACAGATGCCTCTTTAAAATCTCTATACAAGCATCATATTGGCTATAATACATATACTCTCGCCCTAGCCAAAAAATTGTACGATCATCCATAGGGTTTTCTTCTGCTGATAATTCCAATAAAGCTAAGTATTGACTCCTAGGTTTAGTTAAGTCTGGATAATGATTTAACACAATATCATAAATAGCTACTGACTGATCTGGTTCTTCTCCAATATACTCAAGTACCTCATGTACAGGATGAATCCACCTAAAATTATTCCTAGCATGTATTTTTTCCATTACAAATTGTTTATCAGGACTACTATCCGCTTTATATGACCATGTAAATCTATATTTTGCTCTTGTATAAAAAGGTCGCCAGACTTCTTCTAGTTTTTTTCTCCATCCTTTTTCAAATACTTCATCTAAGTCGTTGGATACACAAATATCTACATCTATAGGCACATAGTCTAAGGCCTTATTTCGAGCCACATCAAATCTCCATGGCTCTATCTTATCTTCATAAACAATCGCCCCTCTTTTACGCAATTTACCAACCGTCTCATCCGTAGAACCAGTGTCCAAAACAACTACTAAATCTGCTTCACTTACAGCATCCATCCACCGCTCAACAAACTGCTCTTCATCTTTACTAATCGCATAAACACATACCTTATATTTTCCCATTATTCACCTCTTTACTAAATATAGCCATATAATTCTTTCATCCTGTTTTATCTTATTCTCTTATATATATATGACATAGCTTTAATCTAAAACGTATTAATAAGAAATCTTTACTTATTTGCTTTAATATGCCTTCTTATAACAACCTCTCAATTAATTCATACGCTCTATTTTTCTAAATAACATGCTTTTATATTTCTAATATGGTAATATAATATATAGTAAGGTTTAATTAAGGGGGTAATTAATTTTGGAAATTGAACGTAAATTTTTAGTGCAAGACTATCCTTCACTTGAAGCATACTCAAGCGAAAAAATAACACAGGCATACATTTCAACCGATCCTGTTATAAGGCTTCGTGAGATGGGAAACCAATATTTTCTTACAGTTAAATCCCAAGGGCATATGATACGAGAAGAATTTGAAATGCCCATCACCAAAGAGCAATATGATTCTCTTTATAAAAAAGTAGATAGCTCGCCTATTAAAAAAACAAGGTATTTTATTCCTTTAGAAAATCAATTAACAGCTGAGTTAGATATTTATCAAGGTCACTTAGATGGCTTATGCACCGTAGAAGTTGAATTTACTTCCGTAGCCGCTGCTGATTCTTTCAAAGCTCCTCAGTGGTTTGGAAAAGACATCACCTTAGATAATCGCTATAAAAACAATAATTTAGCTACCTACGGAGTTCCTACAGAAAAATAGGAATTTGTTTTATTATTTATTAGGGATTGTCTTTCCTAGCTACATATATCTTTATATAAAAATGAAGTTTTTAAACTAGAGTCTTAGAGGTTTGATTCCTAGCAAAAAGGTGCACCCATCAAATCCTTAAGAGCCCCTCCTCTTGGTTAAGCTTTAATAATTGCTATTTAGTAGTCTCATGAAGCGCCGACAATACTGAGGAGCTTTGCTATGTCTTTCATAAGGTTACTTGTAGCAATTATTAATTAAGTTTCCTCCAAGAGCTAGATAAACAAAAGAAGCCGAACTAAGTATATTTTATTTACTTAGTTCGGCTTCTTTTATAATGTATTTCTACCTTCTTTTTATTTCTCTCACAAACACAAAAAAGCCAGTATAGATGCTATCATCTACACTGGCTTTTTTATACAGGGCTAGGAGGATTCGAACCTCCGTCTGCAGGAATCAAAATCCTGTGCCTTACCGCTTGGCGATAACCCTATATACCGTATCCACAGGGATTCGAACCCCGGACCCACGCCTTAGAAGGGCGTTGCTCTATCCAGCTGAGCTATGGATACATAAGAGCGGGTGATGGGAATCGAACCCACGTAGTCAGCTTGGAAGGCTGAAGTTCTACCATTGAACTACACCCGCATATACTATGCATATTTATTTAATGATGCGGGCGAAGGGAGTCGAACCCTTACACCTCGCGGCGCTAGATCCTAAGTCTAGTGCGTCTGCCAATTCCGCCACGCCCGCATATTAAAACCTTAACTATTGAGTTAAGAATGAGCCACCCGGGAATCGAACCCGGGACAACTTGATTAAAAGTCAAGTGCTCTACCGACTGAGCTAGTGACCCAAACCATAGGACAAATGTCCTAACAGGGCTAGGAGGATTTGAACCTCCGAATGCAGGAATCAAAATCCTGTGCCTTACCGCTTGGCGATAACCCTACATTATTATGTACGTTTGTCCATAATAAAAGGTGGGTAATGGGGCTCGAACCCACGACACCTGGAACCACAATCCAGTGCTACTACCAACTGAGCTATACCCACCATACCGTATCCACAGGGATTCGAACCCCGGACCCACGCCTTAGAAGGGCGTTGCTCTATCCAGCTGAGCTATGGATACACAAGAGCGGGTGATGGGAATCGAACCCACGTAGTCAGCTTGGAAGGCTGAAGTTCTACCATTGAACTACACCCGCATATCATATGCTTCATTTTGTCAGTTTTTAGAGTTCCCTCCTCGACTGACAAAATGTATTATACCTAACTTCTTTGCATACGTCAACACCTTTTATGTTTTTTTTTATTTTTTTTACCTTACCCTATATCTATTACTTATAGGATGTATAATGACATTCTCATTCTCAATTATTTGCATGATATTTGCTTCTTTGATTTGCCCACCCTTAACTTCTACAATAGCATAAGAAGGGTATTTTCCATCTCTAGGCTGCGTCATACTCCCTGGGTTTAATAGAAGTACATCTTCTTTTCTCTCTATATGAGCACAATGAGAATGACCACATACTGCTACCTGTGCTTCATGGGCTATGGCATCAATAATAAGATCATCATATTCTCCCCATTTTACACCATACCTGTGCCCATGAGTCATATAAAAGGATATACCTTCTATAGTTACCACTTCACTGTATGCACCTCCAAAGCCAACATCACAATTACCATACACATAATGTATCTCTACACCAGGATAGTATTTTTGTAATAGCCTTGCATCACTAACATAATCTCCACAATGCAATACAGTACCCACACCTAGAGGAATTGTGCGTTCTAATATCATTTTTACATTTTCAATCTTTCCATGAGTATCACTTATTATTAGTACTTTCATTTACTCACCTACAGCACTTTTAATAATTCTTTTTTCATAGCTTTAAGTGCTTTGGCACGATGACTAATTTGATTCTTCTCCTCCATAGAGAGCATGGCTGTAGAAGTCCCTAATTCTTCTACGTAAAAAATAGGGTCATATCCGAATCCATTAGTGCCCTTCGCTTCATAACCAATATAGCCTTCTAATACACCTGTTGTCGTTATTGTAGCTTCATTCTTACGACTCATAGCAATACTACAAACGAATCTTGCTGTTCGTTCTTCTTTAGCTACATCTTGTAATTTTTCTAATATCATTTGATTTTTTATTTCATATGATGTATCTTTCCCTAAATACCTAGCAGAATATACACCCGGTTCCTTATTTAAATAATCAATTTCTAGCCCTGAATCATCTGCAATTACAATAGCATTTGGTTCAAGCGCAGCTATTGCTTCTGACTTAATGATGGCATTCGCTTCAAAGGTCGTACCATTTTCTTCGATATCTATATCTATCCCTGCTTCTCCCATAGTTTTTACTTCAACTTGTAGATCAGCTAACATCTCTTTTATTTCTTTTACTTTTCCTTTATTTTGAGTTGCTACTATAATTGTTTTCATCATTTACTCCTAACGGCATCATTTCTTGTGTCTCTGAAATAAGTATATCTACATCCAATAAAAGAATCATTTGATCTGCTTTTTTGATAATTCCTTGTATACAACTTACTTCTTTTTTTCCTAATATAGTTGATGATTCTTCTATATGCATGGTTTCTACTGTTAATATCTCTGATACACTATCTACAATAAACCCAACCCTATTATCCTTTAGATTCATTAAAATCAGTTTTGAATGACTTAAGTTTTCGTGTAATGGCAGGTTTAGTCTTTTTCGTAAATTGAATATGGTAAATACAACACCTCTGACATTGATAATCCCCTCTATATAATCGGGCACCTCTGGTACAGGCCTTATTGATTCATAATTTTGTATTTCTAACACCTTTATTATATCCATACCAAACTCATGTTCTAATAATTTGAAAACGACAATCTGCTTACTCTCCATAAGACATTCCCCCTGAATATCAATCTTTTTGATGAATCCATCCTAAATAAGCATTCATAAAGCGGTCTATATCTCCATCCATAACGGCTGAAGTATTTCCTGTTTCCTCACTCGTCCTATGGTCCTTTACCATATTATAAGGATGAAAAACATAGGATCTAATTTGACTTCCCCAAGCGATATCTTTTTTTTCTCCTCGTATACCATCTATTCTATCCATGCGCTCCTCTTGTTCTTTTTCATAGAGTTTTGCTTTTAGCATTTGCATAGCTCTTTCTCTATTTTGAATCTGTGAACGTTCATTTTGACATTGTACTACGATATTAGTTGGTAAATGAGTAATACGCACAGCTGAATCTGTTGTATTAACATGTTGTCCACCTGCTCCTGTCGAACGATACGTATCTATACGTAAGTCTTCTGGCCTAATATCAATTTCTATTTCATCTGTAATCTCAGGTATAACATCGCACGAAGCAAAGGAAGTATGTCTTCTTCCAGAAGAATCAAAAGGTGATATACGTACCAGACGATGAATCCCCTTCTCTGATTTTAAATAACCATAAGCATTTTCACCACTTATTTGAATGGTTACCGACTTAATACCGGCTTCATCTCCATCGAGATAATCAAGGACTTCCACCTTAAAACCTTTTCTGTCAGCCCATCTTGTATACATTCTAAAAAGCATAGCTACCCAGTCGCATGCCTCTGTTCCACCTGCTCCTGGATGGAGTTCTAATATGGCATTATTACGGTCATACTCCTGATCTAACAATGTGGCGGTAAGCATTTCGCTGTAATCTTCTTCAAAAGTTTTTGCACATGCTTTTGCTTCCTCCGCCAATCCAAGATCCTCGTCCTCATTAGCCATTTCTATAAGCACCAAAATATCTTCAAAACTACCACATAATTTATCGTATTTTTCTATACGATCTTTATAGCTTTTAAGTTGTTGTAGTACACTTTGCGCTCTTTCTATGTCGTTCCAAAAAGCATTGTCCATAGACATCTCTTCTAACTCACTAGCTTTAACTTTGCATCCTTCAATGTCAAAGACGGTTCCCCATTTCAACTAATTTCACTTTATACGGTTGCAAACTTATCTGCAATTGTTCCATTTCTAACATCCTATCACTCCTTTTGTATTTATCATAGCTTCTTTATGTCTCTTTGTTCAACTATTTTCATTCATAAAAGCTAATTTCATAAAAAGAAACAGCTTAAATAGGTTTAAGCTGTTTCTTTTGGTAATAGCGGGAACAGGACTTGAACCTGTGACCTTCGGGTTATGAGCCCGACGAGCTGCCAACTGCTCCATCCCGCGTTATTCTTCTAATAACAAAGCAACACTATATGCTCTGTTAATTTAAGTATAATCCATGTATCATTTTTGTCAAGGCTATTTCTTTTCTCGAAAGACAATTGTATCCTCTTCTACCATACCCAGTTGATCTGTTGCTACCTTTTCAATATACTCTTTAGAGTTAATATCTGTCACTTCTTTTTGTAGTGCCTCTAGCTTATCTTGTTGAACAGCTACTTTTTCTCTTGTTACTTCTAACTCTTTATCAACTTTTTGGTTCAATACCCTAAGATTTTGTCCACTTACAAACAAGCCCACTACTCCTAGGGTAGTGACGATAAATGCAATTCTTAAAATGATTACTTTTTGTTTTCTCATTTGTATCCCTGCTTTTATATAAAATTAAAATTTATTTTGTATCCTTCTTACTTATTATAATATAAAAGCTATTAGCCTTTGTAAATCATATTTTTTGATTTTTTAAAAAACGTTCTGTTTTTTTATCTGCCTCTTGTTGATATTTCTTCCTGGCAATCGCCCGTCTTTTAAGTTTTTGATAGTATTTCATCTGATTGTGTTTATTTTGTATGTAATTTAAAGGAACATTAATCAGCCTTATAGTTCCTCTAACAGGGATAAGGATTAGATGGTAAAGCTTCCTAAGTACTGCTTTTACATAATTAATAATCCTAGTCATAATTCCCATAAAAACAATGCTAAAGGTTAGGAAATACAGAGTTGCTCCTAAAATAATACCAATAAAGATATAAGGTCTTATATCTGCATAATTACATATATAAAGCATATAGAACCCAGTAAAACCACAAAAAATCCAGTATAGCATATCTTCTAGCTGTACAAAGAAATTAGGGTGCTTTATAATTTTTCTCACAATTCTTACTAGGTCAAATATAATCCCCATCATAATCCCTATTTCGATAGAAGTGATAAAGAGCCTGGTTTGACTGCTTACAATTTGATTCATAACATCACCGACTTATTTAAATAATTTCGACATAATCGTGCCCTTTTTCTTACCTTGGCTTTGATTATCATGATAAATAAGTTCATCAACTGTTCCTTCTACAATCACCTCTCCATCATCAATATTCATCTTAATGATATGGAGCCCGTCTCCTTTAATCTCCAGATACCCTTTACCCGTTTCTAATTCTATAACTTCTTCATCAAAAGAAAAAACTTCTGTTACGCCTGTAATAGATAGCTTTTCTCTATCTGATAAAGTAAGCATGTGCTTTCGTCCCATTTTTTCTTCCATTTTTATCATCCTTTCATCTTATAGCCTTCTATAACTATTTATATGAAAGGAAATGATATTTATTACAAAATACGGTACAAGTTATCTGTTTCTTCTTTTTTTACATGTTCCTTAATTTCTAACACTTCATACTTAGCGGTCTGCGTCCCAAAACGAATCTCTATAACATCACCTATCTTTACATCAGTTCCTGGTTTTGCAAGCTTATCATTAACCATCACTCTTCCACTATCACATGCTTCTTGAGCAATAGTTCTTCTTTTAATGATACGACTAATCTTTAAGTATTTATCTATACGCATCTTATCCTCCATTTGAAAAAAAAAAATCTACACTAACAGTGTAGATTTTTATATATTAGTTACCTTTAACAACATCTTTTAAAGCTTTACCAGGTTTGAATTTAGGTGCTTTTCCACCTGGGATTGGCATTTCTTCATTTGTTTTTGGATTTCTACCTACACGTGGTTTACGCTCTGTAACTTCAAATGTTCCAAAACCAACTAATTGAATTTTTCCCCCAGCTTGAAGTTCTTCCATTACAACATCTTCAAAAGCCTTAAGTGCTTTTTCAGCATCTTTTTTGCTAATTTCTGCTTTTGCAGACATAGCAGCT
The DNA here is from genome assembly GCF_003990395.1 of Cellulosilyticum sp. WCF-2. Taxonomy (NCBI): domain Bacteria; kingdom Bacillati; phylum Bacillota; class Clostridia; order Lachnospirales; family Cellulosilyticaceae; genus Cellulosilyticum; species Cellulosilyticum sp. WCF-2. The sequence continues at coordinate 1,888,348 of NZ_CP034675.1, read as the reverse complement.
ACTAATTCAGATTTGTTCATTATTTGTTCCTCCTCTATTCATGTTTCTAACATGGATATATGTATTGAAAATTTTAGGTTCAATCTTTTGGAACCCTTGAATTTTCAATATATCTAAATCTATTTATAAACTTTTCCATTGATTTTGTCAAGGCAAATTCCGCATTTATCTCAAAAAAAGTGGATAATTTTACTACAGCAAACAGGATTTCGCCTATTTTTTCTTCATTTTGTACAATATCACCTTGTTTTACAGTATCTTTTATGCAATTCAACCTATCAATTAACCCTTCTAATTCCTGTAAAATATCCCTATTTATAGCTCCACTTTTTATTGCTTTCTTTTGTACTTTTTGAGTTTTAACTAAAGCGGGAAGTGTCTTAGCTACTCGGTCCATAGATTCCACCAAGCTTGTCTCATTTTTTTCTTTTTGCTTAAGTTCTTCCCAATTAGCCAATACCTCCTCGGAATTTTCCACCTTCGTATCCTTAAAAACATGAGGATGTCTATAAATTAATTTATGCGCTAAGTCATGGATTACCTCTTCTAAAGTAAATTCACCATCTTCTTTTGCAATTTGTGTATGCATCAGCACTTGCAATAGTACATCTCCCAATTCTTCTCTCATTAAAGGTATATCATTATTTTGTAAAGCTTCCATAAGCTCATAGCTTTCTTCTAATAAGCAGGGAATAAGAGATTCATGCGTTTGTTCTCTATCCCAAGGACATCCACCCTCACCTCTTAGTTTTTCAATAATTGCTACCAAATCCTCATAGCTATATAATGACTCCATTACTCTCCTCCTTGGCAGTTAAAATGCTTATTTCTTTATTTTATCACACCAATTCCCTCCGTACTATAAAGAAAACTTCTCATTTATCTCTTACATTAATCTCAAATATACTCTTTATACCTCTTAGTAACTATTAAGGATGACTCTTTCCTTACTTCTTAAAAATATCATTAACAGTTATTAAAAACAAAAGCCAGCAACTTAATCAATGATTATTAAGGTTGCTGGCTTTTATTTTATTGTTCCATCTGTTTACCTATAAAGCCAGAAGCAGAATAAGCTAATTTTTCTTCTACTTCACCCATAGCATTATTTTTATTAGCTGAAAGAAAGATAACTGCTCCTATAGCATCACCTTCACAAATAATAGGTGAAATCACTTCTGAATAATAGCTTTCTGTAGTTCCTTCTAGAAGAATAGGTACAAATTTTGCATCATCTTTAGTTGCTTTGAAAATAGAGCGTCCTTGAATAATTTTTTCTAAATGACTACTAATACTTTTATCTAAAAATTCTTTTTTAGAACCACCGGCCACAGCAATAACTTGATCTTTATCAGCAATACAGGTGATATGTCCTGTTGCTTGTGCTAAGGCATCCGCATATTCTTTTACAAAAGAGCTCAGTTCACCAACCGGAGAATACTTTTTCAAAATAACTTGCCCTTCATTGTCTGTAAAGATTTCTAAAGGATCTCCTTCTCTAATACGTAATGTGCGTCTAATCTCTTTAGGGATAACGACACGACCTAAGTCATCTATTCGTCTAACGATGCCTGTTGCTTTCAAAAGAAACAACCTCCTTAACAATGTCAAATTGATGATATATAGCTTTAACTATAATTTACAATTATTATGCTACATATTTTGGGATTCTATGCATGATACTCCTTGCTTTCGCTTTATATAATAAATTATTACCAATATCATCAAAACTCATTCAAAAAAAGAATCAAATCATAAAAATGATTTGATTCTTTTAAGATTCTTCACCGAGATTCATAATATGAATATTTTCGTAAGACTCTGTCTTTTCTACTTTGTAAGTTGCACTAAGTTCTGACAACTCATGATTCACAAAATCCTGCTGAATTTTTCTAATAGCAGCTTCTTTCATTGTTACTTCATCCATATCATTAAGCTCTTCTACTTTTACAATTTCATAACCCATACTCGTTTCAATAAGCTTAGGATAAACTGCTCCTATTTTTGCTTCATTAAATACTACCTCTTCTAGACTTTCTTCCATTTCTCCTTTTTTGAAAGTATACTGTCCATCATTTGTACTTACAGCAGCATCTTCTGAATACTTTCTAGCAAGTATCGTTAAATCTTCACCATTTAATGCTTGATTTAAGACATCTTCTGCTCTTTTTTTTGCCTCCGCATCCTTATCAGAAGGTAATGTATTACCCTGTTCATCTTTATTCTTAATGAGCACATGAGTAATAGTCGCACTTGATGTAAATTCACCTTCTTCTTCAAGCACTTTCATAGCTTCTTTAAGTTCCTCTTCATTAGGAATATAGGTTCCACCTAATTGACTAACAACCTTTTCTTCTAACTTTCCATATTCTAAGAACTTCTCATAATCTTTTTGCTTAATGCCATAATTTGTTACAAATTCTTTATTTGTCTCTACATAATTTTTAGCAGATTCCTTAATGGCACTCTTTTCTTCCTTTGTAAGCTTATTAATACCTGCTTCTTCTGCTTTTTGTTTTACGGCTACATAATAGGTTATGGATTTAAGAGCTCTTTCCTTTGCAAACTCCTCTGGTGTTTTTCCTTCTATAGGATCAACATCCCATATGTTAGGTAAAATACTCTCTAGACCGCGCTGTGTTGACCATAAGAAAATACGATATAAGGGCTCTGATACCTTTTCACTATTAACAGTGGCTACTATTGTTTCTTTGGCGCAACCAGTTAATCCAAAAGCCATAATACTTGCTAATACTAGCATAATTAAGGTTCTACTGATGCTCTTCACGCTACTCTCTCCTTATACAGTTCCTTTTTCTCTTTGTAAACTATTATAGCTTATAATCATTCACTCTTCAATTTTTTGAGCAGATGTAATATATTTTTAATATTACTAAGTAGTTCTTTTTTCCCTGCTTCTTCTAGATTCGCTTTAAAAGCAGGTTCCTTGCCTCCTACGAATTTTAGATTTCTACCATACTCTTTAAGTATTTCAGGTACTTTTTCAGCATTAAGAGGTGCATTTTCTTTAAACTTAAAGGTTACATGTTTATTGTTCTCAGATACTAAAATAATATATAAATCATGTGCCATAGCTTTGATAAGGGCAATGTCTAATAAATTATATACAGCCACTGGGATGTTTCCATAACGGTCTTCAATTTCTTCTTGAACATCTAAATAGTCTGTTTCATTTTTAATCGAAGCAATCTTCTTATAAATATCCAACTTTTGTATTTCATCAGGAATATAACTACCTGGAATATAAGCATTCAACTTAATTTCTATAGTTGTTTCATATTCTTCCGCTACTTCTTCCCCTCTTTCTTCACTCACTACTTCCGCTAACATTTTGCAGTACAAATCGTATCCAATAGACTCCATATGCCCATGTTGCTGAGCACCTAATAAATTGCCTGCCCCTCTAATTTCTAAGTCTCTCATTGCAATTTTAAAACCAGCTCCAAGTTCAGTAAACTGCTTAATGGCCTGAAGACGCTTCTCAGCTACTTCTTTTAGCACCTTATCTTTTTGATACATCAAATAAGCATACCCCATACGACTTGAGCGCCCAACACGTCCACGAAGTTGATACAACTGACTCAGCCCCATACGATCTGCATGATTCATAATAATTGTATTCGCATTAGAAATATCCAAACCCGTTTCAATAATAGTAGTACATACTAAAACGTCAATTTCACCTTCTATAAAGCGTAACATAATTTGCTCCAGTTCTCGTTCGCTCATTTGTCCATGAGCAAATGCCACTCTTGCTTTAGGAATTAGCTCTTGAATAGCATGTGCCTTTTCTTCTATGTCTTTGACTTGATTATGAAGGAAATAAACCTGTCCTCCTCTAGCTAACTCTCTATTAATGGCATCCTTAATAAAGTCTTCACTATACTCAATCACATAGGTTTGTACAGGTTTTCTTTCAACCGGAGCTTCTTCTAAAACACTCATATCCCTAATCCCTATTAAACTCATGTGAAGGGTTCTCGGAATAGGTGTTGCTGTTAAATTCATTACATCAACTTGTGTACGAAGCTGTTTAAGTTTTTCTTTGTGAGTTACACCGAAGCGTTGCTCTTCATCAATGATTACAAGCCCCAAGTCTTTAAACTGTACATCCTTGGATAACAATCTATGGGTCCCGACGATAATATCTACTTTTCCACTTGCTAGGCCTTCTAAGCTTTTCTTAATTTGCTTAGGCGTTCTAAAACGTGAAAGCAATTCTATGGTAATAGGATAGTCTGCCATACGTTCTGCAAAACGCTGATAATGTTGCTGAGCTAAAATAGTAGTTGGTACAAGATATGCCACTTGCTTGCTATTTTGTACTGCTTTAAAAGCAGCACGGATAGCCACTTCTGTTTTCCCATATCCTACATCTCCACAAATAAGACGGTCCATGATTTTGTCACTTTCCATATCTTTTTTAACATCTTCAATAGCTTCTAGTTGATCACCAGTTTCTTCATAAGGAAACATAGCTTCAAATTCTTTTTGCCAAATCGTATCTTCTTCATAACAAAATCCTCTTGAATATTGTCTTTGGCTATAAAGCTTAACAAGCTCTTTAGCTATATTTTGAATAGCTCCTTTGACTTTTGCTTTAGATTTTTTCCACTCAGATCCACCTAGTTTACTAAGTTTAGGCGCCTTACCTTCTGAACCTACATACTTTTGGACCATATCCATTTGATTGATATTAACGTACAATACATTGTTGTCTGCATATTCTATTTTTAAATTGTCTCTACTAATACCTTCAATAACAATTTGCTCGACCCCTTTAAATACACCGATACCATGTTGTTCATGTACAACATAATCTCCAGGTGCAAGTTCCAAAAAGCTTTGTATTTTAGCACCACTGTGTTTTTTCTTGGATTTTTTGGTTTTCTTATCTTTTCCAAATAAATCTTTATCAGCCACTATATAAAGGCCTAAATCCTCATAATAAAAACCTTTCTCTAAAACACCCTTGTAAATTAGAATTTGCCCCTTCTTAACTTCCTCTTCACTATTTTCACTATAACTCGCAATGACTCCTCTTTCTTCTAGCTCACTCATAAGACGTAAGGATTTTGCTTTAACACCTGATAAAATAATAACTCTTTTATTATCTTTCTTCCATTCCTTTAAATCCTTCTCTAGGAGTTCAAGATTTTTATATAAAGTATTATTCTCATGCACTTTCAGGGATAGCGTATAAGCAACATCAAAAGTCGCCACTTCTGCATTAAAGTTCATGAGAAAAAGTTTAGTAAAGGTTTCCATTCGCACAATTAAATGCTCATACTCAAAAATAAGCTGAATTTGTTTGGGTAAAATATGCCCGTATTCAAGGCGATCTTTCATACTCATACCGTATTCTTCTAGTACCCGTTCACATCTTGCCTTTGTTTTAACTGGTTCATCAATAATGAGAAGTGTTTCTTTAGGTAAGTAATCTAAAATAGATACTAATTTTAGCGAAGTATATGGTATATACAACTCTAATCCTCGGGGACTAATATCATTTTGAATTTGATCTATTGCCTCTCCCACTTGTTCCTCTATCTTAAGTGCGCTTTCCTTTTTACCGGCTTGTCTTAACGCTTTAGTAGTCTTTTTCAGGTCTTCTTTAATCGCTGGAATAGCTTCTTTTAAAAGGTCTAAATGAAAAATAATTTCCTGATTAGGCACAATACGTAGTGCCTCTACCTTTTGAATAGAGCGTTGTGTTTGCACGTTAAAGTTCCTTATAGAGTCGACTTCATCATCCCAAAGTTCAATTCTATAAGGTTCTTCATCAATAGGTGTATAAATGTCTATAATACCGCCACGAATGGCAAATTGTCCCATTCCTTCTACTCGCCCAACTCGTTCATAGCCCATTTGCACTAATTCACGTTCTAAACGGCTAATGTTAATGCATTCTCCCGCTTGTACAATCTTTGTATAAGATTCCCATGTTTCTTTAGGGGACAAAGGATTAAGTAGGGCCTCAATAGGAATGATAAACACTGCCTTTTCTCCTTTTTGTAAGGCCTCAATCACTTTAATACGCTGGGAAGTAATATCCATACTGTGCACATCTGCGTTATAAAACAAGATATCTCTTGCGGGATAAATATACACTTTTTCTTTACCGTCTAAAGCCATCATATCTTCTGAAATTTGCTTGGTACTTGGCTCATCATAAGTGATAATTACAAGTGGCTTTTCAGTGAAGCAACCTATGCCATATGAAAAATGACCTTTGCAGGCATCTATCATGTTTACAACCTTGACATTTTCACCGTACTCCAGATGCTCTAAAAGCTGTGACATTCCCTGCACTTCTTTTAAAGGTTCTATAAGTCCTTTATGTTTATATCCCAATTTAATCACCGTCTTACTTTTAAGTTATACTTATTCATTGCTTTATCAATGCCATCCGTTACAAACATAGTTGTAGCATCTACAGCATCCTTAAATCTAGGCCCTATTATTTTAAGATCATCTTCTGAAAATCTACCTAATACATAATTAGCCAAGTCCCAACCTGCTGGTTTTTCACCAACACCAAACTTAAGCCTTGAGAAATCTTGTGTACCTATGTGTGCAATAATACTTTTAATCCCATTATGCCCACCAGCACTACCATTTTTACGCAGGCGTAGTTGTCCTACTTCTAAAGAAACATCATCAAAAATAACAAATACCTCTTCATTGGTTATTTTATGAAAGTCCATACAAGCCCTTACAGCTTCGCCACTTAAATTCATATAGGTTTGAGGCTTCATTAAGATAACACGCTCACCTTTAATATTAGCTTCCCCAATTAAAGCTTTATATTTACTTTTCGTTACTTGTATATTATACGCTTCTGCTAAGCTATCTATCACTTCAAAACCAATATTATGTCTTGTGGCTGCATATTGCAGGCCTGGATTTCCTAGTCCTACTATTAATTTCATTTTTTCCCACCTATCTTTTATAACTACCAATATATCTTTATAACTTGCTATATCATATTTAAATGTGGCAGTTTTTTATAGTTTATCTGTATTTCTATCATATCATTCTTTTTTCAAATGTATAACAACAATATTATATATTACAATTTACTTTATGCAAATAAAAAACATCTTGGCTAGGAGGGAGGATTATCTCCGGCCAAGATGCTTTTTAGCTTAGCAAATTACTTTTTAGTAAATGATATACTAGTCTCTTTGCTAGTTATTGCTTTAATGTCATCATAGTAAATACTTCCTGTTAACTTATAAGTATCTGCATCTGCTCCTTCTGGCAAAATGGTATTGCACCATAATCCAAAGCCTTCAATCTTAGTTGAATCAAATACAGCATTTGCATCATCTCTACCTACAAAGCTACTAAATGGTATAGTTACTAAGATAGGTCCTGTAGCCTTGTTATATGCTTCATAGTCATTTAAGTATACCTCAAATACATTGCCACCTGATGTCACTTGAATAACAACCTTTTTATTCTTTCCATCTGGAATAGTCCATAACTGTAATGCATTTTGCTTAGACCAATCTACATTATTGAGACTCTTTGTAACACCAATATAACCGCCTGCTACAAGGTTATACTTAAATTCCAGTCCATATTTTCCTGCATACTTCTTATCACTTAAGCTTGGTGCCAATGTACAACCGGTTCCTTTTCCTATACTCCAACTTGTATTTAGAACTTCATTATCTCCATAGTAATCATCGAAAGTATCTACTACTGTAGGTACATAAACAGGTTCTGGCATATTGAATTTACCATTTATTTTACTGATTTCTTTACCCTCTACAGTGAGGTTGATTGTCCCTGTAGTTTCACCTACTTTTTTAAGCTCTGCTTTTGTTAATTCTGACACATAAGCTCCAGAGGCATCTTTAGTTGCAGCTAAGGTTTTAACTACTTTTCCTGCCTTGTTTTTAATTGTAAAGTTAACTTTAGCTGTATCAATGACATTATTAACACTTGCTTTAATTGTTGTAGTATCTAATATACGACTACCTGATGTAGGATAAGTAATATATCCTGTTACATTAGTATTGTCCTTAACTTTTACAGAAAGCTTATTTAAATCTCCTACTTGTGCTGCAAATACAGATTTACTATTATTATAAAAATCAATAAAGTTATCTAGCATTTCATGTCCCTTCATGCTAGCTTCCGTCTTTTCTGTCACATATGGTGTATAATAACCACTGTTTGTTCCAAAGTTTGCCCATAGCAAGAAATAAGATGCCGAAGATGGTGCTATAGCTTCTAGCACTTCATTATACCAATCTTTCCTCTCATTTCCACCTTTAAGTAATACTTCATTTCCATTAGAAATACCTGTTTCTGTTACAGCGAACAATTTATTATGTTGTTGAGCAAATTGTTCTACAACAATAAGTTGCTTTTTAAAATTAGCAATAAAACTATCTCCTTCTGCTGGATATTGATGATACATATCAAAACCTACCATATCAACATAGTCATCTCCAGGATAGCGTTTTGCATAGTCAGTCACACTCTCTGCCTCTGATCCTGGTCCATATACATAGAGAATGTTATGTATCTGTTTTGTATCACGTAAATAGTCTACAGTATATTTATATAAGTTTTTGTAGGCCTCTTCATCACAGAAGGCTGCTCCCCACCAGAACCAACTGCCTGTATTTTCGTGGAAAGGACGTAGTAATATAGGTGTATCTCCCATTTCTTCCGCATAAGCTGCAATCATATCAAGATAAGCATTAAATAAATAATTGAGCTTTCCACCTGGCATAATCTTTTGAACAACATCCCCACTGGTAACCCATGAACCATCCACATTATTGCCTTCACTCAAGAAGTCTGCTTTTGTCCAATCTAGCGTGCCATCTTTCCCTGGTTTATTAGCTATACGGTCAGCAATAATAGTAAAGTTAGGCATGTGTGCTGAAACAGTTATAATAGCACCTTCTGCTACTGCCTCCTTATTCATTTTAGCGCATGCTTCTATACGTTGTTGACTAGTCATGCTTGTAGGGTACTGATTTTCAAGTCCACCAGGAAACTCATTTCCAGCTAAAGACAAAGTATCAATTCCCACTACAGCAGAAATAGAGCCTGTCACATCTTTTGTATCTGAATTACTTAATTTCTTATTGCCTGCTTTATGATGTGTATCATTTTGATGACCATACAATACACTATCCGATTTGCCTACGGCTTCTAAATAAGCATATAATTGAGCTACTGAATCTACTGCCTTGTCATCTACCAATTTAACTTCCTTAGATGTATTCATCTGCTTACCATTTGAAACAATAGAATTGGCATTAACCTTAATAGCTGTTTGAGTTTTCACTTTTTGTGTTGCTTCTACAATCACAGGTTCTGTAATAGCAGCTTTACCATTAGTAAGTTTGACATTATCTAGATAAATCTTACCTTTATAATCACAATTACTAGCAGCTAAACAAGGTACTACTGCTTTTAAACCTTTTATTTGTTCAATCTCTTTTCCAAATGAAATGGAAACATTAGCACTTTTATAACCATTTCCCATTGAAGTAAATGCGCTTACTGCAATTTCTGGAATTGTTTCACACTGAGTCCAAGTCCAATCATTCCCCATTTTAGCTACAGCTTGTGCTTTAAATACACCTGTAAAAGTACTTTTTTCTGGAATAATCAAATCAAAACTCAAGGTTGCTCCAGCATTAATTTGGTCAGCATACTCATAATATAAGTCTTGTTGAAAAACAGTAAGCCATGAGTTATTAATATCACCTTCCAATTCAAATCCTAATGCTTTGTTCCCTCCTATGTCCTCTGCTGATGCTTCTTTTTCAAAATCATTCTCATAAATCATTGCGCTTTCCCCTGATGCACCAAATACTTGAGCTGTAGGTAAGATTGGCACTATCATAGTCGCTGCCATAAGAGATGCCCATACCCTTTTTAACTTCTTATTATGCATTTAAAATACCCCCTTCTATATGTTTAAATGCATTATATCACATATTATTAGTTAGAAAAATATATTTTTAAATATATTTTTCTAAATTATTTAGTATTTTTTACTTATCAAATTTTAAATTGTAAGGTTTTTTTAATTTAATTAGTAAATTATTTTATATTTAAAGCACTATTTATGTACATTTTTTGAATATAGATATTTCTTAGCGCACCTCCCCCTCCTCATAGATTTTTTTTGCTCTACACTCTTTTTTATTACTGCCCCGCTCATTTTAACTAATATTATACTTTATTTACAATAAACATTAGTTTTTTTAACCTTAAATTTTATTAGTTAGCTATTAATTCTATCGCATTTAGATAGATTCTATGTAACGCTCCTTATTGCTGTCCTTTTATCTATATCAGTTCAAAATATGTTATATACAATACAAAATAATACTTTTTGTTAATAAAAAAAGAGATAATCCATAAAAGGACTACCTCTCTTTACTCTAATCAAATAATTTAGATACTGATAAATCTTCGTGTATGCGTCTGATTGCATCTGCAAAAATTGGAGCAACTGAAATCTCTTTAATTTTTGCAATTCTTTTCTCTTCTGGTATAGCAATTGTATTAAGCACTACTAATTCTTCAATAGCAGAAGCTTCTATTCTTTCTAACGCAGGACCTGAAAGCACACCATGTGTACAACAAGCATATACAGCTGTTGCCCCTCTTTCTTTAAGTGCATTTGCAGCATTGCAAATAGTTCCTGCTGTATCAATCATATCGTCAATTAAGAGAACACGTTTACCATTAACATCACCAATGATATTCATAATTTCAGATACATTTGCTTTTGGTCTTCTCTTATCAATAATCGCTAAAGGTATATCGAGTTTAGTAGCAAAAGATCTGACTCTACCCACACTACCTAAGTCTGGTGATACAGCCACTACATCTTCTGTTTGATCACCAAATTTATCCGCATAGTATTTAGTTAAAAGTGGCATACCTACTAAATGATCTACTGGAATGTTAAAGAACCCTTGAATTTGTGAGCAGTGTAAGTCCATTGTAAGTACTCTGTCAGCACCAGCTGTTTGCAGAATATCTGCTACAAGTTTTGAACTAATTGGATCTCTAGCTCTTGTTTTTCTATCTTGTCTTGCATAACCATAGTATGGGATAACTGCCGTAATACGCCCTGCTGAAGCACGTTTCATGGCATCAATCATAATAAGCAATTCCATAAGATGTTCATTAGCTGGAGTAGAAGTTGGTTGGATAATATAAACATCGGTACCACGTACTTTCTCGTCAATTTTAACGCTTATTTCTCCATCACTAAATTTCATAACCTCTGATTTACCAAGTGTAACGTCTAATCCTTGTGCGATTTCCTTAGCAAGCTGGGGGTGAGCATTACAAGTAAACACTTTAATATCAGTGTAATTTCTAATCATTTGATTGAGTCCTCCTTCAATAATCGACCATGTATTCCGCAAAATATTATATCATATTGTATACAGGATGCAAAGCATACAAACCATTTTAATGACAATTAACAATTTTTTCTTGTTTTTTTACTTATTTTTGTCGCTTTTTTGCTACCCAGTTTTCCTTGTTTTCTTGTTTTGCTCTAGCTATAGCTAAGCTATCTTTAGGAACAGTTTTAGTAATAGTAGACCCTGCCGCTGTATAAGCATTATCTTCCACAGTTACAGGCGATACTAAATTTGTGTTACATCCTATAAAAGCATTGTCTCCAATTATTGTACGATGCTTTTTCTGCCCATCATAATTAACAACTACACTGCCACAGCCAAAGTTGACATTTTTACCTACATCAGCATCTCCTACATAAGTCAGATGAGATATTTTAGTCCCATCACCAATATTAGCATTTTTAATTTCTACAAAATCCCCTACCTTAATGTTTTTACCGATATGAGAATTTGGTCTAATATAAGCAAAAGGTCCTACATGTGTTCCTTCATCTACAAAACTATCTGTTATAACGCTAATTTCTACCTCAACCTGATCTGCTAGAGTAGTATTTTTTAATTTGGAATGATAACCAATACGGCACCCTTCTCCAATAGCAGTTTTTCCTTCTAGCATACAGCCTGGTTCAATAATGGTATCTTTGCCAATAATAACATCTGACTCAATATAAGTGCTCATCGGATCAATGAAGGTAACACCATTTGCCATATGCTTTTCATTAATACGTTTCTTCATCACCTCTGTTACAGCTGCTAGTTGAACTCTTGAATTAACACCTGCAATGTCATCAGCTTCCCTTGTAGCAATAGCATTTACCTTGTGGCCATCTTTTAATAGTATTTCGATTGTATCAGTTAAATAATACTCGTTTTGTACATTATTATTCGTAAGTTTAGATAAAGCATATTTTAGAAGTTTCGCGTCAAAAGCATACATACCACCATTAATCTCTTTGATTGCTTTTTCTTCTTCAGTAGCATCTTTTTGTTCAACAATTTTTACCAAATTGCCATTAGTATCTCTTACAATACGGCCATAGCCTGTTGGGTCATCCATCATAGCCGAAAGTACTGTAATCACATTATTATTATGATGATGAAAATCTAACATATCTTGTAAAGTTTCCTCAGTAACTAACGGCGTATCCCCACATAAAATAAGTACTTCATCAGCACTTTCAATAAAGTCCATAGCTTGCATAACAGCATGCCCTGTTCCTAATTGCTCTTTTTGAAGTACATAGCTTACATCTTCCCCTAATGCATTTTTAACATCTTCTGCTTTATGTCCTACAATTAAACAAACCTCTTCTACTCCTACTGCTTTTGCTGCTAATATAGGATATTCCACTAGGCTTTTTCCAAACACTTTATGAAGTACTTTTGAACCATTTGATTTCATACGTGTGCCTTGACCAGCCGCTAGAATTAATGCCTTTGTTTTCATTTAAAATCTTCCTTTCACGTTTCTACTTCTAAGCTATTCTCTCACTTTATAATCATTTATGCAACAAAAAAATGTCCTAAAAGCATAACCTTTAGGACACTCTTCATATGTAATTATTCTTCAGCAGTTAAATCGCTATCATCAGCAATAGCAACCTCATCTGATAATAATACCATTTCATATTTTTCTAACACTTGATTTTGAATACGATCTCTTGTTTCTGAATTAATAGGATGAGCAATATCTCTGAACTCCCCATCTAAAGTCTTACGGCTTGGCATTGCAATAAAGCGTCCTTTATCCCCTTCAATTACTTTGATATCATGAACAACAAATTCATTATCAAAAGTAACAGACACAACTGCTTTCATTTTGCCATCCTTATTGATTTTTCTTACTCTAATATCTGTGATTTCCATTAGCAAATCCTCCCTGTTATTAACTAGTGCCATGTTGGCTATCCTATTAATATTGTATTATTATTTGAATTATATGATATTTTTAAGAAATAGTCAATATTTTTTTATTTTGACTTATAATTCCATCATGCATAAGGCATTTACAACATATACTAGTAACTTAATCACTTTTTTTTAGCGTTATTAAACAATATTTCTTTTTTCCAAAAGAATAATATTGTCTTTTGTTCCAATTACTTTCTGTCCATCAGATACAAAAACTTGTTTATCTAGAATAGCATTTTCAATGATACATCCCTTACCAATGGTAGCTCCTTCCATAATGATAGAGTCTTTAACCTTTGTCCCTTCACCAATAAATACTTTTCTAAAAAGTACAGAGTTTTCTACCTGCCCATTAATAATATCACCTCCACTAACAATGCTATTAAGCACTTTAGCTTGTACATTAAACTTTGTTGGTGGCTCATCTTTAGCTTTTGTATAAATATAAGGGTAGGTATTAAAGAATAGATTTCTTACTTCAGGTGTCAAGAAATCCATATTAATGCGATAGAATTCATTAATATCTCTTATTCTCCTCCAATAGCCTTCAAAGTGATAACCATAAATTTTAAGCTTTTTACGGTAACGAATGATAATATCACTTACTAAATTGTATCTTCCTTCTACTTCCAGTTGTTCTAGAAGTTTAATGAGTAATTCTCTACTCATTACATATACCCCTAAGGAAACGGTAGTAAACTGTGGGTTAAGTGGTTTTTCTTCAAAGTCGATCATTTGTTTATTTTCATCTAACCCAATAACACCATAGTCTTCTACATTATACGTATTCATATCCTTATATGCGATTGTAATGTCCGCATTACGTTGTTCATGATACTTAATAATCTTTTCATAATCCATCTTATAAATTTGTTCCCCTGAAGTAATAACAACATACGGCTCATTACTTTTCTTTAGGAAATCAATGTTTTGGAAAATAGAATCTGCTGTTCCTCTAAAACCATAGGTTTCTTGATTAAGCATGGTCGGTGTGAATAAAAAAAGTCCTGTCTTTTTTCTACCAAAATCCCACCATTTAGATGAACCAATATGATCCGCCAATGATCTCGCACTATATTGAGAAATAACTGCTACTTTTTTAATCCCTGAATTACTTAGGTTACTTAAAGCAAAGTCAATTGCTCTATAAGAACCACCAATAGGCATAGCTGCAACATTTCTTTGTTTGGTTAATACCCCTAGTGAATTCCTTTTTCCACCCGCTAATATGATTCCGATAGCTCTCATGTTTTCCCCTCCTACACAATAAGTGAATGTCCGCTTTCTAATTCGCCGTTTACATAGTGTTCTTGTAGTGTATGACCACCAACTTCACAGTTCTTACCAATCTTAACATTGTCAGGAATAACTGTGTTATCACCTATAGCTGTTATACCGCTATAATAAATATGCGGTTTGGTAACATGTGGGACAGCTTCTCCTACTCCTATATATGTATTCTCACCTATTTCTGACTTTTCAGAAACCACACAGTGATCTAAATTAGCCCCTTTTCTTACTATTGTTTCTCCCATAACAATAGAATTTTTAACAACAGCACCTTCTTCAATAATAACTCTTGGTCCTAGTACAGAATTATAAACTTGACCATAGACTTCACAGCCTTCTGCTACAAGTGATTGCTCTAATATAGCATCGACTCCTATATATTGTGGTAATTGATGTTCTATATTCGTATAAATTTTCCAAAACTCATCATAAAGATTAAAAACAGGCACGGTTTCAGTTAATTCCATATTTGCTTTCCAGTAAGCTTCAATAGTACCAATATCCCTCCAATAATCATTGAAACGATAGGCAAATACATTTTTCTCCCCATTAATCATCTCTGGAATAATATGTTTTCCAAAATCGCTATGCTCATGGATAGTATTATCTTTTATAAGTGCTTCCTTAAGTACCTTCCATGTAAAAATATAAATACCCATAGAAGCCAAAGTACTTTTTGGTTGTTTAGGCTTTTCTTCGAATTCCACAATACGCCCTGTTTCATCTGTATTCATAATACCAAATTGATCAGCAATTTCTAAAGGTACATCAATAACTGCAATAGTGGCATCTGAATTATTTTTCTTATGTTCCTCAAGCATAGCACTATAATCCATCTTATAAACATGGTCACCAGACAGAACCAATATATACTCCGGATTATATTCATCTATATAACGAATATTGTGATAAATTGCATTAGCTGTTCCTGAATACCACGAACCTTCATTTCCCGTTTTTAAGAAAGGTGGTAGTACAGTTACACCACCATTTCTTCTATCTAGATCCCAAGGAATACCTATTCCTATATGCTTAGTTAGAAGTAATGGTTCATATTGAGTAAGCACCCCTACCGTATCAATGCCTGAGTTGATACAGTTACTAAGTGGGAAATCTATTATTCTATATTTTCCACCGAACATAACAGCAGGCTTTGCAATCTGTTTTGTCAGAATGCCCAACCTGCTTCCTTGTCCCCCTGCTAATAACATAGCAATCATTTCTTTCTTATTCATGCAATCCCTCCTACCTTTTGTATGCCGAGTTTATTCTTGAATAATTTCTTGCCTATTACGTATTAGCATTGTACCATTTTCCCATTTTTTTTACAATATTATATCAATATATATTTTTAAAAATTTAACAAAAATATCTGATTTTTTTCTACTTGACTTCTACTCTACATTATAAATATCTACAACCTTATTATTCTCATCCACTGTATCTAACCATAATAGTGTTTTAAAATCTTCTACCACCTTTTTCTCAGGATTTTTAGTAGCCATTAAAACACCTATCCCTACCATTTCTGCTTCAAATTCTTGCATTAAATCAATAATTCCTTTTGCAGTTCCTCCTGCTTTCATAAAGTCATCAATAAACAGTACTTTTGAACCTTTTTTAATTGCTTTTGTAGAAAGGCACATGGTTTTTATACGATGATTACTTCCTGTAATGTAATTCATATGAATAACAGTTCCATCTGTTAACTTACTTTGATTGCGTACCACTACCATTGGTTTATTTAAAATCATCGCTGTCATCAAAGCAATAGGGATTCCCTTTGTTTCTACCGTGATAATATAATCTACTTCCACATCCTTAAATAAGCTTGCTAAAGCTCTTCCAATATTTTTAGAAATAGTTGGAGAGTATAATAAGTCATTTGTATAAATGTACCCTCCTGGAATAATTCTTTCCGAATGATTAATCATTTCACAAAGTTCATTAGTGAACTCCCTAATCTGCTCTTTAGTCATTAATGGATTATAGTATACCCCCCCTGCTGCACCTGATATTGTTTCTATATTTCCTAAATCATATTGTGCAAAGATATCTTTAACTACATCAAGATCTTCACTTATAGTAGATTTAGCACAGTCAAATATATTGCAAAAATGAGTAAGTGTAAAAATTTTGTTAGGGTTATTAGTCAGGATATTTGTAATCACACTAATACGATCATGCTTTTGTACTTTTCTCATTATATTTCTCCTTTTCTAAGCTAAATTGCTTTCTTCTATTATAAACACAAAACCGAATATTTAAAAGCATTACATGAAAAACATTCACCTTTCAAAAAAAATTTGTTTATTATTTTATTCTTGGTATATAATTATAAAATAATATGATGCATAATATGATATAAGGCATCATTTTTAAAGAATAATAATTTATTCATTGAAAGGACTAATACTATGTCAAACATCAATTCTTTAATAGGTAAGAAGAAAATACATTTTATCGGCATCGGTGGCATTAGCATGAGCGGGCTAGCTGAAATTGTTCATTATAAAGGTTATGAGGTAACAGGCTCTGATATGAAGGCCTCAATAACAACTAAACACCTTGAAGATTTAGGCCTTACTATTTATTACGGCCATGATAAAAATAATATTGCTGATGATGTAGATCTTATCGTTTATACTGCTGCTATCCATGAAGATAATCCAGAGCTTCAGTTAGCTCATGAAAAACATATTACAACTATTACACGTTCTAAATTCTTAGGCATTCTTATGAAGCACTTTGATATTCCCATTTGCGTATCTGGTACTCATGGTAAAACAACTACCACATCTATGTTAGCTCATGGATTAATGGCTGCTGACCTTGACCCCACTATTACAGTAGGTGGTATTTTAAAAGCTATTCACGGAAATATTCGCATTGGGCAATCACCTTACTTTTTGACTGAAGCTTGCGAATACTGTGATAGTTTCTTAGACTTTTTCCCTCAAATAGGTATTATTCTTAATATAGAAGAAGACCATATGGACTACTTCAAAGATATTAATCAAATCCGTCGTTCTTTCCAGAAATTTTCAAGTAAAATTCCAAGCAACGGTTTCCTTGCTATTAACGGAAAAGTTCCAAATCTAGATGAGTTTACGGCTCCTCTTTCATGTAAAACAGAAACCTTTGGTATTGGTAGTCATTATAATTGGACTGCTGAAAATATTGCTTTTAACGATAAAGCTTGTGCTAGCTTTGATGTTTATTATAACGAGACCTTTATGACACATTTAGACCTTCATGTTCCAGGGCAACATAATATTTTAAACGCTTTAGCTGTTTGCAGTGTCTATCATTTTCTTGGTCTTGAACTTCATTTATTAGGAAAAGGACTTGAGGCATTCACAGGTGCTGATCAACGTTTTGAAATTAAAGGTAAAATTAATGATATTACCATTGTAGATGATTATGCCCACCATCCAACTGAAATTGCTGCTACTTTAGAAGTAGCAAAAGCTTATCCTCACAATCACCTATATGTTGTTTTTCAACCTCATACTTATACAAGAACAAAAGCTTTCCTTGATGACTTCGCTGCAGTCTTAAGTTCCGCTGAAAATGTTATTATTACAGATATTTATGCTGCCAGGGAAAAAAATCCTGGGGATATCTCTGCAGAAGATATCATCAAAAAAATCAACAAAAAAGGCAAGAATGCTCTTTACATGAAAGACTTTGAACAAATCGCTAACTACTTAAACGAGCATACTGTCCCAAATGATTTAGTCATTACCATGGGGGCTGGAAATGTGAATCAAATAGCAGGCCTTTTATTAAACAAATAGTTATCAACAAAACCGCCTGACGATTATCCACACCCTGTGTGAATAATCGTCAGAGTTATCAACAAAAATCACTTAAAATCTCCACAGCCCTACGGAGATTTTATTTTTTTGCTTATCATATTTTCTTCATTTTGTGCTATAATACTAACACATCAAATAAATACTTATGAAGGAGGTGTCCCTATGGCATATATTAAATATAAAGTAGCCAAACAACCTTTCGTACATGTTCCTTATTGGTTCATTTCTGACTATATGCCTAAGGCACTTAGTGGTTATACTAAAGTTTATCTTTATTTACTAGCTATCTTTTCAGATACTTCTGCCCCTCCTCTTTCTCTAGAAGAGGTAAGTAACCATCTTGATATGCTTTACTCTGAAGTACTACAAGCACTTAAATACTGGAATGACCAAGGTGTAATTTGCTTTTCTGAACTCTCTCTAGATGAATTTGATTTAGAATTCTACTTTGAAAAACCTAAAGCAAAAGAGGACTCACCTGCCCTTCCTATTTCTAAAACCATTATTAGACAAACTAGACCGGAATATCGTACTGAGGAAATTAATCTTTACTTAGAAGATAGCCCTGCTGTGCTTAAGCTCTTTAAAGTAGCCGAAGAATATTTAGGCAGACTCCTTACTATCACAGATCAAAAGATACTTTTCAGCCTCTATGATTGGTTACATATGCCCTTTGACCTTATTGAGTTTCTCATCGAACATTGTGCTTCCAATAACCATAGAGCCATTCACTATATTGAAAAAGTAGCTATAAGTTGGGTAGATGAAGGCATTACTACGGTAGCTGCTGCTAAAGAAAAGGTAGCCATGGATAAACGATATTTTAAAATTTTAAATAGCTTAGGTGCATCTAAAAGTACTCTTACTTCTGCTGAACGTAATTGTATGAATAAGTGGTTTGATACTTATCATTTTAATATGGATATTATTTTAGAAGCTTGCAAACGAACTGTTATGCAGACCAATAAACCTAGTTTAAACTATGCAGATTCAATACTAACTTCTTGGTATACAGATAAGGTAAAATCTCTTGAAGATATTAAAGCTTTAGACAAAGCCCACGAAAGTAAAAAGGCTTTAAACACACCAACCTCTTCGATTACACCTATCTCAAACAAGGTATCTCAATTTAACAATATGTATTCACATGATTGGGATTTTGATGAGCTAGAGAAATTGCAACGTGAACATATCACACGAAAGCTAAATGGAGGAAACTAACATGACCAATAAGGAATTATATTATAAACAGCTCCTAAGGCAATATGATCTTAAACGTTCAGCGGCTCACCAAGCTAAATTAAAACGCACTGCTGAAATTTATGAGAAAATCCCTCGCATAAAAAAAATTGATGAAACTTTAAATGATAGTGGTGTTAAATTAGTGCGTAGTATGCTATCACCTCAGGGTAGTCAGTCTATCGAAGATTTTAGAAGTCATACAGATGAGCTTATTCGCACAAAAAAAATGCTTCTAGTAGAAGCAGGCTATACACCTCATTACTTAGAGCCTCACTATGATTGTGAGGAATGTAAAGATACAGGCTTTGTAGGTAATAAACCTTGTAATTGTTTTCGCCAAGCACTGATTAATATTGCTTATGAACAATCTAACTTAAAGCACATTTTAAACATCGAAAACTTTGATCATTTCACTTTAGATTATTACTCTAAAGAAATAGATCCTAAAGCTGGCACTTCGCCTTATAATAATATGTATGAAAACCAACAAGTTTGTGCGGGGCTTATTGAAAAATTTGAAACCGAAAAACAAAATCTTTTACTCTATGGTCCAACGGGTCTAGGTAAAACCTTTTTATGTAACTGTATTGCTAAAGAACTTCTCGATCAAGGTTATACTGTACTTTATTTTACCGCACCACAGTTATTTAAACTTTTTGAGGAATCTCGTTTTCATAGAGAAGACATGCAAGAGGCTTCAAAGGAGACCCTAAATACCCTATTTGATGTAGATTTGCTTATCATTGATGATTTAGGAACGGAATCAGTTACCACTTTAACCATAAGTGATTTATTTAACGTTATCAATAGTCGTTATTTAAACCAGACCTCTACAATCATTTCTACCAACCTTACACCAAAAGAATGGAAAGATCGTTATTCAGAACGAATCGTCTCTAGAGTATTTGGCAATTATGAACCTCTTAAATTTATCGGTACTGACATTCGTATGGTAAAGAAATATGGTAAAACCCATAAAAAATAATTCCTATTTATGAAGGAGGAAGTATTTAAAGCTACTGGCTTTAAGTACTTCCTCTTTTTTATATCTATCTTTAATGATATTTTGGACGACTTCTTAATATACATATTTATATAGCATGACTAGGAGGTTATTATGTTTCATACTATTAGTCTTTCAAAATCTGACCCAACCCCTTTATATATACAATTAGCTTCAGAACTTGCTAAACTTATTCAAGGTAATTTTCTAACTCAAGGAATGAAACTTCCTACAATCCGCTTTTTGTCTAAGCAACTTTGTATTAATCGTGATACTGTGGTGAGTGCTTATAAACTTTTAGAAAATCAAGGTCTTGTAGAAAGTCACATTGGAAAAGGAACTTATATCAGCACCCATCCTATATCTACAACAACCACTTTACCACTAGATTCCATTTCTCAAATCTGCTGTAGTCATATTGGTGTACCTAAAACCTTTTTTCCTTCTTCTCTTTGCTTAGATTTAGCTACTGAAATTGTCAAAAAAGAGAATTGGGAAGCTTTCAACGACCCTCTTTATAGAGAAAGGCATCTTCTTAAAAGTACTGTTTCTAATTTTTTAAAACAACTAGGTATTCCTCATCACTATGCTCAAGTACGTATTATTAAAACCATGGATCAATTCTTACTAGATCTATTTAAAGATTCTCCTAAAACAGGCATTTGTGTTGAAGCCATTAGAGACTTATCTTGGTCCTGCTATCTTCGCTCTTTAGGTGCCAAGATTTATGAAACGCCACTCACAGCCGAAGGTATAGACTTAAACATCCTTGAAAAGCATTTACATACTGGTAATATTGCTTATATTTTTATTACATCCCAACTTCAAAACCCTACCGGACTCTGTTATGGAAAAAACTGCAAAAACCAGCTTATTGAACTAGCTAAGAGATATAACTGTACCATTATAGATGACATAACTTACGCTTCCTTTATGTATGATTCTTCCGTTCCTTTTTACGAGGACGATGCACCTATTATCTACATTCATCAGTTTTCTAAGCTTTACTTGCCTTATATGAACTATACTTTTGCCATCTTACCTCTCTCTTTTATTAAAAGATTAAGAGATCCTATTGAATGCAGCTTCAATGAACGTTTATTACGTCACTATCTTAGCTCATCTGAATTAAAAACGATTGAGCATACTATTCTTATGGCTTATAAGGAGCACTATGCACTACTTTCAGATGCCTTAAAGCAACTACCAATTCGTTTAACTACCCATAATGGTGGTGCTTTCTTTTGGCTTCGTGTTCCTATAAAGCAGTATGATATCCTTTGTCAATACTTACTTGAACATGAAATCATTATTTCTCCTGGTGACTTATTTTCTACAACTTCTTTGAAAGGTTATTTTCGTCTATCTATTACCCACTTGGATTCCTCCCAAATCTATCAAGTTATTCACGTCCTTAAAAACTTTTTTATTACGTTATAATATTATATTATGAGACAATAAATAAAGGAGCATAGTGATTATGCTCCTTTATTTATTGTCTCATAATACCTAACAATTCCTAGATAAATACTCCATGCCACTCTATCTTGATAGGTCTCACTATTCAAAAGCTTTTCTTCCTCTGGATTGGTTAAAAACCCACATTCTACTATTACAGCTGGAATAAGAGTTGCCCTTAATACATAATAATTAGTATTACTTTTTACTTCTCGTTTATTCTGAGGGTCTGCATATTCTTTTATACTCTTTTGTATGGCTTCTGCTAATGCTTTTCCTTTTTCCGATTGACTGTTATAAAAAATTTGTGCTCCTTTTACACTAGGTTGAGTAAAAGAATTTTGATGTATACTAACTAATATATCTCCTCCTTCAGCTAATTTCTTTCTTTCTACCATATCCTTGCTCTTGTATTTAACACCATCCATACCATCCACATCATCATCAGTTGTTCTCGTCATAATGACAACTGCACCTGCTTGCTCTAAATAATCTCTAAGTTTTAAAGAAATTTGTAAATTTAAATCCTTTTCATCTGCTCCATTTATACCCGGTTTCCCTGGATCAAACCCTCCATGTCCTGGATCAACAATAATAATCTTAGATGCAATAGAAAGCCCAGAGGTTTCTATTGCTGTTGTGGCAAATTTAAAGTAAGAGGCAATAGCAATAATTCCTACTAAAGCACCCATGAATAATGGTACTTTTATTTTTATCATCTTGACACCCCCTAATGCTCTTTTCTATTTTTATGGATGTTGACAACTCTCTAATAGCATATGCAAAGAAAGGGTTGTCAATTCATATTATAGAATTAACCTACTGATTTTTATTATTTTTCTTCTTGTAAAAACTGCTTAAAGGCTGATTCTAGTCTATTGATATCTGAATGATGATAACAAAAATGGCCAGAATCACCTAGTATTATTATTTTACTGGTAACCAATTGTTGCTGTATCAACCTTATAACTCTCACTGGTACAAACTCATCTTTTTTTGATTGAATTACAAGAACAGGCTTTTTGATTTTGTTTAATTGCTTTTTGATATATGAAATTAAAATGAAAAGATCTATATATCTTGGAATCCACTTAATATACGTCCAGCTTTTTGTTTTTCCTACACCTATAGCTCTACACTCAGCAATAACATAAGGCTCTTTTTCAGAAAGTCTCCCCGTAGCGATTTTAATGGCCCCTTTAATAACTCTATACTTTAATTCAATAGCTAATGGCAGTGCAAAAAGTACTAAAGATTTTATTTTTCCCGGGAAATGCACTGCATATCCTATAGCTAATAAACTCCCCATGGAATGTCCAACTAAAATAATATATTTATACTCCCTTTCCATCTGTTGGACCTGCTTATTAACATAGTCGACCCATTGATTCAAATGTACTTTTGCAAATGTTTCACCTGTTTCTCCATGTCCTGGTAACAATAAAATTAGAACTGAATATCCTTCTTTATACGCTATAGACCCTAAATTTCTAAATTGCATATTGCCTTCTAGTATCCCATGAATAAAAATAACTACAGTATCTGAAAACGGTCTTTTCTTATAATATTCTTTTTGATGCCTGTGTAATGTCCATCTATCAATATAGTGCATGCTTTTATTCCTTTTATCTCTTTTAGTCAAAAAAAGCAAAGACTTTTTTATAAGCCTTTGCTTTTTTTCACTTTCCTATTCTTTTTATTATTTAACTTGTCCAAGTACATCCCATATATCAGCACTCTCTAAGCCTAATTTCCACGCACCGTAGCCTGCAAGTTCATATTTCTCCATAATTGCTATCCGTTTACTAATCGAACTATAATCTTCAATCCATAATTTATAGGTTGTCTGATCTTTTTCTACTTCAGCATAATTTTGCCCGCTTATGGAATCTAGTTGTGGGATAACTCCCCATTTATCCACTAACTGTTTTGCTGAAGTCATACCATATGGTGTTGATGATAGACCTTCACTTGTTTCTGTCCATAGTCTTGTGTAGAAAGGTATTCCTAACACTAACTTTTCCTTTGGTACTTCTTTTAGTGTATTTTGAATACCCTCATCTACCCAACTAATTTCTGATACAGATCCAGCTGTCTCTGAACCAGACCAATGTTGATCATATGCCATAACAATAAAGTAATCACTTGCTGCTGAGACTTTTTCTCTTTCATAATGCCCTGACCAATTTGATGGCATATATACGTCTACACTAACAATAAGACCTTCTGCTTTAAGCTGAGGATAAAGTTCTCTCATAAACTGTACCCATACTGCGCTAGTTTCATTCTGTATATTTTCAATATCAACATTAATACCATCAAATCCATATAACTTGGATTTATCAATAATCTGCTGAATAACATATTGACGTTTTTTACTACTTGAAAGAATTTCCTTAGTTAAGCCTGTATTAGTAAAGCTGTGGCTTATAATGGGCCATACTTGAAGTCCTCTATCATGGGCTGATTTAACATATTCCTTTGTCCCTCTATCTACTAATGCACCTGTTTCATCTCCAAATTCAAACCAAGTAGGCGAAATAACATTTAACTTATCTACATTAGCATATTTAGCAGAAGCCCAATTTCCTACATTGGCATTTGTCATTTGATCCCATGCTAGCTTAACAGTTTCTCCTAGTGGATTAATTGGCCAAGCTTCTACATCCGTTACTGCCTGAGCCTCTATAGTTTCTTTATGTTTTAAATGAGAAGAAGGTATATAACCAATAATGCCACTTTCACTTCTCACCCTAGCAAATCCATCTTCCTCGGCATAAAGAATAACCTTCTCACCTTTTCCTAAGTTTTCTACTACTGTTGATTTTTTTCTAGGATGTGTACGTAAGCTTGTTTTTCTTGAAATAGTAGCTTGCTCTTGCTCTTCTCTATCATCATAAGCTATAAATAATCGCCCATCTTTGCCTACTTCTATCCTTACTTTAAAAAAGTCTTCTAATAAATTAGCCGATACATAAAGCTCACCATCCTTTTCTGTCAATGGATAAGTCCCTTGTATACCTGCAAAACTAATTTTATTCTCTTGCTCTGGATAAAGCTTAACTACTTCTCTCACGTTTGTTAAAGTCATTACTTTTTCCGCTTCATCATAAAAAATAATATCACTTACATAAGTATTAGCAAAGGTATATGAAACATATATTTGATCATTTATAGTTATAACTGGTTCTTTTAAATTGATTCGTTCATCTTTATATACCAAGTTATTAGTATTATTCTTAAATTCATCAAAATATGTCAATGGGTCTACTAATTCCCCTACTGTTTGCACTCTATTTACAGTAAAATAAGCAGTTACGACTAACGCTACTGCTATTAATCCTAATATGATTTTTTTTAGCATCAATCTATCCTCCTCTAACTTCTATAGTATAACATATATTTCATTTTTCTACGTATTTCTGACCAAATTGTAATAAATATTATTTTATTGATTCTCTAATCAGCTTATGTTTATTTAATTATTTGACTATTCTTTATTAATCTATTATGCTTAAACTAACAATTCATTTAATATAAAGGAGCTGAAATGATTGAAATATAATAAGCGTCTTTTATTAACACCTCTTATTTTGTTATTAGCTACTGTTTTACTCGTAGGTTGTAGTTCCCCTATAGCTGCCAACTTCATCGCCCTTGATTTTTATGAGCTTATTGTTAAACAAAATGATAAGCCTATTATAGAAGTAGGTCTTTCTGAGGAAGTGGCCAAAACAACTACTACTCATATAACAACTACATTAAAACAAAATATTCAATCAGCCCTTACTACAGAAGATGGCGTTATGATCGATGAAACACAATTAAAAGATCTAACAGAAGCTTACTTATCAGCTTTACATCAGCTTAATGCTACCGCTATCGTTACTTCATCTGAGAACTCTAAAAAGTGTACTGTAAAACTATCAACCTCCTATCTTGACCACAAAGCCATTGACGATGTTGCTGTAAAGACTGCCTTAAAAACTATTGATATTAGTACCTACAAAGATGAAAACCTTTATTTACAAGATTTAACCAATACTTACATAGATGAATTGATAAAAGGCTATAAATCATCTAGCCCATCTACGGATGTTCATACACAAAGCTTTGAATTTAAACTAGAAAATAAAATATGGATACCTGTAGATTATGCCCATTTTCTTTCTTCTATTTGCACGATGATTACCTCTGATGATTCTATTTAAGATATTTTAAAGCAAATAACAATAAAAAGAGCTATATCCTAGAGATTAGTTTTATTAATCTCTAGGATATAGCTCTTTCTTACATTATCTGTCATCTTTATACTTAATGATTAATCTCTACTTCCAAATATTCTTACTAAACTAATAAAGATATTAATAAAGTCTAGATATAAGGTTAAAGCACCTAAAATACTTGCATTAGCTAATGCACCATTTGAATCTGCTTGTGCATAAGCATATTGTTTAATTTTCTGAGTATCCCAACCAATTAACCCAATAAAGATAAATACAGTTACATACATTAATGCCATTGTATAACCTGGTGTATTAATGAAGAAGCCTACAAACGTCGCAATAACAAGACCAAACAGTGCCATTACAAATAAACTACCAATCTTAGAAAGATCAGTCTTAGTAACGTAACCATAAATAGTCATAACGGCAAATACACCTGCAGTTACTAAAAACGCATAACCTATGGTTCCTATCTCATATAAAACAAATATAGATGATAAGGTAATACCATTAAGTACTGAATAAACAACAAACCAACCTTTTGCCGCTAAACTACTCATTTTATGTGCTCTTGCACTTAGGGCAATAACTACCACAACTTCTGCAATTGCAAATAACCAATAGCTTCTAATAACTGAATATAGCATATTTACATTACTTGCAACGTATAGTCCTGTAGCAGCAGTTATAAGTAATGCAACTGTCATCCAGCTATATACCCCTAACATGGTTTTCTTCACGGCAGCTTCTCTATTGCTTTGATCATAATAGGTTGTAAAATCTCTATTCATTCCATCTGAATTCATATGTTCTCCTCCTTAAATAACTTATTTCTTTTTATTATAAACCATTTTTTTACTATTTCAAATAACATTATCGCCTATTTTGAAAATTTACTCATTTCATTATAAATCTTTCTTATTAGTTTATCTAATATATGTGATTATATCATGAAGATAATTATATCCAATATTTTTCAATTTATGACATAAGTATCAAAAAGGATAAGGCCTACTGCATAGGCCTTATCCTCTCCTTTTCATCCTTATTTATTAATAACAATGTTTTGATCTCTATTAGGACCTACACCAACCATTGTAATTTTACAACCAATAAGTTCTTCTATACGAGTAAGATATTTTTTTACACTCTCAGGTAACGCTTCATATGAACGAATATGAGAAATATCTCCCCATCCTTCCATTTCTTCATATACTGGTTTACAAAGTTCTAAGTCTTCAAGACTTGCTGGGAAGTATTTAATAATCTCACCATTAAATTCATATCCAACACAAATTTTAACTATATCTAAATCTTTTAGAACATCTATTTTATTAAGTGCAATTTCTGTTAATCCACTTGTCCTTACTGCAAATTCTCCAATAACAGCATCAAACCAACCACAACGTCTTGGGCGACCTGTTACTGTTCCAAATTCATGACCTTCTTCTCTAATACGGTCACCTATTTCATCATGTAGTTCTGTAGGGAAAGGTCCCTTACCTACACGAGTAATATAGCCTTTCATAACCCCAATACAGCTATCAATCATAGTTGGTCCAATTCCAGCACCAATACAAGCACCACCAGTTACAGGATGAGATGATGTAACATATGGATAAGTTCCTAAATCAAGGTCAAGAAGTGTTCCTTGAGCCCCTTCAAATAAAACCTCTTTACCTGCTTTAATCGCTTCATAAACGCTTACAGTTGTATCTTCTACAAATGGTTTTAATCTTTCTGCGTATTTTTTATAAGTTGAAATAATTTCTTCTGCATCAAATTGCTCTTCTTGATGATATACATATTTAAGCATATCATTTTTAACAGCAACATTAGCTCTTACCTTTTCTGCAAACACTTCTTCATGATAAAGGTCACATACACGTACTCCTGAACGCTCTGCTTTATCCATATAACATGGACCAATTCCCTTCATCGTTGTTCCTATATCTTTACCATCCTTTGCCTGGATAGATTCTTTTGCACGATCTAATGCTTTATGGTATGGCATAACAAGGTGTGCTCTAGAGCTTATTCTTAAAGTGCTTACATCAATCCCTTTAGCTAATAAACCATCTACTTCTCCTAAAATACCTTCTGGATCAATAACAACACCATTGGCTACAATACATTTTTTTCCTGTATATAATATTCCTGAAGGAATTAGTTGGAATTTATAGACCTCTCCATCTACTGCTACTGTATGTCCTGCATTATTACCTCCTTGGCAACGTACAACCACATCTGCCTTTTCAGATAAAATATCTATAATTTTTGCTTTTCCTTCATCGCCCCATTGTGCGCCGATAATGACTTTAGTTGGCATTGCTTACACACCCTTTCCATATTCTAAACATTTTTTTACATTTTACAATTGAAACATGACTATCATAACAAATATTACTTAGAAAATCAATATGAACTCGAATATTTCTTGTCCCATTTAAGAAAATGTTCGATATACTTATTTTTATTTCCTTATTATAGGCTGGGTTCTATTTCATTATTGACATTCCCTAAGTATATTGCTATCTTTATTTTATCCTGTCCCTAATAAGGTATGATATTACTGAATTTTCCACAGGAATTTGTAATAAATTTATTTTTAGTTATTCACACTATAATTATACATTTTTAGTACATCAAGCTAATACTCACTATGAATAAAGGAGAATCTATGGATAAAAAAATATATATTTTCGGACATAAAAATCCTGATACAGATTCTATATGCGCCTGTATCTCATACGCACATCTAAAACGTGCACTTGGTAACCAAAACGTTGAGGCAGTTCGTCTCGGTAAAATTAGTAAAGAAACACAGTTTGCTTTAGATTATTTTGGTGTTAAAGCACCTCGTTTACTTGAAAATATTAAACCTCAAGTAAGTGATATGAATTTTTATAATGTACCTTCTGTTTATGTTGTCGATTCAGTAAAAAAGGCTTGGGATGTCATGACTGAAAATGGACGTCAAATGATTCCTGTTTTATATCACGACCATAAGCTAGCTGGTGTTATTTCTGTATCTGATATTGCTAAAACTTATATCGGTTTAACAGATGGATGCGTTCTTAAAAATCATAAAACACCATTTATTAATGTTGCTTCTGTTTTAGATGGAAAAGTTATAACTGGTTCTTATCCTCATGCTTATGTTTTAGGAGATGTTTATACAACTGCTTCTATTGATGATCATACAGTACTTGCGGATACAGATATCATTATTACTGGTCCAAGTAGCGATCGTATTCAAAAGGCTTTAAATTCTGGAGCTGGCGCAGTTATTATTACAGATCAAAACATGGACAACCTTAAATTAGAGCTTCCTCCAAATTTAAGTTGCGCTGTTATCTGTACTCCTTATTCTTTCTTTAAAACTATTAAGATGGTTTCACAAAGCATCTCTGTAAAAAATATTTTAAAGAAAGATGATATCACTTACTTTGAAACCGACGATTACTTAGATGAGGTTAAGCAAGTGATGCTTAATACTTCTTATCGTCACTTCCCTATCTTAGATCAAGAAGGATTAGTTAAAGGCCTTATTTCTAAACGTCATCTCTTAGATATCCAAAAGAAAAAGGTTATCTTAGTTGATCATAATGAACGAAGCCAAAGTGCTGATGGGATTGAGCAAGCAGAAATTCTAGAAATTATTGACCATCATCGTATTGCTAATATTGATACTGGTAATCCTCTTTTCCTTCGTGCAGAGCCTGTAGGATGTACTAATACCATTATTGGTAAAATGTTTGAAGAGAAAAATATTATGCCTCCTAAAGAGATTGCAGGTATTATGCTTAGTGCTATTCTATCTGATACACTTATCTTTAAATCTCCAACTTGTACACCGGATGATGTTCGTATAGCTAAAAGACTAGCAGAGATTGCTGAAGTGGATCTATATGCTTATGGTGCGGAGTTACTTGCAGCAGGTACTTCTTTAGAAGGTACTTCTCCAGCGGAACTGCTTAATATTGATAGAAAAGCTTTCACTGTTGGTAAATATAACATTAGTGTAGCACAAGTTAATACTGGTGATTTCAAAAGCTTATTCAAAATTAAAGATCAAATTCTAGAAGAAATGCACCATTTAGAAGAAAAAGAAAATCTTGACCTCTGCTTATTAATGGTAACCGATATTGTAGTAGGCGGAACTGAGCTTATGGTAACAGGTCGTGAAAAGCGTTTAGCAGAAGCCCTATTTGGTTTAGACCCTACAGATGATAGCATCTTCCTTAAAGACGTCTTCTCTCGTAAAAAACAAATTGTGCCTAAACTCATGGGACTCTCTTAATTTTAAGAATAAAAGTTGAAAACAAATCACATTCTACTTATAATATAAGAAGGATACAAGATTTGTATTACTATCAGGTTTAAAATAAATATGAAATGCTTATAAAAGAAAGGAGTTTTGACATGGCAAAACAAATTACAAAAGATATGGTTATTGGAGAAATCCTACAAGTAAACCAAGGTGTTATTCCTATTTTAATGAATGCAGGTATGCACTGCCTTGGCTGTCCATCATCTCAAATGGAATCTCTTGCTGATGCATGTATGGTTCATGGCATTGATTCTGATGAATTAGTAGCTGAACTTAATGCGTTTCTTGCAACTGTAGAATAAATAAACAAATAAATGAGAAAGCCATCCTAATTAAGGATGGCTTTCTCATTTATTTCTATAAATATTTTCTTTAAAACATGGCATCCTAATCATGTAGTTAATATTTTACTATATTATTAGGAGGCTTATCTATGAAAAAAAATCCAAGTATCGGTTGTACAGTAAGCTCTTGTCAATATCATGCTGAGTCAGAAAACTATTGTACGCTACAGCAAATTATGGTTGGAACTCATGAAGCACATCCTACTCAAGTTGAATGTACTGACTGTGAATCCTTTGAACCTAAGGCTTAACTTCTAATCATTCTACGCAAATCAAAAGGTACTTTTTAAAGTATTAATACTTTAAAAAGTACCTTTTGATTTTTAAAGATATTTAGTAAGTACATCTATAGCATGGAGATAAATCATTACTTTACCATGTTCTTTAAGAAAACTTTCGTTAAGATCTGTAGATGGACATTTACTACCAAATTCTTCCAGTAAACTTGATAATGCTTCACCCTTTACATTGGCTTTTTTATTCTTGCCAAATACTAAAAAGTATTTATCATTATATTTATATAAAGAGTTATCTCCAACAAACATTGGTTGTACGCGATGTGCAGCCATACATGCACTATCAAATTCATTAAATAAAAACGTTAACTGCTTACTACTACTTACAGGTCCCTGGGTCTCAGGTTGCTCAGTGTCTCTTCCCATTAATGCTAAATCCGTTAATCTATCTTCCTCTGGTTCTTTAAAAGTTCTATGGGTAGGCCTTTCGCCAATAGCTTCTAATTTTTGCTCTATTTGCGATGGATCCTCAACTTTAGTAACAACAATCATAATGCTATCCGTAGATAGAGGCACTGCTTCTATCATTAATGGCACATTGTCTGTTTCAAAACCAAAATCTTCATAAGCTCTTGCCATCATATCTTTAAATAAGGCTTGGGCTTTTTTAGAACCATAGGCTAATTCACTAAGCTTCAGATTCCTATCTATAAGATCTGAGTGATTTAAAGTGACCTGAATTTGAGTATCGCTTATCTTTTCTATTTTCATTCAAATCACATCCTTTCTAGATGAATTGCTTTGTTAACATATATAATATCTTATTCACTAAGTATAATGGAGATGATTATAAGTGTAAAGAGTTTAATAACTTAAAATAAATTAAGCCTTTACTTATTCTTACTATTCACCATTCCTATCTTAATTATAGTATAAAAAACATAAAAAAACTATACTTCTATCATCTTAATTATTATTGATTATTCTCAATAATATTTTATGACCAAATATTTCTGCTATAATTCTCTATTCTTTGTAATTTTTTTAACAATAAAATTCTTGACGTGTATACAGTATACATTGTATAATACATTCGTATTAATCAAATGATTAATGTTTATTATTTATTTTTTCGACTACATTGTGTAATTGTAACTTTCTCAAATTAACCTTAAGGAGATGATTATTAATGTTTGAACAATGGAATGGTTTCGAAGCAGGTATTTGGTCTAAAGAAGTTGATGTAAGAGATTTCATTCAAAAAAACTACACACCATATGAAGGTGATAGCTCTTTCTTACAAGGTCCAACAGAAGCTACAACAGCTCTTTGGAAACAAGTACTTGAGCTTATGGAAGAAGAAAGAAGAAAAGGTATATTAGATGTTGAAACAAAAGTACCTTCTACACTTACTTCTCATGGTGCTGGTTATTTAAATAAAGATCTTGAAAAAATTGTAGGTCTTCAATCTGATAAACCACTTAAAAGAAATATTATGCCAAATGGTGGTGTACGTACAGTTAAAAATGCACTTAAATCCTATGGTTATGAATTAGATCCTCAAACAGAAGAAATTTTCTCTAAATATCGTAAAACTCATAATGAAGCTGTATTCTCAGCTTATACTCCTGATATGAGAGCTGCTCGTCACAGTCATATTATCACCGGTCTTCCAGATGCTTATGGTCGTGGACGTATTATTGGTGATTATCGTCGTGTTGCTTTATACGGTATTGATTTCTTAGTAAAAGAAAAACAAGAACAAATGAATCAATTAAATGTAACACCTATGACAGAAACTGTTGTACGTGACCGTGAAGAAACAGCAGAACAAATTATCGCACTTAAAGATCTTGCAAAAATGGCTGCAAATTATGGCTTTGATATTACAAAACCAGCAAAAGATACACAAGAAGCTATCCAATGGTTATACTTTGGCTACCTTGGTGCTATCAAACAACAAGATGGTGCTGCTATGTCAATCGGCCGTACATCTACATTCCTTGATATCTATGCTGAAAGAGACCTTAAAAATGGTACATATACAGAATCAGAAATCCAAGAATTCATTGATCATTTCGTAATGAAACTTCGTATGGTTCGTTTCCTTCGTATTCCTGAATATAATGAATTATTCTCTGGAGACCCAGCTTGGGTAACAGAATCTCTTGGTGGTATGGGTATAGATGGACGTACACTTGTAACTAAAAATACTTTCCGCGTACTTCATACATTAGTTAACCTTGGTCCATCACCAGAACCAAACTTAACAGTACTTTGGTCAACACACTTACCAGAAGCTTTCAAAAAATTCTGTTCAGATGTTTCTATCAAAACAAGTTCTATTCAATATGAAAATGATGATATGATGAGAGCATTCTGGGGCGATGACTACGGTATTGCATGCTGTGTATCTGCTATGAGAATTGGTAAACAAATGCAATTCTTTGGTGCTCGTGCTAACCTTGCTAAAACATTACTTTACGCTATCAATGGTGGCCGTGATGAAATGACTGGCGAACAAATTGCTCCTAAATATCAACCAATCACATCTGAATACCTTGACTTCGATGAAGTAATGGAAAAATTCGATGTTATGATGGACTGGATTGCTAGAGTTTATGTAGATACATTAAATGTTATTCATTATATGCATGACAAATATTGCTATGAATCATTAGAGATGGCACTTCATGATAAAGATATCGTTCGTACATTTGCTACAGGTATCGCTGGTCTCTCAGTAGTTGCTGACTCTTTATCAGCTATTAAATATGCTAAAGTTAAAGTAATCAGAGATGAAACTGGTCTTGCTACAGATTATGAAATCGAGGGTGAATATCCAGCATATGGTAACAATGATGATCGCGCTGATGATTTAGCTGTAATGGTTGTTTCTAAATTCATGAATAAGATTAGAAAACTTTACACATATAGAAATTCAATGCCAACAACATCTGTTCTTACTATTACATCAAACGTTGTATATGGTAAGAAAACAGGTAACACACCAGACGGACGTAAAAAAGGTCAACCACTTGCTCCTGGTGCTAACCCAATGCACGGAAGAGATGTTAAAGGTGCTTTAGCTTCTCTTGCTTCAGTTGCTAAACTTCCATATAGAGATTCTTTAGATGGTATTTCTAATACATTTTCTATCGTACCAAGTGCTCTTGGTAAAACATCTGAAGAACAAATTACAAACCTTACTGGTCTTCTTGATGGATACTTCACTCAAAATCCACACCATGTAAATGTTAACGTGCTCCAACGTGAAACATTATTAGATGCTATGGATCATCCAGAAAACTATCCTCAACTTACAGTTCGTGTTTCTGGATACGCTGTTCGTTTCGTTCGTTTAACAAGAGAACAACAATTAGACATTATTAATAGAACATTCCATGAACGTTTCTAGATTTTCATTTTATTATTTATACATAAAGAGGGTATTTACATCCTCTTTATGTATACCTTATAATAAAAAAGCAGTCTAATTTATTTTATAATATAAAAATGATCAGGAGGAATCAGTCATGAAAGGTAGAATTCACTCAATAGAAACTTGTGGAGCCGTAGATGGACCAGGTCTTCGTTATATCGTCTTTACACAAGGATGTCCTCTTAGATGCAAATATTGTCATAATCCAGATACTTGGAAGCTACAAGATGGCAACGAAGCCGACACTGAGGAACTTATTACAGATATATTAAAATACAAAAGTTTTATGAAAGCATCTAATGGTGGGGTTACTGTTAGTGGTGGAGAACCTTTCTTACAAGCCGACTTCGTAAGAGATCTTTTCATAAAATGTAAAGAAAATGGCTTGCATACTACTATCGACACTTCTGGTTATGTAGATATTGAAAAAGCCGATCCTGTTTTAGATTATACAGATTTAGTTCTTTTAGATATTAAGAGCTATAACCAAAATATTTATAAAAATTTAACAGGTGTCCCTTTAGATCGTACCTTGGCTTTAGCCAAACATTTAGAGAAACGTGGTATTCCTATTTGGATTCGTTATGTACTTGTTCCTAATCTTACAGATAATGAAGAGGATATCGAGGCACTGGCTACTTTCTTAGAAACATTGACTAATGTAGAACGTATTGATATTCTTCCTTTCCATAAAATGGGTGAATACAAGTGGGAACAACTTGGCTATGAATATGAATTAACCGACACAATAGAACCAAACATTGATGCTACTAATAAAGCCGCTGATATCTTTAGAAAACATCATTTACCTATTATTTAATTCTGTAAATTCTCGTAAAAATAGACACGTTAAATGACGTGTCTATTTTTATTTTATGCTTATTAATATGGCTCATTACTTATATAAAATACCAAATCTATCTTAATTATTATAATTCTGCTGTTTGGTTTTTCTCTTTAAAAAATCTATTCCAGAACGAAGCCTTTGTTTTTTTGGGATCTTCTTTATCCTCACTCATTTCTCTTCTCATTTTCTGTACTTCCCTCATGGCCTCATCTAGCTTTTTATAATACTCCTCATTTTTATTAGTTTGTAGTACCTTAAGTTCTGCTATTTTTTCCTCAACCGCTACATCTACTTCTTTTTTTATTGTTTCTTTCATTTCCCATTTTGATTGATCACTATATTCTACTAAAGCTTGCATAAACATCTCTTTCATCATTAATGAGAATTGCTTTACCTTACCATCTTCCATATCTGTGATATCTACTTCTAGTGTCTCTTGCCGTTTTAGAGCTGTTACAGGTGCTATTTGAATACTACTTAGCTGCTCATAGGTTTCTCTTGTCTCAGCATTAGAGTCATGTACAATTCCTTCTATAGCCTTTAATTGCAGCCCTTGCTCCCTCATATCCTGGATCTTTTTAAACATTTCTACATTTTCCATACTATAAACTCTATGGCCTTTGCTATTTCTTTTAATTGTCAAATTAAGTTCTTTCTCATAAAATCTTAAAACGTAAGGTTCTGTTGCTAGCATCTCTGCCACATCCTTAACCGTCAAAAAATCTTTTTCCTGTAACATATCCTCACC
The DNA here is from genome assembly GCF_003990395.1 of Cellulosilyticum sp. WCF-2. Lineage (NCBI taxonomy): Bacteria > Bacillati > Bacillota > Clostridia > Lachnospirales > Cellulosilyticaceae > Cellulosilyticum > Cellulosilyticum sp. WCF-2. Next base: position 1,852,003 of record NZ_CP034675.1, on the reverse strand, counting down.
CCATCATTTGTAGCCTTTTGAAGATATTATACCATATTTTTACAGTATTTCAATTGTTTAATAGTAAAATTATTAAAATTCATATTATTTACCCAATTATCTTCTGATATGATAATAGATCTAACCATCTATTAAACTTATTTCCTACCTCTTTATAATGTGCACACTTAATATATCCACATTTTTCAAATAAAGCTATACTCCCTGCATTTTCACCACAAATTAACGCAACTAATGTATGTAATTCTTTTTCTTTTGCACGCTCTTCAATAAATGTAATAGCTCTTTTTCCAATTCCTCTTCCTTCATAACCATTTTTAAGATAAATTGTTATCTCTGCAGTTTGATTAAACGCCTCTCTCGTCTTATATTGAGTTAAAATAACATAACCACATATATCTTCTTCTGCTTTAATAATATAACTCTCATACTTTGGATTTTTAAACAACACTAACTCTGACATCTCTTGAGTTGTTATTTCTTTCTTATGAAAGGTAGCTGTTGAGTTGTTTATATAATATAAATATATTTCTCTTACAGCCTCTACATGTTCTTCTGTGATTTTTTCAAATTTATAATTACTCATTTGCATTCCTCTCTCTACTACTCTATAATTAACTTCTGTTCTCCATTAGGACTCACTTCCTATGTTTGAGGTTAGCGCTTGTGACACTATTCTCACTTTAACACCCGAGGATGTCTTTTTATATCCTAAACGCCTGCATAGCTGGCGATTAGATTTTTTATTTAAATTTCACACTCATTCTTCACTACCAATACTCTAATAAAAAACACTTTATAAAATAACATTAACAATGCTTACTTTATAAAGTGCTTATATATCCTATTTAACATTAGTGTTGCATGTTAGCAAATTTCGTATATTGTCCTAACCAAACTAATTCCACTGTCCCAGTTGGACCATTTCTTTGCTTAGCAATAATAACTTCTCCCACATTTTTCTTTTCTGTATCTGGATGATAGTACTCATCCCTATATAAGAACATTACAACGTCTGCATCCTGCTCGATTGCTCCAGATTCACGTAAATCTGATAACATAGGTCTGTGATCAGTTCTAGTTTCACAAGCACGTGATAGCTGCGATAGGGCAATAACAGGTGCATTCATTTCTCTTGCTAATGCCTTTAAAGAACGAGAGATATCCGATATTTCTTGTTGCCTTGATGATCCATCACCTGTTCCACTCATTAATTGTAAGTAGTCAATCATAATAAGGTCTAATCCTTTTTCCATCTTTAACCTACGGCATTTCGCTCTCATCTCCATGACATTAATTCCTGCTGTATCATCAATGAAGATTCTAGAATTAGCTATGTTTGGGATGCTTTGAGCGAGTTTATCCCAGTCATCCTTTTCAAGTGCTCCTGTTCTTGCTTTTTGTGAATCAACCATGGCTTCTGCACACAGCATACGGCTTACTAGCTGATCCTTTGACATTTCCAGGCTAAAAACTGCTACACTTTTCTTATTCTTAATCCCTGCCGTCTGAATAATATTAAGAGCAAATGCTGTTTTCCCCATTGAAGGCCTTGCTGCCACTAATACTAAATCTGATGGTTGAAGTCCAGCTGTACGATGGTCTAAATCAATAAATCCCGTTTCAATTCCAGTGATTCCTCCTTGACTTTTATGGGCCTCTTCAATTTTTTCGATAGAAGTTAATACAATCTCATCAATTCCTGTAAAATCCTCTGTTTTCTTATTTTGAAGAATTTCAAAAATTTGCTTTTCTGCAAATCCCATAATATTATCTAACGGCTCTTCACCTTCAAAACTTTTAGCTGATATCTCATTACTCGCTTTAATAAGTCTTCTAAGTGTTGCTTTTTCCTCCACAATTTTTGCATATTGTTTAATATGTGCTGAAGTAGGTACAGAGCTTGCCAGCTCAGCAATATAACTTAAGCCTCCAATTTGCTCTAATACACCTTTCTGAACTAGTTTATCTTGAATGGTAATAAGGTCTATTGGATTACCTGTGGTATATAACTCCATAATTGCTGCATAAATTTGTGCATGATCTGGTCTATAAAAATCATCGGGCCTCAATATTTCACTTGCAACAATAACCGCATCATGATCCATAATCATTGACCCTATAACAGATTGTTCAGCTTCAATGCTATGTGGAGGAATCCTCATGTTTTGTATTTGCTCCATAGCCACCGTTCTCCTATTCCTTTTATGCTAGTTTGTATCTATATGTTCTACGCCCCAACAACCATTACTTGAACTGTAGCGACAACTTTGGCATGCAATTTAATAACTACTTTTTGTCCACCTAAACCTTTAATAGCTTCTTTAAGTTGAATTTTCTTCTTATCTATCTTAACGCCAAACTCTTTTTCAATTGTTTCTGCAATCTCCTTGGATGTTACAGAACCAAATACTTTGCCACCCTCGCCTGTTTTTACTAACAATTTTACTTCTTTATCATTTATTTTATCTGCAATAGCTTGTGCTTCATCTAATTCTTGTTGCTTACGTTTATCTTCGGATTTTTGCTCTAACATTCTCTGATTTAGATTTACTGCATTCGCCTCTACTGCCAATCCTTTTGGAAATAATGCATTACGTGCATATCCATCTTTAACCTCTAATACTTCGCCTTTTTTACCAACTTTTTTTACATCCTGTGTTAATATTACTTTCATTTTGTTTCTCCTTCCTCAAAGTACTTATTGATTGCATCCTTTAAATAAATTTTTGCTTCGTGGATTGTAGTATCTTTAAGCTGAGCTCCAGCAATACCCAGATGTCCACCTCCACCTAGAAGCTCCATAATGCGTTGTACATTAGTATCTGCTAGTGCCCTAGCACTAATAAGTACACAATTATCCACCATTGTTAATACAAAAGATGCCACTATCCCTTTTATGTTTAAAAGTTCATCTGCTACTTGTGCTGCAATAATACTTGCATTTGCAACTTGTCCATTTACTTCTGATATAGCCATATTATCATTCCAAATTTCAGCATTTTGTATAGCCATAGCACGTATCTTATATGTTTGCATATCATTTTGGAAAAGAAGCCTTACCCTGCTACTGTCAGCACCATTTCTTCTTAAAAATGCAGCTGCCTCAAAAGTTCTTACACCTGCTTTAAATACAAAATTCTTAGTATCAATTGTTATACCTGCCAAAAGTGCATCAGCTTCAATAGGTGTTAATTTGACTTTATCTGTTAGATAATTAAGGATTTCTGCTATCATTTCACAGGTAGATGAAATAAAAGGTTCTAAATAAGTTAAAACTGCATCTTCAATATAATCTGTACTTTTTCTATGGTGATCAAATACCACGACCTTCTCTGCTTTATCTAGAAGTTCAGGATATTCTAAATAACTACGGCGGTGAGTATCTACAATGACTAATAAAGTATCTCTCTTTATCTCTTTTTCCGCTTCTTCATGGCTAATAAATAAGTCTTCGTATTCTTTGGATTGTACTATTCTATCATATAATCCTTTAACTGCAAAGGTTGGACCATCCAAAATAATATGTGCTTTCTTACCCATAATAGAAGCTGCTCGATATACACCTATAGCAGCACCTAGGCAATCCATATCAATTCCTTTATGCCCCATGATATAAATCTTATCCGCTTCATGAAGTAGTTCCTTAAAGGCATATGCTTTCAATCTAACCTTTACTCGTGCACTCTTTTCTACTTCCTTAGTTTTTCCACCATAAAATGTATACTTGTCATTATTTTTAATAATTGCTTGATCTCCACCTCTACCTTGTGCTAAATCAAAGGCTATCCTAGCATCTTCTTTAGAACTCAATAATGATTTTAAGTTAAATCCTATTCCTAAACTTACAGTGACAGGGAGTTCATTTCCAACTTGAATATTACGCATTTCATCTAGAATATCAAACTTAGTTTCTTTCATACGTTCTAATTCTCTTTTATTAAAAACCATAATATACTTGTCACGTTCTATTCTAGCAATAACAACTTCCCTTTCTTTAAACCACAAATTAATCTTTCTATCAATAATAGCTAATAGCATAGGACGTCTTACTTCTTCTATGCTATGTGAAATCTCATCAATATTATCAATGCATAAATACCCCATCATACAGCGTTCTTCTTGAATTTGATTCTTAAGCTTTTCATTCTCTGTGTAATCTAAAAAATAAACAATTTGCTTATTTATTTGATCATTTTCTCCACGATGAAAATTCTCCACTAAAATTCTGTAAGTATTCCCCTCCAAATGAAAATGCTTATCACTAATTTGCTTATTGGTAACCCATTCTCCTAATTTTAAGTCTGGTAATATTGTTTTGATATTCTTTCCTAAAAGTTCTTTATCCTTACAAATCTTTTTAAAAGCTATATTAACCCATTTAATTGTCCCGATTTCTTCAATTATAACTACTGGTATTTCTACATTTGAAAACATACTATCTTTAATAACAGTTATTTCATCTACTTCTTTTTCAACTTGTAGCTTAACATAACGACAAACTTCTCGTTCACTGAATATACTAACGATTAAAAGAATAGCATAAATAAGTAAGCTTAATATAGCTTGTGGTGTACTAAATACTCGTGATAGTTGAGTAATCAGTCCTATAGTCACTAAAGCTTGCGTAAATCTAAAAATGACCATGGCATACGAAAAATTCTTTTTTCTCTTGCTTTTCATTTTATTTTCCTTTCCTCATTTAAACTACAATTTTAACCTTTCTATAGTTAAATATGGTATCTAAACATCCAAAAAACATAACTAAATATGGTGATATTGAAAGTAGTAAAAATATAGCAACACAGCCTATGATCTTTATTCCTTTATTAATTTTAGCCCTACTTAATATTCCCACTAATGCAAGCGCTCCTGTAATCTGAAACAACGTCATTAAGAAAAATGCCACATTTAGTCCTAATATACTCCATCTAGCACCTTCATTTCCATTTGAAGCAATAGCAATCATTGAAATAAATAAAATTAGTACTGCCATCTTAGATAGTCTAAAACTAAGAAGTTCTTTCAATGATGGAAAGCTTTTATTTTTACGTCTAAGAATTGTATTAACTATAATAACTAAAAACCCTGTAGATATAAGTAACTGTAATATAATTAAAGCACTATATACTGACTGCATAGCATCTACTATAGAGTTTATCAGCTGTTTCATCTCTAAACCTAACTCCGCTATATTACTAGTAGTAAGACTTGGATTTTGCATAATTAACCATTCCTGAATAGTATCTAATGAAACACCATTTATACTATCTAAAATACTTGCATATTGAGCTTGAAAATCTATCCCTAGATACTTCATTAATACGAAGAAGCCTAAAACTACTACCGATAGGCTTAAAGTAGCATACATAATAATATTGGGCAATGGAAATTCTTCTTTGTAAAAATATAACACTACATATGTTGGAATACATGCACTTATTAAGTAGACTAATATACAAATTAAGTTACTCGTAGTTAGATATATTCCTAAAACAATTACAAATTGAAAGACTATATGCTGCTCTTTACTCAATTTATTTTTTATAAAATAAACAATTAATGGCACCGCAATAATAGGAAACAGTGCCAATCCTACCGCATAATATACTCCTACTATACCTAATAATATATATATTGCGATTAAGCATATTCTACTTATTATGCTCTTTGCATTTGAATCCATAAAATTGTGCCTCCTTTATTCTGCTCAAATACCATGAATTAATGTTTTTTTATTATACCACATAAAAGGTCCTGAATTCTAGTGTCTGTATAATTCTATGCTAAACTCCTATTATTCATATTACATTTGTTTACAACAAAAAACCACTGCCGAAGCAGTGGTGTGTGCATATTGGTGTGTGCTTATTTATCTCTCTAAGTTTATAACGTTCATTAACTTTTAGTCTTGTGTATATGGTAAAAGTGCGATGTGTCTTGCACGTTTAATAGCAACTGTAAGTTTACGTTGCGCTTTCGCAGAGTTACCTGTAATTCTTCTAGGAAGAATTTTACCTCTTTCAGAAATAAATTTCTTTAAAGTGTTAATATCTTTATAGTTAATTTTTTTGATATTATCACCAGCAAATTGATTTATTTTACGTCTTCTACGATTGTGTCTTTTTTGCATTGCCATTGTGTATTCCCTCCTTCTTTAATTAGTATTAATTAAAATGGTAAATCGTCATCTTCATCAAAATTAGTAGGTGTAAACCCACTTGCTATATTTCCTGAAGAAGGATTTGGTGTAGGTACACTTGTAGGAGTATCCATCATTACACCACGTGATTCAGCAGAAGATCTACTTTCTGCAAAATGTTGCTCTTCAGCCACTACATCTACTGATGTATGTTTAACTTTTTGTGCATCCTCCCAAGTATTAACTTGTAGTCTACCAACAATTGCAACCATTTGACCTTTTTTAAAGTATTTTTCTGCAAATTCACCTGCTTTACCAAATGAAACTATATTAAAAAAGTCTACATCTGGTTCACCAGGTTTGGCAAATTGTCTTCTTACAGCAATTCCGTATCTTGCTACTGCAACCGGATTCGCTGATTGTGAATAACGTACTTCTGGGTCTCTCGTTAGACGTCCCATTAATATAACTTTGTTCATACTCCGACCCCTTTCTTCAGGTAATTACTATTTTTCATCAAGAGATACGATTAAATAACGAAGAACAGTTTCCATGATACGAACTCTGCTTTCAATTTCAGCTGGAACTGAAGTTTCAGCTTGGAATTGGATAAAGTAGTAGAAACCTTCTTTTTGCTTGTTGATTTCATAAGCAAGTTTTCTTTTGCCCCAATCGTCAACGTTTGTGATTTCTCCTCCAAAACGTACGATAAGATCTTTCACTTTTTCAAGTGTAGCTACTTTTTCTTCTTCGCTTAATGTTGAGAATAACACAACTGATAATTCATAATTTCTCATTACAGCACCTCCTTTTGGACTTTGGCCCCACGTCATAATGCGTAGAGCAAGGATTACATTACAGTATAATATATTATCATACTTTTATATATATGACAAGCCTTTTTTCTAATTTTAACAATACAATATCTTACATTTATCTGTCTAGGTCCTATTAAATTTTTCTCTTCACACTCTTTTCAAATTTTTCCCTTGAAATCATTATTAAATGATTACATGCAGAGCACCTTAATTTAAAATCTGCACCTATACGAAGGATTTCCCATTTATTACTGCCACATGGATGAGGCTTTTTCATTTCAACTAAGTCGCCTGTTTGATAACTCACTTTTTGTCCTCCTCTTAATATATAATCTTATTTTAATATTATTATACATTTTTTATTAAATAAATCCTACAGTAATCTAACTACTAAAAAAAGGCCTAGAATTCTTCTTTTCTAGAATCCTAGGCCTTTTCAAGGCGGCAACCAGATTTGAACTGGTGATGAAGGTGTTGCAGACCTCTGCCTTACCACTTGGCTATGCCGCCATATATTTAGTATATGCACTAATAACGTGATATAATACAATGTTTTAAATAACAAAAACTCCCCGAGTAGGGTTCGAACCTACGACCCTCCGGTTAACAGCCGGATGCTCTGCCGCTGAGCTATCGAGGATTAGTAAGTATTTAACTTATTTAAGGCGGCAACCAGATTTGAACTGGTGATGAAGGTGTTGCAGACCTCTGCCTTACCACTTGGCTATGCCGCCATAAAATGACCCGTACGAGAATCGAACTCGTGTTACCGCCGTGAAAGGGCGGTGTCTTGACCGCTTGACCAACGGGCCTTATTTAAACTCCCCGAGTAGGGTTCGAACCTACGACCCTCCGGTTAACAGCCGGATGCTCTGCCGCTGAGCTATCGAGGATTATTTCTTTTACTCTCTTGAGCACTTATGAAGTATATCATATCTATTGACTTATGTCAACACCTTTATACTTCCAAAACTAAACACAATTTTTTATTCAACCTTTATTATCTAGGTCAAACCCTCGAACCGTTAGTATTGGTCACCTCAATGTATTACTACACTTACAGCTCCAACCTATCTACCTCATAGTCTCTAAGGGGTCTTACTCCTTTCGGATGGGAAATCTTATCTTGTGGTCTGCTTCACGCTTAGATGCCTTCAGCGTTTATCAGATCCAGACTTGGCTACTCTGCTATGCCTTTGGTAAGACAACAGATGCACCAGTGGTCCGTCCATCCCGGTCCTCTCGTACTAAGGACAGCTCCACTCAAATTTCCTGCGCCCACGACGGATAGGGACCGAACTGTCTCACGACGTTCTGAACCCAGCTCGCGTACCGCTTTAATGGGCGAACAGCCCAACCCTTGGAACCTGCTTCAGCTCCAGGATGCGATGAGCCGACATCGAGGTGCCAAACCTCCCCGTCGATGTGAACTCTTGGGGGAGATAAGCCTGTTATCCCCGGGGTAGCTTTTATCCGTTGAGCGATGGCAATCCCACTTTCATACCACCGGATCACTAAGTCCTACTTTCGTACCTGCTCCACCCGTCGGTGTCGCAGTCAAGCAACCTTATGCCTTTGCACTCTTCGAATGGTTTCCGACCATTCTGAGGTTACCTTTGAGCGCCTCCGTTACTCTTTAGGAGGCGACCGCCCCAGTCAAACTGTCCACCTGACATTGTCCCAGACCCGGGTAACGGGCCATGGTTAGAAGTTAAGTATTACAAGAGAGGTATCCCACCGGCGACTCCACCTAGACTGGCGTCCAGATTTCTCAGTCTCCCTCCTATCCTGTACATGTAATACCCAACCTCAGTATCAAGCTACAGTAAAGCTCCACGGGGTCTTTCCGTCCTGTCGCGGGTAACCAGCATCTTCACTGGTACTACAATTTCACCGGGTGCGCTGTCGAGACAGTGCCCAAATCATTACGCCTTTCGTGCGGGTCAGAACTTACCTGACAAGGAATTTCGCTACCTTAGGACCGTTATAGTTACGGCCGCCGTTTACTGGGGCTTAAGTTCAAAGCTTCGTCCTTAGACTAACCTCTCCCCTTAACCTTCCAGCACCGGGCAGGCGTCAGCCCTTATACATCACCTTTCGGTTTAGCAAAGACCTGTGTTTTTGTTAAACAGTTGCTTGGGCCTATTCTCTGCGGCCTACCTAAGTAGGCACCCCTTCTCCCTAAGTTACGGGGTCATTTTGCCGAGTTCCTTAACAACGCTTCTCCCGTCGGCCTTAGGATTCTCTCCTCATCCACCTGTGTCGGTTTACGGTACGGGTACCTATCACGCAATAGCAGCTTTTCTCGGCAGTGTGGATTCAGCAACTTCTCTACTTTTATTTCGATCCCCATCACACTTCATCCTCGCCTAACGGATTTGCCTGTTAGGTGCGACTTTGTGCTTGGCCCAGGATACCATTCCTGGGTTTGCTTATCCTCCTGCGTCCCTGCAGTTCTGATAATAGGTAGTACTGGAATATGAACCAGTTGTCCATCGACTACGACTTTCGTCCTCGCCTTAGGTCCCGACTTACCCAGAGCAGATCAGCTTTACTCTGGAAACCTTGGATATTCGGCCTACAAGATTCTCACTTGTATCTCGCTACTCATTCCGGCATTCTCACTTGTAATTACTCCACAGCTCCTTACGGTACTGCTTCTGCGTCGTTACAACGCTCCTCTACCAATCCACTATTGTGAATTCCATAGCTTCGGTGGTGTGTTTTAGCCCGGACATTTTCGGCGCAAGATCTCTCGACTAGTGAGCTATTACGCACTCTTTGAATGAGTGGCTGCTTCTAAGCCAACATCCTAGTTGTCTTCGAAATCTCACATCCTTTTCCACTTAACACACACTTGGGGACCTTAGCTGATGGTCTGGACTGTTTTCCTTTTGACCACGTGTCTTATCACTCGTAGTCTGACTGCTGACGGTATCTTGATGGCATTCTTAGTTTGATATGCTTCGGTAAGCTTGTGGGCCCCTAGGCAATTCAGTGCTTTACCTCCATTAGACTCCTATCAACGCTAGCCCTAAAGCTATTTCGAGGAGAACCAGCTATCTCCGGGTTCGATTGGAATTTCTCCGCTACCCACACGTCATCTCCACCTTTTTCAACAGATGTGAGTTCGGACCTCCATTACCTTTTACGGTAACTTCATCCTGCACATGGGTAGGTCACCCGGTTTCGGGTCTACTAACAATGACTATTTTGGCGCCCTATTCAGACTTGGTTTCCCTTCGGCTTCGTACCTCCTGGTACTTAACCTTGCCACAGCTAGTAACTCGCCGGACCGTTCTACAAAAAGTACGCGGTTGCGCATCATATGGCGCTTCCACTGCTTGTAAACATAGAGTTTCAGGTTCTCTTTCACTCCCCTCCCGGGGTTCTTTTCACCTTTCCTTCACAGTACTATGCGCTATCGGTCACCGAGGAGTATTTAGGCTTGGGGGGTGGTCCCCCCGGCTTCCCACAAGGTTTCTCGTGTCTCGTGGTACTCTGGATACTGCTAGGCTTCACTTGGATTTCGCTTACGGGATTATCACCCTCTTTGATGAGACTTTCCAGACTCTTCAGCTATCCGCATTCTTGCCATGACGCAGTCCTCAACCCCAGATTACAAGTAATCTGGTTTGGCCTGTTTCCCTTTCGCTCGCCGCTACTTAGGAAATCGATGTTTCTTTCTCCTCCTGAAGGTACTTAGATGTTTCAGTTCCCTTCGTTCCCTTCCTATAGTTATGGATTGGCTATAGGATGACAGAGGTTTGCTCTGCCAGGTTTCCCCATTCGGATATCTACGGATCAAAGTTTATTTGCAACTCCCCGTAGCTTTTCGCAGCTTATCACGTCCTTCATCGGCTCTCGGTGCCAAGGCATCCACTCTACGCTCTTAGTAGCTTGACCTATAATGATTAACTTTCGTTAATCGGTCGTTTGTGCCTTGTTAATCAACTTTCGTTGAATACAAAGAATATTTATTATCGGTTAAATTGTAGATTTTACACCCTGACAAACATTTTTGCACTAATGTGCGTGTACATTTATCGTTAGGCGCAAGTTATATTGCTATAACTTACAAATCTATTTTAAATTGTGTTTAGTTTTCAAAGTACAAATTGTCCTATTGTAAGGACAGTGGAGATTAAGGGATTCGAACCCTTGACCCCCTGCGTGCAAGGCAGGTGCTCTCCCAACTGAGCTAAACCCCCATATGGTGTTTTTTATTATTGAGTTAATCCTATCATCACTTCTTAAAAGTGAATAGGCCCGAGTGGACTCGAACCACCGACCTCACGCTTATCAGGCGTGCGCTCTAACCACCTGAGCTACGAGCCTATAAAATGTGGCAACCACTTACTCTCCCAGTCAGTCTCCCGACAAGTACCATCAGCCGCTTAGGTCTTAACCTACGTGTTCGGAATGGAAACGGGTGTTTCCCCTAAGCGCATCATCACCACAAATTTATTAGAATTCAATTTCACACTAGATCTTAAGCAACACCTCACCGCCGTTTCACTTCGGTTCGGTGCTTTGATAGTTACATCTAGCGATGAACTCTCAAAGCAAAACAGTAACTATTAAACCTTCGATTTCTATCCTTAGAAAGGAGGTGATCCAGCCGCACCTTCCGATACGGCTACCTTGTTACGACTTCACCCCAGTTATTGGTTTTGCCTTAGACGGCTCCCTCCCCGAAGGGTTGGGTCACCGGCGTTGGGCCCCCCCAACTCCCATGGTGTGACGGGCGGTGTGTACAAGACCCGGGAACGTATTCACCGCGACATTCTGATTCGCGATTACTAGCGATTCCAACTTCATGTAGTCGAGTTGCAGACTACAATCCGAACTGGGACTGCTTTTTTGAGGTTTGCTGACTCTCGCGAGATCGCTTCCCTTTGTAGCAGCCATTGTAGCACGTGTGTAGCCCTAAACATAAGGGGCATGATGATTTGACGTCATCCCCACCTTCCTCCAAGTTATCCCTGGCAGTCTCTCTAGAGTGCCCAACTTAATGCTGGCTACTAAAGATAGGGGTTGCGCTCGTTGCGGGACTTAACCCAACATCTCACGACACGAGCTGACGACAACCATGCACCACCTGTCACTTCTGCTCTAGCAAGCTAGAGAAAGAGGCATTACCCTCTAGTCAAAAGGATGTCAAGTTTAGGTAAGGTTCTTCGCGTTGCTTCGAATTAAACCACATGCTCCACCGCTTGTGCGGGTCCCCGTCAATTCCTTTGAGTTTCAATCTTGCGATCGTACTTCCCAGGTGGAATGCTTAATGTGTTAACTTCGGCACCGAGACCCGTAAGCCCCGACACCTAGCATTCATCGTTTACAGCGTGGACTACCAGGGTATCTAATCCTGTTTGCTCCCCACGCTTTCGTGCCTCAGCGTCAGTTATGGTCCAGAAAGCCGCCTTCGCTACTGGTGTTCCTCCGAATCTCTACGCATTTCACCGCTACACTCGGAATTCCACTTTCCTCTCCCACACTCTAGTTCATCAGTTTCAGAAGCAGCTTAGAGGTTGAGCCCCTAAATTTCACTTCTGACTTAACAAACCGCCTACGCACCCTTTACACCCAGTAAATCCGGATAACGCTCGCTCCCTACGTATTACCGCGGCTGCTGGCACGTAGTTAGCCGGAGCTTCTTAGTCAGGTACCGTCATTTTTTCTTCCCTGCTGATAGAAGTTTACAATCCGAAGACCTTCTTCCTTCACGCGGCGTCGCTGCATCAGGCTTGCGCCCATTGTGCAATATTCCCCACTGCTGCCTCCCGTAGGAGTTTGGGCCGTGTCTCAGTCCCAATGTGGCCGTTCACCCTCTCAGGCCGGCTATGGATCGTCGCCTTGGTGGGCTGTTATCTCACCAACTAGCTAATCCAACGCGGGTCCATCCTATGCCGATAAAATCTTTACTATAACAATCATGCGATTGTCCATAGTTTATGCGGTATTAGCGTTCGTTTCCAAACGTTATCCCCCTGCATAGGGCAGGTTACCCACGCGTTACTCACCCGTCCGCCACTAAGTTCTAGGAGCAAGCTCCTATCACTTCGTTCGACTTGCATGTGTTAAGCACGCCGCCAGCGTTCATCCTGAGCCAGGATCAAACTCTCATATAAAAGTTTGTCCGTGTAGTATTTCTACTACTGACTATTTTACTTAGTACAAGTTGTACTGATTCTCATCTCTTATTAGAGACGTAATGAATCGACTGGTTTATAGTTACTATTTTGTTTTCAAAGTTCATTTGTCGACGCCGACTTTCCTCAGCGACGTATATTATATTATCATGTCATTTTACTAGTGTCAACTACTTTCTACCATTTTTTTATCCTTTATTTTTATGTTTTTAAATAAGACTTGTGATAAAGTAATAAGTTATTTTATCGCAAGTCTTATTTAAAAATTAATTATTTTAGACCGTATTCCTACACGGCTCTATTTATATATGAAACAAATAATTATATACCATAATTATTAAGTTATTTTCATACAACCATTTCGATAAATAACTTGATTGTATTTCTAAATAAATACTTTGTATACTAGGTATCTCAATCAAGATTGGAATAATAAGCCCAACGATAGATAACATTAAAATCCCCTTAATAATCCCTAAACATAGCCCCCCTTGTTTATTAAATGTTGAAATAATGGGTAAATGCTCGATAATTCCTGATAAAAGTTTAATAACTGTGGTTAATATTATCTTTAGAACTACCCATGTTAAAAATAGTGCTAGCATCCCCATAAGCATTTGAGTAACATAAAGACTTATATACTCTTTAATATTAGTAGCACCCAATAAGTCATACATAGCTGTATTGTTATTATTTTTAACCTGTTCAACAAGTATATCCGGCATCCATGTAATATTTTTCGTAATAGCATCTCCCTGTGATTGTAAGCCTCCACCAAATGAAATATCTTCTACCTTCTTACTAATAGTCTGATAAATCCACGTATAAACTGGTGTTATCCTTAATAACATCGTCATCATAGGATAAACAATAAAAGATAATACTAATGCTATAATTGAAGTTCCAAATGTCAAAATTGACTTTATAAAGCCTCTTTTATAGCCTATTATGCCAAAAATACTTACTACGATAATAACACTCAAATCTAGCATTTCTATTTTCTCTCCTTCTTTGGGGTAAGTAAAATAACTTTTTCTTTATTTATGGCAATACCTCTCTTCAAAGTAGTAGAATAAATCACCTTACTAACATCTAGAGTAGGACTATATTCAAAAATCAAGTTTCCTAATCTGTCATATCCCTTAAAGATTCCCTCACTTTTATAAACTACTCCACTTGAATCTGAATAAAAACTTTCGGCTCCTTCTTTTAACTGTAATTTAAATATTTCTTGACCTTTCGAATTCAAATAAATTAATTGATCCTGGCGATGAATAATATTTTGAGCTGGTTTTTCACTTATAATAAGAGGGAGGTACCCATCACCGTATTTACTCATTTCCATTATATATGGAGTAAATACTGAATATAAATTGCTCTTTGTTGTTTGTTCGTTCCCTTCGGTATCATACCATGTTACCTTTTTATCGCCTACACTTACTAAAGTATTCTCATTTATAAATTCAAGAGCATAGATAAGATTATCTTTTTGCTTTATTCCATATTTAATATTATCTAGTTGTTCTGTCTGTTTATCAGTAACATCAATTCCTATTAGTGTTGATACTACTTGTGGCTCATTTATATTTATGTAGCTGACAAGAAGCAAGTTGCTATTAGGAGATATTTCGGCTACTATTGGATAGCCATCATTTTCTATAAAGCTTGTCCTTTTGCATATAAATTTACCGCTCTTATCGTAAGCAGTTACAGTATGAGATTTTTCACTTTCTTCTATAGTTACCATACTTCCTTCTTGATTGACAGAAAAATAAATGATTGGATTAGTTGTAGTTATTTCAGTCTGTCTTCCTTTATCATTAAATAAAATAACACTTTTTCCATCTTTGCTTCCTACTGCAATATACGGTGTCCTCTGCTTAACAATAATGCTATTTAAACTTAATGTATCTGACCAAATTTCTTGCTTATCAAAATCATATGCTGTAATTCCATCTGTAGTTATCTTATAAATTTGTTTGTTATTTACTCCAACATACGTTTTCTCTTTAGTATCTAATGTTAATATAGTGTCACTTTCTATCAAGGTTGCTTGTCCTTCATTATGTATATTAATCCATCCCTGAAGCTCTGCTATGTAAACAAAGATTCCCATAACAATAATGAGTAGTATGATATTTGTAATTTTAAACCGACGTTTTTTAATAACATCTGTCATTCTGTTTCCTCCTCTATTAAATCCCTTCTTTTATCATACAACACATAGAATTTTTTTCAAAGAAAGATTTAAAAATGAACATAATAAAAGGCCCAACATTTTACTTAGTGTAGCAGAAACTTTTATATTTCTATTTCTCCTTTTTAAGCTATTATGTTGTAGCCCTTTATTTCTAAATCATTGTCCTATATAATATTTGATATTTCTTTGCTGCATCATCCCAAGAAAAGTCTTTTTTCATTCCATTAATTTGCATTTGTCTGAAATGTTCTTTTTCATTGCTATAAAACCATTGAGCCTCTTCTATTTTTTTATACATCCAATATCCTGAGCATTCCTCAAATTCAAATCCGGTTCCCTCTCTAGTTTCCATATTATAATGAATAACTGTATCTTTTAATCCACCTGTTTTTCTAACAATAGGTACCGTCCCATATCTCATAGCAATAAGCTGCCCTAAACCACAGGGTTCAAATAAAGAGGGCATTAAAAACACGTCGCTAGCAGCATATATCTTTTGTGCTAAAGCCTCGTTAAAAGTTAGAAATACATTGGCTCTTCCTTGATACTTATATGCAAAATGTTTAAACATATCCTCATACTCTTTTTCACCTGTTCCTAGAATAACAAATTGAACATTAAGTTGCATAATTTTATCCATAACCCACATATTATAGATTTGTTCTTTCATTAAATCAAACCCTTTTTGGTCCGTAATCCTAGACACCACACCAATCAACATTGCATCTGTTTGTTCTAATCCATATTCTTTTTGAAAAGCTACCTTGTTCTTTTTCTTTTTATCCAATGTGCTCTCTGTATAATTCTCATATATATACTTATCTGTTTCCGGGTTATATATATCATAATCTATGCCATTTAAGATGCCTTGAATTTTATAATAAAGCTTCTGCCCTAATAAACGATCTAATCCACATCCATACTCATTAGTTTTAATTTCTTCTGCATAAGTAGGGCTAACTGTTGTAATTTTGTCCGAATAAAGTAAACCTGCCTTCATATAACTCACAGCACCATGATATTCGATACGCTCTGGTGTCATATAGTCATTTGTTAACTCTAAAACATCCAAGGCTTCTCTGCCAAATAGACCTTGATATTTTATATTATGTATTGTATATACTGTTCTAACTTTTAAAAAAAATGTGTCTCTACTGTACATCTCCTTTAAAAATAAACAAATCGGACCTGTTTGCCAATCGTTGCATTGAATAATATCTGGCATAAAGTCTATATATCTGAGCATTTCTAATACACCTTTGCAAAAGAACGCAAAACGTTCATAATCATCTTGATATCCATATAGTTCTGGTCTTGAAAAATAGGTATCACTTTTTAAGAAGTAAGTCGGTACAATTTGGTCATCATAATAAATACCGACACCTTGAATACGCCAACCTAGATATACATCATAGCTTGTTAAAAAATGTTTATCATGTTCAAAAAATTTATTTCTTATAGATTGATAGTATGGCATTACCACTCTTGCATCCACACCTTGTTCTCTAAGTTTCTTTGGTAATGCTCCAATAACATCTGCTAATCCACCTGTTTTTGCATAAGGAGCAACTTCGGATGATACAAATAAACATTTAAGTGTAGCGTCTTTCACTTTTATTCCTCCGATTCTAAAAATGATATACTTATATATTATCATACACTTATTTTTGTTTATTTGCACACAATTATTTGTTTTTTTACTATTTTTGCGTTATTTCTGCTTATAAATAGGTAACTTTAATTCTTGTCCTACATATATTTGATCTGTATTTTCAATATTATTAATTCTAGCTATATCTATTGATTTTTTAGCTTCCCCATACTTTTTATAACTAATGTCTGCTAGGGTATCACCTACTTGTACTACGTATACTTCGTAATCTTGGTTTTCCGCCAAAGAAGTTGATTGATTTTCTTGTTTATTCTCGTTTATTCCTGTACTTTGCTGTGTTTCTTCAGCTTCTTCTTTTACCTGTTCATCCATAATTCCAGTATCTGAAACTTTTAAATTTGTCTCGTTTCCTATAGTTGCCGGTGTAATTGCTAAATTGATATCTTCACTAGTCATTTGATTCATTGTTGCATCACTATTTGCCACTACTGTATCTGCTAATCTTTTATTATCATTCATTTTTACAATAGCAGCTGTTAATGCAATCAAAACGACGCTTGCTATCATAACTGTAAAATTTAAATTTTTACGTTGAGTATATTCAGTCTTTCTTATCTTACCTATTTCTCTAAATTGATTAACAACTGCATCTCTCATTTCCTCTTTCGCTCCATTATTAAATGGATGATCCAACATATACTGTTGCATTGCTTCATTTCGTTCGTAATACATACAGTATCCTGTCTGTTCTTTTAATTCTTCGTCTTCATAGACAAAAGCAGTTTCTATCTTATTTATAGCATCCACTAATAAGCAAATACTTCCACTCCCCTCAAATACACTTTTATGTTCCCTTACTTCTTTCATCGTTAACATAGTTCCATATCCAGGTTGCATATGCATCCAGCCAATAATATCTTGATCTTTAAAATAGCACTTTCTCTTCTGCTCTATATCTTCTAGGACATTACCATCTATCCATTCACTATCTTCTGCTAGCAGCTCCATGTTAATAGGAATAATACCTCTTACAACAGCTTCTTTACTCTCTCCATAGATCTCTCCTATTAATATTGCTGAACTTTCCTTTGCTAAATCAGCCTTTGCTAATTGATAAATATATGTATATACATAATCTTCAATGAAGATGTGATATTTACAATCCATCTCTCCAATTATCTTGAGATTATCTAACTTTTCATGATTTTTTTTGTTACTGCTAATAGCAATAATCTTACTATCTTCATTAACTTCTTCTATATTTTCTTGGCTTGTACCATACCTTAGTAATTCTTCTCTTTCCTCTAACATATCTACAGATTTCTGTAAGTTCATCTTTCTCCCATGGTCTTGTTTTCCTTGGTTCTTTCTTGGTCTATAACTCATTTTTCCCACTTAAATCACCTTCCATTTTTATCCATTTTTATTTATATCATACTATACAGAAGGTTAATATTTTAATGTTTGTTGTCGATGATTTCACTTTTTTTATTGCCATATATAACATTTATTTTTTGCTTTTTGATATTTTATTCAAGAATTCATTATTTTTCTTAATTATATAGACCATATTTTGTATAAATTGTGTGATTACTACAGATAACTTATATGTAAATAAATCCCATATGAATTGGTAAATAAATCACAACAAAATTGGAAGACTATAAAGAGATTTAGAAAGTGGTGATATATTTATGGATTTAGGTTATAAACGTAGTTCCATCTACATTAATGTTAACGAAGAAAATCCTCTTAGTTTATTTTGTAAGCACTTTTCCTCTTACCTATCACTTTATTTACCTCTTCATCACAATGAGCTTGTAATTGTCTGTATCGGTACAGATAGAGCTACTGGTGATAGTTTAGGTCCCCTTGTTGGCTATAAGCTTAAAGAACTTTCTTATGAACAAGTCACCCTATATGGTACTTTGAACGATCCCGTCCATGCTAAAAACTTAGAAGAGACTTTAGAAACTATAATAAAAGACCACCCCAGAGCTTTGGTGGTGGCCATAGATGCTTGTTTAGGTGCTGCTGAAAATGTTGGTTGCCTTACACTAGGTGAAGGCTCCATTAAGCCTGGCGCAGGCGTAAAAAAGGATTTACCTCCTATAGGACATATCCATATCACTGGTATCGTTAACTTTAGCAGCTTAATGAATATGGTCATACTTCAAAATACCAGATTATCACTTGTCATGAAAATGGCTGATACCATTGCTTCTGGTATAAAGTATTGCTTATGGAGATATTATCAAGATTAAAGATCTAGCTTTAAGTCATTATCTCTAATCCAATTTTTCTTTCTCATTATCTCTGCAAATATCCAAGTAAGTATTGCAGGTAAAACAAAACAGATAAGTGCAATCTCTATTAATAATATGATATTATTAGTTCCTTTTTCTAACATGGTTTGCCACATTAATAGTGGACCTACAAGTCCTGAAGTTCCCATTCCTGATCCAGTTGCAATATTTTCTAATTTAAATACGACTGTTGATAGAGGTCCTGTAATTGCACTTGCTAAAATAGGCGGAATCCATACCTTAGGATTTTTAATAATATTAGGCATTTGTAACATAGAAGTTCCTAGTCCCTGTGCTACAAGTCCATTTACTTTATTTTCTCTGTAACTCATTACAGCAAAGCCTATCATTTGAGCTGCGCAGCCTGCTGTTGCTGCCCCACCGGCAATCCCTGATAAATCTAAAATGACACCAATGGCTGCAGAGCTAATAGGCAAAGTTAAAAATATCCCCATTACCACTGATACGACTATTCCCATCAAAAAGGGTTGTAATTGCACTGCTACTTTAATAAGTTCACTTAAAAGAGTTGTAAAAGCAGATAAAGAGGTTCCTATCTTATACGCTACAAAGCAACCTGATATAATTGTTACCGCTGGTGTTAATAAAATGTCTAGCTTGGTTCTTCCTGATACAAGGCGTCCAATCTCTATTCCAATAACAGCTGCAACAAATGCCCCCATTGGATCTCCTGGGCCTGATAATAAAATACCACTTTCTGTTATAATCGCTCCCGCTACTAATTTAGCACCATACGCACCTACTAAACCATTTAAAATACTAGAATACATAACAAGTTTGCTTGCCTGTAATTGATGTGCAACACCTACAGCAATTCCTACTCCCGTCATAACTGTTGCTAATGCCCCTAATTGCATTAAAAATTGTCCTATCCATATATTGGGCATAAATGAGCCTATTTGCTTAATAATAGTCCCTATAAGTAGGGTAGAGAAAAGTCCTAGTGCCATACCACTTAGGCCTTTTATTAGATACCTATCCACAAACTTTTTTCCATATGTACGCCACGTTTTTATATTATCCATTATTTTTCTCCCTTATCTTGCATTTTACATACAATATATCATGTGTCATGTCACCAGTCAATTAGCCTTGTCTTTTAACATAAAAAGAACATCATTTGTAGATGATGTTCTTTTTATGTTAACTATGAATGTGTCACTAAATACCCTTTAGTATTTAATTCCTCTTCTATAATATCTAATTCATCTTTACTACTAGCTTCAATAGTATGCATATGCATACCGTCAGTTAAACTTAACAGCGTGCTAGCCTTTGTCTCTTTTAGCTTTTCCACAAACTGCTTAACCTCTCTACGCGTTTTTATCATTAAGCCTGCAACTACTTCTCCATAGACAGGATGCATAATAATCACATTTCTTACACGCCCACCATTATCAATAATAGTATTAAGTTCATCCTCAGCTTCATCATGTGTATGCTTAACCCATATTACCCGTTGTAACATGTTAGATGCATCTTGATTAAGAATATACCCTCTTGCAGTAGCCAATATATCATATCCACTTGCACGAAGTAATGCCACATCTTGAACGATAACTTGTCTACTTACTTTAAAATGCTTAGATAAGTATGTTCCACTTATAGGTTTTGTTTCTCTTTCTAATAATTTTAGTATTTCTTCCCTTCTTTGTTCTCCATCCATTGATTACACCCTTCTCTGAACTTATGTTTTAGTTCTATAATCAAATTATAGCAGATAAGTACTAGGGTTGCAAAACATCCTATTCTATAAATAAGTCCCTGGAAACTCAAATTAAACATTTCCACTCATTACTACAATAAATTGTTATTTTCCTATATTCAACTATGAAAAATGATATTTTTCATTCAAGGAAAGCCTTATAAATGAGCTTATATGGCTTCATTTATAAGGCTTTCTTTGATTTATCTATAATATTATTTATTAAGTCTCGCTAAAAGTGTTTCTCTAAGTGATTCAAATCCTTTTTTGCCTAAAAGTGCAAACATATTTTTCTTATATTCTTCTACACCTGGTTGATCAAATGGATTAACTCCTAATAAATAACCACTAATACCACAGGCTTTTTCAAAGAAGTAAATAAGTTGTCCCATATGGTAAGCATCAATAGCTGGTAAGTTAACAACCATATTAGGTACTCCACCATCTACGTGAGCAAGAATAGTTCCTTCATATGCTTTTTTATTAACAAAATCCATTGTTTTTCCAGCTAAATAATTAAGACCATCTAAATCAGATACTTCTTCTTCAAGTACAACATCTTTTCTTGCATTTTCTACATTTATAACTGTTTCGAATAACATTCTTTGACCATCTTGAATATATTGACCTAAAGAGTGAAGATCTGTAGAAAAGTTAACTGATGAAGGATAAAGACCTTTTTGATCCTTGCCTTCACTTTCTCCGTATAATTGTTTCCACCATTCACCGAAATATTGTAAACAAGGTTCATAGTTAACAATAATTTCTGTTGATTTCCCTTTTCTAAGAAGTGCATTTCTTACAGCTGCATATTGGTAGCAAGCATTTTCTTCTAAATTTGGTGTTGCAAACTCGACTCTAGCATCTGCTGCACCTTTCATTAATTCATCAATATCAATCCCTGCTGCTGCAATAGGTAAAAGTCCTACTGGTGTTAAAACGGAGAAGCGACCACCTACATCATCTGGAATAACAAAGGTTTCGTATCCTTCTTCTTTTGCAAGTGTTAATAGAGCTCCTCTTGCTTTGTCTGTTGTTGCAAAGATACGACTTTTAGCTGCTTCTTTTCCATACTTTTCTTCCATAAATTTTTTGAATACACGGAAAGCAATTGCTGGTTCTGTTGTTGTTCCTGATTTTGAAATAACATTAACGCTTACTTCTTTGCCTTCACATACATCTAAAAGGTCCTTTAAGTAAGTTCCAGAAATATTATTTCCTACATAATAAATTTCAGGTGATTTTCTTTGGTCTTTGCTTAATGCATTGTAGAAGGTATGACTTAAAGCATCAATACATGCTCTAGCACCTAAATATGAACCACCAATACCAATTACAATAAGTACGTCTGAATCTTTTTGGATCTTTTCTGCTGCTGCTTTAATACGTGCAAATTCATTTTTGTCATAATCTACTGGTAAATCAATCCAACCAAGAAAATCGTTACCAGCTCCTGTTTTGTCATGTAGCATTTTATGTGCGGTTTCCACATGTTCTTTGAAATATGCTACTTCATGTGCTTGTACTCCTGTTTTAGAGTAGTCAACAGTAATTTTACTCATGAGTTAAACCTCCTAATTTTCGACAGGTTAATTTATTTTTTAACTATTTCATTATAATTCAATTTATCTTTGAATGAAATAGTTAATATTATTCTAGCTACCAAAATTTTTATGATATAATATAACTATTATAAGCACTTTAGTTAATATTTATTATTATAGCTCTCCTCTATAAACATCTTAACTAAATCCCCCCCCATAAATTGATTAATTTATAGGGGGATAGTGTATCTTTTTTATTCTGTATTTTATATCATCAATCACTTAGATGATTAATAAACATAGCAATGTCTTTTTCTGTTAACCTTTCCTTTGATTTTACTTGAGGGACACTTATTTCTTTTTCTTGTTTTTTCTTATTGCAATTTTTTATTGGCTTAGTGTCAAAATCTTTTTTTTGAGCTTTCTTTAATAAAATAAGTTCTTTAGCTTGTCCCTCTTCTAACATTCTTTCATCCTTATTGTTACTTACTTTAGTTTTATTATTTGTTTGAAGAGGATATGTATTTAAAATATAATCTTCTACTAATACAATCATTGCTTCTTTCTTTTCTTCTAGTGCCTTTACAATAATAAATATTTCTACGCCTATTGCTAGTAGTATACTAGAAATAATGACAATTATACCTTCTAAAGAAGTATTAATATTATTGATGAACCCAATGGCCATTTCTAGTATAATAATCCCCCACATAATGTACTTTGCCTTATTAGCTACATTATTTACTCCTATAAAAGTGAATTTACCTATATATTCTTTAAGCAAACTACTTTTTATCATACTATATAAGTCTGTCACTTGATCTTCTTCATTAACGTACTTTTCATGGCGATCTAGAATATCAGCAATAAATGCCACACTCTGCTTTGTTCGATATGCTCTTTTACTTGTATAAATTTGGATACTCTTTTCTATTTCCTTATATTTTTTCTCAAGCATCATATGGCATAAAACAATAATAAATATGATAGCTATTTCAAACAACAATAAGAATATTAACATTTTTTCATCTCCCTTTATCTTATTTACATATTTTAACATTTTTAAAATATTTTGTATATCATTAATTTAATTCTCATACATTTGCTTTTTGCTTAGTCGCTATTAAGTATAAAAAAACAACTAACACAAAATGGTCAGTTGTTTTTTTATACTTAATCATTATTATATGCTATTTATTATTTAATTAATCTTAGTTAGGTAGTAATATCTAGCATCTACATCAATATTACTACTTCCAGTTTGTTCCTTTGCCACATTTCTTCCATCAATAGTAATATAGGTTTTTATGCCGTAGGTTATAGTTGCAGTAAGTTTCTTATTTTGTTCTGCTACAACTGCAGTCTCTACGTTTTCTACAATATATTTATTTACATCTTTGGTCAATGTATTAGGTAACAAAATTCTAATTTTGTATTCTCCATAATTCAACAATCCTGCAGGGTATTTAATTATCATTTTCTTATTCACATTATCTAAAATTATATTTGTAGAAATAGAATTATTGAGTTCATTAGTTAGTGTACTATCATAAGTATATTTAGGTGTTACTGTATCTGTTTCTAGTCCATCTCGTTTATATACCATAAAACGTATACTTTCAGCTCGTGATAAATCAAATGGTGTAATGTCAGTAGCTGCTTTATTGAAATCTATTTCTGCTTGACCTCTTAAAAATTCATCTAGTAGTGGCTTAGTTACTGAAGTATCTTCTTCTAACTTGGTTACAAAATCAATATTAGTTGTAGAAAAAGGAATGATTTTACTTCCGTTGAGTGTCATTGCATTTACGATTGCAGCAGCAAATTTCTTTTCTACGAACTTCATTTTTATGATTGTTAGATTGGGATCACTTGTATCCCTAGCAAATTCTTCTGCATAATAAGTTTTACCTGTTGCAGCATCTACTATCTCCATATAATAGTCCGTTGCTACTCCTAGCTTTTGTGATCCTATGTCTTTTAGATAGCCATAAATTGTACCATTTGAATAATTATCAGGATGTAACTTTAAACTAGGGTCAGAATTACTTCTGATAGAAAAATCTAGTCCTGTTCCTATTTTAGTAACTCCATCCTCTTTATAACATTCAAATGCATATACCTTTAAATTGGGAATGCTATTAGTAACATCAAGCTCACCAATCTTATTATTACTCATAAATACTTCTGATTTTAATGTAACTTTTGAATGTCCTGTATCACGGTTATAACCTCCGCCAAGTGCACTAATAATACTTCCATTATAATTTGCCGCACCAACATAAAGCTCACTTTCAATTGTTATTTTATTCGTACCATGTGAACCTTCTTTACCTGTTCCAATACCAGCAGCTCCACCTGAACCATATGCATGTTGAACTTGCGTATTCTTTATATAAATCTCTTGAAAGCCACGAGAAAGACCTCCGCCTATACCTGCTGCTCCTCCTGAGCCTTGTGCCAATCCAATGATTCCATCCAACAGCTTAATAACTTCATTTCCAGTTCCTTCACACCCTGTTCCTATACCTGCTGCTCCCAATCCACCTATTGCTTCTTGAATAAACGGATCATTATCTACAGGTGTTTCCTCTCCAATAACTATCAGACTACATCCTCTTTCACTACCGCCACCAATTCCTGCTCCTCCTTTAGATGAACCGTCATCAGAACCATATGCTTTTATGATTCCACCTGTTATGGTAACACTTTCAACAGCTCCCTGAGCTCCTGCTCCAATCCCGGCTCCTCCTAGCCTACCTCTAGCTTCAACTTCTCCGCCTTTTATTAATACCTTAAAACCTTTGCCCCCATTATCTTGTGAACCACCACCGATGCCTGCTCCTCTATCTCCACCTTGTGCCTTCACGGTTCCTCCCTCAATGATAATGTTTGTTGCATCAGCTGCCTTCATATATGCAGTACCAATCCCCGCTCCTCCACTTCCTCCTTGAGCGTTGATTATTCCATCTTCAATAATGATATCTTGTTGCTCCGTTGAAGCACTCTCACCAGCCCCAATTCCAGCTGCTAGATTTCCACCTCTAACGTTAATGGTTCCACCTTTAATGACAATTTTTCCGTTTCCTTGCTTTATGGTGTTATAATTACTTCCACCAATTCCAGCCGAACTATTCCCTGCCTGTATTGTCAAGGTTTCTGAATTTGTAGGTGCATCAATTTCTAATGTATTACCCGTATATACGGCTATTCCATTTGCCCCAGTACTTACTATACTATTCTCACCTTCTATGATTAAAGTTGTAATAGAAGTATTTCTTGTTACATCTATTCCATTACCACTTACACTCATTTTTAAATCTTGTATCGTAAGATTTAAAGGTGTTGTTCTTGTTTGTACGACAATAGATAGCCCGCTATATATCTTGCTTGCATTACCTTTAATGGTTATATTGCTTATACTACTTGGTATTTCAATACTCTTATTTCCAGTACTGGTATCTAAACTAGATATATCTAAAATCTTATTGTTTATAGTCGCTAAATAAGCCGCATCTATAGTGCTCCATCCTACTGGGACTATTTCTTCCTTTACTGCAGCTCCTGTATTTTTACCTACAGTTGTGCTATTTCCCTCTGCCAAGATAGGCACTGTGGCAAATGCCATACTAGCACATACTGCATAGACCAATACCCCTTTAAATAGTTTTCTTTTCATACGCTCCGCTCCTTTTAATTATTTTTAATTTGCGATTATAAATATCCACTCTATCTTTTATATTCTTACGAACACATGTAGTCTAATTATATTTTATTATATTTTTCTAACTTTTTCAAATATTGATTATGTATTATCTTGCTGATTCGTCTTAGATTTTAATTACCTTTTATAAGTTCCACCTTGTCTTGGTGTAAATAATTGTCCCCTGTTAGTTATTTGAATGCAATTTATTACACCATCTCTCTTCTGTCCTATCTTTAGTGCTTCTTTCATTAATTCTTTGATTTCAAATCTTGCCTATAAGCAATAAAAAAGGACTAAACTTCATGAAATGTGAACTCCCCTCAATAAGCTAGACCTAAAAGTCTAACTTATTGGGGCACATTATCATGAGCAAGGTTTAGTCCTTTTTTATTGCTTTATTCTTATATTTCCTACCATTAAATCTATGATATTTTATGCAAGGTGTTTTAAGATCCCTTCAATCATCTTACTAGCATTTTTAGCTGCTACATCTACAAATTCTTCGAAGTTAACATCTGCACTTTGGTCTGCTTTATCAGAAATAGCTCTGATAATAACAAATGGTACTTGATTTAAGAAACAAGTATGTGCAATCGCTGCGCCTTCCATTTCTGCACAATATGCTGTAAAAGTAGAATAGATATCTTCTTTTACTTTCATGCTACACACAAATTGGTCACCACTAGCTACTCTTCCTACATATACTTTACCTGCACCTTTAAGCTTTTCTGCAGCTTTTTGAGCGGCTTCAATGAGCTTTTGGTCAGCTTCAAAGTAAGTTTTTTTCATACGTGGAATTTCCCCTCTAGGATTTCCTACTGCTGAAGCATCCATATCGTGCTCTACCGTATCACTAGAAATAACAATATCTCCAATGTTGAGTTCTGGATAAAGACCACCTGCTACTCCTGTATTAATAATGTATTCTGCATGGAATATATCTACTAAAACCTGTGTACATACAGCTGCATTTACTTTACCAATGCCACATCTTACAAGTACAATCTCTTTTTCTCCTACTGTTCCTACGTAGAAAGTCATACCTGCTATTTCTTTTTGCTCTTTAACTTCCATTTTTCTTTTAAGAGATATAATCTCTTCATCCATTGCACCTATAATTCCTATCAACCTTGTATCTCCTTCCACTAAATCGGCTTTTTCATTTAGCATATAATTTATCTTTTCTTTCGTTATAATCTTAAGCTAAATAAGATACTTTGGCAACTGCTTCTCTTTTATTAATTAGATTATGAAATTAATGCCTATCCTTTTAACCTCATAGTTTTTAACAAAATATACTTTGTATATGCCATATATAGGGACATCGTAACTTTTTCTAATAACTTCATTAATTCTGTTTCCTAATAAAATTCAACTAAAGTGTGTATAAAATAGCACAAGCTATTTATATGAATTAATTTGCATTCTTTATTATCAATTAATGTTATATCTTATATAACACCTTGGTATAATATGCTCTCCTTTAATGAAATTATTTCTTAAGCATTGTCTTACTTTAGTTTTCCCAATTGAGCAAGTAGAACTGGCCTCATTTTTTGCCATACCTTTTCTACATTCTCTCCTTCATTTCCCTGCATATCCCAGCCTGCCTTAATATCATCATAATAATCAATTCCCACATCGATCATAACCTGTAACCAGTTATATACCTTCTGTACACTTACTTGATTAGGGTCATAATTAATCGTCAATATACCTTTATCATAATCTACATCAATATTATTAATACCTGGCATTAACGTTATAGCTTTCTGAGCATAGGTCTCATATCTCTTATATTCATCTTCTACTTTTTTAATCTGTGCCACATAAATTTGAAGTTTACCTGGAGTATTGGATACGACTTCTAACTTAATCATATTTTTTATAAATTGTTTTTTTATTCCTAACATATCAAGGCTCCTTTCTTTATAGTTACCTTATGTCATTTCACTTAAGTTTAGACGTATTTCCTCCAATTTTTAAATGGGCACATTCTCCAATATCCTCGAAAACAGTTCTTCCTCCTTGTGTTACCTTAACTTCTATTTTTGAATCTATACACTCATAAACATCCCTAATAAGATGTCCCATTGGCGATGCTATTAGTGGAACATCTTCTTTGCCAAAAACTTTAAGGTCAATTACCTTTGATTTTTCTGTGATAATCAAATGAATATAACCTTTGTAGCGATATAATTTGGCAATATGAGCCCCGGTATAATTAGCATAAATTTCTGTTTTATCATTAAAATAAAAGGGCATAGCAAAAGCAGTATAATAATTCAAAAAAATCGGCATTCTAGCCACTCCTACCATCATGGCAGCATCATGTTTTTGAAAATGATTACACTGCATCCAAAGCCATACATTTGGAAAACTTTTTCCCCAATCCTTGTCTAAAGCTCCTCTTCCTTCATCAAAACTAATTTCTTTATTGTTAAAATTAATTTCTCCCATAATAATATGGGTTAAAGATAATACCTCGTGATAAGAATTTAAAAAAGGCAGCCATTTAATAGGACCCATTAATCCCGGTCTCCAGAATTTTGTTTCTAACTGCTTTCCTTGGGAGAAAATAATCTTCCCGTTTAATTGAAATTTCTCTTCATCTAAATCTAATTGAATAAAGTCTCTTGATAAAACATTATTTTCAATAGTTATACTATCACTAGTATAGCTAAATGCTTCAATAGGGTATTTTACAATACGATTCAAATGCGGTATATTGCTACCTATTTGTATAAAAGCGTATTTTTCTTTTCCTTGTAGTAAAACGCCTAGAACTATACTCAGCATATGTTGTTTTGAGGCATCTACTAAATAGACATGCCATCTTTCAAAGTAATCGGTTTTCTTTAAACTTCCATAAAAAAATTCTTCTTTATTTATAATTCCCATAGTAGCACCTCTTTTTTTCATACTACTATAGTTTTGTCATTTCATTATAAGAATATACTTTTATTTGTCATTGCTTTTAGCAGGATCTTTCTTAGATAAAACGCTATAATTATCTTTAAAAAATTGGTTAAGTCGTTGCATAGAAGCAATCAGTACCTCATTGTCTTGATCTGATAAATTATCTGTCATTGTTCTTACCATTTTTTCATGAAAAGCCTCATGAACACGATAAGCTAATTTTCCCTTTTTAGAGAGTCTTATTTCCACATAACGTCTATCTGTTTCTGACCTTTCCCTTAAAACATATTCTTTCTTAACCAAACGATTAATAGAAGTAGTCAACGTTCCCACTGTGATACCTATTTGACTCGCTACTTCTGTCATTGTTCTATCCTCTAAGCCTATGGCTTCTAAAACATGCATTTCTGTAATAGATAAATCACTAAAGTGTCCATTTTTTAGAGATTCTTTCTCTATATTAAGTATGTCATTAAATAATTCTACTAATAGCTCATTTACAATCTTAATCGAACCTTCCATCTTTCCCTCCGTCGCTCCTTTGACTTCATTTATAAAGCCTTGATAAAGAAAGTTTAAAAGGGTGAACTTATCTTGTCAAGCACTGCTTATAAATTTCTATTTTTTTGTCAATAATTGTTATAGGAGGTGCACAATGAAACTTACTCACGTAGAAGCTTCTAGAAAACTTATTCGTAAGTTTTGGGGGCTTTATATTTTAAACTGCACAGATATACTTTTTACTTATACCTTTTTAAAAACCGGAGGCTTTTACGAAGCTAATCCATTTATGCGTTCTATTGTTACTAATCCTTACTTGTGTTTACTTATAAAAGTTATTTTGCCTGGCATAGCTATACTCTTCTTAGTTCACTACTTAGAGCATAATACAAAACCACTTGCTCATATTTGTCAATGGGCTGCCAATTTTATCATTTTGGTGTATTTTCTTATCAACACCCTGCATATTTACTACTTTTTTACAATCATCTCCTAGAATTTAGCTTGCTTAGCTTTGTAGCCTCATATATACTTATTTTAATATTAACTATAAAATGTGACTTGTTTCAAAGGAACAAATAAAATTCAGTGAGGTACATTATGATTGTCTTTAATTTAATTCGCGGTATGTTTATGGCATTTGCCGATAGTGTTCCAGGTGTTTCAGGAGGTACTATTGCATTTGTTATGGGATTTTATAATCAGTTTATTGATTCTATTAACGCCCTTACATCTCGTTCTTCTAAAGAAGAGAAAAAAGAAGCACTTATTTTTTTATTAAAAATAGGTATAGGCTGGGCAGTAGGTATGATTATATCTATTCTTTTTATTGCTTCTATATTTGATACTTATATTTATCATGTTAGTTCTTTATTCCTTGGCTTTATCATATTTTCCATTCCACTTATTTATAAGGAAGAAAAAGAAACTATCAAAGAAAATACTAAACATGTAATCTATTTACTTCTTGGTATCATTATCGTAGCACTTATTACCTATTTTAACCCTGTTTCAGGTGGTAGTGGGGCTGAAATAAGTAGTAATCAATTTTCTTTCGGCTTAGGCGTATATGCTTTTATTGCAGGTATGATTGCTATCTCTGCTATGGTTTTACCAGGTATTTCAGGTTCTACTTTACTATTAATATTTGGACTATACTCGACTATTATCACAGGTGTAAAAGACATTTTACATTTTAATTTTGCTTCACTTCCTTTAATTATTGTTTTTGGTATAGGTGTATTAGTCGGTATTGTTAGCGTTGTCCGTATTATAAGTAAGCTACTCAAAACTAAACGTTCACAACTTATCTATTTTATTTTTGGTTTAATGATTGGCTCTCTTTATGCTGTTGTTATGGGGCCAACTACTTTAGATATTCCTAAAGCACCCATGTCATTATCCACCTTTAATATTATTTTCTTTATTATAGGCGCGCTTATTATCTTCGGTTTAGAAAAACTTAAAACTATTATGCAGCACTAAATCTTATTGGCTCATTTTTATTATTATTCCTTATAAAATTAAATAAAATCACCATTTACTATTTGTAGTGGTGATTTTATTTAGAAATTTTAGAGAAAAGCTATTCTGTTTACATATAGCTTATTGAAGTAGTTGTTCTCTGGTTCCTACTTCCTATATACAGCATTAGTTTTCCTTTATCCAAAGTCATAAGATGATAGGCCTTAAACATGTAACAAATCTTATGAACTCCTCACTGGTTAATTCTTTGTAAAACACCCTTACATTTACTTTACTAATAGCCTCCAGGTTTTGAGGAGTAACTTAGAAGCTAAATAGCCTAGTAAATAGGGACTAATCGCAAATAATAGACCAGTTTGGAAATATAAATAGGCTTAAACTCTAGAAAAAGAGTTTAAGCCTATTTATACTGCTTTTAATTATTTTATTTCTTGTTTAACTGCTGCACCTACAAAATCTTTGAATAATGGATGAGGTCTATTTGGTCTTGATAAAAATTCTGGATGGAACTGTGCTCCTACGAACCATGGATGCTCTTCAATCTCAACGATTTCTACTAATCTATCATCAGGAGATGTTCCTGTTATTTTTAAACCTTTGCTTGTTAAAAGGTTTCTATATTCATTGTTATATTCATAGCGGTGACGGTGTCTTTCTTCTATTTGTTTTACACCATATGCAGCATATGAATTACTGTTTTCTTTAAGTACACATGGATAAGCTCCAAGTCTCATTGTACCACCTAAATCTTCAATATCTTTTTGATCTGGCATAAGATCAATAACTGGATATTTTGTATTTGGTGCTAACTCTGAGCTATGAGCCCCTTCAAGTCCTGCTACATGTCTTGCAAATTCAATTACTGCACATTGCATACCTAAGCAAATCCCAAAGAAAGGTACTTTATTTTCTCTCGCATAACGTACTGCTTCAATCTTACCTTCTACACCTCTATCTCCAAAGCCTCCTGGTACTAAAATACCTTGTACATCTTTGAAAATTTCAGCCGCATTATCTTTTGTTACTGTTTCTGCATTAATCCAATCAATGTCAATTTCTGTACCATGATAAATTCCTGCATGATGTAATGATTCTACAATTGAAAGATAAGCATCATGTAATTCTACATATTTACCTACTAAAGCAATCTTAGTTACTTTATCTCTATTTCTTTCTTTTTCGATCATTGCTTTCCATTCTGTTAAATCCGGCTGTGGACAATCCATTCCTAATTTTTTACATACAATTTTAGCAAGACCTTCTTCTTCTAACATTAAAGGTACTTGATAAAGTGTCTCTGCATCTAAATTTTGTACAACACAATCCTTATCTACATTACAGAATAATGCCATCTTATATTTCATATCTTCTGAAATAGGATGCTCACTGCGACATACTATAATATCTGGTTGAATACCTATAGAAAGTAACTCTTTTACAGAATGTTGAGTAGGCTTTGTTTTCATTTCCCCTGATTTAGCAAGGTATGGAATAAGTGTTACATGAATGTATAATACATTTTCTCTACCCACATCTGTGGCTACTTGTCTAATTGATTCTAGGAAAGGTAAACTTTCGATATCTCCAACTGTCCCACCAATCTCTGTTATAACAACATCAGATGGCTCGCCAGTATTACCTACACGGTACACACAATCTTTGATCATATTTGTAATATGAGGAATAACTTGTACTGTTGCACCTAAGTAGTCCCCTTTACGTTCTTTGTTAAGAACAGACCAATAGATTTTACCTGTAGTTACATTGCTGTACTTATTTAATTTTTCATCAATAAATCTTTCATAATGCCCTAAGTCTAAATCTGTTTCACTGCCATCGTTTGTTACGAATACTTCTCCATGTTGGTAGGGGCTCATAGTACCGGGGTCTATATTAATATAAGGATCAAATTTTTGAATAGTAACTTTCTTTCCTCTTGCCTTTAACAATCTTCCTAAGCACGCTGCTGTAATCCCTTTGCCTAAGCCAGAAACTACTCCGCCTGTAACAAAAATATATTTTGTAGACATCTTTTTCACCTCAACCGTATATTATATTTCTCACACTAACCTTATTATTTTATTATTATAAAACATTTGTGTCAAGTAATGTAGTCCTATGTTATTTTATTTTAGAATTTGTTTTATTCATTTTTTTATCCTTGTTTTTAAAAACTGATAGTAACTGGAAATTTACTTTGTAAGCTCAACACAAAATTCCCCCATTGCAGAGGGGGAATTTTCACATTTTCTATATCAAACTCATACCTAAATATTATTTACCACTTAAAATCTTGTAACTATTTAATTCTTTTAATGTATCCATTAAATCTGCATATATTCCTGTTAATGCTTTAATAGACTGAGTCGCTGTTACTAACACTTGGTCTGTCTCCTTTAACTCTAAAGAAGCCGTCTTTACACAATCAAAGTTAGTCACTGCACTTTGCGCCTTACTTTGTTTAATGCTACTTTCTACTTCACTCATATACCCTGTCATTGTCTCAATTTCATTTTTAAGTAAATCTGTATTAGTTTTACTATCTTGAATATTTCTGTCTACTTCTTGAATTTCTGTCGTTATTTTTTCAATTCCTATAGTTGTTGCTTCCACTTCTTCACTCGTTTTCATAGAAGCATTCTCTAAATCGCCTAAAAACTGTGTCATATGATCTAGTAGTTCTTTAGTACCATCAGATAGCTTTCTAATCTCCTCTGCAACTACAGCAAAGCCCTTGCCAGCCTCTCCTGCTCTAGCTGCCTCAATAGAGGCATTAAGTGCTAATAAATTAGTTTGTTCTGCAATTGATGCAATACCCGAAATATTACTTGTAACATTCTGAGCTGTTTCTATAAATGTCTTAACCTGTTTCTTCATGGACTTTCCAGTTGCATTAATCTCTGTAATAGTTCCTGTTATAACAACCAAGAGCTGTTCCATATGCTTTGTACGTTCAACAGATGCCTGTATCTTAGCATTCATCTCTTTAACTAATTCCGTCATACCTTGTGATTTTTCAGAGATTATTTCACATTGAGTATTTCTAGAATTACATTCTGCTACTAATGAGTTTTCCAATCCTGATAATTCATTAATATGCTTATTGATGAATTGTCTACTTTCATCAACTTGATGAACTATATGGCTTACTTGCTCATCAAAACCTTCTATTCCTTTAGTCATATTTTGAAGTTTCTTCTTAATAGCAATTATCTCTTCTACTGTTTCTGCTTTTAGAAGTGCTTTTTTACTATTGTTAATTTCTTCTAGTAAGATTTCTAGTTCCCCTTCTGATAGCTTTCTCATCATTTCCACGTTTTGCTTATTATTAAACATGCTCATCCCCACCTTCTAATACTTTTTATCTATTGATATTTTTGTATTTCTAACATAATCTTTTGTATGCCACTAAGCTTCGTTGCCTCTCTCATCTTATTTATATAATTATGACGGTGTTCATATACTTCATTAAGCATCTTACATAAACTTTCTCTATTAAGTTCTTCTTCAAATAGTACCTCACAATAGCCTTTTTTCTTCATTGCCTCCGCATTGAGGATTTGATCACCTCTACTTGCTGCTGCTGAAAGTGGGACAAGAAGACTTGGAATATTAAGTGCAATAATTTCTGCTATTGCATTAGCACCAGCTCTTGAAAGCATAAAGTCCGCTGCCTTTAATAAATGTGCTAATTCCTCTCCTACATATTCAAACTGTTTATAACCTTGCTTATTTAAGAGGCTTTCATCTAGATTATTCTTACCACAAATATGAATTACATTGAACTTAGTTACTATGTCAGGTAAAGCTTCTCTTAGTACTTCGTTAATCTTTCTCGCCCCTAAGCTCCCCCCCATCATTAATAAGGTTGGCTTATCATCTTTAAAACCACAAAGCTCTCTAGCAATCTTTTTATCACCTTTAAATAATTCTTCTCTAATAGGTGAACCTGTGTAAACACCTTTATCTCCAACATATTTTAATGTTTCTTCAAAGTTAACACAAATTGTTTTAGCTTTCTTAATAGCAATTTTATTTGCAAGTCCTGGTGTCATATCAGATTCATGAATGATAACCGGAATTTTAAGTTTGTGCGCAGCTAGTACCACTGGCACTGTTACATAACCACCTTTTGAAAATACCACCTGAGGTTTAATTTCCTTTAACAACTTGCAAGCATCAAAATAGCCTTTTATTACTTTAAAAGGATCTTTTAAGTTTTCTACTGATAAATAGCGTCGTAACTTACCTGAGGCTATGCCGTAATAAGGTATATTAGCTTTTGTGACTAAGTCTTTTTCAATGCCTTGATGACTCCCGATATATTTAATATCCCATCCGGCTTTTTTAAGACTTGGTATTAATGCTAAATTTGGTGTCACATGACCTGCTGTGCCCCCACCTGTAAGTACAATTGTTTTCAACTTTTAGTCCTCCTTTATTTACTTGCCATTTCTATAACAGCTTTTGCTACAGCATCTGCTACACCTGGTGTAAATGGCTGTGGTAAAATATTTTCTTCATTTAATTCTCCGTCACTTACCATACCTGCAATAGCTACGGCTGCTGCAATTTTCATATCTTCTGTAATTTGCCCAGCTCTTGCCATAAGTGCACCTTTAAAAATCCCCGGGAATACAAGTACATTGTTAACTTGGTTTGGAAAATCTGAACGCCCTGTACCTACTACTCTAGCACCTGCTGCTTTTGCTAAATCTGGCATAATCTCTGGTACTGGATTAGCCATAGCAAATACAACTGCATCATGATTCATACTTTTAATCATTTCCTCAGAAACAATCCCAGGCGCTGAAACGCCTACAAATACATCTGCACCTTCAAGAGCTACTTTCAAGTCGCCTCTTAATCCTCTTGGATTCGTTACTTTTGCAAGCTCAGTTTGTGCCCAGTTCATCCAGTCTTCTTTTATTTCTAGTATGCCCATTCTATCTACTACTGTAACATCTTTAAAACCATAATGTAAAAGAAGTTTAGTAATAGCAATCCCAGCTGAACCTGCACCATTAACAACTACTTTAACTTCTTCCTTTTCTTTACCTGCCACCTTAAGTCCATTGATAATCCCTGCTAATACAACAATAGCTGTACCATGTTGATCATCATGAAATACCGGAATATCTAATTCTTTCTTAAGGGCTTCTTCTATTTCAAAGCATCTTGGTGCTGAAATATCTTCAAGGTTAATACCACCGAAGGTAGGTGCGATTTGTTTTACAAATTGAATAATTTCTTTAGTATCTTTTGTATCAATACAAATAGGAATTGCATTGATTCCTGCAAATTCCTTAAAAAGCACCGCTTTTCCTTCCATAACTGGCATTGCTGCCTCAGGTCCAATATCACCTAAACCAAGTACTGCTGTTCCATCCGATATAACAGCAACGGTATTACCTTTCATTGTATATTTATAAACATTTTCTTTATCTGCTGCAATCTCTTTACATGGTTCTGCTACACCTGGTGTATAACATATAGATAGTGCCTCTCTACTATCTACTTTAGCCTTAGAAGTAACTTCCAACTTCCCTTGCCATTTCTCATGCATCTCTAAAGCTTGTTCTCTTAGGTTCATTGTTCTATCTCCTTCTTCCATCCCTTACCTTTAATCATAAAAGGTAGTCTTAGTACCTCCTCCAGTTTGCTTGGCTAACCACAAAAAACTTAGCTCACAAGAACATCTTCCTATCTAGTAATCATCAGTGCTTACTATACTATATATGTTGCTTATGAGCCTTCTTTCATTTTTAGGGTGCCTCTGTTTTCTAGCGGGTACCTTTTATTTATTTTCCTATTATTTTAATAATACTTTTGATTATTTATGAAGTCAATAATTATCCCTTTTATTTATGGTTTATTATTTGATAATTCGGCAATACTTTATAAGAGAAAATAAGGGTAGCATTGCTTTTACATAGCAGATATGTTAAAGTCTTATGTGTACAAAAAGGAAAGGAGCCCTTACATATGTGTGGTTTTTGCGGCTTTGTAGATACAAATATTGAAAACAAAGAATTAGTACTCACAAATATGATGGATAGCATTGCCCATCGTGGTCCAGATAGCTCTGGAAAGTTTAGTGATGCGCATATTAATATGGGATTTAGACGGCTGAGTTTTCTAGACTTAGAAGCAGGTGCTCAACCTCTTTATAATGAAAACGAACGTTTTGTTCTTACATTTAATGGTGAGATTTATAACTATAAAGACATTAGAGAAAAGCTTATTGAAAAAGGACATGTTTTTAAAACTAATACTGACTCTGAAGTTTTAGTTCATGGTTATGAAGAATATGGTACAAGCCTTTTATCTCACCTTCGAGGTATGTTTGCCTTCGCTATTTGGGATAGAGAAGAAAATACACTTTTTGGTGCAAGAGATTTCTTCGGTATTAAACCTTTTTATTATACTCAAACTGAAGATGGCTTTATTTATGCTTCTGAAATCAAAGCAATATTACAACACCCTAGCGTAAAAAAAGAGCTTAATGAAGAAGCTTTGGAAACCTATTTGACTTTCCAATACTCAGCACTTCCAGAAACCTTCTTCAAAGGTATTTTCAAATTACCACCAGCTCACTATTTCGTTATTAAAAATGGTGAAATGACAACAACACGTTATTGGGAACCTATTTTTAATGAAACTGATGGTACTTTAGAAAACTATGTTGATGCCATTGATGCTCAAATGAAAGAGTCTATCGAAGCTCATAAAATTAGTGATGTAGAAGTAGGATCTTTCTTATCTAGTGGCGTAGATTCTAGTTATGTAGCTAGTTGCTTTGGCGGAGATCATACTTTTACAGTTGGTTTTGCTAATGAAAAGTATAATGAAATCAGCTATGCTGAAGAGCTTTCTAAGGAAATTCACATTCCTAATACGAATAAGGTTATTACACCAGAAGAATATTGGGATGTACTTCCTAAAGTTCAATACTTCATGGATGAACCTTTAGCTGACCCTGCTGCTGTTGCTTTATACTTTGTATGTCAATTAGCTAGCCAAACGGTTAAAGGTGTTCTTTCTGGAGAAGGTGCAGATGAATTTTTCGGTGGATACAATATCTATAAAGAACCTCTTGATTCTGCAAGCTATCGCAAGTTACCAAAAGGTCTCCGTAAATGTTTTGCAAGTATCGCCAAAGCCTTACCTTTTAACTTCAAAGGTAAAAACTTCTTGATTCGTGCAAGCAAGGATATTGAAGAACGCTTCCTTGGAAATGCTTATATGTTCTCAGAAGAAGAACGTAAAAAACTTCTTAAAGTAAAAACATCTGCTATTAATCCATTTGAAATGGTTAAGCCTATCTATGATAAAGTAAAAGATAAAGATGATATTACAAAAATGCAATATGTGGACATGCATATGTGGCTTGCAGGAGATATTCTCCTTAAAGCTGATAAAATGAGTATGGCTCACTCTTTAGAGGTGCGTGTACCATTCTTAGATCGCAAAGTATTTGAAGTTGCTTCTAAAGTACCTGTTAAATATCGTGTCAATAAAGAAAACACCAAATATGCTATGCGCTTAGCAGCTAAACGTAATTTACCACCAGCTGTTGCTAATAAAAAGAAACTTGGTTTCCCTGTTCCTATTCGCGTATGGCTTAAAGAAGATAAATATTATCATATTGTAAAAGAAGCCTTTACTTCTGAAGTAGCAAATAAGTACTTTAACACCAACGAATTAGCGGCCTTATTAGAAGGCCATAGAGCTGGTAAAGCTGATAATAGCCGTAAAATTTGGACTGTATTTATGTTTTTAACTTGGTACAATGTCTATTTTCAAAATGAAGCATAAAAAGGAGGGAATCCATTACATAGTGGATTCCCTCCTTTTTGCTTATTTTAACTCAAGCTCACATTAACATTATTTATTGGCATCCTCAAACTAAGCCACTTAGTTATTTAACTGCTTGAATGCATTTTAAAACTGCTTCTAATTCTTCTAAAGTTGTTGCACTATTAGCACTCTTGTTTAAAGTAATACCATCCCCTGCCTTCCTAGGCACTAGATGTAGATGGAAGTGATATACACTTTGTCCTGCTACCTCACCATTGTTTTGAACGATATTCATACCTTCTGCATCCACAGCTAGCTTGATTCTAGTAGCCATCTCTTTAGCTAAAGGATAAAGTGCCTGAGCTACTTCTTCTGGCAACTCAAATATATCTTTATAATGCTCCTTAGGTATAATGAGTGCATGTCCCGGTGCTGCTGGAAAACGATCCAAAATCACTTTAAACAACTTATCCTCATAAATTGTAAAGGATGGAATATCTCCTTTTATAATCTTACAAAAAATACAATCTTCTTTCATCACATATACCTCTTTCCCATAGGATTATAAAGTCTTAAACACCTGATCTAGTTTTGGTAAAATAGCAAAATTGCCTTTTACCTTTAACTTCCCTAGCATAAAAGCTTTTTGATAAGTAATCTTCTTAGTCAAAATTGACTGAAGCACTTCCTCACTTAAAATCATTTCAACAGTAGGACTTCCGTCTATTTCCTCTTTAAACCAACAGTCCCCATCCTTAATAATAATATAGCCTTCTTCCTCTATGTCTGTTATATGGTATCTTAATATTAAATCTAATTCTTTATCAAATTGCGCTATGAAATAGTGTGGAATCTGTTGTAAGCGTTTACTATTAGCATTGGCCCCTAAAAATTGAGGAGGTCTCGTATAAACACCTGTGCTAAATTCCTTAAATCCCTCTTCATCTACTTCTCTTTGAAGTAAATTAGCTATTTCTTTTATAGTCTGCTCTTTTGTAGATAAATTAATAATGTGCTCTGACTCATCTCTTTTTTCTACATCAGTATCAATCTCTGTGCTCACCTGTTTCTTATTAGCTTCTTCTCGTATTAAATCTGCAAAGCTTCTTATTTCTACTGGTTTTTCTTTCTCTATTTCAGTTGTTACCGACGGTTCTTCTTGAATAAGATGACTTAAATTTCCTTTCTTCATCCCATAAAAAATGAAGCGCTCACTCGATATAACATTCATACGTTCCTGTTTAACTAAACGATAAAAATCTTCTACCTCTCGTTCTAATCGCTCTTGCATCTGAGTCATATCCGTCTGTTTATTAAAAAATAATTTTCCACCATCTGTGCCTCCCAGAATATTCCAACACCTTAGCATCAAATTCGCAGCTTCTTGTTCACCTAACCATCCACTATAGGTAACAGCCAATAGTGGTTTATTAAAATGGTAATCTTCATATAATGTAGCCGAATCAAAAAAACTTTGCATTGCACCATGCATACTTAGCATAGGAACCATAGTCATCGCAATAACACCTTTACTCTCAGCAATAGTCTGCATTACCTTTTCTATTTCTTTGTTTTTCTTCCCATCAAAGTAGGGTAATTTATTAAGCTCTATCTTATGTACTTCAACATCTAACTCCTTTAAAACTTTCAGTATGATGTTTAAGCTATATATTAATGGTTCTGGGGTACACTGGGCAAGTAATAAGGTGATTTTCATAGTGCACTTCCTTTCTTTTGTATAAACAGCTTATTTTAAGGCCCATAATAAAGCTTCCAGCTCCTTATGAACCTTAGAAATATCCCTTGATATGTTTTTATTATACGCATATTAATATAGAGATTTCAATAAAATTATATGGTTTATATTATTCTCCAAAGGTAGTTCATCATAATACTAGAAATTCCTGTGCTTGTGGTAGATAATAAAATTTTAATTCTTCTACCTCCCAATAAACATAAAATAATTTACGTTTAATAACAGCATGTAGTATATCTCCTACTCGTAAATATTTATAAGTAGGATACTCTAGTAGCAGTTTATATGGTTTACTTTGTCCCAATTTATTTAAAATAACTTGTCCCCCTTCTTTGCATTCTTGAACTTCAAAAACGGCTTGTTCATACGTAGTAGCAATGTCTGTATAATTATTTTTTTTCTTCTTTTCTTTGTATTTGTCTAATGCAATAATAATAGGATTAACCGAGACAACTGGGTCTTTAGTCATTTTCAAAAGCATATTTTTGGCCTTATATACTCTCATATATTCTTGTCCATAGCTTTCCAAAATAGTAGGAGTCTCTACCTCCTCTTGTTTATTTCTTTTCTTTATATAATAATATATATCATGTATCGTATAAATAATCTGATAAGCTTCTACATCACTCAAATACTTTTTGTTACGAGGTAACCAATAGAGCAATAACTTATCGAGCATCTGCCTATCTAAATCTTCTTCTCGTATATCTAAACCACTATTAGTAATGTATTTACAAAAAATCTCAATTCCTGCTTTTTGGATATCATAGATATAAGAGTTTTTTTTAATATCTTGTACATATTCTTCAATACGTTCTAATAAATGCATATACTCCTCCATAGGTATAATCGTTATCATTCGTTGTTATAGTGTATACACATGCTATAGCTTTTATACCTATATCTGGAAATATGTTTTATTTAATTCAATTATATTTTGCAAAAAAAGAACTCTATAGTCACCTATAGAGCATAAAGGGATTGATATGTTATACTTACGTCAAATCAACTGGATATATTTTTTTCCACACCTATATCCACATTTATATTAACACATCTGTGAATAACTGTCAATATTTTATTCCTTATATTTACAAGCTTCTATAGTTAAAAAAATATATTATCCACATTATTAACATCTTTTCAGATTATTTTTCTACATGTGTTATCACCATATTTATTAAACTTATCCACAAATTATCAACACACCTATATCACCATTGATATAATATACATTGTAATAATCCCTGGAATTCCAAGTAGACTTGCAACGCCCATAGTTAACAGATTAATACCTATAGCATAAGTCGGTAATAATCCATTAATACAATAAATAATGATAAAACCTGCCACTCCATTAATAATAAAATTAAAAATCTGTTTTCCAAATAGTATCCATACTAAAATAGCAATACATATTCCTATACATATAAAAATCACTAAATCCCCATTCATTGACTTCCTCCATGTATGCTTCTAAGCTTGTATATTTTATTAATATGCCTATTTTATTAATTTAGACTATTTACGGTATAACGTTTTTAATTTTTTTATTAGGTAAGTATATTTGGCTTCTGTGGCCTTATAGGAATAGCTATAATAATCTACCAGATCTGGATCTACTACATTTTCAAATCCTTCTAAAGTTGCTGCTAATTCTTTTTGCACATCACAAATTTCCTTTTCTATAGCCTTATTTTCTTCATGTTGCACTTTTTTATTGTTATTATCCTTATTCATTAGGCACCTCCTTTATTTAAGTATGACCTAACGCCTATAGCCTTATACACACTCATAAAAATAAAAACCAGATTACTTTAAAGTGTAATCTGGTTTTTATTTTTATGAGTTAAGAAGTTGTAATACTTGTTGTGGTCGTTGATTAGCTTGTGCTAACATAGCTGTCGCTGCTTGAGAAATAACATTATATTGTGTGTAGTAAGCCATTTCCTCTGCCATATCCGCATCTTGTA
This sequence comes from Cellulosilyticum sp. WCF-2, assembly GCF_003990395.1. Classification (NCBI taxonomy): domain Bacteria; kingdom Bacillati; phylum Bacillota; class Clostridia; order Lachnospirales; family Cellulosilyticaceae; genus Cellulosilyticum; species Cellulosilyticum sp. WCF-2. The sequence continues at coordinate 1,809,363 of NZ_CP034675.1, read as the reverse complement.
TACGTGATAACGACGATGTCATATTCTCTTCGCTCACCTGAAGATTCGCTGTAGTATGCTCTAACCTATTTTGATATGCGCCTAATCTACCTCTCATTAAAGATGTTTCCGTTATGGCTGCGTCTATTCTTGCTACCGGATTACTGGTATTATCAAATGTTAAAAAGCTTTGACTTACCTTTCCTAAACTACCACTTTTGATAGTAGTCATGGTTGTATCATCACCAATAGGTAATGAATCCGCGCTTATTTGTTGTCCTGCTACATCATTACCAACTTTAAATATTAACTTTTCTCCTGCTTTTACTGTAACAGCCTCTGTTGTTCCATCCTGGGTAATATCAAAGTTTACATCTTCTTTTAGTTTAATACTTACGACACTACCAGCTTTTAATTTTATATCTCCTGAAGAAAAATCTACCACTTGTCCATCTATACTTACTTCACTGCCCGCTGGAATATTAAATGCTCCCGGTGAAGTTAACCCACTTTGTACTCTATCCATGCTAACACCCGTTAAATTGACTAATACATTGGCTAAATTAATACCATCTCCATTAATATCCATACATTGGTCTTTATTTGCTCCTATATGTAATGAAAACTTATCATAACTTCCATCCAAAAGGTTCATCTTATTAAATTGTGAACGTTGTTGCATAGATTCCATTTCTTCTATTAACTGATTAATCTCATTGATAGCTGACTCTTTATCTTCCGCACTATAAGTTCCATTTGAAGCTTGTACAGTAAGCTCTTTCATTCTTTGAAGCATACTATGCACTTCATTCAACGTTCCTTCAGCTGTTTGAATCATTGAGATACCATCCATCGCATTACGATTAGCTTGCTCTAATCCTTTTACTTGTGTACTCAATTTTTTAGAGATTGCCATTCCTGCTGCATCGTCAGCAGAACTATTAATTCGTAATCCTGAAGATAAACGTTCCATCACTTTAGCTGTTGTGTTATTAGCTTTTGATAAACTTGTTAAAGTTCTAATAGCTGACATATTGGTATTAATTTTCATTTTTCCACATCCTTTTATGTAATTATGCTTTAAATCCCCTGTTGGGCTGTTTCATACTTAACTCATTTAAATCATTAGGACCGTAGGTAAGCCCTGCATACACGACTTCTGCATTATCTATACATGGAGAGGATAGCTTTTCTTCTTGTGTCGCTTGCTTAAAACCCTCATAAATCTTACTTATAATCTTATATGCTTCTTCTATAGGTTCCGCAGTTTTTGCATTTACTAATAAACCTTGTACATAAACATAAATTCTAAATAATTCTTTTGATAGGTCGAATTCAAAATTAAGGTCTCCAACTAGCATTTGTATAATCTCAATAGATTTTTTTAATTTCTTTTCTCGTTCTTCCCCTGTATTTCCCTCTGCTGCTTTTATATTTTCTAGCAGTATTTCATAGGTAATACAAAGTAATTCTCCCCTTGAAGCATTAGCTATGGTAGATACTGTAATCATTATTTTCGCTCCTATCTGTCTCTTCAAAATAGCTGATAAATTGCTTTACTACATCTAATATATCGTCTTTTTTTCTAGTTTCCTTAGCCTGCTTTTCCTTATTCTTACTTATGTTAGACTGCTGCATAGCATCCTCCCCTATATCATTTCCTCAAAGTTGCTATCACCTCTTTTTAAAGGTATTGCACTCATCTTATCAGGCTCTACTTCCGTAGCATAAGCCGTATATTCTACGTTATATCCAATTTGTGTTAAGAGATTCATTAATGTTTCACCATGAGCTTCTAGTTTATTGGTAACACTTTCAGTTTCTCCCTCTACTTTATAACCTAGATGATCATCTTTTATTTCTATGTATGCTTTGACCATCCCAAGATTTTTTGTTTGATAGCTAATAATAGCTTTGGTATGTTGCCCTGATTCTACAGAGTGATGTGCATCCTTATGAACATAAAGATTAACTAATCTTTGCTCTCCATTGATCACAAACGGAATCTGATATAATCCTTCTTTATCTATTAATTGTCGTTGCAAATGACTTGCTTCCTCTAATTGCTTATACTGCTTATACTTAAGTAGGTCGCCTGACAAAGTGGCTACTTCTTGTTCTTTCTTTGCCGTTTCTTCTAATTTCAAAAGCTCATCTTCTATCTCATCTAAATGCTCTGGTAATTCGTCTTTTAACATACCTGCTTCATTCAGTAAATCTCCATACACCGTAGGTTCATGAGTTATTTTGTCCATCCAATAAATATTAGATAAGGTTAAAGGAACTTTTTGTTCTATCATCTTTTCAATAACCTCTGGTTCTACATTTTGTACAGCTTCTAATTTATCTAGAAAACTCTTTGGCAAGGTTGATAATCCTTCAAAACTTCCCACTTCTTTTTTAAATTGCTCTTTAATATAGGGATATAATAATGCGCTCATCTTACTTAGTTTATTGATATTACCTTCTGACACAGGTAGTTCCATTTCTTCTAATTGCTTAATAAGCTGAGCTGCTTTACTCGTTTGTTCACTCTGCTCATTGATTAAATTCTTGGCTGATTGTTTATTATATTGTAAATTCTCTAACTCCCCAAAATCATCATCGATATTTACTTCAATATGATTCTTGTCTTGTATGTAGCGGGTAGCCTCTTGTAATTTTTCTATAGTAAGCGGTAAATCATTTTTAAACAAGTATCCTATCACTTCTTCTTTATGCTTTGTTACACCTTGTAAAATACGATATAATCCAATCATTACTTCCTTTTGTTCACTATTTATTTGCTTTTGTTCTTGTAATGCTACAATTGTTTCTGCTGTACTTACCTTTAGACCTTCTAACTTTTCCTTACTCATCCATGTTAACAAAGTATCTACTGATGCATAATAAGGATTCATTCCTTCTTTAATAAAAGCTGCTGCTTGGATAGGTGTCATGTCTTCTAGAAAGGTAGTAAGTTTAGTAACAATACTTAACACTGAGGTTATATTCTCAGAACTTACTTCCATTCCATTTGTAATAAGTGCTTTTGCAGCCTGAATTGTTTCAGCTGTTACCTCTATATTTTGCCCTTCTAAAAGGCTTTCAATTTGGCCTTCTACTTTCTTAATAGTTTCTCCAAACCTTTTTTCTACTGGTGTTTCATTTTCACTATAAGCATTTAAAGCACTTTTTACCTCTGCTAAAACAGCTGTTTCTTGACTGTTTAATTCGATATGAATCGTCTCCATAGGATAACGTTTCATGTCTATAACAGTATCTAAAACTTCCGTAGTTGCTGTTATATTAGCTTCGTTTACTTCTAGGCCTACTTGGTTAAGTGCAGCAATCACTTTTTGTTCTTGTAACTGCTGAAGCTCTTTTGCAACAACACTCAGTTCTGCACTTTCTAACGGTAACTTTTCACTTATTTTCTGAGCTGCCTCTAAAGTAAGCTTTGCTCTAATTTGATTAATTTGATCTTTAATTTCAGTCACTGCTTGGTCCATATTAATGACTTCTTGATTCTGCATCGTTCCATCTGACAATACTGATTCAGCTTCTGCCGACTTAACATTTTGTACTTCTACAGCTGATGGTCTTGCTGCTTGCTGCTCCTTTAATATGGCTTCTGTGTTTTTATAAATACTTTCTCTTAAATTAGTAATATTAACGTCTTTACCCTCTTCAATAAGCTTTTCGATATGCTCATCTGTAACCATGCCTAAATCATCTGTAATACGATCTATCTGATAAGGCTCATATTGCACTGCATTGTCCTGGAGTAACTCACGATCTCCAGAAGCTTCCGCCTGAGGTTCCAAGGCAGCTACTGCTGCTTTCATATTTTGAAGCTTTAATACATCTTGCTTACTAACATCCATCCCACAACTCATTAGCGCCTTAGCTGCCCAAGTATTTCCTTCGTTATTAGGAAGTCCGTTCATTTGGAGCACACTAGCTATATCTGATTTACTAAAATTTGTGCTTACTTTCTTTAAATTTCCTTTAAAATTATTGGTATATAAATTATTAATAGTGATAGGTTCTTTACTTATTAAAGTATTTAAGTACATTGAATCGTTAGCTTGTTGAATAACACTGATTTTATCACTTACCTTTTTAGATTCGCTTTCCTGTTTCTTCGTATCTTCACTTTCTTCCTTGGACATATGACTATTTTCCAGTCCTCTATAAGCCTTTGAATCATCAATTAATAAAGATTCTAAATTAAATCCTCTTTTATGTAGTTCATAAATATCTTCTTCTCTTAAATCAAATTGATTCTTTAGTTGACTTAAAAGTTCATTATCTACTTGCTTTGTATCTTCTTCTGTATAAGTATAGCTTTTAATCTGCTCTATCACTTCTTGAAGATTAAAACGTTTAGGCTCTGATGATTTTTCATTATTCTCAACTACCCCCTGCATACCAATTGGGGTATAAGTGCTATAACCTAATTCCTTTATTCCTTGGATCATATATCCACCTCACCTTTGTGCTACTTATATAGTATGTCGTCACTAGAGCGCAAAATCTTTAATCTTGTAACTACATAGTAAATCAATGTACATACTATAGTCGCACTTACTAAACCTAGTAGATATGTTGTACCTCCTAAATAATAATAAGGCACCATCAAGTAAGACAAATATTTAAACCATGTTTGCATACTACTCATATCTACTACAATGGGACAAAATAAAATAGCTGCAATAATACAAATGGGAATCATCGAAAACCACAATTCACTACTAGAAACAAGCTCACTCACCAATAACACTAAGGCGGCCAAGCATAGAATATAAGCTATTAATAACCCTACTTCTTCTCCTAAATCTAAATAAATGATTTCTTTTCCACTTAGTTTAATAATAATAAGTGCTAGGATTCCTACTATCGTTTGTAATGAAATATGCGCACCAACAAGCGGTAAATCAGGATTCAACTTACCTTTTCCTATAGTGCAAAAGCGGCTATAAATTTTCCCTTTTCTGTCTTCAATTAATCTAACTCCCATGAGCAAACTACTCATCATTAAAAATATCGCCATCAACCCTTTCGCTATCCTTAATATACCTTCTCTTTTTTGCACAGTTGCACCAATGACCTTCGAGTCTCCTTGAACAAAAACAATTTGCATTAACTCGCCATCGGCATAATAATCTTCCACCTGCTGATGAATCCAATTTTTTAAATCTATCTCTACTTGCATATAAGATTTACCTTTTAATGTCATGTATGCAATATCTTCTGCCACAAGACGATATATCGTCGCTGTTACTACTTCTTGAAGGGGTCCTTGAGCCATAGTAGCCGGAGAAGTAATGACTGTTATTGCCTTTTCAAAACTCATATTCTCCTTTTGTTCATCAATAATAGGCTTAATAACAAATCCACATTCAACTTCATTAGTAGCTACAGCTTTTTCTAAAATCTCCACTGTATCATACTTTATAAAGTTAATCCCCTTGTCTTCCAGTAAAATATCCGAAATACGATTTCCTAAGATACTATCACTCCAAAGACCTGCTTTTAGGCTTCCTTCATCTATGTATGCTTTACCATAACTCACAATCAAACTCATTAAAATAGGTAAAATGATGAGTACTACCATATATGCTTTATCTCTTAAAAGTTCTTTTAATTTTAGTCTAAGGGCCACACAGTAAAATCTCATCCTCTCACCCCTCTTCTTCTAAGCATACCAATACCTACCATTAAGCATGCCGCAATCATTATGACTACTTTTATATATGCTATCGGCTCACATGCAACACCTACTAAAGGCTTTAACAGTTCTAACGCATAATCATTATACGTAAATCTCCCCATTTCATTAATTGCTTCTGGCAAATAGGCTGCTGGAATAATCCCTCCAGATAAAAATGTCATAACCGCTACAATGACAAATATAAATAAGCTATAAGCTTCTTTTCCTTTGAGCACCATACCTATTATCACACTTACACTTGCCAAACTAATAGCTCCTAATATAATGCCAAATAATCCTTGAATTGAAAAATGCCAATCGATTTCTAAACCAATCATCCTCGATAGCACAGCTACACTCCCCAGAATAATGCCGCCAGCTACTAAGTTAAATAAGCTTAAGCTAATTACTTTACTCACTATTAATTTTTCGGGTTTTAATCGAACCACACTATATCTCATTAAGTTTTCCTTCTTATTAAGAGGCTCTATAACCTCCATAATTAGTATTAAACTTAAAAGCATCATAGCTATAAAGCCTGATAAAATATAGTGTTCTAACGGTGCCATATTTTTGGTAGCTACTACTTCTTGTTCTTCAAACAACTGATGACGTCCTAACATTTCTTTAGCAAAAATAATATTAATTTCTTGCATTAATTTTTCAAAGCTAATACCATCATCTGTGCCAAAAGTTTCATAAGCATCTAAAGTTGTATAAATACCTACTTGAGCTGCAGATAGGAGTTTAGCTGCTGCTGAAATCAATTCATCTGCTACTATGCTTTCTAATAAAGTACCATCTTTTTTCTCAATCGTGAGGGGTGTATTCACCCCATTCATAATATCCTCTACAAAATGCTCTGGAATAGTAATAATGGCGGTTACTTGGCCTCGTGATAACTTCTCTTTAGCTTCTTCTTTAGGTAACACTTCAATATCGCACAGCTTTGTGACAGTCTCCATTTGATTAACTGTATCAATAATCATATCCGTCCACTTAGAAGCTTCTAAATCTACAATAGCCAATGTAAAGGGCTGCACATTTTTATTAGCATAAAGTATCTGACTTCCTGCCATGCCAATTGCTAAACATAAAATAGACATTTGCATAGCAAAAAACAATAACTTTTTATAGTGTACTGCTAATACCTTAAGGTCTGTTTTTATACTAATCCTTAACTGTCTCATGCTAGTAACCTATATACCATTTCATCGAAAGTACTACACTCTTTATTCTCTGTTCTTAATTCAGCTAACTTAGCTTCTTTAATAATGGTCCCCTCTTTTAAAATACAAACTCTGTCACAAAGTCGTTCTATCTCATCTCCAGAGTGACTGGTGTAAATAATCGTTTTTCCTTTTTGTTTAAGCTCCAATAAGTAATCAATGACCTCATTTTTATAAATTATGTCTAAAGCACTACAAGGTTCATCTAAAACGATATACTGAGGATCATCTATTAGTGCAATTCCTATATTTACACGTTTCTTCATTCCACCTGATAAATGCTTTACCTTTTCTTTTAACATATCTTCTAGACCTAATACTTCTTTAAAATAAGCTGTATGCAAGATTTCATTTATATGCTTATTGTGAGCTGCAGCCCAAAACTCCAAATTATCTTTTACTGTTAATTCTTCCATTAATGCATTATCTTGTGGTACATAGCCAATTTTCCCTTGAATAGATCTTTCTCCATTAGTTGGTTTGAGTGCACCTACCATAATAGATAATAAAGTAGATTTCCCTGAACCATTAGGTCCTATAATGCCCAAACACTCACCTTCTTCTATCTTTAAATCTACTCCCTTTAAGACTTGCTTCTTACCATAATTCTTTTTTATACCTTTCATCTTCAACATACGTTTCCCCACCTTTAATCATTTTACAAAAAAGGCTGTTGCATTACCTATGCATCAGCCCTCCTATAACCTATTTTGATTTACTGAAAAGAATATATTATATCAAGTACGCTAAGCTTAATTAATACCTTGCCAACTTTATGAATTAGCATTATTTTCATTCCATGTTATTACTTTTAAATTCATGATGCCATTAGCCTCTATCTCTTCTTCATATTTATCTTCTAACTTAAGTTGCATTTCTTTTAAAGCAGCTTTAGTGATATCTTGATCTACATCCCCTGCATAATTAAGTGCATCACGACGTGCAAGTCTCATAATAAGTTCTTCCCAAAATACACGTGTTTCATATTCGTCTATATATCCATTAAAATCTTCATCTTCATATTCACGAGTTGGTATATATTCGCTGTACTCTTCATCGTACTCTGCAATATTTTCTAATCCATATTCTTTAGCCTTAGATAAAAAGAATTGTTCCATATTGGCATATTCCTCAATTTTTTCTTCTTGACTTCTCATACTGTTAATAAGAATATTCCCAGCATATACCATATCTAAAAGCACCTTGAATTCTTCTTTTGTGCATTCAATTTTCATTTTTATTTCCTCCAACTTTTCTTGCTAAATATTATTCTTCTAGTCTACAAAAGTTATTAGCTGTTGTCTAGCCTAAATACCCTCATCTATCAGGCATACTTCTCCTCCTGTAACCTTTCCTCTAATTGATTTGGCATCAGTGGTTTACTAAAGAAATAGCCTTGTATAAAATCACAACCTTTTTCTTTTAAAATAGATAACTGCTCTTCACTTTCTACTCCTTCTGCTACTACGAGAATATCAAGTGTGTGTGCCATTCCAATAATACTATCAACTATTTCAGATAAAACTCTGCTTGTTGTGATTTCATCTATAAACGATTTATCAATCTTTAAAATATCTAGTGGAATGCTACGCAAATAATTAAGGGACGAATAGCCTGTTCCAAAGTCATCTAGCGCTAATTTAATTCCCATCTTCTTAATCTCACGGAATAAGTTTATACTTTTTTCCACATTTTCCATAAAAACAGATTCTGTCACTTCTAACTTAATAAATTCAGGTGGAATTTTAGCATTTTGTACCATCAACTTAAGTTTATCAATAAAATTTCTATCCTTCATTTGTAATGAAGATACATTAATGGTTATACTTAAGCTTTCATATCCAACTAATCTATAATAACTTAATTCTCTTAAAGCATTTTCTATAACCCAATCACCTGTGGGAATAATAAGTCCCGTTTCTTCTGCAACAGGAATAAACTCACCTGGTGATATAAAACCTAACTCATCATCCTTTAACCTTAATAAGGCTTCTGCCGCCACTGTTTTTCCAGTCTTAAGCTCTATTATAGGCTGGTATTGTAAATAAAGCGTATTCTTTCCTATCGCTTCTCTAAGAGCACCTTCTACTAAAAGCTTTCTATCCAATGACTTTGACATATCTGGAGCATAGAAGCTATAGCTGTTTTTACCATTATCTTTCGCTTTATACATGGCTGTATCTGCATTTTTAAGAAGTATATCCCCGCTTGTCCCATCTAACGGATACAAAGCAATACCGATACTACATGTAATGTGAATATCTTTTCCATCAATACGAATTGGATCTTGAAATATATTAAGAATAGAATATACCATTTCCTGAATTTCACCTAAGTCAGAAACACTGGTTTTAAAGATAACGAACTCATCTCCTCCAAAACGACTTATGAAAGAATCTTGTGGAATAATATGTCTAAGTACTTTCGCTACGTAATTTAGCAGTTTGTCTCCCATCTCATGGCCTAATGTGTCATTAATTTTCTTGAAATCATCAAGATCTATAAATAAGAGAGCTGCATCTTTAATAGCTTCACCAGGTGAGAGCCACGTCTCTAAACTCTCCATAAAGGTCTGCTTATTTAAGCATCCTGTTAAAACATCAAAAAATGCTAATTTTCTAACACGCTCCTCATTAGCCTTATTATCTGTAATATCCGTTAATATACCAATCAACTTATCTAATTTGCCATTTTCACTTCGAACAACATGTCCTTTACATAATAGCCACCTATGTTCATTCTTCATATAAAGTTCTTGACTAAAACTATCGGTCCTTCCTTCTATACACCCTTTCAGCACTAACATAAATACTTCTATATGATGAGGCTCTAACGTATTCTTAATAACATTAAAAATTTTAATGTTATTACTACTATACCCCACTAATTCTTCCCACTTCTCTGTAGCAAAAAAAGTCTTGGTTTTAACATTATACTCCCAAATCACTTCTTCAATGGCATTTAGGGTCGTTTTATATCGTTTCTCGCTAATCAGAAGCGCTTCTTTACTCCTTGTTAATTCCTCAATGTTATTTTTCAATTCGGCTTGAGTGGCAGATAATTCTTCACATACATGATTCAAATCACTATGACTTTCTCCTAGACTTTTTAGCATTTGATTATAATGCTTCGAAAGAACACCAATTTCATCATTGCCTGCATAAGAACAAATCTGACCAAAATCACCATCTGACGCATGACTTATTATTGTAGTGAGTTGATCTATTGGCCTTGTAATCTTCTTAGAAATCTGCATACTTGCTATACTTACGATAATAACAAGTACAATAATACTCATAATAATGAGTAAAAATTCTATTACTGCTTGTTTTTCTATCTCTTTTACGTTTTGAACAACACAGATAATCCAATCTATATCTCCTACAATATAAAAAGAACCATATTTTTCTTGTCCTTTATATGTATAAACACCTGCACCATGATTTTCTTCTTTATCATAAGCCTCTTTAATCATCTGCCTCATCCCATCACTCACTAAAGCCTCCCCTTCTTTAATAATATCCGGGTGAGCAATAAAATTTAGCTTTTCATCCAATATGTAAGCATAGCCTGTTTGTTCAATTTTAATATTCTTACTAAAATCACTAAACCAATTATTAAATATAACTTGGCACACTGCTCCGATAACTTCATCGTATTCATTTTTTACCGGTACAGTGATATTAATAACCTTACCACTTTCCGTATTAGAAAATAAAATGTCCGAAAAAACAGTTTCGCCTTCTAATACGTTTTCGTACATCTCCTGATCTTTTAAAGTAATCTGTTCCGATTGCTCATTACTATCAATAAAGATGTTTCCCTCTTTATCAATCAAAAAAGCCTCATATATATCTTCATTTGTACATACTTGTTTCAAAAGTTCTTTAGCCTTCTCTACCTTCAAGCTACTCATCCTAGTAGCGTTACTTTCTTTTTCATTTAATGCATCTATAATACGCTCATCTGTGGCTAATACTTGTACACGGTACTCTTTAGCTTTTATTAATGCCTCTAAAGCTCTTCCTTCAGAAGTAGCTAATTGTTTAATATTATTTTCACTTCTCCTAATCAGATTATTAGCCGAATATAGATAGATAACAACAGCTAAAATAAGTAGCGGCACACAAATTAAACTTATCATTATTAAAGGTAATTTTTTCTTAATTTGCATCAGACCACTCCTTACACTATTTTTTATAGTATAACATACAGAAAAGTAATATAAAATGAAAAATACATTTTATTAAAATATTCTAACTTAAAAACACCTTATTTATTTAGTTAATTAAATGCAAAAAGAGATTATTAAGTTTTCTCCTTAATAATCTCTTTTCACTACATTTCACGTCTACCTTCTAACGCTCTGGTAAGTGTAATTTCATCTACATACTCCAAATCTCCACCTACTGGTACACCATGAGCTATACGGGTAATTTTTATACCAAGGGGCTTTAATAACTTACTAATATACATAGCTGTTGCCTCGCCCTCAATATTAGGATTAGTGGCAATAATCACTTCTTCGATGGCTTCCTTTTGGATACGCTCTAAAAGCTCTTTAATCTTGATATCACTAGGACCTACTCCCATCATAGGCGAAATAGCACCATGTAGTATATGATACAGCCCTTTAAATTCCTTCGTTTTTTCATAAGCTGCCATATCTCTCGGGTCTTCTACCACCATAATTTGACCATTAGCCCTATTAGAATCCTTACAAATAGGACAAAGCTTATCATCTGTAATCGTACAGCATTTCTCACAATAGTTAATATGCTTTTTAGCAGCTACTAAAGTATTTGCTAAATGTTCAACTTTTTCTACAGGCATACTAATAATATGAAAAGCCAAACGTTGAGCAGATTTACTTCCTATTCCCGGCAATCTTGATAACTCTTCTATAAGAGCTACCATCTTATCTCCATAATAGCCAGCCACTAGAATAATCCTCCAGTTGGTAAACCTCCTGTAAGTTTGCCCATTTCTTTTTGACTAAGTTCATCTGCCTGACGAACAGCTTCATTTACTGCAACAAGTACTAAGTCTTCTAATGTTTCTACATCATCTGGATCTACTACATCTGGGTTAATTTTTATAGATTTGATTTCTTTTTTACCAGTAATCACAACTTCTACCATACCACCCCCTGCTGTTGCAGTAAGTTCTTTGGTTTCAAGAGCAGCTTGTGCTTCTTCCATTTGTTTTTGCATTTTTTGTGCTTGTTTCATAAGTTGTTGCATATTAGGCATACCGCCACCAAAATTTTTCATTCTTTCTTCCTCCTAAATAACACTATATTATGGTATCTATTTTACCTTATTTAACTTCAATATTAAAGTTTATTTTTGATTGTACGTTTCTTAACACCTTGGAAATATCTTGAACCTCTTCTGAAAGCTTAGGGCTAGAACCATATGTTTCAATAGATTTATTAGCATAATCATCGGCTGATATAGTTCTTACTTTCACTTCTTTACCTGCCACTTGATTAATAGCCTCTTTAATTTCATCCAGATACTTATTGACCCCAGCTTCCATTCCTTTGCGATATACAATATAAAGGAGGTCACCTTCTATATAGCCAGCTTCAGCTGTAGCATAAACCGTTCTAGCTGCTGATGTAGTCCCTAGCTTACTTACAATTTGAGGCCACTTATCTCTTAAACTCTTCACCTCTTCTGGAACAGCTTCTGGTAGTTTATGTGGCACTATCTCTTTTTTAGGAGCTGCTTGTACCACTTGTACTGGAGACGCTACCGAAAGACCTTCTTGCATTAATTTCTCTAATTTTTCTTCAAGTAATTGTACTTTTGTCATCATTCCTTCTGGAGAGCTATCCATCTGTACTTCACTCAGTTTAAGAAGTGCCACTTCTAATAAAATCCTAGGAGATACTGACGTACGCATTTCATACTCTAATCCACTTAAATGCTTCATATAGCGCATGAGTTCATTAGTACTTATATCACTCGCTTGCTTTTTAAGTGCCTCAATATACTCTAAGCTATAATCCAGTACTTCTACTCCACCCTTAGTTGTTTTGGCAACTAAAAGGTTACGGCTATGCTCTAGTAAATCACTTACAAACTGCCTCATACTTCTGCCTTGTCTATTAACCTCTTCACAAAGTTCTAAAACCTTTGTAGCGTCTTTACCTGCAATAGCATCAATCATTTCAAACAGTATATTACTATCTACAGCTCCAACTAGATATAATACTTTATCTAACGTAATTGTTTCACCAAAATAAAATGAAATACTTTGCTCTAAAATACTAAGTGCATCACGCATACCACCATCAGCCAACCTTGCAATATAAGCCAGTGCTTTTTCCTCTATGTCAATTTTCTCTGTTTGCATATAGCTAATAAGTGTTTCTTCAATTTCTTTAGCTGAAATACGTTTAAAATCAAAACGTTGACATCTAGATAAAATAGTAACCGGAATTTTTTGTGGATCAGTTGTTGCTAAGATAAAAATGACATGAGCTGGAGGTTCTTCTAATGTCTTTAAGAGAGCATTAAAAGCACCTGTAGAGAGCATATGTACCTCATCAATAATATATACTTTATACTTGCCCACAGCTGGTGTATATTTAACCTCTTCATTAATTTCACGAATATTATCTACACCATTATGTGAAGCCGCATCTATTTCTATAATATTAATACCTGCACCATCACTTATCCTCTTACAAGTTTCACATTTACCACAAGCAGAACCATTCACTGGCTCCTCACAGTTAACTGCCCTAGCAAAAATTTTAGCAATAGAGGTTTTTCCCGTCCCTCTACTTCCTGAAAACAGATAAGCATGAGCCACACGATGTGAATTTATTTGGTTTTTAAGTGTACGCACAATATGCCCCTGTCCTACTACGTCATCAAAAATATAGGGTCTGTACTTCCTATATAAAGCTAAGTAACTCATGTTTTCTCCTTTCTTTATTGACTACCAAATTTTCATTATGTCTTATTATACCACAATTTAAAGTGTTCTAATACAAGAAGTAGCTTTTTAACCACGGAGCCAAGTTCCTTTTTTTACCATTTGCCATAATATATATAGTATCACTTTAATGATTGAGGTTGTTTACTATGTTAGAATCTGCTTTACTTGTTACTTCACTTTGCATAGATGCCTGCATTGCTAGTTTTGCTTATGGTACCAATAAAATTAAAATTCCAGTCCTTTCTGGTTTGATCCTCACAGGAATTTCTACCCTATTTCTAATTATCTCTATCAGTCTTGGCTCTATTATTAAAGGGTTCATTCCTGCAAACTTAACTAGTTTCATTTGCTTTGGCATTTTATTTATTTTAGGTTTTATGCGACTTTTCGAAGGTCTACTCAAGCAATATTTAAATAAAAAAGCAATTTCACCAGGAAATATCGAGCTTACCCTTCTTAATTTCAAATTAGTACTTAACGTTTATGCAGACTCAACTCTTGCCGATATTGACCATTCTCAAACATTAAACGCTAAAGAAGCTCTTTACCTGGGTATTGCTCTTTCCCTAGATAGCTTAGTGGTAGGTTTTGGTGTAGCCTTAGCCTCTATTAACCTTTTACAAATTATAGTTCTATCAGTCCTTTTTAACTCAGCAGCCATTATACTAGGTGGAATTTTAGGACGTAAATGCGCAGAAAAACTTAGCATAGATCTTTCTTGGCTAGGTGGCGCTACACTTATCTTACTTGCGCTATTAAAAATTTTTTAATCATTATCTCTTAAGGAGTACTACTATTTTTGTAGTAGCGCTCCTTTTTAGTAGCTGTGGAACACTTAACTTCTATAAAGGAATATGAACATTAGATCTTCTTTTTATTCATATGTTAAATAAATATTCATACTGAATTTTTAATGAAATATTATATCCATCCTATAATCTATTATTAAACACCTGTATTGCTAGATTAAATAAATTGTGATATATTTTATTTAATCAAAATATGTATATTTTATGATATTAATTTAACGGAGGTACTCCTGTGAGTTTTTTAGATAGTATTTCCCCTAATCACACTTCTAGCAATTTTAATATAATATCTCTGAATATTAACACACATTTATTAGGTTGCTGCAATAGATTAAGCGTAGTTATTATTGAAAAAGGCATTGGATCAGTCTTGATTAATGAACAAGTCGTTTCTATAACTAGTCCCATGATTATCTGTTTAAATGAAACTGAAAGGCTTCATTTTACCTCTGCCTCAAATCTTATTGGTAAAGTAATTTCATTTCATCCGAATGCTATTAAAGATTACTTTACACTAGAAAATATTAGAACGTTAGATCATTCCTTCTCTGTAGAAGATATTAGATATATTATGAGTTTATCTATTTTCTTTAAAAGGTCTAAAAATTATACTGGGCACCTCTCAACTTCTGAACCAGTTTTAAAACATTTGAATAAATTGTTAGAAACTATTTCAGCTACTGCAGAGCAACCCGTCCTTTTATCACTACGATTATCGGAATTCTTAACTTATATTGAACGTTTGGTAAAAACATATTCGATTTTATCGGAATCACTTATTGCTGAAACTTCTTTTGAAGTTAAAGATGTTCTTTTATATCTACATAATAATTATAAACAAAAGATTACCATCCCCGATTTAAGCAGATATTTCCATGTCAATCGCACTACTCTTAGCGATCGTTTTTTCGAGGCTACTGGTGAAACTATCATTACCTACTTAAACAAGCATCGCATTAATCTTTCTGCCATTTTGCTTAGAGAGTCAACACTATCCATCTCGGATATCGCAGATGAGGTTGGATTTAATGATACTGCTTATTTTGCTAAATTGTTTAGAAAGTATATGCATCATACGCCTTCTGGATACAGACAGAGATATTATGCTCTTTCACAATTACATAAGGTTGACGAAAAAGCTGAGTTTTAGGACTAAAACTCAGCTTTTTCTTTATTTTGCATACAAAAAAAGACTAAGCTCTTTTGCTTAATCCTCTTACTTCATATTTATAATTGAATCCGTGCACTTCGCTTCGACAAAAAGCCATATACGTTACCTTAACAGTTAACTCAGACTAGGCAACCTCACGGCACATAAGCGATCTTACTTAGTGCTGCTTCCTTCCGGACCTGACACGGTTCATAAGTGCTTATTGCGTAAGACCCAATCCTCATCGCCACTTATTAAGGGCAGACTATACAAATTCCTGCCTCAGACGAAGCATCACCCTTGCTATAGCGGGTTGCAAGTACAGGGCACCGCTACCTCCCCGGCTAGCACGGAAATTTTTTGACAAGTATCTGTCACAGGTATTAGTATACCTTCTTTCATGCTATATGTCAACGTCTCTCTTTTTCATTTTCTTAAGCTAAAGCTGCTTTTATTTTCTCATAATGTTTTTCTGATACATTTTTCATTACTTGAACAATAGCTCCCATAATTAAACCTGCATTAAAGTGTGCTTCATCAGCAGGGAAAAACATAGATACAACAACACATTGATCCTTTGTTAATACATATTTTACGGTTGGTAATTCTAAATTGCATTCATTTAAGCAGTCAAGAATTGCTGCGTTTCTTTCCTCAGGTATTTCATTCATGAGTAATGATTGCACACCTAAGTAGACTGTATCATTAATAGTAATAACTACTTGTTTTTTATCTTCTCCCATCGGATAAATACTTCTAAAGAAAATAGTATCATCTTTTTCTTCTTCCTTAAACATATTAACTGTTTGTGTTTCAATCATAAAATCTCTAAGCATTCTTGCTTTCTTGTGTCTTGGATTTGCTGCCATAATTCCCCTCCGATAATTTTATTTTTTTTGTCTCATCTGCTTAAAATAGTTTTTTAGTAACTGACTTGCTTCTTCTTCACAAACACCTTCTACTACTTCACAACGATGATTGAGCTCATCCATCTGCAATATATTTAATACAGAGCCGCCAAAGCCAGCTTTAGGACTACGTGCCCCAAAAACCACTCTAGGCAGCCTAGCTTGTACAATAGCACCGCTACACATAGGACAAGGCTCTAAAGTAATGTAAATAGTACACTCTTCAAGTCTCCAATCCTTTATATGCTTACAAGCCTCATTAATAGCCATTACTTCTGCATGAGCTAAGGCATTTTTATCTGTATTTCTTCTATTATGCCCTCTCCCTATAACCTGCTCCTTGTAAACAATAACAGCTCCTATAGGTGCTTCATCTAGGGTAAATGCCTTTTCAGCTTCTATTAATGCTTGTTTCATAAACTCAATATCTTTTTCCATAGTATCTCCTCTTCTAAAAACCATTTTCAATGATCTCTAGGTACTTTAAATTATATATTTAATTTGCTATTGTTTCCATAGTTATTTTCAACAAGTATAATTTTTTGTATTATGTTACATCCTACTTTATATCATAGACAGGTGGTGACCCCATGATTTTATCAACTGACTTAGAAAAAAACATACAAATGTTTCGTGAATCTCTACCTTTAGGAGAAAGCTTTGATGTCTTAGAACGCAAAATTACTGTTCACGAAACTACTTTTTATCTGTACTATTTAGATGGTTTTGCAAAGGATACTAACTTAGAATATGTTCGTCGTGATATGACTAATCTCTCTGCTGAAACCTTCAAAACTATTCAGTCTGCCAAAGAGCTTTCTGAAAAGGCAATTAGTTCTATCGAGGTATCTACTGATAACAATATAGATAATCTTATCATTGCTGTTCTTTCCGGGCAAACTGTTTTACTCGGTCCCCATTATGCAGAAGGCCTCATTATTGACCTTCGTACTTATCCTGCCCGCGGTACTGAAGAACCTGCTAAAGAAAAAGTATTACGAGGCTCTCATGATGGGTTTGTTGAAACATTAATATCTAACACAGCTTTAATCCGTAGACGCATCCGTGACCCTCATTTGGTCTTCGAAATGGAAAATATAGGTGATGTATCTAGAACAGATGTTGTTGTTGGTTACATGCGTAATAAAGTGGACAAAAAAACGCTTTATAAAATCAAACAAACTATTAAAACACTTAATGTTGATGCTTTAACTATGGGTGATCAAAGTCTAGTAGAATCTGTACATTCTTACTCTTGGTTTAATCCTTTTCCTAAAGTTCGTTACACAGAAAGGCCTGATGTAGCCGCTGCTCACCTCATGGAAGGAAAGGTAATTATTCTTGTTGACAATACACCTACCGCACTTATTTTACCAACCAATATATTTGATTTCATGCAATCTGTGGATGATTATTATTTACCGGTTCTAACTGGTAATTATTTAAGGCTTATTAGGTATCTTGTATTTATTACTAATCTTCTTATTAGCCCCCTCTTCGTTCTCCTAACAGACAATCCAGGATGGATACAAGGTAGGGCTGCTGAATTCTTATTGCCTGATGTACCTTATGTGATTCCTATTTTCCTTCAATTTGTCATATTAGAAATCGCACTAGATGGACTTAATCTAGCTTCACTTAATACACCGAGTGCTTTGGGCACCTCTTTATCTATTATTGGCGGACTTATTTTAGGTGACTTTGCTGTAGATACTGGTTGGTTTATCCCGCATACTATTTTATATACAGCCGTTATCGCGCTTTCTAGCTTTACCCAAACAAGTATAGAACTTACCTATGCTTTTAAGTTTTCCAGATTACTACTTATTATTTTAACAGGATTGCTAGGTACTACTGGTTTCATCATTGCTTTAGTTATTATTATTACAGTCA
This sequence comes from Cellulosilyticum sp. WCF-2, assembly GCF_003990395.1. Classification (NCBI taxonomy): domain Bacteria; kingdom Bacillati; phylum Bacillota; class Clostridia; order Lachnospirales; family Cellulosilyticaceae; genus Cellulosilyticum; species Cellulosilyticum sp. WCF-2. The sequence goes on along the minus strand of NZ_CP034675.1, from coordinate 1,790,746 downwards.
TTGCATGTACGAAAACCTTTACTAATGAGCCCTACCTATATCCTCTCATTCCTTTTAACGGGAATGCTCTTTACCACTTACTTTTTAGAACTAGAATCTGTACCAAACAATCCATTGGTAATAAGAAAACAAATTAATTAGCAAAAGCCTTTTATAGTGTTTCACATAACACACTATAAAAGGCTTTTGCTAATTAAAGGTAATTTACTACCAATGGAAAATAATAGGTTTTACTACTATACGCCATATATTTCCCCCAAGAAGTTAACAATAACATCACTATGGAAAATAATACAAGAAACAGTTCAACTAAACAAATACTTTTCAGACGATTAGCATCTGAATGAGCAATTTGTATTCCTGCTAAATACTGTAAATACACACCTAATAACTGTGCTCCAATAAAAGCAGTTATAGATAACATAGGTATTCTGCTACACATATTGGCCAAAATAACCCAAATATGTATATATACAGACAAATTGATAACTTTGAAAAAAGATATTTCCCCTTTTGCAAGCCAAAATATTACTTTAAGAAATATAACAAATATTAGTATGGATGCAATAACTTCTGCGAACATAATAATTGAAAAAGTATTTCCCCTTAAAAGCTTACTACAAATACTAAGTATTGCTGCAACTAATAACTGCATTATATCTATTTGATTATTACTTGCTATTTTATTTATTACACTTTTAGGACAAATCAAGGTGAATAGATAAAGCCTATGCTCCATCATCTTTGAGTCGTCCTGCCTTTTATTCTCTTTATTCATTTTCCCCCAACTTCCTAATGTTCTGTTTTGCTCTTCATTACACTTCTCTATTCGCTCTAGAAGTAAAACTATCTTTATCCTATCTATTTAACCTTTATTCCGTTTTAGAGTCTTCTATCTCCACAGTGATTTTCAAATCCCCAAGTCCAAATAATGTTTTTATCTCCACTACTTTTTCATTTAGCTTCTTCGTAAGATTATCTCTTTCTACTGCTATCCCCTTTAAGGCCTCTTGATTATCGTCATATCCCATTTTTTCTTTAATAGCACTTACTTCATCCTCTAACTGATTAATTGTCTGCTGCAGCGCTGTTCTTACTTCTACTTTTTGACTTCTTTCTCCTTGTAACGTTGCTATATCACTTAATTCCCTACTAGAAACTTCTACATAATAAGGGTATTCATTACCTTTATTATTTACCTTGGTTCCTTTTAAGTAAATGTCTACATAATAGACTCCTTCAGATAAAAAGCTTGTCTCAGAAAGCTTTACAATATACTTTTGCCCTGATGGTTTATAGTTACCAAAAATGCCTTTCTTAGGAATGGAAGCTTCATATTCATTATTACCTGTTCCTGAAGATTTTTCAATATAAAGCGCCATATAAGCATAGTCAGTTAAATCTCCTAATTGACTATCTATACCACTAATTTCATTATTCAAAGTTGCTAGTTCGCCTTGTTTGCTTTCTATATCTTTTAAACTCTGTTCTATTTGAACTTCTACAGCTTCTTTTTTATTCTTAAGATCAACTTCCCTTGTATCTAATTCTTTATATTGATTACGTACTAGGTAAATTTCACTATATAAATTATTAAACTTAGTATAGGTTCCATCATCCAGAATTTGGGTTTTATTTAAAAATTCAACCCATACTCTTAACTGTTCACCTTCTATTGATTGGCCTTTTAAAGATTTGAAAATATTTTCTTTAGCATTTTCTGAATTTAACTTACTAAAAATAGTAGCCTTTTTAAGTTCGTTCTCTTCTCCTGTTAAAGCCAGAATCGGATACAAATCAAATTGAAACTTTTCAAATGGTAGTGTCTTAGGATATATACTTAAAATCTTATACATATGATCTATAAAAGTGGTATCTACCTTTGCCACCGCTCCATAATACATGACAAGGCCTTGTTCTAAATCACTAGTTTCCATTCTTTTTATATAATTTTGTATACTTGAATGATCTAAATTCTCCATAAGTGTTTGCATTAAGACATCTGTTGTCGGTATAAATAAATTCTTTTTATTATAGCCTTCAATAACTTCTAATTTTTTCTCTGACGTAAACCGTTCAAAGTAGGTTTCAAAAAATTGACGACTTTCTTCTGACATTTCTTTTTGTTTTAATAAATACTCTATTCCTTGTGAAAAATACCAATCTGCTTGGGCATCACTATTTTTCACACTATCCTCTAAAATACTGATAATTCCCGTTGTATTGCCTTGCATTTTATAAGTCATAAATTGTAACACATGAAGATTAGCAGTAATTAGTCCTATAAGTACTGCTACAATAAGACCTGCCAATAATACCCATTTATATCGATTAAACTCTTCTTTTATTCTTTCCATTTTTTACTCCTTATATCACTAATCCTTTGATTGTTCCTAGCATTATACTATTTTTTCTTTTATTATACAATTCCTCTTTAATTAGCTAGCGAGCTTGTCGATTTAACTCTATTATAGAGGATTCTATGTCGTAACGCAAAATATTTTATTATTATTACAAATCTTATGTCCTTATTTAGATACCCCCATAGCCTTGTTTTTAAGTTCTTACTGCTATATGCTTATTATGTTCTGTTTTACTATATCCTTTCTCCAAGTATGGTTAATGCCGTGCATTACCATACTTTTTTTATGTCTTGTATCTATATTTCAAAAAACGTATATTTATACATGAAAATACTTGTTTTTTATGTGTTTAGCCGATATAATAATGCATAATAATAGTTGACATAATTTTTTCAGAAAGGTTTTTACAAATATGCACTCAACAAAAAAACAGCAGTCGAAACATTATTTATCAGCGCTTTTTAAATTTATAATACCTTCCCTAATAGGGATCTTCCTGTTTATGATTCCTCTTCCTAAAGATGGTTCTATCACTATTCCTATTGCCATCTTATCTACAGGACTTCAAGAATTATTGGGCCATCATACGCCTATTATTTTAGTGGTTGTTACTGGCATTTCTGCACTAGGAAGCCTTATTACTTATCTTTTTAAACCTAAATTGATTATGGGAAGTAATCTTCTTAATTCACTTTTTAACACCACTTGGGTTTGGCTTAGTTTAAGAGTCTTAGCCTTTGCTTTTATTAGTATCATTACTATGCAAGTATCTGGTTTTAATTTTCCACCTTTTATGCTTCCTTTAGTAGAAGTCATAACTTCTTCAGATACCGGTAGCCTTGTACTAGCAGATTTACTCCCTGTACTTTTCTCAATTTTTCTATTTGCAGGATTATTTTTGCCACTTTTACTAGATTTCGGCCTACTTGAATTTATAGGCTCTCTTTTAGTAAAAGTCATGCGTCCTGTATTTGGACTTCCAGGACGTTCTGCCATTGACTGTATTGCCTCTTGGTTGGGCGATGGTACTATCGGTGTATTACTGACTAGCAAACAATATGAAGAAGGTTTCTATACAAAAAGGGAAGCTGCTGTTATTGGTACTACCTTTTCTCTTGTATCAATTACCTTTAGTTTGGTTGTTATTAATACAGTTAAATTAGGACATCTTTTTGTTCCTTTCTATTTAACTGTCACGGTAGCTAGTTTGGTGGCTGCTATCATCATGCCTAAACTCCCACCACTTTCCTTAAAAAAAGATATATTATATGATGGTTCTACACCAGAAGCTTCAACTGAGGAAACAACACACCTAATTGCTCATGGTTTTAAGAATGCACTCCAAAAAGCTGAAAAACAAACCTTTAAACAATCAATTGTAATAGATGGCTTTAAGAATGTACTTGATATGTGGTTTGGTGTCATCCCCGTAGTTATGGCTGTAGGTACATTAGCACTTATTTTAGCCACTTATACACCTCTTTTCCAAATACTTGGCATACCCTTTACACCACTTTTGAATGTACTTGGTGTACCTGAAGCAGCTGCCGCTGCTCAAACTTTAGTAGCTGGATTTGCTGATATGCTCCTTCCATCTATTTTAGCCTCTTCTATAGAAAGTGATATGACAAGATTTATTGTAGCAAGTGTCTCCGTCACTCAACTTATTTATCTCTCTGAAGTTGGTGCTCTTTTATTAGGTTCTAAAATACCTGTTAAGTTTTGGGAATTATTCATCATCTTTATTGAACGTACACTTATCACGCTACCAATTATTTCATTGATTGCTCATCTTATATTTTAATATTAATTAAAAATAAACTAAGTTTACCACGAACTTAGTTTATTTTTAATTAAATAGATTTTTATAAAAGATAATTACTAATATTTACTTTGTTAAATTCTATTTCTATTATTGACCCTAATTCTCCTCTTATGTTAGGATAATTCATGTGGTAGTTTACTTTTTTATGTATACTTGTTATTTTTTTACATTTTATCATATAAGAGAATCCTTTATGAATAAAAAATTAAAGCACATCTTTATACTGCCGTAGCTACTATTCTAGTTTTATCTAACTTAAGTGTTACATACGCTTCAAGTATACTTATTAATTAGAATCTTAAATCTTTCTACAAGTTCAAGTACAAGTAGCTTTACTAATAGAAATCTGTATTGGAGCAGATATTCTTAAAAATGAAAGTTACTTTATTCCTAAAAACATGGTAACAAGAGCTGATATGGCTACTATGTTTGCCAAAATTATTCCCCTAGATACTTCTAAGTAGTAACATACTTTAGATGATATATACACTTTATCAAAATAAGCTCTAGTCTATTAAATATTTGACTAGAGCTTATTTTTCTTACCTTGTTTTCTCATAACTTTATCATCTTATAGTATTTTAGTTCATAAAAAAAGAAGATCCCTATAAATAGTGATCTTCTTTCTATTTTTAGTTACTTGAAACAATTCCTCTACCTGCATCTAGGCTTACAACCGAACCTGTTTTAAGAATATCTGTTGCATTTGTCGCACCAGTAATGACTGGAATATCAATAGCAAGTCCAACAATTGCAGCATGTGAGTTAACACCATCTTCTTCTGTAATAATACCAGCTGCTCTTCTTAATAATGGTAGCATCTCATTTGTAGTTTCTGGAATAACAAGGATATCCCCTTCAATAAATTTCTCATTAGCTTCTTCTTCTGTTTTACATACGCAAAGATTACCACATACTTGTTTTGAACCAACACCTACACCTGAAACTAAAATATGTCCGATGACATCTACCTTAATCATATTAGTTGTACCGGTTACGCCTACTGGTAAGCCACTTGTGATAACAACTAATTCCCCTTTATTAACCATACCTGTGTGTTCTGCTACAGTTAATGCTTCTTCAAATAATTCATCTGCATTTTGTTTTTCTTCCATTAAAAGTGGTTTTACACCCCACATTAAACTCATGTGACGGTATACACTTGTTGAAGTTGTGCAACCCAAGATAGGTGATACTGGTCTATATTTAGAAATCATTCTAGCTGTTCTACCTGACTTAGTTACAGTTACAATAGCTGCTGCACCAAGGTCATGTGCTGTTGTACAAGTAGCATGTGAGATCGCACTAGTTACATTATTAGTTGCTGTACTACCTCTTTCTTTAAAACGTTTTACATAATCAATATCTGACTCTGTTTTTAAAGCAATTCTCGCCATCGTTTGTACTGATTCAACAGGATATGCACCTGCTGCTGTTTCACCAGATAACATAATAGCACTTGTACCATCGTAGATTGCATTAGCAACATCACTAATTTCGGCTCTTGTAGCTCTAGGATTTTTCATCATGGAATCTAACATTTGTGTAGCAGTAATAACTTGTTTACCTGCTGCAACCGTTTTCTTAATAATCATTTTCTGGATAGATGGTACTTCTTCTCCTGGAATTTCAACCCCCATATCTCCACGGGCTACCATAATTCCATCAGATACACGAATAATTTCATCAATATTATCTACCCCTTCTTGATTCTCAATTTTAGAGATAATATTAATTGTATGACAATTATATTCTTCAAGAATTCTTCTGATTTGAAGAACATCTTCGGCGCATCTTACAAAAGAAGCTGCAATAAAGTCATAACCTGTTTGAATTCCAAAGATGATATCAGATCGATCTTTTTCACTTAAGTATGGCATAGAAAGTCTAGTATCTGGTAAGTTAACACCTTTATTGTTTGATACATCACCATTATTCATAATTTTACAAACAATATCACTGCCGTCTACTACTTTTTCCACCATTAACTCAATAAGACCATCATCAAGTAATATTCTTGAACCTTCTTTTACATCATTTGGTAAATTCTTGTATGTGATAGAAACAATTTCATTTGTTCCTAGAATATCTCTACTTGTAAGTGTAAATTGTTCACCTTTTTTAAGAGAAACTTTTCCTTCTGCAAATTGACAAACTCTTACTTCTGGTCCTTTTGTATCAAGTAAAACTGCTATTGGTAAATCTAATTCTTTTCTAAGTTTATCTACACGGTCAAAATTTTCTTTATGACTTTCGTGAGTGCCATGTGAGAAGTTGAATCTAGCAACATCCATCCCTTCTAGCATTAATCTCTTTAGTATTTTGTCATCCTTTGTTGATGGACCTAATGTACATACAATTTTAGTTTTTCTCATATTAGTATCTCTAGTCTCCTTTAAGATTTTGCTTCGTAATATGCTTACACGACAATTTTCGTACTTATTATAACATATTCTGCATCAAATTACATAGAATATCCTATAATAAATGTTAACATTTCTTCCAAATAAATCACATTTTTAAGTATTTTATTTGACTTATCGCTATTATTGATTGATTTTTCCCTAATTATTACATTTAACTAAGTATTTTAGAATTACTTTAATAATAGTATCTTACTTCTAAATAGTATTATGACTCTCATACGGATTATTTCTATGGTTAAATCATATTAAACTTATTCCCTACATGACTACATCTAATATCATATAAAACAACCTTGAAAAATTCCTAATATAGTCATTTTACAAGGTTGTTATTCTTAACTCATTATAGTTGTAGTATAAACATAATTATATAATATGCCATGCCTTATTTCATCTGTTAAAATATTAAAGACTGCATCCCTGTAAGAATTATCTGGTAAACCTGACATAATCGTACGATATCTTCTAACAGCTTCCGTCTCACCTTTTAATGCTTTAATAATCCCCTCAGTAAAATTAGCAGGTGGAACAAATTCTTCCTCCATCGGCATAGGCGCTTCATTTCCTGTTAATTGCTTATACATACTTTTAAAAATCTTATTATGCATTTGTTCATCTTCTTTAATCCCAGTTATAGTTTTTATAATATCTTGCCTAGCTTTTTCACCTATATTATTGGGAACGTTATTAATAAGCCATTCATAAAACATTGCATCAGATTTTTCATTTTCAATTGAACTTCCAATTAAACTAATGGCGTTTGCTAATTGTTCTCCCGTAGGATAACTTTGCCTCATCCACATATACATCATCCTAAATAATAAATTCACTATATCTTATGCTAAATATTTAAACAGAGTTCATTAATTTTACATTTATTTTACATTTATCTTTTCCTACATTCTTCCTTTTCCTTGTATGAATCCTCACTTTTTGTTTATACTATGTTTGTACTTACTTATATAAAAGGAGGCTATGACATGAAAGCTGTTGTAGATAAAGATACTTGTATTGGTTGTGGACTTTGCCCATCTATCTGTCCTGATGTATTTAGCATGGATGATGAAGATGGTAAGGCTGTTGCTATTTCAGGGGATGTGCCTGAAGAATTAGAAGATGATGCTAGCGAAGCTGCTGCTTCTTGCCCTGTTGAAGCAATTACTGCTGAATAATTTAATCAAGAGGTGCTATCATACAAGAAGTCAAACTTGTTCATATGATAACACCTCCTTTATTTTTTATTTAAATCAAATCTATTCTACTATTATTCAATATGATGATTTTCCGCTATCTTTTTTTCATCATGAATAACACCTTTTAAATGAAGCGCTCTTGTTTTAAGCCTTAAGGAAATACTTTTGTCCAAAATAACATAACTAATCCATTGCATTGCTTTATCATATTCCTTAAACCTTCGATAAATATCTGCAATAATGTATGCTGTCGTTAATTCTCCCAGTTCAAATATTGGAAAACGCTCATTATTATAAGCATTTTCAAATCCCGTTAAAGCATGACTTAGAAATAGCTTCTCTTGCTCTGCATCTTTTAATTCTCTATAAATCCACGCTAACTTTAAACATATATAAGCTTTTTCTCCATCTTTAGCTTTTTTTACAAAACTATTAAGGAGTGCTAATTTATATCTGGATATAGCTGATTTTGCATCTATAATAGGCTCATAATGATAAGTTTTGTAAACCGAACTGATTTTCTCCCTAATCCATCTTATTTGACTCGTCGTTAAAGTGCTAAAATTTTTACTAAGAGCAGCATAACCGCAGGTTTCACATACAATACATTCATAAAAAATAGGATTAGCGATATCATACTCTGGCTTTAAGTCTAAATCTGAATTAACTAATCTATTTTTACCTGAACGAATAGCTTTTGTTTTAAATTCTGTTTTACACACAGGGCATACATAAGTTTTATCATATAAAACTTCTTCTAATGTAACTCTTTTCCCCTTCTTATTTTCAATTTCATTAGAGACTTCTTTTTCGGGAAAAAGTTCTATTTTCTCTAGATTTTCAAACCCCATGTCTTTTAATTCTTCAAATATATTAATCACTTAATCACTACCTATCTCGTTTTCTCAGGGCTAGGCTGACAGCTACTTTTCACAATTCTTCTTATACTCCAAAGGACTAATTCCAACATACTTTTTAAACTTACTATGAAAATAGTCAATATGTTTATATCCTACTGCCTTAGCAATTTCATACACTTTCATTTCTTTATGACGAAGCAATTCCTTTGCCCTGTTTATTCTTAGCTGATCAATATAAACATTAAAGCTTTGTCCCGTATAATTCTTAAAGCTTTTTCCTAAGTAAGCGCTATTATAATTAAATAACTCTGCTAACAATTCTAGTTTTAGTTCCTTATTATAGTTGTTTTCTATGTAATAAATAATCTTTTTCATATTATTTTCAGGACTGCTTACTTTAAACTCTTGTACAATAATACGTAACTGTTCCTCTATATATTCTATAACATCTTCTACATCTCTACAATGATAAATTACTTCTATTATTTGTTCTCCACTAGGTAGAAGCTTTCCTACTTCTTGATTTGCCTCCATTGTCTTTGTCCCAGTCTTAACTAAGATATTACTAAATACTGAAATAACTTTATCTTTTCTTACGCTTTCACTTTGCAGTTGCAATTTGAGTTCTTCTAGTACTTGTTTAATCTTAATCATATCTCCAACTTGCAATAATCGGTAAATCTGCTCACTAACATGCTCCACATTTATTATTCTGCTCTGTTCACTCTCCTTAGCATACCTATCAATACGCTTAGAAGTTAAAAGCCTTTCATTTGGATACAAAAACTTCTTATCCAAAAGTTCTTTAACTAAAGTATAACTCTCACCTATCTCCTGTATCTTGATCAGTGAAGTATCTAAAGCCATTTTGCATGTAATCTGATACCTCTTTGCTAATTTTTCTTGCAAGGTATCAATAACCTCATCTATATATCCTTGTTCTTTATTTTGAATAATGATTAGGAGATATTTCTCAACAATAAGTGTTTTCACAGCTAAGCGTGCTTCTAGATAATCCTTTATTTGCTCTTCTATTAAACTTACTGTTTCCTTCTTGTCTTCTATATCTACAAGCAGTAATTGATAATTTTCATTTTTTTCTTTCAACTCATTGTACTTATCCTGCTCCATTATACTCAATGAACTTCCTAATAATAAGTGAGTTAATAAACTTTTAATAACATAAGTCTCACTTACATCTAATTTTTGAGTAATTTCTTTCTCCTTTAGAATTTTATCTTTAATTTTTTCAATCATTTCAATTAATTCATCTTCATCTATTGGTTTTAGAATATAAGCTTCTACGCCTAGGCCCATGGCTCTTTTAGCATACGTAAAATCTGAATAGCCTGTTGTAATAATAAACTTTCCTTTAAATCCTCTTTTTTTAGCTTCTTCAATAACTTCTATCCCCATTAAACCTGGCATTCTAATATCTATTAAAACCAAATCTGGATTCAATATCATTATTTTCTCTAAGCCATCTTGTCCATCTATGCCCTCACCACATATGTCAAAACCTTCTGCTTCCCAAGGAATAATTTTTTTTAATCCTTCCCTTACATTAGGTTCATCATCAATAATAAGCACCTTCATGTCTACCCCTCCTGCATTTTTGGTAAAACAATTGTTACTGTTGTTCCCTGATCCTCTATGCTTTCAATTGTAATACCATACATATCACCATAGTATAGTTTGATTCTTTCATTTATATTTTTCAGGCCTACTCTATTTCTTTCTTCTATTTGTTCACCATGTAAACTTCTCTGAATTTGCTGTAACCTTTCCTTGCTTATTCCTAAGCCATTATCAGAAATAGCTATTTTTAAACAATGATTCTGTTCTTTTATACTACAAACAATTTTTCCACTTCCTTGCTTAGCTTCAAGTCCATGTATAAATGCATTTTCTACAATAGGCTGTAATAATAATGGTAATAAGTAGTACTTTTCACTCTCTATTTCATTCTCAATATGATAACTAATTCTTTCACCAAATCTAAACTTCTGAATGGTTAAATAGGCTTCTATCATTTCTAATTCTGAAGCTAAACTCACACTACGATCGGACACTTCCAGATTTCTTCTAAGAAGCTTAGATAGTTTTTTTACCACGCCAGCAAGTTCTGTTTCTCCATTGCAATAGGCTTTCATACGAATGGTTTCTAATGTATTATATAAAAAGTGAGGATTAATCTGGCTAGATAGCATTTCAAACTGCATTTCCTTTTGCTTTCTTTTTAGTTCCTCTTTTTGCACTTTAGCAGAATAATTTTCTTCTATAAGTTGTTTAACGCTCTCTACTGTTTGACAAATATCTTCATAAAGCTCTCCGATTTCATCATTCCCCTCAATGCTCTTTCTAATATTAAAATCACCTAGACTAACCTTATGCATTTCTTTTCTCACTAAAATGATACGGTTTGAAAACCCCTTAGAAAATATCAAAATGAGTATTCCTGACAAACCTAAGCTAATCATTATCATCGCCAAACTCGTCCTAACAATTTTTAGCGTCTCACCTGTAATACTATTAACAGACATACTCATGCATATCTCAACTTGACTATTAAACGTTTTAGCCGGTGTAAAGCTAGTAAAAATAATGTATTCTGCACCTGTGTCATTACTCACCTTAATCTTATAATTCTTATTTTGTTCTACCTGCAACTCTCGTAAGTGGTCAAGTTGTTCATATAGAGGATCACTATTACCGGATGTTGTTACCACCTGTCCATTAATAGTAATCATTGTATCGTAGGGTTCATCTTTAATAATTCTATTAATCTTTTCTGGATCGAAATTAATAACTAATACACCTAATAAATTTTTCTGTTTATCTCTTAGTGCTCGTATCAAGCTCATATAGTATTGTTTCCTTATTTCATCATATTTAAGATGCCATTCCATCTGACTATCTCTTGCTAAAGCCGCTTGATACCAATCGGATCGCTTAATATCCTCTGTTGCTCTTACAAATTGAGAATTATTTAGTAATGTAAGGTTATCATTGTAAATACGAATACTACTAATTTCTTCATAATGCATAAGGTATGTAGATATAATAGTTAAGTCCTTATAGGTATTTACAATCTGAGCACTGTCTTCAAACTGTGTCTTTAAAACTTGAGCAATTTTTCCGTCTACATAAATACTCTCTGCTACAGAATTAGCAATCTTTATTTTTTCATTTAAACGTTCTTTAATACGTTCAATATTAACACATGCTTCATTGATAGCCCTATCTACAACCATATTACACATGAGTGTTGTCAACTGTACACCTATGATTAATATAGGTATAAGAATAACAATGACATAAATCCCTATGAGTTGTTTTTTGACTTTCATATTTCTATTAAAGGTTAATATCTTCTTTATGATCCTCATAGTAACTCCCCTATCCTTGTTATCCATTATATTATAGCATTTTTTATACTAATAAAAAAATTTAATTTTTATATAAGATGTTGCAGAATACTTTTCACAAAAAAGGTGCCTATAAGCTTTTATATAAGTATAAAACGCTATAAGCACCTCTTTCTTTATAAATAACAAATAATCTGGTTCTCTGCTATATGTGGTACGATGTGAATACCATCACTTTCTATAGTAAAACTTCCACCTTCTAATTTTTCTATAGCCATTATACCCTTTAATATGATGCTAAAAGCTTTGTTATTTCCTTTAAATGAAATATTCACTGTCTGATTTGCCTTAAGTACACTAACGTCTAATTCTACTTCTTCATTCATATTAATAACCTGAGTTGACGCTACCTTACCTTCTATTAGACCATATGCTGCTATTTGTACCCCTTCTCTATAGTCATAGTCTGGCTTTAATGAATTATTACCTATAGCAATTAAACTGTTAGGACGAACAAGCATAGGTATACTCTTATAGCTATGCTTTTCATTAATCCACTTGCCGCCTTGAACACATTCTCCTGTTAAAAAGTTAGTCCAGTTGCCTTCTGGTACATAATACTGTGCTAATCCTTCTTCATTAAAAATAGGAGCAATTAAAATATTTTCGCCTAGCATATATTGTTTATCTAAGTATGCACAAGTTGGATTCTCTTCAAATTCAACAACCATAGCTCTCATTGTAGAAACACCTGTTTTAGCAGTTTTAGATGCTGCATTAAATAAATACGGCATTAAAGTACATTTTAACTCTGAAAAATATCTAACAACTTCTACGGCTTCTTCATCATACAGCCAAGGTACACGATAAGAGGTGCTACCATGCAAACGACTATGAGAAGAGAGTAGTCCAAATGCTGCCCAACGCTTGTAAACATCTGCTGTAGAGGTACTTTCAAATCCTCCTATGTCATGACTCCAGAAACCAAAGCCTGAAAGACATAGAGATAAACCTCCTCTCAAGCTTTCTGCCATAGACTCATAGTCAGCTGTGCAATCACCTCCCCAGTGAACAGGGAATTGTTGCCCTCCAGCTGTTGCTGAACGAGCAAATAATACGGCTTCTTTTTCTCCCTTTTTTCCCTTGAGAATATCAAATACTACTTTATTATAAAGTTGTGTATAATAGTTATGCATTTTATCTGGATTACTACCATCAAAATACATAACATTCTGGGTAGGGATTCTTTCACCAAAATCTGTTTTAAAACAATCCACTCCCATTTCTAGAAGAGCTGCTAGTTTTTCTTTAAACCATGTACAAGCTGCTGGATTAGTAAAATCTACAATGCCCATACCTGGTTGCCACATATCCCACTGCCATACAGAACCATCCTTACGTTTAAGTAAATAGCCTTTTTCCATTGCTTCATCAAATAAACTAGAAGCCTGCGCTATATATGGATTAATCCATACACATACTTTTAGGCCTTTTTCCTTAATACGTTTAATCATCCCCACTGGATCTGGAAATACTTCATCATCCCAAGTAAAATCACACCAGTTAAAGCCCTTCATCCAAAAGCAATCAAAATGGAAAACATGGAGAGGCACTTGCCTATCGGCCATACCATCTATAAATCCCATGACAGTCGCTTCATCATAATTAGTTGTAAAAGATGTTGTGAGCCACAAACCAAATGACCAAGCTGGTGGAAGGGCTGGCTTTCCTGTTAAACTAGTATAGTTACGTAGAACTTCTTTCATATTCTCGCCCGCAATAAGGAAGTATTCTAAACTTTCACCTGGTACACTAAACTGTACCTTTGTTACTTTCTCAGAGCCCACCTCAAAGGAAACTCTTTCAGGATGGTTAACAAATACACCATAATCTTTATTGCTAAGATAAAAAGGGATAGCTTTATAGGATTGTTCCGTACTAGTACCACCATCTTCATTCCAAGTCTCTACTGTTTGACCATTTTTAATAAAAGGTGTGAAGCGTTCTCCTAAACCATAAATGAGCTCTCCTACAGATAAGCTCAGTTGTTCTCTCATAAAAGTACTGCTCAAGTCTTCATTCATGAATTCTGCATCATAATTTTTAATATAAGCTGTTGATTTAAAATTACTTGAAGTGAGTTTCTTGCCTTTTCTATAAAAGCTCATCTTCCATTGCTCTTTATCTTCAATAACAAGACTCAACTCACCATTTCTGATTTCAACTTTCCCTTCACTTTGGAACATTTCTAAATCAATTTCTTCTGATGCATAGATCTCAAAATAGGGTCCTATCTTATTAATGCCTTTATAATGTTCTACCTGAATTTTAAAAACATCTTTCATTGGAGCTGAAATAGTATAAGTCAGCACTGGCCCACCTAAAGTATCTCCTCTTTGTTTGATTTTCTTGGAGGGCGCAAAAACTTCTATTCGTTTCCCTTTTTTGCATGTCTGATAAATTTCTTGTGGACTATAACTTTCAATTCCTTCTTTATTAAGCCAACAACCATTACTAAATCTCATCGCTTTTCTCCTTTTGTCTATAAAATTGTGATATAGCACAAGCTTGGCAAAATTACTTTACCAAGCTTATGCTTTACTGCTATTTATTTTAGAGGGAGACTTAGTTACCCCAGAAACGAATCTTTTCTTGGGTTAACTTAGTCATTTCTGCATTAGCATCTTGTACACCAATCTCATCAAGCTTAGCTAAGATTGTATCCCACGCTGCATCAAAGTCTGCTGGTTTTCCAAGAATAGCTTGTGTCACAGCTTGTTGAATATAATCCTGTGATTTTTGATTAAATACTTGTAAATTACCATCTGATGGAATATTAAACTGCCATGCTTGACCATGTTTAGAAACACCAAGCTCTTCTGGAGTTGGGAAGAAATCTGTCCATAATTCTTTACCATAAGCTTTAAGTGTTTCTTTCTCTGTTGCTGTCATTTGTTCAATAATCGTTTCTTTATTATCTAATGTAAATCTGTTACCTGTTGAATCTATGCCTCCATTACCTTGTTGTGGGAATGGATAAACATATTTAGTAACACCTGTTTTCTTAGTAAAGTCTTTATCTGATATTCTTGCAGCTGCCATTTCTGGTGTTAATTGTCTCTTGCCATTTGCATCATAAGTATAGTTTTCACCTTCTAATCCCCAGTTAATAAGGATTTGAGCTTCTTCTGAACACATCCAATCTAAGAATTCAAAAGCTTTTTCTTGGTTTGGACTAGATGAGCAAATACCAATACCATGACCACCACTAAAACCATAGTCTTTCGTTACAGCTGGTTTAAACTCCTCTGATACAGTTACAGCAAGTGGAGCCGTTGTTCTTTCTTCCATACCTGCAGCAACAAGTGCTTTTTTAGATTCACCAGTTCCCCATTCAGGAGTAGCTGTTCCAAGTACACGACCAGATGCAAGTTTTGCAAAATATACATCTTCTTGTTGTGTAAAAGATTCTGGATCTAGTAATCCAATATCATTCATATGGTTAAGCCATTTCATATAATCTTTTACACCTGGTGCAAGATATTTATAGATAGCTGTTTGTGCATTATCATCGATTGCCCATTCACCATCATCTGGAATACCAGAAGCAGCAGATGCTACATTTCCTACTGTAATAAGCCATCTCCAGTCACTTCCCATAAGGGTAAGACCGATGGTATCTTGACCATTAATTTGTGGATACTTATCTTTATAAGCTTTGATTGCTTCCTCATATTGTGCAATTGTTTTAATCTCTGGATAACCTTGATCTTTTAATACAGCATGTTGAATTTGCATAACACCATCTGTTTTCCAAGCTGCTGTATGAACACCATAGGTACCCATTGTATAAATATTAGGGTCAGCTTCTGAATATTTTAACCTCTGAATCATATCTCCGTAAAGTGCTTTTGTATTAGCACCTTTTTCTTCAATGAAATCATTTAATGGGATAAGTGCTCCTGCATCTACAAGAAGTCCTGTATCACCTTTTGCAAAAATCATATCAGGATAATCACCACTAGCAATCATCAATGGAATAGCTTGCTCATCACCACCGACAGCATGCTCAATTTCCAAGGTAACACCTGTTAATTCTTTGATTTTTTCAGCAACTGGATCAGTAAATTCAATATCTTCTGTGATGTCTTTCATAAAAATCTTTAAAGTAACTGGTGTACGGTCTTCTAAGCCTACAAAACCACTTTCATCCGCTGATGCGCTAGGTGATGCTTCCGTACTTGCTTCTGGACTTGCTACTGTTTCCTTCCCACCATTACCACCACAGCCTGTTAACATGCTTCCAAACAAACTCATTGCCGCTAATAAACACACAAATTTTCTTTTTTTCATTTTTTCATCCCCTCAAAATAAAATTTACTTAATATAATACATTAACTTTTTACAGCTCCTACAGTCATACCAGATACAAAGTAGCGTTGTAAGAATGGATAAACGCAAACAATAGGTACGGTTGTGATAACTGTAATAGCCATCTTTATAGATTCTGGATTAGTCGTAACTTTTTTGAGTCCCTGGGTGTTGATATCTGCTGCTTTTACTCCTGCTGCAGCATTATCTAGTACTTTCATGAGTTCATATTGTAGTGTAGTTAAATAATCTTTTTTAGCATATAAATATGTATCAAACCAACTATTCCATTGTCCCACTGCAACAAATAAGGCAACGGTTGCAATAGCCGGCATACATAGTGGGAATATAATCTTCCAGAAGATTACTAAATCATTTGCCCCATCTATCTTGGCTGATTCTTGTAATTCAAAAGGCAAATTATCCATGAAAGATCTTAGAACAATAACATTAAATGCATTAATGAGCATTGGCCAAACATATACTGAAAACTTATTAATTAACCCTAGGTTTCTAATAACCATATACTCTGGAATAAGCCCCCCACTTACATACATTGTAAGAACGAAAAGTACGGATATAGG
Source organism: Cellulosilyticum sp. WCF-2 (assembly GCF_003990395.1). Classification (NCBI taxonomy): domain Bacteria; kingdom Bacillati; phylum Bacillota; class Clostridia; order Lachnospirales; family Cellulosilyticaceae; genus Cellulosilyticum; species Cellulosilyticum sp. WCF-2. The sequence goes on along the minus strand of NZ_CP034675.1, from coordinate 1,773,756 downwards.
CTTTCTAAACATATAATCTGTTCGGCTCAATGTATAAGCTAACATTGTGGTACAAAGCACACCTGCTATAGTTCCTATAACCGTTCTTAAAACGGAATTGATAAAACCAGTAATAAGCTTGCTATTAGATTCAAAAATGCTAATGTAATTTTGGAATGTAAACTTTCTTGGTATAATATGTATACCACCTCTTACAGTATCTGTTGCATCATTAAATGAAATGGCTACTACTTGTAAGAAAGGGTATATGGTGATAATTAAAACAATAGTCATTAATAATGTAACTATAGCATCAAATATTGTTATCTTCTTTAATTTAGCTAGCACACTCTTCCCCTCCTTTTAAATGAGCCTTCCTTCGCCACTTTTCTTAGCCAAGGTATTTGCAATGAAAATAAGTACGATACCAACAACCGACTTAAACATACCAATGGCTGTACCATAGGAGTATCTTACCATTCCAATTCCATAATCTAAGGCATATTTATCAAGTACTAAAGATTTAGCTGCTACTGTATTGTTTCCTAATAAGTATTGCTTTTCAAAACCAATATTAATTAAGTTTCCTATAGACATAATTAATAAGATAATTGCTGTTGCTTTAATGCCTGGCAGTGTAATGTTTTTAATTTGTTGCCATCTATTAGCACCATCGACTTTAGCCGCCTCATAAAGCTGCATGTCTATACCTGTAATAGCTGCCAAATAAATGATTGCATTCCAACCTGTTTCTTTCCAAAGGTCCGATGCTGTAACAATACCCCAAAACATAGATGGCTTAGCCAAAAAGTTAATCGGTGTATTAATAATATGTAAATTCATCAGTATTTCATTAATAGTTCCCGTAGGCGCTAAAATTTGACCTACAATATTAGCGACTACTACCCACGATACAAAGTGAGGTAAATAAGAAATGGTTTGAATCAGTCGTTTAAATTTAAGTGATCTTAACTCATTAAGTAATAGCGCGAAGCTAATTGAAAATATGGTACTAAATACAATAGCTAGAATACTCATTCCCAAGGTATTTTGTAGAGCTTGATAAAATTGTTCTTCTTTAAATAGCACCTTGAAATGTTTAAGCCCTACCCACGGTGATTTAGTAATACCTAATTGTGGCTTATAATCCTGAAAAGCCATGGCCCAACCTGTTAAAGGTAAATACTTAAAAATAATAACCCATATTACAAAGGGTGCAGACATTGCAATTAAGTATTTTTGTTCTTTCATTCTTGACCATACAGTCATTTTTTTAATGGTTCCTGCATTTTTGTTTGTTTTAACTAAAATATTACTCACTCCCCTCTGTAAGCTATGCATTTTGTTGTATATATCTATATTAATATAAGTAATTCATTAAATATACCTCTAAAAATACAGCTATTTGAGGGTAAAAATTGCACCTTTTCATATACATTTTAAATAAACTTTAAAAAGTTGGTTAAATCATTTGCAAGCCCTTATAAATTCTAGCGTTTCTCCCTGCTTAACCTTACATAATAAAATCTCATCTTCTACTTCTTTTTTACCCTTTAGTACGATCTTATCTTTGGATTTTACCTTTATTTCTCCATCTCTACCTATATGTAATTTTGCACTTACCAAATGCCCATCTTCCCAGTCTATATCTACCGTCACTTTCCCTTTGGCACATAATCCTGTTACTTTACCATTTGGTATTCCTTTAGGTAAAGCTGGCAATAACTCAATATAATCCTTTTCTCCTTGTAATAGCAGTTCACTTATTCCGGCTGCTGCCCCAAAGTTACCATCAATCTGAAAAGGCGGATGATTATCTAACAAATTAATCAGTGTAGAACATTTAAGTAATTCCTTTATATTGCTATAAGCCAAGTCTCCCTCTTTTAGCCTTGCCCACAAATTGATAATCCATGCCCTACTCCAACCCGTATGACCTCCACCATAGCTTAGACGCCTTTCTAAAGTTTTCTTGGCTGCCTTCGCCCATTCTGGTGTATCTTCTTTAGTAATTTGGTGGCCTGGATATAGTGCAAATAATTGTGAAATATGTCTATGCCCTGGCTCTACCTCCTCATGATCCTCTCTCCATTCCATAATCTGACCATACTTACCGATTTGTATAGGAGGTAATTTTTTTCTCATCTCTTTAAAACATTGAATTTCTTCTTCCGCTTCTCCTACTAACTGACCTGCTTCAATAATTGCAGTAAATAATTCAAATAATATTTGACTATCCATACTTGGTCCTATACACACAGTTCCTTGTTCCCCTGAAGGTAAGCGATAAGTATTTTCAGGAGATGTAGAGGGGCCTGTTACCAGATAGCCATTTTCATCCATCATCAAGTAGTCTTTAAAGAAGTCTCCTGCTCCTTTAAGAAGATGATACTTTTCTTTTAAGAATACTTGATCCAAAGTATACTCATAATGCTCCCATATATGTAACACTAACCAAGCTGCTCCCATAGGCCAGATAGTTGCTGGCATCCACATATCTTGCGGTGCCGCATCTCCCCAAATATCCGTATTATGATGCGCCATAAAGCCTCTACAACCATACATCTGCTCTGCTGTTTTCTCTCCATGTATTCTTACCTTCTCTAGGTGTTCAACTAAAGGCAAATGACATTCTGATAAATGGCATTTTTCTGCCAACCAATAATTCATCTCTGTATTAATATTAATGGTATACTTACTGTCCCATGGGGGTAACCATTCTCCATTCCAAATACCTTGTAGAGTAGCAGGCAACCCACCTTCCCTACTACAACTAATTAACAAATAACGTCCATACTGAAAATACATGGCTATTAAATCTAAATCTTCTCCACCCTTTTTTATTCTTTCAAGGCGTTCATCTGTAGGTAAATGATTTAATGATTCTCCTCTTAAATCCAAAAATAGGCGTTTGTATAGACTTTTATAATCTGCCACGTGCCTTGCTTTTAACTCCTCATATCCTTTCTGTGTTGCTTTTTTCAAACGTTCTTCACAAATACTCCTTGGATTACTGTCTTTATAATCTGTAGTTGCTGTCACTAAAATAATGACTTCATTACAACCTTTTGCATAAAGACGTTGTCCTATGTTTTGTGCAGTTCCTCCATTAGGTATAAGCTTCATCATAAAATGATATCCTATTCCTTCACTAGAACAAGGACCACTTGAACCATACAAGCTCATGCCATCTTTGCTCATTTCTATCTCATCATTATATTTCCATCTATCAATATAAGCCATTAATTCTATTTGTTCCTCTTGATCACATCTTAACCGAACAACTAGTAAGTTATCGGGTTTAGAACAAAAATACTCTCTTTCAAACTTTCCTTTTGGACTCATATAACCTACTGTAGCACAAGCTGTTTCTAAATCTAACGTTCTTCTATAGTGACTTACTTGTTCTTCTTGCCCAAAGCATTGAATAACCAAATCCCCTAATACAGAGTATTGCCTTTGACCATCTGGAGTTCCAAACATACTCATGGATAAAAGTTTCTCTGCTTCTCCTATCTTCCCCTGCCATAATAAATCTCTTATAACAGGCAAATATTTTCTAGCATCTTTATTATTCCTATCTCTAAAAGTACCATACCAAAGGCTTTCCTCATTCATTTGAATGAGTTCTTTTTTTATTCCTCCAAAAATCATGCCCCCTAATGCACCATTGCCAATTGGTAATGCTTCATTCCAATTCCGTGCTGCTTGTTTATACCAGAGTACTTGATCTAGCATAGGCCCACTCCTTATAATAGTTTATTATATTATTTATTCTAATTTATTATAATTATTCACTCATTACAATATGAATTTCTGCTTATGATTTACCTAATAAAACATTCCTCTCTATTATCTAGAACCAGCCATTAACATTATCACTATCTTATTAAAAATGGGGGTGCTAATAGATATATGGCACTCCCAATAAAACATAACGTCTATTCACTCAAAAACAATTTAATTTCTTCCCATTCCCCCAACAAACTTCCTTGACAGAGCTCTGATGAGCCTCCTCCTTTGCCTTGAAATTTCATATTCATTGCTTTGCAAAGAGGTCTTATATCTATTTGGCTATTTCCTAGGGCATACTTAAATCCCGTTGCATCAGGTGTTACTACCAGACAGGTTTTATCTACCTTCTGTATTAAGAGAGTACATAGTTTTCTTAGTTCCTCTGGAACTAAACCTTCTTCACAAATACAAAGTGTCGCTTGATTGCACTTTATATATTCTTCTACCTTATATGAAAAAAGTTTTCCTTTAACTTCTGCTAATTTAAACTTTGTTTCGTTGAATTCTTCTTGTAACTTTTGAAGATGCGATGTAATCATCTCAGGTTTAGCTGAAAGTATAGCCATGGCACTACTTACGATTTCTTGCTTCTTACTGTAATCTTTTAGTGCTCTCTTGCCACAAGCTAATGTAAGCCTTGTACCACCTCGATGTCTTTCACTACTAATAAACTTAATCATTCCAATCTCCCCAGTATACTTCACGTGTGTGCCACAGCAAGCACAGGTGTCATACCCTGGTATGGTTACTAGTCTAACATCCTCATTGAGTTCAATTTTAGAACGATAAGTCATCTCTCTTACTTCCTCTTGTCCATAAATAGCCCCTTGCACTGGGATATTTTTATAGATAGCTTCATTGGCTAAGTATTCTATTTCTGAAACTTGCTCACTTGTTAACTCACCATCTACATCTGCCGTCATATTCTCTCTACTCAAATGAAAACCTACATTGTTGTAACCGTAATGCTTATTAATAAGACCTGATATAATATGTTCCCCACTATGTTGTTGCATCATATCAAATCGCTTGTCAAAATCTATCTTACCCTCTACACTATTGCCTACTTCTAAAGGGCACTCTACTATATGATAAATCACATGGTCCTTTATACGAACATCTTTAACTTTTACACCACCTAATATGCCTTCATCTGATGGTTGACCACCTCCTTCAGGATAAAAAGCTGTTTGATCAAGAACTACCTCATACCCCTTCTTTCCTTCATTGCAACTTAATACGGTTGCCGTGAAATCAGTTAAATAGCTATCTGTATAATATAACTTCTTAGTCATCTGTATTCTCCTATTCTGTTATTTCTGCCAAATATCTCTCTAAATCCTTTAATCCTCTAACTCCAGCTCTACCTCTACCCCATAATGATCTGAAACTACATTTTTATAATCTCCATTGAAGATAACCTTTGAGCTTTTAACCGTTAACGTCTTATTTACCAAAATAAGATCAATACGCAAACCTACTTTATTACCTTTCCAGCCGGCTATTTCTCCCTGTACAGTAACTCCTTGATCTTTTTCTCCTGCTAGAATATAGGTATCATAAAATCCTTTATCAATTAGATAATCATAGCCCTCTTCTCTAAGATTCGCATTATTATTGAAATCACCCATAAGTAGACTAAGTTTATCTGAGTCCATTTCTTCTACTAATCGATCACACTGATATTCAAAAGGCTCTATTTCGTCATGCCACCAACCTAAATGACAAGAATATAAATCTATTTCTTGTTCTTTATACGCTACAGTTACTTTAACAATCTTTCTCGCTTTAACATCGTCTCTATCTCGACTCTTACTTACTGTAAAGCAAGAAGTGTGCGTAATCGGCATCTTGCATAAAATAGCAGACCCTTCTTCATATTCATCTCTAACAACTTTAGATAAGTCCCAAAAGCTATTATACTTTGGCCCACCTATTTTCTCTATTAATTGCTGTAATACCACCATAAAATTATCTCTTCTCAAATGTCTATCTTGTAAATAGGGTGATGCTGTACTTTGATTAATTTCTTGTAGTGCAATGATATCATAGTCTCTTTCTTTTATGATTTCTGCTAAATATCTCATTTTTTCCTCTTGGTTCTCTTCTCTCCATGAATGTGTGTTTAACGTCAATATTCTCATGCTAGCTGCTCCTTTTGTAGTAAACTCATGATTATAACCTATTTATTTATGAGTTTACTACAAAAAGAGACAGGAGACAAATAACTCTTCCGGTTACTCATCTCCTGCCTTTTATTTATCTTTTATTGAAAGGTTATACAAATTATCTTTCTGCTAAACGTAAGTAAGATTCATATCTTGTTTTAGCATTTTCTTCTGCTAGCTCGAAGAGTTCCTCTGCTTGTGTTGGATATTGTTTAGCAAGTGATGAGTAACGTACTTGTCCCATAATGAAATCTCTAAAGCTAGCTGTTGGTTCTTTTGAGTCAAGGCTAAATGGATTTTTACCTTTTTCAACATTTGGATTATAACGATATAAATGCCAGTAACCAGATTTAACCGCTTGATCTTCATTAGCAACAGAACGTCCCATACCTTCTCTTAGTCCATGGCTAATACATGGTGCATAAGCAATGATAATAGATGGACCTTGATGTGCTTCTGCTTCCATAATAGCTTTCATAAATTGGTTCTTATCAGCACCAATAGCTACTTGAGCCACATAAACATTGCCATAGCTCATCATCATCATACCTAAATCTTTTTTACGTGTCTTCTTACCAGATGCAGCGAATTTTGCAATAGCTGCTGCTGGTGTTGCTTTAGAAGATTGACCACCAGTGTTTGAGTAAATTTCTGTATCAAATACTAGTACATTAACATCTTCACCTGATGCTAATACGTGATCAAGACCGCCATAACCAATATCATATGACCAACCATCTCCACCAAGCATCCATACAGAACGTTTAACAAGATAATCTTTCTTATCTTCAACTTCTGCAAGAAGTGCTTTAGCTGCTGGATCAGTAATTGTATTATTTTCAAGTACTTCTAATACTTTAGCACTTGCAGCTTTAGAAGCTTCACCTGAGTTCATTACTTCTAGCCATTCATTAAATGCTGCTTTAGCTGTTTCATCAATATCTAAGTCAACTAATTCATGCATAACATTAGCTAATTTATTTCTCATTTGATTAACACCAAGACTCATACCAAGACCATATTCAGCATTATCTTCAAATAAAGAGTTTGCCCATGATGGTCCTTGACCTTTGCTATTTGTAGTATATGGTGTAGATGGCGCAGAACCACCCCAAATAGAAGAACATCCTGTAGCATTAGCAATCATCATGCGATCTCCGAAAAGCTGTGTTACAACTTTGATATAAGCTGTTTCACCGCAACCTGCACAAGCACCTGAGAACTCAATAAGTGGTGTCTTGAATTGGCTATTTTTAACGTTCATTGTAAGATCTAAATCATCTTTACTACTTACTTCTTTCACAACAAAGCTCCAGTTTGCATCTTCAACTTCTGATTGAGAAGCAAATGGTTTCATAACTAAAGCTTTAGTTTTAGCTGGACAAATATCAGCACAGTTGCCACAACCTGTACAGTCATATGGACTAACTTGTATTCTATAAGTTAAGCCTTCTAAACCTTTTCCAATTGCTTTCTTAGTAGCAAATGTACCTGGTGCTTTTGCTTGTTCTTCTTCTGTTAAAAGCACTGGTCTAATACATGCATGTGGACAAACAAATGAACATTGATTACATTGAATACAATTTTCAATCTCCCATTCTGGTACTTCAATAGCAATACCACGTTTTTCGTAAGCAGCTGTTCCTGCTGGAAAAGTACCATCTTCAAGACCATTAAATGCGCTTACAGGAAGTTTATCTCCTTCTTGAGCATTCATAGGACGTAAGATGTTAGTAATGAATTCTGGTTCATCTACAGCTGCTGCCGCTTCTTCTACTGCGCTTGCCCAGCTAGCTGGAACATTAACTTTAACTGCTGCTTCAAAACCACGGTCAATAGCTGCATAATTCATATTAACAACTTTTTCGCCTTTTTTACCGTAAGCTTTAACTACGGCTTCTTTTAAGTATTTAATAGCATCTTCTTCTGAAATAATATTAGCTAATTTAAAGAATGCTGATTGCATAACCATATTAATACGGTTACCAAGGCCTACTTCTCCTGCTATTTTAGTTGCATTAACAATATAAAATCTAATTTCATTGTCAGCAATATATTTTTTCATATGTGCTGGAAGGTTAGCTTCTAATTCACTTTCATCCCAAATACAGTTAAGTACGAATACTCCGCCCTTTTTAAGTCCTTTTAATAAATCATATTGATGAACATAGGATTGATTGTGACAAGCAATATAATCTGCTTCATCAATTAAATAGGTCGAACGAATAGGTGTATCACCAAAACGTAAGTGAGAAATAGTTACTCCACCTGATTTTTTAGAGTCGTATGCGAAATATGCTTGTGCATATTTATCTGTATGATTACCAATGATTTTAATGGCTTGCTTGTTAGCACCAACTGTACCATCAGAACCAAGACCCCAGAATTTACATCTTACTGTACCTGGCTCAGCAATTTTTAATTCGTCTTTGTAAGTTAATGAAGTAAATGTTACGTCATCATTAATACCTACTGTAAATCCAGTCTTTGGCTGAGCACTTACTAAATTATCAAATACAGCTTTAATATCTGTTGGTGTTGTATCTTTTGACCCAAGACCATAACGTCCACCAATAACTGTAGGCGCATCAGCTTTTCCATAAAATGCTGAACATACATCTAAATAAAGTGGTTCACCTGCTGAACCTGGTTCTTTTGTACGATCTAATACACAAATACGTTTTACTGTGCTTGGAATAGCTGCAAGTAAATGTTTTGTTGAGAAAGGTCTATATAAGTGAACTTTAACTACACCGTATTTAGCACCTTTTTTATTAAGTTCTTCAATTGTTTGTTCAATTGTTTCTGTTACAGAACCCATTGCTATAATGATATCTTCTGCATCATCGGCACCATAATAATTGAATAAACCATAATTTCTACCTGTTAATTTATTGATTTCTCCTATGTATTCTTCAACAACAGGTACTAAGTTGTTATAGAATTTATTACTAGCTTCTCTTGTTTGGAAATAAATATCTGGATTTTGTGCAGTTCCTCTTGTTACAGGATGATTTGGAGAAAGTGCATTATCTCTAAATGCTTTAAGAGCATCTTGATCTACTAGTTTAGCAAAATCATCATAATCAATTGCTTCTACTTTTTGAATCTCATGTGAAGTTCTGAAGCCATCAAAGAAATGTACAAAAGGAATTCTACCTTTAATAGCAGCAAGGTGAGCCACTGGTGCAAGGTCCATAACTTCTTGTACAGAGCCTGTTGCAAGCATAGCACAGCCTGTTTGTCTTGTAGCCATAACGTCTTGGTGGTCGCCAAAAATGTTAAGCGCTTGAGCAGCAAGAGCACGGGCACTTACATGGAAAACGCCTGGTAAAAGTTCCCCTGCAACCTTATACATATTAGGAATCATTAATAACAAGCCTTGTGAAGCTGTAAAAGTAGTTGTTAAAGCTCCAGCTTGAAGTGAGCCGTGGAAAGCCCCCGCAGCTCCTGCTTCAGATTGCATCTCTACTACATTAACAGTTTGTCCGAAAATATTCTTCCTTCCTTGAGCAGACCATTCGTCAACTACTTCTGCCATAGTTGATGAGGGGGTAATTGGATAAATTGCAGCAACATCAGTAAAAGCATACGCAACATAAGATGCAGCTGTATTACCATCAACAGTCATCATCGTTTTTCCCATATTATCTCTCCTTTTTATTTATTAATAATACAAGCATTCCAAATACTATCTAAAGTATTCTAAATAATTTTACGCTTTTGGCCAATATTTGTAAATATCTTGCACTCAATATCTTATGTTTTTGTAAATTATTTATCGGGTCATTTAGAATTTCTTCATGAACTAACTAGCAAAAAGGGACAATTTCTTTTAAATAACTTGTTTAAAATTACTTTTTTATACTCAACTAATATATTTTACTTTAGTATTGTTAAGAATCTAACTTCTTGCTAATATCCTTATTGTTAAAAAACAATCTATATATTCGTTTTGAGATAGTTTTATTTATATATTTTTCTCTGAATTGGTAGATATATTTTTGAGAAGCCATCTTATAGATTGTTCTATATACTCTAGTTGATTAGATGCATCAAAATGTTCTATATTAAGTGTCCCATCATACCCCATAAATTCTAGTTTATCAAGTATTTCCTTAATTTTAATAACACCAGAACCTACTGGAGTTGAAAACAAGGCCGTTCCATCAGCAGCTATCTTAGCCACTTCTTCTCCCTTCATGGCAGTACTTCTATCTTTTACATGAACATATACAATATAGTCTTTCAACAACTCAAAAGCCTCGATTTCATCTTCACCTCTATATCTGTAGTTACCTGTATCAAAAGTATGCTTTAAATCTGGAACCTGCTCCATAAACCATAATATTTCTTTTGCTGTAGTATAAGGTGCACAAACATTATCATAATCTTCTAAAGTAACAGTGATTCCCTTATCCTTGGCATAATCACACATTAATCTTAATGCCTCAACCATATGCTTTATAGCTTGTTCGCGTTTGATACCTACTTCTTCTTTTAACAATCCTGGAATGACTAGTACAAACTTAGCTCCCATATGCTCCGCTAGATCAATTAATCCGTAACCAGCTTCACCTGTTTCCTCATAACCAAAATCAAAATATTTATAGATACAACTAATCTCCAATTCGACTGCCTTTAATAATACTTTCATCTCTCTAGTATAAGGCTTTAACTCTTCATAGGAGCATGCCACAGATTGAATCCCCATATTTTTTACTTTTTTCAATACCTCTGAAAGTGATAAACCTGTTTGTTCACTTGCCAACAAAATGTGATTATAACAAACCGACAACTTCATATAACATCCTCCCATCAGCTTACCCATTTATATCTCTTTTCTTTATGGGCCCCTATACAAGATTGAAATTATGTACAATGTTATTTCGTATACACTCTACTAAAACTACTATATGCTACAAAAAAAATTAAATCAATAGAATATACGATACAATTGTATATTATTGTAAATAATCATGCACTAATCTTACTTTTATATCCTATAAACCGGTTTATTCTCATTACACTTATAATTCTTGTCTTCTTAATACAGCAAAAGAGAAGATATCACCTAATTGGTATATCTTCTCCTCTGATATATTTTAACTTCCCTAGCTCTATACTTGTTCAGCTAAACGTTTATAATTTTCATAACGTTCCTTTGCATATTGCTCAGTAAGTTCAAATAAATGTTCAGCATGTTCTGGGAACTGTTTCATTAAAGCTGAATAACGCACCTGCGCCATTATGAAATCTCTAAAACTTTCTTTTGGTTCTTTCGAATCTAAAGTAAATGGATTTTTACCTTGTTCTTTAAGCAATGGATTAAATCGATATAAATGCCAGTAACCACATTTAACAGCTTGTTCCTGATTAGCTGTTGTTCTGCCCATACCTTCTCTTAGTCCATGACTAATACATGGGGCATAAGCAATAATAATAGATGGCCCTGGGTGTGCTTCTGCTTCTATAACAGCTTTCATAAATTGATTTTTATCTGCTCCCATAGATACTTGAGCTACATACACATTCCCATAGGTTATCATCATTAAACCTAAGTCTTTTTTACGAGATTTTTTACCAGAGGCAGCGAATTTGGCAATAGCTGCTGCTGGTGTAGATTTAGAAGCTTGACCACCTGTATTAGAGTAAATCTCAGTATCGAATACAAGCACATTAACATCTTCACCTGAGGCCATGACTTGGTCAAGACCACCATAACCAATATCATAAGCCCAGCCGTCACCACCTAATATCCATTGTGAACGTTTAACAAGATAATCCTTTCTTTCCTTAATCTCATTAATTAAAGTTTTAGTAGCTTCGTCAGCCGTTGTGTCTTTTTCTAATACCGCTAGAACCTGCTCACTTATTCTTCTAGATTCAGCCCCAGATTCTTTTGTACTTAACCATTCATTAAATGCTAATTTCATATCTTCATCAATAGGCAGTTCTAGTAAAGACCTCATATTGTCTTCGATTTTATTTCGCATTTGTTTCACACCTAGATACATTCCTAATCCATATTCAGCATTATCTTCGAACAAAGAGTTGGCCCATGATGGTCCTTGGCCTTTTTCATTGACCGTATATGGTGTAACAGGCGCAGATGCCCCCCAAATAGAAGAACAACCAGTGGCATTAGCAATCATCATACGATCTCCGAAAAGCTGTGTAATGACTTTAATATACGCTGTTTCACCACAGCCTGCGCAAGCACCTGAGAACTCATGAAGAGGTTGTCTGAACTGGCTACCTTTGACGGTATGTGGTGCCATAACATCTCCCTTATTGGCAATTTTAGAAACTGCATATTCCCAGTTAGGTACTTCCTTTTCTACCTGAGTATGGAGTGGTTTCATAATAAGGGCCTTACCTTCTTTTTTACCTGGACAAATATCAGCACAGTTACCACAGCCTGTACAGTCCATTGTATCAACTTGAATGCGATAACCAAACTCATTCATATCCTTTCCCATGGCCTTAAGTGTTACAAAACTACCTGGCTTTTCGCTTTCCTCTTCGGTATTTAAAAGATAAGGTCTAATTGTAGCATGCGGACAAATAAATGAGCATTGGTTACATTGAATACAGTTCTCGGGAACCCACTCTGGTACATTAATAGCTACTCCACGCTTTTCATAAGCTGCACTACCACTTGGAAAAGTACCATCTTCAATCCCATTAAATGTACTTACTGGAAGGCTATCGCCTTCTTGTCTACTCATAGGGCGTAATATCTTCGTTACAAATTCAGGTTCGTCAAAACCTCTTTCATCTACACTTGTTCCTTTTTTCCAATTTTCTGGCACATTAACTTTTATCGCTGCCTCAAGCCCCCTATCAATAGCAGCATAGTTCATATTAATAACCTTTTCACCTTTTTTCCCATAAGCTTTAACCACTGCTTCTTTTAAATACTGAGCTGCCTGGGCCTCTGGTATAATATCTGTTAACTTAAAGAAGGCTGCTTGCATAATCATATTAATACGGTTACCCAGTCCTATTTCAGAAGCAATTTTAACAGCATTTACAATGTAGAATTGGATGTCATTTTCTGCGATGGTGCGCTTCATGGTAGTTGATAAATTCTCTTCTAATTCTTTTTCATCCCATAAGCAGTTAAGAACGAATATGCCTCCCTTTTTAAGTCCTTTTAAAACATCATACTGATGTATATAAGATTGATTATGGCAAGCAATATAATCTGCTTCATCAATAAGATAAGGTGCATTAATCGGTTCTTTACCAAAACGAAGATGTGACATGGTTAAGCCACCAGACTTTTTAGAGTCATAGTCAAAATAAGCTTGAGCATACATATCCGTATAATTACCAATAATTTTTATAGCTTGCTTATTAGCCCCAACTGTACCATCTGAACCTAGTCCCCAGAATTTGCAACGTACTAAATCCGGCACTTGAAGCTTAAGTGGTTCATTTGTATTAATGGAAGTATGCGTAACATCATCATCAATGCTCACAGTGAATTGATTTTTAGGTGTACTACTTAAAAGATTTTCTACTACTGCCTTAATATCTGTTGGCGTGGTATCTTTAGAGCCTAATCCATAACGACCACCAATAATCATGGGTGCATCTTCTTTTTCATAGAAAGCAGCACGTACATCTAAATAAAGTGGTTCCCCTATAGCACCTGGCTCTTTAGTACGATCCAGTACACATATACGCCTAACATTCTTTGGCACCGCTTTAAGAAAGTGTTCTACTGAAAAAGGTCTATAAAGATGCACTTTAACAAGACCTAGCTTTTGTCCTTTAGCATTTAAGGCATCTATAGTTTCCGCAATGGTAGCTGTTACAGACCCCATAGCTACAATAATATTTTCTGCATCCTCTGCTCCATAATAATCAAAGAGGCCGTATTTTCTGCCAGTAAGGGCATTCATCTTTTCAATATATTCTTCTACAATAGGTACTAGAGCTTCATAAAATTTATTACTTGCCTCCCTTGTTTGGAAATAAATATCTGGATTTTGCGCTGTACCACGAATAACGGGATGATTAGGAGATAAAGCTCTATCTCTAAAAGCTTGAAGCTCTTCTACGGGCATTAGCTTTGCTAAATCTTCATAGTTAATTGCTTCTACTTTTTGAATCTCATGTGAAGTTCTAAAACCATCAAAGAAATGAACAAAGGGTACACGTCCTTTAATAGCCGCAAGATGTGCTACTGGTGCTAGGTCCATAATCTCTTGAACAGAACTAGTTGCAAATAACGCACATCCGGTTTGTCTTGTAGCCATAACATCTTGGTGATCACCAAAAATCGAAAGAGCCTGCGCAGCTATTGCTCTAGCACTCACATGAAAAACACCTGGTAAAAGCTCTCCGGATACCTTATACATATTTGGAATCATAAGTAACAAACCTTGTGAAGCAGTGAAGGTACTTGTTAACGCACCTGCTTGAAGTGAACCATGAAAAGCCCCTGAAGCCCCTGCTTCAGATTGCATTTCTACTACATTGACAGTTTGTCCAAATATATTTTTCTTGCCTTGTGCAGCCCATTCATCTACTTGTTCAGCCATAGGTGTAGATGGCGTAATTGGATAGATAGCTGCCACATCAGTATACGCATAAGCGATATATGCTGCCGCTGTGTTACCATCTACAGTCATCATTGTTTTTCCCATTTCATCTTTCCTTTCTAATGTCTTAACTTGAAGCCTATTTTCTCGATATCTTTTATTCTATTTTTCACTTCACTAGTGTTTCACATTAAAGGATAATTCATACTTGTTTTATACAAAGACATATAGAGAGAAAAGAAAAAAGCTGAGCATTTCTCGCTATACGAAAATCTCAGCTTTTACCATTTTATTCTTTTATAAGTTTTATTTGATCATCTAATACTGAGTGCAATCAGACTCTAAATTAAATTCTAGTACCTTTAAAACTTGTTCAGCTATTTGACGTTCTGTTCCTTTATAAGGATAAGAATGAATATGAATAGCGGGATTAAAGTTAAGTTCAATAATTGCATAAGGTGCTTTTTCATCTCTATAATCTTCTAGCATCATATCAACACCACAAAACTTAGCACCTACTGCTTTGGCTGCACGAACAGCTATCTCTTTAAAGTATTCTGGAATATCATCTGTATAATCAATGCTATCTCCACCTGTGCTAATGTTAGAATTTTCCCTCAAATAAACAACCTCTCCTTCAGCAGGAATATAGTCGAAATCCAAATCGCTTTGTTTTAGGAATAAAGCGCTACTTGCATCTAAGTTAATTTTTTCTAATGGTGTTTTATAACCTCTCCCTCTTAAACTATCTTGATTTTTTATAGCTACTAACTGTGTTATCGTATGTGCTCCATCACCTATAACATTGGCCGGTACGCGGTGAAGAACTCCTGCCACTTGATCTCCGATTACAAGGAATCGGTACTCCTTACCTTTAGCAAACTCTTCAATTAACACTGTATCATCATGTTCAAAGCCTATCTCAAGCGCCCTTTTGATATCTACTTCACTGGCTCCCTGTGTAAAAATACTAATGCCTTTACCGAAATTCGTAGATTTTGGTTTAACAACAATAGGTTTATTGGCATAACGCTTAACTGCTAACTCTAAGCCTTGTCCTTTAAAAACTTCAATACCTTTTGGTACACAAACCTGGTGCTTCTCTAACACCTTCTTAGTAACTGTTTTATTTTCCATCATCAGCATAGTCATATAACTATCTTTAGATGTCTTGGTAGCCTGTTTCACATATTCGGTATGTGTTCCTTGAGTAAGGGCAATAAAGTTGTCACTACGATCTAATACTTCTACTTTTATTCCTCTTTTAATAGCTTCTTTCATAAGGATTTGTGTAGAAAGTTCCATATCATCATAACCATATAGTTTATAACGGTTCGCATAAGCATCTTTTTTATAAATTTCTGCTAGTTCTAATTGGCTCTGTAAATAGCCTTTTTGTTTAGAGAGTTCTGTTATTTTAGCTGCATAAGTACGCTCAGGATCACATACCTTCTTGACCATTTCATCAATAACTTCTGCCCTGTTAAGATCTAAAGTTCCTTCCATCACTTTCATTTCATCTAAAATTTCTAAAGCCCACTCGGTCTTCGTAATTTCTTTTCCTTCCTTACTTAACCAAACCTCTAATCTTCCACCCTTGGCAATTAAACGCTGATTATTAGTAGCTTCTTCCTGCCAATTAATTAGCTCTTCTTTACTTTCTTCTTTTATGAGAAGGTATAACATAAATAAGTGTAAAAACTCTAAGTCTTCTAAGCTAATACCGCCTTTTTCAAAAGGATTATTATCAATACTTCTCACTTCAATATATAAGATACCTTCTTGTTTTAAGGACTCCAGTAGTCTTGTATTATCCTTTGCCTTTGGCCTGATTTGACTATAAAGTTCTTTGTGACTTTGAATCATGCCATCTGCTACAAATCTCTCAATACTTTTTGCATAGGCCTCTACACTAGAGTAGTCAGGATAAAGATCAGTATGATTTTTATAACCACATTCACCATTACGATAAGATACAGCCCCTGGATTTGTAAAGCTTTCTTCATCTACCTTATTTAAATAGCGTGTACACTCTGTAGCATAGGTTTTATGAAATACAGGTGTCGCTCCTAATAAATAAATAAGTAACCAACGATACCTTAAATAATTTCTTGCCATCTTCAAATAAATACTATCTTTGAATAGCTGATAATTTAAGTGAGTATCTTCTGCTTCATAAAGTCTTTGTATAAAGTTTTCTTCAAAGGAAAAATTATAATGTATTCCTGAAATAAGTTGCTTTTTCCCTCCGTACTTCTTAAGTAGCTCCTCCCTATAAAGCCTCGCTTCTTGACAAGTTTTACAATCTCTATATTCGGCAATAGGAATATGTTCATCTGCTGGTATATCGCACGGCATAGAACCCGGCCATATATATTCATCTTCTATATTAAGTGCGACTATATCATATAAAATATTTAAGTAATCGTATGCTTTTTGACTACTATCTAAATTAGGTGTAATAATCTCTACCTGGCTCTCAGAAAAATCTGTAGTAATGTATGGGTTTTTAAGTTTATCCCCAAATACAGCCGGATGCTTGGACATAGCAAGCTTTCCTTCAGGTGTTACTCTAAGCCCTTCTCTTTCAATACCAATGCTTGCAGCTAATAATTCTTCTCTATTAAATAATTGCTTTAATTGATTAAGCATAAAATCTCCTTCCAACTACATTAATGTATACTAAGTAATAATGATTATAAAATAGTATACCTCATTTTTATTAAAAGCTAAACAATAATTCAATTTTAATATTTTCTCGTATTTTATTGATTTAGGGAACCTTATTATACCATTTTTCGTCATAATTCTTATAAATATACTTATATTTTATGATTACACTTTATCATTGCAATCTAACAATTAATGGATTTATGTTAAGGAGACAACTATGAGAAAACAATTTGTAATGGCTATGGCCGCGCTAACACTCAGTACAGTCGTTGTAGGCTGTAGTTCTAAAGCACCAACTTCATCCGAGATGAATACAGAGGCTTCCTCTACCCCTGAAGAAAAACAACCTACTACTGAAGAATCAACTAGTGAACCTGAATCTAGTATTGTTCCAGAAGAAAGTATTATGCCAGAAGAAACTGTAAAGCCTGAAGCAACTACGAAACCCGAAGAAAGTGTGATTCCAGAAGCAAGTACTTCACCTGAGGCAACAAAAAAACCTGAGACAGCTTCCAAGCCACAAACAAGTCTAAAGCCTGAAGCGACTGCTAAACCACAAGCAACACCTAAGCCTTCACCAAAACCTGAAGCTAGTACTAAACCTGCAGCAACTCCAAAACCTGAAGTAATACCCAAACCAGAACCAATACCCAGCCCTGAAACAACTAGTTTAAGTGCTAGTGAAGTATATAGTAAGATTACCTCTGATCTTGATTTTTCTCGCCTAACAGATGTAGATGATACCTTATTAAAAGATCTCTATGGTATTGATACTAGCCTTCTAGACAGTTACTGCGTTAAAATGCCAATGTTAAGCTTTAGTATTTCAGAAGTTGGTGTCTTTAAGGTTAAAGATGTTAAAGATGTAAATACTATTGTAGAAGGCATTAATAAACGTGCCGAAAATGTTGGACAAATGCTCTATCCTTCTCTTATTGAAACCTTTGAAGGTAGACAAGTCATCACTAAAGGAAATTACATATTATTTGCTATGGATGAGGCGGCAAGTACTATTGCTTCAAACTTTAATAGCCTTATCAAGTAAGGAGCTCTGATTTATGGTATTTAGCAGTTTACTATTTTTATTTATATTTTTACCTGTTTTTTTAACAGTCTACTTTATACTCCCTAAAAATTTACGCAATCTTATATTATTTCTAGCTAGCCTCATGTTTTATGCATGGGGCGAACCTGTTTATGTGTCTATTATGATTTTTTCTACTGTGCTTGATTACACATGTGGACGCATCATTGATCGCTTTAGGGAGCATAAGCTGATTCCCAAATTAGGACTTGGTCTCTCTCTTATAGGAAACTTAGGAATGCTAGGCTTCTTCAAGTATGCCGACTTTTTTATTAGTAATACTAATGCACTTTTAGGAACTCATTGGGATTTACTTCGTACTGCATTACCTATAGGTATTTCCTTTTATACCTTCCAGACCATGTCCTATACCATTGATTTATATCGGGGTAAAATTCAAGTTCAAAAAAATATAATTGCCTTTGGTGCTTATGTAGCAATGTTTCCTCAACTTATCGCCGGCCCTATCGTTACTTATGCCACCGTTGAAAAAGAGCTTAATCACCGCGAAGTTACATTTGAAGATTTTGGATTAGGTGCCATGCGCTTTATCGAAGGACTTGGAAAAAAAGTACTTATTGCTAATAACATTGGTCTTTTGTGGGATCAAATACTCAATACACCTATTAATAATCTATCTATTATAGGAGCTTGGCTAGGTGCTATTAGTTTTGGACTTCAACTTTACTTTGACTTTAGTGGCTATTCTGATATGGCTATTGGACTTGGCCGAATGTTAGGTTTTCGTTTTCCCGAAAACTTTAATTATCCTTATATTGCTAAAAGTGTATCTGATTTTTGGCGAAGATGGCATATGACCTTAACCGGTTGGTTCAGAGAGTATGTGTATATTCCTTTAGGAGGGAATCGTGTAAGTAAGCCTCGTTTCTATCTCAACATTTTGATTGTATGGTTTTTAACAGGTTTTTGGCATGGTGCTGGCTGGAACTTCATCCTTTGGGGTCTTTTCTTTGCCGTGCTTATGATTATAGAGCGTAGCTTTTTACTTAAGTATTTAGAAAAATTACCTAGCTTTATCTCTAGATTTTACCTTTTATTTGTTGTAACAATAAGTTGGGTGCTTTTTGCTCATGACTCTTTGGAACAAGCCATTTCATATCTAAAGGTTATGTTTGGTATAGGTACTAACAGTTTCATTAATACCCCCTCATTATATGCTATCACCAATTTTTATGTCCTTATCATTATTGGAATCGTATTTGCAACACCACTAATGAATAATCTTAAAGCACGTCTTAATGAATGGGTTGTATTTGCATTTTATGTCGTTACTCTTTTTCTAAGTACTGCTTACTTGGTAGATGCTACTTTTAACCCGTTTTTATACTTTAGATTTTAGGAGGTGAACCATGAAGAAAAAATTACCTTTTGTAATAGGTATTACTTTTATCTTTTATATTTTTACTTTCTTTGGTTTACAACTACTAGCCAAAGACAAGACCTTCTCAGAGTTAGAAAACCGTAACTTAAGTGCTAAGCCATCTTTTACTATGGCTAGCTTATTAGATGGTACTTATGGCAAAGCTTTTGAGACTTATATAGCTGATCAATTTCCTTTAAGAAATCAATTTATCTCTACTAAAGCTTATAGTGAACTCATTTTACAAAAGAAAGATAATAATGGCGTTTATATTGGAAAAGATGATTACTTTCTTCAAAACTTTGATGCACCCGATTTAGATTTAGCAGCTAGAAATGCCACTTATATTAATGAACTTGCTAAAGAGTTTAAAGTTTATGTTGGACTTGCTCCTACTGCAACCAAAGTGCTTGAAGATAAATTGCCAAACTACGCCACCCCATATGATGAAGCATTTTATATTTCTACTTTTTATAATAAACTTTCTAATCAAGTTACTAAACTAGACTTTCTTAATACTTTAAGCACTCATAAGGATGAGTACATTTATTATAAAACAGATCATCACTGGACTACTTTAGGAGCTTATTATGCTTATACTGAATTTTGCAAATCAGCTGATTTAATTGCTTTAACTTTAGATGACTTTAAAATTGAAGATGTAAGTGATGCCTTCTATGGAACCTTATTCTCTAAAGGCAATTTCAGTTTTGCTACACCTGATACGATGCAGCTCTTTTATCCTAAACAAACTGAAGCATTGGAAATAACCTATGAAGTAACAGGAAAGACCTCTTCTAGTCTTTATGAATATTCTCATTTAGATACAAAAGATAAATATAGTGTTTTCTTAGATAACAATCACCCTTTAATTAAAATTAAAACCTCTATTAAAAATGGACGTAAGCTTCTAGTGATTAAAGATTCTTATGCAAACTCTTTTATTCCTTTTTTAACGCAGCACTACGAAGAAATTCAGGTTCTAGACTTACGATTAATGAATGTGCCTGTTGCAACTTTTGCAAAAGAAGCTGGCATATCAGAAGTTCTCTTACTTTATAATGTACAGAATTTTAGTGTAGAACCTAAGCTAAGTTTATTACTTAAATAACTTTTTTAAATCATAAGATGTATAACGTTAATAAAAGTGTCTGCTCATTTTTAGGTAACAGACACTTTTTATTAACACTATACATCTTTTATTTTTAATCAATCTCAGCACGTGAAAACAACTCTAAAATAAACTCTGAATCTTCACAAGCATCTTTAAATGCTAATACAAACTTCTTAAGAGCTTCCGAATCTTCACTATAGGCACAAAACATGCCCGCTTCTGAATCAAACTCTATATCTTCTAATAATTCCTCACATTTCTCCTCAAGGAAAACTCTAGCTAAAGCTTCCCAGTCATATCCATTTCCTTCACACCCCTCATCTTCTCTAGACTCAAAAATTTCAGGCTTATAATCTCCAGCATTTAAACATACAGAAAAACTACCATTTGAATCATTCCACCAGAAAGGTTTTATTTGTTTTTCAAAATTCATAATGACTCCCCTTTTAACTTACTTTATTTTCCAAATACTACTACTAATAATAATAGTTTTTTTCTTTCTATTGTCAATATAAAATACGAAAATTTTATATTATATTTATCCTATCGCAAATATTAAATACTCATCTTATATAAAAGAATCTAGCTATTGCTCTTTAAATAGCTTAAAATAAAACTATCTATAAACTTAAGGAGAATTCTATGTTAAATGAGAATGTAATGGTATTTTTACAAGACAACCTAGACTTTTGGCCTCATTTAAGTGCAGATCAGCAAAGTAATGTTATTGCCCATACCTCTATAGCTCGTTTTACAAAAGGGCAGACCATGCATCGTGGTGATCAAAATTGTATGGGGCTTATTATGATTCGCTCAGGACTGCTTAGAGTTTATATGCTCTCAGAGGAAGGCAAAGATATTACGCTCTTTCGTCTAGTTCCTGGAGAGCTTTGTTTACTTTCTGCCTCTTGTATCTTGAACCAAATTACCTTTGATGTACACATTGATGTTGAGGACACCTGTGAACTTGTTTCTGTTTCTTCCCATATACTTTCTGACCTTATGACCGATAATATTTATGTAGAAAATTTCATTTATAAACGTTTGGTAGATCGTTTTTCAGATGTGATGTGGGCCATGGAACAAATACTTTTTATGAGTTTTGATAAACGCTTAGCCATCTTTTTAGTAGATGAAATGTCAAAGACTCATTCAACAACTCTTCGTCTTACTCATGAGCAAATAGCCAAATATATAGGTAGTGCTAGGGAAGTCGTTACGCGTATGTTAAAATATTTTTCAAACGAAGGAATTGTGGAACTTTCTAGAGGTGGTATTACTATCATTAACCCTACAAAACTTAAATCCCTTCTTTAAAAGTCAGAAGTTAAAGGGGCTACTCACAAATGAGTCCTAGCCCCTTTAATTGTCAATTCTATACATTTCTTTATTAAGCGTTTTTAATTTGTATTTACTTCTTTAATCTCTTTCTTGCCCATATAACCTCTGTAATTATCCATGGCAACTTCTAATTTTAGGAACTCTTGCTCAGACCAATGAAGATCTCTTCCATTATTTAAAACAATCACATAGGTAGTAGGTCCTTTTCTAGTTATTTCTTTGACTTCTATAATATCATTGTAGTGTATTCTGTCTTGCTTAAAAGTCCCTTTAAATACAATACCTTTTTCAAAAAAGCTAATTTTTCTATGTCTCATGCGTATCAATACTAATGACAGAATAATTACAATTATCCCTAATCCAATTACTGCAAGCCTTTGCGTACGCCAATAGTCCTGTGCCATCATGATTACTACAAACCACATAAATAACATAATCGTATACCAGATACCTGCTCTTGATTTCACAACCAACATTAAATCACCATATTCTTTATCTGATGAACTTGCTTTCATTTTTCATCATCCCCTTAATCATCGCTATTAAGCCTTTTAATTTTATCCATCTTTAAGTTAACCATTTTTCAGATTGATGAGCATCCCCTCTTTTATAAGTGGAACTAATAAATGATAGTCTATTAATTGTGTATGTTTCGGCCTAGCCTCCTTAATATCGTAATTATTAAACTTACTATTTGTTATAACTATTCCTCTATTGGCTTTATAATGCTTCATATTCTCAGAAACTCCTTGAACGGCTTCTTTCCATGAATCAGCATCTATTTCAGTCCTATACTTAGTACAGATGGCAATAACTTCTTTCTTTCTCTTTGCTATTAAATTGATACTCATTTGTTCTGATTTTGGAATACCTTCTACTTCATACCCTTTTGTTTGATATAAATCTGCTATAAGCTTGTCAAAATCTTTAGCTTCTACCTTATTTAAGTCTTCTTCGATACTATTCATATGGATCTTACCATAAGGTCCCCTCTCATCTCCGAGGCTTCCCTTCTTATAAAGCCTACTAAATGTACTTTGTCTGAGAAATGGCTTTCCTATAAGCATTAACACCCATTCAATGAAAATCAGAGTAAAGTAAGTTAAAGTGTTAGCCTCTCCTTTAAAAATCAAAAGTGCTATATAAAAACTAAACAGCATAATAAGTCCATTAAAAATGTATTTCATTGACTTCCTCCCTTTAGGTAATTACTTTCTTTAAGCATTCACCAAATGGGATTGGTTTAATCACTAGGTCTTTACTTTCTTATCCAATATATGTATAATAGTGGAGCGAGAATAAATTTGTAGACACATAAAAATCCACTTTCGGGATGTGGCCTAGTTGGTAAGGCGCTTGTCTGGGGGGCAAGAGATCGCGTGTTCAAGTCACGTCATTCCGATTAAAACCACCTTATTAGATAAATAAGGTGGTTTTTTATTTATCATCATGTGACCTTTTTAAACCTCCTAGCTCTTTTACAAAAAGGTAATAAAGCTCACCTTAAAGCAGGCTTCTTTACTCATTTTTTAATCATTACATCACAGTTTATCCCCTTTTGTCTAATTAATTTTTCGCAAAGAATTTAACAACTCTCCCTTTTTATTAAAGTACCTATTTAAATACTTTACCATTCGTGCACTTTACTTACCAGTTTCGATAAATCCCATCTTCTTTAATTTCTATGACACCTTCTTTCATCAATCTACCAATGGCTCTTTTAAAACCGGCTTTACTCATTCCTAGCTGCTCTTTAATCGTCTCTGGTGAGCTCTTATCATGAAGCTTTAACTTCCCTTCTTCTTTATATAATATCTCCATAATCTTTTTTGCATCATCTTCCATTTGCAAATGCGCTGGTTTTCTCATACTAAGTTCTAGTTTACCGTCCGGTCTAACCTTACTTACTCTTAAGTTTAATAAATCACCTACTTTATAATCTCCATAGAGCTCTTTAATAGGTATTAAACCATGATACCTGTTATCTACAGCTATAAATGCACCAAAAGCTTCTTTTATATTATAAAGGATTCCACTCACCTCGTCTTTTTCCCTATAAGGTGAATGCGCTTGTAATAGTTCATAAACCCTCATAGTGGCACAGAGTCTATCACTTTTGTCTCTATACATACCTACTAAATAAGAGCTTCCTTTATTCACTTTTTCTGTTTGCTCACTAAACGGTAAAAATAAATCTCTTTCTAATCCCCATTCTAAAAATGCACCTATACGATTAATACTTACCACTTTTAATAGTGCTAGTTCTCCTATTATTAACTTTGGCCTTTTAAGAGTTGCAATCTTTCGGCCTTCTGAATCTCTATACACAAATACTTCTATCAAATCCCCTATTTGCAAAGTTTCTGGTTTTTGCCCTCTAGGAAGTAAAATATCTCTATCACTTTTTTCTAAATCATTTAAGTATACGCCTTGCGTGGCTTCTCTTACTACTTTCAACCTCTGAAACGTTCCAATTTCTATCATTACATTCTCCTTTGCTTACTCCTACTAATCGACCTCCATCATAACACAGTCCTTAACTCAGGTGCTACCTTTCTAGCTCACTTTATTTTTATCTATTTCCTTAAAAACACAAGGTGCTTCATCTTCTTCCTTTACTAAATTGTATTGAGAACTATTGTCCTGGATAAAGTAGCAGGTCTACAGAAATCGTAATAAAAAAATACACCCCTTTATTTCTGACTTAAAATAAAGGGGGTGTATTTAAAAAATTTTTCTATTTATACAAATCCTACTATAAATTGCTATAACCAACCCTTTTCTTTCCAATACTTTTTATCTAATCCCACGATACCATTTTCATCATAAGTATTAATCATCTTTGCCATAAGCTTCATCATTATATACCTAAATAAATTAGTGCTACCTAAGTTCTGGTGAACGAGTGCTTTATAGAAGATTTTGGCTCTTTTTCTAGCTTTCTTTCTCATGCCTTCTACATTCTGTCCATATTGTGCTTCTCTTACACTAAAAGAATATATTTTTCTAAATCCAAGATATTTAAATGTACTTCTAATGGTTCGATGTGTATTTTTCATTCCTGCTCCTGCTGCTGTTGCAAAGGAGAAACCTACCTTATTAAAAAAGATAGGTTCAGGTCGATGAGAAAGCCACAGGGTAAATAAGTGATCTAATACATTTTTTAAGCCTCCAGTCACATCGAATACATAAGTGGGGGAAGCTATAATAATACCATCTGCTTCCCTCATTTGCTTTATGACGGGTAGCATGCTAGCACTATGTGGGCAATACTCTATGCCCCTTATAAGACAAGTTTTACATCCTGAGCATATATATGGCATGGCTTCTGGCACAAAAACTTCTTCAAACTCTATTTCTTCTAATCTTTCTGCTAGCTGCTTTAGCTCTCTTTTAAATACCTCCATTGACTTATAAGTAAACCCTTTTCGATTCGTCCCATAAATAATAAGTACTTTCATATCCTTTCCCCCTCGCCTCTGCTAGGCTCTTATTTTAGAGCATTATTATTCTTGAAGCTTCAATTAATAGTGTTTTAAAAATAATAGTACTAGATAAAATAAAAAACATAACCTTCCAATACCCTTGCTTTCTTATAAATAAACTACTTAATGCTGCAAAACCAATGACCGCTCCTGCTAGGGTACATAAACGTGATTGTATACTAGGGAGCGTAAACAGCCCTGCTTCTATACTCTCCCCCATAGCAGCTCGTACTGAATAATGATAGTCATCTCTAGTTGCTACCAAAATACATACCCAAAGCCCCCATAAGACAATACATAGTACCCTACGCCCCCATGTTTTTATTGTATTTCTTTTTATATAAGTATAACCTATATAAATCCATATGCTTATTATTGATAAACTAGAAATACTTGTTATTATGTTTCCAAAATATAGCTCCATTTTTATTCCCCCTTCATTAACTAACACTTGTTAGTATTATATTAACTAATGAATGTTTGTAAATCAAGTTGATTTACAGATTTTTAATTAAATTTTAATCATTTTAAAAAAATCAGTACTATCAATCCACTATTTTGTAATACAGCTCTGTAGCATAACTAGATTTAAGCGGCTCTCCTTCTTCAATATGATAAGTTCTAGTACCATCCTCCTGTCGCATGGCTCTTAAGCATAATATATCTTTTTCACTTTTTAAACTCATTTTTTGTGCATATGAATATAGATGGGTTACATAAAAAACATCTATGCTCGACTCCTTTAGAGCCTCTATTACTTCTTCTGCTAATTGTGCACCATCTTTTTCCGCAGTAGTACTGAATGTTTCATTCATCAGTATCATACTATTAGGCTTCATCATACTAATAAGATATTTCATTTTTCTAATTTCTTGTTCTAGTAAGCCTACTATCATCATTTCATCTTCCGAATCGGTAAAATGCGTAAATATCCCTGTAAAAATCTTATTTTCATATTGATTGGCTGTCACAAATAAGCCACATTGAGCCATAAGCTGTGCTATTCCTATACTTCGTAAAAAAGTAGATTTCCCACCTTGGTTAACTCCTGTAATTAACCAAAGGTGCTTGTTATTAGCTATGAAGCTATTACCTATCGTCTTTTGCTTCTTCTTTAAGCTAAGCCCAGGGTCTATAAGCTCTTTAAATATAAACCTGTCACACTCTTTCTTTAAAGTAGGCTCACATATGCATATACCTTGCTCTCTAAGTGTTTCTTCTAACTGAAAAGCACCTACATAAAAGGCAAATTCACTTTTTAATGCCTCAAATAAGTAGCCTATTTCTTTATTTAAACTTGAAAACCTTCGAATATATTCTATTAAAACAGCTTCTCTGATTTCTTCTGCTTGATTTTCTAAAGCACTATAATCTAAGCTAATCACTTTTTCTCTTTTTGCCTTTTTTCCAATCAAATACTTTTTTGGACCTTTCACCTCTTTTTTCTCCGATTCTATATATTCAAGTTCTACCTCTGTATACTTTCCTCCTCTTCCTATCTCCCCTGCTAATATAATAATGGCTCCTTCTTTGATTTTCCGAGCTATTTTTATCAAATCTTCTACCTCATAAAAAAATGAATTGGAATACTTACTTAATAGCTCCTCACATAAGCTTTGCATTTTAAAGGAATGAACTACTTCTTTTAATTGACATAAAGATTCACACACTTTATAGAGGTAGCTTACCTTTTTTTCTAGAATTTCACTTTGTGTCATAAGTCTTTTCTCACTACGGATAGTTTGATTATACTTAGGCTTTATAAATTCCTCTTCTTCCTTGGCCACTTCAATACCTTCTGACACATACTCATAAACTAATCTAAAAAGTTTAGGATACTGCTTACAATCTTTCCTTACCTGTTGTCTAGCGCTAATCTCATCTTCTTTCATTAAAGGGGTTAATAGATGTTTTTTACAAATCTCATAAATAAACCTATCCTTTTGCGCCATAGCTTCAAGGATAATCTCCAAATTCAAATCCCTTATCAACAATTCTTCATATGTTAACTGTTCTTTATTCACTCTCAGCTGCTTTTCCATGAGCTATCGCCTCCTTTATCTCCTTTTTGGTAAGACCATACTTCTTAGCTATTGTTGAAGCATAAGCCAACTCTCCGGCTGGCTTTCTTGCAATTGTATATGTTCTTGTATGAAGCGTATCTTCCAGGACTTCTGCTACTAGACTTATCATTTGTGGACAAGTATCCGTCAAGCTTGGAACATGAGTTACACAAAAAGTATGGTGGCCTTGTTTTAATAATCTCTTGATTAAACGCTGACTTAACTCGTAAGCATCTACAGAAGTAGTTGAAGAAAAAAGC
The DNA here is from genome assembly GCF_003990395.1 of Cellulosilyticum sp. WCF-2. NCBI lineage: Bacteria > Bacillati > Bacillota > Clostridia > Lachnospirales > Cellulosilyticaceae > Cellulosilyticum > Cellulosilyticum sp. WCF-2. The sequence continues at coordinate 1,745,858 of NZ_CP034675.1, read as the reverse complement.
TCATTAAATAAGTACATCCATTTTCCTTCATCAGAAGTTTCTAACAATGTTTTAATGCTCATTAACTCTTCTTGTAATTTGCTATTTTGTAGCATAGTACTTTCTTCTGTGCTAAAATGCGTGCATATACCTTGATACAACGGTATCTGTGCCTTACTAGCTGGTATAAATAGTCCTTGCAGGGCCAAAACAATACTTTGCCCTAGACTCCGAAGATAAGTCGTTTTTCCACCTTGATTGGCACCTGTAATCCATGCCCCATATTCCTCTGGGCCTAGCTCTATACTATTCTTAATAATTATAGGAGACATTAATTTTCTTGCTAACGCTAGATCATACATACCGCTTAGCTTTAATGATGCTTCTTTTAAAACCATAGGGTAAGTTACAAATAGACCTCTCTCTTTTAACCTTTTCTTATAAAGGATTACTTGAAAATAGAAATATAAATCTTTTCGTAATTGTCCTATCTTCGAATCATAAAAATCTTTATGATTTTCTATCCAGAATTTACACTTATTAAATAATGTTGAACATTGTTCTAATAAATAATCTCCTATTTGTTGCTCTATATTATTGTAAGTAATCTGGTTAAAAAAAGAAAATTTCTTACTATTATTATCATCTGCTTTCTCTCGATCATCCATTGTTTCCTCACAAGTGATAGTAATACTTACTTCTTTATGTGATACCTTCATAGTATAGTGAATAGTTTTTAACCTTTCATATAGGTTTTCGCTCTCTTTCCATATGTTTTGTTCTGTATTTATCAATGCTTTCATATATCCACTGGCTAATTGAAGACCTTTAGATGCTATACGGTATTCTACTAGATTAATAAACTTCACTATTGCCTCATAGTAAACTATCATAGCTTCTAGTTGATAGGCTATCCTTTGCACTTCATGAGTTACCTCCTCCTTATATCCGATTAGCTTTTGTACTAGCTGCAATTGTTCTAGTAAATAGTTAACTCCTTCAAAAACTGCATCCTTATCTAAATCTTTGAGTATATCTTGCCTATAAATAATTAAGGATAATTCATTTGGTACTTCAAAAAATAATTTTCTATACTCTTCATCATCTCTGATAGGAAATATGTCTTCTGTAATTTGATTAAGGTTCAGGTCTTTATAAAATAAAGGAACTTCCTCAAATGCTTTTTTCTCCTGCAGTGCTACCATTTTATTACCTATATACTCGTATTTGCGCTCATCTTTTTGAGATAATAACCCCTTCGGGTGCTGTTTTGCCTTTTCTTTTAGCTTGAGCATTTGTTCCTTTGATTCATATAGCAAACTAAAAAACGTCATAGCTTATCCCCTCCTTTTTAGATGGAGTATAAACTATGACGCATGTGTAAGGTCAACCTTCTTTTTTAAAGCCATAAAATTTGTGAGAAATCATGTTCTAGCTTTTCATTTTCTAAGCAAGCTAGGCGTGCTAACTTAGTGGCTTCAGCTTGTTCATCTGCTAGTTCTTTTAACATACCTAATGCTTTTAGCATAGCATTAATATTTTCAATATTATATGTGGCCACTTCCACAATTCGTTGCTGCTCTCTTCTTTTATCACATAATCTCTCAATGACTTGTTCCTTTAATAAACCTGCTTCTTTCATTTCCTTAATTTCTTGCAATGAAAAACCTACCTTTTTAAAGCTAATAATGGTATTTAACTCTAACATTTGTTCAGTATCATAGTAACGATAGCCATTTTTAGGATCTATGTATGCTGGATGAAATAGCCCTAGCTTATCATACAAACTCAGTGCTCTATCGGATACATTACAAAATGCTGCAAAATCTTTTATTTTTATAAGCATGTTTCTCTCCCCCCTTTTGCTAACTGCATTGTATTCTTCGTGTTCTTGCTTTACCACTTTTCCTACAAGTAACTCTTTTCATTCAATAAGAAGCACTCAAATTGTTCCTAATTCTAGTAGACATTTGAGTGCTTCTTATTAAATTACTTTTTACTCACCTAAATACGCTTTCTTAATAGAATCATCATTAATTAGATCTTTTGCATTACCTTCTAGTACAATCTTCCCTGTTTCTAGAACATAAGCTCTATCTGCAATAGAAAGTGCTTTTTTAGCATTTTGCTCTACAAGAAGAACGGTTGTACCGCTACTACTAATTTCCTCAATAATCTTAAAAATCTCGGAGACATATAATGGAGAAAGTCCCATAGAAGGTTCGTCCATTAAAATAATTTTAGGATGTGACATAAGTGCTCTACCCATTGCTAGCATTTGTTGCTCACCGCCACTTAAAGTCCCTGCAATTTGTTCTTTTCTTTCTTCAAGTCTTGGGAACTTGGTATAAATCATACGAAGTGTTTCTTCCATTTCTTTCTTATCTTTACGAGTATATGCGCCTAACTTTAAATTTTCAAGCACTGTCAGCTCTTGAAAAATTCTTCTACCTTCTGGTACATGGGCCATTCCCATACTTACAATATGATGTGCTGGTGTTTTAAGAAGGTTTTTTCCTTCAAATTCTATACTTCCTGCTCTGGCATCTACTAAACCTGTAACGGTATGAAGAATAGTGGTTTTTCCCGCACCATTGGCACCAATTAAAGCAATAACTTCACCCTCATTAACTTCAAAAGAGATTCCCTTGATTGCTTGAATCATGCCATAATATACTTCTAGATTTTCTACTTTTAACATAGCCATAAGGTTATCTCCTCTCTATTCTCCTAAGTAGGCTGTAATAACTTGTGGATCATTTAATACCTTGCTGGTTTCACCATGGGCAAGTTCTTTCCCAAAGTTAAGTACTGTAATCTCTTCACATATACCCCCTACAAGCTTCATATCATGTTCAATAAGTAAAATCGTCATCTCAAACTTATCTCTTACAAAGCGAATAGTCTCCATGAGTTCTGCTGTTTCATTAGGATTCATGCCCGCTGCTGGTTCATCTAAGAGAAGAAGCTTTGGATTAGTTGCTAATGCCCTAGCAATCTCTAACTTTCTTTGCTTACCATAAGGTAAATTAGATGCTAACGTCTCTTTTTCTTTATCTAAATCAAATACAGCCAAAAGCTCTGTAGCTTTCTCATTCATTTCTTTTTCTTCTTTAAAATAACGAGGCAAACGAAACATTCCTTCTGCCACAGTATAATGCTTTTGATTATGCAAGCCAATTTTGACATTATCAAGAACTGACATATTATTAAACAAACGGATATTTTGAAAAGTTCTTGCAATTCCTTTGCGATTAATCTCTATAGTAGCTCTACCAGTTAAATCTTCACCATCTAATAAGAAGGTGCCGCTAGTTGGCTTATAAACACCTGTAATCATATTAAATACAGTTGTTTTCCCTGCACCATTAGGTCCTATTAAGCCATATAATTGTCCTTTTTCAATTTTTAAATTAAGTCCATCTACTGCTCTAAGGCCACCAAATACAATGGTTAAATTATTAACCTCTAATAACGCCATCTTCAGCTCCTCCTTTCTGTGCTTTTTTACCTTTTAATTTAGCGAAAAAGCTCTTTTTAAATTCAGCAAACTTTGGAGATGCATTTAGAATCATCATAACAATAAGCACGACTGCATAAATAAGCATTCTATAATCCGCAAGACCACGAAGTACCTCCGGAAGTACAGTAATAATAGTAGCTGCAATAATAGAACCTCTAATACTGCCCATACCGCCTAGTACTACAATAACTAAAATCTCAATAGATTTATTAAAGTCAAAGGTATCTGGTTTTAAAATACCTAGGTTATGGCCATATAATACGCCTGCCGCACCTGCAAAGAAAGCAGCTACAACAAAAGCCAATAACTTATGATAAACTACATTAATACCTACAGACTCAGCTGCTATAATATTATCTCGAATAGAACAAATAGCTCTACCTGCTCTAGAATTAACTAAGTTAGAAATTATAATAACTGTAATGACGATAATCACAAATACTAAGGTATAGTTTGCAGACTTATCAATTCCTTTTAAACCACCTGCACCACCTGTAACCTCTATATTCATCAAAATAGAACGAATAATTTCTCCAAAAGCCAGCGTCACTATTGCTAAATAATCTCCTTTTAATCTTAGTGCAGGAATACCGATAATACATCCAAATACTGCTGCTACTAAACCACCAATAATAAGAGCAATAGGTAGCTCAATATATGTTGGTAAATTAGCATAGATTGTAAACATACACCCAGCATAAGCACCTACCGACATGAAACCTGCATGACCTAAGGTTAGCTCTCCTAAAAAACCAACAGTTAAGTTAAGAGAGACCGCTAAAATAATATTAACTCCAATTGGTACTAATAAACTTTGATAGTGTCTTGATAAAGAACCTGTCTCTACAAGCATAAAAACAAGAGCATAAACTGCTATTGCAGTAACAATTGCTATGATATTCTTTTTATGTATGAGTTTTTTCATAGTCGTCACCTATACCTTATCCGTTCTCATTTTACCTAATAAACCAGCTGGTTTCACTAGAAGAACAATAATTAATACACTAAACACAATAGCATCAGCTAAATTAGTGGAAATATATGCTTTTGATAAGCTCTCAATAATGCCTAATAAAATACCTCCTAGCATAGCACCAGGCACACTACCTATTCCCCCAAGAACAGCTGCTACGAAAGCCTTAATTCCTGGAAGAGAACCTGTATAAGGGCCTACAAACCCATAAGAACTCACGTAAAGCACACCAGCTACTGCAGCTAGTGCGGAACCAATAGCAAAAGTAATAGAAATGGTACGATTAACATTAATCCCCATCAATTGAGCTGCTCCTTTATCTTCTGAAACAGCTAACATAGCTTTACCAATTTTCGTTTTATTTATAAATAAAGTAAGACCTATCATAATAATAAGTGTTACCCCTAAAGTAACAATAGATTCACCAGTTAATTCAATGCCTGCTATTTGTATAGGCTGAATAGTAATAACTGAATTTACTTTTCTTTGTTTAGATCCAAAAAGCAATAAAGCTACGCTTTGTAAGAAATAACTTACACCAATAGCAGTAATAAGCACTGTAAGGGGTGATGCTTTTCTAAGAGGTTTATAAGCAATTTTCTCAATAGTTACACCAAGTACTGAACAGACCACAACGCTAGCTATTACTGCTACAGTAGGTGGTAAATTAAGGCTTGTCATAATTAAAGACAATGTATAAGCACCGACCATAATAACGTCTCCATGTGCAAAGTTCAACATTTTCGCAATACCATAAACCATGGTATAACCAAGGGCAATAAGTGCATAAATACTTCCAAGATTAAGTCCATTAATAAGTTGTTCAATAAAGCCCATGTTTGTTCCTCCTTTTTAATTCGTTTATCTTCTCTCTTTCATAGCTAATCATCTCTAATACCTCCACAAGCAGCCAGATCCAATCTCTTAGATTGCCTCTGGGGGCATAAGAGGTGGCTAACTAAATAAAATGCTGCCCTAAATAGCTCTCCTACTAGTCTTAAGCAAGCTATTTAAGGGCAGCCTTAAACATAGATTAATATCTATTATTTAGCAACATATTGTCCATCTTGGATCATAGCAACCAAAGCTGATTTATTTGGTTCACCCTCAGCTGTGAAAGTCATATCGCCTGTAACACCTTTAACTTCAATTTTAGTCATAGCAGCAACTAGATTTTCATTTGTCACATCACTACCACAGGCTTCAATAGCAGCTTTGATAGCATATACTGCATCGTAACCATCTGCTGCAAATTGATCCGGTGTAGCATTATATGCTTTTTCGTAAGCAGCTACAAAAGATTTTACATTTTCTTTGTCAGCTGTAGCAACGAATGGTGTAAGGAAAATAGCTCCATTAATATTAGTTGTGTCACCACCTAATTGATCAATTACGCCATCCCAACCATCAGCACCAAAATATGGTAAGCTAACACCTACTGTTGTAGCTTGTTCTGAAATAGCAGCTACTTCTGCATAGTAGATTGGAAGGAAGATACAATCAGCATTAGTTCCTTTAATTTTTGTAAGTTGTGTTTTAAAGTCAATATCACCTGATGTAAATGATTCCTCAGCAGCAATATTTAAACCTACATTACCTGCTTCAGCTACAAATGCTTCTTTAATTCCCTTACTATAATCACTAGCTACATCATAAATAATAGCTACATTTTTATAACCATTGTCAGCTATGTATTTAGCCATTGTTTGACCTTGAAGTGGGTCTGTAAAGCAAATTCTGAAACTATTTGGTTGTTTTGTACATTCTTGAGCTGAACCGCTTGGTGTGATCTGAAGAATGCCATCTTTTACAGATTCATCAGATACAGCAATTGAACATCCTGATGTAACTGCACCAACAAGTGCTGTAACGCCTTGGTCCATAATTTTGTTATATGCACTAACTGCTTTTTCTGCATCATTTACATCATCTTCAAATACAAGTTCTAATTTTTTTCCATTAACACCACCAGCTGCATTAATTTCATCAATAGCAACTTGTGATCCTTGTTTAACAGAAATACCATAAGAAGATGCATCTCCTGTTAGAGGTCCAATTCCTCCAATTTTATAAACATCACCAGATGTAGCTTTGTCACCACATCCTACTAAACTAGCAGCACACATAGTAGCAGCTAAAATGGCTAAACTTGCTTTAAAACTCTTTTTCATCGTCTTATCCCCCCTGGATTAAATTGACTTTTGACATATCTTTAACCAATATATTCATTACGTCAAAGTTAATGAAAATACAAAAAAATATTTTACATAAAAAATATACTATCATTTATAACATTTGTCAATTTATAATCTCGTACAGTTTATTCTGAATATTTAAAATAACGATGTTTTTGATTTACATTTTTTACAAATTGATTGTCCTTATTCCCTTTAATTACTGCATTATGCTTTGATTATTTTTTAATTTTTGCAATTTTAATGTGTTAATATATCTTTTCCTTTTTAAAGCTCTTAGTGACTTATGTCACTTTAATTCATTATAAGATTTTATTAATATTACAAAAAAAGAGCTTGCAACTTCTAATTTGCAGCTCCTTTTAATCTATCCTTCTTTTTTCTCTACACTTCTCTAAATTGCTTTCTATATACACTAAAAAAAATGATAAATACTAGTAACAAATTAATGCCTATTATTGCACCTTGTTCTAACGTGTACATCCTTAAACTCGGCTTACTTATTAAATAACTAATTTGTTGGCTATACGTAATTTTAGCTATTTTTTCAATACTTGTATTAAAACTCGATAACATTGGAAATAGAGAAAGCACCAGTCCTAGTGGTACTGTTAAAGCAGTAGCCCCCATTTGATTTTTAGCTACTAGCCCTACTATAAAACCAATAAGCATAGAACAAATACTTCCTAACATCATGTTCATTATAAAGCTTACAAAACTACCACCACTCCACTTTCCCATTATGGCGAAACACAACGTTCCTATATGGGTTCCTAAAAAAATAAAACTTCCCACACCTATTAAATAAGTTATTGGCTTTACATTAGCTAGCATTAATACTTTTAAAGTACTTTTCTCTTTTTCTTCCGCAACTACTGAAGCTGTAGCTACAATAGGTAAAAATACCATATGCATAGATGCAAATATTTTTATAAAGAAATTTTCTTCACCTACCTGTGGTGCTATAGCTGTTACCATGATAAACCCTAATAACGGATACACAATATATAAAACTAATACCTGAGTATCTTTAAGTGTATCTTTTATCTGCTTAATAAAAATGGCTCCTACTTTATTTAACTGAATCACTGAGCTAGCTCCTTTCCTGTTAATTTAATAAAAACCTTTTCTAAATTCGGTTCAGAGGAATGAATAGTAGCAACTTGTTCTTCTTCAAAATATTTAGCAATCACCTTTCCACTTGAGGGAATATGCTCTAATTCCACCACTTCTCCATCCTTTTGTAAAATAACAATCTTATTTTCTAAACTATGTTTAAGACAAATCTCTCTTGGTGTACCATATTCTATGATGGTCCCCTCAAAAAGTAGAGCTACTTGATCGCAAAGCTTTGTTGCCTCCTCCATATTGTGAGTTGTCAAAAATACTGTTGCCCCTTCATCTCTTAGACTTAAGATGAGTTCGTGAATAGTTTTAGCCGTTGTAGGATCTAGCCCGCTAGTAGGTTCATCTAAAAAAAGAAGCTTAGGTTTATTTAAAATAGCCCTTGCTAATACAAGGCGTTGCAACATACCCTTTGAAAGTTTTTGTACAGAAATCTTCTTTGCATCTTTTAAAGCTACTTGTTCCAATACCTCATCAATTCTGACTTTAGGCAAATGATAGAGCCTAACAAACAATAAAAGATTATCATAAACACTTAACCTAGTATATAAACCACAATTATCTAGTACCATGCCCATTTGATTATACTCTCTATCAGTTAATTGCTCACTTGAGATTCCTAACACTTCCGACTTTCCTGTAGTAGCTTTTAACTGTCCTGTTATTATTTTTAATAAAGTTGTCTTCCCTGCTCCAGAAGGTCCTAATAAGCCCAAGATTTCTCCTTGACTTACTTGTATGTTAATATCTTTTAAAGCTATTTTTTCACCAAAACACTTTTGTATATGTTCTAGGCTAATGACCATTTCTTTCCACCTCCTGTTTTTTTTGATACGCTGTTAATAATCTTTCATATTCCTTTTCTCTGCTTTTAAAAATCACACTAAAAATAAACATACTGATTAATAAGCTGACTATATAAGACACAATGAACCCTATCCACGCTAAGCCACTATCTATCGGAAACCATCCCCACCAAGCTACTAAAATTGTTATTGCAATAAATATGGTACTCATAAATAAAATCATTCTTTTGGCATAGCTCATTTTTTTAATCCAACATTCTGTTAGAAATACATGTTGCATGCTCGTCATAATAAAAGAAAGAATTGCAACTTGAAATATCCCCCCATAACTTAATCCTCTTGCTCCCAAAATAGTAGAAGCCCATTGTGCTTTTTCTCCACCCCACGCCCCAGTAATAGCAATAATTAAAAGCGCAACCATAAAACACCTTGCCATCTGGTCAAAAAACTTTATTAAACCAACTCGCTCCTTCATTATATTTTACCTAACCTTTCCTTTATATGAATGGCGTATTGCCTAGAGACATATAATTTCTCTTCATTACTCATAGTGACCTCTAAACGTCCACCAAGATCTGGTTTAATACGCTTAATATGTGAGAAATTAATTATTATTGATTTGCCGGCTCTAAAAAAATTGCTAGCTTCTAGCAGCTCTTCTAATTCATAGAGCTTTAAATTACTTTCATAAATGTCCCCAGCTGTATATAAAAAAGTATGCTTATCCACAGTGTCAATGTATAATATCTGAATAACATCTAAAATATAGATTTGTTGGTCTTTTATACCTTTTAGCTTCTTATTAAATAGCTCTAGTAGATCTTGAATTCGTTTTACTTCTTCATTTGCTTCTTTACAACGTATAATAACCTCTATCTCATTTTGATCTATTTGTGTATCAATATGAATTTTCACAGTTTCTCCACCTAACCTTCCCCCTTATATCCAATATATTTAAAATTATATATTCTTTCAATTAATTATTTCTAAGTTGCTACTTATAATACCTAAGTGGTAAGTAGCTTATACAATTTAATAAGGCGGATACCGTTCTTACGATATCCACCTTATTAGTTGTATTCTTATTTATTTTTTAACTTATGACCGTTTCAGTCAACCTATTTCAACTACATGATCTAGCCTTACCGGTTGACTTTTTTTCATTCCGAATAATGTATTAAGAACGGGGCAGCGCTTTAATACTACATAGATAGCTATAGTAGCAATAAAACTTAAAATCATTATCACTAAACTTTGCACACTTCTATATGGCACCAGAGGTAATACATAATAACCAATAGTAATAATAACAGTCTGATGAATAAAATAAATCCCAAAGGAAGCTTTTGCTAAATAACTAAAAAAACACTAACGGTCTTTAATCACATAAGTATTAGCAATGCAATCATGTAACCCTTGCTTTTGCGCAGAAAGTCCAATCATTATAAAACCTATAAAGAAAAAGGCTAATGATAAAAGCTTGGAAAAACATCTTAAGATACCTTGAAGTAAAGTAATACTTTCTCCCTTTGCATTAACAACACGTATTTTCATCGCTCGCTTTCCAAGTGTAGCCCCTTTAGCAAATACTTCAAGACCAACAAAGTAGATGCTCATCATTAATGCTAGAACGTCTCTATTAAATATTTTCTCTATAGGTTCTCCAATTATCCCCCACAAAATAGCTAATACAATAAAATCAATCCCAAAAGCTATTGTTCTAGAGAAAAAGCCCGCAAAAATACCACGAACATACTTTAAGTCTTGTGATGCTTCCATTGCTTGGCTTTTTCTTAATTCTTCTTGCTCCCTTTGTAATCTGTAACGTTCAGCTACTTCCCTTTGTTTTCTCTGCCTTCTTGTTTCATATCCTACTGGTGGTATAGGATTAGCCCTGGTATTTTGTATATCATTTATTGAAGAATTTGGCCTAGAATGAACTGTATCGGCCGAGGTTGTTGCAGTCGCTGTGCCTCCTGTAGTAGTACTTGTGGGTCCATTAATCTTAATATTAATGCCACCTACATTCACTTCTATATTTGAACCTTGAGTTTGTCTAACCTCTGGTACTGGTATTGGATTTTCTATGGGTGCCCCACATCCTCCACATGTCACTTCCCCTGGTAAGCATGTTCTCCCACAATATTCACATTTCATTTCTAATCTCCCCTATAAGTATTAATCTGTTTATACTGCTTTATTCGTTATTAGATTATTTTACCATGTTTTAACTATTTTTTATATTATATTATGTATTTTATATCAATCAAATTATTCAATTAATATAATACGTATTTTATTAATTGATATTCCTAGTACACAAAGCTATCCACTTCTAGTCATTGGTACATAAAACAGGGTAAGGCCTTATGGAAATTATCTTTCATACTACCTTACCCTTATATTTATTTTAAATACTACTCCATCTTAGTAATTCTAAACTCTGCATAATTACTATGATATACCCAGGCTTTATTGATTAATCCCTATAATGTAAAGATAAGCATCTTCTTTCTTAGAGATGGCATATTCTTCAAGCACTGTACATTGACTTCTACTACTTACTTCTTTCAATACTAAACTCTTATCTCTTGTATACATAATTATTACAGCTTCATTCTTTAATACCCGCAATGCCTTATTAAAAAACTCATGATATAGCATTACCATTTCTTGCTCAGATTTTCTGCCTCCACGGGTTGGCATATTGGTAAAGATTTCATCAAATAAATAGTTATGTGTAAAGTCAAAGAAATCACGATTTATAAAGTTAATAACGGCCTCTGCTCTTTTGGCATTAATAATTGCCTTATCTATGGCTTCTCCAAATAAATCAATACCATACATTGGATTTGCTGGAACTAACTTATGACGTTCTATCAGCATTGTGCCTACTCCACAGAATGGGTCTAATACCTGTGCCCCTTCTTTTAAATATGGCTCAGAAATTTTAGCTACAAGGGCTGCCGTTACTGGCTGAATACTAGCTGCTACTGCATGCTTTCTATATTCAAAACGCTCATCTTTAATGGTATAAAGCTTAAGAAGTACATTAAACTGCCCTTCTTTATTTTCAACTAACCTAATTTCCACTTCATAATTTGAGGTAGAATTAATTAATGCTCTATCTGATGCTTTTTCTAACTCGAAAGCCAATTTTTTGGCAAAAGCACTTTTCTTATCTAGAGGCATTTTAGTTTTTATCTCTAATCTAAAATAATAAGGCAATTCTCCTGTATGTCTTTTAGTCAAAAATGCTAATAAACCACCTTTATATATAGCCATTGCCGCTTCTGTTGGGTCATTTACAACAGTGGTTACATCTTTTAATCGAAAAAGTAATTCTGAATAAGTTCGAATACTTAATATTTCTTTTAGATCTTTTGTTCGTACTAATACCCCTGCATTAAAAATCCTTTTGTTGCCTTGGTGAATTTGTTCTAAAGTAATATCTTGGTGATCTCTATTAGTGAGTAAAATCAAATCCGATAATTCATCATATCCTATGAAAGTATGCCCTTCAGGTCTTTCTATATCTAAAATCATATTAGTAAGTATCTTCATTTCTTCATGAATATGCTTCATACTTGTTTCTTCAAAGTTACTAGTTGTTAAAAAGCTTAAACGTTCCTTCAATTCTTCAAGCAAATGACGATAATCCAAATGACTTAGTGCCACTAGATAGTCTCCTTTAACAAAAAGCTTATCTTCCTTTATATAGGCTTCAAAAAGCTTATCAACAAATTCAGGTACTGCTAATTCTCCCATAATTAAGGCTGTATTTTTACGCACTTTAGCATCTTCATCTTCTAACAACTTGTATAAAAGTGTATAACTACCTGCTAAATAATAAATAAAAGCCATACGATTACTTTCTTCTTTTAATAGCTTTTTAAGTTCTATAAGATTTTTTCTAACCTCGTGTCCACCTTGTATATTTTCATAAATTGCTCTAAGCATATTTTCTCCTTATGACTCATGTGTTATAGTTGCTCAATTTACACTATCACCTTTTAACTCTTTTCGCAACTCCTACCTTTAGATAAACGCCTTTTATTACCTACCCAAACAGTATCTTAAATATATTATTTGCATTAATGTTATTTTCAAAGCATTATTCCTACTTGTAAAATTGAATTACATACATTGCTCCCTCTAGCTTACGTCAAAACAAGCTGTTTCTACTATGGAGTATTTTAATTACTAATATTTTATAAAATATTTAAGGAAGTACATGCTATTAGAACTACCCACTATATTACATTCACCTAAATATATTAAAAAACGCAAGCCCTAGTTCTAGGAGCTTGCGTTTTTATTTAACTAAGAGGATTTGTTAATGGTTTGGAATGGTTTTGTTTATCTACTACTACATTCTTTCGTGGAAGGTACGGCTGATAACATCTAATTGTTGTTCTTTTGTAAGCTTAATAAAGTTTACAGCATATCCTGATACACGAATTGTAAGTTGTGGGTATTTTTCTGGGTGGTCCATTGCATCAAGTAATACTTCTTTATTAAGAACGTTTACATTGATGTGTTGTCCTGTTTGGCCAAAGTAACCATCTAAGATACCTACCATGTTTGTAATACGATCTGTTTCGTTATTACCAAGTGTTGATGGTACTAATGAGAATGTATATGAAATACCATCATTAGCATGTTCGAATGGTAATTTAGCAACTGAAGCACATGCTGCAAGAACACCTTTTGTTTCTCTACCATTCATTGGGTTTGCACCTGGTGAGAATGGTACACCAGCTTGACGTCCGTCTGGTGTTGCTCCTGTTTTCTTACCATATACAACGTTTGATGTAATTGTAAGAACAGATTGTGTGTATACAGAGTTTCTATATGGTGTGTGTTTTCTGATTTCTTGCATAAAGTCCTCTACTAATGATACAGCAATTGAGTCTACCTTATCATCGTTGTTTCCGTATGCTGGGTATTCCCCTTCGATTTCGAAGTCAATTGCAATACCTTCTTCATTTCTAATAGGTTTAACTTTAGCATATTTAATAGCTGATAATGAGTCTGTTGCTACTGCAAGACCTGCAATACCACATGCCATTGTTCTTAAGATATCTGTATCATGAAGTGCCATTTCAATTCTTTCATAAGCATACTTATCATGCATGAAGTGAATAATGTTAAGAGCATCTGTATAAACCTTAGCAACCCATGCTTTAGTGATTTGGTAGTTTTTCATTACTTTATCGTAGTCAAGATATTCATCACCAGTCATTGGTTCAATACCTGGTACTACTTTGATACCAGTTTTTTCATCTACCCCACCATTAATTGCATAAAGTACAGCTTTAGCAAGGTTAGCACGAGCACCAAAGAATTGCATTTGTTTACCGATTCTCATTGGAGATACACAACAAGCAATACCGTAGTCATCACCAAATTGTGGTCTCATAAGGTCATCACTTTCATATTGAATAGCTGATGTATCAATAGATACTTTTGCACAGAAGTTTTTGTAACCTTGTGGGAAATGTTCACTCCAAAGTACTGTTAAGTTTGGTTCTGGAGCTGGTCCAATGTTGTAAAGTGTGTGAAGGTAACGGAAACTATTTTTAGTTACAAGTGAAGCACTCATATCTTCTAACATACCACCAAGTGATTCTGTTACCCATGTTGGGTCTCCTGAGAATAATTCGTTGTATTCTGGAGTTCTAAGGAATCTGATGATACGAAGTTTCATGATAAATTGATCAATGATTTCTTGAACTTCTTGTTCTGTAAGTTTACCTTCTTGTAAATCTCTTTCTGCATAAATATCAAGGAATGTAGATGTACGTCCGATTGACATAGCTGCACCATCTTGTTCTTTAGTTGCTGCAAGGTATGCAAGATATAACCACTGTGTTGCTTCTTGGAAATTCTCAGCTGGTCTAGCTAAATCAAAACCATACATTTGACCTAATTCTTTAAGTTCATTTAAGGCTTTGATTTGTTCTGCTAATTCTTCACAGTCTCTCATTGTTTCTGCTGTAAATACTTTAGAACGTTCTTCTTTATCTTTCATTTTGAATTCGATTAATTTATCGATTCCGTAAAGAGCAACTCTTCTGTAGTCACCAATAATACGTCCACGACCGTAAGCATCTGGAAGACCTGTTACAACGCCTACTTTACGTGCTGTACGAATATCTTTGTTATATACATCGAATACACCTTGGTTATGTGTTTTTCTGTATTTTGTAAAGATTTCTTTCATTTCTGGATCTACTTCATAATCGTATGCTTTTAAAGCATTTTCTACAACTCTCATCCCACCAAATGGATGACAGCTTCTTACAAGTGGTGCATCTGTTTGAAGACCAACGATTTTTTCTTTATCTTTATCAATATAACCTGCTGCGTGAGAAGTGATTGTTGCTACTGTTTTAGTATCTGCAAAACAACCTCTTTCTCTTTCTTTTACCATAAGTTCGCTAAGTTCACTCCAAAGATCTAATGTGTCTTGTGTAGGACCAGCTAAGAAACTATCGTCACCTGTATATTCTGTATAGTTGTTAACGATGAAATCTCTTACATTAATTTCGTTTTCCCATTTGCCTGATTTAAAGTTTCTCCAATGTGTCATATGCGCTGTAAAAGTAGATGCTTTGTGCTCTACCCTTACTACACCCCCTTTGATTAGTGAATTTTGACTTTGTATACTGTATACACTTCTAACTTGAATTCATTATACTATATGAATTTCGTTTTGTAAATAATAATTATTATTTTACAGTAAATATTTTTTAATAATTTAAGTTTTCTATTAGAGTCTAAACTTATTTGTATTTAAACAAAAAAAATGTTACCCCTTTGGGTAACATCTCACTTACTATATCCATCTATCATTTTAAGCATTTATTAATTGCTTCTACTATTCTATCGGCTTGAAAAGGCTTAACAATAAAGTCTCTGGCTCCTGCTTGAATAGACTCTAGTACCATTGCTTGTTGTCCCATAGCTGAGCACATAATAATTTTGGCATTTGGATCTTCAGCTTTAATTTGCTTTACAGCACCAATCCCATCTAATTCAGGCATTGTAATATCCATTAATACTAAGTCCGGGGATACTTCTTTATAACGTTCAATTGCTCTTAGACCATTTTCTGCTTCACCAGCTACTTCAAACCCATTCTTTGTTAAGATATCTTTTAACATCATTCTCATGAATGCTGCATCATCTACCACCAATATTCTTCCTGCCATTTGTTTCACCTCATATATCTAGTCTTTAATCTTTCTTCTTATTTCGTAATAATAAGTCGATTTCTTTAGTTTTATACTTTACTTTAAGATTATACCATAATTTCCTATATCACGGAATAATATTCTTACTTATCTCTTCACCTATTATTTTTAACCCTTTAGAAATCTCTTCTTTCTTCAGCCTTGCAAATCCTATACGAAGACTAGAAGTTACTTTCATACTAGGTTCAAAAATATCACCTGGCATAAATAGTACTCCTCTCCTATAGCACTGCTTTAGTAGTTCCCTCGTATCTATCTTATGATTTAACTCAATAAAAATATGAAGTCCTCCCTCTCCCCAAAGCTTCTCATAAGGTATATATTCTTTGATTTGCTCTACTGTATATAAATATTTTTCTCGATAATATTTTTTTGCTTTTTTTACATAGCGTTCAAAGGCACCACTTTTCATATATTGCACAAAAACAGCTTGATCTACGAAGGAAGTATGAATCGTTTTTGCCCTCTTTACACTTTCCAAAGTATCAATGCAGGCTGAGTCTGCCATAATCCAACCCAACCTTAATCCAGGAAATAGTATTTTAGAAAGACTTCCTATATAAATAATATGATTACTTTCACCGGTCAGTGCCATAAGTGGCATAATATGCGAACTAGAATATAAAAGTTCTTCGTTAAACCCATCTTCTATACAAGGCGTATGATAGTCACTTAATATACCATAAACAATTCGCCTTCTTTCTCCGCTCATTACAATTCCTGTGGGATTTTGATAGGAAGGTGTTAGATATACCCACTTAGGCTTATATTTAAGTATAGCATTCTCTAAAGCCTCTGGTAATATGCCTTGTTCATCCATAGGTACCCCTACTACCTGCAAACCATAAGCCTTCATCATTTTTAACGTTGTATGATGAGTTGGACTTTCACATAAAATAACATCTCCTGCCTGAGTGTACGTACTTAAAATAAGATCTAGCCCTTCCGTAAAGCCATTGGTTATTAAAATATCTTTTTTGTTCCCGTCTACACCTTTACCTACCATATAGTTCATTAAATACTCTATTAAATCTCTATAACCTTTTGCGTAGCCATAATTAAGTAGTTTTTCTCCCTCTAGAGCCATAACATCTAAGAACGCTCTTTTAAACTCTTCTACATCGAATAAATTTCCTTCTGGTGCAATACTTTTAAAAGAAATCATTCCTTTTTCATAGCGGGGTTCTGTTTTAATAATATCCATTTGTTCACATGTTTGACCATAGCTATTAATCCGCTGTTTCCACTTTATGTTCACTTCTTGCCAATCATTTTTAGCTTCTTCTTTTACAAAAGAGCCTTTTCCCTTAATACTATAAATGATGCCTCTGCTCTCTAAGTTTTCATAAGCTGTTAAAACTGTATTTCTACTAATCCCCAGTACACTACTAGCTTCTCTGGTAGAGGGTAATTTACTATCCTTAATTAATGCTCCTGCTTTTACCGCTTTTTCTATATGTTTTTCTATTTGCTCATAAATAGGGGTATCTTGATTAAGTATTAGTGTAGAAAAAATCAAATTTACTCCTCCTTGCTGTTTAAGTTACTAAGCGTATCCAATATATTCACTTTATCATACATCCTTTTTATACTCAACATTGCCTATAGAGGTAGATAGTAAAACATCCTCTTATCTTTAATACTTCAAATAAGAGGATGTTTTTATTATTTTATTTTTATAGTCGTTCTTTGTTCACAGCTTTTGCAAATATAAGTCGCTTCTGTTTCTTTTAGCTCATGAATTTCCATGAACTCCCCACAGTGAGGACAAGTTTTGTAGCGTTTGAGGCTATAAGGTAATGTGCTAGATTTTTCTTTCGTAAGTTGCTTTTGTACTTTATCTACTGGATCAAATTCACCCATACGTTCTTTAACATCTTGCTTAGTAGTCTTGTGTGACACTTTTTCAAATTCATCCATACGAGATTCTACATTCATTCCTTATCCTCCTTTTACGTCTATTTTATATCATTTTATTGTAAGAAAGCTGATCCTATTGATTGAATATTATTTTGTATACTTTGAGCTATAGCCATTAATTCTGCTGTAGTAAGTTCCAAAACATATTTTACTTCTTCTTTACTTTCAAACTTAACATCTTTTGCTTTAATAGCCTTTGCACCATATTCTACTGCAAGATTAACTTGCATTTCATTACTGTAATCATCACTTACTTTACAAGTTAATTCATCTATAGTAGTAGATATTTCTTTTGCACTTACTACTTTGGTTCCTTTTCCTGCTATAGTAGCTGACCCTGTGTAAGGAAGTGTTGCTTCGAAGTTAACTTCAAAGTTATTATCCTTAGCTTTTGAATCATAAGACGTATTATAGCTAATAAAACCTGTTTCTCCATCAGATGTAATGCTTACTTTGAAAGCTTGTTCGAATACACTACCTTTTTCACCCAAATTATTATTAAATGCCACTTCTACTTGAGCCTCATCATTTACTCCAAACGAAAAGCCAATCTCATTAAGTAAATTTTCTTTATCACCCAAATTAAATTCAACACTTATCATCTCTTCATCATATGCATTATCAATAATAGTGCACACTCCTGATCGAATAAAATAATCATCTACATGAAGTTCAAATTTTACATCTACATCACCATATGTACTGCCTTGTGCTATTTGTTCTAATAATTCTTCTTGAGTAACACCTGAGTATTTTGCTACTAAATTAAATAGGCGGTCAGCAAAATCTAGTTCCATGATAATAGCCATTTGTTCTTTATTAAAATTGGCCATTTGCTCACCAGTTACAGTAACCTCATAAACATCGTAGCCTTCTACTTTTTCATTAAGCTTTTCTATATCCAAGCCTTTAATGGTATCTTCATATAATTTATTAACCTTGTCAATATACTCTTTATTATCTGCCATGCCTAAAATGCCATTAAAATAGTCACCTATGGCAGTAAACATTTCTTTAACTTCTTCTATTTGTGCTTCATCAATACTTTCTCCGCCCCCTAGTGCATACATCGGTGAGTTTTGTAAGTCTTCAAATAAAGTATCTAATTTAATAGCATATGGATTTCCTAGTACTTTAGGAATATCAATTCCTAATTCTTGGTCAGCTTTATAAAGCGTCGCACCAACCAATTCTAAATCACCTTGCTTTGCTTTTAAATCAGCATTCCAGTACTTCCCGTCTTTAGTATAAGCTAAATCACCTTGAACAGCTAAATCTTTTACAACGGCATTAATAATGCTCTCATTTTCCATGCCGCTTACACCTTTAATTTTTACATTAAAGTTCATATCAGCCGCTTCTGATTTTAAAATATCAGCTAAAACCTTGCCACCATTTCTTTCTTCAAGTAATGTCATCTCACTAGCTAACTTGTCTTGTGTATTAAGAAGCGCTGTATGTACTATTTCTTGTGGTGTGCCCTTTAACGTTCTCAATTTAACTTTAGAACCATTATTTCCCAAACCACCCATAGCTAATAAACCTACTGTTATTGCTAATACTCCCACAATACATGCAATGAGTACTATAATCTTCTTATTACCCTTTTCACTATTTTTTGTGCTCATTACTTCATTTTGATTATTTTCTTCCAACTTCGTTCCCCCTTAAATCATTATATGTATATCACATACCTTTACATTATATCGGAATAGATAGAATATTTCCACCCTTGATCACGTATTATTATAAGTATTTTATCATATTTATTAATTGTCTTCTTAATTAATACCTTTAAAAGAATCTCATGTTCAACAAACAAGTAAGTTGACCTCTTTTTAATAAAAAGCCGAAAAATAAATTGTCACGAATCGAAAAAAAATTACACTAATGAAATAGAAACATGTTTCGGAAAGAAGGTGATGTATTGCAAAATGATGATATGAATAAACTCTACGAAAGGCATAGCAAAATGGTTTACCTCTTCCTTTTTCGAATGGCAGGAAGCCATGAACTCGCAGAAGAATTAACGCAAGAAACCTTTTACCAAGCATTTTTATCCTATGCCCATTTTCGTGGAGAATGTAAAGCATCTACTTGGCTATGTCAAATTGCTAGGCATGTGTGGCTACAGTACTTGCGTAAAAAAAAGGATTTATACTCCATAGAAGAGATCGCAATACCTTTGACCAATATAAACTTATTTGATCCATTAAAGACTTATATTCTAAAAGAGGAAAAAAACACTTTTTATCACATGCTGCAAAAATTACCAAACGACATGAAAGAGGTTGTCATCCTCCGAATTACATCCGAACTAAGTTTTGCAGAGATTGGGGAATTACTAGGAAAAAGTGAAACATGGGCTAGAACTAATTTCTTTAGAGCCAAGCGAAAGCTACAAGAATACATCAAAGAAATGGAAAGGAGCTAAAAGTCATGAAATTAAATTGTTATATTGTTGAGGATTTAATGCCTTCCTATATTGAAAATCTAACTAATGAAAATACCTCTAAGGATATTCAAGAACATTTTATTGAATGTGAAAGGTGCAAAAAACTTTATTCAGATATGAAACAGGAGATCCTCCTACCCGAAAACCTGCAGATGGATAATGAAGAGAAGAATAAAAGTGATTTGAGCTATCTGGGTAAGATTAGAAAAAATTGCGATCGAAAATCAGTCATTAGCCTCATTGTATTCGTATGTATTACTGCATTATTACTTATGATTGCGTGGAATAACATCGGAAATATTCATACAAGCGTAAAGTTATCTTATGTGGTGCTTCCATTAGTTATTTTAACCGGTGGTTTTTTATGCTATAGAAGGTTTGAAAAAAGCAGACAAAGAAACTGGGATTTATGGCTCGGTCAGATACTAGTATTAACCACGGCAATAATAGTCATTTTAATTATGTACCTTTCTTATTCATGGGTAAATAACCATACTTACCCTTTTGGGTTACAGGCGTATGAAATAGGACCATTTGTAGCTAGATTTTTATATATTGGTATAGGCATTGGAGCTGTAGTCTTTTTCTATGGAGCTCTCCAAATTTTAAAAAAATCTTTTGCTTACTATTTTTTGTGTTCTCATTCGATTAGCCTTATATGTATGTCTATAGGATTTTATCGAATTTTAAAAACCCTGTCTAGTATAGAAGGATACACGTTATTGTGCTTACAGACAGGTATTGTTTACTGGATTGGCTTTGTCATAACCATTATCCTTTGGTGCATTTTAAAAAATAAAAGGTTATAAAATTACTCCAACAATAAAAATGCTGAACGGCCACATCAATGTACCATTTGTGGCTGTCCAGCATTTTCTTACTTAAATTAATCCATATTTCTTAAAGCTTTTATATAAACCATCCTCATCAGGAGAATCTGTGATATCATCCGCCACCTTCTTTAGAGCCTCTGCACCATTTGACATTGCCACACCACAAGCTACATATTGTAGCATCTCTATATCATTATAACTATCCCCATAAGCATAAGTATCCTTCTGCTCAATACCTAGCGCTTTGAGTACAATCTCTATTCCTGTTGCTTTATGCACTTCTTTTAGCATAAGTTCACCGCATAGTTCTCCTTCTCGTCCATAAGACCCTGGAATAGCTACGAAGTTCTCTTTAAACTCTTCTTGCACTTCTTTTAAAGACAATTGAGCTCCCATAAAAGTGACTTTATTAATATCTTCTCTTATGATATCTCCCTCATCTTGCATATGTGCAATAAAAGAAAGCATATTTCTTTCAAGATCTTCTTTAGCATCTGGATAACGGGCGATATTAGCATTCATCATCGCCATCAAATAGGCTTTTCCACCTTTACTGGAATAAACCTGACTAGTGGCCTCTAAATAAAATTCAATATGGTTGGCCTCAAAAAAGTTCACAATATGTGTGACTTCTTCCTTAGGAATATAAACTTCATGAATAGCTTTTCCTTCTAATTCTACATAACCACCTGCTGCTCCTATAATGCCATCTAGATTCATTTTAAAAATTTCTTCAGGTATCTCAGCTCTAGAGCGTCCTGTACACACAAAAATAACATGTCCGTTTTTTCTTGCTGCTGCAATAGCTTCTCTAGCTGAGTCTGGTATTTTCCCATGATGATTAACAAGTGTTCCATCTATATCTAAAAAAATGGCTTTTTTATTCATGATGCACCTTCCCTTCTCTCTATAAGCCTATTATAGCTTATCCCTTCTCTTCTGCCTACTCCACTTTTCTTTTCTTACATCTAAGTGTTCCTTAAAAGCTTATGGCCCAGCCTTATAGCAAATTCTGTATTAACATTAATAATGGTTGCTACTTTAGGGTCTTTGTAACTTTCATTTTTCATAGAAAGCTTTTGGCATAAAACTGCCGAATGAATAATCGTATCTCTTATATAATGCTTGTTTTCTTTTCCTTCTAAACTAGCAATACCTTGCTGTTCTAGTACAGCATTAAGCTTGTCAATTTCCTTGATTAACTCCTTAATACCATCCTCTATTTTATAAGGCACCAGCCTAGCACTTAACTCTGCTACAGTGGCACCTATTATCACATAAATGATTCGGTAAAAAACTAGTACATTAACCCCACTACTAAATGCCGATAAACTCATGGAGACAATAGTTAAAAAGAATGAGATGCGATAATAGTCATTAAAAGCATAGATCAAATAATAGCCACCTATTAAAAGTACTAAATTAATCCACCAGGTTCCTATGACATTAATGACTATGCCTACAATAGTAGCTGCTAATACATTACTTTTTATCCTATCCTTCTTCTTCCTAATAGTATCCTCATAGTAAGGCGCTGTAATAGAAATAATGGGAATAACCGCCCAAATGATTTTATAAAAGCCTAATAAATCTGCTAAAGATAGACTTACAGATAAAATAAAAGACATACGCATAGCAAAATTAAAGCTTATACTCTTAGGATTGCAAATGGTTTTTATACTCATTTGTACATGCTCTAGATTAGACCTCTGCCAATTATAATAGAGTTTATCTCTTGTCTTATAATCTAAAATATTTAGTTCAACGAAATTGCTATAAATCCCATAAATCATATCTACTATTTCTTCTTCAAATCCATTAGCTACGCTATGTTCTTCTAAAAAGCGCCATAAAATTCTAATCACTTTTGTTCGTGTTATTTGTCTTTTAAAATAGCTATCAATAACTTCTGTAATACCTATAAGTTCCTGCAATGCCTTTTTGTCAAATCGCCCTCTTTGATACTCACATGATAGCTGCACTAAGAGAACATTAAAATAGCTGATATTCATATAAAATTGAAACTGTATCTTTCCTACATAAGTGGTTAAATATCGCCTATAGCCTGTTAAATAAATGCTATGTGCTACTTCATTCATATACTTATTGCAAGTAGAACTAAGTGCTTCATCATAATGTCCTTCTAGAATACACTTTAGTTGTTCATTAATTACTTCCCAAGCCTTACCGATATTGGGATCTAAAAGTGCCTTATTCTTGTTCTGTTTAATTAAAGTAGTTCCCAACATAACTACTAAGACAAATACGACTAATAATAACCTACTAGGTAATGCACTAAGTTCTATAGTATTATACTGTGAAAACACATAAAGCATGATAAAGGTCTTATATGCCATTTGATCATAGGGTGAAACAAAATAATAAGTAATAACAAACAAAGTAGCCATATTAATAGGTATTCCCCACCACCTATTTCTGGATGCTAAAAAGGCTAAACAAACAATCAGGGTATCTATTAAAATCAGTCTTGCAATCTTCCTTACTGTTTGTACCCTTAAATTTTGCTTTTCAAAAGTATTTGCCCCCAATAAAATAACAAAAGCAATCATCATACTACTTTTTCCAAACAAAAATCCTGCTATAAAAGTTACTAAGACCATCACTGTTCCTTTTAAAAGCATATCTGGTACATCTATTTTACTTTTTGATAATAAAGAGTTCATCATTAGTTTCATTCCTACCCTTATATTCTTAAGGATAGTTTGGTTATTTTTTCATATCTTATTCTTATTACATCTATATCTCTGAGCTTTTTACCTTTTAAAGAATCCCCATAAAACAATTAATTTGGTCTGCTAAGTTTAGTTCCTTAGGTTTCCAGCTTCTCTTTACTTCTATTTGCAATGCTGGCGATTCACTGATTTGCTTAATAAACTCATCTAACGCTTCATCATACCATGGAGGAGTCCAAGGTCCTGAACGACATATATGAATAGCTGCTACGTCTATTTTCCTTTTAAATAATTCCTCTAAACTAAGAAAGTGTACCTCATAAGCATCCATTATTTCCTTAAAATCTTCTTCATCTTCTTTCGTATAGGGACTGTAAATAATATTAGCCTTATTTATATACTTTTCCTTTAGTAACTTTCCTAACCAATTGGCACAGTTTATTTCAAACTCTAATGCTGCCAAACCACCATAGCCCAAATCACTGTGAGCATCTAAAGAATATACTTCTGTGCAATCCCACTCTTTAGCAATCTTATAGGCTTCTTCATGCCCCTCAGTTACGATAACAGGTATCGTCTTCTTTAGCTTCAAAACTTTTTTAGCTTGCTTCCAAAACGTTCTGTAAAAAGGTGCCAAATTATAAAAGTTCTCCAAGTGTTCATTTCTTTGTAAGCAAATTAAATGACGCCTATACCACTCTTCTAATAAGTTAACTTGATTTTCTCTATAAGACATATAGTGCTGACTATGTACATTAATAAAATAATCCCAGTCTATAGTTAAAAGTACTTTATCCATTATTATGCTCCCTTCTCTTCTTTATTAATGGTTAAATGGCTCTCATCGTATATAGTGAGTATTTTATTCTTTGTAAACCTTGCTATTCTTTTTAGTATACACCATATTTCAAGTAAAGGCATGATTCTCTTCCTTAATAAGTCATTTGAAATGCCTACAATTATTCACTGAATAATCATTTCGTCTCAATACAAAAAAGGTGTAGCAAACTTAAAACTTGCTACACCTTTTCATGCTACTTATTCCTACCCAGTTATTAATATGCTCTTTCTAAAAGCTCCCTACTCATTTCCTTGAGCATGCTTTTATATTCATTATCTGGTAATTGACCTATTAATTTATAAGCTTTATCAGTATATTTTTTAGCTAAGTTTCTAGCACTCTCTATTCCGCCTAATTCATGAGTCAGCTTAAAAATAGCTGCAATATCTTCATCCTCATATATTTCTTTATCTAGAATAGTTAAAAGCTCCTTTGGCTGTTTCTCTAACACATAAATGAGAGGCAAGGTATACAACCCATCCTTAAGGTCATTGGCACTATCTTTGCCTAATGTATTCGTATCACTAACATAATCTAAGATATCATCAATAATTTGAAAAGCCATTCCTATATTATGTCCGATATTCCAAAATAGTCTACTCAGTTTTTTATCACAATTACTTTCTGCAGCTCCTATATAAAGGCTTAGTGAAAATAATTCTGCTGTTTTTCCTGAAACACGCTTTAAATAATTTTTAACTGATACATTTTTATCAAAACGTGAGTTAAGTTGTTCTACTTCTCCTAAGCAAATTCTAGACATAGCCTTACTATCTATTTGAATGCTTTGCAGAGAAGCCGTGCTTGCTAAAAGCTTAAAGCAGATACAAAATAGATAATCACCAATATAAACTGCATAGTCCTTCCCATATTTTGATTGGACCGTCTCTTTTCCTCTACGAAGCTTTGCATCGTCAATCACATCATCATGTACAAGTGTCGCCATATGGAAAAACTCCATCACTGCGGCTAACACCCTTGTTCGCTCTTCTTCGTACTCACCAAACTTTGCTGCAATGATAGAAAAGCCTGGTCGAATCATTTTCCCATTTGAATGAATCATATCCTTAATAGAACTTTCAATTACCTTATCTTTGCAATAAGCATTTTCATCCATAAGGTCTATAACTACTTCTAGCTCTTTTTTGATTTCTGGATAACTATCCCAGAGTTTATGCATTAATGATTCCTCTTTTCTATTTCCATGATATCTCTAAATATAGTAAGTTTATTCATGTGCCCTATTACATAATTCGCTGCCATTCCCACAAAAATACCAGTTACAATTCCTGCCAAGGACAGGAATGGCAAATATAGCATAACGCCTATATTTCTCACAATAAATGCCGCTACTAAGAGCTGACCAATATTATGGAATACTGCACCTGCCGCACTTACTCCTATAATACTTACTTTTTCTTTTAATCCGTCCTTAATCACTACCATAATCAAAAAACTAAGTACTGCACCCATACTACCATACATTAGCCCCGATACACTTCCGCCAAAAATACTACTAAGAAAAAGTCTAGCAACTATCACTTTAATAACATCGCTTTTCTTTGGTAAGGTATAAAGTGCTAATACAGTAATCAAATTGGCTAAGCCTAATTTAGCACCCGGCGTCATAAAAGGAACAGGAATATTTCTTTCAATCAAATGTAGCACTAATGCAAGAGCTACAAGGAGGGACATATAAATTAAATGTCTTGTTTTTTGCATATTTCTCCTCCTAATAAATTCTGCCATCTACTTCATTATTATGGTCAGTACCCTTTATTTCTATATAAACTTGGTGTGGTAAACAAACAATCACATCACCAACTTGGTTTTTTGCCCCAAACTCCTCACAAAGATGATCTGGACAATCTGCTTCTTCTACTCTGATGCTTTCATTCTCTACCACTAACACATTTGTTCCTATTGACGATTTAATCGTATATTCCTTAGACGTAACTTGTCCCGTTAAAGGAATATCCATATAAGGCTTACCTTCTACCGTAATATAAGCATAGGTACCATTAAAGTCTCCTAACAAAAACACTTTAAATAACAGATACGGTAAGAAGGAAATGAGCAATAACACTCCAATAATTATTTTATCCCATTTTTTCATGGCGTTACCCTCTTTTTACCAACAACTTTTACATACAAATTTCGCCTTACACAAAGGTAAGGCGAAATAAAATCATTTATATTAAGCAGTTTTTTCTTCTTTATAAATATGCTTGTTCTTACCAATCCACCAATTGCCTACTAGCTTAGTAATCCATGGCATTACATAGTAATCAAGACCAAATGTTCTACCAGCACCACTCATTAAAGCAATTCCACCAAAAGTATACCATAAAATATCCCATCCAGCCATAGCTGAAAGTATAAAGTTCATAGTCATGAATACTGATGCTGCTGAAGCAAGCCATGTGAATAAACCAGCAATAAGCGCAAGTCCAATCCCAATTTCTAAAATAACAACCATGATTTGGAAAATATTAGCCATAGTTTCATTTGGAATCATGATTTTCATAATAGATTCATAGAATTTAGGCATACTACTTAAAATAGGTGTTGCATATTCTACTGCACCTTCTGCTGCTGATGAAGCACCTGTTAAACCATCTTGAAGCCATGAAAATGGCATATTGATATTACCAGCTTTTACCCAGCTGTCTGCACCAATTGTAAATAGCCACTCACCTTTATGGAATAAAGCATCTACTGCAGTTTCCCATGTACCTTCACCACAGAGTTTAGCAAGACCTTCTAATAACCATACACAGCCCACATAAAGTCTAAGTGGAATGAGCCATAAACGATTACCTTTAGAAGCTAAGTGTCCTCTAAGAATCGTTCTATTTTCTTTCATATCAAAGAATTCATGTTGTAAATAGTGATATACAGCCGGAATATTAAGTATTCCAAATAAGTAAATCATATTTACAATATGTTTTGCTGCCATAGCAAAGAAACCGGAAAGTTTAATACCCATTAAATT
This sequence comes from Cellulosilyticum sp. WCF-2, assembly GCF_003990395.1. NCBI lineage: Bacteria > Bacillati > Bacillota > Clostridia > Lachnospirales > Cellulosilyticaceae > Cellulosilyticum > Cellulosilyticum sp. WCF-2. Next base: position 1,718,261 of record NZ_CP034675.1, on the reverse strand, counting down.
TGCTACACAGTATTTACCACCTATTGATACCATGAAACCATGATAACTAGATTTGAATTTTACTTTTTCTTTGTTTTCAATAGAAGCAATAATATTTTTCACTGCTGTTGTCGCTGTTTGCTCTGCCGCTTCTACAATTTGAGGATTTCCTTTACCTGGCTCCTCTTCTACGTATGCACAGTCACCGATTAGATATACATTTTCATGATGAGTTGATTGCATGTACTCATTAGCTTGAAGACGGTTAGCTCTAGTGGTTTCTAATCCATAGGCTAAGCATGCAGTGTTATTTTGGATACCACAAGTCCAAATAAGTGTTTGTGTTTTAATCACTTCACCTGATTTTAATGTAATAGCATCTGGTGTTACTTCTGTAATTGGACTATCTTTTAAAATACGTACACCATGTTTAGTCATATATTTTTCAGCTTTATCAGCTTGTTTTCTATCTAGCATGTTAAGAATAGTGCCTGCTGCTTCTACTACAAGAAGTGATACTTCGCTTTCATCTACTCTATACTCACGTGCAAGCGTTGATTTCCACTCCAGAAGTTCACCTGCCATCTCAATCCCTGTGAAGCCTGAACCTGCCACAGCGAAAGTAAGCATTTCTCTTCTTTTAGCTTCATCTCTTTCAAGTGAAGCTGCTTTAAATTTGTATTCAATATGTTCTCGGATTTTAAGGGCATCTTCAAGAGACCAAAGGCTAAATCCATACTCATCAACACCTGGTACACCAAAAGATGCTGGTTCATTACCCATTCCAATCATTAAGTAATCATATGCATACTCACCATATGTTGTTTTTACTTTTTGCGCAGCTATATCTACATTATCGATATAGTCTACTACTACTTTTACTTTCGTTCTGTGGAAGATTTGGCTAAGGTCTACCTTAACTGACTCTTCTGGCACACGGCCACCTGCTACCTCATGAAGTTCTGTCATGAGAGTATGATATGGATTTTTATCGATTAGTGTGATTTGTACATCGTTATTTTTCTTGTACTTTTTAGCAAGTTTTTTTGCGGCATGCACTCCAGCATAACCTGCCCCAAGTATAACGATATTCGTTACTTTACTCATCCTTCACCTCGTTTATAATGTGTCTCATTTTTGTAATTAATTATTTTAGTTTATTTTACATAATTACTATACCGAATTTTTGTTAAGAAGTCTACTATTAGTTTGCTATTTTTCTCAATAGATAGTTTTTCCAGTTTAGCCTTGGTAAGCGTATACCATTCTATTTATTTTGTAGTATAATACAGGCTAGAAAGCTTATTTTAAGCTTTCATTTAGTCATTAAATGGAGGAAAAAATGTATAACTATTTAAAAAAATTTGGGCTGTCTCTTATATTATCTTCTTTAATAGGTGTTATTTATTTAACAGGCTGTAATCAAGCCACGCCTACTACAGTCGAGCCATTATCCCGTACAGAGTTTGTTTTAGGGACGGTTGCTAAAATCTCTCTTTATGACCATCAATCTGAAGAAATACTTGATTTAGCAGCTAATAGGCTCCATGAATTAGAAGATACCTTAAGTATCAATAAAACAGGCACTTTAATTGATGAAATTAATAACCAAGCTGGAATCGCACCTGTTCAAGTAGATGAAGATACTTTTAAGGTAATTGAAAGAGGTCTAGCTTATAGTGAACTTACTGATGGTGCATTTGATATTACTGTTGGGCCTATTGTTAAACTTTGGAACATTGGTTTCCCTGAGGCCAGGATTCCTAGTTCTGAGGAAATTAAGGCGGCCCTCCCTTTAGTTGGATTTGATAAAGCCACATTAAATGCTGCAGATTCAACTGTTTATTTAAAAGAAAAGGGAATGCAGTTAGATTTAGGCGGCATTGGTAAAGGCTATGCCGCTGATGAAATTGCTGACTTACTTCGCTCACAAGGTGTTCAGCATGCTTTAATAGACTTAGGTGGTAACCTTTATACCTTAGGTACTAAAGTAGATGGCTCTTTATGGAATATTGGTGTTCAAGATCCTTTTAATCCCAGAGGTAAAATTATTGGGCGCCTAACGACTGCTGATCACTCCATCGTTACATCAGGTATTTATGAACGTTACATCGAAGATGAAGCTGGTCATAAGTATCATCATATTCTAGACCCTAAAACAGGTTATCCTTATGAGAATGAAATTGCTGGTGTAACCATTATCAGTAAATCTTCTACAGATGGGGATGCACTTTCTACTTCTGTCTTTGCTCTTGGTATAGAAAAAGGTCTTGAATTTATTGAAAGCCAACCTGATGTTGAGGCTATTTTTATAACAACGGATTACAAAATCTATATCACAGAGGGATTAAAAGATATTTTCACCCTAACTAATGATGCTTTTACTTTAGCTAATTAGTATCTATCACTACTTCGTTTCTTAATCCGTTACCAAATCAAAAACTACCCTAGTATAAGAGGTAACCTCTTATACTAGGGTAGTTTTATATGTGTCTTTACTAGTTTAATGCAGCTTTTACTGCTTCTAATAAAGCAGGAACTTTGATAGAAACACCTGTTACAGCATCAGTGTGACCATCTTCGTCTGTTAATGTAACTTTTTCTAAATCGAAGTTATTTTCAGCTAAGAATGTAGCAAGTGAATCTACTTGTTCATTCCAAGGTGTACTTCCTTCACCCATGTCATATGTTCCAGCAGCTGCTGCTTCATATTTACTTGAGTTATCTTTTGTACTAATGTAATCAAATTTAACGCTTACTGGTGTCCCAGCTTCAAATGTTACAGTTGCAACTGTTTTTCCTTCTTCATCTGCTACTTCACCAACTTTTTCACCTGTGAAAGCTTCTTCTGTTGCTGGAGTTTCTGAAGCTGCTGGCGCTTCTGTAGCAACTGGTGTTTCTGCTGGCGCTTCTGTTTTAGAACCACAAGCTGTTAATGTTAACATTGAGCTTAATAATAAAGCTAATACTGCGAATTTTTTCATATTGTCCTCCAAAAATATATTAATAGTAACTTCCACATTATATAGCAATATTTGTATCATTTCAATATTTACGTCGACTTTTCATCAAATTTTTTCTTTCCAGTTACTCCACCTTTGTTTTTTATCCTATGAATAATATGTAAATACATTCTGTATATTAACTAAAACCTTTATTACAATAAAAAAACAGCTTATAGGCTAAAACCTATAAGCTGTTTTTTTGCATTTATACGTTCCCGACTGGAATCGAACCAGCGGCCTACCGCTTAGGAGGCGGTCGCTCTATCCTACTGAGCTACGGAAACCTATAACTTTAAAAGTTATCGCAATTATTATACTACATTTTTATTTGCTATTCGTCAAGTACTAATTAGAGGTCACAATAGTTCCTTGTAGCCAACAAGTACCCATAAAACGCATACCTATGCTTGGATATCCTACAAGATTAGCTTTATTAATAAGGACTTCTAGCGGCATATCATTTACATCTAAAGTGAAAAGATATGATTCTTCTCCTGTTTGCGTATTTTTTCTATTCTGTATATCTGTAATTTCTCCTAATATAGCATACGTAGCATCTACCAAAGTAGTCGGTACAAAATAACCGCTCATAATAGAAAGGAAATCTTCTTCAAACATACGCTCTTTTAATTGATCATCTAACTCTTTTTCTTCTTCTTCTAATTTAGCTCTAGCATCTTCATCGCCTTCTCTAGCTTTTTGAAGCATCACTTTAATTTTTTCTCTTTCTTCTTTTTCTACAGCCTCATCTTCCTCATCTTTTTCAATAGGAAGCACAACAGTACCTTCCATGGCAAGTGCTGCAATCTGCACTTCATTAAAAGTCTGCATCATTTCTACTGCTTCTGTATATTCTACTACATTTTGTAGCCAAAAAATGAATTGCATGCCTGTCTCTGCTTCTTCACAAATAGCATAATAATTATACTCGTCGTCTATGCATTCTACACTAAGATCTTCTACTTTTACGGTATAATGACTACTTAAATAAGGTTCACACTGTTCTATTTCAAGCTTAGTATCTTTTTGGTCTGCCCTTACGACAATCCTAACCATGACATACATATCTTTTCCAAATTCTTTTAAATACTCTGCGATAATATCTTGATTTGCTTTGCGACTTGCAACTTGCTTCGTTGGCTTATCTAGAATGCCACTCACAATCTTCTCAAGATTATATTTTTTTTCTATATCAGAAAAGCCTATTGCTGCAATTGGAGATTCCATATCCATCCCCCTCTCTATCCTTTTGCCTATATGATCTTCTACCTATATTATATAGCAATCCCTCCTTATTGACTAGCTATCTTTAGAAGTTATCCTATATACCATAGGCCTACTATAAATATATCTCCCATAAGGCTATAATATACCCTATCATGAAGTGTATAAGATGCATATAAAGAACGCATAAAAAAGACGTAAGAAAAGCCAGCTAGCTTTTCTTACGTCCTATACTCTTTTTCTTAGCATAAACCGTTAATAACATCATTGAAAGTATCTGGATGATTTGTAATTACTGCATCAACACCATATTCTTTCATAAGTTTCATATCTGCTATATCATCAACTACCCAAACTGTTACTTTTTTACCAATGCTATGAACTGTTTCAATAGCAGCTTTATCCATTTTTGTGTAATCACAAGAAATAGAATCTGCATATTGATAGCTACGGATATCGAAAGGCATTTCTTTACAAAGTAAAGCCGTTTGAATATTAGGCGCCATAGTTTTAATGCGTTTTAATGTTTCTACATTATAAGAAGATAAAATAACTTTGTCCTCTGCACCTACTAATTTAACACGATCAAGAACTTGTTCTTCAATAGCTTCATAGTCCTCATCACTATCTTTGATTTCCACATAAAGCTTAACATTATATTTTTTCACTAGCTCTAGTGCTGATTTAATACATAGAATTTTTTCACCTTTATATTTAGGGTCATATTTCACGCCTGCATCAAACTCTAGGAGTTCATCAAGTGTATGATCTTTAATATAGCCCGTACCAGTAGTTGTACGGTCTAATTTGCTGTCGTGAATAATAACCAGCTTGTCATCTTTTGTCATGTGCACATCTACTTCGATGCCATCACAGTATCCTTCAGTTAAAGCTTTTGCAAAGGCGATATTAGTGTTTTCTGGATACTTACCACTAAATCCTCTATGAGCAATATTTAACACTCTATTCATTGTTCCCTCTCCTTTCATACTATACAATCAAAAAATATTCCCTCATGACATATTATATATTATTTTTAGAATAACTTCTAACCTTTTTTATGAGAATCTTATAAACAAATTATGGCATTAACTCCCAATTGTAGTTTGCTTTACAATTGGGACACACTTCTTCACTTCCCCACATATAGTCCATTGCCATAAAAGGAAGTATACAATTAGTGGTCATAAACGGATAAATAGGTGGTTCTAATACATAATCTAACACTTGTCTACTTGTTTTACGATAACCACATTGTTTACAAACATATCCTGCCATATCATCAACTCCTTAGATGTTATAACCTCTATGTTTTATTTTTAGACAAACAAGCTAAAAATATACAAAAACATCCGCCTTATTTAAAGACGGATGTTCAGTATTTTTTTCTTATTAATATACATTATTTTTTGAATTGAACAGGTACTGTTTCACTTGTTAACTTTTCAAATGTAAAGCCTTGTTTTCTAAGCCCTTCTACAATTTCTGGCAATGCTTCTACTGTAGTTGTTTTAGGTGCTGCATCATGCATTAAAATAATAGCATGCTTTTGGCCCTCTGCACCATTTAGTACAGAATTGACGATTACGTTTTTATCTTGTTTATTAGCCGATGCATCCATAGAGTCTACATTCCAGTCAAAATAAACTAATCCTTCTTCTTTAACCTTCGCAATAATTTGATCCATTAAATCTTTTCCACCATGTTTTATACTAATAGTATTATTGGAACCTCCTGGAAAGCGCATGACATCTGGTTTTACTCCTGTTACACTTTCTAGATGATTCGATAAAGCATTAATATCTTGCATAAAACTATCTACGCTTGTATAAATTTGATTATATTGATGGGTATTAGAATGAATCGCTAGCGTATGTCCTTCATCTACAATACGCTTATAAATATCATCTTGATTTTCTTTACCTAATACAAAAAAGGTAGCTTTTAAATGATTTGCTTTTAAGAAGTCTAAAATCTTAACAGTGTTATCACTTGGTCCATCATCAAAGGTTAAATAAGCATATTTTTCTGTTGCTCCCGCTAAAGAATTTGCTAATTCTGGATTTTTCTTTTGTGCTTCTTCTAAATCTAGTTTTACTTGTCCTACTTGCTCTTTTATTTGTTCAATTCTACCACTATAATCTTCTAAATCTGCTTGCATACTTACCTTAGATGCTTCAATCTCTGCAAGTTCTTTCTTCACCCCACTAAGCTCTTGTACTTTATTGGGCATTTTAAATGCTAACACACCAGTTGTACATACAAAAAATATTGATAAAAATAAAAATACGAGTGTTGCCCCTACACGAGACTTTTTCCTATATGCCATTTTTCCACCTTCTACATCCCTATGCTAACTTATGTTTATTCACTCTTCATTGATTCTGGTATGACGATTGGTTCATATTTAGCTAGTTCTTGGCTAAGCCCTTCTAGCTGATTTTTATATTCTTTTTCTTGCTGTACCATCTCATCTGTCATGCTTTTTATACTATCTAGTTCGCTAGATAATTGATTAATTGTTACGTGATATTTATTTAGACTCATATTAGTATATACAAAACTTCCTAATAAAATACTCGTTACAACACATGCTCCTCCAGTAATCCATAATAAAGTCATGTAAAATCTGTTTTTTGATTTTCCAAAGTGCAAGTTGTTTCTTTTCACATTATCCCCTCCTTATTACCCAGTATACTATCTTTTTATACAGTTTTAAACCTTATTCTCTAACAATTTATTTGGTATTTAATAGCTATTTTGAACCTGGTTTTAAAAATGTATCAAAAAAAGTACTTTCTCTATATATAGACAGAATAAATACTCAAAAAGTTTCATCTATCTCTATTTATCGTTTTCTGTATTAACTTACTTAGAATTCAAAAGCTGCCTTTGCACAACTATTTATAACTATTGTTACTCATATAAAAAGAATAACCTATAAAGATTATTCTTTTTCACTTACTTCTCTTCGTCTTTGTTCTTCCATGGCTTTTAAATAGCTAATTTGTGTAGGGGTTTTCCCCGCGTATTTAATCGCATCATCTATCCCACCACTTAAAGCACCCTTTAATTCCTCAAAACGCTCTTTGCTTACTTCTATGTAGCTGTTACAGACTGGACACATCATGCAATAAGTCGTTTTATATGGAATAACTGGAATAAAAAACAAAGTAAACCATACCCTAAGTACACATAATTCCCACTGCGCTTCATTGTTACAATTCCCACACTGCAATCTTCCAATCGCTCCTAAAAACTTCTTTGTTACTTTTCCCCATCCAAATATAATCATTCTCCCACTCCTTATTTAATTATTTAAAACTCATTTTCTTACATTAATAAATCATATAGTAGCTTTACAAATAGTAGACCAATCACTACAAAAATAACATATCTTACTTTTTTAGCACCACCCTTAATAGCAAATTTAGCCCCCATATAAGCCCCTACGATGCTACAGACTGCAGCTGGAATAGCTAAGATAAAAATGACTTTGCCTTCTATAAAATAGAGTACTACAGAGGTTAAATTAGATGCTAGGTTAGAAACTTTAGCACATCCAGAAGAAGTTACTAAATCAAGTCTCAATAATCCGGAAAACCCAAGTATCATAAAAGTCCCTGTTCCAGGTCCAATTAAACCATCATAGCATCCAATAATAACTCCAATCATGCCAGATAGACTTATAAGCTTTATTGCACCTAAGCTTCTTTCTTCTAATTGTTCCCCAAGATTTTTTTGTGTCATAATAAACAGAGCTACTAAAGGAAGAGTAACAAGCATCAATACCTTCAGGTGTTTTTCACTAATATACAAAGCTAGCTTAGTCCCTATAGTTGAACCGATGATAGCCCCTATGGCTGAATAGATAGCTATTTTCCACTTAATCTTACCACTTTTGATGTACTTACCTGCTGCTATAATTGTTCCGCAGCTAGCTGAAAATTTATTGCTACCAGCTGCCATATGAATAGGCATTCCTGTCATCATATAAGCAGGCAAAGAAATTAGTCCGCCGCCACCTGCTACTGCATCTACAAAACCAGCTATAAAAACAAGAGGGCAAACAATGAATAAATTTTTAATTATCTCTTCCATGAAGTTCTCCTTAATGTCATGAATATGTATTTAGATTCTACATTATTTTTTAATTATTTTCAATTTTAAATCTTTTTATTTATAATAATTTAAATTTCATTGCAAATAAATCCCCTGAATTGTTAGTACTCACTCAGGGGATAACTTATTTATTTTTTTAACTTTGGAAAGCCTATTACAATAGCAATAATTCCACATATGCCCATTAAAATAGGATAGTGTAAGTAACCTAATATCTCCATAGGTGATACACCTACTAAACCTGCTGCTATAAGGAGCTGTGCACCATAAGGAATAATTCCTTGAATACACGCTGAAAAAATATCTAAAATACTAGCCGTACGTCTTGGATCAATATCATACTCCTCAGCAATGTCTTTAGCTAGCGGTCCTGCCATAACAATAGCTATCGTGTTATTCGCTGTACACATATCCACTAAACTTACAAGAGCTGCAATACCAAATTCAGCACCTTTCTTCGTATGGATACGGCGCTTGATAAAGCCAAGCAAATAGTCAATCCCACCATTTCGCTTAATCAGTTCTAGCGTTCCTCCAATAATAATGGATAAAATAATGATTTCTGCCATACCAATCATTCCATTAGAAGCTGCTTCTACTGCTGCAAATAAATCAAGGCTTCCTGTTAGTACACCAACAGCACCTGCTAAAAGTGTGCCACCTGCTAATAGCACAAATACATTAACACCTGCCAATGCGCCTACTAGAACGGCCACATAAGGAAGTACTTTTACCCACTCATAAGTATATCTTCCTGGTATTTCTTGATGATACTGCCATGTCATAACAGTTAATAGCACAATAGTAATGAGCGCTGCAGGCAATACAATAAGGAAATTCACCTTAAATTTATCTCTTAATTCACAGCCTTGTGTACGTGCTGCTGTAATAGTAGTATCTGAAATCATAGATAGGTTATCGCCAAACATTCCTCCACCAATAATGGCACCAATTACTAACGGAATAGGCATACCTGTTGTTTCTGCAATTCCCAGACCAATTGGTGCTAAAGCAGTAATCGTTCCAACTGAAGTTCCCATTGATAGTGAAATGAAACATGCTATTAAAAATAAACCGCCTATCAGAAACTGAGAAGGTATAAAGGATAAGCTTAAATTAACAGTAGCATCAACACCACCCATGGCTTTTGCTACACTAGCAAAGGCCCCTGCTAAAATGAAAATGATGCACATCATCATAATATCACTATGCCCTGCTCCTTCACAAAACACTTCTATCTTCTTATTTAATGGTTCCTTCCTATTAAACATAAGTGCTACAGCTGTGGCTGTAATAAAAGCTACAAGTACAGGCATTTTATAAAAATCTTTCGTAGCTATTCCAACCCCTAGGAAGAGCACAAGAAATACTGCTAACGGCAAGAGTGCAAAGGGATTTCCCTTTTGATTGTCTTTTTTCATGATGTCTATTCTCCTTCGTCATATCCATAGTTGTCGCATAGCCATTATATTAACATAATTTCTTTATAATAATCCACAAAAATATAGTAAAAGGAGAAACTCTATAGTCTCTCCTCCTATTTCTTTAATTTCCATCACCTATTACTTAATGGCTTTTTTAAAGCTTTAACTTATCATCATTTTTAATCTATTTAACTTCTCCACCTTCTACAACAACGCTCTCAGGATCTACGCTGTCACCATAAACAGGTAATAAAGTAGCTTCATAAGCTGAATGGAAAAAATTCTCTTTAGCTAGCGCTTTAATTTCATCATTAATCCAGTTTAGTAATTCTGTATTACCCTTTTGAACAGCAGGTGCAATCGTATCTAGACCACCCAGTGACTCAATGCCTGTTGTAAAACCTGGATTTTGAATAGCCCATGCAAATACTAAAGTATTATCATGTGCAAGTGCAGCTCCTCTAACATCTTTTAGTGCATTAAAGGCTTCTGTATTCTCATCATATTTAAGAAGTTCAATATTAGGATAGTTTTCTGTAAAGTAAGTCTCTGCTGTCGTTCCTTTATTTACAATTAATTGCTTTCCTTCAAGCTGAGAAACATCTGTAATAATGGCCCCATCAGGTGATACAACACCAAGAGCTACCTTCATATAAGGTAATGCAAAATCTACAACTTCAGCACGATCTTTTGTTACTGTAAAGTTAGCTAAAATAATATCTACCTTACCTGACTGCAGATATTCCACCCTACTTGCTGCTTCTACTAAAACAAACTCTACAGCATTTTCATCGCCTAATAAGTCTTTAGCAATACGCTTAGCAAAGTAAACATCATAACCTTGGTTTACTCCATTTTCATCTACATAACCAAAAGGTGGTTTATCACTAAAGACGCCAATTCTTATCTTACCTCTTTCCTTAATAGCTTCTATACCAGAAGCACTTTCCCCATTACTACTTGCCTGCTTATTACTTGAGCAAGCTGTTAAACTTCCTAAAATCACTAATAAACCTACTAATATACTTAATACTCTTAAACGTTGTTTCATTTTGTTTCCTCCTCAAAATTAAAGATATTTAAAAATTGTTTTGCTCTTAAAGTACTAGGGTTTTCAAAAAACGCTTTTGGTGTGTTTTCTTCTATAATTTCACCTTGGTCTATAAATAAAATTCGGTCTGCCACAGCCTTTGCAAATTTCATTTCATGAGTCACAATAGCCATGGTTGTTCCTGCTTTAGCAAGTTCCAAAATAACATCTAATACCTCTCTTACCATTTCTGGGTCAAGTGCAGCCGTCACTTCATCGAAAAGTAAAATCTCCGGGTTCATACACAGAGCTCTTACAATAGCTACCCTTTGTTTCTGTCCTCCTGAAAGTTGACGAGGATACGCATCTTTTTTATCGCTTAATCCGACCCGTTCAAGCAATTTCTCAGCTTGCAAAGACGCCTCTTCCTTATTCCTTTTTTGCACTTTTATAGGTCCTAATAATATATTTTCCATCACTGTCATATGCGCAAATAAATCATAACTTTGAAATACCATGCCAATCTTTTGCCTAATTTGGGGCCAATCCTTCTTACTCCTAGTAATACTTTCACCATCTAATTTAATGTTTCCTGCTTGAAAAACCTCTAAACCATTTAAGCAGCGTAATAAGGTACTTTTTCCACATCCTGATGGTCCTAAGATGACAATTACTTCTCCCTTTTGAATTTGAAAAGAAATATCCTTTAAAACAGGTGGATTGTTATCATAACTTTTATATAAGTGTTCTATTTCTAATAACATTTCTGCCATATGTATGCCTCCTTATGATTGCCACTTCATTTCTAATTTTTTAGAGAAAATAGAAATGGGATAACAAATAATAAAATACAAGATAAAGATAAAGCCATATACCCACAGAGGAGCACTAGGCACTTTTAAAATTGAGGCTTCTATAATCTGTTGACCTACCTTCAATACCTCTACAACACCAATTAGTACAATTAACGAAGTAGTTTTAACCATACGAGTTGCTAAGTTAATAGCTGCCGGCAGCATTCTTCTTACAGCTTGTGGGATGATAATATAACGATAAATTTGAATTTCGCTTAACCCAATAGCCCTGCCACTATCACTTTGTGCCTTAGGCATGGAAGTAATGGCTCCTCTTACTATATCTCCCATCTCAGCTGTTCCCCATAAAGTAAAGACAATAATCGAAATAATCTCTGCCTCTATATGATAACCAATGAGCTTTGTTAAACCAAAATAAAAGATAAAAAGCCATACCAAGATAGGAATAATTCGAATAGCTTCTAAATAAATCCTACAAATCACTTTTACTGCCTTGTGCTTGGAAGTCATCAATATGCCTAACATAATACCCAGTACACCAGATAAAATCATTGCAATGAGCGCTACTTTCATAGCTACTCCCAAGCCACCTATCAGTCTAATCAGGTTCCTGCCTTGGAAAAGCACGTTAATTCCCAAATCCTGCATATCTCATCCTCCTTTCAATCCAAGTAAATAATATGGAAAGTGGCAATAAAATAATTAAATATGCAATCACTAATAGAAAAAGGGCTTCATCTGTCTTGTAATACATACCAATTAAATCTTTAGCAACAAACATTAAATCAGCTAAAGCAACTGCACTAAATATAGATGTTTCCTTTAATAAAAAAATAATATTAGCACCTATACCTGGCATAGCAACTGCAAATGCTTGAGGTAAAATAACATGTTGTATCAGTTGCCATTCATTTAGTCCGATACTTAAGCCTGATTCAATTTGAGACTTACTAACAGCTTCTAATCCTGATCTGAAGGCTTCCGCCATATAGCTTCCACCTAGAAAAGTTAGTCCTATCACTGCACAGGTTTCCGCACTTATCTTTACTCCCAACTTTGGTAACCCATAGTATAAAAAGAAAAGTTGTATTAGTAAGGGTGTATTTCTAGATAATTCTATGTAAGCTCCCACCACTTGCTTCGCAATTGGAATCTTATAGTATCTAATCATGGCACATATAAACCCTACTAGAACAGCTAGAACAATTCCTACTCCTCCTAAGGTTAAAGTCAGTTTAGATGCTTCAACGTACAAGGGAACATATCTTTCTATAGCACTTATATCCATCTTCGTCCCTCCTTTGATTTCATTTCCTAGTATTCCTATTTGTTTTGTTTTTTATTTTATTCAGTATACTCTTATTATTTTTACTTTGTCAATATTTTTAGATTTAACTAAACCTTATTCCATATCAATTCTATGAAATGGACAATCTTATTAATGACCTTATTTCTTAATATTTTTACTAGTTTTTCGATGTCTTTTCCTTTTTTGTGTCCACATACGCCCTACACTTTTCTTTTTTATGTTGTGGACAGATACTAGACTTTTTACCGCATACAATTGATTTTTAAAATTTTTTAACTTTCATTAGGGATTCCCCTGGTTCATCACATATACATAGATGTAAAACAAAATAAGCAACTTCCTCGGCTTTAGTCTAGGTAGCATCAACTTGACGCGCTAGCAGTAGAGGTCCATCTATAAGTTGCTAAATACGTTTTTACATCTAGTAGTACCAAATAAAGTTCTAAATCAGAGTCTTAAAGTCTTAGTTTCCTATCATAAGGGTGCACCGGCTAAGACTATAGGAGCTCCTCACTCATTGGTTTAACTTTAATAGCTATCCTTAATGCCTGTTTCTAACTACATAAACATGCTGAGGAGCCATTTTATGCCTAGAATTAGGCCAATTAGGAAGGCTATGTGAGTTTCTCCCATGAGACTGTAACAAAAAAAGACCTAGACTTGTATCAATTGATACTTAAGTCTAGGTCTTTTTTTTACGCACGCGGTAGGATTCGAACCCACGACATTCTGATCCGAAGTTTGATTTTTATGTATAAACAGGTAAATAGCGTTCATTATTTAAAATATTTTTATGCTCAATCCTATTATTTTCAACAATAAATGCAAGATGTGTTCATTAACTTCATTGAATAAATTCTGTACGTAGGTGTCAGATAGGTGTCAGCCAAAACAGCGTGCAACCCCATATGCTAAAGTTGCACGCTATAAATTTGTTTAGGTTATTGTAGCAGATTAATGTTGCAAGCCTTTATTTACTATAATCGAAGTATTTAATAGTTATATAATTTTCTAACTCAATTTTATCTGTTATTTTGCTCCACTCAACAGTAGAAATAATATCCGTATCTACATACGCGAACACTCCTACACCTCTTTTATTATCCATGCTTATAATTATAGTTTTCGGACTGTCTTTTGTGATTTTTAGTTTAGATATTTTATGCAAAGTATCTCTTATAGTTGTATGAATTTTGCTATCAAAGTCGTCTTTTTCGCCATCCTTGCTAATATCTATAGCAATTATTCCATCATCTAATACTACCTGGCTATAGTCTGTTAATACGTTTTTTACACCGTCCACATCTAAATTATCCGCTCCACACCCAGTCATCATAAGGCAAATACAAACTAACAATATTGTTATAGTTTTCTTCATTCTTCCCCACCCCACAAATGATATTTACATTGAGCAATACTCGTATAAAGTTATAGAGAATAATATTAAAAGTAAAGCATAGAAAGCTATAATCATAAAATCTCCCCCTAATATCAAATAAATTTTAAGATAATTCTACACTATTTGATTATGTTATTCAATCTTTCCTTTAATAAACACCATTTTACTAATATATCTATCTGCCATTGCTTAAGGTTTTTATTATATTTTTGCATAAAAAAGACCACACCCTTTTTATTTTAGAGTGTAGCCTTATGATCTTGCTTTTAAACAAACTATCTTTTTAATTACTAATCTAAATAACTATTTAGTTGGTCAAAAACATTTTTAACTTCTTTATGTGCTCATTTACTTTACTTAAGTTTTCGTTGTTTTATTAACCAAATGCAGCCGAAACTTATAGCTAACACAGAAATTATAGGCAATATAAGATTGTAATAATAAATAGATTCCTTTGTTGATAGAATTAAAAATGATGACACTAAACTACATAAACATGTAAAAATCATAACATATATTGAATATTTTTTCTTTTTGTTCATAGAATTACCTCGCATTAATTTATATGTAGTTGTTACATAGTATACCACTTTATCCTTGTTACATTTTGTAATTTTATGCAACAAAAAAATAAGACCAGGTATTCTCACCTGATCCTATCTAAAACTATTCTTTTATTATTTATAACAGAAATCCTTTAGTTCTTTTTTATCTTTATTCCGTTTCTCAATTTTTTCAAGTAAATACTTTAAATCTTCATCATTTACATATCCACACATGCCTTGTGATAGGTTTTTTGTTCTAAAATCAATGTTTACCTCTTTAATAAACTTACTAATCCTAGTAAACATCTCAACACCCCCTTCTTCTAATCTATATTAGCATATGATAATAATGTTGTATTATGTGTATATTTTAAAGTTTAATTGTACATATCATTTGCCATAGATGATTTACTATTATTCCACAAATTATATTAATTAAAATAGTTACTAAAATACTCAATATCATGTCAACAGTATATTTATTATTTGCTCTGGCTAAATTTAGTTGGGTAATTGAATCTCCCTTAGTTATAGCAAAAGTAAACGTATCACCATACTCCATCGCAGATTCAATCACTTTTTTCCCCAATATAAATGCCACTCTTTTAACTATATTATACGTTATATATCCAAAAAAACAAATACATATTATACTTTTTAATTGATTAACAGTAATGTCAGAAACAACTTTTATAGATGTATTTGATAGGTAATACATGATCCATACTAATATGGTCCCTGCATATACAATTGGCGTTATGTATCTTATAGCATTAGCTATAGTTCCTTTATGCTTCCGTATAAATTTTAACCTATTATTAATCTGCTCTGATGCTATTAGTGTTTTGTTCCATTCTTCTACTATATTAGTAATTTCTTCGGCTAATCGGTGATTCACGAAATCCACTTTGCAAATAACTGGAGCTAAATTTCTCTCTACAGAATCCATGTCTTCTATTTCTCCACTTAGCAATAATTGAAATACCTGTTGAGCATTTAATCCTGAACTCATTCTCACCACTAGTGTGTGTTTTTGTGGAATTTCATAATTTGGTAGTTTTAATAAACAGTCCCATTTCATAATTACATTTTCAATAGCTTCAGGTATATCGAAATTAGTGTTTGTAAAGGAAAGCCAACTTCCAAAATTTTTAATCTTTCCATTATCAAATTTTATATCAATAGAGAATTCATTGGCTCCTACTATATAGTGCCCCAATTTATCTTCAACATTTTGATAGAGTAACTGCAAATCATTAAATCCTATCTGAACATCTTTAGGAAATACTTTTATCAAGCTATCAGGTTGTCCATTTAATAAGTGAAATAATGCCCTTATTTCATTTGGATCAAAACTATTCCATACTTTTGATTCATGTTCAGGATATCCTGATTGTATAATAACTTCATTATCCATATTCCCCTCCAGTATTACTCGTCTTTTTTCAAATAATATATAATATTAAAAACAATTAGTCAATATTTTTTGAACGTAATGCTAAATTATAAATTCGCAATTGCTCACTTATACTTCTAAAACAAATCTACGTTTTAGGCATAAAAAAAGAAGCTAGAGCCTAAGCCCTAGCTGGTACCATTAACCCTTTCCTTTTAGTCGCATTATCATATGTTACTTCTGCTCCTAGCATGTTAGCTAACTGGCGCATTGGGATATAAGTAACCCCATCCTTTGTAATGCTATCCACTTCAACTTCTTTTCCGTTTACATTAATCTTTTCTTTAACTAGCATTTCATCACCCTCTTCTATTTTATTCTTTACATCTATTAAAAAAGCTCTCCATGCTTGCTCATTGACTACATAGTAATGTGGACAATCCTTTTTAGTTATGTCGTAATGTCTCTCTACATCTACTAGAGGACTTAATTTATATCTAGTGCATAATTCTGCCACTAACTCAACAAGGCTCTTATACGTCAATTCTGAGAACTTACCACCCCAATCAGGATGACACGTTTCTATTCCTATTGCCATATTATTATGGCTATTGCCATGGTATGCAATTTCATCTTCTGGAACACATAAAACAACCTCCCCTTGTAGCCCTATAATGTAATGTGAACTAGCAAATATATAATTATCATATGCATTCTTCTTGCCCTCTTTAAGCCCTTCAAAGTAGTTACGATTAGCAATAGCTGAGCTACCTGCATTCCCAACCCAATGTACTGTTATCTTTTTAATATGACCTATTTTAGATCCAGGCCTACTGTACTTATTAATGGTTAATAGTTTTTGTTGTATCTCCATCTTTATTACCTCCTTGTACGTTTAAATCTGCAGCACTATCTATCTTGTCCCTAGCTATGTTAAGGGCCTTAACAATAAACTTAGGCAAGTCTATACCTGCTAAAGCTAAATTCTCTAGGTTACTAATCAACTCCCTAACAAAAATCCAAGCTAGTGTAAATGCAGTAAATATAATCTTAGTGGCTACATTTATACCCAATGTATCAGCTATAAGGACCAAACCGGAATCTAATATAAGAGTTAAAATAATAAGCATACACATACCTAGTTTCCGATATATACCTAGCATTACTTTCTTACTCTCTACTTTTTCAGTTTCGCTTGAACCTGCAGCATAGATTCTAGTTACTAGATCACAAAACATAGCTACCAGTGTTAATACTAGAAGTGGAGTAAATACCCCAAAGTAAGCACTAACCCAAATATAAATAGCTGTTACAACACCTGTTAAAGTTGCTTTTATATCGTTCATGATTTCCCTCCTCAGGAAAAAGGCATAAAAAATACAGCCTATTAAGCTGCTCCTCTATGCCTCGTATTTTATTATTTTTGTGTTACTTTAGGTGGAAAGTCTGTAATTAATTCTACTAAATCTAAATACTCTTGATCTGTAAGTAATCCGGCATTTTTATACTTACCTAACTTCTTAAGCATATCTTCTTGGTCATAGTTTTGGCTCCTAATCACGCTTTCACAAACAATATACAACATAATCATCCTCTCCTTTTATAGCATATCTATAATTTGTTCTTGTAAACTTAAAACCATTTTCTGAGTAGCGAGTAACTGTTCCTCTACTGTAGGCCCTGTACAATTATCAATTTGTTTTGGCGGTTCTTCGTCCACCCATTCTGTGCCTGTCCATTTAGGTTTACCCATTGCATTAGCAATCTGCCAATCGTTTTTTATAAGTTGCTCGTTTTCTTTAAGAGTATAGTGTAGAATATTATCATTTTCATCTATGCACACAAAAGCTGTCTTATATCCTTGCTCATTTATAATTATTCCAAACATCACTACACCTCCAAATCATATGGAATAACAGCAAACACATAATCACTTGCGCTGGCTGTGTATACATTTATGGTTCCGTTTGGTAGTATCTCTACGCTACACCCAGTCATAGCACTATTCCTAGCACCTACGCTATAACCTTTAGAAGGAATATATCCACTAGGTAATGTAGCTATAGCTGTTTGTCCTGCGCTAAATTGCCCCGTGCTTGGTTTTGCATTTATTACTAACTTGCACTCATTAAGTCCATTTTTTACTACATAAGACTCTAATGCTCCAGTAGCATAATCCACAAACCCAGAATTATACGGTAATGGAATTTGTGTTTTAGATTTTAAAACATTGATTTGTTCTTGTAAATCTGTATCTCTAGCTTCTACCTCTGTACACATAGCATTCATAACATCATATCTAACTGGTGTACTAGGTTCAAATCTAGTTAAAGCATTCATTATTCATACCCCCCTAAGCAAATATAGTTATTTCCTTGAACTAAAAAACACACCCTGTCATTTAAGGTGGGCGTGTATGATTTAGGCTTCTTATATGTGTTACTGGAATCCTCCCCATCAAATTGCACTTTAAACGGTGAGGTGCTTGTAACAGTTCCACATTTTAGTGTGGGTTGTTGTTTCTTTAGCTTTTCTATTTCTGCATTCAAAATAGCAAAAGAATCTATCATATAGCCACCACCTTCCTACTTTCGACTTTTGCTTGTTGTCCCACGGCGCATTTAAACGTAATGGCTGTTATGGTATATTTAGCGTTTATGTCTCCAACCTTTATCCATACATTTGGCATATATAAATTCATAACATCAGGATCTATTGCTGTTTCAAAGTTTAGATGACTAAACTTACTATTGCTTTCATAAGCATCTTTCTTAGCTATTGCTTGTAATGTGATTAAGTCGGTGGCTTCTACACTCTGTGCATCAACTATACTGCGTCCACGATTAACCGTAGATGTTGGACTGTCAGCGTTGTCGTTAGTATAAGTAAAGCTTAATGGAGTAGCTACGTCTAAGTTGTTAGTATAGCGTACAAATACATTAGGCACATTAAATAAATCTAGCTCATCCACCATGTCCGGTAAAATTATACTAGCTTCATTATCCTCATAGGTCTTAATGTGTATCCTGTCTGTCGGCAGTACATAAGGTTCGGCTTTAAATACTCCGTCCTTATCTACCCATAGGCTTGTATAGTTAATACTAGCAAGTAAGTCGTTAATAATCTCAAGTTTACTTGTACCAATTTCATAATTAAACTCACTATTAAGCGTTTTAGAGGAGTCAGTAATATTGTAGCTATTATTACTACCTATTAGTCGCTTAACCTCATTCACAACATTAGTTCCTACAACTGCTGTGTACCTAGTAGTCACTTTATCATCTAACAACATTTGCAATAGACTGTATGCTGTAATATTTCTAGTCTTTTTGGTTCCTGTAATATTTCTGCTAGGAGAACACAGCATAAACACTCCTAATGCGGTCTTAACTTTATTTAAAGTCATGTAAACCTTAATTCTATCCTTTAAATAATCAATGCTACTATCATCATCCATAACAATAGTAGCACTAGATTTTAGTTGGCTTAGAAATTTGTAAGAAATGGAGCAAGACTCTACATTATAAAGCTTCTTCTTGAATGTGTTTGTATCGTCTAGCAATTCATATTGGAAGCTTAAATATCTGGTAGACATCTTACTCACCCTCTCCATTAAATGTTAATGTTCCATCAAATCGATATGCTCCGTCAAAAAATACTACCGCTGTGTTGCCATCACCTTTATACATATCTTTTTCAATAAAGCTTACTTCCGTAAAAGTAAATCCTATACTATACAAGCTGTTAGTGATTGGTGTTTTTGTAACATTAGATGTAACTTTCCCATAAATCTTTTCCCCTCTACAGTCTCGATAAAGTATTACTTCGCTGCTATCAAAGATATCCATAAAGGCATCATATTCATTAGCTTCTACAGTAAAGCTACACGTTACAATCCTATATTTAACTTCTCCAATTTCCGGTTTAGGAGCTGTACAACCAGCATAAATAGTAGTAACTATCTGTCTAATTTCTTGTACCCTTACACTAGGATCACCGACAAACTCTATAGATTGCGTTAAGTCGTCGCAATTAGCAAAGTTAAAGTTGCTTATGCTAATACTTGCATTTACCACATCACTCTCTATAATTCCGCCTGTTGTTCCTATGGCACGCACTTTATAGTAATGTGTTCCACTACCTAGAAATTCATCTTCATAAGTAAAATTATTATCTAGGTTGTAGGCTATTCTAATCCATTCACTTCTAGGAGATTTTCTCCATATCTCTGCTTTTTCAAATTCGTCACTGTAAGCAATATTAAAGTTAATAACAATACTATTTTTATTAGTAGCATAAATATTTACGATAGGCTTGTTAGGCACCACAAACGCTGTAGTGATTGTTTTACTATCCCACGCTGACCATAATCCAAACTGATTTTTAACACGTACTGCGATTGTATACGTGCCATTATTGGTAAGTGCATAAGTGGATGTGTAAGATGTAGCGCTACTTACCACCTCGTTAGTATTTAATACCTCTGTTCCCGCACTATTGCTAATTTTAAAATGATAGCTTGTATAGGCATCAGAACAAGTCCAGTTAAACGTGGGAGTAGCACTATTATAAATACTTATATCTTCTAGCTGTGGTGTATTAGGGGTAGCATATGCCAAAAATGTTACAGTCTTAGTTGCTGTCCTAACCTCTCCCCAACTACTTGTATAAGTAATTGTTAATGTCATGCTTTTTGTTCCACTTTTAAGAGTTTTAGCTGGAATTACTAAGCTATCGGCAGTTGTGCCACTGTAACTTAAATTGTCCAAGCTTAAACTATATGACTGTTGATTTGTAGTAACCCAAGATACTGTGATATTATTGTCTGCATTTTGGTTTACGTTATCAGGCTCCAAAGATATAATACTAGGCTCTACTCTAGTTAATGTAGCCGTTGTGGTAATCTCCTTACTATCTCCACTTACACCAATTAACTTAAATGTCCATCCACCATTTGTGGTTAATGTACCTTTAGGAATAGTTACACTAGTTTCTGTTGTACCAGTCCAATTTTTTACTACATTACCATTTAAAATAGCTTGTAATGTCCAACTATCACAGGTTCCTTGCCAACTAACCGTAATATCATCATCTAAATTAGTGCTACTTAAAACTAAATTGGATATATCTACTTCGTTATATTCTATTGTAATATAAGGCCTATAAGTTTCCGTAGGATGTCTTGCACCATAAAACCTTGCAAAATCAGTGTTGGTATAACCATAAAAAGCATATGTCAAACTTCTTAATGTATATTCGTTTTTTAGATTTAACTCGTATGCAGTATCATGCTGACAATACAAAGGGCCGAACCATGTTGTCCCATCACCATATATAGTTATTGGGTAATTATTAGCACCATCGTTACACCTATAGCCGAGCTTTTTTAGTGTGTATTTGCTTATATTGCTAGGTATATCAAACACAATATTTACATCGGGATAGCTATACCCTAGCTTAAAGTAATCTTGCTCGGGATAAAGCTCTGGTTGTAAGCTACTTGTAGCGTATATTTTTAATGTTTTACTTGCCAACTACTCCACCCCCATTCTCATATTCACTTGTGCGTTATTGCACATTTCTACTACATCCACAAATTCTTTCACGCTGTTGGCTGGAATAGTGACATAAAAAGTGTTGTGCGTTTCACCACCGCTAACTAATTTCTCACTCTGTTGATTATTAATAATCTTCTCCCCACCACCAAAGTACATAAGTTCTCTACCTTTTTCACCTACCCAGTGCCATCCTTGACTAGCATAGTTAGTACCAGTAGCGTAACCACCGACATTAGGTGTAGCCATCGTTGTATAGGTGCTACCAGAAGCAGCTTTTTGTAATTTACCTATTTTCTCATACTGTTGCTTCAATGCCTGGTATTGCTTTTCACTCATTTCCGCTTGCTTATTACTATAAGCTTCTTCTAACTCTAACATCTTAGTTTGAGCATCAGCTTTAAGTTGTAACTTCTTTTCTTCATTGACACGATCTAAATCAACTTCACGTTGTAGTCTCTCTTTGTATTTATCAAGCTTTTCATTGTAACGCTTCACATCTTGTAAATCACTCATGTCGTACTTTTCTTTAAGTTCTTTTTCATACTCAGCTAGACGAGCATCCATGTATGATTTATAGACATCATCTAAACCCTTAAGCTTGTTTTCTAGCTCCTCTTGAATAGCTTTTATAGCATTTGCAGTAGCTTCCGCAGTTTCAGTTGCTTTTTCTCCCGTTCCGTCTATGTTAGTTTGTACTTCTTGCATTTTATCAATGCTTACACCAGGAATAAGATTTAAAGCATCTATTACACCGTTGCAAGCCTTAACTCCTACATTCTGTACGTCCGTGAAGAAATCACTCGCCCCATCAGCAGCGTCTTTAAAACCTCCCAAAATCATATCCATGTTTAAGGTAAGTACACCTAAAGCCACTCTTAAGATGCTTGCTATAACTTTTATAACAGGCTCAAGTACTAACTTAATACCTTCTAGCACATTCTTAAAACCTTCAATAAAACTATTCATAGATTCGCTTATTCTTCCAAAAACACCGTTAACAGCTTCAAATATTACGTCTAAAATAGGACTTAACAACTCTACAACCGTATTAAAAACCGCGATAACTGGCTCTATCCACGCGGTCATAATGTTTATGATATTTCCGATTATCGCAGCTACCTTGTTATACAAATTAGAAAAAAGACCTAAAACCGCATCAACCCACATAAGCATACGACTTATAATAGGCTCTAGCATTTCAAAAGTGGCAATTTGAACAGACTCCCATTTACTTTGTATACCTTTAACAAGGCCGTCTACGTTATCAGCCATAGTCTTAGCCATACGATCTGTTGCACCTGCCGAATTGTCTATTGCATCAGCGAGCTTGTTAAAATCGGCTTCACCGGCATTAATTACAGCTAAAAAGCCGGACATACCAGTTTTGCCAGCTATAGATTCCGCATTCATTATTTTTTCAGATTCACTCATTTGGTCAAAAGCTTCTCGTAAGTCTAAAATTACATCCTTAAGCTCACGCATAGAACCATCAGAGTTAGTTGTTGCGATATCCATTTCTCCAAAAGCTTTAGAACTAACCTTACAACCTGTTGCTAGTTCGGTAAACATACGTCTAAGTGCTGTACCGGCCATAGAAGCTTTAACACCACTGTTAGCCATAAGACCTGTCGCTAAGGCTACATCTTCAATACTATAACCTGCAGCACCTGCGGCGGCAGCACAATATTTAAACGTTTCACCCATCATGTCAACATTCGTATTAGAGTTACTAGACGCTTGGGCCAATACGTCACAGAATCTTGCTGTTTCTTCCGCACTCATCCCAAAAGCAGTTAAAGCATCTGTTACAATATCTGATGTTCTACCTAAATCACCATTATTAACAATAGCTAGGTTAGCAAGTGGTTCTATACCCGCTAACATATCTCCAACTTTCCATCCGGCCATAGCCATATATTCCATAGCTTCTCCGGCTTGACTTGCTGTAAGAACTGTATTTTTACCTACTTCCTTAGCCTTGTCACTTAAGAGTTTCATTTCTGCAGTTGTAGATCCACTAATTGCTTCAACTTTAGACATTTGCTTTTCAAACGCTACTCCAACTTGTACAGATGCTTTTATAAAGTCTAGAAGTGCTTTAGTGGCTATAGCTATACCAGCAACAGCTAACGCAACATAAGCGGCTTGTAGACCGCCCACGGCACTAACCTGGTCTATAAGCGTGCTCTTAAGACTTCCTAAGTTTGCACCAAGAGATTTAGTTGGGTCTAAGGCTCCTAACAATGCATTTTTTAAATTACCTAGTCCAGTTTGACCGTTTGCGCCAACACTCGTTAGACTTTCTTTTATCTTATTAAGTTCACTAGCTACATTTGTTTTATCAATAGCCACCTTAATAGATAGCGTAGCTAAATTTAAATTAGCCATTGTTATTCACCCCCTCTAACTTCTTCTTAAGACTTCTTAAGCCTTGTAAATCACACTCTTTAGTTGTTAGCCTTATACCATCAGCTAGTGCTTTTTTGCCACCATGGCATTTTAAAATGTTATTTATATAGGCATTGCGACTAAGCAAAGCGAACTCATAGAAGTCTAATTTTTTGACATCTAAATAACTCATGTTGCAATAGTCAGCTACTTGCTTGTAAGTAGCTACAACATTATCCTCGTACGTAAAAAGACTAGATATATCGTACTTTTTCCCCTCGTCATCATCTTTAAAGTGAGCAAAGGGGATTGTTAGTTTGGGTTTGCTAAAACTCCTTGGCACCACATAAAGTAATCTTGTAAAATTTCACCTTGTGTAAAAATGTCGTAACCTTGTTCGGCTAACCATTCTTTAGTAAATTCATGTTTTTCTACATTGTTATTAAGCACCTTAAGTACTAAGTCCCCAATAGTAGCGAGGGCACTAGCTACATTTTCCGTACTCATTCCGGATACTTGTTCACCTATTTCAACAAATACCTCCTGGCTACATCTTTTTACATGTACAATTTCTTTTTCTTCTTCATCTAACGCGATTTCCCATGTTTTAACCTTATTTGATTTCTTAGCCAAGTTATAAGCCACTAAAAATTCCTCCTTTATACAAATAAAAAAGAGAGGTTTCCCTCTCTCTTAAGCGCTTAATTGTGGTAACTCTTCTTCGATTATTACTAATGTTCCTTCAGTATCCTGTGCAAAGGCTTTAATCTCTGCATCAATTACGGTAGCGTTTTCTTTTTCAAAAGGTAAGCTAAATCCAGCTGTATTCTTACCTTTGATTGTCACACGAATATAGCAACCATCATCTTTTTTGTGTCTAAAACGGATAACGTAATATTTGCCGTTAGCGTTATCACGTCCACCAATTTTAGTAACACGTTTGCCTTTAGCGTCTGCTGTAGCATTTGTTGTGGTTACTCTAGCTGTTTCACAAAGCATTGCAATTATGTCACCATTCCAAGATAAAATTCCAGTTCCAAAGGTTACATCTTCTTTCGTGATGAAGCTCTTTACCACTTGCCCCTTGGAATCCTCTACATCTTTATAAGTAACTCCATACTTAAGTGTTGCACCACTATCAATATGCGCTACATTATTCGCATCTACTTCTAACTCCGCGTCTTCCGGTATAGCATTTGCATAAAGCATCATAAATAAATCGCCACTACCTAGAGTGACTTCTGTTGTATCTGCTAATTTATCCATTTAATTTCCTCCTTGATAAAATAGTATAATTTGCTTTTAATTTAAACATTTTTAGATCACCATCATACCAACACCCACCACCGTTTTGACTCACTTCTAAAATACCATTAGTAAGCGGTGTATCACCTATGGTTATAAGTAGCTCATCTAATTGCTCTTTTATTTCGTAGCACCTTAGTAAGTCGGTGTTGATGACTGTTAACTCAAATTGACTTTGCTCTTTCACACCATCACTTGTAAGAGGTATAAAGGTGTAACCTATACCATCTGTTAAAAGGGGCATAGGCATTATTTTAGTATTTGTTACTGTAGCTTTTAAAAGAGTTTTTAGTGTAGCATCATTTCTAAGTATCGTTATCAGCTCAACAAGTACCACCTAATCACCCCTTTAAAATATTTATAATTTCCGGTATATGATTATAAATTGCATCACGCAAAAAAGGGACTCCGGGAAAACTTCCGTGCCCCTCATGGAACGGTACAGCATATTCGACGTCAGTACCTACTGTGGTTGTTAAATCACTTACATCATGACTTATACTGGCGCTCAGTATACCACTACGATTATGACCTGCCATATTTTCTTTAGCTTTATTCTCTCCGAATTGGCCTACACGTTCAATTTTGTGCTCTAACATCTTATCTATTTCATCACTAACACCACTATTAATAATTATCGTAATATCACTCACTCATTACCACCTCTTTCAATAGTAACTGTGTAAGCCTACTGTCAGTATTAAATGAGTGTACTTCATAAGTTATATCGTTATTAACAATACGATAAGTGCCACACTTTTCAAATCCTTTAAACGTAGTTATACCAGTAGGTGCATACTTGCGATACACAGCGTCGTTAGTAACGGTAGAATAAAGCTTGTTAGATGTAGCCACGCTAATATCTTGTATAGGTTCCCACGACTCTTTCCACTGCCCTAAAGCATCTTGTACTCTTACAAGTTGTTCGAGCGTAAACTTTATATATCTCATAATAGCTTCGCCCTCCCTTTACCAATACAAGGTAAGCCTAAAGCTGATAGTTGGTCGTTAATATAACTAGGATAACCTTTTACAAATGTCTCAGACATACCGTTAGCTTCATAGTGGCTAGTTCCCTCGTGATTAAGTCTGTTAATCTTAATAATTACAATGTCCTCAATCACATTATCCCATATATCACTATATTCTTTACCTGTAGACTCTAACTCTTTCTTGGTTTTATCAATAAGGAGCTGTATAAGCACCTCATCGGTATTACCTGTTAGCGTTTTAATATTTTCCAACACAGCTCCTCACCAACCTCTCTATTAAGCTGTAGCTTTTGTCATTTTAATAGATTTAGTTTCATCTACAAGTGCAATTACACCATAACGAGCATAAACTACAGTGTTTTTCTTAGCTTCTACATCACGAGCTTGTTCAATAGATGCATCTTTCTTAACAAAGAATTTAACCGCATCTTTAGATGTGATGTAAACTGTATCAGCAGGTACAAGTTTGGAGAATAGTACAGGAATACCAGCAATAGTACCAAATTGACCAGTATAAAGAATTTCACCTTGTTTAGCTGCTTTAAAGTCTGCATCCTTACGAATTTCTTTTCTTTGAGTGTTGTTCATGATAACAAACATACCCTCTTCTACTTCTTGATCAATCACAGCTAATGCATCTACAATATCATCATATTTAAAAGCTGATGCTTTTGGCCATGTTGTAGCATTTGTGATTTTAGCTAATTCCGCAAAATACTCAGTCTTAACTTGATTAGCCATGAGTGTAGAAGCACCTGTTGTAGCAACATCCAAGAAGTATGGGTCTTTCATAACATCTTCATCAAGATACTTGAAAGTTTGTTGATAACGAGATACTACATAATCTGTGCCAACATAAACCACTTTACCTAGTTGAGCATCTGCATTTTTTGCACCAGCTGCTAATTTTTCTACACCACCAGAGTAAGTGTACTTGTTAATAGTTTTCTTCATACCTGCTACTTCTGTTAAGCTATAATCGATAGTCATTAAAGACTTAGCTTCAAGCTTTGTGTTTACCAGGTCAGTCATCTTGTTCTCAATTACGCTATTAGCATAAAGAGTGTGTGTAGGGTCTGCAAAGTATTGTAAAGATAAAATAGTATTTCTTGCTTTAGTAATAAACTTTTTCATGTAATCGCCCTCCTTTTGAGCATAAAAATAAGCGCCCTCTTAAGCGCCATAATAAGTTTTGTATAGTTCCGGATTAGATAAATAAAGCTTGTTTTGCTCAAATAATGGAAGCTTTTTAAACTCCTCTTTAGATACAACACCATCTTTATTATCGCCACCTCCGGCAGGTGGTGTTTTGCCTTTAATTCTAGTTTCTACTTCTGCTTTTACAGCTTCTTTAAATGCTGTTTCAAAGCTATTAATGTTAGCTAAAGTTACCTCTGCATCAGCACCAAGTAGGAAATTTGCAAAAGAAGTAGACAAACCTCTTTCTTTAAGCACATTCTCACATTCTAGCTTATCCTCAGCCTGCTTAATTTTAGCTTCTCTTTCTTCAAGTGCTGCTAACTTCTTCTTAGCTTCTTCTTCTGCTCTTTGGGTGGCGTCTAAATTAGCCAATCTAGCAGCTTCTGCTTTTTCTGCTTCTAGCTTTGCGTTATAGTCTTTTTCCCACTTAGCTTTTTCCTTAGCTAGTCGCTTAGCGATAATGTCATTAACTTGATCTTGACTCAGTTGCTTGTCACCTTGTTTGTCGTCATCATTATTGTTATCATCTTCACCAGCAAAGAATTGTAAGTTAAACAATGTAGCCTTAGTTACAGTTTTAAAGTATCTATTTTTTAATTTCATAAATTACCTCCGTTTAACGTCCGTAACGACTAGTTTCCATACTCAGTTTTAAGCCTTAAGTATGTTTAGGGCATAATAAAAAGCACTAGCAAGCTACTCTCTGCCACCTCCTAGTAACAGCTCATTCACTCATATAATCGCTAGTGCTTAATTATCAAATCTGTTTTAATAAATCTTCCTTAATCAAGTTAACATCTTTAGTTTGATTTATAGCGTGGCATTGCCGAAAGCCATAAACTAAAAGACATTCATCATTTTCCCACACCTCTATTTCGGGTGATTCACATTCATTAAGTACCTCTAAGGCAGCACACAAGTTAACAGTTACTAAACGTGTCTCTTTTTCTTCATACACGCCAGTCATAACAACGTATATTTTCAAAGCACCCCACCTCGCTCCTACTCAATTAACTTTTGATTTTCCATAATCTTCTCTTGTAGTTCAATGGTTTTTATCATTTCAGAGTTGATTTGCTTTAACTTTTCCAACTCTTCCTCAAAATTAGTTGTCATCTTAATACTTATCCCACATAGAAAACTTGCCATTACACAACACGCTCCTTTAATTTAGCTTCTTTAGCATACTTCTCAGCTTCACGCTTAGCATTTTGCCACATTTTAAAGTTTTTCTCATGTATCTTACCTTTACCGACGGTAGTTCTAGTTTTCAACATTGCCAATCTAGCTATGTCTTGTAAACGTCTAAGCTTTTCATCTGTAACCATCAAAATATGTTCTTTATTGCATCTTGGACATACCACATAAGTAATTTCTAGCTCGCCTTGCTGTCTTACTTTTATATCCGCTTCAAACTCATTGGCACAAACATCACACCTAATCGTCAACTCTTTCACCCTCATTCATTTCAACAATTATGCAACAGCGACAGTGTGGATGTAGAGGTGGTGGGCTTCCACCTTTTAAGCTAAAAAGCTTACCCTCATACTCGCTATAACACTCGTCACAAGCATCAACTTCAAGTAGCACCCTGTAGTATTCATATCCTCGTTCTATTGCTTTGTTTATTGCTGCACTATTAAGCACACGCATAGTCTCGGTTCTTACTAACCGCCTACTATCACTTAAGCCTACTTCTAATCTGCTAGCCAAGTCACGACTTACACTTTTCCAGTCCTTACCTAGCACAGCACTATTAGTAATAACCCTTGTAAGCTGTTCTTTAAGTAAGTCTTGCCTTTTCCAAATACGGTCACTAAATGCAGCACCTTTAAAGTTGGCATTAGCTACTTCATATGCTGTTTGCGTATTCAGTAAACTAAAAGAACCACTTAAGACTTCACCGCCGAGATAACGAGCGGATTCCGTGAAAGTGGTTTCGTATAAAGATTGTAATTGTGTGTTTATAATGCTTATTTCTTGTTGCCCTAAACTTGTAAGTATCTTATTTATTTGTTCTTGCATTACGATATATCGACCATACTGGTAGAGCTGCCATTGACTAATTGAGCCATTCTGCAACATCTTAAACCATAAATCATTTACTAATGCTTGAAGTTCTTTACTAGCAAGCTTATATATTTTAAGTATTTCTTTGTCCATTTTCTTAGTACCAAGTTTGAATTGATTTTCAATCAATCTTTCTTCCCAGTAGTTAGTTCTCAAGATCATCACCTAACATTCTATATGTGTTCATGAGTTCACGTTCTTTTTCACGCTGAGCATCACGCTTCTTTAACTCTTCGATAGGATTTGTGATTCCTGGTATAAGGCTTATTAGGGTTTCATCACTAATCAAGTCTCTAAGCTTGCTAATTGGGTCAGCTATTGATTCCAAACCTTGTGGGATGTTGCGATTAAACGTAATCTCTATATCTCTATAATCATAGTTGGTATCAATTCCTTTAACATTAAGTAAATGTACTATTTTTTCAAGTCGTTGCTGTAGGCCTTTTTTAAACTTCTTTTCTTTCTTACTCACCAAGTCCTCTGTAGCAAGTAAGCTGTAGAACACATGTGAAGCAGTCGTATGTGATACAAAAGCACTAGGGTCTAGGTTCGGAACTTTAGAAAGCTTGTGGATTTCATCTACTGTACGTTTCTTGGTGTTCTCACATTGCACATCATCAGCATTTTTAGTAAGCCATTGCACAACAGCAGCTTGGCCACTATCTCCACTTGTGGCTTGAATAATACGATTGTTCTTCATGTCTTGAACACTATCAGTATCAATTTCACAGTTGGCGAACAATAAGTAGGCATCGCTAAAGTAATCTAACTCATTAAGAGTATCAGAACACATTAAGTCGTAAGCGTCTATTAGGCTAATAACCTTCTCAAAGTCGCCCTCTAAAAAGTTGTTGTTGATGTACTCATTGATTTGAATGTACCCAAATACATTCTCTACAGTATCTATAAGTGTTAAGTCACCTACACTTGAACCTCTATACTCACTACAACCAACATCATCATATACCCAAGCTGTTACGGTAGTAACGAGTGTTACTGGATCCTGTTCTTCACAATAGCGTATGAAATATTTTAGGTTGTTCTCAACAGTACCATCATAAACGGCTATACTCTCTAAAGTGTTTAAGCACTTAAATCTTGTATGACCATCTTCATCTACGTACATGAGTTCATAAGCGCGACCATAAATACTTTGACTTTCAGCGATAGATAGGTCGTTATCAGCAGAATCATTGTAGTTCATAATGTCAGCAATTTCAGTATTTAAAGTATCATCTTGCGCTGAATAAGACACTGGTTTACCTACCATGTATGCCGATAGTGTATCAGTGATATATGCAGCATAAGCATGAGCCAATTTATTATTAGGTTTACTAATATCCTCAAAAGTACGATTAACAATCGTGTCATTCTTAGCTTTATAGTAGCGTTCTAGCTTTTTCAAGCGCGGCAACTCTTGTGCCTTGAACAACTCAATATATTTTTTAATTAGATCTAATGTTAATTTTCCTCTACAAGTAAA
Organism: Cellulosilyticum sp. WCF-2; assembly: GCF_003990395.1. Classification (NCBI taxonomy): domain Bacteria; kingdom Bacillati; phylum Bacillota; class Clostridia; order Lachnospirales; family Cellulosilyticaceae; genus Cellulosilyticum; species Cellulosilyticum sp. WCF-2. The sequence continues at coordinate 1,687,017 of NZ_CP034675.1, read as the reverse complement.
CATTCGTCACCTCCTTTATAATCCTAATACTGCTTTATTCATTGTTTTTACTTTACCTTTTCTTACTTTCTGAATACCATATCTCATAGCGTCCATTAAGTGATTATATTTATCAATCGGCTCATTAGTGTACTCACCAGTTTGCTTATTCTTCTTCCAAGCGTAGTTGTTAAACTCCATAATGTGATTTTCACAACTAGGGAGCACGTATATCTTGAATTGTTGGATGTACTGTATTCCTTGAAGCACTGAACCTTTACCTTTCCAGCTTCTTTTAATTCGACTTATACCATACTGGGTTCTAAGCTCATCTATACTTTGTTGGTCTTGACAATCGGCTGTAATAACCTCTTTTTGAAAACCATGATATATAATTTCAGCAGCCAGTTGATTATTCAACAATCCCTTTTTATATATCTCATCAAATATCCATATCTCACGCTGATCTTCATTTACTACAAAAGCACTAAATGCTGCAGGGTCATTAGTATATCCGAAGTCCATTCCAAAACAAGCTATTCCAGTTTTAAGCTTTTCTCGCCAATCAAAGTCTTTAATCTCATATGCAAATATAAGCTTATCAAGAGTAGCAAAGTCACCCTCCACATATATCTTGTAGTAGATAGGGTTACTATCTTTCATAGCCATAAGTGAATCTATATAGCTTTGTGGTAAGAATTTATTATCTTTAAAAGTAGTCTTAAGCACGAACATATTAGCAGGAGTAGTCTCCGGTGCATCCCTATGAAAGTACTTGTATACCCAATTATCTTTTGATACTGGATTAAAGCTAAAATACATTTGTAGGTTATCAGCCTTAGCACGTAGACGTAAATCTAATTGACTAATATCATCTAACGTACATTCAGTACACTCTTCTACCCATATATCTGTAATACCTGCGATAGATTTAATTTTCTCAGGGTCGTCTAAACCTTTGAAAATAAAAATAGAGCCATTCATCAGCTCTATAGTTAAATCAGTCTTATTCACTTTGCATTGATCATATATTTTAAAAAATTGTAGCGTGTCCTTAATCATTTGAAACGTAGAGTCTTTAGATGTATTACCAACTTTACGTATGATTAATATTTTACGCTTACTACTCAAACCCTTAAGCACCAACTTTTGACTTAAAAAATGTGATTTACCGGAGCCCGCACCACCATATTCGCACTCATACCTATGTGAGTAATCAAATAAGTAAGGTAAGTAAGCGTCATTAAAAATTTGTGGATCTAGTTTTAATTCCATGCGCCACTCACCACTCTTAGGTAGTCCGGATATTGTTGTTGTATATTTAATAAGCCATAATACAGCATTAGGATAACAGCATCTAACCTCTCATCACGGTCATTATCAACCACAGTAACATCCATTATTCCTTTTGTCTGGTCCTGCTCATTAATCATCCAATCAACCATATTTAGTGCTGCGCCAACTAAAGCACTCACACCAGCGCATGCAACGTCTTGCCCAGCAGGAGCCATATGTGCGTGGCCCTCCACTCTAAAACCATTATTTCGTATAGTTGCTGTTATCATAACGTATCACCTTCTTTCGTGTTCTAATACCTCTATCGTTAATTGTGAGCGTCGTATAGACGTTTTATAGCGTTCAATGTTCAGATGTTAGGGTAAATCATAAGGCTTTTGTACGAGCGTGATAGCTAGGGTTATTTTTGTGTAAAAATATTTTGAGCAATGATTCACCCGCCCCCGCCATATGTCAAGGGTGGTGTACCCCATCTACGTACGCACCATCTACGTTGCTACGCTACTTTGTTTAGTCACACTGTTACTTTCATTTCAAAATTACAATTTACAAATAAACGAATACTATGTTTAACATAAATAAAAGAGCATAGCCAATGACTATCAAAGGCTACACTCTTTCATGTTCTTTATGTTACTATTCGCTAAAGAAAGCTATCGCGAAGAGTTACGTAACTATTAGGACTCACTGTCCGCCAGTGTGATAACAATTTCGCTAGGGTTTTGCGTAACGTCCACTTTCGTGTCTAAGTATCCATTCAGCTTGACGATATCCTCAGCAGCTTTCAAAGCCGTACGACTATCCTCACACCTCATAAGCTTTAGCATAGTTCTCAATGCTTCTGATAATCCATCTTGATATAATCTCTCACACGCTTGCTTATAAGCTTTCATAAACTTTTCATCATCAAACCATTTGTATAATGTTGACCTTGGAATGTCTAATGTCTCACACGCTTTAGTCTTATGTCCTCCGTTTGTAAGTAACTCTACAATCATATCCTTTTGTCTCTGATCTAACTCTTCACAGTAAGCAAACGTACCGTCTGCATTACGTGGTCTATCTTGTCTGTATCCTCTCTTGTATTGTCTTGGCATTTGCTCACGCTCCTTTCTGCAAAATAAAAAGAGATACTCTGCGATTGAGTACCTCTATTGTTTAGTTAGATATTTATTAAATAGATCTTCACTAGCTCTTGCTAGATTCTTTATAATATAATACTAGCATATATGCATAGGACATGCTAGGACATCTTTTCTAGCTTTTCATAGATTCTCTTGTATATCCTAGATGTATGCCTGTATGTATATCCTAATATGCAGGATATCTCTTCTAACGGCTTACAATCAATGTAATGCAATCTTATTAGCTTCTGTTCTTGATAGTCTAGCTTGCTAATCATGTCTATTACTTCTAACTCCTCCTCGGCTACTTTCCCCCATAATTCAATATACTTATCTCTTAGGTCTTTTAACTTACATAATGCTTCTGTAAGCTTATCATTATCCCCATGGCATATAGGCATGTTATCAAAGTTAGTACTGCTTACGCTAGTCATGCGCTCTTTTATTTCTGCTATTCTATATTCTAATTCTCTTGCTTGGTCTAGTAAGTTTGCATATCTTTGCAATTTCTGTTTAATAGTCAAATATAAGTCACCTCACAATTTTTATAAAAAGCGTGCATGAAATGCACATATTATTTTATTATTTATTCTTTACATTCTTGTTTGTGTCAACTTTCTGTTCAACTTGATGCAGTTTTGCTGTTACTTTGTTGTTGTAATTGCTGTTACTTTTGCTGTCATTCTGCTGTTATGTAGTAGCCTATAACTACTTGATAGTCATAGTGTAAAGGCTGTTACTTTTCGTACAGTTTTGCTGTTACTTTTGCTGTTATAAAACTAGCAGTTTTGTTGTTAAAAAACCTGTTCTATTTTTGAGCCATTTTTACAGCATTTTAGTAGCTATTTAAATGAATAATTATAAGTAAATATAAATAAATATTCTAAGCGATTTTGATTCCAAACAGTCCGAAAATTAACTCATTGTCACGAGGTTTCAAGTAGCTTTTAGTCATGTCGATACTCTTATGATGAGCTAACATTTGTGCCTCTTCCATAGTGAATGGTCTGCCTATTTCTTTACATAGGTAATGTGTTCCATCCGTAGTGTTTTGTAAAAAGGTATGCCTAAAGCTATGCGGTGTAAAGTATGGTGTGCTAGGATCTAGTTTCTTAAGTATTTTGCACATATCATTTACCCATCCTCGCAAGGTGCTAGTGGTTTTAGCTGGACCATACCTACTTTGCCAAAATGCTTCGCCTGGCTTCTTAACACCAAGGTGTAACTTTAGGCTTTCTTTGGCATGTTTATGTAGTAGTATGTATTCACTACTTCCGCCTTTACATATAACCTTTAAAAATCCTTTATGTGCTGTTTCTGTATCTCTAACTTGTAATACTTCATTGACACGTGCCCCTGTATCGTATAGGATATCTAATAGGCATAGATGCTGGTACATCTTATGCTCTAACAGATGTGACCTTAATAGGTCAATTTGTGTTTGGCTTAGGAAAGCATTCTCTTTGACGGGTTTCTTTTCTAAGCCTTTTATACGTGCTGCCGGATTTCTAAAGTACTCTTCATACTCGTCATCATCATCCTCAGCATAGCTCATCATGGTCCTTATTGCTGATAGCAGACGATTGATTCTAGCATTACTTGCGTTACGTTCTTCCACCATGAAAAATTTGAATTCATTAAAGTGCTTTTTCTTAAAATCCAAAACGCTCATATTGTCGTTAGATAATAAGTTCCAACAAAGGAAAAATCGTAGATCATAGCCATACTCCCTTATTGTTCGCTCTCCCTTTCTATCTGCCTTACAATTCCTTAAATACTGCTGCATTAAACGTTTGTTAATATCTAGTACGTTCTCCCACCGCTCTTTGGTGTATAATACTCTGCTCATTTTATTGCTCCTAACTAGTTATAGTTAACGTCCCCAAGATGTTTACCACTAGTCTAAAAGTCGAATTTGTTTGATGATTATAAATATTATATACTACTCTCCAATCAACATGTAGTAAACTACTTATAGAGAGGAGGTGAAATTATGCAAAGAACTACAAAACTTATAAATCTAGTTGATTCTTTAGACTATACTTTTAGCTACTTAGAAGTGACAAGTTGTCCTATATGCAAGGCTCATATTTCTCCACGTAATCTATCTTCAACACTCTTCAGAAAAGATAATGGCGAATATCATACATCTGTATTGAATTACTGTACAGCATGTAGTTCTACTTTTTTATCAGATTATATTGTGAAGCGTGATGCAAATGACACTAGAATGGATGGCTATAAGAGATTTTCTTCATGTATACCGCCAATTTGTGAACCAAATCGCTTTAAAGAAAAATCATTTGATGAGCATATTGGCAACTTATCTCCATCATTCGTAAAAATATACAATCAAGCTTTAGCTGCTGAATGTGCATCATTAGATGAAATTGCTGGACTAGGATATAGAAAGTCATTAGAATTTCTAATAAAAGATTTTGCAATTTCTGAACATCCTGATGATGAAGCAAAAATAAAATCCATGTTGCTTAGTCCTTGTATCAAAACTTATATTGATGATCCACGAATCAAAACATTAGCGGAAAAGTCTGCTTGGATTGGTAATGATGAAGCTCACTATGTAAGAAAACAGGAAGATAGAGACGTTTCTGATATGAAAAGCTTCATCACGGCCACTGTATACTTCATTTCAATGATACTTATTACAAAAGATGCAGAAACTATTTCTCCTAAATAATCTCATCATGCGAGAAACAACATACCCTATCTGTAATGTGTTGATCATTATAGAAAAAAGCAAATGGTTCTCCTGATACTGAGCTATAACCCACAACAACTCCCTTACCTTTAGTTTTGTGGGTTATTGTTTTTCCTAATAAATCTAATTCTATACAACTTGTCTCAACTATCCTTACGATATTCGTATTTAAGTGTTCCATCTAAATCCCTCCAAAAATCAGATTTTATTCACCTATTTCTATCTCAACCTTGCCTGTTCCATTCATTCTTACCGTAGCTGTTGAAGTTGGGTTATCATCTGCTACTGGCCCTATTGATTTATTCATAATGTCAGCTAATTCAACGATTGCTTTTACGTTGTCATAATCAGCTTGTGTTAATAAATTACTCCCACATTTAGGACATGGCTTGTTTAACCAATTAGAATAATCCTTAAGTTCCACTGACTGATCCATATAATCACATGTTGGGTTATCACACTTTATTCCACCTATTGCAAACTGTATTGCATCTTTCATACTTATTCCTCCTCGGTGTTTAAATCATAATAAATTCCCATACAGCCAAGTTCATCCAGCATTTCCTCTCTCATAACAGCTACTGCCTGTGTAGCATGTTCTCCTCTAGCTCCACAATATGGACAACCTATGTGTTTACAACTACCAGATAAATCTGCCCCTACAATAAATTCAAGTCCACATTCTGTGCATTCATATTTAACTAACCCATCCTGATAATAGTTTTCTCTGATTAATTTACTCAACTTTATCCCTCCAAACTTATATTTTATTAACTAAACATTCTAATGCTTCACATTCAGTTTTAAATAATGGTTGCTCACATTCTAAATTGAATGTTATACTTACTCGCTTTTTCTTATATTTATATGGTTTATTCGCTACGAAGCAATATATAAGTATACATCCACCTGTGATATGAAACTCTCTTACATTTACTTCTACCACTTCTTGTATTTCATTATCAGCATAGTAAAGTGTTTCTCCTAGCTCTATAGGTAGGACTAAGTCTCTTCTATCTATCTTCATTTTCTCTCACTCCAAACTCTGATTTTAATTAGTTAATACATTATCTAGTGTTTCAACATAAAGTTGGTCTTCCTCATATCCATGCAACACCCCTATAATCTCATAGAAAGATGTTCCATATGCTACATATTCACTAATCATAGGTAATCTTGAAAATCTTTCATTCTCAATTATTGCTATAGTTTTTTTTGTTTTTTCATCTACAATTCTTATTTTCTTATTCATTTAAACGCACCCTTTCAAATTCTTATTTTGATGTACTTTCCTATAAACTTGATTACTTTTACAAAAAACTACATTTATTAAATATAATTTTTGTAATATTATAAATATAATAATTATTATTAAATGGAGGTGTAGCAATGAATCTAGATATTTTTAGAAAATATGAATTTCTTTTTCTGTATGCTGTATTTATAGCTGCCCTATATGTTACTTGTAAAATACTATATATTTAATCCATTACTCTCCACCATGCCCTATATCTAGGGGCTTATTTTATTTAAAAGCATCTCACCTTTTAACGCATAAACTTTATATTTAGGTATATATTAATAATGTAACGATTATACTTATGCCAACAGACATTTATTCAATCTCTAACTAAGTTTCCAGGCCCCTTATTGGGGCCATTAGTATTTAAAAATTCATTTTGTTAATATAGCTTTAACTGCTCTGGATAAGGCTTGTAGTTTATTCCCATGTAGTCCATTACTTCGCCCAATCCTAACTTATTAATACAATAGTCATAAATCTTCGGATGATTCTTAGCCATTCTTGTAAATCTGTTATCCCATGGTGGCTCAAATTGAATACCGTATAAGCAAAACATGCATCCAGTCCTATCCTCTCCACTTGTAAAACATTTGCCCCATTAGGGCACTCTATATCTCCATATTCTTCTGCATAATCTATATTGTTTGTCTTAACATATGTTAGTATGTCCTGGTCTGTCCAAAATGCCATAGGAACACATTTAGGATGTTCTAAGCTATGCATCTTGCAACCATGCTTTACATATAGATCACGTCTATTTCTGCTTTCTCCTACCATTTCTGCTGTTATGGGCTTTAAACCTGTCTCTTTATCAAACTTATGAAAAGGTTTCTTCTTGATCACGTCACAACATTTATTACTTACTTCAAAAGGAGCATCTAAAAGTATTTTCCACCTTTCACTAAGCTTGCCTGCTGTTCCTTTTTCATCTCCATGAAGTAACTTATTTCTGTATTTGTCAGTTAAATTGTTATGCCTTAGTTTGTATACTGCTAAAGACTGTGCCTTGCTTACTACTGGATAACCATACTTTTCTAGTACTTGCTTAAAAGACATATCAGGCTTTAAAGTTATTGTTGCATACTTTAATCCCATCATTCTTACACTTGGGTACTCTAATCCTGTATCCACAAATACTATAGGCATAGGGCTCATTTCTGATTTATTTTTATGGTATATATCAACTAGAACCCTTGAACCTAAACCACCACTATAACTTATGTACGCTCCATCATGTGACCAGCTAGCCATTGTTTCAACTGTATGTTGTATCTTCCAGGCTAAAGGCATCTTTAACCTTTGCTCTAAGATCTTATTGTTATCCATGCCCTCACTTCCTACCTAAACAAAAGTCAATTTTAAAACTCCTCGAAATAACTATCTAATGTATCTTTGTTAATCTTTATATAACCGTACTTATCTTTTTCTAACTGTCTCAGAAAAACTTCATCCCATGTTTCAATATAATCTTCAATAAACCATTCGCTACCTTTATCTACACTAAAGCTTTCATTCTCAATTTCAAATCCATCATCATCTACTAATTGAACTTGAAACCCTTCTGTACATCTATAATTCATACTCTCACCTTCTTAAAAGATTAATTTGTACTTCAATTTTCCTTTATCTTCCGCTTGTCTCCTAATTAACTTCCATATATACTTGTCTAGGGATAGAGTTTCGAGTATATTTTTATCAAAAAGGCCTAGTATTTTCTAGTGCCTTTTTGTGCTACTATCAAAAAATTTTATCTGCATTTCTATTAATCAATAGTCTTTACATCCACCGGAATCCACATCTTAGGATTATAATTGAGAGTGTATTTGTATTTTGATACATTCTTTACGCCTAGCTGCTCTACTACATATGTAACATTATCACTTAGCCCTACGAAGTGTTTCTGATAATACCCATTTTCATCTTCTACAATAACTTCTAACTGATTGTCTGCTGCATCTGCTGTTATAGACATTTTCCCGGTCATTTGAAAAAGCACATCACCTTCAATACAATTAATTACTGTAAGCTGTCTAATCACATTAAAGTTATCAGCTTCTTGTGATAGGTTGTACGATACTCTTTGTGATTCTGTTTGGCACCCTACAAATACTGTTGCCATTATTAACATTGCTGCTACCACTACTATTATTTTTTTCATCTTATTTTCCTCCGTTTAAAAAAGTTATTTTATTATCCTTATTGCTTCAACCTTCCAGCCTATTTGCATTATGTATATTTTTCGCTTGCCTTCTTCTTGGAAATAGAATTCATAGCAAGGTTCCCAACCTTCGCTTTCATAGCAACTCCATCCACCACTTTTAGGATTGTAAAAACCTTCTTGTTGTAAACCACCTTTATACTTGCCAATTAGTGTAATTAGACCATCTAATGCTTTAATATCTATTTCTATGTTTGCGCCTGGTTCCACTGATTTAATAAGTTCAAACATTTCTTTATCAATCATTCCTCTTCCTCCTCGCAAGCATCTGGCCCTTCTCCGTATTCTTCAGCACAAGCCTTGCTGCTAGGATATAGAAACATACAAGGTCCTTCTGTAATGCTGCATTCCCATCCATGCCATTCATCCGTTTGCTTTGCACATCTACAACTCACGTTCATTCCCCCTATCAACAAAAAACACTTTGTTCTATGTATTGCTAATAACTGGCATTTCATATTTCTCTAATGCATACTTCATCCAAAACTCATACCAAATAAGTCTAGCGTAAAACCAGTCAAATCCTTGCTGTTTTTCATACGTTTCTCGTTCATTCCAACTCATGTCTTTATAGTTTTCTGGTTCTGTATATTCATATGGTATCTTTTGTTTGCATTCCGGATAATCTAATTCCCATTTTTCTTTTGCTGTAACTACTGCCTTTAAATGCCTTTTTTCAAGCGGTACGCAACCAGGATGATGCCTTAATATGCCATCCTCTTTATCATAAAACAGATTATAAAGCCCTGTTTCTCTACAAAAATTAGCCATTTGAGAATATCCAGGATGTCTCCCATTGCCTTGACCACTAATATCTCCATACCCGAAGTTAGGCGCTTCTTCATTTACTTCTCCTTCGGCTTCAACGCTTACATATGCGTCTCCTTCTTCATTGCTATATGAAATAATAGCTTTACCAATATAAATGCTATAGCTCACCTTTATACCTCCCTTAATAAAAATCAACTTTTAACAACCTTAACTATATGTTGATAGTAGTAACACTCTTCCATGTACCCTTTAATTTTCCCGTAGAAGTAATTGTCGAATGTCCTTGTTACCTCTATTTCAACTGCGTTGTCGTAGCTTATTTTGTAGTCAACTATTTGCCCTGACTTGATGTTATCCTTAAGCCATGCAATCCTACTTTTGCTTTTAATAACTGCTTCATCTAACTCTATTTTCAGCTCTTGACATGGTTTTTCTTTTAGCTTAGTCTTATCTGACTTTGCTATCTTAACGGCCATCTTTTGTGCTTTCTTAGCTGTGTTGTATAGCTCTGCATCTGTTCCTTCAACTAATTCAAGCCTTTGTTGTGCTGCAAAAACAGATATGTTGGGAAACAAGGCTTCATTTGCATCCTTTAGTGTACATTTGTTATTAATTATGTACCTCGCTATAATAATCCCCTCTTTTGCTCTATTAGGGTTGCGTGCTGGCATATTTACACCCCCTTACTGTTTTCTTCGATTAACCTGTTAATATACCATACTGCCTTTTTTAAGTCCTCTACACCGTTTTTGTGCTTCCAGCGCCACAAATACTTAACTGCATTAGCTGTGCATATAGCGTCTAAGCCTTGCAGGTCGCTTGTAATGTCTTGTAATATATCTATGCATTCATACTTGCCATGCGTGTAATGGCTCGGGTGATTAACATTGTCATCTAACGACTCTTTTACTACTTCAAACCTAGACTTACTCAAACTAACAGGAAGATTCCCATCATTAAGTATCATATATAATGTTGGGTATTCTTCTAAAACTTCATATATGTTATTTTCATTTATGCCAACTATAGGAATGCTATTAATACATCTAACCTTCATCAATCTTGCTCCTTTCATACTTTGCCTTAGCTTCTAAGTGGTCTAGCACTGCATAAACTAGACTTTGCCATAAGCCACTACCTTTATATCTGTTGCATATAGTAGGCAGCTCCTGTGCCAACTTATCAAAGTCAGTATTGTCATAGTTTTCTTCTAGCCACTTATAAGCATCATCAAACATTTGTCTTTCTTTTAGCATCTAACCACCTTCTAGAATGGAAATTTTTCTTGTCTTATTTGCTGTTTAATCTTTTCAACTTGCTCTGGTTTCCATGTATATTGTGGTCTGGCTCCTGCTATAAATATCTTGTTAACAGTATCAAAGTCAGCTCCTATTCTGAACGTATCTCCTGTAGGCCTATCCTTTGTACAGCTAATATAACTGTTATAAATATGTTGTCCACCAGCTTCTGCCTTTTGCATTTCATCTGCCGTTGCCCTTCTAACTGTAATTACTACACTGGCTAGGTTTACTACGTTAAATGATCCTGATACGTCTTTATTCTGTATGTCTAATTCGCTAGATTTATTAGGATGTGCTATTAATACAACTGTAACATTATAGTTTTTACAAAACTGCACCAGAGCATTAGTTAATTCTGTTTGTATGGAATTGAGCTTTTGGGTTTCTATTTCGCATGTTAAAGTCATAAGGTTATCTAAGAAAAACACTGTTACACCTTTTTCTTTATGCATACCCTCTAGCATTTCAATTACACTTTCTACTAGGTTGTTTTTCTTGAATTGCCCATCAAATATAAAGTATTTATTTTTAAGCCACTTCTTAATTTGATGATCTGTTTCATATGTAACCGAGTAATCAAAATCAAATGCTGAATACCTTCCACCATACAGTTTTCTTGGAGTCTTAATTATGTCTTTTTGATCTGCAAGCTTAAGCTCTAGCTTACTTAAAAACCTTTCCTTTGTTTCTTCACCAGCGTAATAAAACACCTTGCCATCTTGTTGTACTACGCTCAAACTTAGTTGCATTGCAAATTCACTTTTACCGTTTCCTGTATGTCCTGTTATTAGCCATAAGCCACCACTTTCAAGCCCTCCAGTTTTGCCATCTATCATGTCTATTTGAGTGAAATACTTCCGTATTTTAGTCTTATCCTCTGACTTCACGCTTGATATATCAGTTACACCAGGTATGCTTACATCTTCTAAATCAGTCATTAGTGCCGCCAACATATCGCTTGTAGCTTCTTCACCATACTTGACTAAAAACTCATTTACAGACCTGCAGTCTCGCAAGTAGCTAAGACTTATGGTTTTAACTTCTACATTGTCGTTACATATGCGTTTATTTGCTTCGTATAGCCATCTTTGAGTGTCGGATGTATTAATTAACACCACTCTGTTAAACTCGTGTATAAAATCAAATGCATTGCTTATAGACACATATTCATCTAAGTTATCAATCAAAGCTATAACGTTGTATTCAAGTGGTCTTACTTGGGCTATGGTTAATAAATCCCACTCATTTGTTGTTATATAAAGTACACTTCTATCTTCATTACACCTATGTATCCCCATTGGGAAAGGTGAAAGCCGTTCAAATGTCAAAGGGTTGTGCGTTATACCTACCTTTGCTTTGTTACTAAGATAATCTATAGACTTGCTATATCGTAGTCCTTTGTCAAAATCCATATCATCATAGCAATTAACAAGCAATTTTTGCCCTGTATCCGTACAACCATATAGACCACAAGCTACGGCACTATCTATATGCTTATCTTCTAAAATCATCTAATCACCTACATTGCGTCAATTGGCATATATCCGTTTTGATCTAAGTTAACAGCGTTATTAGATACAGCAGGTTCTGATTTCTTATTTCTGTTTTCCCAAGTTCTAATAGCTGCTTTCCAATCCTTCATTTTTGTGTTTCCTACTTTCCATCCCTTAGAAGAATAGAAATCAATAAACCTTTGTGCATCTATTCCGTTATTTCTCTCGCCACAATAAAGTTGTACTTCTTCAAGAGTAGGAGGAGTGAAACGACATATATTATTATTCTTTTCTTTCTTTAAATTCTTGTTTGTGTCAACTTGCTGTTTATTTGCTGTCACTTTGTTGTCAATTTGCTGTTCATCTGATGTTATTTTGCTGTCAACATCTTCTTCTCTTGATTGGTATATCTCCCAATTTTCAATGGTTATAACTCTATATTTGCTGTTCATTTTCATTGATATTATGTTTAGTTTTTCTAATGCTTTTAAGTAGTTGTCTGTAGTGCTTTCTTTTAGCCCTAATTCACTTGCTGCTTTCTTTCTTCCAGTAACAAATTGTCCAGGTATAAGCTCTATATTACTGAGTCCAATAACTTGTTCGCGTTCCTTGTGAGAAGCCTTTAATAAGCACCATATAAATACCTTTAAAAGCTTCTCATTTTCAAAAACGCTACTGGAAAGAAGTTTTCTGTGTAATCTTACCCATCCTTCCATAATTACCTCCTAAAATGGCATGTCATCCTCTTCCTCATTATTAGTTGGCGCCATATCACGATCATGAATTACTCCTTGTAATAATTTATCCTTTGGAGCATCAACACCCTTTCGTGCCTTGTCTACAGTCACAAAATAACGACATTTAGTAGAGAACTTAAGCTCTTGGTTGTTGTTCTTGTATTCCTCTCTACCGAATACACCGCCAACTAATTTGCCTTTAAACTGTGGACCAAAGTCCTCACCCCACTTAATAGCAAACCCACCATTAGACTTTTCTGCTGAGTCACAGAATGTCTTAAATCCGGTGCTTGTATTTCCGTCTTTATCTTCAACTACAACATAAACCATGCAACCCCATTTTTTATCAGCCCTTGTGTCTGAATCGAATTGTTTTTTGTAATAGCCAGCTTGTTCACCTTCTGCAATATCTAGCGCTATTTTAAGCATATCTTTACCCGTACTGCTCTTTGTTTCTTCTAGCTTAATAATCTTACAAACATGTCCACCTAATTTAAGTGGTTCAAATGCTCCTTGTACTGCTGTGTTGTCATAGTTGTTTGGTTTTTTCATAGTTATCTATCTCCTTTTATTTAAAATAGTCCTTGTTTTAATTTTTCGATTAAACAACCTGTTAGAGTTGTGTAAATCCAGTATCCACTAGCTGTAGTATCTTTTAAGTAGTTAACATGTAAGTCGTACTTATGTTCAAACTTGGTCAAGCTGGCTCTAAATGCCTTTTTATTAAACTTAGTGCCATAATTACCTCTCTCAATATCATCAAAGCTTGTATTTTCTATTAGCAAATAAATCTTGCCCTTAGAACGTTCAAATTCTGACTCAAATCTATCTCTGTTGTGAGTGAGATTGCCACTTAATTCGTTTAAATTAGCCTTTCTTTCAATAGTGATAATGTCTGTTAGGTATAAATCTCGATAAGCTGCTGGGCTTTCTATTCTTATACTGTAATCTCCATAATCTAGCTTTTCGGTGGCCCACTTGATTCCTTTTTGATTAAAGTAATCTGTGATATGCTTGTTTTCTTTTTCTCTTGTATCTACAAGAATCACAGCAGTATCAACTATTGCTTTTATTTCTTTTTCTGTATACTTGTAAATGCTAACCACCCCTTAAAGCTCCCAATATTCTCTAATTGTTTTGTCCACCAGCTTTAAGTCGTTATCTATTTCTTTATCAAACATTTCTAAAGGACTCTTAGCTGTGGTATAACCATCACTTTGAGTAATAAACTTATAATTAGATCCATCTGTCTGAGCTAGTAATACAATACTGAATAATCCTTCTACAGTTAGCTGATTATCTAGCATCTTCCCACTCGTTTTAGCTTTTATTCTCCCACTTTCATCAACTTCTGTATGATGTAAAAAGTAAACAATTACGTCTGCTGGTGTATCTGTGATGATATATGTAAGCAAGTTTTTAAAGTCTAGCGCTATATCCGTAAACTTTCCGTAGCCTGTTTCCTTGGCCCTGTCAAACATGCCAAATGCCATTAAATACTGACTATCATCTATTGCATAAGATTTAAGTGTAGGAGCCTTTAGAGCCTTATATATTTTTTGATAGCTAGCATTGTCAACCTTTGGCAATTTCTTTCTAAATGGAAGCGGCTTACTTGCTACATTTAAAATTCCAATTTCTCCTTCTTCAAAATTTCTTAAGCTTGTACTTTTACCTGAGCCACTTGGACCCATTACCATTACTGGTATTCCCATCAAACCACGTCCCTTCTAATACAAACAATGCTTATGAAAAACATCTACTTGCAATTTGCCTAAGCCATCTACATTCTTTAAATATGCTTCTTGGCCTTTAACTATAAGTGTGTTGCAATCTCTGCACCACCCAGCATAAATAACACCGTTAATCTTAGTTTCTAGCTTTCTTTTAGCTTCATCCTCTTGCTCTTGTGTGTAGTCAAGTTCTAGCTTATGTATGCCAGCATTAGGCCCATTCAAGCATAATGTTTCTATTACCTTACCCATTACAGCACCACCAAATTACGCTTTAAATAAGCTTCTAAGCAATCAATATGTATCATTCTATCGCCATGCATTATTACGCTCATTCCTTTGTATAAGTCCTTATGGCATCCGCAATCACATGCACCCATGTAGTTAGCTTGATAATCTAGCTCTCTAGGAGTTTCTAAATGAATAATTATGTGTGTATTACCAACACGCTTAAGTTGCCTGTTCTTTGCCTTTAACATTTTAATGGCATTTTGATTCCTACATATCTCTAGCTGTGTACTAAGCTTCACCATGGCACCTCTTTTCATAGCATTTACGATAATCTTTAACCTGGTTGTAAGTTAAGCCTGTAGCTCTGCAAATATCTATATTCACCATGTTAGCTGCAAACATATTAAATACTTCTTGCTGTTCTGCTTCGTTTGTTACGCTTGCTTTCTCGTCTATCGTAGGCATATGTATTCTCCCTTCTTATTCCATTTTTATTTATGTCTATAACTATTTGTCTTTCATTGTTTAACCAGTTTATGTACTTAGCTTTATCTCTACATGGCCCTCTACACCAATAGCCACTGTCAGAGCAATATCTACAAGGGCTGTCCATCTACCTCACCCCTAGCCTTTTTATTAATTTTTCAAAGCCTTTACGTCCTCCAACTTGAACATACTTCTTTCGGTTTTCTCTGCCGTGTTTGGCTATCTCTGCTACTGCCAAAAGTCTTATTGTGCTTTTAATAATGTCGTTTGTATATCCTAATTTTCTCAACTGCTTTGCATCTATAAAAAACTTATAATTTTGCGCTTTTATTAACTCATCAAGCAAATACTTTAAAAAATCTTCTTCAGCTAAAGTTAATTCGTTTATTAAATTATTAATATCTCTCATTGCACCACGCTCCTTTTTGTGGCATAATAAATTAAATGAATTTTTTCTTGTACGCATTATTTAAGTTGGCGCTTAAGTAATGCTTTTTCTTTTTAGTCAAATCTTCTCACTCTTACTTTAGGTTTATTGTTGCTCGGCTTAGTTTCATAAAACCTCTTAGATTGCTTAGATTCTTTGATAAGCTTTGCTAATTTTTTATTACTTGCTTCTGCAAGCTCATTAGGCTTAATTGTTTTCACGTTTCTTCATCTCCCTTTTGGCAATTAAAGGTTGTCCAACTTTCCAAGATGTGATTAAGATTGCTGATAAAGCTAATATGTATTCCCATGTCATAGCAGCACCGCCAGTACAAAAATAAATACGAATGATGTAACACCTGCTAAAACGTCCGCTAAAATCTCAAGCTTTGGTTCTCCTCTACATAGCTCTTTAAACTCGTCTAGCATTAAAGCTTTTCTAAGCATTAGATCAACTCCTTTGTTAATTATTAGAATTGTGTTAAAATTTATTTATCAGCTTGGCAGAGCTGAAATACAAAAGAAAGGTGGTACAAGATATGAATAGAACTCCTGTTTCTTCTAGCAACATATCATCTATTGGTTATGATCCATCTACATCTACTCTTGAAGTAGCTTTTAATTCTGGTGGTGTATATCAATACTATAATGTTCCTAGTAATGAATACTCAGCTTTAATGAATGCTTCTTCTCACGGTAGCTACTTAGCTCACCATATCAAGGGCAGATACCAATATAGACAAATCTAATCTATAACCACCAATATAATTGCTGGGCCATTCACCTTTACCTGAACATCTTTATATGGTTCAGCAATTGTTTTTTCTATACCTTCTCTTCTTGACAATTCTTCAACTAACTCTTTTGTTGTAAACCGACTTAAGTTATTCTCTTTCATGGTTCTACTCCTCCTATTCATTAACAATCTCACTAATTTCCCCTTGAACTCTCCAGTACTCTCCATAAATAAGTTCTGCCATTTCTGCTATTGTTAGGGGTCTTTTTTCACCTGTTGAATCATCTGTGGTTGTATATTCAGCCGCTTCAAGAATATATTCACCAAATTCATTTACTAGAGCTTCAATAGCTTTCTTGTTTTCTTCATCAATATCACGCTTAATAACTTCAATAATTTCTTGCTTACGTTCATCCTTTGATAAGCTGCAATCACTTAGGCTTATAAAATTACACTCAACGGCTTTCTCTACTACTTTTTCAATCACTTCTCTTTTCATTCCTATACCCTCATTTCTCTATTCTCTAAAAATTTACCTATAAAATAAGCTTGTCCTTTTGGTGTAACATATGTAGTAAAGTTGGTATGCAAGTTGCCTTCTTTGTCTTGATTAATCCTTTCAACAAGTTCAAGCACCTTTAAATTAATAGCTTTTTGAGTAGCCTTAGTAGAATTTTTTTCAACGTAACCATTTTCTCTTAGCCACGTATACAAACTTCTTTCGCCTATTTTGATACCATTTTGAGATATTAACCTAGCAAGCTCACGAACTAATATAGAATTCTTAGAAGCTGTTATGGCATTTGCAAAGGCTACTTTCGGTTCTTGTTCTTCTAGCAGCTTTCTATTTTTAGCATTTTCAAGCTCAATAACCTTTTTCTCCTCTTGCTCTTTAATCCATGCCTTAGCACGTTCTACTGGATCATCAATCATATATGAGTCTTTCTTAAGTGTTTTGTTTTCTTTCTCTAGCTTCTCTATGTACTGTGTTGTCTTAAATCTTACAACTGCTGATTCTTTGTTGAGCATTTGAAGAACACCGGCTTTATTTAGTGAGTAGCAAGGTCTTGTTTCACCTTTGCCATCTTTGTAACTAACCTCCACAAAATTGTGGGCGTTGATATTTGCGTTTTCTAATGCCTGTATTTCGCTTCTAATGTCCCTAAGAAGAACGTCATGTCTTTTATCCGTTGTATTACCTTCTTCTTTTCTAAACTGATTAATCAATTGTGTTAGTTCTAAACTTGTAATGCTAATGCCTGCTTGTCCATCGGCACCTTTTAAAATAACTTCTGTTTGATCTCCTTGTTCTAATGCACTACTCATTTGCTTGTTCATGCTGTTTCTCCTTTCTGATTTTTAAGCCATGTTATAAAATCTTTTTTTATAACCCTAAGCTTTTTTTCGCCTAGTCTAAAGCTTGGGAACCCATCACTATGGAATATGTTATAGGCTTCTGTTTTTGATACTTTTAATAACTTACTAACTTCTAATGGAGATAGACATTCAATTCCATCTTGATCAATAATTTCATAATTCATAGCATCCTCATTTCTAAAAGTTATCATTTAACATAACCACAGGTTAAGTTGATAACAAAAAAATTATTCTAAAATATCAATCTCTAAAATTTTTCCTAGTTTAATCAGATTATCTAATGACATTTTCTTTTTCCCACTCTCTAGTTGGCAAATAAATGATGGAGATACGTCTAGTAATTTAGCGATATCGCTTTGTAATAGCCCCTTATTTTCTCTTGATTTCTTAATCCTTTCTCCTAATTTAACCCAGTTCAGAAAAATCACTCCTTTCTTTAAAAAAAATGTTGACAATTAACCTACAGTAAATTATTATAATAAATGTAGGTAAATTAACTATAGGTTAATCATTTGTATTACAACAAGAAATATATGTACTTGGGGAAGTCCTTTGTTTCTTGTAGTTATATATTAACTTAACCTGTGGTAATATGTCAATACCTAAATTTATATTTTTGAAAGAGGTGTCAAATATGAACTTAGGTCAAAAAATTAAAGACCTTAGAGAAAACCGTGGGTTGAAGCAACAAGAATTAGCAGAATCTATTGGAATAACAGCTTCTATGATATCAATGTATGAGTCAAATAAAAAGAAACCAGGGAGAGAGAATATCGTTAAACTTGCAAATGTTCTAAATGTAGATCCTAATTATCTAATGTACGAAGACGTAAAAACTCTTACCGATAAAGATAAAAGAGATGTTGCAAAAACACTAGATAAAATTATGGGAGATCTTAATGATGGCACAAATGCACCTCTATTTTATGGAGATGAAATGTCTGAAACAGATAGGATGCTTTTAAAAAATGCTCTTGGTAATGCTTTAGAAATATTAAAAATTAAAAATAAGGAGAAGTATACACCTAAAAAATACAAAAAGTAGGGGGATCCGGATTGAATAATCAATTTATTCTAAACAAAATAAATCGTATACTCAAATCCTTTAAAACTGGTGACTTATATGAGCTTGCTGACTTCTTAAATATAACAGTGTTAGAGGACGATTTAGGTGAAATGGGTGGATTTTATTTCTATGTAGTAAAAAACAAGTTGATACTCTTGAATTGCAACTTATCAGAAGCACATAAAAAAATTGTTTTGGCTCATGAAATTTCACATGCAATACTTCACACTAAATTAAATTGTGCATTTTATAAAACACATACACTTATGAGTACTGCAAAAATAGAGAATGAAGCAAATTATTGCGGTGCCATTCTTTTAAAAGAATTAAAAGTCTTGAATGATGAAATGTTTTGTATTTATTCAAAAGAAATTACCGAAAAAGACGAAGGGTTTATTAAAATAATGAACGAACTTAGGACTCAGCTAGAACAAATATGTTAAGGAGTTGATTTATATGGCTAAGAAAAATGCCAATGGTGATGGATCTATCTTTTTAAGGAAAGATGGGCGATGGTGTGGAGCTATAACTATTGGATTAGATGAAAATGGTGTGCAAAAAAAGAAATATATTTATGACAGAGATAGGGATGAGCTTAGAAAAAAAATGCTTGCACTTCAAAATGATATCTCCATAAATGGTGGATATGTTAGAGATGATATAATAACTTTGAATCAGTGGGGTAAAACTTATCTTAATGAATTTGTAAAAAGCTCTGTTAGGCCAAGTACTTATGATTCCTATGAAGTAATACTAAGGAGACATATAAACAACGACTCAATAGGAACAATGAAGTTAAAAGATATCAAATCATTTCATCTTCAAAAGTTTTTAAATTCAAAATCCAGTCTATCTAAAAGCTATATCAAAAAAATGCATATGCTACTAGATATGTTCTTTAGTAATGCAGTTAAAAATGATTTAATACCTAAAAATCCAATGGATGCAGTTAATATGCCTAAATCTCAAAAACAAGTTAAAGATGTTAGAGCACTAACTCGACAAGAGCAATCAGAATATATGAAACAGCTTGAGAGCACTCGTTTAAAACCGTTGTTTTTAACCTGCTTATTTACAGGTATGCGCATGGGAGAACTAATGGCCTTAGATTGGGATCATGTGAATTTTAAAAAAGGAGAAATTAAAGTTGAGTTTAGCTATAAAGAAGTTAGGATGCACGACCAAAAAGAACCGTATTGGAAATTACTTAAGCAACCCCCAAAAACTAGTAGTGGACTAAGAACAATCCCTATTCCACAAGAAATTGTAAAAATGCTTAAGTCTCACAAAACTGCTCAGGATAAATTATCATTAAAACTAGGCAAAGATGAATTTAACAAAGAGAAACTTGTATTCTGTAGCGAGGTTGGAACTCCACTATCTAGTAGAAATATACAGAGAACACATTATTCTATATGCAACAAAATAGGGTTAAGCGGAATAGGGTTTCATGCCCTTAGACATACATTTGCTACACGCATGATAGAAGAAAATGTACCTGTAAAAACAGTACAATATTGGATTGGTCACAGCTCTATTGAAATCACATACAATATATACGTACATGTACAGGAAGAAAACAAAAAAGCCGCTGCACAAGTGCAAAGCGACCTTTTCAAAAACCTTTTATAGCTACGGTAGGTGTCAAATAGGTGTCACTACCACCATACGACTACCGTAACCCTACGCACGCGGTAGGATTCGAACCCACGACATTCTGATCCGAAGTCAGACGCTCTATCCAGCTGAACTACGCGTGCATATCTATCATATTTTAGCATAAATAGTATTGAGTTGCAATGGTTGATAACCTAGTCTATTTTTCTTGTTGTCACACAGCAACTTTTCTATTAATAAACGAATATACTCAAACAGCTGAATTAACAATATATGTAGAGAAACCACCTACTTTAGAAATATACCAAAAGCTTATTAAAGGGTGTTGTTGTAAAGAGACTATATTCTTTATCCAGATTAAAAACAATTCAAATCGAGATATAGAAAATCTAGAACTTATTAATTGGATTTATAGTAATGGGACTTTTACTATTAAATGCATTGAGCTTAAAGAAGGATGCCATCATTTACACTCCCATCATATCTCTTTCTACATTCCTCTCCTCAAAAAAAAGAGCAACTTTATATAATCTTATCTTTATGCAATAACTCAAGCCATCATATTACAAATTGCATTAAAGCTACTCATTATACTATGACTTCATCCCAAAATATAAAAAAGGAAATCTCTTTATATGGGTCAGCTATTGCTATATTGCTCACTGTAGTAATTGCCATAAAATCACATCCTTTTATACTATCTAAAATATTTTTCTATAACATACTATGAAGCAAACGACCAAAGTTGACATGCTCTAATCCTAAAATAAAAATTTGCTATTATTCCCAACTATCTTTTTGAAACTTTTTCTCTTTCTCCTTTATCTAACGAATGTAAAACACTTACAAAAAAACAAGGAGAACTTATTATGAAAACAAATAAATTTTATGCATTAGGTACTTTAACTTTAGTAGTTACAGGAGTCTTATTATCTGGATGTAATTCATCTACCTCATCACCAGAACCTACAACTTCTCCAATTACTACTAAAAAACCTAATACTGAAACTAATACGCAAACTTCAGAACTTCACGCCATTATTAAACTAATGGGTCAATCTGATTCCGCTGTGGTTGAAGCATTGGGTGAAGGTGAACCCTCTTTATCAGAAGCTACAAAAGCCGTACTAACTCGTGATTATACTTTAACTTTCTTAGATACTGAAGTAACAGCTTCAGTAGCTATGAATGAAGCAGAAAAACTTAGTTTGCTATCGATTTACTTACCTGATAATGATTTCTCAGCCTGGTCCTCTAAGTTAACTTCTCTTCTAGGTGAACCTAGTTCTACTAAACAAGATAATGGTGAAGAAGCCAATGGCCTTAATGAAGCACTCTGGGAAAATGATGGTACTAGTATTTCATTAAGAAGTGTTTATGGTGCGCTAATCATTGAACTCTATAAACTTTAAGAGGTAGCTTTCTATGAAAAAAACACTCACTTATCTTATTATGATTGCACTGATTTGTAACTTACTTTTTGGCTGCAATAAAGCACTTCCAAAGCCAGAAGGTGTCACACTTCTCGACTTCCAATTAGGCGAAAGCTCCACATTTGAACAAGATACTGAGATTTCCTATCCTCTAGACGGCCTTCTTGGTATTCCTAAAGGAGATACTAACCCTGTTGTATTTATTTTACATGGCGCACATCCTGTAGAAGATGTTACTGAAACTAGATACTACAAAGGTTTTGAATATCTTGTTCGTCATCTAGCTGAAAATGGCTATTTAGCTATTTCTATTAATATGAATAGGGCTTATAGCTTGGAACCTATAGAGGGTATTGAATCAGACCGTGCTTATAATATATTTAAGGACTATTACTCACTCTTAGAAAAAGCTAATAGTGGAGAAAAAATCTTTTCATATGACCTAACAGGAAAAGCTAACTTAGATCAAATCAATTTTATTGGTCACTCTCGAGGTGGTGACAATAGTTTACATCTTACTAAAACTTTAAAGGAGCAAGGTAACTCTTCTGTACAATCTGTTCTTTTAGTGGCACCACCCTTCAATTCTCCACTCGAAGAAGCTTATACAGATATACCAACTGGTATTATCCTTCCTCAATACGACGGTGATGTAGCGACTTTAAATGGAGTTGAAGTCTTTAACTATGTTTATCTTTTAGATTCTAATCGTAAAACGCCTATAACTTCTGCTTTCCTATATGGTGGTGATCATGGTCAATTTAATACTGAATTAGCAGGCAGAGATGTTCTTTTCACTTATGAAAATGTCACCTATATCACACCTACTGAGCAACAAGATTTTCTTAAGCAATACGCTACAGATTTTCTAAACCATTTTAATTTTAATATGACTACTACAGATTTAATTGAAACACTAGGTAATGTAGCTCCTCCTAGATATCCTGTGGACTTTATGCCTTCTATTCGTTTACCAGAAGAGAAAAAACTTGTTACTCCTAACAAAAACCTTGCAGCTTTAAAGGAAAATAGGCCGAACTTATTAGTAGAGTATGCAGAGATGAGTATTGTGCCAACAGAAGATACAATTGCACCCTTTAATCATCCCTATGCTTTAAGTGAAAATATGCCGCTTTATCGTATTTCTTGGCAAGACAATGCGCTAGAGCTTACCTTTCCTATGAAAAATATGGATTTTACCAGTTTTAACTATCTTTCTTTATATATGGCAAATAACCCGACTGTCCTACTTAATGATGATAGTACGCCTATTGCTTTTGAAATTGAATTATTAGATATGAATGGGCATAAGGCAAGCTATAAGCTTGATGCACTTAAAGATTCCGCTTTAAGATATATTGCTACGCCTATCGTCAACGTATTTGAAGGCATGGATGATTTCAGCCCTTATTGGAAGGCTAAATATTATACACCATTAAGCACACAAATCATTCCACTTTCAAACTTTAGCAATCTAGATTTTAGGGGTATTGAGTCCATTACTTTAAAAGGTATTAGCTCATCTGGTTCCATCATCTTAGGTGGTATCGACTTATACTAAAATACAACTTATTGGCAATTTCTTTGCCAGCAACCTAAAAAATCAACCATCATTTAAACTGGTGGTTGATTTTTTTGTATTTGTTAATTCTTCTGGTACTAACTACTTACTTTGGACTTTGACCTATTTTTCGTTTGGCAATATGCCATTTAACTGCGATTTCTTGATTTTCTTCTAATGCCTTTAACCAAGTTAAAGCTTCTTCCTTTGTTTCATAAGGTCCCAATTCTAAAACAAAGTTCCCTTGGTCTGTTTTTTGAATATGATGCGGGTAATCTGCTGATAAACTCTCACTAGATAAGGCCATTGCTTCATTATTAGCATAAGTTTCACTTTGCACAAAATATCGGGGTGTTGTATTTTCTCTAACTTCTTCTCTAGTCATTGTAATATGAAGTCTTCCGGGATTCTTATACTCCTCCATTTGTACAGCCACATTTTCCTTAAAAGCAACCACAATATGATAACTCGAATCATCTAAGGTAATAATATTATACACATCTTTTACTAAAGGTAGCTGTTCCAGCTTTGCTTTTACCGCTTGAATGTCAAAGCCTCTTACTCCTTGTAATTTCATTTCAAGTTCGTAGGGATACTGATGATACGTAAATTCATAAACTGGTACATCTGATTCAAGATTATTGTTTCTGGTAAAGTAAAGATCAATGCTCTCCTCTTCATAACTATCTACATTAATATATAAACCATCATTTCTAACCCCACCTTCTGCGATGCTGCCTGTGAAATTTAAGATTTTAATAAGTTCTCCTACTACAGGAATTTTAACAAGCTCTTTAGCTAAAATAGGAACATTGGCTACAGTAGTAGTTAGTCCTCCTACAATTATAATAGTTGCCACCACTAGCCTCCATTTTTTATGTCCTTCTTTATCCTTTTTATAAGTAATCCCTCTATTAATCCCCTTTTCAATAGCTGCATTTAATTCTTTCGGAACAGAAATATAATCATAATCTTTTAAATCCATCTATTTTAGCCTCCCTCTAAAATTTTCTTTATTTTTTTCAGTGCTCTATAATGTATGGTTTTAACTGTACCTTCTGACTTATTTAAAGCCTGTCCAATATGGGTAAAGGTCACGTCTCCAAAATATTTCATAGTAATTATTTCCTTTTCTTCTTCTTTTAAGTATTCTAAGGCATCATATAAATCTACTTTTTCCTCTAAACCTTTATGTGTGGTTGGTTCTATCTGTTCATGCTGGCTTTCTAGAGAAATAAGTTTTTTCTCTTTCTTAATCCTTGTTAAAGCTTCATTAATTACAATTTTGCAAAGCCATGTATCAAAGTATTGTATTTCTCTTACTTTATGGATATGGATGTAACTTTTAAATGTTGCTTCTGAAACTACCTCTAGCGCTATGGTTTCATTTTTTACATAGCTATACGCAAGTTTATACATCTTTTCTCCCCTGTCTTTAATAAGCTTTTCAAAGCTTTCATTACAGCCTCTCTTTGCTCTTTGTATCAGTAGCTCATCCTCCATCTTTCTCACCTCACTATTAGGTATTCCTTTCCCCTATTATTAGATACTCTAGTATGCGTAATAGTTTCATCGTTCATGTATCAATTTTTATCTGCCCTTGTTTTTAATTTTTATATTTACAATTCATTTTCATACTAAACTTACGATACGAGGGACATACTATTTTAGAATATTAATCTATTACTTTGAAAGGAGTACATTATGAATAAAGTACATTGTTCTGTGTCAGGTTTACAAAATTCCACTTCAAAAACTAGTCTTAAAAACGCATTAGGTAAATTAGATGGCGTTCAAATGATTAATGTGGACTTAGGACGCGGTTCTATTGAGGTTGGCTATAATGAAGCTACTTCTGAAAATGAAATAAAACATTGTATTGAATCTACTGGCTTTTCCATCCAATAACTCATTTATTTCATATTAAAGCAGGGGTTATGGTATAATTAATATTTATAAAATCTAATGAATAAAAGACCTATGAATCTAGAGGTTTACACTAGTTTCATAGGTCCTTTTGATATAAATAAACTATTATTCATTTTTGCTGGGCATTTATATATTTTGCGACAACCGCTTCTTTAAATGCTTTCATTTATTCTTTTAATGCTTCTTATCACCCCCAATATGCCTATTTTTGAGATTATTATTTTTCTTTCTCGCCCTCATAATACATCCCCCACTCTTTTCTAATAGCTGTCATAATCTCCATAACATCTGTCGTATAAGGTAACATCATCTCATCTTGTTCTCCGCCAACAGCCCTTTCCATATCCTCCATTTCATATTGTAATGCTTTAGAACCTTCTCCCAATTGAATCACTTCTTTTTCTCCTGTAGCTGTGTAAGTAATGGTTGCTTCTGCTGCTCTTGGATATTCCATAATTTCAATATAAGCTTTATCACAAGATATCATGGCACGTTTAGGTTGCTTTGAATGTAGTGTTAAGGCAAGTACTGCCATTTCACCTTCATCATTCATCATCAAAATACCTGATTGTTCATCTGCTCCACTTGGTGCATATTTCACCTGAGATGCTATCTTGTTCGGTTTAGAGATCATAAAACACCTTGCCAAGGTAATGGCATAAACTCCAATATCTAGTAGTGCACCACCAGCAAGAGACATGTTAAAGAAACGATTATTCATATCATATTCTTTATAGCTTCCGAAGTTAAGCTGAATCATTCTCACTTCACCAAGCACACCTGATGCAACCATTGCTCTAAGCTTTTTATAAAGTGGCATGTGGTAGATGGTCATTGCCTCAGCTAAAACAACCCTCTTTTCCTCAGCCAAAGCCTTTGCACGTTCTAGCTCTTCACTATTTAAAGTAATAGATTTTTCACAAAGTACATGCTTTCCATGTGCCAACGCTACCATAAGGAAATCAATATGTGTATTATGTGGAGTCGTAATATAAATAATATCTACTTTAGGATCTGTAAACATCTCGTGGAAGTCATCATATACCTTATTTATATGATACTTATTTGCAAATTCAATTGCCTTTGAATGTGTACGATTTCCTACTGCATAAATTTTCTTTCCTGCATTCGTTAAGGCCTCTGCCATTTCATTAGCCACAACACCTGTTCCTAAAATAGCCCAGTTAAATGCTCTTTTATCTTGATTCATTTCTTTTTCTCCTTATAATCTTATGCTAACTATTTTTAATTGCAGAACGTACTTGTGAAATGTGTTCTTGCATCAGTTGATGTGCTTTATCAACTTCCTTGTTTTCTATTGCATTAAATATTTTTCTATGCATAATGGCTGATTCTTTAAAGTGATTATGATTAATTGTATTTTCTTTACTAAAATAATCTTGCTTTGCTGTGACATAACGTAGCGTTTCAATCATCTGTACTATAAAATTATTATGTGAAGCAGCTGCAATGCCCAAATGTACTTCCCCATCACACCTCATCATTTCTTTTTCATCCACCTTCTTTTGTTCAAATAAAGCAAGGGTCATCTCGTGATTAATCAGTGATTTTTCTAAATGAAGCAGGTCTTCCTCTGTCCTATTAAGTGCTGCTAATTTTGCTGCATCTGCTTCAATAAGGCTTCTTGCTTCAAACACCTCTTCAATAAGAGAGCGGTCAAAAAGGCCATATGTTTGTATGATATTACCTATCATATGTGGTTTATAGCCACAAACATAAGTCCCTCCTCCCTGTCTTGTCTCTAGTATTCCCATTGTCCCTAATATACAAATAGCTTCACGTAGTGAGACTCTACTTATTCCTAATTCTTCAGCAAGTGCTCTTTCATTAGTAAGCTTGTCTCCCTCGCTAAACTCCTTTTGCTTAATCTTTTCTAGAATATAATTCACTGCCACTTCTCTTGGACTTACTTTTGCCTCCATCTACAACTCCTTTGTAATTGGTATGACCAAACTTAAATTGGTATAACCAATTTTAAAACACTCATGTATTTTATGTCAACTTTTAATTATTCTTTTCATTATAAGTCCCTTAATACCCTATCTTGTTAAAATAATATGCATCCTATATACTATTAGTTGCTATTCATCTAACATTAGGAGGTTTTTATGACAATTTCAGCTTTTCTTAAATTAGTTGAATTACCTACCAAGGTAGCCAGTGTTATTCCTTTTTTATTTGGCACGCTTTATGCCTTTTATGCCTTTGGTGAGTTTAATTTTACTAATACCATTATCATGTTTTTGAGCATGTTAATCTTTGATATGACTACTACTGCTATTAATAACTATATTGATTATACTAAAGCGCTTCAGAAAGATGGGTATGGTTATGAGATACATAATGCCATGGGGGCATATGGACTTAGCCCCAAACTAGTACGCTTTCTTATTTATGTAATGTTAATGGTATCTACAGGCTTAGGATTTTATTTAGTTTTCCGTACAAATATCATCGTACTAGGTCTTGGTATCCTTTGTTTTGCTATTGGGATTTTATATACCTTCGGACCTTTGCCGATTTCTAGAACTCCCTTCGGCGAAATTTTTTCTGGATTTACTATGGGATTAATTCTCCCCTTTATTGCTATTTATATTCAGGTCTTTAATCAAGGTATTGTAAACTTTAGTTTTGATGAATGGCAACTTCTTTTAGTACTAAATATTAAAGCACTTATAGGCATCTTTTTAGTTTGCCTTCCCTTTATTAACTGTATCGCAAATATTATGCTTGCTAATAATCTTTGTGATATGGCAGAAGACCTTATTAATAAGCGTTACACTTTACCTATTTATATAGGGAAAAAAGCTGGACTTATTTTATGGGAAGCCCTTTATTATTTAAGTTATGTTGCGATTATCATTAGTGCTGTATTAGGTTACCTTCCTTGGTTTTGCTTATTTACTTTAATTACACTTGTTCCAATTCGTAAAAATATTGCCCTGTTTAAAGAATTGCAAACTAAAGGAGATACTTTTGTCTTCGCTATAAAGAACTTCTTACTACTTAGTAGCTCGTATATCATTACGCTTATATTAGGTATTATTTTCTAATGAAAAACTAAATTGTTTCTAAAGAATGAACTAAAATAATTAAAGCGCTGCCATTGCAGCGCTTTTTTAAAGTTTCCAAATACGATTCATGATAGATAAATGCTCTTTATCAGGTGCAACGTGATCACTTAAATAAGTGCCTGTAATAACACCTATCACTAATGCACTTAGCTCTTTCTTAGTACCAGGTAAGGTAATTTCACCTCCAGCCTTAGCTTTTTCACACATTTCTTCAAAAAGCTTGCCTAAGGTTAATTCATTATAATAAGGGTACTCTTCTTCCTTGATGCCATTAAAAAAATAAACAAACTCAGCATCAATAAGTTTCATTTCATTAGCTTCTTCACCTACGGTTAATAAGAAGTTAATATAGCTGCTAGTGAACTTAGTATATTGCTTTTCTTCTAAAAACCACTGGTAAACTTCTTTTAGCTTGTCTTCAAAAGCCATATCCTCTTTCCACTGCTTCATACGAAGTGCAATTTTAACTGTAAAAATTCTAATGAAGTAGTGAAAAATATGCTCTTTCGTTGAAAAGTAATTAAAGAATGTACCTCTTGAAATCTGTGCCTTTTGACAAATCTCATCAACTGTAATCTCAGTAAACTCCTTTTGTTTCAAAAGGTTAGCTGCTGTTTTTAATATAGTGGTTCTAGTTTTAACATAGTTAATTTTCCTTAGTGAAAAATTCTCTAATGATTGATACATCATAATAAATATATCTCCTCTCAAATTTTACATTTTATATTCTTCTAAAGTATGGTCCATTTTGAGGTTCTTATACATTTTTACAAAAAAAATTATTAAAAATAATATCATTTTTTAGTTTTCTTTTATAAAGTTTGATGTTTACATTCTATTAGTATATAATGTTAGAAGATTTATGGTTATTTTTTTGAAAGGGGCCCTAAATGCAAAAAAAATATTTATCTTTTTTACTTTGCTTTATTATTTTTTCGAATTCATTATTTGCATCAGCTCTACCTGATATTAGTGCCGATGGTGCAATTCTTATAGAACCTAAAACCAATACTATTATTTATTCTAAAAATATGTATCAAACCTTTTATCCTGCTAGTACCACTAAAATTCTCACTGCTCTTGCAGTACTTCAGGATTTACCTACAGATATGATTATTACTAAAACACAAACTGCTGCAGATGAGGTTCCTGCTGATAGTAGTCAAATTGGTTTAAAGGTAGGTGATCAATATACTGTTTTAGATGGTTTGTATGCTGTACTTATGGCTTCAGATAATTATGTTTGTTATGACCTTGCTTTAGCAGATAAGGGGAATATCTCTGCTTTTGCTAAGCGAATGAATGGGTTAGCTATTGACAGTAATGCTCTATTCTCCCATTTTATTAACCCTCATGGCTATCACGATCCTGATCACTATACGACACCTTATGATTTATCCCAAATTGCTAAGGCAGCTTTTGATGACCCTATTTTAACTAAAATTGCTGGAACAAGCAGCTATAATTTTAAAGTAGCTAATAGTGATGTGGTTATTCCCCTTACACATACCTCTGCTTTATTAGATAAAAATAGCCCTTATTATAATCCTCATGTAGTGGCTTCAAAGACTGGCTATCATACACCTGCAGGACGTACTTTAGTGGCAAAGGCCGTTTATGATAATATTGAACTCATTGGTGTGGTTATGAGAACCGATGCGCCTAATCAGTTTGAAGATATGAATAAACTCTTTGAGTATGGTGCTAGTAACTTTACTTTATCTACTCATGTAAAGGGCTTCGACTATCTTACTAACCATACGTATTCTAACTGGGCAAAGCCCTATGTAACTCAGGCATTACAAGAAGGTTGGATTACTAATACCACTCATAACTACCTCTCTCCTATTACAAAACGTGAATTTGTGACTTTACTCAAGAGTGCTACCCCTACAAGCTACAATTCACTTTTAGAAAATATAATTCAGTTTAATGGTTCTTCTATTTACAAAGAAAACCTTAAAACTACCAGGGGTGAAGCCGCCAAAGTCCTTTATCAATTTTTAAGCCAATTAGATTTAGCTAATATCTTACCTTCAAAAACTATTGTTGATCTAGACCAAACCACTGATTCCTATGCAAAAGCTATTCAATTTTGTGTAGATATAGGTATTATGAGTATTAATGAAAATGGTTATTTTGGTGCTAACGAACCTTTATCTTATGAAAACGCCCTATGTATTGTTTCAAAGGTTAATGATATTATTAAGCGCTATGATTCCTATGGTTTGCCAGTATCTTAATAGCAACTAGTTAGAAACCATGATAACTATTCAGTCTTACCTCATAACGACATGTGCTATTCATTAATATAAAAATTAATATGTTATCGTATAAAAGAAAAGTGATTGGCACTGTCCTCTTAATCGTATAATCATCTCTAGCTAAATAGAATAAAAAAACTGTAGACATTGTTAGTGCCTACAGCTTTTTACTTTATTGTCTATTTATTGTACATCTTGGAGGGCCTCATATCCTTCTTCACCTGTACGAACCTTGATAACATTTTCTACATCATAAACAAAAATCTTACCATCTCCAATATGTCCTGTGTATAGTACCCGTTTAGCTTCTTCAACCACTGTACTTACTGGAATTTTACATACTACAATGTCTACTTGGATTTTAGGAAGTAAGTTAAGTTCCAAAGGTACACCACGATAATATTCAGTAGCACCTTTTTGCATACCACATCCTAATACATGATTAACTGTCATTCCTGTTATACCAATAGTATTCATGGCTGCTTTTAAAGCTTCAAATTGACTTTCTTTAGTTATTATTCTAATTTGAGTCATTTTTACATCAGAACCTACTTCTGTAGGTTTTAATGCACGCTCTACAGGAACAGCCACCTCTGGACTAACTTTCGCTTTATCCTTTGTTGTAGCAACTTCTCCCATAGCCCCCCCATTCATAGTATAAAAATCTGCATAAGCACTAACTAGACCATGTTCTGGTAAATCTAGACCACTTATTTCTTCTGCTGGTGTTACTCTTAAACCAACTGTGTGTTTTAAAACCAAAAACACAATTGTCATGGTAATTGCTACCCAGAAAAAGACTGATACAACTCCTAATATTTGAATACCTAAAAATTTAATGCCATGTCCGTAAAAAAGTCCTTCTGAAGTAGAGAAAAGCCCTGTCAAAATAGTTCCTACTGCTCCACAACAGCCATGAACCCCAATGGCACCAACAGGATCATCAATCTTTAATACCTTATCAATAAACTCAATACCAAAAATTACGACAAAGCCTGCAATAATACCAATAAAGAATGCCCCCATAGGATCTACCACATCACATCCTGCTGTAATAGCTACAAGTCCTGCTAAAGAACCATTTAATGTCATGGATACATCCGGTTTTTTATAACGAATCCAAGTAATAATCATAGTTGTTACTGTTGCTACTGCTGCTGCTAAGTTAGTAGTTGTAAAAATAGATCCCATAGCCATAAGTGCTTCATCACCTTCTGCACTCACCGTAGACCCACCATTAAATCCAAACCAGCAGAACCAAAGAATGAAAACTCCTAATGCCCCAAGGGTAATACTATGCCCTGGTATTGCCTTAGCTGTACCATCTTTAGCGTACTTACCAATTCGTGGTCCTAATATCTTAGCACCAACAAGTGCTGCAACACCTCCCACCATATGAACTGCTGTAGACCCAGCAAAATCATGGAAACCTAATTGTGAAAGCCAACCTCCACCCCAAATCCAATGACCAGATATAGGATAAATAACTGCACTAATGACTGCACTGTAAATACAGTATGAAATAAATTTCGTTCTCTCTGCCATGGCACCAGATACAATCGTTGCTGCTGTGGCACAAAAAACGGTTTGGAAAATAAAAAATACATACTTAGGGATACCTTCTGGTAGAACCGAAGCATAATCCCCCATACTAAATAGGTCAATTCCCCCCACAAGGGCACTACTTCCGGCAAACATTAATCCAAAACCAAATAGCCAATAAATAGGTGTACCAATGGCAAAGTCCATTAAGTTCTTCATAATAATATTTCCTGCATTTTTGGCTCTAGTAAAACCTGTTTCAACCATAGCGAATCCTGCTTGCATAAAAAATACTAACGCTGCTGCTACTAATACCCAAATGACACTTACTGATGAATACATACTCATTTCCCCCTTATATCGAATCTATTTTCTTATTAATCATCACCGTCACTACTTCGCGGTCTTCTAGTAAGTCAAAGCTTGTTACTTTCTAGTCTATTTTCAGCTGCTTAAAAAATAAAAAAGGCGCTATAGATTTTCATCTATAGCGCCTTTGCTATTAACTATTAGCATAGCACTTTTATGTGCTAATTTGTGTTAAGATTTCGTAAAGATTCATATCTCAATTTACTATTTGTTTAATCTCTAACCTTTTAGTGGCACCCCATCTGCATCTAAATCTAGTTGCCCACATAAAATTAAAATACCATCAATAAATCCCCAAATATATCCGATTCCAAACAAAGGTAGGGTACATAACTGGCCTACTGCTACCCCTGTGTAACCCAAATAAAATCTTCCCACTCCAAATCCACCTAAAAAAAGTTGAAGTAACCCAGCGATTAATCTAGACTTTTGATGTTCATAAACTTCTTCCTCTAAAACTTCCTTTTCATGACCACTCATTTCATTTTGAAGGCTTACTTTGTTTAAATAATCTTGCTGGAATATTTTATTAATTCCTTCTTGCTCATTCATTAAGTCCTCTTGCATTTGTTCTTGTGACCTATTGCTTACTTCATTTATTCCTTGTTCTGCTTGGCATATAGGACAAACCTTTACTCGTTCCCCTAGCTCTTGCCCACAATTTTTACATTTCATAGGTTTTCCTCTCTTTTCCTATCTCATATTACTTTCATTTTACCATGATTGGTTTTATCTTTTCAATGTTAGTACCACTATTATTCTAGTTTTAAAAATTGTATATCCTCTATACATATGTTAAAATATTCTAAATAATCTTTTACAAATTACTCATACAAGGTAGGTTATTATTATGTCAAATCCAAATCGTAAACAATGGAATAAACCTTATCTTCCCATTAGAAACCTGATTCTATGGGGTTGGGATAATAATCATAATCCTAGCTTCTTAGTGCTCTATGGGGAACATCAGTATGAAACTACTAGCTCACCTGCGGCTACTTCTACCATCTCCTCCGACAAAACAGGATTCCTCGGTTCTTTATTCAAATCTTTATTTAGCTCCTCTGCCACTCAGAACCCTGATCCACCTAAGGCTATTATCCCGACTCAATCCTCTTTTCTAGATGAACAAGTGACTTATACTCACTATGCTATTTTTAAAGGCCATAAAGGTCACTTACCTAGCTTTGAGGCTTTAAAAATACTTACTGAGGATGAGCAGAAAAAAATGTATTATAAAAAAGGTGTATCTTATGACTGGCGTTACCATACAGATGCTAATAGCCTTGTAGAAAGTTTTAAGCCACTAGAGGCTCCTACAACTTTCACTTACTTTAATCCACCACCTTATGAATACTATGTGGTGCAGTTAGAAAAACAAGGGTTAGTATTTTCTAATTTCACCTTAGCTAAGCACCCTAATGATTTTCTAAAACTTTCAGGTGATACCTTTAAATATTATTCTGAGATGTCCAAAATCCTTTCCCATCCGCTTTTGTATATGAGAAAAAAATATTTAAATGCGTTGCTTGATCAAAATCCACCTGCTGAGCTTTTACAATTGCTATTTAAAATTGGGAGCTCCGAGCTTATTTCAGGACTTTGCCTAGAACTTGCAAAACGTAAAAATCCTATCTTAATAGAAGAAACCAAGGAACTTCTTAAAAATCCTATTAACTTTGAAAGTATAAGCTACAGTCAAGGTGTTTTGCGTTGTGCTAATATTTATGTTCACACATTAGATCCTAAGTCAAAACAAGCACGCCTCCAAACTATTTATAAGATGCTGCCTGATGCAGATTTGCATTTAATCAATATTCAAGGCAAACCAGTTGCTGAAGGTAAACATTTCTCTGGTGCTCAATATCATACATTTGCTAATCAAGGTGTTTTTAAGAAAGATTACTGGACATATGACCGGGAGCTTCGTACCTCTATTAAAAGGACTTATCCCGCCTTTTATAAAGTAGGCCCTTATACCGATGGCTATGATCTTAATATTTTAGCTTTTAAAAATACACTTCAAGAAGCCATTTCCTATGACTTAGCTGATGTAGTTGGGAAATTAGCCTATTACCTAGATTCACCTAGACTTAGATATTACTTTAAAGGCTCAGGTAAAACAAAAGCTTATAACTATCTTATTGGAAGTGTAAGGCGCACCATAGATGATTATGCTAAAAACCAACCTGACTTATTTATAGCTGCTATGAAATCCTTACTGCCTAGCTATACCTGTGATGATTATCTTTGTAGATTCCCTGGTAATTTTCAGTTTAACTATTTTATTCGCCGTTACCTTTATCATGACTTCACTGAAAAGCCACCTACCAATTGGCGCAATAGATATAGTTGGTTTAGTGAAGATCAGCTGATAAAACTAAATGGACGTTATGAAATGATGAAGGAGCTATGGGATCAACACTTAGAAGATGTCCTTTACATTGCTAGTCATGCACAAATTCCTTCTATTCAGAAAGCCTGTTACTACATCATAAAAGAATCTCCTACTACAACTGAGCTAGTAACCACTCTTTCTCATCAGCAGCTTATTCTTCTTAGCCAGTCAGCTTTTTTACCTTTGGCAGAATTATTTATGCAGTATTTAAATGAAAGACTTAATGCTTGTACCACTTGTGAACCAAAGTTGCTGCTAGCTTTAATGGATACATCTAACGAAAAAATCAAAGCGCTTGCACTTCAATATATATCACAAATTAACGGCTCTTTCTCTCCTCTTTTGCTAACAGAATGTATTTTATTAGAACACGCTGATGGCTGGTTAGAGACCCTTCAAGGTGAGCTAATGGCATTAGATATGAATCAGTATGCAGATTTCATCGTCGCTTTAACCGAAAAACTCATTACTTTTAAAGACGAAACCCCAAAGCTTACAAGCGAACTTGAAGAACTCCTTATGCTATCAGCTCACAAGCTAGAAAGCTTATCTTTCGAAAAAGCCAGCTATGTTATGATGCATATAAGAAATGTACTTAGTCAGGTACCAAAGCTTTCTTCTAGCTTCTTAAATTATTTTGAATGCCTCCTTTTCTCCTTTAATGAAGATACCTTAGAAGTACTTCTTAAAGGTGACGGAAATCTAGAAACTGCCTTGCCTGTAGCTCAGCGTCAAAAGCATCTATTAGCTTTATTAACCGCTATTAAGGAGCAAACCTTACCTTCTGATGCAGCATTCAAGCTCATTTTAGAAGAAGGTAATCCCCCTATGATAAAAACCTTACTTACTTTATTAGAAAAATTACAAAGCACCTTACCGCAGAGACCTACGCTTTTACTTCTTATGCTGGAGTCTGACGTGGTCGTACTTAATGATTTAGCTACTAGTGTATTTGAAGCCTTGCCTCAAGAAGCTTCTGTATTAGCACATCAGCTTATCATTGATTCGCCTCTGCCTAAGGTCTATAACTATGGACTTTTAAATTTAGATAAGCTGTATGGTGATTTTATTCCTAAGACTTTTATCCTTCAGCTTTTAGAACATCCTAGTAGTGAAGTCAAAGCTTATATCAGTCATAAAATAGATGCTATTCTAGAGGACTTAAGTACAGAAAATGCTGAGACCTTCATGTATTATGTAAAAACCCTTTTGCTACTACCTAATAAGATTTCAAAAAGTAAAGATATCATCTACAAGCTGCTTCCTTCATTTGTTTTACAAAATCCTAGTTTTAAGGAAGTCGTTGAAGCCGAACTTTTAGCCATTGGTGGTTCAAATATTAAACGAGACAGTGAGCGTGCATTAATGAGTCTCGCCCAAATCAGAAAGGAGTTCTCAGCTTATGAAAGTTAATTATGATTATGCAAGTCCTTCTCTTTGCACCCAAGAAAATAATCAAACAACTCTAGGCCTTAGTCCTGATCTTTCAAGAAGTGAGCAAGTTTCCTTTTTAGGACGTTTAAAGCACCCTCTCATTTTTCGTGATGCTATGCTTATGCTTAGACAAATTGTTATTTCAGATGCAAGGCCCGCTAAAAAAGAGCGTGTAGAATTTTTTGACTGGCTAGATAGAGAAATTGAACGCCGTGTTGTATTACATGACCAATATGCCCCTCAGTTAAGAGCTTCTCTTTCTCAAGATATTGATGAAACCATAGAAGCACTTGGTTCAAAAGATGATGAAATTGCTAAATTACTAGAGGTAAAAGCTGCTTTAAAGAAAGAAATTGATGCTTCTGATACTTGGAAAGACTACTATAAGCTAGAACGTAGCTTTTGGCAATATATCAAAAACAAGGATTTAGACCTCTGGTTTGTTTTAGATCCTGTTATTACAGTTCATGAAGATCAAGTATCTTTCGAGGCTTTTTCTTTAGATGAATCTATTTATGGTATCTTATCCATAGACAAAGAGGAATTTGAACTCTTAGCACCTCCTAAGCTGGGCACTACCAATATTGACTTTTCTTACAAACTTGCTCAGGAAATGGAACGCTTTCGAACCTATAATGATGTAGTTCTTTCTGTTAATCCTGGTGGCTTTACTGTAGCTAGCGGTGTCCTACCTGAACATTTAGAAAAGAAAATTGACTTACCTGAAACTTGGATTAAAGGCTTTAATCAGGTCTCTGCAGCTGCTAGCTTAGATGGTTTAGAACTAGACTTATCACCTATTGATTTTTATGACATTTGTAGCTTTTTGAAAAGACATAAAGCTCATAAAAGTCCTCGTTATATGAAATGGGTGCTAACACCTAATAAGCCTATTGAAATTGTCTTTGAACCTTTTAAAACAGTTCTTACTTTACAAACCTATTATACTGGAAGCAAAAAACGCGAGGAAAAGATTTGGGGCAGACGCCGTTTTCTGGTGGCCGAAAAATTAATTCCTTTAGCCAAAAGCTTTAAAGTGAAACTTCTGGGCTTTGGTATGCCTCAGTTTATTACAGCTGACTTAGGTACTATGAAACTTACAATCGGTTTATCCTCTTGGTCTAGTAATGATTGGGTCAAAGGGACAGCCTTTAATGTTATGGCAGGTTTTATTGGTGAAGGTAATTATCCAAAAATCTACAAGCTTTTAAAAGAAAAGCGTGCCTTAAGCTTTGATCAAATCTATCACTTGATTCCGGAAGACTCTAAATCGCTTTGCAAAGCTGGCATTGGTAGCCTCTTAAAACGTGGTGAGGGCTACTTTGACTTAGTCCATGGTCTTATTCGTTTTAGACAGCTTTGTAATACACCTATTCCTCTAGCCTTATATGAGACAACACCTATTGAAACAAAGGTACAAAATCATTTAAATGAAGGAATGGATTATTTTACGGCTCAGCTTAATCCAGAACAAATCTTTACTTTTACCCATCATCTTCAAATGCCTAATGAAAAATATCACCGCTGGAATTTTAGAAATACCCCTGACTATGAAAGAGAATTTGATTTAACGGATACAACTCTTTCTATTAATAATGATGGTGAGATTTGCATGGTAAACTGCAACTGTAGAGCTTTCCAAAAAGGTCCTAGAAATATCTCTGCGCCTTGTGCTCATATTCTTGCTTTATA
This sequence comes from Cellulosilyticum sp. WCF-2, assembly GCF_003990395.1. Taxonomy (NCBI): domain Bacteria; kingdom Bacillati; phylum Bacillota; class Clostridia; order Lachnospirales; family Cellulosilyticaceae; genus Cellulosilyticum; species Cellulosilyticum sp. WCF-2. The sequence continues at coordinate 1,648,687 of NZ_CP034675.1, read as the reverse complement.
TATGATGTCCTCAAAATTTTTAAAGCTAGATTTAGAATATCATAAGGTTTATAAAATAAATGATATTATGGAGACGTTATTATGATAGATCAAACACATTCACAAAATCAAAGACAAAGTTATCGAAGTGAAGTAAGTCAAAAAGGTAAAAAGGAATTTACTTTATTAAAAATGCAGGAATACGGCTTTTGGCCTAAAAATTTACCTACACCATATGAAAAGCAAAAAGCTGAAACTAAAGAAGATTATGAAAAGCGAAAAGCACTATTAAAAGAATACGACAAGCTTAGTAATGACCTGGCCAATCTTTATGGAGAAAAAGAGGCCATTAATCTTAAGCTTCAGGAATTAAAAAAGAAATATACTGCCACCTGGGATTATGAAAAAATCCGCCAAGACATTGCCAAAACTATTATGGCAGAGTCAATAGCTAGACGAGCTGAGCGTAAAAAAGAACGCGAAGTAGCCCAAGCTGAAAAATCAGCCGCTTGGCAAAAAGCAAAAACTGAAAACATTGTTTTTATCGGTAAAGGTTACTCTAGTGGTCTGCAAGACAAATTGACCCATACTAGCAAATTAGAAAGTTTAGGTCTCCCCCTTATCGAAACAGATCATCAGCTAGCTAGTTTTCTGGGACTTACCTATACAGAGCTAAGATTCCTTACTTATCATCGTGATGTGGTCACCTCTGACCATTACTATCGCTATGAAATACCTAAGAAAAAAGGCGGATTTCGCCAAATAGCTGCCCCTAAGCCCCTTTTAAAACAGGTTCAAAGAAAAATTCTAGTAGAAATACTAGAAAAATTACCTATTGCTGAAGAAGCTCATGGGTTTATTAAAAATCGCTCTGTTGTTTCTAGTGCCGAGGCCCACATAAAAGCGCCTACATTATTGATTACCATGGACCTAGAAAACTTCTTTCCTACCCTTACCTTTGAGCGAGTAAGAGGTATGTATAAAAGCTTTGGCTACTCAGGTTATATCGCTTCTTTACTAGCTATGCTTTGCACCTATTGTGAGCGCATGACTATTGAAGTAAGTGGAACTACTAAATATGTAAAAACTTCACCTCGCATACTTCCTCAAGGCTCTCCTGCAAGCCCTATGATTACCAATATTATTTGTAAAAATCTAGACCATCGTTTAAAGGGCCTATCAGCTACCTATCAGCTGACCTATTCTAGATATGCTGATGATATGAGCTTTAGCTATAACGAAGCTGAGGAAAATCTTAAGTTAGGGCAGTTTCTAGGATTAGTAAGTCTCATTGTAGAAGATGAAGGGTTTCATATTAAAGCTTCAAAAACGAAAATACTTCGTCCTCATAACAGGCAATGTTTAACAGGCATCGTTATTAATAATGAAGAAATAGGCGTTCCTAAAAAGTGGGTCAAAAATCTTCGTGCTGCCATTCATCACGCCAAACTCCTTAACCAAATAGGTCAGCCTATTCCTACTTCGTTATCACAAGAAATTCAAGGTAAAACCTCTTGGCTTAAAAGTGTCAATCCTGAACGCTACAAAACTATTATTGAAGCTGGTTTAAGTGTAATAGCTCATTTCTAACACTATATCATTTTTCTTACATTACACGTTAAATAATTATACACTTTTTACAATTATTATTGAATTCCATCACTTTTCATGTTATAGTTTTACTATCCAAATTGTGTACTATAAATTTCTTGGCCTTTATGCTACGGTGTTTCGCCGTGGTGCGTCATATAGCTTACATACTTCACTAGGCTCTGCGCAATTCGCTACGCTGCCACTACTGTGCACATTTAAAACCTATCCTGCGGTTATGTGACAGTAGTGGCGCTACGCTGAAGTGTCATAACCTAATCATTGGCTTGTTAGCAAGAAATTTATAGATCAATGCCTAGCGGCACAAAAAGAAGTGTCATACAACTCACATCCACAAGTTGTATGACACTTCTTTTTGTAAAATTTTATAATATTTTTCGAACTATAACCTTCATTAACTACCTAACTTTATTTTTGAGGGGCTTCAATCTTTTCTATCCCACCCATATATGGACGAAGTGCTTCCGGAATAATAACAGAACCATCTGCTTGTTGGAAGTTCTCTAAGATTGCTGCTGTAGTACGTCCAACTGCAAGACCACTACCATTTAAAGTATGAACAAATCTTGCTTTATCTTCTTTGTTATCTTTGAATTTGATATTAGCTCTTCTTGCTTGGAAATCTTCAAAGTCAGAACAGCTTGAAATCTCTACATAACGACCATAGCTTGGCATCCAAACTTCAATATCATACGTCATAGCTGAACTAAAACCTAAATCTCCTGTACAAAGTCTAACTACTCTATATGGAAGACCAAGTGTTTTTAAGATATCTTCAGCATCATTTGTTAGTTTTTCAAGTTCATCATAAGAATCTTCTGGCTTTGTGAATTTAACCATTTCTACTTTATTGAATTGGTGTTGACGAATGATTCCTCTTGTATCACGACCTGCTGAACCAGCTTCTGCTCTAAAGCAAGGTGTGTACGCACAGTGTTTAATCACTAAGTCTTTACCATCTAAAATTTGATCTCTATACATATTGGTTACTGGTACTTCAGCTGTTGGAATAAGGAAGTAATCTGTATCTACTACTTTAAAAGCGTCTTCTTCAAACTTAGGAAGCTGACCTGTACCTGTCATACTTGCACGATTAACCATAAGTGGTGGAAATACTTCTGTATAACCATGCTTATCTACATGCATATCAAGCATAAAGTTCATAATCGCACGTTCAAGTCTAGCACCAAGCCCTTTATAAAATACAAAACGAGAACCTGTTACTTTAGCTGCTTTTTCAAAGTCAAGAATATCTAAGTTTTCACCAAGATCCCAGTGTGCTTTGATTTCAAAGTCAAAGTTTATTGGCTCTCCTATTTTACGCATTTCAAAGTTCTCTGTATCATCTTTACCAACTGGCACAAGTGGATTAGGAAGGTTTGGAAGTCTCATAACAATATTTGAGATTTTCTCATCAATTTCCTTTACTTCTGCGTCTAATACTTTTACTTCATCAGAAAGCTGTTTCATTTCTGCAAAGATTGCAGTTGTATCCTCCCCTGCTTTTTTCATAGCTGGAATTTGTTTAGATACTGCATTTTGTCTACTTTTGTGAGCTTCTACTTCTTGAAGAAGGGTTCTTCTTTTTACATCTAACTCTGTAAATTCATCTAAATTGTAGTTACCACTTCTTTTAGCAAGTGCTGCTTTAACGCCTTCTAAGTCTTCACGTAATAATTTGATATCTAACATTTTCTTCACCTCATGAAAGTATAATATATAGTCTTACGCTTCACAAAACTGGCTCCGACTACTATAGAACCATACGCTAAATAGAAATTTTTCCCAATAAAAAACGTCCTTCTATTCAACGTTTTGTGAATAAAAAGGACGAGACTCTCCCGTGGTGCCACCTTCATTTATTAATAACCGAAGTTATTAACCTCCAACGCTGCTATAAAGGGCTGCTCCCTCTGATTCATCACCAGTAGCTCCAAAAGCGGACCGCCAAAGTCTATTTACTAGTTCTCACCAACCACTAGTTCTCTGAAAAATACATCTTAAGCTTTTCTTTTATCATCGCTATTATTTTATAAGATTTGCATCTATTATAAAATAGAATACCAAAGATTACAATAGTTATTTATGATTTTACTAGGCATTCATCACTTATGATCTTTCTAAACTTTTTAACAATGAATTAGTAAACTAGAGCTTTGCATTTATAGATACTTTTTCATTTCATTAGAAGTACTTAATAGTACTTCAGCAATAGCTTTGGTTTGCTTGGTACGTGCTTTATTTTTCTCAGTTGTTAAATTTGTTTCTTCTACACCTGCCATCGTTTCTTCACTAACCGCCGAGATTTCATGTATGCTATTAACAATTTGTTGGTTAGACTCAAAAACCTCTTCTACTTTATTAGATACAAGCTTGATATTATCATTAACCTGACTCATATTTCCAATTGTTTCTTTAAATATCTTTTCGGTATCTTTAATACTTTCATTCTGCTTTTCATTAGTTTGTCTAAAGTTCATCATCATTTTCACAGACTCATTTGCCATCTCTTGTAACTCATTTACAATCTGAGTAATATTTCTTGTTAATTCACCACTTTGTGTTGCTAGATTTCTTACTTCATTAGCCACTACAGCAAAACCTTTACCAGCTTCTCCAACACGAGCACTTTCAATAGTTGCATTAAGAGAAAGAATATTAGTTTGTTCAGATATAGACGTTATATTTTTGGTAAGACGTTGAATCTCTATTACCTTTTCGTTTAAATTAATCATTGACTTATATACATTATCACTATTTTCATTTAAAAGGTCTGTTTGACTACCTAACTCGTCAACTATGTTTACCCCTTTATTCATAGACTCGATGGTATCCTCTGAAATCTGTCTCATACATTCTGAGGCTGTTTTGGTTTCTTCAATCATATCCCCTATCTTACTTGTAAGTTCTGTTTGACTTTGAATATTGCCTACGGTATTAACAACCCCTTTAGAAATATCACTTACTGCATTATTTATAATATCACTAGATAACTCTAGTTCTGAAACAATATCATAAACATCCTTTGCATTTGTATCTAATACTCTCGCTGTTTTTAACACTTCTTTTAATAATTCTTGCTGTTTGTCGGCACCTTCTTGAATATGATACGTCTGACTATCATTAAGAAGTATAGCAATTTTGGTACCTAACATAACTGTAATACAAACAGCACTAATGGATATGACCTGCATAAATAAATCTCTAAAACTTGCTTGGTCTACAATAGGATGAAGTACTCCCGAAATTATCACATAAATCAAATTACATAAAATAGTACTGATTCCTATGATCTTAATCAGCTTATAATCATAGTATAGATAATAAATAACGATTAAAGGGATGATATATGTATAAAGCATTTTCATGTTACAAGTAAACATGGTGATCGTATACATAATAAAGAAACTACTGAAATTAATCCACCTTAAAGATTGATTCTCCGGATTTTGCTTATACTTGAAGATAGATAGACTCATGCTTAAGAAAATTGATCCCCATACTAACGTCGTATATATAGGATTAATATCCTTTATGATTCCTAACACACCAAAAGCAATTAATCCTTCTAATATGGCTAAATTAACTAGTACTATTTTATTAACACTTTTTCTACTTTCTGCATAATCCATCGTTGCATTATATAATAATGTTACCTTCTTAACTTCATCATTAATTTGCTCCATCTCATGTTCTTCCTTTCATCCAATTTATAGTATCTTTCTTACTCTTTTCTATTTTATTGTCCTGCATAAACATCTTTTATAAATGTTTGTACTTCATTCCATGCCTTCTTTCCTTCAGGTACTATTTGCCATGCCATTTGAAAAACATGAAACATTCCATTATAAGTGGTTTCTTGCACCTTAACTCCAGCTGCTTCTGCTTTTTTTGCTACATCTATAGCATCATCATAAAGTATTTCATGCGTCCCTACTTGTACAAGTAAAGGTGGAAAATCTTTATAATCACCATAAACAGGAGATATATACGGATCCTTTATATCATGCTCCCCTACATAATCAGGATTACTAATTTGAAGGGCTATCCCTTGTAAACCTTGTCCAAGACACGGATCTTTATCATAATTGTCAGTTCGTGAAGGTGAGGTATTCTCTAGATTAGCCCAAGGTGACATCACAATCACTGCTTTAGGCAAAGGTACTTCATTGTCTCTTAAATAAAGAGTAGTTGCTAATGCTAATCCACCTCCTGCTGAATCACCTGTAATTATAATATTTTCATTACTATAGCCTTGCTCCATTAACCATTTATATGCTGCAACTGCATCCTCGAGTGCTGCTGGATAAATATCCTTAGGTGCTACTCTATAATCAATAGTAACTACATCACAATCTTCATTAGCTTGTGAGTATTTAATAGCTATATCTCGATAAGAATTAATTAAAGGCATAACATAAGCACCACCGTGTAGTTGCAAGATCACTCTTTGACTATTACTCTCTTCTTTAGAAAGCTTTTCTATAGGCAAACTTCCTAGATTCGTTTTTTCTACAACATAACCACTTGGTGCGCTCCAATCGGCTTCATTCATATAGTTTGCATTAGCAGCACTTTTTGCTGCTACCAATTCTCTCAAAAGTGCCCCTGATAAACTTACTTGTTTTGTTAACTGGAAATCGACAATTATAAGAACAATGATTAACACCCAAAATAAAAAACCCTTTATCCCTTTCCATGCTACTTTGCTACGTATAATAATTGAGCCTATAATAATGAGACCTAGCCCTATCCAACCCCCTATATTATTTTCACAGATTAACATGGCATAGCTAGACAAGGCCACTAGTATCATTATTCCTATAATATATATAATCCAACTTATTCCCCATCTATTTTCTTTTTTCATCCCAAATACCCTCGAATCTTTTAAATTTTCTAACTTTTATATCGACATTTCATTCGTTCCATATTATAGGTTGACTATATATTAATTACATATTTTATTTTTAAATCCAATTTTAACTATTTTTTTATTATGATATTTTATTTTCAAAATATGTATATAAATAAAATTCACGGGCAATAATACTATCGTACCAAGTGTGAGGTACATCGCTAAATCCCCCCTCAGCCTAGGTTTCTCCCCCTGAAACCTAGGTCCTTTTTATGTCATCATTTATCAATAATTTGTATTTTTATACTATCCACTTATTGTTTGATAAAAAGATTTTTCGCCAATTATTTCGTTATTATTTTAACATTATTGTTTAGTAGATTTCCTTTCTATTCTTAATTCAGTCTCTTACTTTCATTAACTTGTATATTTTTTTCTGTCTTTGTATACATAAAAAACTTATTTTTTAGTATGTTAAATTATTGACAACTTATTCTCCTTATGTTAACATCAATTTGTAGTCAAAACGAAGAACACTTCGAAAAACAACTACATTTTTTCAACAAATCAATTGTTAAAAAAATAACACTTCAATACACTTACACGTTTCATATTTTCAAAAGAAACATCACATAATAAACTTATATTGTTTACATCAAGGAGGCTTACTTAAATGTCTGAAAACAAAAAAGCAAAAATTGACGCACCAGTAATTGATGCAGTAAAAATGGTAGATGAATTAGCACAAAAGGCATCTGTTGCTTTAGATGAAATGCTTAAACTTGACCAAGAACAAATCGATGAAATCATAAAAGCTATGGCTCTTGCTGGGCTTTCAAATCAAATGCATCTTGCAAAAATGGCAGTTGAAGAAACTGGCCGTGGTATCTTTGAAGATAAAGTAACTAAAAATATCTTCTCAACAGAATATATTTATCACAGCATTAAATATGATAAAACAGTTGGTATCATCGAAGATAATGATGATGAAGCCTATATGTTAGTGGCTGAACCAGTAGGGGTTGTAGCAGGGGTTACTCCAGTAACAAACCCAACTTCAACTACAATGTTCAAAGCCATCATCTCTCTTAAAACAAGAAATCCAATCATCTTTGGTTTCCATCCATCAGCTCAAAACTGTTCAGCTGAAGCTGCTCGTATTGTAAGAGATGCTGCGATTAAAGCTGGTGCTCCAGAAAACTGTGTACAATGGATTGAACATCCATCAATCGAAGCAACTAATGCTCTGATGAATCATCCAAAAGTTGCATTAGTACTTGCTACAGGTGGTTCTGCAATGGTTCGTGCAGCTTACTCAACTGGTAAACCTGCACTTGGTGTTGGTCCTGGTAACGTACCTGCTTTCATTGAAAAAACAGCTGTAGTTGAAAGAGCTGTAAATGATATTATCTTAAGTAAGTCTTTCGATAATGGTATGATTTGTGCTTCTGAACAAGCGGCTATCATCGAAGCACCTATCTATGACAAAGCAGTAGCTCTTATGAAAGCACAAGGCTGCTACTTTGCTACTAAAGAAGAAGTTAAAAAACTTGAACCAGTTGTTATCAACCTTGAAAAAGGTATGGTTAATGCAGCTATTGTAGGTAAATACCCATATGAAATTGCTGCCATGGCTGGTATCACAATTCCAAAAGAAACTAAAATCCTTTGCTGCGAAATTGAAGGCGCAGGTCCTGAGTATCCACTTTCAAGAGAAAAACTTTCTCCAGTACTTGCAGTTATTAAAGCTAAAGACGTAAACGATGGTATTACAAAAGCTGAAATCATGGTTGAAATGGGTGGTCTTGGACATACATCTTCTGTTCACTCAACTGATGATGAAGTCATCAAAGAATTCAGCCGTCGTCTTAAAACTGGTCGTATCGTAGTTAACTCACCATCTACACACGGTGCAATTGGTGATATCTATAACACAAATATGCCATCATTAACACTTGGTTGTGGTTCTTACGGATGTAACTCTACAACTCAAAACGTAACAGCAGTAAACTTAATCAATACAAAAAGGGTGGCAAAACGTAAAGTGAATATGCAGTGGTTTAAAATTCCAGAAAAAATCTATTTTGAAGCTGGTTCAATAGCATACCTTGCTAAAATGCCAGAAGTATCTAGAGTATTAATCGTAACTGATCCAATGATGGTTCAATTAGGTTACGTTGATAAACTCGTTTACCAATTAAATAAAAATCCTAATAACCCAACAATTGAAATCTTTAGTGATGTAGAGCCAGATCCAGACTTAACGACAGTACGTCGTGGTACAGAAATGATGAACTCATTTAAACCAGACACAATCATTGCTCTTGGTGGTGGTTCAGCACTTGATGCTGCTAAAGGTATGTGGTTATTCTATGAACAACCAGAAGCAGACTTTATTGCTATGGCTCAAAAATTCGCAGATATTAGAAAACGTGTTTATAAATTCCCTAAACTTGGTCAAAAAGCACAAATGGTATCTATTCCTACAACTTCAGGTACAGGTTCAGAGGTTACTTCATTCGCTGTTATCTCAGATAAAGCAAACAATATGAAATATCCACTTGCTGACTACGAATTAACTCCAAACGTGGCAATCATTGACCCTGACTTTGTTATGAGTGTACCTCCAGTTCCAACAGCTGATACTGGTCTTGACGTATTAACACATGCTATTGAAGCTTACGTTTCTATCTTAGCATCTGACTATACTGATGCGCTTGCACTTAAAGCGATTCAACTTGTATTTGAATACCTTCCACGTTCATACAAAAATGGTGCTAAAGACCCAGTAGCTAGAGAAAAAATGCATAATGCATCAACTATCGCTGGTATGGCCTTCACTAATGCCTTCTTAGGTATTAACCACTCAATGGCTCATAAACTTGGTGGTGAATTCCATATCGTTCACGGTCGTGCAAATGCCATTTTATTACCACACATTGTAGAGTACAACGGATGTACAAACCCAAGTAAGTTTGTTATCTTCCCTAAATATGAAAAATATATTGCACCACAAAAATTCCAAGAAATTGCTAAAGCATTAGGTCTTCCAGCTTCTACGCCAGAAGAAGGTGTTAAATCTCTTGCTAATGCAATCCGAAACTTAATGAAAGAGCTTAATATGCCTCTTACTATTAAAGAACTTGGTATCGATGAAAAAACTTACATGGCTAAAGTTGATGAATTAGCTTACAAAGCATTCGAAGACCAATGTACAACAGCAAACCCAAGACTTCCAAAAGTAACTGAGCTTGCTGAACTTTATAAAAAAGCTTACTACGGTAAATAATTAATCCTTAATTATTTCCTTTCAATTCAATCAATCCCTCACAAAAAGAAGCTGTTACAAACGTAACAGCTTCTTTTAATTTCTCTTCTTTAATTTTAGTAGACGTTTTAATTAATAATGAAAGTCTCTACACTTGCATCTAGCGTTTCAATACTAGTCATAAGTTCACTTGCTAAATGTGCAAGCTGCTGCATAACAGCTTTTTGTTCTTCACTTAATGCATTAACTTCTTCTACCGCTGCTGCATTTTCTTCGGTAACGGTAGTAATACTTTCAATTCTGATACCCATCTCATCTTTATACATAGTCATTTCGCTAACGCGATTATTAACATTTTCAAGTTCTTCGCCCATTTCATGTAGGCCACTAATCATTTGCTTCAAGGAGTCATTTGTTTTGCTAACAGCTACTTCCTGTTTACTAAATACTTCATTAGATTTAGATACTAAATTCGCTGTATGTAGAACCTTCTTCTCTATATCTCTTAAATTTTCTTTAACATGACTAGAGGATTCTTTTGATTGGGTTGCTAAATTTCTTACTTCATTTGCAACTACTGCAAAACCTTTTCCTATGTCTCCAGCCCTAGCCGCTTCAATACTAGCATTAAGCGCTAATAAATTGGTTTGTTCGCTAATACCATCTAGTAAACTCATTACCTCACCAATAGCCTTTGTTAATGCACTAAGTTCCTTAATACTCATACTGATCTCATTAGAAATAGTATGAGTAGATGCCATAGTTCCATCTAAAAGTTGCATATTTTTGTTAGCTTCTTCGATAATTTGTCTTGTTCCTTGATTATGTTTAAAGAGAGTAGATGTATCTTCAATAACCTGACCAATGCTTTCAGAGAGTTTCTCCATCACAATAGCACTATTTTGTGTATCCTCTGCTTGACTATTAGAACCTTCCGAGATATTTTCAATAGACAATGCCAATTGTGAAAAAGTCTCCGTCGAATTACTAGTGCTCTTCTTTAAAATATCGCCTGCTTCTAAAGTATGATTAATAGTATTTTTAGCTTCTTGTAGTAAAGCTTTAATATTCTCAATCATATGGTTAAAGCTATGACCTACTTCAGTAAATTCATTATTTCCTTTAATATTCGCTTCGACAGTTAAATCACCTGTTTCTGCTTTCTTCATTAAATCCTTAAGCTGTTTTAAAGAAGTAGTAATACCTCTAGAAATAAAAACGCCTGCAAAAACTGCTACTAAAGCTGCTATCGCAATAACTAGCCATACAACTCGAACCACCTGGCTAATACCTGTGGTTAGTGCGCTCTCTGGAATTTCAGCCACAATTTGCCAACCATTATTACTTTTCGCATAAGTCACTAAGCTATTACCAACTGTTATAGGCTTTTCAGATTCTTCAAAGTTAATATTACTTTTTACCGCATCACTCATAGGAATATCAGAATTAGAGCAGACGATTTCTCCATTCATATCTACAATACTCACCTTAGAATTATCAAAAAGCTTAATGCTATTTACCTTTTCTTGCAGTACTTCTAAATCAACTTTAGCTATTAAAATACCTGCTGCTTTACCTCGTCTTAAATTGGCAAGCTTCCTGATTGCATAGATTTCTTTACCTTCATCAGTATTTACAAGGCGCCAAAGTGTACCATTACCAACTTCTTCTTCTAAAAAGCTTACTAAATTAGTGGTTGTCTTCATACCTATAGTAGAGCTTATTTGATTTTCTTCATCTATCACAATAGCGTACCCTTCTATAGATTCATCTAAAGAAACACTATAATTAAGCAATTCTCTAATTTGCTTAGATATGTTAAACTTATTCAACTTTCCTATATCACTATCTTCATTCTTTATTGCAGTTATATATTCATTAATTAAATTAGTTGATGAAGCATTTAAATCATTAATAATAATTCTCGTCATGCTTGTTTCAACACCATCTGTATAATAACTTATATTGGCACTTGTCTGCTTAACCATCTCTAATGCTAACTGACTGCTGGTTTCTTTTACTGTTGACTTAGATTGACTAGAAGAAAACAAATTCACTAGTACCAAAGGAATAACTACACAAAGTACATAGGATAAAATGAGTTTATCCTTTATTGTTCCTGCTTTTTTAGGTTTAATTTTTATTTCTTTAGATTTATTTTTTATCTTCTTTACTTTAGGGCTAGTTTCCTTTTTATTTCTTACTTTCTTCTGTTTCTTTGTAACTTCCTTGCTTAGCTTTAGTTTTTTCATGTCCACTCCCCCATTTACCTTTTAGCTATTTTTTTTATTTTTTTAGCTTATTTTTAAAGTCATATATTACTATTATGACCTATTTTTTTAGTTAAGGGAATAGATTTTCTTATATTTTTCTTATTTTTTCTAATTATTTATACTTGACCTATCTTATCCACTAGAAAAATTTATACTTTAAAATGTTTAACGCTCTTATCTAAGCAATCCATCACTTTATTAAGCTCCAATGCCATTGCTGAAAGCTTCTTCATAACATTCTTTTGTTCTTCACTTAAGGCATTTACTTCTTCAGTAGCTGAGGCATTTTCTTCTGTTACCATGGTGATTCTTTCAATTTTATTACTCATATCATCTCTTAATTGTTGCATATCTATGGCTTGATGATTTACTAGTCCTAATTCTGTGTCAATATTTTTAAGTCTATCGATTATCTCATTAAAAGCATTATAGGCTTTTTGTACAGCATGTTCTTGCTCTTTAAAAATAGCATTGGACTTGGTTACCAGTTGAACTGCTTGAGTTGTCTGCTGCTGAATTGTATTTAATGTTACTCTTACATTCCCTGTAGATTGTTTAGATTGCTCTGCAAGATTTCTAACCTCATGCGCAACTACAGCAAATCCTTTACCTACTTCCCCTGCCCTTGCTGCTTCAATACTTGCATTAAGTGCCAATAAATTAGTTTGTTCACTAATACCATCCACTAAGCTCATAATTTGTTCTATACTCTTAGTTAACATACTTAATTCCAGAATACTTGCTTTAATCTCGTCTGACATACTAATAGAAGAAACCATAGTTTTATTAAGGAGTTCTATACTATCTGTAGCATCCTCAATCATACGTCTTGCACCCTTAGTATTTTCAAATACATTTTGTGTATTAGACCTTACCTGCTGAATGCTGCTTGATAGAGCCTCCATAACTACAGAGCTAGTAGCTGCATCCTCTGTTTGTCTCGTTGAACCTGCTGTTATATCCCCAATAGACGTTGCAAGCTGTTCAAAGGCCTCAACAGATTTTTCTGTATTGCTACTTAATACTTCTCCATTTTCCAAGGTTGTATGAATCACATCCTTAGTTTCTTCAATTAGCTTTTTAATATTAACAATCATATTATTAAAGCTTACACAAAGCATGTGCATCTCGTCCTGACCCTTTGCTTCTACTTGTACCGTTAAATCTCCACCTTCTGCCGCTTTCATCTTCTTCATTAATTCAATAATAGATGAAGTAAAGCCTTTAGAAACCAAATAACCTACTAGTACAGCTAATATAGCTATAATACTTACCAACCCCCATACTAATAGGTTAACACTCTTAACTGAACTAGTAAGTGCTGCTTCTGGTATTTCAGCAATGATTTTCCAACCATTATCAGAGGTTGCATATGCATATAAGGTTTTATTAACAATTTCACTCCTTACTTCTTCCTTAGTTGCTAGAAGTGTGTTTAATGCATCACTTAAAGTCTCTGGAGACTTGCCACATAAAATAGTATTTTTTTCATCTACTGCATATACATTCGCACCGTTGAACAACTCAATATTAACTAAATCATCTTCTAAACCTTCCATATTCACCCCAGCTACAAAATAACCATTATCTTGACCTGTAAGGCTATTTTTAATTGCTTGCAAATAATAGATATTATCTTTTCCATCTCTATACCATAGGCCATCTTTTGATACTTCAAGCGTTCCAAAGGCTTTCTTTTCTTCTTCACTTAAGGTCCCCACAGTTCCTAATACTGTTCCATCTTTTTGTACAATCATTGCACCGCTTATATTCTTCTCAATAGCAGTAATACCAGCTAGAAGCTTCCTAATATCATTTAACGCTGCCATTTTTTTATTACTATCTTCTGCTGATATGTATTTATTAAGTAAATTATTACTCGTATCATTTAAACTATTCAAGATAAATTTAGAGACATTTTTTTGAATATCATTTGTAAAATAATTAAGATTAGATCTTGCTTGCTTTACCATTTCTGTTGTAAGCTGCTTACTCGTATTTCTTAAGGTAGTTGTAAATCTTCCTGATGCCACCATATTTACAATGAGTAGTGGAATAGCTGCAAATAAAACGTAGGATATAATTAGCCTTGATTTAATAGATTTTTTACGTGTTTTACTTCCCTTCTCCATGATTTTAGTAGATGGTTTGCGCACTTTTAAACTTCCATTAATTCCTTCCTTCATGCTAAATCTCCCTTCGTTTTCTTTTATTACTACTGCACTTTAATATCTAAAAATAATTTTGCAATAATATCACTGGTATTAAGTAGCACCACTTCTGTGATTTTATTATTTTTATCTATTGTTATTTGTGTTTGATCACTCATGGCAATTTTTTCTACCTTTTCCCCCTCTTTTTCTACTGGAATAATTTGATAATTAACATCAAAGGTATAGGTTTTTAATTCATTACCTTGCTTCGTAACACTTTTGCATACAACACTTTTTATTTTTACCTGATCTGCATTTGTTTGATAATAGAGTTGTGGATACATATATCCTACTACATCATCCAAATACTTTTGGTAACTTTCTTCTGTGAAAAATTCCGAGAAACTTTTTTTTAAAATAGCTTCATCACCTTGAGCTTCTTTATAAGTTTCACATTGCACTTGTTTAATTATAAATTGCTGTAATACCTTGATGCTGGCATCTTGCTGACATCCTGATAAAATCAAACTTAAACTAACTATATAACTTAAGACAAAAATTATTTTTATCCTCTTCATTTTTCCTTCTTTCCTTTTCCATTCATAAGTTTATTACATTTGGTAAATATTAAACATAAATCATATTCTATTGGAGGTAATTATGAAAAAGAAATCCTTGCTTATTTTTATTTCTATTCTGCTCATATTTTGTTTAACAAGTTGTTCCAAACAAGAGACTGAGAATCCTGGAGAAACAGTTGTTAATTTTCTTAATGCACTTCAGCAGCAGAATTATGCTAGTGCTAAAGCCTACTATAGTGAGAATCTAGATAACTTACCTAACTTTAGAAATAAAATAGAAGCTATTTCTCCCGCAGTAGCAAATGAACTCTTCAATAAACTAGCTGACTTTAGTTACACCATTAAAAAAGTAGAAATTGATCCTAATGATAAAAATAAAGCTAGTGTAACTGTTAGTTTACAATGTTATGACTTAGGTAGTGCTTTTCAAAACATTATTTTAGACTATCTCAAAACGGATTTAGAAATGACTTTTGATGGTGCCAAAGATGAGGAAATTATACAAAAAGCTGAAGAGACAATCTTGGCTGACATTTCAAAGAGCGAAAAAAACTTTCGCCAAGCGATTATAATTGCTTTAACTAAAGAAGATGATGTTTGGAAGTTAGATAAGATTAGTGAAAATCGAGAATTGCTTAACGCTCTGTCCGGTAATATTATTAATACTATTGAAGAAATTAATAATGACATCAATACTATCAAATAAGCATATAAAACTCACTGGAAAATTTTCTAGTGAGTTTTATATCTTTTGTTTTATTGTATCATCATTTTTACAAATATTTAATAAATTATTTTACTGTTTAAGTTGATTTTCTTGTTGTTTTTATATAAAAGACTCATTATCAATTGCTATATTTTATACAAAGAATAGCATACATTAATTCCATATATTGTATAATAAGTTGATTTACTCAAATAATATAAACCTTATTTCTCACCTAATACACTTAATAGAACTCTCATTTCTT
Organism: Cellulosilyticum sp. WCF-2; assembly: GCF_003990395.1. Classification (NCBI taxonomy): domain Bacteria; kingdom Bacillati; phylum Bacillota; class Clostridia; order Lachnospirales; family Cellulosilyticaceae; genus Cellulosilyticum; species Cellulosilyticum sp. WCF-2. The sequence goes on along the minus strand of NZ_CP034675.1, from coordinate 1,632,993 downwards.
CATAGTAAGTATCAATGATAAAACGCCTTAAATGGTCTGTTGTTTTTCCTTGATCAATGAGATTCTTTCTTTCTAAAGCCTCATACCATACCTCTGGCTTTGTTATAAGTTTAACTTGTGATGCCGTTAGTAATCCCTGCCTATAATTTACAACCTTATAATTTTTTAATTCTAAATAGTCTCTTATTTTAGCATAAGTAGTTTCAAAAAGTCTTAAATAAAATTTTTCTAAGGCTTCTTGGTCCAATTCACCTAAAATATTTTTTTCTATCATGTTTCCTAACATTTGTGTTAATTCTGCATAGCTTAATGATTTACCTTCTCTACAAAATGTTGTTTCCATAGCCTGTCCCCCTGTTTCGACATTAATTTTATATCATTATAACATCATTGTTTTTAACTTTGTATATTTTTATATAAAATTTCTTATTTTATATACTTATTTACATTCATTTTATTGTATTTTTTAGTATAGACAAAAAAACAAGCTTAATGTTTAGTGCATATTTAACTAAACATTAAGCTCTGTTACTAAATTTGATAAATATCGCAAGCTTTCATCATTTCCATTTGATGACTGCAAAGACTTTCTATTGTTTTTTCACAACTTTCCGTTCTTAAGATAATAGAAGCATCACTTCCTATTGAGAAAGCATACATATATTCAATGCTAATATTATCTTCAGAAAGGTAAGCTAGCATTTTCTTTAATCCCCCTGGCTTATTAGGAACCTTACAACATATAACCGGTGTGATTTGTACAGAAAAAGCTTGCTCTTTTAATAAGATTAAAGCTCTGTGAGGATCACTTACAATGAGTCTTACAATGCCATAATCAGATGTATCTGCAATTGATAATGCTGACACATTAATACCGTTATCTCCTAGAATAGCCATAACCTCATAAAGTCTACCTGATTTGTTCTCGATAAATACAGATAATTGTTCAATAATCATACTTATTCCTCCTTTAATCCTATTTAGGACGCTTATCGATGATACGCTTTGCTTTTCCTTCGCTACGTTCAATCGTCTTAGGTTCCACTAATTTCACCTTAACTTGAAGTCCTAAAACACTTTTAATCTCTTCTGTAATTCTCCGTTCGATTTCCTTCATATAACGCATGCCATCAACGAATGTAACATCTTCCTTACCTTCAACCCATACTTCCAGGGTATCTAAGTTATTCGTACGATCTACAATAAGAAGATAGTGTGGTGCTGTCTGACCTAATTTAAGAAGAACACTTTCTATCTGTGATGGGAATACATTAACGCCTCTAATAATTAGCATATCGTCAGTACGTCCATCACACTTAGTCATACGCACGGTTGTCCTACCACAAGCACAAGGTTCAGTCACCAAACTAGAAATATCCTTGGTTCGATAGCGAAGAAGTGGAAGTGCTTCTTTAGTAATACAAGTAAATACTAATTCACCTTTTTTCCCTGGTTCAAGAGGCTCTAGTGTATTTCTGTCTACAATTTCAGGTACAAAGTGATCCTCATTAATATGTAAATGTTGTTGCATACCACACTCAAAAGCTACACCTGGCCCAATGACCTCACTTAAACCATAGCTATCATGTGCCTTCATTCCCCACTCAGCTTCAATTTGATTTCGCATTTCATAGCTCCAAGGCTCAGCTCCTAATGGTGCTGCTTTAATCCCCATTTCTCTTGGATCAAGTCCCATTCCCTTAATGGTTTCAGCTAGGTATAAGGCATAGGATGGTGTACAAATCAAAACGTTACTTTCAAATTCTTGCATGATTTGAATTTGCTTTTTAGAGTTACCTGTAGAGATGGGGACAATAGTTGCCCCTAGTTTTTCAGCACCATAGTGGAATCCTAGGCCACCAGTAAAGAAGCCATAACCTAAGGCATTTTGAATAATGTCTTCATCTGTTACCCCCATAGCTGTATAAAAACGTGCAATACAATTAGCCCATATGTCTAGGTCGTTCTTGGTATAGCCTACTACAGTGGGTCTACCTGTAGTTCCTGAAGAAGCATGAACTCTAACTACTCGTTTCATAGGAACTGCAAATAATCCATAAGGGTAATGATCCCTTAAATCTTGCTTAGTTGTAAAAGGTAATTTAGATAAATCTTCTATGCCTCTAATGTCTCCTACTTCTAGTCCCATGTCATCCATTTTCTTCTTATAAAAAGGCACATTCTCATAGACACGTTCAACTGTTGCAATTAATCTTTCACTTTGTAACTGGTTCATTTCGTCTCTAGATAAGCACTCCTCTTTCTGCCATATCACAACCATCACCCCTATTTTTTTCTTTTATCAATAATACGTTTGGCTTTTCCCTCACTACGTTCAATTGTTTTTGGTTCAACTAGCTTGACTTTTACATGAAGTCCTAATAAGCTAAATAATTCACTTGTGATATGCTTTTCTACTTTTTCTAGAGATTTAATGGCATCTGTAAATAACCCTTCCTTAGCTTCTACCCATACCTCTAAAGTATCCAGGTTATTAATACGTTCTACGATAAGAACATAATGAGGTGCTACCTCTGCTACTTTTAGAATAACACTTTCAATTTGAGAGGGGAATACATTAACGCCTCTAATAATTAGCATATCATCACTACGCCCTGTGATTCTGCCCATACGTACTAAAGTTCTACCACAGCTACAAGTACCACCTTGTAAACTTGTTAAATCTCTTGTTCTATAACGAAGAAGTGGTAATGCCTCTTTAGTCACACAAGTAAATACTAATTCTCCTTCTTTGCCATAAGGTTGTACTTCTAAAGTGTCTGGATGAATAATCTCTGGTACAAAATGATCTTCATTGACATGAAGGCCGTTCTTTTCCTCACAGTCAAAGGCTACACCAGGCCCCATGATTTCACTCAGTCCATAAATATTCATAGCTTGTATACCTAGTAAATCTTCAATTTCTGCTCGCATCTCTTCTGTCCAAGGCTCTGCCCCAAATATACCTACACGTAAATTGGTACTTCTAGGGTCAATCCCCATATTACGCATACTTTCTCCTATGTATAAAGCATAAGATGGTGTGCAAGCTAAAACAGTGCTTCCAAATTCCTCAATCAATTGAATTTGTTTTTTTGTATTACCACCTGAAATAGGAACAACTGTTGCGCCTAAATGCTCGCCACCATAATGAGCACCTAGACCACCTGTGAAGAGGCCATAGCCATAAGCCACTTGCACGATATCCTTTTTTGTTACACCATAAGCAGTAAAACATCTTGCTACCATATCTGCCCACATGTCTATATCATTTTTAGTATAACCTACTACTGTTGGTCTTCCTGTGGTACCTGATGAGGCATGAATACGAACAACTTCTTCCATGGGCACTGCAAATAAACCATAAGGATAATTATCCCTTAAATCTTGCTTGGTTGTAAAAGGAAGTTTGCTAAGATCATCTATACTTTTTATATCACCAGGCTCGATACCCATGTCTTGCATTTTTTTCTTATAAAAAGGTACGTTTTTATATACACTTTCTACAGTTTGAATAAGCCTTTCCCCTTGTAGTACCTTTTTTTCATCTAAACTCATTGTTTCTTCTTTCTGCCAATAACCCATTTGGTACCTCCTTATATCTCCTGTTTACTATGACATACACCTAAAAATTCTAACATTTTTTATTTTATGTATCAATAATATAATATTACATATTAAACATAATATTTAGTCTATTTTTCATAAAATCTTTGCATATTTAAAAGTATACTGTATTTTTATACTTAATATTTCTTCATATCAGTTATTCACCTCTTTTCTTACAAAAACTACATACGCTGTCACAAGAAAGTAATTAAGTAATCTCTTATGAAAAAACTCGCCAATAAAAATGTTTTTTACACTTTTATTGGCGAGTTTTCTAATTCCCGTAATAATACATTAACCTTGGCGTTTTATTCACTTCAATATACTTTTGTATCTCACTAAATTGGCTTAGTAAATCTTTACTTTCCGTCTTAGCACCTAAAAGCATATCTAATAACCCCACAGTAGGTGCATCTTCGCTATACCAACCACAATTTTCTAGCTGATTTTCACTCATCATGGCATGCATGGCATCTTCTACCGTACCTACTTCATCAATTAATCCTAAATCCTTTGCCTGTAATGCAGAATACACTCTACCATCAGCCAATTCTTTTACTTTCGCTTCGGTCAGACTTCTATTTTCTGCTACCACATCTACAAAAATATTATAACTTTCATCAATCATCGTTTGAAGAATTTGTCTTTGTTCATCTGTTAAAGGATTACCCATGGCTTTATTCTCACCTGAGACAATATTTTCAGTTTTAATGCCTAATAATTCTTGCAAGCCAGTGGTATCTGTCATTGACATAATAACACCTATAGATCCTGTCATTGTCATACGATTGGCATAAATTTTATCTGCCGCCATACAAACATATAAACCACCAGAAGCCGCTGTTTGTGCCATGTAAGCATAAACAGGTCTTTCGGTAACTTCCTTATATTCTTTAAGCTTTAAGTAAAGTTCATCCGATTCATAAATGCCACCACCTGGCGAATTAACATATAAGAAAATCCCTTTATTTTGTTTATCATACATTAGCTCATTAATACGATTAATCGTCCAAGCATGATTATAATTCATTTCACCCTCTGCAATCGTTCCTTGTACATAAATGGTATCAATGATATTACCTACTCTAGGCATTTTACTTTCTGTTCCTGTTAGACCACTAATAACTGCCCCCCAAATGTTAACAAATACAATAATACCAATGATAATGCTAATGCCCACTACTGGTCCACTTATTCTTTTTTTATATCTGTTTTTTTCCACCTTGGAACCTCCAACTTCTATTTACAGTACTTGGTCTTTCCTGTTTCATATAAATTATTTCCCTTACTATCAATGGTTACAATAACGGGTAAATGCTCTACTTCAAGCTTGTAAATAGCTTCTGCCCCTAAATCTTCATAGGCAATACAAGTCATTTGCTTCACACATTTTGAAATGAGTGCACCAGCACCACCTATAGCTGTTACATAAACAGCACCTTCTTTCTTCATTGCTTCAATAACAGCTTCATTTCTAAGGCCTTTACCAATCATCATGGTTTCTCCCCATGCCATAAAAGTAGGTGCATACGCATCCATACGCCCACTAGTTGTAGGACCACAGCTTCCTATTACTTGACCTGGTTTAGCAGGTGCTGGACCAGCATAATAAATGGCTACATCTTTCATATCCATTGGGAAAGGTTTACCTGTCTCATGTTCTTCAATTATACGTTTATGCGCCGCATCTCTAGCTGTATAAATAGTTCCGTTTAAAAGTAATTTTTCTCCTGCTACTAAACTTCTTGCTTCCTCTTTTGTAATAGGTACATTTACTATTTTACTCATTTCCCTTACTCCCCCTATAATCTCACATGTTTATGTCTATTGACATGACAGCCCATATTAATAGCTAATGGCATAGAGGCAATATGACAAGGATAATCTTCAATATGTACAGCTAAAGCTGTTACGACGCCACCTAATCCTTGTGGTCCAATACCTAGTTTGTTAATTTCTTCTAGTAATTCTGTTTCTAATGCTGCCATACGTGGGTCTTTATTATGACTGCCAATTTCTCTTGTAAGTGCTGTTTTTGCCAGTAAAGTACACTTTTCAAAGTTACCACCAATCCCAATCCCTACAACTACGGGCAAGCACGCATTGGGGCCTGCTAAAGTGACTGCCTCTAGGACAGCTTTTTTCACACCTGCTACTCCCTGTGATGGTGTTAACATATATACCTTACTCATATTCTCACTACCACCACCCTTTGGTGCTAGCATAATATCAATATTTTCTCCCTCTACTATTTCATAATGAATAATAGCTGGTGTGTTATCCTTTGTATTAACACGATAAAGTGGATTTTCCACAATTGACTTTCTAAGATAGCCTTCTGTATAGCCTTGTCTAACACCTTCGTTAATGGCTTCTGTTAATAAGCCCCCTTCAAGGTGTACTTCTTGCCCAATTTTAACAAAAACAACTGCAGTTCCAGTATCCTGACAAATAGGAATATCTTCTGCTTTAGCAATATCTGCATTAGTACAAATATCTGTTAAGATATCTTTTCCTACCGGACTTATTTCCTCTTCTTCACCTTTTTTAAGTGCTGCATAAATGTCATCTGGCAAATAATAATTAGCTTCTATACAAAGCTTTTTAACTGCTGCTGTTACTTCACTTACTAGAATGCTTCTCATGAACTTTTTCTCCCCTACTATCTGTTTTCGCTATGGGCTTAAATTTGGGTAAGGCCCCAACATTTTGCAGCATCTTTAAAATAACCGCTAATGCTGGCCCTATAATAAGCCCTATAAATCCCATGGTTCTATAGCCAATATAAACCGCCATAACGGTTACAAGTGCGTAAACACCTATTTGTGTAGATAAAATCTTTGGCTCAAAAATTTGTCTTGTTACAAAAATAATACCATAAATACAAAGTAATCCAATAGCTAAAGTGTATTGTCCGGTAACCAAATTATAAAGTGCCCACGGAATCAAAATAGTACCACTTCCAAACACTGGCAGCGCATCTACAATTGCAATAATGACGCTTAGTAAAAGTGCATAGCTCACTTGAAAAATGAACAAGCCTACCATACAAATACTAAAGGTAATACTCATCATAATCACCTGTGTTCTTACATAACCACCAATAGCACTAAGAACGCCTTTTTGCATAATGACAACCTTATCTACAATAGTATCAGAAAATTGTGCTTTAACAAAGTCTTTTATTTTATAATAATCCTTGGTCATAAAGAAGGTTGCCACTAACATAACTACCGTAAAAAGCACGATATCTGGTACCTTAGACACTGCATTATATGCCACAGGAATGACTGAACCTAAGTAACTACTTAATTTATCCATAATTTGTTCAATAAGTTGGTCTAAATTACTAATAGCACTAGGTGTCTTGCCTGTTCCAAAAAAAACTGAAAAACGTTCTTCTAATTGACCAACTTGCATAATCAGTTCTTCTGTTAAACTAGGCAAATTATATGCAATAGCTACCACTTGCTCCCATAGCTTCTTAATGAGAAATGTTAATAGCCCCAGAACGCCACTTAAAATGGTTAGCATACTTAAAATCGTTCCTAAAGCTCTAGGAAGTCCTGTCTTCTTATTAATCCAAGTTACAAAACCATTTAGCAAACTAGCAAATAGCCACGCTACAATAAAAGGTGCAAAAAGACCTAGTATATTAAGCTTTATAATGACAAAAGCAATAAGTAAAATAACTAAAATCATTACTACTTTTTTTCCTCTTTTTTCATACCACACCTCTAGTTTATCCTCTAGCATTCCTTTCTCACCACTTTCTTCTTTAACAAATGTATTTTTATTAATTCTTTCTTTAGTTTATTTTTATAATTACATCACACTTATGTATAAATATAGCCGAAAAAGGTTCATTAAAATCATCTCACAAATTAATTTTATTATAGTATAACTGGATAATATGTAAGAATCATAAATTATATTTTTTAATTTCTAGGGATACTCCGTTTTACCATAATCCAGATCTAAGCTAATTAGGATCCGTTCATACTATGACATTAGCTCAGGAGTCCCTCAAGATGAGTATGGTCAAGCATCACCTATATTTTCTAGAAGTCCTCTCCCCAAGGAATATTCGATGGGCTCTTCCAAGGTATATTGACCTAGATAATAGGTGCTACTGACTACTTGTCGGCTTTGGGACAACACAAAAGGAGGCTCATGCAAATAAGCCTCCTTTTGATGCGTTAAAACGCCTTTCCTTATAATTCTATTTCTACTTGTACACCATGATGATCCGATATCACAGCTTTATTACTGCCATTAAAAATAACTTTGGAACTTCTAACCTCTACTTTTTGATTTGTAAAGATATAATCTAAACGAAGGCCTCCGGCATTTTCTTCCCAGCCATGAATCTTACCTTGAACAGTAACCCCATTATCTTTATCCTTGGCAAGCATATACGTATCTTTCCAGCCTAATCCTAACATATAGTCATAGCCTTTATCTCTTACATTAGCATTATTATTAAAGTCACCTAACAAGAAAGCCCTGCGCTTAGGATGTAACTTTGCATTTAGTTTATTAAGCTGCAGTTTAGCTGGTTCTTCTTTATCTTCCCACCATCCTAGGTGACAGCTATAGCAATCTATTTCTTCTCCCTTATAATTAATAGTCGCTTTAACAATCCTTCTTGATTTCCAGTTTAAAGTATCCTTAGTCTGACTAACAAAGAAGCTTTCTTCTTCTATAATGGGATGTTTACTTAGAAGGCATAGGCCTTCTTCATAAACTTGAAATCCTATGTGTGCAAAATCCCAAACTACCTCATAATGATTTACTCCTAATTTCTGCAATGCTTCTTGTAGTATAACTACATAATTATCTGTTTTAAGTTGACCTTTAAACTGCTTGCCTAACATATGCTGGCTAACTTCTTGAAGTGCAATAACATCATAGTCGTTTTCTTTGATGGTTTTAGCCAAATAGTTAATCTTATCTAATTGGTGATCTTCCTGCCAAGAATGACAGTTTAAAGTTAATAATTTCATCTTTATACTCCTAATACGTCTTGAATATGAGACTTAAGCACATCTGCTTTAGGTCCGTAAATAGCTTGTACCCCTTTATCTTTCATAATAAGACCAAGAGCACCATTTTGTTTCCATTCTTCCTTACTTCCTACTTTGGCTGTCTCTTTAACCGTCACACGTAATCTTGTCATACAAGCATCTACATCAACGATATTTTCTCTTCCACCTAAAAGCTCGATAATAGCCATTACTTGCCCATCTGCTGACTCCTTTGCCTTACTTGTTTGCGTCGTAACTTTCGCTTCCTGAGCTACTACTGGTTCTTCCTCGTCAATGTAGTTGCCATTACGCCCTGGTGTTGCAATATTGAATTTCTTAATAAGAATATTAAATATACCAAAATTGATACCAAAGAATACAACACATGTGAGTAAAAAGTTAACAATATCAAGTCCAATACCTGCATTTACCATCATTGGTACTCTTGTTAAAAATTCAATGAAACCAAAGGCATGAATTCTTAGATTTAAAACATCCGCTAATGCAAAACCAATTCCTGTAATAATAGCATAAGCTACATATAAAATAGGTGAAACAAACATAAACATGAATTCAATAGGTTCAGAAACACCTGTTAAAAATACTGCTAATGCTGCTGATAGGAAAATCGTTTTGTATTTTGCTTTCTTCTCTTTATCTACATTACGGTACATAGCAAAAGCAATACCGATAAGAGAAGCTGATGAAAGAATCACTTGGCCTACTTTAAAACGAGCTGGTGTAATAGATGTTAAGAGTGTGTTATAAGCTGTCATATCACCAGCCGCTTTTAAGTTGTTAAGGTCTGTTACCCATGCAAGCCATAATGGGTCTTGTCCTGCTACAATTTGTCCTGCCGCAGAACCAGTAATCATTGTATAAACACCACCAAGTTCTGTATAGTTCATTGGCACAGTTAACATATGATGAAGTCCGAATGGTAATAAAAGTCTTTCTAAACAGCCATAAATAAATGGAGCGAGTACTGGTGCTGTATCTTGTGAACTTGCAATCCATGCACCAAAGCTATTTAAGCTTCCTTGAATAAATGGCCATACTATAGATAATATCACAGCTGTTGCTGTTGAACCAAGAATAACTACAAAAGGTACAAAACGTTTTCCATTAAAAAACGCCAATGCTGATGGTAATTTATCAAAATTATAGTATTTATTATATAAATTAGCACCTAAGAAACCTGAAATAATCCCTACAAATACACCCATGTTAAGCGCTGGTGAACCCAAAATAGAAGTAAAATAATCTCCTACTGCCATTGGCGCCCCAAGTAAACTATTAACAGTAGCTGTTCCTTCTGCCAACATAGCACTTGTCACACCAAAAATAGCACCTGTAATACGATTAATTAGTATAAAGGCTAGAAGTGCTGCAAATGCCCCTCCTGCACGTTCCTTTGCCCATGATCCCCCTATTGCTACTGCAAAGAGGATGTGTAAGTTCCCTATAATGGCCCAACCAATGTCCTCCATTACCCTTGCAATCACTTGAACAAAATTTACATCCACATACATACCTAAAAGCTTCGCGAGTGAGATCATAATACCTGCTGCTGGCATAACAGCAATAACTACTAAAAGGGCCTTACCAAACTTTTGCCAAAAGTCAAATGAAAATAGCTTTGTTTTTTTTACTGTTTGTTCCATTTTGTCTTCCTCTCTTATCTCTTTCTAGTCTATTCTTAGTATTTTTCTAGCTCTTTTGCTTCTCTACTGCTTGTACAACTCTTATTTTTATGTTCTTATTTCTTCCCTTATATTTTTACCTATTACTTTTTATTGCCTATTCTTATATTTCTGCTAGCTTAAACGATATAGTCTTGCTTCATAAGGCCTTATTACTTCCAGCTGATGCTCTTGCTGAATTTCATAATTGCTTAAAAGTAATTCTCTATCTTCTAAATCAAAGTCAGCCGTAAACTGAGCTTCTTCACCTGTTAGATTACAAATAATAAGGAACTTGCCATGATCATCTGTTCTTGTATAAGCATAAAGCTGAGTATCCTCTGGCATGACTAACTCATACTTTCCTTCTATAAAAGTAGAATTTGCTTTTCTAATACGAATCAAGTCTTTATAAAAGTTTAAAATAGATTGTGAGTCCTCTAATTGATTTGCTACATTAATAGCTTTTACATTAGGATTCATTGCAAGCCACGGTTCTCCTGTGGTAAACCCGCCTTTTTCACTACCATCCCACTGCATAGGTGTTCTAGCATTATCTCTTGAAGCTGCCCACTCATGCTTTAAAGCCACTTCTTTTAACATGCCTTCTTCTCTATTTTTAATATAACGATTATAGGTTGCAATATCGTTATAATAGAAGATTTCCGGATAATGAACATTTGTCATCCCAATTTCTTGTCCTTGATAAATAAAAGGTGTCCCTTGTTGCATAAAGTACATCATAGCTAAAGCTTTACTACTTTCTGCCCAATACCTCTCATCATCTCCCCATTTAGAAACAACCCTTACAATATCATGATTTTCTATAAAGAGAGCATTCCAGCCTTCTTTATAAAGAGAGTTTTGCCAACGACTAAGTACTTTCTTTAAAGCTAAAACATCTAGCTTCTGCTCCCCTTCAGTATCCCATAAATCAAGATGTTCAAATTGGAAAACCATATCAAACTTGCCATTCTTTTCTCCTACCCACAGCTTAGCTTCCTCGGCATTTACGCCATTAGCTTCTCCTACCGTCATAATGTCATATTTAGAAAAAGTTTCTTTATTTAACTCCTCTAAAAAATCATGAATTCCTTCTATATTCATATGCTTATCGAACGATGAAACATATTGAAGTCCTTCTGGATTGGGCATATCTAATAGACCTGGTTCTTTCTTAATATGGCTAATAGCATCTATTCTAAAGCCATCTATTCCTTTATCTAGCCACCAATTAACCATTGCATAAAGTGCATGTCTAACCTCCTTATTCTCCCAGTTTAAGTCTGGTTGTTTTCTACTAAATAAATGAAGGAAATACTCATCTGTCGCTTCATCATATTCCCAAGCTGAGCCATGGAAAATACTTTCCCAGTTGTTAGGCTCTTTGCCTTCTTTGCCTTCTCTCCAGATGTACCAATCTCTTTTATTACTTTCTTTAGACGCTCTTGATTCTAGGAACCAAGGATGTTCATCTGATGTATGATTAAGTACTAGATCAATAATAAGCTTCATACCTTTTTCATGAACCTTTCTTAAAAGTTCATCAAAATCAGCCATGGTTCCAAATTCTTTCATAATGCCTTGATAGTTACTAATATCATAACCATTATCGTCGTTAGGTGATTCATACATAGGACAAATCCAAATCACGTCAATCCCTAAGTCTTTTATATAATCTAATTTAGAAATGATGCCTTGTAAATCACCAATGCCATCACCATTTGAATCCATAAAACTTCTAGGATAAATTTGATAGCCTACGGCCTCTTTTCTCCAATTCATTTTTTCCTCCTGTGCAACCGGTTTCACAGTTGCTTAAAAAATATTTCTTTTATATTATTTATGTTAACATATGAAAACGGTTTGTGCAACCGTTTTCATTAAATTAATTAAAAGATTCACGTTCTATCAGCTTGGTTTCAATAATAGCATGCATATGATCCTTTATATAACCCTCTAATTGTTCTACTAGCAACTTAGCAGCTGCATACCCCAATCTTTCTCCATAGATTTCTACAGACGCTAAAGCTGGTTTTTGATAAGCCGCTAACATAGTATTATTAAATCCCACCAAAGCCTTAACCTCTCTCCCTATTTTGTTTAAATAGTCATTTACGCCTACTGCTATCAAATCATCCGTAGCAATAATGGCTGTAGGTGATTCTTTTATAAGTAAATCCATTGCCTCTTTTCCTGTTTGCTCATTAAAGGCTTCTCCATGATAAACCAACTTTTCTTCATAAGATATGTTGTGAACTTCTAGTGCTCTTTTATAACCTTCAAGACGATCTTTAGATACAGTCCATTTCTGCTTTGCTCCTACAAAAGCAATTTTTTTATGTCCCTTCTTAATCATCGCTTCTGCTATTTCATAAGTAGCTCCAAAGTTATCATTATCCACCCATAGCACAGATGTTTCACGTCCCGGACGCCCTATAACTACAAAAGGAAATCCACTTTCTCTTAATTTCTTAATTGTTTTATCATTTACCTCTGATTTCAAAATAATAATCCCATCTACAATACCATTTTGACTAAATTCATCTATATTACGTTCCTCTTCTTCTTCCTTTCCAAAGGCATACATTAGAAAATAATGTTTTTCTTGAGCATACATACTAATCCCTTGCATCATTTGAATAAAAATAGGATTACCAAAGGATACACTAGCATCCATAGGTAAAATAACACCTATAGTCTTGGTTTGATTTCTAGCTAGGTTTCTTGCCATCACATTAGGCTTATACCCCAAGCGTTCAATAACTTCTTTAACCTTTAATCTTGTTTCTTCACTAATCCGTTCATTATTAGACAGTACCCTTGATACTGTTGCTTTTGATACCCCTGCTTCGCGAGCCACATCATTAATTGTCACCTTCATAAAATAGTCCTCTCTTACCTTTTCTCTTATTTTGATTATATCGTAATTTATAAGACCTATCCAATAGAATATATTTAACTTCCTTGGCATTATGCTCTTTTCCTTTTAATACCATGCCTATAATTGTCTACTTTTTCTTGTTTCATCTTTTATTGTATATTATAATCCTGTTGTTATGTTAACTAAAGGAGACTAATTTATGAGTAAATTAATTAAATGTAAAACTTGTACTACAGAAATGGCTTCATCTGCTACCACCTGTCCAAAATGTGGTGCAAAAAATAAACAACCTATTTATAAAAAATGGTGGTTTTATGTAGTTATTATTCTAATAATTGGAGCTTTAGCTGGTACCACAGAAGATACACTATCTTCAGATGCTACTAACAAACCTAATACTGAAAATCCAGTTACCACTCCAGAGAATACTACTGCAAGTGCTACTCCAGAATCAACGCCAACACCTGTAGATAAAAATCCTGCTATTAAAGCTGGAACTTATAAAATAGGTGCTGAACTTCCTGCTGGCGAATATTTATTTATTGCAGATTCTATGGGTTACATGGAAATCACTTCTGATTCTACAGGTAGCTTTGATAGCATCATTGCTAATGATACAGTTACTAGTCATCGCTATATTACTGTAAAAGATGGTGAATATCTAAAATTACAAGGTGGTAAAGCTTATGCTTTAGCTGATGCTCCAAGTATCGTGCCTGAAAATGGATTATATCAAGATGGTATGTATAAAGTAGGAACAGATATTCCTGCTGGAGAGTATAAAGTGATGCTTACTTCTAGTATAGGATATATTGAAGTAACTTCTGGAAGTAGAGGCGTGTTTGATGAAATCGTAACAAATGATGCCCCAACAGGAGATACTTATATTACCGTTACTGAAGGTCAATATTTAAAATTACAAGGTGTTGAAATTCAAAAATAATTAATTAGTCTTATATAGATTAATAAACAAAAAGGTATTGTACTTATAATAAATGTACAATACCTTTTTTGTATTTCATTTCTATATTAATAATTAGCCTAACCTCAAATTTTGAGCAAAAAAAATACACCAAGTTGGGGGACTCGGTGTAAAAAATAGAGTTTTGTAAGGGTTTGCTATTTGGATGAATAATGCTACTTTATGTGTTTAGGGGAGTTTCGAGTTTAGGGGAATAAAGTAACATTACTTCCATATGTAATCGTTTATTCGATTACTGTTCCGTTCGTATATAAGAATAACATCATTTCTTGTCTATTTTACCTCTAATTTGTAAACAATATGTGAATAAATCAGATTTTGTGAATTTTTTGTTACTTAAAATTTAATAGAAATAAGATTTCTATAATCTTCAATTGTGCCGTCATTTAAACAACATTCAATAATCTCTCTACCTAATGGATTTAAGTCAGGAGATAAATATTTTTTAAGTTCTTCTTTAAAGAAATCACCTAAAATAGTTGCTCCTTTATCATAGCCTTCAATTCCTATTTCAGGTTGTAATTCTGTACGAAGCAATACTTTTGGTACATGTGTACCGTCTACTCTTAAATTTTCAAGAGAGTAGCCTAGAAGTGGACATCTTGACTCTATTAATTGCTCTTCTCTAAATTGTACACTGCCTCGTCTTGCTAAGTAATCACGAGCAATCCATTGAGACATGAAACCTACTTCATAAGCGCCAATATGCTGGTTAGGAATAAGAATATATCTTGTATCTGGTGTTGCTAAAATTTGCTCTAATAGTAAATTAGCTTGATCTACTCTTCTTCCTGTAGCAAATGGCCAATAAGATCCTACACCTTCACTCTTCATACCACCATCACTATCTAGAATACTTGGGTTAGCATGGCCTCTTGGTGCAACAAGACGCCAAATCCAAGCAAGTGCTGGAGGAAGGATATGGAACATACCCATAATACCATAAGTAGGTTCTTCTTTTGTACAAAGAGGTGCACGTACACCAAAGCTACGAATATCTACTTCTGCTGGACCATCTTCTACATTTGGCACAAAAGCTCTAGGCATAATAATGCGTGGGTTAGGACAAGGTTTTCCAAGTTCTTCATCTATTGTATGTTCCCAAATTAAGCAAGTTGAATCTGGTGTTGCATTCATATTTAAGAACACAAGTGGTGTCTTAGGATGGATACACATTTTTTCATAATAAGGGTCTGTCCCATATTCAGTAATATGATTAACACGAAGGAACCAACCTTCTTCTCCATCAATAACCACAAGCTTTTTGCTATCATTTTGAATACTTGGATGACACATAGCCATATCATCTGTTACTGGTCTAAGTTCACATTTTGCACTAATATTAACATAGCTGCTGTCACCTGTTACCATGTTAGTTGCAAGACGTACGCGTCCTTCTGCATCTTTATGCATTTGCTCAGCCATCTCACTCTTACCACCGCCACTAGCACCTTCGTGCATAATAGTAAGTACATTTTCATATGGCGTAATAACTTTTACAGTTGAAGCATGAAGTGTTACCCATCCTTCTCTTTCACCGATATCTAAAAGGACACTATAAACACCCTTTTTAGCACTTGGGCCTGGATAAAGGTTATATGCAAATACTTCATGTAAGTTATCTAAACGATTATGTACAACAACTTGTTTACCATCAAAATGCGTATGTCTAAATGGTGGTGCTACATAAACAATAGCTCTTGGTGTGAAACCATCTCTTATCTCTTCTGCTGGAATAAAAGCTTGAAGGTCAGAAAGTGCTGTAGCAAAGAAAGCAGCATTGCGTGGTCCTATCATAAGAGCTTCATACCCCATTTTGCTGCCACCTGCTAAAAATGGCATTACTATAAGGTCTTGTTCATTAAGCCATTCGAAAGTTTCTTCTCTAACGCCTTCAAAATCCATACCAAACTCATCTTTATATCTTCTTTTATCTGTTGGTTTATGATCTCCAATCACCATTGAGTTTGGATCACGTCTTCTCATGTACATATCTTTATAATTAACTGATATACCATTTTTGCAACGTACTACATCCGCTTCTACTACAGGTCCTTTTCCTTTTACATTATAAGCAACTTGAAAGGTTTTCTGATATTTTTCACCTAGCGAAAGCTCTAAAAGTTGTTCTCTAGATGACGGTACAATAATATTATCTTTCTCATTTAATAGATTTTCCACTTCTTGTGGCAGGTTCATTTTTTCCCAAGTTTTCATCTGCTTCATCTCCAGTATAAATTTTTTAATGTTTTTATATAAATAGATACAAATAAATCCTTACTTATTTTTTCTTGCATTTTTCCTATCTCTACCATCATACAATATTTAATTTTAAGAGTAAATAAAATACAAGAAAAAAATTTTTAGTTTACTTATTATTTTTTATAATTTCACTTATAAATTGCGTATTTTTGTATTATATTATAATTTATTCTGTATATTTATCTTAAAATTATTTTTATTCATTAATGTTTATGTTTTTGTAATTTCATGTTAAGAATTCCATATGTATACAAAAAAAGACCATTGTAATAAATACAATGATCTTTTTCATCTTAATGCGATTGGGGGGACTCGAACCCCCAAGCCCGTTACAGGCACTAGATCCTTAGTCTAGCGCGTATGCCAATTCCGCCACAATCGCATTTTTCAATATTAATATTTTCAGGACAGATACTATTATACCTAAACCTATTACATATGTCAACACTTATTTTTTATATAGCCTATAAACTCAATCTTCTCTATGCAAAAACCCCTCTTTTAACAAGTAGTTAAAAGAAGGGTTTTTCTACTGCGATTGGGGGGACTCGAACCCCCAAGCCCGTTACAGGCACTAGATCCTTAGTCTAGCGCGTATGCCAATTCCGCCACAATCGCATTTATATCTGCCTTATCTCTTAAGACAAGACATATTATATCTAATACATTGGCATATGTCAACTCTTTTATCCATTCATTATTTATTTAAACAGATAATAGTACTTTTTTGATTTTTTATAGTATAATTGTCTTGTATTTTTCTAAATTATCTATTTTTTAAAGGAGTGAGCTATTTGATTTGTAAAAACTGTGGTGCGAATAACCCTGCAGACGTTGTTACCTGTCCCTACTGTGGTACAGTAGATGATCAGGCTTTAATGGAAGTCAAAAAAATAGAACAGCAGGAAAAATTGCAAGCCCATTTAACCGCTAATAGTGACGAAATGATTACAAAAAAGGCTTCTAAAGTCTTTGGTCGTCTTACTATTGCTATTTGTGCTGTACTTAGTGTTATTATGATTGTGTTTGGTATAGTAACCTATTCTTGTGAACACCAAGAGGAATGGTATAGAAAATCACAAGTATCAGGCGCTAATTATAAAGCTAATTTAGAACGAATTAGCAACTATCTTGATAACAAACAGTATAGCCGCGCTCTTGCACTTGTTTATGCTACTTCTCCAGATTATAGTTCTCTTGATTATTATCCAGACTTTTATAAAGAACTTTTTATGATTGACTCCTACGCTTATTTTATATATGATATCCAAAACTATATTACTTATGATGACTCTTTATCTAGTATCGAACTCTCTACTTTTAAGTTAGAATATGCTAAAGATGTATATGATACTACTCCTACTAATGAACGCTGTGCTGCTATTAAAGAAGAGCTTAGTGAAAGTCTTGATTTATATCTAAGATATTATTATCGTCTAACAGCTGAAGAATTAGAAGAATTAAAAGAGATTCCTAATATCGAACAATTTCAAATAGAAGGTACGACTCACTTTGAAAATATCATTCAAGAAAGGATGGCTGAATATGAAAAAAACAACTAATCCTTTAAAATACATTATCATCATCATTACTTTTGTTATCATTTTTGTCGTAGTAATGATTAATCTCTATACTAAATATAAGGAAGTAGCTAGCCGATATGAATATAATTCTATTGCTAGTAGATTGAAAATGCTAGAATGGGATAAGGAAGATGGCTATCTTAAAAATGTAGCTAATAAGCTTTACATAGACCAAAACTTTGAATCAGATTTTGATGAATATTGGGAGTTTGCAACAATAGAATCTTGCTATTTACAGGGCTTAACTTTAAAAAGGGCTATTGCAGAGGGGGACACCTCTAGACGTACTCAACTAGACTTTTGTATTCAGAAGATTTCTGACTATGTTTCTACGGTAAATGATCAAAAGCTGAAAAACAATGCTAAAAGTTTTCTAAAATCACTTACTAATAATTAGCATATTATTCCTTAAGTGCTTAAGACTAATTCATTTTAATTATTCTTAGGTACTTTATTTAATTTTTCTTAAGATTTCTGTTGGATTTTTTAATACTTTATATGTTCTTTTTAAATCTATAGTATGCTAAAATTGAACCATTATCTGCGGAGGTATAGTCATGAAAAACTTTTGGAAAAACAATTCTTATTTAAAAGTTTCTTTATACGCTATTATGGTCGTAGTGGTGTCTATTCTTTTTTATCGTATTTCTTCTAATACAGATAATATTGCACCCTCGATTTTAGCTTTCTTTAAAGGAATTATTAGTATTATCGCCCCAATCTTATATGGATTACTCATTGCTTATTTATTTAATCCTATAATGATTTTCTTTGAAAATTATTTTATTAAATGGTTTAAACCTTCTACTGTGAATCAGAAAAAAGCCATTCGTAGCATTTCAATTGTGGCTGTTTACATTTGTATTATAGGTACTGTTATCCTTATGTTCCGTTATCTTGTGCCACAAATCACAGAAAATATTAAAGATCTTTCTGTGGCCTTACCTGATTATGCTAATAACTTAGAAGAGAAAATTAATGCCCTTGAAAAATCCGTTAATCAAAGTATCTCTGGCTTACCTTATCAGTTAGATACTTCTCAAGTTTTTACGATGATTGATCCTGCTAAATACCTTAACACTGACTTTCTTGGAAATATCGTAAGTAATTTAATGGGACAAGCTATGAGCATTGTTTCTTCCTTATTTAACTGGGTTATGGGACTTGTGATCGCTTTTTATGTACTTATGCAAAAAGAGTCATTTTCTTATGGTACTAAACGTCTATGCTATACTCTTCTTAGCCGTCAAAAAGCTGATAAACTTATTGCTGTCTTTTCAGAAGGACATGAAATCTTTATTAAATTCTTTGTAGGTAAATTTATCGATTCCTTTATTATTGGTGCCATTTGTTTTGTAGGCCTATCTATTCTAGATAATCCTTATGCGATTCTATTGTCCTTCATTGTAGGTGTACTTAATATGATTCCTTACTTTGGACCACTATTAGGCGCTATTCCTGCTGTTATCATTACACTTTTTACTGGTTTTATGCCAGCTGTTGTCGTCGGTATTTTTATTTTCCTTCTTCAACAATTTGACGGACTTGTATTAGGTCCAAAAATCTTAGGCGATTCTATCGGACTAAGTCCATTTTGGATTATCTCAGGTATCTTAATAGGTGGTGCACTTTGGGGCCCTCTAGGTATGTTCTTCGCTTCTCCTATTATCGCTGTACTCCTTAAGAACCTTAATCGCTATATGGACCGTGTATTAAGCCAGAAGGATGTTCATCTAGACCCCATTCCTGTAGATACTCCATTGCCTTCTGAGGAGAAGCCTGTAAAAGTAGGTAAAAATAAAACTAAATAGATGAAACTAAGCAAATAAAATATAATAAATAAAAACGCTGATTTCCTTACATAAGGAACATCAGCGTTTTATTTACTATGCTATTTATTTTAAAGCATACTATTGATTTTTTGTTCTAAAACTGTTTTTGGAACAGCACCTACTACTTGATCTACTACTTCACCATTTTTAATGAAAAGAATCGTTGGAATGCTCATAATATTGTATTTAGAAGCAGTTCCACGATTTTCATCTGTATTCACTTTCCCAATACGTACTTTTCCTTCATAATCGCCTGCTAACTCATCAATAACTGGAGCCATCATTTTACATGGTCCACACCAATCAGCGTAGAAATCTACTACTACTGGAATTGAAGATTCAAGTGCATCTGTTTTAAAATTATCATCTGTAAATTTATATGCCATATTTATTTCCTCCTTATAGACGTATATATATGTCTAGTTGATTTTTATACTATAATATAAGGTTAGTTTATTATATCTTGTCATTAAATGCAACATATAATTATTCTTAGTTAGTATATCTTACTTTTCATATTCTATGCATGAGAGGAGAAAAAAACTTTTTTAATATATCGTCATTATAATTGATTACTGACGTGGATTAACTGCTTCTAGGCGGTTAATCGTGAAGCCTAGCTCTGAGAATTTTTTTTCGTATTCTGTCATAATGTTATCTTCCATGCCACTGTTATGAAGGTCCAAAGTTACATTTTTCATAAGCCAGCCACTAACTGAAAATTCTTCGATTGAAAAAGCAAAAAGGCCTTTGTTATCTGTTTTAAAGTGGATTTCTCCCTCTTTTTTTAGAATATCAGCATATTTTTCGAGAAAACCTCTGTAAGTTAACCTTCTATTAGCATGTCTTGTTTTTGGCCATGGATCAGAGAAATTAAGGTATAGACGTTCTACCTCTCCTATTTCAAAAATTTCTTTACAATTACTAACATCAAAATATAAGAATCTTAAATTACTTGGGGTTTCTTCTGATAAATTTGCTTTTTTACATGCTTTATACACGACTGTCTCTGCTCTTTCAGCTGCAATATAATTAATGTGTGGATTTCTTTTGGCTAGTTCTGTAATAAAACCGCCTTTTCCACATCCAAATTCAACATGAATAGGGTTATTATTGCCAAATACTTCATGCCATTTTCCTCTAAAGCTTTCAGGATTTAATACAACTCTTTCATCTTGTGCTAAATACTCAGGTGCTCTATTATCTCTTCTTAAGCGCATGGGTTATTCCTTCCTCTTCTATATGAAACTCACCAGTATCATGATTTTTCGTTTTTGTCATACTTAACTATTATAATAAGTCCATGACTTAAAAGCAATATATCTAAATTTGGTAGGTCTCTGAGGAACATCTCTTTTGAACTCTCTCATTTAGTGAAAGTAATTTTCCCCTCTTGATAGCTTACTTTATATCCTAAATTTTCACCTACAAAACGTATAGGTAAATACGCTGAGCCTTTATAAAGTTCTACTTTAGCTCCCTCTATTGTTAATACGGTTTCGCCATTTTTAACTGCCTTATTGTAATATAAGGGAAGCTCTAAGGTCACAGCGCCTGAATCAATATAAGCCACCTTATGCTGCGGAGCATATGATACACTAATACCCAATGCATTTCCTAATGCACGAACCGGTAAAAAGGTCTTTCCTTCTACACTCATAATAGGTGCGCTTAACTCTATTTTTTTATTTCCTAAATAGAAATCCACCTCTGGAAAAGTCATTTTACTTGCGTCTGATACTTGCTTCTTTTCTGTACTCATTATTTTTTGTACTGCTTCGCTTAGTTTGTATTCCTTCTCTTCTGCCCCTAGAATCGTTCCTTGAAATAATGTTACTCCCAATAAAATTACACCTAACTTTTTTAACCGCATGCTTTTTCCCCCTTTAATATAAATCATAGATGTCCTTTTTCTTCCGATCACTAAAAAATTAATAATAAAGCATTTTATTATTAGCCTGTACTTTTTTATTTTATCATACACTAAATATTCTGTTAATAACAATTAACAGTTTTCATGAATATCCTATCTACTTGCCTTTCTGCTGTCTCTCTCTTTTTCCATGAGCTTTTGTATCAAATAAGAAAAAAACTATCACACAATATCGTAATCGTGTGATAGTCTTAGTGCATTTTACTCTTTCACCTTTACTGTGGCATTGTACCACTTACGACTGCATCATTGTAAAGTACAACAGCCCCATTACTGTAAGAGTAATCATTACTTTGGTCAAAGTTTGACCAATTCGTATTTGTTAATCGCCCTTCTATTTCCAGAGTATCTCCTACTTCTAGGTCATATCCAACCTTTTCGAAAGTTAGCTCTAAATACGTGTCAGCACCATTAACAGGTGTATCTAAGTTAACAACTTTATAAGTTATATCACTTGTTAACGCTGCATACCAAGGTGCTTTATTAAAGGTCATGCTTGCATGGTCACAGAAATAGGTTTGCCCCACATTCCCCTCTTTAGTGAAATAGTAACGTACACTTAAAGCCGCTAAATCAACTGACTCACCTTCTGTATTTTTCATTATTATTTTTCGACCTATTGTGTTGCTAGTAATTGACTCACTTCCTTGCATTTTAAAACTAAAACCTTCTAAGTCACTTACCACTACTGGTAATTTAATTTGCATTGTTACAGGCTTACCTTCTTTTTCCTCTCCATTTGCTAAGGTAGCAACTGCTTTAAATGTTACTGTTAAGTTACCACTAGCTCCGCCTTTAGATGGCGTATTATAAAGCGTTGTATAGGTTAGTCCACTGCCTTCTCCTAGCTTTTCATTATTAGCATAAATAGCAATCTTCGTCACAGCTTCATTTTCACTAACGGCTGTCACTGGTATACTTACACTTCCTTTAGTAGCATCCACTATACTTCCTTCTGCAGGCTCTATAAGTTTTACAACAAGGGCTTCTGGCATGCGATATACAACAGTTATAGTAACAGGCTTACTTGTGATTGTTGTACCATTTGCCAAATGAGCTTTTGCACTAAAAGCAATTTTCCTTTGTTCAACGTTAGAGATATTATCTGCCACATAATCAAAAGTATATGGTGCATTTTGAACTTCTCCAATTTGAATACCATCTGCATAATAAGCAATACTTGTAACAGATTCTTCTCCAGCACCAACAATTGCTTCTAATGTAATAGGCTTTTCTCCTTCTATGTAGCTTATTGTACTACCTTCAACAGGTGTATTAATACTCACATTATAACTTGTAGGCTCTTTGCCAAATACTTTCTCACCATTTAAATAAACAGGCACATACTCTGTAAGTACTTCTACCTTTGTTAAACCTTCATGACTCCAGTCATTTGTAAAATCCCAATGTACCTTATACTGACTATCTTGAGCTGGCACAAGGCCAAAATGAATTTCACGATTACCATGAAAACTATTTTGAGACCAGTCTAATTCTATATAAGCAATATTTTTTTCCTCATCCCACATAAAAGGTCCATTGATATTGGTTTTAACACCATCCACAATACTTGCTTGGTCATACATTACTTGCACTGATAATTCTTTTAAACTTTGCCCTGCCTCTACCATCTCAGAAATATCAAAGAAATACCTAGCTTTTAGTCCACTTTCAAAACTTGGTGGGCAGCTGGTATCATTATGAATTTTCACTGTTATTTGAGAACGCTCACTATTTTCTTGTTCAATCTTTGCTGTAGCATAAAATGGACGTTCATCTTTTTCCTCCGGTGGAAAGTTTTCTAGAGGTGCTTGTCCTTTTCCATAAAGCTCATAAAGTCCGGCAAGGGCACCTACAAAACCTGCATTATAATCGATTGCCACTTCATTATAGACATAGTCTGTAATATCATCTTTATGATAATCTTCTCCATCTGGTCCACCTACTAAAGCACCCCAAAGTGTATGTCTCTCTACTACGGGCTCAAGCATACTATTGGTTAATGAACCATGTGCTGCGCGGTGGTGTGGATAAATAGCAGAGATATCAGAGTATCCTACTTCATAACAGCGGTTCATCGGATTATCTCCTAATAAATAGTCCATTTGTGATTTACACCACTTAGTAAAATCACTATTGGCTTTATACTTATTATAAACAAGTGCACATAGTTGAGCTGTTGTTTCATACCTTGCAGATCCCCAAGTGCTTACTACCTTATAGCCTGCTGGTGTACTTGCCATGTAAGTGGTATCATTAGGATTTTCATGTGGCACACCTGACCAGTATTCAATATTCCATCTAAAAAAGTACCAATGCTCAGGATTATTGGTAAGTGGTGCTAATTTAGCAAACACACCTCCCCAAACCGTATCCCACGAATGTACCCAAATATTTTGCCAAGTACTTGAGGTTGTACTAATAATACGACTCATATAGCCTGTATAAGCGCCATTTGCATCTACAGCTGTAATATCCGTAAGATAAGATTTATCTCCCGTAGCAATGCTTAGCCATACAGCTGCCCAAGACATCTCATCCTCATCATAGCTTGAATTATAAAATCCTCCTGAAAAACCAAGTCCTCTATTTTCTTTTGCAAATTCATAGAGTGCCTCGGCTGTTTCTAAGCTTTTCTCTGCATAAACAGGGTCAGAATCCTTAAAGTTTAAGTAGTTAATAGCAAGTGAAGCTGCTGCTCCTGCACATTGGTCACTAGCAGGTGTCTGTGCTGATGCAAAAAAGGCCGGTCTGGCTGTTTTTTGAAGTTCAGGTGGTCCCCAATAATTATGGTCTGTTGTACCATCTCCTACTTGATAAGCAAAAGCAACAACTTCACCCTCACTATTTTTAAAGGTACAACGCATAAAATAATCATTAAACCATCTTAAAATACTTTCAATATGCTCCTTCTCTCCAATTGCTACATAAGACTCTTTAAATTCATAGTACCCCCACCCTAATGTAGAGCCAGAATAACTTTGAGGTAATCCAAATTTTACATGATCTCCTGCATCATGAAAACCACCACTTAGGTCTACAGTGCCATCTCCATCAGGATCTAAAGCCTCCTTATTTTGTTTAATGAAACTGGCTGATAGATTAGTTCCCATGCCTGTCACATCATCTTTGGGTACTAAGGGAACAAACTTGTCCTCTGTATGACAATCTCCACGCCAAGTTAATTCCCCTTCACCTACACCGGACCCACATTTGTTTGCATCATAGAAATACATGGATTTTTGGAAAGCTTCAGCATAGTTAAAGGGTGGTTCTACAGGGCCTGCAATAATAGGCATACTAACACCTAGATTGAGTACCATAGAAGTTGCCATTAAGCTGACCATAATTTTTTTATACCTTTTGTTCATAAAACTCCCTCCTTTGTATTTTCTAAATATTTTGTACTTTAATCCTATCACTGCTACCTTTACTGTAAATATATTTTGTATACTATGTAAAATATCTACACTTATTGTGTAAGTTTGTAAAATAAAAAAGTAGTATAACTAAAAGGTCTCTGAGAAATATGCCTCTCGATGACCTTTAGTTATACTACTTCTACTCTCTCATTCATTTAATCTATCCCTAATCTTCATTCCAAATCTCATTACTACTCTAAATATTATCCTTTATTCTCCCAGCATCCACAAGATTGCTATCTCTAAGTACTCATTCCAGAACTTCCAGTCATGCACACCTTGGCTTTCTTTATAAGTTACATTCACCCCTTCTGCTTTTAAGAAATGATGAAAAGCTCTGTTTTCTCTTATTAAAAAGTCTTCTGTTCCACAAGCCATAAAGATAGGTTGAATCATTTCTCCCTTTTTCTTTCTTTCCTTCACTAGATATTCTGGATTATTTACACTTCTTTCTAACTGATTTAAATCTCCAAAAGTATTTACATAATAATCATAATCAGCTTTAGCATCTCTAAAACCTTCTTTTTTATTTTTAATATTATGTATGATGAGAGCTGATGATAAACCAAACATCTTTCCAAAGTTCTCTGGATATTGAAGCCCTGTATGGATTGCACCAAAGCCCCCCATAGATAAACCACCAATAAAGGTATCTTCCTTTTGATTAGATAGCCCAAAAGTTTTTCTAATATAGGTCACTAATTCTTGACCTGTAAACTGTCCATAGGCCCTTCCTGTTCCTTTTCCATCTAAATAAAAGCTATTTTCTCCAGAGGGCATGACTATTGCAAGGTTATATTTGATTGCCATCTCCTGGGCCAGACTTCCCAACATCCAATCTACAGTGTTCCCTGAAAAGCCATGAAGTAAATACAAGGTTTTAGTTGCTCTTTCATAATGCTTATTACCCTGTATCATTCCTGATGGTACATCATTAGGTAAAATGACATGAATTGTATTACTCCTCATAAGTGAGTTTGAAAAAAAGTTGACTTGTAGTAATGCCACAATCTTACTCCTCTCATTCGTGAATTTTATAAGGCTAATCTTTTATCTATGGTAGCACATGGATATAGGACTGTCTTATTAAGCATTTCGGCTTATAGTGATTATTCATTAAGGCCATTTCATTTGATTTAGCCCAACAAATGATATATTAATAAGGAATATGCTTTTAGTGGGACAGTCCCATAGATCTATCAGCTCATCAGCTATATACTTTTTATAATGTCACCTGCAAATTGCATTAAATAAGGCGCTGCTGCTTCTCCATATGCTTCAACTATTTTTACAATGGCACTACCTACAATAATGCCATCAGCATAGTCTTTTAATAAAGTCGCTTGTTCTTTGGTAGAGATGCCAAAACCTAAGGCAGTTGGTATAGTGCAGTGCTCTTTAATATTTTCAAAAAAGCTTCCTAAATCAGTTTCTATGCTTTCTCTCGTACCTGTTACACCCAGAGAAGAAACACAGTATAAGAAACCTGTAGCCGTTTCACATATGGCCTTTATACGTTCTCCCGAAGTAGGTGCCACTAAAGCGATTAAATCTACTCCGTTTGCTTTTGCATAGCTATTAAACTCTTCCTTTTCTTCTAAAGGCACATCTGGAATAATAATGCCATCCACGCCTACTTCCTGACATCTCTTAAAGAAGCTCTCTATTCCGTAGTGATGAATGGTATTCGCATACATTAAAAATACCAGTGGAATCTTCGTTTTTTCTCTTACTCTTTCTACTAGTTCAAAAACAGCTTCTAAACTAAAACCCTTTGCCATAGCCCTTAAATTAGCTCTTTGAATGACTGGACCATCTGCTACTGGATCTGAAAAAGGAATACCAAGCTCAATAAGGGTACTTCCTGCTTTCTCTAAGGCATAGATAAATGCCTCTGTTGCTTCTATATGTGGGTCACCTGCTGTAATAAAAGGAATAAAAGCCTTTTTTCCTTCTTCATGCTTTTTATCAAATGCAGCTTGTATATTACTCATGTACATCTACCCCCTTATATCTAGCAATAGCGGCTACATCCTTGTCGCCTCTTCCTGAAACATTGACTACAATGGTTTGATCCTTGCTCATGGTACCTGCTATTTTCATGGCATAAGCTATAGCATGAGAGCTTTCAATAGCCGGAATAATACCCTCTGTTTTTGAAAGATATTCAAAAGCAGCTACTGCTTCTTCATCAGTGGCAGGAACATAGGAAGCTCTTCCAGTATCAAAAAGATAAGCATGCTCTGGTCCAATCCCTGGATAATCAAGTCCTGCTGAAATGGAATACACAGGTGCAATACTGCCTTCCTCTGTTTGTAAGAAATAAGATTTCATGCCATGAAAAATGCCTACTTCACCCTTACTTAAGGTAGCTGCATGTTCTGTGGTATGAATACCATGCCCTGCTGCTTCTACACCTATAAGTTTTACTTCTTTATTGGGAATAAATTCATAAAAAGCGCCCATTGCATTACTGCCTCCACCTACACAAGCAATCACCACATCTGGTAATTTGCCTTCTGCTTCTAGCATCTGACTCTTCATTTCTTTACCTATAATACTTTGAAAATCTCTTACCATTTCTGGATAAGGATGAGGCCCCATAACAGAACCAATACAATAAAAGGTATCTTCTACTGTCCTGGTCCAATCTTGAAGTGCTGCATTAACTGCATCTTTTAAGGTTCTAGTGCCCGTTAAAACCGGTGTTACCTTAGCACCTAGAAGCTCCATACGAAATACATTAAGTGCCTGTCTAATGGTATCTTCTTCCCCCATAAACACCTCACAACTCATTCCCATAAGTGCTGCTGCTGTGGCTGTGGCTACGCCATGTTGACCTGCGCCTGTTTCTGCAATAATACGTTTTTTACCCATACGTTTTGCTAATAACACTTGGCCTAACACATTATTAATTTTATGAGACCCTGTATGATTGAGGTCCTCTCTCTTTAAATAAATCTTAGCACCACCTAAGTCCTTTGTCATCTTCTCTGCATAATAAAGTAAAGAAGGTCTACCCGTATACTTT
This sequence comes from Cellulosilyticum sp. WCF-2, assembly GCF_003990395.1. NCBI lineage: Bacteria > Bacillati > Bacillota > Clostridia > Lachnospirales > Cellulosilyticaceae > Cellulosilyticum > Cellulosilyticum sp. WCF-2. The sequence continues at coordinate 1,604,746 of NZ_CP034675.1, read as the reverse complement.
GCAAAAAGTTCCTCTAGCTCTCTATTAAAAGCTTCATCTTCTTTATAATAGGCATAAGCTTCCTCTAATTCCTTCACAGCACTCATCAATGTCTCTGGGATATATTGTCCTCCGTAAATGCCATATCTACCTGTTTCTTTCATATCATTCTCACCCCATTTGATTCTTATTTTATTTTTTAATTTCTTTCATTACGCTTCATAAGCTCTATATTTTTGTATCAATTCACTCACTTTTATAGCATCTTTTACCCCATTAGTTTCTACACCACTGCTGACATCAATGGCAAACGGTTTCCATTTACAAGCTTCTTCTATATTATGAAGTCCTATCCCTCCAGCTAAGAAGTAAGACCTTTCAACTACCTCCAATAACTTCCAATCGAAGCTCTTGCCACTACCGCCATAAAGTCCTTCCTGATACGTATCAAAAAGTAGATAATCTGCCGTCACTTCTTGAATAAAAGGTAACAAATGCTTTAATTGCTTTTCATCCTTAATTCTCATAGCCTTAATCACGGGGATACTCACTTGCTGCTTTAGTTCCTTGATCATTTCTAAGGACTCGTCTCCATGAAGCTGAATGACATCAATAACCTTATCCTCGGCATACTGACCTATTACCTCAAGGCTTTCATTCACAAAAACTCCAACAGCCAAAATCGAAGGATTGAGTAATGCTTTTAGCTTCTTAGCTACCTCGTAATTAACCCGCCTTTTGCTAGGAGCCAAAATAAATCCCACATAATCAGGCCCATACTTATTCACAATTTTTACATCATTTTCAGACTTTAATCCACAAATTTTAATTTTACTCACATTTCTATCCCCTCTTGTTTCTCTCGTTGTGTCTAATAAGCTCCTTTAAATAGCTGTAGTTTCTCCACTCTATTAGGCGCAGTCATCAAACTTTCTCCTATTAATGCTGCATCACAGCCTATTTCTTTTAATAAAGCCATATCCTGAGTTGTATGAATGCCACTTTCAGCTACAAATACTTTGTCTTTAGGTACTAAAGCTCTTAGCTTAATAGAGGTTTCTAAACTTACTTCAAAGGTCCGTAAGTTTCTATTATTAACCCCTATTATCTCTGCCCCGGCTACTAACGCTATATCTACTTCCCTTTCATCATGGGTTTCTACGAGTGTTTGTAAATTCAAACTCTTAGCTAAGCTTAAATAACTCCTAAGCTGAGTTTCAGATAAAGCAGCTACAATAAGTAAGATAGCATCTGCTCCTATTGATTTTGCTTCATAGATTTGCCACTCATCAATAATGAAATCTTTTCTAAGAATAGGAAGTCTCACCTTTTCCTTAATAGTTGTCAAATAACGATTATCTCCCTGAAAATACTTAGGCTCAGTGAGTACTGATATAGCAGATGCACCTCCTATTTCATAGTCTTTAGCAATAGTTAGATAATCAAACTCCTGACATATTAAACCTTTAGAAGGAGAGGCTTTTTTTACTTCAGCAATAATATGGATGGACCTTTCATCTTCTCTTTTTAGTGCTTTCTTAAAATCCAAAGTAGCAAAGTTTTGAAACTCTATATCCCCCATTAACTGCGAAGTAGAATAGCGTTCTTTAAGTGCTGCTACTGCCCTTTTTCTATCCGCTATAATTTGATCTAGTATCATATGGCCTCCTTCACGAAGCTTTGTGTTGCTTTAATGAAAGCTTCTAATTTCTCCATAGCCTTGCCACTATCAATAAGCTCCTCTGCTAAGCTAATGCAGCTTTTCAAATCTTGATTTTCTAAAGCAGTATAAAGTGCCACACCTGCATTTAAAGCAACCATATCTCTTTTGGGTCCCTTTTCACCCTTTAAAATACTAAGGGCAATTGCCTTATTTTCCTCTGCCCCGCCCCCTGTTACTTCACTTAAAGGTGCTACGCTAAGCCCTAGACTTATTGGGTCAATGCTATAGCATGTAAGCTTCCCCTCTCTTACTTCACACACCTTAGTCTTACCGCTAATAGAGACTTCATCTACCCCATCTTCACCATGAACTACCATAGCTCTTTTCACTCCTAGGTTAAATAGCACCTTTGCCATAGGTTCTACTAAAGCCTCATCATAAACCCCCATCACTTGAAGATTGGCATAAGCCGGATTAGCTAAAGGCCCTAAGATATTGAAGATTGTTCTAACCCCTAAATCCTTCCGGGTCTTAGCCACATACTTCATGGCACTGTGATAAACTGGTGCAAACATGAAACAAATACCTATTTCTTTTAATACCTCTTCATTTTGTTCTTTGGTTAAGTCTAATTTCACGCCTAAGGCTTCTAGTACATCTGCACTACCACATTTACTAGAAACACTGCGATTTCCATGCTTAGCTACCTGAATACCTGCTGCTGCTACCACTAAGGAAGCTACCGTAGACACATTAAAGGTATTTGTACAATCTCCTCCTGTCCCTACAATATCAATAAGATTACCTTCTCCCTTCAGCTGCAAACACTTTTCTCTCATACCTTTGGCACTGCCTGTAATCTCTTCTATGGTTTCTCCTTTCATACGAAGAGCAGTTAAATAGCTTCCTATTTGTGCTTCTGAAGCTTCTCCACTCATAATCCAATCCATTGCTAAAGTGGCTTCTTCGATGCTTAAGTTTTTACCTTCTAACACTTTTTTTGCTATTTCATTCATAAACTACACCTCCAAAAAGTTTTTGATTATTTTTTTACCTTCAGGCGTTAAGATGGACTCTGGGTGAAACTGAAGTCCAAAGGTTGGATGACTTTCATGTTTAAGAGCCATAATAGCTCCTTCTTTATCCTCTGCTACTACAACAAGTTCTTTTGGCAAGCTCTTTCTCTCCACAATAAGGGAATGATATCTACCAACTAGAAGCTCCTCCGGTAATTCACTAAAAAGCTTACAGCTCTGATCCACCTCAATATAACTGGTTTTACCATGTAAGATTTCTTTTGCTCTCATTACCTTCCCACCAAAAGCTTCTCCTATAGCTTGATGTCCAAGACATACCCCTAAGATAGGTACCTTCCCACTAAAATACTTAATCGCCTCTAAAGAAATGCCTGCGTCTTTAGGATACTTAGGTCCCGGAGAGATGACTAAATGACTAGGCTTTAACTTTTCTATTTCAGAAAGCGTGATCTCGTCATTTCTAAAAACTTTTATATCTTCATTCATGCTTCCTATAAGCTGATAAAGGTTATAAGTAAAGCTATCATAATTATCAATCATTAAAATCATAAAATCTCCCTCACCTTCTTCATGGCTTCTAATACGGCTGCTCCTTTATTAACACTTTCCTCATATTCCTTTTCTGGAATGGAATCTAGTACAATACCACCACCTGCTTGAATATAAGCATAACCGTCTTTTTTCACAACTGTACGAATAGCAATGCATGTATCTAAATTACCATCGTAGCCAATATAGCCAATAGCGCCTCCATAAACACCTCTTCTTGATTCTTCTAGCTCTTCAATAATCTCCATAGCCCTTACTTTAGGTGCTCCTGACAAAGTCCCTGCTGGTAAGATGGAACGAATCGCATCTATGCTTGTTAAACCTTTCTTAAGCTTTCCTTGAACCGTACTGGTGATATGAGTCACATGAGAGAACTTTTTAAGCACCATATAATCTATAACTTCTACAGTATTAAATTCACTAATGCGTCCTAGATCATTTCTAGCCAAATCCACTAACATGTTGTGTTCAGCTAATTCTTTAGTGTCTTTTAATAGTTCTTCATCTAACAATGCATCCTCTTCTGGGGTCTTACCTCTGGGTCTTGTTCCTGCAATAGGCATGGTAGTCACTACACTACCTTGCACTTTTACTAAGGTTTCTGGTGAAGCCCCTGCCAGCTGCAGATCATCGAACTGCATTAAATACATATAAGGTGAGGGGTTAATGGTCCTAAGTACCCTATAAACATCAAATAAATTACTTTCTAGTTTTGCTTTGAAAACCTGTGAGAGAACAACTTGAAAAATATCTCCATTGCGAATGTATTCTTTGGCTTTTTCTACACGTTTCATAAAAGCTTCTTTGCTGGTGTTACTTTCAAAGCTTAACTCTTCTTCAAATTGCACCTTTCTACGTTTAGTCGGTCTACTAATGAACTCTGCTAATTCTTCTAACCTTCTTTTACCTTCACTATAAGCTTCCTCTATAGCTCCACTCTTAGTATCTACGTTGAAAATAAGAATGAGTTTTTGTTTAAAGTGATCAAAAGCAATGATCTCATCGAAAAACATAAGTTTCATATCAGCAGCCTGAAGTTCGTCTTTATTACTTAACTTCAGCTTCTCTACATATTTCACAGTTTCATAGCCAAAGTAGCCTACCGCACCGCCTGTAAAAGGTGGCAAACCTTCTAGCTTTGGTGCTTTATAGCCTTCTAAAATCCCCTTTAATACCTTCAAAGGATTTTCCTCACTACAGCTCACTTTCTCTCTAGTCACATAAAAGCTTTTACCATCCTTTACGAAAAAATTGGCTTTTGGATTGCAACCAATAAAGGTGTATCTAGCAATCTTTTCGCCGCCCTCGATGCTTTCTAACATAAAATAACGATCATACTCTTCCTTAATCCTACTGAGTATTGCAATAGGCGTTTGAAAATCCATATACATCTCTAAACGAATAGGGATTTTGTTATACTTCTTGGCTAAAGCCTTTACTTCTTCTAAACTTGGTTTAAATATGTCCGGTCTTTTTAATTGGGTTTCGCTCATTATTACTCCTCCTTTTCGTTCATAACCTTAATCACTGGCTTTTTTTGGGGTTTGCATTGATTATCAAATCAAATATAAACTAGGAATAATGGCCTCTTATGAGAGAGAAGTAAGCCTGTAAACCAAATAAAAAACGCCCATCCTGGATGAAAAATCATCAAGGATGAGCGTATAGTTAGTCTATGCCCACGGTACCACCTTGCTTCGTATGAAAAAATCATACGCACTTATGCAGAATGCCATCACATTCCTCACCCGTAACGGAGGTGCATCGTCATAAGATACTTAGAGACTTGCTCTTTTCATTATGCCCTCAGGAGTCCATTTGTCTAATTCGTTTACTGCTAGGTTTCCACCACCCCTAGCTCTCTGGAAGTTCGTGATTAGTTTTATCTCTCCCTCATAGGTTTTTAAGGTCTATTTGATTAATATCTAATATAGACTTATTTTTTAAAAAATTCAATACTTTTTATTTTATTTTTTAATATTATTTTTATTAAATGTATTTTCTCTTTAAATATCATATATATCAGAGAATTCAATGTTACATTTTTCTTCTATTTGTTGACTTGTACTTCCATAATAAATATCTTTCTCATCTGAAATCTGCACGATAGGGATTTCAAAGATAAAGCTAGAGCCTTTATTTAGTTGACTCTTCGCCCAAATGCTTCCCTCATGCAATTCCACCAAATATTTACTCACTGTAAGCCCAGTACCACTACCCTCACATTTTCTATTAAGTGAGGTATCAATCTTTGCGAAACGTTTAAATATGTACTCTAATTCTGTTTTTGGAATACCAATACCATTATCTTTCACTGTAACTCTTACCTTATTATCCTTTACTGTTAAACTTACTCGTACTTTGCTGTCATCTTTCCTATATTTTATCGTATTAGATAACAAGTTAAGCATAATTTGTTCAATAGCTGATGGATCACAAGCTGTTATTAACTCTTGTATATCTGTGTCAAAGGTTATTTTAACTTTGGTACTTTGCATATGGTCTGCTACTGCCAAGCTAATTTGCCTAACTATACTTACAATATCACAGTTTATAAAATTTAACCGATATTCATCTGATTCCAGCTTTGCTATTTCAGTCAAATTTCTAATCAGTCTTAACAACCGATACACATTACGCTGAATAATTTTATCATGTCGTTTAAGAATATTTAACTCTATTCCTTGCCCATTCTTTTCTAGCGCACTCTTTATTTCTTCAGATTCTAACTGCAATGTCATATAAATGACATTAAGAGGTGTCTTTAATTCATGAGACATATTAATAAGAAATTCATCTTTTAACATTTCTAACTCTTCTGCTTCTCGCTTAGCTAGGCGTTCTTCTTCTTGTTCTTTTTGCAGGGTAATATCTCTCCCTGTAAGCAAATGAATTTTTTTATTAGCTATATATTTACCACGCCACTCGATCCACTTATATTTTCCATCTTTACACTTACATTTTGCTATATTTGTAGCTACTTGCCCACTTGCTTTACACTCATTGATGGCTGTGATAATTTGAACAGCATCAGGAGAATCAATAAACTCCACATAGTTCTTTTTTAACACCTCGGACTCTTCCCACCCTAAGATATCCTGAAAACCATTATTACAACTAATAATCTCTAAATGCTCATTTAATATAGCATGTATGTCTGTTGCTATGTTTAAGAAGGTTTGAAGCTCTTGTTCTAACGCTTGGTATCGTTTTAGTTTTTCCGATGAATGTTGATGTACTATTGATTTTTGTGCATTGCAAAATTGAGTTTTTGCTACCTGATCTGTAATTAGCAATTGGTCATTTAATTGATCAAAAATATTAAACACGAAACCCCTCCTTTTCCCTTTCCCCTAGTTTATCTATATTTTATCAGTGAATTCTTTATTTTCCTATGATTATATACAATATCGTCCTATTTTTTGTTTTAATTTACAGTTTTTATAAAAATACTATATTTTACTTAGTTCTTCAACTTTTTTTGTGATTTTGGAGGCTCCTATAAATATAAACTTCTATTAGGATTACTAAAATTTTTATCTATATTATTGTTTTGTTTCACACATACTAGAGTTAAGACATAGAAAGGAGCTTTTATATGAAAGCAGGTATCAAATGGTTAATCGGCATAGTTGCCCTTGTTCTTATTATTATTTTTGTAGGAGTTGGTTTTTATAACAGCTTAGTCACACTTGAGCAAGATGTGGATACTGCTAAAGCTAATATAGATACTCAGCTCCAGCGTCGCTCGGATTTAATTCCTAATTTAGTCAATACTGTTCAAGGTTATGCCTCACAAGAAAAGGAGATTTTTACGCAAATTGCAGATGCTAGAACTCAGCTTGCTGGTGCAACTAATGTAGCCGAAGAAGCAACTGCAGATAGAGCTTTATCTAGTGCTTTATCTCGCCTACTTTTAATTGTTGAAAACTATCCAGATCTAAAATCCAATCAAAACTTTAGAGATTTATCAGTTCAATTAGAAGGTACTGAGAACCGTATTGCTATTGCAAGACAAGATTATAATACTGCTGTTACTAGATACAATACCACGAGAAGAAGATTTCCAAATAATATTATTGCCGGCTTATTTAATTTTGAGCCTAGAACTTTATTTGAAGCAAGTAGCGGTGCTCAGGAAGTCCCTACTGTAGACTTTAATCGTTAGTCATGAAAATAAAAGGGGCATTGAAGCGATTTTCTTCTCTGGTTTTACTTGGTATACTCATTTTTAGCAGTTTTCAGCTTAAAGCAGCTTATCGCTTTCCTGAGCCTACACCTAATAAGTACGTCAATGACTATGCAAGTGTAATCGATGAAGCATCCGCAAGGCAGATGATTGACTTAGGCTATGAACTGGAACAAAAAACAGGAGCACAAGCCATTATTGTAACTATTTCTAGCTTAGATGGTGCACCTATTGAAGATTATGCTAATCAACTTTTTCGCTCTTGGGGTATTGGACAAGCTCATAAAGACAACGGGCTTCTTATTTTATTAGCTATTAATGATCATAGTTGGCGTATTGAAGTAGGTCGCGGTCTAGAGGGAGCCATACCTGATATCCTAAGTAATCAAATTATGCAAGAACTAGCTAAACCTGAATTTGTACAAAACAATTATGGCGTTGGCCTTGCTAAAGCTTATAGTAAATTCTGCGATACTATAGGTACCGAATATAATGTAACCCTTACTCACTCTCTAGGTGTAGCCTTACCAGAAAGTACCACCGCACCTATCAGTCACAGAAATGGCTATATCGGTACACTAACTATTATTCTCTTTGTTATTATTGACCTTCTTTTTAATAGAGGACGTATTTTTTCTTTTATTTTACAAATGCTCTTTTGGAATAACTTCTATAACAGAGGTGGTCCTAGAGGAGGTAGTGGTGGTGGAGGCTTTGGAGGCTTTGGTGGTGGCTCCTCAAATGGTGGAGGTTCTTCTGGTAATTGGTGAGTGACACCATCCATTTATAATAAGAAAAAGCTTTTTTTTAAATACAATATAAAAAGGACTATAACATGTCCCTTAATCGGGCGATAGTATAGTCCTTCTCTATTTCTAGCAATGTATCATAAAATTCATGTCCTAACAACTAAGAAAGCCACTGAGTACACTAGCTATTCATTTATCTCAGTATAGCCATGATAAATTTTCTATGATGTTGCATTTAATTTCTTTTGTATAATCTTTTTATATGAAAGCACGAAACAAATAACTGTTGTTGTGGCAGCTAATGTATCTGCAATAGGTTCTGCATAGAAAATCCCATTAAATCCTAATCCTAATGGAAGAATGAGTACTAATGGCACAAGTAAAATGACCTTTCTTAATAATGCTAAGAATAAAGAAATTTTTGCTTGCCCAAGAGCTATAAAGGTTTGTTGGCAAGCCATCTGTGCACCCATTACCCAAATCATACTAAGGAAAATACGCATACCCCAAATCGTCATCTCTGTTAATTCCGGTTTATCATTAAATAAACTCACGAAGAAACCTGGGAAAATCATAACCATTGCCCACAATGTTAAAGCCATTGTTACAGAACTAATAAATAATACTTTAAAAGTCTTTTTAACACGGTCCATATTATTAGCCCCATAATTATAACTAATAATAGGCTGGGCACCTTGTGCTAAACCTGAAATAGGCATGAGCATCACTTGAAGCACACTAGAAATAATCGTCATAGCACCTACTGCCGTATCGCCATATGCTTCTCCCCCTACTTTACTGCCGTAGATAAATAAACTTTTATTAAGCACAATATTAACAAGACTTTCTGTAGCTTGCATAATAAAAGGCGCTACACCTAATGCTACAATAGGTAATAAAATCTTTTTACTTATTTTCATGTTGCTTTTTCTAATTTTTAATTTTGTCTTTTTTCCAAGCAAAAACCACATTACCCATACAGCAGATATGGTTTGAGAAATAATAGTTGCTATAGCAGCTCCTTTTACTCCCATTCCAAATCCAAAAATAAAAATAGGATCTAAAATAATATTACTAATAGCACCAATTAAAACGGTAGCCATACCCATTCCTGCAAACCCTTGAGTATTAATAAAAGGATTCATTCCTAAGGCTAATTGGACAGATATAGTTCCCAACAAATAAATACTTAAATAATCATTGGCATACCCAAAAGTATTACTACTAGCTCCAAACATCATCAAAAGAGGTCCTTTAAAGCTATAGAAAAATACCATTAAGATGGCCGAAATAACTAAAAGTGCTGATAAGCTATTTCCTAAAATCTTTTCTGCTTCCGCCTTTTTACCCTCCCCCATTTTAATAGCGGCACAAGGTGCTCCACCCATACCAATAAGTGAACTAAATGCTGTAATAAGCATTAATATAGGGAAAGTAAGCCCTATTCCTGTTAATGCTAAATCCCCTGTTTCAGGGATACGCCCAATGTAAATTCTATCAACGATATTATAAAGGGCATTAATAATCTGTGCTAAAATAGCTGGCACAGCTAACTTAAAAAGTAATTTCCCAATTGACCCCCTGCCTAGGTCATTGCTTGCTGTTTCCATCCTTTTCCCTCCTCGTGATTATTATTATGTCATCTATGCACTAATTTTCATTGTAGCAAGCCCTTTTGTATTTTTTATGAATCACTTTATAAGCTCAGAATAAAAACCTTTTTCATCCATGTTTTCTTTTAGCATTTCTTCGTATAGCTACAATTTTTTTAATATCTTCTAATCTATCCCCCTCGTCTTCAAGATCAATCATTAACCAGCATTGTCCCATTCCTTTGTCTGTTTTATGATACAAGTCTTGTAAATCCTTTGTTAATTCAGTAAGTAACTTAATAAATTCTTCTTTTTCATTTTCTCCTATTACCACAAGAACTTTGAAAAAACCTTCATGTGGATATAGTGTACATAGGGTTTTACCTAATCTTTTTAGTTTTATATTCCAGCCTGGAGCCCAAGAACATTTACTATATTCAAGTATAGTCTTTACCCCATATTCCTTTATCAAATAACTATAAAATTCATCCCATAAGCTATTATTTACATAATCACTTATCTCATATAATGCTGGCATTCGATCTCTCTCTAATATATCTATCATATCTATTCTCCCCCTGAACTCAAAATTAAGTATTTTAACTTATCTCATCTATTTATTACCAACTTATGATTTCAATGCAACAGGCTTTACCCAAATCTCCATAGACGTAATCTCTTTATCATGACTTTCATAACGTTCAACAGAAAACGGCTCAATAAACAACTTATGATTGGGTAGCCAAACGTTAAATAAATATTGTTGTGCTTTATAAAGTCCATCCATTACCAAGCTCTCAAAATTTTCAGTTTCGAATGAGCAGACAATATACTCCCCTTTTTGAAGCTCCCAATTACTAAAGTCTTTTAGTATTATTGGTGACTTAACCTGTGCTCCTGCAAAATAAACGAAGAATCCTTCTTCTATACAAGAGTATGCGACACCAATTTCATATCCTTTGTTTACTAAACCTGGAATATTCACTTTACGTTCATGAAAGTTTCTCCAGAACTTATCCAGTGGATCAATACCTGATTTAATGCCAAGTCCTTCAATAAATTGGATAGGTGTTTTTGTTTCTAAACCCACGTAATATTCTGGCTCCAGAAGCTTCTTTCGACTGATTTCGATTACAATCCCATCACTGATTAGTGGCACATTTTCGTCAATAAGTGTGTAATTAAGACTAAGCTGCGGCTTTGTCATACGGTTTAATGCCACTGGATTTTTACGATAGCTCTCTGGAGTCATATCAAAAGTTTGTTTAAAAATACGTGTAAACTGTTCATGGGAAGAAAACCCTAAATCTAATGCAACATCCAAAATACGCTTATTCCTTTGAAGCAGACCTTCCGTTGCTTTTGCCATACGACGTAGTTTGATATATTCCATCACTGATTTCTTTACTAGCCTACTGAATAATCTTTGATAATAGAAAGGTGATAAAGCAGTCATTTCAGCAAGCTTTTTAATTTCAATTGTTTCGGATAAGTGTTCATCAATATAATCAAGCGTCATTTGTATTTGTTCCCATGCATGCATAACAACATCTCCTTTTATTTATATCTTATGCCTAGAATAACACAAAAACAGTTTATAAGCTTGACTATCAATGCTCTTTTTACACATCATTTATTTAATATCCAACTACTTGTTTCCTAAAAATATTTACTGAAATTAATTGACACGCAATAAAAAACGGTATAACATCAGAAAATGTCATACCGCTATACTTATTATTCAATTTCCTGCTTCTCTATTGCTTCGCCCATCCTAGCTCTGATAGCTTGTAATCTTTTATCAATTTCTAGTAAATAATCCCTTTCTTCAAGTGCTTCTGAATCTAGTAATCCTTCTACCTCACTCATTTCATTAATACATTCTATGGCTTTCTTAGGATTAGTATCTAAACCAGGCTCTTCCTCCTCTTCCTCTAGCATATCCTCAATATTAATCTGCTGAGATATATAACGAGACTCTATGGTCTTTTGGATATGAGCTTTGTCAAAAAGTTTTTGACTTTGAGGAATATTACTCATTTTACTAATTTGCTCTTCTAATTCTCTAGCTTTTTCTTCTACTCTCTTATCCTTACTAATGCTATCGATAATTCTCTTTAATTCCTTGGTAATCGGCTCTGTACTCGTTTCCTTTGTTAGGTCGCCTACCACAGCACCTTCTGGTAAAATAAAGTCTTCCTGCTCTTCCACCCTTGGCTTAGGACATATAGGTTTGCATATAGGCTTACAAACGGATTGCTGTGCTTCTTCTTTATGCTCACATGGCATTTCCTTATGCATATACTTTTCCTTGTGCTCACATGGCATTTCCTTATGCATATACTCTTCTTTGTGCTCACATGGCATTTCTTTATGCATATGCTCTTCTTTGTGCTCACATGGCATTTCTTTATGCATATGATCTTCTTTATGCTCACATGGCATTTCTTTATGCATATGCTCTTCTTTGTGCTCACATGGCATTTCTTTATGCATATGCTCTTCTTTGTGCTCACATGGCATTTCTTTATGCATATGCTCTTCTTTGTGCTCACATGGCATTTCCTTATGCATATATTCTTCTTTATGCTCACATGGCATTTCCTTATGCATATGTTCTTCTTTATGCTCACATGGCATTTCCTTATGCATATACTCTTCTTTATGCTCATATGGCATTTCCTTATGCATATACTCTTCTTTGTGCTCACATGGTAAGATAACAGGACCTGGTTCTAGCGGTACTTTTGGCTTTGGTAATATCACAGGTCCTGGCTCCATTGGTACTTTTGGCTTTGGTAATATGACTGGTCCTGATTCCTGTGAAACTACCACTTTAATTTTTTCTATGGAAATTGTCTTTTCAGCTACTACTGGCACCGGCAATATGACTGGAACTGGTTCCTGTACTACTGCTTTAGGCTTTTCTACTGGTACTGGTTCCTTTACCACTATCACTTTGACCTTTTCCTCTGGCTCTGGTTCCTTTACTACTACTTTAGGCTTTTCTACTGGCATTGTTTCCTTTACTACTACTTTAGGTTTTTCTACAGTTCCTGTTGGCTGCTTTGTTACGGTTTTAGGCGACACTTGATTCGTAGACTTTTGTTCATTTCTTGGAAATAGACTATCGACCATCGATAAAAGCATATACCTATCTCTACTAAAGCCAACTACTACAGCCTCTGCCCCTCTCATTTCATGTTCAGCCACTAATGCTACACCGTCAATCTCCTCTAACCTTAAGCCACTTCCTAGAATATTTTTTTCATCTACAATCCATTTTGTTTCCTTTTCTGTCCCTAACTTTCCCACCTTAATGCCTTCGTTATGATTTTTACTAAATATACAAAACACATAACGATTACCTGATGGTAATGCCTTTAGATTTTGTACATAGCATTTAATCATACCTGGAGAAGAAAGTGTTACATGCCCTGTTACTTTGCGGTCGTCTATGCCATATGTAGAAATGTTTTCTTGCAAGCTAATCAAATTATTTACATACATTTCTCTATCCCTCCGTTGTCCTTGTTAGTCATTCTATACTATGTATATGAAACTTCTTTATATCCTATGACAACAAAGGGATGAGCTACTTTGAATAATTATAGCAATTCGTTTAATTTGCTAAGTACTATCATCATTTCCGCCCTTGTAAGTGTTTTGTCTGGTGCCATCTTTCCATTATTCATACCCTTTAGCAAACCTACTTGATTACAGTATACAATGGCTTCTTTATAAGGTGATTCCTCAATATCTGTAAATGTTGTTATTTCATTAACTATTTCTAACTTACCTTCTGTTATCTCATATAATACCTGTGCAAAAAGCTCTCTAGACAAAGGCTTTTCTTGTAAAGCAGCTACTTCTTTTAAGGTTTTCTCACTTAATTTGCTGCCTATAGACATTTTATGAGCATAAGACCAGTTAGTCTTATCTGTCCAATACTGACTTACTACATCTCTTGATAATTTAGTTTTCATCTGTCCATTTAAAAGCAAAACGCGGTCTAAGAAGGTAAAAGCATCTGCAACTCCTAAAGCTTGATTTGGTGCAAAGTTTTCTTCGTCCATACCTCTAGCTAAGCCTAATTGAAGCGCCTTCTCAATATTTCCATATGCCCAATGAGTGTTAGCTACATCTTTAAAATTCATCTCCTTAATAGGTGTAAGAGTTACATAATTTAGCGTTATACCCATTTTTTCTAAAGCCTTTGGATCAGTTAATAAAGCTTTTAACTGTTCTGTTGTAAATATAGAACCTGTTAGTTCATCTAGCCATTTTAGATCTTGACTCGTTTGTAATAGGGTATAAGGCATATACTTACTAAGCTTTTGAGTAATCTCCTCTTGCTTAGAGGTAGATAAGTTATTATAGGCGTTTAGAAAACTATTACTTGATGTACTAGAGGTTGTTTGTGTTGTATCACCACTATCTCCACCTGTACTACCTCCACCGTTATTGCCAGTATCAATTTCTTTAGAATTTAAGTAGCAGACAAAATCATCTATGGTTCCCCAACCATTTGCATCACATTTAATAGCAATACCAATCGTTAAGGTACCCTGTTCTACTAAAATATCTTTAATCGTTGGTGTGTTCCAATTAGCCCAACCTTTAACGCCTGTCTCAGCTTTATACGTTTTGTCTCCTACTTTAGCATAAATAGTCATCTCACTATTATTGCAATCGCCCCCTTGTAAGGAAGCGCTAAAATCATAATAGCCTTTTTCTAGTCCCGTAAGTGTTTGCTCTACAGTAAAATTGATAGCTTCATCATTCCAAAAATGCACACTATAATTCCCTGTTTTTGCATCAGAAGCTTTGTTTTGATAGCCTACATAATCAGAACTTTCTCCTAAATAATCAATCTTCCACATACTATGATCTGATTGTTCAAAGCTTGGGTTAAGTACAAGGTTCTTTGGACGAATAACAAGCTGACATTTAACTTGAGCCCCATCTATTAAGGTACCTGTGATTTCATAAGTTCCTGCACCTTTTTCTTTAGCTACTGCAATAGCCGCTTCATCCCAAGTAACATTAAATGTCTCCTGTGTCCCATCATTAAAGAAACCTTTGATAGCTTCTGGTAATACAATCTCTGCTCCTACTTCTGCTGCTACTGAAAGTGTTTCATAGCTTGTAAGCTTACGATCAGTTACTGCTCCATTCTTCAAATAGCTATAGGTATATAATGAAGGAAGTGGCTTACCTTCTTTATCAAATAGAGCTTGATTATCCCAAGAGCTACCACCATACCATACCCCTGCATCTTCTGGGTCATATTCTTTTGCATAGCTAGATGCCCAACCTGAACCATAGCGTTCCCAAGTCTCTTTTCTTTCTTCTAAAGTAATTTGTGGTACAGTAATCCAGGCTGGTTCCCAGTAAAATATACCTATTCCCGCTTCTCCCACATTAACCACTGCTTCTGCTACGTCACGAAGTGAATTAGCTTGGCCTTGTGCAGAGATTTCATAGTTAAGATCCTGACCTGATTCTTTAGGTGCTGAATTTTCATGTCCATCTGTATCTTCTTTAGTATAAACATAAGAAGTTTCTGCTACCATTACCTTTTTACCATATGTATCTGCTACATTTTTAAGTACAGAAGTAAGATTACTTAATGTACCATGCCAAAATGGATAGTAGGAACTAGCAAATACATCATAGTCTACATTATACTCATTCAAAGTCTTAGCAATTTTTGCATACTTACCTGAAGTTTCAGGATTGGTAAAATGTAATGCTATTAGTATATTAGCATCTATTTCTCTAATAGCTCTGCTACCTTCATTAAATAAGGCGCACATATTGGCCCAATCTGTTTCTCCGCAAAAACCATTTGTTGTTTCATTACCTACTTGAATCATGCCTACATCTACGCCTGCTGCTAATAATGCCTGTAAACTTGTCTTTGTGTACTCATACACAGCTAATTTTTTCTCTTCTAAAGAATAGCTCTCCCATGCCTTTGGAGCTTTTTGTTTAGCTGGATCAGCCCAAAAATCAGAGTAATGGAAGTCAACTAAAACCTTCATCCCTGCCTGGGTTGCACGCTTACCAATTTGAATAGCTTTAGCTAAATCATTATTACCGCCACCATAGCCATTTCCATTAGCATCATACGGATTATTCCATACGCGTACACGCACATAATTAGTGCCTGATTCCTTTAAAGTTTTACAAATGTCTTGTACATTTCCAGCTTTATTATAGAATTGAACACCACTTTCTTCTAATGCAATTAAACTTGATATGTCCATTCCTCTAATGAAATCATCACTAATACCCGGAACATAATCAATAAATAAATCACCTTGCTCTGGTATTGGTTTTTCGTCAGGTTTTGGTACATCTGAATCTTCATACGTCTTTAAGCTTACTTCATCTATGTAACCATAAGCATTAGGTGAGCCTTCTATTGTAATTTGGATAGGTACATCTTTTGTTTCCGTTGTTTCAAATACTAAATAGACCTTTTCCCATATATTCCAGCCTTGTGTTGCCGCCGCCTCACCGGATTCATCTAATGCATTAAGGATTACCTTACCACCATCGCCTCCCATAGAATAAACACTTAGGGTATACTTACCAGCTGGTAAATCTTTTACTGTTTGTTGTAACGTAATCGTATGACTAACGATTTCACTACTATCAATCCAATATTTGATGCACTGCTGACCTTCTCTAGCTAAAATATCAGCATTACTTGCATAAGCAAATTCTTCTGGTTTAGCTTTATTCCAATCTGTTGTATCAATCTTCCAATCAGACCACAGCGTACTACTTTCTTCAAAACCACCATTAACAATGGATGGTGCATCCGTCTCCTCTTCCTTAGCAGGTATTGCCTCTACTCTTATATCATCGATATAACTATAAGCTCCCGGGGTAGCTGCTATAGTAAGCTTTATGGGTATATCTCCCGCCTGTTCTACTTCAAAGGATAGTTCCACTCTCTCCCAAGTGTTATAGCCTTTATTAATAGCAAGTGCTGATGAAGTAGTTGTTCCTGCACTTAGCTGAAGTGTGGCAGACTTCTCTCCCATAATATACGCTGATAAAGTATACTCTCCCTTAGGTAAACCTTGAATGGTTTGCTCTAAAGAAATCTCATAGCTATTTACTTGCTGATCATTTACCCAGTAAGTTATAGCTTGCTCTCCTTCTTTGCCCTGGATATACGAATCAGTATTATACTTAAAGGACTTTACATTTGCATCAGCCCATGACTGAGTCATAATCGTCCAGTCCGTCCAAATAGTAGCATCATCTTCAAAGCCACCATTTGTTATGTAATTAGTAACCACTTCTTGACCATAAACCACTATCTTATCCACTGGTATACCTGTTAAACATAAACATAGCATTAATAAATAAGTTATTCTTCTTCTCATTCTATCATCCATCCTTCTCTCATGGTTGTATACTAAATTTGAAAATGACTTATTGCTTGTTCTAGTTTCTTCGCATCTTGATCTAATAACTCCGCTGCCTTACCCAGTTGTTCTACAGCTTCTAATTGTTTATCTGCTGTATTTTGTACCTCTTGTGAAGATACTGCTGTCTGCTGTGATACTGCAGTAATATTACCAATAGCACTTAATGTATCATCCTTGACTACTTCAATTTCCTTAATATCCTTTGAAACTTCCCCCAAATTAATAACCAAGTTTTTAATATTTGAATTGATATCATTAAAGATTTCTACAGTTAACTTAAGTGCTTCTTCTTGCGATGAGGCAATTACTTCTGTTTGCTTAACAGCTTTTACTGTCTCTTTAGTTTTCACCGCTATATTTCCTAAAAGCTCTTCTATTTTTCTTGCACCTTCCGCAGATTGCACTGCCAATTTATTAACTTCTTGAGCTATAACGGCAAAACCTCTACCCGCTTCCCCTGCTCTTGCTGCCTCAATAGAAGCATTTAAAGATAATAAATTCGTTTGTTCAGCAATGCCATTAATAACGCCTACAATGCTTTCTATGGCTGCAGAAGCTTTTGATAGTTCTTCAACATCTTCAATGACACTACTAGTGGCACCAATCGTTTCCTTTACCTTTTGAGTTAGATTATCTACTAATCCAACCCCTTTTTCTACAACTATCTTAGTCTGACCAGTAAAAGTTTCAATTTCACCTGTACTTTTATATAGACCTTCTATTCTATCTGATAAGTCACCCATTTGCCTTAAGCACTTACTAGAATCCTCTGCTTGCAAAATAACACCTTTTTCAATTTCACCAATGGCGCAGTTTATTTCTTTACTAGCCGTTAATAGTACATTAGAAATATGAGACATATCCTTAGAAGACCTTACAATCTCTTCCCCTACATCTGTCGTTTTATGTATGAGCCCTTTCATATCCGTGAGCATACCCGTTATGCTCTTAGATAACTGTCCGAACTCATCTTTTCTATTTCCCTTTATTTCAACTGTTAAATCTCCTTCAGCAGCTTTGGATAAGGCTTTTTGCATATTCTTTATGTTCTTTTCAATCCCCCCTGCCATAAGAGAACCTATTAAAATCGCTACTATGCCTGCTATAATCACCATAATAAAAGTAAGCCTTTTAATAGTTTCGGCTTGTGCAATAATTGCGTTCTTAGGAATAAGCGTGGTAAGCATTGCCCCTGTATCTCCTATTTTGGAATAAACCAACAACTGCTGAGCGCCATTATAATCTACATAACTATAGCCCGAGGTCTCCTCACTTGCCTTAAAATCCTTTAAAACCTGAAAGGTACCAAATACACTAGTTTCCTTAGTCCCTAGTAAAGTTTCTCTTTCATCAGGTGCTATAAAACCCACAACATTGCCTTCTTCACCACTAAGCTCTTCTAAGCTGTTTACAAGCTTCTCCTTACTAATATCAACGATAATGTAGCCCTCTCCTTGAATAAATTGACGCGTGTAAGACATCACATAAGCTGCGCCTTCACTGCCTGTTGCTTCATCTAAGAAAAGATGATAACCGTTCCACTCATACTGCTTCCCACCAGCTGCTAGCGCTTTGTTTTCTTCTGAATCTAAATACTCCTCATAATGCTTAGTGCTTAAGGTACCTCCTGTAGCATAACTTTTGCCATAAGCCGATAAAACGTTAAAAGAGTTAACAAAATCATTACTAGTAGCTACTTTAACAAAGGTCTTATAAAGTGCTTTTTGTAAATCTTCCTCTTCTGACTTTGTAGTACAAGCTGCTGTATAGTACTTAATAAAATTTGAATCTGTTAATAGCTTAAGCACTTCATTTTCAATATTTTTTGTTACTAAGCCTAAGTATTCCCCTTTACTTTCTATAGTCCTTACAAGGCTTGTCTCATAATTTTTCCTCAAGGCCGTTGAAGATTGTAAATACGAAATAACACCTAATGAAATCATTAATAATACAGGGATTAAAAAAGCAATGATAAGTTTATTTTTTATTTTATGCCACTTCATACTTTCTTCCCTCCTTTAAACACTTTTCCTTAAACCTTACCTCATAAAAAAAGTTACCCAACTCTAATAATCTTTAACTTATTGTTGGGTAACTTTTGTCACAGTTATCATGTCATTAGCATTAGTTCATTAAGAAATAGCATGCTTATATTCCGTCATTACTTCTACACTCATTAGTTCACAAGCATAGCCCTTTTCCATTGTTGGCCATTCTTCTAAGAAGATTTCTGCATTCTTTTGTAAAGGCATAATTTCTACTTTAAGTGTTTTAGGGAATCCAAAGTGTTTCAAACCAATCTCCCACGATCTACCAGTATAGAAATGGTCATCTACATACTCATCATTGATATATAATTTTGCACTATCTCCTACATAACGTAATTTAATAAATAAATCATTTGCTGATTGATCTCTTTGACCAATGTTAATCTCATAGGTCTTCTTTTCCTTGGTCTCTTCTAATAGCTTATAGCTCACTATGGATGTCATCATTTCTTCTTTCCCTTCATATACTGCAAATTGGCCTTGATCTACTTTTCTTACAAAGCCTTTTGGTGTTTCCTTTAGCGCTGGATAAGCTTTTAAACCAGCTTTACCTCTTCCTATTAATTGAGTACCTTTGTCTGTTTGTAGAACTGCTCCCTCAGTGATGATTAAATATTCTTTATCTAGCTTAATCTTCCATGCATTTTTAGCTTCTTGTCTCGATAAAGTCAATAATTCACTTTGCTTTAACTCACCTTCAATTTGATAGCAAGGCTTCTTATCTCCATAAAAAACATAAGTTGTCATATCTTCATTATTTAATTTGCAAAGTGGTGTTACTACAGCTGTTTTAAGCCAAGTGTCTCCTAACTTCATATTAAATGGGAAGAAGAAAAAGTCTTCATTTCTCACATCTATAGCTGGGTAAGTAAGTGTTTCATCCTTTAAAGGTACTGTTAACACTACATTTTTATGTTCTGCCATCTGGCAGCGTCTTTGATAGTTATTAATGAAAAGGTAGCCTGATTTACCATTATGTCTATAGCTCGTTCTTAAGTCTGTGAAATTGGTTGGGTATAGTGGATTACTTTCTGGCATAGTAGCTGGCATTTCACAAAGTTCACTACCAAAATCTTTGATAAACATGGTTAATAGCTTAATTTCTTTATAGGTTTCTGAAATCTGACCATATTGCCTAATAGGTGCTCTAAAGTCATAAGATAGTTCTGGCAAGTCATTAATAGACCCTGTTTCCTTTGATTCTTGTAAAAAGGAAAGCTTACCTTTTGGATTAGTACCACCATGATACATATAATAACCTAATAAATTAACACCACTTCCTAACTTCACCATAGACATAGCCCCAATATCCTTTGAAGTTGCTATAGGCCTTCTATGATGTGTCACTTGATGACCACCTCCAAGTTCAGCTGTTAAATAAGGGAACTTATTCATATCAAAGGTAATCCCTGTACCAAAGCCGTAATCACTACCAATATTATGGTCATTACGTTCATGAGTAAAAATATAATTACCACTTGGCTCAATATCTGTTAGGCGTTGGTCCCAAGGCGCTTCACAATAACCGCCCATTACAGGAAGAAGTCCTCCTGTTACTGCACCTCCCCAGCCTGTGGCTGTATAAATAGGGACTTCAAAGCCAATCTCTTTTGCCATTTGTGTCAGAATACGCATATGTTCTTCGCCTTCTTCTCCTGTTAATCCACCACAATGACCGTATTCATTCTCTATTTGAAGACCAATAATAGGGCCTCCATCTTTTAATAACAATCCCTTTACTTGCTCATAGATTTTACTATAAAATTTTCTTACTTCTTCTAAGTATGCCGAATCATTCGTTCTTACTTCAAAGTCCTTCTGTAATAACCAATCAGGAAAACCACCATTTCTCACTTCGGCATGACACCAAGGCCCTATACGAAGAATCATATAAGCATCACAAGCTTTGCAGGTCTCTACAAAGCTTCGTAAATCTTTATCACCTGTAAAATCATACTCTCCTTCAATTTCTTCATGGTGAATCCAAAGGACATAAGAGGAAATAACATCTACCCCTCCTGCCTTCATTTTATAAATAGATTCTTTCCAATATTCTCTTGGATACCTAGAATAATGGATTTCACCCATAATAGGAAACCAAGGCTTTTGATCTTTCAGCATGTATTTTTCATTGTAGCTAAATGTTGTACTTTTCATATCTGATCCTCTTTCTCTCACTATTCTTTTACAGCAGATCCACCCATACTTGTAATCATTGTTTTTTGCATAACTACAAAGAAAATAATAAATGGGATAGCGATTAATAATGCCCCTGCTGCAAAGGTTGTAAATTCATTTTTCTTCTCTGTTAAAAAGCTACTATATAATCCAAGAGCTAAGGTTTGTTTATCTGATGAACGTAGCACCATTTTAGGGAAAATATAATCCATCCAAGGTGCTGTAAAACTAGTAATACCAAGGAAAATAATAATAGGTCTAGCTATTGGGAAAATAATGCTTCTAAAAATTCTAAAATGACTTGCACCATCTATTCTAGCGGCTTCATCTAAGCTTTTAGGAATCGTATCAATGTAGCTTTTAACCATCCAGGTATTATAAGGAATATTACCTGCTAGATAGACTAAAATAAGGCCCCATAGTTTATCTAAACCACCAATTCTAAGTAAAATAACATAAATAGCAACCATCCCTACAAAAGAAGGAAATATTTGTAAAATAAGCATTGCCATCATCATACTCTTCTTCATTGCAAATTGAAAACGAGAAAAAACATAAGCGCCTAATGAAGCAATCAGAATTGTAGCTAACGAAGTACATACTGCTACATATAAAGTATTTTGGAACCATTTCACATAGTTCGTATCATTAAATAAACGTTCAAAATGCTTAAAAGAAATACCATCTCCAAAAGGAATAATGCTTAGTGAAGCTATAGAGTTTCCTGGTGAAAATGCCCCACTAACGACATACATCAAAGGATAGATTACAAATAATGAAGTCCCTATTAAAAATAAGAGGATGAAGGCTAAATTAATTTTTTTAATAACTTTGTTGTTCATTAGATTTCACCGTCCTTATAGGATTTTGTCTTTCTAAAGTTGTAGATTGCAAATGGCGCAAGGACAACGAAGATTACCACTGCAAGCACGGCAGCATAGTTGTATTTCAGTAAGTTAACTGTTAACTTATAAATCCAGGTTACAAGTATATCTGTTCCGCCAGCACCTGTGGTTGTGCTATCTGCTACAACAGGGTTACCACTGGTTAAGAAGAAGATTGCACCGAAGTTATTGATATTGTGAGTAAAAGACATGATAATCAGCGGTGTTGTTTGATAAAGTACAATTGGTAAAATCATTTTCTTAAAGATTTGGAATTCACTTGCCCCATCAATTTTAGCTGCTTCATAAATATCACTTGAAATAGCTGTCATAGACCCCATAATGAGTAACATGAAATAAGGGAAGCCAGCCCACAAGTTAATGAGTACACAAACGAATTTAGCAAGCCATTCATTACTCAGCCAAGGAATTGTCCCTGATATAAGTCCTAGTTCTACTAAAGTACGATTCACAATACCAAAACTACCATTTAATAAGTTTTGCCATACAAGCATACTTACAATAGCTGGTACTGCATAAGGCAAGATAAAAATTGTTCTAAAAACGGGTGCTAATTTTAATTTACTTTGCTGGAGAATTACAGCCATTATCATGCCACCGAAATAACAAGTCATCGTAGCAAAAGCACCCCATACAACTGTCCATATTGCCACTCTTGCGAATCCTGTAGACCACGCTGCACTTCCACCAAACATCGCTTTAAAATTAGCAAATCCAACCCAGTCTACCGTATTATTAGGCGGAATATGATTGGGTGCTGCATAGTTTGTAAAAGCCACGCAAGCAGAGAAGACTAAAGGAACAACAACGAAAAACAAAACAAGACCTACAGTAGGCGCAAGCCCTAAAATAGGAAAGGCTTTCTGAGCTGTATCTGATAGGATTTTTTTCTCACTTTTAAATTGACCTTGAATACAATATTCTTCATAGGACTTTAAAGCACTACGTACAGAAATCACATAGATTGCAATGAAAATAAAAACAACAGCTAAGATAATGACACCATCTATCAGCATAAATATGGAGTTATCTCTTTGTTTCACTGGTAAATTCGGTTGAGGACTTCCTAAAGTAATCATATTTATTAACTTCTGAACCACTATTGGTGAGAAAGCTAACATCATTAATTCGATAAGTGCATAGAATGCACCTTTAATATATTCTTTTAAATAAACGATATGACCTAGCCCCATAAATAATATGGATGTTAGCAGAACTTTTTTTCTAGAAGAACCATCTGTCTGTAGATTGGTTTGCATAAATTCACCCCTCTTTATGTATTTCCTTTATTAAAAAGGTGCACAGATTCCTCTGTACACCTCATCTTTAGGCTAGCACTTATTGGGCTAAGATAGTTGCATTACAAGCGTCTAATTCAGTTTGAACGTCTGCACCGTCCCAAATATTAGCACTTGCAGCTTTCATAGCATCCCAGAATGCATTCATTTGTGGTATAGATGGCATTGGGAAAGCGTAGTCTAATTGTTTTAAGAAACCTTCGATATATGGACTATCTACTTCAACATTGATTGCTGGTAATGCCCCTGTAAGGTCAAAACGTAATTTTTGCATTTCTTCTGACATTAAAAATTGTGAGAATAAGTTAGCTTCTACTGGATGTTCACTATAAGCTGATACGAACATCGCTCTTGTTCCTGAGAAAGAAGCTGATGGTGTATCATTGCCTGGTAAACTTGGAAGTGCTGATACTCCAAAGTTAAGTCCTGCACCTTCAAAAGTAGCTACGTTCCATAAACCAGTAATATAAAGTGCTACATTACCACTACTAAATGCTGAATCACAGGCTGCTGTTGTAAGGTCAGCTGAAGGAACGTCTAATGCACTTCTAAGGCTTTGGAAGAATTTCATTCCTTCTACTGAAGCTGCTGAGTTAATATTAGAATTGGTTGTATCTGTTCCATCTGGTCCAAACATACGGTTATCTTGGCTTGTTGTAAAGATAATTGTATAGTAACCATTTTGTACGTCCATCATGAAACCATATTGATTATTATGTTCTGCATTGAATTTTTCACTAAACGCTTTTAAATCTTCCCATGTAGTTGGTACTTCTTCTTCAGCAATAAGGTCTTTATTATAGAATAAAGCATAAGTTTCTGCTGATACTGGGTAACCATACATAGTACCATCATATGTAAGCGCTGATGTAGATGCTGCTAATGCAGTTTTTGTAACTTCTTCAGCATTTTCTGTTGGAAGTACATGACCACCTGCTACTAATTCCCCTAATTTATCATGTGGTGCTGCAAATACATCTGGTCCTACCCCTGCTGGACCATCTAATGCGATTTGTGTAGTTGTATCACCTAATTCTACATTCACATATTCAACTGTAATATTAGGATATTTTTCTGTAAAAGCTGCTCCTGCTTGTTTAATGAACTCATCAGGTCCAGCTGTTGATTCCCATACTGTTAAAGTAACTGGATCTGTTGAGACAGCTGGCGTAGATGCCTCAGTACTTGCCGCTGGTGCTTCACTTGCTGCAGGTGAAACTGCTGCCTCACTACCCCCATTACTACTACATCCTACTCCCATTGTACCTGCCACACATACTGCTGCTGCTAAAGCTAACTTTTTAAGTTTCATATTAAAATACCTCCTCGTAAATTTTTACATGGTTGATTTTTTTAAAACTATTTCATAATCTAATAAGGTTTTATTTACTATTTCTTTACCTGCAATGAGGTTAATCAAACACTTGCCCGCTTCAATACCCAAGGTTTTAATATCAATCCTTAATGAGGTAATTGGGGGATTATAATTTTCTAGGTAAGCGCTGTCATAAAAGGATGCAATCTTTACATCCTTTGGCACACTGTACCCAGTCTCATTAAGTCTTGTGAGTACTCTGCTACAGATAATATCATCACTACATACAATGCAATCTACTTTCCTATTCATAATCGTATCTACTGCTCTATCAATCAGAACATTGCTAGTCATATCTGTGTAGACAAGTGTTTCATTAACAGGTATGCCATTATCTTTAAAGGCTTTTAAGAAACCTTTATAGCGATTTGTATTAACTATATGACGCTGATTACCTGCCAGTAAGGCCATGGTGGTATAACCAGATTTAATGAGGACAGATGTCAGTTCACAACACCCATCTATGTGATTATTATCAATCTGTATAACCTCATCCTCTTCACTAGAACCTACTACTACAAAAGGAAGGTGTGTTTGCTTCAGATAGTCGATAGATCTATCATTCACTATTGGTCTTGTTAGAACGATACCATCTACCTTATTATTTTTTATTAATCTTTTTAACAAACTAATATCATTTTCTGTTGCCGTTGTAACAACTACATCATAATCAAAGCTTGCCGCTACATCACAAATACCCATTAAGCAGCTTTGAAAGAAAGGAATTTCTGTTAGATTTGTATCTGCCGGAAGCACCACCCCAATATTAAAGGTTTTGGATTGCGCTAAACTTTTTGCGATTAAATTAGGTCTGTAATCATGTTCATGAATATATTGTAGAACACGATTTCTGGTAGCTTCACTAAGCCTTCCTTTTCCTGATATAGCTCTGGAAACAGTTGTTTTAGATACGCCTAACTCTCTAGCAATATCACTAATAGTAAGGTTTTTAGATACTTCACTTACACTTGCATCTTCCACAAATACACTTCCTTTCATTGAGCAACCGGTTGTTTATATATTCAGATTATCACCAATTTTTTGCACTGTCAATGTCTATTTTATATACTCAAACCTTATTTTTTCGTATATTTTTTAACATTTTTCACAATGCATTGATTTTACTTCTTTGCAACATTGCGCAACCGATTATTCTTTTTTAAATTTTTTATCAAATTTAATTTTACCTCTATTTACTTACATTAGCACACCTTTTTTCTGATTAGTCTAAATCATTTCGCACTATTTTTGCACCTACGTTGCGCTTTTATAATAATTATTTTTGTACTCTTACTTTTTTATATTTATTTTTACACTTCGTCACCTATTTCGCTACATTTTAAGCTAATATCTTCCGTGTTTACATTTATTTTTATATAATATTTTTAGATTCAAATTTATTTTCATATTTCTTAATAAAGGAGCAAAAAAAATGTTAAAGTGTTTAAAAAAGATTTTCAACTATTCACTATCCGTTTTTGTAGCTATTAGTGCCATGGCTATTTCTCCCTCTTCACTTCTAGCTGCTTCTAGCATTACCCTTAAAAGTAGCGGTGCTTGGTTCGAGTCTGCTTATGCTGAATGGGAACAATACAACGGCGCATCTAGCTACAACGTGTACTACAAATCTTCTTCCAATGATTACACTCAAGTAGATAACGAGCTTATCCGAGGTACTCGTGTTGATATTCCAGGTCTTAGAGGTGATACTAACTACACCATCAAAGTAGTTCCTGTCGTATCTGGAGCTGAGGTTACTTCTGCAACTGCACAATTTAATGTCACACCAGCTACTTATGATCGTTCTGGTTATGCTTTCTTTAATGGTATGACTACTGGTGGCTACAACGAAGATGGTACTGTTAAGTCAAATGCCAATATTGTTTATGTAACAGATGCAACAAAAGATACTGTGCAACTTAACGGCTACACAGGCATTGCCAATATCCTTTCAGAATCTGCAAGGAAAAATGATAAAACACCTTTAATCGTTCGTTTTATCGGTACAATCAATGTTCCTAAAGGTGCTACAAGCTATCCTGAGAATATGGTTAAGGTCAAAGCTGCTGATAATGTAACACTCGAAGGTATTGGACCAGATGCTAATATTTCTAAATGGGGTTTTTGTTTCCAACGAAGCTCCAATATAGAAGTAAGAAACCTTGATTTTTACTGGTATCCAGAAGATGCTATGGGGTTTGAATCAAACTGTTCTAGAATTTGGGTACATAACAACACCATTAGAACCGGTCACCAAGATAATCCTTCTGAGTCAGATAAAGCTCATGGTGATGGTGGTACAGACTTTAAATATACCGATTATGTAACAGTGTCTTACAACCATTACGACAGTTGCGCAAAAACCTCTTTATGTGGTTTAAAAGAAAATGCAACTTATCGCCTTACTTTCCATCACAACTTCTTTGATGGAACCGGCTCTAGAACACCTCGCGTACGTTACTTTGATATTCATGTTTATAATAACTATTACAAAGGTGTATCTACCTATGGTATTGGCGCTTCTGTTAACTCTAATATTTTCTCTGAAAACAACTATTTCGAAGATACAAACAAACCAATGGTTATTTCTATGCAAGGTAATGGTGGGACAACTTTCTCTAGCGAAAATGGTGGCACCATCAAAGCATATGGCAACAAATTAGTTAACTGTACTAATTATCTTCCTGGTACAGATTACTATGAAGCTGCATCTAGAGACCAAATCATTAATTTCTCAGCGAATAAAGGCGGCTCAACCTATAACAACTTCGATACCAATGCAAGTAAATTCTATGTCAATGATTATGTACTTCATTCTGCTGATACTGCTAAAGAAATGGTTCTAAGCTACGCTGGAAGAATGAAGGGTAGTATATCCGATTCTACTACTCCACCTGATACAGGCGACAATAATGGTGACACTGATAATGGTGACACTGACAATGGCGATACTGATAATGGTGGCACTGATAATGGTGATAATAATACGGGCGACATTTCAGATTGTGTTGCATTAGGTACTTATGACCTTAATAAATCCACCATTCCAGCAACAGAATGCATTGTTAATAACATTACTTTTAATGTAAGAAGTGTAGAATCTACTGGTGTTAAATTAAGAAGTAATAATACGATTACTTTTAAAGTAGCTTCATCTTGTACACTTAAGATAGAGACCACTGGTAAAGGGGTTACTGTTTCTTCTACTGACGGCCAAATCAATTTCAGCGGCTCTACTTCAAACTCAGTCACGACTGAAGCAGGCTCAACAACTATGGCACTTACAGCTGGCACCTATACGATTACAGGTGCCGAGTCAGGTAGCAATACCTTAATGACTAGCATTGCATTTTATTAAAACAAAAAGGCAGAGACTTTTTATATGGTCTCTGCCTTTTTTGAGAGCTTCCTCTCTATTTGTTATTTTATTGATTAATAACGCCTTGTTCTACCAATAATGCCAAGATCTCCTCATATGCAGCTACTTCTTTTCCTGTCCATAAGTAAAAGCTATGAACAGCCTGATTGATGAGCATACCTATGCCATGAACTACCTCCAAGCCATTGGTTTTAGCCCATAAAAGTAGTTTAGTATCATGTGGTGTATAAACAATATCACATACTACCAATCCCTTTGGTGGACTAATAGCTTCATCTATTGGGCAAGAATCTTTTTGCTTACTCATCCCTACAGGCGTTGTATTAATTAAAAAATCCACACCTTGCAAATCACTTTCAGTCATATTGAGTGATTCAATTTGAATACTTACTTTTGTAAAACGCTCTTTAATTTGTTCCCCTAGCTGCTTGGCTTTTGCTAAGGTGTTATTACAAATAATAAGTTTATTTACACCAGCTGCTGCTAACTCTACGGTAATCGCACGACTTGCACCTCCTGCGCCTAGAACCATAACTGTTTTCCCTTTTAAGGTATGGCCTGCTTCTATAACGGATTTTACAAAGCCTACACCATCTGTATTATAACCAATAAGCTTTCCATTGTCGTTTTTAATTGTATTAACAGCTCCTATAATAGCTGCATTGGGATCAATCTCATCTAGATAATCCATTACCTTAATCTTATAAGGAATCGTTACATTACTCCCCACTATACCTAATGCTCTAATTCCCTTTACAGCAGCCTCCACTTGATCTTCCTCGACATCAAAGCATACATAACGCATATCTAACCCACATTTCTCTGCTAAATAATTATGTATATAAGGTGAAAAACTGTGACTTACTGGATGTCCTAAAAGACATGCTAATTGGGTAGTTCCACTTATTTTCATTCGAATCACGCCTCTCCTATGTTCCTCAAATTTCCTGTTTATCTCATTTTTATTATAAAAGGTTCTATCACCAAAAACAATCAATCCAGGCTACTCTTTTAGCTATTATATTCATCAACTAAAATTTAAACGGTATACTATATAGAAAATAGGTCAATTTAAGAAACTGCTCTTAAATTGACCTATCTCATTTACCTTCTATATCTTATAACAAATACAACCCTAATATACAATCTCAATAGCTTTTTCTGTAGGTAACCAAAGCACATTAGCTCCTACTGTTTCTGAAACAAATCTAAGTGGTACTAAGGCTCTTGCACCTTTAATCAGCATACCATTTGTACTACTTAATGTTAGCGTTTTACCATTTAAAATAATAGTTGCTTGTTTGGCTTCATGATCCCATTTTACTTCTGCACCTAAATTTTCCACAATAAAGCGGATAGGTACCATTGTTGTATCCTTTACAATCATAGGTGCAACATCATTAACAATTATTTTACCATTTACTTCTGAACTTGTTTTACCAATAATTAGATTTAATTTAAAGAGTTCTTGCGCCTCTAAAATGCCGTAGTTACCTACCTGGTCTACCTTAGCTATGAAAGTTTTTGCTTTGGCATCATAGTTACCACCCAATTTCACAACTTTAAAGGTACCATCTTCTTGTTTTTCATATCTTACAAGCGTTAATTTATCAGCATTCTCAATATTAGCTTTTGATAAATCAAAGGTCAGTGTAGCTGGTTCACTCATCACTTCTACTTTTTTATTTGTATTCATTTCAAAAGCTATTGTTGCTACACTACCAGCAAGTGTCTTGAAATTTTCATCTTGACTTAGTTGTGCTTTAATAGCTTCTAATTCACTAGCTAATAGACTTGGCGCTTTAATCGTTAGACTTAGTTTTTCTTCCTTTGTTATTTCTTTAATGAGTTTCTCATTGAAGGTAATGGTTACACCATTTCCTTCAATAACAATACCTGTTTGGCTACCTATTAACTCGCTTATTGCCTCTGCAACTAATTGAACCGCATTGTTTCCATCTATTTTAATAACTGGTGTTTTACCCTCTTTAAGTGCTTCTATAATTTTATCTATCACTGTTGCTATCGGTTTTGTTGTACTAGAATTTGTGGAGCCTCCACTTGATGAACCGCCACCTGTTGAACCTCCGCCTGTACTAGTCCCACCAATTTCTTTACCAATGGTTATTACTGTTGGATTTGGATTCTTAGTTAATACAGCTCCTACACCATCTGGTGCACTTGCTGTTAATACTAAAAGACCTTTCATATCAATACTTCCGTCTTCTGCAATAGTAGGAACGATAGTTGTATCCAAATTGGTAAACCAGTCATCACCAACAGAGGTACCTTCAGTATTCACTCCATTAATATAGTTACTTCTATCTGCTAATGAATCTTGACCCTTAAGATCCATTGTATCGCTATCATTTCCTTTATAGGATATAAAGTTTTCTAATACCCAATCTGTTATTTTGGCATTCGTATTAAAGAATAGATTCTTACCTTCATTACCATAAGAAGTTGTATTATAAACCATACAGCTTGGATTACTATTACTAAATACACCATTATTTAAGTTTGCAAAAGAAACACTATTTTTTAATACATGTGGTACAGATATACTTTCACCACCTAGTTTGAAACCATTACCTTCACCTGTTTTACTTAGATTACCAAGTAATGTACCATTTGCATAAGCTACAGAGCTTTCAATCGTCACCGTACCAATTGGTCCTGTCGTTGATTTCGCATATAAATCCCAACCATCATCAATATTATGATGTGCGATACAATAGCGGAATACATTACCTTCTCCAGCGGTTAATTTAGCTGCAAAACCATCTGCATCATTCCCTAACGCATCACAGCTGTTATAAACCTCACAGCTTAATATTAAGTTATAGGATGGCCACATAGTGTTTGGCTCATATGCACTACCACTAATTTGAAGGCCTGTATCTGCATTATCATGAATTAAAAGTTTTTCAATCGTATTATAATGTCCACTCACTTGTACCGGACGTTTAGCATTTGGTGAATTCATAAGCTCAATATTATAAATATGCCAGTAGTTACCATTTACTGTAATACCATTTGTGCTGCAGTTTGATAAATCAAAAACAACTCGTTTACCCGGCTCTGACATTAATACAATAGGCTCTTCCTTTGTACCATTGTTACCTCTAGCAATATTAATACCCTTTGTTAATTTATAGGTACCATCCAAAAGAACAATCTCTTGACCTGGCTGTGCAAAGTTAACAGCTGTTTGTACATCTAAAGGACTGGCTTTTGTCCCTTGGTTAGATGCTGAGCCATTTGCTCTTACATAAATGGCATTTTCACTTGTTCCATATTGTTTGTAAGTTATGCTAAAAGGTATTTCAATAGACTCATAGGAACTAAGTTCCTCATTATCTGCTAATAATTCTCCTTGACCTAATTTATCTGCTGGAGTAAATATAGCTGTAAATTGATTTGTTTCTCCTGATAATTTCACTGGAGCTACCGCTCTAAAGGTGCTTGCCTCTCTAGGATCAAGTACAACCTTAGAAGCCACTACATTTCCTGCTGCATCTTTAATATCAATTGTTCCTACTACATTAGCTTTAAAAGCAGCTTCATAGTTTTTATTAGACGTTGTTGTTGTAGAATCTAGACTAACTGTTGGTGTTACATATTTTAATGGTCTTTCTTCCTTTGGCTCATCTGCACTTGGATGAATAGTTGTAAAGCTATAATCAAGTACAGTCACCATAATTTTACGGCTTGCACACATACCTACATAATATTTACTACTATCTTGTTTCAATAAAAGTTCTGGCTCATAGCAAATCACTTCATTCGTTTTGTCATTACTCATATATGCATGGAAACCAGTATTACTCTTTCTAAGTGTTAAAGTATACACTTCCCCATCTTCAAACTTAGGTGGATTTGAATTAGTTGCTGTTGTATAGTCTTTCTTAAATTCCCAATCAAATGGCTCTGTATCAATCGTCTTTCTCGCTGAGTTTGCAACAGTTGGTCCCGCTGTATAACCTGTTACAAAATAACCTCCTGGAATACCATAACCATTAATGAGTGTGCCATCTACTGTTTTCACATACTTTCTAAACATAGCACCCGCTGAGTTAAAGTAACGTGCACTACTATCTCCAAGCACCATTGTATCAATAGCCATTACACCAAAACCTGATTGATTATCTTTACTACCAGAGTCATCTACTCTGAAAGTAGCTGTTAAAGTAAAGTTTTCTGTTTCTGGATTGATTTCTGTATAATAGTATAAGAACCCATCTTCACTATCTGCTAGCTTACCTCCAGTATTACCACCGACAGCTCTAGCATCTAAGGTAATAGAACCGTCACTATTTTCAGTGATGGTTCCAGAAGCACCTGAACCTACTAAACCGCCTAAAAATCTTTCTACGCTAGCTGCCACCTTTTTAATTGTTGTAGCCGACTTAGATTGACCACTACCATAAGCAGTTACCTTAATTGTATAGGTTTCACCTACTGTAAGACCCAAGATGTCACAAGTCGATACTTTTAAATCCTTTTTTTCAAAAAGATTATTGGCTGTATCCTTAACTTCCACATCATAGGTTTCTGCATTGAGTGCATCATCCCAATCTATTGTTAAAGTAGCATTTGTTGGTGCTTCAATAGCTGTCGTTTTGACATTCGTAATCTTAACATCACCTAATGGTACAACAAAATCATTCAGTGCAAATATATCACTGCTATAGCTTGTTTTACATCCCTCACGAATAGCTTCTGCCACTATTGTGTAATCCCCTGATTTTTCCAGGGTTAAAGCAGCAATGCCTGTTCCATCTGCTTCTAGATTGTCAAGTAATTTACTCGTTGTTAGCTTATTAGAACTATCATAAATCTTTACCCATATTTTATCTGTCTCAGCATTTGGAAGTGTACCAGATACTGTAACATTCACTTTTCTTTGATCAACAGTATCTTGCACTGCACTTACAACAGAAGGCTTAGTACCATCTGCAAAAGTAACTGTTTCTACAGTTCCTTGTATTACTTTTACATAATAAATATTGATTCCACTACCAGTTGAACGGATATTATAGGTACCTGCCGCATCAATAGTTGCTTCACTCATAGGCAATTTTCCATCTGAATCACTGCTTTTACCTACTGCTTTTAGTGTAGTTACCTGATTATCTGCTTCATCATAAATACCTAATGTCCTATCTGTAGAAGAACTGCCACTTAAAGCAAATACTTGAACAGTAGCTGATCCCGTTGTTGTAAACTCAATAGTACGCGCTGCAGCATTTCCGGTACCATTTAGCTTAATACGTTTGCTAAAGCTATGATAATACTCACTCATATAACTACTGCCATCAATATCTACCTCTTTGCCAGCTGCTGCTTTAATTGTAAAGTCCCCAGCCACCTTATCTGCTGCTAACTTAGCATTTTCTAAATCACTAGCATTCAGTATTTTTATGCTGCTCTCTGTAGTCGTTGGCATCATACTATCATTAAATACCTGGATGCTCGTATCTACTGGTTCTTCTTGCAATAACATCGTTGCATTTAATGGTAACCCTAAGGTTAACATGATCACACTCAGAACCCATGCTACTACCTGATTCTTTACCTTCTTACTCATAATAGATCCCCTTTCAATAATTTAATTATGTATATTAGTATCATTACATACGGATGTATGTAGTTTTACTCAAATAAGTAATTAGGACCTTCTAGTTTAATTTTGTATAATAATTATAATTATTACCTAATTTAATAATTATTTTAATAATTTTAATTATATATTACACCATAACGCAAATTAATTTTATGATATTTTTTAACTTTTTAACGTTTTTATGATATTTTTTGTTAAATTTTTATATTGTCTTATTTTTATTTATTCATCTCAACCTATATCCATCTACTTATTTGTCATGGAACAGAAAAACTGCATCAGCCTTTAATGATTTATTAGAGTGAATTTTTAATCCTTTATATTTTGCTCGTATTCGAGAAATAATAATTTCAAATCTAAAAGGGGGCTCTTATGTTAGAAGAATTAATCATTCGCTATCTTCCTCTTCCTATTCATCTCCTCGAACTAATGGGAATTACCGTTATTACTATCGGTGCCTTTAAAGCCTTTTACCAATACGTAAAATCCTTGCTTTTGAAAGAACATTACCCTGTCAAATACCAATTTGCTGAAGCCATGGCTATGGCCTTAGAATTCAAACTCGCTGCTGAGATTTTAAAAACGGTATTAGTTAGAAGCCTTCAAGAAATCGCTATCCTTGGAGCCATTGTCCTCCTTCGTATTCTTATCACGCTTATCATCTACTGGGAAATCAAACAAGATAACGCCGAAAATGCTCCCGAATATAACTCCAAACAAAAAAACTGACCTTGATGGCCAGTTTTTCACTTTACTCTGGTGGTAAATAGATTAAACAAATATTTGGTATTGCAGCATTAGGTAAAGCAAGATTATGAGAAAAAAGTTCTGAATTGAAATAAGCTTTATTTTCTATTGTTGTAAATATCATCCTTTCCTTCACAATATGCGCCTAATCTTGGATTAAAATAATCCTGATTATTAATCACAATATCACTTCTTTGCTCAGGTCTGTATTCTTCAAGATACTTCCTCTGTACTGGTATATACTTATTTGTATATTTTTTTATAAATCCTTCTCCATATTTCGGGACATCCCTTACCTGCATCCGCCTTAATACTTCATCAAAATCAATATGCAAAAATACAGTTGTATCCAAATATTTGAGCAATGGTTCTCTAAACAAAAGCACCCCCTCTATTAGTACAATGGTATTTTCATCTATATTGTAATGAATAAAATTTTCGTATTTATTAGTATCTAAATTTAAACACAAAATATCTTTGTCAATAGAGCCCAACTTATTCAATGGACCTAAAATTTCATCAATAACTTGGTCATAGTTAAAAGCATTATGATAATAAGCTTCTATTTCATTATCTCCCTTACAACGCAATTCAGCAGGATTATGGTAGTCATCAATATGTATAATCGTATTCTTGATTTTTAAACTTGAAAGAAACTTAGAATATGCTTTTGTAAATACTGTTTTTCCCGATGTATCTACACCGTTAATACCTATTACCTTTTTGCCTTTTCGTATACTTCGGTCTGTTATGGTATAAAAGATTTCTATTCGATTTACATATCCGATGATGTCTGTAACATTCTGTATAATATACGTAGCCGCCCCCAATTCATTTATATTGCCATAACCATACATAGCAGCTATAGATGGAATATTATTTTCCGCAGCTGCCTCTATATCTGATAGAGTATCTCCTATAACAACTGCTGAGGAATTATTGTCTAATATTTTTCTTATAACCTCTCCTTTATTGTTAGCCTCTTTTGCGCTATATATATTAGAAAAATATTTAGTTATTCCTGTCTTTTTTAGTACAAGTTCAATATATTCTGAGCTTCCGTTTGAACAAATAATAAGTGTATGTCCCTTCGATACAAGTTCTTCAAGCAGCTCTATAACATTTGGGAATAATATGCCATTTTCTCTTACTTCTTTCTGCTCTAATTCACGAAAACGATCATACACATCTTGCTGTTTTATATGAGGAGGCAGTATGTTTGTTAAAAACTCAAAAGTTTTTTTCCCAATATTATATGTTATTACCGTATCATCTACTTTTTCTATCGCTAACTCATCAAACAAGTGATTTACAGCTGCAATATCGCATAATGCTGTTTGAAATAAAGTCCCGTCCAAATCAAATATAATTATCATTCTGGCCTTCCCCCTTAAATTCATCTCTTCTATACCACTACTAACACTAATAAACCTAATTCTTATATTGTTAGGTTAGGTGCTAATTGTATTTTTACTTTATCTCCTAATAAAGTGATGTCCTTGTAGCACCCCTCTCCTTATCCACTGACATAGGTATACCATAGGTATAAAACTTGTATGTCCTCATGTCACATCCCTTTCTGTGATTATGTAAAAATATTACTATTTATAGCATAACTTGTTATAGTATAATTTTCAATTAGATGACCAAATTTTTTGACATTTTAGTAAATATAAGAACTTCTTTTAAACATAGTGTTCTAGAAAAACTATGTTTAAGCTTGAATAAATGGATAACAAAGTTCTAGATTGAAAAGGAGTGTTGCAAAACTAGGTAACTAGTTCGCAACACTCCTTTTTAGCGTGCTAATTTATATGATATAAATCATTGTTATCTATTCAAATTCTCATAATCGAGATACAATAAATCTATAATTCAAATTTTTAAACAAATTATTAATAGTGTATTTCCCCAGTAACACAGATTTATTGAGCTCTTAATAAGATTATCGCTTTCAACATATGCCAATTTTTCTTACAACTTGCCCCTATTTTTCTGACAATTAATCTCTTTATAGTATAATTTGTATTGTCTTAGACATCACGTCTTATCACTTTTAGAAATAATTTGTTAAATCTAAATCCAAAATTCTAAGGAGGAACAGAGTATGAAAAAACGTACTCACATGAAAAGAAATGTGGCTTTACTTACAGGTTGCACCGTTTTTGGCTCTATATTCTCACTACTAGGTAACTTCAATCCAACTCAAGCTGCTACTGATTATGACTATTTAACCGCATTAAAGTATGGTATCCAATTCTATGATGCCAATAAATGTGGTAAAGAAGCTGGTACTAATAATGCCTTTGACTGGCGTGGTGCCTGCCATGTTAATGATGGCAAAGATGTAGGCCTTGATTTAAATGGTGGTTATCATGACTGTGGTGACCATGTTAAATTTGGCATCACTCAAGGTTACGCAGCAAGTGTACTTGGTTGGAGTTTTTATGAATACAAGGATGGCTTTGATAAAGCGGGTGCTACAGAAAAAGCATTACAAACGCTTAAACATTTTACAGATTATCTATTAAAATCTCATCCTAATGCAAATGTTTTCTATTATCAAGTAGGAGATGGTAATGCCGATCATAGTTATTGGGGTGCCCCTGAAGCTCAAGGTGACCGCTCTACTATGTTTAAGGTAGATGCGAATAATGCTGGTTCAGATGTTGCCGGTGAAGCTTCCGCTGCACTTAGCTTAATGTATCTTAACTATAAAGACATTGATTCAGCTTATGCTGATCGCTGTTTAGCTGCTGCCAAATCACTTTATACCTTAGCTAAAGTTAAACCAGGTACTAGTCAAGGCCAAAGCTTCTATACTTCTAGTAGTTACAAAGATGATTTAGCTTGGGCTGCTACTTGGTTATATCAAATCACTGGTGATTCAGCTTATCTTAACGATGCTGAAAATTATATGAAAACCTCTACCGGAATTGCAAAAGATGAATGGACTATGTGCTGGGACAATATGCTCAGTCCTGCTACTATTCAGCTCTATAAGCTAACTAATAACTCGGTTTATTTAGATGCCATTAAACATAATTTAAATTACTGGTATAACAGTGTTCCAACCACACCTGGTGGATTAAAATACTTAAATAACTGGGGAGTACTCAGATATTCTGCGGCTGAGTCTATGATTGCCCTTCAGTACTATGATTTAACAGGAGATACTGCTGCTAAGTCCTTAGCTACTACTCAAATCAATTATATTCTTGGTAAGAATCCTAATAATATGTCTTACATGGTTGGCTACGGCTCTAAATACCCGCTCTATCCACATCATAGAGCAGCTAATGGTTATACCTATGCAGATAGCGGTAACTTAAAACCTGCCAAACATGTACTTACAGGTGCATTAGTGGGTGGTCCTAACTCTAACGACCAATATAGTGACAATGGTAATGATTATGTTTATACAGAAGTAGGTATTGATTATAATGCTGGGCTCGTTGGTGCACTTGCAGGTTTAGCCTCCAATCAGGACGGACCAGTTCCTACACCAACACCTACTCCTACACCAACACCTACTCCTACTCCTACTCCTACACCTACTCCTACACCAACGCCTACTCCTACACCAACGCCTACACCAACGCCTACTCCTACAGAAGGTGTTATTCCTAAGGTTAGTGTTACTACGCAGTTAGGTAGCTCTGTCAATCAACAATATGCTATCACCTCTATAGGTAGTCAAAATCTTGATCTTTCTAAGCTCACTATTCGCTACTACTACACCAAAACAAGTACAAAGAGTCAAAGCTTCTGGTGTGATAGTGCAGGTCTTCAGCTTAATGTATCTCCATGGTATGTGAACCTTTCTTCTGGAGTAAAAGGTACTTTTAAAGATGGTTATCTAGAAATCACTTTTGATACTACCTATAGCATGGCACCAAACTCTGGTTCACTTAATTTAGGTGTTCGCTTTGCTCAAAGTGATTGGTCTGGCTATGAAAATCTAGTTGATAAAGGCTATGAAGTTTATTACAACGGTACATTAATTAAATAATGATAGATAAAATGCAAATAGAGCCGAACAAATCGTTCGGCTCTATTTGTATCTTATTATCTACTTTTCGGTAAAAATACAGAAAAGCAGCTTCCTCTTCCTACGTCTGAAGTCACCTTTATGTAACCGCCCTCTGCCAATACAATTTCTCTAGCTAAGTATAAGCCTATCCCTACTCCCTCTTTTTTTGCAACTCTAGGACTTCTGTAAAAGCGTTTAAAAATAAGAGCCAACTCTTCTTCTGTAATACCTATTCCTGTATCTATAAAATCAACTCTACAAAACATCTCATATTCACTGATCTTAATAGTAATGCTACCTTCCTCAACCGTATACTTAATGGCATTGTCTAATAGATTAGCAAACACTTCTTGCGTCCATTTACCATCAAAGCTTGCTATATCTCTTCCCTCACTTGGCTCCCATTGAAGTTTTATCTTCTTCTCCTCTAGTTTTGCTTTTGCTTCCTCTAATACCTTATTAATAAGCGGCGCCAGGTTATTGGTTGCTGGCGTTACGGTAATGATGCCATTCTCAAGACGAGAGAGTTTCACTAAGGAGCGTATAAGAAAATCTAATTTTTCGCTTTGAAAGCTTATTTGTGTCACTAACTCACTTGCTTCTTCTGTCAATTCCTTCTCTTTTAAAAGCTCACTATAAAGTAATAGATTAGCAATAGGCGTCTTGGTTTGATGTGAAATATCAGAGATTAAGCTTTTAATATGCTGATGCTGTACTTTAATACTTTGCTGAGATAGCTGGCTACTTGTGAGAAATTCTGCTAGTTTTGCTTCTAATCTTGATTGCCTAGATTCATTAAAGCTACTTTCTTTAAACTCATCTTTAATAACAAGCTCTAACATCTTCTCTAATCCCTGCATAGTTCTATTAGCTTCTTTATAAGCTCGTATACCTATAATGATACATACTAATGCTATTAAACAAACTATTATCATGATAATGACTAATAGCTTCATTCTGCCTCACTCCTTATCACCCAGGTATAGCCAATACCATAAATGGTTTTGATATATTGAGGCTTTGCAGGATTATCTTCTAATTTTTCTCTGAGCCTGCGAACTGTTACTGAAAGCGCATTTTCATCTACAAATTCGCCGCCATCCCAGATGCGCTCCAATAGATCCTCTCTGGAAAGGATTCGTCCCCTATTCATTACTAGTAATCTAAGTAAGCGTTGCTCTGTTTTACTTAAAGCCAACGCTACATCCCCTTTTAAAAAGGTCATGGCATCAAAATCAAAACTAAAGTTCCCTAAACAAATGATTTTCTTATCTACCTGTTCTTTTCTTCGCAAAACTGCTTGTATTCTAGCACGAAGCACCGCTAAGCTAAAAGGCTTGGTAATATAATCATCTGCCCCTGCCTCTAATCCTACTACCTCATCCATCTCTAAGTCATTGGCTGTAATAAAAATAACAGCTGAACTGAATTTTTCTCTTATTTCTTTACAAAGCTCTAGGCCGCTTCCATCAGGCAGATTAATGTCTAAAAGGATTAGGTCAAAAGGCTTAAGACTCAGCTTATGCCTAGCTATTCTTAAATCCGAAGCTTCAGACATTTCATAGCCTAGTTGCTGCATAGCTAGAGCAATTCCTCTGGATAAGGCTAAATCATCTTCTACAATAAGAATGTTTTTCATGCTACTTCTCCCTTTAACGACTGACGATCATTATTTAGTCTATAGTGCAATATTAAATATTACGAGAAAATGAGAAGGGCTAGGTATCCTCAATTGCCCTCCCCTATTTTCTTAATTATATAACATTAATAGGAGCTTTGTAACACTTTCTCTTAGAGCCTGTTATGTACTTACTCACCATCTTTTAGTTCTTCGACAATGGACTTCTTGTGATTGGTGTGATAAGACCAACGAGGTATAATGGCTGTTAGAATGACTAATAAGGTACATGCTATTAATAGGGGTGCTAAAGTAAGTTCAAAACTTAGAAACCACATAGCCTTGGTTAAGCTTTTTAAGACTGTATAGGACACCAGTAAAGTAATGACTATAGAAACTATGGAAGTGTATACTGCATAGTAAATGCCTTCAAAGGTAAGCATGCTGAGCAATTGCTTTTTGGTCATGCCTATGCTTTTTAACATGGCAAATTCTTTTTGTCTTGCAATAATACTCGTACTCATGGCATTGACAAAGTTAAGTAAGCCAATCAAACCAATAATTAAACACAACGCTCCTCCTACAAGCACTAATACATTTCTAAATTCAAAAAATTCCTGTTTATAGCTTTCTCTTGAACAATAACTCATGGTCTGATTGACCGCTTCTGTGTAATTTTTAAGGAATAATTCTATTTGTGACTCTTCCCCATCTATGCTTTCGCATAAATAAGTCATTCGGCTTATTTGTGGTGTATAGGTTTTAAGCTCTTCTACTGGCATAGCAAAGGTTACTAAATCTCCATAGGTTCTACTAGTATTGGTATAAGTCATGCGATAGAAACCCATGATTTCATATTCCTTTTCTCTTCCGTAAACTTCAGTTGTTGGCTGCTTTATAACTTTCCCCTCTTTGTCATAAGCTACCCCAGCTTCATCAAAGTAACTAACATTAGGATCTGTTATTGTCTCTTCAAGTACCTTAAGCTTTACCTTATCTCCTATATCATAAAGGGCTTCATCATAAACAATATTGCCATAGTCATCATCCATTAGCCCTAGTAGCAAGTAATTTCCTGACTTGAACTTTTCTAAATCTAATTCACCTTTAACGATATCCAAGTTTTCAAGGTTAAAATCATCCATTGCATAAATTCCTGTATAAATACCTTGCGTTTTATCAAAATGCATCTGCTGTCCATAATAAGTAACTTCCCCTTCATATTCAGCCCTAATATCTACTCCCATAGGTGTATAAACGCCTCCACCTCCTGCAAAAGCTGGTTGCGCTTCAAGCATTGCTACTAATTCCCCATCTACCTCTTTTTGCTCCTGAAGATAATCATTACTAAAGTAGCTAGCATGAGCCACTTGAAAATCACAATCTATAAACTTGCTTACGAATTTATTCATATCAAAGCTATTGGCTAAACAAAATACAGCATTCATCAGCACTAAGCTAAGTGACATGGAAATCACAGCTATAACGGTTCGCTTTCTATTTCTACCTAAGTTAGCAAAAGCCATTTGATAAAGCTTAGACCCATTGGTTCTTTTCTGTTTTTTGGTATAGCCTTGGTCTACGCCGCTAAATTTAACGGCTTCTACCGGTGTTATCTTAGCTGCAGCTTTGGCAGGCTTATTACAACTCAGGAGTACTGTGGCCATAGCAAATAGAGCTGAACCTATAAAAATCATAGGACTAAAGTTTAAACTACTTTTTCCTCCATTCATATGAGCTGTTAAAAGCGGCAGAAAAAGCGCGCCCAATCCAAAGCCTAGTATAAGCCCCATAGGAATTCCCCATAAACACATTTTAAGGGCTTCTTGTTTAATAATACTTTTAATTTGTCTTCCTGTAGTTCCTATAGTTTTTAATAAACCATAAAAACGTATTTCTTTGATAACTGAGATTTGAAAAATATTATATATAATTAAATAGCCTGTTAGCATAATAAGCACTATGCCTAAAACAACTGCCACAATGCTTCCAATGTTATTATCTAAGGAAGCGCTCATATAAGACCAATTCACACCATAATGAATACCATTATCAGCATTTTCTTCTATAGCATAGCCACTATCTGTAATCACCTTCTGCACATTACCTTCGATATCCTTGCTATTGTTAAAGTAAAGATCTGCTCTAATAGAACCAT
Organism: Cellulosilyticum sp. WCF-2; assembly: GCF_003990395.1. Classification (NCBI taxonomy): domain Bacteria; kingdom Bacillati; phylum Bacillota; class Clostridia; order Lachnospirales; family Cellulosilyticaceae; genus Cellulosilyticum; species Cellulosilyticum sp. WCF-2. The sequence goes on along the minus strand of NZ_CP034675.1, from coordinate 1,562,172 downwards.
TGATATCAAAGTCTTTTTTATAAGCTTGTCCTCTCCCCGGTAAGTACGCTTTGACAAAGCTTTCTGAAACAAGTCCTATTCCAACGGTAAAGGCAGGCTCGCCTTCATACCAACCACTTAAAATAAAATCTACCGTTTCAATTCGGTCATTAAAATCTATGTCTAAACTAACCTTTTCCCCTACCTTAGGTGTTATACCCAGCCTTTGGAGGGTTAGATCATCTAATACAATGTGATTTTTATCTCGCGGAAAAGTGCCTTTCTTTAATTCGATAAACCCTAGCTGGGCACACACCTTATCATAGTAATCAATCTCAACAGGCCTTTTAACTAAAGTTTCATCTGCTACTGTTCCTACATAAATACATTTACCGACCTTATCAATCAAAGGGTGTTTTGTTAACTTCTGATACTCCTCTTCGCTTAAATACTTTAAAGAAGCATGGGCAGCCCCTCCCGCCATACGCATATTGTTATATTCCATACTTTTGATAATACCTGCACCTAAAGTAAATAAAGTGGTAAATAAAATAGTCGTTAGAGTGATGGCAATAATAGCTGTTCGGTTACGTTTTTTATTACTCTCATAGTTCTTTTTTGCAAGATTACGAATAGCCTTGGTATTTTGCACCTTAAACATGAGCCTCACCTGCCTTAACCAGTAAACCATCTTCAATACGCACAATACGGTCAGCTAGCTGAGCAATTTCTTCATTATGGGTAATCATCACTAAGGTTTGTCCAAATTGATCACTGGTAATCTTAAGCATGCCTAAAACATCTTGAGACGTACGGCTATCTAAATTTCCTGTTGGCTCATCCGCTAAAATAATGGCTGGCTTAGCTGCTATAGCCCTGGCGATAGCTACTCTTTGCTGCTGCCCTCCTGAGAGCTGACTCGGTAAACTCATGAGTTTCTTTTCCAAGCCCAAGGTATGTATAATTTTATCTATATAGGCTTTATCCGGTTTATTGCCATCTAGTTCAATTGGCAAAACAATATTTTCATAAACATTAAGTACTGGTACAAGATTATAACTTTGAAATACAAAGCCGATTTTGCGCCTTCTAAAAATAGTTAGCTCCTCTTCTTTAAGTTTAGATAAGTCCTTACCATCTACTATTACGGTTCCGGAAGTAGGCTGATCAAGCCCTCCTAACATATGCAAAAGCGTAGACTTTCCACTTCCTGAAGTGCCTACAATAGAAACAAATTCTCCTTTTTCCACCGTAAAATCTATTCCATCCAAAGCATGTACAGCTGTATCCCCCTGTCCATAGTACTTTTTTAGATTTTCAGTCATTAATATCTGCATCTTATTCCCCCCTTAGCTTATAACTCTATTATAGCTCTAACATATGTCCATAATCTTTCCACTCCTAAAACAAATCTAACAGTATTGAAAGATTGTCTATTCCTACTTTATATCATGATGACTTAATCATATAAAGGACTTTTTCTCTTCCTCTTACTTTGTGTTATAATCATTCATAGCGACATAAAAGTAAAAATATGATTATTTTGAGAGGAAGTGGGTAATATGAAGCATTACTCTAATAGTAAAAAGAAACTATGTCTTATCCTGACCACTGTAGGTGTTATACTAGCTGGTCTTATCCTTGCCTTTTTTATTTATGTTAATAACTACTATCATACAGAATCATTAGCTATGAGGTTCTTAGAAGATAATCAAACTATTAGCTTAACCTATGAAAAGGATTATCTTGTTCTGGCTCCAAAAGAAAATGCACTAGACACAGCCCTTATTTTTTATCCTGGTGGCAAAGTAGAATATACAGCTTATGCCCCTATGCTGAGCAAACTGGCAGAAGCTGGCTACATTTGTATTATTCCTAAGATGCCTTTTAATCTAGCTGTTTTTGATCAAGACGCGGCCACACCTATTATGGCAGACTTTCCTGAAATCAAGCATTGGTACTTAGGTGGTCACTCACTAGGTGGTGCTATGGCAGCAAGCTATGCTAGCAAACATAGCGAAGCTTTAGATGGCCTCATTTTATTAGGCGCATATAGCACCCAAGATTTATCTCAGCTTCCTCTTAAAGTCCTTTCTATCTACGGCAGTGAAGATAAAGTCTTAAATAAAGCAAACTATGAAGAAGGCAAAGCTTTTCTTCCTAATGACTTTACTGAGCTTTGCCTTGAAGGTGGTAACCATGCCTATTATGGTGAGTATGGCGAGCAAGCAGGTGATGGTCATGCTACAATCACTAGTGAAGAGCAAAAACGACTTACTGTGGAGGCTATCCTCGAATTTTTCCATTAACATAGAAAAGGTAGCTAGTCTAGCACTTCCCAAAATAGTGGCTAAACCCTTAGGAGATGTCATTCTTTTTATACCCAACTACTACAATAGCGGACTGTCAACTTATTAATTGACAGTCCGCTATTAGATTTATAGATTTAACTATGATTGTATTTTAATTGTTGGGGATAATCATTATTACTTTTTGCTATCTTATAACCTTTTCTAAACTGCTTAGGAGATGTATTTTTATATAGCTGAAATAACTTGATAAAATAACTCGTTGTACTAAATCCCACTGTATGAGCAACCTCTGTAATATTCAGTGTTGTGGATATAAGTAATTTTTCTGCTTCTGTAATTCTTATTCGATTAATATACTCACTTAAATTCATTCCCAGATATTCATTAAACGTTCTAGAAAAATAACTATAGCTCATATTACAAAGGTTGGCTAACTCTGCGGCTTTAATTTCTTCGTCGTAATGATGTAGTACATAATCAAAAGCAGGCTGCAATCTTTTCATCGTTTCTCTATTTACATCTACATCAATCACAATATCTATTCCTTGCTTATGAAAATATCTTAGTAGCCATAAAAATATTCTTCCTATATGATTTTTTATGGCTAGTTCATACCCATAACTCCTCATTTCAAATTCATCCAACATTTCATAAAGAAGCTTTGGAATAAATGTATTTTCAATCTCAGACTTGTCAATGACCTTTTGATGTTTCCCGTTTTCTAGAATAAATGGTAAGACATATTTTAGCTGCAAATGATCTTGAAACATTGTATTATAAATGACTTCTGGTTCAAATCTAAGGACAATATACTTTCCTCCTTCACAAGAATGTGAATCAATTTGATGCACTTCTTTTGAATTAATAATCACCAAATCTCCTTGCTTGAATAAATGGGCTTCTCCATTTAAAAGCACTTTGTATATACCTGATATACCATATAAAATCTCGATATAACTATGATAGTGTGCTGGAAAAACGTTTCCCTCTGCCTCTACATTGTGAATATGACAGAGATAATTATAAGATATTCCATCAATAATTTCCTTTTTTTGTTCTAGATAATGCATATCACCCTCCACGACAAAATATTTCTATTTTTTTATAAAAATATTATATCATCTATTTTATCAATCATTTATACTTATTTTATCATCAAATTTTGGGAGGTAAGATAAATATGCATAAAATAGGTATTCCTTTAGAAGGATTTGCTGAATTTTCCAAAATAGTTGCCGCTAACGGTGCTGTATTAATAAAAAATCAAGAACAAATTCTTCCTATAAAACCAACTGACAGGGTATCCATCTTTGGAAGAACTCAAATCAACTATTATAGAAGTGGCACCGGATCCGGTGGTAGCGTCAATGTGCTTTATAGCACTAATCTTTTAGGCGCTTGTAGAACCCATGAAGCGATTACAATAAATGAAGATTTAGCTACTATTTATGAAACTTGGGTCTCCCAAAATCCTTTTGATAATGGCGGTGGACGTTGGGCCTGTGAACCTTATCACCAAAAAGAAATGCCCCTCTCAGATCACATTGTAAAAGAGGCAGGAGGCAAATCAAACAAAGCAATCGTTGTTATTGGACGTACTGCTGGTGAAGATAAGGATAATACCAATGAACCAGGTAGTTATCAGCTGACAGACGAAGAGAAAAACATGCTTCAACTTGTAACAAAACATTTTGAGCAAGTTGTTGTTATTCTAAATGTAGCCAATATCATTGATATGAATTGGATAAATGACCCTAGTCACCGTCATCCTATCCAAGGCGTTCTCTATGTTTGGCAAGGTGGTATGGAGGGCGCCAGTGCAGTAGCAGATTTACTAGTTGGTACGGTAACACCTAGTGGTAAGCTTACAGATACAATAGCTTACTTTCTTGAGGACTACCCTTCTGCTTCAAACTACGGTGATCCCATCAGAAACTTCTATCAAGAAGATATCTATGTGGGCTATCGCTACTTTGAAACATTTTGTCCTGAGAAAGTCCAATATGAATTTGGATATGGTCTATCTTATACACAATTTGAGATTACTCCTAGCGAAGCTTCTGTTATTACAAAGAACAATGAAAAGCATATCCAGCTTGAAGTGCTCGTTAAAAATATAGGTACTCATTTTGCTGGCAAAGAAGTTGTCCAGGTCTACTATAGTGCACCTCAAGGAAAATTAGGCAAACCTGCTAAAGCTTTGATTGCCTTTGAAAAAACAGATTTACTGGCACCAGGTACCTCTCAAATACTTCATATAAGCTTTCCTATTAACCAAATGGCTTCCTATGATGATAGCGGTATTACTGGTTATAAATCTGCTTATGTACTTGAACCAGGTGAATATATATTCTATATTGGAAACAGTGTAAAAAATGTCACAAAGCTTCATATCGATGGCAAAGCTAGTTATCACCAAGCTTCACTTGAAGTCACTTCTCAGCTTACAGAGGCTTTAGCACCAACAGAAGCTTTTACAAGAATAAAACCTGGTGCAAGAAATGCTGATGGTACTTATGAACTTACTTATGAAAATGTCCCTACACAAAGCATTTCTCTCTCAGATCGTATTCAAGAGAATCTCCCTGAATCATTACCTATAACAGGGAATAAGGGCTATACCTTAAAAGATGTTTATGAAAAGAAAATTCCCATGGCGACCTTTATCGCTCAGCTTACAGAATACGAGCTAGCTACACTTGTTAGAGGGGAAGGGATGAGTAGCCCTCTTGTAACCCCTGGTACAGCTTCTGCCTTTGGTGGTGTATCCGATAGCTTAGTAGCTTATGGTATCCCTGCCGCTTGCACAGCTGATGGCCCTTCTGGTATTCGTATGGAAAGTGGCCATCATGCCACCCAAGTTCCTATTGGCACACTTCTTGCAGCAACCTGGGATACCAAACTTGTTAAGTCCCTTTATGAACTAGAAGGTAAAGAATTGTTACGCAACCAGATTGACCTCTTACTTGGACCGGGACTTAATATCAAGCGTTATCCTTTAAATGGCCGTAACTTTGAATATTTTTCTGAAGATCCTCTGATTAGTGGTATTTTTGCTACTGCTATAACACAAGGTCTTGAACTTGGTGGTGGTTATGCTACCCTTAAGCACTTTGCTTGTAATAATCAAGAAAAAGAACGTTCAGTGGTAGATGCAATCGTTTCAGAACGTGCCCTAAGAGAAATTTATTTAAAAAGTTTTGAGCTTGCCGTTAAAGAGGGTGGTGCAAAAGCCATTATGACAGCTTATAACCCACTAAATGGACACTGGACAGCCTCTAATTATGATTTGAATACTACTATCCTTCGTGAAGAATGGGGATTTAAAGGTATTGTTATGACAGACTGGTGGGCAAAAATGAATGATGTGGTAGAGGGCGGAGAAGCAACAATTCAAAATACTCATTTTATGGTACGCTCACAAAATGACTTATATATGGTAGTAGGTAATTACGGTGCCGAAAACAATATCTACGGTGATCATACGATTGAAGCTTTAAATAGTGGCACATTACAAATTGGTGAATTACAGCGTTGTGCCATGAATATATGTAATTTTTTAATGGAAACGACTGCATTTTCTAGAATGACTGCTAATAAACCAAAACTTCGTTTTATTAAAGCTTCCTCTGAACCTACTTCAATAGAACCACATAGTTTAGCCGAAAACCCTGAAGTAGCTTTTGACCCAGTTAGTCCTCCCTGTATTCAAGTTTCTACTGCTGGTGCCTATGATCTTATTGTTCATATGATGTCACCTGAAAGTTCCTTAGCGCAAACCGCTTCTAATGTGTACTTAAATAACGAATTAATTGCTACCATCCAAACCAATGGTACATCTGGTAAATGGATTACTCAAAAACTTGTTACAGTAGAACTTGAATGTGGCAATTATCAACTTACCGCAAACTTCATTAAACCAGGTCTTCAAATCGGTTCAGTCACATTCCAATTAGTTTCCCGAAATAGCTAATTTATTTGACTACTTCTTATCTCTCTCAATCAATAAAGGCTATATCTTTTTCCTACCAATGGATATAGCCTCTATTCATCCAATCATATGTTTTGCTCTCTTTCTCTACTTTATTTTGTTAATATGACTATAAGCAACTAACTTCAACCCATAAACCTTTTTAAAGTAAAACGTATTGATTTTTATTAGCTGCTCATACTACTCTTATTATCAAGAATTTATTACTTTGTATGACTACAAAAGGAGACCTTATAATGAGAAAAAAATTTTTAGTTATGAGCATTTTACTAACTACATTAAGTGCTACTTCCGCTATTGCCGCATCTCATATTTCTATCAATGACGCTAGAGCTATTGCACTTAAGAAAGTACCTGGAGGCACAGTCACAAGTATTGATTTGGATTATGAAAGAAATAAAGCCATTTACGATATTGATATTATCCTTAATCAATACGAATATGAGTTAAAGCTAAATGCCCAAACAGGTAGTGGTATCTCTATTACCAAAGAATTAAGAGATGATTACGCCTCTTCCCAAAGCACCAAGTTTATCTCCATGGAACAAGCTAAGAATATTGCACTAAAAAAAGTCCCTGGTGCAACAGTTGACAACATTGAACTAGATTATGAAGGTGGCAGAGGGATTTATGAAATTGAATTATCTCTTAAACGCTATGAATATGACTTAAAACTAGATGCACGAACAGGCAGTGGCATTTCTATAAAAAAAGAATTGCGCGATTAACAGAAACCCCTTCTTTAAACTTTTAAATAGCATAAAGACCTAGTAAGACTTATGTAATATGCTTCTCCTTAAGTAGCCAAGGTAAATACCTAAAATCTACTTAAAAGGAAGCATATCAAGCCACTATGTCTTTTCTTCTTTCGTAAGCGTAAAATATCCCTGGACCTAAGTAGCTAAGTAGTCACAGGGATATTTTACGCTTACAAACTTTCTCTTCCAATAGTGATACTGATCAGGTGAAACGGCATTTGCCTTACACCACTCTTGAATACTAAGTTCGCTACTTGTACGCTCATCAATACGCTTACGCCATTGCTCTTACTTTGATATCATTGTCATATATTTTAGACATGTTTAATGGTAAAATCATTAGCTATAACATTTCTCTTCACTCAACATTTAGTCAAACTCTGGATATGTTGGACAAGGCTTTTGTAAAAATCTCTAATGGTACAGATCTTATTCTCCATTCAGATCAAGATTGGCAGTATCAAATGAAACAGTATCAATCCCGTCTCAAAGAAAAGGGGATTATTCAAAGCATGTCTAGAAAAGGGAACTGCTTGGATAATTCAGTAATGGAGAATTTCTTTGGATTACTAAAAACAGAGATGTTCTATAATCATGAATTCAATTCAGTAGAACATGTGATTAATGAAATAGAAAATTACATAGAGTATTACAATAATAGAAGAATTAAGTGCAAACTAAAAGGACTGAGTCCAGTGCAATACCGAATTCAGTCCCATAGAATTGCCTAAATATAAACCGTCCAATATTTGGGGTTCAGTTCATTAGCAATGGATATAGCCTTTTTTCATCAATTAATTAAAATATCAATCGCCCTTTAACGACTATATGACGTCGTAATATGATATACATCTTCTTCTCTTAAATAACTTAAGAGTCCTTATATCTCCCACCTATTTTTATCTCTATTTAGTATACTCAGTTTAGGTAAACGCAAATTTTCTAATCTTCCACGAAAGAAGTAGCTACTCTTATCAATGATACACTTGCCCATCATATACGAGAACAATTTTCTTTTCAGCAAAGTTAGTAATCTCACTCCAATCATTATTGGCATAGCGAACCTGTAATTGAATACTTCCTGTATTAGGTTGTAGCACATAGTTTTGATTGAGTTTGACTTCTAAGTAATTACCATTGGTGTCACTACCAAAGGTTCCCGTTACACCATTAAAAGCAACATACCAAGGTGATACGGTTAATTGCGCTGCTGCATTATCACACCAAAAATTCATGGTCTTAGTATCATTTTTTGTATAATAGTATTTAATGCTAAGCTTAGATAAATCTACAGCTTGAGTCGTTTTAGGTATTAACGTATATGTTTGATTAATAGAACTTCCTGCTGTTGTTACAACTTTTAGATCTACTATTGTATTTGGTGTTTCCTCTCCAGGATTGCTACCTCCACCTGGGTTTTCGCCACCTCCTGGATTTTCACCACCACCTGGGTTTTCACCTTCTCCAGGGTTTTGACCTTGATCAACCTTTCCTACTAAATCCAGTCTAGTAAGCGTTGCTACAAGTGGTGAATTCCAATAGATGTCCACCTCATTGGTAGAGTAACTTTCGATATGGTCTAAGTAGCATTTAGCTGGTGCCATCCCTTTTAAATAAGCTTTTGCATAGGTATCTTCTAAACTGGCATTAGGTCCACCCACAAGCATTCCTGGAATAGCTGCTTTTTGTACAATAGAAGGTCTATGGTGTGGGTTCTTAGGAGAAGTTGCTCCATAACCTGTTACATAGCATAAACCTATAGCATTTTTACCTAAACAGTAGTTAAGGTGCTCTTTAGCCCATTTGAGATAGTCTGCATTTGCTTCTACGCTGTAAGCTGTAATCAAAGTAAGCGCATTATTTAAAGTAGACATATTACTTCCCCAATAATAATTCACGCCATTTGAAACGCCATAACTGTCATTTTTAGCTGCTGTTACAATATCGTTAGCTTGGCTGACTATACTCGCTTTTACTTTATTATATGTTGCTGTATCTGTAGAAGCTGCTTTTAAGTAAGCGGTGTTACCGTAGTTACCAACACCGCCCCAATCAAAGCCTATTTCCACTTTTTGATTGACGTAATTTTTAAATGCCTCATGATATTTAGCTTCTCCTGTTGCTTTAAAGAGCTGTGCAGCTGCCCAGTATCTCTCATCTCTGTCACTTGTGTCACCATATTCACCTGTTTCAATATCAGATGGGTTTTTAAAGTTACTGCTTGGTGCTTGTTCTAAATAACTCCATGCTTTCTTAGCTGCTGCAAGGCATTTATTAGCATAAGCTAAATCACTGTCTTTATAAGTCTCATAACCCATAGCCATAACAGCTGCAAAATCAGCTGTAGCTGTTGTAGATATAGGACATACGATTAGCTGTTCCGTTTCTTCTTGTGGCATCACATATCCTGGGAAACTGGCACAAGTTACCTTATGATAAACACCTCCATTTGTTTGATTTTGCATTTTAAACATCCAGTCTAACTGGTTTTTCACTTCATCGAGTAAATCTGAAACACCATTTCCACTTTCTGAAATCCCCATTTGATCAGTAAATGCTGCTTTGTTATCCCCATAAGCAAGTAGTAAATCAGCTACAGCTTTGGAGGTTGCCACTACATAACGTCCATAATCTCCGGCATCATGCCAACCACCTGAAACATCAATGGTTTCATTAGTACCATAAATCTTAGCTTGGGTTGTATGGCAAGTAGGATGTGACCATTTCCCTGCAAGGGTACTTGTAAGTTCTTGTCCACATCGTTGCATATAAAACATCTTGAAAGCATCTTTAAAGACATTTTGATAAACATCCTCACCGATTTTAAAACTATAAGATTCTCCAGCATGAGTTGTTACAATCTTATAAGTACCAGGTGTTTTTACTGATGAAAAATCTCCTGAGCATGTATTTTCTTGTGTTGCAGCATCATAGCGACTATTTGATATATTGCTTTCATAAACAGTAGTACCGGTATCTACTGACACCACACTAAACTTAGTGTCCTCAATAGCCCCTCTAAAGACAACCGTTTTGGTTTCTTCTGGTTTATAACCTATTTGGTTTAAAACCACCTTTTTCTCTTCAACTGGTTTGTCTTCTTCGTCATAAACTACATTGCTGTCATCTATAAGGTAAAGCTCTACATTGTCGATTCTAACCTGATGGCTAGCAACAGCTCCATCTACATTTCCAAGGTTAAAAGCAAGCCTAGGCATTTTGTCTGTTTCATCTAGCATGGTGAATGTTTTGGTAATGGTCTGCATGACAGGAGTAGTGCTTATTCTATCATCTACATACCCACGATAATCCCCGCTATTAAGCTGAATCCTATAATCTACTTGTCGATTAACGCTTGAACTAATATCAAATTTTAAAACATACTTTCCATTTTTATATAATTTAAAGTCATCGTAATTAACCTGCATACTATAGGACTCTGTTCCACAATCTTGAATGTTTGCTTCAAGCTGTCCTTGATTTACTCCTAGAGTTCCCTTGCCTCCTAGAGTAGTGAAATATCCCCAAATCCCTATACCACTTTCAAAGTTACCATCTTTGATTAAATTCGAGGTGCTAGACTGTGTGGTCTGTGCCCATAGCATAGAGGTACTACTACTTACAGTACAAAAAAACATACATGCTGATAAAAATAAGGTGAACGCCTTTCTCATCATATCCTCTCCTTTTCATTGAGTTCATTACTTCCACTTGCATTATATGTATACATATAGTTCATCTTATTCTAACAATTAAAAATAATTTTTAAAATGATGTATCATGGTATTTAACTGATAAATCATGTTGTTTAAGGAGGTTTTATGATGAAAATTACGTACATTGGGCACAATCATACTCATGATATGGATTTTGAGATTCAACGTCCTCATGGTTCTGGAGACTACTTAGCTCTGCTTCTTAGAAGTCATGGTCTCTTTCTTTTAAATAACCAACCTGTCGTTCTATCACCAAATACCTTTTTCTTATATCAACAAGGTACGCCTCAGTATTACAAAGCTTATATGGAGCCTTTTTCTAATGATTGGTTTCACTTTACCCTAGAGGATGATGAAACTGATTTCTTTGAGTCTTTGCAAATTCCTTTTGAGACTCCTATTTCACTCCATCATTCACCTTTCTTTTCTTTACTAATCAAGCATATGACCTGCGAGTATTATACAAAGCCCTATTTTTATAATCAGAGCCTAGATCACTATCTCTCATTGTTTTTCATTAAGATTTCAGAAGCTTATCAGACTTACTATGAGCCTCTAACATCTTTACATATTAATCAGCTCGTCCTTCTTAGAAGCAAAATCTATAGTCGTCCTTATGAAAAATGGACAGTGGAAGGCCTTGCTCACGAGATTAATCTAAGCCCCTACTATTTTCAAAAGCTGTATAAAAAACAGTTTAATATTTCCTGCTTAAAGGATATTATTAACGCACGTATCGAATATGCCAAGCACTATCTCACCCTCATTGATATACCGATTAAATCTATTGCTGAAAATTGTGGTTATGAAAATGATGTCCACTTTATGAGGCAGTTTAAATCGGTTACAACTTATACGCCTAGTGAATATCGCAAGCTCCATACTTAGTATACTTATTACAAATCAAAACGGGTTGTCTTAAATGGCACTAGCCAATAATCTTTCTAAAACACTTGCTATTGAATCTGTATTGATCAATTAATGAATACTAAAAAATCCTACAATACTTTGAAACCAAGTATTGTAGGATTTTATTTACTCTATCTCATACGATAAGAACTTGTAATGCACGGTTTAGGAAAACTGCTGAATATACTCATGTTTATCATATTCTTCTAAATGATCTATAATCCCAAACTCTGCAATACATGGCACTTTTATCCCCTCTATTTCTTGTGACTTATAATCCACTCAAATATTTCTTCTTCATTTTTATCTCCACTAGCCACAGCTAACCCTAATTCTATAAGTTCTTGTTGTGTATAAGCTAAAATAATGCCATTCATCTTGCAAAGTAAGTTCATTACAGCTACACCGATACGCTTATTTCCATCTACAAATCCATGATTACAGATAAGGCTATATGTTATGACTGCTATCTTGCTTTCATCTGGTGTATATAGTTCTTCTCCCCCGAATGTCATATTCCCTCTACCTAAAGCACTTTTTAGAAGTCCTGCATCTCTAACTCCACTACTTCCACCTGTTCTTGCTACTATCTTTTTATGGAACACTACTAATTGTTCAAATCCTATATCCTTCACTATTTAGCAAGCTCCTTTAGTGCTTCTTCATTTTCAAATATAACTTCATCCATAAGATTTCCTATCATTTTCTCATTTTTTTGTTTTAAAAACTCTACAAAATCTATTACTTCCATTTTCTGATTGTCTGTTAGTGCTTCAAATTCATTTACTAACTTTTGAGCAAGTGTCATGCCTCTTCCTCCTCTTATTTTATTATTTATCTTTATTATACAATATGAACAACATTCTTGTTAACTATTCATTTATAAGCTTTTCCACTCCTCAAGTTGCTTGATAAGCACTGGAATATGACATACAATAGCATCTCTTGAATAATCATAGCTCCCATCTTTTAACTCATATTGCTGATAGACAATAACCGTATCTCTATTTAACTTGTTTAACAAAATTTCATTCCCCTCAAATTTTCCTTCCCTTATATGGCAAGATAGTAAGAATTTTTTTATTTCTTCATACATCTCATCATACATTTCAGACTCAAAAAAATCTTTCAATCTCTTATCCATATTTTCATTCCTTTCATTTCCCTATTCTTAGCCTTCTACACAAATTTAGTATAGAATTCATAGCAGGTCCACTTCTCTATACAAGCTATTATTTCAACCTTTGACCAAGTCACCACTTTCTCCACTGGATTCTCCCAATCATACTCCTTTACCACTTGTATGATATAATTCCCGCCATTTTCTCCATTTACATACCATCCTAAGTCAATAATTATGTTAGCTTTATCACTTATAAGCTGTAACAAGTCTTCATTCAATTCATAGGAATATTCTTCACCGTGTATTGAGATATCATATTCTGTAAAGTTATTATAAGTAATTTTCCATCCAGCTTGAATTCTGAGTGGTTGTAATTCAAAGAACATTTAATCCCACCTATCCATCTCTTTCTTTTATTCTAACATGATTAATTTTACTAGTAATATTAATTTATAAAATATACTTCTAAAGTCAATATTTCTTACTATTTATTATATACTTGTCAACTCATAGATGGACATTCTAATCATCCTTTGCGATGTCGTAACGACGACGACTAATTGAAACTACCTGGTATTACTTAAAAATGCTTATTATTTTCTTACAAACAGAAAAACTCGTAAGCTATTGATAGTCAAAAACTTACGAGTCTCATATAATTGTACCTGATAGAATGAATTCTTATGACACACGGTTTAGAAAATCCTATTCTATGCCTTTTATCTCTAAATCAACCCTTCTGCTTCATGCTTTGCAAGGAATTTTATGAGATAACTTAAAGTGCAAAAATCATTGTCGATTTTGCCTTTCATTAGTGTCAAACCTTTAATTAAAGTTGTTTCTTCAAATTGTTCTAAAAGTCTCATCATACTAATGGTATTGATTTCACCCTCTTTGGTATCTAATACTCTAGAAGCTTTTACATATTTATTCTCCATAGCTAGTGCTACTGCTTCTTTTAAAGGTTCACTTATTTCTATAGTTGGTGCTTCTTCATAAATCTTAATATTAACGCTAATGGTATTTAAGTTCTTGGCTTTAGTCACATCTGTCCCTACAAAAATAACATTTTTAAAGACCGCATCAGAGAAGTCTACACCATCTAAATTAGCTCCTTCAAATACCACATCCTCAAATCTCGCTCTTTTAAAACGGCTTTTCTTTAAATTACTCCCTACAAACTCTGCTGCTTTAAAAGAAGCGCCATAGAAATTACAAGATTTAAAGTGGGCTCCTCTAAAGCTAGTAAAATCAAAATTAGAACCTGAGAAGTCGCAATCATAACAATGGCTTCTTCTTAAATCCTGATACATAAAATTCTTATTTGTTTTCTCAGCATTTTTGTAGTTAATGCCAGGCTCAGCTTTTTTCTTCATTGGTGGTTTCTTCCCACCTGTTTGCTTATTTTTAAAGTTACCACCTTGATTACCTCTGTTATTTGATTTATTAACATTTTGCTTATTAGTCTTGTTTTCGTTAGTCATTATTTTCCCTCCAATATGATAAAAAGCCTTAAACTTTACCTATCTGTTTTCTATTATAACATATCTAATCAATCTCATACTTAGCTTTGTTAATTGAGGTCTATTGGCAAAGGGAATACTACGTAATCCTTAAATATCTCACAAGGCAAAGTGGCTATAACACTTTTTAGGTTATAGCCACTCTCTATTATTCCTATCTCAAGATCTATTTAAGCATCGTATAGCTTACTCTATTACTCATCCAGTCTCTTTAACAACCCTCATTGCTCTAATGGCATTAATCCCTCTTCGCCTTCTTCAACCACATGCATAATCCCCCACATACCAGATTCTATATCCCAAGTAATGTTAGCAGATTGATACATATAGTCTCCTGTTTGATATACTCCAGCTGTAGCTCCTCCTATTAGGTCTTTCCTATAGTTATCACCGATTGTAATAGCTCCATCTACTCCTATAATAGGTGAATTCATATTGGTACTCTCTGAATGCTCCGCATGACCATGCACATAAAATGTGGTTGCTCTTGGTTTTTCAGCTGGCATGAGTAATTTAATGGTAATAGGATCACCTGGATTTGCATAAAATACAGGGGTTGAAATATCCGATAAATCCGGCTCATCTGAAGTAAATACATTACCTATTACAGGATCTTGTAACAGTCTATTATAGAAGGGCTCACTTCTTAGGTTATATCCCTTCATACCTTGATCTTCTGTATCAAGATCTTCATCATCTACTGCAATCTCTGGATTAAAGAAGAATTTAGGGAGTAAGTCACCTTTCTTATCTTCTAGATAAATACCATTATGAGCCAGCAGTACAAATTGCCTATAATCAGGTAGAAATGGATTCCTAATAACCAGTTGATCTCCCTTATCCTTTTCACATCCAGTAAATGGATCGTAAGACTTAGAACCCACCTCTGCAAAGCTAAGTGCTCCAAATAAACCATGTTTTCTATGATTCATTGAATCACCAAAGTCTACAACTATAGCTTGTGTGGCTGTTTCTGGATAATACCATCTATAGGTAATAGATTCTCCTACTCCTATAGTCTGATCTGGATTAAATCCTATTGTTGCACCATCAGAACCAAGCACATCATATTCTGCACCTTGGGTATTCATAGAGACTCTTGAACTATATGGCCAACATTTCTGTACAGGTACCTCTGGGAACTGTGGTACATCTAGCTCCTTCGGCATAAGATTCACTAAAGTTAATTCTATGCCTTCTCCTGCATTAATAGTGAGTATAAGCGGCTCTGGATTCTTCTCTCCACATAATACCTTCTCTACATCTTCTAGTAATACAAATATCATGCCATATGGGTCATTATCACAAAATTGATTATAGATGATAGGCTTTTGCACCGCAGCTACATTGAAGTGATTTACTTTAGTTCCACAGGGGAATGGATTACCCGGTGAAGTCGCTTTAGGTGGTGGGCAGCATGTCTGATATGGCATAGGCTCTTTTCGTCTATGAAGTAGTGGTCTATCTTTTAGCGGATATAAAGTAGGTATCGAGGTTCCCCTTACCCTAGTGATTCCCCATGTTCCTAACCAAAGATCATCCATACCACTAGAATAATACAAAACATCAAAGTCTTCTCTGCCACTTAAGCTCTCTAATGAAAATTCAAAGGTAAAGGTTTCTGAAATCCCTATATGCTGCTCTGCTACAATAGTTGAGTCTACATCTGTTCTATCTCTATGCCATTCATACCTGTTAAAGTTAATAGCATGAGATTCTTCATGAGCTCCATCAATGAGCCTTACTCTTACAGGATCCCCTGCATAACCTTCAAATAGTGGTGTCCAAGGATCTCCATGCACATAAGAACTAAATACGTGGGCTGGTTCACCACCTCTTATATCAAATGGTGCATTGGTATAATTAAAAGCTATTACCCCCATATCATCCATGATGCCAGGCTCATCTGGTGGATTTAGTGCCTTACCTTTTCCATCATAAACTGGTGCCCAGTCATGAACTGCTAAACAGAATTCCCTGAAATCTGGAATAAATGGATTCTGTATGATAGCCTGCGTACCTGCTGTCATACGTTTTCCTGTGTGAGTATCTAAGAACTTAGATCCTTCTGACTCTACTATCAGTCCACCAAATAAGCCATGTAGCTGTACAGAATTTGCAAAAAGGTGATCATGGAAGAAACATACTTTTAGCTCTACATCGGCATACCATCTATAAACAACTGTTTGTTCATGAGCAGTTCCTGTAAAGTAATTCCAACCTGTATTAGCGCCATCAGATGAAAGTACATCGAATTTTACAAAGTGTACGTGAGTAGAAGCAAATAAGGTATTAATTTGAATTTGAAATGCATTAGGTCCTAGTTTCTCTGGAAACTTATTCGTAAAATGAATCTCTATACATTCTCCTGCCTTAGCCCTAATGAAGAGCGGTTCAGGTTTTTTAGTTCCATTTCTAATAGCTTCTTCATCTTTTTTGAGTACATAAAATCTTCCTTCTGGGTCATGCCAATCGGCTTCGTTATAAACAAGATTTTGCTGAATTCCTACTATATCATAGCGACGTACAGGGGCATCTTCTGGACAAGGATTTACAAATAACGCACCTAGTTCAGCGTTACCTACTAATGCATCTTTCTCTAACTCTGTTATTGGAAAATCTCGATCATAGCCTTTAGGTGGTACTGGACTTCTACATCCTACTTTGCCTGGAATAAAGAATGGAAAACCTGGGTGCTTTTCTGTAGGTTTGGGTGGACAGGGTCTATCTGGAAGTGGCATGAGCCTTGTAACGGGTGTGCCATCAGGATAACAACGATTTCCCTCTTCAAGTACATCATGGATACGTTGAATGCCCCACATGCCCTCAGCAAAGTGAGGATATAAATGGCAGTGATAAACAACATCTCCATAGGCCTTTTGCAAACTACCTGCTCCATATAAAATATCAAAGGCAATGGTCTCTCCTGGTCCAAAGGCACGTGAATCATTTAAGAAAGATTCTTGTACTTCTGGTTCAGATAACCACTGTTGCAAATGTAAATGGAAAATATGGGTTTCCTTTACGCCACCATGAATGGCATACCATCTTACAGGGTCTGCTTTATAGCATCTAGGAAGTATAGTAGGGGGTGGATCTCCGAATACCCATGAATCATGGTGTACTTCTTCCCCTTCACAGTAAGGACATACTACTTTTTCCATAATGAGCTGCATTTTATTACGCATAGGTTCTGCACGGTAGTTAATAGAATGCGTCATTTCTGGAAAACCGGTCATAGGATCTATAGGTGTTTCACCAAACCTGTTTTTAACAGCTGCTTCATCATGAAAAATCGTTACAAATTCTCTAAAATCTGGCCTGAAAGGATGGTGAATATCTGCAAACACACCACTTTCTAGTGGACATCCGCTCTGAGGATCTGTCCATGTACTACCTGGTGCTTCTACAACTATGGCACCAAATAAGCCATGTATATTACTCCCTATTTCTGAACTTAGTGCATTTCCTAAATCACTAAAATGAAACGCTCCTTGCGCCTGGGCATACCATCTATAATAAATGGTTTTTCCTGGCGCTGCTAATGAACTTTCATTGTCTCCTACAAACGCACCATCTGAATTCTGTACCTCATAAGGTAGGCCTTTGACATTCATAGAAGCAGAAAAGCAAAGTTCGTTCTTAAAGGTAATTTCAACAACATCGCCCTGGTGTGCACGTATGACTAAAGGCTGTACGAGATCCACATATGTTCCTGGACATTTTTTTATCCTTTTTTTAATCTTTTTTTTGTTTTTATCTAGCACGTACATGAGGCCATTCGGATCCACATCTCCGTATTTATTGTAGACAATAGGAACTTGAATGGCTGATACACAAAAATGTCTAACCATTATTATCTCCCCTTCCTATTTACCACACAACAGGAATTTCTCCCTCACTTTCTTCAGCATAAAATGTTGCAATGTGTTCTAATTGGATAGCAAACTCTTGATTCTTTAATGGACCCGGTACGCCAAATTCACTTATGACATGTATGGTGTCAGGTTCTACTTTTATGAGTCTACCTACTACAAAAAATGGAAAAGCGCCTGTCATAACAAGTACTCTATTTCCTACGCTAAGACTTATTCTCTCTACTAATGTTAGATTCATTACTTTCCCTCCCTACTAAAAAAGTGAAAATCTAATTGAAGGATCAAATGGTGTAAACCATACAATGTTAATCAGTGGAATGATGAGCGGTGTTGGAAAAATAAATTCAGGTGCATTACTCATCTTAATATTTACATTTTCAAGTACCACATACTCATCCGTTACTTCTACCACATCGCCGCAAAAGATAGGCCTAAATACTTGATTAAGTATATTGAGTTGATTATCATCTAAGACAACTAGCAGTGATTCTCCCATAAAGGCCTCTAAATCTTGCGCTAGGTCACGCCTTGCAAATAAGCTTTCTTGATCACTTGAATGGCATTTCTCTCTACATTTATCCTTATGATTACAACTACTCTTTCCCATATTCTATCCCCCCATTTTCTAATGCTCATGCACATTATGATCTATATATAATTTAATGTCTCCAGCTATTAGCGCTCCACCTAAGTTAGTAGCTCCTGCCTGCACAGATGTACTATAGATGAAAATCTGAGTTGATCGTTCCTCATGTCCTGGATGTCTTTGATTTCCTTGCTCTACTTGATGCCCTTGTTCTTTTTCTTTTTCTTTTTCTTGTTCACTTTGTTCTTCTTGATATACTGTAATGACAATATCCCTAGTACTAGCTTCCTCATGGAATATAGCGAGCATATGCGTTTTACCGTTACTTTCAAAGAATTTAAGAACATCTGCTCTCACTTTAATCTCCTTACCTATATCTTGCAATTCAAGCTCTCCCTTATAAACTTGCATTTCACGTTCCACAAAAATAGTAAAGCAAATTTCCTTCTGACTCTGGGTGTCTAATAAAATACCCTGCCCATCCACTAATACCTCATGATGAGGTATCCTAGGCACATTACATACCTCAGGTGCACATACTGGTGCAAATACACCATTGCACATGCTACTAAACATATGGCACATAGCGGGCCCTTTACAGCCTGTATCCCCTGTTCCACATCGCTCCATTTCACACGTATGGCACATTTCTTTACAGTCTGTATCTTCTTTTTTACATCTTTTCTTTTTAGACATATAAGCTCCCCCTTTCTCACTTTAAAGTTTTCTTTCTCATTACTATCTCTACTAACTCGTCACGCTTGTTTCTGCTATCATAGTATGTTCGATATGCTATTTGGTTCTATTTATTTAATAAATTTCTACATAATAAGACAAAGGAACTATGCTGCAGCTGCAATAGTTCCTTTAAATAAAATATTATATTTTTAACGATAAGCTGTTTTTATAGCCTTAGCTAAAACTTTAGGATCTTTATTATAAGGTGTAACAGGGCAGACTTTCTTATCCTTCACACCAAACAAGGTATAAACAGCTATTCTAGCGGCTCTTACTGAATACTCTTCAGTAAATACCATGTCTTCCGGGATCTCAACAAACTGGCTAATCATGGCAAAATTAGTAGAGCCTTCTGGTACTACCTTTGGTCTATCCTTCATTTTACGTGGTTGGAACTGTGCAACAATATAAGGCATCATACATGGAATGACATTGATGACTGTCTCCATTACCTCTTCCAACTCTTCTTCCATATGAAGATGATGAAGGAGCTCAGTTAAAATCTCTTCACCGCTGCAATCTCTCATAGGCTTTTTCACATAATCACCAATGCGGTCTGTATAAAGGCCATAGCCCCAAAAGATGGTGACATCCATAGGCTGCTTCTTAAAATGAGGCTGGGCAGCAACAACAATACTCATAAGCCAGCTAGAATCCTTAAAGGTCATGAGTGCTCCACTACCTGGGATATTCCCTGAGAATTTTTCTATCATTTTAAGAAGCTTATTACCACGGCAGGTAACCGTAAAGCTTTCCCAATTAGTTTCACTAGGATGTCCAAAAAAAGGTGTTGGATTTCCTAGATTAGGCCTCTTTCTAGCAACTTTCTTCCACAATTCTCCTGAAATGGGATGCTTGGGTTCATAAGGTGCTGGCGTATTAAAATCTCCCAAGGTTGCACAATCTGTCATACACCCATTGGTCATTATACAAACATCTTCTTCCTTTAAATTAATAATCTTTTCGCCTTCCTTATCTTCTATATGAAGCGCTGAAACTGTAATACCGGGCCCTTGTTTAAACTCTATATCTGTCACAGTAGCATTAATGCTAAAGTCTACATTGAAAGCATCTAAATAGGCTTTTAGCGGTAGGATAACAGACTCATATTGATTATAAGGTGTACGTGTAACCCCTTCTAAAGTTTCAATTCTAGAGAATTCGAAAATCATACGATCCATATAACGTTTAAATTCAAACAAGCTAGACCACTTTTGAAAAGCAAAGGTAGTTTGCCACATATACCAAAAGTTAGTAGTAAAGAAATGTGGGGTATCTGCAAACCATTGTTCAATAGTCATATCATCAAGTTTACTTTCTGGCGTAGCCATAAGTTTTGCAAGAGCTAGCCTGTCGGCCTTATTAAACCCCATGCTTTTTACATCTTGAATAACGCCCCTCTTGTCTACTAAACGTGCTTGAGCATGAGTAGGATGTAAATGGTCAAAATTTAAGATTTCTTCTGTCACACTCATACCTGGCATATCTAAGGAAGGAATACTAGAAAATAACTCCCAAAAATTCTCATAGGTTTCTTCATTAAGCATACGACCTCCACGACATACAAAGCCATATACGGCTTCACCTGCACCGTCATTGCTACCACCTAATACTTTTAAACCTTCAATAATATGGATGTTTTCGCCTTTAAATTGGCAATCTCTAATCAAGTATGCTGCTCCAGCTAGAGACCCTAAGCCTCCACCAACAAAGTACACATGTCCCTTCTGATGCCTTAGACCATGAGCTGCTCTGGTGGCTGCCTCCCAGCTTTCTCTTTGTGACTTTTCCTCTTTTTGCTCTTTTAACTTCTTGCCACTTAACATAGCAATAGCTCCTGCTGCTGCACCTATAACAACGCTAGCTGCTACTATAGGCGTGGGTGATGCTTTTTTTCTTCTTCTTTTCATAAAAACAACCCCTTCGGTTCTCGTTAAATATTGTCAAAATGACTTCCTTTATAACTTAGACCAAAGAGGCTATTATTATTCAATATTATTTACTTTCTTACTCGCTTTGCTTATAATTCCCTAATATTTTAAAATAAGGACACTCGTCTTTAATCTTACTCAGCGCTATAAGCACATTAACATCTTGTAGATTACCTTCTAAGTCTGCAAAGAAATAATACTCCCATTTCTTTTCAAGTAGTGGTCTAGATTGAATCTTTAGGAGATTTAATCCATTGTACGCGAAATGACCTAGAATATTATAAAGTGATCCACTCGTATGAGCTGTGTTAAAAACAATACTGATTTTATCACACTCATCTGTAATATGCATTTTTCTAGCTAATATAATAAAGCGAGTAAAATTATTTTTATTAAAATGGATATTCGATTTTAGAATATCCAGACCATAAAGGCTTGCAGCACGTTTACTAGCAATAGCAGCTTTACTAGCATCTTTAAGCTCTGCTACATGTTGACACGCTGTAGCCGTATTGATATAAGGTATTTGTTTCATTTTGGGATGTTCTTTTAAGAAAGCTTTAGTTTGTGAAAGACCTTGAGGATGAGAATAAACCTCTTTAATATCCTCTATCTTTGCTCCCTTTAGCCCTAATAAGTTATGTTCAATCTTAATGGTCTGCTCCCCAACAATGTAAAGCTGATGTTCCTTGATTAAATCATATGTATCAAAAACCTCACCTGCACTAGAATTCTCTATAGGCACTACCCCATAGTCAATACTGCCTTCTAAAAGTGCTTCAAAGACATCTTCAAATGAGTCATGGGCGATAAGCTCTGACCACTGACCTTTAAAGTAGGTATAGGTAGCTTCTTCCCCGTAAGCACCTGGTACCCCTTGGTAGCCTACTCTAGGAGAGGGTTTAACAGTTTCGTTAATACCCTCTTCTATTTGGTTTAAAATATAATCACTATGCTGATATAAGTTTTCAATAGATAATTTTAATCTGTCCGTAATGCCTTTATAGTCTGCTTCTCCCATTTATTTCACCCCGCTGATATGACGATCTTCTACTGCTGCGTATTTAGCAACTTTACTGATAATGTGGCTGAAGCCTTCTGGTGTTACAGATTGTGGCCCATCACAAAGTGCTTTTTCTGGATTGTTATGAACTTCAATGATTAGGCCATCTGCTCCTGCTGCAATAGCTGCTGCGCACATTGGTTCTACCATATAACGAAGACCTGTGGCATGGCTTGGGTCAATGATAATAGGTAAGTGACTAAGCTTTCTAATAGCTGGAATAGCTGATAAATCTAAAGTGTTACGTGTATAATTTTCAAAGGTTCTGATACCTCTTTCACAGAAGATAACTTGCTCATTACCGCCTGCCATAATGTATTCTGCTGACATAATCCACTCTTCAATTGTAGCTGAAAGACCTCTTTTAAGTAAAATAGGTTTTTTAGTTTGACCAAGCTGTTTAAGGAGTGAGAAGTTTTGCATATTTCTTGCGCCTACTTGGATAATATCTACATCTTCTACGAATTGGTCAAGTGTTGCTGGGTCCATAATTTCTGTAACAATTGGAAGGCCAGTTTTAGCTCTAGCAATTTTAAGAAGCTCTAAGCCTTCTGCTTCAAGTCCTTGGAAAGCATATGGAGAAGTACGAGGTTTGTAAGCCCCTCCTCTAAGGAAAGTGGCACCGGATGCTTTTACTGCTTCTGCAATCCCCACAATTTGTTCTTCACTTTCTACAGAGCAAGGTCCTGCAATAATAGCAATGTCCTTTCCTCCGATTTTTCTGCCCCCAATTTCAAATATACTATCATCTGGATGAAAAGCTCTATTGGCTTTCTTATAAGGTTGTTTCACACGCATAGCTTTATCTACTCGGCTATCTCTTGAAATATCATCGACTTCAATAGATGATGTGTCTCCAATGAGTCCTAAAACTGTACATTGGCTTCCTGTAATCTTTTGAATTTTTATGTCATAACTAGATGTCAATTCTTTCATTAATCTATTAATTTCCTCTTCTGGTGTGTTGTTTTTCATTACAATAATCATATTAAATGACCTCCCATATTTTAGTATTTACTATTTCTTAAAGTTTATTTTTAACGGTTGTTATTTTTTGGCTATTACTTCTGCTTACATGATTTAATCTACATTTTGAACCTATTTCTTACAGCAACTCTTTCACTTTAAAATTAAACTACTCTATTTATATCAAATTATTGAAATCATCCTTGACTTACTAGAATACTGGGCCCTTTCTTCGTTGTAAGTCATCTTATTTCAATAAATGAGTTTTCTATGGTAAAAAATAAAGGCCTTATGCTCCTAGGAACATAAGGCCTTTATATCTTTTATGAGTTCGGAAATAAGATATATTGACTTAGACTAATATGCTAGAAGACTTTAACTTATTTTGTTTGCAGCAAAAATAACCAGCGCTAAAATAAAAATAGCCCCAGCTAAAAAAGTAAAAGTTAAATTGTGCTGCAAGTTTTTTAGTTAAAGTACTCATCAATAGATCTCCTTTCCCTCAAAATTTTATTTTCAAATTTTCAGTATTTACTAGTAGTTTTAAATTAGGTTTATTATAAGTGGATAATTTTTGTTTGTCAATGTTGTTTTTTTAATTTTGACAGCCAGCCTTACTTCGCTATTAATAGGTTTCCTTTGTCATTTGGTCTTTGAAAGGCCTTTCATCAAGGGCCCTTACCTGACAAATAATCTGACTATTTTTGTATGTTTTGCACAAATAAATCATTTTATAAACGTACTCATGTCCTATCTTCTCTGCTTAAATGCCTCTAATATTATTAGCTCCTTTAGCTTAAAATAAACGCGGTACAATATAGCTTTGCCCTGCTTCTTCTATGAGATGCAATTTTTGATGATAGACACGCTGTAATTCTATGCCTTGCACCATTTCTTGTGGTGTACCTGACATAATAATCTTTCCCTCTTCCATAAGTAGTAACTCCTGACAGCTTTGGAGAGCTAGATTAAGGTCATGGAGCACCATGACAATCGTTAAATGACGCTTTGCTTTGAGCCTTTCGATGCAATGCATCAGCTCAATGCTATTATGCATATCTAACATAGAGGTGGGCTCATCTAATAATAAAAGTGGGGTATTTTGAAGTAATGCCCTACCAATAAACACCTTTTGTGCTTCGCCTCCACTTAAGGTATTAATAGGCTGGTCTTTAAGGTGCAAAATCTGTAGTTCCTTTAAAAGCTCTACAACTTCCTCCTCAACTTCCTTAGAAAGGTTTCCCCATAGATCCATTTCTGTGTATTTTCCCATTAATAGCATTTCATAGACGCTAAAGTCCACTTGCCTTGTATTTTCTTGAAAAACAAAGCTCACCTTTTTAGCATAATCCTTGACATGAAAGCTTCTTATATCTTTATCCCCATAAAAAATCGTATTTTTAGGTGGCACGATGAGGTTCATCATATGCTTAAGGAGGGTACTTTTTCCTGCGCCATTAGGTCCAATAATCCCATAGGTTTTGCCTTCTTCAAACTGGAAGGAAATACTGTTTAAGATTGTCTTATGACTTTTTTCATAGCTTAAGTTTCGAATACAAATCACTAGCTTTCCCTCCTGCGCTCTTTATAAATCAAATACATAAAATAAGGTGCTCCGAATAAAGCAGTCACAATACCTAATGGCACTTCCCCTTTACTAGACACTGCCCTTGCTAAGTCATCACAAAAGAGGACGAAGTACATCCCGAAAAAGCCACACAATGGTAAGGTACGCTTATAATTAGAGCCAAATAACAACCTCACCATATGGGGAATAATAAGTCCCACAAAACCAATAGTCCCTGTAAAAGCCACATTAGTGGCAATTAAAATACTGCTGGCTACTAAAAGCCTTTTCCTCACTTTGCTTACGTCTACCCCCATTGCTTTAGCCGCTTCTTCTCCCATTAAAAGTAAATTGAGCTCTTTACGATAAACAAAAAATAAGCATAGAATAGGCACAGTAATAGCTAGTAGAATACCAACTCGCTTATAAGAAGCTGCATTTAGAGAACCCATCCCCCATACAAATACGGCTAACTGCTTATCTTCGCTTTGAATTCGTATATAAGATAAGAGGGCAGAAAAGAAATAGTTAATAGCAAGACCTGAGAGCAGCAGCCTAATAGGTGATACTTTTCCTTTAATGCCTGATAAGCTAATGACTAAACCATTAGCAAGCATAGCACCTACAAAAGCCCAAACAGGTAAAAACCCTCCTAATATAAAACCCATAGCCGCACCTAAAGAAGCCCCTGAAGAAACGCCTAACATATAAGGGTCTGCCATATCATTTCTAAAAAGGGATTGGTAAACAGCGCCAGTTATGGCTAGATTAATGCCTGTAAGTAGTGCCATTAAAATTCTTGGGATTCTTAGATTCCACACAATGGTTTCTTGTCCCTTGGAAATAGATTCACTAAGAGGAACTAGCTTTAACTTAGCGCCAATAATATTGATGATGTCACCTACAGTAATATCAGCAACACCTATAATCACGGAGATACACGCAAATAAAATCAGACATAAAGTTAATAGGAAATATAAATAGCTTATATTTCCTATTAACGCCTTTTTATGTTTCATCTTATTTTGCAAGTTCTGGATGAATTTTTTGCGCCATCTCTACGAGGGCATCTGCTACTCTAGGGCCTTGTCTTGAAATACTATCTCCGTCTATTTCATAAACTTTGCCTTCTTTCACAGCTCTTAAATCCTTATAGAAATCAGTTGTTGCCATGTCAGCAGCCATATTTACGCCTGATGGTACAATAATTATATCTGGGTCACCATCAGCGATTTGCTCTTTGCTAATAGACCAACCTGAGATATCCTGGGCAATATTTGTAGCACCTGCTAAATGAATGATTTCACCAATGAAAGTATCTCCACCTGCACCGTAATCACTTTCACCAAAGCCTGTTGCATAATATACTTTTGGGAGTTCAGTTAAGTTAATTCCTTTAAGAGCTATTTCTAAGTCAGCTACTTTTTGTTTCATTTCAGCAACTACCTCTGCTGCTTTTTCATCTGTACCTGTAAGCATACCTACTTTTTCAATAGCAGAGTAGGTTCCTTCAAAGTTTTCTTGTTCATTAAGGAAAGCCACATTAATCCCTACTTCTCTTAATTTACCAATGACTTCTTCTGATACGTGAGTTGCACCTACTACTAGGTCTGGATTTAAATCTACGATTGCTTCTACATTAGGGTTAGAAGTACCCCCTATTTCTGGAAGTGCTGTAATGCTTTCTGGATAGTTGCAGTATTTTGTACGACCTACCATTTTATCTTCTAAACCTAAAGCACAAAGAATTTCTGTTGTACTTGGTGCTAAAGAAACGATTCTCTCTGGTTTCTTCGTTAAAGTAATTTCTGTTCCTGTAGAATCAGTAATGGTCACGTTAAATGCTTCATCTGCAGTTTGCTCTGGCTGACTTGTGGCTTCTGCTGAGACTTCTGGTGATGTACTTGGAGCTGTTTGGTCCCCTTGATTTTTACTGCCACAGCCTACTAATAATAAGCCCATTAAAAAGGTTACTAATAATAAACTAATGACTTTTCCTTTAAGTGCTTTCTTACTTCTCATTTTTAGCCTCCTATGCTATTTTTTAGAAGAATCCCTTTTCTCATCTTCTTTTCTTAGAGCCCTTTTAATCACTTATACTTTGACAAAAGTTCCCTTTATCTCTGCCTGCTTTTCTTTGAAAAATTTTTCGGCAAAATAAAATAGCTGCCCAAGATTTCTTAGGGCAGCATTAATAGCACCATCAACTATTTTTGATAGTTTCACGTACTATTCTCTCCCTCCGAAAGAATACTTTCTCACACATACAAGGCAGGTCTCCTGGCTCATAGTTCTTCCTCCGGCGCCTTCCCATAAACCTTGGTTTACAGTGGCTTTTGCCTTCGTCCCTATTAACAGTAGCGGGGGCTGCAGTTCTTAACTTTCCCTATTAAGTCCTTACGGACACCTTCTATGCTTTATTCATTTGTATTATTTCTGTATTATCATGTCATACTATTTTAATGCTGTCAAGCTTCAGTCTCTACTACTATTCTTATGAAGCTATGATTATTTTTATACTATTTAATGAGATTTGCCCCTTGGCACTTAACACCTTTCTATGATGCCGCTATACGGAAGGCACTCTTTGATTTGATTATTTTCAAATCATATCCTTAACCATTCTACAAACTCTAACAACTAGCATCTTAGATTAATTCAGCCTTCTTCAAAAGCTTGATAATAATAGTTGCACTTTCTGCTCTTGTTAAGTTATCTTGTGGAGTAAGCCTTCCCTTATTATCTCCTGTAAAAATACCATTCTCTATGCAGATTGTAGCTGCCTGTCTTGCGTATAATGAAATACTCTCAGCATCCTTAAATAACTTAAGTTGATTACTCACATCCGTATCAGATACTGTTACATTCATACCTGCTATCTTCATGGCTTTCGCAAGCATTGTCATTGCTTGCTCTCTGGTAATTAAGTCTTGTGATCCAAAATTTCCATTTGAATAACCATTAAGTATGCCATACTCATAGGCAGTATAAATATAATCATAATAGGAATCCTCTTTGTGAACATCACCAAACTTTTCTGAGGAATTTGTTCCTTTTAGTCCAAGTGCTTTGACTATCATTGAAGCAAATTCTGCTCTTGTTATCGCTCTGTTTGGAGCAAAATTCCCATTACCCACACCATCATCAATTAGTCTTGAACCAACATCATTCACATAATCCTTTGCCCAGTGTTTTTCTACATCCTTAAATGTTACCGGATTCCAAATAACTGTATAGGTACTGTTAGTAAGGCTGTTGATCTTTGCATAATATCTTTCATCAACATACTTGACTATGGTAGAAACATGTGTGAAAGTGCCATCTTTGTTAAATACTACCCCTGTCGTTATTTGATTCGTATCAACTCCCTTTGGTAAAAGCACTGTTCTTTCTACGTAATGGTTAAACTGAGATACCTCAACCGTTTTGCTACCGTTTGTGCAAGTTATTTCAAAGTCCGTAGGATGTACTACTAGCTGGAAGTTATTCATTTTAGCACTGGTTTCAACCTTCGTTATTGTTTCTTTTGATGAATTTGAAACACTAATGTTTACTTTGATATCTTTTAACTGAACCTGACTACCTATTTTTTCTGAAATGCTACCTATATTAATAGCTGCTGCAGGTAGCGTATAACTAATATTCTCTGTTTTAATCTCAAGGGTTGCAGCTTTATCTTGCATGTTCTTAACCGTTTGACTGTTGAGCTGTCCTATTACAATATCTGAGTTGTTATATACAGGAATTATAATCGTGCTCCCAACATTTTCTGTATTTAGCTTGGCAGTAAGCTTTTCATCATCTAGTTGAATGGTTGTTTTCTTTCTGCCATTTTCCACTTCAATTTCAGAGGTTGCATAGTTCACTTTATCATTGTTAATCAATATTTCAATAGTTGGAGTAATGACTGCCTTAGGAGAATATGAACCACCACCACCACCACTTTGTCCTGATTTCTTTCCTACAACACCTGTTCTTACACTTTCTACTGCTGTCCCCTGTGCTATTCCAGTTGCTGCTACTGGGATTACTTCAAAGCTGATATATTTTTCTTCATCTGAACTAGTAAGTACATAGGTGATACCTATTGCTCCTGCTATCGCAGTCTTGTTAAGTCCTGATGCATTATCTGCTCTGTACCATTTATAGGTGCTGGCTCCTTGTTCATCTCCGTTGACATCACTATAAGTATAGTGACCTGTAAGTGTTTCTCCTACCTGAAGTGTTCCTGTTATAGGCTGCACTGCTGCTGTAGGCGCTACTTGAGCTAATGCTACTGGTCCTATCCATGCGCTCTCTACTGCAATACCTTGAGCAACTCCAGTTGTTGCTACTGGTGTTACTTCAAAACATATATACTTTCCTGCATCTCCACTAGTAAGTACATAGGTTGTTGCATTTGCTCCTGCTATTACTGTTTTATTTAGTCCTGATGCACTATCTGCTCTGTACCATTTATATGTGCTAGCTCCTTGTTCATCTCCATTGACATCACTATAAATATAGTGACCTGTAAGTGTTTCTCCTACCTGAAGTGTTCCTGTTATAGGCTGCACTGCTGCTGTAGGCGCTACTTGAGCTAATACTACTGGTCCTATCCATGCGCTCTCTACTGCAATGCCTTTAGCAATTCCAGTTGTTGCCACTGGTATTACTTCAAAACTTATATACTTTCCTGCATCTCCACTAGTAAGTACATAGGTTGTTGCATTTGCTCCTGCTATTACTGTTTTATTTAGTCCTGATGCACTATCTGCTCTGTACCATTTATATGTGCTAGCTCCTTGTTCATCTCCATTGACATCACTATAAATATAGTGACCTGTAAGTGTTTCTCCTACCTGAAGTGTTCCTGTTATAGGCTGCACTGCTGCTGTAGGTGCTACTTGAGCTAATGCTACTGGTCCTATCCATGCGCTCTCTACTGCAATGCCTTTAGCAATTCCAGTTGTTGCCACTGGTATTACTTCAAAGCTTATATATTTTCCTTCATCTGAGCTAGTAAGTACATATGTTATACCTGTTGCTCCTACTATCTCAGTTTTATTAAGTCCTGATGAATTATCTGCTCTATACCACTTATAAGTACTTATTCCTTCTAAATCTCCATTGATATCACTGTAAGTATAGTGACCTGTAAGTGTTTCTCCTACTTGTAATGTTCCTGTGATTGGCTGCACTGTTACTGTAGGTGTTACTTCAGCTAAAACGATTGGTCCTGTTATCCCACTCTCAACTGCAATTCCTTGAGCAATTCCAGTTGCTGCTACTGGCGTTACTTCAAAACTTATGTATTTACCTATATCTCCACTAGTAAGCACATATGTTTTCGTTGTGGCTCCTGCTATTACTATTTTATTTAGTCCTGCCATATTATCTGCTCTATACCATTTGTAAGTGCTTGCTCCCTCTAAATCGCCATTTACATCACTGTAGGTATAGTTTCCTATCAAAGACTCTCCCACCTGTAGTGTTCCTGTTATTGCCTGTACTGTTGCTGTAGGAGGTGCTTCAGCAGGTACTATTACTCCTGCCCATGCACTCAATACTGCTGTTCCCTGTGCTATTCCGGTTAAAGCTACGGGTGTCACCTCAAAGCTTATATATTTTCCTTCATCTGCACTCTGAAGCACATATGTTTTAGCGTTCGCTCCTGCTATCTCAGTTTTATTAAGTCCTGATGAACTATCTGCTCTGTACCATTTATAAGTGCTTGTTCCCTCTAAATCACCATTTACATCACTATAGGTATAGTTTCCTGTCAAAGACTCTCCTACCTGTAGTGTTCCTGTTATAGCCTGCACTATTGCTGTAGGTGCTACTTGAGCTACTACTACTGGTCCTACCCATGCACTCTCAACTGCAATGCCCTGTGCTATTCCAGTTGCTGCTACTGGTGTCACTTCAAAACTAATATATTTACCTATATCTGCACTCGTAAGCACATAGGTTTTGGTTGTTGCTCCTGCTATCTCAGCTTTGTTAAGTCCTGATACATTATCTGCTCTGTACCATTTATAAATACTAGTTCCTTCTAAATCACCATTGACATCACTGTAAGTATAGTGACCTGTTAGTGTTTCTCCTACCTGCAGTGTTCCTGTTATAGCCTGCACTGTTGCTGTAGGTGCTACTTGAGCTACTACTATCGGTCCTGTTCTCACACTCTCTACTACAATACCTTGAGCAATTCCAGTTGTTGCTACTGGTATTACCTCAAAGCTTATATATTTACCTATATCTGCACTGGTAAGTACATAGGTTATACCTGTTGATCCTACTATCTGATCTTTGTTAAGCCCTGATGCATTATCTGCTCTATACCATTTATAAATGCTTGCTCCTTCTAAATCTCCATTGACATCACCGTAAGTATAGTGACCTGTTAGTGTTTCTCCCACCTGTAGTGTTCCTGTTATTGCCTGTACTGTTGCTGTAGGAGGTGCTTCAGCAGGTACTATTATTCCTGCCCATGCACTCAATACTGCTGTTCCCTGTGCTATTCCGGTTAAAGCTACGGGTGTCACCTCAAAGCTTATATATTTTCCTTCATCTGCACTCTGAAGCACATATGTTTTAGCGTTTGCTCCTGCTATCTCAGTTTTATTAAATCCTGCTGAGTTATCTGCTCTGTACCACTTGTATGTACTGGCTCCCTCTAAATCACCATTTACATCACTGTAGGTATAGTTACCTGTCAAAGTCTCTCCAACTTGCAGTATTCCTGTAATAGCTTTCACTGTAGCTGTAGGTACTGCTTCAGCTAAAACGACTGGTCCTGTTCTAGCACTTTCAACTGCAATGCCCTGTGCTATTCCAGTTGCTGCTACTGGTGTCACTTCAAAACTAATATATTTACCTATATCTGTACTCGTAAGCACATAGGTTTTGGTTATTGCTCCTGCTATTACTGTTTTATTTAATCCTGCCATATTATCTGAGCTATACCATTTATAAATACTAGTTCCTTCTAAATCACCATTTACATCACTGTAAGTATAGTGACCTGTCAGTGTTTCTCCTACCTCCAATGTTCCTGTTATTGGTTGTACTATTGCTGTGGGAGGTGCTGGAATCTCAGATATATAGTCAACAGTCAGGGTAGGATTGCTTATAGAACTTATTGAAGTATTTCCGGCCATATCGTAGAGCTTTACACTTACAATTCCACCTAATGCAACTGCCGCCTGCAACTCAGCATTGTTGTTTGTTCCTAAATTAAAGGTGACCTGTGTATCTCCTGATGTGATTGACGTATCAGATGCAATCAGTGTATCTGATAGATAAAGTTCTGCCTTACCACCTGTTACATCAGCCGCAGTAATTGTCGCTATTGCAGTCATGTTTGTATTTGACTTATTTAAACTATTTGCAATAACCGTTCCACCTATAGGTGTTACTGTAACCGCTGTTGGTGCTGTTGGTGCTGTCTTATCAAAAATGATCGGACTTCCTGCTGTTACTGCTGTCATTTGCATTGCCTCATTGTTTACTATATCCTTAAAATTAAGTGTGAATGGTATTGTCCCCTCTGTATCTGATTCTTGCATTATATAGGTAGCCTTCCAGGTCTTCGCATCACCATCACCAGCATCGTTAACAATAGCAGTCTGCCCAGCAATTGTTACAGTTGGACTTTGAATATTTTCATTGGTTGTTATGCTTAGTGTAATTTGATCTCCTACCTTTGCTACTGTTGTTACATTTGCATTATCTGAAGTCATTGTTAAACCCAATATGATTGGTGGAACTTCATCTACGGGAGTAACATCATACGTAAGCGATTCTAAATATCCTGAGATTATATCAAGATTTCCTCCACCCAGGTCAGCCC
Source organism: Cellulosilyticum sp. WCF-2 (assembly GCF_003990395.1). NCBI lineage: Bacteria > Bacillati > Bacillota > Clostridia > Lachnospirales > Cellulosilyticaceae > Cellulosilyticum > Cellulosilyticum sp. WCF-2. The sequence goes on along the minus strand of NZ_CP034675.1, from coordinate 1,529,298 downwards.
CGCATATTCTAATTTCATCGACATTCTTAAACTCACTGTCTTTGCTACGCATATCAAAATACTCATCTGCAGTTGTGTCAGAATAATTGATAAACTGTTTCTCAGTAACCTGTATACCGTCTCTCCAACCAGTTACAAACATACTATGTATAGATGAACCCGTAAAATTAAATCCGCCAAAATTAAACTCATCTCCGTTACTATTTAAAATATGTAGTTCATCCACCTGGCCATATCCAGTAGATATTGAAAGCCCTGCTGGTCCTGTCCATTTCTCTATAGCTCCATCGTTAGCAGCAGCACCATCTATCTTTGCAATAAATCTCCAATTATTGTATGTATATACCCCTCCACTTAATGCAGGAGTCCCGTCTATAAATCCCCATCCCTCAAAATCTTCAACCATATCTGCAGCAAAAATACTTACTGGATTTGTTATTAGCATACTACCAATAAGTATAACGGATATTATAATTCTTATTATCCTAGATTCCATTTAAATCCTCCCTTTTTCTTTATGCCAGCTAAGTTACTTTCATATATCGATAGATTATATTAAAAAATCCAAAAAAATATACTACTGCTTATTGTAATATCTTTTCATTATGAACATTAAAATATCTAAGCACATTAAATAAAGTATTCAATATGCTTAGATATTAACTTTAGAAGCACGTCATAAAATTAAACCCTATTTATACTTAATGTATAATTTTTAGTCCCTATAGCTCCTGATTTTGAAACTACCAATGAAATGGTGTTAACTGCATTTGGCAAAGAAATAGCAGAGGAAGCCACACTACTTGCTACAGTTTGACTACTACCATTACTAGTTATTGTAACTGATGCTCCATTATCTTCAGCAATTGGCATAATAACAACGCTACTGGCTTTTAAACTTACTACTGCGGTATAGTTAAATGTTGCTTGATTCATGTGAGCAACATCACTATATGTAAATCTGTTTCCAGTATATGCTAAATTAACCCTATCTAAATACAGACTGTTCTCTCTTACCACTGTTATGGTATACGTTTGTGAAGCAGCACCATTTGTGACAGCAATATTTATCGTATTGCTACCTACATTTAGATTGACCGTTGAAGGCTGATTACTAGTTGCAGTATTTCCATTTACCTTTATTGCGCAGCCTGCAATATTTGTAGCAGGTGTCACTGTGACACTCTTGATATCATAGACCACATTTTGAGTGGTATAATTTAAATGATTGCTTGAGAAGGTTGGATTAAGTGCTCCGCTACTGATTACTAGATTACTTATGATAGCTCCCTGTTCTCTTTCTACTATAATAGTATAATTCTTGGTAGTCACACCATCTAAAGCCTTTACCAATACGTTTATGGTATTGGCTCCAACATTTAGATTGACTGTACTTTGTCCGCCTGTCATTACTGTGCCATTCACTATTATAGTTGACGTAGCATCTGCTGCCGCTGCAGAAACAGTAATACTTGATGTACCGTAGGGCACATTTGCAGTCGTATACGCTAAAACAGCAGGATTAAATGTGGGTGTAAGCGAACCACTGCTAATTGCTAATGACGACAGGTTTGCATTAGGTGGATGACCATTAATTTCAAGATCCATAAGAGAAGCATATTGAGGATTTACTCTTAGACCTTTGGTTACATTTAACTTTACATATCTATAAGCCCCCACTATGCTTCTTGAGGTTATAGCTGCTGTATTATTCACAACAGAGTCTATCACTACCCAGTTTGCATTATTATTGCTTCCTTGAAGTGAATAATCACACATATTATAATCAGGAGTTGCCCAACCTGCCGTACCCATATGTCTTACAGTCCATGCTGTAATAACAAATGTGGCACCCAAATCAACAGTCATATAAGCTGGAACGGTATTACACAGCCATCTGCTTGTGGGCTGTAATGTGCCGTCAACCGCTCTTGAAGGCGAATAAGGTAATACGTAGCTACTTGCTCCAGCAGCTTTATTTAAAGCAATATTAGGATCTGCCATATTCTTTCCATCCTTTCTCCATCAAAATACTTTCCGTATTTTGATAATTGACCTTGAAGACAAATGTTATTAATGATTCAATATAGCCATTACTGTCTTTGTGGATAAATCCCTTCTGTTGCAATATAGTACTTCATGTTTGGCAATGGCTCTGCACCTTTCAAGTTTGGTAATGCAAATGTCCCCTGCGCTGCATTCCCACCATATGTATTTCCAATTAATGAATATAAAGCCTGATTTTGTGCAATGTTTAAGATTTGCCCTTCACAAGACATCCAACCCATTGGTGCAAAGGTATAGGGAAACAGTGTAATTTCGCCTAATAAATAATCCATAATCCTACCTCCTAAAATTTATATTTATATTAAATCTTGTTACTTAAATAATTAACTGCAATTTGAGGACAATTGTTCCTGCAATCATTTAAATATTCTGATATACCTAACTTCTAGGTGGGTAAAAGCTTTGATGTCATTTTAATCATAATAAAGTGAAAAAGATGTGCGGATAATAAAAGTTAAAACAAGGTGACAGGATGCTTTAGAACTGAAGAAGGTAACAAAAGTTTTATGACCATGATATCTTATATTAGTATGACTCAAAAGCATAATATAGGTTCTATGAAAGCAATAACAAAAGCGCTGATTAATGAAGGTGATTTTATTTTTGTATAAGTAGTGACTAAAAAGCCATTTAAATTATATAATATTCTAAAAATTTTTTAAACATTTTTATGTAAAATATTTAAAATTTTATTACAAATGTAAAACATTGTATGTTGCATGCATGTAAATACATATGTTTAACTTTCTCTTCTAGTAGTGATACTAGTCTGATGAAATAGTGTTTACCTTACACCACTCTTGAATACTAAATCCACTACTTGTATATTCATCAATGCGCTTATGCCATTGTTCTTCCCTGGATATCATTGTCATAAAAAATATACCTCCATACATCATTAATGTATAGAGGTATATTTTTTATGACATGAGGTTGACGGGATAGGAGGATAAGGTGTTATTCTCGCTTTCAATACGTTATTTTACTGTTGGTCAATCTCCTAGGGATTTTTACACTATTGAACATCGACGAAATTTTTTTAATAAAATTTTTAGGGAATCAGCTTGCTCATCACATATAGTATAGTGTAAAGATAAAACAAATAACTTCCCATAGCAGAATCACCACAGCTTCAATCTGAGGAACTGACCGGGTCAGCCAAGTCTCAATCTATTGTTATAGGTACCTCTGGACTTAAGGAAAATGTTCACTGATGCGCTGCAAGGGAGGCGCTTCTTATAAGTTATTTGCCCATGCTTTACATCTAACAGTACCCTAAATAAAGTTAAAACCAGAGTCTTAAAGCCTTAGCTTCCTCATCACGAAGGGTGCACCGGCTATGACTTTTAGGAGCTCCTCACTCTTCGGTTTGACTTTCATACTTATGTCCTTAGTCTCTGTACATGCAAGCTGTGCTGAGGAGCTGCTGCTATGCCCGTTTAGAGCTAAAGCATAGGTATAAAGGTCAAAACGAAGTGGCTGGCAAACAAAAGCCCATCTTTTCAGTTATTTACTAGAAAGATGGGCTTTTGCTATGTCTTAGCTTATATTTATAACAAAGACGGATTAATACCCTATTTCATGTGTATTAATCCGTCTTTTGCCTTCTTAATTCTCAACCCTTAATTCTTAATTCTTATCGATGTTCATCAATATAATCTGAAAGTCTTGCAAACTCTTCAATGGATAAGGTTTCCCCTCTTGTTTGAGCGCCTATACCACTTTCATCTAAAATCTCTTTAAGCTTATCTTTATCTAGGCCTAATTCTCCGTGCGCTGCTAAGGTATTAAGTAATGTTTTTCTTCTCAGCAAGAACGCTGCTTTTATAATACGAAACATTTGTTTCACATTATTCACCTTTACTGGTGGCTCTTCATGTACGGTTAATTTAATAACTGCTGAGTCTACATTAGGTCTAGGCATAAAGCAGTTTCTTGGCACATTAGCCACTAAGTATGGCTCAGAGAAATAATTAACGGCTACTGAAATAGCGCCGTATTGCTTCGTACTTGGTTTAGAAGAAAGTCTATCTGCTACTTCTTTTTGAACCATAACGGTAATACTTTCGATAGGTAACTCATTTTCAAGTAAAGTCATAATAATAGGCGTTGTAATGTAGTATGGTAAATTTGCTACTACTTTAACTCTTTTATGAGGTGACTCTTCTGCTATGAGTTTGGCTAAGTCTACCTTCAGCACATCTTTATGAATCAGTTTAAAGTGAGGCTCTGCTCCAAATTGCTCCGTTAAAATAGGAATGAGCTGATCATCAATTTCAATGGAAATAACTTTCCCTGCATGCTCAAGTAAGGCCTGTGTCACACAACCAATACCTGGGCCAATCTCAATGACGCAATCTTCCTCTGTAATATCTGCGGCTCTAATAATTTTATCAAGTACATGTGGGTCTATTAAAAAGTTTTGTCCGAATTTCTTTTGAAAAGCAAAAGGGTATTTACTAATAACTGCCTTGGTGCCTTCCACTGTTGCTATCTTTTGCATAGTGTTAGTCGCTCCTTAAAATTGTTCATTGCCTTATCATAGCATATTTTTCTTTAGTATTAAAGTAATTGCCTCTTCTAAAACTTTCAAGATATAATTTTTCTTAATTCTATCTTTAACTCAAATTGTCAATATTATGACATAATCAAAGTAAAAAAAGCTTAGCACTATTTTCATCTTGCTAAGCCATTAATTTTTCTATTAAACTTTTAGTATCTATAGATTTAATTCATCTAATGCATTCATCGCTAATTTAATGCAGCCTTTGATTCCCTGATCATCATTTAATGATGCAGGTACAATGTATTCATCCATTTTTTCAAATTCTTTTGTTTGAATATAATCATTAACTAAAGCCTTCACCTTATGCCTAATAAGTGGGAACAGTTGTTTCTGATTCATAACGCCTCCACCTAAAATAATCTTCTGTGGACTTAAGATCATCATATAGCTAGTTAAAGCTTGTGCTAAGTAGCTACTCTCGAGTTCCCAGACTTCTGCACGCTCAGTAAGCTCATAAGCTTTTTTTCCCCATCTTTCTTCAATAGCTGGACCTGAGGCCACTCCCTCTAAGCAGGTTCCATGATAAGGGCACTTTCCAGTATAAACATCATTTATTTCTGGCTTTACAGGGATATGACCTGCCTCTGGGTGTAGCATACCATGTAAAAGCTTTCCATTTATCATAATACCAGCACCCACACCAGTTCCTACTGTTAAATACAGTGCATCTGTTAATCCTTTTGCACATCCCCATGTAGCTTCACCTAATAAAGAACCATTCACATCGGTGTCGAAACCAACAGGTATATTAAGTGCCTCCTTAAATACGCCTACAATATCAAAGTTTCTCCATGCAAGCTTTGGTGTACTTGTGATATACCCATATGTTTTTGAACTATGATTGACATCTATTGGTCCAAAGCATCCAATCCCTAAAGCACTAAGCTCTTTTCCTTTAAAAAACTCAATCAATTTTGGCATGATTTCCCCTGGTGTTGTCGTAGGAATAGAAATTCTCTCAATAATTTTCCCCTCTTCATTTCCTATGGCACACACCATCTTAGTACCGCCTGCCTCTAATGCTCCAAATATCATTCTATTCATCTCCTTCATCTATTAGTTTAATAGGCTTTTAGCCACCTATATACTTTTCTTATTGTTGCTCTATGATATATTCTAGGTTAAACTATAATTAAAATTATCTCTATCAGTTATGTAATTAAAAAATATCAAGCTTTATTTTTATAACAACCTCTTCATTCTCTACATAAGGAGTCTCTCAATGGCAAAAAACTATTTATTACACTATGAACGTGATCACTTCATTACGATGAACGATATGCTTCAATGCCACTACTATTTTGATTATGGTGAACGTTCATTTGATATTAATATGGAATTTCAGCACTATCATGCTTTCTATGAAATCATGATTCTTCTTAGCCCTCAAGCTCAGCATTTAATTAAAGGTATTCCTTATGATATTGTTGCTGGAGACCTAGTTCTTTTACCACCTTCTGTTCTTCACAAGTCTATTTATCCAGAAGGGGAGCCTAGCAAACGCTTAATTGTTAATTTTATACTCCCTGATGATACGTTTAATGAGCTTGAATATTATAAACCGCTTCTTAATATTTTTGAGGAAGAAGTACCTATTTTTCGATTTGAACCTCATACCAGAAAAAGGCTATTTGCCCCTATTGATGATATATTTACATTGACCAAAAGTACTTCCTATGAAGCTGACCCTACAAGCCAAATGATTATACATATGAAATTTATAAACTTTCTTTATGATCTAGTCCATGCTAGAGATGAGAATATTTATATTCCTCATAATACCTGTTCACCAAAAGACATGAAAATTTATGATATTGCCTTCTACATCCATAATCATTATCATGAGGACTTATCACTAGCATCTTTGGCCAAACAATTTTTCTTAAGTCCATGTTACTTATCCCACCAATTTAAAGAAGTAACTAACTTTACCTTAACACACTATATACAAATTAGTAGAATTCAAAATGCCAAATATCTGCTTCAAAACACTGATTTCTCTATCACTGAAATAGCTCAAAGATGCGGATTTCAAAGCTTTTCTCAGTTTAATCGTATTTTCCGACGTGAGTGCCAGGTTTCTCCTTCAGAGTTTCGAAAAACCGGTATATCTTGGAAACCAGAGTCCTAAAAAAGCAGACCGTTAAGGTCTGCTTTTTTAACTATACCACTTTCTTTCCGCTTCTAATTTTAATAACCTTATCAAATTCCGTATACTCCGTTAAATAGAGGGTAAAAGCATATTTTGATTGCTCTTCGCTTCCAAATTTTCCATTGGTAAATAGATGTGTTCCAAAACCTGGTCCTATTTCTAAACTATCACTGCTATTAGAAAATACTACATTTCCCTGTTTTAATATCATGCTATTACCTAGTGCTGCTTGTACAGTAAATTGCTCATTCCAAAGCAGGTCTGCTCCTGATACTGCTATTTCTACACGGAAGGGTGCTCCTTCAACCCCAGAAGCTTGTATATGAACATTTATACCGTCTTGCTCTTCTTCCACCTGAACTTTAAGTTTCATTTGTGGTCCTTCAAATGTTTCACGTCTCTCATTGTCCATCTTCCACCAATCACTAGTAGCTGGCTTTTCTTTAAAGGGTAAATAGTACCAGCCTTTCATGACTTGTTCTAAACAATGTCCTGTATCTGTTTTTTCTAGTACTTCTGGAATAAAGCCTCTATGTTCGAAAAAGCTGCCACCAAGCTTCATTTCCATATGTATTGTCTGATTACTAAAGTGCAGGAAGCCTGACTTTTGAGCCATTAATGTATAGCTATATTCTCCATGGCGTACTCTAAGTATCCCTGACTCTTGATAGAGTCTAGAAAAATCTAATACATTACGTATGCCTTCATGCTCTAGCATCTTTAGTTCTGGGCGATTCATCATATGAATCAGATGATCTGGTGCAGTAATACCCTTTTCTTCAATGATTTTAAAAATATAGTTTGCCATATCTAGATACTCTGGTATATTTCTTCGATATCCCATATCCAAATATTCCATATAGTAATCCTTTGGGAAAACCAATGCACCATTATCCTGCCTTGTAGAATTGGCAGTAAAAATGCTGCCATTAGGCTCTATGTAAGTAAGCATCATTTCTAGATTTTTGACAGCATACTCATAAAATCTTTCTTCACCTGTTATATCGCCTAACGTTATCATGGCATCATTATTAATCCTATTGTAATTACCAGATGACTTTTCAGCGAACTCTCCATCTTCATTACAGTCAATACCTTCATTAAGATACTGATTGGCGCATAAAATCATTTCTTCATCATCAAAATATTTGCCACACTCCATTAAATTAGAAGCAATAGCCCAGCGATGATTAGGTGTATGAAAACCACCTATTTTTAAGCCTTCAGCACCTTTTCTTACAATACCTTTTATAGTTTGGTAAATATGCTCTTCTTCTTGTGTTTCTCTCTGTTTTTCTAAGTACTTTAAGCAGGGTAGAAATCTTTTAATACAAAATGCTGTATCTGGTGCAGAGAAGAAATTACAACTAATTAAATCAAAAAGCCCATTATCATGTTGAACCCTAATGACATAATCTAATGCTAGATTAATCATCTGATAAACACGGTGCTCTTTATAATAAACAGAATCACTATTACAATAGGCCGCAATGGCTGTCGTAGCACAATAAATGGCGTGTTTCCCATGTATCAATCCTTTTTTATCTACAAAGCCCCCTTGTGTAGGACCTTCTGCTAACACTTGTGATCTTAAACTATGTTCTACCCTTTTTTCAGTATCCTTTAGTATCTTCCAATAATGAGCTAACATCATTTCCTCCTAAATATAACGTTTCATCTTTACTTTATTAATAAAAATCAAAAAGATTCCAAAGAAACAAAGTAAACTAATAGGTAATATCATAAATCCAATACGATATCCAAATAAATCGATAGTTTTTCCAAAAACTACATTAAATACAATATCAAACAGAGTGGCTAGGCTTATAATGGTTCCAGTTGCTGAAGCCACACAATCCTCTGGATAAAATCCCTGTACAGAAAGTACCAAGGTAGGATAAATAACAGACAAAAACAAACCAGATAATCCTAATAAGAAAAGTGTTCCTTTGATTCCAAAAGCAACTGCCCCTATGTAGAAAATAACCCCTACTACGCCAAAATACTTAATACTTTTTATGGTCCCTAGTTTTTGAACAACTGGTGCAAAAATAAACCGTCCTATTGTTATGCCACCGAAAAACAAAGATAAATATAAGGAAGCTTGTCCTTCAACTAACCCAAGTTGTTCTTTACTATATATAACAAACCAGTTCATAATGCCATGTTCTGCAACAAAGTAGCAGCCAAATATCAAGAACAAATAGATAAATGCTGGATTACTCACTACTTCTCTTATAGAGCTACCTTTTTTATCAACTCTTTCTGTTTTTTCTGGAATCTCCACTTTGTAAAAGAGTAAAAAAGCAATAATTCCTAGTATGAGTAACACTCCATTAGTTAACTTCCACCAATTAAAATCAGAAGCAAAACGTCCGAGTATACCTTGGCTTGCACTGGTTCCCATACCCTGAGCAAAAAACAAAGTATTTACAATCATAACTGGTGACAAGAATAATAGCGGCGTTAAAAGATTAATCATGGTATTTAGTAAGGTGGATGCTCCCATCGTTATAAATACACCTATGAGAAGCATCCAATAACTATCTGTCACTAAATAAAGACCGACTGCTAAAATCCATAAAAGTAATACACCTAAAAACACCTTTTTCTTCTGATAACGATCAGCTAACTTTGTCCCTATCAGAAGAAAAAGTAAATTACCTGCATAGCTCACTGTCATAATCATAGAAATCTGAAAAGCATTTAATCCAAAATGAGACTGAAAAACTGGAGCAAATATACCTCTTAGTGCATCACTGGCACCTAATGCAACCATTAAAATGGCTAGGGTAACATATAAAATTCGTGATTTATGGGTCTCTTTCATGTTACATAGTTTCCATATTCTCTACTTGAAGAATATGCTTTTCTCCTGCCACGAATTCTTTCATATTTTCCTTACAATTTACTTTTACATTAGAAAGCTTTATACCATCAACCTTATCTATATACATACCATAAAGCTTAGATGGTATAATGCCTTCACCTTGACATGGTCTAATATCATAACTATCAGAAGGCCATTTAGATGTTTTTTCAAGAGTTACATTAATATTTTCTAAAACCAGATCTTTGATAATATGTCCTTCGCTACCTGAAATAAATATACCATTTTCACTCTTACAATTCACATTGCTTATTCTCACATTACGAATCTGCCCTGCTGTAACACCATCTTTTCTATTGATAGCAGTAATATAAATAGGTTCTGCTCTTCCCCACCATTGCTCTGAAAATCTTCTGGTCTCAATGGTCACATTAGAGATTTGAACATTTTCAATATTGCCTTTGTCTCTTAGTTGTAAAGAGATTCCTCTATTGCTACGGCTAATACAACAGTTTTCAATAATGATATTCTCAAAATTGCTCTCACTTTCTGTACCAAACTTAATGGCAGCACTTGTTGAAATCAAAGTACAGCCTGAGATGATAATATTTTTGCATGGTCCATATTTTTCATACCCTTTAGTATTTTTTAAGACAATACAATCATCTGCACATTCAATATGGCAATTGATAATTCTTACATTCTCACAGTGGTCTGGGTCAATGCCATCGCTATTAGCCATCTTTAAGCTATTTAAAATACGAATGCCTTCGATTAAAACATCATAGCAACCTGCCATATGTAAAGTCCAGAAGCCACATTTAGTAAGTGTAATGTCCTTTACCGTTAAATGCTTAACTTCTTCAATTAAAATCATTGGTATACGTGGATAGTATGTTCCTTCTATGTGATACTGACCCTCATGTCCATGATATATTTCTTCACTTCCATCTATACTTCCGAATCCTGTAATTCTTATATTTTCTCCGCCTTGTGCATAAATAAAGTAGTGGCGTGGACGACCATCATACTCACAATTAATATAAGAGGGTACATTACTTTCTTTCTTTACTTCCACTCCTTCAAAAGGATCCAAAGCTTGATAATCATTTAAATCATCACTGGCCTTTAAAACAGCTCCACTTTCCACATGAAATTCAACATTAGATTTTAATATAATAGATCCAGCTTTATAAACCCCTCCAGCTGGTAATACTACTCTGCCGCCTCCAGCTTTTGTACATTCATCAATTGCTGTTTGTATAGCTAGTGTATCCTTTGTGATGCCATCGCCTATTGCTCCATATTCTAATACATTATATTGCATCTATTTTTCCTCCTTTAATATCTCTAACATAAATAGGATTGCTAGTGCCTGTCCATATGGCATTGGTCTTAATTCAATGTTTTTATAAAAATCCTTATCTTCTCTCCCCATTGGTGTACCATATGATACTTGATGTAAAATACCTTCTTCATCTGTATAATCTAGAATAGGTGCAACAGCTTTTTTGGCATACTCTACATATTCCTGTCCTAATAATCCTAAATGAACCCCTTTTAATATACCGTAGGCAAATCCGCAGGTTGCACTAGCTTCTAAATAAGACTCTTTATCGTCCACTAATGTATGCCACATACCATCTGCTGACTGATACTTAACCAAGGCATCTACTTGGCTTTTTAATGATTCAGTTAAAAAGCGTTTTACACTTTCTTCGCACTCTACCATTTCAATGAACTCTGGAATAGCCGCTGTAATCCAGCAGTTTCCTCTGCCCCATAATGCCTCTGCAAAATTATGATTGCCATTAAAGGTGAATCCATGGAACCATAATCCCGTTTTTCGATCCGTTAAATATTTTATATGAAGTAAAAATTGATATTTAGCTTCTTCTTTATATTCACTCTTATCTAGAATTCTTCCCATATTAGCTAGAAATAGGACTGCCATAAATAGTGTATCATCCCATAGTTCTTGTTCATTTAAAGTATCCGAGGTTAAATGCTGAAATCCCCCTTCTTTGGTACGTGGAAAAGATGTTATCATCCATTCTGCCCACTCTTTACATATTTCCATATAGTCTTCACGCTTTTCATACTCAGCTAAAAAGGACATTGCTAGGAGTGGTGCTGTGGTATTGACATTCTTTGAAGGCAAGCCAATTTTTAATTGTCTATCATAGTATTCATTAAGGGTTTTCAAATATCGCTTATCCTGGGTATGTTGATACAGCTTCCAAAATCCAAATAATCCAACACCCTGTGTCCATTCCCAAAATTTGTACTTTTCAATATCATCTCCTACGAGATTATGATTCTCCATTCCTTTCAGAAAAATATCATCTACCTCGTATAACACTTTTTCAAAACTATTCACATAGAGGTCTATTGTTCTAAGAATGTTTTGTTTCTCCATAGTATTCGACATTATATTTCTATTCCTTTCCCCTTAATATATATTGAGTCATAAAAAGCCGTCACCGAACTAATTCTTTTCGTATGACGGCCTTACTTCTAATCTGCTAAAATAATAGTCCTATTCATACACACCTGTTAAAGTTTCTAGCTGTGTCTTTATTACGTAATCCATAATACCTTCGCTATCCATTTCTCCTGCAATAGCTTTATCTAATGCATCTCTTACAGCATTACCATAAGTTTCATTAGCATGGTATTGAGTTGTTACCATTTTGTCATAGCTTGATTGACTATTAGATTCATTAATTTCTGTGTTAAACACATCTAAACCTTCTACTGAATATTTAGGCTCAATACCTTTTTTACCTGGTAAGTAGTTACCTAAGCTGCAATATTCTGCATAATTCTCATCTTCGAAGAACCATTCAAGGAACTCAACTGCTTCTGCTTCATGACCTGTACCTTCCATAGCATAAAAATAGTTTCCACCAAGGCTAGTAGCCTTATCTGTTTCATATGGCATAAGTACTGGAGCCCATTCAAAGTCTTTAATATTTTGAGCATAATCACTCATTACCCAGCTTCCTGCATAGTGAGCTGCAACAGTACCTGTTTTGAATACATCTTGTGCATTTTCTGTTCCTACACCTACAGATGCTTTAGAAATGCCACCTGCTTTATACATATTAAGTAAGTAGTCTAAGCCTTGTTTGGTTGCATCACTTCTAAATGTTAGTTTGTTGTAATCGTTTGCATCAAAAAGTTCCATTCCAAATTGATATAAGAAGTTGTTAATTCTTTGCTGAGAGTGATCCATTACAAATCCTGTTTGAATGTTAGTATTCTTCTCTTGTACTTCTTTTACAGCTTCTTCAAATTCAGTCCATGTCCATCTTTTTTCTTCTGTAAGTGGATAAGCAACACCTGCATTATCAAAGGCAGTTTTGTTAATAATCATACCAACTGCAGTCGTATTAATTGTAGGTGCATAGAATCTTCCATCAATAGTACCATCTAAAAGAAAATCTTCTGCTTTCAATGAAGAATCTTCTAATGGATGAATGTAATCTGCAAATTGAACCAGCTCGGTTGTCTTAACTAATGATGGCAACTCATTTACAGCAGCTCTATTTTGAAGTTGAGTTTTAATATCTGCGTATGCAACTTCATTAAGTTTTACTTTTATTCCTTTATCTTTATATTCCTCATTGAATTTTTCAACCATATGGGCCATGGCTCCACCTTCTAATGTATCATCACTTAATAATAATTCTAGTTCTACTACTCCCTCTGATTTCTCAGAGCATCCTGTTAATATAGTTGATAATCCCATAGCCAGGCCTAATGTTAATACTGCAAACTTTTTCTTCATATTATCACTCCTCCAATTTTTATTTAACCTTTTACTCCAGAAGACATATTAGAACTCATAATTTGTTTATTAAATATAATAAATACAATAAGTACTGGAATCATAGAAAGAACTGATGCTGCAAGTAATACTGTCCAGTTAACAGCTTCTGCACCTGATAGTGTTCTTAACGCTAACTGCAATGTATACTTCTCTGGACTTCTAAGTGAAAGTAGTGGCCAAATATAATCATTCCATCTCCATCTAAAGCTTAGGATTGCTAATACAGCAATCTGTGATTTACAAATAGGAAGCATAATCTTTGCAAAAATCACTCCTTCATTTGCTCCGTCGATTCTAGCAGATTCCATTAACTCATTTGGTACTGTAATGAAGAACTGCCTCATCATAAAGACTCCCGTCATGGTTCCTACTGTTGGAATAATACATCCCCATAGTGAATCATAAAGTCCCAATTTATATAAAATAGTGAAGCTTGGACGCATAATAACTTCTGTTGGAAGCATGGTGGTAGCTAATAGTGCAAAGAACAAAATATTAATCCATTTATATTTGTACTTTGCCAGTCCATAACCGCACATACAGCTCATTAAAATGGTACTAACAGTAGCTATTATTGTTACAAATGCAGTATTTGCTGTGTATCGTATGAAATCGAATTGCTCAAGTGCCACTTTATAGTTTTCCCATGTGGGGGATTCCGGTAAAAATGTTAATGGATATCTAAATAGTTCACTGCCGTCTTTAAAAGAACTTATGAGCAGCCAGAGCACAGGAAAAATCCAAATAGCCGCAAAAGCAATTGAAAAGATGTATGTAAAAATTTTTCTAGCTTTTTTCATTTTCTGACTCTCCTTTAATCATTATTATTATTCATTCTAGTCTGTACTATGGACAATACCATTAAAATAAAGAATAATACCATAGATGCCGCACTAGAATAACCAACCTTCATCTTGTCAAATCCTGTGTTATAAATGTACTGAATCATATAGGTGGTTGATGTACCAGGTCCACCATTTGTTAACGTCTGTACCATTGCAAATGCCTTGAAGGATGTAATAATAGATAAAATAATGACCATAAAAGAAACTGGTTTTATACTTGGAAGTGTAATACTTTTAAATACATTCCAACTATTTGCCCCATCAATAACTGCTGCTTCTTTGAGTTCTCCAGGAATCTGTTTAAGTGCTCCTATGAAAATCAGCATATTCGTTCCACATCCTGCCCATACACTGGCTATAATGGTTGTAATAAATGCAGCAGTTGGATTAGTTGCCCAACCAATTGGATCCATTCCAAGTCTTCCTAAAACATAGTTGAATAGTCCAAAGCTCTCTCCAAATATCCATTTCCATGTAAGACCTACCATAATGGTAGAAAGCAATGTAGGCCAATAAATTAAAATCCTTAGTATAGAAATACCTTTTATTTTCTCTGATGAAAGTAGTAGCCCTAATCCCAACGAAGCTATATAGCCAATTGGTACTGATACTACTGTAAACTTCACTGTATTCCATAGGATTTTATAAAATTCTACATCCTTAAATAATTTAATATAGTTTTCTAATCCTATAAAATCCATTTGTTTTAACCCATTGAAATTAGTTAAAGAATACCAGATTCCTACAATTGCGGGCGCCACAAAAAACACAATAAAAAATAATATATTAGGTAAGCAAAAGGCTAATGCCCATTTGTGGAGATAGTCCTTTTTTTTGTGTGTTCTGTTTTTCAAAACCCCTGTTTTTACCACACTATTTCCTCCTCTGTTAATTATTTATGTTAAGCTAATTATAAACAGTAAATATTTCTAGTGCTATGCATTTTTTTAGTATTAATTGAAATAACATTGCATATTTTGCTTTTATCATTTAGTCAATATATCCATATACTTACAATAAAACTTGTCAATTTCATCACTATTGTACTAATCCCAATACTCATAGTTCTTAGTTATAAGTGCACTATGGACATAAAACACTCTATTTGTAGATAAAAAAAACACCTCCTCTTAATTAATAAGAGGAGGTTAACAACAAAACTATAAGTCCTTTACAAAGAAATCCTTTCACCTATACGAAGGCATTTACTGTCTTTGCCATGTCCTATTTGCATTGTTTTAGCAATAGGGATATCTCTATCCCCTATTAATTCTAGTAACAGTTCTTCTATGGTTGGGCTTAAAGCTTTTTCTTCCATTTCTAAGAAACTGCCTAGTAAAATCCCTTTGACTTCATCTAATACACCCATTTGCTTATATTGATTCAAAAAGGTAGCCATTTGAGCTGGCTTACCGCTCATACCTTCTAAGAAGAGGACCTTATCCTTAAAATCAGGGAAATAAGGCGTACCTGCTAATTTGAGTAAGCATCTAATATTACCACCTATGATGATACCCTCTAATTTTTCACCTTTTATAAAGTGATAATCAAATTGAAATAAATCCTCTTGTTCTTCAAATAAGCTTTTATAAAAGGCTTCTTGCTGAACCTTTGCATCATCTCCTATAAGGAATCTGACTTGGTATAAATAAGAGCTTATTCCCGTTTTAGCATAAATACTATCAATGACCGTCGTTAAATCACTATAACCAAAGTATGGCTTATTGGCCTTTTTTATCCTCTCAAAATCTAAGAAAGGTAATACCTGATTGGCAATATCCCCTCCTGAAATGTCAAAGATAGCTTTTACACTTTCGTTTTGATAAAAGTTCATTAATGCCGCTGCTCTATCTTTTCCACTTGCCGCAAAAACATCCTTTTGGGCATAAATATATGGGCTACTTAATACTTCTAGCCCCCAGCCTTCTAACACTTCTTTGAGAGCTGCTATTGTCTCTTGCATCCCTGTGCTAAGTCCATTAGAACAACCTACTAACGCTACTGTATCACCTGTTTTTAATAATGGCACGATCTCCACCTCCTTATATCTTGTTATTCTTTTATCTTTTCAAATTAAGTATACTATAGTTTTCCGCACTCTGTTTATTTTGCAAGCTTAAACTTTATAAATTTCTCAAAAAAGGTAAGGCCAGCCAACAATAAAGCAAATCCAAGTCCCACATAGAAAAATGCAATCAACCAATCTGCCCATAAATGCTCCATACGAATTATAATGCCACCAGACATCATCACTGCCATGATTATAAAAGACTTCTTATCAAAAAAATGCCAAAACCACTGCTTTTCCATTTCATAAGATGTAATTCTCTTAGTATGCTTTTTAACAAGAGGCCCAAAAACTATGAATTGAAAAAATGCAAAAACTAAAATAGATAATGCAATTAAAAAAGCAGAAATATGGCCTACATAAGCCTGACATCCAATATGTAGTACATTATATCCTGCAATGCTCCATACTAGCCCTGCTAGAAATAATAAATTAAATTTTTTAACCATCTTAATCCCCCCTTAAAGGATACTTATCAATATAGTAATTTATCAATTAGTTTTATCAGAGTAGAATAATTTTTTTGGTTACCTTTTGCACTGAGAACAATATTTGAAAAGGTAAAGTTAATGAATTCATCTCTAGTGAAGGAATCATCAAAAATCCCTTCTTTAATCTTTTTATCATTTTCAAGAACTTTTTTTAAATGGTAATGAATATGTGTAAGATATTTCTCCATCATCATACGGCCTTTTTCTAGCTCTTCTTTCTGATGAATACTATGTGGATGTGCAGTCAGTATGTCTGGATACTCACTACAACACTTATCAATCATACTTATTAGCCATATAAGACAGTCATGGAAAGAATCTAGTTCTTTATATCCCTCAGCATTATGAAATATATCACACCATATAGCAGCAATGGTTTCGCTTATTAAAGCCTCTTTATTTTTAAAGTAATTATAAACAGAACCTACGGAAACATTTGCCTCTTCTGCCACGTTTCTTATATTAATAGCCTTAATTCCCTTTTCAGCAGCAATCTTTTTGCTTGCATTCAATAATAATTCTGCAGATGTTATAACTATATTCAAGTTATCTCCTCCTCGTTTGAACTATGTTCATTTTAATTCAAAATAATTTCTTTGTCAAATTTCCTTTTAAAATCAAATAAAATCGAGATTTATGTAGCTAAATCAACTTTTAAAATAAAAAACAATTATTGACAAACCAATAATAAATCCATAAAATGAACATTGTTCACATTTGAAACATAGATTAATCCACAAAGAAAGGATGAAAAATGATGCAAGCTATAGTTGAAACCATATTTGACACCGTCTACTTGATATCAGTCATAACAATAGGTATCTTAATGATTCTAAAAAGCAAAGGAAATAACCAGTATAAGCTTTTCGGGATTATGGCAATCGTTTTAGGCGTAGGTGATTCCTTCCACCTTATCCCTCGTGCCCTAGCCTTATGTACAACTGGCCTCGAAAATTTCACCACCGCACTAGGTATAGGGAAGTTTATTACCTCCATTACCATGACAATCTTTTATATCATTTTATATTATGTGTGGAGACTACGATATCATGTCAAAGGACAAAAGGGCGTCACCGCTGTAGTATATGTATTATCCGCTTTACGTATTGTCCTTTGTCTATTTCCTCAAAACCAGTGGCTAAATGATGTATCATCTATCTCATGGGGAATTTACAGAAACATACCATTCGCACTACTCGGCTTACTTATTATTGTGTTATTTTATAAGAGCACTAAAGAAAATCATGATACTTCCTTCAAATGGATGTGGCTCACGATTGTTCTTAGCTTTGGCTTTTATATTCCAGTCGTATTATTGGCAGATGCTATCCCTATGGTGGGTATGCTGATGATTCCAAAAACTTGTGCCTATGTATGGACAGTTGTTATCGGTTACAAAGATATGCAGCGTAGTTAAATTGAACCCAATAAAAAATGACGATTCTTAATACACAAAAAGGACTACCAAGAAACTTCTAATAAATACAAGTGCTATAAATCTTCGGATTTACCAGCATCTATCTCTTGTATTAAAAGTTGTTTCTCAGTAGCCCTTTTTTAACTATCTATGTTTCAATCCCCTTCTTTAAAGCTTCTCATTCCTTCTTCTTTTAACAAATTAACAAACTCATCTGCCTTACCTTTTTCAACTATACTAATTACTTTCCAATAAGGTAAGTAATAGTCTTATCTTTATCTTCTACGGCATCATGATATTTAAACACGAGTGCTTCTTCAGTCTCCCACACCAAATTAATATTATCTTGAGACGTTAATGGCATATCAAACGTATAGACATAATATTTGGCTTCTTTTTCTTTTTCTGTTCCTTCAGGAATAAAATCCAATATCCTAGTAATCTTACCATTTACTAAATCAATAACATGAATGGTATTTTGATATCTACCTACTATATAGTTATTACTATAGCTAATTGGAACAAAACCTTCTCCACCTAATTTTTCTTTTAGGTTATAAGTTTTAACTAAAGTCCCTGTTAAATCATCATATATTTTAAATTCAGTTCCTGTACTAATAGCAACTTCATTATTTTTGTAGAGTATGCCAGCTTCAGCTTGAATACTTGGCTTTTCTACTAGCTTGTCAATTACCTTACCATCTTTCATATAAAAAGTCGTACGAGCTATCTGAGTGAGTGCGCCCTGAATAGCATAGGTCACACAAACCATTTCACTCCCTGCGTTAGTTCTTCTTAAAGTTACATTCTTCCCATCTACTACGTCCTCATCATAAGTATTAATATCTCCCACTACCTTTTTCCCACTGGCAGTCCTTACCATTAACTTTTTGTTCGCCTCATCAACTGTATATTTTCCTTCTAATGCCACCTTGTTTTCTTTACTCCACTGAACACCCATTTCCAGAGCCTCACTCACAAAGCGAAGTGGTATATAAGTCACACCATTGATCGTTTGAGGCGCTACATCTATGGTTACTACTTTGCCATTAACCTCTGCTACTTTACTCCCCACCTGCAATACAACCTTATAAACTCCATCTACAATCTCAATCTTACCTGTTGCTTGCTCCCAGTTCACCTTATACCCTAATTGCTCTGATAGGTCTCGTAGTGGGAGCATGACGCTTTGATTAATCACCTTCGGTTCATTACTTAGCATTAACTCCTGATTATTATAGCTAACACTTATCTTGCTTGCTGCCATAAGCTCATTCATCTGTGGTGTACCTAATAATAGTAGACTTGCTACTATCCCGCTAAAACTTTTTACTATTCCTTTTTTATTAATCCCCTTCATAGCTCCACCTTTTCTTTTATATAGACGTTTTTTATGTTTTCATTATACTCATCCTTCTATAGCAACACCATATGATTAACTGAAACTTAATTCATTTGTAATATTCTGTATTTTCCCCAACTTATACTTGGTTATTATTTTTAATAAAAATCAAAAACATCGTCTTAATGTTATGCTTTATACCAGTGAAAAACTATCCAATGCTTCTATTTAAAATCATATCAAATTAATAGAATATAAAAAAGCACTAGATAACCTCTATCTTCTAGTTATCTAGTACTTATCTATTTGTATTATATATCACTCATACTGTATTATTTTACTTTAAACTGTTCCATTTGTTCTGTTAATTCCACAGTCAATTGATTAACGGCTTTGGCAACATCTCGAATACTTTCACTAGATTGATTAAATTCTTCTGCTGTAGCAGCTACTTCCTGTGAGGCTGCCGCTAATTCTTGAGAGGCATGGGCCACTTTTTCTATACTTGCTTTAATGCTATCCTTTTGACGTTTATTAGCAACTGAAACAGCTGCCATAGCCTCTGTTTTGGGTAGGATACTTTTCATTGCGTCTGCCATATGTTCAAAAGTCACTACCGCTCTATCAATATTTTCTTTTTGCACTTGCATCTTCACATTGATTTCATCACTAGAATTTGTTAAATGTTCCCCTTCATTTAAAACTGCCTCAATAATCCTACTAATTTCACGCACTGACTCTTGACTTTGTTCAGCTAATTTTCTAATCTCTTCTGCTACCACGCTAAAGCCTCTTCCTGCTTCCCCAGCTCTAGCTGCCTCAATAGCTGCATTAAGGGCTAATAAATTCGTCTGTTCTGAAATTTGTGTAATGGCTGCAGTAATCCCATTAATAGAAAAAATTTTCTTGTTCATGTTTTCAATCATATTTCCAAACTGGTTAAAGGATTGATTGAAGGTATCTACTGAAGTAACTAAGTCTCTTACTTGCTCCTGACTCCCTTTAATCTCGTTTTCTGCTTCTAAAGTAACATATATAACCTCTTCGATGTTGTTTTCCATCTCATCTAAGTTAGCAACAAATTCATCCATCTGCTGATTCATATTTGTGATTTCTATAGATTGATTTGTATTTTCTGTGGCGGTATTTGTCATAGAGGCTGCAATATTATTAGCACCCTCATAGATTTCATGTGATACTCCTTCTAAGCCTTTCGCTTGTCCCATTAATACGGTTGCATTATGTTCAACTGCAGTTAGTGTCTTTCTTGTGGCATCTATACTCTTTTGTAGTGCCTCTGCCATAAGAGTTATTTCATCCCTAGTCTTTTCATCCTCTGTATTAAGTTTAATAGTGAAATCACCTTGAGCCATTTTATCAATTTCGCCTTTAAGATAATTCAGTCTTTTTCCTAATGGCTTTGCAGTTATAACCATCCCTATACATAATAAGATCATTGCTATACTACATGATAAAGTATTAACTGTTGCTATTTCAATGACCTCACTAATGATATCTTTTCTTTTCACCTCAAAAGCAAGGCTCCACCCCTGGGAATGAGGTACATTATGATAGACGATATATTTATCCATACCATCATTAATCACTTCAGCCCCCTCTCCACCTTCAATCATTTTTTGATGGACCTTAGCAATATCTTCTAAGTGAGTAAGTGTAGGGTCTTGTTCTAATTCCTTGATAACATTGTATCTCTCGGCTACCTCTGATGAATTATTAGAGGCAATTACTATGCCTTGTTTATTAAGCACATAAGATTTACCTTCCTGTAGATATTCTAAATCCTGAATCATATCCGAGAGGAATTTACCATCAAAGGTACATGTAATAGCTCCTACGACCTGCGTACCTTGTTTGAGCGATGCTCCCATAAATATAATTTGTTGTCCAGTTTTTATATTATAACTCGGACTGCTTATATACTTCTTATCTTGCATTAAATCCTTAAAATAATCTTTATCAGATATATTATTCTCAAATCCATCGGTTGAAGTTAATTGTCCCCCCAAATCAATATATCCAATAGATTTGACTCCATATTTCTCTCCATATAAATCTACATAACCTCTAAGTACATTTTCTTTTTCATCAAATCCAATCTCTGGATCACATAAGCGTTCATCTACTGAAATAGTATCCACTAACATCAAGTATTTATCTAATCTTCCTTCTAATAACCTAGCATTATCTTCTACCATCTTAATAGTGCTCTTGATTGTAAGATTTTCTATACGTGTAACCCCTACTAGATACATAGCAACAAGTGCTACACTAAAACTAAGTACTGCTATGTACCATAATCTCTTAGTTAATTTACTTACTACACTTGTCTGCTTAAGTTTTCTTGCCATCTTAACTTCTCCTTATTTAGTAATCATTATAGTAACTCTTTACTAGACAGTGAGAAATTTTTGCCCCAATTTTTTATGTTTTTTAGCAGTATGCCTTACTGATACTTTCTCCCTTTAAGTACTTCTAACTGTCTAGTTTTTCAGCAAGTCACCTGTATATCGGCATAGCTTTAATTCATCATAATGAATTGAATTAATTTTAAAAAATTAATTTAATTCATTTATTTCAAATAATTTTAAGTGTATTGTATTTTAACCTCGGTTAGTTCTTACTCAAGATGGTATTCGATTTTCCTATCATATAAGTAATTGTCTTATCCTTATCTTCTACACTATCAAGATACTTAAATGGTAGTGCCGTATCCCTCTCCCAAACTAAACCAATATTATCTTGAGCAGTTAGAGGCATATCAAACATATAAACAAAATACTTTGCTTTCTTCTCCTTATCTGTGGCCTCTAGAATAGCATCTAATATCCTGGTTACCTATCATTTTTGATAACTTAATATGTCTCATATTCTCTGCCTTTTATCATTATGTTTTTCTTTCTTTGTTCGTCATACTGATTATCCTATAAGATAAGAATTAACTTACAGAAAGTAAATTCTATTGTAACCAACATATACTCTTATTTTATTACATAAAAATACGACCTCTTTTGAGGTCTTATTCTTCAAAATACCTTCCTTTATAAAAATTCTCATTTCCAAGTTTCTTTGCTGTTAGTCTAAAAATAAAATGTGCTTTTACTTAGTGTAAAAGCACATTTTATTTTTAGCATTATTCTACTTGATTTTATTAAGCTTCAAGGACTCTCTTTAGGAATTCTTTGGTTCTTTGTTCCTTTGGTGCATTAAAGATATCTTCTGGTCTGCCTTCTTCAGCTATAACGCCTTTATCCATGAAAACAACTCTATCCGATACTTCTTTGGCAAAGCCCATTTCATGGGTAACTACTAACATAGTTAAGCCGCTATCTGCTAATTCCTTCATAACCTTTAGTACTTCTCCAACCATTTCTGGGTCAAGCGCTGAGGTTGGTTCGTCAAAAAGCATCACATCTGGCTCCATAGAAAGTGCCCTAGCAATAGCTACACGTTGCTTTTGTCCACCAGAAAGCTGTTTTGGCTTAGCATGAATATATTGATCCATACCTACTATTTTTAAATACTTCATTGCAATCTTTTCTGCTTCTTCTTTGCTACGTTTTAACACCTTCATTTGTCCTACAGTACAGTTACTAAGCACATCATGATTATTAAATAAATTAAACTGCTGAAATACCATACCTAATTTCGTACGATAGGCGTAAACATCATGCTTATCATCTAAGATGTTCTCTCCATTATAAATAATTTCGCCACCACTTGGCTTTTCAAGTAAGTTAACACAACGTAGTAAAGTAGATTTACCTGAACCCGAAGACCCAATAATACATACTACTTCTCCTTTATTAACAGAGAAATCAATGTCCTTTAATACTTCGTGAGCGCCGAAGGATTTATTCAAATGTTTAATTTCTATTACTTTTTCCATATGTATCTCCTCCTTTACCCTATATCATCTCTTTATTATGCTTTAAAGCTTCTTCAGGTGTTTGTACCTGCATTTGATTACCTATCATATTATAATTCTCAGGACCATCCAGTTTCTTTTCAACATAACGAAGAATTTTAGTTACTGTATAAGTCATAATGAAGTATAAAATACACGCCACAAAGAAAGACTCAAAATATCTAAAGTTATTTCCTGCTACAGACTTAGTTTGGAAGAACAATTCATTAACACTAATAACATTAAGCACTGAAGTATCCTTAATGTTAATAACAAATTCATTACCTGTAGCTGGAAGGATATTACGAATAACCTGTGGTAATACAACATGTCTCATTGTTTGTAAGTGATTCATACCAATAGCCTGTGCTGCTTCAAATTGTCCTTTATCAACAGAAATAATGCCACCACGCACAATTTCTGCCATATAAGCACCAGTATTAATAGAAACAATAAAAATAGCTGCCCTCAGAACATTCATATCCATGCCAAAAGCCAAAGCTGAACCGTAGTAAATAACCATTGCTTGAACAATCATTGGTGTACCACGGAAAAAAGCTATGTAAGCTGACAAAATCGCATTGATTACCTTTAATAAAATACGTTTAATCCCTCTCTCTGGCATAGGCACTGTACGTACCACACCAATTAACAATCCTATTATAGAGCCTAAAATAGTACCTACCATAGAAATCAGCAGTGTTAAACCTGCACCTCTTAAGAACATAGGGCCGTTGGTTGAAATAATTTTTACAATCCACTCAAAGCTCATTTGTTTCCTCCTGTTTTTCTTAACTGCATCTATTTATGTATCCTATCAAACAAAAACTAAGGGCATGCTACCATTAGTCTCGTTTTTATTACTCTTCATTTAATTAAATCTACTTAGTTAGCAGCTGGTTGATTCACAATAGCTGTATCCATAATCGTCATACGTTCTTCTTCTGAAATACCCTTTAAGATTTCATTCACCTTAGCTGTCAAATCACTATTTTTTGCAATACCTACTGCAATAGCTGTATCATCATCTGAAGTCTCAAAGCCCTCTGTAAATTCAACCATAGCAAAGTTTGGATTTGCATTAGTCGCACTTACACCTTCTGGTCGTTCTGAAACATAACCATCAATCATACCTGATTCAAGGGCTACACGCATTGCTGGGAAGTTATCCATAGCTGATTGTTTCTCTACACCATTTATTTGATCAATAACAGTATAGTGGAAAGTATTTAATTGAGCTGTAACCTTAGCACCACTAAAATCTTGAATAGATGTAGCATTTTCATATGCACTGCCTTTTTTAATAACCATAACTAAATCAGATTTGTAATAGTTATCAGAGAAATCAATGGTTTCTTTACGTTCAGCTGTTGGTGACATACCTGCAATAATGGCATCTATTTTCCCAGAAGTAAGTGCTGGTACAAGACCATCCCATTCTGTTTTGACGATAACTAATTCTTTTCCTAATCCCTCTGCAATTTTCTTTGCGATTTCCACATCATACCCACCTGCATATTCAGCACTGCCATCAATTTTTACACCACCATTACTATCATCCATTTGCGTCCAGTTAAAAGGTGCATAACCACATTCAAGTCCTACTCTAAAAGTACTACTTTCTTCTCCTGCTTTAGTTCCCGAACCACAACCTGTAAGTAAAGTAGTTCCCATAACTACTGCTGATATTAATGCTGCTAATTTTCTCCTCATATTTTCACACTTCTTTCTTTTTTTACAATTTTTGAGAGTAAAAAAGGCACTCCACAACTAAGGACTTTACCTCATTGTAAACTGCCTAAAGATTCCTTACTCAATTTGTAGTCATTTTATCACTTTTCCGCATAAAATACAATTATTATTATTTTTAAATTATGTTATTAAATTAACAACATGATTGTTCTATATTTTATTACGCTGTTTCAAACTGCATATTATAAAGCTGAGCATATATACCATTTTCACTCATTAAAGCTTCATGTGCACCTTTTTCTGCAATACCTGCTTTCGTTAAAACGAGAATCTCATCGGCATTCCTAATAGTACTTAAGCGGTGGGCAATGACTAAGGTTGTTCTTCCTTTAGATAACTCATCTAACGACCTTTGTATATAACGTTCACTTTCATTATCTAAAGCCGAAGTTGCTTCATCTAAGATAAGTATCGGCGGATTTTTAAGAAATACCCTAGCAATGGCAATACGTTGCTTTTGTCCACCTGATAACCTTACACCTCGTTCACCTACGAAAGTATCATATCCTTCTGGAAGGCTCATAATAAAATCATGAATATTAGCTTTTTTTGCCGCCTGGGTTATTTCCTCATCACTAGCATTAGGATCTCCATAAGCAATATTTTGTTTAATGCTGCCACCAAATAAATACACATCTTGCTGCACAATACCTATGGCATCCCTTAAAGAACTTTGTGTAATATGTTTAATGTCTTTACCATCTACTAGGACCTTTCCTTCACTGACTTCATAAAAACGAGGAATCAGTGAGCAAAATGTGGTTTTACCTCCACCTGAAGGGCCTACCAATGCAACTGTTTTACCAGTTGGAATATGAATGTTCATATTACTTAACACATTCTTTTCTTCATCTGCATAACTAAAAGAAACATTTTCAAAGGTAATATCTCCTTTTACTTCTCCTATTGGTTGTGCATCTGGTTCATCATCAATTTCTGGATTAGTACGTATAACGCTTAAGAAACGTTCAAACCCTGTCATACCTTTTTGGAACTGTTCGGTGAAGTTAATTAGCTTCTCTACTGGATTTAAGTAGGTATTAATATAAAGAATATAAACCGTTAAATCGGCTAAATTCATTTCGCCTCTTGTAATAAATAATCCTCCTATTAGTACAGTAGCTAAATATAAAATGTTTTTAAAGAAGCCATTACCACTAAAATATTTACCCATAATAAGGTAGCTTTCACTCTTAGTCTCAACGAAAGCTTCATTGCCTGCTTCAAACTTTTCCATCTCTATTGCTTCATTGGCAAAAGATTTAACCACACGAATACCACCTAAAGCATCTTGTGTAATGGCATTGACCTCTGCAATCTTTTGTCTATTCTTTGCGAAAACTGCTTTCATTTTACGATTATAATAGAGGGAGAAAGCCAGCATAATAGCTGTAAAGAAAATAAGGATAAGCGTCATCTTAATATTAATCATACTTAAAATAGCAAAGGTCCCTACAATCTTTATGCAAGATATAAAAATATCCTCTGGTCCATGGTGAGCAAGCTCTGATATGTCAAAGAGGTCATTGGTAATACAAGACATTAATTTACCTGTATTGACTTCATCATAATAAGAGAATGAAAGCTTTTCTAAATGACCGAAAAGTTCCTTTCTCATGTCTGATTCCATTCTAGCCCCCATAATATGTCCCCAGGTAGTAATATAATATTGGCAGAAAAATGCGAGTATATACATGCCAAGAAGAATACTTCCTATGATGATGATAAATTTAATAATCTCACTACCATCATTTAAGACGTATACTTCATTCATTAAGAACCTTACCAAGAGAGGGAAGGTTAAATCTATACCTGAGAGAGTAAGGGCACAGCCCATATCATAATAAAACATTTTACGATACGGTTTATAGTACTTTATAAACTGTTTAATTGTGTCCATTATTTCATCTCCTACTTTTAGTTGTATCCAATGATTGTAACATAATTTGATATGAGGTATCAAATCCTAGATTCACCAATCTTTTTCTAATAATGATTATTTTATTGTTTACTTTTATCAGGCCTATCCTGAGAATGCAAACTTTCTTATTCAATAATAAAAGAGCAATTCACTTCTAAAGTGAACTGCTCTTTTATTTAGTAAGCTTTACGCTCTGCTTTTACATCGACATCTTGGTCTTTTAGTACATAGACATTAAGACCATACTGGCGTCCAAATTGGTAACATTCTTTATTACTGTTAAAGAATAAATCAACAATATTACCTTTAATAGCTCCACCTGTATCTCCAGCAATGGCAATACCATAACCTTCAACATAGATTTTTGTTCCTAGTGGAATAACCTTCGGGTCAACTGCAACCATGCCTACGAATGTAGTCATACCACTTGCAGTACGGTTACCCCATCCATCATTACCATTTGTATACGCTGTAGCTTCCATCTCATATACTTTTGTATATGCATAACTTTTTCCTGTAAATGAGTCTTTGATAGAATTCTGTACACCTTTAAGTACAATCTTTTCTGTAGGTTCTTGTGTTACATTGACATTTAAAACCTTTTCGTCAACCACTTCACCACCAAAGTAAGTTCTTTCTAGACTTACTTCTTTAAGCCCATTTTTACCTTCTTGCTTAACTTTCGTTTCACCAAATGCTAAATCAGCTGTTTCAACAACTTTTGTTTCAAAGCCGATTTGTCTTGTTTCGTTTACTGTTTCAACTTTTTTTGTCTTAACAGTAATTTTCATACCGTCTGTAATTTTTGTTTCTAAGCTAGGTTCAACTGCTAAGCCCTCAGCATTTATTAAACCTTTTGCATCAATGATATCCCCTACTGTAGTAAGTCCAGTTTTGAATTCAACTGTTTCTCCATTTTCTGTATAGCTTACTGTAGGTTTCCATCTTTCTATAGTGATTTTCATATTGTCTTCAATTTCAGTTTCTAATGCAGGTTGCACAGTATCTTTGTCACCAAGGGTAACCTTCAACTGCGTTAATAGTTCTTTTACGCTACTTGCGTCTGTTTCATATTGAGTCACTTTCCCGTCATCGACTAAAGTAATAATCTTTGACATGGATTGATAGGCTGTAATACTAACTGCACATAGCATAAACAACGCTACAATCAATAAAGCGATTCTACTTCGATTCTTCATGATATCCTCCTTAAAATGATTGTCTTGATAAAAGTTTAGTTTTATCTTTACTAATCAAAACAATTGGTCTTTCTCACTTGATCTGGTGAATCGGGCTTTACTACAACGATTTGTTAATAAATGTAATTTTTAGTTTATTGCAACTACAAATACGATTGTAATATATATTTTTTAGTTTTTCAAGCTTTTTGTAACAAGTTTTTATTTGAAAATCAGAAAATTACACCAAAATTCCACCTACACCCACGATTTATCAATGGTTTTACGCATTATAAATTTCTTTTTCAAAAAACCACTTTTAACAATTATGTAATATTTTATTAATAACTATTATATGTCCTTTTCATTATTTTTATGACACCCATCTTTTTTTATTTTATTTCATTAAAATTCTTACTCATTTGCGAGATATTTTTTCTCTTTAATATACTTTTTTTCTATTTTATTCCATATCATTTTCTTACCCTTTATAAAGCATAAGTTTAGTATTTGTATACAAAATAAAAAAACAGCTTTTTCCAAAAGCTGTTTTTTTATTTTCTTTTTTTCTCTTTTCTCCCAAGCCTTCTCGTCTAAATTCTAAATAATGTTTTAGCATTTTGACAGCTTATGCTAGCCACTTCTTCTGGGGTCACACCTTTAATTTCTGCAATTTTCTCTACTACATATTTTAAGTAAGATGAGTCATTTCTCTTTCCTCTATGAGGTACTGGTGTTAGATAAGGTGAATCTGTTTCAATGAGTATATTTTCGAGTCCAATAGTCTCCACTACCTTAACTGTTTTTTTGGCGTTTTTAAAAGTTAAAGAACCACCTATTCCTATGAAAAAACCTTTTTTAACATATTCTTTAGCGAGTTCATGACTTCCTGAAAAACAGTGAATAACACCTTCTCTTACTCCGCTTTCCATAATCAAATCAAAAGTCTCCTGCGAAGCTTCTCTACTATGAATAATTACTGGAAAATCAAGCTCTTTTGCTAAAAGAAGTTGCTTTTTAAACCATTCTCTTTGTACTTCTCTGGGTGAACTATCATAATAATAATCTAACCCTATTTCACCAATAGCTACAACCTTCTCATAACTAGCTAGCTTTCTCATTTCTTCTAAATCTTCTTCTTTTAAGCTTTTTACATCATGTGGATGTACTCCAATGCTGCAATATATAAAAGGATATTTTTTAGCTAAAGCGATACCTGTTAAACAAGAAGCCATATCTGCGGCTGCATTAACAATAAAATCAACCCCCTTAGCTTTCATCCCTTCCAGTAATTCGTAACGATCTTCATCAAAGCTTTCATCATCATAATGTGCATGTGAATCAAAATACATTTTCTTTTCTCCTTCTCATTTTCAAGCAGTATTTGTCTCTTATGCTGTTATTGTAACGGTTCTATGTCAAAATCACAAGGGTAGGCCTTTTTCTTAAGCATACATCCTGTCCATCTAAATGGTTATTTAATCTCTCCTTATTTCCATTCACTATTATATAGAAGAAACTCATACTTTTTTGTTCAAAATAACAAAAGATACCTGTTGTTATCATGCCTAACACAGGTATCTTTGTTATTCTTCTTATTGAACTGATGCATTTTCCTTTTCTAATACTTCTGTTTTATAATCAGTTCTTTTATTACTATAGAAAGCCAAAAATACAATAGCAAGTGCTGCAGCAATAGCTGATGTTAAATAAACCCTTTGGAAACCAACATTTAAAGTTATTTGAAAGCTTTCTTCTAAAACCACCTTTTTATCATCAATGGCTTTTAAATAATTATCTTTTGCTTTAGCAAAGCTATCTGGAATGGCAGCTTTTAAGCTATTCATCTTCGTAACCATATCATTCATCTGCTCCTCGGCAGTCTCAATACCTCTTAGACCTGCTTTCATTCCTTCTTGACCCTTCTTACTTTTTTCTAATTCTGTCTCTAGATTTGCTATAGCTTTTGTCAATCCTTCTTCTTTAGCTTTGAGTTGTTCTAATGATTTAACTTCTTCTAGCTCCTCAAGGACTGCTACTGGCATTTGCTTCTTTACAGCTACTGGCAGAAGGTCCGCTAAGCTCATGCCTGAAGGTAGGGTATTATTAGCACCTTGTTTACTCATCATCTCTAAAATACTTTGTAATTGAGTAAGTACTGCTTTTTGTTCTTTGATACCTGCTTCCATTCCCATAATGCCTTGACTAAGACCTGTGTAACCCTCATTTAATTTTTCCTTTTGTTTTTCTAATTCAGGTATTCCGGCATTAATACCTGCGATCCCTTGATCTATTCCTGCTTCGATAGAAGCGATCACATTAGGCGTCATCATGTCAAACATACGGCTAGAAAGTGTTTTACTATTTTCTACGATAGTCGTCACATCTGAATCCTTCATTAGATTCTCTAGGTCCTCTGGCATCTCAAAATCTGAGCTTCCATTAAAGTCAATTTTAACCGTTTGCATAGCTGTTAAATCTGGAATAATAATATCTTTTAACTTTTCTGCCATTTGAGGATTTTCTTTAAGTGTATTAAAAGTATCTGTGATTTCCTTCTCATAAGGTAAGTCTGGTACTGTTAGCTCTTGTGGTAAAAGGTTCATCACATTGCTTTGAATATTCCCTCCAGCGGCTGCAATGAAACCTACCATAATTGTAGGGGCAATAGCCGTTCCTATAGAACGCACTAAAGAAACTGTTGCAAGTGCAGAATTAGATTCTGCTTCATCTGTATTAGCCATCATCATATAGTTAATTGGCGTTCCCATAGTAAAGCCAATACCAAGTCCCGTAAATACCAAGCCTATTACAACTGTTAACATATTAGGATAGTAAGTTGTTACAAACACAAGGAATACTGATCCTACTATGGAAATAATAAAGCCAAGTGCTAAAATAAGTTTCGCTCCAAACTTATCAATAAGCTTTCCGGATACAGGAGCCGCAACCCCTGCAAATAGTCCTAAAATGATAACCAAGTAGCCACCACTACCTGTTTTAATCTTAAGTACATTCTCTGAAAATTGAGGTACGAAAATCATTCCCATCATGACAACCCCACTAATAAAAGAAATAATTAAGGTGACCACGATATTTTCATTATTAAAGTATTTTAAATTCATAACTGGGTCTGCTGCTTTTTTCTCTATGAGCACAAATACAGGTAATAATAAAATGAAAATAAGTAAGTATGGATAGACATCTGTTGATTTCATACTATTTAAAAACTCGAAGAAATCAATATTTTTAAGTCCATAGAGTAATGACAGCACCATTACTGTAAGGGTGAGTATCCCTAAGCCATCGACCTTCTTGGTATCTCTTCTTTCACTACGAGGTAAAACAAAAATACCTGCTAAAATAATAAATAAAGTAATCGGTATATTCACATAGAAAATAAATTGCCAATTATTTTGCCCAAACAAATCTAAGATGGCACTTCCTGCAGAGGCACCAAAAATATTGGCAATACCATAAACGCCTCCTACCATACCTAAAGCCATCCCACGCTTTTCCGGCGGATAACTGGTGCCAAACTCTGCTGTAGCCACTGGTACAATGCCACCTCCACCAATAGCTTGAATTGCTCTAGCAATCAGTAGCATACTAAAGCTACCTACCTCTTGTGAAAGACCACATAAAAGTGAACCCGTACCAAAAAGCGTTACGCTTAATAGATAAACATACTTTCTACCAAACTTATCCGCAAACTTTCCCATAATCGGAATACTGGCTGCATAAGCAAGCGTATAAATGGTAATCATCCATATTCCTGTTTGCCCATCAACACCTAGGTTACTTTGAATAATAGTCCTAGCTGGTGTTACAATTCCAGTATCAATAGCTCCCATAAATATGCCTGCCAAATATATAATTGTAATTAGAACCAAATTAGGTTTTTTAATGACATTGGTCATTAACATCATCTCCATCTTTTAAATGATTAAGTACGTTCTTTGAAATAGTTCCTACTAATTTTTCAACCGTCTTTATCTCTTCTACACTCATTCCTTCAAAAATAGCAGCATTAAATTCTTTTAGAAGCTGTTCCATTTCAGTGATAATCTCCTTGCCGCTTTCACTTAAAGTAATGATTTTTTCTCTTTGATTTTCTTCATTCACCTTTCTGATAATATATCCTTTTTCTTCTAGCTTTCCTAAGGTTTTTGCTACAGCTCCTTTATCCAGTTTATAAAACTGAGCAATGCTTTCTTGATTAACACCATTGTTTTTAGCTAAAAACGTCAATACCACATGTTCTGCGCACCCCACGCCATACTTTTGAAGCTTTCTTATTAAAAAAGCATTGGAATGTCTAACAATAATAGACAGATCGTTCATGAGCATCTTAAAAACCTCCCATTGGTAACTCATTTTTATAGTTGTCAAAACAACTGTTGTCTTGGCAACTTTTATATTAGCACCTCCTGAAAAATTGTCAATATATTTTGAATATATTAATTTGTCGTTAAGAATTTACAAACCAAAAGAAAAGGCAAGCTAGACTTCTGTCTTTGCTTGCCTTAAAGGTTTTATCATCATTATTATTTATTCATGGCTTATACTACTTCCAAAGCTTCCTCATCAAAATAACGCTCCATAAGCTCTGGGTAGCATAGTTCTATAATCATTCGTTCAAAATTTTTCCAATTAGTAACACGTCTATAGTTACCTGGGGCAGTCTTGTTATGAGACCTTTCGAAAACGATAGGTGTTCCACCTGCCTTAGCAAAGTCTTCTATATTATGCATACCATCATCTAAAAGATAGTCTCCTTTAATCATGTACTTTCTTCTACAGACAATGACACGTTCTTCTGGGAAGAAAGGTAGATGTTCCTTAATCCATTCGTGCTTAGCTTCTACACTGCAGGGTTGTGCTGCTGTTACAATGTACATTTCAAATAAACCACTATGATATAATCTTGTAAATACCTCTAATGCGTCTGGTGTTGGCTCTAAGTGCCTAAATAGCTCTGGTTCATGCATCACCGTTTCTACTTCTTCACCAAACACTGTATGCAGATTCCAATTATTACACTCTTCTGGGCTTATGTCTGTCTTGTATTTCTTATTATAGGCCTCTGTAACGCCCTTGATGTATTCTGCTAATACATCATCTTGGTCTATTAGTAATGTCACTTTTTTCTTTTCCACGGTGTCTCCTCCTTATTATTGTCCTCTTATTTTATAAGCGAATTTATTATCATTTTATTATACAATCTTTATTTTAGTTCCTAGTTTTTAGTGCTTCTCATAAAAAATATTCTTATATGTAAAGCTTTACTTCATTTAACACTAAAAGGGCATTGACTATGCAACGCCCTTTCCTTCTAATAAATATGCCACATACCACCTAAACTAATCCACTCAGCATACTTCTCTGGAATTAAAAAGCCTGAATAAATAGGATAGCAAAATGCAAACACAAGTACTGCTATAATACCATACCATAGATAAATAGGTTTTTTACTGGCTTCATCTAAAGTCTTAATAAGTCCTACTAAAGCTAAAATCATCAGAGGTACTACTGGGAAGTAGTGGTATAAATACATAATGCGAGGTACAAGCATATAAGGTACATATACCGCTAATATAGCAGCTACTAAAAAGCTATATTGCTTACTTCTCTCTAGAATCATTTCTTTAACAGCGTAAATCATAGCTACAATCCCTGTCCACCAAATGAACGGATTACTAAAAAGGGCTATACTAGACACCATCCCCTCTGCTACCTGACCATCATAATACCATACTGGCTTATAACCAATCGGCCAAAAATACCATGGTGAACTAAAGGGGTGTGTTGCATTAAGTTGTGAGTGATACTCGTACATTCTTACTTGTTCATTACACAGAAACTGTACAAAGCTATCTTGCCCGCTAATCAAGTAATAAGGAATAAATGAAACCACGTAAATTGTAATCGGAACTACACCAAAGAAAATAAAGCAACTTAATACGATTTTCTTACTTTGGCTCCTCCAATTTCCATAGCTTGTAGCCGACTTTGAACGTATAAATAAATCTACAAAGAAAATAACGGCTAGGCCTATAGCTGCATAAGCACCATTCCACTTAGTAGCCATGGCCATCCCTAGGAATATCCCTGAACCAAATAATTGGAGTAGTTTCTTACCTAAAGAACCTTCTGTCTTACACGAAATATATTGGTACATAAATAAATAGGACAAAAGAATAAACAATACAAGGAAGCTATCCACTGTCCCAATCCTCGTCTGTACAAAATGCATCCCATCTGCTGCAAAAAGAATCATGGCTAAAGCTGCGTATTTAGTAGATCCAAAAAGTCTTTTAGCAAATACATAGATAACAAGTAACATCAACAAACCTGCTATATTTCCCATCAATCTATAAGCAAATGGATTCATACCTAAATATTTAATAGGAATACTCATGATTAACTTGCCTAATTGCGGATGGGTCCATTCATAAATGTCCATACCATGAACAAACTCATAAGCTGTACGTCCATGATAAATCTCATCGAAATACGTAGAGTTCAAATAACTAATTTCTCCTGGAACTACCTTTGCTTCATCAACAACTGCTTCTGCTCCCTCTAGGGCTGTCACCGGTAATACCTGGCCTGCTTCATTATACAAAGCTATTTCTCCAATAATACCGTAAGGTGCTTCTGCTTCAATGGCTAAATAACGTATATCTGCATCTATTTCTAAATCTTCCCAAGCAAAAACCCGTTTTTGTTCTAAATCACTTAGAAATTCATAACCTATATTATCTTCTGATGTATAAAGTTTAAATTTACCAAAGCGGGCACCACTATAATGTCTTATCTTACTTACATGAACCTGATCTCCTAAATCTACTACAATACGAGCATTATTTTCTTCAGGTCCCCAAAAGCTTTGTGGATTCTCCATGCTTCCTAAATTAAAAAAGGATAAAACACCATATATAAGCACAATACAAAGCATCCAAAAGCTATCCTTCAAGGTCAAATTATATTCTTTTTTAGGCATAAAAATCATTTTTCCTCTTTAGTAGCCTCCTATCTAAGCGCTACTAAATCCTCCTTATCATCTGATATTCCTGCGCCTAATGTTCCTATTCACTCTTTATTCACCTTAAAGTAAATCATTAAGCATACTCCATTATGCAAATTATACCCCATATTCTCACTTTATTAAAGGTAGAGTTTAAATTTATTCTGGTTGCACAGCTACTACCCTACATTTAATCCCTGTTGCCTCTGGATCTTCATGCCACATAGTGAGCATCTTACATACTGACTGAGGTTCAATGGCACTTAAATTAGTTAAATTCTCAATGACAAAAGTGCCATACTTTAAGAAAAGCTTGTCTGCTTCTACATGATCCTTTCCTTTTCTTAAATCCGGTGCATCAATCCCTACAAATTTAACACGTTCCATCGCCAATTCTTGAATAAGCTCCCAAGAAAATTGGGTGCTGCTACTAAAATATAAACCACTACCATAAGGATGCCTTTCAATAGAACCTGTGCGAAACATGACAAAGTCTCCTGGTTTCACATAATCTAGATCTACATCATCAATGGTTATTTCCCTATCTTTAATATGACTCACATCAAATAATACGCCTCTAGTTTGCATATATTCTAGTGGTAATTGTACTTCTCCATATATATCAAAATGAGTACCTACATGGCCCATTACAATATGTTTCTTTAACTGAACTTCCGCTTGTTTATAAACACGATTACTTTTCTTTACCTGTAATGTTAAATCAATATACCTCACATCATGTCCCCCTCTTTTATTGTCCTTGTCATCATTATACCGATTTTTCCATTTTCTGTCTATGTCACACCATAGAAAAAGCATCTCTATGAGAGATGCTTTTCATGTACTAGATTTTTAATCCACTTATTAGAACGTAATCTAAAATATTCAAAGGGGACCTTAATCATTTCCTCTGTGCAAACAAGGAAAAATACGCTATAAACAGGCCACTTGAGTGCGAGTGCACCTATAAACGCCAATGGTACTGAATAAAGCCAAATCGTACCAGCTTGTACTAGCATGGAGTAGGTGGTGTCTCCGCCTCCTCTAAATACACCGATAATCATAATGGCATTAAACGAACGCAGTGGCATAAAGATAGCCATAGTTCTTAAAACCAGTATAGCTGCTTTATAGGTCTCTGGCTGAATGTTAAACCATCTCAGGATTGTTGGGGCCGAGATCCATATACCAATACCTAATATAATCCCTATAACTGGTGTTAGCTTAGCTACTTTATGTGCATAATCTTTAGCAACCGCTTCTTCTTCTGCACCGATTTTATTCCCTATCATAATGGCTGCCGCTGTTCCTACTCCCGTAAGAAAAATAAAAAACATATTGATAAGCGTGCTAGAAATTTGCATGGTAGCAGAAGCATTAGTACTTATTTTAGCATAAGCTACTGAATAAGCTGCTGAGCCTACTGAAAAAACAAGTTCATTAGTAATAACAGACCATGATGTTTTAAAATAAACACCTACTGTTTTTAAACTAAAGCTATATAATTCTTTTAGTTTGGCTGCTACTTTATTTTTAGTAAAGTAAACAATACTTACTATAAAAACAACCTCCACTAAACGTGCTAACATTGTTGCTAATGCCGCTCCCTCTACTCCCATCGCAGGTGCACCAAGCTTTCCAAAAATGAAAACCCAGTTTAAAATAATATTTACACCTACTCCTATTAAGCTTGCAAACATAGGTAATTTTGTTTGACCTGTACTCCTTAATGCAGAAGAATAGGCTTGGGTAAAATTCATAAATAAACAACTAACGGCTACAATTTTTAAATAGTTAACGCCTAAGGCGACAACTGCTGCATCATCTGACATAATATCCATAATCACTTCTGGAAAGAAGAATGCCATTATAGCAAATAAGCTAGCTGCTACAAAACCTACAGTTAAATCTATCCCTAGAAAGGCCTTAATTCCCTGTAAATCTTTCTTTCCCCAATATTGAGCCATAAATACACTGGCTCCAGCATTAATCCCTAATATGCAAAGCGTAAAAATAAACATATATTGATTAGCGAGTCCTACTGCAGAAATAGCTGTCTCTTGTAAGCTTCCTACCATCATAGTATCCACTAAATTAAGGGATGAGGTCACAAAGCTTTGAAGTGTAATAGGTACTGCTAAAGTAAGCATTGTACTTAGAAATACCTTATCCTTAAATATCTTTTTCATATCGCTCCCCTTTCTATAAATCAGTTTACTAAAAAGCAAAAAGAGCAAATGGGTTGTTAGCCGCCCATCTGCTCTTTTTTTATGTGTTATCACTTTTCATTTAATACTGCTTTGTTTTAACCAGAGTACATTTTCATATAAAAGCGAATAAATGTCAATAGCTAATTGAAATTTTTATGTTAATAGGATCTAGATATTATTTCCAGTTTTCCTTTTTTCCCCTATAAACTAATGACTTCACGTGCTATACTGTACTTAAAAGTATGCGTAACTATTTAAGAAAACAGGAGGTATACGTATGGGAATTTTTGGAGGTACCAAATCTACTAACACTAAGTATTTTGAACGTTTTTTAACAGAAGGTGAAGAAATTGAAGCCGTTTATCGTTTAGTAGTAGACGAAATGTGTTTTACTAATAAACATATTATTTTCTTTGATAAGAACGCCTTCTCTACTAAAAAAGGAAAGGTATCTATTCCTTATCGTAGTATTTCTCATTATATGATTGAAGATGACGGTATCCTAGACAGAGATATAGAGATTAAGCTTATTGTTCATAACGAAGAATTTATACTTAAGTTTTCTAAGGGTTGTGACTTTATAGAAATTGAAAAACTCCTTACCTTCTATGTATGTGATTAAAACTTCTTAAATCAAAATAAGGTGCCAAGTACAAATATGCAACTTGGCACCTTATTTTCTATTGAAACTAAACTTCTTATTTTAAAAGGCTACCATATCTTCTTGTTGTTCTTCTGCTTTCACTATACTTTTTACATAAAATATTGGTCCATCACCTTCATATACTTCAGCTGGTTCCCAACGGATTTCACCTAGTATTTCTATACTATCCTTATTTTGAAAACGTGGTTTCCCAATATTTTTACAATATAATCCCATAAATGCAATATCATCCTCACAGCATGGCATGGCAAATCGGCCAAAGTTAAAGCAGTCCTTTGGATCTGTGGGCTGCTGAAAAAATAAGCCTCTTACCTTTATCTTTTTCCTCATGTAATGTTCAGGATGATCCCACAAATCAATATACCAAGTCCCATAGTGTTCTTTTGCAACATCGATTAATTCTGCACTTAAATCATAGGGTAATTCTTCCTCAATGGGCTCCATTACAAAATCTTTAGAACTAGTGAATAACCTTGCTTGCCCATTAATAGATTTCACAGCACCTCTTAATAATGCTAGATTAGTTGTAGGTAAGCAGCGATTAATAATAACCAGGTCTGCTATTTTAAAATGTTCTATCATCAGTGATCTCATATTATTCATGTAAAGCTCAAAGGTTTCTCCATTAACTAGAACCAAGCTTTGATATAAAAACCAGTTTTCCGGTAAGGTTACATCAAAGGCACTTTCTAAATTCCACATCCCATTAAATTCAATAACAACACGCTGTGGCTCATAAGTGTTTGCTAACTCTTCCAATAATTCACTTGTAAATGCTTCTTCCTCTTCAAGGTTAATTAGGGTAATATGATTCTTTTGAAATAGTGCTTTATTGTACTCCTCCACGCCTTCTTCGCAGCAAATAACAAGTGTATTTTTCCCATCAGCGAAAGCTGGCTTTTCTAAAAGACTTTCAATAAAAGCCGTTTTCCCCGCTTCTAGCAAGCCATTAAATAAAAATATTGGAATTCTCATATGATCTTCTCTCTTTCTCTCAGTATTCTCCTAGTAATTCTTTAAGTCCTGCTTCATCTAGCTTTGTACCTATTATACATAAGCGGCCTGTATAATCTGCTGCTTCTTCCCTTATTTCATACTCTCCCGGCACCATATCAAAACAGAACCAATTCCCCTCTTTGTCTTGCAAAATACCTTTGGCTCGTAAGATAACACCATATGTCTCTGTATGAGCTAGCTTTTCTAAAATAGTTCTTATTTCCTCTTTATCAAAACGTCGTGGTGTTTCCATTCCCCAACTAGTGAATACCTCATCTGCATGATGATGCCCGTGTTCATGATGGTAATCATGCCCACAACTACAGCTTTCATCATGTTTATGATGATGTTCCTCCTTCTCACTTTCAGCATGATGCTTACAGTCACAATGCTCATCATGATCATGTCCTTCTTCGTCATGATGTTCATGATGATGTTTATCTTCATGGTGATCATGTTCATGATGATGCCCTCCACAATGTGGACATATCTCTTCCTCTTCTAATAACTCCCTTTCTAAATAATTGCCACTTTCCATAACAGCTAATAACTTATCACCTGTAATCTCTTCCCAAGCAGTAGTTACAATCGCAGCTTCTGCATTACGCGTTTTAATAAGCTTAACAGTTTCATGCAATTTTTCTTCTGAGCAGTTTTGGCTACGACTTAAAATAATAGTGCTAGCACTTTCTATTTGGTTATTAAAGAATTCGCCAAAATTCTTCATGTACATCTTACATTTTAGCGCATCCACTACTGCTACCTTGCAATTAAGACTTACTTCATTTCCTAATGCCACTTGTTTAACTGCTTTAATGACATCTGAAAGTTTACCTACTCCAGACGGTTCAATGATAACTCTGTCTGGATTATACTCTTCTAATACCTCTTTTAATGCAGCGCCAAAATCCCCTACTAATGAACAACAAATACATCCGGAGTTCATCTCTGTAATCTCTACGCCCCCCTCTTTTAAAAAGCCACCATCTATACCAATCTCACCAAATTCATTCTCTATAAGCACAAGCTTCTCACCCTTAAAGCCTTCTTTAATGAGTTTTTTAATAAGCGTTGTTTTCCCTGCTCCCAAAAAGCCTGATATAATATCTATTTTTGTCATGTGTATAACCTCCCTATCTTATCAAAATATCTATGACCTAGTTCACATGCATTTCAATTATATGACTTAATTATGGGTATATCAAATATTTTTATACATTAATCAGAAATAAACATACTAATTCTCGGATAAATTCTTTATAATATGCTTATGTTTATATATGATGTTTACGAAAATGTTTGTTGAGGAACTAATAATAAGAGAATTACGATTTTAACCAAGCACAAACAACTCTTATAGAAATAGCAGCCATAATCAATAAAAAGGTGGATTGAATCCACCTTTTTATTGATTTATTTCATTGTAAAGTTCAGTAAGCTTTTCATAAGGTTGAGTTCCAAACTCTTTATGTAGCATTGCTTTAATATGCTTATAGGCTTTCAAGGCTTCTTGGGGCTTGCCAATTTTAATAAGCATATCAATAAAGTAATAATGAATTTCTTCGTCAAATTGTTCTTTTTGTAAAACACTACGACAAATAGAATGAATCTCCTCATATTTTTCTTGCTCTTGCAAAATCTTTAGAGTGCTGTGTAAAGCTTTTATATATAAACTATGATAATAGGTCTGAGTAGAAAACATCCATTGCTCTGGTACAGTCCCTTGTAAAAAGTCCCCTTTATAAAGCTTTAAGGCCTTTTTATAAAGAATCAGTCTTTCCACTTTTGTGATTTCTTCTTTATCTGCTTCTTTACATAGTCTCTCGAACTCATTGCAATCAATACGGCAAATATACCCTTTATTCCAATGATAAGTACCACCACTTTGTACAATTAATTCTCTAGCATAGGGAACCTGTAGCTTTTGCAGTGTTTCTCTTAAACGATACGATAAAGTTTTAAGTGCATAGTTAGGTTTTTCAACCTCTTCTCCTGGCCAAAGTACTTCGATTAATTCTTGTTGAGTAATCTCTTTATCCTTAAACACAATAAGGTACTGTAGCATAAGCCACATTTTTTTTGAACGATTCATAGTTGAGGTAATGCTTTTATCACCAATAGCAATCTTAAAATCCCCTAGCATAGAAATTTCTATAATAGAATGATCTTTAGCCCTATTATATTCCCAAACAACCCTATTTTTCCCCATTTCCTTAGCCCAATATAAATGTCTATCAACTATATCAATGAGATCATCAAGTACCTCACCTTCTTTGGGTGACTTAGTCATCCCACCTATACTTACAGTCACTTTCTTAGCAATAGTTGATTGACTATGAGGTATATTTAGATTTTCTACTGCTTGCCTAAGCTTTTCTGCTATTATTAATGCCTCTTCTTTTTCCGTTCCTAGTAAAATAACAATAAACTTCTCTCCACTATATCTATAAACATAATCACTTTTATTAGGAAGATTTTTGCTAACAGTTCTAGCAATATTTTTAAGAACTTCATCTCCTTTAAGGTGTCCATAATAATCATTATATTGTTTAAAGTAGTCCACATCCAAAAGCATGGCTGTAAAAGCATATTGCTTACTTATTGCCTTCTTCCACTCAATATCTGTGTGTCTATCATAACTTCGTCTATTACCTATTCCTGTTAGTCCATCTAGCATAGCCAAATTCTCTATTTTTTTACGATATAGATAGAGGTCACTATGGGCTTTAACTCTAGCTTTTACAATAATAGGATTAAAGGGTTTTATAATATAATCAACTGCCCCTAGGCTAAAACCTCTTTCTTCGCTTTCATCATCTGTAAGGCTCGTAATAAAAATAACGGGGATGTCTTTCGTACTATCTATTGATTTTAATTTCTTAATCACTTCAAAGCCATCCATCTCTGGCATAATAATATCTAATAAAATTAAAATGGGCGCTTGCTCAATTGCCTGTTTTATACCTTCTTTTCCATTTTTACAAATAGAAACCTTATAATCTTTAGCCAATATATTACTTAAAATTTTTATATTTGCCACGCTATCATCAATAATTAAAATACGCTCCATTGTCGTGCCTCCAGACTTGTTCTAGTCTTATTATAGCAGATAAATATTTAATAATTATTAATTTTAAATTATTTCTAACAAATAATTTGTCTTCGTTCTAAAAAAATCCCCTGTAAGTTCCATACTCTTTTGAGTATCTGACTTACAGGGGATTTACTATCATTTATTTTACTACTGCGCCACTTACCATTTCACCAAGAGGGCCTACTGCAACTAAGTTACCGTTATCATCTGATGCACAAAGTACCATACCTTGTGAAACAATGCCGCGAAGTTTAACTGGTTTAAGGTTCGTTACAACCACTACCTTTTTACCTACGAACTCTTCTGGTGAATAATAAGCTGCAATACCTGATACGATTTGTCTTATTTCATCACCTATTTTAATCTTAGATACAAGAAGTTTATCAGCTTTTGGTACTTTCTCACATTCGATTACTTCACCAATTTTAAGCTCAACCCTTGCAAAGTCATCAATCGTGATTTCTGCTACTTCTTCTATCTTTTCTTCTTTTTTAACTTCTACTTTTTTGCTGTCTTTAGCTTTTGCTTCTTCTTTTTGCTCAGCTGTTGGTGCTTCTGCTTCAAGAATGGCAAGTTCCTTTTCTTTATCAATACGAGGGAACATGTTGTCACCTTTTTTAGCTGCTACAGTTCTTGAAAGTGCTCCAAAGTTATGAATAGAATCCCAAGCTGTTAATTCGCCTCTTACAATGCCAAATTGTGCCCAGATTTTTTCTGGTGTTTGTGGCATAAAGGGTTCAATCATAATGCTGACAATACGAATCACTTCTGAAAGAGTATAAAGTACACCTGCAAGTTTAGCATGGTTAGCTTCATCTTTTGCAAGTACCCAGGGCATTGTTTCATCAATATATTTATTCATTCTTCTAATGATTACCCAAATGTCTTCAAGGGCATTGTTGAAGAAAAGTTTCTCCATATTGCTTTCCATTTTAGCAATTTGCTCTTTAACAACCTTTTGTACATCCACGTCAAATTCATTGCCTTCTTGCAGCTCTGGTAGTGTGCCAAAGTATTTTTCGATCATCGCTACTGTTCTTGATGTTAAGTTACCAAGGTCATTAGCAAGGTCTGAGTTGATTCTTGAAATAAGGGCTTCATTAGAGAAGTTACCATCTTGACCAAAGGCAATCTCACGAAGTAAGAAGTAACGGATTGCATCGCTACCATAACGACCTACGAGTACACTAGGATCTACTACTGTCCCTTGTGATTTACTCATTTTCCCCCCGTTAATAACTAACCAACCGTGACCAAAGATTTGTTTTGGAAGTG
This sequence comes from Cellulosilyticum sp. WCF-2, assembly GCF_003990395.1. NCBI lineage: Bacteria > Bacillati > Bacillota > Clostridia > Lachnospirales > Cellulosilyticaceae > Cellulosilyticum > Cellulosilyticum sp. WCF-2. The sequence continues at coordinate 1,485,640 of NZ_CP034675.1, read as the reverse complement.
GTAAATCTAATGCCATAAGCATTGCTGGCCAAATAATAGTATGGAAACGAACGATTTCTTTTCCTACTAAGTGTACATCTGCTGGCCAGAACTTTTTAAAGTTACTGTCATCAGCTTGAAGGTAGCCAAGTGCTGAGATGTAGTTTGATAACGCATCCAGCCATACATATACCACGTGACCTGGATCGAATTCTACTGGAATACCCCATTTAAAAGATGTACGAGATACACATAAATCTTCAAGCCCTGGGCGAAGGAAGTTATTAAGCATTTCGTTTTGTCTTGTATTTGGTTGAATGAAATCTGGATTTTCTTCAATATGCTTAATGAGTCTATCTTGGTAAGCTGATAATTTAAAGAAATAAGATTCTTCCTTTACTTTTTCTACTGGTCTACCACAGTCTGGACATTTACCATCTACTAATTGGTGTTCTGTAAAGAAGCTTTCACATGGTGTACAGTAAAGACCTTCATATTCACTTTTGTAAATATCACCTTTGTCATAAAGCTTTTTAAAGATTTTTTGAACTGTTTCTTCATGTTCTTTATCTGTTGTACGGATAAATTTATCATAAGAAATGTCCATTGTTTTCCACAAGTCTTTAATCCAGTCAACGATATGATCCACAAATGCCTGTGGAGTAACACCATCTTCTGCTGCTCTTCTTTCGATTTTTTGCCCATGTTCATCTGTTCCTGTTAAGAACATGACATCATAACCACGAAGACGTTTATATCTGGCCATAGCATCAGCTGCTACTGTTGTGTAGGAATGTCCAATATGAAGCTTGTTACTTGGATAATAAATTGGTGTTGTAATGTAATACGTTGGTTTACTCATTTAAATGCTCCTTTTCTTATATGATTATTTTATATAGTAGTTTTTCTTATTTATTTAGTTTTAATCTATCATTTAAAAACTAACTACTACTACAAAAATGAACTGTTTAATGGAATTTAGTGAAACGCCTAAGTAAATGAGATTCTAATCCTTCATTAAAAACAATCAAAAAACCTCGTCCTCATAACAAACTGTTATAGAGGCGAGGTCATCACACGCGTTACCACTCTACTTCACTTATACCTTACAATATAAGTCTCATTAAGTACTTCCACTCTACTCTTAAGGTTTTCATTTCTTTTTTCTTTAAAAGTCATTTGGAGTTATACTCTTTCGCTATAACAGGCGAAACCTGTTGCAGCCTAAATCCTAGGATCGTCGGTGCACCATTCCGAGGCCATGTTCAGTTTAATTTTCCTTGCTTCTTCTCAGCTCCCGAAGCTCTCTTTAAAAGATCCTTAAACCTACTCTTCTCTTCACTATGTTTAACTATTTAACTTGTGTTATTTTATCATAGTTTACCCAATATTTCAATATATAATCTCTCACCTATTCAATTGCTAGCTGACTACCTTTAAGCTCAATAGATGTTCAAAATGTTTTACTGCCACACTAGCTACTCGCGGATCATACATCCTACCTATATTAGATTGTATTTCATTTTTGCAATATTCTATAGATAAAGTTTCTCTATAAGCTCTTTTACTAGTCATAGCATCTATGGAATCACAAACCGCTATGATTCTAGCTTCTAAAGGAATATTTTCTTTTTCTAAGCCATAGTAGCCTTTACCATCCCATCTTTCATGATGATAAAGAACGACATCACTTAATGGCTTAAGTGCTTCCGATTTTTTCAAAATATTAGCTCCTATAGAAGTATGACGTTTCATACATTCCCACTCTTCTTCAGTTAGCTTACCTGGCTTATTTAAAATATGATCAGGAATACCTATTTTCCCAATATCATGTATATGACTTGCTATATGCACCGTTGCTTTTACACTATCTTTTTCACCTAAATAATCGCATAATAAATCAGCCATTCCTCCTACTCTTCTGGAATGATTAGCTGTATAGGTATCTTTGGCATCTAATGCCGTAACAATACTTTCAATCACATCATAATAAGCAAATTGGTTATTTAGTAAAGACGGCATATTTGTGTTCACGTCATTTCCTTCTTTCATCCAGTCTAATAGCTAGCTTATTGCATCTTTTTTAAGTGTATTACGGTTTTTTTAGATTGTCAATTTCAATGCTGTAAATTATATTGTTATTTTTTGTTTTTTATCATTTATTTAGTATATTGGCGAAATTTAATGCATTTTTAAAACATATTTTGTCACTTATAATCTTACCGTAATTTTTGACCAGCTCATTGTAAAAACACTCTACTTTTTCAATATTAGGTAAATCCATAGGCATAGTAGCACCATCAAAGTCAGAGCCTAGGGCAATGACATTCTCTCCACCAAGTTCTAGAAAATGTGAGATATGAGGTAGTAATTCCTTTATACTGGCTTCTGTAGTCCCATTAATAAAGGTAGGGTAAAAATTCATTCCCACTAGTCCCTTCCTTTCTACAATTGTCTTAAAAGCCTCATCACTTAAATTTCTTGGATGATCACATACCTTCTTACTATTAGAATGCGTTGCAATAAATGGTTGGTCACTATGGCTTACTACATCCCAAAAGCCCTTTTCTGCTAAATGTGACACATCTATAATCATACCTAATCTATTCATTTCACTTACTACTGCTTTTCCAAAGTCTGTTAAGCCACCTGCTGATTTTTGCATACACCCATCAGCTACTTCAGAGCGGCCATTCCATGTTAATGTCATGAATCTAATCCCTTTATTATAAAGGTCCTCTATATGTTCTAGCTTACCACCAAGTGCTGCAGAACCTTCTACAGCTAATAAGGCCACCCTTTTCCCTTTTTCTAATGCTTCATTTATTTCTCTACCACTTGTACATAATTGCATCACAGCTTCATTCTTTTGTAGCTCTAATAATAAGTAGCTATACACTTTACAAAAATGCTCATATGCGACTTCTCCTCTAAGGTTGTCATTCATCCAAATGGCATAAACTTGTACCCACTCTTCAAAATTCAAGCCTCTTTCTATACTTAATTGCAAGTTGTTTCTGTAAAGTCCTAGACGCTTTTCAAAACATTCTGTAGCTGTATCACAGTGTAAATCAAAATATTTCATTCTTTTCACTCCCTTTATTAGCTCCTATATTCCTATTATACTCCTCATACTAAAAGGACTGCTGCATCATCTCACAGCAATCCCTTATTTTCTTTAGAAATATTTTAGTCATTAACAAATTTAAAGGTACTCATAATAAGGGGAATGTACTCCTTATTAGTCCAGATTACGACATACTTATAAGGTACCCCATCTATTGTAATAGGTTCCTTATATTGTACCACTAATGCAGCATCTCTGTCTTTAAAAAAAGCAGATTGATCCTTAGATGGATAAATAACTCTTGCAGGTTGCCCATCTACAATAAAATTTCTCACTGTAGGATTAGAGCCATAGGGTTGATAAGTTTCATTAATTTGTTGCTTAACAGCTGCATCAATATCTTCACCTATACCTGAAAAAGTACTTACTTCAAAAAAACCTGTAGGCCCTTCATATTTATCTTCATATCTAGGATTTTTACTCCAGCTTCTAGGGTATTTAAAACTTATTTTATAACGTCTGCTTATAAATTCATCTAATAAGATGCCTGGCACAGTAAATTCTTTATTGCTCTCTTCGCTATTTCTTATGTCTACTAATGATTTTTCATTGTTTTTAACTAAGCTACTAACTGCCAAAACCCCTAAACCTAGCATTGAAATTGTTTTCTTGTCCATGCTTTAATACCTCTTTTAAAATACTTTCATATTATTCTATTTCTAAAAGAGGGAATAGGTTCCTAAAATGGCAATAAAAAAATCTATCTAAGTCCCTATACCTAGATAGATTTTAAATTTATCTTCTTTCAAAGCTAAGACAATCTGTTTCTGTGTAAATCTCTGCTTCTTCCTTTGAAGGTCCTATTTGAAGCTCGTTTAATGAACAATGCTCACTGCTATTATGAATGCACGTATCTACTTTACAAAGAATAGCATCTGTATCTCCTCTATTTTCAGTATATTGCGCCAAGTCACTATAACCTAAACGGTTAAGGAAGCTTCCACAACAAGTACTTTCATTATCTGTAGAGCCTTTGCCTCCAACATTAATAATACTAGCACGGCAAACTTTATCTTGATTATAAGAGCAGGTATCAACACCACAATGAATTTTAGGCATACTTTTTCCTCCTTTATGCTATTTAAAATATCTGTCGAGTAAGCCTTTGAAAGCACAGCCATGACGTGCTTCATCTTTTGCCATTTCGTGTACACTATCATGGATGGCATCTAAATTTTGTGCTTTTGCTAGAGTTGCTATTTCTTTCTTTCCTTGACAAGCACCATACTCTGCATCCACTCTAGCCATAAGGTTAGCTTTGGTATCTGCTTTAACCACTTCACCTAACATTTCTGCAAAGTTAGCCGCATGGTTTGCTTCTTCATATGCTATGCGTTTGTATGCTTCTGCTACTTCTGGATAGCCTTCACGATCAGCTTGTCTACTCATGGCAAGATACATACCTACTTCTGTACATTCCCCCATAAAATTAGCACGAAGTCCTTCTAAAATTTGAGGATCTACTCCCTCTGCTACACCAATGCGATGTTCATCAGCCCATTGGAGGCTGCCTTTCATCTCTTCAAACTTATCGCTACCTACATTACAAATAGGGCATTTCTCTGGTGGTGTTTCACCTTCATAAATATAACCACATACTGTACAAACGTATTTTTTCATTATCTCATCCTTTCCTTACCTAATGATGTACAAGTTTATTATGCGAAAAAAAGGATATTTTATGCTAAAAACTAATTATTTGTATCGTGTATATAAATATTCTCTAGTCATTGGTAATTGGTTATTAACCCCTTTAGTAAATAAAATCTGATGTAAGTCAATAACGCCGTTATTAAAGCTGGCAGCACAAGAACATAAATACATCTGCCACATACGTATAAACCTTTCATCAAACAGATTTCTTACCTCAGGTAAATGCGCTTCAAAGCGCTCATACCAAGAAAGCAAGGTCTTAACATAGTGCCTTCTTAAACTTTCTACATCTTGTACATAGTATTTATAGTCTGCTGACAAATGAATAATCTCTCTTAAACTAGGTATTACCCCTCCTGGAAAAATGTATTTCTTAATCCAAGCATCACCAGGATATTCTCCATAAGCACTAATATAATGTAACAAGAACAAACCTTCTGGTTTTAATACAGCATCTACGCTTTTGAAAAATAAGTCATAATTCTCTCTACCTACATGTTCTAGCATTCCTACACTTACAACTCGGTCAAATTTTAGGTCTGAGACACGTAGTTCTCTATAATCCATTAATTCTACTTGCAAGTAATCCTCTAAACCTTCTGCTTTTATTCTCTCTTTAAAACCTTTATACTGCTGCTCACTTAGGGTAATACCTACTCCTTTAATGCCATAGGTCTTAGCAGCTTCAATTAAAAGATACCCCCAACCACACCCAATATCTAATAAACTCATACCTTGTTTTAGATTAAGTTTCCTCAAAATATGATGTACCTTATTATATTGTGCTTCTTCTAAAGTATCTGTTTCGTTTTTAAAATAGGCACAAGAGTAGCTCATAGACTTATCCAACCAAAGTTTATAAAAGTCATTTCCTAAATTATAATGCGAACAAACTTCCTTCTTTTGATTTTTCGCAGAGGTTGAGGTATGCAATAATTTTTTAAGTGCACTATAGTCTGTAGAAAATTGATTTTGGAATTTAAAAAGTTCATCTAGTGCCTCTATTAAATCCCCTTCTACTTCAATAGCCCCATTCATATAAGCTTCCCCTAAAGCTAGCGAGGTGCTCTTTATAAGTTTCTTGTAGGCTATAGGTTCATGAATAATTACTTTAAACTTCGCTGGCATCTGCCCAATATGCAATTCTTCTCCTGTTTCAAACTGAACGTCAAAAGAAGTCCCATCAAATCTTTTGAGGAACTTCTCCATTAATTTTGCTTGTATGTTCATCTTATCACTCCTCTTATAGAGGAGTATCACCGTTTTAGATGCATCTTATTCCATGTATATTCTATTACAACTAGGCGCCAATCTTACTTTCACCAGTTAAATTTCTAACTTTATGGTCAGGTAGCATGGTCATAACGCCACCTATACATAATGGAATGTAAAAAGTAATCAGTCGCCAACATAAAATAGCAGTCGGCAAAATAGTAGTTGGGAAGAAAAGTTGAAAGAACAAGAAAAAGCTACCTTCTGCTACCCCTGAACCTCCTGGAATAGGAACAAAAGATGAAATCATTACTATAAAAGCCGCTGCTGATATAATAACAAACATTTTAGTTCCTGCTAACCCAAAAGCTTTATACACTGCATAAGGAATTAAAAAGTAAGCTGTAAGCTGCATAATCGTTAACATACTTACTTGTAAAAGCAAACTTGTATTTTTCTTCAACAAACCAATATTTTTATTAAATAAATCAATTTGAGCAATGATTTTTCTTTTAATGCCTGTAGGATGTTTAATGATTCTCATATGGTGGAGTAAATTAACTCCCCAAAATCCTACTCTTTTAAGTTGTTGTTTCATAAATACAGAAGCAACCAAAATCATTACAATACCAAAATTAATTAAAAACCCTATTAAAGATAAATACACAACGCCACTAATCTTAGAAAAAAAGAATGGCATCTGTATTAAAAGTGCAATCATAGAATACAAGGTTAAAATAAGCTGATAAATAATAAATTTCGTCATCAATATACTAATAGACGTTCCTACTGGTACTCCTTGCTTCGCCATAATAAAAGCTTGCATAGGTTGTCCACCAGAGGCAAAGGGTGTAATGGCATTAAAAAACTGACCTGTCATTACTACCTTAAAGGCATTCCATAAGGAATGTCCTCTTTGCATCTTATTAGTAAGCATATATTGTATAATGGTTTCTACTCCTACATATAAGCCAATGCATATTAGTCCTATGAGTAACCATTTAGGTGCTAAAGTTTTAACACTTTCTAACATCATTTTAGGATTACCTTTACCTAGTAAAATCCATGCCATGATTAAACCTAATATGAATACAAATAGAACATTCCATTTATATTTTTTCATGTAGTAAATTCTCCACCTGCTAAAAGTATTTTCTTATTCGCGCACAATATTTCAGCATAAAATTCTTGCCACATTGAAAGGATATGTTCTCTTGAGTAAAATTCACTTCCCTCTTTTGACTTCGCAATATATTTTTCTTTATATGCTATGTCATTTCTAAGTCTTTGAATATGTCCTATGAATTCCTCATTCGTATTACCCTTCATATAGTAATCAAAAAGAATATTAGGATAAATATCTAAATCTCTTAAAAGAATCGGTGTATTGCAATTCATTGCTTCTAAAATAATCATAGGAAAAAGTTCACTATAAGATGGTAAAAACATAAGATCTGCTATGTTATAAAGTTCATTCATCTTATCCCTTTCTACTATGCCTAAAAATCTTACATTCTTAGGTGGATTGTCTAAAAGCTCTTTTACTTCTTTATACCCAGATGTGATATTTCCAAAGGAAAAACCTCCTGCCCAAATAAACTCTACTTCTGGCATCGCCTTAGCAATCTCTACAAATTCAAAAACACCTTTTCTAAGCTGTAATTGTCCTGCACAAAGTACTACAAATTTATCTTGTGGAATGTTATACGCTTTCCTTAATTCTTTTTTCTGAAGCTCATTCATTTTATAAAACTTCTCTTTAGAAACAAAATTAGGGATGTAAGCTATTTTATTTCTTGGAATACCGTAAGCTTCTAGCTTGTCAATAAAATTAGGATTAACAGTTACAAGATAGTCCATACTTTTATAAAACTCAATAATATATTTATAAAAAACGTGTGTAGCAATATGAGGTAATTTAATACTACCATCTACTGTTTCTGGTAGAAAATGTACGGCTCCTACTGTTACACTTTTTCTAGCCTTCGCGAATGGCAAGCTTAAGTAATACGGCAAGTTAATGGTGTGATAATGCATAATATCCGCACACTTTACCTTATTAACTTCTATTGTATATTCTTCTCCTAGTCCGTTTTGTACTAGGTCTAGTTGTTCTAAATAAGCAGAACCAACACCTTGTCCCTTTACCTTATCTGCTGCTGATAGCATATTGATTGTTGGCATATTTAGACCTCCCTGCCAAAATTTCTTATACATTTACAGTCACTATTATACCTTAATTTTTACCTCATTGTATAAATCTTAAGTTTTTTTAATATTTCTCATATTAAATATAAGCTTTAAGGTAATCATAGGCGTTTTTATAAGCTCTTGTATAAATACTACCACCATAGATTGTTTTTTTTTTTCCCTCTTTAGTTACTTTTTCACTTTTTCCGAAAGCTATTAATTCTTCTCCGATATACTCTTCCATGGAAGCTACAAAAAAACTATCTTTAACATATTGTTCCCCAAAATCCTGAAAAACCTCTTTTTTTGGATGTTCCAATATATGTTCCTCACTGTCATTAAAATGGAATTTATAAATGCAAAAGCAAAAGAAAATAACCTTATCTAATGATTCAAGGTTATCAAATAATAAATTATGAAGATATTTATTTCCTACGTAATCCGAGAATTTCATTCCCTTTTCTATTGCAAAAGCCTTTAGCCCTTCTGATGCAGGCTCATCGGAATCTAATTCTAAATCTATCAGTGCTTTTGCATCACTTTTCGTAGCTGCTTCTGGCAAAGTAATTCCTAAAGAACGTGCATAATCTTTTTGCATGCTTGTAGCTGGACTTTCATCTATACGATTAAGTATTTTTTGTCTTTGACTTCTCATATTTTTCCTCCTAAACAACTGACCATTTACAGTCATTATACCTAGCCCACTCTATTAAAATCAACGTCCAATTTCAACTAACTAGTCCTAATTTTTCATAGCTGCACATATACTGTTTTCATACAAGACTTTTAAATGTACCTTACTTTTTCTCTTTGAAAGGAGACAATCTATGAAAGAGCAGACACTTATGGTCAGTACGCTTATTTTAACAGCTACTTCTTTCTTTACCCGGACTATAGGCATGATTTCTATTGTTTTTTTATCTCATATATTAGGTGCTGAAGGCATTGGCATTTATGAACTTACTATGTCTGTTTATACAACTGCAGTTGCCTTTGCTTCTGCTGGTCTTAGCGTATCTGTATCTAAATTAGTAGCTGAAGAATTAGGCCGCAGGGCTCCCCATAACATTGCTAAGATTATGCGTATTGCTTTTACCTTTGCCCTAAGCTTAAGCTTTTTAATAAGTATTCTACTTTTTATAGGCGCACCTTATTTAGCCATGCACATTATTCATGATTCTCATGCTAGTATAGGCCTAAGACTCCTTTCTATTAGCATTCCTTTCATTAGCTGCTCCTCTTGTTTTAAGGGCTACTTTTATGCCACTAAAAAAACTGTTTTTCCAGCCAGTGCAGATATTATAGAACAAATTGTTAAAATGGGACTTATTCTTACTCTTGTACAGCTCTATTCTCCTCTTGGCCTCTCCTATGCTTATGGCGCTATAGGCCTTGGACTTACAATTGGTGAAATGACCTCCTGGAGCTATTTAGGCTCACTCTTTATTTTAGATCGCCGTAAATATCATCAAGCTCATAATAAAGAAAATAGTATCGCTTTAGAGAGCTCTACTAATTTATTTATACGTCTAATTAGCATTTTATTACCTATTGCTTCTATTTCTTATATTGCTTATGTGTTTATGTCTATTGAAAACATTTTAATTCCTACTGGACTTAAGAAATTTGGAAACTCTTTTCAAGAATCTATGGGGCTATATGGCATGCTAAAAGGCATGGTACTACCTATTTTATTTTTTCCTTCTGCTTTTCTTACAGCCTTCTCTACTACACTGGTGCCTGAAATTGCCAAGGCCAATGTGCTAAAGCGAAAAGAACGAGTGATTACAACTACTAATCGGGTGTTACAACTTACCTTTATCTTAAGTATTTTAGTAGTTGGTATATTTGTGAACTATAGCAATGAACTAGGCTTCGCTATCTATAAAAATGAAGCTATAGGCCCTATGCTATGTGCCCTTTCTTTAGTCGTACCTTTTATTTATATTGAAGTAGTTACAGATGGTATCCTTAAGGGCCTTGGTAAACAAATGAGCTGTCTTAAATATAGTATGTTAGATTCCATCTGTCGCATTATTTTAATTTACTTTCTATTACCAATTAAGGGCATGACTGCTTTTATGGGTATTATGATGATTAGTTGTATCTTAACCTCTACTCTTAATTTCAATGCATTATTAAATACGACGCATATTAAATTTCAGCTTACTAACTGGCTTTTAAAACCCAGCCTAGCAGCTGCAGCAGGAGGAACATTCTCTAGCCTTATTATTAATCGTTTTTTCCGTTATCAATTTGGTTTAACAACTAAAGTGATTATAGGTATTAGTTTAACTATTATAATCTATTTAGTTGTTCTCTTTATTATAGAATGTTTATCCTCTGAAGATTTGGCTTGGTTAAAAAAACACATGCCTTTCCTTAACTAATTATGAGCTACCATCATTTCTATCACATTTAAAAATTCATCTACTTCCTCTATTGTATTATAAAGTCCAAAGCTTGCTCTCACCATTCCTGGTTTTTCAAGTTTTGGATTAACTAAATATTTGTACCGTTCTTCATTGTCTATACCTAGAAGACGCATGACATAAGGTTGTGCACAAAAGCACCCTGTTCTAACAGCAATTCCTCTTTTATCTTGTAGAAATTCTCCTACTTTGTCCTGATGCATGCCCTGTATATTAAAGGGTATAACCCCCACTCGGTTTTGTTCTAAATAATCTCCATATAATATGACTTTTGAAATTTGTTTAAGGCCTAATAATAAGTGATTTCTAAGAATTTCTTCATGTGCTTGTATTGCCTCAAAGCTTATCTTTTTCAAAACTGTCATAGCTGCAACAACAGCCATGACACCTAAAAAATTAGGTGTTCCTGCCTCATCTTTATAAGGTGTGTCCTTATAATAAACATCATTATCAAATACAAACGAAACTGTTCCTCCTCCTTTTAAAAAGGGAGGACATTCTTCTAACATTTGCTTTGAAGCTATAACTACCCCACTTCCAAAAGGTGCATACATTTTGTGACCAGAAAACACTAAGAAATCAATGTTTTCATCCTTAGTCTTTCCTTTTATATTAATTTCTCTATGAGCTACTAATTGTGCCGCATCAACAATCAGCTTAGCACCATATTGGTGAACTAATTTGGCAATCTCATGGATAGGTGTAATATAACCAGTTACGTTGCTAGCACCTGTAACACTGACATATTTAATTGTTCCCTGAGCTTTTTTTAGTCGATCCTCCAAGGTATCTATTTCTAGCTTCCCTGTATTTTCATCTACCTCAGCATAAAAAGGCTGAGCTACATTCCTCCATGGTAAATCATTGGCATGATGTTCCATACGCGTTGTTAATATCTTATTGTGATTACGATTACATAATAAGGTAGCTAATAAATTAATTCCTTCTGTAGTATTTTTAACATAGATTACCTCATAACCGTCATTAGGTGTTAATCCAAAAAAATCAAGTACTTCCTCTCTTGACACTTCATAAGCCTTCGTGCAATAGGATGACTTATGCCCACCTCTACCAACCGAACCGTACATCATCATATTTTCATAAATAAATTCATCTACCTTTTTTAAAGGAGGAGTTGTAGCCGCATTATCAAAGTTGATAGGACACACAGACTCTCCATCTATAAGTTTAACCGGCACCTCTATACCATTAAACAATTCTCTGTATTTAACCTTTTCTTCCATCTATATTCTCACCCCCTAGAAAATTATATTCTTTCTAAATAAAATTATGAATATATGCCTATTGGTCTTTTATTTATATAAAATCAGTCAAATATGTTTCTATATTTAACTTTATTTTCAATATTTAATATTATTTTTTATAATAATATACAAATCAACTATATTTGTTGACTTATTCCTAAAAATAAAAGATAATTGTGTTTAGAGAGGTTTATCTCAAATTTAACAAAATAGCATGCAATGATACTATTTTTATTTTAAGGAGGATTTACATATGTCAACAAAAGCAAGATTCCCTAGAACTGAAATTGGAGCTAGTAATCCTATTTTCCACCAAATTCGTACCACAATCGAAACAGCATTCTATGGTAATAATGTAACGCCTGTAACATCTCTAAAAGAAGCTTATAAATTAGCTAAAAACTCTCCTGGTACTGTAGTAACAGATATTCCTGTATACAACCCAGAACTTTTAGGCCTTGATGAAGATAGTAAGATTCTTCTTTTCAATGATGGTGCTGTAAGTGGCCGTGCTGCTGCTGCTCGTAAAATCATGGGCGAACCAGGCGTTAATCAAGGAGAATATGCATTAAAAATAAGTGAAGCAATTTACAAAGCTCGTACTAAAAAGCTTTATCATGCACAAGCTATCGTAGGTCTTGATAAAGATTTCTCTGTAAAAGCTCACCTCTGCATTCCTGAAACTCAAGAAAATATTATGTATTCTTGGTTACTAAACTTCCAAGCGATCAACGAAGAAGTTTCAAGAATGTATGCTGAGTCTAAAGAATATCCAGATGGAGACCTTTACATCTTCTCTGATCCAGACTGGTCACATCCAGATCATCCAATGGGTCTTACCTTCTTTGACCCAGAACACAACTGTGCTGCTATCCTTGGTATGAGATACTTTGGAGAACACAAAAAAGGTACATTAACACTTGCTTGGGCTATGGCTAATCGTCATGGTTATGCATCTTGTCACGGCGGTCAAAAACGTTACAACCTTCCAGGTGGTAAAGCTTTCGTAGCTGGTGTATTCGGACTTTCTGGTTCTGGTAAATCAACACTTACACATGCGCGTCATGGCGGTAAATATGATATTACTGTACTTCATGATGATGCTTTTGTTATTTCAACAGAAGATGGCTCTTCAGTTGCTTTAGAACCAGCTTACTTTGATAAAACACAAGATTACCCACTTACTTGTGAAGATAACAAATACCTTGTTACAATGCAAAACTGTGGTGCTACTATGGATGAAGATGGTAAAATCGTTCCTGTTACAGAAGATGTACGTAATGGTAATGGTCGTGCTGTTAAATCTATTCTCTGGTCACCAAACCGTGTTAATAAATTTGATGAACCAGTTAATGCTATCTTCTGGATTATGAAAGACCCTACTATTCCACCAGTAGTAAAACTTAGTGGTGCTGAACTTGCTTCAGTTATGGGTGCTACACTTGCTACCAAACGTTCAAGTGCAGAAAGACTTGCTCCTGGCGTAGATCCAAATGCTTTAGTAGTTGAACCATATGCTAATCCATTTAGAACCTACCCACTTGCAAATGACTATGATAAATTTAAAGCATTAGTTGCTGAAAGAAATGTAGATTGCTACATCATCAATACAGGAGACTTCATGGGTAAAAAAGTAACACCAAAAGATACGCTTGGTGTACTTGAAGCCATTGTTGAAGGTAAAGCTACTTTCAAACCATGGGGACCATTCTCTGATATCGAAATTATGGAAGTTGAAGGCTTTGTTCCAGACTTCTCTGATAAAAACTATGTTGACCAATTACAAAAACGTATGCAAGACCGTGTAGATTTCGTTGCATCTCGTGATACTGTAAAAGGAGGCTTCGACAAACTTCCTGCCGATGCTCTTGAAGCATTGAAAAAAGTTGTTGCTGAAGCTAAAAATGCTTAATTTATTTTAAATAACCTAGTGTGAAAATCGCCAATTGAAGCACTAAAAAGGCATCCTATCAAACGAAAATCTCTCGTTTCATAGGATGCCTTTGTTTTTTAAGTCTAGCTACTTATCATTTAATAATCTTAGCTCTTATTTATTTTCAAGCTCTATTAGGATATATCTTATCATTCAAAAGTATCACCTTATCTATTGACTGTGGCCTTACAGGATAAACACCATATTTTAGCATAACTATTGCGTTTGTTTTTTGCGAGATACTTATTTCAAATCCACCTGCCATTTCCATCAGTTCATCATCTGTAAGTTGTTTAATCATTTTTTTTACATTCTTTCATTTTAAATTCCCCCTTGATTTATTAAATTTGAATTTTTGATATAGAAATAATGCTTTCCTTATCAACGCCTAACTCAATAGCATCAATAAAAGATTACACCATTTGATTTATAACAAAGCATCTTAAAGTCCGAGGAAAATATGCAATTAGATACTCTTCAGCTTCTATGTAATGTACCCTCATTTAATACTCCTTCTCCTTTAATTTATAGATACAATATTAAATTAATAATATAAGGGAGTTTAGCCCATTCATTTAACTAAACTCCCTTATATAGAAACATTATTAGTACTACCTTTATCTTCACATACTATTTCTAACATACGAAGATAAAGAATCATTTAAAATTTTGTTATAATTGGAGAAATAGCATAAAGTGCCATTATAGGTGGTATTACCTTAACTGGTGGTAATAACGGCGGAAATAAAGGTGGGAATTTAATTATATTTATAATATTAGGAAAACTAACCCCACCTACTAAGTCCATAAGTTCTTCATCTGTTAATGTTTGAATTGCTTTTTTATTTTCTTCCATTTTATTCATCTCCTTATCGATTATTCAAATTTTTTAATTTAAGTATTCTAGCATTTTGTATACCTTCTAATAACACCACCAATAGGTATAAATTTATCAGGTACTGCTACTAAACCTGATAATATAGGAGGCTTCAATCCAGGTAATGTATTGATTGCACTTATGGTTCCTCCTGATATTTCTTGTAATTCTTCAATAATAATTTCATCCATTATAAGTTCTTTTTGCTTGTTATTATCCATACGCTTCTACTCCTACAATAAATTTTTCTTGCTTACTAAAATAATCCCAATACTCTTTTTATGAACTCTGGAAAAATAGGACGAATAGCATACATTAATACTGCTACCTTATTTAGTGAAGTTTCTGCTATAAATCCTCCTGCTAATTCCATAAGTTCTTCATCCGTTAGCTCTTTGGTCACTTTTTCGTTTTCCTGCATCTTTAACCCTCCTTGTTTTTAATATTTATTTTTAAGTTTTCAATAATGAAAATTAAAAATACCTGGTTTTACTCTAAGAAATCCCTAATCTTTTATTAAATAACTCCTCATATGGCTTAAATTCTTTATACTTTAATGTAGCCTCATAAATAAGGGCTTGGGCTTCTTCTAACTGATTATCTTCAACTAAAGTAATTGCTAAATCATAATACGGGTCTAAAAATGTATGATCTGTATGTTCAATAGCTCTTTTTAAATAAGCTATTCCTTCTTCTACTTGTCCCATCTTTGCTAGCGTTAGACCTAGTCCTTTTAAGGCATATACGTCCAACGGATTATTCTTTAAAATACTTTCATTACATTTTTTAGCTTCTTCGTAGTTCGCTAACATAAATGCGACAAATCCATAGTTTTTATAAGCTTCTAAATCAAATGGCTCATGTTCTAAATATAATGACAGTGTCATCTCTGCTAATTGATACTGCTTATATTGTAAAAATTTCATAGACTTAAGTAAGAGTTCTCCAGTGTCTATTACTCGGCTAAAAGTCTCTTGAGCTTGATCCATTACAAGGCTATATGAGCAATACTTGTTTTCTTCATAAATGCTGCCTTTATGGACTAATCGGGAATTCGTACATCCCCCTTTACAAATAGACCCATACTTACATTTTTGGCAATTCCCCTTTAATTGTTCTTTTACTAATTGACGATTCCAACTAAAAGCATCTGCCTTTTCCCAAATTGACTTTAATGGCTCTTCTCTTATATTTCCTTCTACTAACTCGTTATCTCTAATAGATACGCACCCTATAATATCTCCATTATGTAAAATGCCAAAATTATGTTTTCCTGCTCCACAGCCATCCCAACCATATCCTTCTTGCCCTGAGTTTTTTTCTCTTACCTCTATTTCTTTTGCATTGAAATAACCTATACAATCTGCCAAATCAATGATAATTCCTCCCTTTTGAGTTTCTTCATATGCAAAATTGATAATATCATTTATAATTTCTGGTGGAGTTACTAAATCTTGATGGTGAGCCATATTTCCCATCGGTAAGCCTATTTGAAGTTGCCATCTTTCAACACCTTTATCTATTAATATATTCTTTATCTGCTTTAATTCATTTATATTTTTATTATGAATAGTAGTAATAGCTGCCGTATGTACAGAGGTGTTTCTTAAACATTCAAAAGCGTTCATAGAACATTCAAAGGAGCCTTCTCTTCTCATATAATCATGGGTTTCTTGAAGACCGTCTATACTAATTGCTAATGTATTAATGCCCGCAGCTTCAGCCTTTTGCGCCTCTTTTTCTGAAAATAGCCAACCATTTGTAATCATATTTGGTATAACACCATTTTCGTTAAGTGCCTTTGCAATTTGATGCCAATCTTTCCTTATAGTAGGTTCCCCTCCTGATAAAGTAATCCATTTTAACCCCAGCTCCCCTATTTCTTTACATAGTCCTAGTGCTTCTTCTGTGGTTAATTCCCCTATCAAAGCTGATGAGCAACTGGAACCGCAGTGCTTGCATTGCATATTACACCCCATTGTAATCTCCCAAACTGCTGTAATTGGTTTATACATCTTTACTCCCCTTTCGTCTTTTATAAACTTTTCACTACAAAAAGTTTTTCTCTTATAGAATAGTTATGACAAACTGGTGACTTAATAACTAAAAAACAGTACATTCATTTTTAAATTTTCAAAATTTTATAAAAAAATTTTACACTATACTTTTATACACTTCAACCTAATGGCCTGACATGTATGTTTATGAATATATAATGTTACTATTCTTCAAATCATTTACATAAAAAAGGTGTTACATAGCCTCTTAAAACGAGCTATGTAACACCTTTTTTCTATATCATTAATACAGTTTAAATTGTTTTGTTAAACTTGCCAATGCTTCTGATGCTTCTTTATTTTCATTTACTTTGGTTAGTATTACTTGGTTTTGTTTTTCTATACTGCCCATGCTTGCAACAATATCTGTTGCTGCACCTACAATATGAGTAGTTGCATTGGAGATGTCTCCCATATTATGTGTCGTATAAGAAATTGCATCAACGATTTCTTCTGACTTTTCCTTAATTCCTTCTACCATCTGTTTAACTTCATTACCTGCTTCTTTATATTTAAGCGTAATGCTAATCATATTTTCATAGTCATCTAAAACCTGGTGCTTAAGAATATTTAACATGTCTGCTGAAGCCGATGAGAGGTCTTGTACAGCTTTTAACACCTCATTAATATTGTTCTGAATAACATGTACTTGCTCTCCTGTAGCCTCTGCTAGATTTTTCACTTCATTAGCGACAACCGCAAAGCCTCTCCCTTGTTCTCCGGCACGTGCTGCTTCTATTGTTGCATTTAGAGCTAATAAATCTGTCTGCTCCGCAATAGCTAAAATACTGTTAGATACAGTAGTAATTTCTTCAACAACTTTCACTTTCTCTAAAGCTTTTCCTAGTCTCCCACTAGCCTCCATATACAGCTGTTGTACCTGATCTTTAGATGCAATAGTCTCTTCATGTAATTTGGTAGCTTGCAACTGAATATCCTTTGCCATAGCTACTCCCTTTTCTACATATCTATTAGACTGTCCTGTACTATTCTCCACATTATGTATAACTTGATCCATCTCTTCTAGATTAGCAGATACTTCTTCTAAGCTTGCTGTGATATTCTCTACTGTACTTGTTGTATGGCTCACTTCATCTGTAATGCCTTTCATCATACTTTCTATTTCATTTCTACTCTCTAGTACTGCACCTTCTGTATCTTTAATCTCTTGCATTGTCTTATGAAGGACCTTGATCCCCTCATCTAATACTTCTAACGCCTCACCTACGTCATTATTAGGATAATGAGCTACCTGATCTACTATAAGTTCACATCTACCTAATTGTTTAGCTCTTTTGTTCATTCTTTCAAGTGAGTTCTTCATGTAATAACGTATAAGTAAACTTATTATAATAGAACTTATAATAATCAAAATAAGCGTAATAATAATATTTGTCCATAATATATGATTTAAAGGCTGTAGTTGCTCTTTCTTTGACTCAGTAACAAGCAAAGACCAAGCAGTTCCTTCTAGAGGTTCATAGGTTACGTATCTCACCCCATCATTAAAATGATATTCTCCTTGGCCACTTTCCTTAGCCATTAATTGATCAAGTAATTCATTTAAATAGGTACCTTGCTCTAGAAATGGTACTCTATTAAATACTAAGTCCATATCCTTATGAGCCACAAATTCTCCTGCATTATTAACAATACACGCATATCCACTGTTACCAAAACCTACTTGTTGTATAATCTCATTAACACTATCTAAAGTTATACTTCCACAAAGTATACCTATTATTTCCCCTTCTTTTCCCTTAATAGGTGTTGTTAAGGTAATAATGCTGACACCTTCATCTTCTACAATATAGGGCTCCGTAATAACAGGTTCTCCTTTAATGATAAGTTTAAAGAAATCCTCTTCCTTTTGATATTTAATAGCATTTTCTTTTGCATAATGCACATTCCCATCTGTATACGCTACAAACAAATCTCGATATTGCCATGCATTAGCTTCTCTAATCAAAATTGCTTGTTGCTCATTCCACTGCATAGAACGTACTTCATCTAATACTGCAATATTTTCTAATTGTTGTTTTCTTATCTGAATTTCCCGTCCTACGCTCCTTGCTACTTCTCTACCATTTTGTTGTAGGTGATTCATCGTCAAGTCTTTTATTGTTTTTTTACTTTCATTGTAAGAAATCATGGAAATAGCTGTCGCCACTACTATAATACATAAAATACTACATAGCGTAATTATCAAATCGATATGTAGCGACATTTTCTTACTCTTATTTACTGTCCTTTTTCTAGTCATATTGAGTCCCCCTTGATGATTTTGTTTACATAATTTTTTCACTGTATTATAATACAATATTTATTAAATAAAAGTCAATTTCATATACTTTATATTTTTTACTTAAACTAAATAATATATCTTAATCCTACTATTTTGATAGAAATCCCTATACGACTTGCAAACTTCTTTAACGCTAAAAAGACAAGAACTTTTATAGCTCTTGTCTTTTTACAACTCATTTACTTTAATTTTTTCATCTATTATTTTTTCTGCTAATCTTTTATAATAATTTGCTCTTTGTGTAAGCATAATAACCATAAGCATATCTTCTATTTTAGGTTTTACTTTTTCATCTGTCTCTCTGTTCTCAGCTAATTCACTATCTAATTCTCCCACTTGCTTTAGTTCCAATGGGATTAAGTTAGATTCTTCTAATTGCTGATTTAAACTAACTTTAACCTTCTCTACTTGCTCTTTAAAGTCATCAATCCCCTTCTTTTTAAGGGTTAAATAAATTTGGTATATCTCTTCAAGCTTTTTGGCATCAACTCGGTCTTCTTTAACAATAATGCCAAATAAAGTCTTGATATCTGAAATAGTTAAGATTTGCTTCATTTCATATAAAAGGATCATAAGTATAATGTGTTCCCTTGTATACTTTTTCTTCTTAGCAGGCATAAGAAGTTTATCCTTTGCATAATTATTAATCATGGTTTTTGTCAGTAGTTTATCTTCTTCGTTCCTTTTCGTATGTGCCAATTTTTCTTCGAAAAGTGTAATGACTTGATCCATATACAAATCTAAGTTAGGAATGCTTTGAGGTTCTATTACTTCATCTAATTTTAAGGTCTCTATTATTTTATTAATCTCTTTATTTTCCACAGTGCCCTCCATTAGTAGTCTTCCTATCTTTATAAGCTCTACATTACTACTTTCATCATACACATCCCATATATTAAAATCAAGAGAATTTATTTTAAAAACGCTATTGACTTATATGCTAACAATATGATAAATTTTATATATAACATTAAGTAGTATTCGAAACTACTTAATGAGTTTAGGAGATGATTATATGAAACAATATTTACGAGAACCAGTTAATGCCTTAACTCATTTATTCGGTGCTGTACTTTCATTAATTGGCACAATCTTTTTACTTAACCTTACTGATATTTCTCTTAGCACTACAGCTATTGTTTCAATTATTATATTTGGTATGAGCTTAGTTGCTCTCTATACAACTAGTGGCATTTACCACTTAGTCCACACCACTGATGCGATTTTGCTTAAACTAAAAAAATTGGATCATTCTATGATTTTTGTTTTAATTGCTGGTTCTTATACCCCATTTTGTATGCTCTCATTAACAGGTGCTTGGAAATGGAGTATTATTATTACTGTCTGGAGTCTTGCAATCATTGGTATTATTTTAAAAGTATGTTGGATTAATATGCCTAGATGGCTTTCTACCGGCTTTTACATTGGTATGGGTTGGATTGCTCTTTTTGCACTTAAACCACTGTATGCTTCACTTTCTTTAGGTGGCTTTATCTATTTGCTACTAGGAGGATTAATGTACACCATTGGTGGTATCATTTACGGCTGCAAGAAACCTAATATTTCACCTAACTTTGGCTTTCACGAAATTTTTCATATCTTTGTTATGTTAGGTAGTGCCTGCCACTACTGGGCTATTCTTAGATATGTCCTTTAATAGGCTTTAAAGTCTTTAAGACTTTAAATAAATTCACCAATTGAATAAGATAACCTCAAAAAAAGAAGAGCTTTTACAGCTCTTCTTTTTTGAGATTATCTTATTCAATAAATTAAACCTTAAAAGTATGCACGTTATCTTTTAACTGATTGATCATGTCTTTAAGTTTCATTGCTGATTGTGCCACTTCTTCTGTTGCGGTATTTGCTTCTTCACAAGCTGCTGATACTTCTTCACAGGAAGCCGATACTTCTTCTGCAATAGAAGAACTATTTTCAATGCGCATTAATATACTCTCCTTTTGTCGTTCTAAAACATGCGCTTCTTCATTAACTGATTTAATCTGAGGAACAATTTCCTCCACTGCTTTAGTAATCAACTTGAATGACTCAAACATTTGCTTTAAGCTATCATCTTGATGTTCTAATTGCGTAGTCATCTCTCCATTTCCCTCAATAAGTACCTTGGTTTCTACTGAAGCATTACCAATAATTTCAGCTATATTTTTAGTAGCCATTTGACTTTGCTCCGCTAAGTTTCTAATTTCCTCAGCAACCACACTAAATCCTCTTCCCATTTCACCTGCTCTCGCTGCTTCAATAGCTGCATTTAAAGCTAATAAATTTGTTTGTTTTGAAATATTTTCAATGACTATGATAATTTCATCAATATTTTTCATGTGATTCTCAAATGAATTAATTTTTTCACTATAATTATTGAAGTATTCCCCAAAGATTCTCAGTGCTTTCATTACCTCTTTTATATCTTCATTACCTTTGAGAGCCACTTCATTAATTTGTTCTGCTTTTTGATTAATTTGATCTACGGAAGAAATAACTTGAGCTATACCATTCCCTAATGCATGAGCCTCTTCATTAATACCTACTAAGTCAGTAGCTTGATCTACTGTACCTTCTGCTACGCCTTGAATAGTCATAGTGATATTATCTATTACCTTTGCCATATCTTCTGAAGAATTAGATAACCCTGCTGATTCACTATCCACCTGATCTGCCAGATGATTCATATAAACTAAAGTCTCCCTGATGTCTTTTTGCATCTGTGTAACACTTCTGCTAATATCTCCTGTTTCATCAGCAAACTCTTGGATATAATTTGAAGCCTCATATGTAAAATCCTTGTCTTTTAAGTAATCTACTTGCTCGCATACACTTATAATACGCCTACTAATACGTGTACTTACAATTCCCATAGCAATAAAAGCCGCTAATAACAGAATTAATGTGGTAATTAAAGTCCACTTCAAATAGTTCTCTATATTTGCTATATGCTTCGATCTATCTGCTGCCATAAATAACATCCCTATAGGCGTCCCTTGCTCATCTTTAATAGGCTCATAACTACAAGTGTAACTAATTCCCTTGATTGTCCTTCTTTCTTGAAATAATTTTCCTTGCTTTAGTACCCTATCAATAATTTCATTACTTATTAGTTCATCACTATTTACCTCTTTAATAGTACTAGCAATTATAGTTTGCTCACAAAAGATGATATACTCATATCCTGTATATTTCTTTAGTACATGAACTTCTTCTATGCCTGTTAAACTCTCGTCTCCTTTTATCAAGTCATTTTCTACTTTTTTGTAGGATCCAGGATAACGGCTATCCATGTCAAAGTTAAAAAAAATCATATTAGTTTTCATTTGATCTCTTACTAAGCTTGTTGTATTAAAAACAAATGAAATACTACCCAGAATAGTAAATACTATGCTTATGACTAATACCATGGGTATAATTAAAGCATATAATCTTCCTTTTAATCTCAAATTTAATCTGAATTTCACTACCTTTTCCTCCTACTTATCCATTTATTTTCATATTTTAACACAATATCACAAAAACACTCAATCTTCTTTGCTCAAAATAATTGACAAATCTAAATAAATTTTTTAATAAATATAAGATATTTTTTTGTATAATAGTCAAGTTGTTTACAATTTCACATGAAAAATAAGGCACATATGGTCAATTAGCCATATATGCCCTATAAACTTCAAAATTTTTTTCTGCTAAAGTTGATTATTTCGATTGAATGTATTCATCCATTGCTGCTGCTGCTTTTTTACCTGCACCCATAGCCAGAATAACTGTTGCTGCGCCTGTTACTGCATCTCCACCAGCGTATACACCTTCTCTAGTGGTTAAGCCAGTTTCTTCTTCTGTAATAATGCAGCCACGTCTATTGGTTTCAAGGCCTTTTGTAGTACTTATAATAAGAGGATTAGGACTTGTACCAATGGCCATAATGGCACAATCGATGTCTAATACAAAGTTAGAACCTTCTTTTACAATAGGACTTCTTCTTCCTGATTCATCTGGTTCACCTAATTCCATTTCTACACATTCAACACCTGTTACCCAACCTGCTTCACCTAGGATTTGTACTGGGTTAGTAAGATTTTTAAAGATAATGCCTTCTTCTTTAGCATGCTCTACTTCTTCTCTTCTTGCCGGCATTTCTTCTTCACCGCGGCGATACACAATATATACGTTTTCTGCCCCAAGACGCTTAGCACATCTTGCAGCATCCATTGCTACATTACCACCACCAAATACAGCTACACTCTTACTATTATGTATAGGTGTATCACTTCCTTCTTTATAAGCTTTCATCAGGTTAACACGTGTTAAAAATTCATTAGCTGAATATACCCCTTTTAGATTTTCTCCTGGGATATTCATAAAGTTAGGAAGACCTGCACCTGAGCCTACAAAAATTGCCTCAAAGCCATCTTCGAAAAGTTCATCGATAGAAATAACTTTACCAATTACCATATTAGTAAGAACTTCTACTCCCATAGCCTTTAAAGTATCAATTTCCTTTTGTACAATGGCTTTTGGAAGTCTAAATTCTGGAATACCATATACAAGTACACCACCAGCTAGATGAAGTGCTTCAAATACTGTTACTTTATAGCCCTTTTTAGCTAAATCCCCTGCACAAGTAAGTCCTGCAGGGCCAGCACCTACAATTGCTACCTTGTGTCCATTTGCCTCTGGTACTTTTACTTCTTCTTTGCTATTAGTCATATGATAATCCGCTACAAAACGTTCAAGGCGGCCAATACCAACACTTTCTGTTTTAATACCCCTTACACATTTAGCTTCACATTGTGTTTCTTGAGGACAAACTCTACCACACACAGCTGGTAAACTACTAGATTCATGAATCACTTCATAAGCTTTTTCAAAATCACCTTTTTGAATTTCAGTAATAAAGCCTGGTATATTAACATTTACAGGGCAGCCACTTACACACGGTGAATTTTTACAATTTAAGCAGCGGCTAGCTTCTTCCTGTGCCATTTCTAAAGTATAACCTAATGCAACTTCCTCAAAGTTTCCATTTCTCACTGTAGGATCTTGCACTGGCATTTCTAATTTTTTAGGGCTCATGTTTGCCATTTATTTCACCTCCATTAGATTACAGTGATGTTCTAGTGCATGTTTTTCAAAGTCTTTATACATGCTAGATCTAGAAATAGCTTCATCAAAGTCTACTTCATGGCCATCAAAATCTGGTCCATCTACACAAGCAAACTTCACTTTGCCGCCTACTGTTAAACGACAACCACCACACATACCTGTACCATCAATCATAATAGGGTTCATACTCACTACGGTCTTTATACCATATTGTTTAGTAAGCTGTGCTACAAATTTCATCATGACTAAAGGTCCAATAGCAATGACTTCATCATATTCATTACCTTCTTTAATCAATTTTTCAAGAGCTGCTGTTACAAGGCCCTTTTCTCCATAGGAACCATCATCTGTCATAATAAACAGACGATCACTTGCAGCTTTGAACTCCTCTTCTAAAATAAGTAAGTCTTTATTTCTAAAACCAACAATAACATCAACTTTAGCTCCTAAGTTATGTAATTTCTTAGCAACTGGATATGCAATAGCAGAGCCTACTCCTCCACCAATAACAGCTACTTTTTTAAGTCCTTCGACATGAGAAGCTACTCCTAATGGTCCTACAAAGTCACAAATGAATTGACCTTCTTCAAGTTCACTTAGAGCTTGGGTTGTTTTTCCTACAATCTGAAAAATAATGGTTACTGTCCCGTTTTCACGGTTAAAATCTGCGATTGTTAAAGGAATACGTTCTCCCTCTTCATCTACTCTTAAAATAATAAATTGCCCTGGTTCTGCTTTTTTAGCAATAGCTGGTGCTACAATATCCATAAGTACGACTGTAGGATTAAGCACACGCTTTTTAACAATCTTATACATAGTATCCTCCTTTATTCTTCGTAAATATATTTCCTATATACCAAGTACCCTTCCCCTGTGTATTTAAGAAAAGGCCACGATGATCGCAGCCATTTTTATTACCTTAATTGCCGCGATTCATTGCAGCAAAACGAGTTGTTAATTCCTTAACATTCCATTTCTAGTTTATCATTGTGTCCTTTATATTTCAACAAATTTTTATACTATTATATACTTTTTGTTAATATTATTGTATTTTTATTCATTTTAGTTTTCATTTTCATTCTAGATTCTAGTATGCAACTTCTTTATAGGCTATAATTTGAAATTTTTTATAGCTAACATCTACAAAAAAAGACGATACCCAAAAGTATCGTCATTATCTACAATTATTTAACGCTAACTATGCTTTTGTAACGTTAGCAGCTTGTGGTCCTCTGTTACCTTCAACGATATCGAAGTTAACTTCTTGACCTTCTTCTAATGTTTTGAAACCGTCGCCTTGGATAGCTGTGAAGTGTACGAATACATCATCTCCACCTTCTCTTTCGATAAATCCAAAACCTTTTTCTGCGTTAAACCATTTAACTTTACCTGTCATGTTACTAGGCCTCCTTAAATAAAATCTTTTATTGCTAAAACACTGCTACGCAAAACGTTATTCGGTCTTGCTAGTTTTTTTGTTACAAGAGGCCTACCTATCCGTTTTTGTTTCAATATTTTAACTTACTCACTAATATTATCATAATTGTCGCGAAAAATCAAGATGCTTTAAATTTTTTTACATAATGATATTAGAATTATAAAAATTTTTTAGAGGAATTTTTGTAGATTTTCCAATTCATACATCTACTGTTTAGCTAATATTTTATCTCATTTAACAAAAGGGCAAGGCCCTAATAATACTTTTACTAATCCAGTACTATGAAGCCTTGCTCTTATAATATTCTTGATTATTTCTCATATTTTTTAATAATTTTACCATGCTTTTCTTTATAATAAAGCATCTTACCACAAGTCATCTTACCTTCTTTACATTTCCCATGAACGCAGGTAGGGACTGCATACTTGAATATAGTTGGAGCAATTTCCATACAAGCTAACCACATTTCATAGGCCATATCTCTAATTTCTTCTTGTGCTCTATCACATAGTCTTTCTTTAAAGAAATTAAAAAGTGCTCTAACATTCATTGTTACTTGAATTTTTGTTTCACATGCATTTGGAAGCACATAACGTGCATTTTCTATAGCAATCTTTTCAAGCTTTGAATAGAGTTTTTTATCACTATCCTTGAGAATCTCCACTAGAGCCTCTCCCTCTATACCATTTGCTATAGCTGAGCTCACTTCTTCCGTTACTTTGCCAGTTGCTGCTTGTTCTTTGATTTGTTCCACTAACAAACTAAGGGTGATATGATTATAGTCCTCTTGCAATTTCTCCATCATCTTAATATAGTCTGCTTTTAAACGATCATATTTAGCTATTGGCTTTGGAATAACATACTCAAACTGTCCTTCACTTACATAACGTTGTGATTTCTGAGAATAGCTGCAACCTATTCTATGACGTACTAATTGATGCGTTAAGGAACGACTTACACCTTCAATTCCAAAGGTAATGCTACTATGCTCTAGAATGGAACCATGCCCGATTTCTAAAATCATATTTAAAAATCTTTCTGCACTTTCTGGTGTAATTTGGTCTCTTAATTCTTCTATATCTGCTGAACTATAGCAAAGTCTAGCTCCTCTTACTATATTTTGTTCAAACTCTGGTGTATGACTTAATATGACTACATTTAATTTAGTTTCCACTTGATTCTCCTCTTATCTTTCTGTATATATTAGACAACCTATCTAAACTAACGCTTATGGTTTATACTATAATTTGATTAGTTATAGATAAAAGTAATAGTAGATTAATTTCTCTCTATGATGAAAGTGTATTACAAAAGACTTCCACTGGCAAGTATCTTATTAAATCCTGTCTTTCATTAATGACTATTAACCTTCTTTTCTATATTAACCTATTAGTATCATATCCTTGATATACTATAACTCTATCAAACTTTAAAGGAGATTACACTATTGATTTGTTTAATCGCAGCTGTTAGTAAAAATAATCAAATTGGACTTCACAATCAAATGCCTTGGCATATTCCTGAAGACCTAGCTTATTTTCGTGAAATAACAAGTGGGCATACTGTTATCATGGGAAGAAAGACCTTCGAAAGCATAGGTAAACCTCTCCCCCATAGAACCAATATGGTTTTAACTACAAACCCTAACTTCTCTGCGGAGGGTGTTGTTGTTCTGCATAGCTTAAATGAAGCATTAGAGTTATGCAAAACAACAACAGAAGCAGTCTTTGTAATTGGTGGTGGTGAAAT
This sequence comes from Cellulosilyticum sp. WCF-2, assembly GCF_003990395.1. Taxonomy (NCBI): domain Bacteria; kingdom Bacillati; phylum Bacillota; class Clostridia; order Lachnospirales; family Cellulosilyticaceae; genus Cellulosilyticum; species Cellulosilyticum sp. WCF-2. The sequence continues at coordinate 1,458,317 of NZ_CP034675.1, read as the reverse complement.
TTATAAAGCCTTTTTACCTTTCGCAGAATATTTATACATTACTTTAATTGATGAAGTTGTTGAGGGAGATACTTGTTTTCCCGATTATCAAAAAGATTTTCTATTGATAAAATCCACTTGTAGTAAGTCGCAAACACCTACTGGTCATTATTTTTTCTTTACTCTTTGGAAAAGAATAGGTCATTAATATATATTTCCTACAATAAAAAATTGCTATCTCATATATATTTTACAATATATGAGATAGCAATTTTTATTGACTTCATTTGCTCATATTATCTATTATTCTTATCATTACTACGAGAACGGTAGTTTGAACGGTTTCCATCTTGGCGTCTATTACTATCTCCACGTCTCTCACCATTGTTTTCCTGACGTCTTGATGTACTACGACCCATTTGTCTATCTCTACCATCTTGTTTTCTATTAGCTACTTCAATATTCACTCTTCGTCCTTTTAAGCTTTCGCCTACAAGGTTAGCCATAATATCTCCAAGATGTTTTTTTGGAATTTCAAAGAATGAGAATTTATCAAGCATATCTACACGGCCAATTTCCTTACCTGTAATATTACAGTTAGATGCGATAAATTTAACAAGTTCTGATACTTGAAGGTCGTCTTTACGTCCAAGGTTAATAAATAAACGTACAAAGTCTCCATCAATTTTGCTTGTATCATAATTGCTACGTGCTGCTAAGTCTTCTACTGAATACTCTGCTGAAGCTCCCATAACCATTTTATCCATAGTCATTTTAAGGAAGGCTGCTGCTACTTCTAGAGATGTTGCGTAATTTTCATCCTCAATGTCGCCTACTTCTTCAAGCATCTTTTCAATAAAACCTGTATATTTTGTAAGCTTACCTTCAGCTAAAATAGCTTTTACTTCATCTATAATTCCAGAAAGTTTATTTTCTTGAATATCTTCAATTGAAGGTGGCTTAATAAGCTTAATTTTTGATTTTGTATAACGTTGAATATCACGTAATTTAGCTAATTCTTTACCAGCTGCAAAAGTATAGGAAACACCTTCTCTTTGTGCACGACCTGTACGACCAATACGGTGTACATAGTACTCTTCATCACTTGGTACATCATAGTTAAATACTGCATCTACATCATCTACGTCAATTCCTCTAGCGGCAACATCTGTCGCTATAAGAATATCAATGAGCCCATTTCTAAAACGAGACATAACATTATCTCTTTGAAGTTGTTTCATATCTCCGTGAAGTGATTCTGCACTGTAACCTCTTGCTTGAAGGTCTCTACATAAATCATCTACACGTCTTTTAGTGTTACAGAATACTACTGAAAGCTTAAAGTTATTCGCATCAATTAGACGAGATAAAACTTCTACCTTATTGCTATCTCTTACTTCTAGATAGTATTGTTTAACTGTTGGTACTGTTAACTCTTTATGAACAACATTAACAGTGATTGGGTTATTTTGATATTTATTAGCAATATCTAAAATGGCTTTTGCTAAAGTAGCTGAGAAAAGTACAAATTGACGTTCTTCTGGTACACTTTCTAAAATAACATCAATATCTTCACGGAATCCCATGTTAAGCATTTCGTCTGCTTCATCTAAGATAATCATTTTTAAATGTTCTAATTTTAAAGTTCCTCTTCTAAGGTGATCCATAATTCTACCTGGAGTACCTACAATAATTTGAGGTCTTTTTTTAAGAGCTATAATCTGTCTATCTATTTGTTGTCCTCCATAGATAGGAAGAGTACGTATACCTCTCTTATATTTAGCAAGAGCTGAAAGCTCTTCTGTTGTTTGGATAACAAGCTCACGTGTTGGACAAAGAATAAGCACTTGTACTTTTTCATTCGTAGTGTCAACACTTTCTATTGCTGGAATACCGAATGCACAAGTTTTACCAGTTCCTGTTGGCGCTTGTGCAATAATATCATTACCTTGTAAAATAATAGGGATCGCTTTCCCTTGAATAGGCGTTGTTTCTTCAAATCCCATATCATGAGCCGCTCTAATAATGTCTTCTGATACTTCTAGTTGGTTAAATAATATACTTTCTATAATCATTACCTCTACAATCTATTAAATAATTTATAAGTGAAATTAATCTATTCGCTTACATCCATACCTTTAATCATACTACATATTACTTGAAACCTCAAGGAGTAAAATGTTCCTATTATAGGAAAAATGCTTCTATTCAAGGGCTAGCGAGTTTCTTGAATAAAAGCATTTTTGTGAATTATTTTCTATTAAATTTTAACTGCTCTATATTTATAATTTCCAACCAGGTAAATAATTTGCTGTATTTTTGAGCATTTCTTCAAAAAGCTCCTCTGTATCCTCTAAGGATATATTAACTAATGGGTCATTAGCAAAAGCTACAAAAGCTTTTTTCTTATCTTTTTCTAATGCGGCTTCTAGAATAAGATGTGCATTGGTAATATGACGTGTTGCTATTCCTTGAATAGCACTTGGAAGTTTTCCCGCTACTATAGGTAATACCTGTCCTCTTCTAAAAATGGCATTGGTTTCTACAATAGAGCCTCTTGGCAGATTAAAAATTTGACCTTCATTAGGCAAGTTAACATTGGTTACTAGGTCTTCAAGACCAACTAATGCCTTGATTTGTCTAACGCCTTCTTCTCCTGAATCTTTAACTTCGAAAACTTCTTCGCCTTTAACAAGTCTCTTGCTTTTAGCTAATCTTTCTTTTAAATCCTCTTTTCTCCAGCTAACAGGTGTTAAACTAAATTTCCAATCCATAACTGTTTCTGGATTCTCTATATACCAGTTACCTGACATAAACTCAGCTAGGTGTCTATCTCCTGCTGCTGCAATAATACCGTATCGCTTAAAAAGATCAAACTTCACTCTATTAGCTGATTCAAAGAAGTCATTCATCCAATTTCCTGTTTTCCCTTCTTCAAAACCGTTTTCATAATATTTGTCTACAAACTGCTTGTAGATTGGCATTAAATCTAATCCTTTATAAGAAGCCTCATCAATCCAGGTAAAATGATTAATTCCCTTGACATTTATCTTGATTTCTTCTCTTGTAGCGCCCTCTATGCCCTCTATATCCTTTAATGCTGCTGCTAATAAATTCTGTGCATTAAATACCTCGTGGCAACAACCAAATGCTTTAATCCGTGGAAATACCTCATAAAGCGTTTTTACACATAAAGACATAGGATTGGTATAGTTAATAACGAAAGCTTCAGGACAATTCTTTTCTATAGCTTTTGCGAACTCCACATACATAGGGACGGTTCTTAATCCCCTAATAAGTCCCCCTGGGCCAACTGTATCCCCAACAGATTGATAAATCCCATATTTTTCTGGTGCGTGTACATCGGAAGCCATCTCATCAAAAGTACCTGGCAAAATGGAAATCACAACAAAATCCGCTCCCTTTAAAGCACTCTCCAAGCTTTTATCTGCCCTATATTGCCACTTACCTTTGACATCTTCTCTATCTTTTAGGCGATTACCTATTTTTTCATTCTGCAATGCTGCTTCATAATCAATATCATAAAGCGTTACTGTCCCCGCTAATTGTGGCTCTCTTGCCAAATCACTCATCAGTTGCCATGCCCAACCTCTAGACCCCCCACCAATATAGGTGATTTGTATATCTTCGACTCTATCTTCAATGTACTTCATCTTTTTTAGGCTCCTTTCCCCTATCATATATCTTTATTGTACCTTTATTATTTTTATATTTCTCTGTATTTATTGTTCTTTTTCTTTAAATTAGTCTTTTTTTGTTCCTATTTAAAATTATATATTATATACTTAACAAGGAGGTGCATCTTCGATGAGTGACAAACAAGATCCTATCAAGCAAAGCGGCTATATCATTGAATATGTTAAGCGCGAAACAGCACTTAATATGCCATCTAATCACTATCATAGCTATTATGAAATTTATTACCAACTCTCAGGTGAACGTTATTATTTCATTAAAGACCGTTCTTATTATCTCAAAAAAGGTGATATTGCTCTTATTAATAGTTATGAACTACATAAAACACTGCAAGCTGGAGGCAATACTCATGAGCGTATTTTAATTTACTTCGATCCTAGCTATCTAAAAACATTTAAAGAAGCTGTTGACGACTTTGATTTATTTCAATGCTTTGAAAAAACCACTCCTGTGTTTAATCTAGGTCCTAAAGAACAACTTTTTATAGAAAAGTTACTTTACTGTATGCTAGAAGAAGATACCCAACGCTCAGAGGGCTATACTTCTTGTACAAAGGTTTACTTATTAGAGCTTCTTATTTTTCTAGGTAGGTTTTCTCCTGAAATTAAAAATAGCTACTTAGAATTTCCAAGTAGCCTACACAAAAAAATATCTGAAATCACTAGCTATATTAACATTCATTATAAAGAAGACCTATCTTTAGATAAAATAGCTAATCTGTTTTATATGAATAGTTACTATCTCTCTAGAACCTTTAATGAAGTAACAGGATTCCATTTCACTCAATACGTTAATACTGTTCGTATACGTGCTAGTGAAGAGCTTCTTCAAAAAACTAATTTAAGTATACTAGAAATTGCCATAGCAGTGGGTTATAGCAACTCTACTCACTTTGGGCGAGTCTTTAAACAACTTCTTGGTGTTTCTCCTTTGCAATATCGTAAAATTAATAAATTTTAATAAAACACAGATGAAGTGAGAAGAATATCTTCTCACTTCATCTAATAAAAAACTATTTTATTCAAACAAAAAAAGACGTATTCATTTAAAATGAATACGTCTTTTTATTATGCGGGCGAAGGGAGTCGAACCCTTACACCTCGCGGCGCTAGATCCTAAGTCTAGTGCGTCTGCCAATTCCGCCACGCCCGCAAACCTGATACTTGATTATAATAACAGAAAGTATCGGGTTCGTCTAGTCTTTTTTTTATAAAAACTTGTCTTTTACCATAGTTTAAATATTATATATTTTTCCAATCACTTTTCAACTTATTTAGTTTCCTGTATGAGATGAAGTATTTTCTTGCTTCTTATTGTCATTTTGCGATGTATCTGGTGTTTCAGACTTAGTCTTAGTTTCTGCTGGGGTCTTTACTTGTTCCTTATCATTTACTGATGGCTGAGTTTTTTCTTCTTTTACATCTGCCTCACCTTGCTTGTCTTTATTAGTTTCATCAGTTTCGTTTTGCTTTTTATTATTTTCTTCTAAAAGCTTAAGCTGAGCTTTCACTTGGTCTTCGGGTAATCCCAGCTCATTTACTGGTAGTTTAATACTTTGCTCTAATTCTGCTGCTGTTGTATCTATAATAGGTGGTGGCGCTAGGTAATAATTATAAGCAAAGTAACCTCCTATGCCTACCCCTGCACAACCTATTAGAATCATGCCGGTTATAGCTATTGTCTTCCCATATTGACTAAGTAGCTTTATAATGGCTGGTTGCATTGCTTTATTCAGCTTAGCATATAAAGTCTTTGTTTTTAATTGACCTTCTAACTTTTGTTTAGCTAGTTCTTTAGGCCACTTACCCTCTTTTTCTTTAAGTTTAGTAAAGAAACGAATCACTGTTGTATCAAAGCTGGTCTTATTCATATAAATTTCTTGTCCCTTACTCCAAATAATAAAATCTAGCATGATAGCAGGGCTAATAGGATACAAATATTCCAGAACTTTGGTTAAATTTAAACGCCACATTTCCTCACTATAAGCCTCTTTGTTTGGCTCAAGAAATGCATACACTAACATATAAAAATCTTCTTTTTTTACAGTTTGTTTATAAAAGTGTTGAATTTGTTTTTGTACAGCTTTATTTACTTTGATATGCTTCGGACTCATTGCCTCGAGACTTGTCTTCAGCTTTTGATAGTCTTTAATAGCTTCATAATTTTCATCATCATAAATATGTTTAAATGTAATATGACATAAAGCTACTTCAGACTCTATTGCTTCTAAACGTATATGCTTTAAGAAATGTTCTTCTGCTAAAACAACAAGTTCTTCATATAAACGCCCTTGATGCTTTTCACACCACTGCTGGACTTTTTCTAATAGCTTGACTTTATTGCTAGCTGCCCTTAAGCAGTCCATAAATCTCGTTTTCACTAAATTAGAGTAATAAACATCAGTAAACAAAATACTTTCTATAGGCTCAAATTGTTTTACCTGAGTAATAAAAGCATCTAGGTTATTAATACCCTCAAATGCTTCTTTTATATAGGTATAAGCCACTTGTTCTTTTAATTCTTCTCTACTATATAATTTTCCAAATAAACTTTGATAAAGCGCTGTTTCCTTGCTTGCTTTAGCAAAGATTTCTTTTATATAAGCTCCATTATTTTCTCTTCTAGCTACTTCTATGGCTTCTAATAAAATACGTAGCATATCTTCAAAGTTAGTTTTACTGCCTTGATTAACCTTAAGTTTAAATTTCAGCATAGCTACTATTTCTTCCTGACTTAGAAGCACTCCACCTCTTAAACTAGCTTCTAAGCTACTGATTGCATATCCAATCACCTCTATGAGTTCTCTCTTAAACTCATCTCCAATAGGTAGGTTTAAATAACTTAGTGCTTCTGTTAAAAATCCTTGTCTTTCTCTACCTTCCTCTAATACATAAGGCTTATGATTAGACAAATACGCATAGATAACAAATAAAGTAGCCGTACGGTTATAAAAGCTAAGGGTCTTCTCTCCCTTGTCCTTCATGGCATTTAAGAGCTGCTCACCATAGCTATTAAATTTTTCCCATAATGGCTTTATCGACCTAAACATAGCTGCCACTTTAAAATAAGGATCTAAATGAGTGGTCTCATCTAAGTTTAAGAACTTTTGACTCACGAAATCTAATACAAATTCCTTTGTTACTTTTCCATCATAACGAAGTACATCCTTCTCTAAAAAGGTAATATGAATATTCTTTTTAGCTTCGCTGCTACGTGAATAGGTGCTTACACCTAATTCCTCTGTTACGCTCCAAGGCAAACTAAGGTACACATGATAAAGTAAAGCCTTGGCATAAGTCCCCAGTTCAGAAATAGGAACATCTAAAACAATAAAGACCTTTTTCTTTGAGCTCGCTGCAGTAAAAATGGCAGCTAAAAGCTTTTCAAAAAGTATTTCATCCATTTTTAGCTCACTTAAGAGGCGTGCTCTATCCTTAAATAATACTGAATTTCCTTCATAAGGAATAGCTGCTAAAGTTGGAAGCTCTGATCCTAAGCCTATATCATAAGCTGTTTGAAACTGGGTAATACCAAATAACTTTTCTGGTTCTTTTACATAACGGTGTTTTTCATTGGCTGATAGCACATAATTATGCATGAAGAATGTAGAACGAAGACCTGTAAAGTCTTTACTTTTATAGACCGCTTGTCCGATAATGAGTTCACCTGAAGCTACTGGCATAATCACAAGATTGGGGGGATATTTAGTCTCATCTTCCTCCCCACTTTTTTGTAGTTCGCTAGGGCTATCATAGCTACATAATGGATGAAGATATTTTTTAATAAATTCTAGCTTGAGCTTAGGAGACTTGGCAATGGTATCATAACCATCTGTTTTTGAGAACAGACCACCACGTTCCCTTGTATAATATTGTTGCTCAATCATTTATTTCACCCCTTCATTGCTACTTATATAACCTAATTTATATAATAGCCATAAAAATGGCTCATCAATACGCATAGGTTGAATCACCTTTTCTAATTTTCCTTCTACTGGATTTTGTCCTAGTGAAGACACTGCGAAATAAGAGACATTTTTAAAATGTACTTCTACGGCGTCTTTAAAAGCAAGATCTACTTTTTCTAAGAAACGTTGTACTTCGCCATTAATATTTTCATATTCATTTAAGTTAAAATAACCCTTGTGGATATAATTTTCAAATACATTACTATTAGGTTTAATATATTCCCCTTCTTCTTCTGCTAAAGAAGTAAGCATATCACTTTTAGTAATCACAACAGCTGTTGGTATACTAGTTTTCCCATCTTCCTGGCTTCCAATAAAATGTTCAGCAAGGGTTACAACTACATCTCTAGATTCTTGATATTGAGAAGTAAAATCTCCTCCATTGTCATCTTGATTAAGTATTAACTTACGTCTGATAGTAGAGAGCTGTAATGGATCCACTAAGAACAAAATCCCCTCTGCATTTCTAATATGATTAGCATAAAGATCTAAATATTCCTCTTCTACCATTCCTTCTCCTGCTACATCAAAGAATACCAAGCTTAACGGTGCTTTAGAAGGATCCTTGAACTTAAATTGAAAAATAAAGGGTTCTTGTTTTCTTTCCTTTTGGGTAGATTCTATTAAACTATTTTGCAAGAATAAAGGATCTAAATATTGACTACGAAAACGTCTACTTGTATCACTATTGATTGGTAAACAAGCTGCTTCAAAGTTATGCGCTGTAACGTTTTCTAAAGTATTAATAAGCGAGGCCATATAAACAGACTTCCCTACTTGAGAGGCTCCGATAATAGCAATGATATTACTTGGAGCACGCCCTGCTGAATAAGGCAAATCATTGTGACAATAAGGACATAATCTCTTCTTTGTTTCTACGTTATATTTGTCTTTCATGCTAATGAGTACATCATCTACATAATGCCTATTTTCTGCTGGTACCAAATAAGGATTAAGAACAGCTTCTAGTTCCTCACTTCCCTCTAAGCCAAAGCGCTCTAAGTATTCATTCAGCTTAGCATCTTCTTGAAGACAATACTCTTCATCTTCTTCCTTTGAATGAGCTGCTCTAAAGACGACTGTATCTGGACTAAATTTATTAAAACAATGCGGGCATACAATAGGAAATTTCTTTTGCACAGGTGCTTCTTCTTTCCTCCCGCCAAATAAACTTTTAAACAAACCCATTTCTTCACTCCTTTCAATATTTAATTACACACCTTTTTTATCTTTAAGTTATATTAAAGTTATATTTAACACATGATTGCTGTTAGAAATGAGAGAGGGGGCTGTCCTCAAGGGACGACTTCGAAGTATTTTCAGCCGTCACTTAGTGAGTGTTTTGGATGGTTTTTAGCCCACGTGTTTGAGGCATAGCCGAGTTTGTGGGCGTTCATCCAAATAAATGAACTTAGTGACGGCGAAAATATTGAGCGGAGTACCTGAGGATGGTCCCCTCTCTCATTTCCTCAACAATGTTTAATATATATACTTTTCTACTCTTTATAAATACCATACACTTCTTTATGCTCTACTTCATCTGATAAGTAAATTCTAACGTACTCATCCTTAGCAACTTCTATTTCTGGTAGCAGATTATCACCAGCTACAAAATCCGAGATAAATTGAAATTGCATACCGTCCTCATTATTAACAGGAATACTTCCTTTTTTCTTGACATAACAAAGCGCTTCCCTAGGTAAATCCACTTCACAAAACACTTGCATTTGAACCATCTTACTATTACTAAAAAGCTTTTTTCTTTCTTTTAAAATGTATCTAATGGCTATTTTTCTAGTCATGACCTGTACTCTATTATTGCCTTCTTCGCTACTTATCAAATAAGTTTCTTCTGGTGTTTGTACATATGGACATACTTCATATTCAATAAGTCCCATCCCTGGATGCGAATCTATAACCCCTCCAAAACGCACATATTCACTTTGAGTATATTTTCTATAGGGCTTATCCCTATTAAAATCTTCCTTCTCTAATAGATTTCTACGGTAAATATAAACTTGCTCCAATTCCCTAGGCCATTTAAAGCTAAGATATACTTCATCTTCTTTTACCTCAGCTTTGAGCCCCGTGAGCCTAAGGAGCGTATTATCACTCATTTTTACTTCCATCTTTTAGCTTAAACCTCCCTTGTTCCGTGATAACTATCTTTAAAAGTTATAAGGCCTGTAAAAGTTGCGAGGCAAAGCCCAAACATAAGCCAATAGCCTAATCTTACCATGTAAGGTGTTGTTCCTTGTTTAAATAGCATTTCTACTACAATACCACCAATTAAACCTCCTAAAGTGCCACCTATCATCAAGCCTTTAGCCAAGAAACGATTGTCAAACATAATCCCTAAAGCTAAAGCCATTAGAAAGGCTAAAATAGTTAAAAAGCCTACTCTAAGAACCATATAAAGCGTTACCTCTGCTTTTTCATCAGAACGCTCAGTCATAAGTTCTCTTTTGCCCTCGTCATAACGAATTTGTCCAAAAGCACCTGCTATCATAGTCGTATCAGAAGTACTATAATGCTGCCCACCTGTAAGATTAGCTATATCTATTAAATACTGCTCAGCAGAATTATCGCCATACATCATACCTATGGTATAAATAGGGATATTATTTTGGACATAGTTACTTACTAAGCCAGGGATATTGGAAGCTGAATCATCTGAAGGTGCTCCATCCGAAATCATAATCAAACTACCACTATGATTTTTTGAGTTATTTTGAATTAACTCATAAGCTTCATTGATCATATCTCTTACACCAGTCTGTCCATCGTCATTCTGCTGATAGCTAGCTATCTTAGCTTTTACAACTTCTTTTTGTTCCTTCGTAGTAGCTTCCATAAAATTAAATTGAAGAATCGGACTATCGTCAAAGGTCATAAAGGCAATTCTTCTATTGCCTTCTAAATTGTCAATCAAACTACTAGTTGCTTTAAAACGTTCACCATTAGGGTCTGATTGCTCCATACTACCAGAGGTATCTATAGCAATAACAATATCTTTAAAAGCTTTTTCCTTATTCACATTCATACCATATAGGAATTGAAATAAGCCACCACTTAGGCCTAGCATTAATAAGGTAACAGGGATAAATAGTTTTAAAGAGGTCTTAAAATACTGCTGTTTCCATCTATAACCGATTAGTTGTGGTGATAGCCATTGTGAGGTCAATAGCAAAGCTGCTACAAACATAGTACCCACACCAAAATAAAGCCCCATCCTTAAATAAGCTGGCCATTCCTCCCCAAAATGAAGTAACAGTTCGCCTACCAAAAAAGCTAAGAGGCCCCCTATTACACTAAGTACTACAGCTGTTATACTAAATCTCTTACTTCCCATTCCTTAATCCCCCTTTTTACTTATTTCCTGGTTACTTGAAAATAAATAACCTTCTTTTATATATGCATCATAGTAGCGCTGAGCTGTTCTAGTGAAAATTAGGTCTGAAGCCTTAAAGCCCCCCATAAGCTGAAGTTTTTCTAAGCTACTTTTTCTTTGATCATTAATATAGGCTAACTTATAACTTCTAGAGGTTTTATCCTTTTCATAGGCATATATCATAAACTCACTCTTGCGATCACCAAGGAAGTACTTTTCCTCATAACGATGAGTGGTTGCCGCTGAATCTAAGTAAACACAAGGCTTAGAATTCTCTTCTAAACTTAAATAGAGCATGTGATAAAGCTCACTTTTAGCTGCTACATCTTTTTCCTCATAGCTGACTAACATATTGGCCCTTGCTAAAAGTTCTTCTTCAAAAGATAGTCTAAAGAGCTTTTCATCTTGTAAAATATATTTTTCTTGCAATATAAAGAGCTTTTCTAAAAACTGCTCTCTGCTCTGACTTAGAACGCTGGTGATATCTCCCATATATTTTTCTTCAAGTAGGAAATGTTCACCTCTAGCTTTCTTTAATTGTTCTAACTTGTTATGTACTAACTTTTCATAATACTCATTAACATTCTGTACAAGGTAAGCCTCTTCAAATTTATTGGCTTCCTCCATTAGCATCTTCAGCAAGCTACCTACTTCTTCTAATTTCTTAAGCTCTATTTTGATTTCGTTATAAATTTCCTCCAGAATGTCTTTTATAGTCTCCATAGCCTTAAGCTTTAATTTCTTCTCTAACCTTTCATACTTCAAGCTATAAACCTCACTTACTAAATACCCTTTTACATCCCTTAAATATTTCTTATCAAATAAACCAAACTTACTTCCTATCACTTCTCCAACTGATTTATTTTCTTTTTCTTCAAGGGTTACTTCTAGCTGTTTTATTTCATAGCCATATTGTTCTCTTAGCTTATCTATAGCCCTCGTTTGTTCTATCTTAAAGAGTTCTTCTAATGCATAAGGACCATAATCTGGATGATTGATGACCTCAGCATAGATTTGCTTTTTTATTTTCTCCTTACTCACTTTCTCTGCTAACTTTCTTTCACTACTCTTAGTAAAGTTGGCACTGAAAAAATCCTCTAGACTTTTTTTATAAAGCTGCTTTTCAGCATCTTGAAAACTTAAACCCTTTAATTCTCTAAAGCCTATAGACTGAGAAATAACACTATAAATCTCACCCAGGTTTTCTTTTGGCGGTATAATATCATCTATCAAACTACTTAGCCTCATTTCATTTAAGCCTACAGCTTCTAATAAAGCCTTGCTTTCCTGAATGCCATGATAGCTCAATTCTTCTTTATAGGCATTAAAGAGATGATAAGCTGTAGCTAAATAAATACCCACCCGAGGCTTTTTCACCTTTGCAAGTCTTGCACTAGCAAAACGATGTTCGCCTCCACTCATGATATTTGTCATAAATACACTATTATTATACTGCTCTCTAGCTTCAGCTAATTCGATTTCCTTTTGTTCTCTATTCTTTAACAAATTAAAAGCTGCTATGGTTTCATAATGCTTTTCTTTAGCGTGCTCTATTTTTTGCCCATTTTCTTTTTTATCAGATAAAATGAAAGTTAAATTAAATAAAGGTTGATTATAAACTGTATTTAATTTTAAGCCATCCTCTAAAAGTTCTAATGGCTTCTCATAACAATAATCTCTAGCTTGGTAAGTCTCAATTTCCTTAAAGAAACTCATACTTATAGCTTGCTCTAATGGTGTATAAATGGTCTCCTCTAATACTGTAAATAAGTCCACTGTCACTTGTTTAAAGTCTTGTTCTAATTTTTTCTTTAGGAGCACAACAATATCCGGCAATAAACTATTCATCTCTTCACTGGCATCTGTAATCACACTGACCTGAATCTGCTCCCAATAGTGAAACATCTTTCCCTTTTCTAAAATAGCTTCTCTTACCTTGGTTATTTGCTCATTTAAAATCTTTAACGCATTTTCCTCTTCAAATAATTGGCTACTTAAAGTGCCTCTAGACGACTTTTCCTCTCCTTTACCTAGTGGTAATACAAGAGACGAAGTCTGCCCATCTTCTATTCCTTGTTCTAGTCCAATATATAAATACATGATGCCTTCTGCATTCATGACATTTTGGCTAAACTCAGTCTTCATGCTTTTTATACTCTCTTTAACCTTATCTCCTAAAACCACAAATAAAATAGGGGACTTCGCCCGAATTTCATTACTCCTCAAAACACATTCATCATCCCCTAAGGCATAATGATATGCTCTTTCTAGAATTTCCTCTTTCACGCTAAGGTCCCCCCTTTTTGATTTTTATTAAACTAACTTAATTTCTTTTTCAGTTCTTTTGTATAACTTAGTATATCACGGTAGAAATCATAAATCTCCCTGCCATCTACAATCTCATGAACTTCATCTTCTATTTCTTCTCTTCTTTCTCCATAAACTTCAAGAATCTGTTCTAAGCTTGCCATAAGTTCACTAATATCTTCGCTTTGAGTTAAAGCTTTTACACGTCTTTCTGCTTTTCTAAGCATCACTTCCTTCTGTTTGCCTTCCATAGCTGTAAAGCGTTTGAAAAGTTCATACTCAGGATATTTATTAACATCCATCACATTTAGAAGTGGGTCCCAAAGTTCTTCTTCTGCATCTTTATCATAAATATAAAGTGCTCCTTTTTTATAAATAGTCTTAGTATAAATCGCCTTTACAAAGTTCTCTGTTGCTTTAGCTTCTTCTTCAGCTAGGGCAATAGCACCCCTTAGTTTTTCGATATAAGCTTCTACTGCTTCATACTTTTTAAGCTCTGCTTTTAAAAGTTCCTGTTGTTTTGGATAACGAAGAATACCTGAAAATGCCATTTCTTCTGAATAGCTATTCATAATAGGATATTCTACCTTATTACCTTTTAAGCCTTCTTTTACTTGCTCTTCAAAGTCTGTTAAAGCTTTTTTGATACTTGTAAAGTTTGGTTTTTCAAAGTCTATACCATAAGCTTCTGCTTGCTTTTCTAAATCAAAATCAGTTACGCAGTTTAAAACATATTGATTAGCAAGACCGGTTTCTTCTTTTTTAGTTACCACATGATATTTAAGAGCTGCTGCAAAACGTGTTTTTAAAGTACCTGCTTTATCCTCAATACGATTATTTTTATAAGTATCTCCCCAAGCTTCTACTGGAATAGGAGAAGGTAGATTCATCCAGTTTTCCTTCTCTGTCATAACCAAATGGCGGCCTACACCTTCTTTAGTAGCAATGGTTTCCTCATAGAGTTTTTCATAGCTCTTAAGTGGTCCATAAGCATAAAGAGGTATACCATTTCTAGTAGTTACCCAGAAAATACGATTGGTAAGCTTGCTTTGTCTAAGTGAGAACTTAGCTGCAGAATTAGGATACTTTTCTTGGAAGTTCTTAAGTCCCTTATAAATACTTGGTGTATTGGTTGGTACAGAAACCATAGCATAGTATGGGAAATTAAATTCTGAACTATTGGTTAAGTAGAATAATGGCACTGCATCTCTTGCTAATTTGGAAGCAATTTGTTTTTCTACTAAATCTGTTAAAGATTGTTCCTCTCCATATTTCATGACTAAGAATTCTTCCATGGTTTTAGAAATAAGATCTGAGAACTTATCTGTAATAAAGTCAGAAATACTTGTGATAATATCAATCTCAGCTTCATTAATCCAGCTATCTGCTTCTTCTAAAAGCATACTTGTAAACTCAGAAACTAAAAGCTGTGGATCATACCCATCGATAACTTTATCAATATGTTTTGAAATATCTCTTACACTTACTACGTTCCAGTGATAAGTTACATTTCCTCTTTCATCTACAGACTCATCTGCATTTACAAGGATTTCTCCATCCTTTTCAAAGATATTTCTAAGGGTACCTAAGATTTCCTTAAATACAGCATACATTTTATTATTTTGATCAATAAGAAGTAATCTTAAATCTTCATAAGCTGCAATCATCTTTGTATATTTCTCTGTGTCAGCTCTTAAAATATATTCTGAAATTTTGCTGCTAATGTATTCATTCTTTTTCTTTTCTTTAGAGATAAACGCTGATTTGGCTTCTTGCATTTTTTCAATACAAGTATCTACTTGATATTGTATTTGCTTAGGCAAGTTAGCAAGCTGTTCTTTAAGTGAAACAATATAAGCCTCGATGGTTTTAACTAAAGAGAAACCTTCTCTATTCACAATCATATTTGAAGCATACACTGGGCCATGCTCTGGACTTGTGAAAAGACGTCTTATTTCCCTGGAAATAGTTTCCTTTAACTCATTAGGAAGCTGATTAGCTGCTTTGTTATATTCTTCTCTTGCTTTCAAGAGGTAGTTCTTTTCTAACTCTGCATCCATATTAATAGCTTGTGTTTTTACGACGTTGTTATATGCATATGCCTCCCTTGTTTCAAAGCCTGGCAGTGGTTCTGGTACGCTATCTTCAAAACGTTTACTCACACTATCGATGTCTAACCCTAAACGTCTAGCCAGTGCCATAACCTCTTCTTCTGTAGGTACAGCATCAAACATACCTTCAATACGTTTAAACACTTTAAAGGCCATATAAGTTGTCATTTCTTCAATTGGTAAAATGGAAGCTGAGGCACCTATGATATTGTATTTATAGTTAGCTGGTAGTACGGCTTCACGCATTTGCTTAATATTCGTTTCAATATTGCTAATATAGTCATGGATAGCAAATTCTTCTCCTGACTGTTTATCTTCACTAGCCATAAAGTTAGTGATGTTCTCTGCTGTTACATTCATGCAGTAATCATAAGCATTGTGAATGGTCTTACCCTCTGTATCAGTAGCAGAAATAAGGTGGCAAAGATCAAAAGGTGCTACCTGACAGTTAACACTTAATCTTGTGCCATAGTCTTGGATAAAGTGTTCACCACGTTCTTCAATGTTCATCCAATAATCTAGCTCCTTAAGAGCTGCATAACCATTCTTTTTAATATATTCCTGAGTATGTATACTAAGAGATGGATTAGCAAGGTTCACATCTGGTGTAAATAAATACCCCATAATGTCAGAACGATCAATACCACTACCACCTGCTTCAATATCTAATATTGCTCTAGTGATATAAGCAATATCTAAGAAACAACCACTACCTGTTCCACCTGATAAACCTGTTAATAAAAAGATATAGATCTTTTTATCAGTTCCTTTTTGTAGCTCTTTAATCTTCTTTTGAATGGCGTCTACAACTTGATTAATCTTAGTGAAAAGTAATAATCTACCACCTTGCCTTACCCCAGAAGCTCCATTAATCCCATCTGCAATATGAAGCTCAGATGAAAGCCAAGATGACACACTTGGATGTAATCTACTTCTATTTTGAAGCATAGAACCTATCCCTGCTTCTGAGAGAAGTACAAGTTCATTAAGTGGATCTAGCCCAATCCCCTTATACTTTTTATTTTTATCTTGTTCATTGGTTTCAAAAGCTAAGAAATCTACATTTTCTGGCTTATCTTTTCTCTTCTTAGTAAGTGGATCTACTGGCAAGTTAAAACGTCTGTTAATTTGATATTTAAGTCTTAGCAAAGCATCGATACCTGTACCACCTAAACCAATAACAAGCATAGGATTGTCAATCGTATCTACCCTAATCTTCTTACTTACAATACCTCCACCCTTTTGGATGTCTAACTGTTCGATATGATCTCTAATAATTGGCTTCATTTTCTTCCTCCCTTTGTCCTTCTATTATAATAAATACTCTATTTGTACGGTCTGACCACTGTCTGCAATATTAATACTTAATCTGTCACCCTTTTTAAGTTCAAGCCCTTCATTTGCTTTCACCACTCTACCACTTTTTTCAATAGCATAAGCTGAGTTATTATACAAAATCACCTTATCACCTGGTGCTGCCTTTAAAATAACCTTCTCTGTTTCTTTAAACTCTGGTGCAAATTGTAATAAAGCATGTAAACTTACTTTACCTTGGAATAAACTTAGCTTTTTGTACTGTGGTGGTGTAAGCTTTCCTGTGGTATTATCCTTGAGTTCTAGTACGACTTGACCAACTAAAGGTGTTTTCGCCACTTTATAAGCTTTTAAAGCAGGAGCGATAACAATTAGTAAAACCACGCCTAAAATACCAAGACCTATATAAAGCCATAGTGGATTACTTTCTTCTTTTGTATCTTCCGTGTTATTTAGATTGGGTGTTGCTGCTGGACTAGTTGTAGCTACTGCACCTACTTGAATCTGAGTTTCAGTACTTTCTCTTACGTAGCTTGTATCTTCTACAATCACCTTAACTGTATAATCGCCCTTATCTTTTAAAGTATATTCACCTGCAAAGCTTTGTCCTTGTAGTTGCATATTAATTCTAGTTTCTATGCCTGTTTGATTCTCTGTTAAAACCAAGTAGCCTTTAGCACTATTATATAAATTAGGATCATTTACAGCATTCCCCTGTAAACTGAGATAAGCTTCCACACTCAGCTTATCACCTACCCCATAGTTACTTTGACTTAAGGGCTTCATCGTTACTTCTATATCGTAGTTGTATACTAAGTCAATATTAATTTGATCACCCGCAACCCCTTTGACATACAGTTTCCAATCTCCCTGCATAGGCCTTGCTAGTTTTAAAAGACTATAGCTATTAGAAGTATGTAAAGTGATATTTTGTGATGGAATCGTTTGCTCATTTCCATTTGGGTCCACTAACTTAAATTCTACCGGACTTTTTGAAGTTGCTGATAAGTTAGCTTCTAATACATTGCCATTGGGAATATTAACAACCACTTCTTCAAAATTACCTGTTCCCGTAATAGGTCCTAAAGATTGTACTTTTAAATTAGAATGTGCCGCAAAAATTTCAGTTAGGATATCTGGTAGTTCTGCTGGGTCTTTAGTTGCAAATGCCTTTGCCTTTGTATCTACTGAAATTTTTTCTAAGTAAGCTTCATTCAATTTACCATTGTCATTTAAACCAATTGTATAAATCGGATAACCTTCTGACTGAGCCTGGTTTATAATAGCAGCTAAGTCTTTATCAATATCTGCTGGGGTGCGGTTAGCCACTCCACCAATTGCATTATTACCATCTGTAAAAACAACAATCAAGGGACTATTTCCAGAAGCATTCCTTTGATTTAGCATCTTCACTGCTTCTTTTAGACCTGATGTAATATCTGTATACTCTAAATCTCTGGTGATACCATCTACGAAGTTTTTAATATTTTCCTTGTCGCTTTGGTTCTTAACCAAACTCATAGGGTAGGTCTGAGACACATCAGAACCATAGGTTACTACACCCACCTGATTATCAGTAAACCCCAACATATCTACAAAGAGCTTAACACCCTCTAATCCTAATTTATTAGGGTCTGTTTCCTTCATAGACCCACTAGCATCTATCACTAGAACAGCATCTAACTGTGAATCACTAGTAGCTGCCATTAACATGCTTGGAAATAGAAGGAGCATAATGGCAAACCCTATTATAAAAATTCTATTGATATATTTTCTCACTTGCCCGCCTCCTCTTACTCTTTTTGCATTTCTAATACTCTAATTTTAGGCCTTAATACCTCTAGCTGAAGATCAGTATTATAGAATGGCTCCATACTTACAATTTCACCAATAACCGTATAAGAACCTTTGTTAATGGCCACACCATCTTCTCTATAAATATAAGCCATTGAATCAGAATAGAAAGTATTACCTACATAATAGTATGCATTTACTATACCATCATTTGAATCCTCTGACACATAACAACTAAACTTAACTAGTTTGCCCTCATAATTTGCTAAATTAGTATCTGATAAATTAATAGGTGTGGTTGCTATTTCTTGTTTCTCATAGCCCTCTTCTCCTAATATATAATCATAGGTATAAGGAATCGCCTCATTACTTGGATTTGTTATTTTCAAATGTTTAAGGCCATCTATTAACTCTATCTGATCGCCTTCAAATTCTGTTAGATATTCTAATCTATTATTGGTAAAACGTAATATTGGCAATCTAATCGCTTTATTGGTTCCTGCTACTCTGAGTCCAACTAAATAATCCCCTACATCAATCTGCTTTACCTCATCTGGAGTAATACCTAAATCATTTAAGTTAAACTCATGGGTATTAACTTCATAATCTTGATATTCGCCTATGAAAAGTATTAATTCTAACTTATTAGTATTTTTGTTCATAGCTATAAGATACTGATTCGCATCAAAACTATTTGTTCCCGTTTGAATAAAGTCATACTGCTCTATAGGCTGCTGAAGCAGCATTTCCGGATGCTCATACTTTTGCATCTTCTCGGCCACTTCTATTTCCTTTGTATAGTCTTTAAAATACTTCAATTCCTTATAAAGTGTGATGAGTGTATCATATTCCTTGGCTTTTAAAAATTTTTCTATTTCCTTTTCTTTTTCCACCATAAAATCTTCTACAATCTTCTCTATAGCCTCATCCTTATAGGCTGGGTCTGCTCCACTTCTATAAGCACTTATGTACTGTTCAAAAGTCTTAGTCTCTTCTTTTGATTTTTGTATTAATGTCTCATACATGAATCTTTTAACTTGAGGTGTTAACCACTCTGTCTCAAAATCATACGCTCTATTAGTCACATAAATGTCACTTAGTTTGTCTATTAAATCTCTAAAAGTTTGAATGCCTGTAGCCACTGCATATCTGTCATAAAGTTCCTGATCACACTTTTTAAAGAGCGCTAAGATGGCATCTTCCTTATCTTGTGAAAAATACTGGGCTGGTACTAAAAATATTTTTTCCTTGGACCAATTATACTTGCCTTGCATAGGATTTTCTAACTCATTTACAATACTAGCTTTAAAATGTGTCCATCCAGTGAAAATAGCTTGATCAATCGGATATTTTTCTAAAAGATACTGTCTTTGTGAATCTGTTAGATTTAAGAATCCCGATACTTCATATTCACTAACATAATCCTCAAAGGCATCTAAATCTTTGCCCTCACTACTTTCTGTTACTTTTCCATATAAATCAGCTATGTAATCTTTATACTCCGTGATCCAGCTTAATGCTGTAAGTGTACTAGTAGCTTCTTCTTCCTTGTAATGAAACCATCTATAACCTTTTGCACGCTGTAAACTTTCTTCAGCTTCTATCCACTGCTGCTTTTTATAATGCTCTATCCCATCATTTACAAAGCCCATTTTCCCTATGATATGCCTTGCTTTAAAAACGACTACCACTAATATTACTGCAAATAATAGGAGAATAAACCCTTGAACTAGCTTTCCTCTTTTATATCTATTTCTTTTATTCATCTCATTTCTCCCCCACCAATGTCGCTATCTGACTAATGATTTCTTCTCTAAGGGCCTCATCAGAGATCCCATCTTGAATCTTTCTTAATCTTAATAATCTTTCTTTTGGTAGGTAAGGTAAATACTCTTTTAATGCTAAAGCATATTTATTTAATAAAAACTTAGAGCGAAGTGCTCCCCCAAGCACACTAGCCACTATTTCTTCGCCCTTTTCTTCCGTTAAAACTTGCTGTCTATAACGTAGTATGTAATTAATGGTCGCTTCATCAATAAGCTCTTTTTTTAATTTTGCTACTTCATAAATATATCTAATAAGAAGCATATTACAATCTGGCAAAAGTACGGTTTTAAGTTCTAATGGTAAGTCTTTTCTTAAATGAAAATGATTTAAGCAAATAAGCTTATAAACTCTTATTTCTTCATTATCTACTAATTGGCTTAAACATCTTAGCTTTTCATAAGCACCTAAGTAATCTCCATTATTCATCTGTTCTTTACACACTTCCCATTGCTTTTCAAGGTCTAATTTGATTCTCTGGCTATTGGCTCTGACATGCTTTTCTAATTCCTTTTTACAATAAGCTTCTTTATAACGTAAATAAATTCCCCCATAAAGTACTATACAAACTATTGTATAAACTGTTCCCCAGAAAATTGCAGTCCAGCTCATACTTACTACAAACATGAGGGCATAAAGCATCACAAGAATACCCATGCCATTTAAAAAATGTCTTTTAACTGTTTTTTCAGCAATACATTCAAGAGATACACTTACATCAGCTTTCCCACATTTAATGCAAGGCTTTTGATCATTCATATGATAGGTATTACAGCCCATGCAATAAGCTAAATAGTCAAGCGGACTATCATAAACTGGTAGCTGGTCAAACTGTACTACTAATTTTTCTGTCATATGTTTACTCCTTTAGTTCTTCTTTTTACAAAAGTCTTCCATACCTTTATTATTTTCCATTTACTAGCTCTATCAATTCCTCACCAACAACTTTTTTATCTTTGGCTCTCTTTTTATATTTAAGCCCACAAAAAAAGTAATGGCCTAATAAAACTAATTGGACAGCTCCAATAATCCCCATTAGTATAATAGACATATTCCACCTCAGAATCCTATAATATACGCTTATTATACGCTCTAGCATATTATTTAACAATAAAATATCCTTTACATTAATATTAATTTTATATTTAGTTTGCCCTTATAAAAATTAAGATTTCTTAATAAATATTAAAAAAAGGACTACCCTAAGTACTTAACCAGAAGTATCTCTTTCATACTAATCATAGGTTAAGTAGCATAGGATAGCCCTTAATAATTTATATATAACTAACTTATTTAAAGATTTTATTTAAAAATCAAATAGAAATTTGCTTGATCGTTTATAAGGATTGCTGCTAGGCAGAAATGAGAGGGGAGAGCTGTCTTCCGTGACTCCCCTCTCATTTCTTACAATCATTATTGACCTTACAAACGTTCAAGACCTTAAACGAGGAGTGCAAAAAAGATATAATAACAATTCGTTACTTTTTATTAGGGATTCGGCTTTTTGGCTACATATAGATAAGTGTAGAAACAAAATAAATAACTTCCCACGGCATAATTACCACAGCTTCAATCTGAGGAACTGACCGGGTCAGCCAAGTCTCAATCTATTGTTATAGGTACCTCTGGACTTAAGGAAAATGTTCACTGATGCGCTGCAAGGAAGGCGCCACTTATAAGTTGTTCTAAATGTTTTTATACGTAGCATTACCAAATAAAGTTTTAAATCAGAGTCTTAAGGTCTTAGCTTCCTAGCATAGGGTGCACCGGCCAAGACTTTTAGGAGCTCCTCACTCATTGGTTTAACTTTCATAACTAGTCATAGTAGGCACTAAGCTATAACGCATACGTGCTGAGGAGCCATCTTGCGCCTTGTTTAAGGTCTATTTAGCTAGCCACGAAAGTTCATTTCAAGAGTCTGGAACAAAAATAGCTCTTCAAGTATTGATACTACTTGGGGAGCTATTTTTGTTGTCTCTAACTGCTATCAATAAAATGAATTAGCTTTTCTTTTTCTTGAAAACGCTTTGGGAGAGTGACTTTACGCGTTATTGTTGGTAGAACTGAGAGAAGGTGGCTGTCCTAGCGGGGTGACTTCGGAGTATTTTCATTAGGCACTTAGCGAACGTTTTGGATGGTATTTAGCCCACGTGTTCGAGGGAACCGAGTTTGTGGGCGTTCATCCAAAAAAGTGAGCTTAGTGCCTAATGAAAATACGGAGCGGAACCACGCAGGATAGTCACACTCTCTCAGTTCCGCCCAAATAGCCTAGTGAAGCCACCGACACATTTCTACTTTTCTCCTGCAAGCTCTTTATACCATTTCGCATAAAGTTCTGGCCTAAAATCCGAATGTCCTAGTCTAGAGTTCTCTTTAAAGATCCCTCTTTCAGCTAAACTTAGATCAATAGTAGCTATATACATTTCTTGCTCACCTGCATCTGGTGCATCAAAGGGTTTACCTGCGTAATAATAAACCTCTTGCATCTTTCTAGAAGGCCCTATGATGCTACTGCCTCCCCAAAAATCATTCACTAAATCTATGCCACATAAATTAGCCGTTGCTACATATACGCCATTCATTAAAACCGTACTTTCTAAAGTCGCTCTCCCTTTGGCTGCTCCTCTACTTTTAGCATATGCAGTACTATTCACAATCAGTCTCGCTCCTTTAGCTGCATAATAACGAATCAGTTCTGGAAAAGCATATAGATCATAACAAATAGCAATTCCTATAGGTCCCCAAGGTGTTTCTACTAGAAGTGGCTCTTCCCCTGGCGTAGCCCAATTAGGTTCATCTAAAGCTAGATGTATTTTTCTATAAGTGTAACTCATACTTTCTGGTGTAAGTACTAATGCCGAGTTATGAATAGTTGCATCATCCTTCTTATTTCTCTCAGGCATCCCCAGCACGATATACATATTATATACTTTAGCTAAATCTAATAGTTCACTCACCATTTCTCCATATTTATTTTCCGCTAACCTAACTTGCATCTTTTGTTCTTTAGCCACATGGTTTTCATCATCATAACCTGTTAAACATAATTCTGGTAAAACAATAAGATTTACTCCCCTTCTACTAGCAGCCTCTATATATCCTACTATTCTTTCATAGTTAATGCTTTTCTCTCCCCATCTAGCATTAAAATTTACAACTGCTACAGATATAATCTGTTTCATACCTATCACCTCTTTTAAATATAAATTATTTTAACTAGTTAATAATAATGTTTATATGACCAAACAAATTGAGCTAATTAAAATTATAGTATTAATTATTTAATAGTTCAAATTAATTTTATCCACATTTTGAGGATAAAAGGCATGTACTCTGTGTATAACTTGTTATTTTCTTGTTAGTATGTGGTTATTTATGGGGATAATATAATCACTTCTTATATCTAATAACAATTTATATCAAGAAGTAAATTACTTTTTTTATGAATAGAATCAAAAAAATAAGAGCTACGAAATTTTTCATTTCGCAACTCTTATTTAAGTAAGCGGGTGATGGGAATCGAACCCACGTAGTCAGCTTGGAAGGCTGAAGTTCTACCATTGAACTACACCCGCAAATGTTGTTTATCACTATATAAATAATACAAAATTTATTACCATATGTCAAGCAATTATTTTACTTTTTTTTGAAAAAATCTAGGCTAATAAAAAGAAGGCATCCTAGAATGTCTTCTTTTTATTTATTCGTTCTTTTGCCCACAGTTTGGACAAAAAGTAGAATCTATCTTCATTTTTTGACCACAGCTTTTACAAAACACTTCTGGTTCTGCTGTTGTAGTTGGTGACGTTTTAGCTGTAAACTGCTCCACTACTGATTTTGGGATTTCTACTTGACTTACAAACATATCAGCTTCGCTTGTATCTTTCCCTGAAAGCTTTTTGTTAATCTCACTTGTATTTTTGCAAATAATGATGAGTACTAATAAAAACTCATAAGAAATTCTTAATATAATATTCCATAAAACAATGATCGCAATGCCTAATACAAATGAATCAAACAAAGAAACAATTCCTAATAAAGTTATAAAACATGCAGATATTAAATAAATAACCTTTAATATGGCTTCCACTAAGAGTTTCTTAAAAGCCAAAAAATCATATAACCATCCCATAAAACCTGTAAACTTCTTGTCGTTTTTAGGTGTTAAAAATAGAAAGTATAAAAGTATACCACCAATAATAGCTACTAAAAAACATACTCCTATAGCACCTGCGTTACTTACTCCTCCATAATAACTTCTCTCAAACATCTTTTCACCCCCATAGAATTTTGTACATGAACATATTTTCTTCATATACAGATTTATTCTACCATAGGCAATGTCTGTTTAAAACAAAAAGTATCATCATTTACGAAATATTGTATATTTTTATACAAATCATTTTAATAAATGAGCTGTCTCCTCAGAAACCAAAATACTACCTGCTTGTAATTTATTTACTTGCTGTAGTATTTTTACTTGATTATTAATAGAACACGTTGATTCTCCTATTTTAAAGGTTACTTCTAATTCTCCTTTAGTGAGAGTAACTTGCTTATTTTCATTATCCCAATTGATTTCATATTCTAAATCAGTAGCAATCTCTCGCAGCACTTTATAATCCGCTGTTACTTCCGTTTCTCTTTCGCTATTCTCATTTATTAACTCTCCACTAGCTACTTTTTCATTATCTAAAATCATTACAAAAAGTGGTGTCGTTTGCGCTGGAATACTACGTGTAGTTACATCATAAATAACAGTAGCATTTTTATTTTTAATATCATCAGCAGTAAAGACGCGGCGTTCACCTTTTATATTCTTAATCACTGTATTTTCACCAATATTAAGTTTCAAGGTATTCGCTTCATTTACTAGATTTTCATCAAAGTATCCTACTTCTATCGAATTTTTAGGTGAATTGATTATCACTAAAACAGCTGATGAAGACATTGGTGGTTGACTTAATGCCATTGGTGAATTCTTAGGATATATAACAGTTACTTCCATCCCTTCTTTTAAATCCTTTTGAGATTTAAAGCTTAATGTATTAGCATCTAATACAGGTACTTTAGGTTGCAGATTAAAAAAGATACCATTATTATAGTCTCCTACTAAAATACGTGTACCATGTTTTGTTGTATCTATTTCTGTTATTTCACCCTTTTGAACTAAATATAAACCCTTTTCTTCTTTTTGATCCATAACAATTTGAGTTGCTTGTTCTACTTCATTAACACTTACTGCCTGAGCCATTACACTGGCTTGTGTTACTAATAAACTCATTCCTAATACTGCACTTAAAAATCTTTTCTTATACATTTTCTCACTCTCCTAGAATATCTTCTACTTTAGTATGAACTAACTCTAATTATTATATCCCACATTTATGGTGTAACGTACTTATGTTATCTATTCGTAATAATTTTTATACAATTAACCTTTTATGTTATTAGGTCTCTTTATTGGTATAGCTTTATCAAAAGTGTTTAAAGAAAAACATGTAAAGAAGATAGTGATTATCATGCTTATCTTTTCCGGACTATCTCTAATCCTTAACAATCTTATTCTCTAGTAATCCTCTCTATAGACACAAAAAGCCGTAAATTCTTTTTTCGAATTTACGGCTTCATTAATTAGTTTAATCATCCATATAACATTACTTTTTTATTGCTGTCATAAGTACTAATGTAAGGTAGTTTTCTATATCCGCATCATGGAGATCATAATCAGCTGTCATTCTCCAGATTGATTTGCCGTCAGGAATTTCTTGCGCACAAGTAACATCTACCAAATCTGTCTTTTCCCAGAGCTGTTGCCACCACCCTGCGCTGTGCCAAGCATACATATTAGGTTCCCAGAAAGGTTTCATTTTTTCTGGTAAACCGTTAGTAAACTCCTTTGAAAGACCAGGATTGACAAGGCCAAACTGTCCACCTGGTTTAACTAGCTTAGCATAATGATCATATAAATAGCATTCATCTGTACCAAAGTAATGATAAGCATCAATGCTGATAGCTGCATCGAAAAAGTTACTTGCAAAAGGAAGATTATGTGCTTCCGCTCTAAAAGGGAATACTCTATCTTCTACTCCGGCTTTTACAAATCGCTCATAGTTCTCTGTTGCACAAGACCATAAATCATTTGCAAATACAGTAACACCAAATTCTTTTGCCAATATAATTGAAGTGAAGCCTGCTCCACAACCCATGTCCAATACACGCATGCCAGGTTTTAAATTTATTTTTTCACATAAAATTTCAATAAGACATAATGCATCTGGTCCCATGATATATTTATAGCTATGACTGTTATTAAAATCATCAATTAAACTTTGAATTAATGTATTATACTTTTCCTTTAAAATAAAATTCCGCATTTGCAGAACCTCCTATTATTGTTATTTTTTGATCTTCATAGTTGAAGGAGGCAAAAGAATAACAACCTAAGGCGGTAAAAAATGGTTAAGATGCCATCGGCTTTATCCTAATGCCACCTCAACAACAATGCTATATTTTTTAAACATACTAATCACATCCTTTCCTTATTGTACTTAAAATATATCAGCTAATTAATCCAAACTCAAGTTAAACTTCTGAATATTTTCATTTGTTTTCTGTGTTTCATAAAAGGTATTATTTTTTGATACTAACCCTATTAAATCAAGTTTTATTTCTATCTGTATAAAAGTGGTGAATTTAAGGAAATATTAAAAGTACAAGAGAAAGGGAAAAAGAATTAAATTTCATAGATGAGTTTCTGATTTTTCTAACATACGAGCAAATAACGGAAATGAGTCTTGATTAACTATGCCATAAATTATATATCTGCACAACAAAAAAATCCCTTGAAATTCAAGGGATTTCATAAGCGCGAGACGGGACTCGAACCCGCGACCCTCTCCTTGGCAAGGAGATGCTCTACCAACTGAGCCACTCGCGCATAAATCTGGCAACCACTTACTCTCCCAGTCAGTCTCCCGACAAGTACCATCAGCCGCTTAAGTCTTAACCTACGTGTTCGGAATGGAAACGGGTGTTTCCCTTAAGCGCATCATCACCAGAAATTTCGTCGTCATTTCTCTTGACGACTATTTAAATATACACTATCCCATTACATATGTCAACTACTTTTTAAGATTTATTTTGCTAAGTCGCTATTCTTTCTATACTCAGCAGATGAAATTCCTGCTACACTTTTGAATACCTTTATTTTTTGTATTAGATACCTAAATTTTATAAGGTATCCTTTTTTCTAGAAAGTGATAAAATAAAAATTAGGAAGTCTGAAGAGTGAGAAGTATAAATGAAGAGTTAATCGTTTATGGTGGAAAAACAATAAACAATCAAGAAATCAGGTGAGTTAATGTATTATATGATTAAAGAACGGCTTGTACCTTTAGAAGATAAGCCACAAGGGGATTTAACCGTAAAGACCGTGCAAATAGTGACATTAAAGGAGTGGCAAACTAGCGGTGCTACTTCTAGTGTGCATGCAGAAAGTTTTAAGAGCTATGCAAATATTCATTTATGCAAATTAGAGAACTATGCTGATTATATGTTAGGAACCTTTTGTATACCCTCAAAACAAAACTCTAAACAAAAAAAGCGCTTTATCTATTATATTCACAAGGATGGCATTGTCTTTGTGGATGATAGCGATTTAGTCAAAGCTTTACTTGAAAAAATGAGTCATACCAGAACTTGGGATACGCCTACCTTAGAGACTTTCTTTAGTAATTTTTTGGAACTACTTATTGATAAGGATTTGCTTTATTTAGAGGAACTTGAAAATAGAATTGCTAAGATGGAATCTACCATTTTGAATGGAGAAATTGCTCATTTTAATCATACGCTTATGGATTTTAGAAAAGAACTTCTAACACTTCATTACTATTACTCACAACTTGTAGAGGTAGGAGAGGTCTTGGGAGAAAATGAAAATGATTTCTTTAACGAACATAACCTAAGACTTTTTGACTTTTTTACAAGGAGAGTCAGTCGTCTTCAAAGTAATGTACAAATGCTAAGAGAATATGCCCTTCAGGTAAGAGAAGAATATCAATCCCAAATAGATATTAAACAAAATAATACCATGAGGATTTTAACTGTAGTAACTACTATCTTTTTGCCACTTACTTTAATTGCGGGTTGGTATGGTATGAATTTTACTTATATGCCTGAATTAAGATGGAAGTATGGTTATCCTCTTGTTATTGCCATCAGCTTAGCTATTATTTGCTTAAGTATTTGGATTTGTAAAAAGAAAAAATTTCTTTAGTCTTCTGTTTTGAAACCCTAGGTTTTATATTTTGCTATTTTAAGCACAGTAAAACATATCATATTGGTCTGAGGAGCTATTACTATGTTCTTTTTTAATTAATGTTTATTTCATACTTAATGCTGCACAAAATTAAAAACCAACTTACTTATAACATCTCTTTGCACAAATTAATAAACGCATCTAACGTCGGTGAGATCCATTTATTTTTATGATATAAAACCTGTGAAACTATTTCAAATTCTGCCCCTTGCCATTTTAGTGGTATTAACTTACCACTTTTTACCTCTTCTTCAACTGCTACTCGAGGGAGTAATGATATGCCTAATCCACTCATAGTAAATTGTTTAATAGCATGAACACTACCTGATTCTAGAGTGATACGAGGACTAATCCCCTCATCTTTTAAAATGCGTTCAAAGGCTGCTCTGTAGCTACAACCCACTTCTGTTAAAATAAGTGACTCTCCTTCTAAATCTTCTGGAAGAATCTTTTCTTTTTCTAATAAATGATTACCTGGATAAGCTAAAAGTAGCATCGGTTCATCTCTTTCTATCTCAGAAATAAATTCACTTCCATCAATTTTGGCTCCTAACGAAAAGGCTACATCTATTAGATTATCATTTAAATAGCGTCTAAAATCTGCACAACTTCCAAATTTAAGGGCTATCTCCACTTCTGGATATAGTTTTCTATATTCCTTAATAATCTCTGGCAAGCGTATGACACACAAAGATTCTGCTACGCCAATGGTCAAAACACCTTTTGGGTACTCATCTTCACTAATATTATTTTTAATATCTGTAGAGAGCTTCAGCATTTGCTGTGCATAAGGAATAAGCTTCTTACCATCATGTGTCAATGATATATTCTTTCCAATCCTCTCAAATAACTTTACACCTAACTCTTCTTCTAACAACTTAATTTGAGTAGTTACAGAAGACTGAGCATAATTAAGTGTATCTGCTGCTCTTGTAAAGCTTTGCAATTTACTAATCATCAGAAAAGTATTAAGCTGCTTTAAATCCATAAGACCAACCTCCTATTAATGAAGTTTCTATAGTTCAAAAAAATCGAATGATATTATCTATATTATCAATTTTACTAATGCTTGATTTTATCATATGCTAATAAAAAAGAAAATTCAATCATTCATTAAGGAGGTTTGTGAAATGAAACAAAAATTACAAGTAGGTATCATCGGCGCTACTGGTATGGTAGGTCAACGCTTTCTCTTACTTTTAGAAAATCATCCTTGGTTCGAAGTTACTGTTTTAGCAGCTAGCAAACAATCTGCCGGTAAACCTTATGAGGATGCTATTAAAGATCGCTGGAAAATGTCTGTTCCTATTCCTGAAAAATATAAACAAATGATGGTAGAAGATGGTGAACAAATAGACCTTATTAGTCAAAAAGTGGATTTTATCTTCTGCGCTATTTCATTAGATAAAGCTGCAACTAAAGCTTTAGAAGAAGCTTATGCCAAAGCTGAAATTCCTGTCATCTCTAATAACTCAGCTAACCGCTATGTAGAGGATGTACCTATGCTCATTCCTGAAATTAATGGACATCATATCGCAGTTATTGACTCCCAAAGAAAGCGCCTTGGTACCAAAAGAGGCTTTATCGTTGTCAAACCTAATTGCTCTATTCAAAGCTATGTGCCGCCACTTTCAGCTTTAATGGCTTTTGAACCAGAAACTATTCTAGCTTGTACTTATCAAGCCATATCTGGTTCTGGAAAATCCTTTAAAGAATGTCCTGAAATCCTAGACAATGTCATTCCTTTTATACCTGGCGAAGAAGAAAAAAGCGAACAAGAGCCCCATAAAATATGGGGAAGTGTTCAAAATGGTAAGATTGTTAATTCCAATTCACCACTCATTACAACTCAGTGTTTAAGAGTACCTGTTTCAGATGGTCACCTAGCTGCTGTTTATGTGAATTTCAAGAAAAAGCCTACTAAAGAAGAAATCTTAGAAGCTCTTAATCATTATGAATTCAATCCACTGGCCCAAAATCTACCTAGCTCCCCTGAGAAGTTTTTATGCTATATGGAAGAAGAAAACAGACCACAAACAAAATTAGATAGGAACTTTGGAAAAGGGATGGGTATTACCATTGGTAGGCTTAGAGCTGATACTGTATTTGACTATAAATTTGTTTGCTTATCTCACAACACATTAAGAGGTGCTGCTGGAGGTGGTGTATTATCTGCTGAATATCTAGTAGCTACTGGATATCTCTTTGCAAAATCACTTTAGTTGTCTCAATCACATATGATAATTTTATGAGAGACTATAACATTATGAAACTTAAAAAGCACGTACTAGCTTATACTAGAACGTGCTTCTATTAAATATATACTTTATAACTCATAAGTTTTTGGCGGATTACCTGAGAAATCAGCTATAGTAGCTTTTGCTTCATCAAGATAAAAGATTTCAAAGATAGGATTTTCTGCTGTTTGGTAAATAGATTTAACAAGGCCACTTGTTGCAAGAATGGCTTTCTTTATTTCTAAATCCGGAGAAAATACTACTTTTCCACTTAATCTCAGCCAAGCAAACTTCGGACTAGAAGTCACAATTTCTACATAGGGATTGTCTTGCATTTCTTTATAAACTTCTTTTGTATTATTAGTACAAAAATAAAGCTTGCCACCTTGATCAAGCATGAATTGAAAAGGCCTTACCTTTGGTCTGCCATCAAGTCCTATTGTAGCAAAATACTGTACTTCATTCTCTTTTAAAAATTGAATTACTTCATCCATTCCTTCATTCCTCCAAATTAACTTTATTGCAATCGATTGCTTATGAATTTATAATAATTCTAAAAGTAACTTTTGAAAAGTAAGCACCTTAAAGTACTATAGGTACCTAGAAGAAACTATTGGAGGAATAATTATGCAAAAAATACTACCACCTTGTCCAATTGAAACCACTCTACTTCTTATAGGTAACAAGTGGAAAGTACTCATTTTAAGAGATTTATTTGATGGAACCAAACGCTTTGGAGAACTAAAAAACTCTATCGGAGATATTAGTCAAAAGGTATTAACTCAAAACCTACGCAAAATGGAAGAAGATGGCCTTATTAACCGTAAAGTTTATCCAGAAATACCACCTAGAGTTGAATATTCCTTAACTGAACTAGGTCATACCTTACAACCTGTTATGGACTCCCTATGGCAATGGGGCGAAGGTTATCAAAATCTGAATAGCATCTAAGTATGTATTTTATTTATCTAAAAACACAGGGCAAAATTTTTGCCCTGTGTTTTCTTTACTATGGTAGTATATCTATATACATTTTACTTTTTAGCTTAGCCTTCCATAATTTCTTTTCTTCCCTACTACTTAATATACCTTTTTCTACTAAACTTCTAACTTGCGCTCTAGATATTTCCAATTGCCTACTTAATACTTTATCCATGCGTATAGTAAATACTTCTTCACATTCCAGAAGTATGGTTACCTTTTCTTCCAATGCTTGTATATCCAGTGTTTTCCCTTCTATTGTATATTCTATTTCATGGTAATCTAGAATTGAACCATTTCTTCTATGAGTATCTACATCAAATGCGTAAAATCTCGCAAGCTCCTTATCATTATCTATAAACCATTTATACTGATTATTTGGTATTTCTTTTGGATTAACTCTTGACAAAATAGTCATATTCCATGTTGTCTTACACTTTTTGCACTGGTAGATAAGCCAAACATCTAATTTACTTTGATTAGCATTCACTCTAAATTTTTTACTATTTTCAAAGTGTGCTTTTCCTCCACATTTAGAACAATTCCTTATTACATTGGGTTCATTGATAGGTATAACCTTCCATCTAATAATCTCTTGCATCTTGTGCTCCTTTTTTTATGAAGCCGCACAAAAATATAAGATTTTTTATTTTAATTTAAAAATGTATTCCTATTTTCATACAGCTTATTATTGAATAGAATAAGAACACATTTGAACTGGTGTAATCATAAGACATTTCCTCCTCTGATATGATGTCCTTAGCATATCATCTCTCTCATCACAAAAACACCTTAACCTCATTATAGAATAAAGAATAAGGCCTACCAAAGACTAAGCCTTTTGCTCTATAAAATTTCTTAAAGATGAATATGATGTAACTTTTATAATTTACCAGTAATATACTATAAGATTTATTAAAACCACAAAAATAACAAGCAGAATAATATATAATGAAATTATAACTTTGTTTTTAAAGGAGATAAATATGAATTTTCATTATAAGCACACCATGTATGCTTCATTCACTGGCTATATAGTTCAAGCTATTATTAATAATTTTATACCTTTATTATTTTTAACATTTCAATCACTATATGATATACCCATTTCTAAAATTACTTTTTTAGTAACCTTTAATTTTGGAATACAATTAGTCATTGATTTATTGTCAGCAGGATTTATAGATAAAATCGGTTACAAGGCTTCTGTGATTATTGCCCATATTTTTTCTGCTTTAGGCCTTATATCGCTTACTATACTGCCAGAAGTTTTTAGTGATCCTTTTATAGGATTGATGATTTCAGTTATGATTTATGCTGTTGGCGGTGGCCTTATTGAAGTACTTATAAGTCCTATTGTAGAAGCTTGTCCCACAAATAATAAAGAAGCTGCCATGAGTCTATTACATTCTTTTTATTGCTGGGGTCATGTAGGAGTAGTTTTACTATCAACCTTATTTTTCACTTTGTTTGGTACTTCAACTTGGAAGGTACTAGCTCTTCTATGGGCTATTATCCCTGTACTTAATACCTTTTTCTTTGCAAAGGTTCCTGTTACTCATCTGATTGAGGAGCATGAAAATGGATTGACTATACGGGAATTATTTTCTAAGAAAATTTTTTGGAATATGTTGCTTTTAATGATTTGTGCTGGGGCGAGTGAGCAAGCTGTAAGTCAGTGGGCATCTACTTTTGCTGAAAAAGGACTCGAAGTTAATAAGTTTATTGGAGATCTAGCAGGACCAATGTTTTTTGCTGTTATGATGGGGCTTTCAAGAATGCTATATGGTAAATTGGGTGAAAAAGTAAATCTTGAGAAAACAATGCTTTATAGTTGTCTTCTTTGCTTTCTAAGCTATCTTATCATTTCACTTTCACCACTACCTTTATTGAGTTTACTTGGATGTGGTCTATGTGGCTTAGCTGTTGGTATTCTTTGGCCTGGGACATTTAGCATGTCATCTGCAAAAATCAAGAGAGGTGGAACAGCTATGTTTGCGTTTTTAGCATTGGCCGGGGATGTGGGATGCTCTATTGGACCAACTGTTGTAGGGACAGTATCTAGTCTGTTTAATGACAACCTTAGAACAGGCATTATAGCCGCTATTATCTTTCCTATCCTATTGATTCTGGGTATAATCATCTGCATGATTATAAGTAATAAGCCCATACACACCTCGCAAACTATAGATTAATCTATAATTTCCTACCATAACATCTTTTTTGGGCTTTATAGGTACAGCTTCTAACAGCGTATATAAAATATGAGATTAAAAGCCTCTTCCTAATTCGTATACATCTTGTAAATGTTGATTAATCTTACTATTTCTATACGCTTCTTCATTCCAATGAGTCATTTCATCTAGAATCACCATTTTCTTTTCTTTAGCTCTGTGTCTCACTCGATCACCTAGCATAACTGTTTCCATTGCTTCTTTCTCTCCTGTTTCTTCTAAAGTCTGAAGTGTTTTGCCAGCAATAGCTATGAAAATAGCTTTTTTTAATATTTTCATTTGAGGTTCTGGATTATATGCAAAACCACAAGTCCACACTCTATCAAACCAACCTACTAGTTTTGCGGGTGCTTCTGTCCAAAATACTGGGTAAATAAAGGCAATCGCATCTGCCTCTTGCACTTTTTTCTGTTCTATTAATACATCCTCTGCAACAGGTATCTCTGATTTATAATAGGCTTCCCTAAGATATTCTTCTTCACTAAGCACCTCATTAAATGACATCTCATACAAATCTGAGATGTCATACTCATGATTTGCATATTGTAAGCCTTTTACAAATTCTTCTTTTACCTTATGTGTAAAGCTTGTTTTACTGGGATGACAATAGACTACTAATACTTTCATAGATTTCCTCCTTTTTTGTTACTTTAATTGTATTTTAACATTATGGCCTTCATTAAAAACCCCATACTAGTTTTATCTCTAGTATGGGGTTTTTAATCTTTTTATAAGTCTAATAGCTTATATCTGGGATTTGGTAGGGGCTGCTTCTAATTGGGTGTTTTTAATCTCAGCTAAAATCTGTTCTTTTATACGTTCTACTTCTTCAGATTCTTCGTGGCCTTCATTACCATTTAAAGCCGTTAATTTTTCACTCATTAAAAGCATAATAAGGGATTCAAAGGCATTAACGCCTCGGCCTTCTCCTCCTGCTTGAATAACAGTCTTAGGTACGATATCAATCTTGCCCTCTTTAACAGCTTTAGAGAATTCACTCATCACGTCACTAATTACCTTGTACTGTGGACCACCATAAGCATTAACTTGTTCTCTAGCAGCAATAGCCTTTGAGATACCTACTCTTGCTTCTTGATCTGCTTGTGCTTCTGCTGTTACTTTAATTCTAAATGCCTCACCTTCAGATTGCTTTTTAATCTTATAAGAGTCAGCTTCTGCTAGGCGCTGAATCTTTTCAGCATCTTGTTTAGCTTTCATCAGCTCGGCTTTACCTTGATTTTCTTGAATCCTAATATTAATATCAGACTCAGTTAAGGTGGTTTGTTGTTTAGCTACTGCTTCTGCTTCTCTTAATTCTTTTTCTTTCTCGGCTGCTTTTTGTTGGGTTTCGTAGGTCTCTAATTGCTCTTTAGCAATTTGTCTACTACGAAGCTGTGTAAGAATGGTTTCTATATTAGAATCTGAAGTTGAGCTACCCGGTGTACCAATAAGTACTTCTTCTAACTCTAGATTATAATGCTCAAAGCGTTCTCTCATCTCCATAGCACTTTGGCTCTGGATTTCATTTCTTTGCTGCAAGAGTTCAATGAGTGTTTTCGTTTGCCCTATATTTTTAAAGTAAGCAGAAATCATAGGATCTAAGGTTTGATCAACTAGCATCTTTACATTCCCAAAACGTTGAATAACATAAGGTGCTTTTCGATAATCAATATGGAATACAACAGATAGTGGTAAGGTTGGCTCAAAAGCATCCTTTGTGATAAGACTAACTTCTTTAAGGTTCTCATCATATTTGTGATTCCCTGTTTGATTAGAAATCCATTTTAAAATAACATTGGTTGTAGGCACTTTTACAATGCTTCCTGCATAGGTATTAAAAGCATATTTACCTGGCATTAATGGTTCATTCCATACCCCCCTATACCCTTTTCCAACAAGTTCTCCGTGCTTATAATCATTACCAGAAGAATCTTCACCCTTTGCGCCAGTATAAGAAACAACTACTCCTACAAAACCTACTTCAATGATTACTTTAGGAATATATTCAATAGTTGCAAAAAGTCTATTAATAAAATAAGTACCATCTGCTAAAACCTGATATTGTCTACCTCTATAACCACCAGCCTTTAAAAAGGCATCAATATCTTGGAAATTGTTATGATAATGTGGATCAGTTGCTACATCTCCTACTGTTGGACAAATAATATTGCCACTGCCTAAAGATGGTCCATCGTGGACCGTTACAATACCAATTTCATCTTTTTCCCCTTGAATGACAACTGGCCTAAAACCATTTCTATTTTTAATAAGCTCTGACATTTGCATAAGCGTGTCTTGCTCTGCCCTATTACCTATTTTTAAGCAGTGCGTCTTATCTTCAGTAATAATCACAAATTGTGCTAGGTTAAACGCATAAGTTCCCTCACGAATAATACCTTGTTGTGGTCCTTTTTGTCCTTTATTTTGTAAAAAGGCCCTTACATTTTGAAAATTATTAGACTCTTTAACAATCCTGCCTAAAGTTTGTGTAGCTTCTAAAGACTCTCCGTCTCTTGCAAATACATAAGCTATTTTTCCTTGTGGTACTGTTACAAGAGGTACCGTATGTACCTTGTAGAGAAGTGGTGATTTAAAATGAATACCTCCTCTTAAAAGGTCAGGCTGATAACCGGCTTCTCCATTCAAAGCAATGATTTGCTCCTTTAGAGAACCTTTAGGAGACCACCATTTTTCAACGATTCCTACTCTATCATTAGGGATAATTTTAAAACCAACGAGCCAAAAGAATAAAATAACTGCTATGATTCCTACTCCGCAACCTACAATTATACTAATCATTCCTTATCCTCCTTAATTTAACAACTGGATTGAATCATCTTAGTATAGTACAGATTGTGTGCCACTTCTATATAATAATAAAAATATTATAAATAATTTATATTTTCTTAACACAAAGTCTTTCTACTTGATAATGTTGTAAAACAAATTTATTTTCCCCATTACAAAAGCTCTATAACTAACTAAAATGTTACTTCTAGCTAGCTATAGAGCTTTCATTTGTAATAATAACTTTCGTAAATAGATTCTATTAATTTTT
The DNA here is from genome assembly GCF_003990395.1 of Cellulosilyticum sp. WCF-2. Taxonomy (NCBI): domain Bacteria; kingdom Bacillati; phylum Bacillota; class Clostridia; order Lachnospirales; family Cellulosilyticaceae; genus Cellulosilyticum; species Cellulosilyticum sp. WCF-2. The sequence continues at coordinate 1,421,083 of NZ_CP034675.1, read as the reverse complement.
GAACTTTATCTTGTTGTGGTCTCTCTGGTAACTTAGTAAGCTGAGCTGCTTTATTAAAATGTTTTTCACAGCTATCTACAATCTTAAATATCTGATCCCAACTATACTCTCCATGTCTAATACTTAATAATGTAGGTAAGTGTTCCTCTAATCTTGTGCGAATGCCCTTGCCTTCTAATATATATGTGCCTGTTATCAGTATTCTTACTAAATGCATGGCATGCTTATATAATTTACTTTCTTCTTTCTTATGATTACGATGTGTAAGCTTCTCATAGCTTTTAATAGTATTAGTCATATTGGCATAAATACTTGTGAAATCTCTTAAAGGGTAATCTTCTAAGTGAATGGTCGTTCTTAGATCTTGGCTCTCTTCATCCACATAAACGACTATACTGCCTTTATCAAAAGAAGTATAATCATCATTAAATTGTTTAATTTGTCTTGAAAGTGTAGCTGCTATATGCTGCTCCTTTAATACTTGGCTGGCACTATTTTGTGCTAGCGCATTTTGAAGTCTTCTAAGCTGAGCCATTGCATAACCACCAAAAGTATCTGCAACTTTTTGAGATAAGAAAAGCTCTGTATTGTCTCTTAGAAGCTTTCCTTGTGGTGTCATTTGATAAATGCAATCTTCATCTATGCCTAATAATTCCAAGGTTTGGGGATTGGCATTCAATCCTAATCTTACAAATTTCTTTAGGCCAAAGATAACTGTGTCTGTATGAAGGTCTTCGTACTGTTCAAAGCTTTCTAATCCAAATAGTACTTCCTTTCCTTCTATGGTACAGCCACGTAAATCTATATCGCTATTTTCATATTGGGTTCCATAACCGTATGAGCCACTCACCACTAAATATAAAATTCTATCGCCTAGCGCCTTTTCGTTTTTTAAAAACTCATAGGCTTTACTTTCTAATCGCTCTGTAACTTCTATTTTCATCACTTCTCTCACCTAATTAACCAATTTCTAAAACACTCATCTAATAACTTTGCCTCTTTAAGTGCTGTAGTTGGTTTAGCTTCCTGTAAATAGTTATCACAGACTAATAAAACTTTTTCTATATAACCAAGCAACTTAGTATGAGGTCCTATGACATAAGCTTCATCTACAGTTACTTTTAATTCTATTAAATGTTTAATCTCTGATATTAACTCTAGTTCTAGATTTAAGCTTTCCATAAGCTGATTTATTTCCATCGGTGGAATAGTGTGATGGTTTAATACATAGTCACACGCCAATGCACTTCGTAAAGCATAAAAATAAGCTTTTAACTTGCCTAATGATGTTTCCTTGATTTGCTGTACTTTGTTATAAGCTAAGCTTTTATAGTGATAAAGTGCTGTTTTTTCATTAAAATAAAGTACTGCTAATGCCATACACTGGTCCCTAAACTCTTTCTCCTCCCTATAAGCAATTGGAGACTGCAACCATTCCCATACTGTTGGGTTAGATTTTCTAATATGAATGAGTAGCTTTTTCAAATCCCAACCATCTACATCATATACCTCATCTACAGGAAGACTTATATGGTCTATTACTTCTCCTATGGTTAAATAATTCTCCAAAGGTTGAGTATATACAAAACGACAATCATAATCTGAGTCAATTGAAGGAAATCCCCATCCTCTACTTCCTGATTCTATGGCCATTAAAATATGAATACGTTTTTCCGCTTCTAATTCGTTTAAGGTTTGTTTGATATTATCGACAATCGTTGGATTCATTTTTCCCCTTTACCTTTCCTATAACTTTTCTTTATTATAGCTTATGTATCAAATCTTTTAGGGTTTATTTATTCTCTTCTCTATACCAATAACTATGAAATCCGTAATTTTGTATGATGCTATCTTTTGGTGTTTGTGTAATCGTAGAATAGATATTTAAGTAATCACCTATTCCAGTAAATATATTAAGCACCGCCAATGAAATAAGGATTTGCGAAACTGACCTATTGCCATCAAACATACCCATGATCCATAATACATATGGTATAAAACCTAATACTAAATTAGGACATAAGGACATCCATATAAATCTCCTGCGAGAAATAGGTGCATTACAATACACAAATGCTGCAGGCTCTTCTTTTTTATACCAAATTTCCTTAATACTTTCTTTTGGATAACAAATAGCATGTAGCCCTTCATGAATAGGAACAAGAGGTAAACTTATTATACTAGCAATTAGGATGCCTCCTGCCAACTGCTTTATATTAATCTCCGAAAACTGCATCTGCCATACTTGGATTTTTACCAGAATACCAATAATCATTATTATAAATATTGGTACACTAATAAGTGTTCCTTTTATAAACACTTCTTTCATCGTATCTGGTTCTTCATACTTAATAGCTGCTTCAGGTAATCTTCCTGTTTTTAGTTGTTCTTCATCTTGATATCTGCCCATGTACTTAATATTTTTAAACATCCCCAAACTCCTATAATAAGATTATTTTTCTTTGCTTTATCTTATCATTTCTTCTTAGATATCAATCTATCTTTATTTATTTTTTATTATTCCTAATGAATACCTATATGCCTCATTCTTCTAGCTTAATCCATATTCTTCAGGAGATGGCTGATTTTCTTCTAACGTATATACCTTTCCATCCTCAGTCCTATTAATAAAGTGATAGTTGTACATTTCTCTTCTAAGTAGTGCTGCATCATTAAAAGTACATATCTCATTAATGGCTTCATTCATTTCCTTTTCTGTATATGTCTTATGAGCTTCTAATTGATTAGCTATATAAAACATAACAGCAATCTTTAGTTTTCTTTTAGATGGATACATCGATAATTTACCACTTGAATCCAGATAATTTTTCAACCATTTTTCCATCATCATCATCTCCCTTTATATACTTCTATTATTTTTCCCTCGTACTATTTTACACGATATATACCACAATCATCTGAACGTTCTAAAAAGCCATACTCAATTAAAGCTCTTCTAATCGTTGGATAATCCTCATAAATTCTTTTTAGAATGTGATTAATCTCTTTTTCTTGATACTCATAATCAACTTTGAATTGTTTCATAATTTCTCTAAGAAGAATAATTTTTTTCTTTTCCTTCGCCGGGAATTGTTTAATACATCCCTCGGTGTCTAGATAAGTTTGAATCGTTTTTTCTCTTTCTAGGTCAGTTATGCTATATCTATCATCAATCATATTAGCTGATAAGTGCACCTCTTCTAGAACCCCTATATCTGATTCATTTATTTTTCTACTTATTTTTTCTTCTAGTGACTGCATCGTTGCTAAATACAACTTAGCTTGTTTTTCTTTTTCTCTTAGCTTAAAACGATGATTTCTAACAGTTGAATGTGCAATCCCTAGATCCTTGGCAATACTTCTATCATCTTTTCCTTCTGCCATAAGCCTTAAAATTTGTTGCTGTACTTCTGATATACCTATAGCAGTTGATTTACCCTTTAAGAAATACGTAGCTGCACATTCATGTGTACTAATAATATGGTTTCTTATGGCACCATAAGCATCATATAATTCCGTTTCTATTTGATAAATTCTTCCCTTTTTAAATACTTTTCCACAGAATAAGCAAATATACTCTTCTTTACTTTCTTTATAACCTACTGTAATTTCATCTACTGAAGCTTCCCATACCAAATCTAAATTTTCCATGCCAATCTCCCATCAAATTTTATTGATTGATATGATTTTATATTAGTTTTTGATTTTTGTCTATAATATAGTAAACATTTTTATTTTTTGTTTATATTTTTATATATGCATTTATTTTTATCAACCTCTTCCTCCTGTACAAATCCATCTATATATAAAAAGTACATAACTATTTAATTACTATCATAAACAGAACTTCACTAACGCACCATTTTAATATGACCGAATAGCTAAAAGAGCACTATATAAACTAGAGGTTATAAACATTCCTAGCTTATACAGTGCTCTTTTAGCATTTTATACTTTCACAAATTGAATTATTTACTTACTTCTTATATGTCACCATGACTTTTTTCCCTAACTTTTTGCCTAAGAAGTAAAAGAAATACCCTATAGGCCTTTTATAAATAGGAACTGGAACAACCCTATCATATACAGTGTCTTTTCTAATAGGATCTGTCCAATAGCTACCATCCTCTGTTTCATATTCACTCCCTTTTACATAATACAGAGACATTCCCCTAAATAAGTTATAGGGAATCATAACTAAGACACTTGGACTATGTAATTTTTCAAAACTAGTATCTTGATAAAACTTTTTAGTTACCTGCTCACACTTCATTTTTGTTTTATTATTAATCCTATAATCATTCCAGCTATAAGCTGGGACTGGCAAAAGATAACACTTGTTAAAGCCTATTCCCTTCAAAAAGGATGCAATACTTTCAGCTGCTGATTTAGCCCCTACACCTCCTGTTGTCGTTATAACTAATGCTTTTTTAGTAAAGAAGTGTGGACGATGAAGGAGGTAACACAAATGATCGAAAAAGTTTTTAAGCAAGGTAGTTTCCCTTCTATTATAACTAGTCGAGGCTACTATGATTCCATCAGCTTCTTCCATGGCATTTAACACTTGCTGAATCTTTTCATTATGAGGGCAATTACTTTCTCCTGTTCTAAAGCAAAGAGAACAACCTGTGCAAAATGGTAATTTCAGATTTAATAAATGAATTTCTTCTATAATACTACTTGGTTCTATGGTTTTTAGTATACCTTGAACCTCTTCTGCTAATTTCCACGTGTTTCCCTTATGTGGGCTTCCATTAATGAATAGATATTTCATCTTCTTGTCTCCTCTCATTAATGCTTATTCTATCTTAGTTCTTTCCTATTTATGAAGTATACTAAGCCATGTCCATTCACCATAATCTTCTTCTTTTAATAATAATCGACTTATATTAACCCCTAAAAATACTAATGTAGAAATGACTACAAAAATAAAGTTCCTTGCTTCAGAAGTCATATCTGGTTGAAAAAAGATTGAGTTTAAAGGTAACATGCTCTCAAAGTGACTTGCATAAAACACGAACCCAATACCAAAGTTAGTCATACCTGCTAAGAACTGAACAATAAAAATAGCTATACTTAACCTCATTATAAAATTCTTATTTAGAATACCCTCTTTACTTTTTCTTTCTCTAAGTATCCATGTTATAGCAAAAAGGGTTACCATGTTTATACTTATTGCAAATACAGTACTTACTATGCCTTTACCAAACAATAGCCACGAACTAATGAATACTGAGTTTATTGGCGAGGTAGTAACAGAACTACTGATTAAAACTAATAATCCAATCCCAATCAACCCTATTCTTGAGTGCTTCATCTGTACTATTATGCTTCCTATCCCTACATTTAAAATGGTAGCTATTATACCTACTAATAAACTAATAAAAAAACCTGCTCCTAAACTCTTTAGCCCTATACTTTCTATACTCATACCACTTTTTAAAATAGGAGTGACTATCATTAATAATCCTAGTCCACTTCCTACTAGTACTGCTAAAGAACCTCTAGATACATATTCCTCGTTTTTCTCCTCAGATTTTGGAATAAATAAGCTCCTACCAATCATATATAATGGTACACTTAAGACTACAAATAAAATGACTATACTTATGTTAATAAACCTAGATATACCTAAATTTCCATGTAACCATATGTATTGCTCTGTAAAAAATAGCCCCCATTGTTCTAGCATTGCATATCCAAATGAATAGTTCTGATCCATGCCAAAACTAAACTGAGACATTGTCATAAAATTAATCAACGCCAGAAAGATTGCAGAAGTCCATACTATTTTAAAATTGACATCTCTTTTTCTTTCTATATATTTTAGTAAAATAAGTATAAGAAGCCCTACCTTAAATGCAGCAATCCCCAATATCACCCATCTAAAATTTCTACTTAGCCCTATATCACTTGGTACCAACTTTTGAAGCCACAGGCTTAACACACTCATGGGCAATACAAATAAAAATCCCCAGAAACCTATAAGTCCATTCCTAATACTGTTATTCTTAATAATCTTAAATACAGTTCCAATTACACCTAAGATAATGAATAGGATTATTGATATCTCAGAATTAATTTTTAGAACATCTAATAAACTATCCTTTGCATATTCAAAAGAATAATTTAGTCCTGGTATTGGCTTAACCACGCATCCCACAACTACCAATCCTATAGTGATCAATGCATAAATTCCTAAAATAACTACTGCTAAGATTCCCCACATACTTTTTCTTGTTTTTACTGGCCCACTTAAAATCTCCTGTTCCATTATAACACTCTCCCCTTCTTATTTTTAATAAAACCCCATTTTTATTTATAATCATTCAGTTGCTATATCGATTGAATTTTGAAGAGCTGTTAAAAATTAATACTGAGCAGTACCAAACTTCTTTTAATACAACTGAATACCTGGATTAATTTTATAATATTTAGATTTTTTATTCAACTATAGATAACCCATTTGAGAGGTGTAATTATATTGTTATAATCCAGAAAATAAGTAGGCCTCAAAAACCTTCTTAAATCCTAGATTTGAAATAGTAATTTCTAGGATTAACAATATGACCTGATGTCATAAAGGAGCGTTTGTACAGAGCTAAGGTACACAATAAAAAAGTAGCTAAGATTTTTAATCCTCCTAGCTACTTGCAAATCATTATTTAACTAATGTTCCATTATAATAAACTTCATACCCTTTATCCACTAAGTTTTCATAAGCAGACCAATCACTTTGGGCAAGACGAATTCCTAAATTAAGTGACCCAGAGTTTGGCGCCATACTATAGGTAGTATCAAAGGTTATTTCAAGATAGCCATCTTTAAAAGTACCTTTTACGCCTGAAGCAAGATTCACATACCATGGAGATACATTGAGCTGAAGGCCTGCATTATCACACCAAAAGCTTTGACTCTTTGTACTTGTTTTAGTGTAATAGTAGCGGATAGTGAGCTTAGAAAGATCAAGGTTTTGACTACCTACAGATGTAATAGTATATTGTTGATTGACAGAGCTACCTAACTGGGTAGTAACGCTCACCTTAGGGATAGCACCTTCTGTTGGTGTTGGCGTAGGTGTAGGTGTTGGGGTAGGTGTTGGGGTAGGTGTTGGGGTAGGCGTAGGCGTTGGTGTTGGTGTTGGCGTAGGCGTTGGTGTTGGCGTCGGTGTTGGCGTCAAACTATCTTTTAAATAACTCTTCAACCATTGCAATGCTGGACGTTCTGTTCCAGAAGTATTTCTAAGATGTGTGTTACTCTTCCATGTTTGACCTTCGATATATCCCCACAATGTAATTCCTTTTACACCTGAGTGCTCCCATAATACAGGGAATTTTTCTTTATAAAGTGCTAGCTGTGTACTATCATCACCTGACATATCAAGCTCTGATACATAGATAGGTAATCCTGTTGCTGCTAATTTATCTAGATTAGTCTTCATGGTACTTACAGACACATAATTCATATTAAACTCATGACATTGAATACCAATTCCGTCAACCAAATTTCTTTCTTTTAATAAGTTAATAATTTGAATGTATTGATTAGTAGCGTTAGTATCACTAATAATACCATACTCATTAATGAGTAACTTACCTTGACAATATTTTCTAGCTTGGGTGAAAGACCAAATAACCCAATCCCATCCTGTTTCACCATCTCCACCAATTGCATCTTTATAAGATGGTTTAGCATGCAGCGGCTCATTAACAACATCTATTATATCCACTGTACTATACCTTGATCCAACTGCCTTAATCCATTCCAAAACTTCTTCTTGTTGTTCTGCCTTAGAAAGATTTTTAATCCAGTTAGGTTCTTGACTCCCCCATACTAGTGTATGAAATTTAAATGGATAGTTATTCTGCTTCGCATAATTAAAATAGCTATCTACTGCAGTCCAATTCATACTATCTCTAGTACCCTCAACTGCATCCCACTTACTCGCATTTTCTGGCGTAACTTGGTTCCAATAGGTTCCAAAATCACTTGGAATACTATTTCCAATGACATTGCCTAAAAATTTACTACCACTCGTCATACTTGCATAGGCATCTTGTTTGGGTATGATGGTTGCTGCCATCATGAGTCCTGCTACTAAAAGAGCCGTGCATTTTTTACTTAACTTCATTAATTTCATACCTATTCCTCCTTAATAAAATTTCAAATCAAACCTTTGATTTGTGATGTGTAGTTTATCCTAACATCTAATGAAATCTTAATATATATTCGGAATATTTTAAATATTTTTGTTTATTATGTATATTTTTATGTGTTATTTTGTTATTTTTTTGTTTGTTTTTACCAGTTTTAGGTTATTTATTAAGTCTTTTATCCTCTACTTGTAGCACTCTATAAGTGGGAAAGTCCTTTTATAAATCCCTAAATGATTAATAGTTATCCTTTAACAGCCCCCATTACTAGACTGTCTTGTACTTGTCTATTAAGTAATAAGTAAATCATTATCGTTGGTATGGTTGCTACGACCAATGCCGCTCCAATAGGTCCCCATTGAGTTAAAAACTGACCTGACATAGATTGAATACCTACTGTTAGCGTTTTCTTTGCATTATTGCTAATGAATACTGTTGCAAACATCAGCTCATTCCATGCTTGTATAAATGTAAAAATGGATACTGTAGCTATAGCCGGTTTCAATAAAGGTAGAATGACTGATATAAAAATCTTATAGATACTGGCACCATCTATACTTGCTGATTCCTCTAATTCTCTCGGAATACCTGCTACAAAGCCAGTCATAATCATAATTGCCACTGGCATAGCAAAGGCTACATATGGAATAATCAATGACCATGCGGTATTTAGTATATGCAAGGTTTGCATCATATAAAATACAGGTAATAAAGCTGCATGAATAGGAATCATAATACCTATCATAAAAATAGTCATAGCTGTTTTTCTAAGCTTCCATACCATTCGTTCTAATGCATAGCTGGCTGTTACCGCTACTATAATGGTTAATAAGATGGTCATACCTGTAACAATCACACTATTTAATAGGTAGATACCTACATTGCCTCCCATAAATGCTGATTGATAGTTGGAAAAGATCCAATGCCTTGGAAGTCCTGCTATATTCTCACCAAATATTTCTGTGTTATCTTTAAGAGAAAAACACACTAACCAATAAATAGGAAACAGGCATATTACAGTCCATATGCTCAGTAATAAATATTTTAAACCTACCACTATCCTTTTACCCATGTGCTTTTCCTCCTTTAATAACGTTTCTCTATTTGACTAAAAATGCCTCTAGCTAAAGCTGTAAAAATAAAACACTCAATAATAATAAATACTGCCATAGCACTTCCATAGCCGTATCGATAGCTGTTAAAAATACTCTTAACCATAAGTGTACTTGGCACTTCACTTGCACCTGCTGGGCCTCCATTAGTTAGTACAAATACTAAATCAAATACTTTAAGTGATCCCGTTACTGATAAAATAGTACTTACCTTAAGCATAGGAATAATAAGTGGTATGGTTATCTTAGTTGCCATTTTCCTACTACTTGCTCCATCTATTTGAGCTGCCTCATAAATATCAGGTGATATCGTCTTGATTGCAGCATATAGTAAAAGCATATGATAACCTACATACTGCCACAAAATAGGTACAAAAGAAGCCCCTAAAGCTGTATTCGTTTCTCCTAGCCAAGCCTTTGCCCATCTCCCTAAACCTATTGCTCTTAAAAACGTATTAAGTAGTCCATAGTCAGGATTATAAATTTTCATCCATAGCTGTCCAATAACAACTGTGGCTAGTACAACTGGGATAAAAAACACTGTTCTAAAAAAGCCCTCTCCCTTAATACCATTAGCCAAAACAAGTGCTAGTATTAAAGAAATGGGTATTTGAATCACTAATGAAACTACTAAGAAAAACAAGGAGTTCATAACAGCTTTAGGGAACCCATCCTTGTTATTTATAAAGAGTTCTTTAAAGTTATCTATTCCAATAAATTTAGCTATGCCAAAGCCATTCCAATCTAATGTTGAGTAATATCCTGATAAAATAACAGGTAATACGATAATTAGCAAAAAGAATAATGTTGCTGGTAGCATAAACAGAAAAATAGCTTTCTTATCAGCGAAAATATTCTTCATCTCATCTCTCCCCCTCTATCACAAAGTTCTCTATCATCAAGTCCTGTTTAGAAAAGCCACTGTTAGCTTAAGTTCTGCTTAAACAACAGTGGCTTTTGTATTTAACTATTCATTCATTGTTTGTAACTGTTTTACAAATTCTTCTGGTGTAATTTGTTTTGCAAATAATTCTGCTGATTTATTCATATAGGTTTCGGAATCTTCACCTTCAAGTAATGTATTCCACCATAAAGTAAATGAATTAGAGTCCTGAATCAAATCAACTAATTGTAATGTCAGTGGATCAATTTGAGATTCATCTACATCTACTTTCCATGTTGGGATACCAGCCCCACTTAAGTATAAGTTCTTAGAGAATTTTTCAGAAATTGTTCTTAATGCATATACTGCTTCTTTAGGATGTTTTGTAGCAGCATTAACGACAAAGGTTTCAGCTACACCACCAGTAAAGTCATTCACATTGCTCTTTTCGTTAATCGTTGGGAATTTAGCAATTGAGATTTTACCTTTTACAGGACAATCATCTGCATTGATATTTCCAATTGTCCAGCTACCATTAACGTACATCGGTATTTGACCATTATAGAAAGGTACTTCTGATTCATCTCTTGATACTCCCAAAGCACCATTTGTAAATGCACCCATGTCTACAAGTTCTTGTAATTTAGCAGCACCTTCAATAATACCCTCATCTACGAAAGAGCCTTTTTTAGTTAAAGCATTATAACATGTTTCATAGCCTGCTGCTCTTGTTTCTATAATATCTAAATACATATCGATACACCATCTATCTTTAGCACCTACTGCCATTGGTGTAATACCATTATCTTTAAATGTTTTACAAGCTGTTACTAATTCATCCCATGTTTCAGGAATTTTAACACTATATTTATTAAATAACTCTGTATTTACAAAGAATGTGCCAACTGACATTGAGTGTCCTATACCATAAATCTTTCCGTCAAATGTCATATTGGTAAGCGTACCATTTAATATTTTATCTTTCGTAGCATCATCAAGGTACTCATCTAATGCAAGGACTTTACCTGCATCTACGATATTCTTCATATAACCGCCGCTCCAGTAGAAATAAATGTCTGGTGCTTCATTAGCTGCAATTGTTGCTGTCATCTTCGTTTTATAAGTTTCATTTTCAGTTGCATCTAATACTACCTGAATATTAGGATTTTCTTCATTAAACTCTTTTACTGCTGCTTCAAATGGTGCTTTACTAGATTCACTTTCCGCTGCCCAAATATGCCACAAATTCAAGGTCACCACTTCATCTGAGGTAGTTTCTGCTTCTTGTTTTGCTTCTGTACTTGTACTAGCAGTATTCTCAGTTTTAGTTCCATCCCCTGTTGTAGTAGTACCGCCTGTACATCCTATCATTGAAAATGCCATCATGCTTGAGATTAAGAATGTTATTGCCTTTTTAAATTTCCCCATCTTATCCCCTCCTGGATATATTGTAGTTTTTTACAACCAAATCCTTGATATGCTTTTATTTTATAGGCATTTTGCATCTATGTACACGTATTTAGATGTTTAAAAATAGTAATTTTTTTACCTATTCTAAGTTATACTTATGATTTTTTATCACTTTTTTATAATCATGAATGGACATTCCCCTATTTTTCTTAAAACATTTACTAAAATAAGTAGCATCTACTACACCTACTAATTCAGCTATCTCATAAGCTTTCTTATCTGTATTTTCAAGGTACCATATAGCTCTCTCGATTCTTGCCTTTGTAAGATATTCTATGAAAGGTTCGCCTACCTCTCTCTTGAATAATCTACTTAAATAAGATGAATTCAAAAAAAAATGGGCGGCCACTGTTGATAAAGATAGATCTTGATCACTTAAATGCTCTCTCACATACTCTAATACCTGTTGAATGACTGGCCTCGATGCACTTTCCTTTTCACTAATGCCGTACTTAAGCCTTCTTTCCTTTACCCTCATAATAGCTTTTTCTAAAGCTTCATTTAATTCACTTTTTCTAATAGGTTTTAAAAGATAGTCAGACACCCCTAATTTGATAGCTCTTTGGGCATACTCAAATTCTTCATAAGCACTAATCATAATAATAATCAAATCGGGGTTATAAGCTAACGCTTTTTGAGTCAACTCTAAACCATCTACAATAGGCATCTTTATATCCGTAATCACTATATCTGGATATTTTTGCTTAATCACTGCTATACCCTCTTCTCCATTAGTAGCTTCACAAATCATATTTATCCCTAGTTCCTTATTAATAAGCAGCTTAATAAGTCCCCTGGTTTTCTCTTCATCATCAATTACGAGCACTTTAATCATCACTCTCTACTCCCCCCTATTGGTATATAAAGCGTTATCTTCGTCCCCCTATCTTCCTCACTTTCTATCCTATATAAATCTCTTCTTTCGAAAAAAATGTTCAATCGTTCAAAAGTCCCCCTTAACCCAAAGCTTGCCTTATTATTCATAATGGTTGCTATTTTTTCTCCTGCCATACCAACCCCATCATCTTCTACTTCAAGTAAAATATAGTTTTCCTCTAATCTCGAACGAATGGCGATATGCCCTGGTTGTTGTTTTGGTTTAATACCATGGTAAATAGCATTTTCCACTAATGGTTGCAGTATAAGTTTTGGTACTGTATAGGGCAGTACACAAGCTTCTATTTCAAAGGTAAACTGTATGGTCTCTCCATATCTCATTTTTTGCAGGTATAAATAATCTTTTACAATATTTATTTCCTCTTCAAGTGAAATAATTTCACTTCCCTTACTTAAGCTAGTACGATAGTAATTTCCAAAGGCCTCCAGCGCTTCACAAAGTTCGTCATTTCTTCCTGAATAAGCTAAAAACCGCATGGCATCAATAGTATTGTATAAAAAGTGGGGCTTTACTTGTTCTTGCAGCATCCTAAGTTCAGCAGTTCTCTTAAACTGCTGTTCTGCATAAATTCTTTTAATGAGTTTTTCAATCTCATCTACCATATCATTATAATGATTTTTAAGTTCACCAACCTCATCGCCTCCTGTCTTTATATCTACCTTTACAAACTTTCCAGTTTCCATCTGTTTCATTGAATGAACCAATCTTTCAATAGGTTTTGTAATAGTGTGGGACATAATTAAACAGCTCACCATAACAAAAATACCACTCATAATAATAATAACAACAATGGCTACTTGATAAGGTTCCCTCTCTAATTCCTTTATTGGAATACTCATAATAGCCATCCAGCCATATTTAGATAACACTTTGTATGAAAATAAATACCTACTATCATTTACACTTACAATGCGTGACCCCTTCTCATCCTTTAATCCTTTAGGAAAAATCTCATTAATTATTTTTTTAGAGATATCCCCTTCTGTAGCAATTACTTTTTGATTTTCATTCAGCAGTAAAATATTAGGACTATATCCACTTGAAATTTCATCATAATTACTTTTAAAGGCCTCCTCTGAGATGTTAATCATCAATGTTCCTATAGGTTTCATTGTCACTGTGCTATTAATAATACGAATCAAAGAAATGGTATTTTCTGCTTCTCCATTCCAAAAAATATCATCTGCATTAATCTCAATAATATAATAACCTTTTTCATCCTTTGCTCTCTCGTACCAAGAAGCCTCTTCAATAGATTCAAATTTTAAAGACTTCAAAGAATGCTTATCTGAGCCATATCGATGCCCATAATGATCAAATACATAAATAGACTGAACATACGGTATGGAGTGAACCATCTCCGCTAGAGCTGTCGACACCCGATTTTGATTGGCTACTAATTCCGTATTACTCTTTTCTTTAATAACTTGTTGAATTTCATTATTGGCTATTATAATTCTAGAATTATTGCTAACATTAGTAATGACATTATCAATATTCGTTTCAAGTGAGTTTAATGATTGTGTTATTAGACTTACTTGTTTTTCAATAGTAATTTGATTGCTTATATAAGCGTAGATGGTAAGCGATATACTTAAGGAAAAAACCAAAAAACACATATACATAATAGACAACTTAATTGAAATCTTCCAATCTGAATATGCTAGCTTTCTCATAGTCATTCTCCTTAATAACTTAAAACAAAAAGGTGCTGTACAACTTACTCTTTAGTTGTGCAACACCTTTTTTAGTCTCTATTTACGTAACATTTGCTTAGCTTGATTTACTACATTCTCTACTGCAAATCCCTGCTTTTTAAATATAATACCTGCCGGAGCTGACTCACCAAAGGTATCTATTGAAATCACTTGTCCTTCAAATCCTGTGTACTTATGCCAACCGAAGCTAGTAGCTGCTTCTATTGCAATTCTCTTTACCTTATTACTTGGCAGGATAGATTCTTTATACTCGTCAGATTGCTTTTCAAAAACATCTACAGATGCCATGCTAATAGCACTTGCTTTAATACCTTCTTCAGCTAATACTTTTGTTGCTTGTTCAACTAAATGTACCTCTGAACCTGTTGCAATTAATAATATCTCCGCCTCTTCTGGCGCTACACCACCTACGACATAGGCACCTTTCTTAGCTTCTTCTCCTGATTTTTCAAGGAAAGGTAGGTCTTGTCTTGAAAGAACAATAGCTACTGGTTCTGTTTTACTATTTAGTGCATACTCCCATGCTGCCACTGTTTCTTTCGCATCAGCTGGCCTAAAAGTTATAAGGTTTGGCGTACTACGAAGCATTGCTAGCTGCTCTATAGGTTGATGTGTTGGACCATCTTCTCCTACTCCTATGCTATCATGAGTTAATACATAAGTTACTGGCAATTTCATAAGTGCTGCTAATCGCATTGGATTCTTCATATAATCACTAAATACAAAAAAGGTTGAACAGAAGGTTCTAAGTCCCCCGTGTAAAGTGATACCATTTGCTATAGCACCCATAGCATGTTCACGAATGCCAAAGTGAAGATTCCGTCCTGAGTAGTCTTCGCTACTAAAATCCCCCTTACCATTCATATAAGTTTTAGTGGAAGGAGCAAGGTCTGCAGATCCTCCTATTATGTAATCAACTACGTCTGCCATATGATTAATGACTTCGTAAGAAGCTACACGTGTAGCCATTTTCTTACTTGTATCTTGATACTTATCATAAATATCTAATTTTACTTCTCCTAGGTTATGCCACTGCTCCCACTTCTCAACATATTCTGGATAAGTTTTGGCATAGCTTTCAAATAGCTTCTGCCACTCAGCTTCTTTCTTAGCACCCTCTTGATTAAGTTCTTTAATATGTGTTTTCACTTCATCTTCTACAAAGAATGCTTGATCATGGTGTTCTAAAAAGCTTCTCATTTCTGCTAAATTCTCCTGTCCTAAAGGCTCACCATGTGCTGCTGCTTTTCCTTGTTTCTTTGGACAACCATATCCAATTTGTGTTTTTATTTCTATAAAGCTTGGTTTTGATAGATTAGCTTTAGCCGCATCTAGTGCTTTTTTAATAGCCGCTATATCATTACCGTCTTCTACAAGGAAGGTTTCAAAACCTTGTGCCTCAAAACGTGCTCTTACGTTTTCTTTAAAAGCAATATTGGTACTACCTTCAATAGTAATATTATTTGAATCATAGAGTACAATAAGCTTACCTAATTTTAATGTGCCTGCTAGAGACGCTGCTTCATAGGAAATACCTTCCATCAAACAGCCATCTCCAACTAATGTATAGGTATAATGATCTACAATAGGATAGCCCTCTTTATTGAATTCAGCACTCAAATGTTTTTCTGCTATGGCCATACCTACTGCCATGGCAATCCCTTGTCCTAAAGGACCTGTAGTTGCTTCTACTCCAACAGTATGTCCATACTCTGGATGACCTGGTGTTAGGCTTCCTTCTTGGCGGAAATTCTTGAGGTCTTCTGCTGTGAGTCCATAATTAAATACATGTAATAAAGCATATAATAGGGCTGAACCATGTCCTGCTGAAAGAACAAAGCGGTCTCTATTTTCCCATTTTGGATTTTTAGGATTATGTGCCATATTAGCCCATAAAGTATATGCCATAGGCGCAGAACCTAAAGGCAATCCTGGATGTCCTGAATTAGCCTCTTGAACAGCTTCTGCTGCTAATACACGAATAGTATTAATTGTTTTTTGCTCTACTTTCATTTTCTACTCCCTTTCTCCTATTAAAATCTTCTAAATACCTCGTTCTGTAATTATGACAGTTATTAGTTCTTTAAAATATATGCATATGACCTTAAAAGAAGGGCCATATGCAAAATAAGGGGGTTATTGTTAGTTAAGCTTTTGTTCTAAACCTTCCCAATCCTTGAGGAATCTTTGAATACCATTATCTGTAAGAGGATGTTTAGTCATTTGAATAATGACGTTATAAGGGACAGTTGCAATATGAGCTCCTGCTTTAGCTGCATCTACTACATGAAGAGGACTACGTACACTAGCTGCGATAATCTCTGTTTCAATGCCGTGGATATCAAATATTTCTGCAATATCTCTTACTAATTGCATACCTTCTGCTCCGACATCATCAAGCCTTCCCAAGAATGGACTAACATAAGTAGCTCCAGCTCTAGCTGCAAGTAAAGCTTGTGCAGCTGAAAAAATTAAAGTTACATTGGTTTTAATCCCTTTGGCAGTTAGCTGTTTCGTTGCTTTTAACCCTTCTTCTGTCATAGGTAATTTAATAACAATATTTTTGTGTATTTTAGCAAGTTCTAAAGCTTCCTCTACCATTTTAGGTGCTTCAAGTGAAATAACTTCTGCACTAATAGGACCATCTACAATCTCTGTAATTTCTTTAATAACGGATTTAAACTCAAGTCCTTCACGAGCAATAAGAGAAGGGTTAGTAGTTACCCCACAGATTACTCCTAGGTCATTTGCCTTACGAATTTCTTCAGTATTAGCTGTGTCCACAAATAATTTCATTTTAATTCCTCCTAAATAGTTGTATATAAAGTTTTATTGAATCTATTATCACGTTGTTTTTCATCATGTCGTTATGTTGTCCGTACAAGTTAAATATACTACTATATTTTTAATTTTTCAATAGTATCTGATTATAAAGTCTAAATATTTTTATCAAAGTGTATTTAAATCTTATTAAAAAAGTTTTCTCAATTACTTTCTCCGCTGAAACTTGCCTTTATTCATCACTTGATATTTCCTATTTAACAAAAAAATCACACATTAATTACTGTAACCTTTACAGTTTCAATTAATGTGTGTTCCTTATAACTTTATCATCTATGTTGCTCAATATAAAATTGAAATTGATCTGAACGATAAATCGCTTCAAAATACTCTATTATAACCTCTTTACCTTTCATATCTGCATAAACTTGTCCCTTAAATAGCATGACAGGTGCCCCTTCTTTAATTTTAAGCTGAAGTGCTATTTCTTCATTAGCTAAAATGGCTTCTACTGTACGAATAGCTCTAGTAATGACTATGCCATAGTCCTTTTCAATCACCTTATATAAGGATTCTTTGTTAAAATCCACCTTTTCAATGCCTGGTACAAGATGATAAGGAATATGACTCTTGTTTTTATTAATAGGGATTTCATCCCCATAAATAACACGTTCCATGTAAAAGGTTTCTTGCTCTTGGTCGATTTCTAACATCTTGGCTACTCGTTTTGAGGGCTTTTCTATAGTAGCTTTTAATACAAAAGGTTTTGGTTCTAGACCATAACGTCTAATATCTTCACTACAACCAGATAGCTTAATAAGTCCTTGCTCAAAACCACGCCCTTTCACAAAGGTTCCTTTGCCTTGCTTTTTATATAAATAACCCTCATTAACCAGTTCATCAATAGCTTTTCTAACTGTAGTACGACTTAAGTTATAGGTCTGCATAAGCTTAGGTTCTGAAGGTATACATTCGTCTACGCCGATCTCTTCATTTTCAATCATATCAATAATTATATTTTTTAATTGATAGTACATAGGTAAAAAGTTGTTTTGAATTTGCATACGGCACCTTTTCCTTGTCCTTAATATTAAATCATCTCATTTATTATAACATATTGTAACAATTCAGGTGAAATAATTTAAAAAGCAACGAACGATTAAAATGAATTAAAATCTTGACTTTTCATAATTATAAGGAATGCTTGTTCCTACAACGACATCTTCAATCTTCTCAATAATTAGCCAATCATCCATATTCCCTTGATGGTCAAATGCTAAAGGTTCTATTTCTCGGGTACCTGTAAATGCCACTAAACACATACATTTTTTGTGCCATCGTTCTTGTTGTTTTTTGGATAAATTGAGCTGGGGCTGATTGTTTTCAAGTGTACTATTAATCTCTTCTTCTGTTAGCTTAATATAGTTTTGTACAGATTCTACAGTTGCCATTGCCGTGATTTTACCTGTTCCCTTTTTCATGAAGTAAAGTTTTTCTCCTTCAAACACTCTACTATGGGGTATTTTTCGTCCTGCTGCTGCTCTTATAATCATTGTCTTTGAACCTTCTACTATTTTTTCTAATACCTTTTCCTTATCATCGCAGTATACTAAATGAACCACTAGTTATCCTCCTTTTTCATGACTGGAATCCAAACTTCAAACTTTGTATTTTGTGGGTCTGGTGAAAGGTAAACTTCTATATCTGGTGCGTTTCCATATTCATAGCCTGAAGTAGGTAGCCACTCTGTCACAATCCTTCTTTCTAATTCCTGCACTGCCTCTGGCATAGTCCCTTCTCCATAAAAAATGGCCCAGGTTGCTGGAGGCACTGTGAATTCTTCTAGTGATTCATCTAAAGGCTCATGACTTGCTGCTGCAATAAAATACTTCCACTGTTCTCTTTCATTACATGCACTTACCCCTAGTATGCCTTTAGGTTCTCCATTCATCATTGCTGCTAACTTTTCTATAGTGCCGCTCATTGCGGCCTTTTGCCACATCATCGGTACTACTTCGAAATTCTTTTCTATGTCTTGATGTAATGGAGCAGAAATCCCTATAATTCTAAAAGCTTCTTTCTTTTCGATTCTGTAATTCATTGCTACATCTCCCTTAATAGATAAACTAAAGCTGATAGGAGGATAAGCCTTTAAACTAATGCCCTCTTGTCTTGCCTTAGAGGGTGTCACATCATGGATGCTTTGAAAAGCACGATTAAAAGCTGTAGGAGATTCATAGCCATAAATAAGAGCAAGATCCACAATCTTTATATCTGTACTTTGCAATCTTACTGCTGCCATAGTCATTCGCCTACGTCGTATGTATTCTGAAAGTGGCACATTTGCCATATAAGTAAACATTCTTTGAAAATGGTAAGTTGAACAGCAAGCTAACTTAGCCACCTCTTCATACTTTATTTCATCTTCTAAATGCTCTTCAATATACTTCATAGCACGGTTTAAGCATTGTATCCATTCCATTTTTTCAGCTCCTTTTTATCATATATTAAGGTGAGTCACTTAGCCTCTCTTCTAATGCCTAAAAATGAGAGTTTTCTTACTTTTATTATACCTATCCAACTCCTTATAAACAATGGAACCCTAGTTAAATACCAAATTAGCATTATTAACTAGGGTTCTTATTTACCTATTTTATAATTCCTACCATTCTCAGTAAATACTTGGCGTTAGTGGTCTTACAACGACCCTTTTGAAGTTGATAGTCAAACTGTATCTCATTGTCTTTATAATGCTCTGTAAAGTGATAGTTATAAGATTCTCTTTTGCTACTATTTTCAAGTTCACATAGTTCAAAATCATGAGTGCTTACCATGACCGTAATCCATGGTTTTTCTAAAGCATGAATGGTTTCTGTAGCACCTAATATACGATCAGCTGAATTCGTTCCCTTAAAAATCTCATCTATTAATACAAGCATCGGCTGCTTTAATTCTGCTAATGTGATCATTTGTTTAATGCGTAAGAGTTCAGCATAAAAAGTTGAAATACCTTCATTGACATTATCTTCAATACGCATTGAAGTGAGTACCTCCATGCGTGCGGCTTCAAAGCTAGTTGCTAATACAGGTGCCCCTGCATAAGCTAAAGCTAGGTTAACACCTATTGTCCTTAGAAAAGTAGTTTTCCCTGACATATTGGAACCTGTAATAATACAGGTAGCATTTTTTAACTCTAATGCATTGCCTACCGCTGTTTGTTCTTGTATCAATGGGTGTTTTAACTGTGAAAAATTTACAAAAGGCTCTTTGGTTTCTTCTACCTGTGGGAAAACATAATCTTCTTTTACTTCACCAATGACAGCTAGACTTAGGAGGGCTTCCATTTCCCCCATCACCTTTAACCAACGACGGACTGATTTACCATATTGTTTATGCCACATATAGTAAATATCCATACAATGAAAATCCCACATTAAAGTACTTGCTACAATCATATAACCTAGTCCATTAAACCTTACTTTTAAGGCTTCTGTTAATTGTTTAAGTCCCTTTAAGGCCTTCTTTGGACCACCTTGGTCACGTAAGCTTTTTTGCAGGTCTTTTAAATAATCACACTTAAACTCTTTGTTTTCTATAGCATAGAGAAAGGCTTCATAGGCCTTTATGTTTTGGCTAAACTTAATAATGGGCTCAAATACCATATGATGCTTCCTATAGTAAAAGGCACCTAATCCTATCTGAACCAGTATACCAAGACTTCCTAACAAATTAGTAATTGGTGTTTGTCTATGAATCCCAATTAAAACACTAGAGAAAAGTACAATAAAGGGGAGTACTAGCGCTAAGCCCTTCATTACTATACTCTGCTTCTTGTCTTCCCCTTCAGCTAGCTCTACAAAAGCTTCCATTGTTTGAATTTCTATCCCCTCTTCGTTCTTCCCAATCATCTGGCTTAAAGTCTGAAGATGCAAGGCAAATGCTTCATCATTAAGTAGCTCTTTAATAGCTTCTTGCCTTCTAGAGGTTTGTTCATGTTGAGCGCCCTCAACTAATGCTTTTGCTAGCGCTTCTTTCCCATAAGGTGTATGTCCAACACAAATATACTGAAATAAAGAACCTTTACCTAATAAATCTAAATCCTTGGTTCTAGGAATATCTTGAGTAATATAATCTTTTCCCTCCTCTTTAAAATCTAACCACTCTTGTCCTAGACGTTTTACATAACCTTCTACCACTTCTTTTTTAGCTGTTTCATATTGCTTTTGGTTTTTTAACTTATTATAATGTTTTACCAAACCTATAAAACCTAATATAAGTAAAATCCCAATCATATAATAAAAATTATTTTTAAGTTCAAAACCTGCTATAATGCTAACTATCCCTAGTAAAAAAGTAGCTATTCTAAGCCATCCTACTTTGTCTAACCTATGCTCTAAAATACTTAATACTGTGTTTATCTGTTCTATATGAGATAAATACTTTTGTTTTTTCATCCGATTCTCCTATTCATGGTTCATTTAGACTACCGACAGTTCAACACTACAAAACCTTAGCATTTAATATCTGATTATATTTTAAATACTTTCTTTTACTTTGTATAGTAATTATTTGTAAAATATAATCACAACCATTGCCCTTAAATACCTATATATTCTAATAATAAAAATCTTTTTATATTTCTTTTAAAAAGTTTTTTATTATTTCATTGACGACTTCCACAAACTGTATTAACATTTATATATAATTAAAAATTTAGTTTACTTATTATTTTATTTATTTAAAGGAGGCCATACCCATCATGATTCATAATACCTTATTGCATGCACAAAAATTAGTTTCACAAATGACTATACAAGAAAAAATAACACAAATGCTTTATCAATCTCCAGCTATAGAACGCCTTGGCATTCCTGCTTATAATTGGTGGAATGAATCTCTACATGGTGTAGCACGTGCAGGCATTGCTACTATGTTTCCCCAAGCTATTGGTATGGCTGCAACCTTTGATGAAAACTTACTTCACCAAGTAGCAGATATCGTGTCTACTGAAGGACGTGCCAAATTTAATGCTTTTTCTAAAAAAGGAGATCGTGATATTTACAAAGGCATTACTTTCTGGGCCCCAAATATTAATATTTTTAGAGACCCAAGATGGGGACGTGGCCATGAAACCTTTGGTGAAGATCCTTATTTAACCTCTAGACTTGGTATTGCTTATATTAAAGGGCTTCAAGGCGAGGATAGAGAACATCTTAAAACAACAGCTTGCGCTAAACATTTTGCTGTACATAGCGGTCCTGAAGGTATTCGCCATAGCTTTGATGCTGTTGTAAACAAAAAAGATTTATATGATACCTACCTTTATGCTTTTAAAAGATGTGTTCAAGAAGGCCAAGTAGAAGCTGTTATGGGTGCTTATAATAGAGTTAATGGAGAACCTGCTTGTGGTAGTAAAACGCTTCTCCAAGATATTTTGCGTGATGATTGGGACTTTAAAGGACATGTTGTCTCTGACTGTTGGGCAATTCTAGACTTCCATGAGCATCATCATGTTACTTCTACTGTAGTTGAATCTGCTGCTATGGCTGTTAATAATGGATGTGATTTAAACTGTGGTAGTGCTTTTCTGCATTTATATGCTGCTTATGAGCAAGGCTTAGTAACTGAAGAAGCTATTGACCAAGCCGTTATTAGACTTTTAGATACACGCATTCGATTAGGTATGCTTGAAGATTATCCTTCCCCATATGAAGATACACCTTATGAGCTTGTGGAATGCAAAGAACATATTAATCTTTCCTTAGAGGTAGCTAAACGAAGTGTTGTTCTTCTCAAAAATGATGGCCTACTTCCTTTAAAGAAAGAAAACCTTAAGTCTATTGCTGTTATTGGCCCTAATGCCAATTCAAGAGATGGCCTTATTGGAAACTATGTAGGTACTTCTTCTGAATATATTACCCCACTTGAAGGTATTAAAAATTATGTAGGTGATGATGTAAGAGTATATTATGCTCAAGGTACTCACCTTTATAAAGATAAAGTAGAGTCCTTAGCAGAAAGTAAAGACCGTTTTGCTGAAGCTATCTTAGCAGCAGAAATGGCTGATGTCGTTGTCATGTGCTTAGGTTTAGACGCTACTATCGAAGGTGAACAAGGTGATGCTGGTAATGAATATGCAAGTGGTGATAAATTTGACCTTAACCTACCTGGTAATCAGCAAGAATTACTAGAAGCTGTACATGCTGTAGGCAAGCCAGTTATTCTCCTTCTTTCCTCCGGCAGTGCTTTAGCTGTTAAGTGGGCTGATGAAAATGTTAATGCTATTTTACAGACTTGGTACATAGGTGCTCGTGGTGGTAAAGTCATTGCAGAATTACTATTTGGTGAGTCTTCTCCTTCTGGAAAATTACCTATTACATTTTATAACTCAACAGATGAACTTCCTGCATTTGAAGATTATTCTATGACCAATAGAACTTATCGCTATATGAATTCTCCTGCTTTATATCCATTTGGATACGGCTTAACTTATACTCATATCAATTATAGTAATAGTCACTTAAGTAAAACTAAATTAGCTACGAATGAAGAGCTCACTGTTACGACCACGGTTACTAATGCAGGAAACTATCCAATTCATGAAAGCATTCAAATTTATATCAAAGATTTAAACGCAAGTACAACAGTTCCTCATTATGCTCTTAAGGGAATGGGCATCGCTAGATTAGCACCTGGTGAATCAAAAGAATTCTCCTATGTGATTAAACCTAGAGATTTAGCACTTATTAATGATGATGGTGAATGTTGGATAGAACCTGGTAAATTTACACTTTACATTGGTGGTGGACAGCCTGATACTCGTACTAAGGCTCTTACTGGACATACTATTGATGCTTTAGACTTTGAAGTAATAGGTACTGCCTGTCAATTAGAATATTAATCTTGTTTGTATCATTAATATCATTATATAAAATAAATATTTCTTATATAATAAAGGAAGCTTGTCATTAATGACAAGCTTCCTTTATTATATAAGTCTTTATTTGATCTTATCCTATCAATAACCTTTATAGTCTTCTATCTTATGAGTAGAAATAACTTTATTATTAATTTCTAACTCATAAGTCTCAAACTTTCCTTGTTTTATTGCTTTAAATGCATCTATGTATATCTTACACATATCATTCACATGAATATCATTTTGAGTATAAACATGATCTTCTTCTTT
Organism: Cellulosilyticum sp. WCF-2; assembly: GCF_003990395.1. Taxonomy (NCBI): domain Bacteria; kingdom Bacillati; phylum Bacillota; class Clostridia; order Lachnospirales; family Cellulosilyticaceae; genus Cellulosilyticum; species Cellulosilyticum sp. WCF-2. Next base: position 1,396,879 of record NZ_CP034675.1, on the reverse strand, counting down.
TAGATATCTAATAATTTTGATTCCCCAATCAGCATCAACTTTATAAATTTCTTGGAGTATTCTTTCTATCATTTTCTTTGCACTTCCAAAGGTAGTCGTGTTTCTTCCATTGTCTTCATAAAATCCTTCTGAAGAGCTAAACAACATTTTTTTTACATTATGTTCTGCCATCACCTGACATAATACTAAAGTACTAGTTAGATTGGTATAATAATAATCTATCGGTTTATTTGTATATTCTCCTGTACATTTAATACCCGCAAAATGAATAATGCCTTCTATTTCATTTTCTCTAAAAATACGTTCTACTAATTCCTTATTGCCTAAGTCCATTGCATAAAACTTTATCTTATCTTGTGCCTGTTCCTGAATATGATATAATCGATTAACATCAGATGTTAAGAAATTATCTACTACAATAACTTCATACCCTTGCTTTAAAAGTTCTATACATACATGAGAACCAGTATATCCTGCCCCTCCAGTCACTAAAATCGTCATATTCATTCTCCTCTATTTTATATAATTTTAAGGATAATAAACTAGTTAAAACCAATAGTTGTTAATATGATATAAATGCTCTTATCCTTCTTTAATTTTATTAACAAATCCTGGTTTCCTCAACCTCACAAATTGTATAATAAATACCTACTAATTATTAGTAATATACTACAACTCCTCTTCTATACAGCCTTTTTTCAAAGTTTAGTATATCCCGGTTTTAGTTCTATCACTTGTCCTTCATACTCTGCCCAGATGGAAATATCCGCATTGTTGATGTACATCTTTTCATCTGTACTTACTGTAACATGGCGCATAGCATTAATATAGTGTTCAATTTCTAGGTTGGTAGCATACCATACATCTTCCTTAAAACTTATTCTCTCACAGAATTTTTCTATGACACTCCAATTGTTTTCTCTAGCAAACTCAAAACTATGTCCCCATATATAAAAAAGTGGCATTTTCATATACTCTGGCATATTTAGAAAGACATCTGCTTTCTCCATAATAGAGTCATTATGATGACATGTAGGATGCCAGCACATGAAATCACCTGGAATGCCAAAACCCTGTGTAGACTCAACTGTTCTAGAATACTTAATTCCTAATTGTGCTAACGTTTGCTTAATGCCCATTGAATACTCACCAAAGGCATAAGACATTCCTACTACTGGCTGTTCTATATAGCCTTCAAGATTCTTTCTATCTTCCCAAATTTCATTAATGAGTTGTTCTTTTGTTAACTGTCCTAAATATTTATGATTCTTTCCATGACATGCTACTTCATGCCCCTTATATAGTTCTTTTAAAGCATTACTTTTCACATAACCTTCTTTATTTAAGGTTCCTGAATTTAAATGAAAGGTTGCTTTCATATGATACTTGTTAAAAATGTCAATTAGTCGCTCATCATATACTCGACCATCGTCATAGCTAAAAGTTATTGCTTTCTTTTTTGCCTCAGGGTATAAAAATTCTAAGCACATCTCTATCTCTCCTTTTAAAAGTGATCTATTTAATTATTGCATTAAATATTTATCTAGTACTTTTTGTATGACATTTTTATCTGCTGTAAGCTCTGCAAAATAATGTTCTACTTTAGTACCTAATCCTACCTCATATAAATTCACCCCAAATAAACTTTCATCTGACAAAATAGGTGCTAGTTTTAAACTTATATTTTCATTCTTACCTAAGTATAAACCTTCTAATGCCTTCTGTAAAATAGCCCCTCTTGGGTCAGGACCTACTTCATATGCTTTTCCAGCATCATTAATGCCTAATAAGTAGCGACACCAACCAGCAATGACTAGAGGAATGTATGTTAATTGTTCTATCTTATTCTCCCCCTGCCTTTTATAAGCCTTAAGTGTCTCCCCAAACCGTATAGGCATTTTCAGCGAAGTATCTGCAATAATACGCCATGGACTATCTAAAATAAACGGATTAGGTAGTCTGATTTCTATGACTTCCTTGATAAAATGATAGGGATTAACCATGGCTGGACTCGTTACAACTGGTAACCCTTCTTCATAACCAATCTTTTCAATCAGTTGGAGGAGTAATGGATTACCTACTGCTTCATCAATAGTTTTATAGTCTAATAAGCATCCAAATATAGCTAATGCTGTATGTAATGGATTCAAGCAAGTACATACTTTCATCTTTTCAGTGCGTTCTACTTCTTCTCTTGTTGTAAAAATAACACCTGCATCTTCTAGGCATGGTCTACCATTTGGGAAACTATCTTCTATCACTAAATACTGAATTTCTTCTGCATTCACAAAGGGAGCAACCCATGTATTTTTACTCGTTTTAATAATGGGCATTTCTTCAAAACCCGCTTTTATAAGCATTTCTTGAACCTTTTTGTTAGGTTGAGGCGTAATTTTATCTATCATAGACCAAGGAAATGACACCCTCTTAGGATCTTGCAAATAAGTTTTAAATGCTGCATCCATCTTGCCTCTTTTAATCCATTCTTCTGCAAATTTGCAAACTGCCTCTTGTAACTTCTTCCCATTCTGTGAACAATTATCTAAGCTCACTACCGCAATCGGCTTACCTCCTTTCTTATATCTGCAGTAGCACAAATAAGTTAATTGGCCCATTAAACTCTCACTTGCTTCTGGCTCTCTTTCAAAATCTGTTTCATAACTAGAGACACTATATCCTTTTTCTGTAATAGTAAAAGTCACCATTTGCAAAGAGTCTTCCTCAAAAAAGTGTATTAGGCGTTGCCATCCTTCTTTATCTGACTTTACTGACTCTATAACACTTCCTATAATCTCCTTATTAACACTTCCATCTCTTTTGAGAGTTACTGAAACATTTAAATCATCATAAGGTTTATAAGCAAGATCAATAATCCCTGTGTCATACGTTTCAACGACTATAATACCTTTGTCACTTTTTCCGTCTTCTAAAAGCTGATTTTGCAGTGTTGCTATAAAGCCTCTAAAAATATTGCCTGCCCCAAAATGCAGCCATATAGGTGCTGCTAAAGTAGCTGTTTTTATCTTTTTTCTATCATAATTAAAACATCTTATCTCTTTTTGTGATTTTAGTGTTGTGACTAATTCTTGATTCAGTTTCACCCTTCTCGCCTCCTTTAGCTCACTGATTTTGTAATAGCTTCCCATAAACCATTCAAGTAGCATGCTCCTAATGCACGGTCATACAAACCATACCCCGGCATAGCAACTTCTCCCCATATCATTCTTCCATGATCCGGTCTGATGGGTCCATCAAACCCTGTATCATATAAGGCTTTCATCACTTCATACATATCCATAGAACCATCCTTAGATAAATGGGCAGCTTCTTCAAATACACCTGGACTCTCATGCTTTAAGTTTCTAACATGGGCAAAATGTATTCTACCTTTAATACTTCTAATAATGTCAGGTATATCATTTTGAGGATTAGAACCTAGTGAACCAGTACATAAAGTAAGTCCATTATAAGGATTATCAACCGCTTTTAAGAACCGTAGAATTTGTTCTTTATTCGTAATAATGCGTGGCAAGTTAAATACTGGCCATGCTGGGTCATCTGGATGTATAGCCATCTTAATCTCATATTTTTCACAAGTAGGCATGATGGCTTTTAAGAAGTAAACAAAGTTATCAAATAGTTTTTTTTCATCAATCTCTGCATATAAAGTAAAGAGCTCTTTAATTTGAGCTAAACGTTCTGGTTCCCAACCTGGCATAATAAAACCATTGGATTTATGCTCCATACTACTAAACATTTTATCTGGATCAATGGCATCAATTATTTTTTGATTATACGCTAGTACAGTAGAACCATCTAATCTTCTTTTAGCTAAGTCTGATCGTGTCCAGTCAAATACAGGCATAAAGTTATAACATACCATATGGATATCTGCTTCACCTAATGCGGACAAAGATTGAATATAGTTATCTATGTATTCGTCTCTTTCTTTACTCCCGGCTTTAATAGCGTCGTGAATATTGACACTTTCTATTCCCGAAAGGTTAAGACCTTCTGCTTCAATCTCTGCTTTTAGTTTTTTTATACGATCTAGCTGCCATACTTCTCCAGGCTTTGTATCGTATAAAGTAGAGATAATCCCTGTAACACCTGGAATCTGTTTAATTTGCTTTAGTGATACACTGTCAAATCCATTGCCAAACCATCTTAATGTCATTTCCATCTTGCAAATTCCTCCTTAATCTCTCTTACAAATAAATCTCCTTAATAATAGGCCTTCTTCCTGTTAATTCAACACTTCTCTTATCTGGTCCACTTGTGCCAATAAATAGCTTAAAATGATGACTATCTATATAACGTTTACCCTCTTCATCAACGATTTCAAAGGCTCTTTGTTTTATTTGAAGCGTTATTTGAGGTTCATCATATGCAGCTAAATAAATAGATTTGTAAGCACATAAGCTGTAATTAGGAACGGCCCATCTAGATTCCATATCTTTAATATAAACCTGCACTACATCATAAGTACAAACTTCTGATTGATTAGTGACTTGAAGCTGTATTTCATAGATGATTTCATTTTCTATATTTCTCTCTTTTATGACTGCATCTTTCACTTCTACCTTGGCATAGTTAAGACCATAACCAAAAGGATATAGCGCCTCATTTTTCATATAACGATACGTCCGCCCAGCCATACTGTAGTCTCTAAAATCCGGTAATTCTTCTGTGGTTTTATAAAAGGTTATTGGTAATTTGCCACTAGGAGAATACTCTCCAAATAAAAGCTGTGCTAGTGCCTTACCACCTGATTGACCTGGGTACCAAGTTTCTAGAATTGCCTCACAGTATTCTTGGGCTGTATGAATAGCCATGGCACTACCACTACTTAAAATAAGAATAGTTGGTTTACCTATTTTTAGTACTTCTTCTAAAAGCAATTGTTGTCTTCCAATTAGGTTCAAATCACTTTTGTCGCCTGCGGCAAAGGCATTTCCCGTATCGCCTTGTTCTCCTTCTATACTTGCATCTAAACCAAGACAGAGAATAATAACATCACTTTGTTCTGCTACTATAAGGGCTTCTGATAATCTATCATTTTCCCAGGACAAACCAGATATGCTGTTTTTAAATAAATGACATCCCTCTGCATAATAAACTCTTGCTGCATCTCCAACATAATCTTGAATCCCCTCTAAAAAAGTAGTATATCTAGAAGCTGTCCCAAAATAATTACCTTGTAAAACCGTACGACTATTGGCTGTAGGGCCAATAACACCAATAGCTTTTGTTTGTTTTAAATTAAGTGGTAAAATACCATTATTTTTAAGCAGTACCATACTCCTTCTAGCTACATCTAAGGCAATGTCACGATGAACTTTACAATCATTGACTTCATATGGAATTTTATTATACTCACAGTTTTCATCAAACAATCCTAATTTCATACGAATTGCCATAAGCTTCTGCGCTGATTTTGTAACGTTTTCTTCTGTTACAAGTCCTTCTTTATAAGCTTGTAGCATATGTAAATAGGTATTACCACAATTTAACTGGCAGCCATTATTAATAGCTAATGCTGCAGATTCTGTAGCCGTATGTGTTACCATATGTTCTGTATGAAAATCACGAATAGCCCAGCAATCTGAGACAACATAACCATCAAAGCCCCATTCTTCCTTTAAAATATCTTGTAGTAAAACCTTACTTCCACAGGCAGGCTCTCCATTGACACGGTTATAAGCTCCCATCATTCCTGCTACTTTCCCCTTAGTAACTGCTGCTTCAAAAGCAGGTAAATAAGTTTCATACAAATCTTTTTTAGAAACAACTGCATCAAAGTGATGTCTCTCTTCTTCTGGCCCTGAGTGAACTGCAAAGTGCTTAGCACATGCTGCAGCTTTCCAATAGTGATGATTTTCATCTCCTTGTAAGCCATGAATAAAAGCAACCCCTAAGCGTGATGTTAAATAAGGGTCTTCACCATACGTTTCATGTCCTCTTCCCCATCTTGGATCTCTAAATATATTAATGTTAGGTGCCCATAAGGTCATTCCCTTATAAATATCTCTATCTTCTTTTTTAGCAAATTCATTATACTTAGCTCTAGCCTCTGTCGCGATAATATCTGCTATTTCATAGAGATATTCTTCATCAAACATAGCTGCCATACCTATAGCTTGTGGAAACACTGTTGCTACACCTGCTCTAGCAACTCCATGCAAAGCCTCACTCCACCAATTATAAGCTGGCACTCCCAATCTTTTAATGGCAGGAGAATCATATCTGAGCATAGAGGCTTTTTCTAATAAATCCATTTGTGCTACTAGCTGCCCTGCTTTGTTCATAAATACTTCTTCCATCTTTACACCTCCTTACAAGCTTCTACTACTCATAAATTTTTCTATTTTTACTATCCCCTATACCTGTTCTTCTGTAAAAGTAAGTATTGACCACATCCCGCCATTCTTTAGCGTCCTTTAGCTGAACTTCTAAGCCTTTGCTCACTGCATTATAAAAATCTCGGTCTATACTTCCATCTAGGCTTTCCCATGCTTTTTGATAACTTCTTACTTGCTCTACACCTTCAAAGTGAACATCATATATATATTGTAATAGTGTCCTTCCATCTTTTAGCTGATAGTCATAAGACACATGATGGAAAAATAAAAGAAGCTCTTCTGGGCAAGTTTTAATATCTTCGTACAAACTCCTATTGGGTTCTAGATACTGATTGACATAACCTGTTCCTGTTTTCAAAGTACGATCAACACCTATACCTTTGTAGTCTGCATAATGATAAGTTCCCCAAGGTGAATATTCATAGCCTTCAATATTAGGACCATAGTGATGGCCTACATTAACCATCCAGCCTATACCTAAAGGTACAGTATAATCTTCATAAGTTTTTCTAGACGTTAAAAGTATTTTACTGACTACCTCATGAACTTTTTTATCTAATCCTAATGTAAGACTAATCCATTCATCCGCAATTTCTTTGGAGGATAAATGAGGATTCCAACATAGTCTACCAAAACCATATAAATTAGCAGCTGCCATAGGATTTCCGCTCCAGCACTCACTGTCTCCAATATTCACAACACCTGCTATGCCTGTTTCTTTATTACCAAATAAATTGCCACTTACAATATCTTTAATCCTGCTATTTTCTCCTTTTGCATAAGTATCAAAATCCAGGCATTCTTTCCACATAGGTACCAAAAAGCAAATATGCTTTTGTTGTCCTGTATATTCTTGTGTGATTTGAAATTCTAAAATTTGATTAGTATTTTTAAGTCCTCCAAATAATGGCGATAATGGTTCTCTAATTTGGAAATCCATAGGACCATTCTTAATTTGCAAAATTACATTATCATTAAATTGGCCATCTAAATCTATGAAATGATCATATGCCGCTCTAGCTCTATCTGTTGTCCTATCTCGCCAATCCACATGGCAGTTATAAACAAAGCATCGCCATATAACAAGCCCTCCATAAGGTCTTACAGCATCTGCTAGCATATTGGCTCCTTCTGCATGAGTACGTCCATAAGTAAACGGTCCAGGCCTATTTTCTGAGTCTGCTTTCACTAAAAATCCACCTAGATTGGGAATTACCTTATAAATGTGCTCGGCTGTTTTTCTCCACCACTCTCTGACCTCTGTATTTAAAGGATCTGCATTTTCTAAATGATCAAGACTAATAGGCGCTGCAAAATTAATACTCAGGAACAGACGAATACCATAAGCTTCAAACACCTTAGCAATACGTGCAATATCCTTTAAATAAATGTCTGTAATAAATTGAGTCTCATAATGATGAACGTTTACATTATTGATACAAATACTATTAATACCTACAGAAGCTAATAACCTAGCATAGTCTTTAATCCTACCCATGTCTTGTATGATTTCATTGTTATGATAAAAGATAGACTTTCCTGCATAACCTCTTTCAATACTACCGTCACTATTATCCCAGTGGTTAATCATTCTTATTTTATTAGTGGGTTCTTCTTTAATCTTTAGTCCTTGAACAGGTATTTGCCTTTTAATAACTTGTATCAATCCAAATGCACCATATAAAATCCCGTTACAACTACTTGCATGGATAAGAAGCTGATTGTCTTCTGCGACCATTTCATAAGCGCCTTCCTTTAATCCATAAGTCTCTGCAACGTCTAAGGCGATATGTGCTTGTACTGGCTTTTTGGTTACTACGTCCATACTTAAGTCAAAGTGTTGCAGAAAAAACAATTTTAGTTCATCAATGGCTGATTGAATTACCCCTTCCTTTAATAGGTCCTCTGCGCAGTAAATTTGATTGCCATAAATCCATTCTTTTGATTGCTTTTTATGTAGTTGATAGTCCAGCCAGCAGTGATACATTTTACTTTTCTCGTTACCATTCATCATACGCTTCCTCTTTCTTATTGATTATTAAATTTCGAAAAATGTATTTGTATTTTTTATATGCTCATTTTATAATACGAGTAGTATAAACGCCATGTATAAACTACATAGCATTTGTAATTTTTCAAGTTTTATTAAAGGAGAATCTAATGAATCAGAGTTTACCTAATTATGATAATCTTATCGTTACCATTTGCTATTTCATTTCTAGGCAATGTAATCCTGACTGGATTATAGAAGAGAGCCGTATTGATTTCATCGACATGACTTATATTTATAGTGGAGAAGCCGATTATGTTATTAATCATAAGACCTATCATGTCAAAGCTGGAGATTTACTTTGTATTCCTCAACATAGTCTGCGTTCTGCTACCACTAATCCTCATAATCCCATGATGTGTTATCCTGTTAATTTTCTACTTCATGACTTTGAACATAACGAAGTCTCTTTGCCATTCCCCATTGTTTCGCATATTGGCATTCTTGACTCTCTTATTCACTTTTATCAGGAGCTTAATGTAGCTTGGTTAGAGAAAAAGCCTGGATACATACTTCATTCACGTACGCTCTTTACTGGCATTTTATATAGACTACTTTCTCTCCTTTATTATCGCAATGATTTAACCTTTATAGACCCCCGTATCAGGAAGGTTATCTCTTATATTGCTCAGCATTATACTGATAAACTGTCAGTAGAACTACTGGCTGAATTAGTCGGACTTAATCCCGTTTACTTTGGTAACTTATTTAAGCAATGTACCGGCTACTGTGTCAAAAGATATATCAATCAAATCAAAATTAACCATGCTGAAAATCTACTCTTAAGTGGTGAGTTTACTATTACAGCTACTGCCTTAAAGTGTGGTTTTGATGATATCTACTACTTCAGCAAACTCTTTAAGGATATTAAAGGATACTCTCCTTCACAAGTTGGTCAGTTTCATTAAAAAGTCATGCCCTTTCATCCATACCAAAATAGCTTATGCCCCATACATATGAGACATAAGCTATTTTTCTAATCTTACCATTTTTTATAAGGACAATAATTACTTTGCACAGCTGCTCGCATTTCAACAAAGCAACCACAATGCTTGCACATACCATTGATGAGAGACTGACATTGTTTACATATTGCAAGCCTGCTTTCATAAAGAATCTCTTCTGTTTTAATTTCTTTATCTAACTGTTTAATATAGGTAAACATATTTTCATAGTCCAACCTTTCATCTAGGTCTCTTATCAAACAACGTTTACACTCTCTCATCTATTTAATCTCAAAATGTAATACACTACATGCTGGTATTGTAAACTTGAGCTTTTGATCTACCACACTAAAATCTTTAAATTCAGTAGGTTGCACCTTCTCTGGCTGGTCAAAACTATTATAGTCATCCATTCTTGCTGTTAAGACTGTAGCTTTGACTTGTTGTATATTCCAATCTGTAAAATGGCTTTCTACTTCATAAGACTCATTAACAGATAAATTATTAATAGTTATATTAACTACGCCATTTTTATCTACGGAAACAGATTCATGTAAATTAGGAACTTGGTGATCTTCCTTTCCAATCATAGTTGTCTCTATATAACTATCTACAAGTGTGGCCTCTTGATGATTCTTGTATAAATAAAATACATAATAAGTTGGTGTTAATAACATCTTTTCTCCTTCTGTTAAAATAGCAGATTGAAGTACATTCACTATTTGAGCAATATTAGCCATTTTAATACGATCACAGTGCTTATTAAAAATATTTAAATTAATTCCTGCTACCAAGGCATCTCTCATTGTATTTTGTTGATATAAAAAGCCTGGATTTGTACCTGGTTCTACATCAAACCATGTGCCCCATTCATCTACTATAAGCCCAATTTTTTTCTGTGGATCATATTCATCCATTATCGTGCTATGGCGTTTCACTAGCTCTTCCATATATAGCGTTTTATTAAGTGTTTTATACCATTCTTCCTCATCAAACTTAGTAGCACTTCCTTTATGTTCCCATGAACCTGGTACTGTATAGTAATGTAAGGATAAACCATTCATGTGCCCATTTAAGTGCTCTGGCGTATTCTCAAAGCAAGTTTTTAACACCGTTTTAGTCCATGCATAATCATCACTGTTGGGACCACAACAGATTTTATTAATTTTCTGTTCATTATTATAATCTCTTATGTAAGTCTGATAGCGCCTATACATATTGGCATAGCCTTCTGGTGTCATATTGCCACCACAGCCCCAGTTCTCATTTCCTACACCAAAATACTTAACTCGCCATGGTTTTGAATGGCCATTTTCTGCTCTTAGATTAGCCATAGGTGATACCCCGTCGAAAGTGAGATATTCTATCCATTCACTCATTTCTTGAACAGTGCCACTTCCCAGATTGCCACTAATATATGCCTCACAACCAAGTTGCTCACATAACTCCATAAACTCGTGTGTTCCAAAACTATTGTCTTCTACTACGCCACCCCAATGAGTGTTAATCATCTTTTTCCTATTTTCTTTAGGACCTATTCCATCTTTCCAGTGATATTCATCTGCAAAGCATCCACCTGGCCAACGCAGTACTGGAATACCCATTTCCTTTAATGCTTCAACTACATCTTTTCGCATGCCATTGATATGAGGTATCGTAGAGTCCTCACCTACATAAATACCTTCGTAAATACATCTTCCCAAATGCTCTGAAAAATGCCCATAAATTTCTTTATTAATATGTCCCTTCTTAATATTAGGATTAATATACAACTTAAACATACTGCACATCCTCTCTTCGTTAATTGGTCACTCTATAAGTCTCTATTCTAAATAGCACGCTGAATGTAATCCATTAGTTTTGGCCATAATAAGCCTGTGCGCCATGCTTTCTCAGAAAATGCTTATCTAATAAATCGTGCTGCATCCCAACGCTTGTATGATTTAGCAAAGTAGTTTGCCAAGCCATCTTACATACTTCTTCTAGTACTACTGAATGATAGACAGCTTCCATAGCATTTTTCCCCCAGGTAAAGGGGCCATGTTCTTTGACTAATACTGCTGGAATATGCAAGGGTTCAATTCCCTTAAAGGTTTCCACAATCACCTTTCCTGTTTGCGCTTCATAGGATGCTTCAATTTCCTCCTTGGTCAAATCTCTTGTACAAGGAATCGTTCCATAAAAATAATCAGCATGTGTAGTTCCCATAGCTACCACACTACGTCCTGCTTGAGCAAAGCTTACTGCCATAGATGAATGTGTATGTACAATCCCTCCCACCTCTGCAAAAGCTTTATAAAGCTCTATATGTGTAGGTGTATCTGAGGATGGTTTATAGCTTCCTTCTACTACTTTTCCTTGTAAATCTACTATGACCATATCCTCTACCTTTAGGTCTTCATATGCTACTCCACTGGGTTTAATAACAACAAGTCCTGACTCTCTATCAATGCCACTCACATTTCCCCATGTATAAACAACAAGCCCTCTTTTAGGTAATTCCATGTTTGCTTCCCATACTTCCTGCTTTAATGCTTCTAACATAATAGGCCTCCTTCCTTCTATGCTAATTCCATTGGTTAGCTTCAAGCATTTTTCCTACTTTAAGGTATTTTTTATAAAGTTCTTGATAGAGATCTACTTTTTCTGCTTCTGGCATATATACCTTTTCTATCTCACTTGCCATATTTGCCTGGGCTTCTTCCACCGTTTCATAAACTCCACCAACAACTGCAGCAAAAATAGCTGCACCAACTGCTACTGATTGCTCTGACTTAGCTACCTTAATAGGCATATCAAGTACATTTGCTACAATTTGCATATTAAGAGGTGATTTTTTAGCAACACCCCCAATTGCTATCACCTCGTTAATTTCTATGCCGCTTGCTCTAAAACATTCTACAATTGCTTTTGCACCATAAGCTGTTGCTTCAATCAGACTTCGGTAAAGCATAGGGGCATTACTTCCTAGACTAATACCCGTAATAGCACCCTTTAAACTTTGATTGGCATAAGGCGTTCTGCGGCCATTCATCCAGTCAACTGCAAGTACACCACTAGTTAATGGATCAACTTGCTCTGCTTCTTGCTCTAGTTCATAAAGTATCTTAGCTTCTACTTCTTGCTTATAAGCCTCTGGTATCCATTTTAATGGCCAAGTCAGTATGTTTTTATACCAAGCATAAATATCCCCAAAAGCTGATTGACCTGCTTCCATTCCTATCATACCTTTAATAACAGAACCATCTACTTGCCCGCAGATGCCTTCAACAAGTTTTTCTCCTACTATTTGGGCATCCTCTATTAAAATGTCACATGTAGAAGTACCCATTACTTTTACTAATGCTTTAGGTTTTATACCTCCTCCTACAGCTCCCATATGGCAATCAAATGCTCCTATCCCTACCTTTACTGCTTCTGATAATCCAAGTGCACTTGCCCACTCAGCCGTTAAAGTACCCGCCACTTCATCTGCTGTATAGGTTTCCTCAAATAATCTTTCCCTTAATCCACTTAAAAGAGGATCTATGCTTACTAGAAATGCTTCACTTGGAAGCCCGCCAAATTCTTTGTGCCACATAGCCTTATGCCCTGCTGCACACCTAGACCTTTTAATTTCTTTAGCTGATTTAACACCGGTTAAAAGTGCAGGAATCCAATCACAATGCTCTACCCAGCTATAAGCAGCTTTCCTTACAGCTTCATCCACTCTTAACGTTCTGAGAATTTTAGCAAAAAACCACTCTGAAGAATATACGCCTCCTATATACTTGGTATAAGAGGTTCCTTCCCAAGTCTTAGCTACTTCATTAATTTGGGCTGCTTCTTTTACGGCTGTATGGTCTTTCCACAAGATGAACATGGCATTAGGATTATCTGCATACTCTGGTAAAAGTGCTAAAGGTACACCTGCTTCATTAATAGGACAAGGTGTTGAACCTGTTGTATCAATACTGATACCTACAATATCATTAGCTATTTCTTTTCCTACTCTATCTACAGTTGTTCTAACCACATGTTTAAGTCCTTCTATGTAATCTAATGGATGCTGTCTAAATTGATTTTTAGTGGCATCACAGTATCTACCTTGCTTCCACCTAGGATAATAAAACACTTCACTAGTTAACTCATACCCATTATCTGTATCTATAATGACACCTCGACAAGAATCACTGCCATAATCTATCCCTATAACATACTTCTTATGCATATGTTTATCCCCTTACCTTAATTTCCAAATTAACTCATTCGTACGCAAATCTTGTTTCAATCTAAGAATATCAGTAGACTCATTAATAATGACATACTCAATATCCATTATCTCTGCCCAATCTACTAAATCCTCTACTGTCACCTCATGGGAGAAAACTGTATGATGTGCGCCACCAGCTAAAATCCATGCCTGTGCCCCTATCTCTAAAGAAGGCTTAAGCTTCCAAGTCGTTCTTGCTACTGGTAACTGTGGCAGTTTATGAGGTACTTCAACAGCTTCTACCTCTGCAATAATAAGTCTCATCCTACCACCCATATCAATAAGAGAAGCACATACTGCTTCTCCAGCTTTTCCATCAAACACTAATCTTGCCGGTGCTTCCTTTCCACCGATGCCAAGTGGATGTACCTCAATACGAGGCTTTTCATTGGCTATAGTTGGACATACTTCTAACATATGAGCACCTAATACCATTTTGTTTTCTGGATTAAAATGATACGTGTAATCCTCCATGAATGATGTTGCTTTATTATCTGCTATTATTTTCATGGTACGTGTAAGTGCTGCTGTTTTCCAGTCTCCTTCACCTCCATAGCCATAACCTTTTTCCATTAACCTTTGTGTTGCAAGACCTGGAAGTTGTTTCATACCATATAAATCTTCAAAAGTATTTGTAAATGCTTGGAACTTGCCCTCTGTCAAAAATTGCTCCAAGGCAATTTCCATTTTCGCCTGTTCTCTAACATGCTCATATAATTCTGTTCCCTTGTCACATTCAGGTGCAAAATTATATTTCTGTTCATACTCCTCCATAAGGCCATTTATTTGATCATCTGTCACTTCATTTATTCTAGTTACTAGATCTCCTACCCCATAGCTATTAATAGACCAACCAAATTTGATTTGAGCTTCTACCTTATCGCCTTCAGTAACAGCCACTTCTCTCATATTATCTCCAAACCTTACCACCTTCAGCTCCTTAGCAGTTGCTGCTGCTAGTGCAACTCTCGCCCATCTTCCAATCTTTTCTTGTACTATTGTATCTTCGTAATAGCCTACTACTACTTTACGTCCTATTCCCATTCTAGTATAAATAAATCCATGTTCCCTATCTCCATGTGCTGCTTGATTAAGGTTCATAAAATCCATATTCATTGTTTCCCATGGGATATCTCTATTAGCTTGTGTATGTAAATGTAAAATAGGCTTTCTTAAAATTTTAAGTCCATTAATCCACATTTTTGAAGGAGAAAAAGTATGCATCCATGTGATTATGCCTATACATTTATCCTCATTATTGGCTGCTTTACAAACTTCAAATATTTCATCTGAAGTAGTGACTGTTTCCATACACACTATTTTTAAGGATATTTTTGCAGTATTATTTAGTGCGTCTACTATTTTTCTAGAATTTACTGCTACTTGCTTTAATGTTTCTTCTCCGTAAAGATGTTGGCTTCCTGTTACAAACCATATTTCTTGCTGACTCATTTACATCCCTCCATTCGTTTGTTTACTAAACACTTCATCTGTTAATTAGAATTTACCATATGTTTTTAATTTAAACAATATTATTTTACTAAATTTTATGCATTATGTTATTAATAACTATATCTTGGTCAATATTATGTTTATTTTTGCTTATTATTGATTTTTATTCTGTATTGCACTGTGCTTTTTGTTTAGTAAACATATTTTATAATTGATTGACTTACCTCTCTTTTTTTTTTACAATAAAGCTAGTCTTGAAACGCGTTTTTTAGCTTTCCTATAAATAATAATTTTGATATACATAATGAGGTGTTAGTATGGCAACTATTAGACAAATTGCTGCTTTGGCAGGTGTCTCTGCAGCAACGGTCTCCAGAGTCCTTAATCATGATGATACAATTAGTGTCACCAATGAAACTAAGAAAAAAATCTTTGAGACAGCAGAACTCCTTTCTTATCAGAAACCAGCCAAAGCAAAAAAAAGTGTAGAATCAACCACTAAGTCTCCTTCAATATGCATTGGACTCATCCATTGGTTTGATGAGCTTCAGGAGCTTAATGATCCCTATTTTATCTCTATTCGTATGGGAATTGAGGAAGAATGTAATAACCAAGGCATCATGCTTCAAAAATTTTTTAATACTGATATATCACCTTCTGCTCTTTCTCAATATACTTTCGATGGGTTAATCATACTTGGAAAATTTACAAAAGAACATTTAAAATTAATCGAGCCCTATTCATCAACTATTGTTCTTATTCATTCTCTGCCTGAAAATACTAACTATGATTGTGTGCATGCAGACTTCACCAAAATAACAACTGATATACTCAACCATATTATTTCCAAAGGCCATACAAAAATTGGGTTTATTGGCGGACGAGAAATTCTATCCGATCATACTACCCCATTAGTAGATGAACGTGAAACTACTTTTAAAAATTATCTACAGCTTAACGATCTCTATAATGAAAATTACGTTCGCATAGGCCAATTTAATTTTCAAGAGGGCTATGCTCTAATGAAGGATCTCCTTAAACAAAATGAAAACAATCTCCCTACCTGTATATTTGCTGCAAGTGATACTTTAGCCATCGGTGCACTCCGAGCTATTACAGAAGCAGGTTTATCCATTCCAAATGACATAGCTTTAATTGGATGTAACGATATTCCAACCTCTCAGTATACATTTCCTCAACTTTCTACTGTAAAAATTTATACAGAACTTATGGGGCAAACAGGAGTAAAGCTTTTAATGGATCAAATTAATACAAAACGAACTGTACCATTAGAAGTTACAGTTCCTCATAAGATTATTTTGAGACAAAGTTGCTAATTTGAATATCCTTCTTTCTTGATTTCCATAGTGACTCAAATGGATCCTTACTATTTATATAGAGGGAGATTATATAGCTTTGCAAATGAAAAATAAAAAGATTATCAAAAATAAAGAAGCCTTTCAGAGTCCTAACACCCTAAAAAGCTTCTTTATTTTTCTATATATCATGTGCTTATTCTACTACAACTAGCTTATGCTTCAGCACCTAACTGTATTACCATAATAAATCTCATTGGCAGCATCCTAAGGACCTTATTTCATTATTGCCACTCACTACGATTTCCCACATATGTCCTCCTAAAAGATTTTCTCTAGCTGTAAAGAACATACTTATTTCCATTTTTACCTCATCATCCGTAGCACTTATGCCAAACCCTATTTCATCACAATGTAAAACGTATGCTAAGAAATCTTCTAAAGAAATAGGTAGTTTTAGTCGTACACCATTCTCCATTTGAATATATTCTTGTTTGTGATGATTTCCCATATAATTTCTCACTGTGGTTAGAACATTTCCTTCTGACAACAAGCATTCTATTAGTTTATCTTGATTAGCTTCGATCCATTCTAGGCGTTCTTGAATCTCTGGCAGATTTTCTTCTATGACCTGAGTCAGTTTGTTCATGTATACTTCTTCATTTCCTTCATCTTCATCAATCTCAATGTTAAATACTATATTGACACTATGCTTCCACATTTCTGTTAAATATGTAATCTCATCAATTGCTTTTATTATAAAATCTTTCGTTTCTAATCTTCGCATTGCGACCTCCTTATACTTTTTTCTAAATATTATAACAACTTTTTCTCTGAAATTCTACACTTATTATTTGAATAAAACTTCAATCTACAGCTAATATCCTTATGCTTATTAAAACTCAGCAATATAAAACCCCACTAAAGAGAAATTTATCTCATCTAGTGGGGCAAAATTAAATTTTATTCCTAACCTTATTTATTACTTTATATTCATACTTATATGTTATTGCACGCTCTCTAGCTGAACATTCTTTTCTAATTTTTGTATCTCCTTCTCTCCCTTTTCTGCTAGTTCTCTAAACTCTGCTATGGTCTCTTTCATCTTAGGTAAGGCTTCTTGTTTATACGTACTAATCGCTTCTAAGGCCGCCATTGTATCTGAAAAAGCACTTTTTAAAGTTTCTACAGAAACATTAGCTTCCATAGATTGTTTATGAATATCTGCTCCTTGCTGCTTCAACATATTAGCAGTGCCACTAATTAATTGATTGGTGGTTTCATTAAGCATTTCTATTTTCTTAAGTACAATCTTTTGATTATAAAGGGCACTAGCTACCATGGTGGCAATTCTAAGCGCTGAAATCGTTACATTCTTCGCACGCTCTACCCCTCTAATAAGCTCCTTATTATTTCTTCGAATCACTTCTATGGCCATAATCCCCTGCTGATTAACAATAATCATTTGTTGCATATCCATAATCCGTTGTCTCAGTGGGAACAGCACCTCTTCTGAAATAAATCTTATTTTATCAGCATCCTCATTAGCCGCCCTAGCCTTATCCACTTCCTGTGAAATAGCTTCATCCATAAAGCTTCCCATCTCTATTTCTTTAGCTAGCTTCTTGGTTAAATCCCGAAGGGCTACTTCTTCTATTTCTAGCGTGGTATTATCATTCTTCAAAGTATTTTTCCCTCGTTCTAGAGAAGCAACGATATCATTAATCACACTATCTGCTTTTTGATATTTTTCAAAATAAGTCCTAATAGGGTTAAAAAACTTACCTAAAAACCCGGTTTTACTAAAATCAATTAAGCTAGGATCTAAATTCTTCATTTCATGTTGCAAAGCTACTAACCCTTCAGCAACTTCACTGCCTTCTCCACCAAGCTTAGATAAATCCTTAATAGGCACTTGTAATAAGCTATTTTTCTCGGAGGACTTTCTAATGGTCTCTAGTCCAAACTCCTCTATGCCTTTTAAAACAGTACTTCTCTCCTCTAATGAAGTCATGTCTATCTTCACAAGATTAGCTACATTTTGGTTTGCTATATTCTTTAGAGCCACAACCTCTTGAGGCTCAGGCTTAATCTGCTCTATAATCTCCTCTTCAACTGCCTTACCATCCACTACTTCCATAGAAAAATCCATCTCATTTTCCTCCCAGCTGGCTTATACTAATCTTATTTCTATTACTTTTTACTAAAAGCGTTCTTTACCACATTGCTCCTGACTGCTCTACATCTGCGCATTAAATAAACTAGCCAGCTTGTAAATGACGTCATCTGACTCTGCATTAATACTTGCCGCTTCATTAATACTGGAAATATTGTTAAGTGCTGATATATTGGCATTATAACCAATGGTATATACAGGGATTTTAAGGGTTCTTAAAATCCCCTCTATGTCATTAAGTGAATGTCCTCTGTTAGTTTCTCCATCACTTAAAACAAACAACATCAGCTTGGCATCGGGATTCGCTGCTTTTTCTTCCATTAACATTTTTAGTGCTACAATCATGCCATCAAAGGTAGCTGTACCGCCACTTGCTTCAAGATCCATGACTGCACCAGTAAATAAAGAACGTTGATTAAGGTCAAATTTTCCTATTGGCAAATTAATATTCACATCGTCCGAGTAAGTCACTAAACCAATTGAATTGTCTTTTCCTATATATTCAGCGCCTGTTATAAGTGATTTCTTTAAATTATTAAGTGGCTCCCCATCCATGCTGCCAGAGATGTCCGCTACAAATACAGCTGATATTTTCTTAGTACCGTTCTTCTTTTCCTTCCATAGCTTTTGTGCCTTTGTAATCTGCTGCTTAGCTACACTCTGCATTTCTGATTTATACTCATCTAACCCATTAAAGCCGTATTCAACTGCTTTTGCTGCATAAGTTTCGGAACTTGCAAAATGAACAAACTCCCTTAAAATAGCTTGTTTTTCTGTACTCAAATCACCTATAGCATAAATAGGGCTATCGTGTCTTATCCCAAACGGCGTAAACACATAATCATCTTTTAGTTCTGCATCATTGATATAAGTTTGATATTCCATAATAAAACCATCTAGTGCCCCTGTCTTAGCAGATTCTCTCATTTGTAAGGTTGTATAAGCTACAAAAGGAATGTTTTCCTGGAATTTTTCAAATCCACTAATAGCCGTTTCACTAAGAGGATTCTGACCATCAAAAGTACTTAGGGTAGATAGTAAAAAGTTAAGTCCCGTAGAGCTCGCAAAGGGATTCGTATATCCCATAGCTATTTCATTATTAGCTACTGCATCTGTTATAGTTTTTAAGTTAATAGCTCCATATTTCTTAGTTAACTCATCATTTTTACTTTTAGCTAAAACAATACCTGCCACATTTCCTACTAATCTTTCTTTAAACAAGGTAACCTTACTTCCTTGGTCACTTAGCATATCCCCCCATAACTCATTAGAAGGTGTATACGCATCCGGCACATATTTACCAGAGAGAATATAATCTTTGCCTAGACCTGAGGCTACATTACGTACTTTTACTGATACAGTATTTCCATTAATTTGTATGCCTGCATGATTAAAATCCTCTGCTACTTCATTTAACCAGCCATCTTTATCACTACCTGCTTTCTCTGGTGAAGCGAAAATTTCTATGTAATTATCTGTTGCATTCTCTACTGTTATAGGACTTTTATCAATAGCCGGTAAAGTATCTTCTAAAGCTGTTTCCTCTAAAGCCACGGGTTCTTTCCTAGCTTCTACGTTTTGAACTGATACTCTCTTATAAAGTGAATCTAATCTTTCTGTAGCATTTTCCGTACTGATCACTCGTTGGTCCTTGCCTCTATCTTGAGTAAACGAAATTCCTAGATAAATCATTCCAAACATGACGGCGGCTAACACCGCTAATAAAATGACTGGTTTCTTGCTATTTCTCTGCTGCATGTCCTTTCCTCCTTACTCCTTAAATGCTATTGATAAAATTTAGCTTTACTAATTAATTCATCTATTTCTAACATTGCAGGCATTGCTTCTATCTCACCATCTTCCAGGCTATTAAATTTAGAAAGCTCTAGTAGTAGTTGATCTAACTTTAATAAAATCTGCTCATTATCTTCTATGCTATGTTCAATAAAGGTGATATACTCCTCATAAACCTTTCTTTTTTCTTCCTCAATACGATTAGAGACCTTAGTTTTTTTCCCAGTAATTTGGTCATACTCCTCTTGATCAAAAACATTTAGCTTATTGACCATACTTCTTAGATTCAGATAAAAGAGTTCTTCTATTTGTTTTAAAATGCCCTTAAATTTTATATAACTTAATTCCTCTAAGGTGAATTTTTGAAGTAACACATCATGTATGATGGCATTCTTTTTATCTAACCGTTCTATTTGCTTAAGTATGTAAAAAATGCTTTTAGTAAACGTCTTCTTAACTGCATTTTGCCGTATAGCTATCTTGTAGTCCTCTTTACTTTTAAGTTCTGTTCCTAATATTACCTTTTCTTGAACAATAAAATAATGTACATTCCCCCATATAAAAATAATAATACTCATTAAAATAAGCGTTCCTCCTAGTGCCCCTTCAAATGCACTTTCTCCTCGTAGCTGTAACCCTATAAAGCCTTGAGAAAAAAAGATAATATTAGTAATAATAATCCCCAGATTTAATGCTACTGCCTTTATCACTTTATAAATTGGCATTTTCCATCCCCTCATTTATCAATCATATAACCTTAAATTATACCTTTTATCTAGTTTATGAATAACTTGCCCTAAACATTACAATAATAAAGAAGCTATTAGCAGATGACTTATTCATCACCTGCTAATAGCTTCTTTGATTAATAGTTTTTGTTCATTTACTCGATTAACTCTCAAATTTAATTATTCTAATCCTAATACTTGTTTTACATGGTCAACTGGCATCTCTTCACCCGTCCACATTTTAAAGCCTGCTGCTCCTTGATAAATCATCATACCAATACCATTGATTGTTTTACATCCAACTTCTCTAGCCATTTTTAATAAAGCTGTCTCAGCTGGTGAATAAACAACATCTGATACAATAAGCTCTGGTCTAAGGAAAGAAGCATCTGGAATATAAGTTTGTCCTTCAAGAGGTTTCATACCCATACCTGTTGCATTAGTGAAGAGTGCACTTGTTGCAATCTCAGCTTTTAAAGCATCAAGGTCTGCTAAGTCAAATAATTTTGCTTTACAAGCTGTTTTTTCATTAATTGTTTTTACTGTGTTCTCTGCTTTTGCAAAAAAGTCATCTTTGATATTAAAAATGCTTATTTCAGTAACACCATCTAAAGCTGCTTGAATAGCAATGGCTGTAGCTGCCCCACCAGCACCAACTAATGTCATTTTTTTGCCGATAATATCTACACCAGCTTCCTTGATTGATCTCATGTAACCAGTACCGTCTGTAATATGTCCTGTAAGTACACCATTATCATTCACAACTGTATTTACTGCACCACACATTTCTGCTGCTGGTGATAGTTTGTCTAGGTACTGCATAATAGCTACTTTATTAGGCATAGAGACGTTCCACCCTCTTACGTTCATGGCTCTAAAACCATTCACAGTAGCTTCTAACTCCTTGTTACCTACTTCAAATGCAAGATAAGCATAGTCTAAACCTAATTTAGCAAAGGACTCATTATGCATAGTAGGTGATTTTGAATGTCTAATAGGTGTTGCAATTAATCCAATCAGTTCTGTATGTCCTGTAATTCTTTCTGCCATCGTTCAAGTCTCCTTAGTTGTCTTCTGTTATTATGATATTTCTCTTATCTATTCATAAGACTCTTGCGGTTAATGTCAATTTAAATTGACTTAGCCCGTCTACTTACTTTCATGTAAAATTTCAAGTACTTGTGCTAATTTTTCTACTGGTACTTGTCCTGGTGCTGATGCCGCTTTAGCTGCTCCAAAGGTGAGAGCACTTCCAAAAGCTTCTCCTGCTAAACGACTTATAACGCCAAGTCCTGCCATAGATATTGTAATAATAGGTCTGTCTGCATGTTTTGTTACCATTTCGTTAGTTGCACTTAAAAGCGTTAGTACATCTTCTGTAGTTTGTGGCATAACTGCAATTTTAGGAAGGTCAGCATTCATTTCTTGCATTTTACAAAGACGACTAATAATCTCTTCTTTAGCTGGTGTCTTAAAGAAGTCATGATTTGACATAACTACCTTTACATTTTTACTATGAGCAAAATCTACGATTTCTTTTACTATCTCATCACCTGTGAAAAGCTCAACATCAATCATATCCGCCATGCCTGTTTCAGCCATAGCTTTATTTAGCTCTGCATAGTAATCTATACTAACCTCCCTTTCACCACCTTCTTTTTTGCTTCTGAAAGTTACAAGAAGAGGTAAATCTCCAAGCGCTTCTCTAAGTACTTTTAAGGATTCTTTCATTTGATCAATGTCTTCTACTTCTTGGTGATGATCAATACGCCATTCTACTACATCAAGATTCAGTGTTTTTAAGAAATTGGCTTCTTCAATAAGTTCTTTATTATTTTTCCCAATAAGAGGCACACAAATTTTTGGCATACCTTCTCCAAATTTAACATTTCTCACTTCTACGATTTGCTTCATAATCTTGTCTCCTTTAGGAATACTATTTATATAAATCAATTTATTAATATTTTATAGTAATTTCTTGCAACTTGCACTGTTAGTTAATTTTTTAACACGTTTGTTTATGTTCTCATTATACCTTTTCTATTTTGATAAATCTAATACTTATTTTTATAATTTTTAATAGATATATTCTATCAATTATGGTAAACTATGTAAAACACAAAGGAGTATGTCTTACATGAATTTAAACCAGCTTTATTACTTCAAAACAGTAGCTAAGGTAGAGCATTTTCGCTATGCTGCTGAACTGTTAAATATATCACAGCCTAGTTTGAGCTATGCCATTTCCAGCTTAGAAACAGAACTGGGTGCAGAACTTTTTGAAAAGCAAGGACGCAATGTTACTTTAACAAAATACGGTAAAATCTTCCTGGCTTATGTGACAACAGCCCTGGATACTTTAGATGAAGGAAAAAAACAAATTGAAGCCTTAACCAATGAAAACTCTGGTCATATTGATATTGCTTATGTAGCTCCCTTAGCTTTTCACTATATTCCAGAGACAGTACGAAACTTTCTAGATCAACCGCATCTTCAGCAACATGAAATCACCTTTACTTTTAAACAAGCTTTTACAGCTTATATTTTAGAAGGTTTAAAATCTGGGACTTATGATTTAGGCTTTTGTTCTTATGTAGAAGATGAACCCTTAATTCACTTTGAGCCAATCTGTAAGCAAGAACTAGTTGCCATTGTACCACCTCATCATCCACTTGCTAGTTTTGAGCGAATTAACCTTAAACAACTTGAACCCTATCCTTTTGTCGGATATGCCAAAGGAAGTGGTCTTGGCAAGATTACACGTCGTCTTTTTAAAGAAGCTAAGCTTCATCTTCATATCATCTGTGAAGGCGAAGATGAAACAGCCCTCTTAGGCTTAGTTGCCCAAAGCTTTGGTGTCTCTGTCATTGCTAAAACAGAAGCGCTTGAACATATTAATGTGAAAGCTATTCCGCTCAATCATCCTGACCCTACACGTACGATTTATTTAGCATATGTGAAAAATAAATATTTGACCCCCATAACCGAAAGCTTTATCAGCTATATCAAAAAACATACTCACCTTTAATATCAATAATGTTTTATCAATATCGGCAAGTTCTATAAGACATGAGCCATAAAAAAACTCCCGCCCTCTTGTTTATTTTCAAAAGGACGAGAGCATTCTCTCGTGTTACCACCTTAAGTTTATAGATTACTCACGTAACCTACCTCTTCGAGTACACCTTACCTGTGCAGGCTATATATTAAGTTATTTACTGTTATATAGATGCTCATTTTGTTGTCAATAGCTATTTTACTCATTATAATATACTTTTTTATCAAGACTACCTTCTGAGGCCGCTACTACAACTGCTGTAGCTGCATCTCCCGTTACATTAAGACTAGTAGTAACCATATCTACTGGTCTATTAATGGCAATAATTAAACTATAAGCAATAATCGTTGCAGGGTTATTATAACCCATTGAATTAAGTACCGAGAATAATATAATGGCTGAAGCCCCAGGTGCGGCTGGTGTACCCACAGAAGCAATTAAAGCTAATACTGCAATAACCACAATATTTTTATACTCTAAACTATAGCCGGAACTTGCTGCAATAAAAATAGTAGCAATGACTTGAGTAATAGCAGTTCCATTCATATTAATGGTCATTCCTAATGGCAGGATAAATGAGGCAATATCCTTATCAACACCTAAGTCTCCTACAGTTGTTCTTTCATTTAATGAAAGTGCTGCTGCTGACGAGTTAGCAGAAAAAGCTAAAAGCGCTACCTTGGCAATCTTTTTCATAAAAATAAATGGATTTAATCTTGCTACTAAAAAGACATATAAAGGATATGCAATAATTAAATAAAGAATTGCTGTGCCACAAGTCGTCAAAATATAAACTAATGCTGGCTTTAAATGTTCAATCCCATATACTGCAAAGGTACGTGTAATTAAGATAAATACTGCTACAGGACTAAATTTAATAATCACAAAGTTTAAAAAAACATTAACGACCTTATTAATATCTAGTAAGATTTTCTTTAAAACAACAATCTCTTCTCCTCCAGTATTGATACAAAGTCCTATTACAACAGCTAAAAATACAACAGCCAACACACGCCCATTACTTGTGAATACACTAAAAATATTATTAGGCACCGCATCTAATATGACCATTAGAGGATTTTGCCTTGAAGCTACTTCTACACTTGCATTTCCTTCTAATGCTACATTAAATAAACCCATCTTATAAACAAGATAGCCGATGGTTCCTGCTGTAATTAACGCAAAAATAGAGGTCGTTAAAAAACCCAATAACGTTTTATATGAAATTCTCCCTAATTTCTTAGTATCACTAATTCTGCACATAGCCAGTGCAATAGATGAAAACACCATAGGTACAATAATAAATTGCAAAGCATTAATAAATAATTGCCCTAAAATATAAAAAATCCCAAAGCCATTTGTCCCTTCTTCTGTACTAATATCTACGAAGAAGATCCTATTAATTTGTGCCCATAAGCTGGCATTTCCACTCTCAATTAAATACTCTCTTAAAAAAATCAGTACTGTCCCTACTGCAAGTGCAAGTATTAAGGATATTGTCATTCTAATAGCTAACTTGTTAGAACTATCCTTCGTTCCCCTTAAGTCATCTCTTGTGTTCATTATGGACTCTCCTTTACTTAATCTATTTTTCATCCCATACTATCACCTTTGCTATTTTCATTACTTTCCCTCAGACTTGATTTAGATTACTATTATGTAACATATCTTATTTTTAAGTCTGATTAAAGCTTATCCCCGAGCTCTCATAGTAGAAGTGTTAAATATCTTAAAAATTAAAGGGATAGCTTATAGTCCTTTTGACTTATGATAAGCTACCCCCAATCATATTATTCACTTTTGCTTTAAATACTACGCTTTTTTCATAACTCTGTTATAACGGAAGTTAACAACAAGTGCAAGGATTACTCCCACTGCTGTTATCACAATATCTAAAAGAATGATATGACCTACATTAATATCTGCAAGCTTACCACAAACTGCCGGAATAATGAAGGATGAAATACTTGATGCGCTATATACAAGACCTGTAATGGTTCCTTTATTAACTGGGAACAGTTCCGCCATTGATGTAAGTGCTAATTGAAGTACACCACCTGCTGCTGTGAATCCAATGACTACTGCTGCAATTTTACACACTAATACACTTGGGAACATCCAGAGAATAACAAGCATGATTAAAGAAATAAGAGGGTATACAAATACAAAGCGTACTTGTTTAATCCACTTTGCAACTAATGCTGATGTAACGAATACAGAAAGTAATGATCCTGTACTATAAAGACTTATAAGCATATTTGCTGATGCTTCTTGCATTCCTGCTGCTCCTTGCGCATAAGTTGGAAGCCATGAAGCAATAATCTGGAATGTTGATGTTGCAGTGAAGCCAATAACGATAAGAGCAATTCCTTCAATCCACATATTAGATTTTGGTACATCTTTTATTTCTACTACTTCTTTAGCTCCTTCAGCTTCTACTGCCTTAAATGCTGGAAATGGTACTTTTAAAAGAACAAGTCCACATAATACTAATACTGCAATACAGAAAAAGAATGAATAACCGTAATACATATTATTGGCGATTAAGAAACTAATAATGATTGGAAGTAATGAAGAACCTCCTGAAATAAAGGCCTTAATCATAACACTTGCTGAACCTTGTGCTTCTTCAAAACACTCCATAAGTGCTGGATAAGTTCCTGCATCTAAAAAAGAATTTGCCATACCAGCAAGAAGACCAAAGATAAATGCCACTGTTACGTTTTTAGAGAATAAGATTCCTACAAAGAATGTTATATAAGTAACAATCCCTATTAAAATAAAAGGTTTTCTACCATATTTATCTGAGAGTTTCCCAGAGATGAAAAGTACGATAAAACGTCCTAACCCAAGTGCTGAAATAACCATACCAATCCCAGCTGCATCTGTTGCCCATTGTGCCATTAAAGCTGTTTTATTTTGAGCAAGAATGATTCCACCCATACCATGTACAAAGTAAACTAAGTACATTGCGAGGGCTGTAAGTAAATACTTGTTTTTGAAAATATTCTTTTCCATTTGAGTTAAATGCTCCTTTGATGTCATTTTACGTTAATTTTTTATCAATTCAAAGCAAATGACAAGGGCAATTTGATTGCCCTAAATCATTTACTCTGCTGAATCACTATTTTAATAAGCCTTGTTTTTCAAGTTGAAGGAGAATATTTCTTCCTTCCTCAATCCCTGCAAGAATTTTTCTAGCTCTTAAGCTGTCTCCTATATTAAGGACTTTAACGCCTTTTGTTCTAAAGTACGCTGTCATCTCTTGTACATGAGCATTTTCTGCTCTCATACCAAGACAGATGCACGCAAGATCAAATTCAAGGGTAATATCGTTTCCTTCACTATCTTGGCAAAGCATAGCCTTATCTGTAAGTTCCATAAGTGATGTACTTGTAAGTGTTTGTACATCATGGCTTTTAATAACTTCAAGCATACCTTTTCGAGATACTGGGTCAAGATCTTGACCTACTACTGGAAGTCTTTCAAGAATTGTTACAATAGCACCTTGTTGTGAGAAATATTCCACACAATCAAGTCCTACTGCTCCTGCACCAGCAATTACAACACGTTTCCCTTTCATATTAGGTACTTTGTCTAAGTTAGCAAGTAGTTTAGTAATTGTGTAAACATTTTCATTGTTTAAGTTTTTATCGAATCCTTTTATTGGTGGAAGAAGAGGTACTGACCCAGTTGCATTCACAACAATATCTGGTTTAAATTGCTCTACTTTCTCAATAGTTGCTTCAGTATTTGTACATACATAAAGATTCTTAAGATCCTTCGCACGTTCTTCTAAATAATCAACAAAGAATTGTACTTTTTTCTTATCTGGGAATTTAGCAATCTCCCGTGCTAAGCCGCCTGTTTGTTCTCTCTTTTCAAGAAGTACAGTACTGCATCCTACTTCTGCTGCTGTGCAAGCAGCCTCAAGTCCAGCTGTACCACCACCAATAACAACCACGTTAGTTGGCTCTGTTACTTTACGGTTTCTGTACTCATTTTCATTAATAAGGTCTGGGCTTACTGTACAAGTAATTGGTCTGTTCATGTAAACACGATTTGTGACACATCCAATGTTACATGAAATACATTTACGAAGTAATCTTTCGTTACCTGTAGCTACTTTGTTAACCCATTCTGGTTCTGCAATTAAACCACGACCCATACCGATAAAGTCTGCCATTCCTTCAGCAAGTACTTTTTCAGCAATCTCTGGAGATCTAAATGATCCTACCGTCATTGTTGGTTTGCCAAACTTTTCTTTAACAGCTTGTGCTTGATTTGCTCTCCAACCTTCTTCAAGCCCCATAATATCTACTTGCATATGAAGTGTATCATTGACACCTGCTGAAATATCATACATATCTACATACTCATCAAGGTAAGTAAGCATTTCAAGTGTTTCATTAAGGTCACGACCTTTTTCCATAAACTCATCACCAGATACTCTAAGGATGATTGGGAAATGTGGACCTACTACTGCTCTAATTTCTTCAAGTACAAGTTTTGTAAAACGCGCTCTATTTTCTACACTACCACCAAATTCATCTGTTCTATCATTTGTAAGTGATGACATAAATTGTGCTAATAAATAAGAGTGCCCTCCGTGTACTTCTACTGCATCAAACCCAGCAATCTGTGCTCTTCTTGCAGCACTTCCAAACTTTTTAGCAATTCCGTAAATTTCCTCCACTGTTAATGGTCTGGGGATTGCCCCCCCTTCCTTAGAAGGAATATGAGATGCTGATACTGGTTGTAACCCTTCAATACGCTCAGCAATAGCAGATGCCCCAGCATGATTGATTTGAAGAGCAATCTTTGAGCCATGTCTGTGCACACGGTCAGTAAGTCTCACTAATTTTGGAATATATCTGTCATGATCAATACGGATTTGTGTTGTTCCGTTTGAACCAAGTGGATAGTCAATATTAATATTTTCTACGATAATCAGACCTGTACCACCTTTAGCCCTTTGTTCGTAGTATTTTATATGTTCATCTGTGAATTCACCTGTTGCTGCTGCAAAATTTGTACCCATTGGTGTCATCACAACTCTATTTTCAATTGTTAAGTTCTTAATAGTAATGGGACTTAAGAGATGATTATAATGTGTGTTCGCCATTTTCTTCTCCTCATTTAGTTGAATGTATTATAAACAGTTATTGTTAAAATTTAAACTAACAGATATGAGTATAAGAAAATTTTCAAATTATGTCAACCTATTTTATTGAAATTTCATCTGTTTTCCTAAAATTACATGAAACAAAACTGAAACAATTTTAGATTCAGCTATTTGTTTCAGTTCCATTTTCATTTTTATTTCTTTCTCCCCTATTCATCGAAGCTATTTCTAGATAGACTTGACATAAGAGATAGTGTATACTATAAACACTAAAAATCAGCTAAAATAGATGTACAAGAGGTTATAAAAATGCGCAAAGTAACAGTACAAGATGTAGCTGCACTTGCAGGAGTGTCTCCAGCTACTGTTTCAAGAGTCTTAAATGGTGGAAGTGTTAAAGAAGATTTGGCTAGCAGAACTTATGCCGCTATTGAAACCTTAGGTTATGAAATTAAAACCAAGAAAAAGCATAATATAAGCCGAGAACATGCTTTTATAGGTGTGATTGTGCCTGATATTAGTAGTCCTTTTTATTCAGAAATTGTTTCAGGAATTTTAAAAGAAGCCTTACTTTATCAGTATGAAGTTATTATCAAATCTAGCGAAGGCTCTCAGTATAAGGAAAAAGAGTGCTTGGAGCAGCTTTCTCATTTACCGCTTCATGCACTCATTTATTATCCTATGGCTACTATTGACTATCTCTATGAAATAGATATTTATAAACAAATTGCTATCGTTATTGGTGGTAGAGAAAATATCAGTACCCCTTTTTCTCATGTCTATTTTAATAATGAAAAAGCAGGTTACTTGGCTACTAAATACCTGACTAAATTAGGTAAAAAGAGAATTTATTATCTAGGTCCAATACATGAACTTGAAAAACCTATTACCAGTATCCAAGAACTCCTTTCTCTAGAAGAAGAACCTAATAAAGGATTTTATGTTTCACTTAAACGACTAGAAGGTTATAAAAAGGCCTTATCTGAAGAAAATATTCCTTTTGATTTAGAATTAGTTAGCTTATGTGGCTATACTTGGCAAGATGGGTATGAGGCAGCTAGAGCTATTATTACTAAAATGTTAGATGTAGATGCTATTATTGCTGTTAATGATATGGTTGCTACAGGTATGCTTAAATTTTTAAAAGAACAAGGGATTCGTATACCTGAAGACTTATCTATTATTGGATATGATAACCGAAGCATAGCTGAAATCTCTGAGCCACCTTTAACAACCATTGATCAAAACGCCTATGAATTGGGCCGCGAGTGTGTGCTAAGTGCTATGAAACAGCTTCAAGAACATAAGATAGAAAGTAGATCCTTAGATATCAATTTAGTTATTAGACATTCTACAGCTGCTACTAATTTATAGCCCACTTTATATGTCTGTAATATACGATCAAAAACCCCGTCTCATCAGGCTTTGATGCCTTTTGAAGACGGGGTTAATCATTCTATGATATATCCACTTTAATTCTTTTTGTTTTTATAACAGAATCATATTAATATCATGAAATTGGGAGGAGCTTAATAATGCGTTTCTCCCCACCTTCTATGCGTAGTAATAATGTGTCCTCTATTAAACCTATCTCTTTTTTAGCGAGTACATCATATGCAATATAGCTTCCCAATAGGTTTGCTGCACTTAGAGGAATAGCCACACTTACTTGTTCATTTTTTTTATTTAAGCAACTTAAATAAGTCCCCATCTCATCTCTACTTCTTGTAAGCAGTAACTCTTCTGTATCATATAAAATATGAGTGAGTACTAACTGCTCCTTTTCTTTTAGTATTTCCTGTTTCACTTTCTTTGGCATTACTAAAAGCTTATTAACTACATTAATCATCTCCATTAATAGCCCCCCAATCTAGTTTAGTTTCTGTTTGTTTTAAAATTAAGTATTTAACATATATTAATACAAAATTTTAATCAAGTAAATACATTTTTTATGTATTGTGTAGATGAGGTTTTTTTTATTACTTTAAACAGAGATTTTACTTAATAATTTTGCTTTCATCACATCATATTCTTCTTCAGAAATAGCGTTCTTTTCTTTTAAAGTACCTAACTGAACTAATTCTTCTGTTACAGACATAAAGTTTCCTTTGCTTCCTGTACCGTTTTCCTTTTTACCATGTCTTATACTACTTACTAATGAAGCAATGGCATATGGAATACCATAGATCATTGCTATAATTCCCCAACCTATGGCTGCTTCATAGTCCTCAATATTATTGCTGAACCCCACTAAACACAAGAAGCTAAAACTAAAAACTACGATAGCTATGATAGACATTACTTTTACTGTTCTCATTTCCTACCTCCATTTATGTATATATTATATATTATACCATCCCGAGTTTAAATATTCAAAATTTTTTAAATTAATAATTATGCAACCTTCATTTGTTTTTAGTTAAGGCTATATTAGACATTTGTGTTGTTATTGTTTAAAATCCTCTAATTCTGGTATAAATTGATTAAAATAAACCATCCGAATTGTAGCAAGTAGATTTGTGCAGTTCAGATGGTTTATTTTTAACTTATTAGTTTACAGCATTAATATTTGTACAAAAGCTCAATTGTGTCTAGTTTTTAGACATAACAGCTTTTTTGTCTATATACAAACAAAAAAACATAAATTAAGATAGAGACAAGTATGAAGGAAGTGAGATAAGATTCGCCAACTAAAGATAGCAAAGACAACATTAAGATGTATATGTAGGATGGGTAATATTGTTCTTTTGATTTATGAAACAATAAAAACATTAGGTTATTTTACAAAACATAGGTTTCAAACAGAAATTTTAGAATACCCCCTAAGGTAAATGATTTGGCATTTAGAAATAATGGCTTGTTAAATCTATGATGATACAGAATACAGTAAAAATCATAAGGAGAGATGATATATGAACAAAAAAATAGCAAAGATAGGTGTAGCTTCATTATTAGCAGCTGGAGCAGGAATGACAGTAATCGCAAAGAATAAAAAAGAAAAACAAGTAGCCAACGAAAGACAAGAAGCCAAAGAAAAAAGAGCCAAAGAGCTTGCAGAATATCGTAATACAGAGGTTGGTAAGAATATAAAGAATAGCAAAGGAATTTATTATTCTAAAGGTAACTATGAAGCATTTGCTCGACCAGAGAAACCTGCCGGAGTAGATGACAAATCTGCTTATATTGTAGGTAGTGGACTTGGTGCATTAGCGGCAGCTTGCTTTCTTGTAAGAGATGGGCAAATGAAAGGTGAAAATATTCACATTTTAGAGGCTATGGACATTGCAGGGGGTGCTTGTGATGGTATCAACGATCCAATGAGAGGGTATGTAATGCGTGGTGGTAGAGAAATGGAAGACCATTTCGAATGTTTATGGGATTTATTCCGAAGCATTCCATCTATTGAGACACCAGGCGTGTCTGTACTTGATGAATATTATTGGTTAAATAAACATGATCCAAATTACTCACTATGCCGTGCAACACACAAGAGGGGTGAAGATGCCCATACTGATGGGAAATTCAATTTAAGCCAAAAAGGCTGCATGCAAATTATGAAATTATTCTTCACAAAAGATGAAGATCTTTACGATAAGACCATCGAAGATGTATTTGATGAAGAAGTCTTTGATTCTACCTTCTGGTTATATTGGAGAACAATGTTTGCTTTTGAAAATTGGCATAGTGCACTTGAGATGAAACTTTACTTCCAGAGATTTATCCATCATATTGGCGGCTTACCTGATTTCTCTGCATTAAAATTCACAAAATACAATCAATATGAGTCTTTGATCCTACCAATGCAAAAATATTTAGAAGCAGCAGGTGTGAAGTTCCAATTCAATACTGAAGTAACGAATGTATTATTTGATTTTGTTGGTGATAAGAAAATTGCCAAAAAGATTCAATGTAAGGTTAACGGGGAAGAACAATCAATTATCCTTACAGAAAATGATCTTGTATTTGTAACCAATGGAAGTTGTACAGAAGGAACAATCTATGGGGATCAAAACCATGCACCAGTTGGCAATGCAGAAGTTCGTACAAGTGGCTGTTGGAGTTTATGGAAAAACATTGCAGCCCAAGATGAGGCTTTTGGACATCCAGAAAAATTCTGCTCTGATATTGAAAAAACCAACTGGGAATCTGCAACAGTTACAACTTCTGATGATAGAATCATATCTTATATTGAAAAAATATGTAAGAGAGATCCAAGAAGTGGACGTGTTGTTACTGGTGGTATCGTGAGTTGTCAAGATTCTAGCTGGTTACTGAGCTGGACAATCAATAGACAAGGACAATTTAAAGAACAGGAGAAAGATGAAATTTGTGTATGGGTATACAGCTTATTTACAGATGTTCCAGGGGACTACATTAAGAAACCAATGAAAGAATGTACTGGTAAAGAAATTACAGCAGAATGGTTATACCATATGGGTGTTCCAGTAGATGAGATTGATGACCTTGCTGAAAATCATGCAATCTGTGTACCAACAATGATGCCATATATTACAGCATTCTTTATGCCAAGAACAAAAGGGGACAGACCAGATGTTATTCCAGACGGTTGTGTAAACTTTGCATTCTTAGGTCAGTTTGCTGAAACACCAAGAGATACTATTTTTACAACGGAGTATTCTGTTCGTACTGCCATGGAAGCTGTTTACGGTTTACTTGGGGTTGACCGTGGCGTTCCAGAAGTTTGGGGTAGCGTATACGATATTAGAGAGCTGCTTGATAGTAGCGTAAAATTAATGGATGGTAAGTCTCCTCTTGAAATTGAACTTCCAGGACCACTTAATGCATTAAAGAGACCATTGCTTAAGAAACTAAAAGGAACTGTGATTGAGAAAGTTTTAAAAGATCACGGCATAATCAGAGACGGAATGATATAAAAATAGGATTAGTATCAAATAGAAATCATCATAGAGAGCTGAAAAATGCTCTCTATTTTTATGTGTCTACCGTGAGGTGAAGTCTGAAGGAAGCCGGAGGAAGACTTCTAGTCTGACGTACAGAAATCACATTAGGAATAATAAAGACAAAAAAGGGATTGTCATAAAATCAATCTATTCTACAAAATATAATTCATACTCAATGCATTATATTTTGTATTTCCTGTGATTTTTACGACAACCCCTTTTTTATATATCATGCAAAATTATTTTTGATCAATCTTAAGTAGTGTTTGAAGTAGTACATTAGCCCCTTTTAAGCATGCCTCAACTGGGGTGAATTCTTTTTCACAATGACTATGCCCTTTTACACTAGGTACAAAAATCATAGTAGTTGGAATAACATCTGCAATAAATTGAGCATCATGACCTGGTCCACTATACATTCTCATAGCTGAGTAGCCATACTCCTGAACACTTTTTTCTACAAAGTCTACATACTCAGGATAATAAGCAACTGTTTTACGAGACCATGCCTCTTCGTAGCTTACTTCACATTTTTCTATCACCTCAGGAATAGCCTTAATAATAGCTAATACCTGTTTAATGACTTCAGGGTCTTGATGTCTTGCATCTAAGGTAAACTTCACTTCATCTGGGATAATGGTATGGATATTAGGATGAGCAGAGATCTTACCTGTTGTATAAACAAGCTTACTATCTAATTGAACTAATTCATCATGTAAGTATTGAATAGTCTTGGTGGCTGCATATAAGGCATCTTTTCTATATTTCATCGGTGTTGTTCCTGCATGATCTGCTTGACCGATAAAGGTAAATTCATAGTTAATCATACCGCAAACCCCTTCAACAACTCCTATATCTTTTTTCTCTGCTTCTAGTACAGGCCCTTGTTCAATATGCAGCTCCACCAAAGCCATATTTTCTTCTGGCTTCATCCTATTTGCTTCTTCTCCTAAGTAACCACTGGCTTCTAAGGCTTCTTTAAAGGTAGTTCCCTCTTTATCTTTAGAAGCCAGCATCTTATCCTTATCAAATTTACCAGTAATAACCCCTGAAGACATCATAGCTGGTTCGAATCTTGCCCCTTCTTCATTGGTCCATACCACTACAGTAATAGGATGACGATGAGGAATCTTTTCTGTCACAATGGTTTCAGCTACTTCTAAAGCTGTTAAAACACCTAAGATACCATCATAATTTCCACCTTGTTTAACAGAATCCATGTGTGACCCAGACATAATAGCTGGAAGTCCTTCCTCCCCTTTAAGTGTGGCATAAATATTGGCCATATCATCTGTTTTAATAGTCATTCCAAGCGCCTTACATCTCTTACAAAATTCCTCTCTAGCTTCAAGAGCTGCTGGTGATAAAGAAAACCTAGTAATGCCTCCCTTACCTGTATCTCCAAATTTACTAAAAGTCACTATTTTATCCTCTAATCTCTCTTTGCTACATGTCTTCATAACCTTTCCTCCTCATCTTGATCATCTTCTATTGCTACATACTATTTCTTAACAACTCGTTTTCCTGTCTCAATAGCATTTACTGGACACACCACCTTACAAAGATGACATCCTACACATTTGCTTGCTATTAATATAGGTTTACCACTACCTGGTTCTTGCTCAAGTGCTTGATGCCCACCATCATAGCAAGACAAATAACACCTGCCACAGCCAACACATTTGCTTTTATTAAACTTGGGATAACATATACTATCCCTATCTAGCTCATCACCTGGCACAATATGTTCTATGGCTTTTCCTACTATCTTACTAATAGAATGATACCCTTCATTTATTAAATAAAATTTCATCCCCTCTATAAGATCTTCAATTATTCTATAACCATATTGCATAACCGCTGTTGTTACCTGTAAGTTTTCACAGCCTAAAGCTAAAAACTCGGCTGCATCTTTCCAGGTTTCAATGCCTCCCATACCACTTATAGGCGTCTTCCTTAAACCTTCATGACTTTTCATCTCATAGATAAAACGCAGGGCAATGGGTTTCACGGCTTTTCCAGAATAACCACCCACACTTGTTTTACCTCGTACCTCTGGCCCTGAACAAAAGCTTTCTAAATCTACATTCATAATGCTCTTAATTGTATTAATAGCTGCAATCCCTGTTGCCCCTGCCTCCATAGCTGCTAAAGCTGGTATTTCCATATGACCAAGGTTTGGTGTCATCTTGGCTAAAATAGGTAAATGGGTTCCTTTTCTAGTCGCTTTTGTATAAGTAGCTACTAACTCAGGATTTTGGCCTACATCGGATCCAAGACCATCTGTGGCCATATGAGGGCAAGAAAAGTTACATTCAATAATATCAGCTCCAGCTTCAGTAACGACCCTTGCTAAGTAGGTCCATTCCTCTTCATTGGTTCCCATAATAGAAGCAACAATGACCTTAGTTGGATAGTTCTTTTTTAATTCCTTCAAAAAAGTTAAGTTCTCTTCTAAGGTATGGTCTGAGATTTGTTCAATATTTTTAAAGCCTACAAAAGGCACTGATTCCTTAGTTAGTGCATCAAAGCGAGGCGAAACCTCTTTAGGTACAAACTGACCTATCGTTTTAAAAGCTACACCTGCCCACCCCATTTCAAAAGCCTTAGCTACCATCTCATAGTTACTACCTACTACAGATGAAGATAAGAAAAACGGATTTTCACAAGGTACACCACAAAAGGTTATAGATAAATCTACTTCTTTTTCAGGTGTTTTAGGATAGGTAGCTGCCTTTATCATGATGTCATCTATTGGAACAGTTTTACTCATTTTAGACTTAACGCAAGCTTCTAAACACGCTTTGTTATCACAGCTTTCACAAGCCATCTCTAAGGTGAGCTTTTCAGCCGCTCCTGACGTATTTTCAAAACGAAGGGAACGAATGATTTTGTCTACCTCCACCCCATGTGGGCAAGCCTTTGTGCAGGCCGCTTCGTTGCATAGTAAACAACCACTCACTTCTTCCTTAAGTGAAATCTCTCTATATAATGGATTCATCGCTTTCCCTCCTTGTATTTATTTTCTAGGTTCTCTTTTTACAAACTCTCCAAAACCTGGTGTGCCTACAAAATCTCCATTGTCATAAACTAACTTGCCACGTACATAGGTTTGAACCGGATACCCATGTATCTTTTTTCCTTCCCAAATGGTATGGTCATAATCTGAATGCATGTTGCTTACAGAAATGGTTACATCTTTATAAGGATCATAAATAACAATGTCTGCATCTTTTCCTACTGCTAAGGAACCCTTTTGTTTGCATCCAAAAAGTTTAGCTGGATTTGTAGAACACAACTCTACTGCCCTATTGAAAGTAATCTTACCTTCATTAGCTGCTGATAGCATATAAGGATAAAGATTTTCAACACCTGCACAACCATTGGGGATTTTAGTAAAGTCATCTTTTCCCCAATCCTTCTCATAGCTTTGGAAAGGGCAATGATCAGTTGCTACTGTATCAATAGCACCCTGTCTAATCGCCTTCCATAGTGCTTCTTTGCTTTCTTCCCCTTTCATGGGTGGTGAACAAACGAAGTTTCTACCATCTTCTCTTTTATAAACATCACAGGTGAACTCTAGATACTGTGGGCAGGTTTCGATATAAATATCATGGCCCTCTCTTTTGGCAGCTACTGCAGCTTCTAATCCTTCTTTGTCTGCCATATGCACTAGATATAAGGACGCTTCTACTGATTTTGCCCAGTGAACTGCTCTTTTGTCTGCTTCTGCTTCCACAAATTCTGGTCTACTCATATAGTGATACCAAGCTGAAGTCTTACCTTCCTTTAAAAGCTGAGCTGTATATAGGTCTATTAAATCTGGATTTTCTGCATGAATGTTGGTCATGGCACCTACTTCTTTTGCTTTTAATAAAACCTTGACTAAGGTGCCATCATCTACCATCATGCCTTCCTTTTTGTATACTAAAAAACATTTAAAACTCGTAATCCCGTAATTGACAGCTGCTTCAAATTCATCTAAAATCGCCCCATCATTTAAGTCGGTAATACAGCAGTGAAAAGCATAATCTACGCAAGCTTCTACATCACATATAGCTTTTCTAGCTTCTACTGTTTCAATAATGCCAAAACCTTTTCTTTGCATTGGATAATCAAATACAGTGGTAACCCCTCCACAAGCTGCTGCCCTTGTTCCTGCTAAGTAACTGTCTGCTGAAACTGTTCCCCCAAAAGGCATAGCTAAATGGGTGTGTGCATCAATAGCGCCAGGTAATACCAGCTTGCCAGCAGCATCTACTACCTTTTCAGCTACTACAGGAAGATTCATTCCAACACATACTATTTTCCCATCGTTTACTGCAATATCTCCAACAAAGGTTTCAGCAGCTGTTATAATTGTTCCATTTTTAATTAATAAGTCCATTTTTCTTCCTCCTCCACTTTTAATAGAAATTTGTCGGTGGCTTTACTAGGCCATTTGGGCGGAACTGAGAGAGGGTGACTATCCTACGTGGATCCGCTCCGCATTTTCAGTAGGCACTAAGCTCACTTTTTTGGATGAACGCCCGCAAACTCGGTTCCCTCAAACACGTGGGCTAAGTACCATCCAAAACGTTCGCTAAGTGCCTACTGAAAATACTCCGAAGTCACCCCGCTAGGACAGCCACCCTCTCTCAGTTCTACCAACAATAACGCGTAAAGCTACTATCCTGCAGTGTTTCCAAGAAAAAAGATAAATTACTATCGTTACGCCTTCTTTCCGGCTGCCTCAATGCCTATTGCTTATGAGGTCAATAATGCTTGTAAGAAATGAGAGGAGAGGGCTATCTGGAAGGGTGACTTGGGAAAGTTTTTTAGAGGCACTTGGCGAGTGTTTTTGATGGTTTTTAGTGCGAGTGTTTGACCAGCGGGAGTTTTCGCACGTTCATCAAAATAAGCTAGCCTAGTGCCTCTAAAAACTTGAACCGGAACACTGGAAGATAGCCCTCTCCTCTCATTTCCGCCCAGTAGCATTTCTCATAAACACCAAGGCAACTTTCTATTTATTTAATTTGTATACAAGTACTAGCCCTGAACGTTGATAGATTTGAGCAATTTCAAGTAAGTTCATACCACCAGCATTAGCTGCTGTTAAGTTAGATACCCAAGTTACACCAAAGTCTACTTGCCCTGTGTAAACAGCTGTGGTTTCCCCAATATCTCCACCACCAGGTACAATGGTCACATTTAAGCCAGCTTCTGTATAGTATCCTTTATCTAAAGCTACATAGTATCCCATGAATTGTGCTTGTGGTAACCATTTAAGTTGGATGGCTACATCTGTTTTTTCAAGAGGTGCAAATTTGCCATCTGCTGATGCCGTAACTGCTTCCCAATAAGAAGTATCTCTAATATCATCTAAGGTTAATTTTTGAAGTGCATCTGCTGCTGTACTATCACTTAATTGAATATATTTTTTAGCTAACTCAAGAGTTTGAGCCATAGCTTCTTCATTCATCTCTCCATAATTCGTTACTGTCTCACCTTTTGTATTGGTTTGAACCAGTTTTTTAACTTCTGTAGCCATGTAAGCTTGATGTTCTGCGGAAACGGAAGAACCGTATTTATAAACAATTTCTGCTGCTTCTTCTGGATGTTCCGCAGCATATTCCCAACCTCTTAAAGAAGCATAGATAAACGCTTTAACTGTATTAGGATTTTTCTCTGCAAAATCTTTCGTGCAGAATAAGTTATCTTCGAGCATTGCTACGCCTTCATCATTCATATCGATGGTTTTAACAGTATCCCCATATTTATAAGCACCGTCATAGTCATTTTTAACTAAGCCTAATTCGTTATAGGTCATAGCTGAGGCAAGTAAAATAGAATCATCATCAAAACCATCCATATCAAAAGCTTGGCTTAAATAAGTAATAGGCTGACCATATTTAGCTAGAAGTGCTTGAATTTCATATTCGTTTCCAAGTCCCCAGTTGCCAACCTTACCTTGGCTAGCAGCATCCTTAATAATCTCTTCTGCTGATTGATCTGCATTATAATAAGGACCACTTGCTGCTGGACTAGCAGCCTCACCACTTGGGCTTTCTGTAGCAGTAGCTCCACTCGCTACTGGAGAAGGACTAGCCTCACCATCTGTCTTACTACTACAACCTACACTAGCTACTATAAGAGCTCCACTTACCATTATTACTGTGATTAATTTTGACCATTTTTTATTCATACTGTTATCCTCCCTTTTAATCTCTAAATTTTTATTATTCAAACCATCTTACTTCTATATATAAGCTTAAGGTCATTATCTTCGTCCCTTAAGCAGGATATTTTCGGCTACCATTAAGATGCCGTAAAGTATAATCGCCATCAAACATGCCACTACAATATACGCCCAAGCTGTAGCATACTGGGCAAGTACGATACTTTCTCTAATCTGCCTACCAACCCCAATAATGTATTCTGCAAAGTACTCACTCACCAATGCACTAATAATACAACCTGGAACACTAATTCTTAGAGCTGTAAAAACATAAGGTATACTATTAGGTATTCTGAGCTTTAGAAAAATAGTTTTCTTACTAGCTGCATAAGAAGTCATTAAATCCTCTGAAAAAGGTTTTAACTCAGTAAATCCCCGATAGGCATTAATGCTCATTGCCACGGTGCAAGTAATCATCACCACCAGCATCTTAGCAAACATACTTCTAATATTCGGATCTTTACTAAAATCCTTTGTTAGATTAGTCAAAATAGGTGCAATGGCAATGATAGGAATAGCATTAAAAGCTGATATAATGGTAAGTCCACCCATACCCCATTTAGGAAATAAAGTAGCAATAATAGCAATGAGATAACCTAATAATGAACCTAGTATTAAACCACCTAAAGCTACCATAGCTGTTGCCTGTACATTGAGCCAAATGCTTCCCATGTTATCAATAATGATACTGATAATACGAGTAGGTAGAGGAAGCGTGAAGGTATCTGCACCTATAAGCTTATGCAGCAGCTGTGTCTGCCAAAGAATAATGATAAATATTCCAAATAATAAAGGATATAAAACCGATGTTAATTTTTCTTTACTCATATGCCCCCTCCTTTACCTCTTTTTAGGTCTACCTGGTGCTACTAATCGTTCAATAAGTCCCATTAAGTAGTAACTGGAAATCCCGATAATAGCGCTGAAAAATACAATCTGCCAAAAAACATAAATACTCATGGCATGCTTTAGTGATTGTGAAAGCATACATCCAAGTCCACCACCGCCTTGCAGGGTGTCTACTAAGATAGATGCTGTAATTGCCATAGGTGCTGAGATTTTTAGTCCTGTAAAGAAATATGGAATACAAGAAGGAATCATCAGCTTCTTGTAAATTTCATACTTGCTAGCCGCTAAGGCATACATCAATTCATGCTTTTCTCTCTCCACAGACTTAAAGCCTGCTAAAGTATTCGTACATACTGGATAAAAAGTTAAAATAGCTGCAATAATAATTCGACTTTTATTGATATCTTTTGTCACAGCCAATACAATGGGTGCCATTCCTAAAATAGGAATCATTTGAATCAGCATCAAATAAGGAAAAGCTACCTTTTCTACTACCCCTGATAAATTCATTAGGAGTGCTAAAACAAATCCGCAAGCTGCCCCAATTAAAAAACCTACACCCGCTCTTAGTAAAGTTTCACCAGCACTAGTCATCACTAGCTGAAAAGCTGTTTGACTGCTGCTCACTAACTTGCTGCTAAAGACAGATTCGATGATTTGATAAATGTGAGGAAGCACATTTTCAGGGGTTCTCTTAGTTTGCTCGATAATAGTAGCGCCTATCTCCCATATACCAATAAGGCCTAAAAGCCATACGAAGACTACGGCTTGTTTTGATAAAAGTACTTTTTTAATAGCTTTCATGCCTATACCCCCTCAAAACTATTTCTTACCTTAGCCACGAGTTTAGTAAATTCTGCTGTATCCTTAATAGAAAGATCTCTCGGCCTTTCTAAATTAATATCTACTACAGCTGATACCCTACCTGGATGAGGTGATAAAACAACAACCCTGTCTGAAAGGAAAACAGCTTCCTGAATGTTATGAGTAACGAAAATAATCGTTTTGTTAGTTTTACGCCATATTCTTAAAAGGTCTTGATGAAGCTTTTCTCTAGTGAACTCGTCAAGTGCTGAAAACGGTTCATCCATAAGTAGAATTTCTGGTCTAATCGCTAAAGCTCTTGCAATTCCTACTCTTTGCTGCATACCCCCACTAAGTTCATGAGGATAATGTTTACCAAATTCATTAAGGCCAACTAAATCTAACATTTTAGTAACTCTAGCTGTTCTATCTTTCTTAGGCATTCCTAGAAGTTCCATAGGC
Source organism: Cellulosilyticum sp. WCF-2 (assembly GCF_003990395.1). Taxonomy (NCBI): domain Bacteria; kingdom Bacillati; phylum Bacillota; class Clostridia; order Lachnospirales; family Cellulosilyticaceae; genus Cellulosilyticum; species Cellulosilyticum sp. WCF-2. Next base: position 1,354,368 of record NZ_CP034675.1, on the reverse strand, counting down.
ATACATACATTTCTTCTTACGGTACGCCAGTCATATAAAACAGGGTTTTGAAAAACAATACCATATTTCTTTTGGAGTCTAATACTTCTAGGCGTTTCTCCTCTAACGGTTATGCTTCCTTCTGTAGGCTGCAATAAATCAGCAATGATACGGAGCAAGGTGGTTTTCCCACACCCTGAAGGACCTAATAAAGAAATAAACTCACCTTGATTAATCTCTAGATTGATATTACTTAATGCTGTAACAGGCTCTCCTCCATTTTTATCCTCAAATCTTACTGATAAGTTTTCTATTTTAATCTCAGTTTTAACTTCTCTTGGTTTGGAATAGTCTCTCTCTTCAAATTCAGTATCTAATTCTTTTAATGCACTCATTTGACTCCCTCCTTATTCATAAAATGATTGAAAATAAAAAGCGGCGCAAAACAATAACATGTTTTGCGCCTTTGCAAAGAAAATATAATATTTATTTAAAGTTTTAATCTCTTCTTATTGATTAGAAACTAAGCAATCTCTTTATCATCGTTTCTACTTATATAGCTTATAGTAAATCTGCTTTAGATCCTCTACATCTACTACTTTAATAGTATTTGAAGGACTACCACTAGCCATTGCATCATTTGCCATTTTTTCGATGTGTATTTCAAAATCTGCTTTTGAAATACCATATCCTTCAAGACTAGGAATTTCACATCTACTACAAAGCTCTGCTAATGCTTCTAAAAATTTACCACTTGCTATTTCATCAGTCATCGTATCATCAGCTACACCAATGATTCTTCCTAACGTTCCAAAGCGTTCATAAGCACCATCCACCACATAACTCAGGCATTCTCCTATCAGCATTGCATTAGAAATTCCATGTGGTACATGGAAAAGTGCACCAATTGGTCTACTCATACCATGTACTAGGGTAACAGATGCATTATTAATACATACTCCAGCTTCAAAGGCCGCAATAGCCATTTCTTCTCTTGCTTTAGCATGATTACCATCATTATATGCAATAGGTAAGTATTCAAATATACGTTTCACAGCAGATAGTGCATATAAATCCGTTAGCGTATTACTTTTTCTTGAAGTATAAGCTTCTACTGCATGAGTTAAAGCATCCATTCCCGTTGCTGCTGTAATATGCCTTGGTGATGAATAAGTTAAACTAGGGTCAATTACTGCTAGCTGAGGTAAAAGTGCATTGCCTTTTAGAAGCATCTTAATATTTTTCTTAGTGTCTGTGATAATGGTAAACTTAGTCGTTTCTGACCCTGTACCCGCTGTTGTTGGAATCAGTACCATTGGTGGAAATGTGCCACTTATTTCTTTCCCCATATAGTCTGAAACCTTGCCTCTTAGCACACTCATAGCTGCAATAGCCTTTGCACTATCTAGTGGGCTTCCACCACCTATACCAATACAAAAATCACAGCCATTATCCTTATATAAATTGACTCCTGCTTCTATCATTTCATCTGTAGGTTCTCCTGTAATATCGTTAAAGACAGTATATCCAATCCCCCACTGATGCAAATAATCTGTTAAAAGTTTTAAGGTGCCTAACTTAGTAATCATCTTACCAGTTACAATAAACGCTCTTTTTCCATAGCTTTTAATCGTTGTTTCACAAGAAGCTAATGCCCCCTCACCTATGACTACTTTTCCTGGTAATGTAAACTCATATGCCATTTATTCTACCCCTTTCAAGAAACACTGAAATCAAGAAATCTTCCTATCTACATTGTCTAATACTTCATCTAATTTTGCAAGTTCCTCTATAAGTTGCTCTTTGGTAATGATTAATGGTGGGGCAATTAAAATCATATTTTCATGGGAATAAGTCATAAACCCTTTTTCTTTTAGCATGCCAATAATTTTCCCCACGACGCCTTCAGGATCTCTACCATAAGGTACTAATGGCTCTTTTGTCACCTTATCTTTGACTAACTCCACAGCTGAGAAAAGGCCTATATAACGTACATCTCCCACTGATGGATGTGCTGCTTTCATTTCTTCTAGCTTTTCTCCTAATACCTTTCCAACTGCTACTACATTATCTAGAATATGAGCTTCTTCATAGTATTCAACGCATGCTATACCAGCTGCACAAGCTAGAGGATGACCGCTATACGTTAAACCACAAGAAAGTAAATGATCATCAAAGTAAGCTGCTATTTCTTTACTTACGACGCAGCCTCCAAGTGGTATATAACCACAGGTAACACCTTTGGCAAAGGTAACAATGTCCGGTTTGACATCAAAGTTCTCAAAACCAAATAATTTACCTGTTCTTCCCCAACCTGTCATTACCTCGTCACAAATCATTAAAATACCATATTGATCACAAAGGGCTCTTACACCTGGCATATAGCCTTTAGGTGGAATAATAACGCCATTAGAACCTGTTACTGTTTCCATAACAATAGCTGCTATTCTATCTGGCCCTTCATACTGAATTTGCTCTTCTAATTTTCTTATGTAATAAGCTGTAGCTGCTTCCTCTGATTCAAAACGAATAGCTTCTCTATAAAGATACGGATCGAAAAATTTCACAAAGCCTGGAACACCTGGCTCTAATGGATATCTCCTTGGTTCACCTGTTAAGTTGCCAGCCCCAAAAGAAGAACCATGATAACTTCTATAGCGACTAAATATTTTATTTTTTCCTGTAAACATCCTTGCCATTTTAACGGCATTCTCATTAGCATCTGCCCCAGCATTAGTGAAAAATACTTTGCCCATATTATCTGGCATCAGCTCTACAATTTTCTTTGCCAGCTTTGCTCTGGATTCTGCTCCATAAGAAGGAGAAATGAAACAATACTGATCAACCTGCTTTTTAATGGCATCTCCTATGGCTTTATTCCCAAAACCTAAATTCATATTAACTAACTGAGACGACATATCTGTATAGCGATTGCCTTGATCATCCCAAAAGTAAATGCCTTCGCCTTTAACTACCGGAATAGGGTTTAATCCTCTTTGTTTACTCCAAGATTGTAAGTTATAACTTGTTAATGTGCTTTTAATTTCTTCTCCTGTCATATCCTCTTCCTCCCTCAATCTTTTCTTAATCTATCTAAGTATTATCATAGGCTACTTCTTAGATAAAACGACAAAGGGGCCTATCCTATACGGATAAGCCCCTTTGCTTCCTTGTATCTTATGGCTATTATAGCTCCCTCCATTTTTCTTCGCAATTGCCATCTGCCCATTTTTGATTGTGCAATTGCACATCATCCTATTTTTTATTTTTTAGGGACTCCACTTTTAGAGTACATATAGATAAGTGTAAAAACAAATAAATAAAGTTTAAAACCAGAGTCTTAAAGCCTTAGTTTCCTATCACAAGGGTGCACCGGCTAAGACTTTTAGGAGCTCCTCACTCTTCGTTTTAACTTTTATACTTACACCCATAGTCTCTTTACGTGCAAGTCGTACTGAGGAGCTACTGCTATGTGATTTTAGAGCTGCAAGGTAAGTTGTAAAGGTTAAAATGAAGTGCTGGCAAACAAAAAAGCCACCTTTAAGTTCACAAACTAAAAGGTGGCTTCTTTGTTTATATTTCTTTAAAATCTCTACCTTTAAATATCCTTATAGGATTTCCTCTTATAAGCCTATTTTGTTCTAGCCAGGCTAGTTGCTTTTCTTTTTGATTTGCATCTTCATTAATCTGTGCTAGTAAGTCAAGTAGCCTATTCATGGCAATTTGCTTATTCATATGCTGGCTCCTTGCCTCTGTTGATACTACTGCTATACCTGTAGGCATATGAATAGCTCTTACACCTGTTTCCACTTTATTGACGTGCTGTCCGCCTTTTCCCCCACTTCTAAATGTTTCAAACCGAATAATTTCCTCTGTTGATACTTTCTTTACTTCTTCTAAAATACTGACATCAATATACCAATTTTTTCGTTTGCAGTTAGCCCTATAGGGGCTTTCACAAATCCACAACACAGAACCTTGCTTCAAGTCTGCTGCCTCATCTAGCTCACAAGTTATATAAGTAAAGCATCCTTTCGCTTTACCCTGATGGGCCTCTACTAACTTTAGATTTGAATACTCTTCCTTTAATTTTTCAAAATACATGCCAACTGCTAGTTCACATTCACAAGGACCTTTACCTGAACTTATTTGCACTTTCATAAGTCACCTACCCTTTATATGTGATAAGCGGTCTTAATGTAGCCACCACTTCAATTAAACCAAATTTCATCAGACTGTCTATAACTTGCTCAATATTTTTATAAGCTTCTGGCGCTTCTTGAAACAAGAGATTCGTATCATGACATACTACCTTACTCTTTAACTCTGTGCATCTAATGCTATCTCTATCATATTTATTATTGATTCTAGATTTACATAAGCTTCTAGCCCATTTTCTTCCCGCTCCATGAGACAATGAATCTAGGGATAAACTCGTGTCTTCTTTTGGCATACAAATATAACTAAGGCTTCCTCTAGACCCTGGAATAACAATAGGTCCTACCTTAGAAGAAGTCGTTCCTTTTCTATGAATAAATCCTTCACTGGTTTCTTCTAAGAAATTATGATAGCAATCTATCACCGTTACAATTTCATCGTTAACACCTAAATGCCCTAATAGCTTTTTAGCAACTAGTTCTCTATTGCGCCTTGCCCATATCAAAGCTTTTTCATGTTCTTCCAGATAAGTGACTGCTTCATCTGAATTTTTCAAAATGCCTTCTGGCTTTAAATGTGCACGTAAGATCTTTTCTCCATAGCCTCTTGAACCGCTATGCACTAATAGAAATACTTTATCTTTTTCTAAGCCTAGCTGCTCATATAAATCCTTATTGACCACCTCATGAATACACTGGAATTCTGCAAAATGATTACCATTTCCTATAGTTCCCAATTCTAAAATAGGGCTTTCTTCTTCATAGGGATTCATAATCCACAAATCAGAAAGTTGACGAATATTACTTAGGCGTGTTACCCATTTGTCTTGTTTATACTTCTTCAACTTAACGGCTGTCTCAAAAAGTCCCATACCACAACCTATATCATTCCCAATCAAATGAGGATAAAAGCGATTTTGGCTAAGGAGTGCTATTCCAATAGGTGATTTCCCCGCATGCAAGTCTGGTAATCCTACTACCCTTATGACGTCTTCTAATTGACTTACACCTACTAATTGATCTTTCGCTGTCTGTTCTATCCAATTCTTCTCATTACTTATTAATACTATCTTTTCATTTCCCATTCATATTCTCCTTAATAAACATAGCTTTTTCTAAATTTGAACACAAAAAAAGTACGCAAACACACTGCGCACTTTTAATCTCTTTTATTAGAAAAAGTGTATCGTTGTTTGATATAAAAAATTATTGATTTGTCACCTTTTTCATATTTTCCAACATAACGACCACTCCTCTGTTTATCAAGATAAATATTTTATATTTTCAGACTTATTATATCACTTATAGGATGCAAGTCAAGTTTTTAATTCACCTTTATTATTACTCATGTGTTTAATTATAACCTTATTTTCTTAATCTCTTAGGCTCATCACGACTTCTTCCAACACCTCAAAATATTTCTCAAAGGTCTTCCTGCAGCACATAGGGTCTGAAATAGTAACTCCCTCTGCTCTTAGTCCAATAAGTGAAAAGCCCATTGCCATACGATGGTCATCATAAGTTTCAACTCTTGCTGCTGTTGGCTCTCCTGGATAAATGGTTATCCCATCCTCATCTTCCTCACAACGAATTCCCATTTTACGAAGTTCAGTAGTTATAGCTTGTATACGATTGCTCTCTTGATATTTGATATGACCAATTCCTTTTATAACTGTAGGTGAGTCTGCAAAAGGTGCAAGTGCGGCTAATGTAATCGCTTGATCTGAACAAGCATGCATATCCGCTGTAATGCCTTTATATTTTCCATCTGCTGGACCTTTTACACAGATTCCCTCTGGTGTTTCCTCTATAGTACATCCCATTTCTTCTAAGAAGCTGATAAATTGGATGTCCCCTTGTAATGAATCAAAAAAGACATTTTCCACTACCACCTCTATGCCTAAAAGCGCTGCCATACCATAGAAATAACAAGCTGCAGATACATCTGGTTCTATCTGATACTGCTTTGCTTCATAGGTTTGTCCCTTTGAAATAAAATATTGATGTGCCTGTGATTCTCTAACCTCTAGGCCAAATTGTTTCATCATCTTAATTGTCATATCAATATAAGCCATACCATGTGTGCCTTCTAAAGAAATCGTTACATCTTCCTTAAAGCAGGTAGAAGCAATAAGAAGCGCACTTAAAAACTGACTGCTTTTTTCAATATTCACACTCATTTGATCTTTAGTCACAGGTTTACCTCTTAAGGTAAATGGGAAACAACCTTCTTCTAGTTCATAGTCCACTTCTGTTCCCAAACCTTCTAGCGTATGAAGCAATGGTGCCATAGGACGTTTTCTCATCTGCTCTGAGGCATCTAATTTGTATACTCCATCCGACACCCCTAAAAAAGCTGTTAAAAAACGTGCTGCTGTTCCTGCACTTCCTACATAGATTGCTGCCTCACGCTTTGGCACTTTTCCCTTTAAGCCATGTACTTTAATCATACATGCTGCTTCATCTACTTCTGTTTCAAACCCTAACTCTTGCACACATTGCAGAAAATGACGTGAATCATCACTAAAAAGTGTGCCTTTTAATTCACTGATTCCATCTGCTAATGTAGCAATAAGCAGTGCCCTATTGGTAATACTTTTAGATCCTGGTACACTCACCTTAACTTTTTTATTTGTATTTATTTTATTAAAAAGTGTTTTTACCTCATATACTTCCTGCTTCCACATCTACTTAATTCCTTCCTGTTTTATAATTCCTTTCTACTATTTCACAACACCAATATAATTTTCTGATTATTATAACATAGTTTTCCTTTTCCACCTAGTCCTCTCATTAGTAAAAGCTTAACACATTCTAAGTATTGTTCATAGAAAAAGCCTATAAAATATCATTAATATAAAACCCCAAATATAATTTCACACGATCTTCCAAATCCATGGGGTCAAGCCCCGTAATCTTAGCAACCTTTTTAAGCTGATTAGTGACTGTATTACGATGAACGTACTGCTTCTCAGAGACAAGCTGAGGACTTCCGTTATTTTCGAGATAAATCTTTAAAAAGCTCATTATATCTGTCTGATTCTCCTTATCATAGGCCTCAATTTTACCCACACACTCCTTATAAAAATCTCTTAATACTTCTTTATCTTCCACAGATAAAAGGAGCTTATACACACCTAGTTTATCATAGTAAACCTCTTGCCTTTGTTGTTTTTTTGCCATTCGCAAGGCTTCTAAGGCCCTATTAAAATTACATTGTTGATTTCTAATATTTCTCGTATTAGAGCTTACCCCCATATAAAATTGCCACTTAGGTACTTCTTTGTCTGTGATGCTTAAATATTTTTCTATAAAATTCTCTACTTCATAAACACTATAATCCACTAATGCTAAAATCAAATCTCCATTATAAGAAAACGCCACATAAAGCTCATGAATGCTTCTAGCAATACTTTCTGCATATCTCTTTAATCGTTCTATCTTTACTTCGCCATCCTCTTTACTATCTGCCACTACTGAAATCGCAACAAAAGAGAACCGTCCCTCTCTTTGATAACCATAGCGTTCCATATGGGTAATTTGGGTTTCTAAATCCCCAATACCAAAGATAATATTCTTAATGGTGGTTGACATGCTCATTTCAACATCATCATTTTTCATAATACGATGGCAAAAATCTCTAGTCATATCAACCATTCGTGTCTGCCAAGGAATTGTAAAAAGAGGCATCTGCACTTCATCACAAAATTCAATAACCGACCTAGGTACTTCTTTTGTATGAGGGCCAATATTAATAACAAAAGCTGCTGTGCCCACTGCATAAAGCTTTTTAGCAAAATTAAGAAACCATTCTTCTCCTGTGTTTAATATACCAGCAGTAAAGATAAGCTCTTGGCCATGTAAAAATTTACTGACATCTTCATCTTCAATAATATGTACCCACTGTACAAGACGATCTAATCCTTGCTTCCCTGCAATCAATTTCATCTGATAAAGAATAGTAGCATTTTTAAACAACTTTCTTACAGTAATAGCCATGTGTCCCCCTCCTTTTGACCTCTAGCTAACAAACCCCTTTTTTCATATAAAAAGGGGCACACTGATTTTCCAGTATGCCCCTTTGCACATTATCTCTTATTTTAGTCGTCATTTTTTATTTTTTCAAGTCATTTATTAAAGCAACTTATTTTATTGAGTAATACTCTAATCTCTGTTTCAATCATTTCATAATCGACTATACTTCTAATAGATTAACCTTAAAAGGTGAAGCTGGCAAGTTTTCTTTATTATATAGATTAGCATTCTCAGGGTTGTCTTCCCATGCATATCTTACTTCTACAGGTTGTTTGATGCACTCATGCCAAACTATTACTTCATTATCTTTTATACTTGATCTTGCAGGAATGAAACGCTTGCCATCTGGGGATATAGTAAATCCTTCTAATTTTCCACCTTTAGCTAGTAGCCCACTGCCTATATGTTCAAAGGTAAGTATCACTTGATCTGCCGATACTCTAGCTCGTTTAAATATGGGGCCGCTGCAAACAATAGGTTCATTATAAACTAAACTTCTTGCTATCAGTGCTAGTCGTTCACCTACGTCCTTTTTGTTTAAAGGATGTAAATCATTCCATTCACCAATATCAATAGTGACTGCCATTCCTGTATGGGCTACTTCTAATGTTTTAAGCTGCGCATCTCGAATTTCAGCCCAAGTACTGTAGCAATATTCACATCCTATATTTTTAAAATTAGGAAGTTGCACATATATAAAAGGTAATTTTTCATTTTGCCACACTCTCCGCCAGTCCTTAATAAGCAGTTCAAATAATTGCTTGTATTTCTTAGGTAACCTACTCGCATTGGATTCTCCTTGATACCATATAACCCCTTTAGGCACAAGATTTTTTAAAGGCGCAATCATCCCATTATGTACCCCTATTGGTTCAAATTGTATAAAAATTTGTGGTGCTAATGCTTCTATTGCTGTGCCAGTACCTACTTTATATAACCACTTACCTTTTAAATCAACACTTTCATTTGCTGTTTCTATTTGATAAGGCTTATCTGGAGTGAATCCTCCTTCTCCCCGCCAACAGACCACCCGTATAGCAAGTATATTCTCTCCTTCTTTTAAAATCCCTGGGGGATATCATATATTCTAGGCGGATATTGATAACCTGTTTCTCCTATCTTTTGCCCATTGATATATACCGTATCGCTATCAATAATAGTGCCTAGCAAAATCCTAGCTTGTTTTTTTATCATACTTGCCGGTATATTAACCTTTTTTCTAAACCAAACGACACCTGCATCTAAATACATCTCCTCATTTTTCCAAATAGTAGGAAGCTGTATAGTTGCCCAATCCTTATCTTCATAATCAACTTCAAACCATCGAGATTCTTTACTACGCATACCTCTGTCAAGATTATCAAGCCTTTGAAGCCATTGGTTAATTCTTTCCTCATCCTTATCTAGTACTTGTCTTATATAATCTTTATTCTTGTACTTAGCTATCTGCTCTATATATTCCGGCATTGCCTTAAGTCCTTCTTCACTAATCCACGCTTCTGCAGGTGTTCCTCCAACAGCAGTGTGTATTAAACCTATTGGGACTTGATATTTTTCAAACAGCTTTTTCGCAAAAAAGTAGCCAGTAGCCGTAAAATCCTGTACATTTCTTTTCGTTAAAGGTTGCCAATAACCCTCAATGAGTTCCTCTTGTGGGGCCTCGAAATCATATGCCATGGGAACTTTAAACATTCTAATTAATGGATTTACATAACTATTAATTTCATCTCTATAGCGTTCCATCACCCTACTTACTGGCAATTCCATATTGGATTGACCTCCACAAATCCATAAATCACCCATTAGGATATTCTGTATAATAATCGTCTTATCTGCTTTAATCTCCATGTTATAAGGCCCACCATCTGGTAATGGCTTCAAACATACTTCCCACTTTCCTTCTCTATTTCCTTCTGTCTCATAAATAGTATTGACAAACTTAACAGTTACTTTCTTTCCTTCGCCAATATATCCCCAAATTTTATTAGGCTGTTCTCTTTGTAAAATCATTCCATCGCCAATTAATTTAGGTAATCTCAATTCGTTGCTATTAGCCACTTTATTCATCCCCCTAAATCCTCTATCAATTTGCTTTATTTTCTACCTGACCTATTTTCGTTTCTCACGTACTGTAAATTTATACTGAGTCTCTGATTGATAAATACTATCAGGCCTAAGTATACATGGCTCCTTAAAAACTTCCTCATATCCAATAGCACATTTTTGTGTTTCAAAACATACACCATACCTTATGGCTTGCTCTGCTATTTCCAATTTTTCATTAGGGGGATTATTCATGGTATACATTACGACGCAAGGTTCTGTTGTTGTTATTTCCATACACCTTTCTGAAATAGGGTCATATAACTCTACTACTTTCTCTTCTCCTTGATTCAATAACCATAGATGATCATAGCCTTTTCCATATCTAAGCTGCACTGCATCATTATGAATATCCCTACCTATTGGTTTTGCCTTTCTAAAGTCAAATGAATATTCCTCATCTACAGATAAAAATTCACCTGTTGGAATAGATTCGTTATCTAATTCAAATATACTATCACTATCTATCCACACTTCTTGTTCCAATATTGAACGTTTCCCATTTCCAGACAAATTAAAATAAGCATGATTTGTGAGGTTAACTATGGTTAATTGATCTGTCACTGCTTCGTATTGTATGGAAAGTTCATTATCATTATTTAGTATATAGGTTACTTTCACCTCTACATTTCCAGGAAAGCCTTCTTCCCCATCTTTACTTTTGCAGCACAATTGAAGTCTTATTTCATCATCCTTGCATTGTACCATTGCATCCCAAAACTTATGATGGAATCCTTCTGGTCCTCCATGTAGCATATTGCCATTCTCATTTTTGGTTAATGAATAAACTTTTTTATCCAACGTTATTTTTCCTTGATGAATACGTCCTGCCATTCTGCCTATTGTAGCTCCTATGTATCCTGGATTTTCCTCATATACATTAATGTCTTGCCATTCCAGCACAACATTTTCAAAGTTTTCCTCTTTATCTGGTACGATAACCTTAGTTAATGTTGCCCCTAAATTAAGCACTTCTACTTTCATTCCTACATCATTAGTCATCAAATACTTGATGATACGATTTCCTTTTTTTGATATCGTTATACTTGTATCACATTTCATTATTTATTTCATCTCACTCTCATTCTTAGATACAACGAAGGTAGCTACGCTCTCTTCTAAACCGCTTATTGTTATTAGCAGTTCATTAGCTAAACTTGCAAACTGCTCTACTATCGAATGTTGCTCCTCACTTAGTGCATTGACTTCCTCTACAGCAGCAGCATTTCCTTCATTAACACAAGCAATATTCTCCATTTTTTTAATCATCTCATCCTTATACTGCGTCATTAACTCTATTCTAGAATTTACTTGCTCTAGACCTACACTTATTTCTTTTAAATCATTAATCATAAGATTTAAAGACTCATAAGTTTTATTGACAGCTACAGATTGCTCTTCTAATAATTGATTTGATTTAACTACTAAATGAGTAGTTTGAGCTACCTTACCTTCAATTCCCTTTAATGCGTCTTTTACATGATTAGAGGAATCTTTTGACTGAGTCGCCAGATTTCTTACTTCATCCGCTACCACAGCAAAACCTCTACCTACATTTCCGGCTCTTGCTGCTTCAATACTGGCATTTAAAGCGAGTAAATTAGTCCGCTCACTAATATCATCTAAAAAGGTCATTATTTCTCCAATAGTCTTCGTTAATGTACTTAGTTCCATAATACTTTGACTAATCTCAGCTGACACACCATGAGTAGAAGTCACTGTTGTATTAAGAAACGTCATGTTACTGCTTGCATCTTCAATAATTTGTCTTGTACCTTGAGTATGCTGCAATAAAACATTTGTATTTTCGATGACTACTTGAATACTACTTGCCAGTTGTTCCATTACCGATACACTATTACTAATATCCTCTGTTTGGCTATTTGAGCCCTCTGCTATATTACCAATGGAACTTGTCAGTTGCGAAATACCTTCTATTGAAGTAGTACTACTTCTTTTAAGAATGCCTGCAGCCTCCACACTATGTTCAACAGTATTCTTCGCTTGCTTTAGCAATTGTTGTATATTGGCTATCATATGATTAAAGCTATTTCCTAGTTCTGAAATCTCATCATTACCTTTAATCTTAGCGAATACTGTTAAATCTCCTTCTTCTGCTTTTTTCATAAGCCCCTTTAATTGCATTACTGAATTGACAATTCCCTTTGAAATAGTACTTCCAATAGCAATGGCTACTAGCCCAATAATGATTACCATAAGCCATATTAGATTAACGACCTTATCAATTCTATTCGTTAACATTTTCTGTGGAATCTCAGCTACTATCACCCAGCCATTATTAGTTTTTGCACTCGCCACTAAATTCCCATTTACTTCTTCAGACCATTCTTCCGCTTCTAAATCAATGTGAGCTACAACTTGTTCCTTTATAGATTCATCAACATTGGAGCAAATCACCTGGCCATCTACATTTAAAATGCTTACATTAGACCCCTCAAATAAATTGATATTATTTACCTTTTCCTCTAATATGTCATACTTCGCCTTTACCACTAAGAGGCCTACTCTTTTTGCAGTCTTTATATTAATAACTTCTTTGTAAGCAAAAACTTCCTTCTCATTATTAGTATCAATAATCTCCCAGTTCACTTCTTCTGTGGTATCTCTACCTACAAAGCGCTCTACATCTTCTTCCTTCAACTTAATTCCAGACAAAATCTTTGTTCCATCATCCATTAATAAAGCAATATCTTCTATGTTCTCATCCAGGGATACACTATAGTTAATTTGCGTTACTATACTTTTTATAATATTGTGCTTTTCTAAATCATTAGCATTATTCTTAGGTTTTATTGCTATTTTTGCGTACTCACCAATCAAATTATTAGTCGAAGCATTTAAGTCATTAATAATAATTCTAGTCATACCACTTTCTATACTTTCTGTATAATAACTTGTATTGGCCCCTGTCTGCTTAACCATCTCTATGGCCATTTGGCTCGTTATATCTCTAACTGTAACCTTTGATTGACTGGCTGAAAATAAATTAACAGCAACTAATGGAACTACTGTACAAAGAATATATGAGCTAATCAATTTTCTCTTAATAGAACCTCTTTTCTCTACTGTTTTTTTATCTTTTACTTTCTTTTTATTTAGATTTTTTTTAGCCATTAAGTGTAAGTTCTTCATATGTATTCCCCCTATTTTTAATCCGTCATTTCTTACCTTAAGCAAATCTAACAATCAAATTTTACTTATCATTACCTTTATATTCAAACCAACCAAAATCCGCATAATTTTTACTCATTTTTCCATTACTACTTGCATACATACCTATACAAGTTCCAACAAAACCTCCTGCTTTATCAGTACTTAATATGCTTGCATCCACACCTGTTACCAACTCATACATCTGTTTAGAATTACTGCCATAATAAAAGTTGAAATTTTGCCCTCTCCCTACTATCTTCATACATATTGGTGAATCACTAAATTGACTTTCAGCTATTAACTTATCTTTTCCTGCTTCACATTTTATAAGCCTAATAACCGTATCACTTTGCTGCATACCATACTCATATCTAAAGTGATATCTTTCATTTTGAATAAGCACAAGGCCTGCAACTTCATTTATAGTATCCGGAGTAAATTCTAATAATGTACTGACTATAAAATCTTGATGCTGCTGCCTTAAACATATAAGACTTGGATGAACCAATTCTTTTATGCTCTCTGGTCTTAACTTAATTCTAAGATACCCCTCCCTAGCTCCTAAGCTACAAAAGTCTTCTTTTGGTCCTCTAAGAGAAATCCATTTATCACTTAATTCACTTCCTATAAAATGAGTACATGCATCTTCGGGCATCACCTCAAACCAAGGTAAGTCTGGTGCCTTACTCATTTCCTCTACAATGCCTTTTCCCTCGTTAACAATAGGCCATCCATTTTCCCAAATAACATTTACCAAAAAGGTCTCTCTCCCAAGATTCCTATAGTGGCCCCCATAAGGCCTAGATCCTAGCAAAACCATCCACCATGTACCATCCTGAATCTGTACTAAATCTCCATGTCCTACATTAACAATGGGATAATGCCTACCTAAGTGCCTATGTGTCAAAATTGGATTTGCAGGATTTCCTTCGTAGGGTCCTATAATCTGTTTACTTCTAGCTATTGTTATAGAATGCTCATGACCTGTTCCACCTTCTGCTATCATTAAATAATAGTATTCATCTTTTTTATAAAGATGAGGTCCTTCTGGCCATACGGCATTATGAAAAGCGCCTTGCCATAAAACATACTTTTCGCCTATTAGCCTTCCTTGTTTTATATCTAATTCCTGTAACCAAATCTCATTATCTCCATAATACCTGGAAACTTCTTTTGACTTTTCCCTTGTTCCTACATAATAAACTCTTCCATCCTCATCAAAAAATAGACTTGGATCTATTCCTTCTGCTTCTAGCACAATAGGATCTGACCAAGGTCCTTCCGGTCTTGTGGCCGTAACATAAAAATTTCCTTCACCTGATATGTTCGTTGTAATCATATAAAAAATACCTTCATGATATCTTAGCGTTGGCGCATAAATGCCACCTGAGTGCTCGGCTCCTTCTAAATGTAATTGACTACTTCTTTCAAGCACATGCCCAATCTGTTTCCAATTCACTAAATCTTTACTATGGAAAATAGGCACTCCTGGATAATAAGCAAAACTTGATGTCACAAGATAATAGTCCTCATTAACCCTACATATAGATGGGTCAGGGTAAAATCCTGGTAAAATAGGATTAGAAAAGTTTCTCATGCTATTGCTCCTTTACGTTCATAAATTAACAATTCTTCATCTTTCATCCTTCATTTTCCTTGAATTTTCTATTTATAAAAAAAGGACAGTATTGATATCTACTGCCCTTCTTATTTAGCTGATTACCATATTCTATAGTTACCACTTAAGGCTAGAAAGGCAAATGCATATAAACAATTATCGTAATACCTTCTGTCACCAGTTCGGAGTGGCGTTTCCCAAAACCTTTGAACACATAACTCACTATATTTTCCCTTGGTAGCTAAAGAACCCATGGCATTAGTAGCTATAATTGCCACTGGATGTAAAGCAGGCTGATCTATAATTGTGCCGTCAATTTCATAAACACACTCTGCATTATCTTTCACTGTATCACAGAAGAATTTTTGAATTTTTTCTGCGCATTCACTTTCCCATTCGCTTTTTCCAAACCAAGCATAATCAAGCCCAATATTAGCAATTACACGATAGGCGTCACTATAATAATATCCATGCCCTTCCTCGTATCTTGGTCTTCCATCATAATTACTATATTCAGGTGCTAATCCTGTTTCAGGATGACAAGCTTTTTTTAGAAATTCTCTACTAGCTCTAGCTGCTTCCTTCCAAAAGTCTCTATCTTCTTCATTAGCCCATAAAGCAAATAGTTCATAAAAATGTGGTAGATGATAAGATGGATCTGTAAAATCAAGTTCTGGGACAAACTTAATCAGCTTATTGGTAGGCTCCCACATAGGGTTTCCTCTCCCATCTTCACCCTTATGGACACATTCATGAAGAAGGTTCTGCGCTTCTTTCGTGTAGTTAAATATACCTACTCCATCCCCCCATCTATGTGCTGCAAAAAATAGGGCCATTGCAAAATACTCTTCACCATCTGGAGCTGAACCTTCAGAATTTCTTTTTCCTCCTGGAGAAACAGACCACGCAAAATAACCTTTATTGTCTCCTTCACTATGCCACATATAAGTTTTTGTCCATTTCCACAGACAATTAAATTCTTTTTGCATATTTCTTTGTACACAGATCATCATTCCATAAGACATACCTTCTGTACGTACATCTATATTTCCAGTATCCAAGATATATCCCATATCATCTTCTACCAAATGATAGAGCCTCTCGTCCTCTGAGCCATAAAAAATAGTATTAATAATTTGATTAAGCCTATCTTCTATTAATTCTTTATCGTAGCCTAATGCTTCAAATAAATTAGGATAGTTGTCTTTTTTAATATATTCCATTATTCTTTTACTCCTCCGATGGTTAAACCTGTTACAAAATATCTTTGTAAGAATGGATATAAACATACAATTGGAAGGGCTGTTATAACTGTGGTTGCTGCACGCATAGTTAATGGAGATACTGTATTACCTGCATTCTTCATTGCTTCAGCATTACTTCCTTGATTCATTACAGAAGAAAGAAGCTTCATTAACTCATACTGCAATGTTGTAAGATTAGTTGCTGTACGATTATAAAGCATTGCATCAAACCATGAGTTCCATTGATATACTGCAATAAATAATGCAACTGTTGCAAGTACTGGCTTACACAATGGTAAAATAATCTTCATAAAAATTGTGAAATGTCCTGCTCCATCTACTTGTGCTGACTCAACTAGACTATCAGGTAGTCCATTCATAAATGTTCTAATAACAATCATGTTAAAAGCGCTTACCATACCTGGTATAATATAAACCCAGAAATTATTGGTCAATCCAAGATTTTTATATAAAACGAATGTTGGAATTAATCCTCCATTTACATACATGGTTAAGACATATATAAATGAGAGTTGTTTTTTGAAAATAAATTCTTTTCTACTTAAGATATATGCTAATAAAGACGTAACAAATAATTGAGATACTGTTGCGATGACTGTTCTTAATACAGATATTTTAGTTGCAGTAGGTAATAATTCATTATTAAATACTGTCTTATAATTTTGCAACGACCATTGTCTTGGCAAAAGATAAATGCCACCTCTTAATGCATCTGTTCCATCGTTAAAAGAGTATGCTATTGTATTGACTATGGGATAAAGTATGATTAATGTAAACAATGCTAAAATAATCATATTAACTACATCAAAAACTTTATCTCCTATTTTTTGCTTTTTTAATGATTGCGTCCTCATCTCAATTCCTCCTCTAGAATAATCTTTCTTCGCCAGCAGCCTTAGCAAATCTATTAGCTAGGAAAATTAAGACAATACTAACTACGCTCTTAAAGATACCCGCTGCTGTCGCTAATGAATAATCTGCTAAACTAATACCATATCTAAGAACATAAATATCAATAGTTTGAGAAACCTTTTGAACTAAACCATTTGTTAATAGATATTGCATATCAAATCCGGCATTTAAGATATTTCCAATGTTTATAATTAAAAGGATGAATATTGTTGATTTAATACCTGGTAAGGTTACATGTAGGATTTTTCTGAAACGACCAGCGCCATCAATAGCTGCTGCTTCATAAAGCTCAGGATTAATAGCTGTAATTGCAGCCAAGTAGATGATACTACCCCATCCTGTTTCCTTCCATACATTAGTTATACCTACAATTCCCCAATAGTATTTAGGTTCTGATAAAAAGTTAATGGGCTTATCTATAATATGTAATTTTAGTAATAGCTGATTGAGAATACCTGTATCCATTGAAAGTACTTGAAATACAAGCCCTACTACAATAACCCAAGACAAAAAGTGTGGTAAGTAAGAAACTGTTTGTATAAATTTCTTAGCTTTTACATTTCTTAATTCATTTAATAAAAGTGCAAATCCTATGGAAAAAACAAAACCTAATACTAAATTAATCAAGCTCATAGCTAACGTATTTCTAATAACCCCTAAAAATACGTCATTTGAGAATAATTGTTTAAATTTAGCAAACCCTACCCATGTTTGATCAAAAAATCCCTTGGCTGGCTTATAATTTTGGAATGCCATAACCCACCCAGCTAATGGTGCATAGTTGAAAATAATAACATAGATTAAAAAAGGTAGTGATAAAAGAATCAATTGCTTTTGTTTCTTTATTTCACTCCAAGATATTCTCTGTTTCGCTTCTACTGTCTTTTGTGCTTTTGGCTTGCCTATCCCTTTATTTAATTGAACCTGAGCCTGCCTACTCATACTTCCTCCTCCTTTAGTGTCAACTCATAAGTTTATATTCTCTATTGCAAGCAAAAAGGGGACTCTTAATTAATATCACCTATAAAGAGCCCCCCTGTTCTTATTTTTTTACCATTTGATTTTTCTATTTACCTTGTGCAACGTCAACTCTTCTTCTTACTTCAGCTGTGAGTGCATCTTCATAGACTTTCATATCAACTCTCTCACCAAGAACTGACATATATTGATCCCATGCACCTTGGAAGTCGTCTGACATAATTACTTTTGGTAGCCATTCATGTTTTACTTCATCCATATTTACTTTAGCTAAACCGTAATCTGTATCAGCTGTCCAAGTGTTTGAATAAGACCACATTGGGTACCAATCAGAGTTTTCTCCAGCTTCATTTACGAATTCTGCAAATGTTTTATATCCATATGCATCCATAACTTTTTTCTTAGCCTCTGATTGACCATCATAGTACTCACCTGGTTGGTAGTTTGGTGCATATGCATTAATACCATCTAAATTCATACCAACATAATGTGGGAAGTAAGAATAACCTGAGTTACATAATTCATTTATAAGATATTCTTTATCTAAAGCTTTCGCTCTTTGTTCTTCTGTTCTATAAAATACCCCATCATCACCTACCATGTAGTCGATACCTTCTTCGCCCCACCATACTAATGTTTGTATTTCTTGTGAAAGCATATCTTCAATCATTTGGAATGCACCTTCAGGATCTTTACAGCTAGTTGTAATACTTAAACCATTTGATACGTCAAGTGAATAACCACTGTGCCATTTTGGTTCTGTGCCCTCGTCCATTACAAGTGGTAATGGCACATAAGCGTTATCATAAAGTCCTTGTGTTTCAATAGATTGTTCTGCAGTTTGGAAGTTCCAGTATTGATCAACTAAACCTAATACACGTCCTGTAGAAATCTTAGCAATATATTGATCGTAATTTAATGTGAAACATTCTGGGTCAATTATACCCTTCTTGTACTCTTCATTTAACTTATTAAAATATCTTTTTGCAATATCAGTAGTATTATAGTTGTATGCTGTTAAGGTTTCTGGGTCTACAATACAGCATCCATCATTTGGATAACCTGCTAAGAACATTGGAGGATTTTCCAAGCTGTAGTAACGCCAGTCATCACAAATCATTTCAAATCCGATATTTTCTAGTCCGCCTTCCATAGTTGGATTAGCTTCCTTATATTTTGCAATTAAATCAAAATACTCATCAACTGTTTTGATTGTTGGGTATCCTGCCCACTCTAATACACGAATTTGAATCCAGAATGCTTCATCATTGTGATAGGTTTGAGTATCTTTTCCATTAACTACACCAAACTGAGGAATTAAATAAATATGACCGTCTTCTGATCTTACCTTGTTCCAATCACTCTCAGATAAATAATTTTTAATGTTTGGATATTTATCCCAGTACTCATCAATTGGAAGAAGTGCTCCTGCATCAATTAACAACGACGTACCATCTGAGCCTACAACGAAGTCAGTATAGTCGCCACCAGCAACCATTGTTCCGATACTTTCTTTTGCTGTTTGACCTGTTAACCAAGTAATCTTAGCTTTTGCGCCAATTTTTTCAGCAATTTTATTGTATACTCTGTTGTCGGTTGGTATTTCTGTTCCAGGCATTGCTATGTACATTGAGAATTCTTTAATGTCCTTTGCCTCTGTCGTTGTATTCTCACCAGATGCACTTGCTGTAACCTCTTTTGCTGTCTCGGTAGGTTGATTTGTACCATCATTGCCGCATCCTACGCCTAATGAAGCTATCATTCCCATTGCTCCAAGCAGTGCTACAAAAGATTTTAACTTTTTCATATTATCCCTCCACTCGAATTTTAAAATATACCATCTTTCAAGTCGTTACCTGCTGAATATTATTTTCTGATATATCCTCTACTTCTTTACAAGTTAATGTTACCAATTTATCTTGCTCCCCTCAACCCAACAAACTATATAAGAAATATATACAAACTATATATTTTTATATTTTATATCCTGATATAGTTGTGTATTTTTAACCATTATTTAAATGCAAACTCATTCACCCGTTATCATTTCATATACTATTTACTATTATTCTATTCAATCTTTTATATGTAACATTTAAAAACTATATAAATATGTATTAATCTAATTTATCAAACTATTAACAGTCTTCTTTTGTTTTTTTCAAAAACTGTTTACGATATTGCAAAGGCGTTTTTCCTTTTAAGCGTACAAATTTATTAATAAAGTAATCTAGATTGTTATATCCTACTATTTGAGCAATATTACAAACCTTATCATTAGTTCTGATAAGAAGTTCCCCCGCTTTTTCTATTCTGTAATTATTTAAATAATCTTTGAATGAAATACCATGGTTTTTCTTAAAAATTTGTCCTAAGTAAGCACTATTAATATAATATTTTTCGCTCAATGACTTTAAACTTAAATTTTGCATATAATGCATTTCTATTTCTCTTTCTACTTCTTTTAACACACCATGTGAATTGGTTTGTCTTAATTGTGCTAAATAATTTGCAAAATCTTTTACAAAAGCCTTAAAATGTTTTGCACTTCCTCTAACTGCAGATTCTTCAAAAGCACATTGACTAATATAATGTAACACTTCTTCTTGATCTACATCTGGGTCTAATTCTTTAGCTAAATAAATAAACCTACAAAGTAAGTAATCAATATTTATATTGATAATCTTTGGATTGATATTATGTACCTGGAAATTTAAATAGATTTTTTCTACACATTCATCAATTTTATCTACTACATTTTCTTCAGTATAATGAATGAGCTCATCCATATACTCTTTTTTGACACCATAGGTATTAGACTTTACCGCTGACGTCTCATCATAATAAGCAATGGCTTTATCATTTTTGTAGTTTTGAAACGATTTAGCAATAATAGCTGACTTAAAAGACTCACTAATTTGATCAATACGGTTAACCTTTTGTCCAATATAGACATTAAACTTATACTTTTGATTAGACTTCATATACTCTTGTAAATCTACAATATATTCTTTCTCACTCATCTTTTTTTGAGCAGAAAAATTTCTAGTATATATAAACCCAATACCATAAATTTCATTACGCTTGTCTACATCTAAAAAGGCATACTTTTCATATGGTGCGATATAGCATTTTAACGTCTCACAAAATTCCTTAAGTGCTTTTCTTCTTTCATCCTTACTCAACCTTTCAAACTTTTCATCATTCAAGCTGATTTCTATACTCATATATCTTAGATTAGTACAATATGGTAATTTATCTTCTACATATGAAATATCACTTTGACCATATATGCCAGAACACAATGCATTTAAATGACGTTCTAACGCGATTTGTTCAGTATATTTCTTATCCTTTGCACTTTTAATTTCTTTGTTATATGCCTCTTTAAACTCTAATAATACCCTTATCAATTCTTCTTTTTGTATTGGCTTCAAAATATAATCCACTACATTATACCTAATAGCTTGTTTAGCATATTCAAACTCATAATAACCACTTAAAATAATAATTTTTAAGTCCTTAGATTTATAATTTCTTATATGTTCTACTAACTCTATTCCATCTACTTCTGGCATCTTTATATCTGTAATGATTAAGTCGTAATTATTGTCTTCTAAAAGGCTTATTGCTTCCTTCCCATTTGTTGCTTCTCCTGTGATCTTAAATCCATATTCCTCCCAATCAATCAAAATCTTTAGCCCTTGACGAATAAATGGTTCATCATCAACAATTAATACATTAATCATCTTTTTTCCCCCTCTATTTCTATTTTCCCTAATGGCATTTGAATCATAATATCTGTCCCCTGCCCTAGTTCACTATCTATATCAAACACAAGCGTGTTCTCACAATACAAATTCATTCTTATAAGCGCATTTAGCATCCCTGTACTCTTACATTCACTTAGTTTATTTATATTGGGGTCTTTTAATACTTCCCTTAGTAGTCGGAGTTTTTCCTCGGACATTCCACATCCAGAATCACTAATTTCTATAAATACATTTTCCTCATCCTTTGTTATAGCAACAGAGATTATTCCTGATTTTGATATTCCCTCTATTCCATGTATGCACGCATTTTCCACAAAGGTTAAAATACTTAGCTTTGGAATCTTAATCTTCTCACATCCTTCCATAACATAAAAACTGAAAGATATCTTATCACCAAATCTATACTTCTGTATGTTTGCATATTGCTGAACGAAAACTATCTCTTCTTCTATACAGATATAATCATTATTCCACGACAAGGATTTTCTCAGAATTTGAGATAATGCTTCTATTACATCAGCTGTCTCATTTTCTTCTTTTAGCAAACTTCTCATTCGTATACTTTCTAATGTATTAAACATAAAGTGTGGATTAACTTGACTTTGTAAAGCTTTTAATTCAGCACCTTTTCTAGATAATTCTGATGCCTGTTTTTCTGCATTTTTTTTAAAAACAACCTCTATTAGTTCCTTTATTTTAAGCACCATTACATTGTAGCTTTTAATAAGATCCCCAATCTCATCCTCCCCTACACTTCCTTCTATTAATTGAAATTCTTCTTGCTTTACCTTCTCAAAATAAAGTTCCATCAATTTTATTCTTCCACTAAACGACTTGGAAATAAGAGTAATAATAATAGTTGGTAACAGTAAATTAATCATAATTAAGTACCACACCATCTGTTCAGATTCTTTAATCATTTTACCTATTCCAATCTTCATGGGCATGATATAAATTGTCCATTCATCTGAAGCTACTCTAAAGTTATCTTGATAGGTAGCTTGATTAATATCTAGTTCACTTTGAGGTAAAAATGCCTTTCTTTCATTTTCAGCTATCTGATTAGAAAATAATACGTACTCTTTATTACATATGTATATATCTCCGTCTATTTTTTCATTTAAAATCTCATTTTTAATAGCCGTATACTGCAAATCAATCTTAACAAACTTTTCCATTACTCCTGTGTCAAAATAATCTAGTTTTTGAATAAGGCTAATAGTACGAGGCGCACTTTGTATACCTAAGTACTTCTTTTTTTCATCATAATAGGTTGCTAAATAAATATCCTTTCCGCTATGCACGAATTCTTTATACCATTCCGTACCTAAGATAGTATCAATCCTCCAAAAGCTTCCCCCATTGATAATAGTAGCATTATCCGTATACAAAATAATTTGATTAATCTTTTGGGAGTTATAGTAATACCTCAGTACATTATTTTGAAGTGTTGTTTTATAATCACTAAAATACTCTAAATTAGAAGTATAATCTCTTATTAAAAATTGATTAATCACTTTATCTGTACATAAATTACTGGCTATAGAAATACATCCCTCTACTTCTGATTGAATATTATATTTTATACGATCCATTACATTTTGCATGCGGATTGCTTCTTGATTACGTACATTACTTTTTATAGCAGATATTACTACCCAATTTGTGACAATGACAGGTATTAAAACACAAAAAACATAAATGATAGCTAGCTTATTTCTTATCTTTAAATTATTTATAACATTTCTATATTTCATTAACTGCCTCCCCCTTTATGTCTTTTGTTAGTAAAAATAAATAAATTTTTTATATTAAATATATACTATTATATAATTTTCATTAACTATATTCAATTTAATTAACATAATATTCTTTATCTTTAGCATTATGTCTAAGTCCCTTTTATGTAAAATATCCAATTTTATATTTAAAATTCAAGGCACTTTTACCTATAGCATTTTTAATATAAAAAAAGGTAGCTTTCTCAACTACCTTTTTTATTTATACTAAAGAATTTCATCAAATAATTCTTTTTTCTTAATTTCTTCTTTCTTTCTATTAACAAAAAGGATTTTCTGTAGGATACCTTACACCCTTAGGTTGGTTATATCCTATTTCATCCATATCTACTCCGATATATTTAAATACCTCATATAAAGTTTTTCCGAACTTACCAAAAGCAACTGCTCCATGATGAGGATAATTCTTTTCAATGAGAACATGACGATAGAATCTTCCCATTTCTAGAATAGCAAAGATACCAATAGCACCAAAAGAACGAGTTGCAACAGGTAATACCTCTCCTTCAGCAATATAAGCTCTTAGCTTTGCATCTGAGGTACTTTGTAATCTGAAGAATGTAATATCTCCCGGAATAATATCTCCCTCAAGTGTTCCTTGTGTTACTTCTTCTGGTAGACTTCTTGCCATAATCATTTGATATTTCATAGCACAGAATGAAAGTTTCTTAGTGCTTGTATTTCCACAATGGAAGCCCATAAATGTATCTTTTAGTGTGTATTCAAATCGACCTTTGATGTCCTCTTCGTAAATATCAGATGGTACTGTATTGTTAATATCTAATAAAGTTACTGCATCTTCGCTAATGACTGTTCCAATAAATTCACTTACTGCTCCATAAATGTCTACTTCACAGGACACTGGGATTCCCATACCTGTTAAACGACTATTCACATAGCATGGTACAAATCCAAATTGTGTTTGGAATGCTGGCCAACATTTACCTGCAATAGCTACATATTTTCTAATCCCCTTATGTTCTTCAATCCAATCTAATAATGTTAATTCATATTGAGCTAGCTTAGGTAAAATTTCAGGTTTTAAATTGCCATCCCCTAATTCTGCTGCCATATCCTTAGCAACTTCTGCAATACGTGGGTCTCCGTCATGTTTTTTAAATGCTTCAAATAGGTCAAGTTCTGAGTTTTCTTCAATCTCAATCCCTAAGTTATAAAGTTGTTTGATAGGTGCATTACAAGCCAAGAAATTTTGTGGCCTAGGTCCGAAAGAGATTACCTTTAAGTTATTAAGTCCCACAATAGCTCTGGCAATTGGTACAAATTCAGCTATCATCTCTGCTACTTCATTTGCTGTACCAACTGGATATTCTGGTATGTAGGCCTTAAGATTGCGAAGTTTTAAATTGTAGCTTGCATTTAGCATACCACAGAAAGCATCTCCACGACCTTGCACTAAATCTTTGCCAGTTTCTTCTGCTGCAGCCACATACATAACAGGTCCATCAAAATACTTCGCAATTAATGTTTCCTCTGTTTCTGGGCCAAAATTTCCCAGGTAGACTACTAAACCATCACATCCTGCTGCCTTTACTTCTGTTAATGCTTTTTCCATATCTTTTTCTGTCTCGACCACGGTAGGGCATTCATAAATTTCTCCTTTATATGCTGCTACCACTGCTTTCCTTCTATTTTCGGATAAAGACATAGGAAAACAATCTCTGCTTACTGCAATAATACCTAATTTTACTTCTGGTAGATTCTTCATCATGCTATTAATTCCTCCTGATATTTTTATTGTTTTTAAAAGTAGTTTAAAAAGTCGTCATAATATAATATTTTTACCTTTTAACCCAACAAAAGCACCTTCTTTTTCTAATCCTGCCTCAGAATGAGCTATAAGCCATTTATTACGTGCAAATAACAAGCGATCTTCTTTGATATTGTATTCTTTTTCAATAACTGTGTTAGTTCCTTTAGGTAATACAACAACACACTTAAATCCTTGTTCATTTATATTCTTAATTTCCATTTTCTCCTCCTTAAACATAATTAGTTTAGCGGATAAACTATACTTTATATATAACACTTATTTCTTGAAGCTGCAATATTATTTTTTATAACTTGTATTTTTAATTAATAATCTCATTATTTTCTCTATACTTCTTAGGGTTTTCATACTTTTAAACCTATGCTAATATAATCAATAAAACTAGGAGGACAATTTATGCCTATAGGTAGTCAGGAACTTATTCGTGATATTAATTCGCGTCTTATACTTACTCAACTTATAAATAATGGTCCTATGTCTCGTGCCGCCTTATCCAAAAATCTTGGCCTAACTAAAGCAACTATTTCAGCTATTGTTCAAGAGCTTATAGATAAATATCTTATTACTGAGTTGGGTAGTGATAATACTTCAAGAGGTAGAAAACCCATTTTACTTTCTTTCAATCCGTATTGTGGCCATAGTATTTCTATTGATTTAGAGTATGAAAAACTCACCTTGATGACCTGCTACTTAAATGGAGAGCAGTCTCAAATCCATCATTACAACAATAATAGATCTGACTCAGAAATAGTAAGCTATCTTATTTCCATTATTCAAGAGCAACTTGATATACTCCCCTCTACACCTTATGGCATTGTGGGGATTTGTATTGGTATTCATGGTGTCGTTAGTCAGAACCAAATTACATTTGCTCCATATAGTCCATATTGTGGTATTGACTTTTCCACTTTATTAGAAAAGCACTTTTCTGCTTCTGTTTATTTAGAGAATGAAGCTAATTTATCCATTATTGGTGAAAAAGCATTTTGTTATCACTACCCTAATATGGTAGGTATTAGCATCCATTCAGGAATAGGATTGGGGCTTATTATCAACCATGAACTCTTTTCTGGCTTTAATGGTAATGCCGGTGAATTCGGACATACCATTGTAGAAGTCGATGGAAAACCTTGTCCTTGTGGTAACTTAGGATGTTTTGAGCAATATACTTCTGAACGTTCTCTGCTATTAGATTTTACAGAAAAGAAGCATTTACCTACTGCTAGTATAGAAATGTTAATTGAGGCTTATCGTACACAAGATCCTATAGCAATCGAAATTATTCAAAGCTTTATTAAATATATGGCTATAGGTATTAATAATATTTTAAATGTGCTTAACCCCAATGTTATTGTCATCAACTGTGCTCTCACTACTGAATTTCCACTTTTACTTGAACAAATCTCAGCACTTTTAAAAAATAGAATGCATAACTTCTGTCATCTTGTTCCTTCAAAATTACAAGGGACTTCCGTTCTAATAGGTGGCGTTTGCATTTGTACCAAGCATTTCTTAGGCTTGCAGGATTTAGATTTTAAAATTAATTTTTCTCATGAAATACTTAAGGAGTAGGAACCATTGGTTCCTACTCCTTTTTTATTAAGAAAATATTCTTTTTTACCTAAATGACTATTTTTAGCATTCCTGCAGAAAAATAGTTATTATTAATAGTAATTTAGTTAAATTGATATAATTATTAGTGATTTTCTCTTTAATTAGTTGGTATGCCTTTGATTTTCTGAATGCTATGATTAAATATGTATAAGATTTTATTTATTTTTATTTGTGCAGAGTCAACTTGCACAATTTTTCATTGAAACAAATTTATCAAAGAAGGAGAATGAATATGAGTCTACTAAAAAAAAGGATAGCTTATCTCACAACTTCAACTTTACTTGCAAGTTCAGTGCTTGGAATAACACCTTGTCTCTTTGCTAGTTCAACGCCAAGCACTATCACCTACAATTTTGATGGAGGTACTGAGGGCTGGATAGCAAGAGGAGATGCGCAGGTTACTACAACCAGTTCCAGCCTCACAATTGATTCAACTAATCATTGTTTGTATGTAACAAACAGGACCTCTAATTGGCATGGTGTTTCAAAGGAACTAAAAGATACACTTAAAGCGGGTGAAACCTATACATTTAGTGTCTATGTAAAATATGATGAAGGTGCAGATACCGAATCACTTAGCTTAACTTTAGAAACAGGACTAGAGGAAAATGGTTATATCACTATCGCTAGTAATTCTGCTGTATCAAAGGGTGAATGGACCCAGCTAACAGGTGAAGTTACCGTACCAGAAGCTGCAACCAAAGCTAATGTTTATATGGAAGCAGTTAACGCTGATCTTAGTTTTTATGTAGATGAGCTTAAAATCACAGGTTCATTTGCTACTGATTCTCCAGAGGTTCCTAATGCTCCCCTTACTACTTGGGATTTTGAATCAGGACTAGGTGATTGGTCAGTCAGAGGTTCAGGCGAAGCAACAGCAGAAGTTTCTACTACTGCACCTCATGGCGGCAATCAGTGTACTTTTGTATCTGGTCGTACACAGGATTGGAATGGTATCCAAGTCAATCTAACAAATTCAGCTAAAAAAGGTGGCAAATACACCTTTGAAGCTTGGGTAAAATATGATGCAGCCGACGAAGGAACTGAGCAATTCGTTCTAGCATTACAATATGATGCTGAAAGTGAATCTAGCACTCAGTATAAATGGATTACTAATGCTGATGTCAAAAATGGTGAGTGGACTAAATTGCAAGGTGAATATACCTTACCTAAAGACTTTACTGACATTTCTCTTTACATACAAGTTAATGGTAGTACAATTGATTTTTATGCGGATGATATTACAATGCAAGGTGAGCCCGAACTAGATATAGAAATTCAAAAAGATATTCCTTCTTTGAAAGAAGTGTATAGTGATTATTTTAAATTCGGTACAGCTATTGCTTCTAATAACTTAAATGACCTAGAACAAGAGCTAGTACTTAAACACTTTAATAGCATCACTCATGAAAATGCTTTAAAACCAGAATCAATTTTAGACCATGCTGCCACTATAGCGTATATGAATGCTAATGGTGATCAAACACATCCTCAAGTTACCTTAAGTTCCGATGCTAAAGCGACTTTAGATTTTGCTAGGGATAATCATATTCCTGTAAGAGCCCACGTTCTTGTATGGCATTCACAAACGCCAAACTGGCTATTTACAGAGAATTACTCAACAGAAAAAGATGCTCCTGTTGTTTCTAAAGAAGTGATGAAACAAAGGTTAGAAAACTATACTAATGCTTATTTCAAATTATTATCAGAAGAATATCCTGATGTTGATTTTTATGCTATTGATGTAGTCAATGAAGCTGTCAACCCAGACCGCCCAGATGGTTTACGTGCTCCTGCCACAGTAGCTACTACTTCTGGTGATGATGATAATGATGAAAACGCTAATAACTCTATGTGGATGACAACCATTGGTGCTGAATTCATTGAAGATGCTTTTACTTATGCAAGGGCTGCAGCTGACCAATATATGCCAAATGTAAAACTTGCATATAATGACTATAATGAGTGTGATCCTAAAAAAACTGAAATTATATATAGCCTTTGTAAGGATCTTTACGATAAAGGCCTCTTAGATGTTGTTGGTATGCAGGGACATTACAATATGTCTTCACCAAGTACCTCCCAATTTGAAAATGCACTGCTTAAATATGCTTCAATTGGTGATAATATTGAAATTCAAATTACCGAATTAGATATCACTCAAGATGATACTTCTGAAGAAGGATTAATTAAGCAAGCTTATCGCTATAAAGGATTCCTTGATATTATGAAAAAACTAGATTCTGAAGGTGCTGCAAATATCACTTCCTGTGTTGTGTGGGGTGTAAAAGATGATGAATCTTGGAGAAGTGAAAGACTCCCTCTTCTTTTTGATGCTGACTATCAAGCTAAACCTTCATTCTGGGCAATCACAGATTCAAGCAAACTTCCTGTTCTTGCTCAAGAAGTAAAAGCCTATAGCCTAGGCAACAAGGATTATACTCATGCTTTTCTAATTCAAAAAGGTACTGCTTTAGAAACAACTAGTGGTACTCAAATTGCTTCCTATAAGGTGGCTTGGGATGCAAATAATATTTATGTTAATGTCATTCCTACTGAAAAAGGTAAATCTGGCACTGTAAAAGTATTCGTTGACGACAATAGCATTTCAGCTAACCTTACTGATAATACCGTCATTCAAATTCCTTTATCAGAGGCAGTTTCTGAGGGTGGTACTTTAAGCTTTGATCTCTTTGTCCAAGTTGGAGACGAAAAAGCTACTTGGAACAATCTAGCTTATGATGGTACCTCTACACCAAATCAATCTAATTTTGGAAAACTATTACTTAGCAAGGCTCCTCATTTCGCTTCTGCCATCAAAGGCACACCTATTATTGATGGAAAAATTGATGAACTTTGGAGCAAAGCTGAAACCATCAATGTTGACACCTTCTCTGTCGGCACCTCTGGCGCTACTGCCACTGCCAAGGCTCTTTGGGATGAGAATTATGTTTATGTCTTAATGGAAGTTAAAGACAGCTTATTAAGCAAAGCAAGTGCTAATACCTACGAACAGGATTCAGTTGAAATCTTTATTGATGAAGATAATGCCAAATCCACTTCTTATGAATTAGGAGACATTCAATACCGTGTCAACTTCGATAATGAACGTTCTATCAACGGTGCTTCTGATGCAGACAGCTTTATTACAGCAACCCAAATTATTGATGGTGGTTATATTGTGGAAGCTGCTCTTCCTTCTCGCATTGCTGCCTTCACTAAGAATCAAGTTATTGGGTTTGATTTTCAAATTAATGATGATGCTGATGGCAATGGCAAGAGAGATAATGTCTCTAACTGGAATGATTTAACTGGCAATGGTTGGTCAAGTACAGCTGGCTATGGTGTTTTACAATTAGTCAAACCTACTACTACAGATGATTCAGGTTCTGGGTCTGGTTCTGGATCTGGGTCTGGTACCGGGTCAAGCTCTACTTCTACCTCAACTACATCCATTAACAAAACTCCTGACCAAATCATCGCGTCTGCTTTATCCGCCAATACAGCACTTGAATTATCTATTGGCACTACTCCTATTACTATTAGTCAAAATTCAATTGAACAGTTGTCTACTCAAGAAAAGGCCTTAGTATTGAAATCTGGAAAAGTAACAGCAACACTAACACCTGCCTTTATCAATACTAATCTCTCTAATGCTAATAAGATTTTATCTTCATTAGAAATATCTATGCTACCAGTATCAGATACATTATTTACCTCACTCAAAAATCAATTAGCAAAAGATGATAACTTGTCTATAGTTGGTACTTCAGCTAACACGAGTGTTATAAATATTAAAGGACATAGTAGCCTTTCAACATTTACTGAACCATTACTCCTTAGTGTCGATTTAGAGAATGCAACCATTACTGATTCTTCTCACTTAACTTTAGCAAGAGTTAGTGAGAATACTGATGGTACTTTCACATTCACTCAACTAGGCGGAGACTACCAGTTAAATAATCATACCCTTACCGGATATGTTACTGAGCCAGGTACTTATATTGTTATTGAAAAGAAAAACCTTATTAAGTTAAACTTAATAATTGGCAAAACTACAATAAACTCCAACCAGTCTACTAATATTACCAATGATACTGCTCCTAAAATTGTAAATGGTACAACTATGGTACCTCTCCGTTTTGTGGCAGAACAACTTGGTGCAAACGTTAAATGGAATGCAGTAAATAAAGAAATAACCTTATTACTTGACAATCAAAAAGTAATCTTAAATATGGGCAAAGGTCAAACCTCTTCTAACCCAGAAGCAATACTTGAAAACGGTAGAACTTTAGTTCCTCTTAGATATGTTTCTGAAAATCTTGGCGCTAATGTCCTATGGATTCCAAGTAGTAAAACCATTGAAATTGTAAAATAATCCTCTCAATTCCCCCTATCGTAATATATAATAAAATAAGCTTACTGAAGGAATCCTCCCTTTCCAGTAAGCTTATTTTTAATAAGTACACTTCTTATTACATAATTCCATAGCACAACTAATGGTTCCTATACACTCTAAACTAGTAATAACCAATGGCATTAAAATGCTACTCACATTTTTAATACACTTTATATATCACTCACTCTATCCTTCCTCTCATTCTTTAAAATAGAATAATAGAGTCTATCTTTGTAGTGTCCCTCTATAAAGAAGAAGTCCCGTAAGGCTCCCTCATATCTAAATCCACATTTCTTAATCACTCTTTCAGAAGCTTCATTTCCTTGTCGATGACAAATTTGCACCTTATGTAGATTAATTTTCTCGAAGCCGTAGTCAATAACAGCCTGAGTAGCTTCAGTTGCTAATCCTCTTTTTTGAAACTGTCTTCCTATACAGTACTCAATCTCAGCAAAATGATTTTGACTATTCACCATAAAAAAGGCTATTTGACCAATACATTCTTTGCTCTCTTTAAGAATAATCGCCCAGCGATAAATATCCTGTTTTTCATAAGCTTCTATATATTTCTTTAGAAGTCCAGTAATCTCCTCCTTTGTTTCATAAACAGGCTCTCCATACATACCTTGTACTTTCGGGTCACTTACCCAATTCTTCTGCATTGCCTCACTGTCTTCATATGTAAATCTTCTTAATGTCAAACGTTCAGTATTTATTATCTCTGTACCACAATGTGTTAACATATATTCTTTCCTCTCTATACTTTATTTTTGATTTGTTAAATTCTTCTTATATTCTCGACTTATCATATTCCTACTTTTATAATTTGTACAACAAATCATATATAATATCAATTCATATTACCAATCCCTATGCAGAATAGTATGATAACTAAAAGCTATACAACAAAAAGCACCTTTTCGGGTGCCTTTCTTTTCTCATATACTCACATTTTACTACAGACACACATTATCAAGAACTAAACATTATCTCATCCCTATTTTAAAAATTTTCTGTTATTTATACAAATAGCCTAGTATACTTTTTAATTAATGTCAATTTAAATCATAGATTTGTATACATCTTTTAATATATTTCAACATTGCTTGTATGGCATTAAATTTGTTAATTTAATTTTAAACGCAAAAAAACACCCTTTCGGGTGCTCTCTTCTCACCTCTCAAATATAAGCACAAAGTTCGTGCTTATCATGTATTAGTGCAAATTACGCACTAATCAAGAAGAAATACTACAACCATTTAACCTGCTACCATAGGCATTAAGAATCTCTAAGCTTTGCTATAAGTAGTCATGCAACTACCCATAGTTTATACGGCATTAGCGTTTGTTTCCAAACGTTATCCCCTACATAGGACAGGTTATCCACGCGTTACTCACCCGTTGGGCACTAATCTTGGAGAGCAAGCTCTCTCAGTTAGTTCGACTTGCATGTGCTAAGCACGAAGCTAACGTTCATCCTGAGCCAAGATCAAACTCTCATATGAAATTTGATAATAAGCTTAGTTGTTTTGGCTTGAGCTTTATGCTCATTTACTTGTACATAATAACTTTAACCTAGGCACCGCGTTTTGAAGCTGTACTCATTTACTTCTTACAAAGCTTAATGAATCGACTGGTTTTATGATTACTATTTTGTTTGCAAAGTTCATTATTTACATTACCCTCAGCAATAAGCATTTTGTTATCATGTGATACTTGACAATTGTCAACTATTTTAGAGCTATTTTTATGCATAAATTTCTTTAATTTAAGAATAAAACCATATTATTTCACTGGTTTTTGAATGAGCAATCCTTCACCCTTTACAAACTCAGTAGGTGCAATGCCTGTATACTTTTTAAACACCTGACAAAAATGCTTATACTCATTAAACCCCGTCATATCAGATATTTCATATACTTTATGTGTTCCTTCATTAAGCAGTTCTATAGCTTTTTGTAGTCTACACTTATGTAATATTTCTAAAAACGTCTGAGAAGTTTCTTCTTTAAGCTTTCGACTTAAATAGCTACTACTAACTCCTAGTTCTTCAGCTATGCCTTCTATGGTTAACTTATGATTATAATTTGTTTTGATGATACTTAAGGTTTTCTCCACATAAGGATTACTTGCCTCTTGGCGCTCGATATAAATTTCAAGATTACTCAGTTGTATCTCACTTTTATCTTTTGTCTTCTCCAACCAATTACTATAGGTACGTTGCTCGTATATTTCTCTTCGCATTTTTTCAACAATATTCTTTAATGCCTCTTCATCTACTGGCTTCAATAAGTATCCATATACTTTGAGGTTTATTGCCTTCTGGGCATATTCAAACTCCGAATAGCTGGTCAGAATAATACTCTTAAAGTCTCCTATGCTTTTAGCTGCCTCTAACATTTGAATCCCCGTCATTTTAGGCATAATGATATCTGTAAAAACAATATCTGGTCTAAGTTCTTGTATTTTTTCTAATCCCTCCTGCCCATTCCTAGCCTCACCCACAATGATGCACCCCATACTTGTCCAATCTAAAGTATGTATAAGGCCTTTCCTAATCATATCCTCATCTTCCACAATTAAAACCTTCAGCATCCCGCTCCCTCCTTTTATTGATTGGTAATATTATTTTTACAACCGTACCTTGGCCTACTTCACTTTTTATATCTATACCGTAAGCCTTACCATACATTAATTGTATGCGTCTGTGTACATTGTATATCCCAATATGAATGGATGGATTACTCTCCTTTTTGAGTAGCTCTTGTAACTCCTGCAACACTTCTAATTGCATGCCTACGCCATCATCATAAATAACAATTACCAAATCATCCGCCAAAAAACTTATTTTCATCCTAACCATCAGTTTCTCCTTATCTCCAAAACCATATTTAATTGCATTTTCTATAATAGGTTGAAAAATAAGTTTTGGGATAATACAGTCTTCCGTTCCTCTTTCCATATAAACGGTGTAGTTAAACCTTTCATGGAAACGATATTTTTGAATCAGCAAATAGCTCTTCGTATATTCTAAGTCTTCAGCGATTGTTACATCTAAAATAGTGTTGTTAATGCTATACCTTAATATAGAAGATAAGCTAACAATCATTTTGTTTACAGCTTCTGGTTCTAGTTTTGTCATATATCGAATATGCTCAAGGGTATTAAATAAGAAATGAGGATTAAACTGAGATTCTAGTTGCTTAATTTCTGCAATGCTTGTTTGCCTAATTTTTTCTTCATTACTGACAATAAGGTCCTTAATACTAGCCAGCATCAAATTATATGATTCACCTATTATTTCAAATTCATCATAGGACTTAATATGTAAAGTTACATCTAAATTACCTGCCTGTACTTCTTGAAATGCCTCTACCACTTTGTCAATAATCTTAGTTTTTTCTTTAGTGATTTTTTTTGCTACTTTTAACATCACGATACTTAAAAAAGCTAAAATACCAGTAAAAAAGATGCCTGCCCAAATAAAAACATTATATAAGTTTCCGATGGCCGTAAATGTATAAATGTTTAATTCTCCTTGGATAATGCTACTTGCTTGTTTATAATATCTCTCTCCCTCTATGGTAATATAGCTATTTTCTGTTTTAAATTCATCTTTTATCTTATCTAAAGAATTAGTAAAACCTGAACAACTAGCTAAAAACAATTTATCATATTCATCCGTCACCATAATGTGGGTAATAGACGTCCCTGATGTTTTTACAAATTCATCTCCATATAATACAAATATCAAATATCCCTTAATAATATGATCTTCTACAATTGCCTTTCCTATGAGAAGCTTTGTACGGCTTAAATTATCTTTATAGATTTTATTACACTCTAAAATTGCCTGCCTAGGATAAGCGTT
Source organism: Cellulosilyticum sp. WCF-2 (assembly GCF_003990395.1). Taxonomy (NCBI): domain Bacteria; kingdom Bacillati; phylum Bacillota; class Clostridia; order Lachnospirales; family Cellulosilyticaceae; genus Cellulosilyticum; species Cellulosilyticum sp. WCF-2. The sequence goes on along the minus strand of NZ_CP034675.1, from coordinate 1,318,902 downwards.
CATTCTTTTAGTAATCCCCCAAGATATCTGGCTATCCTTTGGGATAAACGCAGGTATTTCTCTAGTGCTCCCTGCTAGCATTTGAAAGTTTTTATCTAAAACATAAAAATCCACTTCTTCTTCTATACTATTAGTAATATGGTACAGTTCTTGATAAGCATCACTTTTATACTTGGGGTCCTTAAGTTTTTGATAAAAGCGGGTATTCTCCGTAAGCTCAACTGCTTTACTTATAAAATCATTAACAACCCATTCTAATTTCTCTTGCATTCGCGTATTCTTATCTTCTGTCTGAAAAATGATGGTATGATGCCAAATAGCAAATACCACACCATAAGTAATTAAGGCAATTACTGCAATAGGAATAAGGGCATAAACAACAAATATACGATAAATAGCTTCCTTAAAATATCGTGGTCTTTGTTGTTTCATGCCCTCACCTCATTTCTTTACATAAGTTTTCGACTCAAACAAACATTTTTTAATATTTTATTTTATTATACATTTTTCATCATAATATGTCATGTATTAAATATTAACATCTTTACTTCCTGATAATTTAAAGAAAATGAGAAGTGAAATAACAGTTGTTACAGTTAGTATGGTTGATAGAGCTGCTGCGGTACCATAACTCGCCCTAATAACCTCCGTATAAATTGCTACTGACATGGTTCTTGTATTACCTGTATAGAGAATAATGGATGCGCTTAACTCATTAATAACTGTAATCCAGCTCAGAATTGCACCTGCTAAAACACCTGGAAGCATCATGACTGCTGTTATCTTAAAGAAAGTACGAACAGGAGAATAACCTAAACTAATAGATGCTTCTTCCATACTTGGACTAATTTGATATAAAATAGCTGCACTAGAACGTAGTGTATACGGCAACCTTCTAATAACAAAAGCCACAAGCATGATAATAACTGTTCCACTTAATAACAATGGCCTTTTATTAAAAGCTAGTAATAAAGTAATACCCAGTACAGAACCTGGAACAATGTAAGGGAACATTGTTACTGTATCAATAATACTCGTAAAAATATTCTTCCTACGTGTAGATAGATAAGCAATAAACATACCCAACAAGATAATAATGATAATGGCAATAATACCATAAATATAACTATTAGCAATTGCTTTTCCAGCATTCTTTAAGACTGATCGATAACTGTCTAAAGAAAAACCTGAAGCAAACATAGAGCCTTTTGTTTTTAAGAAAGATGTATAGATAACTGTAAGCTGAGGAATAATAGATAAGAATACTAAAATATAAATAAATGCATGCATTAAGAAACCACTTATCCCTTTAGCCTCTTTGGGCTGAATAGGACGTAATGAACTCATTGTGAATGATTTTTTATTAACCACATATTTCTGAGCCAAAAAAAGTAATGCTGTAATGAGTACCATAATGGATGCCATTGCTGCTGCAAAATTTGCTTGCCCACCTACTTCACTAATAAACTCCGAGTAAATAATGACTGGCATAACACTAAACCCTTCTCCAATTAACATAGGTGTTCCGAAGTCTGCTAAAGCATTCATAAAAACTAAAAGGGCACCTGCTAATACGGTTGGTAAAATCAGTGGAATGATAATGGTAATAACTTTTTTAACAGAATTACAACCAAGACTTTCTGCTGCTTCACTTAAAGAAACATCTATTTTTTTAAGTGCACCAGACACGTAAAGGTAAATAAAAGGATACAATTTCAAGGTAAATACCAGTAAAATTCCTCCAAACCCATAAACTGAGGGTAGTTCAATACCAAATGTGTTAAGAAAAAACTTAGTAATCACACCACTTCTACCACCTAATAAAATCCAAGAGTAAGCGCCAATAAATGGTGGTGATAGCATAGAGATAATAACCAATACTTCTATTAATCCTTTACCTTTAATCTTATAGCAAGTCATAAAGTAAGCAGTAGGTGCACCAATTAATATGGCTAAAAATGTTACGCTAACTGTTACCTTAAAACTGTTAATCATAGACTGATAATAATACTTTTTCTCAAAGAATTTAGCAAAATTACTTAAAGTAAAAGCACCGGTCTCAGCATCTTGAAAGCCACTTATAAATAATGAAAAGAGTGGATAGATCAAAAACAATGCAAATATCGCCATAATGACTAGTGTCATCGTGCTCCAGAAATCCCATCTGATTTTTGCTTTATTCATATGCACTCACATCCTTAATTAGACTTTGACTGCCATCGTCTGTAAAAATATTAATTTTAGACTTATTAGGAGCTAGAGTAATGGTTTCACCCACTTCATAAGTTCTCTCAGCATGCCCTATGTCTTGTGAATACTCAATAGAAGGCTGTCCTGGTACAATCATATCCTCCTCAAATGCTAATTCATAATTTACATATTTACCTAAAAAGGTTTTACTCTTAATAGTTGCACTAATACCTTTATCAGCAATAGCAAACTCTTCTGGACGCACTGCAATAATCACATTAGCTTTATCTCTAGTTTCTTCAACCAAAGTATCCATCTTCATCTCATACCCATTTCTAAACTTCACAAAAACACCTTCATTAGTTACTGTTAATACACCCTTAAATAAATTAGAATGTCCTATAAAAGTAGCTACAAAAATATTAGTTGGTCTGGTATATATTTTATATGGTTCACCTACTTGTTGAATCACTCCTTCTTTCATAACTGCAATTCTATCAGAAACCGCTAAAGCTTCTTCTTGATCGTGGGTTACATAAACGGTTGTAATGCCTACCTCCTTTTGTACATCACGTATAGCACCTCGCATTTCCACTCTTAACTTCGCATCTAAATTAGATAGGGGCTCATCCATTAATAGCACACTAGGATGAATAACTATAGCACGTGCCAATGCCACACGTTGTTGTTGTCCACCTGAAAGCCTTTCTGGTAAACGATCTTGATATTCCTCTATCTTTACTACCTTTAAAATTTTATCTACTTTTTCCTTCATTTCTAGTTTATTTAATTTTCTCAATTTCAATCCATATTCTACATTCTGTCTTACTGTAAGATGCGGAAATATTGCATAGTTCTGAAATACCATACCAATATTTCGTTTATGTGCAGGAATATCATTAATAACTTCCTCTCCAAACTTAATAGCGCCACCTTCTATACTATTAAAACCAGCTATCATACGAAGTAACGTTGTCTTTCCACAGCCTGATGGACCTAGTAATGTAAAAAATTCGCCATTTTTAATTTTAATAGATAAATTCGGGATAACTGTCACATCACCATATTTTTTTACTACCTCTTGGGCACTGATTGAAACACTCATTGTATCCCCTCCTCGTTTATATTTAGTTGTAATAAAGCCCACATAGGATATCCCAATGTGGGCCATAATTTAACCTTGTCTACTAGAACTATTGAGCACTTGTAAAAATATCTTTAAATTTATCTAACCACTCTTGTTTTTTCTCTACTACAAGTTCTTCATCATCATAAATTAAATTAATATTTTCCAATTTTTCAAGCCCTGCTGGTGCTGGTACATCTTTTCTTACAGAGCGGCGATTAAGTTGCTCAATTATAATGGTTTGTGCATCTTTACCTGTTACAAAATCAATGAATTTCTTTGCATTTGCCATATTTTTAGCATCCTTAATAATATAAACACCATCTGGTTTAGAAATAACGCCCTCTTTCATATAAACGAGCTTAACGGGTGCACCGTCAGCTACATATTTAGCTCCACCTTCCTCAAATGTAAGCCCTACTGTATATTCTCCATCAGCTACACCCTTATATACTGCAGAAGAACCACTTAGCAATTTGCCATCTAAGTTTTCACATAATTTTTCTACATAATCCCACCCATCTTCAGGATTACCATTTCCCATTGCATAAAGCATATTAATCAAATGTTCATAAGAAGATGAAGATTTAGACGGATCACAATGTGCAATTTTCCCCTTTAACTCAGGATTTAATAAATCTTCATATCCTTCTATTTTAATATCACCTATAAGATCTGTATTTACCATAATAACGCTAGGAATATTAGTAAAACGAGTTAATGGTCCTTCAACATTCTTCATATTATCATAAACATATTCTTCATTAATGGATTGATAGTTTTCAAATAAGTCTTGTTGAGGCTTCATTGTAGAAAGTGAACCACCCCAGAAAATATCTCCAAGGGGATTACCTTGTTCAGATTCAACTCTCTTTAGAAGTTCTCCAGTACCAGCAGCTACTACTTCCACAGAAATACCTGTTTGTGTTTCAAATTCACTTACTAACGGTTCAATAAATTCAAGTGGATGTGGACAATAAATAACTAAGTCCTTGGTTTCTGGATCCGTTTGTTCCTGTTGTATAGCTTCTGTTGTAGCTTTCTGTTCAGGTTCACTACTTGTGGTTGGTGTACTGGTACTTCCACCACATCCTACCATTGAAACAGCCATCATAATACTTGTAACTAGCACCGCAAATTTCTTCATATTACTTCCCCCCTAAAATATTATTTATTGATTTTATTTTAAATTTTTTACCATTTTATCTCAATCCCAAAAAACCTTTAAAATATCCTTAAAACTGAACACATTAATCTCATAAATGGTAGTATGCAAAAAAAAGACATCTTTTCAGATGCCTTTTAACTTGCTTTTTGTTCTGTTTGCATGTTGCCTTCTTCTTTTGAAACTAAGTTGCTTATTATACCGTGTACAATTATTTACTATTTTTCCCTCTCAAATCAATCTTTACCCACTTGACATCTTCATGTGTTTCCTGAATTATTTTATTTAATGTATCATTCTTGTCTACAATAGATTTTTTATCTTGATGTATATCAATGTATGAAATCGTATTAGTTAAATGATTTAATGGTATATCCTCTCCTTGCTCCAGCACATTTGACTCAGGCATTTTTTCATCACAGTACATCTCATTACCTGGAATAGACTCCTTTTCAATTTGCTGACTTCCACTCTGGTTAGCCATTAATAACTCTAAGTCAGGTAAAATATTTAAAATTTGTTGTATACGTTTATCAAATATTTGTCTGTCCATTGGTTCATTGCAATAATCACTATAGACTTTCATTTGATATTCAAATAGACATTTTTTCATTGCATTTAAAAGCATTTCATTTACAGCACTATTGCTACCTTTATCAGATAAAATTTCTGTATATATAATGATAATTTCTTCATTATTAGTTAGTGTCTTATTTTGCAAAAGAATCGGTGTATTTAAAGTACTACAGACATACTGTTTATGAGTCTTTTCTAACTCTTCAATAGGAATAATAACTTTTATCTCTGGTGCCAAGGGATATTCATCATAATCACCTATGCATATAGGTTCATCACCTAATTCGACGCTTCCCATCCCCTCAAAACTTACCTTTACCCAATGTGTATGTCTTCTCTTCCTTAAATTATTTTTCATATCATTCATTCGTATCATCAATTTAGCTAACTTTTTATTGGTAATCTGCAAAGAGCCAATGGCTACTTCATTTGCTGACTTTATTACAGATATTCTCATTTTATTTATCTCCTTACTGCTCCATCATTCACTCTTTGTTATACAAAGTTTTCCATTTTATATCTTAAACTATAGTTGTTTTACAGTAAAGAAGTAATCCGGTCTAGATTCACTAAAAAACAGCCTCATTTACTAATTCAATAAAACGTTTAGTTACTGCAGCACCTTCGGCACATGATACAACTGATTTTGGTTCAAATAAGTTTGTGGCTTTATCGGCTTCTCTACCACTTACTTGATTTTTATCTGCAGCTAATACATTCACTTGCCCTACGCTCAAAGCCACTGCTGGTGTAGGCACTATAGTAAAAACGTGTTTCTTGATACTTTTCTCTTGCTCATATAACTTGGGATACTTAACTATTGACATAAAGCCCATTTACAAGAAATCATAGTTTTTTACAAAAAAAACACCCTTTCGGGTGCTCTCTTCTCATACTCTCAAAAACAAATACTACAACTATTTAACCTTCATTATCTAGGTCAAACCCTCGAACCGTTAGTATTGGTCACCTCAATGTATTACTACACTTACAGCTCCAACCTATCTACCTCATAGTCTCTAAGGGGTCTTACTCCTTTCGGATGGGAAATCTTATCTTGTGGTCTGCTTCACGCTTAGATGCCTTCAGCGTTTATCAGATCCAGACTTGGCTACTCTGCTATGCCATTGGTATGACAACAGATGCACCAGTGGTCCGTCCATCCCGGTCCTCTCGTACTAAGGACAGCTCCACTCAAATTTCCTGCGCCCACGACGGATAGGGACCGAACTGTCTCACGACGTTCTGAACCCAGCTCGCGTACCGCTTTAATGGGCGAACAGCCCAACCCTTGGAACCTGCTTCAGCTCCAGGATGCGATGAGCCGACATCGAGGTGCCAAACCTCCCCGTCGATGTGAACTCTTGGGGGAGATAAGCCTGTTATCCCCGGGGTAGCTTTTATCCGTTGAGCGATGGCAATCCCACTTTCATACCACCGGATCACTAAGTCCTACTTTCGTACCTGCTCCACCCGTCGGTGTCGCAGTCAAGCAACCTTATGCCTTTGCACTCTTCGAATGGTTTCCGACCATTCTGAGGTTACCTTTGAGCGCCTCCGTTACTCTTTAGGAGGCGACCGCCCCAGTCAAACTGTCCACCTGACATTGTCCCAGACCCGGGTAACGGGCCATGGTTAGAAGTTAAGTATTACAAGAGAGGTATCCCACCGGCGACTCCACCTAGACTGGCGTCCAGATTTCTCAGTCTCCCTCCTATCCTGTACATGTAATACCCAACCTCAGTATCAAGCTACAGTAAAGCTCCACGGGGTCTTTCCGTCCTGTCGCGGGTAACCAGCATCTTCACTGGTACTACAATTTCACCGGGTGCGCTGTCGAGACAGTGCCCAAATCATTACGCCTTTCGTGCGGGTCAGAACTTACCTGACAAGGAATTTCGCTACCTTAGGACCGTTATAGTTACGGCCGCCGTTTACTGGGGCTTAAGTTCAAAGCTTCGTCCTTAGACTAACCTCTCCCCTTAACCTTCCAGCACCGGGCAGGCGTCAGCCCTTATACATCACCTTTCGGTTTAGCAAAGACCTGTGTTTTTGTTAAACAGTTGCTTGGGCCTATTCTCTGCGGCCTACCTAAGTAGGCACCCCTTCTCCCTAAGTTACGGGGTCATTTTGCCGAGTTCCTTAACAACGCTTCTCCCGTCGGCCTTAGGATTCTCTCCTCATCCACCTGTGTCGGTTTACGGTACGGGTACCTATCACGCAATAGCAGCTTTTCTCGGCAGTGTGGATTCAGCAACTTCTCTACTTTTATTTCGATCCCCATCATACTTCATCCTCGCCTAACGGATTTGCCTATTAGGTGCGACTTTGTGCTTGGCCCAGGATACCATTCCTGGGTTTGCTTATCCTCCTGCGTCCCTGCAGTTCTGATAATAGGTAGTACTGGAATATGAACCAGTTGTCCATCGACTACGACTTTCGTCCTCGCCTTAGGTCCCGACTTACCCAGAGCAGATCAGCTTTACTCTGGAAACCTTGGATATTCGGCCTACAAGATTCTCACTTGTATCTCGCTACTCATTCCGGCATTCTCACTTGTAATTACTCCACAGCTCCTTACGGTACTGCTTCTGCGTCGTTACAACGCTCCTCTACCAATCCACTATTGTGAATTCCATAGCTTCGGTGGTGTGTTTTAGCCCGGACATTTTCGGCGCAAGATCTCTCGACTAGTGAGCTATTACGCACTCTTTGAATGAGTGGCTGCTTCTAAGCCAACATCCTAGTTGTCTTCGAAATCTCACATCCTTTTCCACTTAACACACACTTGGGGACCTTAGCTGATGGTCTGGACTGTTTTCCTTTTGACCACGTGTCTTATCACTCGTAGTCTGACTGCTGACGGTATCTTGATGGCATTCTTAGTTTGATATGCTTCGGTAAGCTTGTGGGCCCCCTAGGCAATTCAGTGCTTTACCTCCATTAGACTCCTATCAACGCTAGCCCTAAAGCTATTTCGAGGAGAACCAGCTATCTCCGGGTTCGATTGGAATTTCTCCGCTACCCACACGTCATCTCCACCTTTTTCAACAGATGTGAGTTCGGACCTCCATTACCTTTTACGGTAACTTCATCCTGCACATGGGTAGGTCACCCGGTTTCGGGTCTACTAACAATGACTATTTTGGCGCCCTATTCAGACTTGGTTTCCCTTCGGCTTCGTACCTCCTGGTACTTAACCTTGCCACAGCTAGTAACTCGCCGGACCGTTCTACAAAAAGTACGCGGTTGCGCATCATATGGCGCTTCCACTGCTTGTAAACATAGAGTTTCAGGTTCTCTTTCACTCCCCTCCCGGGGTTCTTTTCACCTTTCCTTCACAGTACTATGCGCTATCGGTCACCGAGGAGTATTTAGGCTTGGGGGTGGTCCCCCGGCTTCCCACAAGGTTTCTCGTGTCTCGTGGTACTCTGGATACTGCTAGGCTTCACTTGGATTTCGCTTACGGGATTATCACCCTCTTTGATGAGACTTTCCAGACTCTTCAGCTATCCGCATTCTTGCCATGACGCAGTCCTCAACCCCAGATTACAAGTAATCTGGTTTGGCCTGTTTCCCTTTCGCTCGCCGCTACTTAGGAAATCGATGTTTCTTTCTCCTCCTGAAGGTACTTAGATGTTTCAGTTCCCTTCGTTCCCTTCCTATAGTTATGTATTGGCTATAGGATGACAGAGGTTTGCTCTGCCAGGTTTCCCCATTCGGATATCTACGGATCAAGGTTTATTTGCAACTCCCCGTAGCTTTTCGCAGCTTATCACGTCCTTCATCGGCTCTCGGTGCCAAGGCATCCACTCTACGCTCTTAGTAGCTTGACCTATTTAGAGACAGTTGATGAAACAAGCGATCTTCTTGTTGAATTTACTGACTCTCACACCCGGAGGGTGTTTGTTTGTACAGCGTTCAACTTTATCGAAGCCTTATTCCACGACTTTCTCTGGTCGTTTCGTGCCTTGTTAATTATCATTTCTGATAAAAACAAAGAATGTTTTAAGTCATTTCTGACTATATCGGTTAAATTGTAGATTTTACACCCTGACAAACATTTTTGCACTAATGTGCGTGTACATTTATCGTTAGGCGCAAGTTATATTGCTATAACTTACAAATCTATAATTGTTGTAGTATTTGTTTTTCAAAGTACGATGATTACTTATTAAGTAATCTTTATTTTGTCGCTATTTATTGCTGACGACTTGTATAATATTACACCACTGCATTACATAAGTCAACACCTATTTCTATTTTTTTTAAATTACTTTATATATGTATTCATCTCTTAAGCTCGCCCTACTTTACTACTTAGCTATTTTTAATATTATCTAGTTATCTTTTATCAAAAATCTAATTATAAAAAATTTATCTTTATATCTTGTTCCACTAATAATACCGTTGTACTTTGCTAATCTATAATTCCTAATTACAATGCTAGATGGTTATTTTGTTTTTAGTATTTCTTCAATATAATAAGGTAAAAGCTTCATTTGATGATCACTGGGGACTTTATTAAATAAACAATCGAGGAGGTATCGCTCCCATTCATCATGTTTCATACCACCCTCTACATAAAAACTCTCCTTACATTCTGTCGGATTAGAATATACACGGTAGCTCCAACATCCTCCAGGTCTTACAGGGTAAATCATACAACTTCCTTCTTCTGAAAGCATTGGACAAGGTAGATTAAGAGCAAAGTAATCTGCCATAAAATGATAGATTTCTTTTTCTGCTGTTCCAGATATATAATATTTATTCTGATCTGTATCTAAACCACTTGCTTCGATGCAGTTCTTCCATTCCTCTACTTTTTCTAAAATACTTTCTTTAATCTCTGGTGCAAATTGACTCATATAAATAGCAATAGCTTTTGCTTCTGTGGGAAGCACTTGAATAGCTTGCTTACAGCATGCACTACATCCCACAATGCATACACAATGTATTCCTGTTTCTTGTTCAACCTGATCTAACTTACTTGTAACCTTTCTAATCTCGTTACTTATCCATTTTGTTAGAATCTTATCATCGATACTATTAGGTAATGTTATTAATCCTTGTTCTTTAGCTACTGCTACTTCCTCCATAGATTTTTGCCAAAGCCTATCCATTTTTTCTCCCAAATGCTCACGCATTTTATCTCCTCCTGTAATGGTCATCATTTATTGGCCTTTTTGTATGTATGATTTATCCTTTAGTTGACACTACTTCTTATACAGATACAGTACTTAATAAATTACTTTATTCTTCTATTCATATCTTGGTTATGCAATGAAGTGTACAAATGAATAAATTAGAAGTATAAGTAGTTTATTTCTAGTATAAGCAAATGTCTTTATAATCACAATATTTATAAAATATTTAAAATTTAATTTTACAAAACTTTATTTTCAAGATATGTACTGATTAGTATTTCTTATGAAACATTCATTCCTTTTAAATATGTAATTACTTTTTTGAACCCGATCATCACTATTAATCTACAAATTTATAGCTTATCGTTCTATGGTTAAAACAGAAAAAGTGTGTATCTCATAGTTTTAGTTCACTACAAGGTACACACTTTTAGGTAAAACAACGTTTTTATCATAGCTATTTTAGAAAAAACGCTTTTTAATCTCTTCATACTTTTCTGCTGTTAGAAGTGCATCTTTATCTATATCTTTAAACTTTACAATATAAGTCCAACGTCCATAAGGTTCAATCTTAGTAATTTGAGATAAATTAATAAGATATGATTTATGACTACGTAAAAATTGATCTGGTTCTAACTTAGTCTCTATATCACTTAAGCTAGCTGTAGTGGTAAAAGCATCCCCTTTAGTATAAATGACTGTACTGCTATTTTCTCTTTGAACTAAAATAATGTCATTAATATCCACAAAACTCATACTTTCTTTACCCTTTACTAACAGTTTATTAAGACCTTGTTCATATTTAACGATTTTATCAATCTCTTCGTTTCTTTGTGGCAATTTAAGTGCTTTAATTCTCTCTAACGTTTGACTTACTCTTTCCACATTAAAAGGTTTTACTAGGTAATCAAAAGCGTAGACTTCAAAGGCATTGGACATAAATTCATTATGAGCTGTGGCAAAAATAATTTTAGTTTTAGGGTCTAAATCGGCTATTATTTTAGCACATTCTAGACCACTCCCCCCATTAATTTCGATATCTAGAAATACAACCTCTGGTTTTTCCTTAGTAAACAGCGAGATAGCCCCTAGCATTTGATCACTTTCTCCTACCACTTCAAAGCCATCTACACGCTCAATAATCTTTCTTAAAAGCGTTCTTATACCTTCTTCATCTTCTACAAGTAGTACTTTTATTGCCATAGCTCCCCCTTATCTTCTATGTCTTTTCTTATACTTTGGTTCTCCTAAAACTTCTGCCCATAAAATAGCTTCTCTTAACTGCTGCTTATTAGGTCTAGAAAAACTACTTGTTGGCATCTGCTCAGATACTGTAGTCAACTTCTTTACCTGAGTCACAGGTAATGGTGGTGCTTCAAGTTCTGAATGTGTTTTCTTTTTCTTTACGAGCTTCTTCTTCGTATGTTTCTTAGGACCACTTTCCTCTTCTAAGACATACTGGCCTTCGAATTCTTCTAAAATTCCCCTATTATTCTCTTCATCATCTTTATGCTGTTTATCATAACCATTCATTTTATCCAATTGATTTTTACTATCATATACCTTTTCTCTATTGATCTGAATCCTGTTATTATAGTTATCTACCCTATCTAGCTGATTCTGACTATTGTAACTAGCTACACTTTGCAGCTGATTGCTATCTTCATTATAGAGACTCCTATAACCATTAGCAGACTTCTTTTGATTACTCACATTATTCTTTTCCCCACTTATGGAGAAACTGTCTTCTAGTTGACGTCTCAGCTCCCCTTCTAGACCTAGTAAAGCTCCTAAATTAACTGTTGAAGTTGCCATCCCTATTACCTCCTAAAGGGCTTTCCTTTTCCTTTGTTTTAGAAAGGGCAGCTCTCATCTCGGTGTCTGCTTTTAGATTTTGCATATCGTAGTAGTCCATAATACCTAACTTACCTTCCCTAAGTGCATAAGCTAGGGCTTTTGGTACTTCTGCTTCTGCTTCTACTACATAAGCTCTCATTTCTTGTTCTTTAGCCACAGCCATGGCTCTTCTTTCCTCTGCTTTAGCTTGAGCAATATTTTTGTCTGCTTCTGCTTGAGAAATTTGAAGGTGTGCACCGATATTTCTACCCACATCTATATCTGCAATATCGATAGACAATATTTCAAAGGCTGTTCCTGAATCTAATCCTTTGCTAAGTACACGCTTTGAGATATCATCTGGATTTTCGATAACTTCTTTATGAGAAGTTGCTGAACCAACAGTGGTAACAATACCTTCACCAATTCTAGCAAGTACAGTTGCTTCTCCTGCCCCACCTACTAATCGTTCAATATCAGCTCTTACTGTTACTCTTGCTTTTACTAAAAGCTCAATACCATCTTTAGCTACAGCTGATACATTAGGTGTTTCAATCACCTTAGGTTGAACACTCATTTTAACTGCATCTAATACATCACGACCTGCAAGATCAATGGCTGCAGCCTTTTCAAAAGGTAATTCAATGCCTGCTCTTTCTGCTGCAATAAGTGCATTTACTACTTTATCTACATTACCACCCGCAAGGTAATGTGCTTCTAACTGATTAACGCTTAAACTAATGCCCGCTTTAGTGGATTTGATAAGTGGTAAGACAATTCTAGAAGGTACAACACGTCTTAGTTTCATACCTATCAGGTTAAAAATACTTACCTTTACATTAGCAGCTAGAGAAGATATCCATAACCCTACTGGTATAAAGGTAAAAAAGAAAACAATAAATAAACCAATAACACCAATTAATACAATTGTTCCTACTAAATTACTCATTTCTGTTCCCCACTTTCTTCTATGGACTTAACCATTAATTTTGAACCCTTTACCTCATAAATCTGGATTTTTGTTCCTACTTGAATATACTTACCTGCTGAAATCACATCAAAATCTATCCCATCAAAGTTTCCCATCCCCGATGGTCTAAGATCTGTAGCTGCAACTCCTTTTTTGCCTAGTAAATAATTTAAATCACTAGAGCTAATATAACCCTTATCTTTATTTTGCTCCTCATTTAAAATAATTGGAGAACGTAATTTTCCTTTGGATAAAAACCACAATATTCCTGCTAGCATAACACCTAAAATTGCTAATATAATAACTGCTAAAGTTGTACCTTCTTGTAAACTATCTGCTGAAATAATAACGCCTACTACAAGGCATATACTACCCAATACACCTGGCATTGAAATTCCCGGATGAAGCATTTCGATACCAATAAGAATAAAACCTACTAAAAATAATGCTACACTTATTAAAGTAATGCCATCTAGTAAATTAACCACCTACTAGCCCCCCTTTCTTTGACTCATTTATTTGTTTCTATATTAATCATAGCCTATTCTTAAATTAACTACTATAAAAAACCTTCAAGTTATACACTTTCGCCTTTATCCTGTCATTTTTTATTATTTATATCTCACTATGAATTAATCTTAAATTTTAACTATTTACCTCCTTAGGCAATTGAATTTGAAAGCTTGTCTTCTCCTCAGTTGATGTAACATGAATAGTTCCTCCTGAGGCTCCTATAATCTTTTTCACAATATATAGTCCCATTCCATGACCTACTTCTTTCTTAGTCGTATAGCCTTGTTTAAAAATTTGCTCTAACTGATTATTGTCAATGACAGGTCCATCATTACAGATATTAAATAAGTAGCATTCACCTTCTTCATTAATATCTACAATCAAATGCCTTTCACAAGTTTTTAAAAGAAGGGCTGTTATACCATTATCGATAATATTAGCAAGTACTTTGCAAAGCTCCCAAGGTTCTATCTTAAGGTGTCTTAAATCTGTTTTTATATTTAAGGTCATATGTACCTTGTTCTTCTCTGCTACTTCTAGTTTGGCTTGTAATAATGCATTAATGGCTGGTTGGGCTGTTTTTAAAGCTCTGCTTACCTTAATAACTTCATTAAATACCGGCTCCATATACCTTTTAGCCTCTTCATACTCCTCTAATTCTATTAAGCCATATACCACTTGAAGATGGTTTAAATAATCATGCCTTTGCACTCTTAATGTAGTATTAAGCTCTTCTAAGTTTTTCATACTTTCTAGTAGATCCTCATTTCTAAGTCTATTAGCATAAAGAACACCTACTACTGTAGCTAAGCTATTAATAAGAGCAAGACCTACTACCAAATATAAGGAAAAACCTACATTTTTCCAAGCCCCTTCCCCCTTATTAATCCACATACTTAGTACTAAAATAATTTGCATGAGATTAACAAAAAGTAACACACCTATAACTTTTTTTATATTCAATTCATTCCCTCCCATAAATACGCCTAGTATCATTATAGCATATACTCATCATATATAATGTCGCATCATGGTTGAAATAAGAGATGAAATGACTACTCATAAGCATAACTTCAAGGTATTTTTCGTGCCATTCTATGCATTGTTTAATCCTAGGTCTATTTTGTCCTACTATTGCATATGTATAGAGTATCAAATTACATGGAGGTCTACTATGCCTGATAAAGGAAAAAGCAAATCTAACTCTACTGCAAAAGGTAAATCTGCAGCTGCTTCTAAATCAAAAAATGATACTAAAAATGCAAAAAATACTAAGAAAAAATAATAAATAAGAGCATAATAATAATGAGGGTGTAATCCGTGTTATGGTTTATACCCTCATTATTATTATAGATGCACTAAAAGTCATTGGCCCATTCTTATCTATGACATTAACGTTCTAATTATATATAAAAACTCTATCTTTTAACTATGCTTTTCTCTATCTTTGAATTTCTTATATGAAGTAAATTTGACTTATACTAATTTTAAACTCATCTCACTTACTTCTTTTATAAGATCAATCTCCATAATCTTAACAGCACTACTATCTACTATCACTTCATCTTGATTATGACAGCCTACAATAAAGGAAATCCCAAACTTTCTAAAGAGTAGAAGCTTGCTTTCTTCCTTATACAGTTTGCCAAAGGCTTCACTTAACATAGCCCCCAGCATTTTTATTTCATCTACTGTAATAATGGATTGTAACAGATACTTTTCTATAACTGCTAAAATAATAAGTTCCTTTTTCTCTACTTCTTTTATATCCCCGAATAAGCTATTAAATACTTCTCTAGCGGCAGTGCTTATAGCTTCTTTTGCCATAATGTACTCTATGTCAAATACCTTTTCACCCTCTTCTTTATTAAACAAGGCAGCTATTTCTTCTAATGAAGTTCCATCCTTCATAGAAAGAATTAATTCTATACGTTCTAGAATTTTATCTCTTCTAAAAAAAGTCTCTTGCCCTGTAGTCGAAGATTTCTTAATAAACCAATCCTCTGGAATAATATTCATGCGTTTCCATCTATATAACTGTCCATATGAAATATTTGTTAAATCTAATAGCTCTTTTTTTGAAATCAATTCTTCCATCGCTCTCACCTCTGCCTTTCATTCTAGATTTGATTAACTGTATCTACTATTGCTTCTGGATCAACATCAATTTGGTCACTGTATTCCACTACACCAATTCTACAGCCTTTACCAATTTTAATATTTTTACCTCTTACTACTTTAGCTTCACAGTTTTCCAGAATAATTTCATCGCCTTCAATAGTACTAGCCACAACTTTATTTTCCTTTAAAATTTTAGGCATAAAAGGTCCAAGGAACTTTGTTACACTCTCATACCCTTGTCTAATTCTTACTCTAGCAGCTCCAACCTCATTTAAAACAGATGTTCCTACAGCTGTAAACACCAATACTTCACAGTTTAAGAATTTACCACAGTTTAAAACCCCTTCAATCTCAATCATTTCTCCTGCAATATCTTCTTTTACTTCTAAAAAGCCTTTTCCTTTAACTGTATTAGCTTTCAAACATTGTTCTATTTTAGTCATCCCATTAACACGAAGTTCCTCTGACAACTCTACATTGCCCTCACACTTTAAAACCCCTGATACATCAATATTTTCGGCTAAAACATTACCTTCTACCTTACAAGTACCTGATACCCCTAACATCTTTGTTTCAAGCTCTCCTAAAAGAGTCCCAATACCTGAAACTTGAAACTTTTCGCTTTTTACGCTTTCAGTAAATTTACCACTTCCAGCTATGCTAACTTTATCAAACTCACCTCCCCCATAGGTTCCTAGGCCATCGATTTGAATTGAATGAAGTTTACTATTTTCCATTTCCATACCTCCGTAACATTGTTTTATTATTTAAACAAATATTAGCATAACATTGTTGCGTTGTCAATTAAAATTAGATTAACGTTGTAAAACTCTTTATCATCATTTTTTAATCTTTTATACGAAAAAGAGCGTGTTTAGTTTCCAATTGCTAGAATTACTAAACACGCTCAATATAGCATTTGATCACATATCAAAGCTATTGTTGGTTCTCTATCATTTATTTAATTGTATTAATGTTTGAATAAGGTCAAGTCTGCTTCCTTTAGTATATCTCTATATACTCTTCTTCGGAATATCTATATGAACCTCTCCTATATGAGCTTTTTACATCCAAAATAACTCATCTAAAGTCTTATGAAGCTCTTTACAAATTGCAATACACAGGTTTAACGACGGATTATATTTTCCTGCTTCTATGAGTCCTATGGTTTGCCTTGTAACACCTACGGCTTCTGCCAATTGCTCCTGAGATAGGTCACATTCTATCCTAGCTATTTTCATCTTTATATTCTTCATATTCTTCTCCATCTAAACATTCAGCTTTTCTTACTTCTTGGTCTGCTTTCTTTTCGCTTATAGAAATCATTAATTTCATCATGAAATAAAAAAGAACTCCCCAACTTACTGCCATTCCTACTATCCATAAAAATCCCCAAGGATTAAACATATTATCTTTAATCATATGAGGTCCCCCCATTATAATTCCAAAGAATAAGGCTCCTATACAGGTTCTCTTTTTGAATTCTTTTATTCCAGTCTTTGCTCTCTCTTTTCCGCCCCAAATTAGTAATCCCTTTTTAATAACATAAACAGTTATAATCATAGCAGGTATAAACCATACACCCATGTAAATAGATAATATATCTATATTTTTAGGAAAAATGAGCATTAGTATAAATTCTCCTATTATCAAAATAAAAAAACTTATCCCATAACATTTCGATATGACACTTTGTTTCATTCGTAAAGTCTGCTCATCTCTTGCTTTTTGGAATAATAAGCCTCTAACACCAAGACTAATTAACATATATCCTAGAGTTATTGGAATAACAAGTATCTCTATAATATACATTGTTATTTCCTTTGTAAACTGCCATTTAATGCATATCCCTAAGATAAGTAATACTAATGTCAAAAAATACATGGGACTTAATATTTTGTTGGTTTGATTTATAATTCTTTCATCTTTTAACTTTTTCATTACATCTTCCCCTTTATAAATGAATGATACTCTATGACAAATATATCTAACGCAACTATAATATATTTATTACAAAATGTCAAATATATATTGCATTTAAAAAATACTTCTTAAGGTGTCGACTTGAAATGTAATGCATATGGCTATTATAAATTCAAAAATTTAGATGTAGAATACTACACACATACAATAAAAAAGTAGCTAAGATATATTAAAAAAATCCTCTTAACTACTTATAGTTCACCATACTTAGCATACCTTAACTATTAATATAGAATCAAAAAAAGTCTTTGAAAATACTAGCTATATCATAGCTCCTTATTTTCAAAGACTTTTTGACAAATAAAAAATCTGGCAATCACCTACTCTCCCAGTCAGTCTCCCAACAAGTACCATCGGCCGCTTAGGTCTTAACCTACGTGTTCGGAATGGAAACGGGTGTTTCCCCTAAGCGCATCATCACCACAAATTTATTAGAATTCAATTTTACACTAGATCTTAAGCAACACCTCACCGCCGTTTCACTTCGGTTCGGTGCTTTGATAGTTACATCTAGCGATGAACTCTCAAAACAAAACAGTAACTATTAAACCAGCAATTCTTATTCCTTAGAAAGGAGGTGATCCAGCCGCACCTTCCGATACGGCTACCTTGTTACGACTTCACCCCAGTTATTGGTTTTGCCTTAGACGGCTCCCTCCCCGAAGGGTTGGGTCACCGGCGTTGGGCCCCCCCAACTCCCATGGTGTGACGGGCGGTGTGTACAAGACCCGGGAACGTATTCACCGCGACATTCTGATTCGCGATTACTAGCGATTCCAACTTCATGTAGTCGAGTTGCAGACTACAATCCGAACTGGGACTGCTTTTTTGAGGTTTGCTGACTCTCGCGAGATCGCTTCCCTTTGTAGCAGCCATTGTAGCACGTGTGTAGCCCTAAACATAAGGGGCATGATGATTTGACGTCATCCCCACCTTCCTCCAAGTTATCCCTGGCAGTCTCTCTAGAGTGCCCAACTCAATGCTGGCTACTAAAGATAGGGGTTGCGCTCGTTGCGGGACTTAACCCAACATCTCACGACACGAGCTGACGACAACCATGCACCACCTGTCACTTCTGCTCTAGCAAGCTAAAGAAAGAGGCATTACCCTCTAGTCAAAAGGATGTCAAGTTTAGGTAAGGTTCTTCGCGTTGCTTCGAATTAAACCACATGCTCCACCGCTTGTGCGGGTCCCCGTCAATTCCTTTGAGTTTCAATCTTGCGATCGTACTTCCCAGGTGGAATGCTTAATGTGTTAACTTCGGCACCGAGACCCGTAAGCCCCGACACCTAGCATTCATCGTTTACAGCGTGGACTACCAGGGTATCTAATCCTGTTTGCTCCCCACGCTTTCGTGCCTCAGCGTCAGTTATGGTCCAGAAAGCCGCCTTCGCTACTGGTGTTCCTCCGAATCTCTACGCATTTCACCGCTACACTCGGAATTCCACTTTCCTCTCCCACACTCTAGTTCATCAGTTTCAGAAGCAGCTTAGAGGTTGAGCCCCTAAATTTCACTTCTGACTTAACAAACCGCCTACGCACCCTTTACACCCAGTAAATCCGGATAACGCTCGCTCCCTACGTATTACCGCGGCTGCTGGCACGTAGTTAGCCGGAGCTTCTTAGTCAGGTACCGTCATTTTTTCTTCCCTGCTGATAGAAGTTTACAATCCGAAGACCTTCTTCCTTCACGCGGCGTCGCTGCATCAGGCTTGCGCCCATTGTGCAATATTCCCCACTGCTGCCTCCCGTAGGAGTTTGGGCCGTGTCTCAGTCCCAATGTGGCCGTTCACCCTCTCAGGCCGGCTATGGATCGTCGCCTTGGTGGGCTGTTATCTCACCAACTAGCTAATCCAACGCGGGTCCATCCTATGCCGATAAAATCTTTACTATAACAATCATGCGATTGTCCATAGTTTATGCGGTATTAGCGTTCGTTTCCAAACGTTATCCCCCTGCATAGGGCAGGTTACCCACGCGTTACTCACCCGTCCGCCACTAAGTTCTAGGAGCAAGCTCCTATCACTTCGTTCGACTTGCATGTGTTAAGCACGCCGCCAGCGTTCATCCTGAGCCAGGATCAAACTCTCATAAAAAAGTTTGTCCGTGTAGTATCTCTACTACTGACTATTTTACTTAGTACAAGTTGTACTGATTCTCATCTCTTATTAGAGACGTAATGAATCGACTGGTTTATAGTTACTATTTTGTTTTCAAAGTTCATTTGTCATCAGCACTTGTTCTTGCTGACTTGTATTAGTCTACACCACTTCCTTACATATGTCAATAGTAAATTTAAATAAAAATAACAAACTATCAATATAACGCAAAAATAAGAGGAAAAAACTATTCTCAAGTACCTCTTGAACAAGTCTTCCTCTTATTTTTAATATCTAGTTAAACATCAATTCTTTTATATCCAATTTCTTTACTCTTCTATTTTAATAACTGGAGGCACATCTATACCATTTGTTTCTACTCGAATACTCTCTATAACTACATCCTCTATAGGTTTATCACTTGAGTCCGTTTCTACATTTCCAATTTCCTCTATTATATCTAAACCAGAAGTTACCTTACCAAAGGCAGCATAGTTGCCATCTAAACTTGGTGTATCTGCTGTCATAATAAAGAACTGACTTCCTGCTGAATCAGGTGCCATGGATCTTGCCATAGAGATGACCCCTTTGGTGTGTAATAGGGTATTTGCTGTATACCCATTATTAGAGAATTCTCCAGCAATACTATACCCTGGACCACCAGTACCTATACCATCCGGATCGCCACCTTGAATCATAAAATCTTTAATAATACGATGGAAAGTAAGTCCATCATAAAAACCATCATTGGCTAATGTTATAAAGTTGTTAACCGTATTAGGTGCCATATCTGGATAGAGTTCTAAAGTAACTGTTCCATAATCTTTTACTATCATTGTAACAATTGGAGTTGTTTGTATTGCCTCAACTTGGACTTTTTCGGTAGACTCACTACTATTATTGGCTTGATCTTTATTATTATCTACTTGATTGCATCCTGCACCAACTATAAGCGCTGTCATTAAAAATATAAGTCCAATTACATTTTTTAAATATCTTCTTTGAAATAAATTCATTTTTCCTTCCTCTTTCTTTAGCTTTTACGTTACTACCATTTTATTCCTTGCCTATTTGTTTTTCAATATAATTTTCCGAACCTTTATACCTATTGGTCTAGATTCCTTACTTAAAACACCTAGTTTAATTAATACTGGATTTAATAGCTTCATACAAGCTTGTAAAATAGGTCCAAACAATAACATAATACAAATTGTCCCCATACCAATAGGCCCTTGCACTAACCATGCACCTATCACAAAAAGTATCTCTAATAGGATTCTGCTATTTTGAATAGAAAGATGAAATCTTTCTTTTATAGCTAGCATAATATAATCTACAGAGCTAGTAGATATCTCCATTAAAATATATAATGCGCCACCTAGGGCTGCAATAAGTAAACCTATTAAAAACATAACGCCTTTATGCGAAGGTAGTTTTGGGCTAGTGAATCGATTAAAAAGTATCCAGCCCCATAAATCAAAAATGATACCATAGAGAATAGAGGTTACAATTGGCTTCCACTCTAAACTTCTCTTTTTTAAAATAGCACCAATTATAATAAGTGTGATACCTATTAAGTTAATAACCATTCCAAAACTAAACCCTAAAATTCTTGCAAGACCTATTGCCAAAGCATCAATTCCGCCCGTTCCTAAATCTGATAATAATAATATCCTTGCACCGAGGCCTATGGTGACTAACCCCGTAATAAAGAGAATGATTCTAACCGTCTGCTTTTTTTTCATTCTTCTACTCCACTTTCTTCTATCATTCCCTTTTATTTTGCGAAGAAGTCACATTTCTATACATTTACTTTGGTTCTTTGCCGCTAATTACTTCACCTTTATAGTAAATAACAATGTGGTCACTATTTTTATAGGAATAATCATTGCTTTGATCGTATTCTTTCCATTGATCATTAGTAATGCGAATACCAAGTGTTATCTTACCCTCTCCTGCTAGACTAATATCCTTATTATTAAAATGGATTTCTAAGTAATGGTCAGCACCGTCCTTTACTTGATCCATACGCATTATCTTTCCTGATATATTGCTATTCAAATTAATATACCATGGCTCTTTATTCATATCTATTTGTGCATTGTCGCACCAGAATTGCTGTTTATCTTGAGTGTCAGACGTGTAATAGTAGTGTATACTTAGGTCTTTTAAATCAAATTGACTCTCTTTCTTTCCTTTTATTTCAAGATTTAAGTTAATCGTGTTACTTTTGCTATTACTAGCATTCGTTTGTTTCAGTTCCACTTCACCTCCGTCTGTTTGTAATTTTTCCTCTCTATTATTTGAAGAATTTACATTTTCTTTAGCTGGATTGCTATTTGTTTTTTCTGTCGTCTGTGGTTTATTAACTAAAGGAGTTCCTTGTCCCGGCTCACTTCCAAAAACAAGTATGCCTCTATCATAAAGGGCAAAGTGTTGTGCCTGAGTTAATTGATTACTACTAGTACCTTTTAAGTCTATATATGAGTAATCCTGTGTATAATCCCACTTCCTATTACCGGTTATTCTAAACTGCACTTCTAATCTTTGCTCACTTTGTCCTCCGGGATAGAGTGTATGACCAATTAAATCAACTTCAACATAATATAAATGTTTAGATTCATTCCAAGGTAATACTTTAGAAATCATTACCTTGCCACTACTATTATTGTAGCTAGTTATTAAATCACTAGGTACTCCTCCTGCTTTTATATAGTTAGTTAAATCTAAAAAGTATTTAAAAGAAAGGTTATCTGTTACTCTAGCAGGCCAAGCTGTATGGTTATATACTAGAGCTTTTACCTCTATATATTGTTTTTCATTTTGTGAATCCTCTGCATTAATGCCGGCTTCTATATAAAGTTCTTCTCCTACTTTTTCAATAGCAGTCAAATTTTCTATTGGTGCGCCACCATATTTTTTATACATCTTAGCTAGTAAACCTGTGAAGCCTGCATTATAATCACAAGCTACTTCATTGGCTGTATAGTCACTTCTTTCATCCTTGTATTCATCATTTGCATTTGGCCCACCTACTAAAGCTCCAACTAAAATATGCCTATTTTGACTAGGTTCACCTGAAACATTATTCTCCCATCCACCATGAGCTGTTCGATGATGTGGATTTTTAGGATAATTCTCTCCATAGCCAATCATGAAGCTTCTCCCTGAACTACCAAGGGCATATTCTGCTTGGCTAAGAGCAAACGCCTGATAAATCTGTTGCTTTTCTTTACTACATCCTTCCCACTCTGAATAAATACTGGCTAAAAATGCTGTGGTTGTTGCATAACGCAAAGATCCCCATGTATCTAACCAAGCTAGGCCTTTAGGCGTATATTGTATTTTCTTCCCCTCTACTCCCACAGTCCAATAGTCTAGATTATTCTCGATGGCTTTTTTATAAAGCTCCTCCCCAGTAATGCGAGCTAATAATAAGGCGGCTCCATAATGTACGTCATCCCATGAATGTGCCCAGGTATAGTTAGCTGTATATATATCCCCACCTGCATAAAGGTCAGCATAGGTTTTGGCTTTCTCTAGATATACCTCTTCACCTGTAGCTAAATATAGCCATGCTCCTGCAAAAGCTAATTCATCATAGTAGCCACTCCATGATTTGTAGTAAGCACCGGCCACTGCATCATAGCCACTATCACCTTTCATTTCCTCTGCTAAAGCATATAAAGATTTTGCAGTCTTTAAGCACGTACTAGCATAATCTGAGTCCACTTTTTTAAATACCATACTCGATGCAGCTAAAGCTGCTGCCCCTTCCCCACAAACAGCAGAACCTGGATTATTGATATCAACCTTGTAGCTTGGTCTTTCCATTTGCAGGATTTCAGCAGCTCCCCAAAAAGCATGATCAGCGCCTCCATCCCCTACTTGAAAATAATACACCTCCTCTTTGGGGTAACATTTTATCAGGTAATCATTTACCCAACGTAGTTCTGATAGTATGTAGTCATACTGGTTTGTTTCCTTATAGACCTCCTCATCTTCAATAACAGACCAAGCTAACATTGTGGAGGTATAAGCCATAGGTAAATTAAACTTAACATGATCACCTGCATCATACCAGCCACCAGTTAAATCTAGACCTACATCCTTACCATCACTTAAACCAGAATCACCTCTCCAATTACATCTTATTTGCTCTGGTAAATCTCCTGAACGTTGTAGCTCATAGAATAAAATGGCTTTTTGTAAAGCTTCTCCATAATTGTAGTTACCCGTTTGAGAACGATATTGATTTGCTTTACCCACCTCTTCTTTGCTCTCGCCTTGTTTATCTATTGTATCTCTCTCTGTAATTGTTTCCTTTTCTGAGACGAGCACATCTGTACTTTTTTTATTAATGTCACTTCCGATGACTATTGCAATCATTAATACACATAAAATGCCTACGCCTAAAATGAAATACCTCTGTTTTATCTTCATCTTTCTCCCCCTTCTCTTTTTCTTTTTCAATCTAATCTTTTCCATCATTCTCTATAAATACTTTATATCGGCCTCTATATTTCCACTCATTTATCAAAATTTTTTAACTAATTATAATATATCAACATCACTTGCACTATTCAATTTATTCTTTTATCTAATGAGGGGAGAACATTGAAAAAGTATTTTTATTATCGCTATTTTGTTTGGTTTTATTCTAATTACAGCAACTTCTAGTACAATCTTATGCAAAAATAAGCCTTTCTCACAGGTTATTGTATTTTGGGATAGCTATTCAGATACTGGAAACACTAAGATCCTTACCTCTCAAATTACTCATTTACCGCATCCTCCTGAGGGCGCTTATATTAAGCCTTCAGATAAGTTTTATTGGAATGGTAGATATTCTATATGGTAAAGTAGCCGTAGAAATATTAGGGGAACAATTGAAGATTCCTTTAGTTAATTATTCTATTTGGGGCGCTACTTCCGGTAAGTTTAACTATTCATCTTGGTTAGATACATTAGGACCTACAGGGCTTTTAGGATAAGTTGAGAAGTTTAAAACAGATTTAAAGGGAAAGCTCGCCGATTCTAATGCACTTTACTTTATATTTATTTCAGCAAATGATTTCTATTATTATATGGACTATAATCAACCTGGAACCATAAGATAAGTAGCCGACTGGTCTATATCCAATATAGTAACTGCAATCCAAACTTTATCTGACCTAGGTGCAAGACATTTCTTTATTATTGGCAGTGCTGATCTATCACTTAATCCTTACGAAATCATAACGCAACGTATCGAGTCTGCTCAATTATTTACCTCCTATTTTAATAGTAAGCTGGCTATGTCACTGAATCAGCTACCACCTGCCAGGTATGCTTCTTTGCAAATTTTTGACTTAGCTAAATTTAATCTCTTGATTATGTCCAAAGCAAAACTTATGGCATAGATGAGCTTTATATCCCTTATCAAATGACTTTCCTGAAATAGGAGCACCGCATACCAATCCAGAGAAATATTACTTTTGGAATGAATCGCATTACTCGGCTAGGGTTAATGAACTTTTAGGTAAATATATGTATCAGCAGCTTCAAGAAGGCTGTTAATTTATTAAGCTACTTACTAAACAAAAAGATAGAACTTATTCGCTAAAAATGCTAATAAGTTCTATCTTTTAATTTATTAGTGTAAATTGAGAGTAAAGCTAAGTTCTGATTTATTACAAGTCACTTGTAACGCTTTATTTTCTTTACTCACCTTGATATGAGTAAAGTGAGCTGGATTATGATAATCCTTACTAAAACCATCATCTTGATAAAGCTCGTAAGAGGCTTCATCCTTTATAAAACCACATAGTTCTAGATGATTTTCATCTAATGCTTCTATATATTCTCCTCCACTACAGAGTGGTATGAAATGATTTGGCTTAATAAAGCATACCATTTCTTCAAGTTCTACTTGTATATAATGATGCCCCTTTTCCATGATTTTATAAGATCTATCTGTGAGGCTTTTGAATTTTATCATAAGCATTTCTTCTGGCAGATAAACATAACGTCCTCTTGCATTTTGTTCATAAACCGGAGCAACCATTAAGCTTTCTCCTACCATTAATTGATCTTCTACATTCTCGGCAAAGCTATCTTCTGGATAATCCATCATGAGGGTTCTAAAATAAAGTTCATTACGAAGTGCTGCCTTCATATACTCGCTATATAAATAAGGTACTAAACCATAGCGAATACCTATAATATTTTTAAAGCTTTCTAAATCTGTAAATTGATAAGCTTCTTGCTCTCTCGTTCCAAGTGCTGAGTGATTTCTCATAAGAGGGGTAAAGCAACCAAATTGTAGCCACCTTAATAATAAATCTTCTGTCGTATTCCCACCAAAACCACCGAGGTCTGCACCAGTATATAGTATGCCGCACATATTAAGAGATGGCATCATTTTAATATTTAAAAGTAAATGGCTCCACCATGATATATTATCACCTGTCCAAATACCACCATAACGGTGCATACCAATATAAGAAGCTCTAGAGAATAAAAGAATTCTCTTATCAGGTTCTAAAGTTTCAAAAGCTTCACCTGCTGCTCTTGTCATATTATAGCCATATAAATTATGCACCTTGTCATGACGAATACGCTGGTCTCCTACTTGATGATAAAAGCGCTGATAGTCCTTTGGATTATTCCCTGTGTGGGATACGGAATCTTTAAGGTCAAAATATTCATAAATACCAATATTATCTTTTTGTCTTATTTCATCTACCTTTTCAAAAGCTTCTTGTAAACCTTCTGGTGTGTAGAAAATAGCAGGCTCATTCATATCATTCCAAAAGCCCTCTATGCCTTCATCTAATAATATCTTATATTTTTCTCCAAACCATTTTCTTGTATCCTTATTTAAAAAATCTGGGAAATGAACAAGACCTGGCCAAACAGCAGCTACGAAGTCTTCTCCTTTTTCATTGGTACAAAAATAACCTTTTTCTACACCTTCTTCATAAACATCATAGCCTTTTTCTATTTTTACCCCTGCATCTACAATAGGTACCAACCGTATACCTTGCTCCTTTAATTCGGCAACAGTTGCTTTAAAGTCTGAAAAACCGTTAGGGTCAATGGTAAAGTCTTTAAAATTATCCATAAAGTCAATGTCCATATAAATGGCATCTAATGGAATATGATTTTCTCTGTAGCCTGCTACCACCTTTTTTAGATCTTCTTCGTTTTTATAGCCCCAACGGCTTTGCTGATAACCAAAAGCCCATTTAGGTGCTATGTAGCTTGGCCCAATAAGTTCTCTGAAGGCTTTGATAATAGCGGTGAAACTTTTTTCTTCTATAATATATAAATCAAAATCTTTACTTGTAACTGTTATCTTTAATTGATCTTTATGACTATAGCCACAGTCAAAAATCACCTTACTAGGCATATCAATGAATAATCCAAAAGTCTTTTCGCCTTTGATAATAAGAAAATTATGGGCCCCATATAAAGAGCTTTTCCCTTCATCGTGCATAGGATCATCACTGCAGTTGCTTTCATAGATATGGCCTCTTTTGTTGATACCCCTTATATTCTCACCAAGCCCATATAAACGGTCGTATGCATTCATATCGTATTCAAAAACATAAGCCTCTTCTGTTTCAGTTGCTGCTAAATAAGGAACTGTTCCTTCTGTAGGCGCTAATGTTTTTACAACTGCCTCTGTTTCTATAGGCTTACCATATATATAACGTTTAATCATCATTAGTTCCCCCTTGTTTACCAACTATTTCATATATGTTATTATAATATAAAAAATTAGGGATTTCTTGCAAAATATCCATTAAAACTAACACTATTCTGCTATGGAGGTACCAAAATGATTGTTAAAAAAGATTTAAGTTTAAAAGAAAATAATATCCATGGTGATTTTTTACTTCCTATTATGAAATATCACTGCATTGTTCCTGAACATTTTGCTTTACTCCCTCTCCATTGGCATGAAGAAATGGAATTTACACTCATACAAGAAGGAACTGCTCTTTATCACATCAATTTAGAATCCTATGAAGTTAAAGCTGGGGACCTCATTATCATTACCCCTTTTATTTTACATGACATTCATCAGCAAACGACTTCTTCTATGACCTCAGATACCTTTGTTTTTAATCTCAGCATGCTTAATCTGAAAACACCAGACGCTTGTTCTATTAAATATCTGTCTCCTATATTTGAGGAACAATACACCTTTCCCTACATTATTCATCCAGAAAACCCTAGCTATCCTAGACTTCTGGCTTTGTTTCATCAGCTTAATTCTTTCTATACAAAGCAAAAAGAAGGCTTTGAATTAGGTATTAAGGCTACTTTATTTGAATTTTTTGCTGTGCTTTTTTCCCATGGACTAGCACAAAAAAATTATAATGTTACCTTGAATAGCTCTCATTCGGAAAAGCTTAAATTAGTTTTAGATTACATTAGCCAAAATTTAAATAAACCACTATCTATTAAAGAACTGGCTAACATTTGCCAGTTTAGTGACTATTACTTTATGAATTTCTTTAAAAAATATACCGGTATGACCTGCGTACAATATATCAATATCCAACGTTTAGAGCTAGCTGCTGATTATTTACGTACAAAAAACCTACCTATTATGGACATAGCCTTAGAGGTAGGTTTCGATAATATTTCTTATTTTAATAAATTATTTAAAGCTAAATATCATGCGACTCCCAAAGAGTATCGTGCTGCTTGTAAAGCACTTCATTTTTAATACTACTTACTATATATCCAGCCTAATAAGCCTTGTAAAAGCATAAAAAATGTGCCAACTACTATACCTGTTATTGAGATTCCAAAAATAAAAATAAGCACTGCCATTTTATTTTTTCTTTCATCTTTAGTAGCATATCGACTAGGTATAACTGGTAGCTTATAATTATATTTTTTGTCTATGAAGAAACGAGCTACATAATAGATAATCAATCCTCCAACAAACATAATAATAATTTCCATATAATCTCCTACTTCTTGATTCTTATAACTATCTATCTTTAATCTAACGCCACTCATTAGCAGCTTCTAGATAATATTCTATAAGCTGTGGCCTAGATAAGGTATTCGCCAGTATTATGCCTTCATCAATCTTTTCGTCTTTGCTAAAGACAAATAGCCTCTCTAATGTCTCATCATTTAGAAATCTAGTAGGTACCTCTAACGTTAGTTTACTTACATCCATTTTATTTTTAGATACCAATTGAAATCCCCAGTCACCAAAGCTTGGCACTTGTACATGGTAAGGGATGACTTCTAATCCTTCTTCTTTTATAGTCTTATTAATGCACCAAAAAGCCTTGGGTGCATAATAAGGGCTAGTGGATTGAATACTCATGACTCCTGTCTCTGTTAAACGATTAGCTGCCAAGCGATAAAAAATATTGGTATAAAGCTTATTTAATGCATCATTATTAGGGTCTGGCAAATCAATAATGATGATATCAAAGTACTCCTGTGAGTTCTCTAAATACTTATAAGCATCCTCAATAACGATTTGTAATTTTTCACTACTTAGTGCATCTTTATTAACGGCTGTTATTTGGGAATTTGTTTTACACAGTTCCACAATCTCAGCATCTAAGTCTACTAATGTAATCTCCTTGATTTCATCATACTTAAGAAGTTCTCTCACAGCTAGTCCATCACCACCACCTAAAATAAGTGCTTTTTCCTTATGAGGATTTGCCATCATTGGAATATGTACTAAGCATTCATGATAGCGGTATTCATCACTGCTACTAAACTGCAAATTACCATCTATAAAAAGTCTTAAATCATCTTTATGTTTAGTCATGACCAGTTTTTGATAAGGCGTTTGCTTAGAGAAAATGACTTGATCTCTATAGAGGTGCCCCTCAATATTATTAGCAATATCTGCAGAGAATAAGGAACCTAATATCATTACCACTAAGCTTATTCCTGCTATGCTTCCAAAAAGCCTACTGTTCTTGATCTTCCTACGATACTCATAAACAATGATTAAGGCCACTGTAATATTAAGACTTCCTGTAATGAAAGCTGTAGTAAAATAGCCAAACTGAGGTAGTAATAATAATGGGAACGCAATAGAACCTACTAATCCACCAATATAATCAAAGCTAAATAAAGTAGATAAGGTCATTCTTAGATTAGGACTATTTTCTTCT
The DNA here is from genome assembly GCF_003990395.1 of Cellulosilyticum sp. WCF-2. Classification (NCBI taxonomy): domain Bacteria; kingdom Bacillati; phylum Bacillota; class Clostridia; order Lachnospirales; family Cellulosilyticaceae; genus Cellulosilyticum; species Cellulosilyticum sp. WCF-2. The sequence goes on along the minus strand of NZ_CP034675.1, from coordinate 1,289,025 downwards.
ATAATCCTCGTTAAAAGTGGAATTTCCAGTCCTACTAAAATGCCAATCAAAATGATTTGTATATACATCACTAATGCGTAGGCCTCTATATAAAGATAAGCAAAAAATAAGATAATCGTAGTAAGTCCACCTATGATCCCTACACCAATCTCTACAAATACAAACCAATCAAATAACGCTCTTTTTAAATACCTTGATAAATAAGACCCTATTCCCATAGCACTCATATATAGGCCTATAGTAATAGAAAACTGTTTAATACTATCCCCTACTAAATAAGAGCTTACCGAACTAATCAGTACCTCATAAATAATAGAGCATCCTGATATAAGTAATGTCGTAAGCATTAAAAGCCTTACATTAAATTCTTTTTCCTTGGTCACGTGATTTCCTCTATTCCGTCTTTTGCTTTTGAATTTACCCTTTATTCTTCATTCCTAATAAATAACCCCACTTATAACGATACCAAGCCCAATGAACATTCCCATAATCATAATACCTGCAGCCGTATTGCCCTTACCAATTTCATCATTTAAGTTATACTTTCTATTAAATAAAAGCATAATTAAATAACCTAAAATACAAAGTATAATGCCCGCTGCTGAATAAAGAAGTGTCCCTGTAATGCCTTCTAATAAAGTTTGCTCTACTACCGTGGCTACTGCTGGTGACATTACTGCACTTTTCACGATAATCCCAATAGCAATAGAAGCACCTGCCATAATAAAACCAACTGCTTGATTTCCTTTTTTGATTTCTTCTGGAAAATCACATGGAATAGCTAGGTCCACTAAAAAGCAACCTATCATCATTAAAATCACACCTAACACTGAATAAATCACTACATTTAATAAATCCACCAACATCTTATTTCCCCCTTTATTTTCCTGAACTTGTTCCGCCACCAGAAGATTGTCTAGCAGCTACACTTTCTTGTTTGATTGTATCTGAATATTGCTTATAACGATTATTACTATTTGTACTTACTGTACCATCTGTATAATCATCAAATGCATTAACACCTTTATAATGATTATAATCATCGTTATAGCCCGTAGTATAATAATAGCTTCTATAAAAACTCCCCGTATGAAGATAGCTATGATATGGTCTATGACGACTACTATAAACATATTTTCTAGTACTTACTTGTACCAATGTAGTATTTTCTTCTGATGTATATACAAGACAATAATGTGAATTTGTAATAATGGCAACTGAGCCATCTTCAGCATTCTCATCCACATTCTCTACACTTTCACCGGCTAATAGCAAAATGATTTTTGCAGCATCTTCAACTGTTGTATCTACCTGATAAACATCTGCTTTTTGATTATTATCAATATCGGCTGTCATAGAGGTGACGTATGTAAAACGACTATCTCTTTGTATTGCGCTGCTTAAATCAACTTTTTTATGTGAATTACCTGCAAAAATACTCCCCGCAATGGATATAAGTATACCAATACCTATAAAAGCAGCCACAAATAAAATAATTTTTCTATAGGGGTTAAGGTTAACAGAATTTCCTCTTCCATAGTCGTTACTAGAATAATTATGACTTGAATAATCACTTCTATTAGAGCTACTATCAAAAATACTATTACCATTGCTTACATTACTATAAGCTACCGGTCCTCTTTCTATCTCTTCTTCATCTAGATAATATCCTGTAGAGTATTCTACTTCATCCTCCCACATTTCTATGCCTATAATTTTTTCTTCTGTTGCATCTTCATATTCTGTAAAACTTACTTTATCAGAATAAGCTACATCTACATTCCCCTTGAAGTCCATAACCTTCGCTGTTCCTCTGTCTACCTCTTTATAGCCATATTGCTTAATATGCTGTTCTACCTGGCTACTACTTTGCGTATAAAGTGCATACTCACTATATGCAATATCTACGCTTAACCATTTGATTACTTGGTTATTTTCATCTATTAGTTTGTATTCTGTCCAGTTACAATCGTCTGCTACATTTAGGAAATTAATGTAGCCATCAATCAAGTAGCTTCTTCCATTAATCCTAATACGGTCACCTACTCCAAAACACATGTTACCTTTTGCCATATCCCCACACTCTCCGCTTTTATTTTCCTAACTTCCTACTAAATACTATTCATTCTATCAATTATATATAGATCATCTCCCCATACATTAAACCACACATATATTCTATCAATTCAAATTTGTTTAATCAACTTTTTCTCTATAATCTATTTGATTATTTCTTTTCAATTAATAAAAGGTTTAGGTAAATTTTGCTTACCTAAACCTTTTATTAATATTGTTTTAAGAGTTACTCTCTTACTATTTAAGCACCTTATTATGAAACTTACTATCTTTTAGTATCAATAACATTTTGAACAAGCGCTTTACATCTACCACAAGCTGTACCTGCTCCTGTAACTTCTCCAACCTTCTCAACTGTGTCAGCACCATTTTTTACTGCCTCAACTACAGAAGCTAAAGATGTTCCTGTACAACCACATACAGAAGCTAAAATTTCTTCAATAGCTCCAGTGCAGCGACCACAGCTTGTACTTGCTCCTGTTTTTTCTTTGATTTCTTCTATAGTACGTGCTCCTTCAATCATTGCTTTTCTAATAGTTATATAGTCAACTTGTTTACAGTGACAAATCATTCTGTTTCCTGCCATTTTTATTTCTCCTTAAATAGGTTTTATAATATATAGTATAACTTATTATAACAATAAATCTACCTATTTTGAAATACTATTTAATAATAATTATTTTCCACTTCTTGCAAGTTTGTTATTTCTTAAGGACAGGTATCTTTTCATCCTATTTTTTTTAATATATTGAGCTTTCTCTCATGGTTCCTTTTCTGGTTTTCATCTATAAAATCTTTCTCCTGATTTTCTTCAAGATCATGCCTAGAAAATATTATCATATCATTTATATTTTAACTGAAATTATAAACGTCTAGATATACGTTTATAACTGTAATTTCTTTTAGCATAAATCTTTTACAAAATAATGGTGAAAGCTCGTATCAGTCGTTAATTCTGGGTGAAAGGAAGTCGCCAGCATATTTTTTTCTTTGCATGCCACTATTTCTCCTCTTACTTCCGCTAAAATTTCTACCTGTTCTCCTATTTTACTTACTAATGGTGCTCTAATAAAAACAAGAGGAATAGCTTTCTCCACAGCATTAACCTGCTGCATTGTTTCAAAGCTTCCTAACTGTCTTCCATATGCATTACGTCTAACCGTAATATCCATGACTTCTAGATGCTTAGTAGTTTCTTCTTCTATTTCTTTGGCTAATAGAATCATACCTGCACAAGTCCCCCATACTGGCAAACCTGCTAGAACCTTTTGTTTTAAAGGTTCCAGCATATTAAAGACTCTAAGCAATCTACCTAGTGTCGTACTTTCACCACCAGGAATAATTAAACCATCTATTTCCTCTAATTGGCTGATATACTTAACATCAATACTTTTTACTTCTGGTAACTGAGCTAAAAGATGATGGTGTTCTTCTACACCACCTTGTAAGCCTAATACACCAATATATTTCATTCTACCATCCCCTTGATGCATAAAGCTGCTTTTCATCTAACTGTCTTATATCTAATGAATCCATGGCTTCACCTAATTCTTCTGATACCTCAGCTAATACATTTGGGTCATTGTAGTAAGTTGTTGCTTTAACAATGGCTTCTGCTCTTTTTTGTGGGTTTTCAGATTTAAAAATACCAGACCCTACGAACACACCATCTGCACCTAATTGCATCATAAGTGCTGCATCTGCTGGTGTAGCTATTCCACCTGCTGCAAAGTTAACTACTGGCAATTTACCAGTTTCTTTAATGGTTAAAATAAATTCATAAGGTGCACCTAATTCTTTGGCAATAGTCATTAGTTCTTCTTTAGTAGCTCCTACAACTCTTGCGATATCTCTATTCATGGTACGCATATGTCTAACAGCTTCAACGACATTTCCTGTCCCTGCTTCTCCCTTTGTACGAATCATAGAAGCTCCTTCTCCAATACGACGAAGTGCTTCTCCTAAGTTACGTGCACCGCATACAAAAGGCACTTTAAAATCATGCTTATTAATGTGATAATCTTCATCTGCAGGTGTTAATACTTCACTTTCATCAATATAATCAATCTCTAAACACTCTAAAATTTGTGCTTCTACAAAATGTCCAATGCGCACTTTCGCCATAACTGGAATACTAACAGCAGCTTGAATCTCCTTAATCATCTTAGGATCAGACATTCTGGCAACTCCACCATGTTTACGAATATCTGAAGGGACTCTTTCTAAAGCCATAACCGCTACAGCTCCAGCTTTCTCTGCAATAATAGCTTCCTTAGCATTAACAACATCCATAATAACGCCGCCCTTTAGCATTTGGGCTAAATTCTTATTAAGCTCTAATCTATCACTCATATCCATTCTCCTTCTTACATTTTTGTACCGATACAATTGTTTTATTTCTTCCGGAAATTAAAGGTATGTTAGCATAAATGATAGTATATGGAAACATTTATTTAGATTATTCACTATTGTATTTTATTTTGTATCCATACAATTTTATAACATAATAAAAGCCGTCCAATTTTAGACGACTTTTTGTTATCTTCTATTGTGTCAATGCTTTTAAATCTTTCTTCTCATACCTGTTATGTCCTTGAATACTCTTTTTATATTTCCAACACTTAATAGCATCTTCAAGAGTCTTGCTTTCATTATCAGCAAAGAAATCTCTAATATAAGTATTATATTCAAACTGTTTATCTATCTTGGTTAATCCTTGTTTCTTCTCTTCTACTATTTGATAATAGACTTCTATAGCTTCCTGATAAGTTTTTCCACTATTTGACTTTAACCATTTCTGAAATATTACATTAAAGGAAAATGATTTTCCTATTGTTTCCTTAAAAAACGCTCTATGTTTTTCAGAACATCTAAAATTATTCTCAATTATGCTATCTTTGGTTATATCTCCTATATCAATTGTTGTTTTATTCGCTGGTATTGCTCTCTTCTTTTCACCTGTCTCTAAATAATGTGCAATACGTTCTGTTAACTCTTGCTTTCCTCCAGTTGTCGAAAGCTTTTCTGCACGACAAAAGGATACTAGCTCCTGTTTCAGATAATAAAAGTCTCTAAATTGATCACTATTTATATTTTTTGATAAATTGGGTCGTTCATTCATAACTATCCCCTCTCACTATGTTACTATGCTTTATTTGAATAAGTTTAAGTAAATATCTGATAGGGAGCTAAGCTATATAGGTAAGCTTACAGGAGCAGGAACCTCTAGGTAATTTGCAAACTCTTTTATACTGCTGTCAATTGCCTCTAACATCTCACTTGTAATAGTCACTCCTGATTCCCACCACCAATTTTTAATAGTTAATGGTGTATTTCTCCTTATCTTTTCTGGTTCAAATCTAGCAATCATTCTATCTCCATATAAAACGGGTAAAACATAATAACCATACTTTCTTTTTTCTATAGGCGTATATACTTCCCAACGATAGTCAAAATCAAATAATTTAGAAACCATCTCTCTATCCCATAGCAAATTATCAAGGGGTGCTAAAAATTTCACCTTACTTTTACTATCATCAGCATCAAAAAATTGTATATGTTCTTTTGCCAAATAAAAAGGCACATTTATGTCTTCTACAAATAACTGTACTATTTCTCCCTCTTCAACTAACCTCTGCAATACTCTTTCCCTAAGCTTCTTCTCTGAAAAAAACTGTCCTTGCCAAGCACCGCCTCTTTTATCCCACAATAAACCAACACTACATACTCTGCGTTTTACATACCAATCTAGAAAATCCTCTTCGCTTTTAAAATCTTCTATTTGTAAATCTTTCTTGTTTAAAACATGAGCTGTAAAGTCATATATCTTTTGGGTCCCTATTTTATCGGCTACGCATAACTCACCTATATTATACAGATAATCAAGTGCTGCACTTGAAAGTTTCTTATGCCCCCAACGACTTTCTCTATTTTCACCAATAGAGATATCCTTTGATCCTATTCTCCCCTTTGTGATAATGCATTCCCTAATTTCATCTAATATATCAAGTGCACCAAGTTGATTACGGTAATTCAATGTATTTTTCGTGCTCTCACTTTGAGCAATTCTTACTCTGTTAAATCTATTAAAATCTTCTGCCAAGTAGATACACATTTCTTTGTCAAACCCATCCACTAGCTTATGTTGTGTATATAAAAGTTCTTGTAGCATTTCCGGTTTATAATCTTTTACCCTAGACTGTAATACTAAGTCTGCATTTCTTCCTACTACATTTAATGGATCATATTGAATACTACCTACCTGCTTAAAATAAGCAACTATTCCTGCCATTCCTACGTAACCTTGACTATCATTTAAGTTGTGATAGTTGATAAGAAACTGCCTAGCTTGCTTTCTTGATATCATTTGTTTTGAATCCCCCATAAAGTTCCCCTTTACATTTATTATCTCAAAAGATATATGACAACAGCATATCATAAAAGTAACACTAATGCCTTCCTTTTGTATAATAAAAAGCACAAAAAGATATCTTTTTGTGCTTTTTATTAACTGTTCTATGCTATTGTTCTAATTGATCTTCTATCTCCCACGCCATACAACGCTTAACGGCTCTTTTCCAACCTCTATATGCCTTATCTCGTTTCTCTTCTTCTAAGCTTGGTATAAAAGTACAATCCACTCGCCATTCTTCTAAAATCTCACGCTTATCTTTCCAATAGCCTACAGCTAAGCCTGCTAAATAAGCTGCTCCAAGTGCTGTTGTTTCAACGACCTTAGGTCTCACTACTTCTGCTCCTATAATATCTGCTTGAAACTGCATAAGGAAATTATTCTTGCTGGCTCCACCATCTACTTTAATAGAAGTCAGCTTATGTCCTACATCTTCTATCATTGCATCAATGACATCTCTACATTGATAACCTATAGACTCAAGAGATGCCCTTATAATATGATTTCTATTAGTACCTCTGGTTAATCCAACAATGCCACCTCTGGCATACATATCCCAATAAGGTGCCCCCAATCCCACAAAGGCAGGTACTACATAGACGCCTCCACTATCTTTTACCTTACTTGCAAAATAATCTGTGTCGGAAGAGTCATTCACTAATCGTAGTTCATCTCTAAGCCACTGTACTACTGCTCCACCTACAAATACAGAACCTTCAAGTGCATATTGTACTTGTCCATCTAATCCAATAGCAATAGTTGTTAAAAGTCCATTTTTACTTTTTACTAGCTCATCACCTGTATTCATGAGTACAAAGCAACCTGTTCCATAAGTATTTTTTACATCGCCTTTATCAAAGCAGCCTTGTCCAAATAAAGCAGCTTGTTGATCACCAGCAACGCCTCCTATAGGAACACGTATCCCACCTTTTGTTCCTAGATTAGCATACCCATATACTTCAGAAGAATTTTTCACTTCTGGCAAAATGCATCTTGGAATATCAAGTAGGTCTAATAATGTTTGATCCCATTCCAATGTATTAATATTAAAAATCATGGTTCTAGATGCATTCGTATAATCTGTTACATGTACTTTCCCATTGGTTAATTTCCAAATAAGCCAAGTATCTACCGTTCCAAAAAGTAACTCTCCCTTGTTAGCTCTTTCTCTGGCACCTTCTACATGATCCAAAATCCACTTAATTTTAGTAGCTGAGAAATAGGCATCTAAAACGAGTCCTGTGTTTTGCTTGATGTAGTCTTCCCACCCCTTTGCTTTGAGTTCTTCACAAAAGTCAGCTGTTCTTCTACATTGCCATACAATTGCATTGTAAATAGGTACTCCAGTTGCTTTGTCCCAAATGATTGTAGTTTCTCTTTGATTAGTAATGCCTATGGCGGCAATATTTTCCTGTGTTAAATTGTTCTTTGCCATAACCTCTTGAAGTACACCGTACTGAGAAGCCCATATCTCCATTGGATCATGTTCCACCCAGCCTTCCTTAGGATAAATTTGTGTAAATTCCTTTTGGCTACTTCCTATTATATGTTGCTGTTTATCAAAAATAATAGCTCTTGAACTCGTTGTTCCTTGGTCCATTGCAATAATATATTTTTCCATCTTATCGCCCCTTTAATAAATTACCTTTTCACCCATTCTTCTCCTAATTATATGTGTAAAGTACTAGTTAAGTCAAAAAGTATTATTTCAATCTTTACTATTTTATCTTGATATTGTTTTAGTTTTTACAGGTCTATCTTTATAATATTCTCTATGTATTCTATACATAAAATACCCTATCATAGATTGTAGATAAACTATTTTATGTAATCATTTTCAATCTTTTCGATCACTCCAAGTAAAATCCCTATATACATAAACTATATTTGCAATTGGTTTATCTACACCTATTAATCTAAGACCTATATTACAAAGGAGCGTGCTAAAATGAATACTAAGAATTTTTCAACTGCAATCTTTTTTAATGAACCTGAAATTAATTATATTAGCCAACATAATCTGTGGGATTTTTTAGATGAAAAACTCAACTGGATTACTGCTCGTGCGCCTATTGCAAAAATCTATCTAGAAACTCATCGTGGTGGCAAATATGTTTCAAAAGAAACACTTATAAGAATGAAGGATTTGTGCCAAAAAAATAATATTGAAACAGCTGGAGGAATTACTTTAACCACTACTCCTACAAATCATGACTCTGATTTATTTACCACCTATTGCTACTCCAATCCTAAAGATTTAGAAGATATTAAAGCTATTGTACGATATACGGCTGAGCTTTTTGATAGCTACGTCATCGATGATTTTTTCTTTACTCACTGTAAATGTGAGCTTTGTATTAAAGGAAAAAAAGATTTATCTTGGGCAGAGTATCGTACGCAACTTCTTAAAAAAGTATCAGAAGAAATTGTTATCAAAGAATCTAAAGCTGTTAATCCTAATGTACAAGTGATTATTAAATATCCTAACTGGTATGAAGAATATCAACAATCTGGTTATAATCTAGAAATGAGCTCATTCCTATTTGATGGTATTTACACAGGTACAGAAACCAGAGATCCTCTTCATACCCAACAAAATTTACAACGCTATTCTTCTTACTTTACAATGCGCTATTTAGAAAATACCAGACCAAATGGCAATATGGGGGGATGGTTTGATACATTAGACTGTAGCTATAACTTAAATAGTGTAGCCGAACAAGCTTATCTGACATTGCTTAGTAAGGCTAAAGAAGCAACTATTTATTCTTTAGGTACGCTTATTAGAGAAGATCTTATATCTGTTCCTGTTCTTGGCTATGCTTTTGAACATGTTGATAGACTTATGCCTATGTTAGGATCACCTATAGGTGTAGCTACTTATAAACCTTTCCACTCTTCTGGTGAAAATTACCTTCACGGTTCTTTAGGTATGTTAGGCATTCCTTTCGAGCCTACTCCATATTTTCCTATGGAGGCAAATACACTTTTCCTAACAGCATCTGCTGCTTGTGACAAACATATTATCAGTAAGCTAAAAGACTACTTAAAAGGAAAGCATACACTTATTCTTACCTCTGGCTTCGTAAAGGCCATGGCCCAAAAAGGATTAGATGAATTAATAGATATTAAAGTAACTGATTCTAAAATAAGTTCTAATCATTTTGGTGTTGGCTGGTACAGTTGTGCTTATAATCACTATGCTACAAGCCCAGAACCTATTACTTTCCCAATACTTGAGTTTGCTACAAACGATACTCAAAATACAATTGCAGCACTTACTAATAATAAAAGTTACCCTATTCTTCTACAAACCAACTATCACAATAGCCAAGTGTATGTTTTAAACATACCTGATGAATACGGTAGCTTAGAAAAGCTCCCTCAAGATGTATTAAATTATATAAGGAAATTATGCCTTAAAGATTTTAAACTTGAAGTTAATGGACCTGCTCCTTTTAGTGTATTCCTTTATGATAATGAAACGATTATCCTTTATAACTTCACGGACCATGTAGGTGAGTATTCCTTGATAATTGATAATAACTGCTGTAAACTACAAGACTTGGATAGTAATAGCTTCATTACTGGTGATATCGTAAATAGTAAAAATACCTTTAATTTTAAAATTAACTCTCACCGTTTCAAGGTGTTAAAAATAGTATCTAACTAAACCCTATCTTATATCAACTTTATATAAAAAGAAGCCTTGAGTTTTAAGCTTATAAAGTCATCTCTATAAGCTATACCTCAAGGCTTCTTTCTACTAATCATGTGTCTATTGCAAAGTTAAATATTCTCATCATTTATACTCTTATTTCTATAAACTAAATCATCTCGCTCACTAAAACCTATGCTTTTCACCCCACCTTCTACTTAATAAGTACTTTTGTTATTCAATCTCTGTTGGCAACATTTATGCTTATTTTATAAGTTATCCTCTGCTTTTGTCATAAGCACTGCCAATATAATAGCTATAAAACCACTACTTAATTTTGCTATAATCATCGGTAATAACATATCAGGAGCCACATCAGCTGTATAACCCAGATGCGCAGCAAATACCGCAATACCACTTACAAAAAATGCTGTAGTTACTACTTTTCCTCTTTCATTCATCTCTGGAAAAAGTTTAAATACCGGCAACACACTAATGCAAGAGAATAAAATTCCACCAATAGAAGATGCATTTAATCCAAGTAATTCACCTAACTTTTCAAAAGGCTTCTTAAGTAAATTTAAAATAAGTGTCATCAGTGGTAAACTTCCTAAAAGTACAATACAAATACCTGATACTGTCTCCATACAACTCATAATACTTGGCATATTAGGAATAACCTCTATATCAGTTAAATATGTAAATGCTGCTAAACCCAGTCCTATGATAGTAACCATTTTTATACCTTTTCCAAAATAGCTGAAACCTTTTACCATCTGCTTTTGCTTAAAAATAAGACCTAGCATTAAACATAGTGCAATGAGTAAAATAGGGATACTATTAATGATAACAACTTTTATAGGTAGTCCCATTAAAATACCACCTATAATGCTTCCAAAAGGAATAGGAACTAAACCTATTAATAAACCTTTAGCAAAATAGGTATGATCTTGCTTTGGAATCAAACCTAATCCTACAGGAATAGTAAAAACAATTGTCGCCCCCAACATAGTTGAAACAATAAGTCCCGAAAACTGTCCTATTTGTGGATTCTCTGCTAGTGCCATTGCTAATGGATAACCTCCCATATCAATAGCCAAAATACTAGCAAACATAGCCGGATCTGCACCTAACAAGTGAAAAGCAGGTATAATAACTGGCTTTAATACTTCTGCCAGAAAGGGGGATAAGCAAATAATTCCCACCATACTTAAAGCAGTCGGTCCTAAGCACATAAAACCCTCTTCAAATTTTGCACCTAATCCCCACTTATTACCCAGAATAGAATCAACCGCTCCAATTATAACGCCAATTCCCATAATAAACATTAAGACTTCATTTAATGACATGCGATGCCTCTCCTCAGATATTAAATATTTGTAATTATTCAGTCCTTATTAAAAATTAAAATTTAATGTTCTCCTTATCAGTTGGATATAATTTCGAGATATTCAAGTGTTCACACACTTTTATTTAATCATTTCATAAGCTAGTTATAGTTTATCTCTATCTAGCTTACCAAGTATTTCTGCCATATAACTATAAAATGCCTCTAAAAAATCCTTCTCATCTTTTAATATATCATCTAATAAATTCTGTTGTCTTCGACAGACTTCTTCTAACTGTCTTATTTCATTCTCTACATTAGGTCGTCCCATTTTTATTTTTGCTTTCAGACTATGAACAATATCAAATAAATCCTCATGCCCGATAATCCTTCCAGCTCCCCACTTTACTCTATCTATAGGTTGACAAAGCACATAGTCTGTAAAATATTCATAGACTTGTTTTTCAAATAAAAAGGCATATTTGTTATTATCAATTTGATAAATTGAAGATAATGCTTCTATAATCTCTTTTTCCTCTAAAGCTAAAATAGCTTTCTTTATACACTGTAAATTCTTAATGATTATTTCATGTGGAAAGTATACCTCATCATGCCAATTAAGTCTTACAAGTTCGTCCTGTTCTCTAGCAAAACCGGCTAATAACTGTTTTTCTAACCAACGATAATCCCTATATATCTCCGCCGCTTTTTCAGTATTCTCCTGCATTAAATAGGTCAAATATTGCTTATTTACACGCTGCACATAGGCATAAAGCTGTTTACTCAATCCTTTTAGCTCATTTAGTAAGATATTAATTACCTTTATATCCATTAATGATTGATCTATGGAACAGAGACTTCTCCCCATTTCTTCAAATAATCTCATAAAGTTTAGTGGTACAACTGCTGTCTGATCTAATGCCATAACTAACTTGGTATAAAACTTATGATGGAATGTATAGACTGCCTCATTGTAAAAATCTTTGTTATCAAACTGTGAGTGATAGTGTGTCTCCATAAAGCTACCACTACTAAAATCATTCACCATAGATGGAATTCCTGCTATAGCAATAGAAAAATCATCTGACCATGTTTCAATAGGATAGGTCACTTCAATCCCTTCCGGATAGGCTTCCTCAGGAATTTTTATTTCTTTAATAAACGCATCAATAAACTCTGCATACTCATAAACACAACGTACTTTATCCTTCTTCCCGTGTGCATGAGCAGGTAATTCAAAATTCAAATCTGCAATTACTTTTCCTTTCCAATCAGGGTGTACATGGAAGACTTCTTCATAAGCTCCTGTAGACCAGTCATACTTAGAATTAATAAGTCCCCACTCTTCTGCAGCCATAGCGGCAAAAACAAGTGTACGCTTTGGCTTATAACCACTTTGCTTTATTGCCCTTGCAATGCCCAGAATCATAGCCACTGCCACATTATCATCTTGAAAACCTTCAAAATAAGAATCATAATGTGCTGAAAGCAAAATCATAGCATCAGGGTCTGTCCCCTGTATCTTTCCTACGATGTTATACGTCTTTTGATTGGGCTTTACAATAGAAATAGCATCAAAGGTAACCTCTATTTCCGACCTAACCTTTAATGCCTCTTTTAAATAATAGGCATCTCTTTGTGAAATAGAAAAAGCCACCGCTTCACTGGGGCCAGCTATATCTTGTGCATTAAGTGCTGTTTGATCTATCTCACCATATCCACTTGCTTGTACTGCAATTAAAGCTGCTGCACCTTTTAAATAAGCTTCATAAACCGGAAAATTAATCCACCATTCATCTCTTTGATTAATATCTACTAATACTAACTTTCCTTTTACATCAACACCTTTATAATCCTCAGCTGTCCCCTTTTCTAAATAAACCATGGAGAATTTTTGTGGTCCTTCAGTTTGAAACTGCGTTTGATAAGCTCCTAACTCAAATTGATAACTCTGACCATCTAAGTCCTCAAAACTTAATTGCGCCTTTTGGAATTCCCAACTATCTACAGTAATTTCATCCTTAGTAATATGCTCTAATCCAATTTGCTGCATCTCTTTATAAATAAGCTGCCCTGTTAAGATTTCTGCCCTAGATCCAGCTGTCCTAAAACCAAGTTTTGTATTACATTTATAGGTCTCTAATTTTTTTGCAAATTCATAAGCATAATGAATATCAATATATTTTTCTACTTGATCTCTCATCTCTTCTTCGCTTCTTTCTTATAAATTCAAAATACTTATGCACCTATTATCCCATATTCATCATTATTTTTCCAGTCGGATGAAATGGACTACTAATCTACAACATGTATAATGTAAAAAATTCCAACCCTAATAATAAGGTTGGAACTAAGATATTCTTTAGTATTTTACCTGTCTACTTGACTGGAAACACTTTAATCTTCTTTTTGTTTCTCTTTTCCTTTTACTATTTAACTTTTTAATTTACTTTTATTATCTTTTATTGTTTTTGTTCTATATATCTATAATCTTATTATTTCTTATACTCTTAATGCCTTAATACTTATCCATAACTGCTCTAAAGCTTGATTTAGAATCTCTCTAGGACAAGCAATATTAATCCTCTCAAATCCTTGTCCTGACTCTCCAAAAATTGAACCACTATTTAGCCATAAATTTGCTTTCTTTACAATAAACTCTTCTAGGGCTTCTTCCTTTAACCCTAATGCACTAAAATCTAACCATACTAAGTATGTTCCTTCTGGTTCTACTAACTTAATTTCTGGTAACTTTGTCTCTATGAATTTCCTTAAATATTCAAGGTTTCCCATAAGATAAGTTTTAAGTGCCTCAAGCCACTCTCGCCCTTCTGTATAAGCTGCTTCACAAGCTACTAACCCGGCACTATTTAATCGACTATAACCTATTCTAGCAATTTCTTTTCTTACCTTCCGTCTAACACTTGCATTTGCAATAAAAATATTAGATACTTGAAGGCCTGCTAAATTAAAAGTTTTACTCGGGGCTGTACAAGTAATCGTAATCTCTTCATACGCCTTATTTAGATTCATAAATACTTCATGTTTATAGCCTTGATAAATAAAATCTTGATGAATCTCATCACTTACCACAAGAATTTGATGCTTTAAGCAAATATCTCCTAGCTTGATAAGTTCCTCTTTGGTCCATACTCTTCCTACTGGGTTATGTGGATTGCAAAGAATGAAAAGCTTAACCTGATGTTCTACAATCTTTTCTTCAAAGTCATCGAAGTCAATAGAGTATCTCCCATCTTGATAAATGAGCGTATTACTCACTAACTTTCTATCATTATTTAAAATTATCTTACTAAAAGGATGATAAACAGGTTGTTGAATTAGTATACTATCACCTTCTTTCGTTAAGGCTCTAATTGCCATAGCAATAGCAAATACTACTCCTGGTGCCTTGATTAGCCATTCTTCTTTGACCTTCCAGTTATGATAAGTCGCCATCCAATTAGAAACCGCTTCAAAATAGGATGTACCCACTTCACTATATCCAAAAATACCATGTGCTGCTAACTCATTTAACCTCTTAGAAACCACCTCAGGCACTTTAAAGTCCATATCAGCTATCCATAATGGTAAGATATCCTTTGGTTTTCCCCTCTCTTCAGCAAAATCATATTTTAAAGAATTAGTTCCCTTCCTTGGGATAATTTCATTAAAGCTATATGACATCTTACTCATCCTCTCTGTCTATTTTTTCTCTAAGCTATCATCTTTGTCCATTCATACATTCTTATATTTAAATTTCTTATTTGTCTGATTTTTCTTATTGTATGCTTAGTTCACTCTTCATTGCTAATATTTATGCTGAGGTATTAGTGAATTCTTCTGCTGTTTCAGTTCAACGGATAATCTTGCAATATATTATCAATGTCTAGAGCTTTTTCTATTTCCTCTGCCATTTCTGCATGAATTTAATATTTGTATATGTATAATTTACCTGATACTTTCACATCTTTTCATAGTCTCTATAAACTGGGGACTTCAATGATATACGTGAAAATAAAACATAGTCCTGGCATATAAATATACATATACATATAATTACAGTATCGCATATCATTGCCTTTAGTTTCTTTACCGTGCTTTTCACAGGCTTATATTTTTATAGTATTTTAATAGTATTTTTATATGTTTAGTACGTTTTAATATCATAAAATAAATATTCATAATTGTAAATACCATTGCGGAAATTATTAAAAACAAAAAATAAGAGGTATCTACTTAATCTCCAAAATAGATATCCCCTACCTTCTTATAATTATTGCGCTCTCAAAAGGAGCTTTTCTCTTTTTAAATACTCATCTGATTTAGCCCTATTCTTCATGCAAATTACTTTCTTTTGTAGTTTCCTTATAAAATCAGACACTTTCTCATTCTATTATATAAGCCAATCTATTTAATTTACCTTTGTCATCTCCATCTTTAATCCTCTTCCTACTGTAAGTAACATTGTCACATAACATGCTATTCCACCGATAAAATTAGAAATTGGCTCAGCCATAAATACCCCCGTTACTCCATATCCCATTCTTGGTAATAGTATGGTAAGAGGTACTACAATAATAACCTTTCTAAAGATTGAAAAGAATACTGCTTGTTTTGATTTGCCTAAAGCCACGAAGGTAGATTGCCCAGCAAATTGAAAACTCATCATAAAAAATCCAAAAAAATATGTAGCAAGTGCTGGTACAGCAACCTTTACCAAATCAGATTCATTGTTAAAAATCTTAATAAAAAAACTACCAAAGAAATGAACCATCATCCATGCTAGTGTTGCATAAACCACACAGACAATAGTTGAAAACTTGATGCCAGTTATCACTCTTTTGTAAGCTTTAGCACCATAATTATAACTCATAACAGGTTGTGCCCCACTAGTTATTCCCTGCACAGGCATCATCACAATTTCTCTTATAGAATTAATAACGGTCATAACCCCTATATAAAGATCTCCACCAAAAACTGATAGCGTTGCATTGCAAACTACCTGAACACTGCTATTTGTAATGGCCATAACAAAACCAGAAGACCCTAACCCTAAAATTCTTTTCACAATCTTACTATCTAACTTCATATCCTTTTTCCTTAGTTTTAATATAGTTTGTTTTCCTGTTAAGAATCTAAGAATCCAAATGCAAGAACAAAATTGTGAAATGACAGTCGCCCATGCAGCTCCTGATACTCCCATTTCAAGCATATAAATAAAAATAGGATCTAAAACTAGATTAATAACCGCACCTAATGCTACTGATAGCATTCCTACTTTTGCGAAACCCTGTGCATTGATATAGCTATTAAGCCCTAAACCCATCATAACAAAGATAGTCCCTAATAAATAGATACTAATATAACTGTCTGCATAAGGAAAAGTTATATCACTCGCTCCAAACAAATAAAGAATTGGCTTCTTTACCAATAGACCAACTATAGTCAGTACTATTCCCAGAATTAAAAGCATTGTAAAACTATTACTCATGATTTTTTCTGCTTTCTCATTATTTCCTTTGCCTCTTTCAATAGAAGACAATGGTGTTCCTCCCATTCCTATTAAATTAGCAAATGCTGTAATAATGGTAATAATCGGGAAAGTAAGCCCTAATCCTGTTAAGGCCACTTTTCCATCTCCAGGAATCCTTCCTATATATATACGATCCACCACATTATATAAAACATTAATAAGCTGAGCTATTGTCATAGGTAATGCCAATTCTATTATGTTTCTTGCTACGCTTCCTTGGCTAAAGTCATTTTCCCTTTTCATTTTCTTCCTCCTACTATTATGATAGCACGGATTTCACTATTATTTAATTATCCTTTATCTTCATTTATTAATAGTTCTTAATAGCATATAAACTTTCTATGTTTTTAGATGCAAAAAAACACCCTTTCGGGTGCTCTCTTCTCATACTCTCAAAAACAAATACTACAACTATTTAACCTTCATTATCTAGGTCAAACCCTCGAACCGTTAGTATTGGTCACCTTAATGTATTACTACACTTACAGCTCCAACCTATCTACCTCATAGTCTCTAAGGGGTCTTACTCCTTTCGGATGGGAAATCTTATCTTGTGGTCTGCTTCACGCTTAGATGCCTTCAGCGTTTATCAGATCCAGACTTGGCTACTCTGCTATGCCATTGGTATGACAACAGATGCACCAGTGGTCCGTCCATCCCGGTCCTCTCGTACTAAGGACAGCTCCACTCAAATTTCCTGCGCCCACGACGGATAGGGACCGAACTGTCTCACGACGTTCTGAACCCAGCTCGCGTACCGCTTTAATGGGCGAACAGCCCAACCCTTGGAACCTGCTTCAGCTCCAGGATGCGATGAGCCGACATCGAGGTGCCAAACCTCCCCGTCGATGTGAACTCTTGGGGGAGATAAGCCTGTTATCCCCGGGGTAGCTTTTATCCGTTGAGCGATGGCAATCCCACTTTCATACCACCGGATCACTAAGTCCTACTTTCGTACCTGCTCCACCCGTCGGTGTCGCAGTCAAGCAACCTTATGCCTTTGCACTCTTCGAATGGTTTCCGACCATTCTGAGGTTACCTTTGAGCGCCTCCGTTACTCTTTAGGAGGCGACCGCCCCAGTCAAACTGTCCACCTGACATTGTCCCAGACCCGGGTAACGGGCCATGGTTAGAAGTTAAGTATTACAAGAGAGGTATCCCACCGGCGACTCCACCTAGACTGGCGTCCAGATTTCTCAGTCTCCCTCCTATCCTGTACATGTAATACCCAACCTCAGTATCAAGCTACAGTAAAGCTCCACGGGGTCTTTCCGTCCTGTCGCGGGTAACCAGCATCTTCACTGGTACTACAATTTCACCGGGTGCGCTGTCGAGACAGTGCCCAAATCATTACGCCTTTCGTGCGGGTCAGAACTTACCTGACAAGGAATTTCGCTACCTTAGGACCGTTATAGTTACGGCCGCCGTTTACTGGGGCTTAAGTTCAAAGCTTCGTCCTTAGACTAACCTCTCCCCTTAACCTTCCAGCACCGGGCAGGCGTCAGCCCTTATACATCACCTTTCGGTTTAGCAAAGACCTGTGTTTTTGTTAAACAGTTGCTTGGGCCTATTCTCTGCGGCCTACCTAAGTAGGCACCCCTTCTCCCTAAGTTACGGGGTCATTTTGCCGAGTTCCTTAACAACGCTTCTCCCGTCGGCCTTAGGATTCTCTCCTCATCCACCTGTGTCGGTTTACGGTACGGGTACCTATCACGCAATAGCAGCTTTTCTCGGCAGTGTGGATTCAGCAACTTCTCTACTTTTATTTCGATCCCCATCACACTTCATCCTCGCCTAACGGATTTGCCTGTTAGGTGCGACTTTGTGCTTGGCCCAGGATACCATTCCTGGGTTTGCTTATCCTCCTGCGTCCCTGCAGTTCTGATAATAGGTAGTACTGGAATATGAACCAGTTGTCCATCGACTACGACTTTCGTCCTCGCCTTAGGTCCCGACTTACCCAGAGCAGATCAGCTTTACTCTGGAAACCTTGGATATTCGGCCTACAAGATTCTCACTTGTATCTCGCTACTCATTCCGGCATTCTCACTTGTAATTACTCCACAGCTCCTTACGGTACTGCTTCTGCGTCGTTACAACGCTCCTCTACCAATCCACTATTGTGAATTCCATAGCTTCGGTGGTGTGTTTTAGCCCCGGACATTTTCGGCGCAAGATCTCTCGACTAGTGAGCTATTACGCACTCTTTGAATGAGTGGCTGCTTCTAAGCCAACATCCTAGTTGTCTTCGAAATCTCACATCCTTTTCCACTTAACACACACTTGGGGACCTTAGCTGATGGTCTGGACTGTTTTCCTTTTGACCACGTGTCTTATCACTCGTAGTCTGACTGCTGACGGTATCTTGATGGCATTCTTAGTTTGATATGCTTCGGTAAGCTTGTGGGCCCCCTAGGCAATTCAGTGCTTTACCTCCATTAGACTCCTATCAACGCTAGCCCTAAAGCTATTTCGAGGAGAACCAGCTATCTCCGGGTTCGATTGGAATTTCTCCGCTACCCACACGTCATCTCCACCTTTTTCAACAGATGTGAGTTCGGACCTCCATTACCTTTTACGGTAACTTCATCCTGCACATGGGTAGGTCACCCGGTTTCGGGTCTACTAACAATGACTATTTTGGCGCCCTATTCAGACTTGGTTTCCCTTCGGCTTCGTACCTCCTGGTACTTAACCTTGCCACAGCTAGTAACTCGCCGGACCGTTCTACAAAAAGTACGCGGTTGCGCATCATATGGCGCTTCCACTGCTTGTAAACATAGAGTTTCAGGTTCTCTTTCACTCCCCTCCCGGGGTTCTTTTCACCTTTCCTTCACAGTACTATGCGCTATCGGTCACCGAGGAGTATTTAGGCTTGGGGGGTGGTCCCCCCGGCTTCCCACAAGGTTTCTCGTGTCTCGTGGTACTCTGGATACTGCTAGGCTTCACTTGGATTTCGCTTACGGGATTATCACCCTCTTTGATGAGACTTTCCAGACTCTTCAGCTATCCGCATTCTTGCCATGACGCAGTCCTCAACCCCAGATTACAAGTAATCTGGTTTGGCCTGTTTCCCTTTCGCTCGCCGCTACTTAGGAAATCGATGTTTCTTTCTCCTCCTGAAGGTACTTAGATGTTTCAGTTCCCTTCGTTCCCTTCCTATAGTTATGTATTGGCTATAGGATGACAGAGGTTTGCTCTGCCAGGTTTCCCCATTCGGATATCTACGGATCAAGGTTTATTTGCAACTCCCCGTAGCTTTTCGCAGCTTATCACGTCCTTCATCGGCTCTCGGTGCCAAGGCATCCACTCTACGCTCTTAGTAGCTTGACCTATTTAGAGACAGTTGATGAAACAAGCGATCTTCTTGTTGAATTTACTGACTCTCACACCCGGAGGGTGTTTGTTTGTACAGCGTTCAACTTTATCGAAGCCTTATTCCACGACTTTCTCTGGTCGTTTCGTGCCTTGTTAATTATCATTTCTGATAAAAACAAAGAATGTTTTAAGTCATTTCTGACTATATCGGTTAAATTGTAGATTTTACACCCTGACAAACATTTTTGCACTAATGTGCGTGTACATTTATCGTTAGGCGCAAGTTATATTGCTATAACTTACAAATCTATAATTGTTGTAGTATTTGTTTTTCAAAGTACAAGTAGTACATTTAGTACAATCATGTCCATTATTTGGACAGTGGAGATTAAGGGATTCGAACCCTTGACCCCCTGCGTGCAAGGCAGGTGCTCTCCCAACTGAGCTAAACCCCCATAAATGTGGCAACCACTTACTCTCCCAGTCAGTCTCCCGACAAGTACCATCAGCCGCTTAGGTCTTAACCTACGTGTTCGGAATGGAAACGGGTGTTTCCCCTAAGCGCATCATCACCACAAATTTATTAGAATTCAATTTTACACTAGATCTTAAGCAACACCTCACCGCCGTTTCACTTCGGTTCGGTGCTTTGATAGTTACATCTAGCGATGAACTCTCAAAACAAAACAGTAACTATTAAACCAGCAATTCTTATTCCTTAGAAAGGAGGTGATCCAGCCGCACCTTCCGATACGGCTACCTTGTTACGACTTCACCCCAGTTATTGGTTTTGCCTTAGACGGCTCCCTCCCCGAAGGGTTGGGTCACCGGCGTTGGGCCCCCCCAACTCCCATGGTGTGACGGGCGGTGTGTACAAGACCCGGGAACGTATTCACCGCGACATTCTGATTCGCGATTACTAGCGATTCCAACTTCATGTAGTCGAGTTGCAGACTACAATCCGAACTGGGACTGCTTTTTTGAGGTTTGCTGACTCTCGCGAGATCGCTTCCCTTTGTAGCAGCCATTGTAGCACGTGTGTAGCCCTAAACATAAGGGGCATGATGATTTGACGTCATCCCCACCTTCCTCCAAGTTATCCCTGGCAGTCTCTCTAGAGTGCCCAACTCAATGCTGGCTACTAAAGATAGGGGTTGCGCTCGTTGCGGGACTTAACCCAACATCTCACGACACGAGCTGACGACAACCATGCACCACCTGTCACTTCTGCTCTAGCAAGCTAGAGAAAGAGGCATTACCCTCTAGTCAAAAGGATGTCAAGTTTAGGTAAGGTTCTTCGCGTTGCTTCGAATTAAACCACATGCTCCACCGCTTGTGCGGGTCCCCGTCAATTCCTTTGAGTTTCAATCTTGCGATCGTACTTCCCAGGTGGAATGCTTAATGTGTTAACTTCGGCACCGAGACCCGTAAGCCCCGACACCTAGCATTCATCGTTTACAGCGTGGACTACCAGGGTATCTAATCCTGTTTGCTCCCCACGCTTTCGTGCCTCAGCGTCAGTTATGGTCCAGAAAGCCGCCTTCGCTACTGGTGTTCCTCCGAATCTCTACGCATTTCACCGCTACACTCGGAATTCCACTTTCCTCTCCCACACTCTAGTTCATCAGTTTCAGAAGCAGCTTAGAGGTTGAGCCCCTAAATTTCACTTCTGACTTAACAAACCGCCTACGCACCCTTTACACCCAGTAAATCCGGATAACGCTCGCTCCCTACGTATTACCGCGGCTGCTGGCACGTAGTTAGCCGGAGCTTCTTAGTCAGGTACCGTCATTTTTTCTTCCCTGCTGATAGAAGTTTACAATCCGAAGACCTTCTTCCTTCACGCGGCGTCGCTGCATCAGGCTTGCGCCCATTGTGCAATATTCCCCACTGCTGCCTCCCGTAGGAGTTTGGGCCGTGTCTCAGTCCCAATGTGGCCGTTCACCCTCTCAGGCCGGCTATGGATCGTCGCCTTGGTGGGCTGTTATCTCACCAACTAGCTAATCCAACGCGGGTCCATCCTATGCCGATAAAATCTTTACTATAACAATCATGCGATTGTCCATAGTTTATGCGGTATTAGCGTTCGTTTCCAAACGTTATCCCCCTGCATAGGGCAGGTTACCCACGCGTTACTCACCCGTCCGCCACTAAGTTCTAGGAGCAAGCTCCTATCACTTCGTTCGACTTGCATGTGTTAAGCACGCCGCCAGCGTTCATCCTGAGCCAGGATCAAACTCTCATATAAAAGTTTGTCCGTGTAGTATTTCTACTACTGACTATTTTACTTAGTACAAGTTGTACTGATTCTCATCTCTTATTAGAGACGTAATGAATCGACTGGTTTATAGTTACTATTTTGTTTTCAAAGTTCATTATTATCAAGGCTTAATGCCTTTTCTTGTCTGCTGCTGTTTGCTGCTGACTCGTATAATACTACAGCATCTTTTTATCAGCGTCAACACCTTTTTTAAACTTTTTTTAGTTAGGAACAACTTTTTTAAGTTATTCACTTATTATCCACAGCATTTATAG
The DNA here is from genome assembly GCF_003990395.1 of Cellulosilyticum sp. WCF-2. NCBI lineage: Bacteria > Bacillati > Bacillota > Clostridia > Lachnospirales > Cellulosilyticaceae > Cellulosilyticum > Cellulosilyticum sp. WCF-2. Next base: position 1,266,167 of record NZ_CP034675.1, on the reverse strand, counting down.
ATTTATACACAAAATTATCCACCTTTAAGCGTTATTTTTGCAAAAACAGGTCAACTTTTGCCGTTGTTTTTAATAAAAACACATCACTAATATCCTTATTTCTTTCTTAAAACTAATCTTTCTAATAAAATAAACTAAGATTTACTTTTTTTGTTACTGCCTTCTCTTTTCTTTGGTAAAAATACTTTCTAAAATATATCTTTTAATCTATGTTAAAAATACTCTCTTTTCTATAATAGCTAAAAAGGACTGTTACTCTACTGCTAATGAATAAGCTATCTGTATTTACAGTCCTTTTTATAACTCACGAATAGATTATCCTATTTTCCCTAAATATAATTCTTTTACTTGCTCATTATTTAATAAATCCATTCCAGGTCCCTCTAATCCTATGGTACCTGTCTCCATGACATAACCATAATCTGCAATCTTAAGTGCAGCATTAGCATTTTGCTCAATGAGTAGTATCGTCATTCCTGCTTTTTCATTTACTTCTTTTATAATGGCAAATATATCTTTTACCACTAATGGTGCTAATCCTAAACTAGGCTCATCCATCATAAGTACTTTTGGTTTTGACATAAGCGCTCTACCTACTGCTAGCATTTGCTGCTCTCCCCCAGATAAAGTTCCCGCTAGCTGATTTTTTCTTTCTTTTAAACGCGGAAAGATATCATTAACATAGTCTATATCTTTTTTAATTTCACTTTGATCTTTTCTAGTATAAGCCCCTATTTTTAGATTTTCTTCTACTGTTAGGTCTGCAAATACCCTACGCCCTTCTGGCACTAAGGTAATGCCTTTCTTTACAATATCCTGAGTAGTGCAACTCATTATACTTTCACCTTTATAGATAATTCTCCCTGATGCTGGTGTAATTAATTTAGTAATTGCTCTAAGAGTAGTAGATTTCCCTGCTCCATTTGCACCTACTAAGGTAACGATTTTACCTTCTGGAATTTGCATAAAAATGCCTCTAAGTGCTTCTATTCCTCCATATCTTACATATAGATTCTCAATGGTTAACATTCTTATTCCTCCTCTCCAAGATAAGCTTTAATAACAGCCTTATTATTTTGGATTTCAGTAGGTGTTCCATGAGCTATGGTTGTTCCATACTCTAATACATAAATACGTTCTGATATCCCCATAACCAATTGCATATGATGCTCTATTAATAAAATAGTTAAATCAAACTGATTTCTAATTTGTCTAATAAACTCTGTTAAATCTTCACTTTCCTTAGGGTTCATACCAGCTGCTGGCTCATCTAATAAAAGCAATTTAGGTTTTGTTGCCAAAGCTCTGGCTATTTCAAGTCTTCTTTGTAAACCATAAGGCAAACTTGAGGCAATATCGTCTTTATGTTCCAAGAGGCCAGTACATTCTAATATAGAAAGAGAATACTCTAACATTTCCTTCTCTTCTTTTTGAGCATTGGGTAAATGAAGCACTGAACTAAAAAGACCACTTTTTAGTCTGAGATGATTTGCAATCAGTACATTTTCTAATACTGTAAGGTTTTTAAATAGCCTGATATTTTGAAAGGTGCGAGCAATACCTAATTCAGCAATTTTATTTGGTTTCATTTTATTAAGACATTTACCATTAAATAGGATGCTTCCTATAGTAGGTGTATAAACACCTGTTATCATATTAAAAGCTGTAGTCTTTCCTGCTCCATTAGGCCCAATGATGGCCACGATTTCACCTTCATTTATTTCTATATTAAGTTCATTAACTGCTATTAATCCACCAAATTGCATGGTGGCATTTTTGGCTTCTAGCATCGGCATCTGCTACACCTCCTTAGTTTCTTGTGCTACTTTAGTTTGCTTTCTTTTAAATAGTCCCAGCAAACCACTCCAAGAAAATTCCTTGTTTCCAAATATACCTCTGCTCCAAAACAAAATAATACACATAAGCATGACAGAGAAAACAACCATACGCATACCTTCGATGCCTGGATAATGGATAAAACCAAAGTTAATTGGCTCATCTACAAATCTTAATATTTCTTGAGCACAAGTAATAATGAAAGCCCCTACAATTGAACCAGAGATGGAGCCTTGTCCTCCTAGAACAACCATCAACAATAAGGTATAAGCAAATGTAAATTTGAATTGTGTAGGATCAATCGCACCTACTAACGAACCTAATAACCCCCCTGCTATGCCTGCGATAAACCCAGACAATACAAAAGCTAACATTTTATGCTTAAATAAATTAACTCCCATTGCTTCTGCAGCTACTTCGTCTTCTCTAATTGCTTTTAAAGCACGTCCATAAGAAGTCTTCATCATAACTAACATAAATATCGTAATAATAGCTAATACACCAAATGCCATCCACATACTAACGTGATTAGGAATTTTATTAATACCTAGTGGGCCATTGGTGATATTTTGCATATTTTGAAGAATAACACGAATTATCTCTGAAAAGCCAAGGGTAGCAATTGCTAAGTAATCTCCCCTTAATCTTAAAACTGGAAAACCTATGATATAAGCACAGGCTGCTGCAAGTAACCCTCCTAAGACAAGAGCCACAATAAATGGAAGATGTGCACTCTCTAAAAATGCTGGCATAGGTGACATATAAAATACAGATTGTTTATCAGACTGTGTGAGAGTTAATATAGCTGTAGTATATGCACCTATTGCCATAAAACCTGGTTGTCCTAATGAAAACAAGCCAGTGAAACCATTAACCATATTCATGGACAGAGCACAAATAGCATAGATAGCACTTAATTTTATAATGCGAGAAACATATTTTCCGAATACAGGTTCTGCAATAAATAAAAATATGATCAGCACTGCAATAGCAATTAAAGAAAGGATCATATTGTTTTTTTTACTTAAGTTGATCTTTTTCATTATAATCCCCCCTATACCTTTTCAGCTATTTTCTCACCAATAAGCCCATTTGGTCTTACAAGTAAGATAATAATAAGTAAAATGAATGAAAAAGCATCTCTATATCCCGTTAAAGATGGAATAAATGCTACAATTAATACTTCTATTAATCCTAGTAATAGCCCCCCTACTACAGCACCTTTGATATTACCAATACCACCAATTACTGCTGCAATGAAACATTTCATTCCCGGCATAACACCCACATCTGGTTTAATCTGCAAGTATTTCATTCCCCACATGATAGCTCCAACTGCTGCAAGAGCTGAACCTATCCCAAAGGTGGCTGTAATTACTTTATTAACACTAATCCCCATAAGTCTTGCTGTTTCTACATCTTTTGAAACAGCTCTCATAGCCATACCAGTTTTTGTATGATTGATGAGATAGAGAAGTGCCAAAAGTAGCACTAAAGTAATAATAGGCACCATAATGGCAAGACGTTGTATATGTATACCTCCTATAGTTATCATATCCGTAAAAAAAGGAATTTGAGGAAAGTTTTTAGGACGCCCTGTAAAAAGCACTGTTGCTAAGTTTTCCATAAGATAAGAAGCACCTATTGAAGAAATCAATAGCGAAATGCTTGGAGCCCCTTGCTCTCTAAGAGGTTTATAAGCTACTTTTTCTGTTGCAATTCCCAATAAAGCGGTTAAAGCAATAACTAATATAAAAGAAATGTACCAAGGTACACTGAATATGCTAATACTAAAAAAGGCTATGTACATGGCCATCATAAATATATCACCATGAGCAAAGTTGATAAGTCGTAAAATACCGTAAACCATTGTATAACCAATTGCTACTAGAGCAAACAAGCTACCTAACGTTAGCCCATTAACTAGTTGTTGCAAAAAAATCTCTAAGGTCATAGATCTGCCTCCTCATTTTTATTACTACTCCTCTTTCATCACATTCTAGTAAGGTTTTCTTCCATATGATTAGAAACAAGAGGGGTTATCCCCTCCTGTTTTAATACTGTCTCAATAAGTATCTAGTTTTGTAATACTTTAATAGCGTGTTTTATTAATTACTCTGCTGATACAGAATCTACATAAGTAAATTTACCATCTTTAATTTCTTTGATAACAGCACTCTTAGTTGCATCCCCGTTTTCATCAAAATTAATGTACCCTGCTACTCCCGGGAAATCTTTTGTCTCTTTAAGCGCTTTTTGAATAGCTGCTGGATCTGTACTACCCGCTCTTTCAATGGCATCAAGTACTACATTGTATGCATCGTAAGCAAGTGCTGTAACAGCTGCTGGTTCTTCCCCATTATGGCTAGCTTTATAGTTTTCAACAAAAGTTTTAGTTTGTGGTGTGAAATCTGCATTGGAATCAAAGAAAGTAGAGAACAATGCACCTTCTACTTCTGTACCACCAATCGTTATGAACTCAGGTGTTTCCCAAGTATCTCCACCCAAGAATGGTGTTGTTACGCCTAATTGACGAGCTTGTTTGATAAGCATTGAACACTCTGTAAAGTTACCTGGTGCAAAAATAATATCTGGATTGGCTTTGGATATATTAGTGATTTGTGCATTAAAGTCTTGATCTCCTGATTGATAATCTGCTGTGGCAACAATACAGCTCTCATCTCCGCCATTTAAGCGGATGAATTCATCAGTGAAGAACTGTGCAAGGCCTACTGAGTAGTCAGCTCCTACTTCACGAGTAACTGCCGCTGTTCTAGCACCTAATTTATTGTACGCATAGTTGGCCATTACTTTTCCTTGATAAGGATCGATGAAACAAACTCTAAAGTACCAATCATTACCTTGAGTAACTAATGGGTTAGTACAAGATACACCTACAGTTGGTATACCTGCTTCTTTAATAACATCTCCAGCTCCGATAGAAGGTGTTGAAGAATATGAACCAATAATAGCAGCAACTTTATCTTTTTCAATTAATCTTGAAACGGCATTAGCCGCTTCTACTTTTTCAGATTTATTATCTGCAATAACGAGTTCAACTTTTTTACCTAATACTTCGCTTCTTTCAGCATAGGCAATCTCAATCCCTTCTTTTTCAATAGCTCCGCCTGCTGCTAGGCTTCCTGTTATTGGTTCAAACACTCCAATTTTAATAACATCCTCGTTAGAGCTACTTGCTTTGTCAGTTGCTTCACCTGTGCTAGTACAACCTGTTAGAAGCATACCGCATAATAATACGCTTGTTGTAAGAGCAGTTAACCTTTTAACTATTTTTTTCATATTAAATCCCCCTTTACATAATTCTTTTTAAAAAACAAAAAAGGTGCTATGAGCTGTACTGGCTCATAGCACCTTTGCTATTTATCCCTATCATATAGCCGAACAATACATTTGTCAATATTTTCTTCACATACGAATTATATCGACTATTCCAACTGCTTGTTAGTATTTCCTGTCAACGAAAAAGTGGTACAGCATTGAACTGAATCATTGCCATACCACTTTTATATAACGGAGAGACTGGGATTCGAACCCAGGGAGGTGTTACCCTCGCCGGTTTTCAAGACCGGTGCCTTAAACCAACTCGACCATCTCTCCTTATTAAATTAAAGTAGAATTTATCCTACTAACAGGGCTAGGAGGATTCGAACCTCCGAATGCAGGAATCAAAATCCTGTGCCTTACCGCTTGGCGATAACCCTACATTACTATTTTTATAGTAAAGGGTGGGTAATGGGGCTCGAACCCACGACACCTGGAACCACAATCCAGTGCTACTACCAACTGAGCTATACCCACCATCTTGCATTCATGTCGTCCTGACGACTTGTTTAATATATCATGTATTATATACATACGTCAAGCGGTTTTTTACTTTTTTTATAAATTATTTATGAGCAATTTTTACACCCCTGACAATTACCGCATTCATGCCCTATTTCTTCAAAACCTATTTGTGTGGTGCTCCACTTAAAATCATCTTTGTTAAGTCTATAAGTAGTATGCTCATCTACAATCATAACTTGATTTTCGAGAAAGCTAATTGTTATAGGTGAAATAACCCATCTCTCAATATCTAACTGACTTCTTACTAAATGAGGTGCAATCACCTGTTCTTCTCCTTGATCGTTATTCATTCGTATAGCAGTTGATACAGTTGTTATTCCTTTTATTCTTCCATCTTCGTCTAGAATAAGAGAATTAGTGTCGCCGTGTATACCAATAGGCTCATTGCTATAGGCCATAATATCTCCTATTGGTGTCTTTATCTTGGTAGGTACATATGGTTCTAAGGACTTAATATTACCATTCTCATAAAAAGCTATACCTAACCTTATAGCAATATTCTTCTTATGAAGCTGAACTATTAGAACTTCCTTACTCCATAAGCTAAGACTTTTTAAATATCCACTAGGATAAAAGCAATAGCTATTCATTTTATTACTTACTTGCAGCTCACCTATTTTAAAAGTAGCTTTTTCTGCCAATTGGTATTCTTCTTCTTCTGACCAATACCCACTGACTTGACCATAAAGAGGAAATAAGCGGTGAATAGTTCCTTGTTTATAAAATGTAATAAATTCTCCCTTAAGAGTCCCTACTGTAGTATTTACAATTACAGGCTCTTTTAAGTAAATACTTTTAAGTTCTCCTGTATCATAAAAGCTGATAGCTTCCCTCAATTTAGTACGTGTATCCATGTCTCCATATTGTGGCACAAGAAAGCCTATGGAAGTGGTTATGGCATTATATTTTTCTAGTTTGCAGCTTCTAAGATTACCATTTTTATAATAAACAAGATCTGTAGCCCCTTCTAATACACCATAGGATGTTTCTATTCTTTTCATATCATTTCCTCCTTAACTTTATCATCTATTCTAATTAGGTGCCTTTATACAATAAGTGAACACTCTTCACGAAATAAAATCTTTATATAACTTTAAACAATAGATCTATATCTCAAGTCATAAGTTAACTATTAAAAAGATGAGTAATATATTTATTGACTATAAACTTAGCAAGAACATACTTTATGAGTGATACTAAGTGTATAGATTCCTTGCCCCCTACTGATACTCATTATTAAACTATTCTGCTCTAAATAATTTTCTAACCAAGGCATAACATGACTGCAATTAACTTTTAGACTACGAAATATAGTATTGCTGAAAAAAGGAAGAAGTATTTTCTTAGAACTCATTTCCGGATAAGCCTTTTGTACGGCTATCATATCAATAAAGTAGTTATCCGCCCCATCTAATGGTATGGGAGACCTACTTATATGCTCTGTTGACATCAAATGATTACTCCCTTCACCTTCTAATTCCATTGTTTGTTTTTTGCTTGTTTCCTCTGGTATTTTGTAATAATCTTCGTAGATTTGTTCTAAAAGTAGCATTGAAAATGTAGGTGCCTCACATAATTCATATCCTGCTCTGATTAATAAATAATAAGGCACACCAAGAATAAGTGTGCCTACTATGACTTTGCAGCACTTTAATTTTTCTATAAGCGCTAAGGTAAAGTTCTTTATGTCATTTTCTCTTTTGTATGCTAAATCTTTTGTTTCTGTCATTTGTGTTACTTGCCATTCACCTGCTTTTTCATAAATATAGATTAATGTAGCATCTACAAAACTAGCTAGTTGTTTTTCCTCATTTAATAATACCGCTATCTTATTACTCATTATTGTCCTCCTTAAACCCATCTTTTTTAAGTATAGTATCGCTCCTCTTTGATTCTTATCTTTCATAGATTACTTTACACTATACACATTCTTCTCAGGACTTCTATTTCTCCATAGCGTGATACAGAGACTTTATTGGTATGAAAGCTTCATGCTAATTGACCTTTGCCTAGGATTTGCTCTAATCTTTGTTCTACTTTTTTAATATGACTCTTATTAATTCCGAAGTCAAAATACCTTTCAGTTGCATGAACTAAATCATAAAGGTTGCAGTTACCTGTACGTTCCCCAAGTCCACCTAAGGTACAATCTACATGACTAGCTCCTGCTTTAAGCCCTTCAATAGAGTTTGCAACCGCCATACCTAAATCATTGTGAACATGAATTTCTACCTCTATGTCTACTTGATTCATTAATTCCTGAACCATAGATCTTGTACGGCTTGGTGTCAAAACACCCACGGTATCTGCTATACGAATAAGCTTTATCCCTAATTTACTTACTAATTTTGCAGTACTAATAATATAACCCATATCCGCTCTTGAGGCGTCTTCGAAACCTATAGTCACTTCTATTCCTTGATTATGGGCTATTTCAATGCAATCTACTAAATTTTTTTGTATCCACACTTTATTTTTCTTTAACTTGGTATAAATCTGTATATAAGATATAGGCGTTCCAATATGAATAATATCCGGGCTGCAACAAGTAGCATGTTTGATATCCTCTGTATTAGCTCTAGTCCAAACAGAAATTTGTGCTTGTTTTTTTCTTTTCATCACGGCTTTGAGATAGCTTATTTCTCCTGCTCCCAAACTAGGAATGCCCGCTTCGATTTCATGAACACCTATAGCATCTAATAGTAATGCTATTTCTAATTTTTCTTCTGGTCTTAAGGCTATGCCTGCTTGTTGTTCGCCATCTCTTAGGGTCGTATCAACTATCTTTCTCTTTTCTCTCATAAGCCATCACCTCTCTTACTATGACTATAAATTCTTCATCACTTATGCTCCTTCTTTTTTTCATGCTTACTTGCTTTACTGCGAGAAGTAACCGCCTCATATGCGCCTCATCTAGCATGGGGATTTGACACTCTTTAAGCTTCGCTGCTACAGCTGAGCTTCCTGAATGCTTTCCTATAACAATGGTTCTCTTTTGACCTACCTCTGTTGGAGAATATGCCTCATAAATCGCTTCCTTTTTCATAATGCCATCTACATGAATGCCTGATTCCACACAAAAAATAGCTTCTCCAATAATAGGTTTATTCTTTTGTATATGTTCTCCTGTCATTTGTTCAAAAAGAGTTTTAAGCTGAACTAAAGCACTTATATCTTGATTAATCTTATATCTACTGGTTATTCTTAATGCCATTAATACTTCTTCTGTGGCAGCTAATCCCCCTATACCTGTAAAACTAGTTGTTACTTCTTTTCCCCCTTTTAAAGCCCACTCTACAGCAATTGCAGTGGCACAATGATACAGATTTTCAGGGCAAAGATTAACTTTGCTATTTTTTAATGTAGTCATAATCTCTTGCATTACATAGGTATAATTGTGACAAAGCAAATCGTCTAAGCCTATAATTCTTATATAACTACAGTGTTCATAGGCTTTGAGCTGCACAACCTCTCTAATATCATTCATTTGAATTTGGCCAATAGTCCCCTCTATTTGAGACCTAGGGATAATCAGCTTATAAACATCAGGATAAACTTTTACACTCTCTGGTGTATTTAATAAAGTCAAATAAAACCTAAAGCCTTCTGGTAAACTCTCTAGTAGCTTATAAATCTTTACTGAAATCTCTAAATCTACAATGCCAATGTCTCTCATGAGGTAGCAAAATGTAAGTACTTGCTCCTTACTTGGAAGGCAATGATCGAGTCTAGCTAAGGTTGAATCGATTATTCTAATCATTCCTCTCCCTCACCTTCTCTATTTTTATAGTTTTATTAGATAAGTAGGTCACTAACAGGTCTGCCATTTTCAAAATGTTCTTCTACAATGCGCTCTACATCATCTTCCGATACATTACCATACCATGCTCCTTCTGGATAAACCACTACGATAGGCCCTTTATCGCAGATGCCGAAGCATCCTGTATTGTTAATAACTACATCTCCTGATAAGCTCCTATCTTCAATCTCCTCCATAAATCTTTCTACAATCCCAACTGAGTTCTTAGAATGACAAAAACCTTTTTGCTGACCATTAATCCTGCAACTCGTACATATAAAAACATGATATTTAGGTTGAACCATTTAAAACATCCCCTTTTTAATTTGACTTTTATTAACTTAGTATTTATGAAAATAGAGAGCAAAGCTTTGAAAAGAAAACCCCTCCTCTAATCTCTTGTCTATTGCCTATTAACATCTCTTTTTATTACATACTTAAACAAATAATATTTTACATAGCTTCAACTGCTTTTTTAATAGCATCTGGTATACGATCATAGGTGCTAAACACTTGAATGCCCTTTTCTTTTAGCTTACTTTTTGGCGATTCTCCTATTCTTAAAGTAATAACGCCTTGGCAATCTTCAATAGAATCTATAATTCTTGTAATCTTATCTTCTTTTTCATCACAAGCATCTTTACCCATACAGTACTTATTAATTTTTCTCTTCTCTATGTATGTTGCTTCTTCTCCTTGGTAATCGTAAATGTAAAATTCTTCAACATGCCCAAAATGTTGGTCTACAATCATGCCACTCTTAGAAGCTACTGCAAAACGATATGGCTTTTGGATTTGCTGTTTAATAGGACTGCACTTACCTCGGCAGCTACCTAACTCAATGCTTAAGTCCTCACCTAAAATACCAATAGCATCTGCTCTACATTGCTTGCAGTGATACATTTGTTTCATAGTTTCACCACAATTTTTTCTAATCTTATTAATCTCTACTTGACTAGCCATAGGTAAATCTTCAAAAGCACTTCCCTTAACTGGAATAAGCTGCATAATATTAGTCATGTAGCAATCTAGCTCCTTCATCTTAGCTACTACCTCTGGAATATGCTCATCATTGATACCTTTCAAGGTAACAATATTTATTTTACAAACAATACCCTTGCTGGTTAATAGTTTAATACCATTGAGCTGATTGGTTAAAAGAATTGCTGCTGCTGTTTCCCCAATAAAATGCATACCCATATAATCTACATACTTATAAACCTTCGCTCCTATTTTAGGATCCACAGCATTTACAGTGACTGTGACATGACTGACTCCTAAATCCACTAATTCCTGTGCATAAAGTGGAAGCATTAAGCCATTGGTAGATAAACAAAAGGTAATATCGGGATCATAGTCTCTAATGATCTGCAAGGTTTTCTTGGTTTCATCAAAGTTCGCTAGAGCATCTCCAGGTCCTGCAATACCTACCACACTGAGATTTGGCAATTTTTCTTTAACAATCTTAAAACGCTCAAATGCTTCTTCCGGCGTTAGAATAGTAGTTGTTACACCTGGCCTGCTTTCATTAGGGCAATCAAATTTTCTGACACAGTAATTGCACTGAATATTACACCTAGGTGCTATAGGTAAATGAATTCTTGCATGCTCATGAGCGCCACAATTATAGCAAGGATGTGTCTTGGTTTTCTCTAACATTGTTTCTTTACTTAACATGTTCTTCACCTCCAGCATGTCATTACTTTGTGTGAATTCTTTTTCTTTGGCTTTATCTTTTATTATTTCTTCTACTTTGCCAGCACTTTCTTCTTTATAATAAGCATTAAACAAATTTTCTCTAAAACTGGTTTCTGTTACAGCTAAAAGTGCATTAGAAAGTTCATCTAAAAAGGTCAGTGAACCTTCATAGCCTAGAGTACGCAGTCTCTGTCCTCCTACCCTGTCATGAATAGGAAAGCCTCTTCTTACTAGTGGGATATGGTATTTCTCCTCTATACGCCTGCCATCTGAATTACCTATTAATAAGTTGGCCTTATACTGAATGGCTAAAGCTTCAATAGTTTTGAAATCAATATCATCTACAACTTGAAAGTCTTCTATAAAATAGCGTGCTGCTACATCTCTTAATTCTTTTTCTAATAAACTTTTTAATTCTGGACAAACACTACCTGTAGCTACTACTATTGGCATAATGCCGTTCTCTGCAGATAATCTAACTGTTCCAAGAATGAAATCTGGATCGCCATAAATAACAGCTCTGCCGCCACTATTATATTTATGACTATCAATCATAGCATCTAAATATCTGCTTCTCATCTCTACAAGCTCTTTGGGAATAGGGTTACATGAAACTTCTGATAATACCTTATAGAAAGTATCTGTATCTCTAAGCCCCATGGGCAGATTTAATACTTTACAAGGTACACCATAATGCTCTTCTAAATATTTCCCGGGCGATAAAGCTAGGGGAACACTGCAAAACTCTATGGTCATTCTAGAACCAGCCATTTTTTTGATTTCTTCTATAGAAGTTCCACCAGAAGGAAGTCTATTATAAGCTTTTGAAAAACCCGCATCTAAGTTAGAGGATAGATCAGATAATAAAATAGCTTCTATATTAAATAAAGCAAATATCTTCTTTAAATACCTAGTATCAGCCGGACTAATCATTCCTGTAACCACATTGACTTTTTCATGTTTTTTCATAGACATTTTCACTTGAGCTACTATTTGAGTAAGGGTATTAAAATAACCATTAAACTCTGTACCGCTGTAGCCTGAGGAATGCACCGGTAAAATAGTGATATTCTGATACTCTGGATAACACTCATAGAATTTTTCCACAATACGCTTAATATCTTCTCCTATGGTTTCTGCAAGGCAGGTAGTCGCTACGCCTATTACCTCTGGCTCATATAAATCAATGACATTCTTTAAGCCTTTGAGAAGATTTTCTTCTCCTCCATAGACTGTACCATGCTCAGTTAAAGAGGAGGAAGCCACATCTACTGGTTCATTATAATGAGTCGCCATATGCCTTCTAATATAAGTACTACAGCCTTGGGAACCATGCAAAATCGTAATACACTTTTGAAGCCCATAAAAAGCTGTTACAGCACCCATAGGCATACACATTTTACACGGGTTTGTATTCAAATGAACCAATGGTTCTACTTTTGTCTTCATCCCCATCCCTCCTCTAGCTTTAAATAATCCCATATTGGGTGATTGATACTTGAATTAATTTCTTTTGTAAAATTAACAACGCCTTCAAAGCCTGCTAAGGGATGCTTTCTTTCATGGTTATGATCACAAAAGGCAATGCCTAGTTTATACGCAAGTGGCCTTTCTTTCACACCCCCTACTAAAATATCTGCTCCTTTTTCCTTTAAAAAGGTTTCTAGTTCTGCTGGATTGGCATCATCTAAAATAACAGTATCTGAATCTACTAAGCTGGCTATAATCTCATAATCTTCCTTTTTACCTGTTTGCGTACCAACCACTACCGTTTTAATCCCTAAGGTTTCAAACTGTCTAATAAGAGAAATGGCTTTAAAGCCTCCTCCTACATAAATGGCTGCTTTTTTCCCATTTAAATTATTTTTATATTTATTCATGAAGGCTTTTAGCTCCGCTGTTTTTCGCTTTGTTAACTCTATAGCCTTTTCTCTAGCTTCCATATCTCCTAGAGCCTCTGCTATTCTAATAAGAGAACTGGTAGTATCCTCTATTCCAAAGAAACTAACCTTTATAAAAGGTATTCCCATCTCTTCTTCCATTCTTTTAGCCAAATAGGTACTAGATCCTGCACATTGCACTACATTTAAAGCAGCACCAGGTGCTTTAATTAAGCTTTCATAATCTGAATCTCCTGTTAAGCCTGCTACAACTTCTATACCGATTTGTTTTAGATAATCTTTAATAATCCACATTTCCCCTGCTAGATTAAAATCACCTAATATATTAATTCCTTTTACCTTTTCTCTATCCTTATAAGGTTTTATAACCTCCATAATCGCATTACAGGCCATACGATATCCTGTCGATTTATTCCCCGAAAAGCCTGGGGATTTAACTGGAATAACTGGAATCCCATATTTACTAGACATGGTTCTGCAAACTGCATCTACATCATCACCTATAACACCTACGATGCAAGTAGCATAGATAAATATCACTTTAGGATGATACTTAAGAGCCACTTCTTCAATAGCTGCAATTAACTTCTTCTCTCCTCCAAAAATAACATCTGTTTCTCTTAAATCTGTAGAAAAACTATTGCGATATAAATCATCTCCACTACTTAAGCTTCCTCTAATATCCCATGTATAGCTAGCACACCCAATAGGTCCGTGTACAATATGAAAAGCATCCGTTATTGGATTAAGTACAACCCGCGCACCACAATAGACACATGCCCTTTGGCTAACGGATCCAGAAACACTGTCCGTGTCACACTTAATGCCCTGCCCACTGCAAGTAGATTCCATTAACCGTATAGAGTCTTTTCTATCTTCTAAAATGCTTTTTTCCAAAGTTGTTTTCTCCATTAAGCCCATTTTTAACACTTCCCTTCGTTTCCTTCTCCTGTTAATTCAAGTACACAAGAGTGGATAGAAGAAACGGTCCTCTTTCCTGCTCTTGTGTATATACCTATTAATATTTTGAGGGAATATTTAATAGATTTTAGATTCTACATAACAACTTCTAAGTCTTTTTCTTCACAGTGGCTATCTTGATAATCCATGAGTGCATTAGCTATAAGCTCTGCCATTCTCATGGCTCCTTTATAACCTACTAACGGCATATAAGAATGAATATATCGGTCAATGATAGGGAAGCCCATTCTTACGAGTGGTATATCTTCTGCTCTAGCAATGGTTTTGCCATGAGTACCACCAATGAGTAAATCAACCTTTTCATTTTTAATCCATTGATGTAATAAAAATAAGTCTCCATCTGCCTTGACGGTGCAACCTTCCACACCGAATTTGTCTAGTAGCGCTTTTCCTGCGCTTTCAAATTGGCTACCTGGCGTACCTGTTAACATATATTTAGGAATCATACCTAATTCAAGAGCAAAAGCTGCTATGCCTAATACTGTATCTGGGTCACCATAAATGGCTACCTTTTTACCATAGGTATAAGGATGAATGTCAATCATCATATCCACTAGCTGACCTCTTTCTTCTTCAATGTTTGCAGGTACATCCTCTTTAGAAAATGCTTGAAGTGCTAGCATGAATTCATCAGTTGCTTCAACACCCATAGGAAGAGGTAATGATTTAAAAGGTACACTGCATTTTTTCTTAAGTGCCTCTGCTGAAGCTTCTGAAGTCTGCACCCCTAATGCAATGGTTTCTTTACAATCTCCAAGGGCTTTAATATCATTAATTAAAGTGCCTCCCTTTGGAAACATCTCGTATTTCCCTGTCATTGGTCCATCTAATACACCAGTTGTATCAGGAAGCATAATGAAAGGTACTTTCATAGCATTTAACAGCTTTTTATACTCTCTCATATCTCCTGGATTTACAAAGCCTGGCATCAAACATACTTTTTCATTAGAGGTCCCTGTTTTAGTGGCTAAGTAGTTAATAAATCCTGTTACCATGTTAGTGAAACCAGTGACATGAGAACCTTTATAGCTTGGTGTATTACAATGAACCACATATTTGCCTTCTGGAATGCTCATATCTGTAATCAAAGCATTAAGGTCATCACCAATAGTTTCTGATAAGCAAGTCGTATGAACAGCAATGATTTCTGGATCATATAAATCAAAAATATTCTTTGTAGCTGTTTTTAAATTGCTACCACCACCAAATACAGAAGCGCCTTCTGTGAAGGAACTAGATGACGCCATAACCGGGTCTTTAAAATGTCTTGTTAAATACATTCTGTGAAAAGCAACACAGCCTTGAGAACCATGACTATGAGGTAAACAACCATGCACACCTAAAGCTGCATATAATGCACCTACTGGCTGACAGGTTTTAGCTGGGTTAATACGAAGTGCTTTTCTATCACATATTTGTTTTGGTGTATAATTAAGCATTATGCTTCACCTCCTAATGTACCTTGAATACTAGGAACCTTTTGCCATGGCGCTCTAATATAACTCCAAGCTGGTGTATAAAGTCCCATGACAAGGTCATGACCAAATGTTATAGCTCCTCTAAAACCTGCATAAGGCCCACTATAATCATAAGAATGTAGTTGCCTTGAGAGCATACCATTTTTCTGAGTCACAAATTTATCTTTAATACCTGAGAAAAAGACATCTGGTTTTAATACCTTTAAAAATTCTTCTGTTTCAAAATGATTTAAGTCATCAGTGATAATAGCGCCTTCTTCCATGCCCTTAAACATACCTTCATAATAGTTAAGCGCTACACCTTTTTCAAGGAGTTTTTCTTTTTGCTCCTGTGTTAAAAGTACTTTGTAATATTTGGGATCTGGCTCTACTTCAATACTTTCAATATTCTTGCTATCTGCATCTGGCTTAATATCAGGAATAACTTCTCTTCCTTCATAATCATCTCTATGAGCAAATTCATAACCAGCTAATACTGTACGTACACCGAAATCCTTTAATAAAAGTTGATAATGATGGGATCTGGAACCTCCTACATAAAGAGCTGCCGATTTACCTTTTAGCTTGCTTTTGTAGTAATCTAACTCATCAGTAATGGCCGCTATTTCATCAGCTATCACTTCTTCGATTCTAGCTTTTAGCTCTTCATCCCCAAAATATTCTCCTATGTCTCTAAGAGATTTAGCACTTGATTCAATACCTACAAAATTAACTTTCAGCCAATCAATACCATATTTATCCTGCATCATCTCAGCTACATAGTTAATGGAACGATGGCACTGAACAAGATTTAAGTGAGCTAAGTGGGAATTTTTAAGGTCTCGATAGCTACCACCACCTGTAAATACAGAAACAACTTCTATACCACAGCGTTTTAAAAGTCTCTCAACTTCCCAGCCATCACCACCGATGTTATATTCACCTAATAAATTCACACTGTATTGGGTCTTTGGTTCTTTATCTCCTGTGCCTATGATATAACGAATCAATTGATTGTTAGCAATGTGATGACCTGCTGATTGGCTTACACCCTTGTAGCCTTCACAGCTAAAAGCAATGGCTTTGGTTCCAAGTTCAGTTTCAGTCCACCTTGCTACTGCGTGAATATCATCTCCAATCAGCCCAACTGGACAAGTAGAACAAATAAGCACGATAGCAGGATGAAAAATATCAATTACTTCTGTAATCGCTTGTTTTAACTTTTTCTCACCACCAAATACAATGTCTGGCTCTTGCATATCTGTTGAAAAGCAGTATTCTAAATAGCAATCTGCTTTCTCTCCATCTTTTTCATCTGCAAAAGCTTTATGTCTTCTAGTTCCCCAAGCATAGAAAGCACATCCAATAGGTCCATGCACAATGATAGCTGCATCTTTAATAGGCCCCAGTACAACACCTTTACATCCTGCATAGCAACAACCTCTTTGGGTGATGATGCCAGGTATGGCTCTTGTATTAGCCGTTATGGTATCTTTATTTCCTTCACCAATGGCAATAACATGCTCTTTTCTATTTTTATAAACTCTCGCACTATACTTCTCTAATACTTTTTCTCTTAAATCTGAAGCCATATCCTCACCTCCTAATAGGAAGAATCTATATCGTCTACGGTTTTTCCATCTCTTACACGATATGATTCCATAATAGGTAATACAAATATTTTGCCATCTCCCGGATTCTCTGTACTATTCACTTCCATAATGACTTCTACAAGGCGTTTGATCTCTTCATCAGGTACTACTAACACAAAACACCTTTTAGGAATTAGTCTTGAAGCTTCTGTAATATACTCACCTACTGGTGAAACAGGCATAGCTTCTGCTTCTAGAATAGTCTTTACTACGGATGGGTCTATAGGCTTTTTGCCTCGACCCATCACTTTTCTACAGGTGAATGCAGGAAAACCCGCTTCAGCTAATGCATTTTTTGTAGCATTAACCTTATTCTGTCTTACAATTGCCATGATTTCTTTCATAGACAGCCCCTCCTATAAACCTGATGATTTCGTACTAATGGTGTAAGCTTCTTCTACTGGACTTACGAAAATACGTCCATCACCAAAGTTACCTTTTTCACCTGTTCTTGCATATTTCATAATCATTTTAACCACATCATCTTTATCTTCATCTTTGACAACCATTAAAAGCATCTCTTTTGGAATCTCATCATAGTAAACCTCTCCTACCTTAACACCTTTCTGTTTACCACGCCCAAATACATCCATCTTGGTAACTGCAGGAAAACCCGCTGAAAGAAGTTCAGATAAGACCTCTCCTACTTTATGAGTTCTAATAATTGCACGAACCAATACCATATGTTCTACCTCCCTTAATTTAAAATAGTAGTAAGCAATTAATAATGAATAATTGTAAGTGATTGGTTTGTTTTATCTTTCATTTTCATTCTTAATTCTTACTTTTTAATTCTTAATTGCTCTTCTCAGTCCAAAATACCATGTTGCATTAAAATAGATTCTAGCTTATCTATTGATAATGGTTTAGGAATAACAAACATATCATTGCCATCTACTTTTCTTGCAAGTTCTCTATATTCATCTGCTTGTGGTTCTTGTGGACTAAAATCTATAACTGTTTTTTTGTTAATTTCTGCCTTCTGTACGGCATTATCACGAGGTACAAAGTGAATCATCTGAGTCCCTAACTCCTTAGCAACAGCTTTCACCAGCTCTGCTTCCCCATCTACCTTTCTTGAATTACAAATCAGTCCACCAAGTCTTACACCACCTGTACTTGCATATTTCATAATACCTTTAGAAATATTGTTAGCTGCATAGAGTGCCATCATCTCACCTGAACATACAATATAGATTTCTTGAGCTTTACCTTCACGAATAGGCATTGCAAAACCACCACATACAACATCGCCTAATACATCGTAAAATACATAATCTAAATCTGATTCATAAGCACCCAACTGTTCAAGTAGGTTAATAGAAGTAATAATACCACGACCTGCACAACCAACACCTGGTTCTGGTCCACCTGATTCTACACCTTTGATTCCGCCATAGCCCTCTTTTAAAATTAAGTCAAGATCGATATCTTCGCCTTCTTCACGAAGGGTATCAAGTACTGTTTTCTGTGCAAGACCTCCAAGTACAAGTCTAGTTGAATCCGCTTTAGGGTCACATCCAACGATCATAACCTTTTTTCCCATCTCAGCTAAACCTGCTGTTAAATTTTGTGTTGTTGTTGATTTACCAATTCCGCCTTTACCATAAATCGCTACTTGTCTCATAACCCTACCTCCTATTTTTGAGTACTATGCTTTTATTTTATAAACACTTAGAGAACCTATTTACTTTTACTTCCCGGGCTAGTAAAAATAAAAACAGCGCAGAAAATGATACTACTCATTTTTCTACGCCGTTGTAAAAAACGTTATTTATTTTTGTGATTCCCTATGCTCTCATTATAGGAATCCTTATATGGGCTTTCAATGATATGATATTACTAAAAATTATTCACAATTTACTGAATATTTTTGTTTATAATAACACATAACCTTTTGGAAAAAAAGAGGTAATTTTATCAGAAAGCATTTTGAAAGCCTCTCTACTCTAAGAGTATCAAGGTTTCAGGCGGAATAAAAATATTTATTTCTTTTGAATTTGGCACTTGCGCTTTAGAAAACTTACAGCATAAAGGCTGTGCAGGTCTACTTTTTTTCTCCTGTACTAAATAGTCTATTTCAAAGGGAAATTCTAAATAACTCAGTATTTCCATGTTAAAATAGTTATCGTTTACTTGACCTTCTAACTTAATATCATGTGCTCTAACCCCTACATATTTAGCGGATGCTTTAATTTCTTCTTTAGTGGTCAGCTTAAGATTCCAATCCACTGCCAAAAGCTGATGTTTACCTAATCTTTTTATAGGAGAAATATTTTTACAACCCGTTAACTGTGCTACTGCCATTTTCCTTGGCTGGCAAAAGATATCTTTTGTACTGCCTTCTAATAAGGCCCTTCCATTCTCCATGACAATGAGCTGATCACAAAAGGTATAAAGTTCATCTCTACTATGAGATACCATAATCATATCTCCTTTAAAATCTTCCAAGACTTCTAGAAGTTGTTTCGCTAAGGCATCCTTTAAAAAACTATCTAAAGCTGAAAAAGGTTCATCTAATAGGAGGACCTCTGGCTCATACGCTAAAATTCTAGCTAGGGCTACTCTCTGCTGTTGCCCACCCGAAAGCTGTGAGGGATAATGCCCTTCCAAACCCTTTAATCTGAACCTTTCGATTTGATCACTTATCTTTTCTTTGATTTCCATCTTACTTCCTCTCATGCCTATACTAATATTTTCTTCAACCGTCATATGAGGAAATAATGCATAATTTTGAAACAAATATCCTACCTTTCTTTCTTGAGGGGGTATATTAATTCTTTGTGCTTTATTAAAAAGGGTTTTATCCCCTAATCGAACTACTCCTTTATCTGGCTTTTCCAAACCAGCTATACATTTTAAAGTCATACTTTTACCACAACCAGATGCCCCTAAGATTCCCGTGCATTTTCCCCTTGTTGTAAAAGCCATATCTAGTTCAAAGCCCTTTAGCTTTTTATGAAGTGCCACCTCTATACTCACATAGTCCACCTCCTCATTTGCTTCATCCCCTTACCGGAAATCATGTTAATGGCTAAAACAATCACGAAGGAGAGAATGACTATAACTGTCACCCAAAATCCTGCCACTTCAAAATTTCCTGCTGATACTTCTGAAGCAATAGCTAAAGCTATGGTCTGTGTTTTCCCTAAAATATTGCCTGCTAGCATAGAAGTAGCGCCATATTCGCCAATGGCCCTAGCAAAGGTAAGAACTGTCCCTGATGCAATCCCCGGCATGGCAATAGGCATAACAATCTTCCAAAAGATTTTTCGCTCTGACATCCCTAAGGTTCTACCTGCAGCAATCATATTTACATCTACCTGTTCAAAAGCTGCCCTTGCATTACGATACATAAGTGGAAAAGCAATAACTGCTGCTGCTAATACACATCCTGGCCAACTAAGTACTACCTTCACCCCAGTATTAATCCATAAATATTTGCCAATTGGCCTTTTAAGGCTAAATAGAAGTAATAAGAAAAAACCTGCTACTGTAGGAGGTAATACAAGAGGGAGAGTCAAAATGCCATCTACAATCCACTTCATCGTATTCCCTAATTTCATTACAAATCTAGCTGCTAAAATCCCTATGAAAAAAGCAAGTATAGTTGCTACTATTCCTGTTTTTAAAGAAATAAAAAGTGGACTCCAATTTACTTCTGTAAGCAGTGCCTCCATTGTACTTCCCTCCTTTTATAATCAAAATTTATTTGTTATGACTAGTAAAGCCATAGGCTTCTAAAACCTTGATTGCATCTTCCGTTTGTAAGTAAGCTACAAATTCTTTAGCTGCTGTTGTCTCTGCATCACTGGCTTCTGCATTCTTGATAAGTCCTACTGGATAAACAACTGGCTTTTCTAAACTTCCGGCAGGTGCTTCGGCAATAATGTCAACTGAGTCTTTAACAGAATTAGCATCTGTAGCATATACTACACCTACTTCATTACTGCCTTCGCTGACGGCTGACAGGACTGCTGTTACATTCGCACCTTCATTAATTTCCATAGCCATGACTTGATCTAAGATGCCAAGACTGGTAAAAATCTCTCTTGCATACGAGCCAACAGGTACATCTTCTCCTGCCAAAGCAAGATTAGCAGCTTTCGTAATATCTTCAAAACCAGTAACAGCTGTTTCACCTCCTACTGGTTTAATAAGTACAACTTTGTTCTCTAATAGCTGTACAATTGAATCTGGTAATACATAACCGCCATCATTAAGTACATTCATTTGTTTCATTGCTGCTGAGAAGAAAACATCACACGCTGCTCCTTCTTCAATTTGTTTTTGAAGGGTACCAGAACTATCTGCATTAAATGTAATCTCTACTTCGGGATGAAGCACCTCATAATTGTTTTGTATTTCTGTCATAGCATTTTTTAAACTAGCTGCTATAAATACTTGCAAGTTAACTTTTTCCTTTGGTGTTTCTGTAGGCTCAGCTTCTGGTGTTTTCGTTTCCTTTGCCACCTCAGGTGAAGCTGAGACCTTAGCTTTATTAGCTTCACTTTCCTTGGCACTACATCCAACAAGTACTACTAATAACACTAACATCATCATTAAAAGTCTTACACGTTTCTTCATATGCTCTCCTCCATTTCACTATTTTGTTGTTTTGTTTCCTTTTGTTAAGTTTTGTTCATTTTGGTATAGGAACATCTAACTACATGAGCCCCCTTGTGTCAACGAATGTAAGTCATTTACGTCTATATACAGTAGCCAATTCATTTTTCTCATCCATGTTATACTTCATTATGTACTATCCACGGATTGTTTGAGCCAGTATTTTTATTCATAATCAAGTATGCCTGCTTCTCATAATCATTATGTTCTGCATGAAATTTTACATTCTTTAGCCTTCCTATATACTTTTATCCTTAAACCCCTATAATAAAAACTATATTTTTATATGACTACTTTAGGAGGTGCATAGCCATGAAGGTTAGTGCAAGAAATCAACTCAAAGGAAAAATCGTTAATATTAGTGAAGGCGCCGTTAATTCTATTGTTTCTTTAGATATAGGGGGCGGAAATATTATTGTTTCTACTATTTCAAAATCAGCCGTAGAGGATTTACAGCTTCAGATTGGTTCAGATGCTTATGCCCTGATTAAAGCCACATCTGTTATGATTGGCATAGAAGATTAAGGGTAAAAAATCACTCCAGAGAGGGGGTAGAAAGATGGAAAAACTATACAAACCTCAAGAGATAGCCGATCAGCTCAAAATTAAAAAGCACACTGTCTATGACCTCATTAAAAGAGGTGAATTGCAATCTACCAAGATTGGTAAACAACTTAGAATATCTGAGGTTCAGCTTAATACTTACTTGCAGCTTTCTCCTTCTACAGTAGCCACATCCTCACTTGTTAATCATACTTCTACTCCCTCTTCTCATTACCCGGAAAATGCCCTACTTAAAACTGAGTTTTTAAAGCATTCAAGTGGTCTCATTATTTGTGGCCAAGATCCTGTTCTTGATATGCTTTGTTCCTATATTGAAGCACACCCTTTGGGTCTACCTACTCTTCGTTCTTATATGGGCAGTTATAATAGCCTTTATGCCCTATACTTTGATAAAGTTCATTTGGCTACTACTCATCTTTGGAATGGAACAGATCATTCCTATAACCTTTCCTACATCCATCATTTGCTTCCTGGTGTAGAGACAGTAGTCATTCATCTTTTTAAGCGTATGCAAGGTTTTTATGTACAAAAAGGTAATCCAAAGTTGATTACTGGATTTCAAGATTTAGTTAAACCAGGCATTACTTTTGTTAATCGTGAAAAAGGAAGTGGTACAAGAGTATTGTTAGATGAACATCTTCGTCTTAAAAACATTTCTCCTCTCTCCATTGTCGGTTATGAAAAAGAAGTTTTATCTCATACCACTTGTGCAGGTCAAGTAGCGATGGGTATGGCAGATGTGGCCATAGGCCATGCCAATGTCCTAGAACAATTTCCTACCCTTGATTTTATTCCTATCCAACAAGAAAACTATGATATCGTTTTTAAGAAATCTGCACTCAAAGAACAAGTTTATGAGGTAATTACTCAGATTATCCAATCAAAGACTTTTAAAAATCAACTTTCCTGTTTATCCGGCTACGACTTATCAGAGACTGGAACTATTATTCATTAAGAAAGGAGCCTCCAATGTTTATTAAAACACTTAAAATCAAAAAAGGATTTATACTTAGAGAATTAGGTGGCGAGTTTTGTTTAGCTTATGAAGCAGACACCAATAACGGCGCATTAGATGGCCTACCTTCTATTAATGAAACTGGCATCTTCTTATGGGACCAATTAGAAAAAGGCTGTACACCTGAAGAACTCGTTTCAGCCCTTGTTACTAAAAAGTATTTAGACAGAGAAGATGCTGAAGCAGATGTTAGTGAGTTTTTAGCTAAACTTATTAATGGAAAAGTTGTAGATTATACAAAATAAAAGTGATTTAAAGGGGGATTCATATGGATTGTAGTAAAAAAATAAATTGTAAACTTTTTATAGATGAGAAATATTATAAGAAATTAAATGCTACAGGAAAGGAAATATTCATATATGATGAAGCTTCTGGCCTTTACTATAGTTATTTCCCAGCTGAGGCTTGCAGTGAAGAAATACTTTATAGTTGTATTATTGCTTACTGTGAAATAACCCTTATTGACTTTAATAATATTTATAGTATTACTGACCAAGTGGATTTGAGCTGTGATATTTTTAGACTAGGTACCTCCAAACAGTATTTTACCCTGCTCATCACTATTACTTATCCGGATCAAATAGAAGCCTTTCATGATATGATGACCTTTGAAATTACGAGGCACACTTCTAATAGCTTTAACTTTAAACTTCTTGGTGACCAAACGATTTTTTCCTTAGATCAACTGAGTCATACATTCTAAAATCACTCTAGCCATTTCATTAATATTTTATATATTAATCCCTCCTACTCTTTGTAATAATAAAGGCCTACAAGTGCTGCATCGCTTGTAGGCCTTTATTATTAATAATCGAAATATTATCTTCTAGCAAAACATCTTTTTGTGTGCTTCTTCAAGTTTTATTCTACCACCCAAAAGGTCTTCATAATAAACTCTTAGTAATTCTCCCACGCTCCAAGCCTGGGCATAGCAGCCTCTTGCAAAATGTGGGCTGTCTCCATCGAATATTTCTGCAATCGTTCCCAAACATTGATTTTCAAGGTCTACCTCTTGATCGCTCACAAGACCTTCTACAAATTCTAGTGCTTCTTTACTATACTGATTTACTTTGCAATAAGCCGTAAAAAATGCTCCTATAGGAAAGCCCCAAGTTGTTCCTTGATGATAAGCCATATCTCTATCAAATAGTTTTCCTTTATAAGTCGGATGATAGTCTGGATGAGCAGGGGTTAAGCTTCTTAAACCATATGGCGTATATAAATCTTCAAAAACCTTACGAACCACACTTCTTTCTTTTTCTTTTGGAAGCATAGTAAAAGGAAGTGAAACTGCCCAAATTTGATTTGGCCTTATGCTACTGTCCCCACCTTTTTCATCCACTACATCATACAAACAGCCATCTGCTTCATTCCAAAAAGCCTTATTAAAAGATATCTTTACCTTTTCTGCAAGCTCTTCATAACCTTCTTTTTGCCCATTTTCAAACTTCTGCTCTAAACACGCCATAATCTTTAATGCATTATACCACAAAGCATTAATTTCTACTGGCTTGCCATGTCTTGGTGTCACTACAATATCGTTTACTCTTACATCCATCCAAGTGACTTGGTCTAAGCCTGATCCTGCCCAAATAAGACTATCCTCCCCCATATGTATTGAAAAATGTGTACCTTCCTTATAAGCTTTTATGATTTTCTTTAAATAAGGATAAATCTCTTTTTCTACAAAAGCCGTACTTTCTTCATGATTGCTATAAAGTAAATAACTATAGGTAGCATGTACAAACCATAACGAAGCATCTACTGTATTATAAAGAGGCTTTCCTTGATTACTAGGAAACATATTAGGAATAAGGCCATCTTTTTCATATAATACAAAGCTCTTTAGTATTTCCTTAGCATCCTTAAAACGTCCTGTAGATAAAGTCAGTCCATTAAAGGCAATCATAGTATCCCTACCCCAATCTAAAAACCAAGGATATCCCGCCAAAATCGTTTTACTATTGATGGAATCTCTTTGTACAATAAAATGGTCTGCAGCTATAGGTAAGTATTTAGCCATTAATCTCTCTTCTTTAAAGGTATTTCTAAGTTTACTTATGCGAAGCTTTTCTTGTTTGACTACCTTTGCTGGATTTATGTTTTCTTTTTCTAAAGTACATACAATATAAACAGTTTTCTTTTCATAAGGTGCTATATTTATTTCATAACTCCCAGGCTTATAAAGCTGCTCAGTGCAAGGGTCTCCGGTGGTTTGATCCACATCATAAAAGACTTTTTCAGTAAGCTGCTCTTCATCTTTAAAATCTCCTTCTGTACTCCAAAGACGAATAAGCATTTCTTTATTAAATTGAGGAATAAACTGCTGCTCATTTTTTAATGCTTTACTTGTTTTATTATTTGTTTGATTTCTTCTTTCAAAAGTTAAATTAACCTTTTTAGAACACTCACCAGGATTTCTACATGTCAAAAATGGTGAAACATCTAACACGGCTTCCTTACTATTATTGCAAATGTCATACGCAATAACGACCGTATTTTTTCCATATGCCAAAGCTACTTGCTTATCAATCACCAAGCCATTAATCACATAACGGTAATGTGGGAGGCCATCATAGGAAAAACTTTGCTGATTCTCATAACCCTTTACAATATTTTTTTGATATTTAGTGGTTGTTAAAGGATATCCTTCCCCCTCACAAATCACTTGTTCTTGCAATTTATTTAATATCATATAACGCTCTTCTGGCGAAGTTAAACAAGCTATCAGTAGACCATGATACTTTCTACTATTAGCCCCTGTCATAGTGGCTCCTGCAAAGCCACTACGACCATTCGTAATGAGCCACTCTCTTTCTATGCCTCTTTCATAACTCGTCCAATCTCTTTTTCCATATCTCATTATATTTTCCCCTTAAATGAACTTTATTAATTACTCTATTGTAACTATTCATTTCATTATAATTCATTTTTTGAAAAATTTTAATTAGATAATTATATTCTTGAGTACATTTATATAGATGTATTTAAAATAAAGCATTAAACCAGAGTCTATTCAGCTTAGTTCCTAGATCAGGTGCACCAACTAAACTAAATAGAGCTCCTCCTATTTGATTTAAGCTTTTACTATGAGCTACGCTAAACCTCCAAGAAGCATCAAGGTACTGAGGAGCTACTTATAATGCCTTTTTAGAGGAAAGTTCGCTAATAGTGAAGCTAAAAACAAGGAGCTGGGAAAGTAAAAGCTGAGTTAACCATCATAGGGCTAACTCAGCTTTTTTGTGTGTATTAAGATTTACTTGATCTTTATAGCTACTGGGTTTTCCAGCTGAATATAATGTGAAAAAATAGGTGTCATATAAACTGTATCATATGGATAATCTTCTAGTAATATCTCTACAAAAAAGGTATTTGGTTTACTGATATACTTTTCTTCTTTTTCACTCCAAATCCCACTAACTGTTGACCAACCATTGTATTCATATTCTTTACCTTGTTCATCATAATAGATGCCATTCCATATTTGATAATTTTTATTCTCTTCATACTGGTTTCCACTAAATGTTAAATACCAGCTCTTACCTCTTCTCTCTGCACTTTCAAAAGTCACACCCTCTGGTAAGCTTTCAGCACTTGTATTTGCTAAATCTAGCTTCATCCTTTGCTTATCTTTATCTAGCCATTCTGCTTCAGTAATATATAAAGTAAGCTCTTTACTCTCAGAGAAAAATGCACTTTCCACCCTATAGACATTCATCATAGGAGAATCTATCTTCCCTGTTGCTGAAATACCATTGGCTATTTTATCAAACCGCTCTCCTTTTTCATTTTCTAAGTAAAAGGTCATACTTTTAAGATAAGCAGCGTTTTCTTTTTCATCTTCAAGTATAATTCTCATATGTGTAGGATAAATTTCTACTTCTTCTAATGTTAGTTTTTGCTGATCTATTATAATGGATTGACCTATTGTTAATTTCTCACCTTGTGCTGTGTAATGAGGATCAAATATTAATTTAAAGGTAAACGTACTAATAGGAAGATCATAACTAGACTTCATATCATAAACACCTATTTTTAAGGTTAATCCTTCGGGCACTTCCCCATCCACAAAATCTATGGTTATATAATTAATCTTTCCATCTGGCATACCATAACTACTAGAAGCCAAGGTATAACCCTCTAGTGTATCTCCATTTCTATCGTCTATCTCAGGTTCTATATTCACCTCTCCATAATCCTTAGATTCTAACGAATAAAAAACATTGACCTGTTTCTGATCTACAATAAGGTATTCAATGCGTGCTTTCATATGATTAATCACTTTTTCTTGGTTAATTGGCTGCACATACTTATTTTCAATTGCTGCATCTAAAGAAGGAGAAAAAGCAACAGTCTTTGCTAATTCCTTTATAAGAGGAATATTACCACAACTATAGGCAAAGGTAGGAATACTATTAACTAATATGGTAAACACCAGCAAAAAAGTCAAACCTGTTCCTATCGGTATTCCAAAGAAACGCTGCCATCTATTGGCTTTTACCTTAGCTTCTGTACGCTGAATTGCATATTCTAGCCTAACGGGTGTTACCTCTATTTCTTGCATTAATAGTTCGTATTCTTCTTTTCTGTTCATTCCTTATTCCTCCTCTCCTAATTCTAATTTTAGTAACTTTAAAGCCTTTCTCTGCCTGGTAACTACTGTGCCCTGTGGAATATTTAATGCTTTTGCAGCCTCAGCTAAAGTATATCCAGAAAAGTACCGCAAAATAACCACATCCTTCAGCTGTGTTGGTAAACTTCTAATAGCCTCTTTAAGAGGTAATTGATCATAATCATAGTCTTCACTTTGCTTCGTCACTAATGATTCTTGGCATTTTATCCTAGATAACCTTTTTAGTTCTTTCTTACACTCATTAATGAGAATGCGTGTCATCCATGTGGTAAAATAGTCTTCTTCTCTAAGCTGCCATAGCGCTTTATATCCTTTATAAATCGTTTCATCAACAACATCTAAGGCATTTGCCTCATTACCTAAATATAAATAGGCGGTCTTATAGAGCTGCTTTTTTATTATTTCTGCCTGCCTGACAAATTCCTTCTTGTTCATCTCCCTATTTCCCCTCTTTTATGCATGTTCTACTTATTAGATTACTTTGTATGAATTTTTGATTCAATAAAAATAAATTTTTATTATCGTTATCTGTTAAATCCATTTAGAAAAAGCCTCAACTACTAGACGAAAAAAAGCTAAGTTAAGCACACGGGCCTAACTCAGCTTTTTAATTGATTTCTTATTGTTGTATTTACTTTTTAATTAAACCAAAGGTTTATTTCTCTTTCTGCATGCTCTAAGGAGTCAGAACCATGAATGAGATTTCTAGTTACTGTATTAGCATAATCACCTCTAATAGTACCTGGAATAGCTTTAATTGGATCTTTATCACCCATAATGCTTCGCATAACCGCAATCACATCTTTTCCCTGTACCTCCATAGCCATCACTGGTCCTTCTAATATATACTCTACTAACTCTTCAAAAAACACTTTACCTATATGCTCCTCATAATGTTTCTCTACTAGCTCTCTAGCAGGACTTAGAAGCTGCGCTTTAGTAATTTTAAAGCCTTTTCTTTCAATTCTTCTAATAATTTCTCCCATTAACCCTCTAGCTACTCCGTCACTTTTAATCATAATAAATGTTCTCTCCATAAGCACTTCTCCCTTTTATTTTCTCTATATCATCCAGTATAATCCACTTGCTAGTTTTATATACAAGTTATTGACTAGTGAATTGAGGTTCATTTATGTATCATTTTAAGTAACAAATAAGTACCATCTTCTATTTTTTATAGTATATAAGCATTATACCTTAATTCTGGTAAAAAGGCCAAATACTAATAGTTTGCAATACTAATTTGTATATTTATGCAGCATTAGTTCTATCTAGACCTTATCTATCCCTCCTCCATCTGGCTTGTGTTCTATTTCTCTTAAAGCTAATATCCTATACTTATTTCTATCTATCTTATTTATCTAGTAATTTTTTACTTAGGATGATATTAGTTAATTTATCTTGTAGTTCTATCTGAAGTATTTTTTCGATTTTAATCCATATATTCCAATGGTAATTTAAAGCACATTATGTATTTTTATTTATTCTTTACTATTTTTTGTGTATAATATAATCTAGTTAACATAAATAGGAGGTATTGTATGCAACTTATCGGAATTTTAGTCATCGTCGCTGGTTTTATCCTAAAGCTTGATACCATCGCTGTTGTACTTACAGCTGGTGTACTTACAGGCTTTCTAGGCGGCATGAATATTGTAGAAATCTTAGATACTCTTGGTAGTACCTTTACTACTCAACGTTCTATGGCACTTTTCTTACTCATCCTACCAATCATCGGACTATGTGAGAGATATGGTCTAAAGGAACGTGCTACACACTTAATACAAAAACTTAAAGGAATGTCTGCTGGACGTATTGCAACTCTATATTTGTTTATTCGTGAGATTGCCATTGCAGCGGGTGTCAAACTTGGGCAAGCAGAATTTGTTCGTCCACTTATTGAACCTATGGCTCAAGGTGCTGCTGTCAGCAAATATGGTACTGTAGATGAAAAAACTGAAGAAGATATCAAGGCTATGACTGCCGCTGCAGATAACTTAGGTAACTTCTTTGCCCAAAATATTTTCGTAGCTAATTCAGGTGTTCTACTTATAGTAGGAACTTTAGAAGAACTTGGATATCAAGTAGATGCCTTATCTGTAGCTAATGCCGCTATTCCTGTAGCAGTTATCGCACTTATTTTCGGTTTTATTCAAAATACATTATTAGATAAGAAAATTGCTAAACGTTATGCAAAGAAAGAAGGTGCTAAATAATGAATAACTCTATTTTACTTGAAATCTTTTATGTATGCGTGGGATTATTAATGTATTTAGTAGCCTTTAATATCATAAAAGATCATACTAGTCCAACACGTATAGGTACCACTCTTTTTTGGGCTATCTTAGGAACTATTTTCACATTCGGTAGTCTCTTACCTGGTACTGTTGTTGGTATCTTATTAATAATTATTGGTATCTTAACAGCTACCAAACAAGTTAAGATTGGTAAGGTTAACGCACCTAAACCTGAATTTTCTGCAGCTCAAGCTAAAGTGTTAGGTAATAAAGTTTTTATTCCTTCTATTACTATTGCTATTTTGGTTATCTGTATTGCTAAATTTACTAACTTTAGTGGTACTGTTGCTATAGGTATAGCTGCTTTTATTACGATTATTCTTACGCTCTTTATTACTAAAGCAGATGTTAAGACTGTTTCTGCAGATAGTAATCGTATGCTTCAAGCAGTTGGTGTTACTTGTATTTTACCTCAGCTTTTAGCAGCACTCGGTTCACTCTTTACTGCTGCTGGTGTTGGTGATGTTATTGCTACTAATATTTCTAATTTCATCCCTCAAGGTAACATATTAATTGGTGTGACTGCTTACTGTGTGGGTATGGCTGTGTTTACTATGATTATGGGAAATGCCTTTGCTGCCTTTTCTGTTATTACAGTTGGTATTGGTGTTCCTTTCGTGTTTATGCAGGGTGGAAATATCGTTATTTGTTCAACCTTAGCACTTACAGCTGGTTACTGTGGAACACTTATGACACCTATGGCTGCTAACTTTAATATTCTTCCTGTAGCTTTATTAAATATAAAAAATAAAAATGCAGTTATTAAATATCAAGCTTATGTAGCTATCCCATTGTTACTTGTTCATATCGCTCTCATGTATTTCTTAGGTTTCTAGTTATTCCATTTAATGAATTTGAAAGGAGAACAAATCATGAAAGTATTAATTACAGGGTTTGACCCATTTGGAGGAGAAAGTATTAATCCTGCCTTAGAAGCTGTAATGGCTCTTCCAGACAAAATTGACACTATAGAGGTTATTAAACTTGAAATTCCTACAGTGTTTGGAAAAAGTTTAGCTAAAATTAAAGCTGCCATAGAATTACACCAACCTGATATCGTTATTTCTGTAGGACAAGCAGGAGGACGCTTTGGTATTACACCAGAACGTATTGCGATTAATGTTGATGATGCACGTATTAAAGATAACGAAGGTAATGAACCTGTAGATGTTAAGGTCGCAGATCATGGACCTGCTGCTTATTTTTCTAATTTGCCAATTAAAGCTATGACACAAGCTATGATTAAAGCAGGCATTCCTGCTTCTGTTTCTAATAGTGCTGGAACCTTTGTATGTAATCATGTCATGTACGGTGTACTTCATATGATTCATACAGAATTCCCAACTATCCGTGGTGGTTTCATTCACGTACCTTATATTCCAGCACAAGTAACAGCTAAACCTAATATGCCATCTATGTCTCAAGCTGACATCACTAAAGGTCTTGCACTTTGCATCCAGGCAGCTGCAACTCATACTGAAGATTTACACATTGCAGCAGGTGCTATCTGCTAAGGATGTAAATCACCTTTTATCTAAAACATTTATATTTCATTTTTATGGTGCTGTCTATGATTATTATCTCTCACTTGAGCTAGCATTGTAGACAGTTCCTTTCTCTACGACATTTGATTATTAACTTAGAAAGAAGGAGAAATACAATGGAAAAAATATTTGTTTATGGCTCATTACGTAAAGACTTTTGGAACCATGATAAAGTACTCAAAAATCGCGTTAAGCATATTGAGCCCGGTTGTATAAAAGGATTTTCTCTTTATCACCTTCCTGCTGGTTATCCTGCTATCGTAAGTGGAAATGATATAGTTCATGGAGAAATCTGTACCCTCTCTAATGATAAACATCTTAAAAGTATTGATCTCTTAGAAGGCTATACAGGTGATTCTGAGAAAGATTTATATATCCGTGAGAAAAAACCTATTTTATTATCTACTGGTAAAGAGGAACTTTGTTGGGTTTACTTATATATCAATGAAAAGCATGTGAGAAACAAGGGTAAATATATAGCTCATGGAGATTGGAAAAAATATATGTTTTATAATGCTTCTTTCAAATAATGAGTTTACATCTTAAAAATCAATTTGATGATAATCCAGCTATTTTGATACATCCAAATAATCATCTATACACTGTATCCTATAAATTATTAGATAAAGAAAGTGCGTTCCCATATCTTAGGAACGCACTTTCTTTATGTCAGTATAGAATCTAAAACCTCAAATAGTACACTTTACCTTAATTAAGCTGTACTTTATTTCTTTCTTTTTTTATGACCTTCACCAGTTATTGGAGTAAGTACCATTTCTCCATTTACTATTTGTATAGTAGAAGCTTGTCCAAAACCTTTTACAAGCCTTCCATTCTCTGGTGTCAGCTGAAACATATCAAAATCTAGCTCTTTTAAAGGTGCCATCATCTTTTCACCATATTGTTCCTTAAATAAATCCCATGCAGCTTCATTCATTGCTTCAAGTTTTTTAGCTTTGCAGTTTAGAGTCATTCTAGTTCTTGCGAATAGTATCTTGGCATCCTTTTCATCTTCAATAAGCATAATAGCTATTTGAGGATTATTCACTAAATGATGATAGTGCTCAGCTGTTTCACTAATAAAAATATAAAATTCATTTCCTATTTTTACGTAAGGTGTATAGCTGATAGCTGGCATACCTTCCTTGGTTACTGTACTCATCATTATAGTTCTTTGATTATATAATTCTTCCACTCTCTTTCCTCCATTTCTTTATTTTATTATTTATTACCTTATTGGCGAATATCTCGTCATTAATATGTCTTTAAAAGGTTAATCACTAAATATAGCATTTTGAAATATATTTAATCGTCTTATACATCTCAATCATTCTAATTTATTTTAATCTTTGTCATCATTATAGTCTTATAATAATTATTATTCAAGACTAATTAGTGTTTCTTAACAGCTTGTAGCATTTATTGAGAAACAACCTTTCCTTTTGGAATGTTTAAACTTAAGTCTTCTATAATAATGAAGTCCTCATAACCAACTTAAAGATATCTTATTGAAAAACATGAAAATCCAATCATAAAAAAAGCACTCATGTTTATACATGATCACTTAACTATGAATTTATCTTTAGCGCAGATCGCTAGTTTTATCAATATCTCGCCTACATACCTTTGTACGCTTTTTAAAAGTCAAACTGGTTATACCATTACAGACTATATCCATCTTAGACGTTCTGTGTTAGCAAAAAAACTTATTCTAGAAACCATTTTACCTTTAGAAGAAATTGCTATTAGATGTGGCTATAATAACTATTCTTACTTTTGTAGGCAATTTAAATATCATATGAAAACCTCCCCTGTTTCTTTTAGAAAAAAACATAAGCGTTTCATACCTGATTCTGAATAAGCATATAATAAACCAAACAGTAGAATATCATGCAATAGAGATTATTATTTTTTATCTGAGGATAAATGTAATAAAAATATTACTTAACTCCCTTGTTATTCTTTATCATATTGTTATAATCTTTCACTCTTATGCACCCTCCACAACATACATCAACCTCAAATGAAAATTTTATAATCACAAAAGCCTTCCATTTTAACTTATAGATATTAATCTACGCGTTAAAATGGAAGGCTTTTTAGCAAGAAAACGAGCATTACCGTTCTTCTTTTTTAATAGCGGGAACAGGACTTGAACCTGTGACCTTCGGGTTATGAGCCCGACGAGCTACCAACTGCTCTATCCCGCGTTATTGTTTATACTTATATTAATGATTATTAAAAAATAAAAATTTGGCAGCCACCTACTCTCCCAGTCCGTCTCCAGACAAGTACCATCGGCCGCTTAGATCTTAACCTACGTGTTCGGAATGGAAACGGGTGTTTCCCCTAAGCGCATCGCCACCAAAAACTATTAGAGTTTTATTATCATACTCTCAAGAACAAATACTACAACCATTTAACCTTCATTATCTAGGTCAAACCCTCGAACCGTTAGTATTGGTCACCTTAATGTATTACTACACTTACAGCTCCAACCTATCTACCTCATAGTCTCTAAGGGGTCTTACTCCTTTCGGATGGGAAATCTTATCTTGTGGTCTGCTTCACGCTTAGATGCCTTCAGCGTTTATCAGATCCAGACTTGGCTACTCTGCTATGCCTTTGGTAAGACAACAGATGCACCAGTGGTCCGTCCATCCCGGTCCTCTCGTACTAAGGACAGCTCCACTCAAATTTCCTGCGCCCACGACGGATAGGGACCGAACTGTCTCACGACGTTCTGAACCCAGCTCGCGTACCGCTTTAATGGGCGAACAGCCCAACCCTTGGAACCTGCTTCAGCTCCAGGATGCGATGAGCCGACATCGAGGTGCCAAACCTCCCCGTCGATGTGAACTCTTGGGGGAGATAAGCCTGTTATCCCCGGGGTAGCTTTTATCCGTTGAGCGATGGCAATCCCACTTTCATACCACCGGATCACTAAGTCCTACTTTCGTACCTGCTCCACCCGTCGGTGTCGCAGTCAAGCAACCTTATGCCTTTGCACTCTTCGAATGGTTTCCGACCATTCTGAGGTTACCTTTGAGCGCCTCCGTTACTCTTTAGGAGGCGACCGCCCCAGTCAAACTGTCCACCTGACATTGTCCCAGACCCGGGTAACGGGCCATGGTTAGAAGTTAAGTATTACAAGAGAGGTATCCCACCGGCGACTCCACCTAGACTGGCGTCCAGATTTCTCAGTCTCCCTCCTATCCTGTACATGTAATACCCAACCTCAGTATCAAGCTACAGTAAAGCTCCACGGGGTCTTTCCGTCCTGTCGCGGGTAACCAGCATCTTCACTGGTACTACAATTTCACCGGGTGCGCTGTCGAGACAGTGCCCAAATCATTACGCCTTTCGTGCGGGTCAGAACTTACCTGACAAGGAATTTCGCTACCTTAGGACCGTTATAGTTACGGCCGCCGTTTACTGGGGCTTAAGTTCAAAGCTTCGTCCTTAGACTAACCTCTCCCCTTAACCTTCCAGCACCGGGCAGGCGTCAGCCCTTATACATCACCTTTCGGTTTAGCAAAGACCTGTGTTTTTGTTAAACAGTTGCTTGGGCCTATTCTCTGCGGCCTACCTAAGTAGGCACCCCTTCTCCCTAAGTTACGGGGTCATTTTGCCGAGTTCCTTAACAACGCTTCTCCCGTCGGCCTTAGGATTCTCTCCTCATCCACCTGTGTCGGTTTACGGTACGGGTACCTATCACGCAATAGCAGCTTTTCTCGGCAGTGTGGATTCAGCAACTTCTCTACTTTTATTTCGATCCCCATCACACTTCATCCTCGCCTAACGGATTTGCCTGTTAGGTGCGACTTTGTGCTTGGCCCAGGATACCATTCCTGGGTTTGCTTATCCTCCTGCGTCCCTGCAGTTCTGATAATAGGTAGT
Source organism: Cellulosilyticum sp. WCF-2 (assembly GCF_003990395.1). Classification (NCBI taxonomy): domain Bacteria; kingdom Bacillati; phylum Bacillota; class Clostridia; order Lachnospirales; family Cellulosilyticaceae; genus Cellulosilyticum; species Cellulosilyticum sp. WCF-2. The sequence continues at coordinate 1,230,397 of NZ_CP034675.1, read as the reverse complement.
ACTGGAATATGAACCAGTTGTCCATCGACTACGACTTTCGTCCTCGCCTTAGGTCCCGACTTACCCAGAGCAGATCAGCTTTACTCTGGAAACCTTGGATATTCGGCCTACAAGATTCTCACTTGTATCTCGCTACTCATTCCGGCATTCTCACTTGTAATTACTCCACAGCTCCTTACGGTACTGCTTCTGCGTCGTTACAACGCTCCTCTACCAATCCACTATTGTGAATTCCATAGCTTCGGTGGTGTGTTTTAGCCCCGGACATTTTCGGCGCAAGATCTCTCGACTAGTGAGCTATTACGCACTCTTTGAATGAGTGGCTGCTTCTAAGCCAACATCCTAGTTGTCTTCGAAATCTCACATCCTTTTCCACTTAACACACACTTGGGGACCTTAGCTGATGGTCTGGACTGTTTTCCTTTTGACCACGTGTCTTATCACTCGTAGTCTGACTGCTGACGGTATCTTGATGGCATTCTTAGTTTGATATGCTTCGGTAAGCTTGTGGGCCCCCTAGGCAATTCAGTGCTTTACCTCCATTAGACTCCTATCAACGCTAGCCCTAAAGCTATTTCGAGGAGAACCAGCTATCTCCGGGTTCGATTGGAATTTCTCCGCTACCCACACGTCATCTCCACCTTTTTCAACAGATGTGAGTTCGGACCTCCATTACCTTTTACGGTAACTTCATCCTGCACATGGGTAGGTCACCCGGTTTCGGGTCTACTAACAATGACTATTTTGGCGCCCTATTCAGACTTGGTTTCCCTTCGGCTTCGTACCTCCTGGTACTTAACCTTGCCACAGCTAGTAACTCGCCGGACCGTTCTACAAAAAGTACGCGGTTGCGCATCATATGGCGCTTCCACTGCTTGTAAACATAGAGTTTCAGGTTCTCTTTCACTCCCCTCCCGGGGTTCTTTTCACCTTTCCTTCACAGTACTATGCGCTATCGGTCACCGAGGAGTATTTAGGCTTGGGGGGTGGTCCCCCCGGCTTCCCACAAGGTTTCTCGTGTCTCGTGGTACTCTGGATACTGCTAGGCTTCACTTGGATTTCGCTTACGGGATTATCACCCTCTTTGATGAGACTTTCCAGACTCTTCAGCTATCCGCATTCTTGCCATGACGCAGTCCTCAACCCCAGATTACAAGTAATCTGGTTTGGCCTGTTTCCCTTTCGCTCGCCGCTACTTAGGAAATCGATGTTTCTTTCTCCTCCTGAAGGTACTTAGATGTTTCAGTTCCCTTCGTTCCCTTCCTATAGTTATGGATTGGCTATAGGATGACAGAGGTTTGCTCTGCCAGGTTTCCCCATTCGGATATCTACGGATCAATGTTTATTTGCAACTCCCCGTAGCTTTTCGCAGCTTATCACGTCCTTCATCGGCTCTCGGTGCCAAGGCATCCACTCTACGCTCTTAGTAGCTTGACCTATAATGATTAACTTTCGTTAATCGGTCGTTTGTGCCTTGTTAATCAACTTTACGTTGAATACAAAGAATATTTATTATCGGTTAAATTGTAGATTTTACACCCTGACAAACATTTTTGCACTAATGTGCGTGTACATTTATCGTTAGGCGCAAGTTATATTGCTATAACTTACAAATCTATAATTGTTGTAGTATTTGTTTTTCAAAGTACGATGATTACTTATTAAGTAATCTTTGTTTTGTCGCTGCTTACTGCTGACGACTTGTATAATATTACACCACTGCATTACATAAGTCAATACTTATTTGTCTTTTTTTGTTTTTTATTTAAAAGAACTTAACGATAATTATTGTTTTCTTGAATTGTACTTGTTAGCTATTATGACTTTCTATTACTTTTATATGACTAACTATAGGAAGATCTACTATCTTTTCCTCTTCTTCATTTTCTATAACTTTAACAAGGTATTTACCATTTGAATAAATGATAGATCCATTTGAATATATATCAAAGGCAAGTACTCCTTTTTTTATAGAAATCAACTCTCCTGTTGGTGTGTATTTCATAAGTTCCCAATCCCGAGGCAAGATGCCTGCGTATTTTTCACCTTTTCTTTCATTAGCTTTTTGGTTTTGGTCAGCTTTTATCAGATTTCCTTCTATAAAGAGCTCTTCTTCACTTTTCTTTTTAACCTTAGTGCCATTCTTAGTGTTAGTAGAAAGGTTATCTCCTGTATAGCGTATCGTAAAGAAATTAAGCCACATAAATAGCGCTCTTACGATTTTAACTGGTATAAATAGGAGGTTAATAAGCATATCTATCGGATTAGTTTGCCTGCCTTTATAAGTCTTTGGCCTTCTAATAAAATAAATATTGCCTTCTGCATCTTCTTTAGGTTTAATACAATCAAAGCCTTCAAAACTAATAACTTCCTCTATCTCACAAGTATCTAAATTTAATCTACATATATTATGCTCACTAAAAGCTATGGGAATACCATTACTATCTATCCCAATCCCACAACTATCATATACAATGGTATTTGCTTTAGCCTTTGACCAACTTGGATTAGCATCTATGCACTCTCCTTCTGTAAGCACTTGATAGTGAGCTGTTTTGGGATCAAGAAGTGCTAAATGCCGGCTTATGCCATCTTGTCCTAAAGAAAGTATTACCTTTTGATTGGCACTATTATAGTCTAGGTCATACATCTGAATATTATTGGTATGTATAATATGACCTTCTGCCTCTTCTTTATTATCTAGACTTTTAGAAAACACCCCAAAGAATTCATCTACTTGAATGGCATAAATAAAATACCCTGGAGTATCTGTAAGACAAATGCCCGTAGGACGTTTAAAAGTTTGACTTGCTTCTAAGTGAGAAAGATCTTTGTCCATTCCCATAAACTTTGCTCCTGCCCCTTGAGTCTTCCACTGCTGACGTAATTTGATGGACTGTTTATTTTTGTTATACTGTTCTACATATTGACTATTAAAGAAAGATAGAGTTTTATCTTCATTAATACTTCCCATCTGCTCATTAGTCATAAATAAAAGGGTATCTTTCATATTATTTCCCATTACATAAAACCTAAAATTATTTATGTTCTATGTCCTTTCTTTTGAAATTAGTCTTGAACACTCTTTATCCCATACAACTATTACAACTATTTTTCTTGATTTTCGCTATAATTATTTTAATTTTCTCACTATTATTATACATCCTAAAATATATTGGTACAAGTTTTATAACACATGCTATATTGCTCTATTGATGTATCTTATTAGGGCTTATTTACCTTATTAATATTATTTATCTTATTAGCATTTACTTGTCTTGTTAGCATCTACTTATCTTATTAGCATTCATTTGTCTTATTGGCTCTATTTATCTCATTAACTCTAGCCTATCCTAATCAATATTTATTCACTTCATCAACTACAGACATGGAGAAAAGAGAGTGAGCGAATCATATAATCAAAGAAACTATGATCATAAGTACAGTAACTAAGGAAGGTATCCCAGCCATTAGCTGTACGCCTTACATAAAACTAGAAAATTGACTCTTATTCCTCCCATTAGCCTTTCTTCTTTATCCTATTAACTCGGATTGTTATTAAGTAAAAACTGTCATCCCCCCTAAACTCAAAAATACGCCTTCATTAGGCATTTATCAGCCTTTTGAAGACGCGTTCTCATTATCTTTAGATAAGTTCCGTTTATATCATTTACTATTGTAGTTTGTTACTGTCAAGTAATCCTTAAATCTATTAGAAAATATCTCCGACTTCTTTCTAAGTATACTATCTATAGTTTTTATAGATAGTACTACATTTGTATATATTGCTAGATACTTATGTGTTTCTAGATGTCCGTATGATTCTAGCTATTTGTATGCCTACAGATATCCGTTTTGTCCTAGGTATTCGTATATTTACAGATCTTCGTTTGATCCTAGATATTCTTATAGCCCCAGATATCTGTATGTTCCTAGATATTCTTATATTTTTAGCTATCTGTATGGTCATAAATATTCTTATATTTCTAGATATCAGTATGTTCAATTAATCCATTGACTTCTTTTCTAATTGTAATGAATTGTTGTGTGTCTTTTAAATCTAGATTTCTTTCATACGGCAAGAATACCGGTACTTCTTTTTTTATGGTTCCTGGCCTTGAGGTCATGACAAAGATTTTAGTGGAGAGAAAAACTGCTTCTTCAATGTCATGGGTTACAAAAATAACTGTTGGTTTTTCCACTTGCCAGATTTGGCGCATTAAAAGCTGCATATCAGCTTTTGTTTGAGGGTCTAATGCACTAAAAGGTTCATCCATTAACAAAACATCTGGGCTATTCGCCAAAGCCCTTGCAATAGCTACCCTTTGTTTCATACCTCCTGAAAGTTCCTTGGGATAACTATTTTTAAACTTTTCTAGTTTAATGATCTTTAAGTATTTATCAACGATTTTTTCTTGTTCTTCTAATGGCATCTTTTTTAGCTTTAGTCCATATTTAATGTTGTCACTCACTGTCATCCATGGGAATAAAGTATAGGCTTGAAAAACCATACCTCGATCTGCACCTGGTCCTATAATATCTCTATCTTTAATGACTATTCTTCCTGAAGTTGCCTCATCAAGTCCACCTATCATACGTAAAAGTGTAGATTTGCCACATCCAGATGGACCAACAATTGAGATGAATTCATTTTCCAATACGTTAATACTAACATTCTGCATGGCCACAACATCACCTTTAATAGAATGATAAGTCTTGTTAACGTCTTTCACGTATATTTTACTATTTGCTAAGTTTGCCTCTATTTGGCTATTTTGCTGCGGAAGTATTTTTTTCTTTGATAATTGAAATAAACCCATTCTTCTACCTCCTTATGCCCAATGGAATAATTTTTTATTAATATAAGCAAATAGACGGTCTGTAATAAGACCTAACAGTCCAATGACAATAATGCCTCCAAAAATAGCATCTGTTTTTATAAAACGCTGTGATTTTAGAATGGTATAACCAAGACCACTATTAGCGGCAACTAGTTCTGCACTCACTAAGTAAGTCCAAGCCCATCCTATCATCATACGAAGTGTTTCCATCATTCTTGGTAGCATTGCTGGGATTAGAATCGTAAAGATCGTCTTATTCGTATTTGCTCCCAGTGTATAACTTGCATTAATAAGGTCCTCTGGTACAGACTTAACATCATCTGCTATCATTAATACTAATTGAAAAAATGTCCCAATAAAGATGATGGCAATTTTTGCTGATTCGCCTATCCCAATCCATACCATAATAAGTGGTACAAAAGCTGGAACCGGCATATAACGTATGAATTCTGATAAGGGTCTAACAATAGCCTCTGCTTTTTTAAAGGTTCCTGCTAATATTCCCAAAGGAACACCTAGGATAACAGCAAATATAAAACCTAGTGTAATACGATAAACACTAATGCCCATGTTAGCCCACAAGGACCCATCTGCTATTGAAGAAATAATATAGTCAATAACCTTTGTAGGCGTTGGTAGAAAAATAGATCCTACCAAGCCTGAATAACTTAATATACTCCATAGGGCAATAACAAATATAAAAGAAGCAATAGCAAAAGTGGTGTATTTACTTTTACCAATATCTTTTCTGATTTTAATTTTAATCATTATTTTGCCCCCTTAATAAAAGTATCATCTAAAATAGATGTTACATCCTCCGGTATTTTATCAATCATTTCTGTTGCTTGTAAGAATTCAGCTGATTTTTGTAAAGTATAAGGAAGAGAAGTATAGTCATTTCCTTCTTTAAAAGTTTCTTCATTCATGACTTTATCAAAAAGTGTTATCCCATCTAACATCACTAAATAATCTTCTTTTTCAAGCTCAGCACCTTTAATAGTTGCTTCAATAAAAGCATCATCTCTATTATCTAACAATTTTTCACCGTCGAACCAAGATTGAACGACTTTTTGAACCACATCACTATTGTTATCAATAATATCTTGTCTAACAGCTAAAGTATCTGGAATTAAACCTGGTTCACTAGCTGTACTATAGATGACTTTACCACCTGCATTAACTGCCATGGATAAGGTTGGTTCCCATAATACTGCTGCATCAATGCTACCTGCTATAAAAGCTGGACCTGCATCATTAATAGTCATATTGGTAAAGTTAACATCATTAATAGTCATGCCATTGTCTTCTAGAATTTTTAGGAAGAACATATGCTCTAAGGTACCAATCTCTGTGGCAACTGTTTTATCTTTTAAATCTTGAACACTACTAATGCCATCATGAACAACAAGGCCATCTGCGCCAGAAGAGTTATCATTTACTAGAACAATTTTAAAATCAACACCTTCATTAAGTGGCGCTACTGCATCAGAAGCGGCAATGCAAATACCATCTACTTGATTAGAATAGAAAGCTGTAAGTGAATCACTATATACTGGGAAATATTTAATTTCTACAGATACCCCATTCTTTTCAAAAATGCCTGTTCCTTCTATGCCATACCAGCCATACCAACCTGACATAGGACTTACACCTAGAATAAATGGATTTTCTTTAGTTCCCTTTTGTCCAGCACTAGAAGTCTCTGAAGCATCTGATGTACTACTTGCGTCATTACTAGTTGCTTGACCTAGATTATTACATCCTGTCATAGTAAACATCGTCCCCATTATTGTTATTGCTGCTATTAAACTCATTAATTTTCTTCTCATAAATTTGTCCTCCTTATTCTTGTAAATGACTTTTCGTTATTCCCTTCCCTACCTCTCTTTTACCAATGCATTTTATATAGAAATAAATTATACTTTTTTCTCTAGCAACTAAATGTTTAGCTTACTGATTTTTATATATCACCATGGCCTTGGGATAAAAGTAATGTAATCTATTAAACTGTTTCTATTCAGATTGTTTCTCTTTATACTATTTCTGTTTATACCATTTCTGTTTAGTCCAAATAAGCGTATGATTGTAGTAAAGAAGCTAAAAATAAATGCGAATAAATAGGAATAAATGATAGCTTTAAAAGGATAAATCCTCCCTTTGAAATCACTTATTATCCACTTTATCAGTTGCCTAGCATTAGATAACAGCTTCGTTGCCTTTTTCATTGGTTCTAATGCGGATAGCTTCTTTAACTGGTAGTACAAAAATCTTGCCGTCTCCTGCATGATTGGTTTGGTTGATCTTAACAACTGTTTCTATAAGAAAATCAACGTCTGAATCTCTTACATACATCTCGATAAGCCTCTTAGCCACTAAACGATGCTTAATTGGTCCATTCTCCTGGTCCATGTCATATTGAATTGGTTTTTTACCCCTTCCGATAATCTCTTTAACAGTCATTGAATGAAAGCCGGCTTCAACCAATGCTTTTTTCGTTTTAAAGTACATTTTAGGACGTAAAATAATCATGACTTCTTTCATTTGCCTTACCTCCTATAGCTCTTCTTTTCCACTACTGATTGTAACGGCCTTCTCTACTTCCATTACAAAAATCTTACCATCTCCATAGGTTCCGCCATTTGGTGTTCTTGCTGCATCTGCTATGATTTTTTCTACTTTAGCTTCATCTTGATCTTCTACCACAATCATAATCATCTCTTTTGGAATCTCATCATAGTAGGTATCTCCTACCTTTAAGCCTTTTTGTTTACCTCTTCCTAGCACATTCATTCTTGTTGCAGCTAAGTAGCCTTTTTGCATTAAGGCATCTAATACGTCTTCTACCTTTTCCGGTCTAACAATTGCTTTAATCATTTTCATAGTCTCATTCACCCTTCCTATTATTTGACTTACTTATTGTTGTTTCAGTTAACCTCTATCGCATCACTCACTTAGTAAGTGTAAATTTTCCTTTTTCGGTAATATCCTTTGCAGTCCTGGTGGCATAGTCTTCACAAAGAAAACCAACTACCTTTTCATTGTCTTTTAGAGTGACGGTTCCCATGGTTAAAGGTTCACTAACGTTTTGCATGAAAGCCCCAAATTTAGCAATAGGAATATCATATAAATCTACTTCAATAGCTTTTCCTCCCTCACCCACATGGCACATTCCTGGTTTGATTGGTCTTGTATCTAGTGAGTAGAGCTTATAAAAAGCAGCAGTCTGTGTGCTTTCTAAATAATGCGCTCCTAATTCTACTAGCTGACTTTCTAATGGATAGCCTTTTTTGTGTAAACCACAAACTGCTACTTTCATTGGCTCTGCTTCTAGGAAAGTTTTTGCTGCACCTAGTATCAGACCTTCTGAATCTGCTAAGCCAAAAATGGTAATACCAAATGGTAAATTTGTCTCTTTCATCTTAGTTGGGATTGAAATAGCACAAAGATCCAGGAGATTACAATGATTAGTGTAAAGCCCCATCTGGCTATTGGTTGCAATTGGATTATTTCTTACCTCTTCTCTAGTAAACGTACCACCTGCTGTTGGCATTATTAAAACCGCATCTTTAAGTAACCTTTTAGTTTTCATACGATAGTCCTGTAATTCATGAATGGCACTAAATAAGCTTTCTGCTGTATGCTCTGGTTTACTACCAGATTTGAGTATGGTCTTAGTAACTGGGAAGATTGCTTCTAAGTGGCTGTCTACAAATTCTCCAAGATCTTTCCATCTTTCTGCTACCCATGGTCCATCGTATAAAATAGATGCTGCTTTTTGGAACATGGTGTAGTCAATGTACTCAACTGTTATGCCTAAATCTTTAATTCTACTGACTGCTTCTTCCCATTTTTTTTCATAAACTGCTTTAAAGGGACCATAAAAGCTAACACCATTTTTAGCTAGGCATATTTTTTTAGGTAGCTGTTTAAAAGGCATGTCGTATACTCTAGACCATGCACATGCTTCGTCAAAGCCTCTAGCTACTCCATTAACTAGTTCTGCATCTTCAAGAGAATTGGCAAATACATTAATGCAATCTAGGCTAGCACAAGCAGGTACAACACCTTTAGTTGACCATGCTCCTAGTGAAGGCTTATAACCTACTAAACCATTAAGGGCTGCTGGCACTCTTCCTGAACCTGCTGTGTCTGTTCCCAGTGAAAAAGCTGCCATCCCTAAGGCTACTGCTACTGCTGAGCCTGAGCTAGAGCCTCCACTAATAAGCTCTGGATTTAATGCATTATGTACTTCTCCATAAGGACTTCTAGTCCCTACAAGGCCTGTTGCAAACTGATCTAAGTTAGTTTTACCTACCGGAATTGCTCCTGCATCAATTAGCTTTTGTACTACAGTAGCGCTTTCTTTTGGAAGATAACCATAAGACTCACAAGCTGCTGTTGTTTGAACACCTGCTAAATCAATATTGTCTTTAATGGCAAAAGGGATACCCCATAGTGGATAGTCGCTTTGCTTCTTATCTTCTAATGCCTCAATATAGTCTTTCATCATAGCAAGTGAAGGTGGCACAATCCAAATATTTTTTCCCTTATTAGCCTCTGCTCTTTTAACGATTTCTTCTGCTAATGCTAAAGGCGTTAATTCCTCATTTTTATAGCTTTCTTTTATCCAAGTTATTGTTAGTTTTAAAGGAAAATAATTCATCTCACTACTCCTTTACTTTAATTGATACAGCTAACTGGCCTGCACTTACTTGATCACCAGGACTTAGATAAAGCTTTTGAGCCTGGCCTGTAAACTCTGAAGTAATAGGGAATTCCATTTTCATACTTTCAAGAATCATAAGCTCCTGTCCCTCTTTTACCTCTTCTCCTTCTTGTACAAGCACTTTCCATACGCTTCCTGGAATATTCGTTCTTACTGCTTCACAGCCTTCTGTAAGGTCCTCTTCCACAATAGCTGTTGCTTCATGATGCTCAGAAACAAATTCATCTAAGCCTTGTTCTTTCCAGCGCTGCCTTTCTGCTTCAAAGGAAGCTTCTTGATGATCTTTAAATGCCTTACTACTTTCTTTAATCTCCTCTAAGAATTTTTTGTACTCTCCAAGGTTAAAAGTAGTTTCTTCTATTTCTACTTTGAATTTTCCTCTTAAGAAATCTTCTCTGTATTGTAATATTTCTTCTGCTGATACGGGATAAAACTTAAGTTGATCAAAGAAATTAAGTAACCAAGGTTTTCCTTTTTTAAAGTTATCTGTTTCTCTAAGAGCGTTCCACATTTGTACGGTTCTTCCTACAAATTGATAGCCACCAGGGCCTTCCATACCATAAACGCAAAGGTAAGCACCACCAATACCTACGGCATTTTCTGGGGTCCATGGTCTTGCAGGATTATATTTAGTAGTAACCATCCTATGTCTTGGATCAACTGGCGTAGCTACTGGTGCTCCTAGGTAGACATCCCCAAGTCCCAATACTAAATAATTGGCTTCAAAGACAATACGACTTACATCCTCTATGCTGTCTAAACCATTAATTCTTCTTATAAACTCTGGATTACTTGGACACCAAGGTGCATTAGGCCTTACTGTTTGCTGATAACGCTCAGCAGCAATTTTAGTTTGCGGATCATCCCATGAAAGAGGTAATTTAATAATTCTAGAAGGCACAGTAACATCTGTTAAGGGTGGAAGAGCCTCATTAATTTTTATTACCTTATCTACTAAGTCTTTAATGGCAATCTTATCTGGATCAAAGTGAATTTGAAGTGAGCGAATACCTGGTGTTAAATCAATAATAGGAAGTCCTACCTTTTCTAGTTCTTGCATTAAAATATGTACTCTAAAACGAAGTTCTATATTAAGCTCCATTTTTCCGTATTCTACAAGTATGTTTTCTTCTCCAGCTAAACGAATCATAATAGCTGTATCTGCTGCGAACCCTCTAGCTAATATAGCGTACTGTGGTGTCAGCTTTTTATTAGGCTTAGGTAATTTAGGAATAGCGTTTCTAAACTTAATATTGGCATCTTCTGTTTTTCTAATCAGTTCTGCTTCTTCTAGAGAAAGAAGTTGGAAACGAACCTTATCTCCTGGATGAAGCTGTCCTATTTTCCAAAGCTCACCTTTAGCTGTTGTTACAGCACATACAAAGCCTCCAAGGCTTGGTCCATCAGGTCCAAGTAAAATAGGCTGATCACCTGTAAGGTCAAGAGTTCCTATGGCATAAGCATTGTCATGAATATTGGATGGATGAAGCCCTGCTTCTCCCCCATCTTCACGTACCCATTCTGGAATAGGACCATTTAATCGGATACCTGTTCTGGCGCTATTAAAGTTGACTTCATATTCTGAGTTAGTCAGCGTCTCTAGATACTCTGGTTTTAAATATTCCTCTGTTGGCTGCGGTCCTGGAATTACACCAATTGTCCATTCATTTGTAAGGATGGGTTTATACTTATCAGGCACAGATTCTATAGAATCGATTAAACAATTCTCTGTAACCCTTAGCACATCCCCTGTTCTTAAAGTCCTTCCGCCATGTCCACCAAATTTACCATCTATAAAAGTAGAGCTACTGCCCATAATCTTTGGCATATCAAAACCACCGGCTACAAGTAAATAGGTTCTCATCCCTACTTTACAGTCTTTAAACTTAAGAATTTGATTAGGCATGGCATGAATGACTTGATACATCCCAATAGGTACACCATCTAAGGTTGGCTGCATATCGGCTCCGGTAATACAAAAGCTTATGGCTGCTCTAAATTTATAGCTACCTCCTCTTAAAGTAAGCTCCAACCCCGTGTCACCTTCAGCATTACCTAATAAACTATTGCCTAAGCGGAAGTTGTAACTATCCATAGGCCCACAAGGTGGAACGCCTACTGACCAATAACCAATCATACCTGGATAATCTTGAACAGTGGTTTGCACCCCTCCATCAAGTACTTCTATTGCTTTTTCACTAGGTAAGAATTCTTTTAGCATGCCTGTGAAAAGTAAGCCTTTCTCATAACCTTCTGTTTTTAAAAGTGCTTTTAAGTACTGAAGGTTCGTAGTAATACCATATACTCTAGAATTTTTTAATACTTGATTCATTTTCCAAATGGCATCTGCTCTGTCTTTACCATGTACAATTAACTTAGCAAGCATTGGGTCATATAAAGAAGTAACTTCAATGCCTTTTCTAATCCAGCTTTCCACTCTACAAATAGGGTCAAAATAAACTTCGTCTATCTTTCCTGAACTTGGTCTAAAACCATTTAAACAATCTTCTGCATAGACACGTACTTCAATAGCATGACCATCTGGTTTTTTAAGCTGTTCTTTCATACCTTTAAGCTCACCAGCTGCTTCTTTAATCATCCAAGAAACAAGGTCTAAGCCAAGTACCTCTTCTGTAATCCCATGCTCTACTTGAAGCCTTGTATTCACTTCGAGAAAATAGAATTTTTCTTCTGCCTCATCGTATAAAAATTCCACGGTTCCTGCACTTTGATAGGATGCTTCTTTAGCTAAATCCTCGGCTGCTTTATACATTGCTGCCCTCACTTTTTCTGGTAAGTTTGGAGCTGGACTTTCTTCTACTACTTTTTGATTTCTTCTTTGTACAGAGCAATCACGTTCGCCAAGTGCTACAGCTTCACCATAGGCATTACCAAAGATTTGTACTTCCACGTGTCTTGATTTTTCAATATATTTTTCTAAGAAAACACCTGCATTATTAAAGTTAGCTGCTGCTAAATAACATACGCCTTCATAAGCTTCTTTTAGCTCTTTAAAGGAATAGCAAATGCGCATACCAATACCACCACCACCAGCTGTACTTTTTAAAATAATAGGATAGCCAATCTTTTTAGCTTCTTTAACCGCTTCCTCTACGCTGCTTAAAAGCTCTGTTCCTGGAAGTAAAGGTACACCTGCTTTTTTTGCAAGGGCTCTAGCAGAATGCTTGAGTCCAAATAACTCAATCTGCTCAGGGGTAGGTCCAATAAATTTAATGCCTTTTTCTTCACAGGCTCTTGCAAACTCTGTATTTTCACTTAAGAAACCATAGCCCGGATGGATTGCTTCTGCTTTAGTCTCTACGGCAATGCTTAAAATTTTATCCATGTCCAGATAGGTTTCTTTAGCTGTGCCTTCTCCTAGCAAAATAGCTTCATCTGCATATTCTACATGAAGGCTATCTTGGTCAGCCTTAGAATAAACAGCTACGCTTGAAATTCCCATTTTCTTTAATGTTCTCTCTATCCTTACAGCAATAGCTCCTCGGTTAGCAATCAAAACTTTTTTAAACATAGACACTTCCCCTCCTTCACATTTATTTTGTATCCCAAATAAGTAATCTTACAGGTGTAGGATTGTATGCATTACATGGATTGTTAAGCTGTGGACAGTTACTAATGAGTACCATGGTATGTTCTAATGCTTTCATCTCTACATATTTACCTGGCGCAGATACACCATCATCAAATTTTAATCCACCTTCTTTGGTAACCGGTACGTTCATAAAGAAGTTAATATTAGGTGCTAAATCACGCTTTTGAATACCACTATCGCTTTTTGCTAGTTGAAGCATAAAGCTATCTCTGCAGTTATGCATGTCAATTTTTTCTCTAGCATATCTCACCGTATTACTTTGAGAAGAACACGCACCACCTAAGGTATCATGGCGCCCTGTAAGATCGGCTGTGATCTCAAGTAGGGGTTTTCCTGATTCCGTTCTAAGAATGCTCCCTGTCGTTAAATAAATGTTTTGTTGCATGACAATGGTTGTTACTGCTCCATAATGATCTTCTGGATTCGTCATATCATAAAAGGTTGTATCCACTGCTTGATTACCTTCCATATCTAAAATACGAAAAGTTTGCCCTGGAAGAAGCTCATGCATCCAACCATCACCTGCATCTACTACCTCATCATAAATAGCATCTTCTATTTTTAAGTCACTTTCTTTTTTAATAAATCCGTACATATTCATTCCCTCCTATTTTTCATTCACCTAACAGGCTTTTTTCTCCACCATCATTTGTTATCTCATTTATAGGCCAAGTAAGTTATAGTAATCCCAAGTGTTTTCAAATGCTCTATAGTTTTCTGGTCTATGATTCACACATTCATCCGTTAAATCTACAGGTGGCGCATCATAAACTTCAACAGTAACTGGAACACTTGGATAAGTCTCACTTGGATTAAGTGGATTAGGTGTATTTGAAAGAATAATAATCATATCCATCTCTGTTCTTAAGGTAACAGTAGCGCCTTCGGTGCAGTGACCTGCTTCATAATGCATGCTGCCATCTTCTTCTACATAAACCTTTGAGAAAAGATTGACACATGGTACTAAATCTCTAGGCCCCATATTATTTCTGACTAGCTCTACTGCAAAGTTTTCTTCTCCACTTCTAAGCCAATCATTTCTTAAATCTTGATAAGTGGTCTTTCCATACTTTTCATCTGTCATCATTCTTGTTGTATAGCCTGAAATCGTATCATGCCATCCCAGGCTATCTTCTACGATACTAGCAAAAACTCTACCATTATCGCTCATAAGTACATTTCCTTTTGTTAAGTGGGCAGTATACTGAGCCTTCAAAGTATCTGGCATATTGTAACGTTCTGAAGTATCCCTCATGTTATAAAGTAATAAAGATACATTGGCATCTTTTCCTAATGCTTTAAAGTGAATGTATTTACCTCTTCCAATATTGCCTGACCATTTTTCTCCTGGTTTTAATGTCTTACTCCAAATCTTTTTCATAGCACTTACCACCTTTCATCCTTACATTAATAATTAATTAACTCATAACTGTTCAGTCTTTTGCATCCAAGTATCTTTCACTCTACACTTTGCCCTGACTAAATAGTTACAAATAAAAAATGCAAGGGCGCTTTATAAAAATAAATGCGCCCTTGCATCTTGTTTTCTTGTATTCCTTTATTAATTAATATCTTAGTCCCTTCTCTTCGTCTTCTCAATTAGCCTTCAGCATGATTTTAAACGAAAAAAATAGAACTTAAGTTATCTCTCTACTACTTAAGTTCTATTTCTATCCATTTTAGTTTACTTTAATAATACCAAAAGCTGCGTTCGATTTTTAACACCAGTCTTATTATAAATATTATAAAAATGCTTCTTTACCGTAGAAATGCTAATAGACAGCTTTTCACCAATCTCGCTATTAGAGCACCCGTCATTAACCAATTGCACAACCTCTCCTTCTCGCTCTGAAAGATCATATTGCTTGCAGACTGAATCTAGTTTACTTTCCTTTCCTTCTATCTCCTTAGCGCATAAATGATATTGAATATTCCTAAGGTGAAGCTTTAAAGTATCTAGGATATATAAATCTTTATCTGAAAAATCTCCCAACTCACTGCTTCTAAACAGATTAATAATGCCTATTATTTTTTCTTCTTTTAATAAAATAATGCCACAGCCATAGGGAATATTTTTAGGCCTTAAGAAATCCCTATAAAACTCTGTTTTCTTTCTTATATCTTCATCTAGTATGTCTGTATCTCTATAAGTTACTGTCTTTTTGGTAAAGTCAGATACATATTTCAGGTAGTCCACATGATAGTAGTGCTTAAGGTATTCATCTACACTATTATCATCGCTAAAGATAAAACTAGATTGCTTAACATCTATTTTCCCTTCCTTATTAAAAATAAGATAATAACCTTGCGTATAGGGTATCAACATGCGAAACGTCTTTAACAATCTATCAGTTAGTTCATTAATATCCCTTATTTCGTACATATCTAATAAAATGTTATTCATCGTATTCCATTCGTTCTCTTTTAGTATCATGTTGTTCATCCCCTACTCCCATTGTCTTTTCTTTCAGTAAGACTAGCCTCTGTATAAATTAGAAGCTAGTTTTTACTTTCATCAATTGATATATCTATAAAATATACAATATGAAAAATATATATGAATTACGGATAGCCTATATACCAAAAAAAGGCAATATATCTCCTGATATATCGCCTTTGATAATATGATTATAGCATATGTTTTTAGTTATACAATATGTCTTTTTAATTCATACGTTTTACAATTTTATAATAAGCTTTCGCTGTAAACAGATAACTAATTACATAAAGTAGGGTAAATGCAACAATGACTACACCACTGCACGCATAAATTAATGCATCATTGTATAAGTTGAGTACACCTAATAAATTTTTCACGACTTGTAAGCCAAAAGCCATATGAATAATAGCAAAAATAAGAGGTAAGAAGAATACAATGAGAATTTGCCTTTTAATTGTTGCTTTTACCTCCTCATCACTCATCCCTACTTGCTGCAAAATTTCAAAACTCTTTTTATCCTCAAAGCCCTCTGATATTTGTTTATAATACATCATTTGCACAAGGCAAACACTGAAAACAATACCAAAGAAAATCCCTAAGAAAATGAAACCACCATTCATAGACCTTGTTTCTTTTCTCCATTGTCCTACATAACCTGATGAACGATGTCCATAAGCTGTATCTATATAGGTATTTAGATTTTCAATCAATAAATCCTTATTCACTTCTGCCGCTTCTATATTAAAATGAATATTGTATAATTCATCTTCTTTTGGTGATGCGCTAAACTTAGCTGCTAGAGTGTCTATTGATTCCTTATCCTTTAAAATAATATAGTAAGTTTCATCCACCATATTTCTTTCTTCTTTGGCTTCAATGGTAAATGACTTAAGTTCTTCTTTTACTTTAAAGGTCTCATCCTCCAAAATCACTTCATTACTAGCAAAATCTTCACTTTTGCTAAAAATGAGAACTTCATTCTCTGCTAAAGTTTCTTGTTTATTTTCTATACGGTTATAATCTGATAGGGTCATAAAACGCAGTGCAAAAGTATCTTCCCTACTTCCACCATGTAAATCCACATTAAGAAAAGCATTATCTTGCTTATAACCTTTTACCTTTTGAAACGTAAACTCTTTATAATCTGTTATTTTTGAAGAAGCAGCTTTGGCTATTTCTTCCACCTTTGCCTTAAAAGCTTCTTGCTTTTCTAATGTATCAAACTCATCTACATTAAAATGATACTCGGCGTCCATAGGATAATTAAAACGTACAGCTCCTTCTTCTCCTGTTAAAACCGTTAACGTACAAATTAAAGTAATAATAATCATGGTACTAAAAATACAAATATTTGCTAGGCCTTGTGCATTTCTTTTCATACGGTAAAGCATGCCTGATATGGTAACAAAATTCTTCTTTTTATAATAAATGTTAGGTTTGCTTTTCATCCATCTTAAAATAGCAATGGTACCTGTTTTAAAAATAGATCTGGTCCCCCAAATAACCAGCATTACTGCTAAGAAAAAGTTGACAAATATCATACTATCTAACTCTGTAATCAGTGCTATATAATATCCTGTGGCCAAAATAAGGAATCCCATAACTGCCCTAAAGCCTAAAAACCTTACTTCTTTTTCTCCTTTTTTATTGCTCTTAAGAAGTTCGATAGGTTTAGTAATAAAGACTTGCCATAAGCTAACTCCTAAGTTAACTAAACTAATCACACCAAAATAAACAATGGTGTACTCATAGCTTTTGAAACTACCCACAAACTCAGTATCTACCGGAAGTCCTGAAACATTTAAAAGGAGTAAATAAATCAGTTTAGAAAAAACAGTTGCTACCAGTATACCTAGACCTGTGGTTACTAGA
This sequence comes from Cellulosilyticum sp. WCF-2, assembly GCF_003990395.1. Classification (NCBI taxonomy): domain Bacteria; kingdom Bacillati; phylum Bacillota; class Clostridia; order Lachnospirales; family Cellulosilyticaceae; genus Cellulosilyticum; species Cellulosilyticum sp. WCF-2. The sequence goes on along the minus strand of NZ_CP034675.1, from coordinate 1,212,905 downwards.
TAAATAAATATACTTTCAAGGCACATAATGACACCTATATACTTTTGATCTAAACCTAATACGTTATAAAGCCCCAGTTCATTTTTCCTTTGTTTCACTAGAAATTCATGAGTAGAAAAAAGAATAGGTGCTAAAATAATCCCTAGAAGCACACGGCCAATTTGCATCAGAACCATTACATAGCCTGCATAAGGTAAATCATACAGTATTTTATTATCACAGATGGCACTAAAAATAAAAAATACAAAGACTGAAAAAGTAGTAATCAGCATGTAAGGTACATAAACCGAACTATTCTTCTTAATACCATTAAGGCTTAGCTTTGGTAAAAGGACAGCTTTATTCATTGTCACCGCCTCCTGCTTGTAAAACTGTTAAAGTATTCGAAATGTGCCTATACATTTCCTTATCGTTCATTTCTCCTCTATAAATCTGATTAAAGAGATTCCCATCCTTAATAAAAAGTACACGACTTGCATGGCTTGCAGCTCTAGTGCTATGTGTCACCATAACAATAGTTTGTCCTTCTTTATTAATCTCACCAAACAAGTCTAAAAGCTGATTAGAAGCTTTAGAATCCAGTGCTCCTGTAGGCTCATCTGCCAAAATAATTTTAGGCTGTGTAATGAGAGCTCTAGCAACTGCTGCTCTTTGTTTTTGTCCTCCTGAAACTTCATAAGGAAACTTAGGGAGGATTTCTTCAATCCTTAACTGTTTAGCTAATGCTTCCAGCCTCTCTCCCATTACTTCATACTTTTCCCCCTGCAAGACAAGAGGCAGTATAATATTATCTTTAATTGAAAAAGTATCTAATAAATTAAAGTCTTGAAATACAAAACCTAAATGATCTCTACGAAAAGCACATCTAGCACTAGGCTTAATGGTAGCAAAGGATTTGCCCTCTAATAAAATCTCACCTCTAGTAGGTGCATCTAAAGATGCAAGTAAATTGAGTAAAGTCGTCTTCCCTGAACCTGATTCACCCATAATGGCTACATATTCACCTTTTTCTACAGAAAAGCTTACATTATCTAAAGCCTGAACCTGTGTGCCTCCAAACCTAGTAGTATATACTTTATTTAAATTTTTAACTTCTAACAATGACATGGTTGTCTCTCCCCTTCTTACTTGATTAATGATTACTGAGCTCTCACTTCAAAAGTTATTATAGCTGCGCTGCTAATCATTAGAAGTGCTTAGATGCAGTCATACTATGCTCATGTAATGGTTGTAATAGTAAGTATTATGATATCTCACTTACTCTTTTAGTATAGAAAAAAAAGAAATGCTCTGCCATTTCTTTGGCTTACATTTCTTTTTTCAAACATGACATTTTTGTAACCTTCATCCTATCGGAGAATGGAATATAGTAAAAGCTTCATAGCCGCAATAGGCATTTGGGTTTGATGTACTTAAAAAGTATAATAATCTATCATTTCTACTTGCTGTCTCCCTAATTACATATGCACCTTGCATTGATTCTTGTAAAGATCATTAATAAACTCCAGTCATATCATTCTTTAATATCTTTCTTCAATTTACTAACAACCCTTATTCTCTTGCTTAAGTTAAATTGAATCAACATATAGGTAAAGGCAAACCATATGATGAAATAGGTTATAAAAAGTATGGGATCGTTTACCTTTTGAATAAGAATAGGTTCAAAAACCACTAAAAAAAGTAGAATAACTCTTAAATAAATATATCCTACTGTAACATTTCTAGCTTGCTTCAGTAACTTCTCCCAATCACTTTTATCCGACACTAAAAAAGGCTCACAATTAGAGAAAAACTCTTCATTGACATTATCTACTCGCTTTGAACATATGATTGCTAACACTACTCCAATTATGGCAGATATTATAACATATAACATTATTGGGAAGTTCAAAGATTTTAATACAATTCCCCTACCAATAACATATAAAATGATACTAACTACCGCAAAAATAGATGCCTGCCCAAAAGAGCCATTATAAGTATTTTTCCCCACATAAAGTTCTTCTTTTGCTTCACTATAAAATACTCTTTTACTATTATATAGACCCATATATATGTACCTATGTCTCTTCATATCCATAATCTTATCTTCCCTCTATTTGTAACTTTAGTCTTGGGTAATTACCTTTATCTATTTCCTCTTTAAACATGGTGCAGAACTTTTCTTCATCCTCATCACTATATCCCATAAATAAAACTTCAGCAATATTTTCTTCATTAAAGAAAAACACATTTTGATTAGTTTGCCCATTAGGATAAAGGCATCCTGAATATTCGAAATATCCTATACTTCCTTCATTATTATATAGTGGTGCACGATTAATAATCATTAACTTCTGATTACCATTATTTAACCTTACAATACTTCCAATTGGTAATATCTGTTCCATTTTATTCTCCTTATCGTTAATTACTCAATATTTTCTTTAACCAAATACTGTGCCTAAACTATTAAAAATGCCATCAACTGCATCTCCTATTCCATTGGCTACATTTGAAACAACATCTGTGACAGCCTCTTTAATGTAGTTATCATAAACATAATCAAACCCTGCATTAACTGCATAAGTAACTACCGTTCCTATTACTAATCCTGCCACAGCTCCAACTACTGTACCCGCTCCTGGAATAACAGACCCAATTGCCATACCTATCAATACCCCATTCACAGTATGTACTGTAGACTTCACTACAGCATGAGTTGTATCTTCCCCTTGCTTAACCTGTGAAGTAAAATCTAGAATGCCTCCTAACACAGGCAAGCCATATTTTGCACCTGTTGACATCCAATTTCCAGCCTTAATCATCTTTGAAGTAGTATTCAAGACATTAGGATTAACTATAACAAACCCATTTTCTCCCCCATTTTTTGCTATGGCTGTCCCTACATTAATAAGCCCTCCAAATCGTGAAACTAAGCCACCACTTGATTGAATGGCACTAAAAATAAAATCCTGTTTTAAATTAGACGAAATCCCCCCTACAATATTCGTAATAGTATCTGACTCTTGTTTCTGTTCATTACCATTAATGAGCTTATTTTCTGTTTGTAAATACAGCTCTATACTTTGTTGTAAAGCTCCTTGCAACACAAATAAGTTACTTATTTCAAGCTCCACATTATTGCTCTCTTTTTGAAGCATTTGTCTTAAGTCTACGAACGTGTCATCATTTCCTAAATTAATATTATCTATACCTTCTTTACAGCTTTGCATCACTAATGCAATCTCATCCATAGTATTCAACATTTCTTTTGTATTTTCAATGTTAATTAGAAACTTCACCCTTTCTCTCCTTCCTCCACATTTTAAATATCCTAATTATACTAACTTTACATATCTAATATAATACATTTTTTTGTCATTCATTATTTTCAATACCAAATACACTTTTAGATGTCTGAGTAACCATTTTATAGTATTATAAAGATACTTGTTATCCTTCACCCTCTACTGAGAAAACTTTGATTCTATCATTTTTTCTACTACAGGTTTTACTAAGAATACGAACAGATTCAAAAACCACTAAAAAAAATAGAATAGCTCTTAAGTAAATCGCTGGCTGTCTTTCATTACTATAATTATGGATAGTATGAAAACCTTAATCAATCCGCCAGATTATTAGGCACTTACCTTTATAATGTTATAAAACGGCTATTCAGACGTCTAAAAATATTTTTGGTACGAAAAAAAGAAAAATAATAAGGTATACTACAACCTGTGCTAGACGCACTAGTTGTAAAATGACGTGATTTAGGAAATGGTAGAGTTCATATAAAGTGATGGAGGAGTGAAAATGGAAAAATTATTACCAATTGGAAGCATTGTTATATTAAATGCCGGTAAGCAAAAATTGATTTTTATTAACGGGAAATGTAGAACCTTTTTTCCTGATTTTTAATGTATTCATATGGTGGGGACTTACCTATTCTTTGATTACTATAAGTATAATAAAGATGGTCATAATCCTTAGATATTTAGAAACAAATCAAGATTATGCAAAATAGGGGACTTGAGCAGTTGTAGATGAAGCATACCCATTTGGCAACCTTTAGTAACAAGTGCAAAGAAACTCTGTGAGATATATAATTAATAGAGGTGAATCATATCACAAGCAAGTGATAAATCATTTTTATCCTAAAGGCTTATATTTCTTTTTCAAACATGACATTTTTGTAGGTTCTATATTTTTTTATTTTTACGAAAGCCCAAAGTAACTATTGTTCCCTTTCCAACCACTGAGGTTATTTCTAAGTGATGTGAAAGTCTAGTTGTCACCTGCTTGCAAAGGTATAAGCCTATACCCGTTGACTTCTTATCCATTCTACCGTTATACCCTGTAAAACCTCTATCGCAGATTCTAGGCAAGTCTTCTGGACTAATGCCAATACCAGTATCCTTAATCATAAGTTTTGTTTCTTCTTCCGTATCTTCTACTGAAATAGTAATACTTCCTGTTTGTGTATACTTTAAGCTATTTGATAAAATTTGCTCGATTACAAAACTAATCCACTTCTCATCTGTTAATACGGTTTCCTCAAAAGGCTCTAACTGAAGTGTTAGCTTCTTCCCAATAAAACTCATAGCATACTTCTTCACGGCTTGTCTTACGATATCTTGAAGGGAATAGGGTTTTAGGACCAAATCTGATGAAATACTCTCTAGCCTTAAATACTGCAGCACCATTTCCACATATTGTTCTATTTTAAAAAGCTCTGTTTCTAACATATAACCATTTTGTTCTTCCTTTTGTTCCAGTAAAAGCTTCATAGCTGCAATAGGTGTTTTAATCTGATGTGCCCACAAGGTATAGTAGTCTGACATCTCAGTCTTTTGCTCACCTAATTGCATTTTTGCTGCTTGTTGATTATCATAAAGCGCCTTTAAAATCTCTTGATACGTTTCCTCAATAAGATTCTTTGACATAGGTAGCTGTTCTAATGAAATCCCTCTATTTTCATAGACATTTAATAAAGTATGATATTTTTTAACGTATTTTTGATAATCCCACAAGCAAATAACTATACCTATAAATCCAAATACATAGGTACTATATATAATAGGCCCCATAGGAATCTTAGATAAAGCTGCTACTACGCAGTAAAGAAACATCAGTACTAAATAAAGAACTATACTCTTCCTATGGTCCTTTAACCATAAGAAAGCTAAGGCTCCCACACTCTTTTTCTCCATCTAAGCTCTTCTCCTTCCCTATCTCTTCCCTTTTAATTTTTATTCTTTATTTTATATGCTTGATCGTTCACTGTTTACTCGTCATATTTTGTTTTTTGTTTTTTATGTTTTATCTCTTATCTCTTATCTCTTATCTCTTATTTCTTATCTCTTATCTTTTATTTTTTATCTTCTATCTTTTATCTTCTATCTTTCATTCTTCGTCTTCATTCTTCGTCTTCATTATTCATTCTCCAAAATATATCCCATTCCCTTTTTAGTGGTAATAAAATCTACTAAACCTGCTTCTTCTAATTTTTTACGTACTCTCCCCATATTCACAGTTAAAGTATTATCATCTATGAAATAATCTGTATCCCAAAGCTTTTTCATAATCTCTTCCCGAGATACAACCTTCCCCTTATTTTCAAATAAAATTTGAAGCATTAAAAATTCATTTTTTGTTAGTTTAATTTTATGACTTCCTACAACAAGTGTGGCATCTGATAAACTTAAAATAGCGCCTTTATGCTCTATCTCTGTACATTCTTCTATAAAATCATAGGTTCTTCTAAGCATAGCTTGTAGTTTAGCTGCAAGTACTTCTAGTTCAAATGGCTTCGTTATAAAATCATCTGCCCCCATATTCATGGCCATAACAATATTCATACTATCACTAGCAGACGACAAAAAGATAATGGGGACCTTAGATTTTTTTCTTATCTCTGTACACCAGTAGTATCCATTAAAAAAAGGTAAACCTATATCCATCAACACTAGGTGAGGCTCTATAGCCATAAATTCCTCCGTCACCTGGGTAAAATCTTTTGTTTGATGAACCTCATACCCCCATTTCATCAAATGTTTTGCTACTTCTTCACTAATCACCTTGTCATCCTCAACAATGAGTATCTTGTACATTCTCTCACCTCTCTAATAGGTCCTTGTTTATTTTTATATTATATACTTACTTTCCACTCTTTCAAATTTTTATACTTTCTTTTAATTATTTAACTACTTCATTAAATATTTAGCACCTTCATCAAATAATTTTTTGCATAATCACCTTGCTTCTTAAAAAGAATAATGTTAAAATTCAATCTCATGCCAATTGGCCTCACACGTATGAATCATTTTTATAACACATACACTATATGAATATTGAATTGCGTAAAAGGAGCTTATCATGAATTTACTTGAATTATTTATTTTAGCAGTAGGTTTATCCATGGATGCGTTTGCTGTAGCTATCTCAAAAGGCTTATCCATGAAAAAAATGTCCTTTAAAAATGCCATTATTATTGGACTCTACTTTGGTATCTTTCAGGCTGTAATGCCCCTCATCGGTTATTGCTTAGGCACTCGATTTGAAGATAAAATCACTGCCTTTGATCACTGGATTGCCTTTTTTCTTCTTGGTTTCATCGGCATTAATATGATTAGAGAAGCTTTATCTAAAGAAGATGATGAAGCTGAAGAAGATGTCTCTTTAAGCTTTAAAACCATGTCGGTCTTAGCTATTGCCACAAGTATTGATGCCCTTGCAGTAGGTGTAACCTTTGCTTTTCTTAATGTTAATATTATTCCTGCTGTGTCCTTCATCGGTATTGTCACTTTTGCTTTATCTATTCTGGGTGTAAAAATAGGAAACGTATTCGGTAGCAAGTACAAGTCAAAAGCTGAACTTGCTGGTGGACTGATTCTCATTGGTATGGGTCTTAAGATTTTACTATCTCATTTATAAAAAACATTACTTCATATAAAAAATAAAGCCTAAGGAGTCTGCAGACATATCACCGCAAGCTTCCTTGGCTTTTATTTTTATGGTTATATTTAAATGATAACATGGTTGGTCTATTCTTTTTTTCATACAAACAAAGTCTATCATTTTCTCTTACTTTTGTTATACTAGTAATATATAAATCGATTAAAGGAGTGATACACATTGCATACCTTTGAAGAAATTCAAACACTTATCTCAGCTAACAACCTTTCGGTTGCTGAAAGTTACCTTAATACATTCACTGAAAAAACTGCTAAATGGCATTATTTATACAGTCTTATTGCCCTAAAAAAATCTTGGTTTGACTCTGCTCTTTCTCATTTAGAAACAGCTATTAGTCTTGCTCCAAACGAAACACTTTATGCAGAAACAAAAGCTGCTCTGATGAGCCGTCATCACCCTTATAGTGATGATTATTATCATAGACCAAGACGCAGACATAATGATTGCTGCTGTTGCCTTGATGATTGTTGTTGCCAATTTGACTGCTGTGATTTAATCTGCCTCGATACTTGCTGTGAATGTATGGGCGGCGACTTAATTAGTTGTATTTAAAAGGAGTTTACTATGTTTGGTTATGTCACTCCACTAAAAGATGAACTTAAAATCAGAGAATACGAAGAGTTTAAAAGCTACTACTGCGGCTTATGCTTTCATATTAAAAAGCATTTTGGAAATCTGCCTCGAATGATTTTAAACTATGATATGACATTTTTGGCTCTGCTTTTAGATAGCTTAAGTCCTAAAGAAACCTTTCCTACTCCTAAAGTTTGTATGACTAATCCTATTAAAAAGAAGCCGGTTTTACTTGATAACCAGCCTCTTTTCTATGCTGCTGCTATGAATGTTGCATTGGTTTATTTTAAACTTTTAGATGATGAACATGATGATCACAGTTTAAAAAGTAAGACGTTAGCTACTATCTTAAAACCCTATAAAAATAAATTCCCTACTTCTATGGATGACATTTATAGCATCATCGAAACCAATTTAAACAAGCTTACTTTGTTAGAGGAAACTAAAAGTTTTTCTTCTATAGATGAGATTGCCGATCCTTTTAGTTTGATCGTAGCTCATATTTTTAAAGATTATCCTTTTGAAATTGTGGAGGATAATGCCACTACCCGTGAGCACCTCTTTCATTTTGGCTATTGCCTAGGGAAATGGATTTATATTATCGATGCTGTTGATGATCTAAAAAAGGATATGGAAAAAAATAAATTTAATCCTTTAGACTTTCTCTATAATAAAGAAAACTTAAGCTTTGAGGAACTTTTCCCTAAAATCAAAGACCGTGTCAGCTTTACCTTACTTAATTGTGGTTCTTCAGTAAAAGAACATTTAGAAAAATTGCCACTTCAAAGAAATGAAGCCATTCTTCATAATATCATTTCTCTTGGTATGATGGATAAGTATACTAAGGTAACCCATAACTGTAACTGCAAAGACCAAACGAAGAGGAGGAAGCGTTAATGAAAGCAAGTTCTATTGCCTTTGGTGGTATTTTAACGGCTATAAGTCTTATTTTACTTTATCTAACAAGATTGATTCCTACTAATACCCTAACCCTTTTAGCACTTCTTTCCTTTATTCCTCCCATTGCACTAATGGAAAAAGGCGTTAAAACTGCTATACTTGTATATGTTTGCTCCAGCATTGGAAGCTTGCTTTTTGCGCCTCCTAATATTAGCTTTCTCTATATTCTTTTCTTTGGCATTTATGGTATTATAAAAGGCTTCATTGAACGTATGAATAAGCCTTTTATAGAGATTGTACTTAAGCTAGTATTTTTTAATATTGCCTTTTTGATAACCTTCTTTTTAATCAAAGCAATACTAGGTATAGATTTACAAGCTATTTTTGCTAAACTTTTATCTCGCCTAGCTTCCTTGGGGCTTAATTCAACTTCTAGTTCTATACTCATCTATCTACTTCTCCAACCTGCCTTTTTAATTTTTGACTATGCATTAACACTTTTAGTTGGTTACTATGATGACTATATCAAAAAATATATTAGGCAAGGATTTAACAAATAGAAATTTGCCTTGGCGTTTATGAGAATTACGTCTGTGAGAAAATGAGGGGGAGGGCTGCCTTCCAGAGTTCCGGTTCAAATTTTTAGAGGCACTAGGCTCACTTATTTGGATGAACGCACGAAAACTCCCGCTGGTCAGACACTCGTGCTAAAACCCATCCAAAACATTCACCAAGTGCCTCTAAAAAATTCTCCCAAGTCACTCTTCCAGGCAGCCCTCCCCCTCATTTTCACAAACGTTATTGACATCATAAACTTCTAGGACAGTGATACTGTAGGGAAAGAAGGCATAACGACAGTTAAAAAACACATAACGCATTAAGCTTCTCATAAGTCTGTTTTTACCAAGAACTAGCTAAAGAGGGAAGCTAGAGGCCTTATAAGCATTATTGACCTCCTAAACGTTCAATACCCTAAACGAGAAGTGCAGAAAAGACTTGATAGCAATTTTTCTTTTCTATTTTTCTTTTTTCTTGAAAACACTGCAGGAGAGTGGCTTTACGCGTTATTGCTGGTAGAACTGAGAGAGGGTGGCTGCCTGACGGGGTGACTTCGGAGTATTTTTAGTAGGCACTTAGCGAACGTTTTGGATGGGGCTTAGCCCACGTGTTTGAGCATAGCGAGTTTGTGGGCGTTCATCCAAAAAAGTGAGCTTAGTGCCTACTGAAAATGCGGAGTGGAACCACGGCAGGTAGTCACCCTCTCTCAGTTCCGCCCAAATAGCCAGTAAAGTCACCGACAAATTTCTATTTATTAGAGATAACCAAAAGGGACCCCACGTACTGAAATAAGTACGTGGGGCCCGCTTTTTATAATATCTTATCTCCAAGGTCTAATCTCTTCTTTTCTTACTAGATAGCTTTGCTGCGCCAATCTTGCCATAGGCGTATCTGATAAAGAATCGGAGTAAAACGTCTTAATTGGCATATATCCAAACCTCTCTTTAAATCGTCTTACCTTTTCTTCTCCTTTGCAATTAAGACCTATTAGCTCTCCTGTTTTTTCATTTACTTCAGAAGCAATAAGCCCTTTTACTTTTAAATCCTTACATATAGGTTCCAGTAAAAACCTTGGCGAAGCTGATATAATTATATCTCTATTCTTCTCTCTTATGTTATACCAATGCTTTATTTTTCTATAGTAGCTAATCCAAAATATCTCTGTTTCCTCTTTTAAATTAATTTCCTTTAAGAAACATAAGAATTGAGATTTAAAATAAACTATGTCTTCTTTTTTTAAATAATACTTAATCCCGGATAGCGTCTGCCTTGGTACATATTTCATGAGCCGTGGATGCCTCATTAAGCAAAAGAAATAAAAATCTAATGTTGCATCCCCATTATAGATGGTACCATCAAAATCAAATACCTCTACATACTCCACTCATTCTTCTCCTCTGTACGCTTCTCAGTTAAACCTATCTTTTCAAACCATTTATCTAATGGTAACCAAATAAATAAAACAATTAATGGAATATGACATAGTGCAAATATAAAGCCTTCTTTCCAGGTTAATGATCTACCAAAAATAATAATAATATGGTATGCATAATCTAATGATTCAGCTAGAGGGCGTCCATTAGCCGTATTAAAACACAAATCTAATAGACCTGAGAAAATGAGTGTAATACCTATTAAACAAATCTTTATAGATTGTCCTGGCTTTCCGCCTCCCATACGATGTGCAAAAGCTATAGACATCATAATGAGTGGATAACATAGCAAATACAGTACTGTATAAAATTCTCCTTGTTTAACCGGATCTTCTATTGTTCCAAAAATCCCACTAAAGCTTAATCTAGGAATGATGTAACATAGGAAAGGAATAAAAGGCAAACAGCATAGCAAATGACTTGCTCGTAATTTATTCGGGAAGAAACTTATACCTATTATTGCAAAAGCAAACACAGCAAATTTGACTACTAACCACCACCACTCATCTATTTGAGATTGCCTAGGAAGACAAAACCAAATGAATAAGGTTCCAAAGCCACCAATACATAAACTAATAAGCCATAAATATTTCTTTAAAAAATTCATTATTCTTCACCTCTTAATTTATATTTGTTTTGTTGATTTTTGGGTACATAAATACCGAATAACTTTTGCTTAATCATAATTGCTGTAAAGATCATTTGAACATCTATCTTTTTTCTATGTTTCTTCATTAGGTATTTCATATTATTAATAGAAGCTTGCCTCTTATCAGCAAAATTGCTGGGATGCATCATATGATAATTAACTGCATCCTCACATCTCATGATTTTTACCTTGTTGTATGCCATGCGGATTCCCAAATCCATATCTTCATGGCCCCATTGTTTAAAGGCTTCATCGAAACACCCTGCCTTTAGTAAATCTGCTTTTTTTACTGATACATTCCCAGTAAAAAAATTAATCCAAGGAACAAACTGAGCTATCAGAGGAAAGATGCTATAGCCTTGATCGTTGTCACCTTCAGCTTCACATCTTCCTATACAGGCCTCAAAGTCATTATAATAATTCTCTATCTCCTTATCAGCTAAATAGAGTTCTTTACGTTTACCTAATACAGCTACATGGCCTACTTCATGGTGCCTTATATGACTTTTGATGTAATTAGGTGCAGTAATACGATCATCATCTAAAAATATAATAATTTCCCCTTTAGCTACTTCAATACCTCTATTTCTTGCGCTTGCTCTACCTATATTAATTTCACAAATGACCTCAATAGGTTTAAAAGCAAACTCTAGTTCATGAAATGCACTTATCACTTCCTTATCACATCCATCAAACACAATAATAACTTCTATATCATCTGTTATTTGCGGCTCTAAGGATTTAAGCACTAATCTTAGTCTAGAAAGTTTATTCAGAGTCGGAATAATAACACTTGCTTTTATTTGATCCATTCTAAACTCCTTTCTCCTACTTATAATCGCAAACTTGCTTTTATAGTATATAGTCCAATAACTTTTTGTAGCGTCTTGTCTCTAGGAAATTTAGCTTTAAAGTAATCGAGGTTCTTAAGTTCCTCATTACTTTTTTGCCCTCGTACATGGCTATGTAACATGTGATAACAAATAATAGAGTAATCAGCTATGTATTTAACATTCTCTTTGGCTAATCTATATCCTAAGTCTGTATCTTCATAGCCCCAGCCTTTAAACGACTCATCAAATCCTCCCAGCTGTTTAATAAGGCAAGTATCGATTGATACATTTCCTGTGATAAAAGCAATATATCTTAGCGCATGTCTAGGCTTTCGTAGAAACCATTTTTTAATATTATAGTAAAATTCCTTATGTGCTCCTTTTTGAATCTCACTTAATGTCTTCTCGATTGTCTCTTCTCCTGCCAAATCTAAAATAGCTTCTTCGCTATATTTAAGGTCCATTCTTTCCCCTAAAACAACACAAGGCTCTTCTTCATGATACGATAGATGCTTATTAATAAAATCACGTTCTGTAAGTCGGTCGTCATCTAGAAATATAATAACATCACCTATAGCCTCAGCAATTCCTAAGTTCCTCGCTGCTGCTCGACCTACATTTTTTTCGCTGATAATCGGATCTATCTCATAAGATAAATTGAGATTTGAAAAACCTTCTATTGTTTCCTCTTTACATCCATCAAATACAACTATTACTTGAACATCTTCTGTCACTTGAGGCTCCAAACATTTAAGTGTCAATGCTAGTCTAGATAATTTGTCCTTGGTTGGTATGACTATGCTACAACTTTTTTTCATATGTTTCCTCCTACACCCCAGCGATTAATCTCTCAATGGCAGCTCCAATATAAATAAATCCCCAGACTAAAATGCAAATTCTCATAGGACGATCTATAAAAATAATATTTTCAGGTTTACCAAGCGCATATATGTTGTTGTAAAGATATTGATATCTTAAGATACCGTAAAGTAAAAATACGGTTGAAAAAACAATCATTACGTTTTTACTTTCTATGGTATACATGATATATGTTATTAAAGTGCAAGTTATTAAAATCGGCATCACTTCACTAATAAGCTCCAAAGAATACTGCTTTAAACTTCCCCTATGCGAGCTTGACTGAGCTGATAAAATAATCAGTTCACTTTTACGTTTGCCTAATCCAATAAACAGTGTAAAAAACATAATAAAAAGTAAGAACCATAAACACTTATACTCTGTTATGGGTAATCCTAAAAGAATAAAACCTAGTAAAACACGCAATGTAAAGCCTACTGAAATACAAAACAAATCAATAAAGATATATTCTTTTAACTGCAACGAATACATGATGTTGACAAGTACATATACAGTTAAAATGATTCCACAATTTCTATTGAAGAAGTACCCACTAATGAGTGTTATAGTCCCTAGTACTACCATTAAACTTATAGCGACTTTCTTACTAATCTGCCCTGAGGCAATTGGCCTCTTTTTCTTTTCTGGATGTATTCGATCTTTTTCAAAATCGATTAAATCATTAAAAATATATATGGTAGAACTAATTCCGCAAAACAAAATTGCTCCTATTATCACTTGAATTATTTGGCTCCAACTTGGAAACCTTAGTTGCAATAAAATACCTAAAAAGACAAAACCATTCTTTATCCATTGCCGAGGTCTTAATATAGCTAAACCCATGCATATTTGTTTTGACTCTAATGATGCAGAAGAAGAGAAATAGGGCTTTGGTCTAACATCCATTTGTATCACCCTCTCGATATCTCCTAGTCTTATATAGCAGCAGAATTACTAAAATAAGCTGATTCACAGGGAATGCAATTAACGTTCCTATCTTCCCAAATAAATAGGTTAATAAAAATATATTGGCTACAAGAAATGGAAATGGCTTGCTCATAATAGCTAGGGATAATTTAGCTCCCTCCATACCTTCTATAACCAAAATTGAGTTTATCAAAAAGAATATACTCTGAAATCCAATTCCCAATGCTACTAATGCTACATATAAAAAATTCAATTCATATTGTTTACCGTAGCTTATAATAAATAAGCTGCATACAGCAGCCGTTCCCATAACAATGATTCCAAATATGGCAGGAATCCATTTGTTAACATTCCTATATATTTCATCCTTTTTAATCTTCATAGATAAAATAGTAGGTAAAAATACAGCTGCAAATACATCATGATAAAAAATAGAAAAATAATTTCTTACATTTACTTGATAAGCACTGTATACACCAACTTCATAATGATCTGATAAATAAGCTAAAATATAGATATCTGCATTATATAAAAATGTAGATAAAAGCCAGCTTAACATATATAGCACACTAAGAGAATAAATATCTTTTGCTACTTTTAAACTAAAATGAATCTGATGAAAATCAACTTTTACTACTAATATTAAAAATAATATAAGCTGACTTATCACATTAAATACTAAAAATAGTTTCACATCTACCAGCTTTAGATAATAAACACCTATAAGATAAGCCAGTAGTAAAACAATGCTACTTATAAGCTTACCTAAACCGATATTTTTAAAGTCCTGCTGATGTTTCAAAAAGGTTTCTGTCACAATACATAAGTTACTTGTAATAGCAATAATAACTGCTAAATACCAGCTCATACTGGAAATCTTTAATAGGCCACTTCCCCAAAAGGAGAAGCTACAAAATAAAATGCCTCCCAGTATACACATAAGTCCATTACAAAGAAAAACCGTTCCAATTACCGTCCCTTTCTGGTTCTCCCTTGTCTCAGGTAAGATTTTAAGCACGCTCGTATTCGTTCCAAAAACTAGCGGTATAACTAGAACATTGGATAAATTAATTGCCAAATTAAATTGCCCCATATCCTCTACTGTCAGTACTCTTCCATTTAATATAGTAATAAAAATGCCTATAATAATCCCGATACTTCTACAACCAAATAAAATTGAAAGCTGTCTTAAAAATGTCCTTATACTGCTATTTCCCTTTATTAAACTTTTTTCTAGTTTAAAGCTAAACATCTCTCTCCTTTCTTCGTATATCCCCATCCTATAGATAGAACATATACATGAATTTGGTTCTAAATATCTCCTGTTGTGCCGAATAGTGTCGTCCATTGTTCCCACATTTTTACATTATAAGTATTTTTTATAATTTTCAATACAATATTCACATCATGTCATAAAAACATTCATAAAATAACTTTTTACTACTTTTCTTGCGCTAATTTCTTTCAAGATTCTACTTAAATATAAAGACACAAATAAGAGCTACTTATAAGATTGTTATTCAATCATCTTATAAGCAGCTCTTATTTTCATATTAACTGATATGGGTCATTTTTTGTTGTATGATACTTGCTATCTTGTCTTTAGAAAGATGAAGCGCAAGCTCTAATTCCGTAAATAATCTAGCCTCTACTGTTTTGATATATCTTTCATCTGTAGCTGTAACTTTCTTTCCTTGTGAAAGACGTTCTTGCTTACGTAAATAAAGTATTTTTAAAATCCTAGCCCATTCTTTACTATCACAGCTGTGTAGTGCCTCTTTATAGACTTGCTCTCTTAATTTATCATTAGTGATGTCCATCACCTCCATATGAGGCATATTTTGAATCAACGTCTCCGCCTCTGCTTCTGACATAATTTTTCGCATCACAATCTTCTTATTGTCTATAGGAGTAAATACTTGGCTACTTGGCTCCTGAAACGGTCTCATAATATAATATAGCTCACTTGTCTTTTTTTCTTGAATATCTAACTTCTTAATATCCACTATCTCACATATGCCTATATTGCCATATACAATATGTTCTCCTATTTCAAACATGATATCAACTCCTTTCAAAAAGATTAAAATAGCACCTTAGACATTATTCCAAAGTGCTACTTCTTTTCTATTTCATATATCCATCTGTTTTATACTCATTGTATTGTCTTTTTATTTTCACAATCAAGCATCCGTCTTCATCTTTTTTCTTCTCTTCAATCATATACTTAGTCTTCCTAGTATCTAGCTTCTTACAGTAAAGTTCAAACTCTTTCTCTGGATTCAAATCGCTCATGGTGTCAAATTTGATAGTTTGTGATAAACATGCACTTACAATTCTTCTCATTTTATTTTCTTCCTTTCTATGATTTACCCTTCTGTCACCATTATTAAAGTAACTAGCTGTCAGATGATTATTAGAAACTGGGGATAGTCCTTGCTTGTTCTTACTTATAAATAAATTTTATCACTTAAAATTTTTTATTCGCAAACGAAATTTTTGATGCTTACAAAACTTCGTCACTTTAGCCTATTATAGGGCCTATCATTTTTGTATAAAACGTCCTTTGACATTTTTATTTTTAGTTTACAGATAACAATAGCCTTTAGGACACTAAGACCCTAAAGGCTATTGTTTAATCTAAAACTCTTACACATAAAATAAAATTTTTCAAACTTACGTATGACAACTATTAGCTTACTCTCCTTTAACTCAAAGGGAGAGCTACAAAACTATAAACTAAGCTTTGTAGCTCTCCCTTTCATTATATCTATCCTTATTATAATTAAAATTCTTTTGCAAGCAAACTAGCTTTGCGTATGCCTTCTTCTAGCTTTTCCTCTACATTTACTCCTATAACATCTAGATTTTCTATGGCAATGGTTTCTATTTCTGCTATACCGAAGAAGCCTAATATAGTTCTTAAGTATCTATCTCCCATTTCATATGGTGCATTACCATACTCGCCGCCTCTAGATACTACATGAACTGCTTTTTTATTCTTTAAAAGCCCTACTGGACCTTCCGCAGTATATGCAAATGTTATGCCTGTCACACTTACATAATCTATATAAGCCTTTAAAATAGCTGGAATACTTAAATTCCACATAGGTGCTGCAATGACATACTTATCTGCTTCTGCAAATTGATAAGCATATTTTAGTATTGGATGATTTTTACTTGCCTCATCCTTAGGTCCAAAAATCCCTCCTAGATCTTCTAACCTTAGAAAATCTATATTCTCCTTATATAAATCTAATACAATAACCTCATCTTCTGGGTTATTTTTCTTATAGTCTTCTATAAAACTATTAGATACTTTAAAAGTTCTTGAATCCTCTTCATTTTTAACATCTGCTTTAATATATAATACTTTACTCATATCTCATTACTCCTTCTTATTATTAATAAAATTCTATTTTAAAATATTTCTGTTCCGAATTTACCATTTTTTAAATCTTCATAGGCTTTATATATTTCTTCTTCTGTGTTCATAACAAATGGACCATATGATATAATTGGTTCATCTATTGGTTCTCCGCTCAGTACAATAAATAGCGTTTCTTCACTCATAGATTCAGCTAAAATACTGCCTTCTACATTATCAAACAAAACAAAATCGCCTTCTTTGCATACTTTTTCTTCATTTACTTTAACTTGTCCTTTTAATACCAGTATGCCTGTGTTAAAACTACTTGATTCATTTAATAAAACTTTTCCGTTATTCTTTAGGTCTACATTATAAATGTTCATCTTAGTAAATGTACTTGCTGGCCCTTTAACACCATTAACCTCTCCAGCAATAATACTTATCTCACCTTGGTTATTTTCAAGCTCAAATTTTCCCATTTCTTCTTTTAACAGCGCTTGATATTTAGGTTCAGTTCCTTTTTTATCCTTAGGCAGATTAACCCATAGCTGAATCATATGTAAAATGCCGCCTTTTTTACTAAACTCTGTTTCATGATATTCCTTATGCATAATCCCCGATGCAGCAGTCATCCACTGTACATCTCCAGGTCCTATAATGCCACGATTTCCTTTATTATCATGATGCTGAACTTTGCCCTCATAAGCAATTGTTACAGTTTCAAACCCTCGATGAGGATGAGCTCCAACACCACGAACAGTTGATGCTGGTTCATAATAATGAGGTGCATGATAATCTAATAACAAAAATGGGGATAGACGTTTCATGTCATTTGTTCCTGCTGGTAAGTATTGTGATACTCTGAATCCATCTCCAACCATATGAATCTCTGGTCCTCTAAATACCTTTTCTATTGTTCTATAGCTTTTCATTGCTCTCCTTCCTTTCTTCTTTTGCCTTTGCAATTATCACTAATTAGTGATAGTTATTTTAAAAAATATTTCTATATGTTTTTAAACTTTTTAAGGATAGTCTTCAAAGTCATTTTCTCTTCATCCGTTAATGTATCAAAAATATTTCTTATATTTTCAATATGGTCTGGTAGAATACTTTCTATAACCTGCTTTCCTTTTTCTGTTAATGATATAATACATGATCTTTTATCTTGAGGATCTGGATTTCTTTTTACTAGTTCATCCTTTTCTAAATTTTTTATTACTACTGTTATATTTCCAGATGTGGTTAATATCTTCTCTATTAACTCACAGATTCGTAAATCTCCTTTATTATATAGTGCTTCTAAAACGCCAAACTGAGCTGGTGTTAATCCACTCTTTTTCACTGTTTCAAGTTCCTTCTTATGAATCACATGCTCAGCCCTTGTGAAGACAACTAAAGTGGATAGTGCTAATTGATTGTCGTTAATTAATTTTTTAACATTGTCCATGGGTTAAATATATCACTAACTAGTGATATTGTCAAACAAAAGAAAAAAGACACTCCATCCCTAAAAGTAGTGTCTTCATTCATATTACTTATTGGATTCACCTTCTCATATACTCAGTGCTATGCTATCAGTCATTAAGCTTCTTTTCAAATACCATTCCTTGAATCATAAGACCTATAATATTTATTGATTGTATTTTTTGGTAACTTAATCAACTTGTTATCTTCCATTCATGTAAGAGCTGGCGATCTTTCTTAAGAGAACTTCGACGCAATGCCTCTTTCTTTGTAAGCACCTCCAGAAGATCATAATATGATTTCTCAAATACTTCGTAATCATTAAAGCTTCTTGTCTCATACCCTTTTACACTGGTCAGTGTTTCTATAAATATATGGCCATGTGCATCACTCCAGTCAGGCTTAATCTCATTCCATTCAGCTATTAAAAATCCCTTCCATTTTTCACCTTTAATAGATTGAAGTAAGTGCTTGTTCATCTCATCTGTCTCTGGCTGAAATGCCTCTAAAGTATTTCCTTTACCATCTATAAATAAATTTCCACATTTTTCACATTGATAAACACTCTTATTCGCTTTATAAAGCAAATCATACATTGTATTTATAGACTTATCTAATACCTTTGGGTTATTTACAACTTGGTTCATTAACTGTTCTATGCTTTCTAAAAGGTCATCAAAATCTTGATCAGCAATAAGGTGTGCTTTATACGGAATAAAATCTGTTGTATCTGAAATACGATTACCACATTTACAATAAAAATGCATGTTTGCCTCCTTTTTATTCTGTAATCCAAATATTTAATGCATATGACTTAATCATTAAATCCTTGTCTTTTCTAAAGTCCATGAGTAAGTCAATACATTCTTTCTTCCAGCTTACCTTTTGAACCATGGCTTCAAGCATTATTAGTGACACCCACCTTACACTTGTTTTCTCTACTTCTCTACCTCTTTTAAGTGTTGCTAGTAAATTTTCTTCCTTCCAATATCCCTCAGATACTCTTAGTTCTTGTACCACTTGATCTTTAAACTCGCTTAAATAGCAAGGTACTTCCTCCAAACATTGACCTATATAATGTATGGCCTCAAATACCTCTTCATGATTTTCCCAATTAATTGCTGCTAAACATACTTGTGCGCTACTATATCTTAAAGTCTTTTCACTTTCCAGTACATTAAGGCATGACTTAAATAATTGACTTAATCTTATTCTTATATTTTTTGGCAATCTAATCAGTTCCACAATTAGTGCCATAAGCCTTTGCCTATGTGGTAAATCTCTTTGCAATGTTGGTCGCATTGATTCCTCTAATGGCTTAATAAGCTGTTCTAAAATCTTAACAACCTCTTCATTTACCTTTCCTTCATCATTAATAGCGATAAGTGCCTGTATTGCTTCTTTCCAACCTAAAGTTTCTTCTACGTTTAAAATGGTTTCACTTAGTACACGTGCTACCTCTTTTTCATTCCCTATTGCCCAAGTACCTATACTAGCATAAGTCTCTTTAACAATTTGCGATGTTCCATTCTTAGCTACTGTCATTAATAGTTTTAAATAACGCTTTTTATATGCCATAGGCATTCTATATGTTGATTGACTAATAAGGCTTCTTTGTATGTCATCACTTTTTATGGTAGCTATTTGCTCTAATAAATGCCACGCCCTTTCTTCTTCTAGCCTCCCCCTAGCGGCATGCCCTATGGCCATAATCACATCTTTATGACAATTTTCTTTTGTAAATTCCTTTTCTAGCAAGTTGATATTTTCCTTGTTTTTATACACGCCTAATAAACGTACCACTTCTTTTCTTACTGTAATCTTTTGCTTGGTTTTTTGTAAAATCTCTTCAAGGACTTGTTGTGTGCGAGTAGGTGTCATCTTCTTTAAACATTTCGATAATGCAAACATAGCTACCTTGGCATAGTCATTATCTAAGTAGTGAAGCAAAATAGGTACAGCCTCTTCCGGATTTTCAATATTAGAAAGTGCCTGAAGTGCAGCTTCTACTATAATAGCATTTTGGTCATCTAATACATTTATAAAAGTTTGTGGTGACACATCTGGTAACTTCGCTATCTTTTTAATACTATTAGCACGTTCATATTGCCCATATGCTTTATTATAAATTATCTTTTCTAGAAGCTTACTAAAGCTTTGTTGTTGTTGTGGTAACCATCGTATAAACTCATTATGTGCTGGAATAAGATAGATGGTCTTACCTGATAAGAACTGCCCTTGTATAATCCTCCCTGCTAAAAATGGTGTTAACCATTCTTGGCGACGATGATGTACATGAGAAAATACCATTTCATTGTTAATAACTGATAAATCCCTATCAAGTAATTGCTTAACACGTGTATCTCGGGTTTTCATATCTTCTAACCAGTATCCGATTGCTCTATTGGCCACATGCTCTGATTTAGCCATTGTGGTTTCATAAAGTAACTCTTGTAATTCATTAATTGCATATCCCCTTTTACCACATACACCTGCTAAAAGTAGTACCATTCCATATTTTTCTTTCCTAATTTCTTGTTTAAGTGTAGGACAAAGTGCCTCAAAAACAATTTTCTCTATTCCCTTTGGCATGTCTTCCACCAAAGAAATCAAATGAAAATCTCTTGCTACTTCTGCTAAATGTGTGATAGCTTTTCTCCCAAACTCAAAACAAGCATTTCCCTTCTCCTGTATATTGCTCTTTAAAAGGTTGATTGCCAAAATGGCAACCCCTGCTTGCATGCCCCTTGTTGAGTCCCTTGCTTCTATTATATTATTAATAATACATTCAAGGTCCTTTAGATGATCTTCTTTGAAAAGACTTCCTTTACAAACTCCCAACGCTGTGATCATCTTATCCTTTACAGGCGCTTGGTCATTTTTAAACCGTGTTGCTAAAAAGTTTAATGTTTGGTCCATCCCTCTATTTGACCTAACTGTACATCTTATCAAAGCTACAATTGCATCTCCCCGTTCCTCTGCATTTGATGTAGTCGTAGCCTCTATCAATGCATCCCTTGCTTGTTCTATGGGCAAAAAAGAAGTCATACGTATTCTATCTTCTCTACTCTCTTTTATACTACTTAATTCTAGCATTCGCTTTGCCTCTTGATGACGAAGTGTATAAGGGAGTTCCTTTAGAATTACTTCTGGAATGACCTTATCTTTTCTATCTTCTATAGGATAAATCGCTTCAAAAACTTCTGCTCTCATAGAAGGTGCTAAGGCATGAAATATATCCTTTAATTGATACATATCAGTTGTAAAAAGCTTGGCTAATACTATCCATTGTTCCTTAGTAAAATATTCTTTTTTTAGAAATATCCTCTTTGGAATCCCATATTCAAGTAGACTTTGCCTACACTCCTTATGACATAGTATTTCAAAAACTTTTTGAGTATCAGCAACCACTAAAACGCCCATCCATCGTTTCAATACTTGGCATAATACTGAAAGTGGTCCATACTGAATGACATATTCTAAAATTTCATTTGGAAAGCGGGTACAAAGCCCTTCCATTGCTTCATAAAAGTCATGCCATATATTTATTCGTTCTCTTAAGGCAGCTGTTTGAAGCTTCTTACCAAAAGTACTTAAAACAATTTTAGGATAACGGTTTACATACTTTTTCCAATTGATAATTGAATCACTTAAAATATCTCCCCACTTTGTAAACATCTCTTCTTTACATCCAGGTAGAAGAATTTCTGCCTCTCGCATTCCATATATAGTGTATATCTCTTCTATAAGTGCTTCCACAATTTCTATTCGCTTCCATTGGACAAGTTTATAGAATAATCTCCTGCGCCCTTCAAAGGATAAGCGTAAAACTTCACTTCTAACTTCTTCATAGTTACCTATGCGCGCAAGGATGCTAATAGACTTGTACTGTACACTAATAGCCGGGAATGCTAATCCTAATTTAACAAGCTTCATATCTTGTAAGATAGACGCTCCAATTAATCCTAACATTGCCTCATACACCGTACTTGTAAAGAATTGTTCTAAAAAGTTACTATATTCCTTGTTATCCCTATGCTCTACACTTAGTAATGCCATTTTCTTATTACGTTCCGGATAACTCAAACTCTGTAATTCTTCTAAAAGTGCACCCTTATTAAATTTCTCTTTTTTAAACCACATCTATACTCCCCCATCTATCTGTTCAATATTTAAACAACTTCCATAATATTTAGACTCCATTACATTTCTTATATCTTTGTTTATGCTTATCTTTCCATTTACTTAATCTACCTAATACAACCTCATTACGCCACTTTACAGATAATATTCCTCCTACTAGAGCAGCTACTAATTCAAGCTTTGTCTTTGTTTCATTATAGAATCTACAATTTATAGGGATGTTAGCCCTATTCGTTCTATTAGTCCTTAACTAATGGTTGACATTGAGTACAATAATAAATAGACCCACCAAGATAAGTTTCTTTTAAAATTTCTCCCCCACATTTTGGGCAACCTAGCCCCATAGTATTCTTTGACATCCTTACCTTATAGCTACCTTTTTCTCCAAAAATGTTTTTCTCTGTATCACGCCCACCATTTTGAACCATTTCATTTAAAACAGTAATGATTTTTTCTAATAACCTGTCTTTATCCGCTTCACTAAAGGTACTAATCTTGCGTTTAGGATGAATACCTGCTTCAAATAGAATATCTTGCGATACACCATTACCAACTCCAGGAAAGCGCTGCTGGGTAGCAAGAAAAGCTTTTGCACTTAAATTAGGCTTACTTTCCATAAATGTTTTATGATAATGCTCTGTAAATACTTTGGAAAATGGTGATATAGCTTGTTTACTTTTTAAATAGTATTCATTGTCGTAGCTTCCATCATGAAGGAAAATTCCCCCATACATAGCCACTGTAAATACCAATACCAAATCATCCTCTAACTCAATAAGTAATTGAAAGTTTTTCGTTTTTTCGTTAGAGGGCACTAGCCTTACATTAACACCATCATTCAAGCATAGCTTATAGCCATTAGAAAAAGTTATTTCTACAAATATTCCAAAGCCCTCTACCGATATCACTTCGCTACCTTTAATGGCTGCATTATATTCTGTTGGTTCCCCATTATACCAACAAAACTTATGTACTTTAGATGGCGGCAAAACTTTACTGATTTTCTTTCCAACAATATGATTCTTAAGTTGCTTTGAAACAGTCAACACCTCTGGCAATTCTAACATGACGGTTCACTCCCTTTTATACCTATTTAAATACACTCACACTAATTGTTTGACTTTTTAAATAATTATATCATTTCTTAGATGTTTAGTTAAACTTTTTTAATAATTATTTAGTCACATAAATTGAAATTTGTCTTGGCGTTTATGAGAAGTACGTCTGAGAGAAAATGAGTGGGTATGGGTGCCTTACGTTGTTCCGGTTCACATTTTTTGAAGCACTAAGTTCACTTATTTAGATGAACGGCAGAACTCACTTCGTTCAAACAGCTGCCTAAAACCCATCTAAAATGTTCACTAAGTGCTTCTAAAAAATGCTCCCAAGTCACTACTCCAGGCACCCATACCCACTCATTTTCACAAACGTTGTTGACCTCATAAACATCCAAGACAGTGAAGCAGCGTGGAAAGAAGGCGTAACGACAGTTAAAAAATACTCAGAACCAGGGCAGACGCCCATAGTAATAATGTATCAAGCTTCCCATAAGTCTGTTTTGCCAAGAAGTAGCTCTGTAAGGAAGCTAGGGAGCCTTACAAGCATTATTGATCTCTTAAGCGTTCAACCCCCTAAGTGAAAAGTGCAGAAAAAAGATAATAACAAGTTTTGTTTTTTCTTGAAAACACTTAATGGAGGCCACTTTACGCGTTATTGCTAGTAGAACTGAGAGAGGGTGGCTGCCTGACGGGGTGACTTCGGAGTATTTTTAGTAGGCACTTAGCGAACGTTTTGGATGGTACTTAGCCCACGTGTTTGAGCGTAGCGAGTTTGTGGGCGTTCATCCAAAAAAGTGAGCTTAGTGCCTACTGAAAATACGGAGCGGAACCACGGCAGGTAGCCACCCTCTCTCAGTTCCGCCCAAATAGCCTAGTAAATTCCCCGACAAATTTCAATTTATCGTAGTTATAAATAGCCAAAAAAAACAGCTTACCAAGTACTATTTGTACTTGGTAAGCTGTTTTTTTGTTCCAGACTCTTGAAATGAACTTTCACAACTATATAAGTAGGCCTTAATCAAGGCGCAAGATGGCTCCTCAGCATGTATGCGTTATAGCTTAGTGCCTACTAAGATTCATTATGAAAGCCAAACCAATGAGTGAGGAGCTCCTTAAAGTCTTGGCCGGTGCACCCTATGCTAGGAAGCTAAGACCTTAAGACTCTGGTTTTTAAAACTTTGTTTGGTAATCCTAAGTATAAAAACATTTAAAACAACTTATAAGTGGCCCTTCCTTGCAGCGCACCAGTGAACATCTTCCTTAAGTCCAGAGGTACCTATAACAATAGATTGAGACTTGGCTGACCCGGTCAGTTCCTCAGGTTGAAGCTGTGGTAATTATGCCGTGGGAAGTTATTTATTTTGTTTTTACACTTATGTATATGTGGCCAAGAATCCGAATCCCTAATAAAAAGTTATAATGTTACTAATTTACTTTAATTTGTGTCCATACACTATCATACATTTGCCTTACATCAAGTGAAAAAGGCTCATATATTTCACTTAAGTCCATCATTTCTTTTGTCATATAAGCATTTGGATTGTTTTTTATATATTCTGCTTGTTCTAATCTGGCTTCTTTGTTTGGTGTGGTATAGCCAATTTCATCAGCTATTCTTAATGCGCTTTCTTTATCACTAACAAAATTAATGAATTTTTCAGCGCCTTCTACATTTGTTGCATTAGCTGGAATGCACAGACTATCAATCCAGAAATTTACCCCTTCTTTAGGTATGGTATAAACTAGATTTGGATATTCGTCTTGAAGATTGAGTCCTTCACCAGACCAAATCATATTGATAGCTGTTTCCCCGCTGGCTATCATTGTGGTTCCATTATCAACGCCGTATATTGGGTCTACTAATTCTCTTTGCTCTAATAAAAGCTCTTTAGCTGCTTCAAGTTCCTCTGGATTATCTGAGTTCATGGAATATCCTAGTTTCTTTAAGGCCACGCCTATAGTATCTCTATAGGTGTCAAACATGAAGACTTTATCTCTATACTTCTCATCCCATAGTATATCCCAGCTATCTACTTGCTCTGATACTTGATTCTTATCATAAATGATTCCTATGGTTCCAAACATATAAGGTACCGAATATTGATTACCTGGATCCATGCTTAAGTTTAAATATTCTTCATCCATCTGAGCTATATTAGTAATATTATCCTTGTTAAGCTTTTGAAGTAGCCCTTCTTCAATCATCCTTGGCATTAACGCGTCTGATACTAATATGACATCATATTTAACATCGCTACCAGCAATCTTTAGATACATTGTCTCCATATCATCAAAATTGTCCATTTTCACCTTTATGCCATATTCTCTCTCAAATTCCTTTAATGTTTCATTGTCTATATTAGCTCCGTAATTAAAAAAGTTAATTGTATCAGAACTCTTTCCACTGCATCCTGTCAATAACATCCCTGCTACAAGTATAGAGCCTGCCAAACTTAATAATTTCTTTAACTTCTTCATATTAACCATTAATCCTTTCATTATACCTACTAATTAAAATATATTGTCTCTATGGTACTTTATACTATAGTCTCACTATTATTATACACCATACTCAACTCTTGAATAATAATTATTATTCGATAAACTAACTTTTTACAAACAACGAGTTGCTTTGGTTGGTGATAGTGCTGGTGGTAATCTAGCTACTGTTTTGTGCCTAATGGCTAGCGACAAGGTGTACAGTTCCTTTGTGCTCAGGTACTTATCTATCCATGGGTTGATAGAAATATGGAATGTGGCAGTATGAAAAAATTTACCGTTCTCTATTCCTCCACTAAAGACTATGAGCATATGGAATACTTTTCTCCAGTGGGAGCTCTCTCCCTGGCAGGACTGTCCTCTGCTTATGTGGAGACAGCAGAATTTGACTGTTTACTGGACAGTGGACTCCTCTACGCCCAGCTTCTAAAGGAGTCCGGTATAGAAGTTGAACTCCACGAAACTATAGCCACCATGCACGGCTATGACATCGCCGTTAACAGCAATCTGGTAAAAAATCTGATGGATAAACGTGTGGCATTTTTGAAAAAGGTGTTATTTCCCCAAATAATTTTAAACACTATAAAACAAAGCCGTCAGGGTGAGAGTGGGCTCGCCTGACGGCTTTGCTATTTAGTTCGATTAGTCCAGCGCTTTTCTACAGTTTCACCTTGTCAACTTGAAGTTGCAACATGATACAGCCATGCCTTATTAAGCGACGGTTTTCTAATCTTTTAATCGTCTTATAAATTGAATAGTTTTTCCCACTATTAACTTTTTACTCTGTGATTGCCCACACTCTTGCTGGCAGGCCACTTGCTCCTTCAAATCTTGGATAAGAAACAATAATTACTGCACCAGCTGGTGCCACTTGATCTAGGTTCTTTAATAATTCTACCTGTAATTTCTCCTGTTGTAATACATAACGCTCACATATCAAATCTCCTGCCTTTTCAGCTACTGCTGAAGAATCTGTATCTAAGGTCTCATGCCCATTTGCTGCTGCTCTTCTGACTTCATAAATATATTCAATTGCTTCTATTGACCAGCCTGGGAAATTCTCGCTGCCATCCTCTTTAGTGCCAGAAAATGCATCCATATCTGGCCATTTTTTATACCAGTCTGTTCTTAATGCCACTAACGCTCCTTCAGGAATTTCTCCATACTCTGCTTCATACTTTTTGATATCTTCTACTGTAACAGCATATCTATCATCCTTTTCGACCTGCGGTGTGATATCAATAACACACAGTGGAAATATTAAATCATTCACCCCATACTTTTCTGACAAATCTTTTCCTTTAATAAAGTGTCCCGGAAAATCAATGTGTGTACCAAATTGGCCTGGAAATTTAAAAGTCTGAATGAGACACTCAAGCATTGGGTTCCCCCATTCAAAACAGGTTTTAGCTAATTCAACTGAACCGTTTGGGATACCACTCCAATATGGACTATCATTATTCATGGAGTGAGATAACTCTACCCATTTGTATTTTTTTGCTTGTTCTAATGCCTTCCATAATTTATACATTTATTTCATCTCCCCCATCTTTTTACTATTTAAAATGCTATGTATTTGTTCTTTCATCTAATAAGCTTATTGCTTATTGGCTATAGTATAGCAATGAATTAAAGTCTTGTATAATACATGTAAAAAATAGCTGATTATAGTCTCCAGCTATCTAAGCACTGTATTATAGCCAAAATATCTGCAACCGTAAGAAATTGCAATTGCAGATGTTTATGTTCTTAAAGATATTTATATTATTAAATTTAATCTTGAAGGTAATCTAAAAGGTTTTAAAGTTAGTTTTGAAACCAAAAAAGAGCACTCCATCCGACCAATAATAGGTATGCCTCTCTCTTCTATAATTACTTTAATGTACTTTTCCAATAGCCCTAAAATAAAATTAGCACCCACTACGTGCTAATCACGCACAAACGTCTCACTTTCGAAATGCTTAGTAGTTACCAGCTATTAAGCATTTCCTTTTATAAATATAATAAAAATATTCCCTTAAAAATAAACCCTAGATTTTAGAAAACTATAAATTAAGTATGATCAAACTCTCCATCGATATATAAATCTACAGTAATGGTTGTAAAAATTAACACACAGTATCTTTGCATACCACTTCTCTCTAATCGTTCCACATACTGACTAGGTAAAATTTTTCTCTTCGTTTCATCATCTTCTTGGATCTCTATATTTCCCTTTAAACAAACACTATCATCTTCAGTATGTAACTCTACACAACATTTATTATTTATATTCAATAAACGTACCTTGTTTGAATCCCGTTTAGTAATAAAAATAATTTTATTTAGATCTTCTGACACCACTTTCTCCATTGCATAGATTTTAGGATAACCATATTCATCTATAGCGGATAATGCTAGTGTATTACTACTGTTTATCAACTGTATTGCCTTTTCATAACTATTTCTTATTTCCATATTTCCCTTCCTAATTTTTGAAAATATATTATTTTTTCTTTATACTAAAATCCTGTTTTTCTATTATTCATTTATGGTACGGTTCACCTCACCTAGATAATGGGCGGTTTTTATTTCTTTATAGAACTACTTCAATATTCATCTGCCAACAGTTCTATATATTTTATACTACTAATTTTGATTTTGAAAAACAAAATATGCTCCTAATATTTCTTTTTCTTCTTTATCAAGTAATAGCATTATTTCATTAATTTTGAACTCCCTTACATAGATGAGCTTTCCTGCAACATTCTAGATTCCTCTACTTATTCCTACTGCAATAAGATATCACAATAACGAATTGATCAGTTTTGATACCACAAATATATTTTTCAATGTTGGTGCAGCCAAAATAAATATCATCATTTTATCCTCATACTTATGCTGGAATAAAAATGCTATTACAAAACCACTTGAATATTTATACTTCAAGTGGTTTTATTAGCTTATTTATATGCACTTAATGAATCCTAAATTCATCTAAGATTACTGCTGCTTTCTCATTATTTACTTCAATTAATGATTCCAAAATTCTTTCAAAAGCACTCGTTAATTCTTCATCTTTTTTTATTTTATCTCCATAGTATGTAAAAGCTTTTAATATTAACACATCTACTATCCACTTTGCTTCAGATATAATTTCCCCAAAATTCTTACCATCCTTTATTGCCTCATAAAAACTTACATCAACTGATAATAATATTTCTGGCAATAGTTCTTCCATATGAAGCTGATATATTGTGTATAGTAATTCTTTTATATGATATTTCCCATACTTACTAAACTGTCCATTCAAGAATTTTTTATCTCTGTAGGAATATTGTGTTTTTAGCTTACTCCAATCACTTTGATAAAATCTATCTATAGAAAATGTAAGAGACTTGTATAATTCCTTACGAACATATTCAACTTCAATTTTATCAACCTTCATACTGATGTATTTAATTTTCTTTTCGATATTAGTTCGCTTATTTTGATCAGAATATCCATCAAAGTAGGTACATAAAAATAACTGGAATATATCTTGATAAAACTCTATTGTATCATGTGTAAACTTTGAAAAATCCATATCATCAAATAATGAATCTACTACTTTTTCAGTATTACCATCAGCTAAAACTATTTCACGTTGATATAAACTGACAACTTCTCGTTCTTGAAAAATATTAATAATCTTATCTGCATTATAAGTTATCTTATGATAATTCCATATATCAATCATACATAGAACTATTTTTCTCATCACTAACGAAAATTGAGGATTATCGAAGCCAAGTCCACAATTTGAAATATAACAAAGTGTACCTATATCGTAATCATCAGTATTAAATATACCTATACTAAGCTCTTTGGCAGAAAATAAATATGTATCTATGATTTCATCCCTTTTGCTATCATAAATACTCCCACCTTCTTCTTTTATGTACTTTTCATTAAGCCAAATGTGCTTCAAATTAGGTTTAAATTCAAATTTTTCTACTTTGTTTGAGGTTTGTAAATATGCTGCATTATATTTTATATGATTCATCTCATCTTCTGCTAGCTTAATGATTGTATTAAAATAAGCTTTTGCTAACTCTTTATCTGCATTCAAATATTTCTTTACCATATCTGCAATTTGATTAATCAATCCATGGTGTCCACCATGAAGAAGGCACTCAAGCATTAATATTTTAAGTCTATTTCTAACTTCATCAGATATATTAGATTTAAGTTGCTCAATAAGTATAGGAGTTAGCTTTACATCCGCCAAAAATGATCCATTAGAAAAGTATCTTTCAATTCCTTCAATCCATACTATACATAAAGAATCTCTTCGTTCTTTTTTCAGTGATTTATCACTTAATACAATTGCAATAAGGTAAATCAAATTATTCTCTAATTGAATTCTATGTATTTCATCTTTAGCAATCATTCTAAGTATATCGTCTATTACTTTATTAATATAAGTATAATCTATAATTTTTCCTGATGAATCTTTTACACATTTAGCAAATAAATCATTTAATTCTTGAATAATAGAAGCTTCTTCTTTATTCTCTTTATTCTTTTGAACTATTCTTTCTGCTTCACCTGTAACTACTGGTTCAATAGCATATAAATTATCTTCTACATGCTTAATAGTAACATTTCTCATATCCATCTTCTGTACTTGGAGATAATCAAGGGCATTCTCACTATCATTATTCGTTAAAGAGTAAAGATAATCACAAACTTCATTGCACTTTACTTTAATATTTTCTCCAAAGTCTAAATGTGTTTTTGCCACATATTTCTGCAAACTAAAATTACATTTTTTGTCTAATAGATATCTTTTCTCTAATTCTGGTACTCCCATGATCTGAAGTATTTGCTTTTGTAATAATTCTTTTGTTGGGTTAGGTATATATAACTCATATCTTTCAATATCCACATATAAAATTTCAAAACTAGTGGCCAAATCTAATGCATAACCTGGTAATTCTTTTTGAAAATGTAATCCAATACCTTCAATTATTGAAAGCAATGCAATATTATTTGACTTTGTGTATAATTCATTTTTTACATAATCAGTATACCTCTGAATTAATTCCTGCTCATTTTTATATACCTCAATACTATTTATAATGGCATCTTTCAATAGATAAATAATATCACCCACTAGTAATGGCACATTATTCTCTTCAATACCAGCTAACCACATATTAGGGTTACCCAAATATTTTTTACTTTGCTTTTTACCTATAAAATATACTTCTACTTCTTCTACACATTGAGGTTCATTTTTAGCATATGTACTCATAACTTCATTAACAAACCCAATTGCCCACTTAAGTCCAACAATAAAATTACATCTGAACAAATTATATAAGAAGATATTTGATGATATATCTCTTTGTAAGGATTTATATTCATCAGCACTTTCACTTAAGCCATATAACTCATACTCCTTCAAATCATTATCTATATAGAATGGATTATTTCTTCGTTGTACTTCTCCCTTGAGCCATAAGGTATTAGCCAATATACATAATTCATTAGCCAAATTATTTACTAAAACCGGATAGGCATTTTGTACTGTCCATTCAATTATATCATTTGACCATCTATATCCTTCATGATTTCCTTCTTCGTGATATTCCACCACTTTATTGAAAAATTCTTTTAGCCACTCAACTGAGGCCTCCGCCATAGGATAGATAATCTCAAGAAATGGTGCAATTTCTTCTTTGGCTGAATAATACCATCCACTTTCTTTTTTATTCATTACTTCTTCTAGATAACACTCCATCATTCTACATGCTGCCACTGTTACATTCTTATCTCTATGAGACACTTTAGAATAATCACTACATAGCTTAATTATATCTCCTCTATTTACTGAATTTGATATATATGAATTATTTTTCTCCAGCAAAATAATTAAGCTTTCTCTAGCCCTTCCTATCGGCTTTAGCACCATATTAATTGCTCCTATACTATTCAGTAGTAATTTTGCTTCAAATGCATAAAGATTCGTTATTTGAATAAACATTTCTAACTGATTATTGCTAATCAATTCCTCACTATATCCTTCGAAAAACACATCACAATACTTCGATTTAACAATTCCAATTTCAGTTTGCTTTTTCCATTCAATCGGTAATTCCCTTTCAAAAATAAGTGCATAAATAAACTTATCTCTTGTCTTTTGAAGAAATAATTTATTAGAAATCCATATCTGATAACGTCTGTATACACACCTTCCAAGACTATTTATTTTTTCATAAAATTTCTGATAATTACCTCTACAATCCTCAAATTGCTTATCAAAATAATGTTCAAAAGAAATATCCTCAAAAATATCATACTTTAACCTAATGTACTCACCGTTTGGAACAACAACTCCCTCTGAAATCAAAGCAGAAAGAATATCTTGATCTATTTCGTCCTTATGTATACCTACTAAAAAATCTTTCGCTCTTTTAAATACTATTAGATTTACAGCTTCCATTATTGCATCACTTGTAACTCCATATTGTCTGGCCTTATTTTTTAAACAAATAATATTATTCCAAATTATTTGTCGTAATGTATTTTCATCACTAATATCTTCAGTATTAATATGATTACTCAAAACTAAATTAATATAAAAGGGTGATTTTAGTAAATCAGCATAAGACTTTTGATTAATCATTTCTTGAATTATAGGATACTTCTTAGCAATATCTTTAAGCTCCTCAACTGAAATATCATCTATATCATATGTTTTAATCTCGTATCGTGTTTGTAATTTTATAAATGCATTTTTATCAGTTGTTCTACAAGAAGTTATTATATATACATTTTTATACTTTCCAGCCACATTATATAGCCCTTGAAGTAATTCAATTTTTTCAGCAGTACAATCAGCAATAAATTCAAGTGCATCAATAAAAATTACTATTTTCTCACCAGATAACCAATTTAATGCCTCCTCAAGATTACAGTTCCATATATCATTGATATTATTCTCTTTGATAAATCTTTCTGCACGTGCAAATAAAACATATGTTTCATTCTTTACAATGTTTTTGCATAAAACTGATTTACCACAACCAGCATTGCCTTGTATAGAAATAAAACGGCAATCATCTTTTTTTATTTCTTCAATAAAGCTTGAACGGTCAATTATATATTCTCCATTAATACTATCTTCAATATTATCTAGACCTATATTTTTACTCATTTCTATTGCAGTTTTAAATTTATTTATATTGTCATTTTCTTCCTTACTAGTTAATTGATCCAACTTTGTTGCGATCTTTTGACACTTATTTTGCATGTCATTATGAATTATTTTTTCGCCAGGTGACATTAATGAACGGTTATATTCATTATACTTACACAGTATGTCACGAATATATTCTTTAATCTTATCCTTTTCAAGTTTTCCTAAGCATAATATCTTATTTTCTTTAAAATAAAGATCTACTATTTCCTCAATCTCTTCTGGAGAAAATAGATGTTCCTCATATTTTTCTTTAACCTTACATTTAAACTCATCCAAAGCTCTTTGCACAATCGGATCATTTGAGTTCCACTCTGTTAATTGTATTTTTCTTTTTGCCCTTTTCACTTTTATAAATGGTAACCAACCACGACCTGCTTCCTCAAAAGTTACTAAAGTACCAAGCAAACCAACTATCGTTATCAAATCCATATCTATCTCCTATCATGCTATCAAATAATGCAACAATTTATCATTTAATATCTAATATTCAAAAAATATAAAATATACATTTTAATATCATTATATACCATATTTATCTTTTAAATATATTTACCTCATTAAAAAATAAACTTTTTATCTTCCTATAAATATAAATTCGTAGTCATACAACTTATTAGTAAAATTTTTAACTAAAAAAAGAGGCGATTAATACTCCTCTTTCCAAAATCTAGCTATATATTCTATAAACCGTATCGCAACGCAATTTGCTACATCTCATGTTATTCAAGGCCTACGCCTATTTATCTGATTTATTTATGGTATGGTTCACTATTATTAATTCTAAACTCTGACTATCAAATAAACATTCACACCTACTTCTCAGACATATTATTCATTTTCACCACTATCTGCTATTCGTATTAAACGGTAGCCCACACCGATATGTGTCTGTATATACTTAGGCTCCGATGGGTCTTTCTCTATTTTCTTTCTTAGAGTAGCCATAAAGACTCTTAAAGACTGTGTATCCCTATCAACTAGAACATTCACCCATATTTTATCCAGTATATAATTATGAGTAAGTACTTTCCCCACATTTTTAGCCAGTAAACAAAGTAAGCGGTACTCCATAGGCGTCAAGTGAACTTCTTCCTCGTCAACATATACTGTATTGGCACTATAATCTATTTTTAGTCCTCCATTAACGAAAACAGGCTCTTCTTTAGCGCTACTATTATCATAATTCATCTTTCTAAAGGCTACTCTTATTCTTGCTAGAAGCTCATCTATACTAAAAGGTTTAGTGAGGTAATCATCTGCGCCAGCATCTAATGCTTTAATTTTGTCTTTGTCTTCACTTCTTGCACTTACTACTATGATGGGATTATTACTCCAACTTCTTACCTTCGTAATGATTTCAACCCCATCCATATCTGGAAGACCTAAATCTAAGATAATAATGTCTGGTTGATATGAAACTGCTTCTAAAATAGCTTTTTGCCCTGTGTCTGCTACATGAAATCCATATCCTTGTGTTTCTAAGGTAGTTGTTATTAAATTACGAATAGCTTTATCGTCCTCCACTACCAAAATGCTCTTCTTCACTTTGATTCACTTCCTTACATTGTAATCTAAATCCAAAAATCGTTCCTTTAGGCGTATTATCTTTAATATAAATACTTCCTCCATGAGCTGCAACTATAGATTTGCATAAGGCTAGGCCTAAACCTAAGCCTCTTCTGCCATCACCTTCTTTATTGCCTGCTGTATAAAACATATCAAATATTCTTTTCTTATCTTCATCTGTAACGCCAATACCTGTATCGGCTACTTCTATAGCCACCTCATTTTTCTCACGTTTTGCAGAGACTATAATCGTAGAACCTTCTTCTGCATATTTAATAGCATTATCTAAGAAATTGACAATCACTTGAATAATAAGCCTTGCATCTACTTCCACCATTAAAATTTCCTCATCACATTGCATCTTAATAGAATGTGTACGCTTAATTCTCTTAGCATGTTGAATAGCTTCTGCTAGAAGCTCCTCTACTAACTCTAGTTGAAGTCTCAGCTGCATGGTGCCATTTTCTACTCGTGTAATAGATAATAAATTTTCTACTAGATTAATAAGCCAAATAGAATCCTCGTAAATGCTTTCACAGGCTTGGCGCTTGAAAGCCTCACTTAACTTTTCTTCTTGGCTTAGTAAAATGCTTGCATTGCCCGAAATACTCGTTAAAGGCGTTCTTAAATCATGCGATATAGAACGTAGTAGGTTAGCTCTTAGCTTTTCTTGCTCTGCTTCAAACTCTACCTCTTTATTAAGTCTATCTAAACGATATTTTTCTATTGCAAAAGCCACTTCATTGAGCATAGCAACAAGTATATTATACTCAAAGGTTTCTATCTCTTCTCCATCACCTAATACAATTCCAACTACCGCGAAGACTTCTTTACCATTACCAATGGGTAAATATAATGCTTCCGCTCCTGGCAAAGTATTTGTAGATGTTCCTGCTGGCATACCATTTTTATAAGTCCACTCCGCTACAGCCCTTTCATCCTCATCTATATATTTTTGATAATCTATATTTATTTTTGCATCACAGGGAAACCACTTAGGTTCTCCTAACTGCTTATGATCCTCTACGTATAGGGTAAGAGGTTTATTGACCAGTTTAATAATTTGCTCTGCTGTTTTTTCTACGATGCTAGAAATATCTTTGGCTCTTTGTAATCGCCTACTTGTATCTAACAAAATTTGTGTACGATAAGCTTGGCTAGCTGCCTCCTTAGCTTGTCTTTTAACTCTAATAGCCATTGAACTACTCATAATGGCTGCTATGAGCATGATGAGAAAAGTCACAGGATATCCTGGATCATAAGACTCTAAACTAAACCTTGGATTGGTGAAAAAGAAGTTAAACGTAATGACTGAAACCACAGAGGCTACTACACTATAAGTACGCCCTTTGGTTACCATAGCACTTACTAATACTCCTAAAATAAATACCATAATAATATTGGATTCTCTCATCCCTATCTTTTCGAAAAGTATTCCTAACAAAATACAAGCCACTAAAACAAGTAATGTTTTTATCATATCCACATAGTTTAACTTTTCTTTTCCCATCATAAAGCTTTTCTTATACTTATTTTTATAAAAGCTAGGGGCATCTGGAATAATATAAACATCTATATAGGGAGCTAGATGAATAAGCTTATCTACTAAGCTATTTTTTCTTGTAAAAATAGACTTCTTAGTATTGGTTCTTCCTACCACGATTTTTGAAATACCACTTGCCTTAGCGTATTCTATAATATGCTTTGCAATATCTTCACCAAAGGTGGTTACAATATGCGCTCCGAATTCCTTTGCTAAAGTAATATTTTCTTTTAAACAGCGCTTAGCTTTATCATCCATTTCTTTTAAACTAGGTGTTTGTACAAGTAATGCTGTTAAAGGCGCTCTAAAGGCATTGGCCATTCTAGCCGCAGTTCTAATAACCTTGGCATTAGAAGGAGAAGCTGATAAACATACTAAAATATGTTCGCCAGTTATATATTGTATGCCGCTTTTTGCTTCTTTTATCAGTTCTACATCACGATTAACCCTATCAGCTGTACGTCTTAACGCAATCTCCCTTAAAGCAATCAAGTTCTCTTTTACAAAGAAGTGCTCCATGGCATGGCTCACTTTATTTTGCTGATAAATCTTTCCATCTTTTAAACGCTTAATGAGTTCCTCAGGCTCAATATCTACTAACTCTACTTGATCAGCTTTATTAAATACCTGATCAGGAATACGCTCCTTCACAATAACCCCTGTAATAGAAGCCACGATATCATTTAAACTTTCTATATGCTGAACATTAACAGTGGTATAAACATCTATGCCTGCTTTTAAAAGCTCTTCAATATCTGAATAACGTTTCTTATGACGACAACCTTCGGCATTGGTATGGGCTAGTTCATCCACCAAAACAAGTTTAGGATGCCTTATAAGTACAGCATCCAAATCTAATTCTTTAAGGGTTATTCCCCTATATTCAATTTCTAAAGGCTTAATCACTTCAAGTCCTTCTATAAGCGCTAGAGTCTCCGGCCTTGCATGTGGTTCTATATAACCTATGACTACTTCTTCCCCTGCCTTATTCATGGCATGAGCTGCATCCAACATAGCATAGGTCTTCCCCACTCCTGCTGCATACCCAAAGAAAATCTTTAACTTGCCTCTACCTGTTTCTTCCTGATGTAGATTAATCTGCTTTAATAACTTCTCTGGATTCGGTCTTTCTTCCATGACTTTATCTCCCTCTAATTCCTTTTTCTATTAATAAAAACGATGTCATACTTGGAAAAATACGGAGCGGAACTCCGTAAGTTAACCACTCCGTTCATCTTTAAGTTATGTTTATAAAATACCATCTAATGCTAGATTAACCTGTAATACATTAACGACATCTTCCCCTAGTACTCCTAAAAACTTATGAGTTGTGTATTTATTAATGATTTCTTCTACCTTTTCTTCTGATACGCCTCTCGCTTTGGCTACCCTATTTATCTGATACTGAGCTGCTGCTATAGAAATATGAGGGTCTAATCCACTACCTGATATCGTTACTAAATCTACTGGAACTGGTGTATCTCCTTGGTCTGGATGTGCTACTTTTATCTTTTGTACTCTCTCACTTATAAGCGCCTCATAGGCTTTGCTTGCTGGGCTAAGATTAGAAGGTACTGCATACATTAGTGCTTTTCCATCCTTGCTAGTAAAAGTTCCTGTATCAACGCTCATTACTCTTCCCCACAAGTACTCATTCCCTGTAAACTGCTGGGCTAATAACACACTGCCATATTTTGTTCCATTTACTTCGATTATACTCCCGTTAGCTTGTTTATTAAAGCACACTTGTGCCATTCCTGTCATTCCTAAGGAGTAAATACCTCCACACATCACTGTTAAGACTATAAAAAATGCTATTGCTTTTGGCAAAACACCTTTAAATATTTTCATATAAGTCCTCTCCTTTAATCTATTAAAAATGTAAGACACTCGGCTATACCATATCCACTATAAACAACAATGCAAACAATTATAAATAAAGTGATTACACTGGCCTTACCTTATACAATCCCAATGGCCACAATAATGATATCAATGAGTTTTACCGCTATGAATGGTGTAATAATACCCCCTAGTCCATAAATGAGTAAATTCCTAGATAGCAATTTCTTCGCTGGTACTTCTCTGTATTTAACACCTTTAAGTGCCAAAGGAATAAGCGCTACAATAATAAGAGCATTGTAGATGATTGCTGAGAATATAGCACTTTCTGCGCTATGCAGTCCCATAATATTTAAGGCAGCAAGCCCTGGATAAAGTCCCATAAATAAAGCTGGTATAATAGCAAAATATTTCGCTATGTCGTTAGCGATGCTAAATGTGGTTAAGCTTCCACGAGTCATTAAAAGCTGTTTACCAATGCGAACAATATCAATAAGCTTTGTAGGGGAAGAATCTAAATCTACCATGTTCCCCGCTTCTTTAGCCGCTTGTGTTCCTGTATTCATAGCCACTGCTACATCAGCTTGTGCCAGGGCTGGTGCATCATTAGTTCCATCACCTGTCATAGCCACTAAGTGTCCTTCGCTTTGGAACTTTCTAATCATTGCAAGCTTAGCTTCTGGTGTAGCTTCAGCTAGGAAATCATCTACGCCAGCTTCAGCTGCAATGGCTGCTGCTGTTAATGGATTATCACCAGTAATCATAATGGTTTTAATCCCCATCTTACGAAGGTCTGCAAATCTTTCTTTAACACCCTTTTTAACAATGTCCTTTAAGTTAATAACGCCTAATACTTTCCCATTTTTTGCGACCACAAGAGGCGTTCCTCCAGCTTTTGCAATACGCTTAACCACTTCATCACAGGTGTTTGTATAAGTACCGCCTAAGTGAAGCACATATGCTTTAATAGCATCTGCTGCGCCTTTACGAACTTCATTACATTCATAGTCAATACCGCTCATCCTTGTTTTGGCAGTAAAAGGGACAAAAATGCCCTTTAATTCATTCATATTACGTCCACGTATGCCAAACTTTTCTTTGGCAAGTACCACAATACTTCTTCCTTCTGGTGTTTCATCAGCTAATGAAGCAAGCTGAGCTGCATCTGCTAATTCTTCTACAGGCACACCATCTACTGGAATAAACTCACAAGCTTCTCTATTTCCAAGTGTAATAGTCCCTGTTTTATCTAGCATTAAGATATCTACATCACCTGCTGCTTCAATAGCTCTACCACTCATAGCTAAGACATTCGCCTCATTTAATCTGCTCATACCTGCAATGCCAATAGCTGAAAGTAAGGCGCCAATAGTTGTAGGTGCAAGACATACAAGAAGAGCTACTAAAGCTGTTACTGAGGTAGGATTACTAATACCCACTTGGTTAGCAGAAAACAAAGAATAAGAATATAAGGCAATCGTTACAAGTAAGAAAATAACCGTTAAAGCTACTAATAAAATCTGAAGTGCAATTTCATTGGGTGTTTTCTTTCTAGAAGCACCTTCTACCATGGCAATCATTTTATCTAGGAAGCTTTCACCCGCCTCACTTGTGACTTCAATTACTAACCAGTCTGATGTAACTGTAGTCCCACCTGTTACAGCGCTGCGATCGCCACCACTTTCTCTAATAACTGGAGCAGATTCGCCTGTTATAGCACTTTCATCTACAGAAGCCACCCCTTCTACTACCTCACCATCTGCGGGAATTTGCTCTCCTGCTTTAACAATGACTAAGTCTCCTTTTTTAAGATTGGCAGATGAGATTTCTACCACTTGTGTTTTTTGTGAGATAGAAGGGATTTTATAAGCTTTGACTTCCTTCTTAGCTGCCCTAAGGGCATCTGCTTGTGCTTTCCCTCTACCTTCTGCAATGGCCTCTGCAAAGTTAGCAAATAATACAGTAAACCAAAGTACAGCTGTAATACCTAATATAAAACCTGGCTGTGCATCTCTTAAACCAAATAGCGCAACTACGAATAATGCTGTTGTTAATAGAGATGAAACATAAACCAGAAACATAACAGGATTTTCTAGCTGCTTTTTAGGATTCATCTTAATGAAGGAGTCTTTAATGGCCCTTCCTAGCATTTCTTTATCTGTTAAAGAACTTTTTGTCTTTTCTTTCATTTTATTCATCCTCCCTTAAACAATCATTTCGAAGAACTCTGCTATTGGTCCAAGTGCTAAGGCTGGGAAGAAGCTTAATGCGCCAATAAGAAGTACAACGAAAATCAAAATACCAATGAACATGGCATCATGTGTAGGAAGTGTTCCTGCACTAGCTGCTACTTTTTTCTTAGTTACCATACTACCTGCAATAGCTAAGGTAGCAAGCATTGGTACAAATCTTGCAAATAACATAACAAGCCCAATAGTTACATTTAAGAAAGGGGTATTTGCCCCAAAG
Organism: Cellulosilyticum sp. WCF-2; assembly: GCF_003990395.1. Taxonomy (NCBI): domain Bacteria; kingdom Bacillati; phylum Bacillota; class Clostridia; order Lachnospirales; family Cellulosilyticaceae; genus Cellulosilyticum; species Cellulosilyticum sp. WCF-2. The sequence goes on along the minus strand of NZ_CP034675.1, from coordinate 1,172,035 downwards.
CCTGCAAAAGCTGAGCCATTATTACCGCCAGCAGATGAGTAAGCATAAAGTACTTCTGAAAAACCATGAGCACCGTTATTATTTAAGCTGTCAGAGACAGATGGTACTAAGGTTGCAATACCACTTCCCACTAATATAGCAATAGGTGTTGCAAGGCACACAAGAACTGCCATTCTCATTTCATAAGGTTCTATCTTCTTACCTAAATACTCCGGTGTTCTACCCACCATTAAACCTGCTATAAATACAGCTAAAATAATGAAACCAATCATCCCATATAAACCACAACCGACTCCTCCAAAAATAACCTCTCCAAGCTGCATTTGAAGCATCGTAATCATACCACCTATTGGTGTATAGCTATCATGCATAGAGTTAACAGAACCATTAGAAGCGGCTGTTGTAAAGGAAGCCCAAGTCGCTGAACTTGCTATACCAAAACGACTTTCCTTACCTTCCATATTCCCCCCAGCTTGATTAGTGCTAGATAAATCTACCGCACCACTTTGTGCCAGCTGAGGTGTTGCTTGTTGTTCACTAAAACCTATAATGCCAAGGCCTATAACTAACAGGATAAACATAGCTATAAAGATGGCCTTGCCCTGCTTTTTATCTTTGATATTCCTTCCAAACGTAAAGCAAAGTGCTACTGGAATCAATAAGAGAGAAATCATTTCTATAAGATTAGATAATGCTGTTGGATTTTCTAATGGATGTGCGGAGTTAACACCGAAGAAGCCACCACCATTTGTTCCAAGTTGTTTAATCGCTATTTGACTTGCTGCTGGTCCCATGGGTATTACTTGCTCTGTAACAACTGTTCCATCCTGTAAGGTAATGGGTTCTACTAAGCTTACTGTTTCATAAGGTTCAAAGCTTTGAACAACCCCTTGTGATACAAGTGCAATAGTTACTACCATTCCTAATGGCATTAAGATATAAAGAATCGTTCTTGTCATATCTACCCAAAAGCTACCAATGCCTTTCTTTTCTACTCTTCTAAGACCTCTAATAAGTGCAAATAGAACAGCAATACCAGTTGCTGCTGAAACGAAATTTTGAACGGTTAGTCCCATCATTTGTGAAAAATAACTTAAAGCACTTTCTCCCGAATAAGCTTGCCAATTAGTATTAGTAACGAAACTTGCTGCGGTGTTAAAAGCTAAGTGCCATGAATGACCTGGGATTCCCTCTGGATTTAAGGGAAGCATTTTTTGAAGTAACAAGCAAAAGAATAATACGATTAAGCCTACTAGATTAAAAGCTATAGCACTTAAGGCATATTTTTTTGAGTGCATTTCTTCCTTTTCATCGATTTTTAATAGTTTATAAATACCTCTTTCACAAGGTAACAGTATTTTTGAAAGCCATACCTTCTCTCCATCCATTACCTTGCCTATATATTTGCCTAAAGGTATCCCTAGGGCCACTATAATTGCTAAGTAAATGATATATTGCAATGCTGTAGACATTATCGTTCATCCCCTTTAAAAAATATCGTTGTTAAATAAATAAGGAACATTACCCCTACTAAACCAATTAAACTTGTAACAACTTGCATCACTGTCACTCCCTTCTTAATTCCCTTTTAATCTAACACACAGAAAATGAGTATAGTATTAGGGTTATATAGATAAACATAAAGATTGCATAAAGATGAATCGTTTTTTCCAAAACTAGATTCAAACTTTATGCAATCTTTATACGGTCTTTATTCATTTATTTTTTCCTTAATACTAAACTTATTATTATGGAACAAGGCTTTTCATTATATTCTTTTAAGGAAATGTAATCAGTAGCTTAATCACTTATGATTTGATATAACTTGCTTGACGAGTTCAGGATTTACTAGTAATTTAAGTCCTGTATAAGCAAGAAGCTGTGTGCCTTCCTCTATTTTACCAATACCTTCTTCACTGCCACATACCTGCAAGAAGACTTCTGAATGAAGTGGTGCTTCCTCATCAGTAATTTTAAAAATAGGATGTAGAAGCGGGATAACCTGTGACACATTCCCTGCATCAGTTGAAGGAAAGGTTCGGTCATCTGTCCACTCTATTCCTAACTCCTCTAAAGTTTCCTTATAAACTAAGTCTAGCTTTTCATTAGGAATAATGTTATCTACCTTATTTTGAAAGAGCCCCATTTTATAGGTGCACCCTGTTGCCAGTGCCGCTCCTTCTGCTATTTTCTCTACTTTTTTATAAACTTCATTTACTTTTTGTCTTGTTGCTCCTCTTAAATAAAATCTCCCTCTCGTATAATCAGGAACCGTATTAGGTGCTGTCCCTCCATCTAAAATAATGCCATGTATCTTCACATCAGAGGTTAAATGCTGCCTTAGGGCATTAATGCCATTATAGGTGAGAATCAGTGCATCAAGGGCATTAATTCCTTGTTCAGGTGCGGCCCCTGCATGAGCAGCTTTTCCAAAGAATTCAATATCAACTGGATCAAGTGCCAGTGATTTTGGTGTTAGTGTATTAACTCTTCCTGGATGTAATTCTAAAGCAATATCCACATCTTTAAAATAACCCTTTACCACAAAGCTTTCTTTAGCACTACCGTTTTCTCCTCCTTCTTCTCCAGGTGTACCGTAAACCCTTATCTCTCCGCCTAATTCCTCTAACTGCTTACTAAGGGCAATGGCGCTAAATGTACTTATTGTACCAATGAGATTGTGCCCGCAGCCATGTCCAAGACCTGCTAAAGCATCATATTCAGCTAAAAATGCTAACGTTGGTCCCGCTTTCTCAGATTTTTTAACAGCCGTAAAACCTGTAGGATGTCCAGCTACATCTCTAGTTACTACAAAACCATGTTCTTCTAATTTCTCAGACAAAATGCCACTGGCAAAATACTCATGGTTAGATGTTTCTGGGCGAGCAAATATTTCTTTTGCAATGGTCTTATACGCTTCTTGATGCTCATTAATATATTGAAACAAACTATTCTTTTTGCTATTCATAAGCTTCTCCTCCTATTAAAATACAGGGCTGTTACAAAACGAATGCTTTCTTTCATTCTATTTTGTAGCAGCCCTATTTCTCTAAATTGCCACTCATCTATTAATTAAACTAATCACTATTTAGATTCTACCATACTGGGATATAAGCACCACTATAAATTTCTTCAATTGCCTTTTTGGTTTCATCTGTATGGTAGACTTCCATTATCTTCTTAAATACCTCTTTGTCTTTATCCTCTGTTCTTACTGCAATGACATTAAAATATTGCTGTGCATTTTCTTGCTCTGGATCTTCTCTATAAATGTAATCATAGATGCCTGCATCTGTTGCTGCACCACCATTAATAGCTGCAAAGTCTACATCTGCCAAAGAACGTGGGATTTGTACAGATTCCATTGAAACAAATTCAAGCTTCTTTGGATTCTCTGCAATATTCTTTGTAGTTGGTGTCACTTTGTCTGTCCCATCTAAAGTAATAAGCCCTGCTGACTCTAAAAGAAGTAATGCTCTTCCGCCATTAGTAGCATCATTTGGAATAGCCACAGTTGCCCCATCTTTAACTTCATCTAAGCTTTTGATTTTGTTTGAATATAAGCCAAGAGGTGCAATAAATGTATAGCCGATTGAAGATAAGTCTAAGCTATGTTCTTTGATGAAATTTTCAAAATAAAGTTCATGTTGGAAAGCATTAAGGTCAATTTCACCGTCTGCTAAAGCAAGATTAGGTTTAATATAATCAGAAAAGCTCACTGGTTCAAGTTCAATATTATACTCTGCCAGCCTTTCATTGATATTATCCCACAAGCGAAAATCTGTACCATTTACCCCAATCTTAAGAACTGTTTTTTCCCCACTATCTGTTTTTTCTGTCTGAGTAGTATTACTTGCCTCATTGCTTGCTGGTTTTCCTGCCCCACATGCTGAAACTCCTAATGCTAATACACCTGTTAATATAATAGATAATAATTTCTTTTTATTCATTGTCATCTCTCCCTATCCTTTTTATAATTTATTATTAATGAGCCAATTTTTTATAGATGAAATCTCCCACTCCCTGAATCAAATAAACTAGGAGTAAAATAATAATAATGGTAACGATCATAATGTCTGTCTTAAAGTACTGATAACCATATCTAATAGCAAAATCGCCAAGTCCGCCTCCACCAACAGTTCCAGTGATAGCTGAATAACCAATTAAGCTAATAAGTGAAACAGTAATGGCTAAGATAATATCTTTTCTACCTTCTACTAAAATTACTTTCGTAATAATCTTCCATGTTGAAAATCCCATAGCCTCATAAGCTTCAATAATACCTCTATCTACCTTAAGAAGTGCCATTTCTACTTGTCTTGCTATAAAAGGAAAGCTGGCAACTACCAGTGGCACAATAGCACCTTTAACACCAATGGTTGTTCCTACAATCATTCTAGTAAGTCCTGGGATAGCTGCTATAAGTACAACAAACGGTATAGACCTTAATGTATTTACAATCTTAGAAACAATGGAATAAACTAATTTGTTGTCACAAATATGGTCCTTTGAAAAAACAAGTAGCATGACCCCTACTGGAATGCCTATGAGTGAAGCAAATAGACCTGATACAGAAATCATGATCATTGTTTCATTAAAAGCCTTTCCTAGCTCTGCTGAGTATTCAATTACATTAGGTATTAATTGCTGTAGCATGTTTAATCACCTCCACTTTTGTATTCAATGTTCTATAGTAATCAAGCGCTTTTTGTATCTGCCAATCATCACCTCTAAGCTCAACTATAAGGCTCCCTACAATGCCTGTATAAAGATGCTCAATATTCCCAAATAAGATATTAACTTGAATATCAAAGTCTCGTTCTAACTTTGAAAGTATAGGTTCATGAGCTACTTCACCATAAAAGTTAAATTTGCATACCATACCTGTAAACTGTGTTAAATCTTCTTCGTTAATGATGGTTCCTGAAGAATGGGCAACAAAGTCTTTGGCTACCTGACTTTGAGGACTAGTAAAAACTTCTACAATATCTCCACTTTCAATCACTTCGCCCTTCTCCATAATGGCAATGCGGTTACAAATGCTTTTTACTACTTCCATCTGATGCGTAATGATTACAATGGTAATATTCAGCTTATATCTAATTTCCTTTAGAAGCTGAAGAATAGATTTGGTTGTGGTAGGGTCTAGAGCGGAAGTAGCTTCGTCACATAGCAGAATCTTTGGATCACTGCTTAGTGCCCTTGCAATAGCTACTCTTTGCTTTTGCCCACCACTCAGCTGATTAGGATAAGCATATTTTTTATCTGTTAGATCTACTAACTCTAGTAAGTTGTTGACCTTTTCTTCAATTTCTTTTTTATTCCACTTTAAATTTTTAAGAGGCGCTGCAATATTGTCATAAACATTAATACTGTTCATTAAATTAAAGCCTTGAAAAATCATCCCGATATTACTACGCACTCTAGACAATTCTTTTTTATTCATTTGAGTAAGTATGGCGCCGTCTACCTCTACTTCTCCTTCATCAGGCCTCTCTAGTAAATTAATGATGCGAATGAGCGTACTTTTCCCTGCCCCACTATAGCCAATTACTCCGAAAATATCGCCTTGTTCTATCTCTAAATTAATATCCTTTAGTGCTTCAACCTTTGTACCCTTTGTATGAAAGGTCTTATGTATATGACTTAATTTAATCATATTTTTTCCTCCCCTCTTCCTAGTTTTTTTCTAGAATACCTGCATTGTCTTCTGGCATTAACCTCAAAAATAGTCTTTTTAAATGAGCAATTTCTTTGAGCTGTTTCTTTGTAAACACATAAGGAAGTTGTCCTTTTTCTATGTTGTTTATCAGTTTAATGAAATCTAATAATTTAATTTCCTTATATTTTCCCTTTTCATATTGCTTAAAGATATAATAAGGAAATACCTTTAAATCGCTTATCACCGTTACTTCTTTTTCCTTATGGATTCCTTTAGTCAATTCAATCTTTATTAGAATCCCAAGTAAAGCATTCAACGTATTAAAATCTCCTACCAGGTTGCCTAACGAATAAGCAATCAGTCCTGTTTTCCTAACTCCTTGTATTGGATCTATGAAGCTATACTTTTCAATAGGCTGCACGACATGAGCATGATTGCCTATAATAATATCTACGCCGCATTCCTCTAATACCCGATGTCCCATATCGATGATGTTTTGAATAGGGTAGGATTCAAATTCTAAGCTCCAATGGAGACAGGCAACTACAATGTCAGCATTCTTTTCCCTAGCAATTTGTACATGTTCCTTCACTAAATCTAGCTTTTCTCCCGGGTTATTCAGCTTGACATGGTTTACTAAATATGGCTTTCCCTCTGGCACTTGATCACCGTTCAGAGTAAAGGTATAAGCTAAGTATGCTACCCTTACCCCATGCTTTTCTATGATGGGAATGTCTCTTTGTTCCTCTATACTTCTAGCTGTCCCAACCTGTTTACAGCCTTTTTTATCAATCAATTCTAAGGTTTCAATAAGCCCTGATTCTCCTTGATTTAAACAGTGATTATTAGCTGTAGAGAAAAAATTAATCCCTCTTCCACCATGTAAATATCTTTCAAACATACCTAGTGTTCCATTAAGCTCTGGCGTACTATTAACACTTCTTGGTGCATTCTGAACTGGTTTAGAAGAAGCTATAGGCGTTTCCAAATTAGCGTAAATGCTGTCTACTCCATCAAAGTAAAAGTCTTCTACCTCATCCCAGAAATGCTCGGTTGTCTCTGGTGTTAACTGGTCTCCTGAAAGTAAGTCTCCACCCGCTGTTAAAGTAAATTTCCCTGTTATCTCAAATGCCTCTGGTAATGAAAATGTAAGGTCTTGCTTTTTAAAATAATCCTCAATTTGACTACCTTTCTCTGCTCTTTCAATCTGCTTTATGTAATACTTATATTTCCACCAATCAAACTCCCCTGGCTGCAAATTACTAAAGTCCCCCTGCACATTTTGGGAATATCTATAAGTATCGCCTTTGATTACTCCTAATAAGCGATATTTTAATTTTTCAGCTGCTAGCGACATTTACTCCACCTCCCTGTTGTTTTAGAAACTCCTTCATCTGTAGAAGATCGTTCTAACCTATATATGTTTTACTATATAAAATACAAAAGCTACTTTCTTATTGATAAGAAAGTAGCTCAAATAAAGCAGAACTCACCTTCTTATCTTCTCAAACTCAAAGTTTTAATTACTCTACGTTTGTAGGAATTAGCACCGTGTACACTTATGGAATGTCCGGTTGCTGGGCATCATAGGGCCTATCCCTCAGCCTCTCTCGATAAGAAACAGTTTTTTATTTCTGTGTTTTTATTTCTTAGTGTTTTAATATGTTTTGTAGTATATATTCTTCGTCGAATATTGTCAATAAAATTGCTTATATTTAAAATATAGTTTTTTCCTATAGCTAGATATTGATTTTTCAAGCTTTTGAACCTCATGTATTGATTTTACTTGGTTTTTACAACTATGAATTTCCACATTTTTAATTCCTAGTATTTTAGTAATAGATTGTTTCTGACACTATAAGTTACTTTTTGAATGAAGGTTTGAAAGCATATTTTATAAATACAAAATTTTTATGAAAATATTAAAAAAATACTTGACAATGACATTTAAGAAGCCTATATTATAAGTGTAATTAGCACTCGACCAATGAGAGTGCTAACAAAACTATAAAAAGGTTTCTTAAAGGAGGAGTTTATATGTTTGGATTAACACCATTCAATCGTCAAGCAGTTCAAAGGAGCAACAACGGATTTGTAGACTTTTATCATGTAATGGATGACTTTTTTAACAATGATCTTCTCAACTTAAGGGATTTTAAGTATGACACCTTTAAGGTAGATATTAAAGAAGATGCTAATGGCTATGCTATTGAAGCAGAGATGCCAGGCGTAAAAAAAGAAGACATTGCCATCGACTATCAGAACGATCAACTGATTATAGCCGTACAACGAAAAGAAGAAATGAATGATGAAAAAGATCAATATATCCATCGAGAACGTCGCATTGCTTCTATGCAGCGTGCGATTAGCTTAAAAGATGTTAAAGTAGAAGGCATTACAGCTAAACTAGAAGAGGGTATATTAAAGATAAATATTCCAAAAGAAGAAGTACCCAAAGCAAAACGATTAATTGAAATCCAATAAAAGTTAAGACTTAGAGGACTACTGCACCAAATTGCAGCAGTCTATTTTTATTGTATAGGAAAGCAGGACTTTCCTATACAATAAAAATAGAGAGCTAGATAGCTCTCTATCACAATATTTCTTAATTTACTCACTCAAAAAAGGTGAAAAATCTATTTCTTTTTTATAGGAAGCCAAAACTTAAATTCTACTGGTACCTTCGAGGGATTGTCAGCTAAAAACCATTCCTTCGAAAAAAGATGTTCTTCTAAATAATTTCGACCGTCAAAATCCACATCATAGCCGCCCATATCCAACATACACTCATATATAGTCTGTGATGATTTTTTCATGGATAAACCTATATCTAAAGTTCCATCTTCATTAAATTCATTCAACACCACATCACCCACAAGAAATAGGCCTTTAGGTGCATCACTCACCTTTGCGCCTAGCAAAGTTGTATTGAGTCCTTCTTCCCCATGCAAAACCATTTGAGCCTTATATTCATGAAAATCATTTTCTTCCCCTGTTGGGTGATGTCCATTAGGTACAAAACCTATATATCTCCTAGCTTCATAGTCATTCAGATTTTTTACAGCCCCCTCTCGTAATTGATTCCATGCCAAAGTTTCAGGTCTGTCACAATTTACTTGAAAGGAAACTACTTTCATATGATTTAATTCTTCAATACGAACTAATGATTTTGAACCAGTCATGATACTACCTCCGTCAAACTTGATTTGGAAAGTGATTGGCTGATATTTTTTGGCTATTCCCAGCTTTCGGACAATCGTTGGCGGCATACCATGAAAAGCTTGAAAAGCTCTCGTAAATGCCTCTGGAGATTCATATCCGTACTTATTAGCTAAATCCACTACCTTTATATCAGTATTTTTAATATCCTCACCTGCAAGAGACATTTTTCTAAACCGCACATAATCTCCTATTGTTAAATCTGTCATGAATGTAAACATTCTTTGAAATCGCGTCAAAGAGCAACAGGCAACACGGGCAACTTCGCAATAATCAATTTTACCTGTTATATTTGACTCTATGTAATCCAAAGCATCATTCATCTTACTTAACCATTCCATCACCAATTTCACCTCTAACAGCAGTATAACTCAAGTTTTCAAAAAGTACCTTGCAAAAAAAATCAGTTGATGCAAGACTTCTGCTTTCTATAATAAGACTATTCTCATTATAGCATATAAGGATTTTGTTCTTCGCATATTTAACTCCATTTTTATAGGACTTTTAATGTCTTATTATAATAAAAAAGCTGTAGATTTACTCTACAGCTTCTTTTTAAATATAACAAAAAGACTTTCTTTTGCTTTGTGTAATGCTGATTTCTATTCACTACTTATTATTTTTTAACCACATGATGGCACTATAGGCATGAATCGCAGCTCCCGTAGGTAATATTTCTTCATTAAAGACAACCTTTGCACTATGCATAGGCTCACCATATAAATCATTTTCGGCTTTTGAACCAGCACCTAACATCATATAAACACTTGGTACTTCATATGAATAAGAAGCAAAATCTTCTGATCCCATACCACCTGACTCAAATAATACTACTGACTTTTCACCTACTAAGTCCTTTACATAGTCTGTTATTTCATGTGCTAAGTTATTATTATTAGTTAGTGGTGGTACAGAAGATAGTTCTATTAATTCTGCTTCGCCTCTAAACATCTTAGCTGTAGAAGTTACTATTTCATTCATTCTGTTAAATATAAATTCGCCTATTTCTTTATCTAAACTTCTAATAGTACCCTCCATAATAACCTGGCCAGGTATGATGTTTGCTGCGTCTCCTCCAACAAACTTTCCTATAGTAACAACCGCTGATTGAGTAGCTGATACTTCTCTAGCTATAATTTCTTGTAAAGATAGATAGATATGAGCAGCTATATTGATAGGATCCACGCCTAGCTCAGGCATTGCCCCATGACAGCCCGCTCCTTTTACAACAATTCTAAATCTATTACATCCTGCTATACTTGTTCCTAAGCCACATAATATGACATTTGAAGGTGTGCCCGAGTGAACGTGCATCGCCATGGCTGCATCTACCTTTGGATTTTCAAGGACGCCTGCCGCTATCATTTTCTTAGCTCCAGTAAAGCCTTCTTCATCTGGTTGAAATACTAATTTTACAGTTCCTTCTATTTGCTCTTGATTCTCTCTAAGTAATTTGGCAGCACCTAAAAGCATAGCCGTATGCATATCATGCCCACAAGCATGCATATAACCATTAGTTGACTTAAAGTCACATTCTGTCTCTTCAGTTACTGGTAGTGCATCCATATCTGCCCTTAACAAAAAAGTCTTTCCTGGTTTATTCCCCTTAATTGTGGCCACTATACCACTTTCACATATCTCTTCCGGTTCATATCCCATAGCTCTTAATTGCTCTATTACAAATGCTTTTGTCTTTGGCAACTTTGCACCCACTTCAGGATCACTATGAATGGTTCTTCTATAACTTACTATGTCATCTTTTAATAATTTAGCTTGTTCAATAAACTTATTCATCATTCTTTCTCTTCCTTTTATTTGTATGAGATTTCCTTATTATTCTTTTGCTTTTAACAGTCTCTTTTAGTATGATATTTTCAGTATATATGATTTTAGCGCTCTTTAATAGCTTCTATCCTTATTTCTATGGTAAAAATGATTTCATTTTACTCCACTAAATCTTGTCAGAAGTATTCTCTGGAGCTTTGGAAATACCTGTAATCTTTTTATGCTTTGTTTTAACCCAAACTGTACTTTTATAAGTAAGCGTACCATATACAATGGCAAAGTACATACATATCGCATAATGAAATTGATTAAGGATATACGATATGTCATACTTATTACAATAGATGGTATAGAAAATAGTATAGATAAAAATCAGTATACTTATACTAATAAACAAAAGGGATATATATGTTTTAGTAATCAATATATATATCCCAATTATTGTAAATAAAAGTACTCTTATAGGGGTATTAATAAACAAAAAGGTATCTACTAGTTGCAAGCTAGGTTTTTTAATGCATTCTCTAATGAGTTTTCCTGTCAGCTTAACACTTACTTGCATATGGCCTCTACACCATCTTACTCTTTGAACAATAGATGGAACCCATCCATCAAGATGTTGATTAAGTACATACTGCTCTTCGACAAACTTGATTTTATATCCTTTTAAGATAGACAGTACACTAAATTCTAAGTCCTCTGTTAGTGTTGTACAATGCTGAAAGTCAACCTCGTCAAAAACCTTTTGATCAATACTAAATCCTGTGCCACTGAGGGATGCTGATAAACCTATGTTATTTCTAGCAATTTGTCTATCATAGGTTGTTCGATTAAAGGCAGTCGTAAAACTTCTTGCAACAAAACTTTCATCATTGGCTGAACATATCCTACATTGAAGTATATCAAACTCTTGGTGATAATAATTAAAGGCTGTAAGCATCTGAGGACTCACCTTATTATCTGCATCTAGTATAACAATATACTGATTATTCCAGAGGTTATGTTGCTTTAAATAGTCAATGCCAGCATTTAAAGCCTTGGGCTTACTTCCCCCTTTCACAGGTACAACTGTCATATTAAAATCGGGATTTTTTTCTTTAAACTGATGGCATAGTATTTCTGTTTTGTCTGTACAGTTATCTGCAATGACAACCACATGGAACAACTGCCTATCATAATCACTATTATATAAAGCCAATAAATTATCGACTATGACTTGTTCCTCATTATGACAAGCAATCAATACAGTAAAAGTGGCAGTCCGATTAAGTACATATTCAATTGGTATATTTCTCTTTTTAAAAGAAAAAAAAGAAATAATAATATCGTATAAAATGGTTAACTCTAATATCCAAAACAGTATAATCATTTGTTATCTCCATTTCGCTTAAGCATACCTATTTAACTTTAAATAGTCGTCTATAGTGTGCCCTTTATTGGCTAAATTTAATAATACTTACCATTTTTATATATAATTTTCCAGTAAATTTGCTTATTTTTAATCACATTATTATGCTTTAAGTATTTTATGTCGAAATAAGTATTATAGTAGAGACAAATAATACAGTATAAATAAGTAATATAGGAAAAATAAATATTATTGGGAAATAAGTATTATGACCCTAATTAAAAATAAATATTTAAAGGATTAAAACGTATGCATAAAAAACTAATTTTATTTTCTATTGCTATGATGTTAGTTGTGACCTCATCTTGTTCTAATACCCAAGCTTCTGAGCTAAAGTCTACTCAACTATTTGTAGAGAAAAAAATGTTTCGTAGCGACTACGGTATCAAAACCACTTATCATCTCCCATCCCCATCCTATGATCATGCTTCTGGTGAGGAGGTTTTAAGTGAATCTATGGGTCTTATGATGCTACATTATGTGTATACCAAAAATGAGTCAGCTTTTGAGAATCTAAGATTATTTTGTGAAGAAAAGTTAAAAAACAAGCCTCTCTATGTGTATCGTGAAGGCTTCTCAATCAATGCTTTGATAGATGATTTTCGGCTAATAGAAGCCTTACTTCTAGCAGGTGAAACCTTTAATAATTTAGACTATACAAATCAAGCATTAGCTTATGCTAATGTTTTATATGAAACCAATACTGCTAATGGTCACTTAGTTGACTTTTATGATGTGCAGTACAAAAATAGAAATAACTTTCTTACATTGTGTTATGCTAACTTTAAACTTCTACATAAATTAAGTACCTATGATTCTCGTTGGCAACCTATCTTAGATGATACAAAAGCTACTGTTCATTCAGGGTTTATATCTGATAGTTTTCCTCTTTATCGCAATCATTATGACTACACCAGTAATGATGCCTATAACGAAGAGCCTATTCATATCATTCATGGACTTAAGACACTACTGCACTTAGCTGAAATAGAAGAACTTCCTGCTAGTAGTTTACAGTGGTTAAAGCAACGTATAGATGAAGGTACTTTATATGGTAGCTATAGCCTTACTGGGGAAGCCTTAACAGATGTTCAATCAACAGCCGCTTATGCACTAGCTGCTAGAATAGCTGCTGTTGTTGGTGATAGGCTTCTTTATGATCAATGTATACAACGCATGGAACAATATAAAATCAAAGATACAGCTCATGAAATGTTCGGCTCTTTCGGAAATGCCGAAACAAAAGAGGCCTATTCATTTGATCAACTCACAGCTCTTCTGGCATATGATGCAGAGGCCCTTTTAAAATGACTAAACATATAGCATTTCATAATTACCATAAGCTTTGATTATCATAGGTCTTGATTATAAATAGCTATCATATAGCACTCATCTATCTAGACCAAATGAGCTATTATCTTTTATCACGTTAAAGCACCAATAAAAGGGGCAATAATCAATAAGAAGATTCTTGCCCCTTTTATTTATCAAACACATTTGCTTCGGTGTAGCCCTTATACTTGTTCCTACTTACTACCCTTTACTTAAAAATAATATTCTCTTAGCAGTATCATCTTTGAATATCCTTGCTCTTTAGTTATTAGATTTCAAAGCTTTTCATCACTTCATAATAATCCATTACAAAATGATCTGCTATCTCCTTCATTTCTAATTGCATTTCTTCTGTTTGATTATCAAATATTCCCCAAGCTGTCATACCTGCTGATTTGCCAGCTCTCAGTCCATTTGGAATATCTTCAAAAATTAAGCACTTATGAGGCTCCACTTTTAAATCTTCTGCTACTTTTAAATAGATATCAGGAAAAGGCTTACCCCTACCCACTTCACAAGAGGTGCGAATCTGACTAAAGTAATCTCTAATATTTAATGCTTCAAGTACAGCTTCTACTAGTTCAATACTATTGCTAGTAGCAATGCCCATTTTAATATTCTTTTCTTTAAGCCATACTAAAAAGTCTTTAGCTCCTGCTTTTAATGGTACTTTTTTAGTATAGAATTCCCATGCCATCTCATTCCAACGTTCTTTGATAGCTTCTATACTCATTTCTAATTTAAAACGTTCTTTAAAATAAATAGCTGTTTCTGTGAAACTTTTGCCCTCTAATATTTTATCCATATCTTTAGGTACTGCAAGCCCTAATTCACTTAAAAAAGTCTCATCAATTTTTTCCCATACCCACATGGAATCGATTAAGGTACCATCTAAATCAAAAATAACTGCATCATATTGTTTATTCATTGTGCTTCCCCTCGAGTTTGTCATTATTAATACTTTTTGGTTTCTATAAAAAATATTATAACACCAAACTAAAGCCTAACCTATTAGTACGATCTCCCTAATATAGAATATCTAATAAGTAAGCAAGCTATTATTCATCTTTCATTCCATTCGGGAAATCTAATCTTCTAAATAAATCTACAATTACTTTCTTCTAATGCGCCTTTAACCTCTTCCCATTTAGAGCCTTTAATTAAAATATAATCCGTATCATACGTGGCCACCACCAAAATTCCTGTCTTCTGCTTAGCAATAATATCTGCTAAGAAAGCTATCATTCCATACTTTCCAAAAGAAGCATCTTCCGCTATTCTAAAACAACGCCAGTCATGTTCAACTTCTATACATGCTTTAGGTACTAGCTTTGTTGGGCAAATAACGGAATACTCCTCATCCGTATGACTTGTGAATACATACAGTTCATTTAAATTTACCTCACTAAAATCCTTTACCTTACATATAGAAAATGCCTCATTAATCATTTGCAAATCCACTTCATCATCTCCCCAATACTCTTTTTTTCATAATATACTGACCTAACTTTATGACTATTCCTAGTATAAATAATCCTCCCCATATGCCTATCATGCATAGCTTCATGGATGTAGCCATACCTGCTATAGTAACAGCTATGGGATGCTGCACAGGATATAATAATAATACACTAAATAGCAATATATTTTCTATGATATCGAATAATCCTCTAGCAACTGGTACACCAATAGTAATAGTACGTATCCATTTAGCTTTTGTCCATTTATAGGCATATAGAGAAAGTAAAATCTGTACACCACCAAAACCTATCACAAATAAAAAGTCCCCTATGAAATACTTCTGGTAGATGCTAAACCCTTTTGGCTCCATCTGGTCTAAAACCGTATAAACACTATTTGCATCATAACTTTTCATATCAAAAGTTCCATAGCCATTATTATAACTTTGCAAGGCTGTACTGCTCCAAGGACTAAATTCTACCCAATAAAATGTAATAATAAATAATAAAACAATTCCCCAAACCACATACTTTTTCCTCATAATCGCTCTCCCCTCAACCCTTTAATTCTTCAACCAAAGCCATTGTGTTTTTCCCTGCCTTGCAGTGGTAGGTACATGCACCACATTGAATGCAGTTTTCTGGATGAAGCTCTTTTATAACCGAGAGATTATTTTTTTCTATAGCTGCAATTATTTTATCTACCCGTATTTGCATTGGGCATTTTCTACTACAAGCACCACATCTTCTGCATCTTGCTTCTTGATCATAACTAATAGCTTCTCCATAGCCTATAAAATTCGTAGTAAGAGTGATTTCATCCTCCTGAGTAGTTTCACGTCCCATCATTATTCCTTCTCCAAAGTAAGGGGTTAACCTTGGTCTTTTTCCTAGGGTTTGACCTAGAATATCTATGACCTTATCGCCCACATTAACCCTTGCTACTAAAGCCTCACCTGTTGATAAATCTGCTACTGTTATAAGTCTAGTATTAGCTACTACCCCCTCATAAATGGCCTCGTAAATAGCATAGATGGTTTGAACATTGAGCATTAAAATCCCCTTCATAGTAGGTATTTCATTAGCTGCAAAGTTCTTTCCTAATACATGGTTAATCAGTATTTTTTCTGCACCCATAGGGTACCTATTAGGCACTAAACATACCTCATAATCTTTGCTATCTATCTTCTCTTTTGTAGCCAGTATGATTCTATTAAACCCAATATACTTATTCAGTAATGCTATCCCCTTCTCAATCTTTCCTAGCTCATGTTTAATGAGCCAATCATCATGAATAAGTCCTGGATCACAGGCCACTGCATTAATAATGAGAACTTTCTCCTTTACTTTTGCATCCACTACTGCCTTTACTTTCTTGTCTGTTTGAAACCCACTGCCACTTAAGCCACAAATCCCTTTTTCCCTAAGTTCTTCTAGTAACAAATGAATGTTCAAATCTTCTGGTGCCTTTTTTATTATTTGCTTATTTGACAAATCATAAAAACTATTTTGGCTGCGTAATGCTACGACCTTACTAATCCTTGCTTTTGGAAAACCTCCTTTAATATGTCTGTATTGTTTTTGATAAGCTTTTTGAATATGCTTAATGCTAGCATTTCTTCTAGCTTGGCTTTTTGTTATTAATGGATATCCTTTCATTTCTATCCCTCCATATACATCTCCATAAAATTTTCTACATGTTTTCTAAGTAAAGGATTCATTCGTTCTTTAGGTTCTTCAATCGTATGGTATAAGAAAAATGGTGCATAGAGCTCCATGGCCATTACTTCCGCATTCTTATCCTTCATCATCTTCTGATTAATTAAGTTTTGAAAAATTTCTTTTTGACAATTAACTGGCATCTCCACAAACAAGGCTTTATAAATAGCAGCCATCTGAGGATTATTAAATTGTTCTATTAGTAGAAGTCTTCTAAACATGATAATCCATTCATCTTGTGTTTGAAAATTAAACATCTGCATACAAGTCTCTACTACATTATCAAAATTCATTTTTTCTAATTCTAGCTCTTTATACTTTTTTAAAAAACGTAATTTAGATTCCTCTACTATGCCATCTAAAATCTCTTGTTTACTTTTAAAATGTTTATATAAGGCACTGTCTCTTACCCCCACTGCTGCTGCTATAGTTCTTACTGAAACAGCCGCAAAACCTTGCACTGAAAATAGCTTCATCGATTCTAATAATATTTTTTCTTTCGTTGTCATTTACACATTTCTCCTTTTACAAGTCAATCGACTCGTATTAAGATTTCTTACCTAATCAATTTAGTGAGCAACTGCTCACTTTTGAGTATAGTTAGCGTTCGCTCACCTGTCAAGATTTTTTATTTGTTTTCTTAGTAAACTTATTTACCTATTTGTAAACCACTTTCATATAAATAGTTGACAATATTATTTTATTAATTTATACTACAATAAATTTTTCTAACTACGCTTCTTAAAAATCAAACGATAGGAAGGTGTGTCAATGAATAGATTATTGGAACTCAAAAATAAAGTATTAAGTGGTGATTTACTAGAAAAAAGTGAGGCTTTAGAACTCGTAGAAATGCCTTTAGAAGAACTGTGTGAGTCAGCTAACGCCTTACGCCTTCACTTTTGTGGTAATGCTTTTGATATCTGTACCATTATTAACGGAAAAAGTGGTAAATGCTCAGAAAACTGTAAGTATTGTGCCCAATCGGCATTTTATGAGACACCTGTAGAAGAATATCCTCTACTTGATACTGACACTATTGTTAAGCAAGCTCAATATAATGAGAAGCGAGGTGTACTCCGCTTTTCTATTGTTACATCTGGTAAGAAATTAAGCGATGAGGAAATCGAGCCAATCTGTGCTAGTAGTAAAGCTATTCAAGAAACCTCTCCTATCAAAGTTTGTGCTTCTCTAGGGCTCTTAGATGAAGGTGCTTTTGCAAGGCTCAAAGCTGCAGGTATTAATAGAGTACATAATAATTTAGAAACCTCTAAGCGTAACTTCCCAAATGTTTGTACTACTCACACCTTTGAAGATAAGATCGCTGCTATTAAAGCTGCACAAAAAGCTGGGCTGAACGTATGTAGTGGCGGTATTATGGGACTTGGTGAAACCATGGAAGATCGCATTGATATGGTACTTACCATTAGAGACTTAGGCATTCGTTCTATTCCTGTTAATATGCTAAATCCTATTCCTGGTACTCCTTATGAAAATAACCCTCTTTTAACCAATGATGAAATGCGCCGCATCGTAGCCATTTTTCGTTTTCTCGTACCTAATGCTTCCATTCGTTTAGCAGGTGGTAGAGGTCTGTTATCAGACAAAGGAAGACTTTGTTTTCAATCCGGTGCTAATGCTGCTATTTCTGGAGATATGCTTACAACTACTGGGATTACTATTGAGCAAGATATGAAAATGCTAGATGAACTTGGCTTCATCCCTTCCCTCTGGAATGAATAATTGAATAGAACATCACATCATACAGCAAATTCCTAATCCATGCAAAAAACATGCATAACTAGAACATTCTTTCTAGTCATGCATGTTTTTTTACGCTATTACCATCTATTCATCACTTTACAAGTAATTAAATTTCACATTTTACTATGCAATCCTTTTTGTCAAGGCAAGTACTTAGCATACACATCTACAATAAGATCACTCTCTGCTGCTTCATCAGTGGTAAATTCAGGAACTGCTTCTACTTCACACGCTCCACCACTTATATCTATTTTCCCACTATACAGCACACCACTCTTCTTATAAATAGTTCCTTCTACAAAAAATGTATATACTCCTGATGGCACTTGTTCGCCCTTTTCATTTTTGCAATCCCATAAATACATCACTTTTCCTGTATTCGGCGTTGCAGTTGTAATTGCATCTACTTGCTCTTGGTCATATGTACTAATACCAGATTTTTCTACCCACATTGGAATTGATTCAGCCCTCTTCTCATATCCACCTTGCGCCGTAAACTGTGTTGCACAAACTGTTTTCACCAAATCCCCCTTTTCATCCTCTATCCATATGGCATATTGATTAGATGAGTAACCTTCCCGCTTTGTATAATCAAACCCTATAGCAACTGTCCCAGCCGTTTGTACTTCAACTGGTTGCACTTTCACCTCTCCTTTCTTACCACATCCCGTTAGGCTACATACTATAGCCCCAATTACCCCTATAACCAAAATATTCCTTTTCATTATCTTCTACCTTTCCCTTAATATTCAACTTTTATACTGTATAAAAAAATCCTACCACACAAAGAATTTATGTTTTAGGATTAGTTAATTTATTTTCACAATTTTCACTTTATTATATCATGATTTTGTTAAATGTCTATACATATTTTAGGCCATAGCTTTGTTAGGCAAATAGCGGAATATGAATAAAATCATGACGTTACCTATTGCTTAGCTCCCTTGGTAACATCCTATATTTAAATAGTAGCTCCACTCTCTTTTAACTTTCTTAAATTCATTTGGGCTGCTACTGAAACTAATAAGCTTAGAACAGCTCCTATTAAAATAACAAGCCATACTTGATTCTTTAATACATCAAATAATACCCCATACATAGCCTGCCCTAATGGATAAGCACAGGTCGCTATTGCCATAACAAAGGCCATAATTTTACCCATTAATTCATTAGGTGTTCGCGTTTGAACAAAGGTTTGACCAAATACGTTAAATAGCGTTGCAAACATAATACACACTAACTCTCCTATGATAATAAAAACGTAAGCTACTATAGGTATTTCAGTTAAATGGCTTCCAATTGCAATAGGTAAAATACCCATACACGCGACAAATAAAAATACATAGGATTTATTCATACTTACCTTTTTACTAACTATCCCAGCAAGAATAGCACCTGCTATAGAACCTATGGCTAACGCTGCCTGTGCAAAACCATAATACTGACTTCCTAATTGAAGTGTCTCGTTAAGAATATAAGGTAGGCCCACAGCTAATAAGGCTGATAAAAACAAATTCAAAGCTGCAATAATAAATAGCATCTTAAATAAAATCGGTTGTTCATCTTTTAAAAAGTGAATAGCTTCTTTTGTATCTCCTATAACCATTTGTAATATGCCTTGAGTACGGTCTTTTTTTACAAATGGTATTTTAATAAAGCACTCCATTACAGCTGATATAAAAAAACATACAGTACTAATCACTAAAATCCATGTCATGTCTACGAATGCATATAAAAATCCACCTACAATAGGTCCAAATAAACTGGCTAAAGCTGAGACTTGTGCTACCATACCATTGGCAGCCATTAAATGTTCTTCATCTACTAATGAGGGTATACTTGCCTGAACCGATGGCTGATAAAAGGCTTGAATACAACCCAGTATTATCATAACCGTTCCTATTAGTAAAATAGGATGGCTTACTTTGAGTAAAACTGCAAAACCTAATATCAAAGCTGAAGTAATAAAGTCTAGGCCTACCATAATATTTCTTCTATTAATTCTATCCGACAAAATCCCGCCAATAGGTGATAATACCACACTTGGTATCATAGAAATAGCTAATATCCCTCCAAATATAGTTGCTGAATGTGTTGTATCTAGTACATATAAGGATAAAACAAATCTTAAAATAGAATTTCCAAATAAGGAAATAATCTGCCCTATTACCATTAGTATAAAATCTTTACCCCATCCTTTATTCCCTTGCATATCTATCCCTCCTGAAATTAATTTTATACCGAACGTCGGTATGTATCTATTCAAAATAAAAACCCTTTCGGGCTTTTATTATTTTTCACTTACTACATCATAATAGTCTGTCACTACTTCTAAAAATCCTTTATTTACTAGTGGTATACCTAGGTTATCTACTACTTCCTTTAGGCAGTTAATCTTTGCTATAAAAGCATCTCGATCTACTTTAAACAAACTTGGGTTCACCCATGCATTAATCAAAATGGCTATTATTTGTGCTGCTTCCTTTGGTTGATTTACCTTCATAGATCCATCCTTGTTACCATTTTCAATAAACCACTCAAACATTGGTGCTAACTCGTTCACTGTTACATTTAGTTGCCTTACTACAATTTGAGGATTCTTTAATAAAGGTGTACTCATCTTATCTAGCATACGTTTATTACTACTGCCTAGTTCAGTGAGCATAGCTGTTCGCATCTTCTCTAAAGCATTGTTACCTGGAATCTGGTCTAAAGATCTACTCCAAATGCCTTCATAATAATTAGTTTCACAAATCTTGTTGAGTATGTCTTCTTTACTTTTAAAGTGATGATAAATAGCACCTTTAGACATACCTAATTCCTCTATAATATCTTGAATAGAAGTTTCATCATAACCCTTTTCATAAAAAAGCTTATATGAAACCTCTAAAATCTTTTTCACTGTTTCTTCTGGATACTTATTTCTTGCCATTTGTCACCTCGTATACATACCGTCGTTATGTATGTATATTATAACAATTTTATCTTTAAGTCAATCTGTTTCTTCTGATTATTCTATACAGCTAATTAGCTAGCTTTTCTATTTACCAAACTGCCCTTACGTTAGTTTTCCCAGCTTGCTTTTACATTAACACCTACATCTTTTGCTAGTCTTTCTAAGCCTTTTACCTCTTTTGCTGTTAATTCAATTTCAAAGGTCTTTGATAAATCCTCTACTTGTTCTTTTTTAGTAACACCTATAATAGGGACAGTCCCTTTAGCTAATGCCCAAGCTATAGTAATTTGTGCGGGTGTAGCCTTATATTGTTCTCCTAGGTCTCTTAGTCCTTTTAGTAAGCCTTGGATTTGATTAAGGACTTCAACTGGAAAAGCTTTTGCTCTTCTTGTGCCTCTCTTAAAAGGGTGCTCACCATCATATTTTCCCGTTAAGGCACCTTGTTCTAGTACCATATAGGAAAAGAAAACTACCTGGTTTTCCTCACACCATTTTAAAATACCTGTTTCTTCAGATACTCGATATAACAAGCTATAATGATTTTGTACAGCCGAAAGCTTGAAGCCTACTTGTTTTAAAATATGATCTGCTTCTTTGACCTGCTCAAGATTGTGATTAGATACGCCTACATGCTTTGCTTTTCCCCGTTTTAAAAGAGGAATGAGCTCTTTAGTCCACTTCTGGACATTCGCCGGACTATGAACCCAATATAAATCTACTTGTTCTACACCAAGCCTACAGCAACTTTTCTTTAAAAATCTACCTACTGCTTTTCTAGTTTGTAAGCCTAAAGGTGTAAATTTAGTAGATAAAATCACATTAGGATTGTCTTTTATGTAGCTTCCTAAAATCTTTTCTGCTGCTCCCATACCATAAACAGCTGCTGTGTCCCATAGATTAAATCCTTGCTTCATAGCTAGCTCAAAAACCGGCTTAAGATCTTCTTCTCCATAGCTGTTTCCAAAAATCTGATTTCCACCATTAATACCCGTACCCCATGACCAAGTACCTAATGCTATGGCTGGAATTTCTGTATCTCCTAATTTGGCATACTTCATCTCTTATCCCCCTTAATTTTCTTCTCTTATCGTTTTTCTTATTCTACTTAATGACACCGGTGTAATGCCTAGGTAAGAAGCTATATAACTTTGATTAACTTGCTCTTCTAACTTAGGATAATGCCTTTTAAAATCTAGATATCTTTCAGTCGCACTTTTAAGTAAAAAGCTACTTTCTCTTTCAATCTTATAGTGAATACTCCCTTCTAATAGGTTGATATAAAATTTTGTAAAGTAAGAGGAAGTAAGGATTAATTTTTTTATCTGCTGCCCTGGTATAACGAGTACCTTGCTACTTTCCAATGCTTCAATACAACACGGTGAAGCTTTTTCATTAAAAAGTGTTTCAACTCCAAAGCCGCTTCCTTCTAGGGTAAAAATCCTTGTTACATCATTCCCCTCTCGATCAATATAGTAACTTCGAAATATACCGTTAACCACAAAGTAGAGTTCTGCCGGCTTATCTCCTACATGGACAATCACTTCTCCCTTAGGAATGCTTTTTAGAAAGACATTTTTTAGGCCTATTTCTTGAATTCCTATAGGCATTTTTTCTTGACTTATTCCTTCAATCACTTGCTGTAATTGTACTAAAGCCTCCTGCATCTCTCTTCTCCTTTATAGATAAGCTTCTTTAGTTCATTTCTCTCCATTATAGAACACTATAATTTTTATGTAATTATCATATGATAAGTATTTAAAAAATTAAGTTTTTATATTATTATCTTATCATATAGCTAATAATGAAAGTGAGGAAGCCCATGCCCATTTTTCCTTCTACTAATACTACTCTCTCTAATGAATTCACCATTTACTCAACTTTCCCCTTTGACGAAGTATGCACTATACTCAAAGAAGAAACCTCCAAAAATATTTGGTCAAGTAAAAAAACTACTTATTGGGGCGCTTCAAAATTTATAGGTAAGATCCATCCTACTAACTTCCGTATACTTTGCAAACAATATAGTAATTCTGTTACTTGCCTTACTATTGGTAAAAAGGATCAAAATGATAATCATATTATTCATCTCACTCAGTCACTTACTTATGGTATCAAATTATTTATGTATATCTCCTTCTTTTTTTGCTTTACTATATCCTTATTAACAATAATAGCTAGCATTGCTTTAATTCACCAGGGGGGCTCCTCTATTTAATCTCTTTATTTTTTCCTTGTATCGTATACTTAATATCAAAGAAAGTACTGGAATATATGTTCTCATCTGAAGCTAGGCTTATAAAAGACTTTCTAGTTGAAAATTTACATGCTACTATTATTTCTTCACCTACTAATCAAATATAATTTCACTCAAAAGCTAAATAGGCGTAAGCACTCAATGAGCTTACACCTATTTAACGTGAAAAAATTTATTATCTGTAATCATGTCACTATATTATTACTTATACATATAGTTTAAAATAAGGTAACACAAATAAATATTTCTTGAGCTAGATCACTAAAGGAATTGGAGGGCTGCATGATAACGTATAAGTAAAGATTATTTATAAAATAGGAGGTAATGATGTTTTCTATTGGTATAGTTTTTACAATTCTTTTCATTTCACTTGGAAGTATCTTACTACGAGGAAAAGGCATCAGAATGTTATCTGTATATAATATGTTACCTAAATCTCGAAAAGCAACGATTTGTAAAGAAGCATTATGTCAATTTATGGGCAAAATATTTTTTGGCTTTGCATTTGGCAGTATGCTTTGGATTATCGGTGGTGCTATTAACTCTCCAACAGTAATTGTACTTGGACTTATTATTATTGCATTTTTAGCTATAGCTTCAACGATTTATGTTCTAACAACAAATCGTTTTAATAGCAATAAATAATTAATAGATATTTTAATAGCCAAAGAATCTCTGCATAAAGAGTTTCTTTGGCTATTTATTTTATAAGTTATTTAGTTTAATACAGCTTATTTGATAAAAACAGCCTCTCTAGCATACTTTTGCATAGTACTGATTTCTTCATCAGTAAAGCCTAACTGTGTTTTTAAAATTTCAATTTCCTTGTGAATGTTCGTATTAGATACTGTCATATTATCTGAGTTAAAGGTTACCCTAACCCCTGCATCAAATAACTGCTTAATAGGATGCTCTTTAAGGCTAGGCACTAATTTTGTATGGTAATTACTTGTTACACAAACTTCTAAAGTAATATCCTTTTCGATAAGCTCTTGAATAAGCGTCTCATCTTCTATAGCCATTACGCCATGACCAATACGCTTAGTACCATATTCTAAAGCCTTTCTCATGCTTTCTGGGCCTGATACTTCACCTATTGCTTCTCCTGCATGGATTGTTACTGGAAGCCCATATTCTTTGACCTTAGCAAAAACAGGTTCGAACATTTTAGTAGGGAATAAAGACTCTGCCCCAGCTAAGTCTACAGCACATACCACATCACTCATATACTTCTTAGCTACTTCTACTGTTTCTAAGTTTTTCTCTTCAATATCCGCTCCTCGCATACAACATAAAATAAGGCCGCAGCGAATAGCTGGATATTTTTCCATTCCTCTTTTAACCCCTTTCATAGCCGCTGCTACTACTTGGTCTTGTGTTAAGCCCTCCGCTGTAGAAAACTGTGGTGCAAAGCGAATCTCTGCATACGTTACACCTAGTTTGTGTAAGTCCTCTACTAACTCAAAACTTACTCTTTCTATTGCCATTTCTGTTTGAAGAAGCATAATTGGTAAATCAAAACGCTTTAAACATTCATGTAAGGTTGGACAATCTTCTGGTACTTCCATCAGATTTCTAAGCTCCTTTAGATCCTCTGTAGGTAAAGTAATATTTTGGATTTTCGCTAAATCAAGTGCTGTTTCCACTCTTAGTGACCCATCTAGATGTAAATGTAATTCAATCATAACTATTCCCCTTGCATTAGTCTTTGTTTCTTAAGTTTTTGTTTATGCTTATGACTGCAGTACCATGTATAGGCAATGGTAATCATAAGGTATGGCATAAGCTGTACGAATTGAAGTGGAATAGATGCCCCTTGTAAGTAATTTGAAAGACTTTCACAGAATCCGAAAAGGAGTGAAGTAAAGAATCCTACAATGGCGTTTCCTGCTGCGATAGCTTGTGTCGCTAAGGCAATGTAACCACGTCCTGCTGTCATACCTGATGAGAATAGTCCTACATAACCCATGGATAAGAAGGCACCACCCATACCAGCTAAAATACCACTTAAGCTTAAAGCAATATATTTAATCTTTTTAACAGAAACTCCTACAGATTCCATAGCTTCTGGTGATTCACCAACGGCGCGAATGTGCATACCAAGTCTTGTGTACTTAAACATAGCCCATACAACGAATACTAAAATAAGTGCTATATAAGTGAGTACATGATGACCTGATAAAATTTGTCCTATTACTGGAATATCTTCAATAATAGGAATATTAATGCTTGGTAGTTTTAAAGAAGGAAGTGAAGTTGAGGCTCCTTTTTCTCCTGTAATAAGGTAAAGGAAAAAGATCGTTCCTCCTGAAGCAAAAGTATTAAGCGCAATCCCTGAAATAATAATATTGGATTTTAACTTAAGCGCAAAGTAAGCTAAAATATTACTCATTAAAAAGCCAGCAAGTATAGCTCCTAAAAGCCCTATCCACGCATTTTGCGTAAAAGCACTTACCACTACCCCTGTAAAAGCTGACATAAGCATTGTACCTTCTAAAGCAATATTACTTGAACCTGATCTAGAAGCAATGATTGCTCCTAATGTTGTCAGTAGTACTGGTGTCGCACTACGGAACATGGCAAAATAAAATTCAGGAAGTGTTAACGTATTTAAAATGTCTAATAATAATTCCATGGTCTATTCTCCCTCCTATTCGCCATAACTGCTTAACGCTTTTTTAGATTCTTGTCTTTGTTTAAGTACTGCAAGGAAACGTTCTGCTGTGATAAATAAGATTAATACAGCTTGTACAATAGCGACAAGTTCATTTTGTACATCTGATCTTCTAGACATTAAGTCTGCCCCTACACGAATATATCCTAGGAAGAAGGCTGCAAGTGGTACATATTTAGAATTATTTCCTGCTAAAATTGTAATAATAACCCCATCCCAAGCATAACTTGGTGAGTCTTGCCAGTTAAAGCGATTATACATACCTGCTTGTTCTACTGCACCACCCATACCTGCTATGGCACCTGCTAACATTTGAGTTAAGATAATCACTTTTCCAATGTTAATTCCTGAATGCTTAGCAAACTCTGGATTACTTCCTACAAGGCGAATTTCATAACCAAATTTTGTTTTATATACTAAGATATAAAGTAAGACTGCTACTGCTATAGCAATTAAGAAGCCATAGTGGAGCTTTGTTCCACTTACCATGTTTCCAAGGCTACTTGTTGATTCGTATTTTAAAGAAGCAAAAGTCCCTGCACTTCTATCAATAAGGTGTTTATTAACAAGGTAAATACCTGTGAAGAAAAAGACATTATTAAGCATTAACGATGTTACAAGCTCATTCGCATGACATTTTACCTTTAAAATAGCAGGGATACTACCAATCACAGCACCTACTGCTGCTGCTGCTAAAATCATCACTATTGGATGAATACCTGCTGGAAGAGCCATTTTAATAGCAATAGCTGCTGCTACTGCTCCCCCCATGTAAAGAGCACCATCTGCAATCATGGAGAAGTTTCCTGATTTGAATACAATGCTTAGTGCCAAACCAGTAAACATTAAAGGAATACTACTTTCTAATACATTAAAGAAGTGTCTTTTAGACTGTAATGGTCCTAAGAATAGGTTATAAATAGCTGTACCTGGTTCTTTACTAATGCTAAAGATAATAGCTACTGTGATCCCAACTGCAATTAGTATGGCTACCATTAAACGAAGTAAGGCAAAGCTATTAATATGATTTTTTAATCCTTTTCTACTCATGGTAGGCTCCTCCTAGTTTTTCTTTTGAATCTTGTTTAACCCCTAGCATGTAGAGCCCTAGTTCATTTTCTGTTGCTGTTTTAGCATCTTCAATATACCCGACAATTTTTCCTTCATGCATGACTAAAATACTATCACTTAAAGATAAAATTTCAGATAGGTCTGCTGATACTAATAAAATTGCTTTCCTTCTTTCTCTCATATCGAGGATTTTTTTCCTAATGAATTCAATAGCACCTACGTCTACCCCTCTAGTTGGTTGGTTAATAATAAGAAGCTCTGGGTTATATTCATATTCACGTCCTACAATCAGCTTTTGAATATTCCCACCTGATAGTTCTCCAATAGATTGTTTATTATGATCGTATTTAACTTTGAAATCCTTTAAGATTTTTTCTGTAAAAGCAGCTATTTTTCTGCTACTTAATAAACCATAGCTTTTTAGCTCATTCGTATAATAAATTTTTGAAATAGCATTGTCTTCTAAAGAAAGCTTTGGTGCACTACCGTATCTCATTCTGTCTTCTGATACGTGTGAAATACCGGCTTCTTGACGTTTTAAAATTGGTAATTTAGAAATGTCTTTACCCTTTAAATGAATCTGACCTGATGACTGCTTAAGTGCTCCTACAATCAGCTCCACTAATTCAGATTGACCATTACCATCAATACCTGCTATTCCTAAGATTTGACCTTCACGAATAGAGAAAGATACATGGTCTACCTTTTGCTTACCAAATTGATTCACATACACTAAATCCTTAACAGAAACAACTGTTTTTCCAAAGTGAGGTGCTGACTTTTCCATGTTTAAGTTAACATCTCTACCTACCATGAGTCTTGAGATTTCTTGCTCACTTAAGTCACTAATCTCATAAGTTCCCATAGTTTTCCCATCACGTAAAATAGTCATACGATTACAAAGTTCTTTTACTTCATTGAGCTTATGTGAAATAAAGATAATCGTATGTCCTTTTTCTCTTAACAGTTTAAGCTGCTCAAATAGCTCTTCTGTTTCCTGAGGTGTTAGTACAGCAGTAGGCTCATCTAAAATAAGAATCTTTGCTCCTCTATAAAGTGCTTTTAATATCTCTAATTTTTGTCTCATTGCCAGGGAAATATTCTCCACCTGCGCTTTAGCATCTACTGTTAAGTTATAGGCCTTTGATAATTCCTCTGTAATCTTAACAGCTTGTTTTCTATCTACTAAACCGTTCTTCCTTGGCTCTGCACCTAAAATAAGGTTCTCTGCTACTGTCATAGATGGCACTTGCATAAAGTGTTGGTGTACCATCCCTATCCCTTTTGCAATAGCACATTTAGATGATGCGAACGCCACTGGCTCTCCTTTAATAAGGATTTCTCCGCTAGTTGGAGATGTCATCCCAAATAGCATTTTCATAAGAGTAGATTTACCCGCTCCATTTTCACCTACCAAAGCATGGATTTCTCCTTCGTAAATATCTAACTGAACCTCATGATTGGCTACAACACCACCAGGGTATACCTTCGTAATCTTTCTGGCCTCTAATATTTTCTGCTCCATAAGGATTTCCTTTCCGTGTGTTTTTACTAAAGAGAGGGCATTACGCTACTCTCCGTAATACCCCCTCTTATTTTTTTGTCCTCTCATTAACCTTGCCCCACTCATTTAAGATAGGCTCGGCAATGGTTATATACCTTAGGCAAAATCTCTCAAGCTAAGGATCCTCATACGTCTTTATCCTTAACTCTTAATGAATACTATCAAGCTCTAGGTGACTCATCATTCGCTCTTCATTTTTCATTATTAATTGCCCTTCTACTGAGCACTAGAAATAATGCCTTTTAATGTTGCTTCATCCATACCATAAGCTGTATCAACACTTACTTCACCAGCTAGCAAACTAGCTTTAGCATCTTCTACTGTTGTGCGAATCTCTTCTGAAACAACACTTTGATAAATACTGTTGTCTGCAAGACCTACTGCATTTTCTGCAAGACCAAGTAATTCGTAAGTACCATATGGAAGGTTACCTTCTAAATCTCTCTCGATAGATGAGAAGATTGTTGTACCTACACCTTTAATAGCAGAAGAAATGATAAACTCTGCTTCTTCACTACCTTCATAAGCAAGCGCTTGGTCTGAATCTACCCCGATTACGTATTTTTTGCTTTCTGCTGCAGCTTCAATAACACCTACTGAAGCTGGACCTGCTGCTACGAATACACAGTCAGCACCTGAAGCGTATTGTGTTAAAGCAAGTTCTTTTGCTTTAGCAGAGTCTACGTAAGAACCTACGTAAGAAACAAGTACTTTAATATCTGGATTAATGAATTGTGCCCCTTGGATAAATCCAACTGCTGAGTCATTGATAACCGCTGCTGTATCTTTTGCACCTACGAAACCAATTGTAGCTTCTTCATTTGCATAAGTCATATCAGAAGTTGTTGTGCTAGCTGCAAGTACACCTGCAAGGAACGCTGCTTCGTTTTGTTTGTAGCTCATAGAATATACATTACTTAAATCGCTTGCTGCATAGTCTACATCTGTATCAAAGATGATGTATTTTTTATCTGGGAATAAAGGAGCTGTTTGCTCAAGAATTTCTTTCATATCCCATGTTCCTACAATGATAATGTCTGAGTCAGATTCAGAAGCATCTAATAAAGAACCTTCAAATTTTGTTTTGTCATTACCCATTTCAATCATTTCAACTTCAACTTTATTACTAAGCTGTTCTGCTACTTGTTTCATACCTGTTTGAGCTGAATCATTGAAAGCTTTATCTCCGAAAGAACCTGTTACGAGTAGGCTTACTTTTACTTTTTCACCATTAGTTTCATTTGTTCCTGCTTCTGTTTGTGTTCCTTCCTCTGGTTTACTTTCTGCTGGTGCACTAGAACATCCTGTAAATAAGGCTGCTGTAAGTAATGATGTGAGTAATACTCTAGCCCATTTCTTTGTCATCTTCTTATTCTCCTTTTTTATAAATAGTTGTTTTATTGAATCCATCTAGCATTGCTAAATAGGCTTCTTTGCTCATAATAGGGTTAAATTTTTCTTTAATGTCATAAGCTTTTTTACCACCATCTGATAGAAGGTCAATAATGGTATCTATAAAATAAGCGGCTGGTATATGGTAAGCTTGCTCATAGTCAGCTGTTCTAAAATCACAGCCGTGCATTGTTCCTGTAAAGCCACCTACACCAATCTCAACAATTGGATATAAGCTTGATAAATCTCCCATATCTCCAGAGGCAAATCCATGTGTTCCTTGGGCAATTCTTTCTGGTGACACATAATTTAAAATATGTATTTTAACAAGTTCTGTTAAGTTCTTATCTTGATGAAGAGGCAAGTACCCTGGTGTATCTATAATCTCTAAATCACAGCCAATAGCAAGTGCTCCTGCTCTTAAAGCCCTTGTTACTTTTTGATCTGTTTCTAAGATGGCATCCACTGTCTTTGCACGTACATACATTTCCATTGTTACTCGCTCTGGAACTGTATTAACAGTTTGACCACCTTCTTTGACTACAAAGTGTACACGAATAGCATCTTCCTCACGGAAGGTCTCCCTTAAGAAATTAATACCTGTCATGGCTAAATTAGCTGCATTTAAGGCATTAATACCACCAGCTGGATTACTTCCTGCATGAGCACCCTTACCATGGAAAATAGCTTTCTTACATAAGAAGCCATTTAGTCCTGCACCAATCTCCGCGTCATAAACATTCATATCAAGTCCCATGGTATGACAAGATAAGATGAGGGCCATATCATCAAATACCCCTAGTTCAATCATTTCTTGTTTTCCTGAAGCGTGCTTGATCTTACCTTCTGCAATAAGTCCTTTGCGATACTCTAAATCACAAAATTCTTCAGCAGGTGTGACTACTAAAGTGACCTTCCCGCAAAGCTGGTCCATTACCTTAGCTTTATTAAGTGATAGGAACACACCCATCATTGCTCCGATTTGCGCATAATGTCCACAAGTATGGGCTGCGTTGTCTTCTTTATTAGCATAAGGGTGATTGAGTGTTGGCACACCATCTAGTTCACAAATCAGTCCAATATGTGGTCCTGGCTTACCAGAATCAAGCGTAGCCAAAATTCCCGTATATGCTACATGATCTTGATAAGGGATCCCTTCTGCTTCTAATATTTCTTTTACTTTACCAGCTGTTCGAACTTCTTTATAACCTAATTCAGGATGTTTATAAATATCTTCTGCTAGTTCTATTGTTTGCTTGATAGTTTCATCAAATATGTGTTTCATTTTAGCGTCCATGTTGTCATCCTTTCCTTCAAGTCAATTCTTTTGTCTGTTTATTGCTTATCATTACTTAACTTCTACTGCTAAAAGAAGTAAAATTATGTATTAAATACTGTCTGTCATACCTATTCAACATTTATAAAATTAAATCCATACGTTATTATCAATTGTGCAATTAGTATTTTTTAACATATTCATAGGTTTTTCCGAACATTATTTGTGTTTACCCTTACTTATGTTCGAAATTACGATTGTCTCGAATATATCATGATTGTCGAATTTTGTCAATCAATTACAACTATGTTTAAATTTTTGTTTTAGTTGCAAATCTTCCCCTTATCCTCTAAACTATTAGCTATGCATAAATAACTTATTTAGGAGGTATACCTTGAAACTAAAAGTGCTTGTAGATAATAACACCTATATAGATCAATATTATTTCGGCGAGCCTGCTGTATCTTACTATATTGAAGATGGAGATACCAAAATACTATTTGATGCGGGTTATTCGGACTTATATATACAAAACGCAAAGAAATTAAATGTGCCATTAAAGGAAATATCCACCATTGCTATTTCTCATGGACATAATGATCACACAGGAGGCTTAGCTTATTTACAAAACTCAGAGGCCTTTGACCTATCTAACCTTAAAATTCTAGCTCACCCAGATACTTTTTCTAAAAAGGTCATAGGTGATTTAGAAATTGGATGTCCTATATCCAAGGAAGAGTTAGAGAACTTCGTTACTCTAGATTTAGTTAAAACACCTATTAAAATCAGCCCTAACCTTACCTACTTAGGTGAGATTCCCAGAGTTCATGATTTTGAAAATACAGGACCCATTGGACAATGCCAATGTGGTTGTCATCCTCTAGAAGATGATTACTTAATGGATGATACAGCTTTGGTCTATCAAACTTCTGAAGGTTTATATGTGATCACAGGCTGCTCACATAGTGGTATTTGCAATATCATCGAGCATGCAAAGAAAGTTTGTCAGTGTGATACAATCTTAGGCGTTATAGGCGGTTTTCACCTCTTTGACCTCTCTTCTAGACTGGACTATACCATTGATTATTTTAAGAAACACAACATTAAAGAACTTTATCCTTGCCACTGTGTTTCTTTCCAGGTCAAAGCAGCTATGCATCAAGAACTCCCTATTCATGAAGTAGGTGTAGGTCTAGAAATTAACTGGTAATACTTTACTATCAAAAAACGAGGAACTTATATTATAAGCTCCTCGTTTTTTGATACTCTATATTTTAAATTGTCCTACAATAGCATCTAGTTCTGTAACAATTCCACTTATCTGAATATGTATTTAAGGCATCCACTGCTTATTATCACTATAAATTTGTTTCTTTCATAAATACACTTAGATATAGTTCAAATCTTTATTTAACAAAAAAGGAAGGCTCTTCACCCTCCTCCTGCATTATTTATCCAATGTTGCTAGTGCTGCATCTATTTTTTGTTTATCAAATCCAATAATAACTTGGTCGTTAATTGTTGTTACAGGTACTGATCTTTGACCTGAAATCTGCTCAACAATATCTCTATCCTCTTTAGCATCAGCTACTATTACTGCTTCGTATGGTATATTCTTACTTTCTAAATACTTTTTCACTTTATTACATGGTCCACACCATTCTACTGAATATACTTTTATCATATTTTATTCCTCCTTATTGCCTTGCAATATATTGTTCTGCTTTTAGCGCAGCTATTGTTCCATCAGCTACTGCTGTTGTGATTTGTCTAAATTCCTTTTCTCTTACATCACCTGCTACATATACACCTTTAATGTTAGTTTCCATACTTTCATTAGCTTTAATGTAACCATTCTCAGTAAGATGCACGTATTCTTTAAATAAATCTGTTTTAGGTTCAGTTCCTATATAACCAAATACCGCTTTAATAGGTATTTCTTTCATTTCATCAGTTTGTGTATTTTTAACCATTGCTACTTCAACAAAGTTGTCTCCTGCTACATCTACTAAATCCCAGTTATACATAATCTCTATATTAGGCGTATGCTCTACTTCTTCTAACGTCTTAGCCTCAGCTTTAAAATAATCATATCTTCTAATAATAATTACTTTCTTAGCAAGTTTAGCTAAAAATAAGGCTTCTTCCAGTGCCGCATTACCACCACCTACAACAGCAATCTCTTCATCTTTGTAGCTTGCACCATCACATACAGCGCAGTAATGAATACCTTTACCTAAATACTTCTGTTCACCCGGAATAGGAAGTGACTTAGGCTTTGCTCCTGTAGCAATAATAACTGCTTTAGGTTTGTAGATGTAATCACCTGTTTCTACTATTTTCTCCTCATCACTTAACGAAACCTGTTCTATTGCATCAAACTCATCAATAATAGCACCTGTCTCTGTAGCTTGTCCTTCTATTTTGTCAGCTAATTCATTACCTTTAATGCTATTAAAGCCTGGATAATTTTCTATTGTATAGCTTAACCTAACTTGTCCACCTATTACATCTTTCTCAAGTACAAGTGTTTCAAGACCAGCTCTAGCAGCATAAATAGCAGCTGTAAGTCCTGCTGGGCCTGCACCGATGATTATTAAGTCTATCTCTTTGATTGGTTTAGTCATTTTAGGACTCCTTTCTTCTATCTAGCTTGCTCCCTTATTAGTTTATTTAAACCTAGTACTCTGTATAATTTTGAAATCTCTTCTCATTTAAGATACCAAATTTCTTATTAAAATACAATAAGGCACTTTTAAGTAACCCATTCTCAGTTAGTAGCTAGTAAGCCCGCATGCTTATGTAACTAGCCTCTGAAGCTACCATCTATTTGGTTTGGTTAATTTAATAATTTCTTCGCCTAATTCCCCTAGTTCATCCTTGTACCTTGCATATTGCATCTTAGTTTCCGATTTTTCACCTAGAGCTTCTATACAAATTTTCAAACAATCTATAGTTTCTTGCAGGTATTGTAAAATCCTATCGGACTCAATTATTTCATCTGGTTTAGCATTTCTAAGTAACATCAAGTGTTTCTCTGCCCTTAATTTAGCATCCTTATATATTGTAACTAACTTTGATTCTTCATTTTGATACATTTCTTTCCCCTCCTTCGATTTATACTAAGTATTGACTTATCTATCCTACAATAATTAATTACTTTTATTATTTTTTATTGATTTGATAGGCGAAAATCTTCTTATAAGTTCTTGTAAATATAAAAACGTACTTTTAGACAAGGGTATTATACTCCCGTCCGGCGAGATCAGCAAGGACTATAAATATATTATGGCGTAACGCATCCTGTTTGTTTACCTTTTAGGTAAATGAATGTATAATAGAAGTCAATTTTACTAATATAGGTAAAGAATGTGTTAATAGGAGGGATGAAATGATAGAAACACGCGAGCCAATAATTGTAGCGTTTCCTTTGAGAGGAGAATGGCTTTCTCCTAATACTCCAGGGACAAAAATTCCGAGTCATGGCACAAACCAATTAGGAACAAGATATGCTTATGACTTTATACAAGTGGATTGGGATAGAAAGGGCTTGCCCGCCTACCGCGTTAGTTTGCCGCATTATCTTCTTTTTGGGGTTCCCTTAAATGAATATTATTGTTGGGGGCAAGAAGTATATGCACCTTGCAACGGGATTGTCATCCAAGCGAAGGACGGTTATGAAGAACAAGCAAGAACGAATTTGCTTTCAGATATGTCTAACGCATATAAAAATGCTCATTATTTCAATCCGGAAAAAGACGACGTACAATCAGTTGCTGGCAACTACATCATTATAGAATGTGGCGACAATGTATATGCTGCACTTGTCCATCTTCAAGCAGGATCTATTCAAGTTTCAGTTGGTCAGAGTGTAAAAAAAGGTGAAGTTATTGGCAGAGTGGGTCATTCAGGCAATTCCTTTGCTCCACATTTGCATTTTCAGCTTATGGATAGTAGCGACATAGCTACTGCAAATGGATTGCCCTGTGCTTTTGAACAATATGAAGTATTTCAAGATGGAGCGTGGAAAATAGTAGTAAATGGTATTCCTACAGATAAAGATAGGATAAAATTTCAAAAATCTGATATGAAAATGAAATGAGAACTCTGAAGCTGTCTCTTTATTTCATTCTATATACACAAAAATGCCTTCCAACTCACTTCGCCTTGGCTTAATGTTTTGAAAGGTTTATTTTCATGTATCTTATTTTCATTGTATCAAAACACCTCATCACCGTTTCACTTCGGTTCGGTGCTTTGATAGTTACATCTAGCGATGAACTCTCAAAACAAAACAGTAACTATTAAACCAGCAATTCTTATTCCTTAGAAAGGAGGTGATCCAGCCGCACCTTCCGATACGGCTACCTTGTTACGACTTCACCCCAGTTATTGGTTTTGCCTTAGACGGCTCCCTCCCCGAAGGGTTGGGTCACCGGCGTTGGGCCCCCCCAACTCCCATGGTGTGACGGGCGGTGTGTACAAGACCCGGGAACGTATTCACCGCGACATTCTGATTCGCGATTACTAGCGATTCCAACTTCATGTAGTCGAGTTGCAGACTACAATCCGAACTGGGACTGCTTTTTTGAGGTTTGCTGACTCTCGCGAGATCGCTTCCCTTTGTAGCAGCCATTGTAGCACGTGTGTAGCCCTAAACATAAGGGGCATGATGATTTGACGTCATCCCCACCTTCCTCCAAGTTATCCCTGGCAGTCTCTCTAGAGTGCCCAACTCAATGCTGGCTACTAAAGATAGGGGTTGCGCTCGTTGCGGGACTTAACCCAACATCTCACGACACGAGCTGACGACAACCATGCACCACCTGTCACTTCTGCTCTAGCAAGCTAGAGAAAGAGGCATTACCCTCTAGTCAAAAGGATGTCAAGTTTAGGTAAGGTTCTTCGCGTTGCTTCGAATTAAACCACATGCTCCACCGCTTGTGCGGGTCCCCGTCAATTCCTTTGAGTTTCAATCTTGCGATCGTACTTCCCAGGTGGAATGCTTAATGTGTTAACTTCGGCACCGAGACCCGTAAGCCCCGACACCTAGCATTCATCGTTTACAGCGTGGACTACCAGGGTATCTAATCCTGTTTGCTCCCCACGCTTTCGTGCCTCAGCGTCAGTTATGGTCCAGAAAGCCGCCTTCGCTACTGGTGTTCCTCCGAATCTCTACGCATTTCACCGCTACACTCGGAATTCCACTTTCCTCTCCCACACTCTAGTTCATCAGTTTCAGAAGCAGCTTAGAGGTTGA
Organism: Cellulosilyticum sp. WCF-2; assembly: GCF_003990395.1. Taxonomy (NCBI): domain Bacteria; kingdom Bacillati; phylum Bacillota; class Clostridia; order Lachnospirales; family Cellulosilyticaceae; genus Cellulosilyticum; species Cellulosilyticum sp. WCF-2. The sequence continues at coordinate 1,135,239 of NZ_CP034675.1, read as the reverse complement.
GCCCCTAAATTTCACTTCTGACTTAACAAACCGCCTACGCACCCTTTACACCCAGTAAATCCGGATAACGCTCGCTCCCTACGTATTACCGCGGCTGCTGGCACGTAGTTAGCCGGAGCTTCTTAGTCAGGTACCGTCATTTTTTTCTTCCCTGCTGATAGAAGTTTACAATCCGAAGACCTTCTTCCTTCACGCGGCGTCGCTGCATCAGGCTTGCGCCCATTGTGCAATATTCCCCACTGCTGCCTCCCGTAGGAGTTTGGGCCGTGTCTCAGTCCCAATGTGGCCGTTCACCCTCTCAGGCCGGCTATGGATCGTCGCCTTGGTGGGCTGTTATCTCACCAACTAGCTAATCCAACGCGGGTCCATCCTATGCCGATAAAATCTTTACTATAACAATCATGCGATCGTCCATAGTTTATGCGGTATTAGCGTTCGTTTCCAAACGTTATCCCCCTGCATAGGGCAGGTTACCCACGCGTTACTCACCCGTCCGCCACTAAGTTCTAGGAGCAAGCTCCTATCACTTCGTTCGACTTGCATGTGTTAAGCACGCCGCCAGCGTTCATCCTGAGCCAGGATCAAACTCTCATATAAAAGTTTGTCCGTGTAGTATTTCTACTACTGACTATTTTACTTAGTACAAGTTGTACTGATTCTCATCTCTTATTAGAGACGTAATGAATCGACTGGTTTATAGTTACTATTTTGTTTTCAAAGTTCATTTGTTCTCAGCAGCTGTTTGCCACTGACTTGTTTAATAATACACTACTTCCTTACGTACGTCAATGATTTTTTTCATTTTTTCTTTTGTTTTTATGAAATAATTCTAAAATCGGTTAGTTTTTACTTTAACTACAAGGAAAATAAGGGATTTTACTTCTATCTTTTGGTATAATATTTCTATGTTATAATTCTATTTATTTGTAGAAAGGATGAGTTTATGCCCTATATTGATTCAAAAATCACGTTAACGTTATCAGAAGAGAAAAAGGAAACACTCAAGACTGCACTCGGACAAATCATCAGTACTATTCCAGGAAAAAGCGAAAACTTTCTTATGGTGGGCTTTGATGATGAATATTCTCTTTTCTTTAGCGGAAAAAAACTTGATAAAGGTGCTTTCGTAGAAGTAAAAATCTTTGGCTCTACCTCCGATGCAGCTTTGGAACAAGTAACCGCTAAAATTTGCGCCCTTTATGAAAAAGAACTAGGTATTCCTCAGAATGCAATTTATGTTAAATATGAATTTGTTAACCACTGGGGCTGGAACGGGCATAATTTCTAACCCCCATATTATTATCCTTACACAAAAAGGGACGAAGAAGTGCCTATCAATTCTTCGTCCCTTTTTTATATACATATATTAATTTTTTCTATAACACTTCGTTAGAATTTGTAGTGAAATTTATATATTGACCAACATCTTTCATATATAATGCATTAAGTGGTATTGTAAACATAATGCCTGTATTAGGTTTTTTTAAATCATTGCCTAGTACTTTCCGAACTGCATCTGTAGCCTTAAGAAATATCTCTTCATCAGGGATAATAGATAAAATAACTTTTCTATATTGAGCCACTTGACTAATAGATAATAATGCTGATTCTATTGCTGATTGAGAGGCAAGATAGCTATTCTCAATATTATTTGTACCTATGGCATCTATTGCTACATTGCTTTTGGTACCCACACTCTTTAATGCCTTCAGCGTTGGTTTAAGTTTATCTATATTACTAATAACTGTAATCATCAAATACATATATTAGCCTCCTTCCCTCTTATTCTGATTTCGATGCGTTCTTTTCCTCTAATTTTCTCTTTTTATCTCTGCTCTCAATATGCCTTCCTAGCTCTCCCCCTTGCATATGAGCTACTGGCAATACAAACATCATACCTAGAGGTGATTTCTTGGCTTCCCCTTCTAATATTTTTTGCACCTCTTCCATTGCTCTTTGAACCTGCTCTTCACGTTCAATTAATGAAAATATCACTCTACTAGCTTTATTTCTTCTTTCATATGCATTTACTAGACTTGCTAAAAATGAAGCCGTATATAAATCATTATCTACGATTTCACTTGCACTAGTACCTTCAATAACTGTTGCCCCCCTTACGCCTGCTTCTTTCATCTTTTTAATAATCTCAGCTAAATACTCTATTTCATTAAGAATAATAAATAATACATACATCCAGCATCCCTCCTATTTGTTTTTAATCCTACTCTTCTTGTAAACCTACTTTCCCATCCTCGCCCGCTTTAATAATGGCATATCTCGTACATAGTGGCCCTATAATTTCAGTGATAATAGTAGTAGCTAATAATATAGTTATTACTAAATTGCCTATTTCTGTGCCTGCAAACTCATGACTAATAACGATAGCTAGTCCAACTGCCACTCCAATTTGAGAAAGTAATCCTAGGCCTATATATTTCTTGACACTTGGCTCTGCTCCCGTAATGATTGCCCCACAAGATGCTCCGCTTACCTTCCCTACAATTCTAGCAATTGTATATACTACACCTATCACTCCTATTTGTCCTAACAAACTTATTTGAAGTCTGGCACCTGCTAATACAAAAAATGCTGTATATATAGGTGGCGTGATAGCTTCAATCGTTGCAAATGCTTTTGCTTTATTAGAACTAAGATTGGCTACCATTATGCCTAGACTCATATTACATAATAGAGCTGATAAACCTAATTTAGTCGCTATTCCTAGTGTTAATAAAATGGCAGCTATGACAACTGTTAGTATTTCTCTTGTAAAAGATACTTTACTTAAAATAACCACTACTATAGCACCAATAACCATACCTAGTATGATAGAACCACCAATTTCAATTAATGGACTGATCATAACATGTGACCATTCTACATTTTGTGTATTTGTTATAAGTACCTTTGCAATAGATGATGCTACTGCATAAATCATTAAGCAAATTGCATCATCTATTGCAACTACAGCTATTAACGTCTTGCTTAAAGGTCCTTTAGCTCCTAGTTCATTAATAACCATAACTGTTGCTGCTGGTGCTGTAGCTGATGCAACCGCTCCAAGTAGTAATGCCGTCTCCATCGGTTGCTTTAATAATAGCATTGCTCCTGTTACACAGACAAATGCAAAAAAGGCTTCAAAAAAAGCTATTATAAATACTTTAATACCAATCTTTTTAAGCTCACTTGCTAATAATTCTCCGCCTATGCTAAAAGCAATAAGTCCCAGAGCTAAATCACTTATACTGCTAGTGGCTTCAATAAATGCTTCATTAAATACCCCTAGAAATGATTGTCCTAATAATAAGCCTGCTATAACATAGCCTGCAACCGAAGGAATTTTCAACTTATTAATCAATTTCCCTATAAAATACCCACAAATAATCGCTATACCTATTCCCATCATTGCATTCAACACATTCGCCTCCAAACTAATCTTAAATATTATGTATTGATTCTATATTGATTATTTTCAACATATTATTATACGCTTGCTCCAAGTAATAAGCAAATTACTGATTGCAAGCGTAACAACAGCACTCTATAAATTGGCTTAGCAAAAATTGAATGCCTTTATAAAAAGCAAAAGACTAAGAGGATACTTTTTATTCCTCTTAGTCTTTTACCTTTATTATTTTTTATGCGCTATTTATTGTGACTGTTGACATTACTTTGTCTTAGACTTCTTAAGTACGCATTTAAAATACTAGTTGTGCTTCCTCTGGCTCCTGGAAAGACTTGAAGCCCGTAATCTTCTAATTCTTTTCTTTCATTTGCCTTAATTTCCCCGCATAATACAACTTCTACTTCTTCATTCTGCAAAATATATACTAGACCTTCGTAGCCTCCTCCTGCAGAGGCATCAACTAACATCCTGCTTGTAGCTTTTCCCTTTTGTACATCAAAAATTTCAAGACCCTTGGTGCTTGCAAATTGTTTTGATACACTTCTTCCATCAGTAGTTATAGCAACTTTCATAGGCTCCTCCTAACTGAAATGGTTCTCTTTCTTCTTCATTATATGCTACTTTACTGTGGTTCATGTTTAGAGGTTACTCATACTAATTTGTTGGCAAAGGGTTTTATTGAAGTTTCTCGTGAGTATTGCCTGTAAGTGCTACTTTGTATTTTCCTTGGGTTTGATCCCCATGTTCTGATGTCACATCTACACCTATAGCATAAATACCATCTGGCTTCACTTCCCAATCTACTAAATAACCTGTTCCTCCTTCATTAAGTTCAAACCCCATAGGATAAAGTTTACCATCTTGTTCCCAGCTACCTAAACTTATACCTATGCCATAAAAATATCCCTTTTCTCCTAATATCTCACCTTCAACTTGTCTACCTTCTGGATTAGCTTTAATCGCTTCTTCAATAGAAACCTTCATTAGATTACCATCATAATATTGCATCATCTCTGGTGTATTACTAAGTAATGCTTCCATTTGATGTGCTTTAATATAGTATACATAGCCATCTTGTACTTGAAAATCGTAAATATCATCATTCACGATTAAATCTGCTTGTTTATTATCTACTATTCTAACGATTAAATCTGTTCCCATAATACCATCCCCTACATGGAAACTTGCATACTTAACTGTTTTATCTTTTGTTTGTTTTGCTATGAGTTCAATCCATCCCTTATCATTATCTAAATCTCTATAAAATAATTTGTTGTTTTTCTCACCAATAAGGCACCACTTATGACTAAAAATAATGTTATAGTTCTGTTTTTCAAATGCTACTTGTAAGGTTGAATTAAGATAGCCATCTACTACACCTCCTACATAAACGAACTTATTGGCTTGATCATACTTGACTTCTACGCCTAATGCCTCACCTATAGCCCTAAGTGGTAAATAAGTAGTTTTATTCTTAATAAACGGAGCTACCTCTAATGATACATTCTTGTTACCTATTTGCATTGTCTTGCTTCCTATTTTTAATGTTACCTTAGCTTTACTCGTGGTGACATCAATTTGCCCTGTCTTTTTATCCCAATCTACTTTAGCTTTTAATCCTTCTGCTATTATCCGAAGAGGTAATAACACCCTATTATCTTCTAATAGCAATGATACACCTTGAACCTCTTTTCCATCTATAAAAGCAATATCGCTATCTAGGCATAGAATTACTTTACCTTCAAAATCCTTTAGTTCAATAACTTGGTTATAGTCTTTAATTGTTTTTACTTCTTCCCCATAAACATTTCCTACTGAGCTTAACCCTAAAAAACCTATTAATAATATACTATATACTTTTGATAATCCCCCTCTAATCCTCATAAAACTCTCCCCCTATTAATTTATCTCTTCTTTTAGTAATCTTTATTATAAAATATATTATACATTTTCTTTGTTACTAGAGGGTTACAGCCTCATTAATTTCTTAATACTATCCCGAAAAATCTTTTTATATTTTTACTACCACGTGTATTACTTCTAAAAATCAATCTCATTATTTAACTGCTATTATAAACAGAAATTTGTCTCGGTGTTTATGGAGAATGACGTCTGGAGGAAAATGAGGGAGAGGGCTACCTTCCAGAGTTCCGGTTCAAATTTTTTGAGGCACTAGGCTCACTTATTTGGATGAACGCACGAAAACTCCCGCTGGTCAGACACTCATGCTAAAACCCATCCAAAACGTTCGCCAAGTGCCTCTAAAAAATTCTCCCAAGTCACTCTTCCAGGCAACCCTCTCCCTCATTTTCACAAACGTTATTGACCTCATAAACATCCATGACATTGAGGCAGCCTGGGAAGAAGGCGTAACGACAAATCATGTTAATAGCAGTTAAAGAACGCAAAAAAAACACATCTCCAAGTACTATATATACTCGAAGATGTGTTTCCTTGGTCCAGACTCTGGAAATTAACTTTCATAACTAGCTAAATAGACCCTAATCAAGGTGCAAGATGGCTCCTCAGCACGTATGCGTTATAGCTTAGTGCCTACTAAGACTAGCTATGAAAGCTAAACCAATGAGTGAGGAGCTCCTTAAAGTCTTGGCCGGCGCACCCTATGCTAGGAAGCTAAGACCTTAAGACTCTGGTTTAAAACTTTATTTGGTAATGCTAGTTATAAAAACATTTAAAACAACTTATAAGTGGCGCCTTCCTTGCAGCGCACCAGTGAACATTTTCCTTAAGTCCAGAGGTACCTATAACAATAGATTGAGACTTGGCTGACCCGGTCAGTTCCTCAGGTTGAAGCTGTGGTAATTATGCCGAGGGAAGTTATTTATTTTGTTTTTACACTTATATATATGTAGCCAGGAAGCCGACTCCCTAATAAAAATCCATAAATTATTATTATTTCTCTTTGGCATTTCTAGTAAGGGAGCCTTTTTCTCTTTGGCAAACACTTAAGGAAGGTGTTTTACGCGTTATTGCTGGTAGAAGTGGGAGAGGGTGGCTGCCTGACGGGGTGACTTCGAAGTATTTTCAGTAGGCACTTAGCGAACGTTTTGGATGGTACTTAGCCCACGTGTTTGAGGGAACCGAGTTTGTGGGCGTTCATCCAAAAAAGTAAGCTTAGTGCCTACTGAAAATGCGAAGCGGAACCACGACAGGTAGCCACCCTCTCTCACTTCCGCCCAAATAGCCAATGAAGTCACCGACAAATTTCTGTTTAACTAGTTATACTGCAACAAAAAACAGCTTAAATACGGCATTCATTACCTATTTAAGCTGTTTTCTTATGATTCAATAGTTATTTGATTTAATGACAATGGCAATCATGTTCATCTTCATGATGGTTACAATCATGTTCTTCCCCATGATGGTGATTGCAGGTCACTCCGCCGCTTTCAGGAAGCTTACCTTGAAGATAAGCAAAAACTAGCTGCTCTACTTCTCCACATAAACCTGAGATAACCTTAATGCCTTCTTTTTCAAGTCCTGATTTTGCTGGGCCTCCAATGCCACCACATAAAAGAGTATCTACTTTTTCTTCTTTTAAAGCTGCTACTAAGGCACCATGGCCGCTTCCTTCAGTATTTAATGCTGTTTGATGGATGGATGCATTTTCTGTTACTTCATATACTGTAAAAAGTTTAGCTTTACCAAAGTGTCCATAAATATGATTGTTTTCTGTTGGTACTGCAATTTTCATAACGATCTCCCTTTCCTAAAACTTTATTATAAATACTTATCAATAAATAAGTACTTTTAACTTTAACCTTAGGCTTTTATATCCTTTTTCCCATTTATCACTTTTGCTAGGTTAATTATAGAACTAATGACGTCACTTTACTTATTACAAAATGTCACAATACGTTCTGCTACGCTACTTACTAAGTCTTCTTCCACTTCTTCTACTTGGCCTTTGTCACAAAGTGTTGCAAAAGCTGGGTCTATTGGTAGCTGCGCTAGTACTTCTATTCCTTGCTCTGCTGCTACTTGCTCTATTTTGCTTTCTCCAAAAATAAAGTGCTTATTATCACAATCTGGACATTTGAAATAACTATAGTTTTCAACTATACCGATAATAGGTATATTCAGCATTTGTGCCATCTTCACAGCCTTACTTACGATCATAGACACTAAATCCTGTGGTGAAGTAACAATGATGATGCCATCTAGTGGGATAGATTGAAATACTGTAAGGGCTACATCACCTGTTCCTGGTGGCATATCTACAAACATATAATCAACATCTTGCCAGATGACTTCCTGCCAAAATTGTTTAACAGCACCTGCTATAACAGGTCCTCTCCATACAACTGGATCTGTTGGCTTATCTAATAATAAATTAATAGACATAATATCAATACCATTTTTTGTAGGTACTGGATATAAGCCCTCTTCCGTTGCATAAGCTTTTTGATTAATACCAAAGAGTTTTGGAATAGATGGTCCTGTAATATCTGCATCTAACACCGCACTATGATAACCTTTACGATTCATAGATATAGCTAATCTAGCTGTTATACTAGATTTTCCTACACCACCTTTACCACTTACAACTCCGATTACCTTTTTAATGCTACTTAATTGATGTGGCTTTTCTAAAAGGCTTTTTGGTCCTGATTTTCTAGAAGAGCAGCTTTCACTGCAACTTCCACAACTACCACTTGTACATCCTTCACTCATATTAACATCTCCTTAAAATAGTAGATTCATTTATTGTATTTTTATTAGCTATTAAAATTTTAGTCGTTATAATGATTGAGTTATTATACGGGGTATTCACTGTTTGATTGATTAACTTTTATTCTTCTTGCTTTTTAGAAAAACAACAGTGTTTACACCTCTTGCTAGCCTCACATAGTTTCTTAGAAACTTCATAGTTTCCACCATCAATGGCAATAGACTTCCCCATCACTAGTGCTTCTGCCACCTTGTGCCTAGCACTATAGAGAATGCGCTGGAACGTTCCTCTTGAAATAGACATTCGCTCAGCCGCTACATCTTGATCGAGATTTTCGAAGTCTGTAAGTCTTATACTTTCTAGTTCTTCAACACATAAGATGACTTCTTCATTTAATAATGTATCTGATTTAAAAAACTTATGTTTTGGTTCTGCACATACACGTCTACATTTGGCTATTCTCGGCATAGCATCACTTCTTTCGTAAGTTATCTCCACATTAAATGGGCATATGCACATTTAAATTATATTGTGCATATGCCCATTTGTCAACGCCAACTCATCCCCATTAAATCTATTTTCTCTCTCTCTATTTGCTTAAGTTTAGACGAAGTAGACATATATTTTTTATATAATGGTGCTGGTAAAATAATCAGTTCGATTTGAAAAACCTCATCGTTAATGCGATAGACCATCTCCTCTACTTCCCAGCGCAGTCTATGAATTTCCCTAACAGAGTTTTCTATACCAATCAGCACTAGAAGGCTAATCATACTTTCTGCTCCTACATAGCCCTTAGCATAGTTTCCAAATAAATAGATTTCACTACCAGGTATTAACTTAGTAATAACATCAAAACATAGCCTAACTCTACCCTCATATTTTATTGGCAAATCTAAATACTGCATGTTTGCCTCCCCCGTTCTTATACTTTCTTTATCTGTCTTTTTCTAGAAAGTAATTTCTTTTCCCCCTGGTCTAAACAACTTAAAACTAAGATGCTCAAATCCATACTTTTCTATAAGCTGCTCCATGTAGCTTGTAAATTCTATCATATCATAAACAATACAATCGATATAACTATTAAAGAGTCCAGTAGCTCCTCCAATGTATCGAACAAAATGCTTTTCCCTACTCACCTTTATAAGCTGATCTTCTAATCGGTTACGTACACTTAATGCACTTTCCTTGGACATATTTTCTGTATTAAAAAATATAAAGCCATAAGTAATCCCCAGCTGCTGCCCCTCATCTAGCACACCTACTTTATTGGTATAATATTCATGTACAAGTGCCATAAGCGCGTTCTTTCCCTCGTAAATATCTTCTCTCAAGGGACATCTACGTTCCTTACTAGGTAGAAGTTCATATGCTGTAAAGACCTCACAAAGATCGCCATATACAGGCACATAACCCTCTTCAATCATATCTTCAATATATGCTTTAAGTTCCGTTAACAATAATGCTTCTTCTATCTCTAGATTAGGTACTATCTCTACCTCACCAATATAAGCCATATCATATGCTTCGCCAATAAACTGTTGCATAAAAATATACAGCATTAAATAAGCTTCGGCTTCATCCAACTCATTTAACTTCTCTGAATATACCCTAAGATTTACCCTTCCCTCCTCTAAACTGGGATAAAGTAAAACATCTCTTACCTCTAAAACGGTATCATACATATGAAGTTTAAAATTTTCGGCATTTGCCATCGGCTTTCTCATCTCATAAAAAGTCCAGTGTTCTAATAGCTGACTTGGTGCTTCTTCCTTCCAATAGCTTAGCGCAAATAGCCTAGCTTTATCACCTTCTGGAGTTAGCATGAGCTCCCACTTATTAGTACTTTTATTAAATCCTATCTCACAATTACGCGTGGAAAAGGTATTGTCTATAAGCTCTTCTATGTGCTGCCTTGCTCCTTGAAAATTTTCTTCATTTTCTAGGCTTTCTCTTAAGCTAGCCTCCTCTTCTAAAAAGAGCCGCCAAAATAGATCTATTCTTTCTTTAAAACTTTTCATTCCTTTGCCCCTTTCTAGCCTAAGCTAACCTCTATTCATATTTTATCAAAATCTTCTACCTTTTTCATCCTTTAATAGAAAAATAGTATTTAAACACAGCAATATATTTTTATAATCACATAAACTTAGATTTATATGTTATTTTGTCGTATAATAAAAATATACGGCATAACGACTAAGAAAGGAGACTCTACATATGAAAAAATCAGCCTATATCCTTAGTTTCATTTTATTAATCGGAACCATTAATATTCACGGTGCTACAATTCCTCAGTTAGAAAAATGCGGTTTGAATAACCCTTATCATTTACTGATAAATAAGGATCATCCTTTATCACCAGATTATAAACCTAACAATCTAGTTATCCCTAACGTAAAATTTCAAACACCTGGTAATATAGAAAAAAATTATATGGAAGCTACTGCAGCCGCTGCTTTAGAAAAAATGTTCGAGGCAGCTAAAGCTGCTAATATTCGTTTAGTAGCTATTAGTGGTTATAGAAGCTATGCTAGACAAACAACACTTTATAATAATGCCGTTAGAACCTATGGTAAGAATCAGCGAAGTTCAGCTAAAGCTGGTGAATCTGAACATCAATCTGGACTTGCTATGGATCTTAATAGCCTTTATCAATCTTTTGGTAATACAAAAGAAGGTAAATGGTTAGCCCAAAATGCTCACTTATACGGTTTTATTATTAGATATCCCAAGGACAAGACAGATGTTACTGGCTATATCTATGAACCTTGGCATGTAAGATATGTTGGCACCGAACTTGCTACCTATTGTTATACAAATAATCTAGCCCTTGAGGAAATTGAATTTTGTTGTAAAAAAGATGAAGAAATTGAAATGCATATTAGTAACTCTGAGAAACTCACCCTCACACCCTATAAGGTTATTAAACGAGACGGTGTAACCTACATAAAAGTAAGAGATTTAATCGGAAATATTGGTGGCTCTATTGAATTTCAAAAAAACACCCTTACTTTAGATACCTATGAGCATCGACTCATTCTTACAGAAAATAGTAATTATGTTATGCTTGATGATTTACCTCAAACCATAACGCCTACACCTATTCGAATAGACAACTCTCTTTATATACCTATGAGAGCTACTTTAAGTTTACTCGGATTAAATCTTGATTTAATAAATAGCTCCACTTTAATCATTACCAAAGCACCTACTCTAGAGGCAACGCCTCACTCTCCTCTTGTAGAAGAATCTTCTCCCACTTAATGCTTATCATTAATTGAGTAGGAAAGCCTTCACTAAAAACTATTCTCTGTTAGATTGTATCACTAAAATAGGCGTAAGCTCTTTGCTTACGCCTATTAATATCCATTATAATTTCATTACCAGAAACGTCTTTATAGACTCTTATCATACGTCTTCTTAATGCAATATCTGTGGGGTATCAATATATATTCCTATCAATAAGGTCTTTTAACAACTAATGTTTTTCAGTGCTTTTTTCCTTTTTTCATATCGTAAAAGAACTCCTTGATTAACAGGCTTTCTTTTAATAATATGTCACTTTAAATTGATTAGAATCAAAGTACACTAAGTCACCTTGTTCCTCATGCCAAATAGCTTTTAAACGGGTAGGATACTTGATACCATCAATTTCCTTATAGTCTTCTGCAATGCACTCCCAGTCTACAGATTGAGTTGTACCGGTTGTTTCATCTGCCATCATTCTATCTGATGTGTAAAAAGAAATAAATGCCCCCGATTCATCAAAAGTAAAAATACCACTTACCTTTAGGCCATAATAGTCTAAAGTTGCTTTTACATGGTTATTATCAATACTTTCCCAGGTTACATAGTCCTGTAAAATAAAACTAGGTAATAAAAGCCCTTCAGCTAGGCAAGTTACAAGCCCTGCTGCATTCATTCCTTCTCCTTTTACATCGAACAAATTAATCGTTTTTGCAATAACACCTTTCATACCACCATCTCCTTCTAAATAATGGTCTAATCCCTGAAAAGGAATCCCCATTACTGAAGCATCAATAAATGCTACTCTCTCTGGCTGCGTAGTAAAATTATAGTGCATATAATCCATCTTGAGAGGTTTACCCCCTTGAATAAAGTCTACATCCTTATAAGTAACTTGCATATAAGTAGGTTTCTTCATCCCTATGAAACCACAATAACGAAAGTAGCGCTGAAGAGGCTCTGGTAAGTCTTTAATATCTTCTTCACTAAAACTTCCTTCTATGAGTTGTTGCCTATTAATTGCTTCTTGCTTCTTTTGATTAAATTCACTTTTAGTTTTTGACATAGGTAATTGAAAAAAGATTAAAATTGCTCCTACTAAAATGAACAGTATACCAATAACATACATCATTATTCTCATTCCCCTTTTCCTCATTTCATCTCGTCTTCTTCCATCTGCTTTATATTATCCTCTAGCTGCTTTAAACCTACGCACATGACTTCAAGTAAGTTCTCATCCATCCCTTGAAAAAGTTTTTCTAGGAAATACCCTTCTCTTTCCTCTCTACTTTTGGCATGTTCTATAGCTTTTTCTGTTAAAGTCAATTTCACACTTCTACTATCCTTTTCATCTGTATGAATAGTAATAAAACCTTTTCTTTCTAAAATGACAGCCATCTTCTTAACATTTTGTCCTGAGCTTCCCAGGAAAGTAGCAGCTTGACCAATAGAAGCACTTCCCCCCTCAAATTTAGAAAGCGCTGCTAAAAGCCCCCATTGCTTTAAGGAAATCTGTTCATCAAATTGATCCCCTAAGTATTGTAGTCTGTTAGCTAGTATAAAAAGCTGCCCAAATATATACCCTTGTTTGTCTTTCTCATTCATTATTTCTTCCCCTTCTTTTTCCTAGTGTTATGCTTATCAAATTAATACTAAATCATCTTATTTTTACTATGATTCTTTTGTTTACCTGGTACTCTTTAAGTAATGTATTGATGTATTTCCTCTGATAAATCAAATGAGTACTAATAAAGCACAAAAAGCTAACCGGTTAGGTATATTTTATCTAACCAGTTAGCTTTTTACAATAGTATTTATATTTTATTAATAAATTTAATTCACTCTACTCTTATCCCACTAAATGAATAGCACATTTAATAAACGAGCTATATTCCTCAAGAGAAGTATGTATATCGGTAACATCCCCTTGTAAAAGTTTTTTTGCTATGTAAAGTATTTGTTCATGAGGATAAGTTCCTTCTCCCATACAAGCTTCCAATAAATAGGTTGGTCCTCCTAATGAAAGCTCCTCATAAGCCTCCACATAAAATGCCTCTCCTTCATAATGAATATAGTCATCTTGAAAAAGCGCAATGAGATAAAGAAAGGCTAACTGTCTTCGTAATAAAGCTGAAGGTTGTTTTAACTCTATTTCTGTAAGATCCGCTTCTTCTATCAGCTGGTTGTATGCGTCTTCATGGTGATGGTCTTTAAATATGAATTCCATTGATAATCTCCTGTCTTTGGTTCCTAAATACTTTATTTATCACTTTCAGCCACTATTCTAAATTGAAATTTGTCTTGGCGTTTATGAGAATGACGTCTGGAAGAAAATGAGTGGGAGGGCTATCTTCCAGAGTTCCGGTTCAAATTTTTTGAGGCACTAGGCTCACTTATTTGGATGAACGCACGAAAACTCCCGCTGGTCAAACACTCGTGCTAAAACCCATCCAAAACGTTCGCCAAGTGCCTCTAAAAAATTCTCCCAAGTCACTCTTCCAGATAGCCCTCCCCCTCATTTTCACAAACGTTGTTGATCTCATAAACATCCAAGACAGTGAAGCAGCGTGGAAAGAAGGCGTAACGACAGTTAAAAAATACTCAGAACTAGGGCAGACGCCCATAGTAATAATGTATCAAGCTTCCCATAAGTCTGTTTTGCCAAGAAGTAGCTATGTAAGGACGCTAGGGAGCCTTACAAGTATTATTGACCTTATAAACGTTCAAGCCCCTAAGTGAGAAGTGCTGAAAAGAGATAATAACAAGTTTTATTTCCTCTTAAAAACACTTAATGGAGGTGGCTTTACGCGTTATTGTTGGTAGAACTGAGAGAGGGTGGCTGTCCTAGCGAGGTGACTTCGGAGTATTTTCAGTAGGCACTTAGCGAACGTTTTGGATGGTATTTAGCCCACGTGTTTGAGGGAACCGAGTTTGTGGGCGTTCATCCAAAAAAGTGAGCTTAGTGCCTACTGAAAATGCGGAGCGGAACCACGCAGGATAGTCACCCTCTCTCAGTTCCGCCCAAATAGCCTAGTAAATTCCCCGACAAATTTCAATTTTTAAAATCCATCTCCTGCAACTAGCCATTTGCCATTTTCATTAGTTAAAACCACTCTTCTTGGGTATTCACCGTTTTGAAGTATACTTGTATCATTCGTTTCTATACGATAATTAACGGTATAAATTTTTGTTCGATTACTAGAAAGCTTGTCGTTCTCCTTGCTAAGCTTTATGTCTAAAATATCCACCTTCTTATAAAAAGTATTCATTAGCTGCCTTACTATGCCTTCATTAAATAAAGTAGTGTTATCCATGTTAGTAAACAAAATAACTAACCAAGTGTTAGTGGAAACCGTTTTGAAATAAGTCTTTGTATCACCATCCACCAAAGCTTTAAAATAAGTAGCGATGAGCTCTTCATCTGATGAATAGCCACCTCTTTCAAAATCAGCCATGACTGTTTCTGCTAAATAATCTACTGGTGTTAGACTTGTAACTTCATCAAAACTTTTTCCAGATAAGGTATAAAATGCAGCCGAATGTCTACCTGAATCCATATGCGCTCCTACTATCTTTCCTTCATACCTTATAACAATACCTCTTGCATCTGATATAGGCCTATCTGATTCCGGTAAAGACTCAACTAAGTAATAAATTTCTGCTGTGATAGATTTACCTAATACCCCTACATCTCCTAATTTCTCTCCATAATCTAAACCAATAGCCTTAGACATTTCTATACTTAGAGCAAAATAAAGATTTTCTATATCATTAGCGCTAGTTACTTCCAACGTTTTAGGTAGTCGCCTTTCACTACTTCCCATTAGAAAAGCTGGTGTATATCCATATTTGCCAAATAACTCTATGACATCTTCTGGTATCCTGCTTCCTTCTGGCCTATATTCTTCTGTAGCAGCTAGTAATCTAAATAACATTTCATCTAGTTGAAAGCTATACTCGCCATATTGAATCCACCCTTGTTCATATAAGGTATCATAATTGATATAAAGCTCTGCTAACTTTTCGTCCTTTTGATAAAATACAATGGGTTGATTTTTAACGCTGTTACCACTCATATCCTTCTCACTGATTATACTCGTGTCACTCCTTGCTAATAAAGCCAATATAAGCTGAATATGTCTTTCTTCAGTAATAGTAGCTGGTATGTAATCTGCCTCAAAATTATTAAAATAATCGTAAGATACTTCTATACGAGTAGTGTCTATTAAACTAGTAATTAGGTTCGCTAATTCTTTGTTTTTAATAGAAGCAACTTGTATGTTTTCTATATCAATTGGGTCTCTATATTGTTCTATCTTACTTGCTATCTGACTGCTATTTCCTATAGGAGCATTGTTATTTTCTTGTTGATTTGTAGCATCTTTCGCCCCTTCTGATATTGCTTGCTGCTTATTATAATCCTGATTCTTCATAGCCTCATTCTTTGCATCCTGATTTGTCGTATCTTGATTATTGGCACCTAAGGTATTAGGATTAGTTAAGCATATCCCTCCTATAATGACTACTAATCCTACTCCTAATACAATTCCTACTTTTGACAACTTTTTACCTTTGGCAATGACTTCGATCCTCTTTTTAGTGGTACTTTCTTTCCTTGCGAAAGCTATAACGCCTATGGATCCCCTCATCATAGTTGCCTCTTTAAATAAAACTTCCGAATAACTTACACGGCTCATATTGGTCTTTTCTAAGACCCTTACATCACACAAGATTTCTTGATCCTGCCTTATTTGTTTGAAAACAAAATAAACTACTGGATTAAACCAATACAACCCTTGAAGTAAAACAAGACACCAATTCACTAAAAGGTCTCCATAACGATAGTGAATCAATTCATGGGTTAAAATAGCACGGTACTCTTCCTCACTATAACCTGCCTTAAGAATCAGAATTGGTTTAAAAATGCCTGCTATACAAGTATTTTCTCCATATACCAAGGCTATCTTCTTTTTAATATGTAAATCCTTTTTAATTTGCTCTACTAACATTAGAAGCTTTTCATCACTTATAGGTAATAGTCGCCTACTCTTATAGCAAAAGCTTATGTAGCCCATTAGCATGTATGCAAAATATAGAATACAACCTAGTACATAAATAACTATAACTATCTTTGAGTTTCTTTCTTCGGGGGCATTTACAGCTACCAGTTGGTTTTCATCTTGTTCAAAAGCCTTAGAAAGGTCACTTATATGAAAGAATACATCACTTAGTGCTTCTAAATCATAGGTCGATATAGCTTTACCATCAGCTAATTTATCTTTACTATTATTTGAACTATCTTTATCCGGAAATAATGGCCCTTGATCATGGGTTACTGGATTATTTGTTGATGAACCCATTTCATCTTTCATTTGCCCCGTCATTGTTGTCAGCTGCATTCCCTCTTCTACTAGTGCTTTCTCATCTTTACCTTGCAAATAAATAGAAGAAGCCTCATTCCCCAATAAATTAAATATACTTAAGGAGCTTTCAGGAAACTGCACCATCATTAATCGCAGTAAAAAAATACCCCATAAATAATACTTTAGCTTCGGAGAAAGATTTTTCCCTATAAGTATCCGGGCAAGTATAATAACTGCAGCCGTTACAGTACTCATCACAAACACACTTACAAGCCACTGGCTAAGTATAGCTATTTCCATCTATTCTTCCTCCTTCATTTGATTAATTAGTTGTAGAATTTCCTCTCTTTCCTCCTTTGAAATCTTTCCTTCCTTTGCAAAACAAGCTACAAATTGACTAATAGACCCCTGGTAGATTCTCTCTAAAAAAGAACTTGCCTCCTCTTGTACACATCTTTCCTTATCAATCAGTGTACTATATTTATAAACACCTGTTGTCTGGTCTACAGATACAGCCCCCTTATCAATTAACCTAAGTAACATGGTACGAACTGTACCACTACTCCAACCTGTTTGTTCCTTAAGTTCTTTTGTAATTTGCTTTAACTCTAGTGCATCCTTCTCTAACTTTTGATTTTCCCATAATACATTCATAATGTACCACTCTGCTTCTGAAAGTTTCACTTGTTTATCCATATCGTCCTCCAAAAATAATAACAAATGTATCTATTTTTATAATAGTAACATTTGTTATTATTTTTATCAAGGATATTTTATTAAATATTCTAAATTTAAATCAATTTACTGATTAAATATTTTTTAGTTGCGTTTTACACTTGATACAATTTGCTTTCTTCCCATTCTGCTCTAGTGAGTTGATAATGCATAAGGTCTCCTACTAATTCTTCTCTTTGAAAGCTCTTTTCTTCCAAATGGGTTTGTTTCATACCCACTTTTTCTAAGATTCTCATGCTAGCAGGATTAACTGTTACAGCATCGGCCAAAATAACTGTAGCCTTCGTATTCTCAAATAACTCATCTACCAAAGCCTTTGCTACTTCAAATCCGAATCCTTTTCCCCAGTGGTTCTGACAAAGCTGATAATAAAGTCCATACTCCCCTTTTTCATCACTAACAGTAGGCACCCCCGCTACCCCTATCACCTCATTATGATGAAGAATAACCCAGTTATTCATATGTAGTGGATCTATAAACTTCTGGATATGCTCGATACGTGCCTTGCAATCCTCTATTGTCTTGCACCAAGGATTATAAGTATATTTTACAACTTCATAGTCACTCCACAGAGCTAATAGGTCTTTAGCATATTTTATTTCTATTGGTACCAATTGTAATCGTTTAGTTGTAATCATCTCTTTGCTTCCTTTCATAATAATTCTATTTGAAAGCCTTCACTCAATTGAAATTTGAAAAATAACGGCATAAAGTTAGGAGCCGCTAAGAAGTCCGAGAAATTGTCTTACTTCCATCTACTGTCTCGGCTCACTAAGAAACTCTAAACTCATAGCCCTTATGAACGGCTGAAAACTCGCTAACGCTCAGACACTCAGCCTAACACCCATAAGGGCTATTTCGTTAAGAGTTTCTTAGTTCACCTCCAAGGTAGCTTTCAGTAAGCCAATTTCTCTCCCTCCTTAGCTACTTCCTAGCAAACACATACTAAAAGTCACTTTATGCGTTATTGTTATAAGAAGCCAGAGGGCAAGCGTTCAGAGCAATAACGTATCAAGCTTCCTATAAGTCTGTTTTGCTATTGTTATTATCTCTTTTCTGCACTTCTCGTTTAGGGTCTTGAACGTTTATGAGATCAATGATGCTTGTAAGAAATGAGAGGATAAGGGCTGCCTGGAGGAATGACTTCGTAGTATTTTTTAGAAGCACTTGGCGAACTTTTTTGATGGGTTTTAGTGCGAGTGTTTGAATGAAATGAGTTTTCGCACGTTCATCAAAAAAGTGAGCCTTAGTGCTTCAAAAAATACGGAGCGGAATTCCGGAAGGTAGCCCTTATCCTCTCATTTCCGCCCAGCAGCATGCCTTATAAACGCTCAATAAATTTCTATTTATAGTCTATCTTATTCCAAATTAGTTTCACTCCTATTAATCTTTTTCTAATCATTATCCCTTTATTATAATCAAACACATTCATACTGTAGGAATAAACAAAAAAAATCTATTATGTCTTTTAAACACAATAGATTTTTTGTTAAATCCTAATCGACTCTTGCACCAAATGGCATAAGGGCTAATTTTGCAATTTTAAAAGATTGAAGCCCGAATGGAATTCCAATAATGGTAATGCAAAAAACAACTCCAATAATAGTAGCTTCAATAGCCAATGGAATACCACCAAATATAATCCATAAAATATTGCACAGAAGTGAACCTACGCCCCCACCGTAAGTTACTTCTTTTCCAAATGGGAAAAAAGCTAAACCTGCTAACTTAAAGCACTGTACACCTACAGGAATACCCACTAACGTGATGCACCATAAAAGGCCTATTCCAAGCCAACTCATCCCCATAATAAATCCACCGAATATAAACCAAATGATATTACCTAAAAAACTCATTGACTTCCTCCAATCATTTTGTATTATCTATATTACCATGTATATACCTTTATGAAAATAAAAGTGTTAATTTAAATACCACTTATTTATATGTAAAGTAAGAATACGTTATATCATCTTTATGAATATCAAAAATAGGATAGCGATAAGGATCAACGAATTTAAAGTAAGAATCCTCTGAAAGCATTAAATTGTAGACTTTATTTTTGGCAATATGACTTAAGTCCCCAGCGATTGCAAGAAGTAATATATTCCCTTCATCATAAAATTGACCCTTCTCCACAACTTCAACCACCAAAATATTACCTTCTCCCTTTAGCACATTGACTTCCTGTTTACTAAGTTGAGGAAGGATATCTCCTTCATATGTTGCTAAAAAGTCTTCGTAAGAACAAATATCATTTATGCTTACAGGAAATTTTGTTGTACATCTATTTGAAAGAATAGGACTTAAATCCCTTGCTTCAGCATATATGTCAATAGTATCAGATTTACCCAAATAAAACATATTAGAAAAGTCTTTTTGCTTAATGCACTCTATGATTTCTGCTTCGCTCATATCATCAGATACAAAACAAATATGAACCTGGTCATCCAAGAAAATATTCTTCTTAGTAGAATAGCGTCCTATGAAGTCTCCATTTTCTACAATGTTATGCCCCCACTCTCCCTCCACCCAACTTCCATAAATATTAATATAATTATTTGTATCTTCATTAATAATGTAATACCAATTTTCTCCACCATCTTCAAATAAATAAGAAGGTGCAAGAATTTCATTTGATAGCCTTTGCACTATAGGTGTCTTACTTTCAGTAACCTCATCGTAGTTAAGTACCTTCAACTTTCGAATTTTATCAATAAACCATTCAGTACCGACTCCCCATAAAACAGAAATATCCCCCCGTATCTCTACAATATCTCCTTCTTTTAAATCATATTTATCAATCTCACTATCTCTGCACTTAAAAATGCTATAGCACTCAACTTCCTTCTCATCATATAGACCACAGAAACTATCATCTCCCATATAGAGAAATGTCCTAGAAACGTTTTTTTCTGTACTTTCTCCACTATCAGGATGATGTCTATTCCATTCAGCAATAGCACTACATCCAGTAAATAATAGGCACATCATAAAACAACAAATCACCTTCCGCATATGAACCTCCCCCATAAGCAAAACATTGTTTCCCAAATTTTATAAATAGTATATCCCACACTTAGATTCATTAAAAGAACTTAAGTTGTTGTATTTTATTGCAAATCCAACGCTTGCAAGCCGGAAACCAGCACCCATATAATAACGTATAGAGTTTCTTGGTAAATGGAGATAGGAGCTAAAGGTAAGTTACTTAGCTAGACTACCTAGTGGCTATTTCGCTTAATCGTTATTATTCAAAATTCAATTTGATACTCAAAAAAACAGGACACTCCATCATGGAGTTTATCCTGTTTTTTATATCCTCTTTATTTCTCAATAACCTTGAAAGTATTTATGTAATTGCATTAGTTATTTATCTTATTCTTCATTTTCCAAGCATTTAACTGCTTTTGCATCTCAGATATAATATCATCTACTCCTGCTGCCTTAAGAGCTTTTTTTGCCCTTGGTAAATCCGTTGTGACATCTCCAGCTCCCAGTAGCATAGGGCGCACCTGTTTTTCCCATATTAAATTACAGTTTTCAATTTGAGTATAAACTGAATCTGGATTAAAAACAAAACCAATGGTTTTATCTATTTGTGCTTGTTCATTAAAGCTTTGCATCTCATTTATAAACTGGTTTTCCCTTTCATTAAAAGCATAATTTAACATCTGATTCCCAAAAGCCCAACCAAGACCTGGATTATACGCTCTCTCCTCTTCTCCAGCTTGAATAATATTTGTCTTGCCCTTGACCTTAATATAATGTTTACCTTCTATACCAAAGTTTAGAAGATTATTTAATGCTTTATCGGTATTAACCAATTCCAAGAACATCAGTGCTCTTTCAGGATTATTAGAAGTGGCAGAAATCGCTTGCATAGCACCTGTAGAATTCTTTGTACTCATAACAGCTTTAGTTAGGGGAATAGAAATGTATTCATACCCACTTCTAGCCTCTGCGTAATATGCTTGGCCTGGATATAACTCAGTTAGGCTACAAAAGATTTTTCCATACATTTCGTCTATAACATAATTTCCTTCTTCAGCTACTTCTTTACTTATAAAACCTTTTTGCACATAACTTTGCATTAATTTCATATAAGCTATCATTTCCGGTGTTTCTAATTGATTAATTACCTTATAATCCTTTGTATCGTAATAAACTCCACCAATCCATGTACTTGTTTGGCTAGTTACTTCACAGCCTAAGCTTCTCATATTTAACATCTCAGAAGGAGCTTCTACTGACCTCGGGTCTAAAACATACATTGAAGGTTCCTTCTTCTTTATTATTTCAAAAAAGGGCTCCATGTCTTCTAATTTTTTTACCTTTGATAAATCCATATTGTATTTCTGAACTAGATCCTTTCGAATTAATAGCCCATACTGAGTGGCCTTCTCTTTATTACTAGGAATGGCATAGCAACTGCCATTAACATAGGTTCCTTTTAAATAATCTTCTCCTAATAAAATAGTAGTTTTAGGTGCATAGGTAGGCAATAAGCTATCAAGAGATATAAAAGCACCTTGTGATGCACGAATATAATAATTATTGCTCCAATTACTAGTAAAACAAATATCAAATTCTTCTGCAGAGTTTATCATCTGTTGCATTTTTTTATCATAGTTCGTCCAGTCATAACATCTAAGCTTAATGCTACAATTAAGCGTTGTATTTTTAGCAATATACTCATTAATAGCTGTTTCGACCAATACTGTATCCTTTTCTTGCCCATTACCAACAAAATACCAAGTAAGTTTGATTGGCGGTAGTTGGGTTGAAACTTCCTCACAGTAAGCCGGCATTGTCAATACGATAATCCCCATTATTAACACAAATACCTTCATTATCTTCTTCATTGCATCTTCCCTTTTCTTAATTTACTTGCTCTATTTTATTTCATCTCCACCTATATTATAATTTACATTCTATAAATTTCAATATAATTTTTTCAATTCAAAATATTTAATATTAATATTAACTTTTATAAGTTGATGCATAGAAAAAAATAACAAAAAAGTAGCTTATTATTCATAATATGCTACCTTTTTTTAAATCTATAAAGTCTCTATGCTGCTACTTCTCAATAACTACTCTGCCCTTCATCTTAGCATCTACAGGCCCAGTTTCTGATAAACTTACCTTTTCATCATCTTTTAAATTCGGAAATACAATTGGTGTAATCAGTGATGGCACCTTATCCACAATTGCATCGATATCTACTGTAAGCAGTAAATCTCCTGCGTTAACTTCTTGGCCCTCTTCTACATGAGTTGTAAAGCCTTCACCCTTAAGCAAGATTGTATCCAGCCCAAAGTGCATCAGCACTTCATGCCCCTTTTTAGTTTGAATAACAATAGCATGTTTACTTGGGAATACCGTAAGAATGGTTCCATCTATAGGTGCATAAAGCTTACCTTCCGTTGGCTTAATAGCAAAGCCTTGCCCCATCATTCCTTCAGAGAATACAGGGTCTGGAATTTCTTTTAAAGTAAGGAGCTCTCCCTTCATTGGTATGAGTAAACTCTCAACGATCTTACCATGTCCATCACCCTTCGTCATTTCAAAACTTGCAGATTTAACTGGCTGACTCTTTGATATTTCTTCTTGTACACTTCCCATAGCAATATCAATATCTTCTGGTTTAACACGGCCTTCCATAATATCTAAAATGTCATTCTTAATATTATCTGATCGTCCACCAAAAATAGCTTGTACATTGTCGCCTACTTCTAGTACGCCTGTAGCTCCTAAAGCTTTTAAAGCTTCTTTATCAACTTCATTTTTATTATGAAGCCCAACACGAAGTCTAGTAATACAGGCATCTATATTTTTGATATTTTGCTGACCACCTAATGCTGCTAAAACTCTAGCAGCTAATACAATGCCTTTTGCTGCACCTTTACTGTCTTCGGTAACGCCATCATCTTCATCTTCTCGCCCAGGTGTTTTTAGATTAAGTCTTCTAATAAAGAAGTCAAAAATCAAATAATATATTGCAAAGAATACAATACCTACTACTATGATGTAATACCACCTCGTAGGTACTCCTGCTCCTGCTGGAAGTAATCCAAAAAGAGCAAAGTCTATTAATCCTCCCGAGAAGGTCATCCCTACAAATACATTTAAAAGGTCCATAATCATATAGGATAATCCTGCAATAACTGAGTGAATTGCATATAAAATTGGTGCTACGAATAAGAAAGTAAATTCAATAGGTTCTGTAATACCTGTAACAGCTGCAGTTAAAGCTGCTGATGCCAGAAGTCCCCCGACATAAGCTTTCTTTTCCGGCCTAGCATTCTTGTACATAGCTAGAGCCGCTCCACCTAACCCAAAAATCATAAATGGGAATTTACCGGCCATAAAACGTGTGGTTCCTTGCACGACTTGTGCCATAGTGACTGCATCCGCTCCCACTAAAGCTGACATATTAGAAAGTTGTGCAAAATAAGCTGTATTAGCACCATCTACAATAGTTGTTGCACCATTTGGTAGGAAGACTGTTCCTTCTACAAAGGCTGTATACCAAAATGGTGTGTAAAAAACATGGTGAAGTCCTACTGGAATTAGACCTCTTTCAATGGTTCCGTAAAGGAAGGTTCCTAGTGCCCCTAATTCATTAACCCATTTAGCAATAACAGCTATACCATTTTGTACAACTGGCCATATAAAGGATAAAATAACACCCACAACAAGCATAACTACTGCAGTCACAATAGGTACAAAACGTGATCCTCCAAAGAAGCCTAGGACTTGTGGCAGTTGAATTTTATGATAGCGATTGTGCAAAATGGAGGCTATAATACCTGCAATCATACCACCAAATACCGAGAGGTTAAGTGTAAAAATACCCAAAGTTGTACTTACATAAGAGCTATACTGCGCTGGTGTATGATCGGGTGTTAATATACCCAAAGGCGTAACACCTAGTCCTAGCATCGTTGAAATCGCTGTGTGCATGATAATGAAACCAACTGCCCCTGCTAATGCCGCTGTTCCCTTATCTGAATTAGCTAAGCCTACCGCTATTCCTATAGCAAACAGCAATGGCAAATTTCCAAATACAATATCTCCTACATTTCTCATAACGGTTAAGGCAACTGTTACACCACGTAGATTAATAAAAGAAATTAACCCCTCATAAATAGCAGGTGGATTTTCTAAAGCCGCTACATTAAGTAATGCACCACCTACACCTAGTAAAATACCTGCGGCAGGCAATAATGCAATAGGAAGCATAAAAGCTTTTCCTACTCGTTGCAATATTCCAAAGGCATTGCTCATCCTATTACTTTCTTGCTTCATTTTTTTCCTCCTTAATAGCTTGTTGTCTTATATTCCTTACATCCGCTAATCTTTTTTGCTCTTTAGCCTTTTTTTTAAAAACATAACTGTAGGCTAAATACACAATTAATACTACGATTGCTATAATAGCTGCTACGGCAAGCCAACTATCTTCTGTAAGGGGACGAAGAGGCAAACTTAGCAACAAGGTTTCTATTTTAAATAATCTCATTTAAATTTTTCCTCCTACATTTCTAGCAAAGTACTTTATCTGAATTAGTATGTGTTAATTTATTTCAATATATTTATGATATGTACTTATTTGTCTTTCTTCTTCTAATTTGATTTATATTGCTACAAATCTTCATTATTTCCCGGAAAATAGGCTATAACATAGCATTTCTATCATTTTTAGTTTAAAATAATACTATCTTGTTAACGCAGTTTACACAAAAAAGGAGTATCTTATATGAAAAAATTCAAAAAATTAACTTTGTTGTTTTGTATAACGATCTTTTCATTTCAATTAGTTGCTTGTAATAAAGAAGTTCCAGCATCTTCTACCGAAGCACCTATTACTTTTGAAAAACAATATGAAGAAGGCGTCTTAGATACCTTTACTAATCCACACGGTACTTTCTCTATTGATTTGCCAAAAGAATGGCTACAGGACGCTAGCGCAGGTGTAGATACTATTCTAGCTGCTCAAGATGAATCCATGCCTATTAGTGTGATGATTACAAAATATAGTAAAGACTCTTCTCTTCTTGAAGATATTAAAGAAGATACACTCGATGCCTTTATCAATCTCTATGAAGAAAAAGGTATTCCAAAGCTATTAACTATGGTAACTCCTTCTCCTTTAGAAGCAGTAAGCCTCGATAACTTTCCTAATGCAAAAGGATACGAAATAGCCTTTGCTGAGGATGATATTAATAACAAAGGCTATTATCTTTACACAGAAGGTAAAGATGCTTTTTATGCTATAACAATCAGCGGCAAGGCTGCACTTTATGATGAACACATTTCTAAACTCAAAGGCACGCTTAATACTCTCAAAGAATTCGAAATCCAAAGCATTGACTAATACTAAATCAAGGAAGTGTCACGAAATGCATAAACTCCCTCTAAAAATGAATATTAACTTTACTAAATAGTAAAAGGGCTATAAAACGAGTATGTAACCTCTCGTTTTATAACCCTTTTATTCTTGAATATTTATAAATATTAATGACCTCATAGCACATTTATTTATTATTTACTACTTGAACTGCTTCATCTTGCTAGTAGTATACTATTAAGATATGACACATGAATTGTACAAGGTTACACTTGCTTTTTCTTAGATAACTTTCCACGCAAAAATTTATAAATACCATATAAAATCTTAAATACTATATATCCAATCCCTGCTCCTATGGTATTGAGAATAACATCATCAATATCTGTCACACCAGTACAAAGTATGTATTGCAGTATTTCTATAGATGCAGAAACAATTGCTCCTATAAGCATTACTCTTCCTGGTTTTCTCTGACTTATAAATAAAGCAGGCACTAAGGCACCTAAAGGTACAAACCATATAAAATTCCCAATGACATTATAAAATAAATGCCACCAAACACCCTTGACCGTCCAATTCCATAGTTCTACCATAGGCGTCATATTAACTCTGGTATTTCTGGCCATCATATTGCTTATATCCCACCCAATACCTCCAAAACGTAAGGCTGTAATTTGATATAAACATAACAAATAGAAAATAAACAGTATGACTGCTATCTCTTTCTTCCAATTTTTTATAGGCCATCTTCCCTTACGACGTAAGTACATTCCTCTTATAAACATAATAGGTATGAAAAATAATGTGGCAACAATAAATGTTACATATACATATCTAATAATCTCATCGATTGCCATTGTATTCTTCTCCTATCCTTTATTCTTACTAGATGTAATAGCCTACCACCTAGCTTACAATCTATATTCAACGACTCTGTTTTTCAGTATAAACTAAAATCTACTTAAATTAAAGTATAAATAAATGCTATTTACACTACTTATCCACATTTTTATAGCATTTCTCATTTCAGGTCGAACATATATTCTATCTTATCCACATTTTCTTTGATTTTATCCCAAATTTGTGAATAACTCTGCATAAACTAAAAAAGCACCTCCTCTTAACCACAGCGAGGAGATACCTTTTATATTATTAGTTTCTTTTATCGCCTGTTGCAATAAAAGTATTACCAGTCACTTTTGTATAATTAACAAAATCAAATCCACTCTTGCTTAAAAACTCCTTTACTTCATCTTCAGCATAAATTCTTAAGCCTCCATCTTTACTAAGAGGATTAAGTAGATTTTTAACAGCTCTTAGAGAACTTGCTGTACAGAAATCACATAAAACAATTTTTCCCCCTACTTTAAGTACACGATACATCTCTCTTATCATAAGCTGAGGGTTTGTCGTGTATCTCAAAATATCACTTCCCACAACTACATCAAAACGTTTATTTTCAAAAGGTATCGCTTCTGCATCTCCTTGGATAAGTTCCACTCTCTTTGGTAATTTATCTCTAGCTACTTTAAGCATTTCTTCTGAAAAATCTATGCCAAAAGCCTTTACTTGTGGTTTACGATCTAGGATTTCATATAATAAGCTTCCTGTCCCACATCCCACATCTAAAACGGTTTCAAACCGAATAGGCATTAAGGTATTTAGCATATACGGATAACTTTGTCTAGCAAACTGACTTGCCTTGCTATTGTCGTATTCTCGTGCCTCATGGTCAAAATTACTCTTTATTTTCTCTTTATTTTTATCCATAATCACCCCTCCTTACCTATCAAACTACTTGTAGGATTTAATAACGCCCCTATACTACTCATCTTACTCTGAATTATGGAAATTAAAAAGGTGTTTTTTGATTTTTCATTAAAATTATACATATTGCATAAACTCATTTGGAACTAATAACTATTTAAGAAGTTTTTCTTTTACGTTAATAAGCACTTGCCTACACCACTCAGCCTTGAATTTTTCCTCATCCCAAGGTTCTCTGACTTTAATACAATCCTTACTCACCAGAAAATCAATTGTTTCCTTATAGCTAGCACAATCATACTTCTTGCCAATTCGTTCTATCATTTGCTTTACATAAGTTAACTTCATTGTTTTAGTGTTGCCCCATATTTTTAAGTCAAGCTGTATACCTGCACTAATAAGCGCCTTAACTGCATCAATCAGAACTTGATCCTCCTCAAGTATATCCAGCACCTTCTTTACATCTTCTTTGAGCTGCTTCCATGCAATAGAATGCTCTACATAGTATTTAGGACATATCTTACCAGTTATATCATAGTGCCTTAGAAGTGCTTCTTCTGGGTTCAAACCATAACGTCTGCAAATATTAGCACATAAACTAACCAAAGAAACATAAGTAGCTGAATTAAACTTGCCTCCTTGATCTGGATGGCAATTCTCAATACCTATACTATAACTATTGGCTGGACCTGCATGATAAGCTAATTCACTTTCTGGTATGCACTGAATAATCTCCCCCTGAAGTCCTACAATATAGTGGGCACTTGCATAAGTCCCTCCCTCTTTCAAGCTTTCAAAATAATTACAATTTTCCATAGCTGTGCTACCTGGATTACCTACCCAGTGAATAACAATATGAGTAACCTTCCTTAGTAGTTTTTGAGGTCTGCTATATGCATTTGGCGTAAGTAGTACTTGTGTAATTTTCATTTCTAATCCCCCTTAATCAAAATCAGCTTTCATTCTTTATATGTGATAGCTCGCTTAATGTCTTGTCATCACTCGTTCCTTATATAAAGCTTTTCTGAAAGTATTTTTTTAGGGAGGCCGTACCTATCTTATTTCTCTCGTAATATCTACAATCTCTGCCTCACAATTTTCTTCAATGAAGTCTAAAATGTGGTCCATGGTACTATCACAGTTAGCAGTATGCGCTGCAATCATAGCAATACCTATAACAATAGTTTGATGAATATCCTGCTCAGCTATTTCACAAACTGATACATTAAATTTATTACGTAGTTTGCCCATAATGCTTTTTACAATCATACGCTTTTCTTTCAAAGAATGTACATAAGGTGCGTGAAGTTTGATTTTAAGTATTCCAACTAACATAAGATGCCTCCTTCTTGTTGTGACAAGGTCTTGACTGCCTTTACTTTATCATATGCAATAATGCCACACTTGACTCACTAAAACCTTTTATCTTCTTACGAATCTAGGTTATTATTTCCTTCATCACTGCAAAAAACTCTCTAAAATAATAATTAGGAATCAAATAGAAATAGCTTTTAGCCCCTATTCCACCTACTCTTCTTCCCATATCACTAGCAATCATCCTTGCTCTTAAAACATGAAAACGGTTGGTTACGATACTAATACTACTATTTGCTTTTATCTCATCGATGATTGCAAAAGAATATTTTAAGTTCTCATAGGTGCTAGTAGACCGATCTTCTAAAATCAACCTTTCTTCTTCAATACCTTTTTCCACTAAATAACGCCTCATCGCTTCTGCTTCGGTCATGATTTCATCAGGGCCTTGGCCTCCTGATAACACCGCTTTAGTTTGTGGATTAGCCATCAAATAATCATAAGCACTCTCTAAACGATATTGCAGTGTCATAGAAGGTGCATTTCCCCTTACCTGTGCCCCTAATATAATAATAAAGTCACAGGCTTCACCTGGTACACTCTTAAAACCTGACCATACAATAAAGCTTTCTACCCCTACAAAAACAAGCATTCCCATAGCAAAAAGAACTTTTATAAACTTTATCCCAAAGCATTTATTAAAAATTCTTTTAAAAGAAAGTAGAGTGGCCACTACCTCTACACCTAACCATACAGGTACCATCCCTGCTGCTCCTCCAAACACAAATAATATTATAATTTGTAGTAAGGAAAACACTGCTAAACTTCTAAAAAAATAAATCATATCCTTCCCCCCTTTAAGAATAAATGATCCATAACATTAAAGAAGAGAATGATTTTCACCATTCTCTTAAATCTTTCTAGCTAAAATATTAAGCCATTTTTCATTTGTACGTTCTGGCCTTATATCATTACTAACATGCATTTCTTCTATTTTAAAACCAGCTTCTATAAAAAAGCCTTCTGCCCTTTCTTCTTTTAAGTCTAGGAAATAACGACCATTTCTTTCTCCTTCAAAGTCCCCATATTTAAAAGAAGCATAGAGAACCCCATTTGGCTTTAGATGATAAGCACATCTTCTTAGTACCGCTGGTAATTCCTCACTTGGTACATGTAAGAGAGAGGCACTAGCCCATATCCCATCAAAATTAAGTTTAAAGTCCATATCTTGAAAACGACAATAATACACTGACTGGCCTATGTATTCTCCAGCAAATTGACACATTTCTGCGCAGGCATCCATCGCCACCACATAATAGCCTAATTTTTTAAATGCTAAGCTATCTCTGCCTGAGCCGCAACCTGCATCTAAAATAACACCGCCCTCTGGTACTAACTTTAAAAAAGGTTCATAATGCATTTGCATATCCAAGTTAACTGTACCAGCTAAAAATTCCTGTGCATGTTCATTGTAATAACAACTCATAGACGTCCTCTTTCTATTTTTGATATTTACCTATTAACTGTTTTTCTTTTGTCTCCTACTGTATACTAACTAGTTTCCATTGTTGCCTCATTTATATTACCTCTTTTTAGTTAATCACTATTTTGAAATAAGGTCAAGCAGATAAATTAAAATTTGTCTTGGCGTTTATGAGAAGTACGTCTGAGAGAAAATGAGTGGGTATGGGTGCCTTCCGTTGTTCCGGTTCACATTTTTTGAAGCACTAAGTTCACTTATTTAGATGAACGGCAGAACTCACTTCGTTCAAACAGCTGCCTAAAACCCATCTAAAACGTTCACTAAGTGCTTCTAAAAAATGCTCCCAAGTCACTACTCCAGGCACCCATACCCACTCATTTTCACAAACGTTGTTGACCTCATAAACATCCAAGACAGTGAAGCAGCGTGGAAAGAAGGCGTAACGACAGTTAAAAAATACTCGAAGCCGAGGGCAGGCGCCCAAGGCAATAACGTATAAAGCTTCCCATAAGTCTATTTTGCCAAGAAGTAGCTCTGTAAGGAAGCTAGGGAGCCTTACAAGCATTATTGATCTCTTAAGTGTTCAAACCCCTAAGTGCAAAGTGCAGAAAAAAGATAATAACAAGTTTTGTTTTTTCTTGAAAACACTTAATGGAGGCGACTTTACGCGTTATTGCTGGTAGAACTGAGAGAGGGTGGCTGCCTGACGGGATGACTTCGGAGTATTTTCAGTAGGCACTTAGCGAACGTTTTGGATGGTACTTAGTCTACGTGCCCCCGGGAACCGAGTTTGTGGGCGTTCATCCAAAAAAGTGAGCTTAGTGCCTACTGGAAATGCGGAGCGGAACCACGATAGGTAGCCACCCTCTCTCAGTTCCGCCCATATAGCCCGTAAAGTCCTCGACAAATTTCTATTTAAATAAGGAAGTTAATTACTAAAAAATAGGGAGAAGGAATACTGTAGCTATCAAAATAAGCATTTCTTTCCTTAGTAAAAGGACAAAAATGCTTATTTGATGAAAAAGGGGATATGTTATGTGTTAGCACTGCTTAAGTACTAGGCCTTCATAGGCTTTAAGGTTAAGACTTATGTGCTTAGAGTTGTTTTCTGTAATAGTTTCAGGATTGCCAAATGCCACCTGCCACTTATTATTTTCTGCTGGGATAGTGTAGGTAGCCTCATTAGGAGTGTTCGCTAGGATTACCCAAAAACGTTCTGTTTCCTCCCTACGTTCAAATACATAGAGACCTTTTGCTTCATCCACTATAATCACCTTGAAGGTGCCACTTGTAAAAGCCTTGCTACTTTTTCTTAGGCTAATAAGTGCTTTATAGTAGTCTATCATTTTTTGCTCTCGGGTATTAGGGCTCCATATCATTGGTTTCCTATATTCCAGTTCTTTTTCGCCACTTATTAAGAGCTCATCACCATAGAGAATAGAAGGAACACCGACAAAGGTAAGTAAAAATAAAGCTGCTAAGCTTAACTTTCTTTCATCCTCTTTAGCATAATGTAAAAAGCGTGGTACATCATGGCTATCTATTAAATTCATTTGAGCGTAGGTCACTTGTCTTTGATATCTCATGAGCATTTGATTAATGCCATAGTTAAAGGCTGTTACACTCATACTCCCTTTAGCAAAAAATTCACGGCAAAGATTAGTGAATCGGTAATTCATAGTAGAGTCAAATTGTTCTCCTTGAAGCCAAACTTCTGAATCCTCCCAGATTTCTCCTATTAAGAAGGCATCTGACTTAATGGCTTTAACTGCCTTTCTAAAAGCCCTCCAAAAGTCATGGTTCACTTCATTGGCTACATCTAATCGCCAACCATCAATGTCGGCTTCCTGCAACCAATAGGTTCCCACCTTGCAGAAATAATCAATAACTGCTGGATGCCCCGTATTTAGCTTAGGCATTTCTTTTACATATGCAAAAGCTTCATAGTTAGGAGGTGTTGTAAACTCTATAGGAAATTTCAAGCTATAAAACCAGTCTTTATAAGGAGACATTTCTCCTTTTTCTAAAACATCCTTAAACGCAAAGAATTGGGCACCACAATGGTTAAATACACCATCTAAAATCACCTTTATCTCTCTTTTATGACAAGCTGCTACCAGTTCCTTTAAATCTTGTTTCGTCCCAAAGCAAGGGTCCACATCAAAGTAATCCATAATATCATACTTATGATATTCCCCTGCCACAAATATCGGATTTAAATAAATACAATTAATCCCTAACTCTTCTATATAATCTAAATTTGCCTCAATCCCTTTTAACGTTCCACCATTCAGTGTACTGGAACGTTCTTTTAAATGATTCATCTTCTCTATTGGCTGCTGAGCAATACTACCTTTTTCTGTAGCAAAGCTATCTGGGAAAATTTGATACATGACAGCATCCTTTGCCCAATCTGGAATAATCGCCATATCTTCTCTTCTAATGTATGGGAATTGAAAATATTCAGTGCGATCTTCTCCTGGCTTTTCTAGAAACTGCTGTCCATAATAGTAATAATGAGTACTTTCATCCTCTAAATAAAAGTAATAACACACTCTTGTATAATCACTTACTAGCTCTGCTTCATAATAGTCAAACAGTGCATCACTAGCTACTTTCTTCATTGAAATTGAGAAAACCTGTATAGGATTAGTAGGATGTACTCTGTCTCCATAAAATAGTTCACATCGTCTTACATCATTCTTTCCCGTCCTTAACCTAATTACTAGCGTACGTTCTGTTAAAGCAAAGGCATACTGAGAAAGAGGGATATGCATAATAGCTTCTAGTTTCATTAGTATTTCACTCCTCCCGCTGTTAACCCAGATACTAAGTACCTTTGGATGCCAAAGAAAATAAGTAACGTAGGTATAGATGTCATCATAGAACCTGCCGCAAATACTGGCCAGTTTCTAGTGTAGTCTGTTCCTTGAAGTGAATATAAACCTGCTGCCAAAGTATATTTATTGGCATCACTTAAGAAGTTTACGGCATAAATATATTCATTCCAAGTCGTAATAAAAATCATCATAGCTGTTACAATAATAGCCGGCCTAGCTAAAGGAAGTACTATACGCGTCAGTATAGTGAAGTTACCAGCTCCATCAATCATAGCAGCTTGTTCTATATCTATAGGAATCGATTCAAAATAACCTTTTAAATTCCAAATACTAAAGATAATCATAGCTCCTGTATATACAATAATAAGTCCCGCATAACGATTCATTAATGAAAAGGTAGTAAACAAACGATAAATAGCTACCATAGATAACACAGAAGGAAATGCATTTAGCAAAAGTAGTGCAAATAAAGAACTACTTTTCCCTTTGAACTTCATCCTTGTATAAGCGTAAGCTGCTGGTAATGCCACTCCCAAGGCTACTATTACTGTACTTACCGTTAAGATTAAACTATTTTTAAGCCAAGTCAAAAAAGGCTTTTCAAATAAAATAATACGATAGTTATTTAAAGTAGCTTGGTCCGGTATTAGCTGAAAATGTGAACTTAATAGGGAATTGGAGGATTTTAGAGATACAGAAATGGTATATAAAATCGGAACCAAGAAAATAAGACAAATGATAATAAGTACAATATGAGTTCCTATGTGATAAGTTTTCTTATTAATCTTCATCTATTAATCCCCCTTCCTTAAGCTTCGCTGATTAAGTAATGTTAAAATCACAATAATGATAAAGATAATCACAGAAAGTGCTGAACTATAACCATAGTTATTAGTAATAAAAGCATTTTCATAAGCATATGTAATGATCGTATTCACATCTGCTCCTGTTTTGGCTCCAGTTTGCATTGTCATCAAGTATACGATATCAAATTGTTTAAAGGTTACAAAAGCAGTCATAATAATAGCTGGCATAACCAAAGGTTTTAATACCGGTACTGTAATATAAATAAGCTTCTGCCATTTATTAGCACCCTCTATTTCTGCGGATTCATAAAATCCTTTATCAATTCCTTGTAAACCACCATAAAACATTAAGATCATATAAGGCAGTGCCATCCATAAGTTAACAAAAAGACAAGAAATAAAAGCTATTAAATCTGTATTGAGCCAACCTACTTTTCCAAGTCCTAGCTTTACTAGGACTTGATTAAGTAGACCAAAATCATTTTGGAACATACCGAACTTCCAAATAAGTGCTGATATATAAGTAGGCATTGCCCAAGGTAGCATTAAAAGCGTTTTATAAACTCCCTTTCCTCTCAAACCTTCTGTATTAAGCAAAAGAGAAATACCTAGCGCAATCACTATTTGAAGTGTAAGATTTAAAATTGTCCATATAATTGTTCGGATTAATGCCGCTACAAAACCACCATCTAACACTGCGAAGGCTTTCAAATAATTAGTAAATCCTATAAAACGATAATCCTTCCAGTGCCATATATTCATATTGGTGAAGGATATAGCTACAGTATAGATAATTGGAAAAAATACAATAATCCCAATGATGAGCCAAGCAGAGCTAATGTATAAATAAGGCCCCACTTTTTGTTTAGAATTTTGCTTCATGCTATTCCTCCCCCTTTATTAACTATTGCATTGCTTTTATTTGATCTAAAGCTTCTTGTTGTGCTGCATCCATAATTGGCTTAGTACCTCCGCCACTCTTATAAATGGCAGCAAGTGCATTCTCTGTACAAGACCACATAACATCCATTTGAGGAATATTAGGCATTGGTACTGCATTTTCTGCACATTCCTTTAAGGTCATGATAATATCACTACTTTGAATCTCGGTATTGTTATAAGCCTCTTGATGAGCTGGTGCTGCTCCATTTTTAAGAGCAATAGCTTCACTTAAATCCTTTTGACATAAGAACTCAAGTACCTTCTTACCTGCTTCTTTATCTTTACAAGTAGTAGAAATCATAATACCTTGAACACCTGAATAAGGTTTTAATGCATTCCCATTACTACTTACGGTTGGCAGTGGTGAGACCCCAAGGTCAATACCTGCATCTTTTGCGCTTGCTACGAACCAAGGACCATTCACAATAGAAGCTGCTTTACCTTCCAAGAATAAAGTAGTTACTGTATTCCACTCACCATCAGTTGGCATGTATTGTACAAATTGTTTATGATAATCAATAGCTTCTTCCATTTCTGCTGTATTAAGACCTGGCTGTGCTTTATCATTAATAATACTTGCTCCAAATGCATGAGCCCATGCACTAAAGTAATAAGCCGTGCTATGTTGTTCTACAAAGCCATAAGAATCTCCTGTTGTTTTAGATTTAGCAAGCTCTAAAAGTTCATCAGTAGTAGTTGGTGCCTTATCTAATAAAGCTTTATTATACATAAACATAAGTGTTTCATAGTAAGCTGGGATTTGATAATGTTTACCATTATAAAGGCCTGCCTCTGCTGTCATTGGTAAGAATTTATCGTAAACACTTGGATCTAAGTAATTATCTATACTGTCAATAATATTCATTTCTGCAAACATGCCAATTTTATCATGAGCATACCAAATAAAATCCGGTGCATTGGATGGGTCTGCTGCACTAAGCTTTAAAGCTTCTGTCATATTTTCTTTTCGGACTACATTTACCTTAATGTCTGGAGCTAATTGATCTAGTTGTTCTTGAAGTACACTTGCTATTCCCTCTTCTGTTTCATGCCATAAAGTCAGTTCTACCGGTGCTTTTGTTTCCTCTGTTGGTGCTACACTTGCCTCTGCAGCGTTAGTAGGTTCACTACCTGTTTCCTTTGCAGTTTCCTTTCCACCACAAGCAGTTAAGCTCATAGTTATCATAAGTAAAGGAACTAACATTTTAAATTTCTTTTTCATTTTTACCCCTCCATTTTAGTATAATGTTTTCCTTGTTTTTTCTTAGGCCTAACTAATAACCACACTTGATAATCCTACATTTTCAAAAGCAAAACTTATGATGCATAGAATATTTTTAAGAAAACGTTTTCCTTGTTGATAATTTAGTTATACCACTCACTTTAGTGAATTGTCAATATATTTTAGATAATTTTCTTTATTTCTTAGTAAAATTATCTATATTTTCACATTAGTTTGACCGTAACCCTTGTATATGCTATACTGAATACCAAGGAAAACATTTTCCTATTTTATATAAGGAGACTCTCATATGTCTAAAATTACAATTAAAGAGGTCGCTAAAGCGGCTAATGTTTCCATTTCTACTGTATCCAAGGTAATGAGTGACGCTCCTACGATTTCAGATGCAACCAAAAAGCGAGTACGTGAAGTAATGGAAGAGCTCAATTACTATCCTAATATCATCGCCCGCAGCTTTGTGCAACAAAGCTCTAAAAATATCGGTATCGTTATGGAATTAAAGCGCCACTATGCTTTTTTAAATTCACATATTTATGAAATACTAGGCGGAATCGAGTCTATCTTGAGTCAAAATGGTTATAGCCTCACCTTACTTAACCCTTCTTCTTTAGGAGAGGGCTTAGAACCTTACGAAAAAATCATCCGTGAAAAGCGCGTAGATGGTCTCATTATACATGTAGCTAACCTTAACAAGGCTCTTTGCAAAAAGATGGATGCTCTCCATTTTCCTTATGTGGTCATCGGACAGCCAGCCTTTGAATCCAATCTTTGTTGGATTGATATTAATAACAAAACTGCTGGTGAAATAGCTGCTGCTCATTTACTAAGCGAAGGCTACACCAGACCTGCCTTTATTGGTGCTCCTCACGAAGATCACTTTTCTCATAATAGACAAATGGGTTTTTGCTCTGCCTTAGAGAAAAAAGGCCTTACTATCGACCCTGAGTATATTATGGAGGGCGAAACCTCTATCGAAAATAGTGGCAATATGATGAATGCCCTACTCGATTTACCCTCTCCACCAGATAGTGTAGTTTGTCTTAATAACTTCGTAGCTTTCGGTGTTATTCAGGCTATCAAAAAAAGGGGGCTTAAGATTCCTGAGGATGTGGCTCTTATTTCTTTTGATAACTATCCATTATCTATGTTTACAGAACCTCAGCTGAGCGTCGTTGATAATGATGTATTTGAATTAGGCTCTCATGCTGCCAATATTTTGTTAAATAAAATAGCTAATCCTAATTTACAAATGCAATACAGCATGCTCCTTCCTAACCTTATCGTTAGAGAATCTAGCAGAAAAGTAAACTAGCAAAAAAAGACATTGTAACAAGGTCTATACCTTATCACAATGTCTTTTTTATCTAATGACCTCTATGCATACTATGTCATTCTCTTTAAATCACAAAAACCAGGTAATACATCTCTAGATCATATCTTCTAGAAATCAAACATATCGAAGAAATTATTTTCTAGTTCTTCTCCTATGTAATCTACTGCATCTTCGGCAATACCCATGATGGAGTAATTAATATCATAAACATCAAATTTAACAACAAAAAATACACAAAATACCCCAACAGTAATCCATAATACCACTGGTTTAAAAATATTCATAATCGTATCAACAACTGGCACCTTAAGACTAAGTAGCCAATACATCACCATAAATAAAATACATGTAATCACTGCAATAATCATCGCATTTACTATAAGAGAACTATTTCCTGATTTTAGCACGAAACTATATTTCCCTCTGTCCATCTCAAGCATATCTCTATAATAACTATTAGTAGCTTGAAGATTTACACTCATTACATAACCCGCCATCTTAGATACCATTCCAAAACAAAAACCTAAGCCCAAACTCACTAAAGCTGATTCTTTAAACGCTACCTTCAATTCTAAATCTCTATCTTTAAAAAATTGATATGCTGCTGCTAAAATCATACAAGTAGTAATAATCACTGCTACAATCAGCCACCACTTCATAAAATTACTCATTTGTTCTTCCACGCCATACATCTCATACTTAATATTAGCCAGTGTCATCTTCAGCTTAATCACTGAATCTGAATTTACCACTACCTCTATAAGATCGAATCGTCCCATTAGTATTACTGAGATAAAGATTCCTGTCAAATATAAGATACCTACCAAAACAGCTAGTAAACTTGCTCCTTCCGGCATTTCTCCTACTTCCATAAGTACTTTTATCATTACACTAGTTGCCATTACAAAAGCAAACCCTACTACAATGAAAATAAGCTTTCTAATGATAGTCAAAATTGGACTTTGTTCATTAACC
Source organism: Cellulosilyticum sp. WCF-2 (assembly GCF_003990395.1). NCBI lineage: Bacteria > Bacillati > Bacillota > Clostridia > Lachnospirales > Cellulosilyticaceae > Cellulosilyticum > Cellulosilyticum sp. WCF-2. The sequence continues at coordinate 1,096,737 of NZ_CP034675.1, read as the reverse complement.
CCTTTACTTTTTATAATAATTTGTAATGTAAAGAATGTTATCATAAACACCATGAAGAAGGTAAAAAGCAACTGAATACCTGAGCCTACCTTAAAAATATCTTCTGGAGAACCAGAACCATAGCTATAGCCGTAAAGCTCTCTATAATTAGTACGTACGGATTTATTGAGAAGCATTCCTCCTAAAGTTACTACAACCCCTGTTATAGCAGCTATAATACCATTTCCAGATAAGGTCCTTTCCTTGCTAGATAATTTAAGTCTAATTTTTTCACTTATAATAAGTACAATTACTCCTAAAATTATGCCTACAAAAGGAAATGCAGCAGCTACTGTTCCCTTAATACCACCCACAGAAAGTACCCAGTTGACTTTTCCACCAAACAACATACTATAGGTCACTAAACTAAGATTACACACTGTATTAAAAAGATTTTTCTCTAGTGCACTTTCAAAAGTATATCCGCTATATTGACTTTCAAAGATAGCACTTTTTACCCCTGTCCCTATCAATAAACTTAACACTATCGCAATTGCTACTACGATAACAGAAAACAAAAGCCCTTGTTTTACCCACTTTACAGCTTCAGCAATTGTAAGCTTTTCAAAATTTAATTTATCTAATTTTATATTCTTTAAAGCTTCTTTACCTGGGAGTACATTTTTAACTGAAGCCCCTGTTTGTTTAAGCTGTTCCATTGTTTTGAAACCACTTTTTATTTTTGCCTCTACCTTTACACTACTTTCCCCACAAGCTTCGCAATATCTTCCCTGTACTGCCGCACCACAACTTCTACAGAAATTAAAGTTTGTTTCTACTGCTTGTATTGGAAGTGTTCCTTGTTGCACCCTCGACCCGCAATTACCACAGTATTGATTGGATTCCTCTATTTGTGTCCCACATTTATTACAAAACATTTTGGTCTCCTCCCTATTCTGCTGATTTTTCTAAACTGAAGTGACTACTTTGTTTCGTACCACATACTACGCAGTAGTTTTGTTCTGCTTTCATTGGAGTGCCACAACAATGACACTTAGCTATATAAGCTGCAAAATATTCCTTAACTGCAAAGCCACATTTACTACAGAACATAGCATCAGCTTGTAATGCTTCATGACACTGAGGACAACAACTTATATCCACAGCATTAGAAGTTTTACTAATTTGAATATCTGCTTTTTTGATTTCTTCTGATAAGCTTCTTAATTTGTCGGAAATGGTCATACTTCCCCCACGTACTAAATTGTGTGTTTCTTCCCCTAACGCTACTAATAAATTCAGGCGTTTCTCCTTTAATTCATTCATGTTTAACCCATGTTCCATTTTACTTCCTCCTTATTTTTTACATCTCTCATATACCTTAAATTAATACTATCCTAAAACCTATTGATAAGATACTGGTTTTTTATTGTTGGATTGGTAACCATCCATAGTCATCATTACCTTGGTAGGTATAGCTAATCTCTACCCAAATAACCGAAGTATCATAGTCAATGTGATAGTTAGTTACTGGCCACGTTTTATCTTTATTCGTATAAAGGGTTGTTTGTGTACTATAATCATAAGTCGTATAAATATATGTATTGGCCGGTATAAAGGCCCCATAATTGTAATAACCTTCAGCTGTAGACTCAAGCGTTTCTCTTCTTATCCTTTCTGCTTCTGCAGCTCGTCTTTCCTCTGCAACTATTGCTTGTTCTTCAAGCTTTTGATTAAAGTCATCTTCAGAAATACTCTCTAGAGGATACACATATCCAGCTCCTACTGTTATTGTAAATGTGTCATCTTCTAATTTATTAAAGGTTATTTCATCTCCAAAGAAATTAGCTAAATAACTATCATCAACTAATGTTGCATCTAAACTATATCTTCCATAGGAATTGTACTTCGGATATACACTACTCAATCTCTCTCCATCTGTATAAGCTATAAATTCGCCATCTTCTTCTATTTTAATAAGTGTTTCTAATTCCTCACAAGCATAGTATCCAACCAATTCTTCATAGCTCATTTTGCGTTCATACTCTAAATCATTAATGACAAAGGCATCATATACGTTTATGTCTTCTAATATAACCTCTTCACCTTTTTTAGTATCATAACGCATTAAGCTTACTTTTTCTTTTCCATCTACTGTTTCTTCTGTTAGATAAGTAATATATCGACCAAACTCTGATATAGAATAATCTTCACCTAATTGGTCTGTAATTAAAATAGCTTCTGGCAATGCTTCTAGTTTTTCTATGTTAATTCCCTCTTGAATGAAAAGTTCACCTTCATAAGTCATATAATAGACATGTTCATTAAAAGCTTCTTCAAACATGACACTACTATCTATTTTTTCCTTCTCATCTTCCCTTAATAAGTATAAATCATCATTTATATCTCTGGCTACAACACTTTTCCCATTAGGACTTACACTATAATTTACAACATCTCCTAATAGTTTATTAACTTTGCAATCATCTATCACTTTTTCAAAATAAGTTCGATCTGCAAGCGCCTTCTTATTTATCTCCGGCACATCTATGCTATAAAGCTCATCTTCAGTATTTAAATAATATACTTTATTTGCATCTTCACTATAAGTACACTCTTTAACCTTATCAACTAATTGTACTTCTTCTTGACCTGGAAGTTTAATATAGATTTGCTTCACATCATCCAAATCCTCTGATGCATTAAATAGTACAGCTTGGCTTTCCTTTATATAAACAGCATTCCATATATCCACAGCATTATGATTTAACTTTTCTTTTTCCATTCCATCTTTAGTTTCTCTATAAAGATAACAAGTTGGATTATAGAAGTCATTGGTTGCCAAGAAATAATAGTCTGAATCTAATATATTGAAACCTACAACATCAGTTGCTATTCTATTTCTTTCTGTACGATTAACAAGCTTATAAAACTTTTTATCATTATCTATGTAATAAAAATCATCTGTACTTGCATCATAATATACAGCTTCAGTCCAATCCTCTACAAGTAATTCCTTGGTGTCTTTTTCTGTATCATAAATATAAGTGTTTTGATCCCCTGAAGATGTATTTTCTATAAAAATAATAAACCTACTTGTTTCTTCAAAATAATAATACGAAGAATCTTCACTTATAACCTTAGGTTTCTCGCCTGATTTAGCATACTGTAAGCGGTCATCTTCATCTAAGTAAACGATATCGCCAGTTTTAGGAGAGACAATAAAAGAATCTAAGTCGAATCCCTCACCTAACTTTTTCTTTTCTTCTCCTATTTTTTGAGTATACACATCACCATAGTTTCCTGATTCCCACTGTATGAAATTGACACCAAAAACAGTATTAGGATCATAGCTTTCTTCATAAGTCTTAGCTTGATTTCCTGTGTTTTGTGCTAAATAAAATGCGCCTACTCCTATTCCTGCCCCTCCAACAACTAAACCTAACAAGATAGCAGCTATTTTTAGTTTACCTTTTTTCCCTTTTCTTTCTTCTTCCTTAGTGGTAGCCTCAGATACTGCAACTCCTTGCTCGGACATAGCAAGTTCACCAGGCTCATTAGTTACGGCTACAGTCTCTGGTTCTCCAGATATTTTAGTTTCACTTTTCACCTGCTCCTGTACCTGAGTAAGCTCCGATTCTTTAGCTAGTGTAATTATAGCTTCCTCTGCTTCTAGCCTTTTACCACAATAGACGCAGAATACATAGCTATTATCATTTTCTTTACCACAAAATCGACACTTCATCCTATCCCTCCATAAGTTTAGTAAGCTTACTTTTTTCGACAATCACCTAATATTATATCAATTCTTATAATTTTTGTCACTCTTACCAAACTAAACAATAGTGCCATTTCAATTTTTTTCTACATTTTTCTACACACAAAAAGAAAATACCATAATAGTAATCTATTCATCACCATTATGGTATTTTCTTTTTGTATATAGAATACATTATCTTGCAACATTGGCTTCTTCAACCACTACCCCTTTTTTCTGAGAAATAAACCAGTAAGGAAGTGCTACGAATATAGCTCCACCCAATATATTACCTATAATAACTGGAATAAGGTTAGAAAGATAACCTCCCCAATTTACAGTCTCTGTCGCATATGGTGAAAAAATGCCTAAAGCCAATAAAGTCATATTAGCTACACTATGTTCTAAACCTATACCTATAAAAGCAAATAAGCACCACCAAATCATAATTAATTTACCTGATTCAGATTGTAACTTCTGTGCACACCACAAAGATAAGCAGACACAAATATTACAAAGAACACCTCTAAAAACTAGAGCCGAAAAAGACGGTGCAATTTTCCCTGCGCTCATAGTTACCACAAATTTGCCAAACACCTCTCCATCTAAAAGTCCAGTGAGTTTCATAAGATATGCAATAAGCAATGAACCACAAAGATTCCCCAGTATATTAACACACCATACATAGATTACCTCTCCCCATTTAACCGTTTTCTGCAAACCACCCACAGTTAAAAACAAGGTGTTTCCTGTAAACAAATCACAGCCACACATTACTACTAATGATAAAGCAATCCCGAAGGAGGCACCCATTACCAGCTTTGTTAATCCACCTAAGTATTCGCTATTTGCAATAGGAGCACCTATGGAAAAAATAAGGGAAATACCTAGCCCTATAAATGCACCTGCAAACATAGAATAAATAAAACATTTAATAAAACTTTCTTTAGCAAAATCAACTTTTACTTTAGCTAAATTTGCTATTTTATTTATCGTTACTAGTTCCATACTTTTCCCTCCTATATGATAAACTCAGCTAGAAAATGTTTTCTACCTGAGTTATAAGTATTTTACCAAGGGTATTTACCTTGCTTACTGTAAGGCAGTAACTTACCATTCCAAGTAATGATAACACGGTCTCCCTTTGGATCTTTTTGAATATCCACATCTATCCCAAAATCAATGGCACTCATAATACCATTTCCACCCTTCTCATGAATAATCTCTTTGATAGCTGGACCATATGTATCAAGTACCTCATGTAGTCTATATAAGATAGGGTCTGTATTTCCTTTATAGGGATGGTTGTTTAATACACCCACAGTCTCCATTGTTAAGCCTAAGGCTTCAGCAATCTTAGTACAATACTCTTCCGGAACCCATTGTTGTCCCTTTAAGGCACTTGTAAGCCAAACCTTATTAACACCTACCTTTTCTGCTAATGCTTCAAAAGTTAAACCCTTTTCTTTCCTTGCTTTATCTATACTTGCTAATTCCTCTGCATATTGAACTCTTTCTAAATAATCAGCATTTGACATTGGCATCATTGACATAACCATTCCTCCTATTAGCTCAAGATTAATTTATTTCATCGTTGGCCAACGAACGAAAAAATGGCAATGGTATCCAGGATTAACCTAGGCGCCATTGCCATTTGTTACGTTTAGTATAGTCTCTCTTTTTTCAAAAATCTATATATATTTTTTACAAATTTATAAATAAATCGACATATTTTTCTATTAATTTTTGATTTTATGCCACATGCAAAGCACGAGGTTCCTTTAAAATATTGAGCTGACCATCCACTTGTTTTTTTCTAATGATAAAGAAAATCACAAAGGTAATCATTTCTGCAACAGGCAGCACTAGCCATACCCCTAATTCTCCCCATAGTTTTGGAAGTATTAAAAGCAATATAAAGATTAGCCCTATGCCCCTTGTAAAAGACATAATTCCTGAATAAATAGGTCTTTCCAAGGACTGAAAATAATACATAAGAATTGTATTTAATCCCATAAAAGAAAAAGACATTAAATAAGTGCAAATAGCAACCTGTCCTTGCTTAATAATATGTATATCAGAATCCACTAACCAGGCTGTTATTTGTCCTGAAAACAGCCCTATAACAATCCAAGTTATAAGACCCGCCACTCCAGCTACCCACATGGCATAACGATGAGCTACTTTAACTGTATCGTACTCTTTAAGCCCATAATGCATGCTGACAATAGGCTGACTAGCTTGTGCCATTCCTCCAAACATGCCTTTTGCAATAAAGGCTATATTAGAAATAACACTATAAATAGCTACCGCAGTAGCTCCGCTAATCTTCATAAGCGCTATATTAATCATAAAAATAGTCATGCCTGTAGAAATCTCTAATATACAAGCGCCACCACCATTATTAAACATTCGCTTAAAGAGCTCTTTATCCCAAAAATCTTTAATGAAACTTACGGAATTCTTTTTTAATATGAAATGGAACCATAAAATCACCATACTAATAGAAAATCCAATAGCTGTAGCAAGACCAGCTCCAAAAGTACCCATCTTCATTGGTATAATAAATATATAATCTAAGGCAATATTAATCAAATTCCCAATAATACCAGCTATCATTACCAAATTAGGGTTACCATCGCTTCTTACTAATACTGTCAAAACACCACTAAACATATAAAATAAAACACCCCAAGTAACAGGTCTTAAATACCCTATGGCTTGCTCTAAAATCTCCTTATTAGCCCCTAAGATAGTAGCTATGGGTTTAACAAAAATAATGCTTAGCACCATTAAGGTACTGCCAATAATGCCTATACTTACAACAGCCATGGTTAAAACCTTACTAGCTGCTTTACCATCTCCCTCTCCCCTACAAATAGTCATTGTAACCGAAGCACCTACTCCGATTAAAATGGCAATACACGAATAAATCGTGAAAATAGGTAGCGAAATATTAAGAGCTGCTAACCCATCACTCCCTACACCTAAAGATACAAATAATACATCCGCCAAACAATATAAGCTATAAGTTACCATTCCCACGACAGTAGGTAATAAGTAGCTTAAATAGCTTCTCCAAACTTCTTTATTAGTCTTACATACTGCTCCCATATTACATACTCCTACTCTACAAAATACTCCAAAATTTTACTCACCAGACTATTGTAGAACTTCGTTTCATCAAATTCAAGCTTATCTTTTTATAAATTCAACCCCACTACTTTTATGCAAGTAATGAAAATGCATTCTTTTTCAAAATAAAACGGTCGATTTAAGAAGTGGCTTATTGCTTCTTAAGTCGACCGTTTCTTTATTATTTTATAGAGGAGTGTATGAAAAAGTAATATTTCTTACTTGTTATTAGTCTACAGTCCTAAAGTGATGGTTTTATGATAAGTTAGTGTTTATTATTAGATTTTTTATAAAACCCTAGAAATTTTTAGTGATTCTCAAATTCTTCTATGCTTTCTTTCTTACCAATCACAATAATAATATCATCCTTTGAAAACTTATACTGAGGGCTAATTTCTGTAACAATATTATTCCCTTGTTCAATAGCAATAATATTAAGATTATACTGTTTACGAATATCTAATTGTCCAATAGACTTATTAACCCATTTATCTAATATTTTTATTTCGGAAATTTCTATACCACCATTCAAGGAAAGGTAGTCAAGTACATTAGCAGCTACTATTCTCTTAGCTACTCTTAAGGCCATATCTCTTTCCGGATAAACAACTTCCGCTCCAAGCTTCTCTAGTACACAGCCTTGTTCATAGCTAACAGACTTTGCAATAACTTTAGGTACTCCTAAACTCACTACATTTAAGGTGGTTAAGATACTGACATCTATTTTCTCACTAATACACACAACAACCACTTCACAATTCTGAATACCTGCCTCTTGTAAGGTTTCTTTTGTGAAATTATCTACTACAAAAGCATATTCTGTGTAATTTCTAATTTCTTTAATCTTAGCTTCGCTCTCATCAACAGCTAATACTTCCTTACCTAGTTCACAAAGTCTCTGTGCTAGTGCCATTCCAAATCTACCTAAACCAATAATACCTATTGCTCCATTTTTCTTATTTAAATTATTAAACATCGCCTATTCTCCTATCCGATTGTAATAAGTCCTTCTGAATACTTCACACTTGCTTTTTCTTTAGTAAACCATAAAGAAGCAACTGTCAGTGGACCTATTCTTCCTATGTACATAATGATAATTAAAACAATTTTACTTGGCCCAGTTAAACCTGGCGTAATTCCTGTAGATAACCCCACAGTACCAAAGGCCGAAGTCACCTCAAATATATTTTGTACAAACGTGTTTTCTGGTTCAAAAACGCAAAGTGCAAAAGTTCCAGCTACGACTATTCCTAATGAAAGTAGTGTGATCATAAAGGCTTTCATAATCGCCTCACAAGGAATACTTCTTTTAAAAGCCTGACAGTGTTGGTTGGTTGCTGTACTTTTTAAAGATTGAATTAAAACAAACAAAGTAGTCGTTTTAATACCACCTCCTGTAGAGCCTGGTGAAGCTCCTATAAACATGAGTACAATGAGCACTAATAAACCAGCATTAGTAAAGTCTCCAAGAGGGTATGTACTAAAGCCTGCCGTTCTAGCAGAAGTACTGTTAAAGAAAGCTGCCAGCCAAGGAATATCTTCTGTCCATTTCAAAAGGAGTGTACCTATTAAAAGTAAACTGCCTGTCATTGTTAAAACCACCTTAGAGTGAAAGGTTAGCTTTTTAAAAGAACGATTCTTAGCCACATCAATAATAACAAGGAACCCAAGTCCTCCAAAAATAATAAGACCACAAGTCGTTAAGTTTAAAAGAACATTGTCCTTATAAGGAGATAAGTTCTGCAAATTACCAAGAATATCAAAACCTGAATTGTTAAAAGCAGCAATTGAATGAAATACACTAATTCCAATAGCATCCCATGTGTTATAATCTGCTCTAAAAACGATAAAACTTAGCACGGCACCTGCTAATTCAAATCCAAGTGTCATTAAAAGTACCGCTTTTACTAACCTTACAATCCCCTGAAAAGAATTTAAATTCAAAGCTTCTCTTACCAAAGTTCTCTGTTTAAGCCCTACCCTTTTACCCGCAATTAAAATAATACCTACACCAATAGAAGTTACTCCCAAGCCTCCTATTTGTATAAGTAAAGCTACTATTGTTCGTCCAAAAACATTGAAGGTGTCTGCCGTATCAATAGCAATAAGTCCCGTCACACACACAGCACTAGTTGAAGTAAACAACGCATCTAAAAAAGAAACCTCCACTCCTTCATTTGCAAAAATCGGTAGACTTAATAAAATTGCTCCTATTAAAATCACCATGATAAAACCCAATGCAATTATTTTTGCTGGAGCAATCTTTTTAAGATCATTCCTATTCATAGCCATTCTCCTTTTCATATAAAATGTTTCAATAATATTTACGTAAAAAGACATACCTTACCCCCTACTCAGCGCAAGTTATGCCTTGAATTTTTAAGTGTATTAAGTCCAATAATCTTTTTCTTCATTTAAAACAATATCACTATCCTACCTTTTATTAATACCTGATAAGTTAATCGTTATTTATAATTATAGAGAACATTATATACGCATTATTATATAAAGCAATAATTATTTTTAGAAATTAACAATATCTTTATATTACATTTTATAGTCTATAAAAATAAATTTTTATTTTTAATTTAACACAAATTTTACACGACATTGATAGATACCTTCTCTTAATCTTTGATAAATTAAGGATGAGATTCATGACTTAAATGGCGATTATGTAATTATTCTAGCGAGAAAAGCTGCCGAAATATAATACTAGTTATCACTTAAAGTAAAAGAACAAATTTATTTATATTTAACATTCTTGCCCTTAATTTTTCATCTTGTAGCAAAAATTTACCCATTTTGAGCAAATTTATTTATTCCTTTTGTTTTTTTATATATACTTCTATTTGTAATACCCTTTCGCTAACTTATCAGGTACAAGATAAGTAGCATGTATAATGCAAATAAAGACACTAGTAGTTACCCCTAAACCTCTTCTGCTGGTGTTTTTATTTGTAGCCTCTGCTCTATTCAACTATTTTTTTTATTATTTTACAACAAAAAGAGACAAGTATGTCTTGTTCATACTTGTCTTTTTTCATTCAACTTTACTTTTAAATCTTTAAATATCTCCAGCTACCCCTAGCTCTATTCTTTCTTCTCCCAATCTTGCTGAAAAATTAAAAAGTATTAAGCCTAGTATAAAAATAATAGCAATCACGCTAACTCCTACATTGACACTCCCTGAAAGCTGACTAGCCACACCCACTACAGTCGTTCCTAAAAAAGAAGCACCTTTTCCACAAATATCAAGGATGCCAAAATACTCTCCTGACTTTTCTGCTGGAATAATCTTAGCGAAGTAAGATCTAGATAAAGCTTGAATACCGCCCTGAAACATTCCTACACAGATAGCCAATATCCAAAAATGTAGCTGTGTCGTCATAAATAATGCAAAAATAGCAATTCCCGTATAAGCTAAAATACATATAGTAATCAATTTGCGAGCAGCATATTTCTTTGCTAATCGCCCAAAGATAAGGGAACATGGAAAAGCTACTAATTGAGTTGTAAGTAGAGCCAGTAAAAGTCCTGTACTATCGAGGCCCAAAGCCTGCCCGTAGGCTGTTGCCATATCAATAATAGTATATACCCCATCAATATAGAAGAAGAAAGCTAAAAGGAAAAATAATAACCTTTTATCTTGCTTGATTGTTTTTAACGTTTTTCCTAGTCTTATAAAACTTTGCTTGATAGCAGCTTTCTCACGTTCTACATAATATTTTTGCTTGTAATTTTTGAGAAGCGGCAAAGTTACACCTACCCACCAAAGAGCTACCATAATCAAACTAATGGTCATAGCAAGCTGCATCGTAATCCCTATTTTTTCTGCACCCAATACCAAGCCTAAGCTTATAACAAAAGGTATACAGCTTCCAATATAGCCCCAAGCAAACCCCTGAGCTGATACTTGATCCATTCTATCTTCTGTCGTGACATCCGTTAACATAGCATCATAGAAAACAAGGCTAGATGAAAATCCTGTCTTGGCAATGATAAAAACAATTAAAAAAGCTAACCAGGAACTCATTACCCCCAACAAACTACAAGCTATAACGCCTACTAAAAGCGCTACTATAAAAATAGGCTTTTTAAAATTTTTGGTATCTGCCAGTGTCCCACAGATAGGTCCTATAAAAGCAACTAATAAAGTGGCAATTGAAGCTGCATAACCCCAATACGCTAAATAATCTACTGCAGATAATCCCTCTAAACCAGCTAAATAGTTAAAGTAAATGGGAATAATCGTAGAAACCATTAAAATAAATGCTGAATTTCCTACATCATACAAAATCCACGCCTTTTCAAGCTTAGTTAATTTAAACGGCATAGTTTGCCTCCTTCTCTCTTTGGCCCCCAAAGGTTATTTGATATTTTTCACTAAGCAATGACTCATTATCTATACTTTCATAATATTCTATAATTAATTCCACAGCAATAGCTATTGCTTCATCGTATAAACTTTTTAACTTTTGGTTACTATCCATACACTTTGGATTAGGTATCTCACTAACAAGTAACTCTTTCATTTTTTCAAAATGCCCAGATAATTTAAGTATGCTATAAACAAAAAAGCGTTTAAATTTATTAGGCATCATCAAGAAACTACTATATCTTTTCATAGAGGAAAGTGCCCTTATAATTTCCTTAGGCGTCGCACCTATAAAATACGGAGCTATAACCTTGGCATAGTCTTCATTCACACAAATATGTTTAGTTAAATCTTGCTTGAGAGGATCTTTTCCATCCTCTTCTAATAAAAAGCGATCAAACTCTATTTCTATCTCCATATGTCCTATGCCACTCTCAGCTATTTTTTCATCTACATAGCCATGGCACACACTATCTAGGACAAAGTGGCAGATAAAACCATATAAATAAGCTAATCTCACTTGCTTTTGCCCACTTTTTCTAGTAATAGCCCTAGCCTTCTCAAAAAATCCCGAGCCTGTACGGTCATGAATCCATGCTCCTTCTTGATTAATAACATTTGTTTCTAAAGGCTTATAATAAAATAACAAATCTGGCCCATGAAGCCCTATCTTATAAAGCGGCATATAAGGGTTAATTTCCTTAACTAGCTCCTTAGGAAGTTCTTTAAATACATCTTTTCCAAATTTGTAGTGTGCATAGGTTGATGGCATGATATACTCCTCCTATTTCCCTGTTATTAATTGCATCTTATCTCTCCTCCTTGCTTTTTACTAGCACGTCCCTGTAAAAGTTGAGTTAAAATTACATTAAAAAAGTGCTATCGCCAGATTGCAATAACACTAAGTATTTTCCTTTTCATTTTTTCTCTAACACATCAGTAAGCTTTGTAATACTTTTTGTAAGCTCCTCCATCTTGCCTTCTAACCTTACTAATAAGTACATTGAAACGACAATAGGAAATCCTACATTACCGATTTGAACTAATAATTCTTCCATCAAGAATCACCTCCTTTACTTATATATATGTAGCCCAAAAGGTGACTCCCCTAACTTCATTTGTTAATCTTTTATTTTTATGCAAAATATTTTGAATCAATATTTTTTTAATATAAATTTACCCTTGCTCCAGCTTAATTTAGCATTTTACTACGTTTTTTTATGCATATACCACACTTTTATTTATTATCAAATAACTATTTTTTATAATTACAAATATAAAATATATTATTTTAAGGAGTTGTTTATATGAAAAACAAAAGATTTTTAGCTCAACTATTAGGTATTAGCATTATGGCATCCACAATTTTTTCATCTATTAATGTACCTGTTCTACTCGCTTCTACTTCTTTAAGTAATGTTACAGTAGAAAATAATAACCAAGTAGATAATGAGAGTTCTACATTAAGTGAATCTAAACTTGTTATTTCAGCTACCGGTGGAAAGATGGAAACCGCTGGAGATAGTTTTCAATACTCTTACTTACCTGTAACAGGTGATTTCACTGCAACCTTTAAAGTGGCAGAGCTAAAAAACACTTCTTCTAATTCTCGTGTTTATCTCATGGTTAGAAATGGCCTAGATGCCACCTCACCTCACCTTTCTGCAGGTATCAAAGGCAGTAGTTCAGGCAGCTATGAACTCAGATTACCAGATCGTAATAGCGGCTCTTTAAGTGGTGCTGGTCTTAATCAATACATACGCATTGAAAAAATAGGGACAACTTATAAACTCTACACCTCAAGTAGTACTGATTTCTCAAGTGCAAAAGCTATAAAAACATATGATACAACAACTAAAAATAATACAAGTGAATTAGGTAACGCTGCTGTTAATGTAGGTATTGCTGTATGTGATGCTACTGCTACCATTGATTATTTTAATGTCGTTGATCAAAGTGGCAATACCATTTACAACTTAAATAACGACCAAGGTGGCGGAGAAATAGAAGCTACTATTACTTCAGTAACAGCTCCTAATGCTATAACTGTTTATCAAGGTGATACTGTTTCACTCCCTGCTACTGTAGAAGCCACTTATTCAGATGGATTAAAAGCCCAAGTAAGTGTTATCTGGGACAGTGTGAATACTTCTACTGTTGGTACCAAAACTGTTAAAGGTACCATCGCTAACTTTGCTGCTGGCACTAGTATAAAAGTAACTGTTTTAGAAAAAACATCAGCAGCTACTATTACTTCAGTAGCAGCTCCTAATGCTGTAACTGTTTATCAAGGCGATACTGTTTCTCTACCTGCTACCGTAGAGGCGACTTATTCAGATGGATCAAAAGCCCAAGTAAACGTTACCTGGGATAGTGTAGATACTTCTACTGCTGGTACCAAAATGGTTAAAGGTACTATCGCTAATTTTGCTACTGGCACTAGTGTAAACGTAACTGTTTTGGAAAAAGCACCAGTAGTTACTGGTTCAACTATCTATGTATCTCCAACTGGCAGTGATAATGGTCTAGGTACTACATCAAGTCCTATGTCTATTAGCAAAGCAATCACTTCTATCCAACAAGGTGGTACCATTTATTTAACAGGTGGTACTTATAAGTTAAATAAGCAATTAACTATAGCTGAAACCAATAGTGGTACAGCCTCTAAGATGAATAATTTAGTTGCTTTAAATGGTGCTGAAGTTATCTTAGACTTCTCAGCTCAGACTTATGGTGAACCTTCTACTAATGAGCGCGGTATTCAATTAGATGGTAGCTACTGGTATATCAAAGGCATCACTGTACAAGGTGCTGCAGATAATGGTTTCTTTGTTTCAGGTAAAAATAATAAACTCGAGCTCTGCGTTGCTAGAGCAAACCGAGATACAGGCATACAAATCAGCAGACGTAACTCCAGCTTATCTTCTATGAAAGATTGGCCTGCTAATAACTTAATCTTAAATTGTACTTCTTATAATAATAGTGACCCTGCAACGGGTGAAAATGCAGATGGTTTTGCTGCAAAATTAACTTGTGGTGAAGGTAATGTTTTCGATGGTTGTATTGCCTACAATAACGTAGATGATGGTTGGGACTTATATGCAAAAACAGAAACAGGTCCTATCGGTAGTGTAGCTATTAAAAACTGTATTGCTTTTAGAAATGGAGCTACAACAGATGGACACTTTACTGCTAATAGTGATGGCAACGGCTTTAAATTAGGCGGCTCTGGTATCGCTGTTCCTCATCGTATTGAAAACAGTATTGCTTTTGAAAATAAAAATCACGGTTTCACCGATAATAGTAATCCTGGTACAATTACGCTCAAGAACTGTACCAGTATTAATAATTCCTTAGATAATGGTGGTAAGAGTAATTTCGACTTTGCTCGTGATAAATCTAAGTCTAACAATGTACTCATTAACTGTATTTCCTTTAGTGAGGGTAAGGTAGCCTCTGATAAATATATTGGTAAAGCTGAGAACTGCGTATTTTATGGTGGTGGTAAGTGGTATGAATTCACCACTCTAGCATCAGCTAATAGTACCCTTTCAGATCTTCGCGGTACACAGATTACTGGTCCTACGGCTAGTGACTTTGCTACTTTAACTGCTCCAGCTATTGGAACAGACTTCCACACATTGTGGAGAAATTCAGATGGTTCTATTAACATGGGCAATGTCTTTAAAATTGCTTCAAACAGTACCTTTGCAAATCGTAATTTAGGTGCTAATCTTTCTAAATAAAAATTTGTCTGAGCGTTTATAAGGAATGCTGCTGGGCGGAAATGAGAGGATAAGGGCTACCTTCCGGAAGTTCGCTAAGTGCTTCTAAAAAATACTACGAAGTCATTCCTACAGGCAGCCCTTATTCTCTCATTTCTTATAAGCAGTATTGACCTCATGAACGTTCAGCCAAATTTATGACACCGGCTGAACAGTTTCACTTTCTTTATCGTTACGTTTCATATCCCCTTGATGATTGCTTCCCATATCACTTAGATTAATACTACTTGCATCTACTAACTTATCTGAAGCAGTTTTTTGTCCTTCTGTAGTAGAAGGAATCTCACCATTTAATTGTTTTCTAATACTTTCTGTTCTAAGGTTGATAAAGCTTTTCAAAGTGGTTACACCCTTTTGGAACTCATCATAAGTATAAAAACCAGTAGGATCCTTTTGGATATAAGGACTAATCATTTCTGCTACTCGGTCAATTTCCTTTTCTACTACGCCATTTTCTAAGTGATTCTTTAAGAACTCATCGAAAAGCTGGTGATATTGTTCTTTATAAGTAGCATTACTTATGAGTTGCCCCCATAAAGGTCTCTCTTCCTCTGTGGTACCAGATAACGGTGTATCAATAGCCATATTCACCATTTGTGTGGCTGAGTTTTGTGTATTTTCGTTAAGTACCTCTTGCTTATCTGTAGGTGCTTGATTTTCTACTGTATTTTTAGCTTCTGATGTTTCTTTATTTGCTGCAGTACTTTGGCTGGCTGTAGCTGCTTGGTCTGCCAAATTACCTTGTGGTTTTGTGATATCTTGATTTGGTGAAGCTCCTTTAGCATTGGTTCCTTCTGATACATCAGCATTACTAGCACCCTCTTGTCCTGGCATACCATTAGGTCTTTCCATATTTCTGCCTCCGCCCATGCCACCACCAGCACCTCCAAAAGCACCAAAGGCTAAGTTGTAATCCCAAGGTAACATAGAAAGCTTGCCATCTTCTTCATAAAGATAATAATTATGCAGCATAGTACCTGTATAGCTATCATAATTATCAACGAAGTTATGCACAACAAAGTAACGTAAGGTAGCATCAATATCCACAACTTCCTCTAGATTCTCCCCAGTTGATAATTGTTTAAGAGAAGCAATTAAGCGTTCTTTATCTGTATCATCTATCTTCGTTTCAGCGTTATCAAAGATATTAGCATAGCTACTTGCTTCATCATCTACATATTTAAGATCTGCGCCTTTAGCTTCCATTCCACCCCCCATGCCTTTTCCTCCATCTGGTCTCATTTGCCCTGGATCAAAACCTTCTGGCATGTTTGGCATATTCTCTGGGCTAAAGTTCTCCGGTATGTTTGGCATATCAGTAGGTAATTCACCTGACTGATTATTAACCGCATTAGTAGCTTCTGCGTTAGTAGTAGCCTGGTTCTCACCAGCTACTGGAGCTGCCCCTTCTGGCATATTAGGTGCCACGCCATTATTACCAATCTTATCCTTACCGCCTTGCACCATGTTATCAATATCTGTAGCTGGTTTATAAAGTTCACCATGGTCTTCACCATAGTTTCTATCTAGGAAAGAACTATCAATATCTTCTACATTCAAGTAAAGCCCCCATTCTTCATCATTAATGGTGATGTAGCTATAACTTACATAAGGGGAAGCCACACCAAAATCACCCATGAGTTTATAGGATAGATAATCCTTCATAAAGGTAGCATCTTGAATAATATTATTAAGCGAAAGCTTTTCTAAACCATAATAATCTTGCTCTTTATCAAACTTATCGAACTTAATTTTAAAGCTATAACGATCCGAATCTGAATGAGCTACTTGTGTTAAAGAGGAATTTCCCTTAGTTCGTAAACCAATGTTCTTATAATTTTCTCCATCAATAGTAATATTACAAGAATAGTACGTTTCATCCAGCGGATTTGTCACTAAGTCCTGCCAATCTTCATCTGCTATTTCAATATTAATAGTATGCACATAAGAAGCATCAAATAATTTATCTGTGTATTCACAGTCGGTAGAAGTTTCTTTGCTGTTTACTTCCCTGGCAATAGTTGTATCTTTATTGACACTATTAGCCTCAGCACTATTACAACCTGTTAGCGTAATGGCAAGTGCTACTAGGCCTATACCAAACTTTCTTAATGCCTTCATCTCTATTCTCCTTTATACTCATTTATTCATGAAAAATAACAATTTGCCTATTATCACTTGAGTATACTGAAGCTTCCTTAAATTAATCTTAAATTTTCCTTCCGAAATGAATCTCTTTATGACAGTTTGGACATAAAGCTATAGTATTATCTACTATATCTTCTCCACCTTCTGCTATAGACTTTATATGATGAACCTCTAAATAAGGCATACCATCTAAAGCACTTATAAAAGGGGCCTCTTGCCCACATTTCTCACACTTACCTTCGGCTAGCGCTAGTCTTGTGGCTATGACAACAGGATTATATTCTAGGCAGGTGGTAGTTGTAATAATTCTTTTAGGCTTCTTAGGTACTCCCTGCAAAAGCTTAGCTCTTTCCTCTTCACTCAACTTTTTAGCCGCCGCTAAGTCTTCTTGCCACTTAGCTTTTAAGGTTTCATCTGAATGATTAATCTCTACTTGGTAAGTAAAAATTTTCTCTAGGTAAGTAGCCACTTCTTCTTCACTTTTCTCAGGATAAGCTTCTTTAATGCCTGCCTTCACTACCCCTTGATATTTTGAAGAAGCAACGCTTACTACTTTCCTCTCTTTACTGGTTATAGTTTTAATTGGAACGCCTAGGTACTCTCCTAATTCTACTTCCTTATCATACCAAGCACTGCTTCTGCCTTTTTGATCTCGTATCTCTTCATACTGCTCTGCTGTTACAAGATACATTCTACCTATTGTCTCACCATACTTATGGGTATCTAGAAACATAACCCCCTTATAGTTCCAACTTGGACTACTGTTTCCTATATATACCTCATAAGGAATAAGGATATTTCGACTTGCCAAAGGTTCCTTTTGATTCACGCAACCATAATACTCTTTATGATTAAATTGACAAATTCCCCCTTTAATATAGTGTAAGAATTTTTCATAAAGCAGATCGGCACCATAGGTCACATACCAGATGTAATTCCCTTTGATGATAACACTATTCTTTTTTATCTGATATCCTAAAAACTCATCTATCTCTGCCCTTTTTATTTCATTTGTTTCATATCGAGCCTCATCACTATTCCAAAAAATATTTTCTTCAATGTCTATATCAGCTTGCCTAATATAATTATTAATTTTTAAATTGAGGATTGCATTAATAACTGCTTCTTTATCACTATCCATATCTTCTGCGAGCCTTTTAATGGTAATAGGATAAAGCTGTATTCTTAAATACGCGATTATTAAAAGCTCTAGTTCATTTAATGTCAATAATAAGTTCATTTTCATTTCCCCCTAAATATGCCTATTTTTATCCCTTTATTAATATACTATCTAAACCTTATGGGAGATTCAATAAATTTTCTAGTTATGCATAATTTTTTGTATTAACCAAGACGCATAAAAGTGCCTCAAATAGATAGTTAATGGTTCCTATCTTTTGAAGCACTTAATATAATATGTATTTTATTCTTTCGTTATTTCTTTTATGGTGCATTTAGAGCACAGACCGGTAAGTGTAAGGTCAAGCTTGAACAACTGGTAACTACTGCCTAAAGGTACTGCGGCACGTATCTTCTCAATATCTGCCTTAGGAACATTCTCAATGTAGCCACAACTCTGACAGAAGAAGTGGACATGGTCACTGCAACAAGAATCATAGTGATCGATACCTTGGTGCGATGCCACACGTCTTATTTTACCCAAATCTTCCAGTAGCCTTAGATTCCTATACACTGTTCCAAGACTTAGCCCTTGAATTTCACTCCGCAAGGCATCATACACCATTTCCGCTGATGGATGATGTTCCTTAGAAGATAGAAGGTATTCATAAATTCTTTCCCTCTGCTGAGAGTAGCGGAGCTTCTTTCCATCAGCCATTATTTTGACATGGCATTGAGGAACCAAATCGTCTTGCTATATTCCATTAAGTCACCCTCCATTGCACTGACGATAGGATACTCATCATCTAATGCAGCAGCTTTACGGATGTTTTCGGCCTGTGATTTAAGAATCTCCATATCAGAAAGAACAATTGCTAGAGCTTCTGTAGTTTTGATTTTCTTAGAAGCTAGTTCCTGAATGGAAGCTAATTCCAGATATTCTTTCATAGAAGCTGCAGGAGTGCAGTCACTCATCTTTAATAACTCTGCCACGCTGTCCAGTACACCTGCAAAGCCATCATATAAAGTCTCCAGATATTCGTGAACTGCCTTAAAATCCTTTCCTACTACATTCCAGTGCAGATTGTGCAGTTTTACATAAGATACGCCAATGTTGGCGAGATAACGGTTAAGTTCTAAAGCTAATTCTTTTTTCATATTTATATCCCCTTTTCTATGTGTTTTTAAAATTTTATGTTATTTAATATTATTTATTTTTCTTAATATTATGTTACCACACCACCTCTTTATTGTCAATAATGATTCTCATTATTATTTTTTTATACACTTTATTAATTTTTCTTTTGACTATCTATAGCAAATTTCTATGCACTCTAACATCTAAACAGTTATAATTAATTTATTAATTATTCAATCAACCATCTCTTTATTGCTATAATAGTTTAAAGCCTTTACTGCTTTTTATATTTTCTAGTACCGAAAGGAGTATTAATAATGGACTCACAAGCCTATGCTATATCAGATGCATTTATTAAGAAAACCAAGCGCACTTATTTATGTATGTATATCTTTATCCCTATTGGTATCTTCCTTATGGCAGCTCTATTATTATTTGCTGATGGTGATACTGATAACCTCTCCTTATTTATCGGGGTTTTCATAGGCATTACTGCCTTTGTTGAAATCGAGCTTCTCATTGTTAGCAAAATCATGCTTAAGAAAGTTAAAGAAAATACCCTTACCATAGGACCTGATTTTCTTCAACGATCCGGGAAAAAAGCTGAAGATCCTATAGCGTTTCAGCACATCCAAAAACTCTACATAAAAAAAGAAGCGATAGGTGATATCGCTTACATTAATATTCAAACAAGTACTAAGACCATTCGCTTATGTGGCTTTGAAAACTTAGAGGAGATTGCAGATCTACTAAAAGCTACTGCTGTGCATGCTTCCATCAAAGAAAGCCAGTACAAATTAGACTACAATCATCCTGTTATGTTCGCTCTTATTTTCTTCTTTTCACTTGCAGTGTTTTATCTCTTTAATGCCAACTTATCTCTTCCACTTAGTGATCTTGTTTGCTTAGGCATGGGCATATGGTTTCTACTCTTTAAACCTGTATCTAAAGCACAAGGTAAGCGCTTCAGATTATTTGAAATTATTGTTGGTGCCTTAATCGTATTAGGCATTGGTATGCAATATTTGTCTATGCTACTAGGATAACCTAGTAGCATTTTCTTGTTTTAGTATCCGTATCTCAATTTAAACTTCCTATAACCTTCTATTTAATAGTAATCACTTCTTCTTTAGGTAAATGAATAGGCTCTCCTTTTAAATAACCATCGAAAAATTCAAGGATAGTTTGATTTACATATTTCATACATGCTTTGGGATTAACGCTACTTGTTCCTAAAGCTTTTGCAAGTATAGGTGCCACCATTGGTAAATCTGTAAAGTTCATATGTCCTGCATTCATGATGGCTATTTGATAAGAATCCTTTTGACTAGCTGACGCAATGGTATTCGGATAGATGTCTTCAATGTTTTTTATTTCTATATAAGACTCACCATTGTAGAAATTCAGGATTGGTACCGGATAAGGCTCAGTAGTGACTTGCTCCTGACCATTCTCAAATCCCGTTTCTTCTCCTAGCATAGTCCCATCTATAACAGCTACTGCTTTAATCTCCAAATCACGACGTCCTAAATCTGCTGCTGTTGCACCACCTAAGGAGTGTCCCATAAGTCCTATTTTCTCTAGGTCAATCATACTAAAGACTTCATCTTTATCACTAGGTAACTCTACTAAACTTTTAATTTGATTTAAGCAAAAAGTCATATCTTCTGTACGAAGCTTAAGCCAACCTTGGGTCATTTCATATTTTTCCTCTCCCATTTGTCCCGCTTCATCTATTAGAAGTTGATTCACTTCATTCATAAAGCCTTGATCAAACAAAAGCATTTTACCATCTGTTTGCTTCGTAAAAGCTGCATGATAAGTGTGGTCAATGCTACATACCACATAGCCATGGCTTGCTAGCTCTGTATAAGTAGAAGTATTACTAGCCCTTATGCCAAAGGCTCCATGAGAGAAAATAACTAGAGGAAATTTATCTTCTGCTTTTTCTTCACTTTCCTTTTCCTTGGTAGGATACCAAAACTGAACCGTAATACTTCTATGGTCTGCCTCTTTAGTAAAGGTCTCATCTCTACTCTCATCTGTCCAAGTATAAGTTACTGTTTTTACACCGTAATCCCCGGTAGGAGCTATCTCATTATCTTGCGGAAATACTAGAGCTGGCACTAACATAAAAAGTAATAAAGTACTCTTTAATGCCACCTTTGCTATTGTTTTGCCTTTCGTAATCATAGTTAACTTCTTACTTTTTAATGCTTTAAACACAGCAATTATTGCTTGGATTAAGAGAATAAGACCTAAGCCATACCATCTAAAACTCCATTTAATGATTGGACTAATAACTAAGAGAATAAATATCAAAAGCTCTGCTAGCCTTACATTTGCCTTATTGGTATAAAGCGGCGACTTCTTCTTAACACTTAAGATCCCTAAGGCGATTTCTACACCTATTACTCCCAACAAAATAATCATTGCTATCATCATAATCTCCCCTTACTTTTTGATTTGTTAATAGTATAGGAAATTTTTTTTATCTTGTGTGGGTTTTGTGAGTCAAGTGCATAAAGTGCCTAGTCAAATGCATACAATTAACTTTTTTGCTTTTTGGCTCTCATTTTTTGAATACTTTCATTAAGCTTTGCATCCTTTTCTCTATAGCTTAAATACATCATTAAATAGACAATACCATAAATAACAAGGCTAAATCCTATAACAATAAGTGTTTCTATAAGCTTTAACTGAAACCCACTTTGTAACATATTAGAAAGGAAAACTGGGACTAACACATCTAAAATCTGAACAATCCCTTTTACTATTCCATTACTTACTATAAATTGGTCTGTCAAAAACATTAGAAAAGCTATGACGCTACTTACCAAAAAGATATAAAGAGAATACTTCATAGGAACCTCACTAGCTATGTTTAAGGCTTGAAATATAGCATTAGCTAGCACAACAGCTGTGAATGCATAACAATCTATCATTAAATACTTCTTAAATTGATTCATTTCTACACCCCCTGCTCCTCTATCTTCTGCCTAAAACTCTCTGCATAATGCCTATTCACTATAAGCTTTTCTCCATTTTCTAGCTTTGCTTCCACACGACCATTAAGTAAGGTTCTAATGCTTAAAAGCTTATAAATATTAAGGATGCAGGCGCGGCTAATGCGCTGAAAATTCATTGTCCCTAGCCTCTCCTCTAGCTCATAAAGCTTTTGCTTACACTCATAAACACTATCTTCACAATATGCATAGGTTCTATTATCTACAGTCTCAAAATAAAAAATCTGCTCAAGATTAATAGTAAAAGTCTCTCCATCTTTCTCTCCGGTGATGGAAAATCCATACAACCGAATTTGCTCAATGAGCTTTTCTAGAGATTTATCAATTTGGCCACACCTTACCCTGATTTCCACATCAGACCACTCATCTGACTGTTCTAAAATGAATTTCAAATTTCAATCCCCCTTGCGTACATCACTTGTCATACAGGTACAATCGTAGTAGCTATGGTATAAAGATACAATAATACTACTAGCCATAAACAAATAGACTTGCAAATAGCTTTTAGTCTTAATCCTTTATACTTCTCATCGTTAGTTATGGTGCGATATACTGTTCTGTTCTTAATTAAGATTATAATACCAACGACGCATAAAACAATCCATGATATACCATTAATAATGCCTCCTACTTCACCTGTATTAGTAATAAGTATACTTATTACCACAGAAAACAAGTTATTAGCCATATGCAGACCTATGGCTGGTAAAATAGATTCTTTTTTGATGGTTATATAAGCTAATAACATAGCAAATAAAGTGACACTTATTCCTTGATATAAATTGCCATGAATCAAACCAAATAGTACACTTGTTGCGATAATGGCAAAACGCTCCCCATAACGCTTTAATCCATTCAGTAATACACCACGAAACATATATTCTTCTGTAATCGGTGCAACAATAATCACACAAATCCCCCAGATAATAGTTTCTATTCCTAGTCTATCAAAAATATATATCTCATCTATTTTAAGACTTCTATTAAAATAACCCAGGCCCCAATCTAAAACTAAATAAATCGTGGTTCCAATAGCATTTAAACCTAATACCGCAAGGAAACTTGTCATCATCTCTTGTTTAGTCATGGTTACTTTTTTAAATAGCGCCTTTGAATTTACCTGAATTTGCTTTGCACATCTCATAAAAGGTAGTGTATTGGCAACAAGCATTGTTAAGAGTGTATTAAATGCCATAATGATACCACCATTACCATAGCCTTGTTCACTAAGTAGCTTATCAGTTCCAAAAACTATGCCTATTATAAACATTGATATCCACACAAATACAACACTGATTGCAAGATTACTAAGCATGGCCCTACCTATTTTTTTTATATCCCACTCAATATTGTTCTTTCTAATCTTTCTTAATGCATGCTGATCTTCCAGTGTTATTTCTTGAGTACTTGCCACTTCTTCTTTTAGTAATTCCCCTTCTCTTAGAGACTCCTCTGCTCTTAATGACTCTTCCCCTCTTTGCAGCTCCTCTTCCCTTAGTAGTCCTTCTCCTTTTAGTGACTCCTCTTCTCTTAGTGACTCTTCTTCCCTTAGTGACTCCTCTTCTCTTAGTGGCTCTTCTTTCCTTAGTGACTCCTCTTCTCTTAGTGACTTTTCTTCCCTTAGTGACTCTTCTTCCCTTAGTGACTCCTCTTCTCTTAGTGGCTCTTCTTCCCTTAGTGACTTCTCTTCTCTTAGTGACTCTTCTTCTCTTAGTGACTCTTCTGTACTAGCGCCCTTATCTTCCCCATATAAAAAATTCTCTTTCATTTACATCCCCTTTTCTTTTTATATACTCCTTAATTACACTGTCATATTATTTTATAAGTTATTAATTAATTTTATATTCAGATAACAACCACTTTTATAAATTTGCTCTATAGAAGTACTTACTGGAATTTTACCTATTACAATATCAAATTAAATTATAGAGAGTACGTTGATTTCTAAAGGTGTACACGATAATATTCTGTTGAACCTTTTGCATACCACAACCTAATATATGATTTGCAGTACACCAGTTATACCGATTTTATTCATAGCTACCTTTAATGGCTCAAATGTACTAGCCACTTCTCTTGATGACATACCACTCATGATATAGAAATCAGCATATGTACTTACTAGTTTTACTTAACCTGCTATATCTTTTACTACAACTGGATACCATACTCTCTGTATCCCATTTATATCTACAACTACTTTAACCCATATGATACGATTCTTAAAATCAATCTCATAATCTACAACAAGTACTTCGTATTCTTCTGCTATTACAGCATTTATAGGAGAGCCATAGTTTGGCTCACTATAATACTTATGTCCTTGAGTAAGCTTTACTCCACCATTCTGATAAGACTTAGCCATATAATCTAATTTATCTATAATTGGTTTTTCCTTCGCACCCAAGGCTTCTTTAGCTTCTTCTACTGCTATTTGATATTTTCCTTCAATTATTCCTTTAAATTCTGAATCTGTTAATAGATATAGGTAGTACGCCTCATTTTTGTCTTTTAATGACACGCTATACCAACCTAACTGCTCTCTAGTAATTTTTATATCAGATTCTAAGCCACTATTTATAATTCTTACTGATGTATTTTCCAGCATTGCT
This sequence comes from Cellulosilyticum sp. WCF-2, assembly GCF_003990395.1. NCBI lineage: Bacteria > Bacillati > Bacillota > Clostridia > Lachnospirales > Cellulosilyticaceae > Cellulosilyticum > Cellulosilyticum sp. WCF-2. The sequence continues at coordinate 1,071,660 of NZ_CP034675.1, read as the reverse complement.
TCTCCTAACATTTGCTGCTCTTGTTCTCTTAATAAAAATTGTCTATCACCCGCCACGTCTATCAAAGAATACTTCTTAGTATAGAGTTTCTTATTGCCTTCATAAACTGTAACTGTTCCATCTTCTCCTACCTGTACTATATATAACCTTAGGTCTCCTCTCCAATAACTATCGCTATAGATCGCATAATGTCCTACAAAATCCTCCATGGTTTGCATGCTTTCATAAGTCTCACCACTACTCCAATAAAAAGAGCTCACTTGGCCTATATCCTCTAACAGTACTTTATTAGTTCCATCTTTTTCATACATATTTATTACACCTTTTAACTGTCCATTGGGTAACACTTCTAAGCTACAATAAACAAAATACGCTTCCTCTAAGTCACACGTTATAACTCCCCCACAAGCATCTGTCAACAATTGTGGTTTTTTCTTTATATCCCTTAGAACAAATAAATCATTATCTTTAGTCTCATAAAAAAAATAATCATCTACTACGCCTTTTCCCCGTAGCTCATTCCCTAAATTCTTTACCTCTCCGTTTTGTATGAAATACACGTTATTCATAGCATCCTCTACAACCAGATTATTGCCATTATTACTTGTAAGGTAGTAATCCACATTATTAGTAATGACTTCATTACTAATAATAGCGTATTCTCGCTCTTTATTTAACTCAAGTAAATAAAGACTCTCCCCTTTAAGGTAATAAACCTTGTCCTCTTCTTTACAAAATATATAACTTTCGATACCATCAACAAGTAACTGAGTTTTATTATTAGGTCCTATTATAAATAATCTTTTATTATCTGATGCATTGAGGCCGTAACAAAGAAGACTCTTTCTATTTGACATAAGATTTATGCTATTTCTAGAATAACCTAAGCTCATCTCTTCATTTATTTGTATAGGTCGACTACGTTCGTTTGCCTCATTATAAATATAGTATCTAAGCTCATCTCCATTCTGTGTTACGTAAAAATAAGTATCTTTATCAAGCTTAAAGCAATCAAATACATTTTCTGAAATAACTGTAATCTCCTGATTAGACTCTGTTGCAAAAATACTAATTTTCTGTAGCTCCCCTCCACTACTAAAAACATAATAGTAACCTCTCTCATAATCTATCTCTATTGCCTCATCATTCCCTATACATTCACTTTTTCTCTTCTCTATATCGTAGTAGTATTCTCCACGTTCGCCTATTTTGGAATAGTGTACCATCCGCTCATCTGCCACAAATCCCTCCACTACTACATTCTCCGCTATCATAATTGGCTCTTGACCAGGCCTTGTCCAATATAAATCTTTTCCTGAACAATAAAGAATAACTTGACTCTTTCTACTTAGATAATACTGCCCTTCATCTACATCCTCAGCAATAAGCTGCCTTTCTTCTCCTGCCTTATGATAATATAGAGTGCCATATGAGTGATACAACTTGTCTTCATTCATATAACCTAAAAAACTATCATTCATATTTTTATTTAACTCTTCCCCCAATATTGGACTCACCAAAACACTTCCCAATAGAAATGTGATACCTACTATCTTCCACAACTTTTTCACACTAACTCCCCCAGACATAATTATTAGAATATTTTAAATATATTATATCATGATTAATTAACAAAATGCATTATATATTGGTCCCCCTTAATCTCTATTCAAAAAGGGACGTCACACTAAGAAATTAATGTCGTCCCTTTTTCTACATAAAATACAATAGCCAGGCTTCGAAAAGCCTGACTGTTGATGTAAAATATATTTATGCTACTAAAATTATTCTACATAAAAATATGTCTCTTTGAACCGTAAGTGCTCTACACGAGATATTGAAATAACATATCACCGTGATACTGATTCCCTTTCTAAAAGATATGGAATTATATCTAAGTTTTTAATACTATAAGCCATAAACAAATAGATTTGTACATAGCCTTTAGTCTTAAATCCATATACTTTTCATCATTAGTTATAGTATCATATACTGCCCTTTAGTAATTAATTATTTTTAAATATGTTAAAGTCTATTAGGAATAGCTTTAACGTAGTTATACAACTCTATTTTTCTTCTATGATAAACTCCAAGAACTCACTACATCCCTCATAAACATCTTCATACGTCCTATCAAAATCCCCTGTATACCATGGGTCCGCAATATCTCTGGGACAGGAAGAAAAGTCTAGCAGTCTATAGATTTTTTTCTTAGGATCATCACCTAATATTCTACGCATATTGGTGATATTTCTACTATCCATCCCTAAGAAATAATCATACGCATTGTAATCCTTTTTTGTTAACTGCACTGCACACTTGCCATCAGTTAAAATGTTATATTCCTTTAACTTACGCTTCGTTCCATAGTGAACACCATTACCTATTTCTTCTGTGCTTGTTGCTGAAGATGCTATGTAGAATTCTTGACTAAGTCCACGTTTATTCACCATATCTCTCATTACAAACTCAGCCATAGGTGAACGACAAATATTGCCGTGACATACAAACATTACCCTGATCATCTTCTTCCTCCTTTAATCACTCAAAAGGCTACTTCCAAAACTAGTTGAACTAGCTTTAGTAGTAGCCTTCTTCTCTTTAGTGAGCTAAGCCATCAATATATTCACATGCAGCAAGGCCTGCAATAGTACCATCACTTGAAGCTGTTGTTAACTGACGTATGGTTTTGGTACGACAATCTCCAGCAACAAAGATCCCCTCTGCATTTGTTTTACAGTTTTCACCAGCAATAATATAACCTTCAGGGTCTAAGGCTACCATATTGGCACAAAAGTCGTTGGCAGGTATTTGCCCAATTGCAACAAAAAGGCCATCTAGGGGTAAAAATGTTTCTTCACCTGATTTACTTTTTATGTCTATTCCTTCTAAACGCCCTTCACCATGTAGCTTTGTAGCAACACTTTCTAAGATAAAGGACACATTTTCCCTAGCCTCCAGTGTTTCTACTAAACGTGATTCTGCTCTAAAGCTATCCTTTCGATGAATAAGATAGACCTTTTTACAATAAGCAGAGAGAAAGATGGCATCTTCAACAGCAGTATTACCACCACCTACAACTGCCACTTCTTTGCCCTTGAAGAATGCACCATCGCATACAGCGCAATAGGATACACCTAAGCCTGTTAATTCTTGTTCTCGTTCTAAGCCTAATGCTCTTTTGGTGGCTCCTGTTGCAATGATAATACTTTTACATTCATAAGTAGCTTGATCTGTTCTCACAACCTTTTTATCAGGAAAGCCTTCTATTGAGGTGGCATTCTCATATTTAATGGTTGCTCCTAATGAAAGTGCTTGCTCATAGAGAGCAGATGCAAAGTCAGCACCCGATATATGTTTAATCCCTGGGTAATTTTCTATTTCTTTAGAACTAACAATTTGTCCGCCAGGCAAATATCCTTCAAGAAGTAAGGTACTCTTACCTGCTCGTGACGTATAGATTGATGCAGACAAACCAGCCGTACCTGCACCAATGATAATGACATCGTACATAATTTTCTCCTTTCCTACATATCTCATAGATATGAGTCTTCTTTCTTATTCTATGCCTTTATCATACTCCCTATTAGAAATCTTTTCTATAGTACGAACTTTATTCTTTATACTTTTTTTATTATTAAAAAAATATAAAAGCACGCAAAAGCCTCACTATCATGATGCTTTTGCATGCTTTATTCCTAATCTTACTGAATTTCATTATGGAATTCTTGCAAAGATTTAATCGTATGCCCCTTGCCAGCTTTAACGGCTTTGATCCCTTCTACAGTAGCGCTGGCACCTGCCATAGTCGTTACGTAGAATACACGTTTTCTAATAGCTGCTTTTCTAATGTAGCTATCATCATCTGCTCCTACTTTATCATTCGGTGTATTAATGACGATTTGAACTTCATTATTAGTAATAGCATCTAAAATATTAGGACGACCTTGATTTAATTTAAAAATCTTTTCTGCTGGGATACCATTAGCCTTTAAAAGGTCTGCTGTTCCTCTTGTAGCAACAATCTTAAAACCACATTCAGCAAAGCCTCTAGCTATTTCTACTACTTCAGCTTTATCCCTATCATTGACACTAATAAGCACTGTTCCCTCTAAGGCAATCTTGGTTTGCGTAGCTTCTTGAGCTTTATAAAAAGCTTCTCCAAAGTTATCTGACATACCAAGCACTTCACCTGTAGATCGCATTTCAGGCCCTAGAAGTGGATCGACTTCATGGAACATATTAAATGGGAAAACAGCTTCTTTTACGCCATGGTGATTAAATACCCTGTCCTTTAGTGCTGGTACAGGTGATGGTTTATGAGTAATCTCACTGGTGATAATCTCTGTTGCCAGCCTCACCATCTGAACATTACATACCTTTGAAACTAATGGTACTGTACGAGAAGCACGTGGGTTGGCTTCTAAGACATATACCTTGTTATCTTCAATAGCATACTGCATATTCATTAAGCCGCGAACACCCATTTCTTTAGCAATACGTTTAGTATAGTCTTTGATAATCGCCACATTTTCTTCTGAAATATTGAGAGATGGCAGAATACAAGCAGAGTCACCTGAGTGAATACCCGCAAGCTCAATATGCTCCATAACCGCTGGTACAAAAACATTTTCTCCATCACTTATGGCATCAGCCTCACACTCCATAGCATTATGTAAAAATCGATCAATTAAGATTGGACGATCTGGTGTCACGCCTACTGCAGCTTTCATGTAGACTTCAAGACTTTCAGCATCATGTACCACTTCCATGCCACGACCACCTAATACATAAGAAGGTCTCACCATTACCGGATAACCAATACGCTTAGCAATAGCTAAGGCTTCCTCTACATTCACAGCCATTCCAGACTCTGGCATAGGGATTTCTAGTTTCTCCATCATGGCTCTAAATAAATCTCTATCTTCTGCAAAATCAATAGTTTCTGGACTCGTACCTAGAATATTAACCCCTGCTTTTTTAAGATCAGCTGCTAAATTAAGAGGTGTTTGACCGCCAAACTGTGCAATAACGCCAAGAGGTTTTTCTTTTTCATGGATGCTTAAAACATCTTCTAAAGTAAGAGGCTCAAAGTAAAGCTTGTCAGAAGTATCATAATCTGTTGAAACAGTCTCCGGATTACAATTGATCATAATGGTTTCAAAGCCCAGCTCTTTAAGTGCAGTAGCTGCATGCACACAGCAATAGTCAAATTCAATCCCTTGACCAATACGATTAGGACCGCTTCCCAAAATCATAATTTTAGGTTTATCTGTGCTTACCTTTGTTTCATCTTTAATATGATAGCTAGAATAGTAATAAGCCGAGTCTGGTGTTCCACTTACATGAACCCCTTCCCAAGCTTCTGTAATGCCATATTCAAGGCGTTTAGCTCTTACTTCTTCTTCAGGTACTTCTAGCAGCTTCGCTAAATACTTATCTGAGAAACCATCTTGTTTAGCTTGAAGGAGTACTTCTTTTTCTAGAACAGTTCCTTTCCTAGCAATAAGAGTATTTTCTTCTTCTACTAATTCTTTCATTTGCTCAATGAAATAAGGTTTAATCTTGGTAAGGTTAAAGAGTTCCTCTACAGTAGCACCTTTTCTAAGGGCTTCATACATGATGAATTGTCTTTCACTAGTTGGGATATGAAGCTGGTCTAAAAGCTCTTTTTTAGACTGCTTATTAAAATCTTTGGCAAAGCCCAGTCCATAGCGGCCTGTTTCAAGACTTCGGATGGCTTTTTGGAAAGCTTCTTTATAGGTTTTACCAATACTCATAACTTCCCCTACGGCGCGCATTTGTGTGCCTAATTTATCCTCCGCCTTTTTAAACTTCTCAAAAGCCCAACGTGCAAATTTAATAACCACGTAATCTCCATCTGGTTTGTACTTATCTAAAGTCCCGTATTTACCACAAGGAATATCTGCTAAAGTAAGTCCTGCCCCTAACATGGCTGATACAAGGGCAATAGGAAAACCTGTTGCTTTAGAAGCTAAGGCTGAAGAACGAGAGGTTCTTGGGTTAATCTCAATTACAATAATACGGCCTGTTTCTGTATGACGAGCAAACTGTACATTAGTACCACCTATGACCTCTATCGCTTCTACAATTTTATAAGCTTGACGCTGCAATTCCTTTTGAACATCCTCTGAAATAGTTAACATGGGTGCTGAGCAAAAGGAGTCACCTGTATGTACGCCTAATGGATCAATGTTTTCAATAAAACATACTGTAATCATATTCCCTTTAGCATCACGTACAACTTCTAATTCTAATTCTTCCCAGCCTAAAATAGATTCTTCTACTAAGACCTGTCCCACTAAACTAGCCTGAAGTCCTCTAGCACAAACGGTTTTAAGTTCATCTGTGTTATAAACTAAACCACCACCTGCACCTCCCATGGTATAAGCTGGTCTAAGTACAACGGGATAACCTAACTGCTCAGCAATGGCTAAAGCTTCTTCTACGGTATAAGCCACTTCACTTTTAGCCATTTCAATGCCTAAGCTGTTCATGGTCTTTTTAAATTCAATACGGTCTTCTCCTCTTTCAATGGCATCTACTTGAACACCTATAACCTCTACATTATATTTTTTTAAAATGCCTAATTGATTAAGCTCTGAACATAAGTTAAGACCTGATTGTCCGCCTAAATTAGGTAATAACCAATCTGGTCGTTCTTTGGCTATAATCTCTTCAAGGCGCTCTGCATTAAGAGGCTCAATGTAAGTAATGTCTGCAATACCTGGGTCAGTCATAATCGTTGCTGGGTTAGAATTAACTAGGATAATTTGATGCCCTAATTTTCTGAGCGCTTTACATGCCTGCGTTCCTGAATAATCAAACTCACAGGCTTGGCCTATAATAATAGGACCTGAACCAATAATTAAAACCTTTTTACTCTCCATTAATCACAATCCTCCAAAGTTAAGATTCATGATAGCCCAATAACGCTCTAACCGCTTATATTATTTAGACTTTTCATTATTTATAATTATAGCATAATTATTCACTTAAAATAAAGCATTTATATTATATTTTGCATATTATTATGTTAAAATGCATTTTTAAACATTTTATTGTTTGCTTTGTCAAATTATTATAGTGATTATGTAGAATTTATTTGGATTGTTATTTTATAATTTATAAGCCATTGATTAAGTTGATAATGATGATTTTCATATTTAATTCCATAAAAATCATCAAAATAGGCTATAGCACAACTCTTTATCGTAAGATGTTTGTGTTATAGCCCTTTGCATTTTTGTTTACCTTGATACAAATAATAGTATTATCTCTTTTATCTGTTTCTTACCATTAACCTCATTTAAAAATTCAGCCAACTAAGTTCCAGCACACCTGATTTCTCTATGTTTTCAGTACTATTTGTATTTTACTAAACCATAAATATTTTCATGATGAAGTACCCAGCATTGCTTTAATTCAAAGCTAATAATAAATGCCTCTTGATTAAACATAGGCTCATTATATTTTATAGCATATGCTTGACAAAAATCATCAAGTTGTTGACTATTGACTTTAAATACTCCACCCCTATCATTACCATTGCTTTGCATATAGGATACTTCGGTTACAATATATAATGTTCCTTTAAAACTTGCCAGCTGTCCTAGCTTTGTTAGCATTTCTTGATCAGATGTATTATGGATATCTATTGAAGACCATTTTGTGTCTAACAACATTAAATCATCTATGCTGTGAAACTTAATATTAAACTCTTAATTTATTCTATTTTTCAGCTCTTCCCTTGTTACTATGGTATACATATCATATCTCCCCTCTGTATATATTCTTTAGACAACTATCTACTATAATACTAGATAAATATCCTCAGCTATTACCGCTAGCACTCTATTTCAATAATGTTACTATTGCCATCATATTATCAGTAACAAATGTGATGTTCTTGATTCTCTTTTAATTCACATATATAGTCTCCCCAAATTGTAAATAACCCTTATCACTAGATTAAATACACCTATAATTAACGTTCACAATATACTAATAGTTCAACTCTGCATTCTTCAGCATCCATTGCATCACCGTATCCCATTATACTTTGCTCAGCTCCTATATCAAATAACTTAGCCAGTTCCTCTAACCTATATTCAGCGAAAATATATTTCTCTCTATTTAATATATTTTCCATCTTAGGTAATTCCGCCATTTTATCCTCATGATCAGCCCCATGTATTTCATCCAACATTGAAGCTAGTAATAAATATGTCTCTTCACTTTTTACTTTACCTTCATTAAATGCCTTATATATATCTTCTTCTCCATACTCTTCTTTTAAAAGTCTTACCCATTTATCTGGGCTTCCTTTTAATGCTTCCTTCATTTCTGGTGTCACAGGCTCTCCCCAATAGTCAGGGCAATTATTATATTGATCAATACATTCTCTATTTTCAAAGAGTTGGAGTATTAAAATATCACTATCATAAACCATTGCCGTATATGCTAGTGTTTGGAACTTCTTCGTTAATAGTCTACCTAACTCCTCTAATCTTTCTAATTGACCAAAGTCTGCTTCCTGCATATAAACGCCTACCCATGGCTTCCCTTCTGTCGTAGCTAGCACGATGTCCTCACCCTCAGCACCTTCTTCTGTGCATAACACTAAGCCTTGCTTGTCCATTATTTCTGAAATACTTTCAATAACCTGCTTCTTTGTTTCCTCAATATCTTTTCCCTTACTCCAAACCTGTAAATTTCCTATGTTTGCCCCCATTTATTTTTCTCCATTCTATTTAAATTAGTTTATTGCTTTTATTATGCTATATATTCTAAATATTTTTAATATTAATTCTCGTAAAACATAAAATCTATCATAGGAAAGGGCTATGACACAATTCTTCACCTAAACTGAGCTTCAAAAATACTTTTCATGTTTTATTCATTTGAATAGGCACTACTGTATATTAATCAAATAGTACACGCCTCCCTCTAATATATGTATGTCATTTATCTAAAGTCTCCCTATCCTCATTATAATTTCCATTAGATATTCTACTTCTACTTTTTCTACTCTATCTATTTGCCCATTCAGGAGACAGAGTCCATCACCTAGGTTTAATTGTGCTGCTTCCATCCAGCCTTTGTCTTCTACATAGAAAAGATGAGTTTCTGTAGTGTGAATAGTGGGGTAAATACATGGTTATATACCTTAAATAATTTGTCAAAATTAAGCCTGAGTGTGCCTATTCCCTCTTTTGATACATGACTAGTGTGAGTCCTAATTCTCCCATTATCTCATCTCCCCACTCCACTACAATTTTTTTATCTAGAAATAATTCTTTAGCTCTTTTTTCCCAGAAATACTTAATAATCTTACAAAAATTATTAATCATATGCTCATCATCATAAAGTACAGAATCTCTATTAATATACTCTCCATCGTTCACATCCCAAAAATAGTCGTATACACTCCAACTATTTACCCACTGCTCTACTTCTATTTTATTTCCTTGAAATTGTTCTTCAAGCTTACGCACTGCTTTAATAGCTTCTTCTCCTCTTTCTTCAAACAAATCAACCAAGAAAACATACTCTCCAACTTGTATCATATCCGGCCATAAAATATTAACTGTTGCTAAAAAATCTTCTATATTTACGCCCAGACAAAAGTGATTAAATAAATCACACCCTTTGTAAAGATTAAACTGATTATAAACCGAATGATCTACTGCTCCTTTTATTAACTTAACTTCCATCGCTTATCACCACCCAAATAAACTTTCAACACCTTTTCTATTATTAAAGTAAAATCTAAATAATAAAAGAGATAATACCTGCCAATTTGTAGTATTATCTCTTTTGCTTATCTCTTAAATATTAATTCTAGGTCATCTATCTTAATCTTCTAATAGCAATTCTAAAAATCCCAATATTCCTTTGGATTAATACGTAATAAAGTCTACATCTTTCCATTCTAGGTACCTATCTACTATAACATTTTCAATAGATCTCCATTCATATAGATGATCCTCTATTGTTTTATGTATCTGTTTAGAACAATTAATAATTACTTCTTCTCTTCCTAAGTAAATAAGGTTGTATTTTTTTATATCTTCCTCATCCATGGTGTCTAATATCATATTATAATTTAAACGTTGGTTTTCCACGTATTTGCTAGGGTCTTCTAAAGGCATCATAGGTAATAATGGTGTTTGTCTAATCATTTCTGAGCTAGGTAATTCATCCCCTAACCACTGATATACTTCTATAACAGGATTAATACAGGCTTTTTCTTTATCCCATAGTAATTCTATTACTCTAAATAGTATATATTTATTTAGTAAGCCTTTTTCTTTGCTATACTCAGTATTAAACTTATACGCAAATACATCTCCTAACTTCCACTGGTAAGTGTTAAGTTTCATATGTTCTTGCCCATCGACATGACTTGGAATATTTTCTACCTCCTTCCATACTAAGTATCTATCAATAAAATATTCCTCTATCCATTTATATAAAAACATTCCCCCTTCATTTGTATATCTTTTTTGTTGCGGTATAACGCTTATGGCAGGAGAATTACCCAAATAAAATAAACTTCCTTTTTTTATTTGCCTTTTACTCGATATATCGATATTCCATTCATAAGCTATTGATTTTAACTTTAAATAACCTTCTGGATGTTTTATACCCGTTGAAGGTAATAAACATTCCTTATAAATAACATCTAAACCTGGTAACTCTTTTCCCATCCATTTATACACCTGTACAACAGGTTGTATACTATTATCACTTTTACTCCTTACTAATTGAATAACTCTAAAAACCATATAGTGATTTTCTACCCCCTTTTTCTTGCTATAATCAGAGGTGAATTGATAGGCAAATACATCCCCTAGTTTCCACTCACACTCATATGGTTTTGGAACACGAATTTTCTTTTCTGCTGGCATAGGTGAAAGTAACTTTTCTCTTAATTGTTCTAACACTTGCTCACGTTTTTTATAATCCGTGTTACTACACTCTTCCCATGCTTCTAACCCTTTTCCTGTTTCAAGATAACCTAAAGCTCTAGCCTTAACTCTTTCAGAAAGCCTTCCATATTTCCACTCTAAATCTGCCAGAACTAACCATGCATCTATTGTTTCATCGTCTTCGTCTTCATCCTCACATTCCATTGTATCCTCATATTGTTCTATTGTCAGACGTTCAACTTCTTCTTTTGTCTTTCCTTCTTTTAGCAGTCTCATATAAGTTCCTTTTAAATCTAATGCAAGATCATTCGAATAAAGTCCTGTACCCCATGTTCCCATATTTCTCCTCCTTATTTAATAAATCCTAGCAATGCAGCTTCATCCTCAAAGTAACCTGCATATATAACTAGTAACTCCTTCCATTCTTCAGCATTTATATAATCTCCCATCCCACCATATTTATCTACTTTACCAGATGCAATCTCCCGTCGCATATTTGCCAACTTATCTAGTGTGTATGCTGATATATATGATTGCTCAACTAATCTAGACATCCTTTCAGATAGATTATCCTGAAGAACTATCATTTCCCAATCTTTTCTTTCTAGTTTTCTTTTATGCTCATTGAGTCTTCTTGCAACATCATCTGTTCTTCCAATATATTTTACTTCTCTTGTCTCAGCAATTTCGTCAAATAAGGCATATACCGCAAACCTCTTTGTTTCATTGCCTGGCTTAACCTTTTCACCATTTGCAACTATTTTATTAGCTTTATCTACTAAACTAGCTAACAGTATATTTATATCTGCAGCATATTCTTCTAAACTAGGAATATCTAATGCTCCAGGAACTAAAACATCCGCTAGTCCATTAAATGAGATGTTTCCCACCTCTGAATATGCAATTTTCATTAACTGCATTCCTGCACGTAATGCAACTGAACTAGCAAACCTATAGGCAGCATCTGCCATGCTCATCGTTTCCATTGTTGCAGTTGATTCAGCTATGCTATTCATACCTGTCGGATCTGAATAAGTAATCGGATTCGCATTAGCATACATATATTTATGCAAACTAGCTGGCTCAAATAGACTACCTTCGTAAACATCTCTTGAGGCAAATACACCATTTCTTGGATTCATATACCTTGCTCTTAAGTAATAGAATCCACTATTAGCATCATACTGTTCCCCTCTATATAGATAACTATTTTCTGTATCACCTGTTTGACTAAGTAAATTACCAAAGCCATCAAATAAATAGGTATCTGTAATAATCCCTTTTGAGTCACTTAACATTCTTACATTTAGAAGTCCATCAAAAAGATAGTATTGCTTACCTGAAGAACGTTCTAAACTTATTAATTCGCTTCCATAGCAATAGTAGGTCACAACTCCTGTCTTATGGTTGGTTTCTGCAATCACTCTAGCTAATCCAGAGGTTTCAACAAGATACTGTATCTTCTCTGTACCATTGATATTCTTTTGAATGCGATTACCTTCCCAATCATACTCATATGTTTCTACTACTTTAACATTTTCTTCTTGCTTAATAAATTTAATTAACTTATTTTCAAGATTATATTGATACTCTGCTATTTTTTGCTGATTTTGATTCTTGCTTATTAAATTTCCATTTGAATCATATTGATAGGTTAGGTTTCCTTCACTAATTAATTGATCATTCTCATTATATGTATACTTTATTACTATACCATCTTGCATCTTACTCAGTCTATTACCTACTTTATCATACGTATAGGATATTTCACTGATAGTACCATTACTTTGAATTGTTTTTTCATAAATTAATCTATAAACTTCATCATACTTGTATTGTGTATGCGTTCCATTTAATTCTGTTATTTCTAATCTCTGACCAGCCTTACCAAGCTTCATTGTATAGCCTTCAATGCACTGTCCTTGATTATTGAAAACTTTCTCTTCTGTAAGCCTATTTAAATTATCGTAGATATATTGAACTACAATGCCATTTGGATATACAATACTCTCTCTGTTCCCATTTTGATCATAAGTATATTTTGTTATTTGTCCATTGTCCTCAACACTTGATAAACGTTCTAAATCATCATAAGTATAATTAATCGTTTGATTATCTACTTTAATCTGAGCTAAATTCCCTGAAATGTCATATGAATAAATAAACTTAACACCATCTGGATTGGTTTTTGTATATAGCTGTCCTTCTGAAGTATATTCGTAACTTGTTGTACCTTTTTCACTAATTACTTGTTTTATACTTCCATCATTTGTATAACTAAATAACGTAGCATCACCATTAGCTAAAGTCTTTTTAATTATTCTGCCATTATGATCATATTCATAACTTGTTTTACTGCCATTATAATCTACACTTTCTACCCTATTTCCAACTTCATCATATTTGTTTACAGAAGTCATTCCTAATGGCAGTATAGTTTTAGTCCTTCTTCCTAACTTATCATATTCATATTGAGTACTATGTCCATTTGCATCAATAACCTTAACTAAGTTATTAAAATCATCGTACTCATATTTCCACTTAGAACCATTTGCATTAGTAACAGATGTAAGTAAATTTCTATTATCATAAGTGTATAATGTTTTGTGACCTTCTGCATCGGTTTCTTCTAAAAGTCTTCCCATTTCATCATAATTAGCTTTGGTACTGGTTCCATCTGGATAAACTGTCTCTATCTTATTTCCATAGGCATCATATGAAAAACTATACTTATTCCCCTTAGCATTTATCATTGTAGTAATTCTAGATAACTCGTCATATTCATAATTAGTTTGATTACTGTAACAATCGATAATACTTGTATTTCTACCCAACTTATCATACTTATAAGTTGTAGTACTACCATTAGCATTTATTAATTCTGTAATATTACCTATGGCATCATACTTATATTGATTAATAGTTCCCTGATTGTTGTAGGTCCTACTTATTCTTCCTAACTTATCATATTCGTAATAAGTTACTTTTCCTCCTCGAGATATTGTTTTAGTATTTCTACCCTCTGCATCATATTCAAATTTTTCTATAGTATTATCAGGATAATAAACTTCTATTAAGTTACCTAAATCATCATATCGATATTCAGTCCTATTTCCTTTTGCATTGATAAATGCTGAAATTTTCCCTGTGCTATAATATTCTGCTCTTGAAACATTTCCCTCTGCATCAGTAACCTCTACTTGATTTCCAAGTGCATCATACTTTATAAACTTTGTAATAGTCTGCATTTCACCTTGGGAAGCTCCTGTTATACTTGAGCTTAATATATTTCCATTATCATCATAGGTATAACTTAATATTCTGTCTGTATCATCAACTTGTGAAATTATTTTACCATCTTCGTTATAAGTATATTGCACCTTTCTTCCAATAAGATCTGTAAATCCTACTAAATACCCATTTGCATCATATTCAGATTTTATTCCTCTTCCGTCATCATTGATAATAGCAGTTACTTGTCCTTTGGAATTGTAGTCATAATTCAAGATATTACCTTGCAAATCTTGTATTGTAGCAATCTTACCATTGGTATCATAAGTAGTTAAAATCTGTTCACCCAATGGATTCGTCATACTTATTAGCTTATTATCATCTGTATATTTATAGCTCCATACATCTCCCAGTGCATTTTGTCGTAATGTCTGATTACCTTTTGAATCATATTCAAATTTAGATACGTTCCCTAATGCATCAGTTATAGATAATATATGTCCTTCATCATCATAAGTCATCAGTGTGGTATTACCTAATCGATCTTTAACTACTTCCTGCCTACCTTCAACATCATGACTGTACTCCATTCTATTTCCTTTTGCATCAATGGAAGCTACCAAACGTCCATTTTCATCATACTCATTTCTAGCAATAGCAATTCCTCTTGGGTCTATAATTTGTGCTAGATTATGCTTATTGTCATAAATGAATTGCACTGATTGATCAAGTGAATTAATAACCTCTACTAAATCCCCGTTGTTATCATAAACATATCTTGTAGCATTACCTGCTAAATCAGTAGCTGATATAATACGTTCTTCGCTATCTCTTGTGAAAGTAATGCTTTTGCCTGTTGAGTTTGTGATACCGTTTTTGTCTACAGTAATTTGATTGCCATTTTTATCTGTGATGCTTTGAATGCCATTTTGTTTATGGAATATGATTTCAGTACCATCTTCTCTGGTGAGTTTAAATACCTGTGGATCCATAGGTTGGTCAAGATTAGAATATTCACCTTCTGGGAAGAACGTAGTAGTACCTAATCCCCCTGTGCATTCCATCGTCTTGTTACCCACTATTTCTAGCTTGACTTTACTATTGGTCTTACATCTATACGTGGCATCTACTATACGTATGGGTACAATAGGGGTTTGACCTTTATAGTCTATACCCACTTCGAAGGTATCACTTTTGCCATCTCCATAGGTGATGACTACATCATGGCTTTGTGTAGGTTGAAAACTATATTGAGTAAACATCCCTACTTTTTTACTGATTTGTTCCCAATTAGCGCCTAGTTCAGAGCCCTCGTACATTTGAATGCTATTAAGCCCCAATGTCCAACCAACGCCAAAATCCCCTTTCTGCTTATTAAAACTATTATAGTTTCTCGTCACAGACATATTCACGCCTGCCACATTAGCTGAAATATCAGTAAATCCAATAGACATTTGACCTATTTTCATATCACCAGCTACATGATAGGTAGTAGTTAATTTATTGATGGTTCCTCCCTTGTCTTCTGCAACAAGTTGTATTTCATACATACCATTTTCTAATGCTGTTGGATCAAATCTACCTAACACTTCATCTTCTTTTGACACTGATTCTTCTGAAAAAACAATATAATCTTCTGTTCCTTTTAAGCGATATTGTAAATAATATCTTTCTAGGGCTTTATTATCCTTGGCTGTCCCTATTATATCTATAGGCGACGTAATAGTAGCGCCTGGTTCTGGTGAATTAATCATTACCTCTGGTGGTACTTTATCTTCTGGATCAATAATGCGGCAAGTTATTGTTTCTCTTATTTCCTTGCCTTCTAATGTAATTGCTACAGCTTCAACCTGTACAATTTTTGCCTCTGTACAAGTAAATGTACCTACTCCATTTATTAGCTCAATTGGACTTCCATCTACATAAACAGTTATCGCTTGAACAGGTACACCATTAGTAATACCTGCTTGTACTGTAACAGGTGTTCCTACATTGGCTACTGTGGTTGATGTCATAACAGCTAATATAGGTTCTTTATTAATAATGTCACCTACAATGTATTTCACTATTATTCCTGCAGTATTACCTCCCATATCTTCTGCTATTAGCTTGATTTGATAAATGCCTTTTGGTAAATCTGCTGGATTAAATTGTCCTAATACTTGATTTGCCTTAGCTGATGTACCTTCTGCAAAAGTAATAAAATCTTCTGTTCCATCTGGTGCATATTGTAACGTATATTTTTTTAACTGCGTTTCATCTGTCACAGTTCCTATAATATCTATAGGTTTTGAAATAGTACTTCCCACCGTTGGAGATGAAATGTTAGCTATGGGATTTACTTTGTCTCTAGAGTCAACGACTTTACATATAGTAGTCTTACTACTCTCATTGCCACTGGTATCTATAGCAATAACCTTTATTTCTATATTACCAGCCTCATTATTGGAGAAATTAATCGTTCCTGGTGCTTCCATCTCCAATTTATCATTTACATAAACTTTAACAGATTGCACTCCTACATTATCTGTAACCTGAATCTTAGCTGTTACCTCTTCTCCAACTTCCACTTGCTCTTTAGTTAAGCTAATGGAAATCTTGGGTGCTTCTTCATCCACTCGTTCTATACATGATATGGTGTAATTCTTAGTTGCTATGTTGCCCGCTTTATCACTGGCATTAACCGTTATAGTGTTTTCTCCTATAACTAAATTTTCTATTGGAATAATTGCTTGAATAGGTAGTGATTCACCGTTACATACGAATTCAATCTTCTCCACTCCAATGTTATCCGTTATCTGGAGAGTCGCATATGCTGTTTCTCCTTGATAATAAAGCTCTTTATCAAATGTCACATTAATTACAGGTTCTTCTTTATCATTACTTACCACAACTATTTTTCCTGATGAAGTGTAAGTTCTTCCTAAATCTGAGACAATAGTTGCTGTAAATAAATAAGTCCCTGTTACAGAGGTATCTATCACGTATTTTCCAGCGTCATCGATAGATACTGCCTTATTGTTTAATGTATAAGTTGCACTACGAATGTTTTGTATGCCTGTTGTTTTGACTTCAAAATACGCTGATTCATTTTGAAGCGTACTGTCTGATGAAACAGTAACTGACACACTTGGTTCAGCGCTGTAAACTAAGATAGTATACTGCTCACTTTTCTTATTTCCTGCTGCATCCCATGCATTAACTTCTATGCTATTTTTACGAAGTACTAGATTATCAATTACTATACTTGGTTCTATAGCAAACTCTTTTCCATTACAACTAAATTGTACTTTCTCTACACCTACATTGTCTGTGACTACTAATTGAGCAGTTGCCTGATCTCCTTCGTAATAGGTTGACTTATCAAAAGCTACTTTGACAACAGGTGGTTCTTTATCCTTAGACACTACGGAGATTGTCTCCGTGGCACTATAAGCTTCCCCTGATAAAGTAGAAATAGTTGCTGTAAACCTATATTCTCCTAGTTCTGAGGTATCTAAGTGATATGTACCATTAATAAGTTGAACTTCTTCTCCATTTAATGTACAGGTTATAGATTTAATTTTGTCTTCGTCTGTTGTTTTAACTAAGAATGAAGCTTCTTCATTTTGTTCTACGATATTACTTGAAGCTTTTACACTAATCGTTGGAATAATGGTATAGACTTCAATCTCATATTCTTTCTTATCAAAATTACCTTTTGCGTCATAAGCATAAGCAGTAATATGATACCTCTGGTCTTTCCCTGGCATCGCTAAAGTGAAGCTTCCATTCGCTGAAACTTCTATATCTTGACCATCTGCTTGCACTTTATAGCTTACTATTTCAGCTTCATTAAGCGACTTAATTTGAGCATTTATGATTTGCCCTTGTTCAGCTCTTTTAGGTAAACTTACAAAAATGCATGGTTTATTACTTTTATCACTGCCTAAATGAATATTTTCATCACTCTTAGTTACATTAAGCACACTACCATTGAGTAAAATATCATCGGCATAGATGGCTCCCCTTAATGTTGTATCATATGTATTAATGGTCACCTTTCCATTAGGTGCATATAATAATCCATTAACTTGAATCTGAGAACCATTTATTGTAATATTACCTTCCTCAGAATATAAACAAACACTTCCTTCTCCAGAGAAACTCATTACATTATAATTAATGTTTCCTTTTGCAATAATGGTGCAATTTCCTTTAAAAGTGGTTCCACTAATGTCTACATCCCCATTAACTTTAATGGCTTGTTCAATGATATTTTGATCCTTAATATACGATATACCTTCATCATAAACCCTACATTCTCCTGCTGCTTCTAGAATGGCATCTTCTAAATCCGGCATTTCTAAGGATTCAACTTTTTCATTAACTGCATCTACTTCTTTCTTCCAGCCTGCTATTATTGCACTTCCTGTTGTATCAATACTACCTGTTACATATAATTCTGAAACTTGACTTTTAAAATCATTCCCTGTATAAATATCACCGATAACATTGCACTTCCAACCACTTAATGTCAAACCATTAGATGGATGTGCTGCAAAAAGGGCATACTTTAATTCAATCTCTTCTGGCAAGCTTGCTGGTACTGTAAGTGTCCCCTCTGTAATTTCTGTCAATACTTCAGATAAGTTTTCACTTTGATAGCTTACTTCTATTTGATAATTATAATTTTTTTCTACTGAAAGCTCTTGTAAAACAAAATTATATCCAATGCTATCACTCTCTCCTACATTTAAGCCTTCCTTAGAGATACTTGCTTGTGAAGCGTCTAATAAATAAATACCTTCTTCAGTAGCTATTTTAATCTTTACATTCTTAGCATTACCATTTCCAATATTAGTATAATCTAATTGAATATGTCCTTCCCCATTTTGAACATCACTGTTTCTTAAAGCTAGTTCTATTTTAGGTAAGTTAGCTTCCTTATAGTTGTACTCATAATGAAGAACACTAGAAGTATTATTAGCTTTGTCTAACGCTTTAACATGGATATAGAGTGTATCCTTCATCTCATATTCATCAGGTACTACTACTTTAAAATGACCATCTTCTGTTTCTATTTCATTGTCAGGTATGGTGTCCGGCTTTTGGTCAATTACTATAGAATATCCTTTTATTCCCGACTCTAAATATACAGCCTCCACATTAGATTTCATTTTTTCGCCTGTATCTGGGTGAGTTGCTTCAACATAATATTCATAATCATCACCTAAGTCTTCAGCTTGCAAATCAAACTCCAGTGATTTAGTAACATAAGATGCCTTTAGATTAGATAGCTTAGGTTCAGTAGGTGCACTTAAATCCTGCCCCATGTGATCTACCCAACTAGTTTGAGTTGTTTTTTGTGCTAAGTAGTAGAGTGTGTTCATTAAAAGTTTTTGTTCATCCTCAGTAGCTCTTCCATTAGAATGGCCCGTTTGAATCATGGCGCAGTTATTCCACGTAGTAAGATAGAATTTGTCATCTGATGTAAACTTCATCCATATATCACCATATGGTGTCTGATATGAAATATGTGATGATGGTATGCTTAATATATCCCCAACTTCTCCTATCTTGTATGGATAATTAGTTAATAAGCCTTTTTTTGAAATTTTTATTTTATTACCGCCTTGATTTGCTACAGGCCCCAACGTTAAATTAACATAATGTGCTAGTGCATTAAAATAGGTATGACCTATATAACTATTAATGGTATCATGCCCGAATAATACACCTTTACCTGATTCAATATATTCCTTCATTACATCTCGACTATTTTCATTTAAATCCCAACCATTATTACAGTCCCAGAATCCAAAAACAATAACATCATATTCCCATACACTATTAGGATCTTTATTAAAGTTAGACATACTTATTGCATCACAAGTTATCTTTCCTTCTCCATATTGCTTTACCCATCCTACTAATTGTGGTGTATTAGGATATACTTGCAATACTTTTACTGTATCATTTGCAGGAATACTCTGATACTCAGAGTCTTCCACTAAATCATTCTTATGTTTTTGATAAATCATATAAGAATAATTAATACCCTCTTCTGGTGAATTCCAATCTAGATTAATGCAGTTATTTTCCATGTCAGGCTCTGCACTTAGTGTTACGCCTTTCTTAACTAAGTAACCTGGTACTACTACATCAAAAGTTCCTTGTTTTGTGTATACTTCTGTAAGTTCACTATTATAATAGGTGAGTGTAATCTCACAGGCATAGGTCTGCTCTACTTCAGATATAGGTACTGTTAATATCCATGGCTTAGTAACTGATTGTCCACCCTCTACATCCCCCATTTCAATCTGTAGCTGTGAACCAGTTGTGGAGCATAGACTATCTGTACTCTCGATAAAAGCCACTACATTTTTTGCTTCAATATTAGTGACATTATTACATTTAAGATTAAGATTTACTTGATTATCTACTAGATTTTCTTGACTAATCTCTAGCTCTAGATTTGGTCCAATCTCTTGTACCACTTGCGATGTTGCCATTATTGGTAGTGTGTTAATATTCATTGATGTAATGATTAGTATGACCGACAAAATCTTTGCCAATTTTCTTTTTAACTCCATAATAGCCTCCCTTATATTTTTTAATATTAATATTATATCAAATATTTTAAATTTAATAAATATTTGATATAATATTGCAATAAAAACAGGCTATTTCTAACACTAGCTTTTACTAGTACTAAAAATAGCCTTTCTTCTACTTCCTAAATAACACAATTAACTTCTATTTTTGATAACCACCAAATGTAAATCATCCATCCAAACTAATAACTTGATCTATACAAAATACTCTTACATCATTCTTCCGGAAGCCATACTCTCATCTGATTAAGCCCCCGATTGCCCCACGTATAATAAGGAATAAGGGTAATCTTACAAGGCTCTACTTCCGGACGCACAGTGGAATAAAGTAGCTTGCTATCACTCACCTTATACCCATCTACTTTAATCTCAACAATACCATTTAGTTTTTCAGAGCTATAAGCTTTAATCTCTCCCTCTTTCTTTGCTCTCAAACTAAAGACATCTCCAGCATTATCAACCCCCTCAGCGCAGTAGACCAATGGTCCTCTTGAAAATGCCACCTTGCCACTATCAGCTGTAATCTTGCTAGAAGCAAAAATACGTTTAATGCTCATATCAAAGGTTACAGTTATGATATCCTCTGCTGTGAACGCCTTAGTAAGATAAGCATATCCGTTTCTGATCTCATAATCGGCTTTCTTTTCACCTAGCATGATGCTTGTATTTTCACTCCAAAGCGGAAGTCTGATTGCAAGGGTCAAATCCATAGATTCATTAGCTGGCTCAAATCTATAGAGAACCTTATTCTCATAAGGGTAGCTGGTTTCAACTTTAATTTTGCCGTGTGAAGTATCTGTCAGGTCAAGAGTTCCCCCGATGAACAAATGAGAATAAACCGTGTTTCCTCCTTCACTCCATGCATATCTTCCGATAGAGGATAAAAGTCTCGCTACATTGGGAGGGCAGCATGCACAAGTAAACCACTTTGGACGCTGTGGCAGTGCATGGCGGTGAGTAACGGCTTCCCCAGATATGCCGGGTATAGCCTCTAAAGGATTGACATAAAAGAATTTTGTACCATCTAGCTGCATGCCTGCAAGGACACAGTTATAAAGTGCGCGTTCCATGATATCAGCATATTCATTGTTCTTTTCAAGGTCAATCATCTTTCTTGCGAAGAAAATCAAACCAATTGCCGCGCAAGTCTCTGCATAAGCTGTATCATTGGGAAGGTGATAGTCCTTGGTAAAAGCTTCTCCCTCATAAGCTGAACCAATAGCACCTGTCACATACATTCTACACTTAGTAATATTCTCCCAAAGTGTCTCACAAGCTTTTTTTAGACTTTCATCACCAGTCTCTGCTGCCACATCAGCCATACCTGTGTAAAGGTAAACTGCTCGAACGGCATGCCCAACGGCTTTTGTCTGTTCCCTTACAGGAAGATGATTTTGGGTATATTCCTTATTGTTGCAGTCATTACCCCAAACAGTCCAGTTATAACGCTCACTTTCCTTTATAAAATAATCACTATCCACACCTCTAACGTCAATAAAGTGCTGAGCAAGACGCTTATACTTCTCATTTTTCGTAAATCTGTACATTCTCATCAGAGCAAGTTCAACTTCAGGGTGTCCTGGATATCCTGGTACTTCATCCTCAATAAAGCGTTCATAAATATGGTCTGCCATACGACACATTATATCAAGTAACTTTGTTTTCCCTGTACATTCAGCATAAGCAACGGCAGCTTCCATCATATGCCCAGCACAGTAAAGCTCATGTGCTTCCTCAAGATTAGTCCAGCGCTTGTCCGGTTCTTTCACAGTAAAGTAGGTATTAAGATACCCATCCTGATGTTGCGCACGGCCAATTAAGTCAATCACCTCATCACAGCGTTTTTCAAGCTCTTCATCTGAATGCATTAATAGTGTATAAGCAGCGGCTTCAAGCCACTTTGCAACATCACTATCTTGAAAGATCATTCCATAAAAGGCTTCATCACATTTTCCCGTTTCAATCACCTTTGCTGCTATTCTAAAGTTTTCTATGGCATGACTCTTTTCAGCATCCTCAATTTGATCGTTTAATACCTTTTCCTGATAGGGCACCACCGTATCCTTAATAAGTGCTTCGTAATATCCAAAAAATTTATCTGTAACTGTAAATTTCTTTAGCATATCATCCATTTCTTATCCTCCCTCATTAATCTTATATATGTATAATATTCCTTAATGAAGGTAGATAACATGGATTATATTCCACAATTTATGTATTTTTTTCTGATTTATATTAAATCTGATTTATATTAAGTCTGATTGCTATTAAATTCTTGGGAGATAGACATTTCTAAATTTCTGAGGAGATATTTCATTTTTACGTTTAAATACTTTGCTGAAATAAAATGTATCATAAAATCCTGTCTCACTTGCAATTTCAGCTACTGACATCTCTGTTTCACATAGCAGCCTCTCTGCTTTTCTTATTCTCAGCATCGATTGATATTCCTTAATTGTCATGCCCGTTTTCAGTTTAAATAAGGTACCAATGTATTTGTAAGTCAGCCCAACAGCTTTTTCAAGTTCCTCCGCGGTAAAATTCCGACAGTAATGCTGCTCAAGGAAATCAATGACTCTTTGTGTTCGCCTATCCTCCTTTGAACTTTCAACTTTGCCTTGTGCAATATCAAAGCTATGCAGGAGAATTTCCCACAACATGACATTTGCTCTAATCATATCCGTTGCAACTGCTGACTTAAACAGATCGATTAATTTTTCAATTTCCTTTTCAAATTCGTTGCCAATTGTTAAATTTAAAAGCTTAGGAACGGTTATATAGCAATTGAAATCCGATGGTGATAAATATTTAGGACCACCATAAATCCTATTATTTTTCAGCTGTGGCATATTTAAAGGGGGTTCATCATTATAGAAATGTATATAATACCATGCTGTCCCACTTTCAAAAGGCTTTTCTCCCCAATGATGCACGCCACTCTTTAAGAAAAATAAAGTGTGAGGCGATAATTCATATATAGTGCCATCTTCCACTATTTGCATCCCGCCTTTTAGTACATAAATAAGAACATTAAATTCTGCAATTCTATCGCAATGCACCATTGGTTTGAGAGAAAGCCCAAAATCTGCTTCACCCACTAGTGGTAACGAATTACACGGAATACGACAAAGGTGAGTCGCTCTATTCATGTCTTTTCTTCCTCCTTTACGATGTGCTTTATACCTATTATTCGATATGTCTATTATAATCATTTTCTAAATAAAAGACTATTTCTAACACCAGTAAGGCTAATATTCAACATTATCTTATTTTAGATATTGGTATGAGCGAGGTTTTATTACTGCTTAACCTATTTTTTGTTAGATAGAAAAATGCTTACACTAAAAGAGGCGCTCTCAAAGGTTGCTTTACCTTTTAAGAACGCCTCTTTTAGCCATTCATTTTTTTAAAGAATGAATGATAAAGTGTATATTTTAGATATTCTTATTTTATAACTGAAAAGTGATGACTTTTTGATTATCATGTGTTGTTTATCGGAACTCCAATATTTTTTATTCTTATAGGATATCTTACTAATACCTTATTTCCAATAATCCTGTAATTAAACCTCCATTTTGTATATATTTTAATCCTCTATGCTTTGATGGCTTCCATACCATATACTTAAGCCAATTATATAACTTGTAAAACTAATCAAGCTAAATATTTGAAGCCTATCTGCTAGTTGATTTAACTTAAAAAGGTCTAACCATGCCTCCCCATAGACTAATAAATTGTTTGACCTATCCATTACACTAAGAGGGTGGGCTATTGACTGATTAAATATAAAAATAACCCCTATAACTATAATCATTATGCCCATAGAAGTTGTTCTGGTTACTTTTTTCTTAGAAACCTCCTTAAAATTCAAAGAATAAAAAAGTATACTTGCTAATAAGAATATATTCACCTTAATATTCGTTGGTAATGGTACATCTACTGGTATAATTAAACCCTCAAATTGAGCAAGCCAAATTCCCGTTTTATACATCAGTATACTTGTTATAATATATATAACACCTGTAATTTGAGCTATTAAAATACATCTTCTAGATACTTGGTTATCCATGATTTCCCCCTGTATGATTACATATCTCTTTTATATGCCGTAATGCATATAGCCTTGGCGCAAATGGTAATATGATCGGTAAAAGTATCATACTCCATACACCTAATATTGCTAATATTCTTATATGAGGTAAACGTGATAATATCATCATAAATGTAAAGCCTGCTGGGAAAATACTGATCACAATATAAATAATACTTCCTACCGACTCCTTCAGCCACTTCTTAAAACCTTTTATCTCTTCCTGCTCATTGTCAGCATCAGTTCTTTCTTGATTTGTACTATAATAAATTAACTTTAAAACGAAACCTATACAAAGCAGTGGAAAACCACTAAGTACTAAAAATTCTCCTGGCATATAGCCCGCATGTGGATTCTGTGTACTTGGATCATATCCAGGGCTGGGCATAGAAATACTAAGGAAACACAGAAAGGCCATTAAATCATTGTAAATAACCAACCATAAAAATCCCCAAGATACAGACTTAGGACACCTTACTTTCTTAATGATACACCCTAGCGTAAGAATAATTAAAAATGCTATAAAGCCTATATCTAAATTCATAGTACTATCCCCTCCCATTTTCTCTTAACCTACTGCTATGCCACACACTTAAACCGACTACGAAATCTATAAAACTGCTCAGACCAAATACATTCAAATGCAATTGTACTTTAAATATTCTTATATTTCTGAATTCATTTTACTCTATTTAGCATTAAAAAGCACTCCTAAATATAGTTAATAATTTAATTTTTTGAAACAAAAAATCACCTATCAGGCAACTAGACTTGCTAGTTCTAATAAGTGATTTTCGTCATACGCTTTTATCTTACACTATTTATACCGTTTCATATAATAATCTTTATTTGTATGAATCATCCTTTAAGATTGAAATAATGTCATCACAAAACTCCTTATAGTTTGGTGGAAGATGCGTACCATCTTGAGTATACCCTGTATAAGCACATAATGAGCCATCTTGCTTTTCAAAAATAAGCTTCCAATACAATGAACCTGTACTTTCTTCTTCCTCTCCGCTATAATTATTTTCCCAATTATAAATCTCATACTTTTCAGGTAGTTTTTCCACTATTTCTTTCTGCTTAGCTGATAGTTCATGTGCGGTAGCATCATCTAAATACCACTTACTCTCTACTAAATCAAATATAATGTTTTGCTGAAAAGTACCCTCATTATATACCATAGCTATCTTATTAAAATGATCGCCTGTTTTAATACTACCTTCTGCTGGGGTATCAAATATTTGAAACAATTTTGTTTTACCATCATCTATATAGTATTTAGCCTGTGATTCTATGATTTCTCTTACTTCTTCACTTGTAAATGATCTCACCTTTAACTCATAGTCTTGTATAAGCTTAGTCACGTCAATTCCTTCAAGTTCTTCCTTTGTAAAGCCATAGCTATCTATCATGAACTGTATATCCTCTACACTTTGGTCACTCTTTTGGGTTACTATTTCATTTTTATTTTTCACTTCTTCACCTTCATTTTTTATTGATATTGCCTTGCATCCATTTAATGACATACATAAAACTAAGCTTAGTAAAATACAAATTTTATTTTTTTTCATCTTCTTACGCTCCTAATGCTTTCGTATACTCATTCATAATTTTGGTTGCCTCAGGAAAATATTCATAAACTAGATTAAGGCTTGTATCATCTCCTGCCATATTATAAGAAAAATACTCTGCCCAAAGCTCCTTTGCCGCCTTTTTATCATCTTCCCAGTAACTCGTATCATGTCCATACCCCGATCTTAACTCATTCCCTGACATTCCTCCATAAACATCACTTACAGCCTCATAAGTAGCACCACTAACCCCACTTGTAAATTCACTTTTCACTGCATTATATAAAAGAAGATCCGCATTACTTAAATCACTTCCACTACCTTGTTTTAATGCATCAATCACATTCTGTACATCGCCTTTACTACCACTTCCACCACTAGCAATAATTCTGTTAGCAATACTGGTTATACTATGTTCATTGTTATCATTATAATAAACGTCATATTCTATAGCCTGCCTCATGGTCACATCTTTTCCCATTGCCTCACTATATACCTTGTATTCTTCGCTATCACTTCCCAGCCATTTAGCTACATCACTAAGGTCATCTATGGCATGACCACACTCATGGAAGAATACTGTATAAGCTCCTCGTGGGTCACTAGCAAAGGAGTCTGGATAGGAATAAGTTACCGTATGCTTCCACGCCTTATAAAAAGCACTCTTGCCATCCGCATCAGCTATCTTAAACTTGGTAATTGATTCCATAAAAATGCTTCTATATGGTTCTGGTGCTGTATAAATAAGATATTTAATATTGCGTTTATCTTCCTCTGTTAAAATATCCGCACCATCTCCATTTAGGAAGTCATTTAACTCCTCCACTTCCTTCTCATGTTCTTTTTCATAGGCGGCAATTGCCTCATCCATCTCCTTCTTCGTCACATGGTTTAAAGGATTTTCTCCCCTATTAGGATTAATATTAGATACCAAAAGAATCTGATTTTCGGATTTAAGATAAGCATTTTTAACGCTATTTAAAGCAACTGCCATTCTTTTCATTTCTTGCTGAAATTGAGCAATTTTTTTCTTTTCAGTCGCAATTTCTTTAAGGATTGCCTCGGAGCAATAATCATTCCATCTACTCATTGCAAAATAAAGTATGTTCATCTGTCCGGCCATTTCCCCCATTTGGCTACTTAAGCTATTAATATCATCTGCTATTTCTTTTATATTTTCAATACGAATATCAAATGCCATATAATATTATGTTCCCCCTTTAACTATTTTTTCTTCACTCACCTGATAATAAGTACTAATTTTCTCTAATGCTTCTTTCATATATTTATATTCCGTTGTTTGTTGTAATACATTTTTCCCTACTAGATCTAATGATCTTTTTATGCCAAAAAAATCACCATTCAGATGACTACAAACACTCTTAATTGCTGCTACATAATCTATTAATTCATTATAGCTGTTTTCTAATTCACTTGTCACAGTAACGAGTTTTTCAGTCTGAACTGTAAATGCCCATGGTTGACCTTCAGTAGGTTGTGTTTCATTAGGCTTAGCTGGTATAACAATATCTACTACATTAAAACCTGCTTCTACCAATTCACCTATCATTAACAAAGTCTTTTGTTTATTTTCTGGAGATAATGTTCGTAAATAATTGTCAAGAAATTCATCAACATCTGCCATTCTCTCATCTCTAGTACCAACAGTCATTTGGACCGTTCCATCAGATTTAAAATCAAAAAAGTATTCGGATAATGATTCTCTAGGAATCCTCCTTCTCCATAATCATAACCTTTATAAAAGGTAGTGTTTCCCACATCATTTAATAGTAAATTAACGCAATCACTCTCTACATTATGATTGGATATCTTATCTTGATTCATTGCAACCTGTTAATAATATTTTGCCAATCATCGCCTGTCATATAAGAGCCATAATCCTTATTGGAGTCAAATTTATTTGAATCTGCATTTTTAGTGATATTTGAAACTAACTGTTCCACCGTCATTCCTTCTAAGCCAATCACCTGTTGTAACGGTTTATTATCTGTCATATACATTAAATTATTTAATAATAATACCTGTTCAGTTGATAATTGCTCTGACATATTAACCTCCGAACGCTTAGTTATATTTCATCAAAAGGCTTCATTAAACACTTCTTTATTCTCATTGACAGAATCATAAATGCTCACAATATAATAACCGGATACTTTCTTTTGATTGATTACCTGTT
The DNA here is from genome assembly GCF_003990395.1 of Cellulosilyticum sp. WCF-2. Classification (NCBI taxonomy): domain Bacteria; kingdom Bacillati; phylum Bacillota; class Clostridia; order Lachnospirales; family Cellulosilyticaceae; genus Cellulosilyticum; species Cellulosilyticum sp. WCF-2. The sequence goes on along the minus strand of NZ_CP034675.1, from coordinate 1,043,014 downwards.
TAATTTTCTCAAACTCTTCTTTATAGGATTCATTTCCCAGCCTATTGCTATCAATATAAATAAAAGTTGTATTTTGCACATGCACGTTGCCGTTAATAATATCACTAACCTCTAGCTTTTCATTGAAGTCATTACCCTCTACAGTAGTAATACGTGCATCTACTCTATCACAAGGGATATCTTCCTGTAACAATACTGCTTTCAATTCATTTTCATATTCTTCCTCTATGATATATCCATAAAAATTATCCTCTGCAGAATACTCCCCATCCTCTACATATAAGTACAGGTCATAATAACTTTCACTGTCATCTGACTCTTGAAAAACAAATTTAGAATAGGCATTATTCAACTTATTTTTTGGTTCGCAGTCTACTATATGAAATGTATAAGAAGGATATTTGCCTAGCAAATAATCCATTGCATAATCATATTGTCTTAAAACTTCCTCCTGCCAAACAAAGAGTTTCCCTTCCTTAACTCTGTCTTCGTTTATTGAAATCTTGCATAACAAGGCTTCTTGTTCTGGTGTCATATCAACCTTTGTTTCCATGTCACTACTCTCCTCTTTCAAATTACTCTTTTCTAATACAATACCATTGCTTCCTTCTACCATACTGCCGCATGCAGTAAGTAAAATAATCATGCTAATCATTTCCCAAAATGCATATTTTATTTTCACTTCAAAGCATCTCCAATAACTTTATTCATCCGTTCAGCCCTCTGAAACATCAAAACCACTATCACCTAAATCTAATGCATAATTTAGCTTATCTTAGAATACTCGTAAGCCTTTTTATATTTATACAGAACTCCATGTATCATTTCTGCTCTCCCATAAAATGTATTACTATGAAATACTGCTCACTTTTCCCCTTTTTTAAAATAATTGGCAAGCGGAAATGTCTTTTTCCTCTCGCCAATTATTATGTACTACTATGAAATTACTGAATCTGTTAAACCTTGACCCTGTTCCATATTAAGATTTTCAGCTTGTTTATATTGCTCTGCCATTGTATTTAAATCTTGTGAATGTTCTTGGATCATACGATTCATTTTGTCAATGTCAGCTTGTAAACCTTGAAACTTACGTAAGTAAGTAGCTGATGCTTCCCCTTGCCAAGAACCACTTAAATTCTTTACGATTCCCATCATTTGATCCATTAACCCTTTAATTGTATTTCCTTTACCACTAAAGTCACCTGCAGTTGCTTGTAACTCTTCTGGGGTTACCTTTAAAATTCCTTCCATATGCTTGACGCCTCCTTGATATTTTTCTTATCTGATATTTTAATAAACACTTCTTAGTAATTTCTAGTTCTTGCAACTTCAGCGTTAGCTGATTCAGTCTTTTCATATTGTGCTGCGATTTGTAATAATGCAGCTATATAGTTCTCCACTAACTTATAGAAGTTATCCATTTGTCCTTTATCTTTTACAAATGCTGCATGGAAATTGTCATTCGCTTGGCCAACCCATTTACTCTTTAAAGCACCTTCAATCGTTTCTAAATTTCCCACCTCTCCTTTAAAGCTTCCATTTAATCCTTTTAGTTCTTCAGCTTTTGCTCTTAATTCTGATGCTGTTACTTGAAAAAATGCCATATTACTTTCCTCCTTGTTTTCCTTGATAATTGTATATTATCACAAATTTCTGTTTTCTATTATTTTTACTACCAAATGCACTTTTAAGTGTTCGAATGACCACTTTTAGCATCTTCAGGTGCTTTATAGCCTATGGGGGGATATCAATAAATAGGCATCTAGATAAATCTATGGCTTTTGCCATTCTTTCTTGGCTATAGGCTCAAGTTCACTATAGTTTGTTGCACTGCCATTTGCTGTATAGCTATAACCATCATCAAAATTAAAACGCTCTTTAGTTAGGCTTCTTACCTTTCCATCACAGCTCCCAGGTTGTCAATCTAAAAAGGCCCATGAAAAGCTAAAATATTATTGACACATATAAAATAGGCCTGAAATTTATATTTCAGACCTATTAGCTGCTTTGGCATTATAGACTTTCTAGGGGGACAAAGTCTATAATGCCAAAGCAACCCATACGAGTCAAATTATACTCTGGGATTATCTCTATTCCGTTTAAAGTATGTTCTCACCTTCGAATCAAGAGGACAGCTACGTCATTTACATTGGTTCCTGTTGCCCCTGTCATAATCAGACCACCTACCCGCTGTAGTGCATGATACGAATCATTCTCCTTGAGTATCTCGAAAATTTCTATACCCTGCTTTCTTAATTTTTCCTGCGTATCTTGATCTACATAACCTCCAGCCGCATCTGTAGGTCCATCTGTTCCATCTGAGCCTACACTTAATAGAGCCGTTTGATATAAGCCTCCTATTTCACGAGCTGCTGAAAGTGCTAATTCTTGATTTCTTCCTCCTTTTCCATGTCCCGTTAAATGAACTATGGTCTCTCCTCCAACAATAAAAGCTAAACTTTCTTGACTTCCCTGATAAGTTTTGGCGATAGCTGCTAGAAAAGTCCCTGCTTCTCTTGCTTCACAATTTAAGCAATCCGTTAGTATAAGCGTCTTGTATCCAAGCTGCTGACAGGCCTCTGCTGCTGCCTTACAAAGTAATTTAACTGAACCCGTAATCCTAGTCTCAACATGTGTTAGATCTTTAGGTGTTTCTATATCCATCAGTTTCATCGCTTCTGCGCTTAATTTCAAATGGTATTTAGCGATGATTTTCTTTGCCATTTCATTGGTAGAACTATCTGGATAAGCCGGTCCCGAAGCAATCATATCTAGTGGATCACCAATAATATCACTTAGTACAACACTAAATACCTTAGCAGGTAAACAGAGCTTTGCAAACTTTCCGCCTTTAACAGCTGATAATCTTTTACGAAGTATATTTATTTCCACAATATCTGCACCACAAGCTAAAAGCTGCCTGGTTATATCCGTCAGTTCCGCCTCGCTTACAAGGGGCTTTTCAAATAAAGCAGATCCGCCACCTGATAGCAAAAACAGTACCGTATCCTCTGCATTAAGGCCTGTAATTAAATCAATCGCTACCTGAGTCGCCCTGAAGGAATTGGCATCAGGTATAGGATGCCCTGCTTCATAGCACTCTACATTAGGTAACTCACCCTTCATGTGTCCATATTTCGAAATACAGATGCCTTTTTCAATCTTCTTGTCTAAACAGTCACTTGCAGCTTTGGCCATTTGCCATGCTGCCTTACCTACTGCGACCATATAAATTTTACCTTCACCAAAATCTTTAGTTTTTAGAGCCTGTCTTACTGCTTCATCTGGAAGTGCTGAGGAAATAGCCTTATTTACAATGTAGTCTGCTTCTTCTCTTAGAGTCATCTCATCATCTCCTTGTACAAAGACCAGGCACTAATCACTAGATGCCTGGTCTGTTTTTCAACTATTTATAAAGTAAACCTATGTAGCCAATCTAGTGTAAAAATAATGATAATATAAAGATACCTATCATGGAACAAATACCTTCTACTAATGTAACAGCTGTTTGTGTTTTATATCCTTGTTCAGGTGTCATTTCTCCAAAGTTGGTAACTACCCAGAAGTAAGAGTCATTGGCATGAGACACTGTCATAGAGCCTGCTCCTATTGCCATAACACATAATACAGACATTACTACTGAATCCATTCCTAAAACCCCCATTAGTGGCGCCATAATACCTGCTGTCGTCGTAATGGCAACTGTTGATGAACCTTGAGCTGATTTCAAAATAGCTGCTAGAAGGAATGGGAAGAAAATACCAATACTCTCTAGAGTTGCTGCGTTTTCTGTAATAAACGCCACTAGACTTGTAGATGCAATCACTTTTCCTAATACGCCACCTGCTGCTGTTACAAATAAAATAGGACCTACTGTTTTTAAAGTTTCATTTGTAATATCGTAGAGCTGACTTCCTTTGTTAACTTGAAGCATTAATATAATTCCAAATATAACACCTACAGCTAACGCAATAATAGGTGTTCCTAAGAAGGTAAACGCTGTACTAACTGCACCACTCCATCCTAAAATGCTTGATACGTTTGACATAGCCATTAAGAAAATCGGTACAATGATAGGTGCCAGACTCATAAAACCACCTGGAAGTTTCCCATAAGAAGCTACTAACTCTTCATAGCTTTGAACAACCTCTCCTTGATTCTCCTGTTCATCCTTAGCTTTTACTCTCTTTCCTACCCATTTAGCATAAAAATAGGCGCCTATTAAACCAGGAATGGAAGCTAATGTACCTAATCCCATAACAAGTAGTATATGCTCTCCGACACCTAAGGTATTTGCTGCTGCAATAGGTCCTGGAGTAGGTGGGATAAAAACATGGGAAGCATATAAACCTGCTGACAAACAAACAGTCATTGCTACAGATGAAGTCCTTGTACGTTTTACTAATGCTTTACGAATTGGATTTAAAATGACAAACCCTGAGTCGCAAAATACTGGTATGGATACTACCCATCCCATGATTTCAATGGCAAGTTCAGGATGCTTTTCACCTACTAACTTAACAACCATATCCGCTAACTTCAAAGCACCTCCTGTTACCTCCAGGATTGTTCCAATTAATGCACCAAATATAATGACGATTCCGATACTTGTAAATGTAGATGAAAAGCCATTTCCAATAACAGTTGCAATACCACTTACCGTACTTCCGTCCGCATTGGTATAGGATGCAAAAGGAATACCTCCTATTAATCCTAACACCAGAGAAATGGACATAATAGAAAGAAATGGATGAATCTTAAACTTACTAATCATAACAATCATAAGAATGATTGCTACAATAAATACAATTAAAAAAGGAATGCCCGTCATAAAAATACCCCCTTTAATAGCTTTTATCCCCAATGCAATATACACGCTTGGGTGTTATCTATTAATAATATTATATTATTTAAAATATTTTGTATATATTCTCTATAACATATATTTAAGGTAATTATTGTTATGTATAATATCCTTGAATTATTTTAAAAACGTGTAAGCCGTTCTTTCTTATGTAATCTTTGATAAAACTCTCTGGCAATATAGTAGGCAGCTGCTTCTGAAGGGTTACGTATGTCCTTACCTGTAATAGTCTCCAGCTTTTTCAATTTATATTGTAAGGTATTTTTATGGATATAAAGTGCATTAGCTGCCTGAGTAATTGAACCCTCATAAGTAAAATAAACATCTATCAGTTGCATATATTCTTCCACATCTTCCTCGCTTTGCCCACTAAATAATTTTCTAATATATTCTTCCATGCTGCCTAACGAAATTTCATTCATAAATAAATCCATATAAAGATCGTCATAAAATACAATTTCTCTTACCAAAGGTACTGCACAAGTTACTGCTTTTTCTGCCTCATCACACATCTTAAATACTATACGATCATTATTCGAGTTACTATCTATGCCTATCAGTAGCGTTTCTTCATATCTAGAATAGATTTTCTCCTTTAACCGCTTAGCTATTTGCTTCATTTGTTCATTGGAGCAAATCGGTACTAACACAATTTGTTTGGGTGGCATACGTAAATACAGGCACTCACCTTCACGCTCTACACTATGCCGAATAGTGGTCTCCATCTGCTCTAGCTTTTCTTGTCCCTGCAACGTTACCGATAACTGGTGATATGTAGCAATATTAATGATCATTACACGACGAGGTCTCCTAACATCAATCCCCAGTTTTTCTCCTCGCTCCACAAATTCCCAATTATACTTATTTCTCACACCAGATATCCATTCTTCCAAGAAGCGATATCGTACTCTCCTGTCATAGCGATGTTCATCTTTTATAAGTCCATCTTCAACCATAATCTGTGTCATATGTTGTACAATCTTTCCATAGCCAACCACTCGTTCTACTTCACCCGTAATACCAATCACACCTACAATAGCTTCATGAATCACAATAGGTAAATTAACACCCGCTTTCATAGTAGGCGTTTCCATATCTGCCGTCACATATAAGCACTCCAGTTGCTCTCTAATCACTTTTTGTGCACCTTCATGCAGCATACCAATTCTGTTTTCATCCGTACTTGCAATAATATAGCCATCTGCATCCATAAAATTAATGTGTGCATGTATTTCATTGCCAATTTCATCTACAATTACTTGCGCTGTTAGGGGACTAATACGTCTCATAGACTATCACATCCTTTGGGATTAGTATTTCTTTTTCTTAGTATAACTATTTTTATATGTTTTTAGAAAGCCTTTATTATAAATATTTAGAAATTATAAGATTTTATAACGGTTAGGTTTTCCCCTGTTTTTTATGCCTACATAGTGATTGAACTCATCTTATTTATTGCTATGCTCAGGGGGTAAGTAAATAATAAAAGAAATGGACATAGGAAAGCCGGCAATAGCGTATCATCCATTGCCGGCTTTCTTTTTTATTCCACTAACAGCTATCCTAAAAAACGTCTAGCAGTTTTCTGCAATCTTATAAAGCAGTTTTTCTGTTTCTTCCCATCCAAGGCAAGGGTCTGTAATAGACTTACCATATACTTGATTCTCACTAATTGGCTGTGTGCCACCTTCGATATAGCTTTCAATCATAACCCCTTTTACAAGTTTCTTTAAGTCATTATTGTATGATCTACTATGAAGCACTTCACTCACAATACGGATTTGTTCCATATATTGCTTACCAGAATTAGCATGGTTAGCATCAATGATGGCTGCTGGGTTCACTAAGTCATACTTGTCATAAAGCTCCATCATATACATTAAATCTTCGTAGTGGTAGTTAGGAATAGAGATGCCTCTCTTATTCACTGCGCCACGTAAAATAACATGAGCAAGATCATTGCCATCTGTTGTTACATCCCAGCCACGATAAATAAAGTTATGAGACTTTTGAGCTGCAACGACAGAGTTAAACATAACAGAAAGATCTCCACTTGTAGGATTTTTCATCCCTACAGGAATATCCATACCACTAGCTGTTAAACGGTGTTGTTGATTCTCTACAGAGCGTGCCCCAATAGCTTCATAAGATAAGATGTCATCTAGATATCTACGATTTTCTGGATATAACATTTCATCTGCTGCAGTAAGCCCTGTTTCCTCAATAGCACGTACATGCATTTTACGAATAGCAATAATTCCTGATAATAAGTCAGGGTCTTTAGTTGGATCTGGTTGGTGAAGCATACCCTTGTAGCCTTCACCTGTTGTTCTAGGTTTATTGGTATAGATTCTAGGGATAATCATTAATCTATCTGAAACCTTTTCATTCACCTTTGCAAGTCTACTTACATAGTCACATACTGAATCTTCATTATCTGCAGAGCATGGTCCTATAATAACAATAAATTTATCAGATTCCCCTGTGAAGATTTTTCTAATTTCTGCATCTCTTTTTGCCTTTATTTCAGCTACCTTTTGAGAAATAGGATATTGCTCCTTGATTTCCTTAGGTATTGGTAGCTTCTCTTTAAAGTTCATTCCCATATTCTATTCTCCTTATCTAAATGAGTAATGCGTATTTTTATATTGTATACCATACTACAGTACTTTCCAATAACTTTATCCATTGTTACATTACTCTCTAGTACTTTTTAATAAGCCACTGCAAAGATTCCTCTAGCATTTTTTCATCACCTATTTCTAAGCTCCACTTTGCATAAGGTGCATCATGCTTAAGCTGTTGTAATATTGTTTGAATAGGCAGAGTACCGTATTCTAAGCCTTGATGTGCATCCCTGGTACCATCATTATTATGCAGATGTACATAACCTATTCTTTCCCCTAATGCTTTAATCCACTCTTCTACTGTTTGATTTGAATACGCATTAACATGACCTATATCCAAACATGCTTTAAAATTGGGCTGATTTACTCTATCAACTATTTCCTTTAGTAACTCCCAATCCGTATCTAATACATTTTCTATATAAAACATACATTCTTTACTTTTGTCTTCTAAAAATTCTTTCCAAAAAGCCACTACATTTTCTAACCAGTATTTGTCGATATAAACATTTGGCAGATAGCCTGTGTGAAAAATCATATCTTTGCTCCCAAAAGCCTGAGCTGCCTTATAACTTGCGTTAAAACGTTCCTCTGTCAAACTTCTTATCTTTCCATCACAGCTTCCAGGTTGTAAATCTAAAAAAGGGCCATGAAAAGCTAAAGGTGTATTGTCTTTAAATGATGCGAATTCCTTTTGATAGTAGCTAATTGAATGTTCTAAGTCATCTAGCACCTTTCCAATACCAAAGCTAATAACCTCTAGGCCCACTGGGTACCTTTTTAATAATTTTTCTATTTTATTTGTCTCCAATAATTGCGAAAAATAAATCATGTTCTTGCTGTACCCTTTCCAAATTTGTTTTTATCACGTTCTTATCATTATAAGTATGCTTGTTTTCTGGCCACACTTTATCACTCATTATTATACTATACATATCCTCACTTTGTTATATACATTCTTCTTATGTATATAACAAAGAAAATGGACATGTAAAAGCCGGCAATGAATGCTAATCCATTCAATTGCCGGCGCTTTTTTATTCTATAGCTATCTATGTATATGGTCTAGCAAGCATCTATTATTTATACTATTTCTCTAGATATATTCTCTATCTCTATGCCTATCTTTTATACACTTCTTATATCGTGCCTTTCATAATATTCAACTGCATTTTTACCTATGTCTTTTATATTCTTAAACATGCCCCTACCCTCTATATCATTGACTCAATTTCTACCAAAAGCGCCTGCCTATCTTCAATTAAAATGTGCTCAAAAACCCACTTTTGTAATGCTTCTTTTATTTCTTTAAGCTTCTTTTGTGGATTCTGTAGTAACTCTCCACAATCTATGCTATTTACCCACGCTATAAATTGATTGTGTTCATTTTTATGTTTTACAAATAAATGAGGGTTTAATTCTTTAATAACCTTCTCTTCCTCATAAAAATGATATGTAACATATTCCCTAATCTCACATAATAATTTTAAAAGATATTTTTCATCCGCATTCATACATTGAGTTAATATTTCTTGTTCTAACTTTCTCCCTATACTAAATAACTCTTGGTGTTGTTCATCGATAAAAGGGATTCCTACATTCAGTGACTCATCCCAATCAAATTTAAAATCAAACATTTCTTCTCCCTCTTCTTTAACTCAAATTAATTAACGTCTAAAAACCTCTTATAGCCTAAATTTTGAATTTGCAATAAAAGATTACTTTAAAATTTCACTTTCTTGGGCTCTCCCTAATTCCATTAATTTTCATAATTCCTTCTCTATGTTTGTTTACATAAATAAATTTTCTGCAGATATTATATATTTTTTTACGTTACATAACAATCCTTTTATTCAAAAGTTTTGTTATTTTAAATATACTTTCTAGTTTATAACTATTTACATCTATTGCTTATTGACTTCTCTATTTGTAATATGAAATATGAGTTTATAAGAGCAATTCTTTTATTTAGTAGTTTAAATTTATTTAATGCGCTTATATTAGTAGGCGCATTAGCATTATATCTTTATCTTTGGTAATATAGTTGCCCAATAGATAAAGGCTCTAGTATAAATTACCAGAGCCTTTTCGTTTGTACAAAACCAATAATATAGAACTCCTTATAGCCCTCTACTAAATAGTAATGACCTCTTCCTTAGGTAAATTTACAACCTTCTCCTCCTATTGTAAATGTTTCTAAATCAACACTCTTTTTATAGAAAAGGCATAGCTTATATCCTGAGTAGCATCAATTTGATACTGAGGCATTACATCACTTCCCCAACTGTCAATGCCTCCTACACCACGTACTTTTCCTAGTATAGAGACAACTGTTCTTCTAGGCAGTGGTAATTCTTCATGATGTGTTGCATTTTCCAGTTCTTCTGCGGTATAAGGTATGCAAGAAAATGCAAAGGGCTCTCCTAGTGCCTCAAACTGTAAACTAAAAGTAGTCTTGTCAGCATCCGCATTATTTAAGGTAGTGGCACGTGTTACTGTCAGTTTTTTAGTTGCCATATGTACATTACAATCCTGAGGTACCATATATGGTGTTACAGGTAAGCCTTCTATATGATAAGTTCCTGGCACTCCTCCTGCCATACGATCAGGATAGGTTTCACCAGATAAACCTTCATAGGTGTACCCTACTGCTTTTGTTGGCATAATAAAACGCATTCCAAATACAGGCAGGCTAGGTAAGCCTTCTTTTCCATAATAATGCACCTTTACCTCTATGGTGCCATCTACTTGAACTGTGTAGGTTACCTCTACTTCTGCAGCTGGCACTGTATTCGTTATATAGGTAAAGCAAAGACTTACACTTTCGGCATACTCTTCATCTGTATACTTATTATTAATAGGTGCTATAGGCTTTTCTACTTTCTTGCCATCTACTGCTACTACCACATTGCTACATTTTATAAATAAATCAGCACCTAACCACATACCTGATTTGTAGGAAAAACCATTTCCTCTATCATTATCTGTAGTGGCACGCCAGAAAGTTGGCTTAGGTGTGCGATAAAGCCATTCTTTACCTGCTACACTCAAAGATTCTAATCCTCCTGTTTGGTAGGAGAAAATATAATGAAAGTCTTCTCCACTCACCCCTAAGGTCACATCACCGAAGATAAGTTGTAGAGTTTGATTATTTATAGCGTTCATAGTAGTATTTTACCTCCTGCATGGCTGGTTTTTCTTCCCTAGTTGCAAAGACGATCCCATTACCTGAAAACTCATAATCCGATGGTCTGTCATCAAAGTCTCCACCATAACGAATCACCTGGGCCCCTGTCACTTCATCCTCTACCATTAAGCCTTGGTCAATGAAATCCCATATAAATCCGCCTTGATACATTTCAAAACGGTCAAACAGTTCCATGTAGTCCTTCATTCCCCCGAGAGAATTCCCCATATCATGCATGTATTCACATAAAATAAAGGGTTTCTTAGGCTCATTTTCTAAATAGGCTATAATCTCTGCTGGCCTAGCATACATCCTGCTCTCCACATCAGAAATTCTATCCTCATAAGCGCGATTATGATGTACGCCTTCATAATGGACTAATCTACTACAATCAACTGCTTTATAGTAGTCATGCATGGCAGCTATATTCTCCTCGGCATAGGATTCATTACCTAATGACCAGAATAAAATAGATGGATGATTTTTAAACACTTCAAAGTTAGTCTTTGCCCGATCTAAAACGGCTGCTAGCCATTTCTTATCACTTCCTGGTAGATTCCAAGAGGGCTCAACTGCCCCCATCTTTTGCCAACTACCGTGTGTTTCCATATTGACTTCTGCCATGACATAAAGCCCTGCCTCATCACACAAAGTGTACCATGGGATTTGATTAGGATAGTGACTGGTACGTACCGCATTGATGCCATTTCGAAGCATGCAGTCTATATCCCACACCATCTCTTCCTTAGTAATGACTCTACCTGTTTTGGCGCTCCATTCATGACGATTAACGCCAAGTATACGTAGTCTTTTTCCATTCAATAGCATCATATTATTTTTAATCTCTATTCGTCTAAACCCTACTAAATAAGGTACTAGTTCCACTAATACATTTGCCTCATTATACACCTCTATTAAAAACTCATATAAATAAGGTGTTTCATGACTCCATGGGGTAATATCTTCTAAAGTTACTGGTGCAAAAATCACTTTTTCAGAAGCAGGCATCTCGGCTTCTAAAATCCCTTTCCCATCTTGATCACGTAAATAAATCTTCACAGTTCCTCCAGAGGCTTTGCCACTTAGCTTCATTTCTACTTCAAAACTACCTGACCTCTGATCTTCTGCTAGCTCTGGTTTGACATAGAAGTCTTCTACATGAAGCTCGGGTTTGGCATATAAGGTTACATTTCTAAAAATACCAAAGAAACGGAAGAAATCTTGATCCTCTAGAAAAGCTGCGCAGCTTCTCTTATGTACCTCTACACAAAGCACATTGCCTTGTTCTTTTATAAAAGGTGTTAAATCAAACTCTGATGGTGTAAAGCTATCCTCTGCGTAGCCTATAAATGCGCCATTTAACCAAACATACATAGCCTGTTCTACACCTTCAAAGCAAATGGTTACAGGCTTATTCCTTAAACCTAGGTTCAAATCAAAGGTGGTTCTATAGGCACCTACAGGATTGTAGCTTGCCTCACTAAATAACCCTATCCCCTCAGGTGTATCTTCCTTTACAGGACGTCTATAGATATGGCCTTCCCAAGGATACATGGTGTTGATATAGTGGATTTTATCATGATGATTGAGTTCGATATGGCTTGGCACTTCTATGCTGCCAAATCCACTGGCATCATACTCCGGCTTATAAAAATCAATAGGTCTTTCTTTGGCATTCTTAGCATAAGCAAACTGCCATACCCCATTTAGGCTTTGCATAAGAGAAGATTCCTTCTTAAGCATTTCCTCTTTACTAGGATAAAATAAATGGTCACTATGAGCTGCCAATTTGTTTACACCAAATACTTCTGGGTCATCTAACCACGTCATTTTTGCATTCATCGTTTATCTCTCCTTATTCTTTTACTGCTCCAGCTGAAACCCCTGCTAAAATATAGCGTTGGAAAAATACATAAAGTAAAACTGTAGGAATCATAATAATAATAATCCCTGCCGCCAAGTTCTGCCAAGAGCCTTGTTGTGCATTGGAATAATTCATTAAAAAGGTGGTTAATGTTCTTAGTTTATTTTTCGGCATATACAGATATGGAATATACATATCATTAATAATCGTAATGGCTTTGATAATACATACCGTTGCAGTAGCAGGTGCTAATAACGGAAATATAATTTTGATAAACAATCCAAAGTAAGAACAGCCATCGATTAGCGCTGCTTCATCTAATGAAGGGGATAAATTTGAAATGAACTGTCTATAAATATAAAGTTGCATCAAATCTGAGGCAATATAAATGACAATAGGTGCCGCCAATGTATTATACAGATTTAACCCTTGAATAACCTTAAACCTGGCTATCTCTGTCACAAAGGTCGGTATGAGCATCCCAATAAAGAATAGTGCCACCACCAATTTCTTCCCTTTAAAGTCAAAACGTTCAATGATAAATGCTGTAATCGTTCCAATGATGACATTAAAAAATAATGAAACCACTAGCAAAATACCTGTATTCTTAAAACCAATGAGCAAATATTTATCTGTAAGTACCTTCTTAAAATTGTCGAATGTTATATTTTCTATTGCTGGTAAAAGAAGTGGTGAAGTCTGTACCATATCTGCCTTCGTTTTTAAAGCTGCAAATAAAGTGATTAAAATAGGTGCTAGTACAATCGCTACCATGCTTAAGCAAATCAGTTGTTTAATAAGTTGCACAAAAAATGATTTTCTTGATTTCATTGCTTTTTCCCCCTATCTTTTAATATGAGGCCATGAATGAGCTCATTTTGAATAAGATAGATGACTACAATCATAATCATAATCGTCACTGCCATAGTAGATGCCAGGCCGAAGTTAGAGAAGGTAAAAGCGGTTTTTATGGTATAGAGTGTAAACGTAGAAGAAGCATAACCTGGCCCTCCTGCTGTCATGACAAATGGAATATCAAATACTTGCAAGGCCCCACGAATATTATCAAATAGTACAAAGTCTACCATGAGCATAATAGCTGGTACCTGAATGTATCTAAAGAGATGCCATGTATTAGCACCATCTACCTCTGCTGCCTCTTCAATATCCTTTGGTATAGACTGCAAAGCTGCCATAAACAAAATAACGTGGTAACCACTAAAGCGCCATAAAGACACAAACGCTAGTACATAGTTGACAACCTTCTCGTCTGATAACCAATTACGGATCCAGCCTTCTAAGTTCATAGCTTGTAAAATGGCATCAAAAGCACCATTAATAGGAGAAAAGAAATAAGAAAATGCATAAGCAATGGCTACGCCATTAATAATGTAGGGTAAAAAAACCATTGTTTTATAGAACTTCGCTGCTCTTAGCTTGCTTGTTAGTAATACTGCAAAAGCTAGTTCTACTACGATCATTAATAAATGTACGACGAAATAAATACCATTATTTCTTAAAGATAACCATAAGTCCTTGTTTTTTAACATTGAAATGTAGTTCGCAAGCCCTATGAAGCTACTACTTGGAGAATAGCCATCCCAGTTGGTAAAACTCATTTTGAATAAATCCATAGCTGGAAATACTACAAAAGCAATTAATAGGGTTAACGGAACTATAAGCGATACAATGATAAATAGATTACGTTGTTTAGTAAGCTTATTCATAGTTTCCTCCTTGTTTTGCAAGAGGGCAGCCCAGGCTGCCCTCTACTTTTTTACTGAATACCTAATTTTGCTCTTGCATCTTTCCATTTTGCATTTAAGGTTTCGAGTTCTTCCTTTAAATCAAAGCCATTCATTACCATTTGCGCTCCAAGTTTTTTGTAATCAAAAGCTGTTTCATTTTGAATAGCCGTAAAGTCATCTCCACCACCATCATACATAATAAGTACTTTATCTGAAGCAAGTGTATCTGCTTCTGCTAGTACAGGATCTTTTTCTTTAGGGAAGTTCTTCATAGCTGATGCAGAGGAAACATAGGCTAGGTAATCTGGATACCATGCATCAGAATAAAACCATTCTACAAATGCAATAGCTGCTTCTTGATTTTTAGACTGTGAAGTTACACCCATAAAAGAGTCTCCTTGAACAACCACATTATAAGGGTCATTTACAGTATCTCTAACTGGAAGATAGAAGGTACCTAGCTGAGAGGTGTCCTCTGCTGCATTTTGAATATTTTGAAGTCCCCAGTCACCCAGTGCTATCATAGCTGCACCTTTAGTAGCAAAAAGATTGGTTACTTGATCATTTCCAAGTCCTAAAGGATCTTTTCCTAGTACACCTGAAGTAAATAAGCTATTTACCTTTTGATAGGCTTTATAAATATCTGTGCCTTCTGCAAATGGTTTATCTTGAGTCGCCATCGTATTCCAGTTCTGACCATTTCCTGACTCTAGTGCTGGCATGAATTCCATATAAGGATAGTCTGGCCACTCATCTTTTAAACCGCATGCTATTGCCATAAAGTCTGGGTTAGCTGCCCCAAAATGGCTTTGTAGTTTTTTAGATACTTCTTCTAATTCTCCCCATGTAGTAGGCACTTCTACGCCTGCTTCCTTAAACATATCTTTCCAGTAGTAGACATATTCATAGCCTGATGTCATTGGGATGCCTAATACTTTGCCGTCTATAGCATAGCCTGCTGCTAGTTCATTATTGGCATTAGCTGTCGTTCCTGATAAATCTACTAAGTAATCTTTAAATCTAGCTAAGGTAAAGGTTTTATTAAACATCACATCTGGCAATTGATTTGCTGATGTTCTAATCTTCATGGTATTCCAGTACTCACTATCATCTTTAATTTTTTCAACTTCGATTTCTACATTAGGGTACTGTTCTTGAAACTTTCCAACCATATCTTGTTCTTCTATAAAAGTATTTAAGTTATTATCCCATATAGCAAAAGTAATTGTTCCTTTTAAATCAGCGCCTGTACTTTGATTCGTTTCATTATTGCTTGCCGGATTAGTACTGCCCCCTGGATTAGTACCTGCTCCTGAATCACCACAACCTACTAATGTAGCCATGGCTAATGCCCCAGTTAAAAATGTTGCTACCAGTTTTCTTTTCATAAATACATACCCCCTTCGATTTGGTACCTTTAGCATATCTATTTGCTTCCAAACCCACTAGGTTTTATAGTTGTTTTTCTTGACAATTCTTCACTTTTTAAGATTAACCATTTTTCACTTTTAGTTAGAATTCCTTGCACAAAGTAAGAAAAACCACGTATTTTACATGGTTTTTCTATATTGAAGTGGACTTATTCCATAATATTTCTTAAAAACACGATTAAAGCTTTCTACATTACGATACCCTACCATCTCAGCAATTTCATATATTTTAAAAGTAGTTGTCTTTAACAATTCTTTTGCCTTTTGCATACGAAGGCCTGTTAGGTAGTTCATAAAGGACTCTCCCGTCTCTTTAGAAAACTTACTAGTAAAATATTTCTCATTTAATCCTACATACTCTGCTACTTCTCCCAGAGATAAATCTGGATTTTCATAGTAACTACTAATATAATGCTTTGCTTTCTTAATGGTGTCTGTTTCTTTTTCCCCTAATTTACTTGCTTCATAATCCACCAACCATTCTATATAATTGGTAAGCCATAGTTTAAGGCTCTTTATATCTTCGATACGTGCTAGCTTTATTTCATAAGGGACTGCTTCTCCAAAAACCTCGTGAAAATTTGCCTGTGCTTCTTCAAACTTTTTAGCAAGTGCTAAAATAACTGCTAGTACCTGCCACCTAGCTTCTTCTATTTTCTCTTTACCCATCTTATTAATGGTGCTAAATAACTTTTCTTTTTCCTTTAATATATTTCTTTCATCTGCCACATAGATAGCAGTTGCCAACGCCTCATACTGTGGTACTAGGGACATCACCTTATTTACTAGGGAATCCTCTAAAGAAAACATCACCTGTTTCCCTTTTAAATATCTATAAAGCTGTGTTTCTTTTACCTTGGCTATCTGGATATAAAAGGCTTCCCCGCCAAATACTTTTTCCCCTATACAAACATCTATCTCAATGCCAAATTCAGCTTTTGCTACTTTTTGTAAGGCACTAATCATCTGATACGTTACATCTAAATAGGCTTCTTCTGTCATACGATAAAAGGCATACATATGCATACTGTCTTCCACATATACCGTACATCTCGCACTAAATCTAGGATTTCTCATAAAACAATGAATCACTTTTTCTATTTCGATCTTTTCTATTTCTTTTCCCTTTGAATCATTTAATACAAAGTATAAAATGGCGTAGCTCTCCTCAAAAAAGTCCTTCGACTGCTGCATAACTTCTTTAGGCGTAATATTCCCTGTCATAAGTTCTTCAAAATAGGTTTCCATAGACTTTTCTACACGTTTCATCTTCTCCTCATACTCAGAAATAAGCGCCTGTAATCTACGTACCATGGCATTAAAAGAATGAATCATCGTTCTAATTTCATACTGTCCTTCTGGTGATATATGTATAGCCAGTTCCCCTTCTTCTACTTGTCTTAATCCTGTATTAATTTTTTCTATAGGTGCAACGATACTACGTATGAAATACCTAGAGCAATATCCCACTAATAGAAGCATCCCAATAGCTACTAATAGTACATATTTTGCCGTCTTCCAAAACTCACTTGTTAATTCTTTTGTAGGTATATAACTTTCAATATACCAGGTATCTTCATACAATGTAACGGGTGTCTTCACGTAGGTATACGTAGGTCTTAAAAGCATTTCTTGGTCCGTAATAGTAGAAAATATAATCTCTCCATCTGCCGAGCGTAGCTGCATTAAACCTAGCTTATTTTTGCCACTTAGATATTCCTTATTATAAGCCTTCATCTTATCTCCTGTACGTGATAACTGATAAAGGGCTATCATTTCAATCCGTTCAGAGCGATCTGTCTTCCTATCTGGTGCCAAGGCAAACACTAACATCAGGTTATCTTGTTTACTTCCACTGTATAACTCATTACGCCCTTCACTCGTTATCCAGCCTACTACTACTTGGTTGTTACGTTGCAAAGCTGTTTGATACCATTTGGTCCCCTTTATTTTTTCATAGGACCAATTAATAGAATTCTTATAGAAGCTTGATTTGCCATCCTTCATATAAAAACCTACCGATATAATATCTGATACAGGCTCTAGTACTAAGCCTCCTGCTTGATTTAATTTATTTTGATAAACATTTCTCTTCTCTAAATCATTTGTATTGGTTCCCGCTGCATAATCTATTACTTCATTATTATTGCCATGTACTAAGTGAGATAGTCTCATAGACATTGTTTGGATATCAGAGGATAACTCAGTCATAATCGTTTCTTGCGCACGAGATATATTTTCTATTGCCTGAATTTTAAATTGCTTATTTAATATATTTAGTACACCAATAAGCACAATTAAAATAGGCACCACAATAAAGCAAATAAAGGTAAGATTAAATACTGTTTTTAATCGAAGCTTAGACCAATTAATTTGTTTATTCATATCTAAATACTTCCCCCGTTTTATTTTTGTGTACTCATTTAAGAAATATCTAAGTTATACTTTTAAGCCTTTTCTTAATTGTATCATAATTTTATTATTTATTACTAAAAATTACTCTTTTTGCGAGTTAGTTTTGTAATAAATATAGTAAAAGGCAACCATTAACATTAGCTCTTACTAATGTTAATGGTCGCCTTTTATCTGTATTACATGTTAAGTTACTTGTACAGGTAGTTTAATGTTTACATTGGTTCCAAAGCCAAGTTCACTTTGCACCTCCACTCCGTACTCTTTTCCATATAATAATTTAGTACGCTCACCTATACTGTGAACCCACTATTTTCTAGTAACACACAAGTTGGTACTAAGATATATTAAGTGAGTGGAGAAAACCTCTAAGCATTTTAATTAAAAAGTAAGAAGCACCATTCTATTAGTAAATTCCAATGCTAGAACGGTGCTTCTTTTAATATAACATCTAAGTTATTTTACTAGTTGATGAAAAATAATATCCTCATGTGCCACCATTTTTCTTGAAGATGCAATCTCTAATTTAATATCGCCATAAGTAACATAATGTCTTTCAGACTCATCTTGTACGGCAAAATCTTTACGAACAATTGACATAATTTCTTTTACTTGATCTTTAGTAAAAATCTGATTTAGGATCTCTTCTGTTAATTTGTACTGAGTAGCAAGAGGTGCAAATCCACCCTTCTCATCTGAAATAATTGTTAAGGATCCACTATAGGCATAGCCAGAAGAAACATAATCACTTTCTGTCGGTTCCTTGGAACAACGTGCCTGAACTTGTATACTAAAAAGGTCTCCTGGAGTATAGGCATAACCATGTTCATCTGTTGTTAATGTAATACCTTTGGGAAGGGTAAAAGCTTTACCTCCTAAATAGTAACTTCCTGTTTTAGGTTTTGCTTTAATGGTATCGGGAATGGTAGGAGCTGCTTCAGTTGTAGAAATACTTAATGTTGATGTACTGCCATCCCATAGAACCTTATAACCTAATTTTTCAACAGCATAACGAAGAGGTAGGTAAACTCTTCCAAATGCCATTGCAGGTTTATCATTAGAAAATTCATAATTATACAGCCTTATGTACTCTGGAGCATACATACAATTATATCCAGTACCCTTGCCAATTTGCAGCATAATCCAATTGTTTTTTCCGTTAATCTTGATCATTTTTGTAGTAGCGTTATAATCGATTTTAACCTCTTCTAAAATGTTTTCCAGTAATCTTACTGGTACATAGGTCACCCCTGAAGAAATAATAGGATTTAAATCACTAGAAACTGTACTAGTGACATCAACACCATTGAGAATAATATTAATTCTGTTTTTGCTAGCAGCTTTTTCAATATTAGGAACAGATTGACTCTCTAACTTATTAAGGTATTCTATGGCTTTCTGCTCATATTTCTTGGTGTATTCAGGATCTGTTATTTCAATGGTTGCTGTGTCTTCTACTACTGATGCATACACTGGTGATAATAAGCTGCAAACAAGGCTAGTTACAATCATGTACCTTAAAAATACTTTTTTCATATTAAACCCTCCATATCATTTTTATAGCTATTCAAAACTCTAATTGTTCATTTAAAATTATACAAAAAATTTAATATTTTTTCAATTTTTATTATATTATAAAAATAAAAAGTATTATTTAGGTCAGCTTTTGGTGTTTTTGATAGTACACAAGTCATTGTTTTTAAGAGGAACTCTAGAATCATTCGGGTATTCGAAATCATATGATTACTCTTTGCTTCAGCTATAAATCTCTTTAGGCTCTATAATTAAAACATCTTTCTCAAATATCTTAGTTCCCTCAATCTATATCTACTGTTTCAATTAATTTTAAGTCTGTTGAATCATATCTCTTACTTACTTTTCTATCATTTTCACATATATAGTAATACCACTCATGATCCTTGAAATGATAGGTTATTGTTTGAATTATCCCCCTAACTATCTCTATTGCCTCATTTGCTATAGCAAACTACTTATTCTCTTTGCTATTAGTTTCTACTTTTTCCATTTCAAAATTAGTTTTAGGCTCTAGGTACATATATACAGGCACAGCTTGCTGCTTAGAAACTATTAAATAATAAAGCTTTAAGTCTAACATTCTAGCTAATTCTTCTCTAGTTAATGGTTCAGAAGCTGAAATCACTTTGCCTTTGTATAAATGCTTGGTATAGTATGCAATTTCTTTTTCTTCATGGTTATAGGTCAAAGAAAAACCATAATAGGGTACAGGTATACCGTTAATAAGTTGCAAATAGCTATAGTTGCCTACCGTGCCATGCGTGCTGCGTAGTTCAGCCTTTTCCCAATCCTTAGGATTTAACTTCTTTAGTAAAGCTTCTACTTCTTGAAGTTGCTTTTCTGTAGGCTTACTATCTGATTGCATATTTTCCCTAGGCAAATTTGTATTGTCATAGACCATTACCTCACCTGTTGCAGCTTCACACACTACGTCTAATACATTAATATATTTATAATCTAGCTTATTAGTTTCATATTCCTTTTTAAGACTTTCCACGTTCCCTTTATATGCCTCGGTATAGGCCATTAACTTTAGATTCCAATAGGTCTTTCCTTCTCCTTTGGTAAGTTGTTTTTCTATAATAAATGCATTATTAATGAGCGGAAAACTTTTAGCTGCTACTGACTGAGCTTGTTCTGGTGTTAATAAATAATCATACTTTATGTATTCTTTAAATGATGCCTCGTCGAACTGTAGATGTTCCTCTGAAAAAGAACCCACCTGGCTACTTAAAAGAGAATCCATAGGATTCTTTAAAGTTCCCACTTCATCTGTCCAATACTCTCTTTCAAACTTAGGCATCACTATACTACCATCTATTGCCTGAATGCCATATTTATAAGGATTCTCTAAGTGATAGACTAACACCTGCTGATAGGCTCCTGATTCATCTTTACTCAGCCAATACATTTCCTCCAATGGCATCTTATTAACAAACGCTACTCTAGCTTTCTCTATAGATAGAAGGTTTTCTAAAGGCTTGTATTCTCCAACAAAAGGTGAAATACCATTCATTAACACTACCCTTCCCGATGTGGTATAAATACTAATACTCACCTTTTCATCATAGACTGGTAGTCCATCTTTATAATATTGAAACTCAAAATACTTAATCTCCTCTTCGGGTTGCTTCTTATCTATGTATTTTAACGTCTTAAGGTCATAGCCACCTTTTTCCTTAAGATATTGAAGTGCCTTGTCATAAGCTTGCTGCTGTGTTAACTTGATCTTCCCTTCTCTTTCTGTGTCATAATAATTGGTAAAGTACTGAAGCACCTGCCCTTTCTCTGTAAAGGCAATTCTGATTTCACCGCTGTACTCTTCAGCTTTAGGATTGGTCCAAGCAATTGCCCACTCATCTACACCCCATCTTTCTGAACCTGACCATTCTAAATACTCACATCTAAAAGAAGCAGGTACCTCAAAACGTTTTTTGAGCCCATTAATTGTGCCTTCTAACCTTTTATAATTTTCGCCTTGTGTTACATCATAGTTTGTTTCTTCTTCATAAAATGATAACCATTCATTCCCCTCATCATTTAATACCTCTGCTTGTATAACCCCTATACTTAAGCTTAATACACTTAAAAATAGATAGAGCTTCATAAACCCCTTGCCTTTTTGCATATACTTCCCCCCTTAATGGTATTTTTCTATTATCATCTTATTATTTACTACTGATCAAAATGCGCATGGATGTTCAGGCGGTAAACATTCATCACATAATAATTTTCCATCTACAGTTGCACCATAGCAAAGCTCTTTAATGGGATCTTCTTTTTCAATATCAGTGACCCAACCATTGCAATTAGCACATTTACCACAATTTATTCTCTCAGAATCTAATACTCTAGAAGAAGTTCCTTCCCATTTTAATGATATCATTTCATTAGTATTTAGTTGTAAATTGATGTCTTCTGATACCTCGCTAGTTATTTTATCTAGAAGGCCATCAACTTTACTTAAGTCTTCATCTTCCATATCAACTAAATATGATACTTTTATCAAGACCGTTTTCTTATTATTACTCATTTATTCAACCTCCTTTATACTATATTTCCCTTGATAGGTTTAAAGGTTCCATCATCATATCCTCCTACAATACCCTTTTTGCTCCACTTTTCAATAGCTTCATTTACTATAATAGTTTAATCTAACCCTATTTCTTGTTAGGCTTTTTATATATCTTATGATATATATTATTCAGAGTTTTTATTCTATATAATTAAAGGCTACTTCTAATACTGGGGTTAGAAGTAGCCTTTATATCCTATCACTATCCAAGTGTGATTTCTTCGGTTTGCTGAACTACATGTTTAGTACTTACCTTAGTAGCTACTAAACTGTCTTCACCTAAAGCATTTGCAGCAATAATATCTGTCATTGCTGAAGAAATTTCATCACTTGTAAGACCTTCTTTTGGTTTAGTGATGGTTAAAATCCTGCGTGAATATCTCTTTATCTTCATCCATCACAATAACGCCATAGTTCCTTTGTATTCTCTCCATCCGCTCATTACTTCCCCCAAAAATAATTGGCAGGAGGAAACCCCTTTTCCCTCTTGCCAACTATTATGTACTACTATGAAATCACTGAGTCTGTTAAACCTTGACCCTGTTCCATATTAAGATTTTCAGCTTGTTTATATTGCTCTGCCATTGTATTTAAATCTTGTGAATGTTCTTGGATCATACGATTCATTTTGTCAATGTCCGTTTGTAAACCTTGAAACTTACGTAAATAAGTAGCTGATGCTTCCCCTTGCCAAGAACCACTTAAATTCTTTACGATTCCCATCATTTGATCCATTAACCCTTTGATTGTATTTCCTTTACCACTAAAATCACCTGCAGTTGCTTGTAACTCTTCTGGGGTTACCTTTAAAATTCCTTCCATATGCTTGACGCCTCCTTATTATTTCACGTATCTGTTATTTTTATAAACACTTCTTAGTAATTTCTATTTCTTGCAACTTCAGCGTTAGCTGATTCAGTCTTTTCATATTGTGCTGCGATTTGTAATAATGCAGCTATATAGTTCTCCACTAACTTATAGAAATTATCCATTTGTCCTTTATCTTTTACAAATGCTGCATGGAAATTGTCATTTGCTTGACCAACCCATTTACTCTTTAAAGCACCTTCAATCGTTTCTAAATTTCCCACTTCTCCTTTAAAGCTTCCATTTAATCCTTTTAGTTCTTCAGCTTTTGCTCTTAATTCTGATGCTGTTACTTGAAAAAATGCCATATTACTTTCCTCCTTGTTTTCTTTGATAACTATATACTATCACAAATTTTTAATTTTCATTATTTTTACTACCAAATGCACTTTTAAGTGTTTGAATAACCAGTTTAGATTATTAAAACGCTCTATAGCCTATCTTCAACGTCACAAAACGTTTGCCATCTACATTATTCATAATATGAAATGGTGGTGTAACCTGTTTTAGGCTTGTAGCTTTCATGAGTTCTAGTAGTGCTGAGTAAGCTTTTTCTGTATTCTCCTCAAAGCGACTTTTAATGCGGATAGACATCATATCGTCTATAGAGAAGTAACTATAAAAACGGAGATCACTAGTCTCCTGTATATCCTCATCTTTAACTGGCACAAAGAATTCTACTTTCATTATCTTCTCCTGTGGCACATTGTTAAGGGCACAAAACACATTACCATTAGGATGTGCTCCTGCTAATCTTACTTGCCTTAAAAATTCTGATAGATGTCTCCCCATATCTTTATAATAAAAGGTATCTTTTTTTGAAATAACATTTTGGTAGCATATGCTATCTCTCATCGAAATCATGTTTACTTTCACCTTCCCTTATTGGTGCATAAATATCTATAACATATTCCCCATACACAGGTAGATAGATATAGTAATAGGGCTTTTGTAACTGTACACCCATCTTCTCTGCTATAACATCTAAAATCAGCTCAGTTGACTTAACCCCTTCTTTGTCATCTTCTTCATCTCTTTCCATATGCCTTATCTTAATACCATCTGGTATGCAGAACTTGTCTTGAAAATAAAAAACTTTATCCTCCGTCAAACTAATCCTGTGATAAATAGGAAAATAAATCGTCATTTCTGTTTTCTCTGTATCCTTATTGGTTTCTTCCCATCTAATTATAAAAGGTCCTGTTACAAATAGGTCATTATCAATAATAAAGCGCTTAAACTCTTTTACTCTGTCACCCCATTCCCTTTTATAACAGTTTGTCTTCATACTTAATACATTTTGAAATTCTAACTTGCCTCTCTTGACAGCCATACTATCCCCCTCTGCTATTTGACCACATGTGTTATGTAATATGTTCTGTAATATGTATCCTTTTTACCTATTAGCCTTCTTATATTCTCTTGATTCTTTTTGTATCATACTATATGGGTTATATAATATATGTTTCTATTCTTTATGCCCCTAATATAAACTCTGTATTTATTCCTATAATATTTAAAATCAGCTTTGCCAAACATAGTATAATAATAATAGGCATATGCTTAATAAAAACACGTATAAATATCCCCCTTGACTCCCATGTAGTAATAACATTTTGTTTATATACAGCTCTAATGCTGATCATACTAATTGCATTTATAATCATCAACATATGTATAGGTGAGTAAATGACTTGCTTTAAAATCCCTCCAGTTATTACATAGGCTATTATATAGGCCATTATGTAGTCCTTATAACCTAATCCATTTTCTTTCATAAGCTTTTTTATAGTTTCTTTCACTACTTCACTTCCTCAATGTTTTTCATTTAGCTCACGTAACTCTTTTCCCTACCTTTTATCTTCCTTGTATACTTTGTATATTCCTATTACCATCCAAAGATAAGTTCTGTGTTTATTCCACCCATGCTGCAAATCATTCTAGTTCCCCACAGTACAATAGGAATTGGCATATGTTTAATAAAAACATGTATACCTATCCCTCTAGCATCCCATGTAGTCAAAACATCTTGCTTATGAATAGCTATGAGTGAAAGTGTGATCATTGTATTTATAACCCAATATATATGTGTGGGTGAGTAAATGACTTACTTAACCATTCCTATCGCTAGTGGATATCCTATTATGTAGGCTATTATATAATTCTTATAATTTAACCTATTTTTTATAGTCTTTTTCATTATCTCGCTTCCCCTTCTACTCATTTGCCTTGTATAGCTCCAGAAATAGCAACAGATTCATTTATAGTGTCTGTCACAGGACCTTTTAAAGTCTGTATTACAGTCTCTGCTTTTTTTGCTTCACTAATTAATTTATCAATATGTATAATTTCTGTTTGCAACACATATGTTTTCTTAGTTACCTCATCAAATGCAGTTACTCTCGTTACAATTTTATTATCTTGCATACTACGTGTTATTGTTTGTGGTAAACCTTCTGGCATATTAGGTTGTTTTCTAACTATATTACTACAAACCTTAGGATTTTTAGCAAAGTCTGCAATATTATAAATGTCACTACCTATACAAATGGCTCCTGTTGCTAAAGAAACATTATTAAAGTAACTTTCTCCTTTTTCTTCACCAAACACTGGTTTGTATACCCAATCCCTCAATGGATTCAACGTTTCATCATATGGTTTATCCCATATACTATTCCATATCTTATTTGCTCCTTCTACTATATTAGATGTTCCTTCAGCACATAAATAAACATTAGCAGCTTCACCTGCACATATAATTCCACTTCCTATAGGAGCTGCAGCACCACCAGTCTGTGTTGTAACATACCCCCCTGCTATCCATCCCCCTGCTTTTACTAATTTTCCAACGCCAAAGGTTCCTGCTCCACCAACAAATTGTAATACCCCTAAGGTTCCATTCTTTAATCTGTCTCCATTTCTCCAATCTTGTAGTTTTTCTTCGTCTAGTAAAATATTATATAACTCTTCTAGCCTAGCTTCTTTCTTGTCAATATTAATGTCTAGTTCATCCATCCTTCTTCCAAAAGCTTCTTTCGCCCTTCTTTTTTCCTCTTCTTCTGAGAAAACAATTTGTAGTGCTGCTGGCTGTGTTGTTTGCATTTTAATTAAATTTGGTATATATGCTCGAGGTGTCCCATATAATTTCTCTAATTCTTCTTCTAGCCTTAAAATTTCACTTATTAAAGTTGGTGGATACTTAGGATCACTAAAATCTATAACTATTGTTGCTTGCGAATTCTTTGTTTCCTCTTCTGCTGTAACACTTAATGTTTCATTATTACTCAGTTTTTGTTCAGTTACTAAATATAATTGCTTGGTATCACTCAAAGCCTTTCCCCACTGCTTTAACTGCTCTTTCTGAAGCCGCATTTCTTTCAGTACATTGTCTATTTCAACCTTTATAGATATAAAGTTCTTTCCATATATTCCAATGCAACCTCTTACTTTATCTATATTATCGATATACTCACCCAGTTGTTTAGCACATTCTGCTATGTCATTGGTACACCCATCTATTTCTCCATACTTTATATCAAAATAAGACATTCCTTATTCCCCTTTCCCCTCACTTTACATAATCCCCATCTATCTCTCTTGCTTTTCACTCTCCTGTTTTCACCAAGATGATTGATACATTATCTTTTGCCCCGGCGTGGTAAACGCTATTCATGAGTGCATCTATCCCTTCTCGTACTGATGCACTTTTATTCATTTTTTTAAGCACTTTTAAAACCTCTCTAGGTTTAATCATCTTATATAGTCCGTCACTACATAAGAGAAATAATGCATCTTCATTTAAGCAGTCTGTCTTAATGGTTATACTTAGCTCTGGGGTTGTTCCTACTGCATTAATTAATTTGCCTCGCTTAGCACTACTTATAATTTCTCTTTCTGTAAACTTCTTCTTAGTCATAATATCGTTTTCCCATACTTCATCCATAGTAAGCTGATTAAGCTTTCTCTTTTCTAACTTATAGATTCTCGTATCCCCCACTTGAAAAATCGCATAGTTTTTTTTGTATAACAATAAAGCCGAAACGGTTGATCCGCATACGGCATTATTGTTATACTTTTCATATATGTATGTATTAGCTTGTTCAATGTAATTTCTTACAGATGTCACTAGTTTGAAGAAATCCTGTTCGTAACGATTCTCTTCTATATTTCTCCACCATATGCGTAGATTTTCTGTAATAGCTCTACTTGCTTTCTCCCCCTCAACATGTCCCCCCATACCATCTGCTACTACAAATAAAGAAACTTCTCCTTTACTAAGTGCCAGTATGCTGTCTTGGTTAACTGCCCTGATTAAGCCCGTCCTTGTATCTCCTGCATATTCCATTGTTCATCTCCTTATGTCAGTGCACTATCTTACTTCTAATTTAAATTCCAATCTACCTAATTTAATAATGACACCTGACGAGATTTCAGTTTCTGTTAGTACTCTATTTCCATTTACATAGGTACCATTAGAAGACTCTAAATCCATTATGAATAGTTTATTATCGCCTCTCATTTCAATCTCACAATGCTTACCTGATACTGACTTATCATAGTCAATAACAAGAGTTGAGTTCTTGCTACTTCTACCTACAATCACACTGTGTGCAATAGGTACTTGAAAAGTCTTAGAAGGCGATTTGATATCCGTTAAGATAAGTGTCTTTCTCTTAGGCTCATCCCAAATTCTACAGGTTCCCTCTTCTCCATCATTTCCAGCCATCTCTGTTGGCTCCTGGATTTCATCTTCTTCATAATTTGCTACTACGTGACTCGAGATAGTTTCAAAGGAATTTTGCTGCTTTTTCTTCTTAAGGAATATCATGATCATGAATCCAATCCCACCAACCACTACTACACCTATTGCTATGCAAATAAGGTAGAATTGCATTTTGTTAGCTGTTTCTACCTTTGAGGTTTCATCTTGGGGAGTTTCTACTACTTCTGAAATTAATGTGGGTGTTGGTGTTACTTGCTCTGCTTCTTTTACCTTAAACGGCATTAATACATCTGCTGTTAGGCTATACACTTCACCTGAATCTTCAAATGTAAGCTTCGAATTCTTGATACTTCCATCCAATAAGTCAGCCTCTGGTATAACTTCTAATCTCGTAATCGTTCTATCTTGTGCTATCTCCTGAACAAGTAACTCTAAATCCTTTACTTCATCCATCAAATAGTACTTGACATTTGATGTTCTCGATAAGGCAAACATATTCTTTAATGTTTCCTCGTTCTTTCCATTACTACAGCCAATGGTGTAAATAGGTATGGCTTTCTCTTTCACCTTAATATAAAGTTCTTCCTTGGTATAACCTAATGCTTTATTATCTACCCCATCAGAGATAATAATAATTCTATTGTAAACCTCTTCTGGTGTAGCAAAATCATTTTTTAACACTTCATATAATACATCCGTGAGATAAGTTTCTTGATCTTTATATGTTATAGACTGTATTGTCTTTTTTAGCTCAATATAGTCTGATATATAGTCTGTTAAATAATGAATCTCCTTGTCAAAAGTCGCAATTCTAACAAGTTCATTGTCCTTTTTCTCAGCAATGAACTCAACTAACATATCTTTGGTTTTCTGCCTATCATCCTTGGATATAGAAAAGGAATTATCAACTAAGACTAAAGTCTTCATTGCTACATCTAATTGACTAATGGCACTAGGCTTTATATGGTCACATAAGTTTACACCGAGCTGATAAGTCACTTGTTCCATCTTTCCTGCAGGTGACTTTACAAATAAAAAGATACTGTCTTCTACTGTACTAGTAGATACAATTGCTGCCTCATTTGTTTTTCCGTCTTTAATTCCTGTTCCCATCACTACTGTTTGCCCACAGCCCATGAATAACATAACCGCTAATAGTAGATAGATGTACTTTTTTCTCATTATCTCACCAACCATTTTTATATTTTGTAACATTGTCTAGTAAGTACGCTTCACTGCAATTTCAATAGCCGCCTTTTCCTTGCTATAAATAAATTGTGTTCGAGATTTAAGACGTCCTGCAATATCTCTTAGATTTTGTGCTGTAGTGATAGTATTACTTTTTAGTATTTCTCCTTTTCCAAGGTACAAATTAGCATTGTCACCTTTCCAACTTGCAGCTATGCTTTGTAAGGTAGTGTCAAAAGATTTGGACCCTAATGTCTCCATCTGTTCAGCAATTCTTTCTAAAATGCTTGCTTGCATCATCATCATTTCAAAATCTACATCTATTTTGTTATATTGGCTCATAATAACCTCCTATACGATTACATTATCCGTTAATGCATTGGCTATATTTTCTACTTCTTTCTCAGTAGTCATATAGTTGCTGGCGATGATTTTTAGATCCCTTGGATGCTCATCTAATCTACGCATCATATCTTGTATATCTTCTTTTTGATCGTTATAAAGCTTTCTATGTAAATCCCCAGCTTCACCTATCCAATAAGCCTTTGTCCCCTCGACTTTTTGCTGAATAGTTTCCATCTCTTGCTTGATAGAACTGACATCCTTTATGACTTCATCTGCTTTAGCTATAAGGATTTCTGGTGTTACTTTTAACGTCATCATACTAGCCATGATTTTAGGTAAATCCATGATACCTTCCTCCTCTACATTCCCTCAATCTTAATATTCTTGATTACTGTGTTTACACTAGATTCACACTTCTCATACTCTATCTTTGCTGTTTTTATACTCTCTACTAAACCAGTCAGAATATCACAAATTTCCTTTAAGGTACTATAGTCTTTATTAAACTGCATCATAAATGCCATATTAGCCGTACCTGACCACATACCATCTAATTCTTTCATATTAGTAAACATATTATCCATCTTTGCCTTTACGGTGCTCAGTGCCCCTTCTAGTGCAGTAATGTCATTTTGCATGATTACTGTATCTGTAGCAATCTGTTTAATCCCCATTTTCTACCTCCTAATCCAACTTAATATCCTTAAGTTCATTTGCTATACTACTAAAATCGTTTTTGTTAAAAGACACTTGAAATGCCCAGCTATCGCCTAATTCACATTTTGAGATAATGCGCTTTTCCCCTTCATTATAATAGGTCAAAACTAGGTTTAGAGCTTGTAGCAGCTGTACATACTGTCTTTGCTCTGTTTCTAATTTCTTAAGCTGACTATTTAGACTATCTCTTATGTCTTCTACCCCTGATATAGATGCTAAAGTTTTCACTACCTTCTCTATTTCCATAATCATTGAATGACGCATGTTTATTTGCTTTTCTATATCTTTATAGGACAGTTGTAATTCGTCTACTACAATATGAAACATATCAAGCTCCTTTCTTTTTTGTTATTTTAACATAACTTTGTGTCATTTTATTTTTTTCAGACCAAATACACATTTAGATGTATAGAATGCATATTTTTATATCATAAACAGGCAGTCCCCATTTCTAATATGGCACTTTCTAAGGGTTAGATTCTTAGGTAAGATCCTCTGATCCTTCTCGCTACAGAGATAAAAGTTATCACTTTTACCTTCTAAAGTCACTCTCTCCTTCTGTGAAACCATCTCACTGATTTCTTCAGTTAATACCTCAATGTTGGTATCCTCATCTAAATTAAAGTCATAGGTTTTATCTATGGATACAATATAAATATCAACCATTATCATAGTGCTTCTCCCCTTGTAATAATGTAGTTATTAATCTCTTCAAGCGGTCTAACACATATACTTCTTTGTAGGTCATCGTTTCATCCCTATATACTAGTACAGCACTTAGTGATGCCATTCCTACTTGGATCTCCACTAGCCTTTCATCGGTATCAAGGTCATATACATTAAGAACTAAATACTCTTTAAGTACCGTTTCTGCTTCATCAAGCTGCACATTTTGAATGCTAACTTCATCAAGCAGTTGCTTAGGAAGCAGCTCCGCCTCTTCTCCAACTAGAATAACCTCTTCTTTATCTATACATCTTAGTCTAATACTATTAGGATCTTCCCACCCCTTTTGTAAGTTGATACACCAATCTGCATGTGGGGTATAATAAAAAGAATGATTTTCTGAAGTAACGGGATTGACAAGACTCAGTAGTCTTGTGGCACGTTTAATGCCCTCACCTATCATTTTAATGCTAGGTGTTAATACTATTTTGTCATTGTCATATACTAATAAATCCTTTTTGTAAAGCTGATAGACTAAGGCATATATCTCCTGTTTACTGAGTTTGGCTGCTCCCATTTCTAAGGTACCAAAGAAATGAGTAATACCATATAAAGCACATAACACAGCAAATTCATCATCTTTAATCACCATAAATTTTGACTCTTTCATCACTATTTCCTCGTTCCTATGCTCTTCTTAATATTACCTCTATACCCTCTAGACAAAGGAACCACTAACTCATTCGTTAATTTAATGATATTGTCTGCTAAGGCAATACTTACTATCTTTCTAGAATTAACAATAAAGCTTCTATGACAGCGTATAAACTGCTCCCCTAACATTTGCTCTAGATTATCTACTGTGTTAATAAATGCGTATTCTTCACTTACTGTACGCAAGTAGAGTTTTCTTTTCCGTGCTTCAAAATAATAGATTTTATCATAGGGAATATACTGAACCTCACCCTTTGTTTCTATTTGAAACACATGTTCAGGATTATGCTCTTCTTGTTTCTCTACAAAATCAACTAAGAACTCTTTAAGTACCCTATTCATTTTTTTGTCTTCTATGGGACGTAATAATAAGGAGGTTGCCTTAATACTTGGTTTCATATACGCCATAGGCGAAATAGTCATATTAGCAATAATAAGTAAGACAGCTTCCTTCTGCTGGTGTCTTACCCTCTCTAGCTGAGAGACTGCATCAATCCCTGTTATATCAAAGACAAGAAGATCAATCCCTTTGCTTTTTTCCATATAACACGCGAAAGATTCGAAAGTTGTATAGAAACGTAAATCCCACTTATCCTCACTAATGATGGGAATAATATCCCCTATGATTTTTCTCATTTTCTTAATCTCTTCACTATCTTCGTTGTACACAACCATAGAAATCATACTCATTTTTCTCCCAAATCTTCTATAGTTTTACCATTGGAATAACTACCTTTTGAGTCTTTTCCTCCTCATTGGTAGATGGTATCATCCCCATACCAGCCTTCTGCACTTTGCTTTGTTGCATATACGGCATATAACTAAATTCGAATACTCTTTGGGCAGATACATTACCACCTAAGTGAATACCTGCTTTAGCTCTCACTAGGTTCTCATAGAGTGGCTTACCAATAACTTCTGTGTACTGGTCTTGGTTATACGCTGATATCCAGAATACATTATGTAAGTAACCCTTGTCTGTAATGTTCTGTAAGAAGCCACTCATATCCTGTACACCTTCACTTGGTTTATAAACACGCTTAATAAATTCCACTACATCAGCTACAAATATAAATATTTTTTGATTTTCTTGCATCTTTTCAAAGATTTCTTCGTCTTCTAGCCCTTCTTTTATCCATTGATTCTTCTTTTGGTTCCTTGGAATAAATAAATCTTTTAGTTTAAGACAATAGGTATATAGCTCTTCATCCGTTGTAATATAATCCATCTCTGGGCTTTGAACCTTAAATGACTCATATTCCTTTTGATAATCTATAATGACTAGCTGAGCCTCTTTGCTTATAGCCCCTAACATGAGAAGCTTCATTAAGTTAGACTTACCGGTTCTTGCCTTACCTGAAATAATGTAGCTATAGGTATGATTCAAGGCTATGCCATAGATGCTTGCATCTGCCATATCATAGCCTAAAGGTAAATAAGCTGGATGCTCTATCATCTTTTGTACATCCTCTAAAGCTGCAAACTCTTTCCACACTGGCTTTTCTGGAATCTCAGGAATTGCCTTTGCACGTTTTCCCTTCCATTCGTTTCTTAGTTCTACACACCTAGCATCTATAAGCTCCATACGTTTATAATCATCTTCTGCTGGTAATGCCAAAGCTGTCTGGAACTCTAGGATGTCTTCTCCAACTTCTGCAAGCCCTCTACCTTTAACCCCTACTTCTGGTAATACAGGTAAATGCATATTTCTCATTACATCTGCATATTGGAACTTATCATTCATCTCTAAGCTAATCACCTTACGAATATTATCTGCTACTCTAGTAGGAATCTCCATAGCACCAAATCCAGAAGAAGTAAGGACTAAGAAAATACCATAACCCACACCATCTCTTGATAGCTGTAATAAGAGGTCGTCATACTTACTATTCGTTTTATTTCTAAAATCAGCCACATTATCTAATGCAATTATAATAGCTGGAAGCTTAACCCCCTTTGCCTTCACATATTGACTATAGCTTCCTCCTCTAAGTAGTGTCTTACGTTCCTCTAAGAGCTGCATGATCATATTAAAGAGCTTCTCTAAACGGCTCTCTTCATTTTCAAATACAATTCCCCCTACTTGAGGTGCCTTCTCAAAGGCTCCTAGCATTTTACTACTATAATCAATACCATAGATATGAATATATTCTGCGGAATAGTTATTAACTAGTTGATAAATGAAGCTTTGTAAGAACGTACTCTTACCACTGGCCACAATACCACAGATTGCTAGATGACCGATTTCAGCTAGGTCTACCTTTAATGGCATCTGAGCTTGATTAACAGGATCATCACAAAGGCCCATCTCTACTTGCAGACTCCACTTATGCTGTTCCCCATTCCACTTGTTACCTTCTATAGCCTCTTCCTTATACTTTTCTAGGTCACTCATATAAAGCTTAAGGGGTAATACAGGTAGCCAAAGCTGTACATTGTGTGTATAGCCATTTTTAGTAGCTGTCTGCTTTAAGTAATCTATAACAACATCTAACTGAGTAGGCTCTTTCATCTCTGGTAGCTTAATATTTTTAATCTCAGCAAGGGCAATGATTCGCCTTGTAACTGCTTCATCAATCTCTTCATCTGCCTTCATACTTCTAAATAAATGAATAAGCCCTATTAATCGTTGAGAGTTATATTCTGATACTGGGTAATCAATCTTTTCTTCTTGCAGCTTAGTATACATCTGTGCTATGAGCTGATCTAGATTGTTATCCATTATCTCATTTAACGAAGTCCTTAACCCATCGGCAATACCACTCATAATGGTTAATAAGGTCATAATCCATTTGACCTTCTTCTCTTCCTTCTGCTTTCTCTTTACCTTGCTGCCAACTAATGCTGCCTTTCCTGTAATAGAAATCATCTTGGCTATATCTGTCTTCTTACTTCCCATATCTTCGTCATAAGTACCACCACTATAACCAGATTGGAAAAGTTCATATAGTTCATCATTACCTACTTGCAAGTAGCAACGTCCAGCTTGGGTAATATACGCCGCATCCGGTTTATGTAGCATATCATTACTATCTTGTCTATCTTGTACGCGCAAACAAAGCCTAAACTTAGAGTTACTCCAGATATTATCATCTACTGTACCACTGGGCTTTTGCGTTGCTAAGATAAGGTGTACCCCTAAGCTTCGCCCTACTTGTGCAACGCTTATGAGTTCTCTCATAAAATCTGGCTCTTCTCTCTTGAGCTCGGCAAACTCATCTATAATGATGAATAAATGAGGGACAGGTAGTGTTGCCTCATTATTTTTATAAAGCCTTGTATAGAGATTAATATTGTTTACACCATGTTCATTAAAGATTCTCTGCCTTCTCTTATTTTCGCTTTTAATAGAAACCATAGCTCTTCTTGTCTGGTTCCCCGAAAGGTTAGAAATCTGGCCTATAAGATGTGGTAAATTAGAAAAGAGATTTGCCATTCCCCCACCCTTATAGTCAATGATAAAGAAGCCTACATCATCCGGGCTAAAGTTAATTGCCAGTGACAAAATATAAGTTTGCAACATTTCAGACTTACCTGAACCTGTAGTCCCTGCCACAAGACCGTGTGGCCCATGATACTTCTCATGTACATCTAAGTAGCAAGGTTTCCCTCCTGACTTCTGTCCTACTAATGCCCTCATATTTTCATAAGTACGATTTTTCTTCCAACGTTCTAATACCTCTAGTTCCTCTAGAGATTGAATCTGATACATATCAAAGAAGCTTAAGGCACTAGGAATCTCACCACCCACTTCTACTTCACTTACTTCTATATTTGCCAGGTTCCTAGCTAGTCTTTCTAGTTCAATTGGGGCAATCTGGTCAAATCTCACCGATACCCGTTCTTCTTGTTTCTCTGTAATTTCATAGATGCCTTTAAATGCCTCATCGTTTTGAATCACATAGGTACAAGCATTAGGAAGCTGCTCATAATGATCTACTAATAAGATAGTAGACATCCCCAAGTTATTGTCACAGTCAAAAATATACTTAGCGATGAGCTCACCTTCTAGAAACTCTGGAGATTCTATAAATAAGATATAATGGGGTTTATAAGCTTTACTCTTTCTATTAAAAGAGCCATTCTCTTCTTGCCTAAACCTTAATATCTTAGTGAGTTCATAGAAAATATCACTGGCCTCTGATTTATTAGTAGCTACAAATCTACTTCGTTTATCCTCTGACCATACATGAGGTAACCACTTAGCAAAGTTCCAGTTCTTCTCAGCCTGATTCTCACTACCATTGTATACAAAGATCATTTTTACATCTGTATAACAGTTATTGGTAGCTATCTGAGCAGCTAAGGTATGTACAACATGAATAGCCCCCTTCTTTTCCACGCCACCAATTATACCTATGAGACTCCTGCTCATCACATCAATGCATACTGGCACCTCTTTTAGCATCTCATAGTTATCTTTAATAAACTTTGGCTTCTGTGCCAAGCTATCATTAATCAAGGTAAAGCGTTCTTTAGGAATGATAATAGGTACTTGAAATGGTATATCCCCTATTCCTATTCTCTGAGTCAAAAAGTCTTGATGTGTAAAGTTTCTCTCCCACAACTTAGGCGTTGCCTCTGTATAGTGGCAACATATAGAAGGTTCAATATAGCGTTCTTTTAAAATCCTGGTGTTCTTTTCATAAGACTCTTTGATAGTCTCTGTACATTTAATGAGATATTCGCTATATGCCTCAAATCTATGTAGCTCTTCTTCTCTATTTTTCTTCTTAGCATAATTAATATTAATAAGACTCCATATGGTTGCAATAAGTGCGCAAGATATAGCTGTAACAAGACCTGTGTACATAAAAATCCCACTAGAACCCCCACTACGCGAAGAACCATAAATGGTTAAACCACATCCCAGTAACATAGGTAGTGCCATAGTCATAGATGGACCAACAATCATGGCCAAAGGTTGTTTCTGCATTTGCTTAGGTGCTGGCGGTACTTCAATTTCTACTGGTTCTGTATCTAATGTACTGATATAACGTGGGGATCTATGAAAAATCACCTTTTGTTTATCAGGCGCTATCTCATCTTCTTCCTCTCCCACTTCTGCAACAATCTCTTCCTCTAGGTGACTCAGCTTACTATCTACTATAACGTTAGGATGGCTTGTATTAATTGCTAGACGATCACCTAGAAATACGATTCTAAGCCCAAATATATCAATACAATCCCCAAAAGCCAATTGCTTACTTCCTTGTACCCGTAAGTGATTCACGAAGGTACCATTGACACTACGGTCTTCTATAACATAGTAACTCCCCTTCTTCACCAAAGTAGCATGACTACGTGAAATAACGCCTAAGTCATCAAAGCAGATTAGATTCTCTTTATTCTTCCCTATAGTCACTTGATTGTAACCCTTTAAGTCAAACTTCTCATATACACTAAAGTAATTGCTTACCTGACGTACAATGATGGTCATTGTCTGGCCATTATCAATTGTCATCTTAAGAACATCTCGGTCTTTAAACTGCTCCCCAAAGTAATCTATGCTCTCCTTAACCAAACTATAAGCATTGCTCCTTACAAATCTCCAGCTATTATCCATGACTTCAAGCTTAACTTCTAAGTTATTAGATATACAGAAAATATCTTTTTTAAGTACCAATTCATAATCTGTATTATCCAGCGAAGGTAGCAAAAATTCCTTAAATGCGTATTCACTATAGACTAATAATACTAAGCTCATTTTCTCTCTCCATATTCTCTATTTCTTAAGTATTCTGCTCACCCATAATCGTCACTTCTAAAACTGTATTACCGATTACAATCTTATCTCCTGTTCGCACTTTAATCCCCTTCTCATCTACATATACCTGCTGCTTCTTGCGGCTTAGCAATGTTCTATTACCACTATAGTCCTTTACATAAACATCATTTACATGTCTAAAGATCTCGCAATGAACAGGTAACGCCATGGAATCTTTTATTATAATGGTGTTTTCTTTGGCACGCCCTATTTTAATAACGTCTTTAAGCTCTATCATGAACTTCCTCTTGGACAACTCAGAACATGCTGTTATCTGAATCATCATCTTATCTCGCTTTGTTTGACGATTATTTAATTGACTTTGGTTATAGTCCACTTCATAAGGCAAGCTCTCTATATTCTCTCCAGCTTCTTTATCACCATATAGATCATTGGCAAGTGCTCTATTTAGGGCATGATCTCTTAGTTTGTCTTCTGCAATCATTTTTAGTTCTTTATCTTTTGCCTTCTTTACTTTTAACCAAATCATCACTATTACCAAGATGGCAATAGCAACGAGTATCTTATAATCACCTAACACAGTTCCCTCCTATTTGATTCTCATAATTTTAAATTGAGTGGCATCTGTTAGAAGGATACCATCATCACTCATACAAAAGTCCATAGGGTTAACAGTGGATAGTAATAATTCCTCACTAGCACCACTACTCATCTTAGGATTAACTGCCCCTGTAGCTTTACCTGCTATCGTCTGCCATGAACCTACTACACCTGTTGCACTTACAGAAGCTTTTCGAAGAACGTTATAGTCTAATACGTACAAGCTTCCCTTATAATATTTAAGTTTTCGTGGTTGGCAGAATAACTCCTCTTCACCATCTCTAAACTGATGTACATTATTTTTTCCTGCTACTACAATCATTGTCTTCATTTTTATATCATAATAATAGATACTTCCATTCTTACTGCTTAGGTACACTCTGTCACCATCTGCTGCTAAACAAGTAAAGGCTTCCTTCACTTCTACTTTGACGGGTTTAGTATCCTTGCTTAAATTAATCATCTCTATATACTTTTCACCTGTAGTAATATCCTCTTTGAGGATACACATGGTACTAGTAGAGGCTACGTCAAAGTCTATGATTTTAGCTTGCTTTGCATTTTGTGTATGTATTTCCTTTAGGTTATTACCTTCTATTTTAAAGATGCCATATTGCTCTTCTTTTTTAGCACTTGTGTACTTAGTACTTAATGCATAAACTTCATTATCAAGTCCCTTTAGTGCTGCTAGCTTTATGTTCTTTGGTTGCATCTGTAAGGTTTCTACTGCATCTCCACTTATCTTTCTAAGTATTCCAGAATCTGCTACATAAGTCGTCTTATCCTTAGTGGTATAGATACTTTGTGCATATTTAAACTGACTTTGTCTTAAAGTGCCATCTTGGTTACCCTTTTTGCCCATTCCTGCATAGACACTTACCGTACTACTTTGTATATAGTTAAGCTGCGCATCATGAATAATACTATAAATATTTTTTTCTCCATCCCAGCCTACTTTACCACCCGCTACTATTGTAAAATTACCAATAGGCACATAGAGCTTTCCATCTATTAACCTTGGCACCGAATTAGCATCAAATTTCAAAGTCGTCATAGTACCATTCTTAGTCTTCTTGGAATACCACTGATTATTGGCCTCAATTCCTATAATCATATTCTCATTTTTTAAATTAATTGCCTTTTTATCAGCAGCCCATTTGATTTCAAAATTGAGAGCTTTTGCTATATCTCCTAAATAGATGTAAATGGACCCATCTTTCATAATAAGCTTTTCCTCTAGCTCTAATGTTTCTCCATTGACGATTACCTTGGGCTGTGAAGCTGCAAAGCTAGTGATGCCTAGTATTGTCAGTAAAAATATTAATAAACCTACTTTTAATAACCTTTTCATATATTCCTCCTCGAACACCTACTCAAACTCTGTATAGATTTCTGGTGGTGTATTTGGCGTTGGCGTTGGCTGTACAGGTATTTCTTGTTTAGGTGCTTCTTCTTTATTTGGATTTTTAACCGATGTTTGAGTTCCAACTTTAGGGGTTGCCGTTGGCTTTGGTGTTGGCTTTGGTGTTGGTTTTGGTGTTGGTTTTGGTGTTGGTGTTGGTGTTGGCTTCTCTTGGACAGGCTTACTTTCTTCTAGTGGTGTTTGTTCTGGTTCTGCTTTTACTTCTTCGTTTTTTACTTCTTCTGGTTTGTTCTCTTCTACCTCCACTGCTTCTGGTTTTATTCCTTCTGCTGCCTTCTCTTGAGTAGTTGTTTCTTTTGGTTCTACTTTCTCAGCAGGCTCTGACTCTTTATATTCTCCCTTTTG
Organism: Cellulosilyticum sp. WCF-2; assembly: GCF_003990395.1. Classification (NCBI taxonomy): domain Bacteria; kingdom Bacillati; phylum Bacillota; class Clostridia; order Lachnospirales; family Cellulosilyticaceae; genus Cellulosilyticum; species Cellulosilyticum sp. WCF-2. The sequence goes on along the minus strand of NZ_CP034675.1, from coordinate 1,003,455 downwards.
CTGCTCTATATAAGCTTGGGTATCGGCTTCCTCTATCTTTGGCGTATGATCATTACTAAATAGGACATAGATGGTGCTAACTATACCTAATACTGCTATTACTAAACCACCTATTATAACGCCTCTTCGTTTGTCCTTAGTCGGCGCCTTAGGTAACTGAACGGGTGTCACTACAGGTAGTTCTTCTTTATCAATCAGAACAGTTTTCTCAATCTCTTCCTCTTGAACCTCCTCTTGTCCTTCTTCCCCTAATGCCTCTTCCATTCTGCTCCAGTTCCTATTATTTAATGGTGGTTCCTCTGTAGCTGGTGCCAAGATGATGGTATCTTCCTCTGTCTCAAGAAGCTTCATTAGTTCCGCCTTCATCTGGGTAGCATCCTGATACCTTTCCTCAGAATTAAATTGACATGCCTTTCTTACAATCTCCAATAGCTTCCCTGACTTTACACCCTCTGGTATAGGGAGCTTCTCTCCTCTGATCCTCTTAGCAAGGGCATTTTCTCTATCTGTATAAACAATAGGTATAGGATATGGTGGCATGAAAGGTATACGGTTACAATTCATAAATTTATACATGACGATTCCTAGAGAATAGATGTCTACTGTGGTGGTGTAATTTTCCCCCTTATAGACCTCTGGCGCCATATAAGTATAGGTCCCTTTTTTAGATAATCCTAATGTGGCCTTTTCAATACTTCTAGCAATGCCAAAATCACCTAGTTTAAAATCGCCATTAGGTGATACAAAGATGTTCTCTGGCTTTATATCTCTATGTACTATATTGTGCTTCTCACATAATTCTAGGGCCGTACAGATATCTATTCCTAATTTGATAAGATTTTTCTTAGTAAAACCATTTTTCTTAATATACTTATTAATAGGTTCTAATAATTCCATCTTCATCATAATATCCCAGCCTAATTTATCTTCATGCTCTATAACCTGATGATCTTCATAACTTACAATATTAGTATTTCCTTTTAATTTGGACATTAGGACGAATTCACTCATGATATCTTGTGCAGATTGTTTAATATACTGCTTTGTTTCCGCAACACTCATACCACTAGACATGAGTTCCTGGAGTTCTGTCTCATCTACAGGAATAACAATTATCTTTAAGGCGGCTTTATAAGTGGTTCCAAAATTAGTTCTCTCAATCTCATAAACCTCTCCAAAACTACCTTTACCGATAAGTCTACTAATTTTCCAATCCCCAAATAAAGGTTCATACTTCTTATACTGCTCGTTCATATTCCCCTCCTGCTTTTTTACAATTGACCAATACTACTCAACCAGCCTTTTCTTACTTCTAATAGCATTATTGTGATATTATCTTTTCCTTTAGCCTTTAGAGCCTGTTCTAACAAGCGTCCCATGGCTATCTCTGTACTTTTACTACTTGCTAGCACTTGGCCTATAGCTTCATTATCTAAACATCCTGTGAGTCCATCACTACAAAGTAATAAAATATCTTTATTCTTTGGTTTTAATTTGAAATAATAAGGCTCTATTACCATCTCCTCCGGTCTTATCCCTAGGTATTGTGTAAGGCCTGAATTTTGCCCACTTTGCCCTTTATTCAGATGAAGCTTCTCCATTAAGGCCTGTTCTGTATGATCTATAGATAACTGCTCTAATCTATTGTCCCTGAATAAGTAAATGCGACTATCTCCTACATTGGCCCCATAAAACAAATCTTTATAAAACCATATAACCGCCGCAGTTGAGCCGCTAGCACTCACTTTCTTTTCATCCATCATCTCACATATTTTACTATTGGCATCTTTAAAATACAGCTCCAAATATCTACTGGCGGTCTTTATCTCTTTGTCTTTCAAGTTTTTCCTATAGTATTCCGCTACCTGATTACTGATTAACGCTGCCTCATCTCCGTAGCATTCTCCGCCCATGCCGTCAAACACAGCATACATTTGAAATTTATCTTTACTTTCTAATCTATAGTCTACATCCTCTGTAAGCTTACCTATATGATGCGCACCATTTAGTAAAAAGTTGTCTTGATTATTTCTCCTAACATTTCCCTTATTACAGGTAACAATAGCAATAATTTTCACTTTATTCATTTACAATTCCTTTTACAAAACTTTTTTGGATCATTAAACCCATTGCTTGTATTATAATACTTTTTATTTTCACTATCTATAGATTTTATAGAATATTGTTTATATTAGTTTATTTTGTCTTGTTTATTCATTTATTTTTTTAATATTAACAACAAAAATATTAACAACCAAAAAGACTCTTTCAATTGAATAATCCCAAAAATATACTATTCAAACATCTAACTATGCATTTGGTCCTATAAATCATATATTAACTTTAAAAAAAGCTATAATGAATGGAGTCATATGAATGGAGGAATAAAAAATGAAAATATCACGTTCTATTTTAAAAGGTATCGCCCTGTTAGGTTTATCCACTAGCTTAGTATTTCCAGCTATGGCAGATAATAATGATGAGGCCTATCAAAAGTATCAAATCTATAATATGAAGGCAGTTCCTAATATTATTAACATTACAGTAGATGCTGTTTATCAAGATGTCAGCGTTCCACCTTATGTCCAAAATGGTAGGACCTTAGTACCTGTACGCATCGTAGCAGAAGGACTAAAGTGCAAGGTCAACTGGGATACAGCCACCAAAACCGTTACTATTGTGAGTGAAGATGAATCTAATGTCATCATTGCAAAGCAAGATAATCGAGCAGTAACCGTTAATGGTGTAGAACAAACACTAGATGTTCCTGTAAGCTATAAGTCAGGTAGGTTATTTGTCCCTCTTAGATTTATCTCTGAGACATTTAACTGCCTTGTGGTTTCAGATTTAGGAGAATACTATAAAGAGATTAAGATTATCACCCCTTCTGATCCTTCCTACGAAGCTTATAAAAATAAACTAATTGAACATTAAAGTATACTATAAAAGCTACTTTTAACACCCAGTATGACCTGTGTTAAAAGTAGCTTTTATTTTCACATTCTCTCCCAAGAAATCTCTATTACAATAGCTTTATTACAAAAAATAGTATGACACCTATGATAAGAAGCACGGCTCCTATGATTTGAAAAGCCATAATAAGTTTTCCTGTATGCTCTTTAGGCACATAAAACTCATTATAATCATTGGCGTTATAATAAATTTCAACTTCTTCTCCAGGATAAAAGGCTTGCTTTGCTTGTCCAAAAGAACTTCTTTTCCTAATGATGTGTTCATCAGCTGTGTATTCATAAACTGGATACCAGGAAAATGTAGCAACACCATCTGTATTAGATGTAGATGCTTCTCTTTGCATATCTACCACGCGTCCTTTAGTTAAAACTTTACACCTTTGGACTTTCTTTTTGTTTCCATGATTAACACCTATGGAAACGACTGTGAAAATCACACCCACTAAGACAATTACTACGTTTATTAGATACATTATACTTTTGGCCGTCAACATTTATCTCTCCTTTGGTACGATTTGTCCATTCACCACTTCTAATTCACCCAGATTTTCTAAAAATCCTTTAAAGCTCATTTCCTCTGTATCTTGGAAACCAATGAAAAATACATTTTCTATACTTTCTGTATTAAAAAAATACAGCTCAGAAGTAGTCAATATTCCCTGTGGATATAAACATCCTATATAATCATATATCTTGTTATCATCTTCCTTACAAACAACTCTTCCAACTACCATAAGCTTTTTTTGGCCGCCCTTAAGAAGTACTACTGAGCCAATTGGTAATAAGTCTTTATACATTTTATTTCCTCCTAAATAGATTATTTTTAATCTTTACCAGCCTAATTTAAAATTACTCCAGTCTATAGAGATATCCAGTCCTAATCCTACTCCTAACCCTGCACCAACGGAACCCTTAACACCTCCGGTTGTAGCAGTGGCACTTGCCTTAGCCCCTGCTCCTCCAGCTTTGCCCGTTACACCAACATCAAATTGTATACCTAGAATTTCAACCCCACCAGATACCTTCCCTGTAGCAGCATAAGCTTCTGCGCCTGCTGTTGCAGTAGCACCATAGGCTGTTGTGGTATTTCCTTCACTATCCTTAACTGTTATTTTCCCTGCAGCGACTTCTGCACTTGCCTTTGCTGTTCCTAATTCACCAGAAGCTTTGGTATGTATGTTATTATTGTCTGAACCTATACTATTTGAAACACTACCTTTTGCTGCTACCGCAGATGCTTGAACTTTTGCATATACTTGAGGACTTAACTTGCCATCTTTATAAAGATTGGCTCCTATAGCTCCAACTGCACCAACTTCACCAACAGTTGCAGACATTTCATTAGTAAAACATCCCACACTCTGCTTGAGCTTACCACTTGCTATATGAGCTTCACCAGAAATGCTAGCTTGTGCTCCTACTGTATCTAAAACATACTTGCCATTGCTATCAGGCTTATAGGTTACCCCTGTTGTTACTTTAGTGTCATATGAAGCTGAAAACAAATCCCCAGATATCTTGGAACTATAAGGGATACCTGCTATGCTCCCTGCCCCAATAATCATTTCACCTTCTGCATAGGAAACTTTCTTAGAACCTCCCGGCTCTTGTGCCTCTTCTCCATTAGGCGCACTATTCTGTGACTCCCCCTCCTCTTTTTTATCTGTAACATTCATATTACTTACTATTTTATTTTCTGTTTTGTTATACAAATTAATAACAGATACAAATCCTCCATTAAAGCCCCTAGTATCATCCGCCAACGTTAGTATCTTTTTTGTATTGGCTTCAAGGGTACTTTTAATATCTTCTATGCCAAATTCCTGATAAGCTATTTTTTTGCTTATTGAGTCAGCCTCTTCATAGAGCTGCTGTAAACACTGTTCTATTTCCTTTAAATCTGTTGTTATCGCATTTAGATTTTGAGGAACAATCTCAAACCTCAATGTGCATCACCCATCTTCTTTTTTAGGATTTTAATTACTTATATTCATTATACCTACTTAAATTCTCTTTTTCATATTTTAAGACGAAATACACATTTAGATGTCTGAATAACATTTAGACGTCATCTTTTGAAGCACTTACATTATAACCTACCTGAGTAATATAATAAACAAATCTAATCATAAAGCAGTAGATAGTTCCGTCATTGTCACAATCAATTATCCACTCATCTACACCCCATCTTTTTGCATATGCTTCCCCCTATATTTGTATTTTCTTATTACTATCTTATTATTTTCTAAATATACTTTTAATTAGAAAAATATATTCAATCAGACCTTTAACATCAATTTTTCTTGCTGACTACACAAAAAGGCTACTTTTAACATTAGCCCTTGCTAGTGTTAAAAGTAGCCCTTTGCATCTAACTATCCAAGTGTGATTGCTTCAGTTTGCTGAACCACATATTTAGCGCTTACCTTAGTAGCTACTAAACTGTCCTCACCTAAAGCATTTGCAGCAATAATATCTGTCATTGCTGAAGAAATTTCACCACTTGCAAGACCTTCTTTTGGTTTAGCGATGGTTATTTTTACTTCTTTACCAGCACCTGTGCCAAAAGTAAGTACAAGGTTTTTCTTTGTAATTTCTGCCATGAGTGTTTCCTCCTTTCTTTAAAAATGAGGTTTAGGATTACTCTTCAATAAGAGAAGTTTCCTCTACCTTCGTTACTGCTTCTAGCTCTTCCTGAAGTAAAGCTGCTACTGCTGTACCTACGCTATAAAGCCCTTCAGCTGTAGCCGTTTTGCTACAATCAGAAATAGTTTGACTGCCCTTTGCTAGATTAAGTACTACTTTGACATTTTTAACATCTGCTGTAATCGCCATGATTCTCACCTCCTTTACTACTTATTCACTTCTATATATGTAGTGGGGGAGGTGACTCCCTAAAATTATTTTTAGTTTTTTACAAAATAAAAAGGTAGGAGACTTAAAGGCTATTTTGCCTTTAAGTCTCCTACCTTTTACTGTCGCTCTTACGATGGAGCAATGACAAATATCTATTACTGAGTTAGAACAGTTCCTGCATCACTTATACAATAGAATATATCACAAGATTATATACTGCTTGAATCATTATAGTTAAACATATGGCATTCCTTTTATTACCTCTACCACTTACATATGAATAAATATAAATTAACCATAATCCTGTAATATATATTTTCTCCAATAGTAGCAAGTCTATATGAATTCCCCATATAATGCCACATAAAATAGGTACTGCAATGGTATTTTCTCTTATGAATTTTATTTTTGACATAAATTCTATTGGAATATAAATACCAAGAATAGTCCGTATTATTGGAAACATAATCCCTACAACCAGTAATGTCCATCTTCCACAAATCTTTTCTACATCAAAACGCTTAATTGGTAGTATGATTTGTTGAATTTGTGTACTAGGAAAGATTATCCCACTCATCATAGATATAACTACAAGTAGTAGCCATTGCATCATAAACATAAAAATTATAACTTTAAAACTATGTAATCTTTTCATGCTATTAATTGTTTCATTTTCTTTATGATGCATACTTTTACCTCTCAATAATACTTTAATATGTACAATAAAGTAGCTACTCTTAACTTATCATGTATATAAAGATTATAAACAATATTTATATGCTAACAAGTTAAGACTTTGCTACTATAAATAATAATTACTCCTTAAAAACTATCTATCCAATTTTCTGGTCTAGATGGTGTAGGCTCTGAAGGTCTTGGTAGAGTAGCAACATAATTGCTCACTGCCTCTGCAGCCTCTTTCACTACCACAGTCGCTATTTTCCCCAATAAAAATCCTCCAACCTTTTTAACTATCGTCGGTACCCCACCACCATTAACTTGTAATAACTGGCTTTCATTCATTTCCTTAAACATATAATTCTCTTCTAATTATTTTAAATTTTAAATAAAATCTTATTAGATTAAATATACAATAACTATTATTTTCTTTTCTACAAAACTCCTCAAGATGCCTTTGTAGGGCTATATCATGAAACTCTTAGTTTAAAAATGCTACTTTTCTATGGCTACACGCCACTACTATAACGCTCCTCATAAGCAAATACTTCATCAAAACTAAAGGCTTCTGCTTGCCACCATTTGCGCAAAATTCCTTGGGCATAGTCAAAGGATTTATTCTTAACACCAGCTAGCTCAAAAGCATAAAGCACCACAGAGTGCTCAAAACGATTGAGGAACATACGAATCACTTCTTGGGCTTTCATAGACACTTTGCCCATGCCAAAAGAACGATGAAATTCACTCAGTACTTCCCTATCTATCAAATTCCCCTCCGCTAAAACAACCTCACTTACTACTGGTAGTAGTGTAGCTTTAGCCTTATCTTCATGATTTTTAATAAAAGTATTCTTATTATGTGTCGGCTTTTCCGCTACCTGGACTTCTGTTTTATCTTCTTCAGCAATTCTATTTTCTCGCTTTCCAAAAGAAGTTCCACTGCTCCCACCTTCACTTTTATCCTCACTTACCTCTTCTAATAAATCACTTTCTAGATAATGCTCACCTAATAAATTACGCAAAATAGCATAAGTCTCTCTAGCACTCTCACTCATACCTGCATACTTAGGATGATAATAAAAGGCCTGTGGAATCTGGTAAAAGGCAACACTGTTAAGTTTTTCTACAGTAATAAGCTCTGACATCTGAATTTCCCCCTCATACTTTCATCAAACGATCTTATTTACTCCTTTATATGTTCGGAAAAATCCAATTCCCTAGAGCTATTTTAACCTTTGACAAGAAAGTGGACTAGCGCCCACATTTCTTCCGCTAGGGAACCCTAGGTTTCCTTCGGCGCTGACAAAAAAGCATGTCAGCTGAGCACTCTCCTGAATACGGCAGGGAATACTTTCCCTGCACCCCTTATAGTCTAGGAAAATTCTATTTTTATACAAAGACAGAACTTTCCTAGACTATAAAAATAAAGCGCTAACCCTGTATCCCTTATACGTGATTAGCACTTTGTTATGTTTTTAGTTTTCCTGCTCTACTTGCTTCTTAATCTCTTCTATCTGCTCACTTGAAAGCTCTGTGGCTTCACATATGAGATCTATTCCTTTTCATAGTCTTCCCATAAATGAAATGAACTATGATAGCTCTTGATACTTTCCTACTATCTACTGTGTTAAATAATCATATAGGTGGTTTGGTACACTATGTGCCATATCAAAAAGAATATTAACGATTGGCTTGTCCTCGCCCTTATCATTTTTAATGGTTGTCTGAGTAATAGCCAGGGGTTCTACATCTCCCATATAGTAAAAATCAGAGCCTTTCCCATCACTCTTTTTAACAAACAACTATACGAAGGCCTGTTTTATCATGTTCTCTAATGGCAATAGTTTCCTTTTTTCAGCTATAAACTTTTTTTAATAAACCTATTTACACTTCATAGCTGGTCTGAATATGGCAAGGAATACTTCCCCTGCACCCCTTATAGTTTAGGAAAGGGAAGGAACTATCCAGTATGCTTATTAAGTATGATTAGGCTTACAGCTTTAACCACAAAGCAGGACGGACGCCGCCTGTACATTTGCCATCACTGATATTGCCTTTCAATATATTATTACCTTGGATCCCTATATTACCATCACCATGAATATATACAGCTTTTACACTAACACGACCAGGTGACCTGAGCCACCACCAACTCCCCCATGTCTCACCCTCAAACCTTGCTATTCGCTTATTGTTATTTTCATCTTTTCTTTCAAACCAATATCTTTGATTTTTTCCTCGGTTATATAGTTTTGAACGGCTATCACCGAAATATTTGCACACTTCCTCAACGCTTAATAAAAATATACTGTCCTTTGTGTCTACTCCACCCTTTGAACCATACCACTGGTTATCAAGATTTTTATTTAACACCGATATTATTCTTGACTTATCAGCTTCGCTGAATTTGTCATAGAACTCACCGTTAAGATACTTTCTTAACGAGCAGTCAGCCCATGTTATCTCTTTATAAGCGTCATGGTAAGCACGTTGTTCTATAATATCTTCGGTTATAAGCAATGCCACATTGTCTTGTATGTCAAGTACACGCCAGTTGTAACCACCAAATGATAGAGTTGAGTCCATTTTAATATCTTCCATTGTGAACCTCTTTCTTATATGTACATCTTATTTATTTTTCCCTAATCGGAAACAACAAGTCTAGCTGCATATCTTCCATTCTAAATCCGCGGTTAGCATTACCCCAGTAATTCAACTGCTCTTCAAATCCTTGTCCTGAACCAGTTTCGTCTGGTGTCCATCTGGGCTCTCCCCATGCATTATCGTATTTGTCGCTTGAATCTACCCATTCCTTCAAAAGACGCCAATCCTGAAAGTCCCATGTCCTTAATACATGTGCAGCGTACATACCACCATTGAACTTCCGTTTTATAAGGTGCCCTGGCACTTCCATGTCATCAGGAATAGAAACCCATATTTCATAAGCCTTCGACGGCTCCCCTACACCTACTGCCCCATCAGAACAGTCAAATCCAAACTGACGTAAATCCGGTTTGATTTTTGTCAGACCTGCTTCCATTACGAACTTATTGATTACATCATTGGCCTTTCCCTCGCATCCTTCGCCCCTAGCACAATAAGCTGCTACAGTCATCGGCGGCAGAAATATAATACGCACGTCCTTGTCCATCATTTTATTAAGCGTTTCACTGGCATTGTTTAATTCTTCCATTGACAATTCCTCCTTGTTTTCCTTAATTTGATTATTAGGAAAAGAAAGCGTATCTATAATAGAAAACAAAGCTTCGTCGCCGATTAATTTTAAATTGACATCGGCTTTTTCGTTAATTTCCTCTGCAAAGCGCATTAATATGGATTTAACGGTGGAAAGCGCTGTGATTTCCTTATCAAGCTGACTTATATTCTGCCTAAAAATTTCTACAATCTCAACTGCATCGGCATTATTAAGTATGCTTATGATTTGCTTTACGGGAACACGTAGCTTACGTAGGACTATTATTTGCCGTAAACGACTTACAGCGCTTTCGTCATAAACCCGATAAGCATAATCTTCTTGCCGCAGGCTCTTTATTAATCCCACCTGCTCGTAATAACGTAGCATTCTTGTAGAAATTCCGTAATCCTTGGATACTTGACTTGCTTTTTGTAGCTCCATGATGTAATCTCCTTTCCTTTTCCTTAACCTTATCATAAAGTACGACACGGTGTCTGTGTCAAGAGCTTTTAGTTTCTTTCCCTCTTAACTAAAAATTTGACATATCTCCCTATACACTTCACCCTAAAAGGCAAAAGATCTTGGTGATGTGTGCATTCAACCAAGATCTCATCTATTGATGTATTAAATAATTTACTAAGTGCAAATAAATTGTCTACTGATGGTAAACTCTGCCCCCACTGCCACTTATAAATAGCCTGAGGACATTCAAACCCAAAATAAGCTTGTAATTCCTTTACAGATAATCCTTTTTGCTTTCTAAGGCGTAAAATATTAGCTCCTGTAGCTTCTAAATCAATGACTGGGAATATATTCATCTGCTACCTCCTAATAATTTAGATAATTCATTATATATTATCTCTAAACGCATTACAAGCCTTTACATTATATATTGCAGCTACATAGCCATGGGAAAAATCCAGCAGTAATAAGTCAGCCTGACAAAACCTTTGTCACGGATTTTATCAATCATTGACGCCTCATACCTTAGCATTCAATCAAAAGAATATTAAAGATTGAGCATTAACTCCTAAAAATTAAGCATTCAACATTTATTTGATCAGAATACTCCTATTTTAGAGCTAATCTCCATCATCACCCTTGATGGAAGGGGACTTAATTTAGGATTTACATGTAACTGCACTATACGCTATTAACTACTCATTTCTATCATAGTCGTACTATTGGAAATTTGGAGTGCTGTATCCACTTCCGACTCAAAGCTTTGGATATCATCTTTCATTCTTTTAATCAGTACCTGTATTTCTAGTGCATCTACAAGTCCATATTCATTGGCAGCTCGGTATGGCTCTGCTATGGCATGATGACTGGCTTCAGTAATCTTTTCTTTTCCTTCCTTACCATAGGCTGTATTAAGTAGTTGTTCTATACTTTCATCTACCTTTTCATTTTCTGCGGTAACCTTCTTTAATGCCACTAAAAATTGTGTACTCAGCTGTTCTAATAAAGCTTTCTCATATTCAATGCTACTTTTCTTATCAATAGCCTCTGCCACTGTCATCTGCTTTCCAGCGATATCTACCATTGTCGTTGCATTAGAAACGATAATAGCTGCCTTAATAGCATTTCTTCTTTTAATGAGGTCCGTAATAGATTGGTAATCTGCTTTGGCATTAACTTTAAATGCCTCTTTGCTAATCTTCCCCTTTACATTAGGCACGGATACCTTTGCAGCCCCTACGAATTCCCCTTCATTGATCTTGCGGTAAATGCGACTATCTAACAATTTTAGTTCATTTAATCCTTTGGTCACTAACATCTGTTCCATATAACACCCTCCCTACGCCATTACACGTTCTATACCTGACTTACTCATAAGTCTATTTTAATCAGTAGGCAAATAGGTTTCATTAAACTCTTAGTTTAATAATGCTGCTTCTCTATGGCTACACCCCACTACTATAACGCTCCTCATAAGCAAATACTTCATCAAAATTAAAGGCTTCTACTTGCCACCATCTGCGCAAAATTCCTTGGGCATAGTCAAAGGATTTATTCTTAGCACCAGCTAGCTCAAAGGCATAAAGCACCACAGAGCGTTCAAAACGATTGAGGAACATACGAAGCACTTCTTGGGCTTTCATAGACACTTTGCCCATGCCAAAAGAACGATGAAATTCACTGAGGATTTCCCCATCTACCAAATTCTCCTTGGCTAAAACCGCCTCTTTTACTACTGGTAGTAGTGTAGCTTTAGTCTTATCATCATGATTTTTAATAAAAGTATTCTTATTATGTGTCGGTTTTTCCGCTATCTGGACTTCGGTTTTAGCTTCCTTAGTAATGCTATTTTCTCGCCTTCCAAAAGGAGTTCCACTTCCTCCACCTTCACTTTTGTCCTCACTTACCTCTTCTAATAAATCACTTTCTAAATAATGTTCATTTAATTCCTTGGCATTATAAATATAGATTTCATTGCACTTATTACAGCCTATGCGTTTTTCCATAATCAGCTCTAGCTCCCTTAGTTCTTTAAAGACACTACTCATCTTGTCCTTCTTAATCCCTAAACGGCTCATTAGTCTCTCTCTACTAATCTTTACAAAGATTTCTCCCTTCTCATTCACCCAGCCACTCTTTACAGATAAGCCTAATAAATTACGTAAAATAGCATATGTCTCCCGAGCACTACCACTCATGTCTGCATACTTAGGATGATAATAAAATGCCTGTGGAATCTGGTAAAAGGCAACACTATTAAGTTTTTCTACAGTAATAAGCTCTGACATCTGAATTTCCCCCTCATACTTTCATCAAACGATCTTATTTACTCCTTTATATGTTCGGAAAAATCCAATTCCCTAGAGCCATTTTAACCTTTAATAAAAATAAAGTGCTAACCCTGTATCCCTTATACATGATTAGCACTTTGTTATGTTTTTAGTTTTCCTGCTCTACTTGCTTCTTAATCTCTTCTATCTGCTCACTTGAAAGCTCTGTGGCTTTACATATGAGATCTATTCCTTTTCATAGTCTTCCCATAAATGAAATGAACTATGATAGCTCTGGGTACTTTCCTATTATCTACTGTGTTAAATAATCATATAGATGGTCTGGTACACTATGTGCCATATCAAAAAGAATATTAACGATTGGCTTGTCTTCACCCTTATCATTCTTAATAGTTGTTTGAGAAATTGCCATAGGTTCTACATCTCCCATATAGTAGAAATCAGAACCTTCCCCATCACTCTTTTTAACAAACAAAGCTATACGAAGACCGGTTTTGTCATGATCTCTAATAGCAATGGTTTCCCTAGACTCAGTGGTTACACCACTCCTGGTCATCCAGCTAAACTGCTTTTTATTAATGAAACAATCCTCGTATTTTGTACTTTCACTAATATCATCTTGTTTATGATAGGTTACAAAAATAGGGCAAGTATTATACTTGATTCGATAACCATACATGGTAGAAGACTCATCACTTTCCCAATTTAAAATACGGCAAACATCCTTTCTAGAATACTTTTGATATCTTATAAAACCTTTTTCATAAGCTTCTAGGGTATAGGCCTTATTAAATCTATCGATTCCATAAGCGATAAGGTCTAAAAGATAGGTTTTAAAATCAGGATTCTTAAGATCACTTTTTAAGCCCTCCGTCATCTTAAAACTTTCATTTTCCACTAAAATACTCTGCGGCTTACCATACTTTTCTTGGTCCTGTTTCTTAAAAAAGTCACCATTTAAATAATGTACACTAGATTCTATAGTTGCCCGTGACATGTCATAGCCATAAGCTTCTTTGATCAGCTGCCTTAAATGACTACTTGCTAACTCCCCTTCTCTGATGAGTACATCAAGTAGCATAAGCTCCTCTATACGCTTACCACTTCCTAATTCCTTGGAGTAGAATTCTAGGTGAGCCCTTTCCACTGATGATAAACTAGACTCTAAAGTCTGTTCAACACTAGCTACAAACTGATAATATGAGCCTGAATACTCGACAAAAGCAAAGGGATCACGGCTTCCATGAATGATAAAATCCATCATCATTGGCACCCTGCCTATTTTGAATTTCAGTAGTTTATACTCTTCTACTAATGCTTTCTTAGTAGCCATATTCGACTTATTAATAGCTTCATAAATACGTTCTTTCGTAATACGGTCAAAATTCACCGTAGAAACTCCTGGTATACTACAACTACCATTACTCATCAGCTTTCTAAGTTGGTCTTTATTAAAAGAACGATCGCCATATAACGCAATAGGGACTAAAAAGTTATTGGCATAGTTGCCGATAAAGTCAATGACCACTACATATTCTTTACCTTCACTTTTTCTAAGCCCACGCCCTAATTGCTGCACAAATACAATAGAGGACTGAGTCGGACGCAGCATGATAATTTGATTAATAGAAGGAATATCTACGCCTTCATTAAAAATATCTACTGTAAAGATGTAATCTAAGTAATCCCCCTCTGGTGCATCCTTTTCCAGCCTTTCAATATCTTCTTCTCTTTCATTTTCGCTACTACTACCATCTAAGGCAACAGTTCGATAGCCTCTACGGTTAAACTGCTCTGACAGCTGCTGAGCTTCTTTAACACCGCTGCAAAAAACGAGACCTTTTATCCTACCATAATCGCAGCCATATAATTTGGCTTTATCTATAATACGCTCTACCCGTTCATCGCAAACCAAATGATTAAAGGCTGTTTTTTCATCGATGACCTGTCCATCTATTTCAAGCTCACTTACCCCATAATAATGGAAAGGACATAACATTTGCTCCTCTAAGGCTTTATTTAATCTGATTTCATAAGCAATGTTGTAATCAAAGGTTTTATAAATATCATAGCCATCTGTTCGTTCTGGCGTAGCTGACATGCCTAGCAAAAACTTTGGCTTAAAGTAATTTAAAATCTTTTCATAACTACTAGAACCCGAGCGGTGAACTTCATCAATGACGATATAATCAAAATGATCCGGCTTAAACTGCTCTAGAATATAATCCTTAGATAAGGTTTGAATCGTAGAAAATAAAAATCTAGCTTCATAATCCTTATTATTACCACTCAGTATCCCCATGGTGACATCTCTGCCAAATATTCTTTTATAACTCCTTAGAGAAGCTCTTGTGATATTTTCCCTGTGTACCACAAATAAAAGCCTTTTAGGATTCACCCTTTTGGCATCAAAAGCAGAAAAATAGGTTTTCCCTGTTCCTGTCGCTGATATTAAAAGGGCCTTATCCTTACCTTCGCTTCTTAGTTTATCAAGGGCTTCTAGCGCTTCTAACTGCATTTTATTCGGCAAAATAGTTTTAGTGGTCTGTACATCATAAACCACTTGTCTGCTAGCTTTGTACTGGTCCTTATAAAGAATTTCATAGTCTGCAAGCCACTGATCAGTAACTGGTATAGCGGACTCAAAGGTACGATTAAACTCCTTCATGGTATATTTCAAAAGGTCTCCATCCTCCGCCGACGATACCTTTAGATTCCATTCCTTATTGTAGCTCAGGGCATTTTGAGTCAGATTGCTACTACCAATGATTAAGGTAAATCTAGTTCCTTTTCTAAAAATATAACTCTTGGCATGAAAATTATCTTCTGTCACTATTTTAAGCTCTATATTAGAAAGAGCCTTTAAACGTCTAAGTGCCTGAGGCTGAGTAAAGTTCTGATACTGTGAAGCAATAATCTTTCCCTTTATCCCTCTCTCCTCAAGTTCTTTTAAAACATTAATAATAGAAGCAATGCCACTATTGGTGATAAACGCCACAGAGAAATAAAAGGCATCACATTCATTTAACTCTTTAATAAGCGTGGTTAATACTCTTTTCTCTTCTTGTCTATCATTAATTAGTAAACTAGGCTGATAGTCTTCTAATGAAGCTTTTTGAAAATTAATAAACCCTGTGTGCAAGCCTTTCTTTAATTCCTCTATGAAGTTCATTCACAATCCCCCTGTAAACGCTTAACAATAGGTAGATCTGCTGGCGCCCAGTCTAAGGTCATCAGCTCCTTTCTTGTAAGCCACTTATGATCTACATGCTCTTTTCTTACAAAGGTCTGACTTTCTACGCGGCAAATAAAACTATGCATGGTAAGAGCAAAGTCAGGATACATATGCTCTACGCTCATGTAATAATCTTCTTCCCTTATGTCTACTTCTAAATCCATTTCCTCTATTAACTCCCTTTGAAGCGCCTGAGCTCTGGTTTCTCCTGGTTCTATCTTTCCACCTGGAAACTCGTATTTATAAGACATATACTCATACTTTCCCTTGTTACGCTGCATACATAAAATTTTATCCTCATACATAATAATAGCTGCAACTACTTCAGTTTTTTTCATTAGCTTTCTTCTCCCATAACGTTCTCTTTTTATATTTATTGTAGCAGCTTATATATAAAAAGGCTATTCCCTCCTATTTTAAAACAAAAAAAGTGATAACCCTGTATTCACTATACTCGGCTATCACTTTTTACCTAATAAAATTATCTATCCCTATAATGTGATCCACATTGTATGATGATAAGTTTATTATCGGCTATTTTATAAACTATTCTATTACATTCATCAATTCGTCTGCTCCAATATCCACTAAGATTGCCTCTTAACGGCTCTGGCTTTCCTATTCCTTCGTACTTATTACGATCTATATCTTTTATGAGCTGATTAATTCTTTTTAGTGTTTTCTTATCTTGAGTTTGCCAATATAAATAGTCTTCCCAAGCCTCTTCATCCCATATTTTAATCATCATCAACCTCAATTAAGTCATGAACTACTCCCGCACCTGTTTCTACACGCTTTGCGGCCTCTATAAGACGATTTTGGTTAACCTCTGAATAAAAAGGATCATTTCCTAACCCGATTTCAAATGGTATTCTATTTTCTCTAATAACAGTTTTCACAAATAAATTAATAGCAACAGATGTATTCATACCTACAGCATTGCAAAATGCGTCAAATTGCTTTTTAACATTCTCATCCATGCGTACACTCAAAGTTGTTTGTGCCATAAAACCACCTCCTACTTTATTATAGTTAATTTTAATACATTATATTTACGTTTGCAATACATTGTTCGTACATTCAATATATTTTTTCCCCATAACGTTCTCTTTTTTTATATTCATTGTAGTAGCTTATATATATAAAGGCCATTTCTAAAATTAGCATTTGCTAGCTTTAGAAATAGCCCTCTTTGGTATAAGTCATGCCTACTCCTGTACAACTGGTGTTATAACCACCTTACCTTCAGCATCTAAAAGTGGTGTTATACCCTCACCTGCTGTACCTGAAATTACTAAATAGTTGACTCCTGTTTCTTGGTCAAGAAGAATAGTAGTTACACCACTAAATCCAAATGCTTCTTCACTGACTACCTTAAATCGTTTTGCTTTCTTATCTTTCTTTACTTTTTGCTCGAACATCATGTGTTCCTCCTTTAAAGTCTAAAACTCCTATTTTGTATTCCCCATACTACTTTATTATGAGTCTCCGAATATATCATCAATATTACAATGAAGTTTTTCACAGTTAACTTATTCTGTTTTCCCAAAACCAAACTGCCTTGCTTGTTCTATCATATGTCCAATATTTCCTTCTCCCGCGAAACGATTTATATCAAAGAAATTCTCATTCATATCAAGCCAATAAAGTGGATGGATCTCTTCTTTTAAATCCACTTCTTTTGCTAATTGCCCCACATATACTTCTACATAACAATCTTGATTGTAGTAGGTAAAATCCATCATATGAAATAACTGAATCTGCCCTTTACTAATACCTGTTTCTTCTTCTAGTTCACGATATGCTGAAATAAACCCATCTTCTTCCGACTCGATTTTGCCACCGACAAAATTATATAAGCCTTTATAAGGATCTTTTCTTCTTTTACAAAACAATAATTTATCTTTATATTGGTTATAAACAATAATGCAGTTATATCCTTGCATAATTCCTCCGTTCATTTCCTCATATGTGTATTTATCCTAGATTAAAGTTAACTGTTCTATTTGTCTTTCACAAATTGTAGGGCATGAGCCTCTCTGTAATCTTCTCATCACCGTGTAGTCTGTACATTAAAATGGGTGACTCAGGATCATATATCTCACAATTTTGTTTTACTTGTATATCATTAAAATTAGCATAACAATAAGCGCAAAAATGCTGACAAGTATTATATTGACCAATATCGATACTCTTAACGCACCCGCACTCTTCTCTTTGTGTATTATCTTTTTTAACGCTCACTTTTGAACCTATTATTTGCTGAATTAGCTTATCATCTATACATTTACTTCTATGAATGCCACATTCAGATAAATCTATTTTCTCAGAGCACGTTTCTAAAGTAATATGAAATTTACTTCCAATATCAACTAAGTTCTTAGCAATACGTGTGGTGTCTTCTTCAGTTAATATTTTTATCTTCAGTAACTTTGTATTATGTTGTGTTTTAGCATATAAATCCAAAAAACTAATAACACATTTCTCCGTACACCCCTGTAATTTTATACATAATTTCTTAAACCATTCATAATGATAAGCTTCAGTATAATAATCATTTATAAAAATAGGATCGTATCGCCAAACTACCTTTTCTTTCCCAATGCGATTTGATAAATCTATAAACGTTTTAATAATATCATTTTTCTTCCTAACGTTCTTCTCAACATCATTCCTATAAGCTGTTAATGTGAATTGAAAATAGTAGGAGTAACCCTTTAGTTCATCTAATCTTATCAGCATTGGTTTAGGATCTTTTGTCCAAAAAACAAAACAATCTATAGTTTGTGGCGTTAAATTAATGCGACTAATCTGCTTTCTGTTAAAGGGATTCATGACATATACGTAACCTACTTTTAGCCTATTATAGAACCATTCACTATAGAATGCTGGTATGTCTGTACGTCTACTCACACTCACTATCATTTCCGTGCTCCTTTTTACTAGAATTACACTCCCAATATAGATTTCTTATGGTTCTACCTTACGCTTCATATGTTTTCATTTGTTCTTTTCCCGAAACGGAAAACAATCTACTAAAAATCACCATCCACTTCTTCTAACATATAAAATGTATTATAATGCCTTTCTAAATCCTCATCTGAAACTTCATAGTTATTATATTTCTGTATTAAAGCATCTGTTTTTGGATGGGGTTGTAATGCTTTTCTTGATGGAATACTAACTCCTTTAAAGGTACTCTCTTTCATATTTCTTTCTAAATATTCCTCATAACGTGTCATCATTAGCCTCCTTTTATCTCAAATATAACGATATAGTTTTTAGCTTTTATCATTTTTATTCTAGATTTCTATTAGTATAATAAAATGCTTATATTAAAAGGTCCTAATCTGATAAGTTTTTCACCTACTAACGTAACTTACGAAACAGGATTAGTAAATTTACTGTTCTTATGTAATACTTCTATCCTTGTCATATCCTTAAAAATCTCGTCAACCTTATCTTCTTTACCCTCATTATATTTAAGACATAGCTGTTTTGCCGCAATTAAGTTTTCTTGTCTCCAATAGGCTAAATCTTTTTTAATCTCCTTTACTACTTTTTTATCTATAACTACTTGTTCTCTATCAGAACTGTAAAGAAATAATTTTTTACCACTGACTACATTTTTAATAACCCGGTCTCCTATTCGTGAATGATTTATCTTCTCTATACTATTAGCCTGCGTTACCTCTTTTTCTATAATCTGATTAACCATAGAATTTTCCGCTAGATTCAATTTGTATGTTTTCACCCATTTTTTAGCCACTAGATAGAACCTAAAAAACAAATCATCCCTACTTATCCTTATATCCTCTTGCTTTATTTCTATCTCATTAAAAATGATATCAATTACTATGTGTGGGTATAAAGATTGCGTTCTTTTATTAAATATAATTTTACTTAACTCATCTCGAATATTTTTATCTTCCCTCATTCTACATCACCCCTTGTTAATAATATTATATAACATTATCATATAATCTACATTTTTTTCTTTAATAAGATATCAACTTGCAAAACCTCCACCATACACATATAATATTTTTATATTACGTACGTAAAAGAGGTGAATTATGTCGCTAACATTTTGTTATTCTTTCCCTGCTGTAAAAGGAAATCAAGCAGGTAGAGATTATTTTGTTATTATGTGCCCACTTAAAGTTTTACCTAAATTATTTATCTTTAATGACGAAGACCTCTCCCCTGAGGCTCGTTCACAACGTACGCTTAATAAGCAACGTATCCCTGAAATATCGGATTATATCCTTCAAAATAGAAATGATTATGTTTTTTCATCATTAACTGCCTCTATGGATGGACAATATGAGTTCATTCCTTTTAACGGAGAACCGTTTCACTCTATTGGAACACTTAAGATTGACATGGATAGTCGCCTCTTGATCAATGATGGTCAACATCGTAAACACGCCCTTGATCAGGCGCTAAAAGCAGATAGTTCTTTAGAAAATGAGACTATCTCTATCGTTCTTTTTATTGATGAAGGCTTAAAACGAAGCCAACAAATTTTTTCAGATCTAAATAAACATGCTATTAATGTATCAAAATCTATTAGCATTACCTTTGATCATAGAGATCCCATTTCAACAATTACTAAAGAAATCATATTTAATAATCCATATCTCTATGAATTTACAGACCTAGAAAAATCTACTTTACCTAAGTTTTCAAATAAACTCTTTACAATTAGTAATTTCTATAAGGCAAACCAACGTATTATTGCTAATTCATCCTATGAAGATCCTCACTTTAAAACATCTATAGATAGTTTTATTACTGGTTATTGGACCTATCTAACCGATCATATAGAAGAATGGCAACTAGTATTTAATAAATCACTTACTCCATATACCATGCGTGAAGAATATATTATCTCTTATGGAACAGTCTTAGAAGCCTTTGGGATCATTGGTAATTACCTTCTTCAAAATAACCTTAAAGATTTTTCTTGTATATTTAAGGATTTAAACACTATTGATTGGAAACGAAATAACTTAACTGAATGGCATGGTCGTGTAATTGGACAAGGTGGTCGTATTTTAAGAAATACAAAGTGCATTAACCTGACTTGTATTAGAATTAAAACACTATTAGGGCTAAGCCTAACTAAACAAGAACAAGCAATTGAACAAACATACTTGGAGGAAAACAATGAATGATGGCTTAATTAAACAATTTGGTATAAAAGCAGTATTGCAAAATAAAAAAGAAGAAATTCAAAAAGTTTATCTAAACGATCAGCGTCCATGGATTTTAGGATATAGTGGTGGTAAAGACTCAACAGCCACCTTACAACTTGTATATAACGCCATTAAAGAACTTCCTAAAGAGCAACGTACAAAGAAAATCTATGTCGTTTCATCAGATACAATGGTTGAAAACCCTTTAATCCTTAACTACCTTCTTAATAATCTTAATAGTATTAATGAAGCAGCTAAACGCGATGGACTAGAAGATATCATTTCAAGTCACTTGGTTACACCAAAAGAAGCTGATACCTTCTGGACTCTATTAATTGGTAAGGGCTATCCTAGTCCACGTCAAAAATTTAGATGGTGTACTGCTCGTCTTAAAATCAATCCTATTGATGCCTTTATTGATGAACAAACCACTAAACATGATGAAGTTGTTGTTGTTCTTGGTGTGCGTCGTGCAGAAAGTCAATCGAGACAACAAAGTATTGATGCTAAAACCATTGAAGGTAAGATCCTAAAAATGCATACTAGCAATCCTAAGGCCTATGTTTATGCACCTATTGAAAACTTTTCTTTGTCTGACATTTGGACTTATCTAAACCACCCACAAATTCCAAATCCTTGGAATGGTGATAACAAGGCACTTTTAAGCCTATATAGAGATGCTAGTGATGAATCTGAATGCCCTATCCAACGTGATGTAGATGCGCCTAGTTGTGGTCAATCTCGTTTTGGATGTTGGATTTGTACAGTGGTTACTCAAGATAAATCTCTTACAGGATTTATTCAAAATGGTTATGAAGAACTCCAACCACTTCTCAAATATCGCAACTGGCTGTATAGTATTCGTGAAAATGAAAAATATCGTCAACGTTGGCGTATGAATGGTTCTATGTACTTCTTAAATACAGCTGATAATAAGAAGAAACAAGGATTAGGTCCTTTTAATCTTTGGGGACGTCAAGAAATGCTTAGGGAACTCTTACAAACAGAAATTGACTATAATAAAATGCTTGTGGATCGCCCTGCTTCTGTTTTTGATTTACCTAAACAGGAATATGTACATCTTATTCAACCTGCTGAACTTCGTCTTATTCGTGAGCACTGGGTAAAAGATGGAGATTGGGAAGATTCTCTTCCACGCATCTATAAAGAAGTAACTGGCCAAGATCTACCTGTTCCAAACTTACAAGAACCTCTACTTCGCAGTGATGAACTCCATCTACTGGAATCTCTTTGTGAGGAACACGACCTACCTTCTAATGTCATCAAAAAACTCTTACAAGTAGAAGATAAATTCTTGGACATTAAACTACGTAAAGGGCTTATGAAAGATATCGATTCTATTCTTCGTCAAGACTGGGTTCACGAAGAAATCTTACAAGAACTAATGGGAGACGAAAATCAAGATGAGACTGAATAAAATATATATTAATAACTTTGGAATCTACAATGGTAAATATGAATATGACTTTAGCGTAACTGATGATAAGAACGTCATCTTAGTAAGTGGACGAAATGGTTCTGGTAAGACCACTCTCCTTAATATCGTAAAGTTTTCTATTTATGGTCCTAAGATGTTCGGTTCTACTACTACAGAAAACAATCAATATCTTTCCTATATTAAAGCCAATCTTAATGCCTTTGCTTTACATGATCAGTCTACTGACTTTGAAATAGGAATTGACTTTAATATGTTCCACGAAACAGAACTAAAAGAATTTAAAATAACACGTTCATGGAAACCCTCTGGTAAAACTTTAAAAGAAACAACTTCTTTATATATGAATAGCCAACAAGTTTCTAGCGATGATTTTCCTATTTTATTAGACTACATCCATAGAAACGTACCTAAAACACTTCTTGAACTTTTCTTCTTTGATGGTGAAAAGATTAATGATATGTTTATGCTCAAAGAAGATTTAACAGATATGCTGAATCATGTTTATAATCTTAATCTCTTTTTAAATCTAAAAAAAGACCTTAAACAATACCGTTCTCTAAGTCGAGTTACTAAGGAACTTAATGAACATGAACTAGCACAAAATGCAGCTGAGGATGCACTAGAACAGGTAGAATCCGAACTTTCCTCCTATGCAGAGTACATCAAAAACAAGACCCTCGAACTTGATACACTTAATAATAATTTCCATATGATTAAAGAAGAATTTGAAGCATTAGGTGGGCTTAACTCTCATGAACAACAACGTTTAAAACAACAAATTACTGACCTTGAACATCAAAAGTCAGACTACGAAGTACGCTACAAAGAGCTTTTAGAATATCTTCCATTCATTATGCTCAACCCACAAATAAAAGAGATTTTAGATGTAGTTAAACAAGAAAACTCTTCTAAAAATCTTTCTGTTTTAAGTGAATGCTTAAATTCTACAGCTTTAATCAATTATCTTAATCAAGAACTATCTAGTGATCAAGTTAACTTCTTTATTTCTAAAATTAATACCTTTGTTGATGCCAACTCAACCTCTGAAATGATCTATGACTTTTCTAGTAAAGAGGAATTAGAACTCGAGCAAGTATGGACACTTGTTAAAGACTGGTCCTTTAAAGATTTTGAAGACTGTGCAGACCAAATTGAACAGATCAATACCTCTATTAGAAATGCTAATAAAGCTCTGGAGGAATCAGCTAACGAAGATTTACAAGAATATATGATCTCTATCTCTACTGTTAGTGACCAAATCGGTATGGCTAAACAAGACCTACAGACTATGCAAGAACATGTGACTGTTCTTCAAAAAAGAAAGCATGAACTAGAAGAAGAATTACGTAAATTAGCTCAAGAACTTAAAGCTATTCGTAAAGAAGAAAACTTAGGTAGTGTCATTGACAAAGTAGAACAAGTACTCGATGCATACTGCACAAAAACTAAAATTTATAAGCAAAAAGAATTTGAAAATAGAGTTGCTACAATGTTCGACTCCCTTATTAGAAAAGATGACTTTATTAAAGAAATTAGAGTAGATGAGGAAACTGGAGAGATTATGTTATTTAATCCTTTAGGGGGCAAGCTTCCTAAAGAAAATCTCTCTGCTGGCGAAAAACAGATCTATATTTTATCTATTCTATTTGGTATTATCTCAATGTCTAAATATAAAGTACCATTAGTATTTGATACATTACTAGGGCGTCTTGATCATATGCATAAAACCCATATTGTAAATTCTTTCATTAAAGAATGTGGTGAACAAGTGATTATCTTAGCAACTGACACAGAAATTGATGAACAATACTTTGAGTTACTGAAACCAATGCTTAGCAGCTACTATAAGATTGATTATGATTCAGTCAACAGAAATGTTTCTCACATCAGAATGCCATTAAATTAAGGAGTATTAACTATGATCTTTAGATTAAAAACCTCAGCTAAGTGTCAGCGTACACTTACTGAATTACACAGTAAAACGAATATTACACCTAACATCTTATGTCGCTATGCTATAAGCCTATCTGTTCTACAAGATACTCCTGTTGATCTAGACAAAGTGAAAGATAGTACTGGACAAGAATTTAATCGTCAGATTTTAACAGGTCGGTATGATAGTATCTTTAAAGCTATTATCATCCAAAATGCTAAAAAGCCATTAACAGATGAAGAATACTTCCCAACTTATATCAAGGCACATATTGAACGAGGGGTAGAATTACTCAAAAATAATTATGACTTAACAGGTAATAAAGATAAATTTCTTATTAATTTAGCCAGAACTCAAGATGGGGGGCATATCTAATGATTTATCTTGATAATGCATCAACAACACCTGTAGCTCCAGAAGTTATTGATGCAATGGTAGAAGAATTACAACACTATGGCAATCCTTCCTCAAAATTTTATCCAGAAGCACTATCTGCCCAAGCGCGCTTAAAAAAATATAGAGAAACCACAGCTAATCTATTTAGCTGTGATCCCTCTAATATTATTTTTAATGCAGGTGCAACAGAAGGCAATAACCATGTGATCATGGGCTGCTTCTATGCTTATCCAGAAAAGAGACATTTTATTACTACTAATGCAGAACATAAATCTGTATTAGAAACTATGCGATTTCTAGAATCCTTAGGGACTGAAGTTACTTATTTACCTGTCTCAGAAAAGTGTACGATTAACCCTGATGACTTAGTAGCTGCCATAAAAGAAGATACTAACTTAGTTAGCATCTTTTTTGCCAATAATGAGGTTGGTAGTTTAAATGATATTGAAGTTCTATCCACAATTTGCAAAGAAAATAACGTTTTATTCCACACAGATGCTACACAAGCTGTGGGAAAAGTGGATATTAATTTAAGTACTGATTATAAAAATGTAGATTTCCTTACTTTCTCCGGACATAAAATCCACGGACCTAAAGGTGTGGGAGCACTTTATGTGGGAAATAATGTATATGGAGTTCGCCATAAATTAACTCCATTACTTCATGGCGGAGACCAAGAATTTAAATTACGTTCTGGCACACAGTCTATGCATAACATTGCAGGACTTGCTAAAGCCTGTGAGCTTGCTAAGGATCACATCTTCTCTATGCCTAGTGCCTTAAGAGCACTAGAACTTGAATTTATTGATGCATTAAATAATACTTTTCCTGAACAAGTGAAGTTCTTTGGTAGCTTAGAACATAAGGTTCCTGGAATACTTTCCTTTGCAATTCACGGGATTAATAATGAGATGTTCTTATCAAATTATTGTGATAAGGTTGCATTATCTACAGGTTCAGCTTGTGCTATTGGTGAACCTTCTTATGTACTAAAAGCTATGGGATTTGAGGATTATACAGATTCTGTTTTACGTATATCTGTTTCTTCTTTAGCAATAAAGATTAATGATTTTATCTCCCTACTAAATGAATATATAAATTTATATACACTATAAATAATTGATCAACTGCTTTAATGCTTGGACAATATAAGCAAAAAGATACTTCATCTATATCTATGAGCTAAATTTCTCTGATTGATAATCTTATCTATTGCATGCTTGACTACATTTAATACTTACACTTTTTTAATATCTTTCTCTTTTATCACTTTTTGTTTTTCATTTATAAACTATCTTCACAAGTACCATTCAAGCTTTATCTTTTCTAATGAATACGTATAAGTATTTTATTTTGCTTCTAGATAGACTGATAACATATAATTAATTTTGTAATAGGAAAACGTTATTTTGGTCTGGTGACTTAGCCAGTCCAAGATAACATCCCCCTAAAACTCATCATCTGTTACCCTTTCCTTAGACACAGTATGCAGCATCAAAATAATACGGGTAGTACTTATATATTTTTAAATACTTTTTTATTTCTGCCTCAGGAACATATGGTAAATGTTTTTTAATAGCTTCAATATTATTATCTGGCAAAAAGCAATTAATTAAATTAATTTCTTTTCCTGTTAATACTGGCATATCGATAACAAACTTTTCTTCTCCTGGCGTATACCATTCATATTGTTTTAATATGTTAATTGGATACCTTTGATCATCAGTATTATCCTCATTATCTGAAATGAAAATAGCATATGTATACATAACAGTTCCATCTGTATACTGGCAATTCAACACTTGGTTATAAATAAATTGAGGTGATTCATCTGGGACGTAATTATTCTTTTCACTTATTGCCGCTCTAACAACATTATTTACTATGTTATATACAGTCTTAAAGATTTCTTTATTATCACACATTTTCTTTTCAATTTTTTTCCCTATTCTATGTGTTTCTTGGAAATTTTCTTTTAACTTTGTATATCTTTCATCAGCATTATTTCCTATACTAGAAGAGAAAATTATTAAACTTCCTTTGGAAGATTTTACTACAACCTTCTCTAAGCAATCTAACATTGAATTATCCAAGAAATCATCATAATCTAACCAAATAATGTTTTTTAAACCTTTATTCCAATTTATACAATTTAATGCATTCTGCATTTCACCAAAGCTAAGTTTAATAAATCCATATGGCTTATTATAAAGATATCTATTGGTAGCAATTTCTGTTAACATCTTAATTATCTCGCTAATAATAGTTCCTTTTTTATCATTAAAATCCCTATTATCTTTTTCTTCAGAAGTAGCAATCTCATCTTTAATTGACTGCAACTCATCAATATTACTTATCATATTTGATAACTCTAAAAATACTACTTCTTTCAAAGGCAAACTAATGCTATTTGCTAGTCTAACAAAAGAAAAATCAAATATTTCAAGTTTTTGCATATTAAGTTCAAATTTCCTAACATCTATACTCCGAATTTCCTCAGTAATACTATTAGCAATATTCTCAGTTAATTTATGTAGTTGCCCACTTTCTATTACATCTTCTTTACTAGCACTGCCATTTTTAATATCTATAACAACTGAATCAATTTCATCTAAATAATATGGTTCTATAAAATCTATCCATCTATTTTTAAGATATTTTAAAACTTGGTCAAGTGCATCATTATTCTTCAAATATCCCCTATTGTCTTTTTCAAAGCTAATAGCTTCCTTAATTGAAAACTCTTTATGAAACATAATAAAATCCTGGTAATAAAACGACCCAAATCCAAGATATCTATATTCATCTAACCTTCCAAAGTATGACATGGATCGAATAATATCACACAATATTTTCCTCTCTATATTCTTTCTTGGTCGTAGTGAATAGTTAATTACATCTCCGCTTCTACTCATCTTCTTCTATCTCTCTTTCGTAAAAATACTCAAATGTCATTAATCCCATCTTCATATTATTATTAGCACCAAAATAAGTTTTTGCTTTTTCAGCTCTCTGCTTTTCAATTTTATAACTAACAGTAGTCATCGGTTTCCCAGGGATAGGAAAATTTCTTGGAAAAACATATAGATAATCCTCCTCTGTCATACTTACTACCTTAGTATCAAAGATAGATATTTCTGGACAATTAAAAATACCTTCTATTGTAAGCCCCTCATTTGAATTAATTATGTCATCTAACCCATTTCTAAACTCAATAAATTCTTTAGTCGCATTTTTCATTTCTAAAAGGGCAGCACGGTAATACTTAGATGACATATCTATACCAGTCTTAGTCGTATTCCACGGTAATTTTTCTAAATCATTTGATTGGAAAAATACATATCCTCTAAATGCTGCATGAGAAGGATGATGAGTTGGCACAGAATCAGTTCCCCATCCTGTTGTCTCACTCTGGTCTGCATATAAAATCATTCTCCCATTACAAAAAATATACCAACCTGATTTTTTGGGATTCCCCATTTGGGCGCATGCAGCAATGATTTTTATATGAACATTATCAATATCTATATTCCTTACTTTGGGCTTAAACTCATTAGTATATATAATCTTTTCATCAATATATTCAATATTATCCCCATTTACTGTCATAACAGTTAATAATTCTTTTAATTTAGTACTACGTCTTCTAAGGTATTCCATAAAATTATTTTTAAAATATGGATTCATAAACGAATTACTAATGCTCGTATATAAATTAGTAACTATAATCTGTGTTCCACATTCTGTATCTTCATTGTTCTCACCTCGCTGAGTTTCTTCAAATTTAAAGTTCCAATCTGGGCCTGTATCCTTTAACCATTCATCAACATCAACATTAATCACAAAATGCTCTGTCTTTGTAACTGATTTTATATAGAACCTTTTCCCAAGTCTAAACAATGCTCTTTTCATTCCTATGCCAAAAACTCCCACACCCTCAACATCTTTATAAGTATCTTCTCCTTCTGTCCCATCAGATCTTCCAAATCTAAAGCAGTAGTCACGTGCTTCTTGTATACTTATACCTCCACAAGTATCTGAAATAGAAAATTGATCCTTATCAAACATAATTTTGACTTGAAATTGATTTGTTGCTGATGACCTAAATCTTTTTGCTCCATCTAATGAATTATCAACCAATTCAACTATAGCTGGTTCAATATCAATATCTCTAGTCAACATAGAAATAAAAAATTTCTTTGTTGGATTAGCATTTATTTTATCTTCCATTTCTCCAAGACTCATTTATTATCCCCCATTTTTTATCTTATCTCTTCTTTTTATCTATTTTTTATCGTTTTTACCTTTTGTTGCTAGGAGCCTCTGGACCATATATTCTTGATATTCCTTCTATATACCCTTACTTCTTTTTAAATAATGTATACTATATGATCACTACGTACTTGGCACACCACAATACTTTTACCTTTCTAATATTTGTATAGATTTTATATACGTACACACTTTCAATAATTAACTGTTTATTTACTTCATATCCATATTCCAAACTCCATTCTAACAATAAAAAACTTATATCTTCTAATTTGTTTCGGAAATATCTTTTTTCATGTTCTTCATATGTATGTAGTTCTCTAAGTTTTTCTGCATTAAGTACTTAAGACCCTAGAATATACTCTTCCTATCTCACTCTCTAAGAAATAGCATTCTAAACTCCATTTCACGGCTACCTATTCCATGAACTGTACAAGATGCGGCTCTGAAAATCAAAAACTCTGAACTACTTTTTGCAACATATTCACTTAATGTTTTCCTATCTACTAAATAACTCCTCTTTTGGTTTATATAGTACTATTAACAGTTCCTCCATATTTTACTTTTTAAAACTTAAATTATTTACTCACTGAAATAGTCAAAATCAATCTTATAGGTTGAAAATGTAGCTACTTCAAATATTCCAACCTGATAGTCTACCATAAGTTTTGTTAAGTCTTCACCATTGATTAACATAATGCTTTTTTGACTTTTGTCAACATACTTTCTAGCTCCTTCACTAAAATCAGAAGTTGTAATAAATACACCTTTTTGTACATTTTCCATCGCCCCAACAAATTGTTGCAATTTGGTCCTATCAACTTTATTATCTCTTGCATATCTCTTCGCTTGGATATAAATTTTATCTAGTCCTAATTTATCTTCATTAATAATACCATCTATCCCACCATCATTTGTTGGTGGCGTTACAAGTCCTGCTTTTGGATCACTTCCTCCGTATCCCATTTTTATTAGTAGCTCCATAACTAAATGCTCAAAAAATACAGGATTTACTTCTAATATTTTACCTAACAACTCTTCTTGAATATGTTGCTTATGTTTATTATATGAAATTTGTAATTCCTCTTCTGGCAAAATATCACTGCCTATACTATTTTTTCTGTTTACCTCAGCATCATTAAAATTTTCTTCACACACCTTATCTTTTAGTATAAATGTTGTTTTCCCTTTTCTCTTATCAAAGACCCTAAAATATTTTATCGGACTAGCTGTAGAAAACTCTATTTCTACTGTATGTTTTCTAATAGTACTATTTACAATACCTTGAGGGTTTTTTGCTCCAAATTCATATAAAGATCTTTCTATTATCTTCTTATAAATCTCTGCACTTGACAAACTCTCATTAGACTCCTCTAAAACTTTAATAATAGCTTGAACTATCGTCATACCTTTCCTCTTTTCTAAATATTCTTAATTTTAATATATTTAACTATTTTACTATTTTTCTATATAAAATTCTACACTTTTAATAAAAAAGGTGTTTTAATATGTAAGCGGTTCAAAAGATGACACCTAAAAAAAAGACACCATTCTGTTAAAACCAAATGGTATCCATTATTAAACTATATTTTATTCATTATACTAATAAGTGTATTACTGGCTTCAACTATTATCATTTATTTAATCCAGTAGTATTATATTTTATTTCTTAATGCAATTTATTTTATCTTAAATATACTTCCATATTTCTAGTGCCTCTATAGCCATATCATTTTGACGTCGCGTAATAGATCCAAAATCCCATATGCTATGGATAGCTGCTATCTCATTAGGGTATGCTAAACCTGATTCTAAGTATATTATTTTTTTAGCTATAAACTCCTTGTTACTTACCCTCTTATTTAAGTCACTTTCCAAAATCAAAAGATTTCCTAATCTATTTACAAACTCTCTATATTCGGGATTATTTCTAACATGTCCCCATTCATTTTGTCTAGCATTTGAAGATGATGGCTTTTGTGGCATTATATGTTCTACATGCTGCCCAGGACTATGTGGAAGAGGTATGACTCCTGATCTTTTTTTCTTTTCTAGTTCACATAAAATATAAAATGCTATATTACTACTTTTCGTACTAAATGTACTGAAGTCTGTATAAAACTTTGTATCGTTTGTTAAGGTTTTCATGTACATAATAGTTTGATCTATATTCGCTGCTCCTCTTCTTAAGTCCTTTGACATCTTTCCAATTTCTCTTTCTAAATTTTCAACTGAGTTCTTTCCCATTGTAAAATATCTAAAGCAAAATACCAAAGTAGCATTAACTAGTCTATTAAACTGTTCACTCTCAGTATTAAATAAAACTGCACTTGCTAGCAATAATGGCAGCGAATGTGAAATATCTAACTGTTTAAATGCCTTTAACTTAGAAATTATATCATCACTCCAATAATTTGTACCTATTAAGTTAATTCTAGCATACCATTCAGCCTCTACCTTTAATTGATCAAGGTATAACATTGGATCATTTTGACTAAGTAATTTAGTGATTACCCTAAATAAATCTATTTTTTTTACTGATCCATTACATGAAGCATATTGAAATCTTAAGTAATCTGTTAAATCTTCTGTTTCAATTGTATCAATAATATAATCCCATTTTGCTTTAATTTCATGTCTTTTTTCTTCATCCACCGCTTTAAATATTTCATTTTTTATTATATCTGAATCAGTTAAATCCTTTCCTCTTGCATTAATTGTTCCAAATATAGTATATGCTGTTTCTTTTTTTGTTACAGTAATTTCTAGCAACATAAAGTATCTTGAAAATACAGTCATATATGCATATAACTTCTTATGTATTTCTTCTTGTTCTAATGTTTCAGGAAAATCCTCTTCTAGTTTACTAGATAAGTACTCATATGCATATCTAAGCCTTTCCTTAGATGAATTACTATTTTGAATGGGATTTATATGTAAATATTGTTCTCTTTCTTGTTTTGATTGACTCTTTAAAATATAATTTCTATACATTTCATCTATAGTTGAATCTAATGATAATCGTGGTTGATACGGTTCACCATATCTATTTTTTTCTATCAACGGTACAATATATGAGTGAATTCCAGATTTTTGCATATAGTTTTCTAATCTTTGCGATATATCTAAAATACCTTTTAAAAAAATGGTACTTACAGTCATACGCTGTTGTCCATCTGTAACCTCAAAACAATTATCACCCTCAATTAATAATATCGTCCCAAAAAAGTGTGGTTGAGCGTCTCTTTTAACCACATAGTTACTATCATATGTGTTATTAACTGTCTGTTTAAAATCTAACCAAAATTGTTCCAATTCATCTTCTGTCCAAGCAAAATTTCTTTGATAATCTGGTACTCTAAATACCCTATCCTCACTTGTGAATAATGAAAGGATATTTCTCTCTTTAGCCGTAAAAAAATCTATGGGTTCCATATACATTTTTCTCCCTTCAAAAATTTATATTAATATACTATATTCCCTACATATATGTGCTTAATTTTAAATAAAAGTAACTAGATTAACTTCTACTTTCTAGTTACTTTTTCAACCCTATTTATCCAACTCCCAAAACGCCTTATCCCTTACATGAAGTGCCCGATCACTATCGCCCATCTTTACTAAACTATAGTGCTTCTCTAAACTCTTAATCTTATTATACAACTCATCTTCCTGTTGTTTCGTATGAGTATTAAAGATATATTTAACATCTTTAGTATTTAAATCCGCTACATTATGCACTACCCACGTTAGGATATAATTCGCGTAATCATTATCTGCAGTAGAGAAATGACTTAATAATTGGGTTGAAAGGATGGTTCCCACACCAAACTCTCTACCTTCCTTTAAAATCTTCTTAAGTGCATTAAAGTCTTTGCTTAGGAAATTATCTGCTTCATCTACTAAAATAAGTTTGTTCAGCTGTCTAATATTCTTATCAATCTTGCTATGCCCTAGTGATTGCATCTGAGAATAGAATAGATCTAATGTGATTGCCACAACTAAGTTTTGAACACTTTCATCATAACCTGCTAGATTAATAACTGTAACACCATCTAATAAATCAAATAGTGGATAGGTTTTTGTCGCATCTGGTTCAAAGATTTCAAAGTCTATTAGATTACTAAATGCTGCATATAAGCTATCTTGCTTGACATCTTCACGATCAATATATCTGTTATAAACATCCTGAAGTGTTGGAGGTGTTTTATCCCATGTAGATGAGTCATTCTTAGCAATTCCTTTTCCTTCATAGGCATCCATGATGAGGTCTTTTAATAAGTTTGATTGAACAACCCCTAATCCAAATCCCTTTGTCAATGTTTCTTTTAAAGTATTGCCTGTATGAAGAGGTAACATAGGCTTTGGATGAGCTGTTTTTACAAGAGCTAGTGGATTGTAAGGTAAATGATATAAATCATATACCTTTGCATTAGTTGCTTTGATAAAGTCTATTTTTTCTTTATTGTAATCCCCTTTGTAGTCAAAGATTAAAATACCAATATCTTTGCCTTCTAGATTATATTTACTTTGTCTATGCAACTGGGTAATCAGTGATTTAGTAAATTGGGTTTTTCCCGTTCCCATTGTTCCTATAATTCCTGTATTAGTATGGAATACTTTATCTGTATCATTTGGATACCACATAACAGGTTGATTATTACTTTGATTTGTACCAAATAATATTTCCATTGGCCTATTAGGGACTGCCTCTGGATCTGATGCAGGTTCTATTTTTTCTTCATCACCATAAGTGGTTGTCTCTTCACTTTCTCCAATGCCTTTCCCATACTTCTCTGTACTATCTTCTTCATCTTTAGGTGTATTTGCTCCTGGTATATAGGTATTAGCCAATAACTGATCTTTTTTAATATCATTAGATGCATTCATCAGTTGATCCATAATACTACTAATGCCTCTTGTCATATAGTTAATGCCATCTTCTTCTGTAAACTCAAGGATCGTTACATCTTCTTCCTTCTTAATATTTCTAAATTGAAGATCTTTCTTAAAAGACACTACAGCTCCTTTTCCAATTAGTTCTTCTAATTCTGTTGAGATAGTGTATTCTTCATTGAGTAATTTTCTTCTGAGATCACTATCAATAATTACATCCCAATTCTGATCATCCCATATTTGATAAAGTTTAAGTTTTTCTATACTTATAACAACTAACTGCATCATAAAATTACGATATATTTTAGTTTTAAGATCCATTTCTTCTGGCGCTTTATCAAGTGTTGTCATAAAGATGGACTTCGTTGTCTTAACTTGTTCAATTGCTTTTTGAATATAGTTGGATGTATTAATACCGATCTTAACTTCTATTGGATAATAATGAACTATTAATTCTCCACATCTATTTTCTAAACCAATTAGCATAATGTCATCACTTGTTGCACCACCATTTTCAAATCCTAGGTTCTTGGCTGAGAAAATACCTTCACTTTTCTTTAATCCAGCTCCACCAGACACACGTAAAATCTCTTCTAATGAAATTGGAACCCATATAATATCTTTGTGGTTAAAATAGGCCATAGATAGTTTAATAGCAGATAGAATACTTATTTTCTCCTTATCAAAGTAAGCCTTACTTGATACAAGTCTTAAAAGCCAATCTCCATTAATAGCATTAAACATATTAATGATTTGTCCTGTATACTCGCTAGCATTAATAACACCTTTTTGTTTTAGATGTTCTTCTATAATACTTTGATATTGTTTTGATTTTCTTGTCACAGTGATAGCATCATATCCACTTGAGGTGGTATATTGATCGCTATAATGAATAATCATAAGGTCTTTACTTGTTTCAGAAGTTTTAAAGAAATTTAGGTCCACCTTAGGCTCTATGAAAGTAACCCAATTAGATGCATTATAAACTTTCTCTAGGTTTTCCTCATCACGTTTATCTAATTCAGTAGTAAGACATTGATCTCTATAATAAGGATTACTAGAGTTAGAGACACGGCTTACACTATTTAAAAATCGAGTCAGTTTAACTAAGCGATTTTCCTCATCTATATATTTCATGCCATAGCCAGTGCGATAACTATCACCGTAATGAACGGATGGTACACCTGAAATAAGTCCTTTTAGTGATACCCCTGTACTGATTTCTGACATATTCCCAATACCTGTATCTGACTTTTGATTCATCTCAATTAAGGTAATATGGGCATATTCATATTCACTAGCATCTATCTCTTTATTATAAAATCTTAATTTTTCTCTAATGCCATTAAGTACGTCATTCTCTGTATAACGATCATTCACATCTAGAGAAATTCCAAACTTATCCTTAATCTCTTCAGTACTTGTATAATTAGAGAATTCATCAAAAATATGAGTAATCTCAGCTGTATTATAAATACTAATATGAATAGGATTTAAGGTTTGTATAGAAGCATTTCGCCTTAATTGCCCTACATAGTAGGCGCAAATTCCTTGTAATACCTCTCTACAATCTCCTGTATTAATAAGATTGATCTTAATCGTTGCATTACGATTTTGGTCAAATAGGTATGAGAAATGTTCTACAAATTCTTCTATCTTCTCTCTTACTAACTTTGAAACAAAACTTCGTGATCCTTTGTACTTCTTGGTACTATTTCCAACATAATAAGCCCATTCAGGTGAGTGCCACTGTTCAATCGGCTTGTACAAATTCTTATAATCATCTTGGATATATGGTAATAAATACACAGCTGACATTTTCTTAAGTAGGCTTTCATCCTTTAAGATCTGTTCATCTACTTCTTCATTAAGCTTTAGTTGATAAGCAACATTCAATGGTGCTAGTGGTGTATATTTAATTTGCTCTTCATTTTCATCATTTGTAATCATGCCTAGTTTCATGATATTTCTAATACTCTTGGGCAAGGCTTCCCCATCATTTACTTGAGCCATACAGTTTATAACAGCCTCTACATAGTTCTCAGCTAATCCCCTCAATTCTTCATTCAAATAGGCCAAACTAGGTAGAATACCTCTCTCTCTAAAGTATCTCATATACTCTAAATAGGCTTTCTTTACCTGCTCATCTATTTCTAGATCTATGACATTAACATTTCCTGACTTGATCTCCCAACATAATCCTTCCTTATTTAATAAAATTTGTTCAAGTTCTAAATGCTCTTTAAAGTCATCCCTTGCATAAAACTCATTTGCCCCATGAACAATCCTATTGTTCCCTTTGTAGATAAGATTCTGCTTACCACTCACTTTTGACTTCCATGCACCTAAGCCTGTAAGAACTAGAGGTTTTCTAGTCTCATCATTAATTGCTAAGTTAAGAATCAGTCCTTCTATATCTAATCTAATAAGTGCATACTTTTCATCTTCTGGTATAAGACCACTTGTTTTCCTTAAAATAACCTTTTCATCCCTTGCTACTGCATAAGTTTCATCGTTCTTTAATTGAATAATCTGTTCCATTTCTTCTCTTTCATTAAGAACGATCTCATCATCTTCATTATTGGTATAGAGGACACAGTCTTGTTGCTTCTTCTTTACCCCTAAACTATAGGTGGTCACCAAAGGTTCTAGGTATACTTTCTCTACATCAATAATACAAACATTCACCTTAGCTTTTGAATCAAATTCGTCACTTACGGTGATCGACTCAAATGTGCAGGTATTCGCAGCATGTGCTACTTGTGCCTCTACCCTTTTCCCTGCTACTTTAATTTCTGAGCAATTCTTTTTAATAGTCTCTTTTTTAGGAAACTTACTTAGGTTGATTCCTATCTTAATATCTTCATGCTTTGAGGGGTTAAAAATAAGTATATCCTTCGTACGTTTTTGAGCCTTAGCAGATCCAACACCTTTAACAAAGAATTCCATGTTTTCTATCAACTTATTACTATTAAGATAAACTTCTATTTCCTTAATTTCTATCTCTTCAATATTCTTCTTTTCTTCAACTGATTTTTCTACCTCTTTAAAGGTAATTTCTTCTTCCCAATTCCCTTTTTCAGCTTCTTTCTTGATACGATCAATCATTTTATCTGTAAAGGTATTATCAAGATCTCTAGCAGGATCTCCGAATCTAATACTTTGATCTATCCTTTCAAAATACTGATTGTTTTCTTCTAAACGCTTTTTAATTTCGCGATCCTTCATCTCTTCATTAAGGATTGGGTCATAAAGCAATCTAAATTCCTTGTAATTTTCTTTTTTAATTTCTCCTGAATTAATTACACTTAGAATTTCTTTGTATTCAAATAGGTTAGAGTTATCTTTATAGGTATCATTTCCCCGTTTATCCAACTCATAAGCTAAAATCTGTTTGTCAACTTTACTCATATTAGAGGAGTCTACTATACGCTTAATATCCTCAAGGATTTGATCTACATGAAAAGGCATACCTTCCTTTTGAAAACTTGCTGTAGCATTTGAAATACTATCTAAGTTTGAGTCATAGATAATAAAGATTCCCGCACCTTGAAATGATTCTTTATCTGTACCTATACTATTTCTTAGAGTTGTTAAAAAGTCTGTTTTAATGTTATCAATGGTTGCTGCAACAATTAATTTCTGTCCATTAATCTCTAGATAAAAGCTTCTGTAGACTATCTCTCCATTATTCTTATATATAAAAGGTCTTGCTATTTCTGATTCACTAAGTTCAAGATATAATCGCTCTACTTGATCACTATTTTCAAACATAACGCTATATTTATAACCTTCTATATCCCCTGTTTCCTCAAAATAACTTATAATCTTTTTCCCTAAGTAATTATAATATTCCTTTAACATATTGAGCATCACCACTATCACTTTTCTTTTCTATTAGATTTAATTTCTCATAATAACCGTTAATCTGTTCCTTGGTCTTTTGGTCCAGCATAATCCCTCGACGTGCAAGTTCTTTAAAGAGATCTTTTAACTTCATCTTCTCTTGATCTTTAATACAGATTTTAGTAAAGAAGATAATGTCTTCTTCTGTTAGGTTTAATGTATAACCTAATGAACGTCTGTTCTTTAGCATATTGCACTTACAGAACTCTATAAACCATTTACTATATCCAGTATATGCCCGTTCTCTAGTAGTTCCTTGAAACTGTGCATCAATGCATTTATATAAGTATGCGATATCATTTAGTAACTCTTCTTCATACTGCTCATCATAGGTGATCTCATCAAAATTAAAGTCTGTAATATTCTGTTTGTAAACATCTATAAGATATTTGATATCCTCATTAAATGTAGTTACTTTGATTTCTTCAATTTCTTCTGCAATACGCTTGTAATCTGCATTTTCATGAGGCTCATGCTTAACCGCATCATCTTGATTAATCATCTCTAGAAGCTTTGAATGTGAAAACAATCGTTTCACATGTGGTTCAAGTTTTCTCCATCCAAAATCATAGTTCTGTCTAGACTTAGTCATTTTTTCCCATTCTACCGTAAAGAAAAGTTCTTCTACCTTATCATAATCGGCTTTAAACATCTGATCTAGCTTAATAGAAAGTTGGGAAATATAGAAGAAATAATAGTAATTAAGTAATTTCTGAATGTATTTCTGAAAGCGCTCTTTCTCTCCTATAATGTATTTAAAGTCTTCTATAAACAACTCACTTACATAGGGTACTAAAGGTATAAAACTAGGTTCATAAGGGGGCCTTTCTTCAAGATCTGGAAGTAATTCATAGATCAGGTCATCTAATACATTATCTGCCTCTTCTTCAAAAGATGCTCTGATTATTTCAGTTTCTCTGTCTTGATTGAGTACATCATATAAAAATTGTGCTATTTTTTTATCATTTGAATTAGCATTAGTATAAAGCATTGCCCGATTACTGAATAATACAAGTTCTTCTTGATCATTGAAATAAACTTGCTTAATAATTTGACGAAGCTGGTATGCTTCTGCCCCTCCATTTATATGTTCTTTAATACGATCTAATATTTCATCCCTTACGATCTCTGCCTTGAGTTTCTTTCCTGTAAGAATCCTTGCATATTCACCTACTACGCCTGTAAAATCAGTAGTTACAAATTTATCCTTTACAATAAAGGGTAAATCTTTAAATAAAATATTACTCTCATGTTTAAAAGGAATTTTATCTTCTTTTGGTTTTTTATCAATATATCTATTTTCAAATGCATCTCTTGAAATTTTATACATAGGCTATTTTATCCTTTCAAACTCAAATCCAAATTTTGATTTCTTCAGTACGTATCTTGAAATATTCTCTGTATTTTTAGATTCTATAACTACCTCTTTTTTCTTATTCCCATAGTTGTATACTCGCTCTATGAGATTAACAAATGAAACAAAATTATTTTTATCTTTCACATTTGGCCTATATCCATTCTTAATATCTCTTATCAATTTGAACAAGGCAAAATCAACATTGATCCGTTCTTTTCTCTTCCCATCTTCATCTGCAATAGCCACTGTGATATATGGCACAAATCTCTCAATAAGTTCGTTGGAATTAATCTCACCTGGTTCTATCCACTCTTGAATTTTAAGCTCCTGACTTACTCTATAATGAAATTGATTAATCCCCACATTAACCCCCACCATTTTCTTTGAACTTCCACCATTCCATCTAAAAATGGCATCCATTAAATTAGTATATAAGTCTTTTAACCCCCTTATATCATTTGCATTATATGAGTAAACACTATTGATAAATTCTGCATAAACTTCATCTTCTATAGCAAGTTTCCCTTTAATCCCATTTAATCTATAGAGCCTAATAAATAGTTCTAATAACGCCTTCTTAGTCTCCCTCTGTTCTTCCGTCCTGAGATTAATGTCCATTTCTTCTAATGCTTTAATATAAACGCTATCATTTAAATGCTCTTTTAATAAGGTTATTACATCATCTAAAATGTTAAATCTTACAATGATTTCATCCACCGATTCACTTCTTATAGACATAGGATCAAGTTTGCTAATCTGTTCTAATACATTAGAGTAGTCGGGATGCGTATATAAAAGATTTGGCAATAACGATTTAATATACGCCTTTGGTCTATCCTCATAGTTTAGATTGATATAAGTGCCTTTAGAAAACTCCTGACCTACTAAAATATCATAAAAGAAATTGAGTAGTGATCTAGTTGAAATAATAATTTTATGCTTGATCATTGCCTCTACTAAAACCTCTATAATAGCAGCTTGTACTTGCTTCTCTTTTAATAGTTCATAATTATGCTTAATAGGGCAACTATTTTCTAATCTACATTCTTTACACTGTTGATACTGCTTATAAAACGGATTCTGCTCATGCTCTGCTACCAACTTATTCATAAGTTGCCTTACATAAAATGAATCAATATGATTTCCCTTTTTAGTAAGCTCATATAAGTGATAATCACTGAAGTTAATATGCTGAAAGAAATTATGAGCATCATATGCTGATACATGGGTATAACTTTCTAATATTTCCTGCTTACTAATATACTGCTTTAATTTTTTATAATGCCCACCTATTTCTGAGTCAATAAAGTTATTGAGTGTTCCAAGATTAATTGCAATAATGACTCTTTCATTTCGTCCGTTCTCTATATTCTCATCTCTAAAGCCAGTAAGTACTTGGTCTAATGTCTCAATAGAAGTCATATCGGGAGATAAACTCTCTGTGGCATCATTATGCAAGTAAAAATCATCTAACACCTTTTTCTCATGCTTTAAATATGATAACAAGTGTGATTTACCATCTCCTACACTACCACAAACTAAAACAAGTTGTTTATGCTCAGATTTTCTTGCTTGCTCAATGATGCCTATTAATTCATCTTCTAAATTTCTCTTAATATGCATGTATTTCTTAAAAGGATTAAAGGCATTGATATTTTCAACAGCCTCTTTAGAAGACCCTCTTAATACTTTAAATGATTCTACTAGACAGCTCATTTTTTACTTTTCCCCTCTATTTTTATTCTTCTCGCTTTATTTATACAGCCTTTTACTTAATTTATTTTTATTATATAGTATATTTCATGGTAATTGTAGTTAAGTAGTTTACTAATTTCTACATACCTTCTTGTAATATTTGATTCTGTAAGGATGTATGCACCTAAACCACTATTTCTACAATTGCTTAATCACTCCCACTAATTTTCCCATGATACTCAAATCCCCTTCTTCTATATGAATAGGTTCATATTTAGGATTAGCGCTAATGAGCAACACACTATCTCCCATATGCATGACTTGTTTAAGTGTGGTCGCACCATTATAGTACACGGCAGCTATGTCTTGGTCATTGACGGCGGCTGATGAGTCTATCACCACGTAGTCCCCATTTAGAATATCCTTTTCTATCATGCTATCACCCTTAACTTGCAGGATATAGACACTCTCCTTGCCTCTAAGGAGTTCTCTTGGCAAATCAAAGGTACCTCTTATTTCATCTACGATTTCTATAGGGATACCAGCAGCTATATCTGAGTACACCTTAATGCGCTTTAGTTCTTCTGGCTTTTGGCGAACTTCGGCTACGTAGACTTCTAGGGCGCTTAAGTCTCTTTCAAATACCGTTTCTCTAAGGGTTATACGGTCTACGTATTTATACGTTTCTATTGAGCTTGGTAAAATGCTTGCATTGCAAATAGGAATATCGCTAATTCTTTCAAACTTGTCATTAAGGAATGCTATATTCTTTCCATTAGTCGCAACACCGTAATTCACCTTGCTCACATTCATATAGGATTTTAACTGGTCAATGGCTTCTTCGATGCTAACGGTTTCTTTTTTAGTTTCTATGAAAATATAAGGTGTATTGGTCTTGGCATTCATCACCGCCACATCTACTTTTCCTGTTTGAGAAAAGTTTCTTACAGGAAACTCTAGCTGTATAAGGCTTTTCGGATAACCGTAATTACTCATAAGCTCACAGATCACCCATTGTCTAACGGATTCCTCTTCTTGGTTAGCCTGGGCAATGCTTTCTGTAAACAAATAATCCCCATAGGGCAACCGGTAAAAAGCATTCATGCGGCTACCTGTTTGCATACTTAAATAACGAGCATTAATATCTGCTATAAACTTAGAGGCTGTGCCATAGGAACACATAAAAAGTTTTTCTTGAGCTCTTGTCATACCTACATATAGTAGCTTTCGCTCCAGCATTTCCTCATCTTTTAATTCTTCTGCTTCTAAACCTTTTTGAGGATAAGGAATTACATCACTATTAAGGTCTGCCAAAATGACCACCTTAAACTCTAGCCCTTTGATAGAATGCATGGTCAGTAGTTTGACTTTAACTGCTCCAAAGCTTTCTTCTTGATTGTTTTTAAAGACAAAGCTTTCTACACCCTTTTCCTTTAAATGATCCTGCAAAAGTTCTAGATTTTT
Organism: Cellulosilyticum sp. WCF-2; assembly: GCF_003990395.1. Taxonomy (NCBI): domain Bacteria; kingdom Bacillati; phylum Bacillota; class Clostridia; order Lachnospirales; family Cellulosilyticaceae; genus Cellulosilyticum; species Cellulosilyticum sp. WCF-2. The sequence goes on along the minus strand of NZ_CP034675.1, from coordinate 961,186 downwards.
ATTAAGCTTAGATACAACGGCAATATCCTTCAATGAATAACCTTGCTTAAGTAGTGCCCTAATCAACCTTACTATATAAAGATTTTGCTCCTCACTGGTTGCAAAATGCCTGTAAACAGGATACTCACCATGCCTTTCTAAAAGAGATGGTTTTACGAAATCATAATCAGATACTAAGGTTTCTTCTTTGGCCAATAAACTATAAGCACATTCTGAGATTTCTGTGGTAGTACGATAGTTTTTAGTGAGCTTATAGCCTTTTCCCTTCATATCATAACCAATACTTTTAAAGGATCTCCCCTTGGTAAGCCACGCCTGAGGATAAATGCTTTGGGCCACATCCATTAAAAATAAAATGGAGCTTTCCGGTGAATCTTCTTTTAATTCACTTATAAATTCTAGCTGCACCTTGGTTAGGTCCTGAGCTTCATCTATAATAATGTGCTTATAACACTCGTGCCTACTTTGAGTCTTGATATACTCTAAAGCTAAGCTATTTGCCCTAGAGCCATCTACTTTTCCTTGTTTGAGTAGTAGTCGCTCTACTTCTTCTAGTAGGCTAAATACAGCTTCACGACTCATGCTATTTTTGAAAAGTTTGCTTGGCCCTTCTGCATTGCTTACAGTCCGTCCAATACGTTCTGCTTCTTGATAAGCTCCTAGACTTGTATAATTACTTCCTTGTATCCAGTTCATCTCATCTTGAAGAAACTTCAAATTTTGCATGTTTAATAGCTTCACTTTTGGATAACGGTCTTTGATATTATTAATCGCTTCCTTTACTATTTCATTGGGAATCTTCCATATATTCTCTAGTTCCTTTTGTTTCTCTGCCTTCCACTTGCAAAAATATTTCATGGTGATGGAATCTATATTTTTAACTTCTACATGCTTCTCTTTATTAGCTTCATCAAATAAACTAATGGTTTGTATCTTCTCCATCTTTTCATATAAATACTCAATGTATTTGGTAAGGGATTTATTATAGGTAACAAATAATATTTTATCTTGACCGTTGCAATACTTTTCTAAAAGGTACGGTATTCTAGCAACACCTACTGAGGTTTTCCCTGAACCTGCTACTCCCCTAATAACAGCATACCCCATAGCACCATTCTCGGCTAATTTTAGCTGTTCCTTGTTAAGCTTCATGATATTCCCCCTTGCTTATTTGAATTTATTATACCGTAAACATTTATACTTTTGTTAATTTTCAATTAATTTTAAGTTTATTTGTAGGGTTATCCAAAATCAAGTTTTATTTTGCTACAAGCTTTACAAAGTCCTTATAAAATGCAACAAAGCATATCGCCACTTTAAACGATATGCTTGTTCTATATCTTGGTATTCTATTATCTCTTGAATTAGCCAATTCCCTATTTCTTACTGTTACTATACAGTAATCTAACTATAACACTATAGTTTTTTTAAATTAAATTCATTTAAACTTTTGTAATATTCCATTCAAGAATTTCACTTGTTCTTCAATGCATTTGGTCAAATCACTTTCTTTCCTTAAATACCTATGCTCCTTTAGTCAGATAAATAGCCCTTAAAATCCCTGCTCCTATATTGCTTGGTAACACCATAAAAATAAATACTATAAAGGGCACCCAGCCATATGCTTGAGTCGTGTAATCACTAACTATGTAAGAGGATTTTATACATGTGTAAATAAATAGCACAGTGGTTAAAAATACTATACTATCCACTACAAGCCATATTCCTCTAAAAATTTTATATGCCTTTTGATCTGCATATTCTCCTAACTTGATTTGCTTGATGAATTTAGTAAGTGCCCAAACCTGTGTAACAATCATGATAATAATGATGCCAAGTATCATTACCAAAATGTTCATCTCTTTTATTAAGCTTTAATAAGCTATCTTTTTAGCATCTAAAGCTCATCCTCCATCCTTTAATGTTGTTAAATCTCATTCTATATTTGCACAATATTTTATTCAATAGTTGGATTATCTAGATTTTATACTGTTCATCTACTAAAAAGGTACTTGGCACCATCACTAAATTCTCTAATTGACTTCCGTTACTTACAGCTTGATGGATAGCATTAAAAGTTGCACTACAATGAAGAATGCGCATAAGCTCCTCTTTACTAAACTTTCCTCTTAAAATCATTTGTGCCACTTGCTCTTCAATCCAACCATAATATAGTACTTGGTTTTTATATAACTCTATTTTTTCCTCTTGTTTAATAAGTATCATTTGAGAAGAGGGTGTGATTTCCTGAAAGAAATTTTCGCAGCATATTTCTGGAATAAATGCAAATAAGCTACTTGCCAAAGTTACGTCTTTACATAGTTTATAGCATTTATCATAAATTTGATTATAATCTTCTTCTGAATAACATTGCTTAAACAAGTCTACGGCTTGCTGGGTATAACCCTCTACTTCATCAAACATAAATTTTACCGGTACATAGGTCTCTTCATCTTGCATTAAGACAAATATTTGTTTTTCCGAATAAAGTGCACTCTTAACATGCCAATTTCTTGCCGCTTCTTTTAAAATAGCGCTAAGGTCTTGATGGATTATCCCATTAATTCTGCATTCACAGTGTATTGATTCATCCGTTTTACATATGTATATCTTGATATATTGCATCTTTCTATTGCCTAATCGCTTAAGAATTTCTGAGCCTAATAGCTCCCAATATTTGACCTGATGCCCGTTTTTGCTTTCTCCCTGAACCATAAGCATCGTTTCATAAAGCTTATAACGATGTACATTGCCCATGAATTGTAATTCTACCAGTTTGCCTTCTTCATCCTTTAAAGCCATAGTAATGCCACATAAAGCTGAGAGAGAGAAATTCGCAGCCGCTTGCTCAATAGCCGTATCTATATCCTTCCCTATACCAGTTACTGATTCTATAATGTCCTCATCAAACCTAGCATGCTTCATTACACAAATAGCTTGAATAAAATTTGTTTTGATATGAGGAATATGAACTTCTATACTCAATTTCAAAGGTTTAATAAAAAGGTTTCCATTTTGAATCTCACTATCTTGAATCACTTGGTTTAATACTTGAAGTAACTTTTGTTCTGGCGTAAGTAATGCTTTTTCTTCTTTTTTATTGCTTTGAAATAAACGATTGAAAATCCCCATTTTTTGCTATCCCCTTTCATTTTCAAACCTATCGCTTTTTAGCAATAAATTACTATCTTACCTTGCTTTAAAACGCCATACCCTTCTTACATTTTCCAATTTTGAAGACCCTCTTTATGAAGCCTTTTACTATTTATTGAAATTCTTACCTCTTGTAATTTTACTTATATGTAACCCTTTCTTCTTGTTTTTCATTTATTTTATCATATACCTAATATCATTTTAACATAATTCTATTTATTCAGATATTTTCTCCTCCTCTTTTATCTACTCTTTGTTTTATTTTTGCTTATACTCGCCCAAACGTTTGTGGAAATGAGAGGTGCTGCCTGTCCGTAAGGGTGACTTCGTAGTATTTTTTAGAGGCACTTGGCGAACTTTTTTAATGGGTTTTAGCCTGAGTGTCTGAGCAAGGCGAGTTTTCAGGCGTTCATTAAAAAAGTGAGCCTTAGTGCCTCAAAAAATACGGAGCGGAACCCTGGAGGATAGGCAGCACCTCTCATTTCCCTTCCCAAACGCTTCCCCCCCATAAGCAAAAATTCTTTTCACTTTTTATTAGGGATTCCACTTCTTGCCCACATATATAAAGGTGTAAAGATAAAACAAATAACTTCCCACAGCAGAATCACCACAGCTTCAATCTGAGGAACTGACCGGGTCGACCAAGTCTCAATCTATTGTTATAGGTACCTCTGGCTCTAAGGAAAATGTTCACTGATGCGCTGCAAGGGAGGCGCTCCTTATAAGTTATTTCATAATGCTTTACACTTAGCACTACCAAATAAAGTTTTCTAACCAGAGTCTTAAGGTCATGGTCTCCTAGGTAGGACAGTCCAGGCCGAGACTTTAAGGAGCTCCTCACTCATGGGTTAAACTTTCATAGCTGTCTTCGTAAGCACCGTTCTATCCGTATACAAGTGCTGAGGAGCTATTGTCATGCCTTAGAGCACCGTTTGCTTAGGCAGCCATGGAGGTTAAACTAGAGTCTGGGGCAAAAGAGAAGGCGATTACCATGTATTCATTACTTGGTGACCGCCTTTTGTTGTGCTTATTTTTCTAGATAAGCTAGCTGTATTTTACAATAAGTTGTATAATACGTTGTATAATATGCTTATACTAAATTATCTTTATATTTATGAGGAGTCATTATGAAAATCATTATTATTGGCGCTGGTAAAGTTGGCTACGCATTAGCTACTCACCTGTCTGCCCAGGGAAATGACATTACAATTATCGACAACAATCCCAAAGCACTCGAAAAAGTTGAGAACAACTTAGACGTACTTCCTGTTAAAGGAACAGGCATAAGCACAAGTACCTTACTTGAGAATGGGTGCCAAAGTATCGATCTCATCATTGCTGTAACAGGAAGCGACGAAGTCAATATGCTCTGTTGTTTGACAGCTAAAAAATTAGGTGCACACCGTACTATTGCACGTATCCGCGATCCACAATATGCCAAGGAACTCCTTCTTATCAAAGAAGATCTAGGCCTGGATATGGTTATTAATCCTGAAGAAGCTGCTGCTGATGAAATCGCTAGAGTCCTTACTGTTCCTGGAGCAATCCGCCTTGAAAATTTTGCAAAAGGTCGTGTGCGTATGGTAGAAGTTCTTCTTAAAGAGGGCTCTCCTCTAATTGGAACTAAAATGAAACACTTTGGTGATAAATTTGGAGTTTCCGTTTTAATTGGTGCTATTATCAGGGAGGATAAACTGATTATCCCTACAGGTGATACAGCACTAGAAACAAATGACACCATTTATGCTATTGGAAAATCTGCTGCTATTTATACGTTTTGCAAACGTATTCATGATAAGCCTTCAAAGGTTAAAAACATTATGATTGTGGGTGGGGGGAAAATCGCCTATTACTTAGCACGTCTTCTTAATGAAATGCATATCAAGGTTAAAATTATAGAAAATGATAGTGCCGTTTGTGAAGCACTTTCTGAAGAATTACCTAATACCCTTATTATTCATGGGGACGGCACAGATAGTGAACTTTTAGCGCAGGAACATCTTGAGGCTGTAGATAGCTTCATTACTCTTACAGGACGTGATGAAGAAAATATCATCTCTTCTTTAATTGCTAAACAAAGTGAGGTTCCTCGTGTTGTTACTAAAATAAGCCGTCATTATAGTAATGCTGTTATAGGGGGGTTAGGATTAGATACGATCATTACACCTCATGACATTATCACCAATCGTATCCTTAAATATGTACGTGGGGAAGCTGTAGAGGCACTCCACCGCATTGTAGGTGGCAAAGGTGAGATTATTGAATTTATTGCATCAGCTAATGATCCTCTGATTCATATACCTCTTTATAAACTCCGTCTTATTCCTGATGTACTCATTGCCACTATTGTGAAGAAAAATGAGATTGTTGTACCAAACGGTCAAACAATGATTAATCCAGGAGATAGGGTGCTTGTCATTACGAATAAAAATATCTCTCACTTAAAAGATATTATGGATACTACATCAGGAGGAATCACCGGTGAACTTAAAAATAGTATTAAGAAGCTTGGGAATATTATTAATCTGTGAGGCTATTGCTTTACTACCGCCTACGCTAGTGGCTTTCTTATACCAAGATGGGGACCTACCTGCTTTCCTCATCACAATAAGTATCGTTCTAGCAGTAGGGGCTGTGCTCTCTTTCATTAAACCAACTTCTAAAAATATTTATGCTAGAGATGGGTTTGCTATTGTAGCTATGGGTTGGCTCCTTATGTCTTTTTTTGGAGCTTTCCCTTTTTACATAAGCGGTGCTTTTCCATCTTTTATAGATAGCTTCTTTGAATCAAGCTCTGGTCTTACAACGACAGGCTCTTCTGTTTTAACCGCTGTTGAAGGACTACCACATGGTATTCTCTTTTGGCGAAGCTTTACTCACTGGATAGGAGGAATGGGGATCTTAGTACTTACTATTGCTATTTTACCTTCCCTAGGGGCAGGTTCTATGCAAATTATGAAAGCTGAAAGCCCTGGACCTATCGTTGGCCGCATCGTGCCTAAACTGGGAAAGACAGCTAAAATTCTCTATAGTATTTATCTAGGTATTACCCTAGTAGAGGTTCTTCTTCTGTACCTAGCTGGTATGAATGTGTTTGATGCTTTCATTCATGCCCTAGGAACAGTAGGTACAGGTGGTTTTTCTAATATGAATGCCAGTGTAGGCTATTATAATAGCGCACTGATTGACTGGATTATCACTATCTTCATGATCGTGTGTGGTGTGAACTTCTCCCTTTATTATTTGATTTTTAAGGGGAATATGAAGACTTTCTTTAAGAATAATGAGCTAAGAGTTTATCTTTGCATTTTATTAGGAGCTATCTTACTTATTACCTTTGATTTACTGGCACGTAATACTTATGGTTCCTTTGGTGAAGCTCTTAGATTTTCTTCTTTCCAGGCAGCTTCCGTTATGACAACCACAGGTTATGCTACAACAGACTTTAATGAGTGGTCTATGTTTAGTAAAATGATTCTCCTCATTTTAATGTTTGTGGGTGGATGTGCTGGCTCTACAGCAGGTGGTCTTAAAGTGTCCCGTGCTATTATTTGCTTTAAAAGCATCAAGCATTCCTTAAAACAAATTGTCCATCCTAATGGTTATTACTCTGTACGTATGGATGGCAAAAAGATAGACGACAAAACGGTACTTAGTGTCCTTAACTACTTCTTCATCTACATGATTATCTTTACAATAGGGATCATCATTATTTCTTTAGATGGGTTTGACTTTACTACCACCCTTACTTCGGTCATTACTACTCTTAATAATATCGGACCTGGTCTTGGCCTTGTAGGACCTACGGGTAATTTCTCTGCCTTTAGTGATGTCAGTAAACTCGTTTTCTCTATCTTGATGATTATAGGACGTCTGGAAATTTACCCTATTCTCTTGCTACTTACACCAGACCTTTGGAAAAAGAATTAAAGAGGTATGCTCTATACGAAAAGAAATAAATTGACAACGGATAATAAATAAAGAGCTATAAAACGCAAGATTTCATAAGCGTTTTATAGCTCTTTTGCTACTGTTAATAGATAAGTCTCAATTGATTACAAATGCATATACTGTTTTACGACTTCAAGAGGGAACATAGTGCGCTCCGCCACTTCTTCTACCGACATACCTTGCCCAATGAAACGCTTGATAACTACCCCCATATCCTCTGCAATTTCCACGATATGCTTGTCCGGATCATACACCCGAACATCACGCTGTCCCCAAGGATATTCTCTTATCTCATGTACCCACAGTATACCGGGTGTACGTTTTAACCCGGTGTACACCGTATCCAAATCTTCTACCTCAAAGTAAACTTGAAAATTATTTGATTCTTCTTGGACGCTATCTGATGGAACGCCAATTAACTCGGCATACCCCTGTTGTAGAGAAAACCCCTCAAAAGTAACATGTACACCAATGTCCATCAAAATCTTTTGCTGAAGAACCTTTTCATAGAAATTTTTTGATATCTCCATATCCTTAACTGCTAATAAACATCCTTGATATTTCATAGATTATCCCCTCCTTGATGATAGTATAGTGGATACCTCTGTGGCATCATAGTAAAAATCAGACATGTATTTCAAATAGTTCTGAGGGGTAACGCCGCTAATGGCCTTAAAATCTTTATCAAAATGAGCTTGGTCGAAATATCCAGTTTGTTGCGACAACGCTGCAAAGAAACATGGCGATTTTTGTATATGCCTTAATACATCATTAAAACGAACAAGACGGGTATAGCTTTTGACGTTCATTCCAATCTGCATTAAGAAAAGACGGTTTAAATGCCTTTGGCTATAACCGACCTTTTTAGCCAGTTCCGCAACAAGTATTTGACCCTGATGATCTGAAATGGTTTTTGTCGCAAAGAACAACGCGTCTGAAACAACACAGTACGCCATATAGTTATATAAAATCTTATCACACATACTAAATAATTCTGTTACATTGTTTGCGGTTTCAAAAGCACGGCAGAGGGAATTAAAAAGCTCCTTATCCACATCTTTGAGCGGCATACGCTTATCCGCAAATTCAGCTTGGTGGCAGTGTGTTATTTGATATAGTCCACAAGGTGAAAGTTGTATCAATAGCATAACTTGATATTGGTTGGGTTCAGCTCCAAGCAAAGTAGGGGTTACAGAAGCCCCCCATAACTCGGCTAAAATATCTTTTCCATTATAGGCAAGAGACAATGTGCCACATGCGTCAGGCATAAGCGTATACTGTTCTACGAACATATTTTGCTTTGGGAAAACTATATTATAGAAGAGGACATATTGATCAAGTAGACTATGTGGTGGGCTGATATTAAAGGCTTTATCACTATGAATACGCATGCTGCATTTCCTCCTCTCTATTTAATGAAATCATAAGAGCTTTTAGCAGTTGATATTCGCTTTTTTTGCCTGGGAACATAAATCCCGAACTGACAATTTATAATATTTACCATCCTTGATAAAATGAGTGCCACATTGCCTAAATTCAAAATGAATGCTATGTCGTATACATTGCTCTCTTATATCAAGTACCCAATCATAATGAAATGGCCTGGCATCTTTATCAGACTCGCCGCCGACTACCACCAGTTCTATATCTTTTAAATACTTCTCAATATTCACTTTTTCAATTAGAGGTTGGCAAATAATATTTTTGTGTTTGATAGGTAGGGTAGAAAAAATGGAAAGGCGGTAGTCGGCAGTCTCTTGATTTTCTACTGTACAGCCAACAGTTACGTTATCATATCCATCATTCCAATCTACGGGAATACAGTTCATAAATCGATCAATTCTTTTTGTGAGAAAAATAAAATGCAAGTCTGAACGCTCTTTGATCATCTCCCAACATTCTTGCCTCCATATATCGGCATCTTCAATTAAAAAATCAGTTGAAAAGCCAAGATAAACGGTTTGCCCTGCTTTAATTTTGTATTCCCCTGATTTATTTTTCTCAATAGGAACATTAAATTTGTCTGTGCGGACAATGACATTTGTATCTATGCCCCGCTTATCATCGCCTTTATGAATATAACAGTATTTACAGCCTTCACTATATCTATGACAGCCACGCCATGGGTTCCACATAGCCATAAAAACACCCCTTTTTTATAATTGATATGCCTATAGTTTACCAATAAATTCTATCATTTTATATACTAAAAAAGGCAATAACCTTGCATTACTTATGCTATCTACATCTCTTGGATTCATCTGATGCGCTTTTCGATAATAATTTATTGCTAAGTCATATTCTTGTAACCGCATGCAACACTCTACCATAAGCCTTAGTAGTTCTGGGTCTTTATTATAGCATATATTATTATGAATAATAAAAATTATTTTACTAACATATTATATCCTTGACCAAAAACACCGTTGTAACTTACTACTATCTTTACTACCTACCTTTCTTTAAAGTTTATGACGCACTAAAAAGACGAGCACCTATAGGATTGGTGTTCGTCTTTTTAGTGTTTATATTTATAGATTGTTATCTACTTTAGATTGGGTATGTTCTACTTTTTCTTTAGAAAGCTGAGTAAATTTTGCCTTCTCCTCTAATTACACTGTTTTTATAGATTTCCACTGCGTTTTATTATTCGCCTTTTCAAAAAAGAATAGTCTGTCTCCTAGTACATGTAAATTACAAATATAACCTTCATCGGATAGGTAGACTTCCTTTTTATTTGATGGTGTATCTGGAGAAAATCTTTTTATTTGGTTTGTATAAAGACAATAAGCATAGGTATCATCTAGATTATCGTAGCGGATTATATCTAGTGCTACATCAGAACTTTTAGGTATTATATCACTTACTATATGGTTACTTAAATCGTTCTTCTCTATCTTGTCATAGTGCATATCCTTAAATAAGAATTTCTCTATGTAATAACATCTATAGTAAAGCTTATTATTAATAAAAAGGATATCCTCATTACTACAGCTTGCACCACTGGTCTGGGCAATTTGCTCGGTGCTTTCAGTTGCTATACTATACTTGTAGAATTTCTTATAATCATTAAAGTAATAAATATTATTTTCATCAACATTGACTACCCCTTGGCATGTAAAGCACTTTGTAACTTCGCCGCTTTGTTCATCTACAGTATAAACATCTACACCTTGTAATCCCAATATAGTTACATTTTCCGCTATCACAAATAGATGGCTACCCACTACCATCATAAAAAGCTTTGATTCTTTATTACGGTGTATAGGTAAACTTTTTTCTTTAGCTATTGGAATATCCTTTAAGGAGCATACTTTAGTTCTAGAATCTCCATCTAAATCAACCTTATAAATCACATTAGCAACAATGTAATAGATGGCATTCCCTACTACATTTATGGATTTGGCTTCCTCTTCACAGATGCACTTTTTATCTTCTCCATTTATTTTGGATCTATATAAGAAGTAATCATTTTCTGGTTCCGCAAAGAATAAATATTCTCCTTGCCTTGCCATATATCCCCCATTTGATAGGTTATGTAGTGTATTGCCCAGCTTATTGACTGGACCAGTATAGTGGAATTTGTGACTTGCTCCATTCCCACCCATTGCTGTGTCAGCTGGTGGTACATAGCCATAGTTTTCTGCTATCCCTTGTAAGCCTGTTAATCTATAAATATTATCAATCTTATCTTTGATTTCCTGGACACCTTTTCTATTGACACTAAAATACTCGAAAACATCTTCGTATTCGTCCATATAATCATGGTTTGCATGATCAAGGAATAGATACTCCATAATGGTCTGTAATATTGCTTTTTGGGAATTAATACTTTCAATATTCTCTATACTAGCTAGATCCACTTCGGCTTGTACATTCATTACACCTAAATAGTTTTTTACGGAACGGATAAATTGTTGTTGGTATGATGTAATCTGCTCACCCATATTGGCAATTGTATAAAGAAGCGCTACCAAGAATTCTTTTTCTGTCTCATCAAGCTCTGAAATATTCACGACAGTATTTAGATCATAAAGTCTTTTTTTCTCCATCGCAGATAAATCGTCTAATATAGCATCCGTTACTTCATCAATCGCATCTAATCTCTCATTAAGCTTACGACTTACTCTATCTATGGCTTCGCCTTGTCTTCTAAACTTTTCCTCAAAAGGCTTCGCTCCTGCTACCATGCCTTTTTGAAAATCTTTTCTTCCCATATGTAATTCCTCCTTAGATGTTAAAACTCATAGTCTGTTCCCATAACAATAGTATGGAATTCCTTTTCCAAAAACTCCTCTTTAACTTGGTTTATAAATTTGGTATCTGTAATTAATCGATAAATGGTTACCAGTATCCCACCTACATCCAACTGTTTTAATGCGCTTTCATTTCCAAGAGAAACACTTATAGCTACATAAATCACATTACTTGCACTGGCAATACTATTAGAATAGCTTAAGATTTTTCGTGTTTTAACTTCATATATTTCTCTGCTACTATACTGGGCTGGATTATAGAACAATCCATGTATAGCCGCAATGAGCATATTAATGAAGCTAGAAACAGCAATCCCTCTAGTCACACTATAAACATCAATACCATTCTTTAAAAGCTTAGAGGATAAATCTGGAGATAAGCTATTAATGATAGGAATGGGTAAGCCCATTGTTGTAAATGCATCTGATGCTAGATGTACGGCATGTTTCATCACTGCTAAGATAAGGTCTTTATAGTCTTTCTGCACTCTATCTACACTTTCTAAGAAAATATGCCCAATGTTGGTTGCTTCACAAATCTTGTACTCATTCCCCACAAGCACTGTATTATAGGATTCTAGTAGGAAATTATTCTTCGTAACTGTGTCTGTTAGAATATTAGCAGTACCAAAAATCCAACCTAATAATGGATCATGCCCTAGAGTTGTATATCTATGGTTGGCTCCACTTATGCCAGTGTTGCCTATAAACCCTTCTTTTTTGAAAGCGTCATATGGCACGGGTCCTGCCAGAGATATTGGCACATATTTTTTCACAAACTTACTGGCTTCTTGGTCACCAACCCTTAAACTATCATTAGTTAGCCAGTATTGTCTAATGCACTGCAAAGCTGTTGCGAAGAACAAGAATTTAACATCTACACTATCTAATTTCGTTACGCTAGCAAACTTTTTATCTATATCATTCATTATATTTTGAGCATTCGCGGCAACATTTGCTACTCTATAAGATTCACTTGCAACAGTCTGCATATTGCTAATATCCTGTTTTGCTCCCTCTAGTGCTTGATTTTTCTTTGCTCTTAACTTTTCATACTTATTCATTTTATCTTTCTCTTCTCCACATCTTTTTCAAAATCGTTTCAAGCTCCATGCCTTTTATAAAGTGTTTTTAATTTGCAAAAAAATATTTAGTTCATTATATCAAACTATATTATTTATTGCCATACTTCTCCTAATTAAGACTCTTATGTTTTTTAAATATTTATTACTAATAAATCAAATTATCTCGCTTTTTACTAGTGTTATAGTGTTTTATTATGACTCTATCACTTGTAATTCAAGACCACACTTTGGACATTTGTCAGCTCCTGGTAATATGTAATGACCACATTTAGGGCAGTATGTAAATGGAATAAAAAATCTATTAGCTTTCATCTCTTTTTCTCCTTATCATCATTCTTTAAGTTATTTATGCTATAGGATCATTATAAAGAAAAGGGTGGACATCTTCTGTCCACCCTTTTCTTTATCTACTATTTAGTTGTATAGTTTAAACATCTGCTCTATGGTTTGCTTCATTTCTTCTCTAAAGTTCAGCGGCTCTAGTACTTCTATGTAATTTGCCTGACTTAAAAGCCACATCTTAACGCCTTTACCATATACCTCTGCTTGTATGATATAAGCTTCTCCCTCTTTCTCAACTATTTTAGCTGTTGGAAGTCTGTCTAATAGTGCTTCCAAAGATGGTCCCCAGAATCTTAGCTTAATAGTCATTAACTCTCCTGGATACATAAACTGAATACGCTTTCTTATCTCTCCTTCTTCAAAGCGATTCTGCTCACTTAAACTAAAACCCTCTTCTAGTATCTCATAAGCTAATATCCGATCTATACGATACATGATAGGCTTTGTTTCATCCTTTAAATAGGCAATAAGGTAAAAATAGTACTCTGAAAACATAATGCTAATAGGTTTAACAAACCGTTCTACTATCTCTTCATTTTGTTTAATGTATTCAAGCTTAACTTTCCGTCTACCACTAATAGCCTGTGCTAGATTTACCAGGGGTTCTATGCGTTTACTATTATTTTGAAGTTCTGTATAGTGATACTTCTCACTCAGAATATATTGCTCTATAGACTCCTGACCTTGCCTTTTACTGTACCTAACAAGTTTTTGAATAATATGATCTAGTTCTTCTTTTTCTAAGGCTCTACTTTCTAATAAAATTTTAGCTAGTACAAGTATTTCCCCACTATTAAGATTTTCCTCTTGTCTTCCTATCATTTCGTAATGATAGTCTATGGGATTATTCCTAATATACACCCCACTATGAGGGTCAATATCTTCTAGATATGTATTAAGGATTCCAATATCTCGTTGTACTGTTCTTTCATCTATGTCCATTTCAGTGGCTAATTCGGCCTTGGTATATCTTTTGCCACCTTGTAAATGGTTGTAAAGTTTAAGTAGTCGTTCTACTTTGCTCATTTTCTTGTTTTCTTCAGTCATTAGTATTTCTTACTCCCTTTTCTTATAAAAGCTACAAAAAGTATATCCAAAGAGGTAGACAGCTTTTATCCACTATTTATACCATATGTCAAATTTATTATATCATCTAGTATCTCTAGTTTTAACTATCCCCAATTTAATATGGACTAGTTGAAGATATCCACATTTTTAGTCACATATCCCACCCCAAAAGAATTAGGTTGTTTCTAATATTATACCTTTTAGCAATAGAATAAGTCATCATTTACATGCTATTTGAACAGGTTAGTCTTCCCATGTTATACTATAATTAATAAATGGCAAGACTAAAATATTCTGGTTACTAAACTACCGTCAAGGAGGATGAACAATGGCACTTAATGATGATTATCATAAAGAAGAATGTATCCAAGGTGTAATTTATACTATGTCCCCCTCTGCACCTTTTGAGCATGCCACTGTAAATGGGAATATTTATGGTGAGCTATATGCTCAACTTAAACACTCTCTATGCAGCGTATTTATGGAAAATGCAGATTTGCACTTTGATGAGCAAAGCAAAGATTATGTTGTTCCAGATATTATGATTGTTTGTGATACTAAGGCCTTTAAGAAGGGAACTAAAAAGTACTATGGTATACCTAAATTCATAGTAGAAACATTAAGCCCTTCTACGGTTAAAAAGGATAGAACTGTCAAAAAAGACTTATATGCTAAAAAGGGCGTAAGTGAATATTGGATTGTAGACTATAAATCAAAATCTGTAGAGGTACATTATCTAAAGAATGGTACTTATGAACTGGTTAACGTCCTTATGCTACAAGATGATTCTGAAGAGGATGATTATAATGCAAAAGAAGTTCTTGAACTTAGAGAATTTCCAGGTGTGAAACTTGTTTTAGAAGATATATTCCATCATGTAGATTGGGTATAAATATAAATTAAAGAAAAAGGTGACCACCCTGTATCTGTTATACATAGTGGTCACCTTTTTATTGTACTTAGAAAATCTCATCTATATCTATGGTAAGTTCAGAAAAAATGCTTGTTTTAAATTGTTTTACAAACCCTTGCTTTTCATAAAGTCTCTCTTTTTCTGCTTCATCTAGCTGAGTATAAACACCATTAAGTTTATATTTCCCCTCATATAAAACAAACTGCTCTATAGATTTATTAAGAGGATCTACGATCCAATATTCCCCCACACCATAAGCTTCGTATTTATGAAATTTGGTTTCTCTATCCCTTTTGATACTAGTAGGTGAAATCACCTCTACGATTAAGCTGGGTACGCCATTATACCCTTTATCTGTAAACTTATCTGGGTCACACAAAACAGATACATCAGGTATAACTTTATCTGTGCCTTCTTCATTCAAGAATACGTCAATGGTATCTGTAAACACTTCACAAGTTTTTCCTTTTAAATAACTTTTAAATATAAAATAAATGTTGCCTATAATTCTCCCATGTCTAGGATTGGCTGATGGCGACATATAGTACACCTTGCCATCTATGATTTCTTCTTTAAATTCATTTAGGTTGTCTGTTGGACTCATCATCTTCCTCCTAACATCCTTTTCTTTAGTATACCTTATCTCAGCACTGGCTAACAATCTCTAAAATAATTATCAAAACCTAATCGTTCATAAGCCTCAATATCCTGTATCAGCGTATTTCTTGATTATTCTTTATTGATGGGGCTCCCTCTTCCTAATTTTCTTTTTATATCTATCCCCAATTTAGCGTTTAGTGATTAAAGTTATTCACATTTTTAATCACATATACAGATTAATTCTTACTCGTACTACTTACTTTTTTAGCGCCTAAAATCAGTTTAATGAGCTGAATAACTACTAAAGGCACCAATGATAGCATACCAATACTGATAAATTGTTCCTTACTCAAGCTTGCAATCTCAAATATACTCATGAGTGGTTTAATGGTCATGATCATTGCCCATAACACTACCCCTAATAAAGTAGCCAGCCAGCTTGCTTTATTACTAAATACACCTAATTGAAAGAGAGATGCTTTGCCTCTACAATTTAAGCCGTGGAAAAGCCTTGCTAAACATAGGGTGGAAAATGCCATGGTGCTTGCTGTTAGATGATTCACTTGTTTTCCCATATAAAAGGCTACTAGGGTAACACAGCTAATTAATATTCCTTCAAATAATACCTCTAAAGCAAAACTTCTTGATAAAAGAGGTTCATCCATTTTCCTTGGCTTTTCCTTCATAATATCTTTTCTATAAGGTTCTACACCAATTGCAATAGCTGGCAGGCTATCTGTTACTAGGTTAATAAATAATAAGTGAAGTGGTACAAAAGGATTAGGAAGTGCTAGTAATGAGCAGTATAAAACGGCTAAAATACCGGCTGTATTCCCAGAGAGTAAAAACTTAATGGCATTCTTAATATTTGCATAGATATTTCTACCATTTGATATTGCCTTTACAATGGTTGAGAAGTTATCATCTGTTAAAATCATAGAAGCTGCATCTTTGGCTACTTCTGTACCTGTAATCCCCATAGCTACCCCTATATCTGCTTGTTTAAGAGCAGGCGCATCATTTACACCATCCCCTGTCATCGCTACTACGTTACCATTATCTTGCCACGCTTTTACAATACGGATTTTATGTTCAGGAGAGACACGAGCGTAAACACTAATTTGATCTACCTTGTTTCTAAGTTCTTCATCTGATAAAGCATCTAATTCTTTTCCTTCAATGGCTTCATCCATACTATTAAGGATCCCGATTTGCTTTGCAATAGCTGATGCAGTGATTTTATGGTCACCTGTAATCATAACAGGTTTAATGCCTGCCTTAATACAGTCTGCTACCGCCTGTGCACTTTCTAATCTAGGAGGGTCCATCATAGCAATTAAACCTAAGAAAGTAAGGTGATTTTCGTCTTCAAGGGTTAATTCCTTAGTACTGTCATAAGGCCTATAGGCAAATGCCAATACCCTTAAAGATTGCTCGGAAAAGACTCTATTGATTTGCTTAATCTGCGCCTTATCTTCTTCTGTAATAGGCCTAATACCTGCTGCTGTTTGAATATGGTCACATCTACCTAGTATGACATCAAAAGCACCTTTTGTAATAGCTACTTGCTCTCCTTTAAGCTCATGGGCTGTAGTCATTAACTTTCTATCCGAGTCAAAAGCTAGCTCTGCTAATCTAGGGTATGTTTCTCTTACTACCAATTCATCTAAACCATAGAGCTCTCCTAAATCAACCAAAGCCACTTCTGTAGGGTCTCCTATTTCTTTAGCTTCCCTGGTAATCGCATCATTACATAGTAAGCTCATTAAAGTTAAGGTATGTTCTAATTCATTTTCTTTATTCACAGCACTAGTCTCTATGACCTCTCCATTTACAAAGAGCTTTTGTACAGTCATTTTATTTTGAGTGAGTGTCCCCGTCTTATCTGAACAGATAACAGAGATGCCTCCTAGGCTTTCTACTGCATGTAATTTACGCACAATAGCATTTTCTTTTGCCATCTTTTGTGTACCAAGTGCAAGTACAATGGTAACAATAGAGCTTAAAGCTTCTGGAATAGCTGCTACTGCAAGAGAAATAGCAAACATAAAGGCCTCTGCTGGGCTAGCTCCTTTTACTATATTGAGGGTTAAAATAATCCCACAAATAATGAGTATAATAACTGCTAATTTCTTTCCAAATTGATCTAGGCTTACTTGAAGCGGTGTTTTCTTTTCTTGGGCATTTTCCAATAAGTTGGCAATCTTACCAATCTCTGTAGACATCCCAATATTGGTGACAATAACCTCTGCTCTGCCGTAGGTGACAAAGCTTCCAGAGAACACCATATTCTTTCTATCTCCTAAGCTTATATCAGCTGTAGAAATAGTCTCAGCACTTTTGAGGACACTTTCCGCTTCACCTGTAAGAGAGCTTTCATTAACCTGCAGATTGTAGTTTTCTATAATCCTGCCATCTGCACTTATAAAGTCCCCTGCATCTAGGAGCATCAAATCTCCTACCATTAAATCTTTAGAAGGAATCTCAGTAGCATTCCCATCTCGCTTTACTTTTGCCATAGGGGATGCTAAGGCCTTGAGAGCATCTAGAGATTTTTGCGCCTTTACATGCTGCACTGTACCTAGTATGGCATTGAGCATAATAACAACGATAATAACAATAGCACTTTCTAGTTTACCTAGAACCCCAGATACTATAGCAGCTACAATTAAAATCATTACTAAAAAATCCTTGAACTGCTCCATGAAAACACGAAATATACTTTTTCTAGCACCTTCTACTAATTCATTGTTTCCATACTTCTCCTTTAAAGCACCCAATTCCTCGGACTTTAGTCCTTCTCTTGTTGTTTGTAATAAAGAGAGAACCTCCTCTGATGATTTGTTGTAATACCTATCCATTTGATTGAACCTCCTTGTATATTGTCTTAGCGGGCTTGCAACTAACTACCTATATCAAAAAAGACTCTATAGCTGAATAAATAATCCCAGCTATAGAGTCTCACAAAACAAATTACGTTATCATTGCCGGGAAAGTCTCCGAATTGACGACAATGAATCTAGATATACTAGCAGTTACTCCCTCTATATATATGTATATGATTGTAACTGAGTATAAATTTATTTTTTGCAATTGTCAATTATTTTTTATTATATTTTTATTAGTTCAACCATCTGCTATTCTCATTTCTTTAAGAAATGCCTTCATTACTTTGCTTTTCAATATGATACTAGGATCTATTCCATCATGTAGATTTGGTATAAACATTACATTAAATCAAAAGGTGGCCACCGTGTATCTATTATACATAGTGGTCACCTTTTAAGTTAAAACATCCAAAATATATTATTATCCCTTTGATTGTACTACTTTCATCTTTCTTCTATTACTCCTCATCTTTCTTCTTCTACTTTCTTTTGCTGCTCTAGCCTTTGATTAAATACCTCTTCAGTAATAGGGGTAAGGGTGTAGGTTGTAGAACCATCCACATTTACTTCGCAGCTACCATTCATTGATAAGGTTATCTTGGTTCCTACTGTCATCACTGTGGTTATTTCATACGAATTATAAGGATTAAGATGAGCTATAATCCCCCCTTCTTCTACCATTAAGCTAGCTCTACTGTAGCCCTCATAAGTTTGCATACAAGAAACCTGCTCTATCCCATCACGATATAACCTAAATGTGCCATCTGATTCCATTTTCACTAAGCAGTTATAGTCAGCACAAGCATAGGCTCCTACAACTTCATCATATTTTAATTTTCTGATGTATGTTAACTGATTAAGTAGTACTTTATCGTAAGTATTGGCATCATCTAGTACATCCACGATACCAGTAGCCTTATTATATGCTTTTATAGCGACTTTTTGCTCATTTCCTTCTCCTTCTAGACAAGCATAGGTAAGATATTTTCCATATAAAGAAGTAGTATAATTCCCCTGTGCTTGATCTGTTAGTAAAATAGGCTGTTCTAATGCTTCAAGTTCTTTATTATTAATGTCTTGCTGAACAAAAATTTCATTTTTAGCAGTCCTATAAACCACATAGTCATTAAATATATCTTCTTGCAGTGAGCCACTGGCTAATTTGAATTTTATGTTGTTTCTACATAAATAAAGTGTTCCATCTTGTGTACGTGCCATAATATTGCCATGGTTAGGGCTGGACTTGAAGTAACTGCAATTTTTTAATATTGCAGCTACTTTGCACTCTTCTAAGGCCCTTATAAAGTAAGTTCTATTCCCTAAATACTTTTTATTAACTTTAGGTACTGCTAACTGATAAAGTATCTGCTCAGAATTCAAATAATATAAACTATTATCTTCTTCACAATAACTATAGCTTGTTACGTTTTCTGCCACTTTTATAGCTTCTTGCCCCTTTAATTTGACATATAGATGACTCACATTAGGTTTTGAAGAGCTATGTCCTATAAAGCATAATAGCTTTTGTTTATTTGAGCTTTCTAGCCGCGTTAAATCTATGTCATCTATATTTTCTATACGTTCTTCTTGTATTTTCTGTCCTCTAGCATGATAAATGACATAAGCTGGGTTACCACTATTTAATCTGCACAGCACTTCATTTTTCCCAATCACACTATACTCTTCAACATTGGCTGCAATTTGTTTTTTATCGCCGCTCTTACTTTTCTTGTACAAATGATTGCTTGCATCTAGATAATAAATGTCTTCACTGTCTTCATCGATGTACACATTATTTTGCTCAGCATCAGTATATATTCCTTTAGAATTATTTCTAATATCATAAAAATACCATTGACTAGAGTCTAGACTACTGTTAAAAAATAAGTACTTACCACTTTTGCTAAAGCTAAGCCCATCGCCACTTACATTCTCACTTATTTGAGTAGCTGCTACCCCTTGTTTAGCAATATATAGATTATTCGTATGATCTACGTAGGCTAAAGTTCCACTAATAGCTGAGTATACATATTGTTCACTGCCTATCTGTTTAGCTATTAATTGCTTTTCTTCCCCTATGTTCTTTATGTATAAATTTCCAACCCCTGGCGTGTTCCAGTTTGTATACTCGAATCCAACCATTGCATTTAATTCATAGTTTTCCTCAAACGCTGTACCTACTGTGGCATCCATTCCCTTATAGAAAATAATTCCTACGCTTAAACCTAGGCCTATGAGAACAAGCAAAGTCATAAAAACATAAAACCTATTTCCTCCATCCTTTTCCTTGCTACTAGCTTTACACTGCATTTTATTCCTCCTCACTTCTGACTTAGCTCATCATTCTCAATAGGAATTTAACCTAATAAAACCCCTTTTATGATAAATTTTAAGCGATTACTAAGTAGCTTCTGATACAAAGTAATCGCTGTTTTTGTTTTTTAATTTGTTCTAGTGATAGTTGCTTCTTTTTTATTATTATCCCAATCTACAGTTACCCCTTTAGATTTAAAGGCTTTAGCAATTTGAGAAACAGGAAGCAAAATACGATTGTTTTGTGAAACAGCTGTGCCATCCATTACAATTGTTTCACTACCTATAGTCATATGGTTAGAGTTTAATTTCACCTTAATTACATCACTACCGTCAATAATGATTGCTACCTTATTTTTTGAGTCCCAAGTAATTTGATTCTCGTTGATGCCTAAAGCATAAGCTGTTTGACGAAGAGGTAAATACGTTCTTTGACCAATTACAGCTGGCGGTGTATCCATTGGAGATTGTATAATTCCATCCTTAGTCCAGTTTCTATTATTAAGCTTAAACTTAACCACTTGTTTTACTTTGTTATCTATAGCAATATAAATTGACTTTTCCTCTTTATTTCCAGCTCTATCTTTGACAACTACTAAGTAATTACCTGTTTGTGTAACCGGATAGTTTACAGTACCTCCACCTGCTGCTATACTTACCACCTTGCCATTAACAGTAAGCTCTGCAATCTGGTCATTATCCTTAGCTGTAATTATAATAACCACACCACTAGCTGTTTTGCTTTGTGAAAGTACTAAAGTTGGCTTTTCCTTATCAATTATTTCATTAACATCTACATAAATACTCTCTGTACTTTCCATATTAAGGTCATCCTTTAAGACAACCTTATAGGTTCCTGACTTGCTAACCTCATATGTTACTTCTCCACCTTTAGAAGCAATGGTAACATTGGTGTTATTCACAGTTAATGTGCTAAGTCTATTACTATTGGTAGGCTCTCCATTAATGATGAGATACCACTTCTTATCCTTATATTCTTTAGTCACCTTTAAGGTAGGTTTATTGGCATTGATACTTACTTTATACTTCTTAGTGGTTTCATTCCCAGCATCATCTGTTACAACCACTGTATATTCCCCTGCTTTAGTTACTTCATATTCTCTGGTATCCCCATTTTCATTAAAGCTAATACGTGTACCATTTACGGTTACTTTGGTAATCTTGCCATCATCGGATGCTCTTATCACCAAATAGTATTTGCTATTTTTAGTCGTCTGCCAGACCTCTAATGTAGGACTTGTTTTATCCTTAACTGTTACTTTATAAGATGTACTTCCATAGTTCCCTAACTTATCTTGGAAGCTAATGGTATAAGTCCCACTTGATGTCATCTCACACTTATATGTACCTGATATGGCATCCCCACTAACTAATGTGGCATATTTACTACCTACTTTTACATAGCTCACGCCACTAGGATCATAAAGTGAAATCATGAGATAAGTCTTTCCATCTTTTTCTTCAGTCCATGCACCGTTAAATTGAGGTGCCACTTTATCCACTACCTCTATAGCCCCAGGCGTTGTGCTATTTACTTCGGCACTTGCCAGCGCTAAAACTGTATAGTTTGCAGGACTATATGTCCTAGCATATAAACAAGATAATTGTCCAGTAAACACTATACTCGTTGCTAAAACACTTGCTACTCTTTTATTTAATTTCATATCTATTATCTCTCCTCTTATAGGTTATGTAATTACTATAAACCCATTTTATTACAAGAGCATCATATTTGCACTAATTTTCTAATTATTTATTATTTTATAATCAAATAAAGCACTCCGAAAGAAAACTTTTCCTTCCAGAGTGCCTATTTGAAGTGCATTAAGCAATTTTGAATTCTCCTATAGCACTATCTAATTGCTCTGCTATTGCTGCTAGTTGTTTTGAAGATCTCTCCATTTTTTCTATGCCTTTGAGTTGGTCTTGTCCTGCCGCTGCTACTTCTTGCATACTTGCTGCCGATTCTTCAGCTACCTTTGCCATATTTCGTGTGCGATTAGAAATGCTTTGAGAATTTTCATTTACCTTTTGCATCCCATTAGCGGTTTTTTTAAGGCCTAAGACCATGTCCTCATAACAAGCTTTGATATCACTAAAGGCTCTATCTGTAATCATTACACAATCCTCTTGCTCTTTCACAAGTGCATGAGATAAGCCTATGTTTTCTACTACCTGACTAGCCTTATCCGTTGTCTTTTCTATCACTTCAACAATATTTTTCGAAGCTTCTTCTGACTCTTCTGCCAGGCTTCTAATCTCTGCTGCTACCACTGCAAAGCCTTTTCCTGCTTCTCCTGCTCTAGCTGCTTCGATAGCAGCATTTAGTGCAAGTAAATTGGTTTGATTAGCAATAGCTGTAATAACCTCCATGGTGCTTGCTACTTCTTCTATCATACTTTTTAATGCTTCCATGGACTCATTTAGTTCACCTGATAAAGCTACATGTTCTTTCATCTTATCTTCTTGCTTCTTAACAGCCATTTCTCCTTCTTCTATAATCTTTAAGGATTGACCTGCACCCTCTGCTGAGCTTGAGGTTTCTTTTGTGACCTGATTAATCAAGGCTGCCACCTCTAGAAGGGTTTGATTGATATCTTGAATAATCTGAGCTTGAGTGCTATTTCCTGATGCTACCTCATTAATGGCAGCAGACATTTGTGTAATAGTTGTAGCATTTTCCTGTGCCCTCTCTCCTATATCATGAGCCTGGGTATTGAGGACTCCTGCTGTATGTTGTAGTTTTTGAATAATATTTTTAAAGGCCTCAGTAGTATTTCCTAATGCTTTAGCTAAGATACCATTTTCATCTTGGCGCTTTGCAAGCGCTTCTAAAATCTCTTGTTTAGTTAAATCAAGCTGTGCCATTTGCTTAGATACCTCGGTAATTTGCGTAATAGGTTTAGCAATGGAGCGGCCTAATATGTACGCTACCACAGCTCCTATGATTAGAGATACGATTAGACCTATTAAAATAGGAGTTGGCATCAAAGAAGTTAATTTTTTCATTCCCTGTCCTATATTTTCTCCAGCTTGTCCTGGTGGATTCGATGTCATCATATCCATGGTGTTATTTCTATTATTATTCATATAGATAGAAACACCTACATTAATCACTGCAATCACCACGGTATTAAGTAACGATAGACTCATAATCTTAGTTGCTATTTTCTTCATATATGTCCCCTTCATTTAAGTGTATTATTAATGCAATAGAATTATATTTCGGAAACCTTAAAACAATCTTAAATCAAAGATTAATATTGTTTTTTAAAATAGTTCACCATAAATACTAAATAAGCAAGGGGTTTTTAGCAAAAAGGCGGCACCTAGTATCACATATACTTGGTTGCCGCTTTCTTTCGTACCTATCTAACTAGCTGAATATTATTTATTTTTTTCTAACTGGATAACACACTTCTGTTACTAACTCATCTGGATTTTGTGTTTCATATGGGCTTACATGATAAATACAAAATGATACACCATCAAAGGCATAGTCATTATCCCTCACCCAATTAGCTACGGCTTCATTGACCTCATTTATCTGGTCATAGCTTCCTTTATAGGTGGCTGATGCCATTAAAATAGGCTCTACTGTTTTAAAGATGACATGTTCAGTATTAGGGTAAGTTCCTTTTACTGATTTTTGTATCTCTACATCTACATTACTTTCCTTATGCTCAGCATCATGGAAGATTGCAAGGGTATAACAAGGGTCATCTGCTTGCAAATTAAGAGGTCCACATTCCTCCATCAGGATTCCCCAAAGCATACCTTCTGCCTTATAAGATGGAATCACTTGTCTTACACTTGCTACTGTTCGTTTTGGTAACTCTTTTAAAGTCACATTATATTTCATAACTGCTTCATCCTTTCCTAATCGGTTGATAGTCGTTTCAAGGAGTCTTAGCATTCTACCCACTTCTTCCTGCTTCTCACACACTTCACGCTGTTTAATGATGAGATACTTTTTAAGTGCTTCTTGATCTGTGTAGCTTTCTAATATCTCAGCAATCATAGCTAGACTAAAGCCCATATCTTTCAGCGCTGTAATACGGTTCACTACGGGCAGCTGCGCCTCACTATAATAACGATAGCCTGTGAAATCATCTATCATCTCAGGCATCAAAAGTCCTATCTCATCATAGTGCCTAAGCATACGAATACTAATCCTTGATAACTTTGAAAACTCCCCTATTTTTAACATTTATTTTTACCTCACATATATGTGTTTTTGAGCTCAATTTGAGTATAAAGTATACCACAGTGTAAGAGTCAATTGCCATTTTAATTTTTATTTAAAATTTTTAAATTATTATTGACATTCCGTCGTCAAAGTCATACCATATGACTATAATTATATTTTTAGTCATACAGTGAGGAGGGCTTTTATGTTTTTAGAAGTAACTGATTTAGTGAAAACTTATGAAACCGGAGCTGGTAACTTTAACGCAATGGAGCATGTCTCTTTTCATATTCACCAAGGTGAAATAGCTGTTATCTTAGGGCCTTCTGGTTCTGGCAAGTCTACTTTAATGAATATTGTAGGTGGACTAGAATCCGCCACCTCTGGAAGTCTCAAAGTAGAAGGTAAGGAAATTTCTACACTCTCACCTAAGGCGCTTGGCCTTTACCGCAGGGATACTGTAGGATTTGTCTTTCAGTTTTACAATCTTATTCCCAATCTAACAGTGAGAGAAAACGTAGAAATCTGCTCTCACTTGGGAAAAGAGCCTCTAGACATAGATGAATTACTTACTAAAGTAGGCCTTACTGAACAAACACACAAATTTCCTTCTCAGCTTTCTGGTGGTCAGCAGCAACGTGTGGCTATTGCTAGAGCTTTGGTGAAGAATCCAAAGCTGCTCTTATGTGATGAACCAACTGGTGCCCTTGATTACAAAACCTCCAAAGAGGTTTTAGCACTTTTTGAAGAAATCAATCGTAATTATCATACAACGATCTTGATGATTACCCATAATGATGCCTTTCAGGCTATGTCCCATCGAACCATTCGTATCAAGGATGGGAAGATTTTAAGTAATGAGCTGAATAAAACGAGAAAAACCATAGCGGAAATTGACTGGTAAGGAGGTACTAGCCTTGAATTTTAAAAGAATGCTACGCGATTTTAAAGCAAATAAAATCAAAAATCTAAGCTTTATTTTACTTATTATATTAAGCAGCATGGTCATTATAGGCTTTAATCGTTCATCTACCAGCTATATCCTGGCAGTAGATAAGTTCTATACGGACTACCATGCTGAAGATGGAGAATTCACCTTAGAAAGTCCACTCTCAGCTAAACAAATACGTACCTTAGAAAACCGTTTTCAGCTTACCTTAGAAGAGGTCCTATTGACAGATGTCAAGATAAAAACCCTTCCTAATGAACCTATTCTTCGGGTCTTTTCTATGGACCGTTCTATTAATCAAGTGGCACTATTAGATGGTATCTTTCCTTCTTCTTCAGAGGAAATTCTCCTAGACTCTAAATTTGCTGAAGCCTTAGGGTATCAAATAGGTGACTCTATTACCTTATCAGGTGCCTCCTTTAAAATCAGTGGCTATGGTATATCTCCCGATTATGTCTATACCTTAAAAAATCCCGGGGACTTTATGGGGATGGCAAATAGTTTTGGCATAGCTTACTTAGCGCCTGATGGCTATGAACGCGTCAAACAAAAGAATGCAGAAGCAACCTTATACAGTTATCAAACTACCTCCAAAGATACGACATCATTTAAAAATTACCTTCAAAAAAATCTTTCTTTAGTTTCTTTTCTAGAACGCAAAGATAATAGCCGTATGACTACTGTTTATAATGATGCCAGTGCACCTAGCCTTATCTCACTGATTATAGGCGTTTTACTGCTTTGTATCATTGGTTTTATTATTTCTATTTCCATACGTAATACCATCCAAAGTGAAAGTCAAATCATTGGTATTCTCTATGCTCAAGGCATCAATGCCAGGGAACTTTTAAGCTACTATTTAATGCTTCCTACCCTCTTGGTTGTAATAGGTGCTGTTATTGGTTATTTACTAGGCCTTGTTATATCTAATCCTTTACTTATCCTTCAATCAATTCAGTATACAGTTCCTCATGTGATCCTGGTTACACCCTGGTATTTGGTGGTAATAGGCATTATCTTACCTATTGCTCTTACTTTGGGTATCACCTTTATCTATGTTAGAAAAGCCCTGCAGCAAACACCTCTTTCACTTCTGAGAGGCAGTCATTCCAATATGAAAGTGTCACGGGTCGAAAAGCTTTTCTCCTTTGGGAGTCTCCCCTTCTTTAAACGCTTTCGCCTAAAATCTATGATGAGAGAGTTTGGAAGTATCTTAGCTTTATTCTTAGGCGCTACTCTCTCTATGTTTATCCTATTTACAGGGTTATACATGAAGGATTCTTGCGTGGATTATATGAATGAACTCCCCAACTCTATTCCCTATGACAATCTTTATACTTTTTATAGTCCAAAGGATTTACACAAATACAGTCAGCAAGGTGAGCTTACTGCGCTATACAATGTGAAATTCGATTATAAGGGAGTAAACAAAAACCTTACTTTGCAAGGCATTAACCCTCAAAGTGCTTTCTTCAACATGCCTGAGTTACAGACTTTAGGCCAGCACGAGATACTGATTTCCCCTAGCGTTTACTACAAATTTGGTATTCAAGTAGGCGATACCCTCACCCTTTATGATGACCAAGATAGTGATAAAACCTATCAGGTCTGTGTAAAGGGACTGGCTCCTTATGATTATGGTCTATACTTATATACATCGCTGCCTAATTATCACCATATCTTAGGCCTACATCAAAATAGCTCCAATGCTCTCATGACTTATAGTCCTCTAAACATAAAGGATACTAAAGTACTAAGCGAAACCAATAAGCAGAAAATGGTAGATGGGATGAAAAATTTCACCATGCTTATTACCGTCTTTACTAGCATTATCATCGTAGTTGCCAGTATCATCCTCATTGTGGTGATCTACATGCTAATGAAGATGATGATCGATAAAGGTAAGGTAAATATCTCTATGGTGAAAATATTCGGTTATCATCCCAAGGAAGTATCCGCTCTTTATCTAAGAGGTAATTACTGCTTCTTATTAATAGGCTATCTACTTGCTATCCCTGCTAGCTACAATCTCACCAAACTATTCTTTGATAGTATCTTTGAGTCCATGGACCAATATATCTTGCCTAGCTTAAATCCTTTTTCTTATGTATTAGGTTTTGTCATGATGACACTTAGCTACGCCTTTACCACCCTACTACTTAAAAATAATCTTAATCAAATCAGCCTCACTGAGGCGCTTAAAAATAGAGAATAGGAGGCTTTAACTATGAAACTTAATAAACTTTTTCTTTTAGCACTTAGTAGCTTGCTACTTCTTTCCGGTTGCAATACTGCTGAACCCACCTCTGTAGAAGTAGCTGCTCCCCCTGCTTCACTTGTCCTATATGGAGATGTTACTGCTGATAATCCTCAGCTTATCACCTTAGATTTTCCGGCTAAGGTAACTGCTGTCCATGTGAAAAATGGTGACATCCTTCAAAAGGATGATATCCTATTTACCTTGGATTTCTCTGATTACCTCCTTCAAATGAGTTCTAAGGAAAAAGAACTAGAGGAAGCACAAATTCAATTAAAAAATCTAGAGCAAAGCCTAAACCCTCAGCTGGCCCAGTATGATGCTACTTCCGAAAATCTAGCTTTAAAGAAGAAATATCTCCAGCAAGGTAGTGACCCTGAAATTATTCCTCTGGAAAGTGAATTAGAGCTTTTGGAAAAAGAGGCTACTACCGCTAAAAGCTTATATGAGACTAATCAAGAGCTTTTTACAAATGGGCTTCTTGCTCAGCAGGAATTAGAGGCCAGTGAGCAAGCTTATAAGGCTATCCTGCAAAAAATAGAAGCTACTTCTTCTGCCATAAAACAAATAAAAGATGCACGCACATTAGAAGTAAACACCTTATCTAATGAGCTTAAGAGTCTTAAATCTCAAATAAGTAATACTGACCAAGAAAAATCTACTAGTCTTGAAAAGCTTCGTGTTCAAATAGCACTTCTTGAAGAAACCATCAGTAACATGAAAAGTAAGCTAGATAAACCTTATCTAATGGAAAATACCATCATTGCCCCTGTTAATGATATGGTGGTTTATGACATTGCCGTTATGAATGGCAGCGACCTATCTAGTACTAATGGCATCCTTGGTAAGCTACTTTCTCAAGATTCTCTTTATATTTTAGCTGATATTCCTGAGGAATCTTTAAGCTTAGTCAAAGAAGGTCAACCTGTTTCCATTTCTCTAGCTGGACATACGGATTCACAGCCTGTACTTGCTGGCACTATTTCTCAAATAGCAGGCTGCGCTACACTAAAAGATGGTGATACTGTTGTAGAAGCCCATATTCAAGTAACAGAGGGTTCTAAACACCTCAAAGCAGGCCTTTCTGCTGATATTATTGTCAGTTATTGACACTTGTTTTCATATGGTGTTACTATTTATATTAAGATTCAGAAAAAATTTTCACTATTTTATATTAGGAAAAGAGGAGTTCATATGGCCACAGCTTTTTCAGAAAATGAAATACAGATTATCCATAAGCAACTTAAAGCTTGTGCTAAAGAATGCCTTACTAAATATGGAGTCAAAAAAACCACTGTAGATCAACTGGTTGCAGGTGCTTCTATTTCCAAAGGTGCCTTTTATAAATTCTACGAAAGCAAAGAAATGCTCTTTTTCGAAGCGATTCATGAAATCGAAACGGAAATTTATGATCATGCCATAACTATCCTAAAAACGAGAATGGATCTTAGTCCCTCTGAACGTTTAGAAGAAGCTCTATTTTATGCTTGTCAGGTTCTAGAATCCTCCAACTTACTTCATTTTATGAAGCATGAACTTGATTATCTGATACGAAAACTACCTCCAGATTTTATAAAACAGCATCTTGATGAAGAAGCCTCTTTAATCAACCAAATTATTAAAGACTCCGGTATTCAATTTAACTTAGACCCTAATCTCATTCTTTCCGTTGTACATTCTATTATTTATTTAGCTCCTAGAAGATCTATAATAGATGAAGCATATTATGAGCCAGCTCTAAGATTTATTATTAAAGGTGCTTGCGAGCAGCTTTGCAAAAATGCCCTATGATAAACATAAGGCGTTTTTGTAACTTCTTCTATCTAATCAATAAGATTATTGTCCACTAAAAATTGTCTTGCAACTACCTCTGGTTCTAGTTACAAAAGTCTATGCACCATCTACTTGGTATCTTCTCTTCAATAATAGACGCATTGAGATTGATCCAGCTTTCACACTTATTTAAAATAATAGCATCACTACTCACAACTCCTTTTAACCCGGAAAGCACTGCATCTACTTCATTAATCACTTCTACCTTTACTTCTAGCGGATATGCCTCACTCATTTCTAAAATTAGCTGCTTAAGTCTCCCTGAATTAGATACTGGCGCATCTAAGAAAATATGAGCTTTCTTAATCCCTTTCTCCTCCAATGTCTCCAATAAATACTGAATGGCTATCCTGGTTTTATCAATAAGCTTATAGGTTCCCCTTAAGCCTGCTAAATCTCTAATGGTCCCATCCATCCCCTTTACTAAAAGTGAGCCTGACAAAGCTACTTCTAAGGTAATAATGGTGTTAAAGCCATCTATATTCACTTCTTCTATAGGACTCTGGCATTCCTTCATCTTTCTTATCTCTAAATCTACCTGCGAGGATATAGCTCTCACAAGAGCTAAACGCTGCCTTTCACTCAGCATATAATGATTGCCTATAAAAGTAGAAGCTCCCTTAATCTTATAATTTCTATTTAGCAAGTAATATAAATCTTCCCCTGCATTATTTAATATTTGAAGTGCTGCTTCATTAAACTCTTTGCTATCACTTGGTACATAGCCTCGTCTTACTACTTCACCCATGTTACAGCCTCTTTCCATTTTTGATTGACTCATACTAAAACATTGATGTCACTTTCATTGTCTTAACATCTACATCATACCCTACAACAGTTGCCATATGTCCATCCTCTTTAATACCTTACTCTATTTCAGCTTATTCTCTCTTTTTATATTTTACATAGGTATTGTTATTCTATGTATGTTATAATATTTTTATAATTTTCTGAATAAATCTATTATAACACTCGAAAGGATGTATGCTATGCATCATTTATTAAAATTTCCTTTATTAATAGCTTGTTGTCTCTTTGCTACAGCTTGCAAAAGAGACTATAATGATGATACTTATTACGAAACTGCACCTTATATAGATCCAGAGAAGGAGTCTTGGAAAGCCCTTAACGACTATACCGGGGACTTTGCTGATGGTTCTAAACTAGCTGTGGGCTATAGTGAATTAGAAGGTACTAATGATGAATATCCCGTGGGGACAGGTCTTATACGTGCTGACTTTATGGTAGTAGATACAGAAAACAACTATATTTCTGGCTTTCAGTGTCACTTAGAAAAATTAATTAATAATGAGTGGTGTGTAGTAGAGCCCTTGGGACCTCTTGTACAAGCTAACAATGGCTTTGGTGAATTTTATAAAGAGACTCAGACTGGCAGAGAATCTATTAATCTAGACCTAGCTTGGTATCCCCTTCAAGAAGCAGGTACTTATCGCATTGTTAAACCTTTCTTTAACCGTGCTACTAAAGAAGCTTATGAAACCTACTATGAGTTTAAACTAGTAGACAAAGAACCTAGTAGGCAGCCTATTAAAGGGGAACTTACCTTAGAAAAAAATACATATGAACCTGACCCTATCTTAACTATTAAATACTTCTACGAAGATCCTTTTGGTGTAAGTAATGTTTTTGATATCGAATATAATGACAATGGCAACTGGGTTTCAACCTTTAATGGTGACATAGAAGCCAATTCTACTCGTCATCCTTACACTCTCTATCTAAAGGATACCATGAATCTAAATACCCTTCGCTATAATCTCATCAAAGAGGGAAACTATCGTATTAGATTCTCAGTATGCCTTCTCAATCTTGATAATGACTCCGGTCTTATGACAGATTATTTTGAAACATGGTATGTCCCTTTTACTATAAAAGAAAAGCGGCAACCCCTACCTACTAGGTTACCGCGTCCTTAGCTATTCCTATTAATGCTTCGACTTTAAGCAGCTCAATTACACTGTAAATTTAGAGATTTCTTCTTGTAATACAAGGCTACTTTTCATAGAATCTTGAACACCTGCAACTACTTCACTAGATGTAGTCATAATATTGGTATTCTTCTCAGCTATATTCGTTGTACCCATTGCACCTTCTGTAGCTGCTTTTGCTACTTCATCAATAGCCAGCATGATGTTATCAATAGAAGCTAATAGCTCCTCTGCTGTAGCGCTGAAATCAGTTACTAGATCATCTACATAATTAGCATCTGCACTATAAGTATCTGCTACCTCTAGGAATGTTTCATAGTCCTTAGAAACATCTGTAGCTACATATTCTAGTAATTCTTTTGAGTTATTAGCTAGATTATTAACCGCATTCATTACCTGCCCCGTAATCTCTTGAATCTGAATAACCGTACTTTTAGACTGATTTGCTAGATTAGTAATCTCAGAAGCTACTACAGAGAATCCTTTTCCTGCTTCACCTGCTCTAGCCGCTTCTATAGATGCATTAAGTGCTAAAAGGTTCGTCTGCGCGGTAATATTCATAATAGAATCCGAAAGTGTTTGAATCTGTTCTACAACTTGCGCATTCTTTAACGCCTCATTAAGCTTATCTCGTATTTCATGATGAATCATTGTAGATTTTTCTTTTGCTTTTTGTGTTTCTAGCTTAATAGTTGCTGCACGTTCACTGATTTTTTCTGCTTGTTCAGCACCTTCCTGCGATTTTTCGGAAATACTCTTAACTGCATGCTGAATCTCACGAGAGGTAGCAGCCATTTCTTCTGAGGAAGCTGATGTTTCTTCCATCCCTGCTGCTAATTCCTCAGTAGTAGAAGCAATTTCTTCAATCTCACTATTCAGTACGACTACTTTTTGATTCACCTCTTGAACTACTTCTCCTATACCTATAGCTTCACCTTTAACTCTACCAACGAGTAATTTTATTGCATTTCTCATTTCCTCCATAGCCGTAGCTAATTCACCAAAATCATCTTTTCTTTTAAGTAAATGCTGAGGTAATTCAGCTGTAAAATCACCCTTGCCCCATTTACTTAGTTGCTCTTTAGTAATCTTTAATACATTTAAAATACCTGTAGTGATACTCATAGTAATGCTTCCTACAAGGATGATCATAAGGAGTGCACCCGCAAATAGCATATTTCTTGTTTGCCTCTCCTTATGATGGATTTCATCAGCATACTTTTGAACTAACTGGTCAATGTCATCAGTGTAATCACCTGTTCCTACCACCCAGTTAAAAGGTTCAAATAAAATGCTATAAGAACGTTTTGGACTGGGCTCAGTCTCTCCTTCTCTAGGGAAATGGTAATTTGCATAACCACCATCCTCCTGTAAGCCCGCATTAATGATGGCTTTCATATATTCAAAGCCATTAACATCCTTTAAATCATAACGATTAGTACCCTCAGTCTCAGACCCGAGTAACACGACATTCACACCTTCAACAGTATCAATCCAGAAATACCCACCATTGCCATATCTCATGTCTCTAACTAAATCTGCTCCTAAAGTCTTAGCTTCTTCTAAGGTATATTCTCCTGCCTCATATTGCTTGTAAATATGATCTAATAAAGTCACTACTCCTGTCACTTGCTTTTGAATATTATCATCATACTTTTCTCTAATGGATTTCTCTAATACATCTAAGGAAACCCTATTACTTATATGTAACTCTAAAAGTGAGTAGCCTGCTGTCAAAATAATCGTAATTAATACTAAAACATTCAAGATAATCATTTTAGTTTTTACTTTAATATTCTTTATCATCACCTTTTCCTCCATTTCCACTGCAGTTAGTAATTATTATCCGATAAATTATACTATTATTTGCTAGTTTTTTCAATATAATATTTACAATATTTTAAACCATCAATTAATTCCATAATAAAAGACATAGCCACTATATGAGGCCACTTTCCTCCTATAATAACCATGTCTCTTATTATTTCATCCATTACCTGGAGCATTCACTATGTTTTCGGAAATAACCTAAACTTGCTAGTAGCACCATGGCACATAAAACTAGGGACGGTTCTGCCATAGTAGAAAAAGCACCACTTTCCAAATGCTTCTTGCCAGATAAGTATTCCTCTTGTAACCTCATTAACTCTTCTTCTTGCTCATTTGTTTCTACCACGATAAAAGCTGTTTGCTGAGTTAAAAGTCTAGTAGTGAAACTCCCTTTAACAACTTGCAATAATTCTTCTTGACTTAGACTTTCTTCATGATGGCTCATGGCTTCTAGTAAACACCCATCTTTATAGGTATTTTGAGTAGACTGAAAAGTCTTTAATGGGCTTGTGTAAATGAATTGCTTTCGCCCCGTATTTAATACTGCTTGGCCTTCATAGCTTCTCACATCTGCTAGAAGCGGTGTCCTAGTCATTTCTGTATAAACTCTAGCCCCCTTATAAAGCACATGAGGCCTTAAACTCAAATCCTCATTTAACTCATAGTAGTAGCTGCTTTGAGGATATTTTTGTGCTAGACCTCCTAACTGATAAGGCTCTAATGCCTTTGAAAAATCTGAAGTTACGGCTATTACTACAGGGTAATAACCTGCTTTTTCTTCTCTTAAAATCTGTTGAAGGGCACCATTAAAATTGTAGCCTCCATCACCAAACTGAGCCGCTGCTATATTCTCTATACCTTTGCTTAAAATACCTTCTTCAACCACCCATACCTCTGTTTCCTGCAAGCCTTGTTCTTCTATATAGCTCTCTGCTCTTTGAACTAATGTTTTTCTATCAGAATCCTTTGACCCATCTATTAAAAAGTAATAGAGTGGTACTAAATTATCTGCTTGAGGCAATGTCTTAATATAATCACCTGATAAAATAGTAAGCCCTTCTGTTTTTATAACCGAATAGTCTTCTTTTATAGGTTCAGAGGTGCCTTTAAGTTCAAGCTGGTAATCACCTATAGCAAGAGTAGCCGCTCCTGTATGGATGACTTCAAAGCCTGTTTGCCTCATTTCTTCACTACTAAAAGGAAATACTCTTAATTCAAGAGTCTCATCATTAAAATATTTTAATATCCCTGGATCAAGACTTCGACTTACAATACTTTGATATAAGCTGGTAGCTGCTCTTTCATCTGCTAATATACCTTTCTTTTTCTCTTCTCCCACCACTAAGTAGTAATCACTGACGTAAGCATTGTCTGGCATACTAATGGTAGTCGCATACTCACGTTGGTCATCCATAGAAATATTTTCTAAGGTCAAATCAATCCAAGAGCGATAAATGTCTTGCTTTTCATCATAAGTAGTGGAAACAGCTACATCCTTTAGCTTAATTTCTGAGTCCCCTACAGGAAGGGTATCTTCTTCTTCATTAACCAAGCCTTCTTCTTCCCCTAGGAAAAGTGCCTTCATTTTATTAAGGGTATTCTCATCAATATGATTCTCTTTTGTAAGACCTTGAAGGTAAAGATAGGATAAAATAGGTGTGGTGCTTCCATCTATAATATTTCCCCATCCCTCTACACTAATAGCATTTTCTATTATATCCAAACTTCCTGCTAGCCGCTCTTTATGGACAGTAGCTTCCATTTCTTCTCCACTTATATAGCGAATGGCTGTATTGAAATTTTCGCGATCTAGTCCTATTTTCCCTACAAAAAGTAGTGGCAAAGTAAGTAGACCTGCTATGAGAAGAGCTATGCTACTTCTTTTATGCCCTGTGCCAAATAAGCTTTTTGCTTCTCTTGCTATATAGCATACTTCCCATAAACTCGCCAAGGTTGGAATAAAGGCAAATAATCCTAGTCCATAAACTATAATCCCAATAAACCCAATCGGCATAAGTGGAATGAAGCTCACAAAGAAGTATAAAATGAAAGTACAGCCCACGCACTTGATATAAAATAATATTTTCCTTAATACCAAAGATTGAGAGGGAATCACCATAAAAGCTAAGCCATTAATAAGGGGCATCAACCAGAAAATAGGGTGACTAAAATTGCCAACAATGCTCCCATTATTAAACATCCCTATATTATTAACGGCTAGCCCTAGATAAGGTAGCACAATAAGTACTAAAAAGGTACACACCCAATACTGTATTTTTACTTTTCTTGATTCCATCTCCCTTGGGAAGAAATAAACGCTCCTATCTCTTTTTAAAATAAATAAGACTTGAAGAATGAGTAAAAGTAAACTGTAGAATCCCCCAATCACAAATATAATTGCTAATAGTTCACCACCTATTTGGTTAGCAATACTTACCCCAATATATATAAAAAAGGGCAATCCTACTATAGCTTCAATATATTTACCCAGCTGACGCTCCCTTTTAATAGAATAAGAAAAGGCTATGCAGCTTATTAGATTAATAATGGCTACCACCGCTATATTTATACATGCAGCAGTAAAGACTTGACTATCTCCAACAGTTGACGCACCCCAACCCATCAACACCCCCATCATGCCCATCCCCAATACTAGACTCAGGCCCATTAATATTACAAATTCTATTTTACTTAATTCCTCTTCTTTCCTCCTCATATATCCCCACAGTGCTATACCACCTGAAATAGACATTAATACAATTCCTGTAGTAGTAAAGGTAGTTTCACCCTCCAAGTTCTTCACACCCATAAGCCAATAAAGGCCCAGTAATAAAATCGGTATTGCAATCCCTAAACATACTGATAGTGGTTTAAATAACCGTTTCATTTCATCCCCTCTTTCTTAAATACCATTCGCCTATACCATTGATTACAATAAGTCCCCCTAAATAAAGCACAATGCCTATGGTCCCATGAATTAGTCCAAAAAAATGACTTCCTGCAAAAGGTACAGAAGCTAAAATACGCACACTCCCCACTATATACCCTATCCCTATAGCCAGTACTACTACCATGCCAAGCCATTTGCCTTGATTTATCACGAGAGCTTTAAATCTAAAAAATAAAAGGACAAATACCATAGCCATAAATGTATTTCCTAAACATTCCTTGTTAATAGCAAAAGTAGCTGTATTGCATACGTAACCATATGTACTGTCATAAATAAAATAGACATTATAAAAAAGCTTACATAGCCCTACATAAGGAAGAAGTAAAACTTTTACTATTCCTTTTGGTAAAAAATGATCCCCTCCTAACAAAAGAAAAGTGAATATAATCCCTAACACTTCTAATATCCTCTTTTTTATCTGTGCGTTAATCATAGCTCCCCTTCGTTTTTCCTCTAGCTTTTAAGCTATTTGATGTTTTTGCTTTTTCTATTTTGCTAGACTACTCCTTTATATTTTATTTGATTATTTAGAATTTATTTTACCATTTCTCTTTCTGTTTTTCAATATTTTTTTATCGTTTATCAATATATACATTAACATCCAAATGTTCTATAAATCATGGTATACCATCAATCAAACAAATTTCTATTTATAAGTCTAGAGATAAAACACATTAAAAGAGCTAGCCAAGTA
Source organism: Cellulosilyticum sp. WCF-2 (assembly GCF_003990395.1). NCBI lineage: Bacteria > Bacillati > Bacillota > Clostridia > Lachnospirales > Cellulosilyticaceae > Cellulosilyticum > Cellulosilyticum sp. WCF-2. The sequence goes on along the minus strand of NZ_CP034675.1, from coordinate 923,945 downwards.
TTATTCTTGGCTAGCTCTTTTAATGGTCTTTATATATAGGCCTGTTCTCCTCTTAGTGATACTTCTCCCATACATAAACTTTGTTTTCCAGTTGCTCCTTCTATCTCAAGGTTGCCATTTTCTTTTATGCCTAGGGATTTGCATACTTCCTTTTGTTCTCCGCGAAGTACCCATATCTTTTTGTCGTAATGAAAGAGGTATTTATTGTAGGAGGCAATAAAACTCTTTAAACTACCTTCCTTACAAAATTGCTGATAATCCTTACAAAATCTAATCATAAAATCTACAAGCAACTGTTCTCTTTGAAAAATTTTTTTGGTTTCTAGAAATAAGGAGGTGGCTTTTTGGGCGATTGCGCCTGGCATTTGTTGCATATTTACATTGATGCCAACACCTACTGTAACGTACTTGATATGAAGCCCGTCCGTTTCTATTTCCGTTAGAATGCCTGCTAGCTTTTTCCCATTTATGATGACATCATTAGGCCATTTGATAGCTACTGGCAAGTGATAGTCTTCTTTTAGGGTAGCTACTAAACTGTAGGCTACTAGAGGCGCCAAGGCCGTTGTAATACCTGGTTCTAGATTAGGTCTTAGTAAAAACGAGAACCAAAGACCTGTCCCTGTTGGTGACTCCCAGCTCCTGCCATGACTGCCTCTACCAGCTGTTTGCTGATCTGCTACTAATAAAGTACCTTCTAACTTTCCTAATTGTCCTTGCTTCTTAATCCAATCATTAGTGGAGGTAACTTCAGCTAAATAGAACAGCTGCTTATTAAACCATTTTTCCGTTGTCATTGCTTTCACCTTTTGTATATCCAAGCCTTGTACCACGACCACTCCCCCTTTCTTTCTACTTCTCTTTTATTGTTTGCTTTATATTATTCAGTCTTTTTTTTGCTTAATGAAGAAAGCTTGATACTCATCCAGCCAAATAATACGCCAATAAAGTTGGCACCTACAATCCAGATAATGGCATTGAGCAATGCTGGCATTCCTTGGATTGGTAAGAAAGTACCTGCTGCATATCCTACAAAGAAGCAAGAATAAGCATTAAATGAAACTAATGAATTGTTTAATTGCGGTATTTTTAAAGATAGCATTAATAAAAATACAGTAATGACAACAGCAATGATGGTTGAAGTTAATGAAAAAGTACTATCAATACCTGTTTTTGATAAAATATCGATTAAAACAAAGGCAAGCACTGCTAATAATGCACCTGTAATTAATGGCGGGATGCACTTTTTAATAGTATCTGGTGTACAGCCCAATACGAAATACCAAGTCCAGCCTACAAACAATGCCCAAACTGGTACATTAATAAGCATGAATAAACAGGAAACACCTGCTAGTATTGCAACCGCAAAATCTAAAGCTCCTACTTTCATAACATTCCTCCCTTTCTTAACTCAACTTTCTTAACCTAGCTTTCTAAACAATTAATGACATTAGTAAGAACTATTCCACTAGCTTTCATAGCTCCACTTACTGCTCTAGCAACCTCCACAGCGTTTGGAGAGTCACCATGAATACATACTGTACAGCCTTTTACATCAACGAGTTTGCCATCAATGGTATCTATTTTACCTTCTTTTGCAACTCTTACTGCACGAGCTGCTACCTCTTCAGGCGACCTTGCCTTTTTAACACGTTCTAGCACCCAGTTACCTTGCTCATCATAGCCTAGGTCAACTAATACTTCTGGTGCTACTTTTAAGCCTCTTGCTTCTGCTCTTTTCAAAGCTTCGCAGCCAGTATGAAGCATGATATATAAATCCTTGTTGTACTCCTCAATGGTATCAAGAAAGGTATCTATATATTTTTCTTGTTCTCCTACCATACGGTATAAAATCCCGTGCGGCTTAACATGCTGCATCTTCATGTCATGTAGTTTTAGAAAGGCATCCATTGCACCTAGCTGATATAAAATATCTGATCTTAGTTCTTCTGGTGAGATATCCATTTGTCTACGTCCAAAGCCCTGACGATCTGGAAGACCAATATGTGCACCTACTGCTACATGATACTCTTTTGCCCATTTTATGGTTCTCTCAAGTACAAGAGGATCCCCTGCATGAAAGCCTGTGGCAATATTGGCACTTGTAACATAAGGCATCAGGGCTTCATCATCGCCTAGGGTATAACGCCCAAAGCTTTCTCCCATATCCACATTAATATCGATTTTCATAGTCCCATCTCTTTTCCTTCATTATTCTGCATCTAAGACAATCATCGGTGAGCCAACATCCATTTCATCCCATTCTGCTACAAGGATTTCCTTAACTGTACCAGCTTTTTCTGTTACACAGCTCATTTCTGTTTTCATACAGTTAATAACAGCTAACTCTTGTCCTGCTTCAACCTTTTCTCCAATCTCACAAACTACTCTTGCAACTAATCCTGGCATATGTGCTTTTAATATATATTCCATAGCTTTTTCCTCCCAACATTTTTATACTAATAAGTCACTTGCTTCAAACATTGCTTCTCTTTCTTTTCTGGCTTCAATAGCTTCTTCAATGGTTGCTAATTTAAGCTTAATGTAATCCCTGGCTGGAATACCTTGTCCGATCTTCCATAGGTCTGCATTAATGACATTGGCAACACATACAAAGCCTCCTAAAGTAGGACCATCTGCAATTAAAAGGGATGGTGTATTCCCTGTCACGTTAATAGCACCTCTCATATTATAGCCATGGTCTACGATATTAGATGGATGGCTACCACCTTTACCACCGTCTTTCCTTGCCCAGAAGTATTCTGGTACTTCTGTCAGTCTGTAAGCAGAACGATTGGCATTATGTGAAATCTTCATATTGGTACTAAAGAGATAGTCCATCCCTTCTTCTGTTACATAATCAGGTACTGAGTTAGGCCCTGGGATTGCACGAAGCTCCCACTCATTGGTGTATTCAGGAATGTATTTGTCATTAATTTTCTTTCCTGGTGCACAGGCGTTCTTTTCTCCTACTGGAATCACATCTTCATCTTTTAATTTTCGACCTTCAAAGCCACCATAGTTTCCAAATAAACAAGTAGATTTACTATCTAAGTAAACAGGTACATCGATGCCACCTGAAACACAGATGTAAGCTCTAAAGCCAGCTTTTCCAAAATGAGAGAAAGCTAAGATGTCTCCTGTTTTTACTTCTACAGCCTCCCACATCCCTACTTTTTCTCCGTTTAAGGTAGGCTCCATATCTGCTCCAGTAATAGCAATCACACCATCTTGTGTCATTTCAAACTGGCAGTAGCCTCCTGCGATTTCTAGTCCAGCTTCACCGCGTTCATTGCCTACTAGTACATTTCCTAACTGAAGCGCTAGATTATCTAATGCACCAGCCGCAGCCATTCCAAGTCCCATATAGCCTAGTCTTCCGGGCCAGTCTTCTACTAAAACTTCAATACCACTTTTTAATACTTTTATCATATGCTTTGCCTCCTATTACTCTATATTATAGTTTTGGTGCTGTTTTAGAGCCCATAGCTTGACGTTCTTCGAATTCTTTTGCGCCTTTAACTACTTCAGGTTGTGCAAGGAAATCAATATAGTCTTTTACTACGATTTGACTTTCCTCAATGTTATAAACATAGTCTGTTTTCTCATGAACGTGGTCATAAATATCTAGGATTTCCTTTTCTGAAACCTCTACGAACTTGATACGGTCACCTGATGGGCGATATAAGAAAGGACTATCTTTAAACTGCGGATGCTTCATAGCAAATTGGAAAGTAGGAATCGTACGTCCAAAGAGCTGATAGCCACCACCTGTAGCTGTTGTATAGGTAAATAAGCAGGCACCACCAATACCAACAGCTCCTTCTGGTGTCCAAATACGAGGTGGATTGTATTTAGGAACAATCATTTTGCACCTAGGGTCCATAGGCCAGAAGAAACCTCCACCTGGCCAGAAACCACAGCCGCTATTGTACCAGTACGTATCAAGTAGCATATGCTTAATATCATCTACCCCGCAGCCATTACACTGTGCCATATACTCTAAGTTGTAGCCATCTTGGCAGTTAGGTGCATCAGGACGAACTTGCTTTAGATACATCTCAACTGCTTTTTTAGTCTGACTATCTTCAAAAGCAATAGGAAGTGTAATAATTCGAGAATCTATTACCATGTCTTCTACACCAGTAATGGATTCTTCTGCTTCTTTGATTTTGTCAATTAAAGCTTGTGGTGAAATGACGATTGGATTGAAGTGAATCATATTAGCTCTTAAGCTTGGCAACGTTTCAATCAATCCTTTGATATTCATTTTCTTAAGCTTTGCATCTACTGCTAGAATTCTAAAGGAATCTAACAATTCTACTCGTTGTTCATACCCATATTCAACTTGAATAAAACCGTCCCCAGCTTGACGAAATAAAACCTCAATGCGATCTTCTTTTGCTGGAAGAGTATCTAAAATTACTTCATATTTACTCATTTGGCTTCCTCCTTATTTTTAATTATTTTATTTTTACTGCAGCAGAGTGTGCAGAAAAAACGCTTAAGATGCGAGTCTAAATTTCTTACGAATCATCTCCACAATGATTTCAGCTGTTTCATCAATATCTCCAAACAAGCTACTATCAATTAAAATATCCTTGTTTTTAACATCCTCACTATATTCTTTGGCATAATGCATACTGTAAGATTTTCTAGCTTCATCTACTTCTTCTATCATTTTATCTACTTCCTCTGGGCTAATGTGTAGGGTCTTAATACAGTTCTCGCGCCTTACTTCATAAGGTGCATAGATGAATATACTGAAGTGATTCGTGTGATTTCTTAAAATGTAATCAGAACACCTTCCTACTATGACGCAAGAGCCTTGATCTGCTAGATCACAGATAATCTTTTCCTGTGCTTCAAAGATTTTCTCTTGTTCTTCTTCTGAACTCCTACCCAATGGATATTTCATATGTTTAAGCTCTGCATTTTCTAATTCTTCTCCATCATCGATTTCAGAGACGGGCAAATTCATCTTCTTAGCAAGTTCATCTACAACTGTTCTGTCATAGTAATCAATGCTTAGTAACTTAGCGATTTTCTTAGCAATTGGTCTTCCTAAGCTTCCAAACTGTCTAGAAATGGTAACAACATAGTTTTCAAGACCGATATTTACTTTTTCATTTTCGAGAAAAGCTGTAGTAAAGTTACCGCTTACGAAGCTTTGGTTTCTCATGATGGCAATATCCGTCACGATATTGGTAGATACGCCCTCTATCTTAAAGCCCTTTAACGCTTCAAGCATATTATTAATACAGGTCTTTCTATCTTCTCCCCATACCACAAGTTTACAAAGCATCGGATCATAGAAAGGTGACACCCGATAGCCTTCTTCTATAGCCTGCTCTACCCTGACTTTGCCAGCTTCTCTTTCTGGGAAAGCAAGCTTCGAAATAATACCTGGAGCCGGCTGAAAGGTCTTTGGATTCTCAGCATAAATCCTGCATTCAATAGCATGGCCCTTTAAGCTAATATCCTCTTGTTCATAAGGGAGCTTCTCTCCACTCGCAACACGAATTTGTTGCTCGATGAGGTCAATGCCTGTTACCATTTCTGAAACAGGGTGTTCTACTTGAAGTCTGGCGTTAATCTCCATGAAATAATAGTCACCATTATGATTTCTTAAATATTCCACAGTTCCAGCACCTGAATATTTCATTTCCTTAACCAGTTTCTTAGTATAAGAATAAAGCTTTCTTCTATCGTCTTCTGTCACCACAGCAGAAGGTGATTCCTCAATGATTTTCTGATAACGGCGTTGAATGGAACATTCTCTTTCACCGAAGCATACTACATTGCCATAATTATCAGCCATGAACTGGACTTCAATATGCCTTGGATTAATAACTGCTTTTTCTACATAGATGTCACCAGAGGCAAAAGCCATAGTTCCTATGCGTTTCATACTATCGAAAACAGCTTGTGTTACCTTTTCTGACTCTAAAATGGAGATTTTCTCAATTCCTTTTCCTCCGCCACCTTTATCTAGCTTAAGAAGAATAGGAAGCCCTACACGTTTTGCTGTATCGTAAATTTCCTGAATGCCTTCAATAGGACGAATAGTTCCTGGCGTTACAGGTACGCCTAGCTTATCTGCTATAATACGGCAGTAGCACTTAGACTCGATGCTTTCTAGAATCTCTGGATCAGGTCCAATCCATTTAGCCCCTGCCTCTGCTACACTACTTGCAAAAGCAGCTGCTTCTGAAAGAAAACCATAGCCTGGATGCACAGCATCTGCTCCTGACTTTTTTAAGACTTCAATAATGGCCTCTTTATTTAAATAGCTTTTAACAGGTGCAGAAGCGCCTATATGATAGCTTTCTGTAGCTCTTTTAATATAATTCGCATTTTGATCTGCATCTGAGTAAACTACTACTGTGGCAATCCCCATTTTTTCACAGGTATTAATGATTCTATTTACAATTTCTCCTCTGTTTGCTATCAATATTTTCTTAATCATAAGACCTTCTTCCCTTCCATCTTAAAATTATTAAAGGAGAATCCTCCTAAGCAAAAAGGCGCCATGAAAAATGATTTTTCATAGACGCCTTTGTCTTTTCTTATTATGTATTTGCATTATATAGGCATGCACTTTACAATAGCTGCTTCAAAAATCTTTAGCCCTGCTTCTAACTGCTCATCTGTAATCACTAGTGGAGCTAAGAAACGAATAACATTGTTATAGGTACCTGCACCTTCAATTAATAACCCATTTCTCGCTGCTTCTAGAATAACTTCTGTGGTAAACTGAGTTGCTGGTTCTTTGGTTGCTTTATCTTTTACAAACTCTATACCTACCATTGCCCCAAGTCCTCTTACGTCGCCTATGACTGGATACTTTTTCATCCATTCTTTGTAACGTGTCGTAACCTTTTCACCAATGGTTGCTGAACGCTCTGCTAAGTGCTCTTTCTCCATGATTTCAATGGTTTTAAGAGATGCTGCACAAGCTAGTGGATTACCGCAATATGTACCTCCAATGGTTCCTGGTGCTGGCGCTTCCATAATCTCGTCTCTAGCAATGATTGCCGAAAGTGGAACCCCTGCGGCAATGGATTTGGCTGTTGCAATAATGTCAGGCTCTGCTCCTGCCTCTTTCCAATATTGCGAAGCAAACATCTTGCCTGTTCTGCAAAAGCCAGACTGTACTTCATCTGCTATTAATAGGATTCCCTGTTCATCACAAAGCTTACGAACCGCTGTAATCCATTCAATAGGAGCTGGAATAAAACCTCCTTCACCTTGTAAAGGTTCTACTACTATTGCTGCAATAGTATTAGCTGGTGCACACTGCTCAAATACTGCTTTAATGGAATCCATATAGTAACCTACTGCTTTTTCTTGTGGCATTCCTTCTGGATTCCTATAGTAATAAGGGAATTGTGCACGGTACACACCCTCCGGGAAAGGTCCCATCCCTACTGCATAAGCTTTTTTAGATGTCATGGACATGGTAAGTAATGTTCTTCCATGAAAAGCTCCTGAAAAGACAATGATATTAGGCCTTTTGGTATAAGCTTTTGCAATTTTAACTGCATTTTCATCAGCCTCTGCACCACTGTTAGCAAAAAATACTTTTTTGTGACTGCCTTTCACCGGTGCAATACTTCCTAGCTTCTCTGCTAAAGTAACATAACCTTCATGGGTGACTACATTAAACATGCCATGAAAATAGTGGTCTGCTTGTTGTTTCACGGCTTCTACTACTTCCGGTCTTGTAAACCCAATATTGAGAACGCCAACACCACCAATCCAGTCTAAAAATTTATTGCCATCTACATCCTGAATCATTGCCCCTTCACCTTTCTCAATGACTACAGGATACATGCAACGAATAGCTGTAGGTACTGCTGCTGCTCTTCTTTCAATAATAGCTTTTGCCTTTGGTCCTGGTAATGTCTTTGTAATGATCTCTGGTAAGTCTGTTCTTAACACCGTTTACTCCCCCTCTATTTTCATATTCCTTATCTTTTTACTCCAAATTTTTATAAAACAAAAAGCACAACAAAGGGTTCTTTGCATAACGCCTTTGTCGTGCTTCATAGTCATATTATGTCTAAATAAGGGGGGTAATACAATAGATACGAAGCACAAGATTCATTTTTTTATTTGTGCTGTCTGCACAAACTCTGTGGTCTTTTCCTAAGTCCTTCCTTTTACATCATCAAATAACTGTGCTACACTGACTTTATTATTTAAATCTTACTTTCCTACTCTCATAAAGAAGGTGAACATTATGGCACTCACACTAAATAAAATCTTTCACGCTACACAAACCAAGTATCATCTTGATTTAATCTGTGGTGAAGCTGGACTCAATCGCATTATGAACTGGGTCTATATCTCAGAGGATATTAATACAGCAGACTTTTTAAGAGGTGGCGAGTTAATTATCACTACCGGTGTCAGCTGCAAATCATCAGACTGGCTTTTCCATTTTGTTTTAAATCTTATTGAACATCACACCTGTGGCTTAATCATTAATTTTGGTGATTACCTCTCTAGGAAAGATATCACAGAAGATATCATTGAAATTTGCGAAAAAAATGATTTCCCTCTGCTTTCAATGCCTTGGGAAATCCATATTTATGATATCACGAGAGATTATTACAATCGTATTTTTCTTGAAGCTCAAACAGATACTACTATAGTCCAATCTTTATTAAGCATTATGAAGCATGACAGTCATATGACCGACAGCTTAGATAGATTAGAAGAACATGGCTATGTTATAGAAGCACCTTATTGTACTTGCTGTCTGGACTTTCCTACTCTTGACGTTTCTTCTGGCAATGTAGAATCCAATATTCCTCTCCTTTTCATAATCGAGAGCTTTTTTAAAATGTCACCTATGCCTTGTCATATTACTACCTCTAAGAATTTACTTTTACTAATTATATGTGAGAGTGATTCTTCCAAGATTCTTGGCTTAATCGAAGATTTAGCGACAAAACTACGTTTTTATTGTAAAAATGAAGCATTTTATATAGGCATCGGCGGCATTGTAAATTCTCTTATGCTTCTATCTAAGAGTTATGAACAGGCCATTGCTGCCCTTACTATGAGCAAATATCAGAAGGCCGAAATATATAGTTATGAACAACTAGGCTTCTTCAAGCTATTACTCGCTGTTAATGATAGGGATTTATTAACTCAATATATGAATACTTATCTCGGTAATATAATAACGTATGATGCCATTCATCATAGTAATTATCTAGAAACTCTTGATCGCTATTTAACCTTAGACGGCAGCATCCAAGCTGTAGCTGCTGCTCTCTTTTGTCACCGTAATACCATTAGCTATAGGATTAATATTCTTAGAGATATTTTAGGGCATGATCTAGATTCTCCTGAGGTGCGCTTTAATCTTAAGGTAGCTTTCTTAATTAAAGAGTATCTGCGAATCTTAGGTTAATTCATAACCAAATCATATAATGTTCTCCCTTATATAATAGTTGTTTTAATGTCGTAGCTAGTATAGGCCTTTATAAATCGTTAATACATAGTTACTATCTAGTGGCACATAGTTATTGGCCATTAGTCTGCCTTGTTTGGTCATGACTGTTTCTGTGAATACTTCTAACTCCTCTTCTTTTACGCCGTATTCACGAAGTGACTTTTTAGGAATGATATGATTAAGGAGCTTTTCTATTTCTTCATAAACTTCTTCTGGCTGACAAGCTAGAATTTCTGCTAGGTAGTGATTGAGTCCTACAATGCTACCATTAGGATTGAGTATCTGATAAGTCTTATAAACACCTGTAAATATAGCATAGTTAGCTTCTCCATGAGGTACATGATATGCTGCTCCTAAAGGATAGCTCATGGCATGTACTGCCGCACAGCCAGCATTACCAAAAGCAATTCCTGCAAAGGTACTAGCTATTAATAAGTCACCTAATAAAGTCTTTCTTGCATCTTCTCCCTCTTTAGCTATGATTTTATAGGCTTCTAAAATGATTTTCATAGCCTTCAAAGAAAACATTTTGGTAAATTCATTGGCCTTTGGTGATGTGAAAGACTCAATGGCATGAATGAGTGCATCTATAGAACTAGTCGCAAAGAATTTAAAAGGTAAACCTTCTAATAATTCAGGTATCAAAACAGCCGTGTCCGCATAAAGTTCTTCTACTGCCAATCCCATCTTTGTATGCTTAGTGGTAAGTTCTAAAATAGATATATTGGTTACTTCACTTCCTGTGCCACAAGTAGTTGGCACTAGAATAAGCTGTTTAGTTTTAACAATCTCTAATTTTCCCTCATACAAATCTACTACAGGGGACACATTTTCAAGGGCAAATAGCTTTGCTATATCTAAAATAGTCCCTCCACCTATAGCAATTACTCGATTATAGCTTAGATCTTTAATATCTTTATAAATACCTTCTACCATTAGGTCTGTAGGCTCTCCACTCCCATATTTTCTGTAATTGATGACAGAAGCTCCTTCTACTTCTCCTGCAAAATAGTTTTCATAAGTGGCATTACTTACAAAAATCAAATCCCCTTTTCCTATCTTAAATGCTTCACAAAATCCTTTCACCTTTTCAAATTCACAAATCTTTGTTTTTAAATAGAACTGTTTCATCTTCCTCCATCCCCTTTGCTTATTAAATGTGTTTATAACCTAATACAAGGTAGTAAAAAAGTGACAATAACACATGGCTTTTATTGTCACTTAATCATTATTACTTATTTAATTTATTATAGCTTTATCAGCTAGTAATAGGATTAGTCTCTATAAACAAAATATAATTAATCCCTATGTGCTCAGCGCACAATCAAAGACTGTCAAAGGTGAAAGCTTATTTATTCTTCTCTATTTCCATAAGACACGTAGTATCTTACAAATACTTCTTCACACGGTCTGGATAATTACTAATAATCATATCCGCCCCTACTTCTACCATGTTTTGAATATCCTCTTCCTCATTTACTGTATACACATTTACCTTCATATACCTTTCATGGGCCGCCTCCACCATCTCTTTATTTACTGTACGATAATGTGGATGAAGTGCATCTGCCCCTACATATTTGCAATATTTTTCTGGCTGGACAAGGTTTTCTATATAAAGTAAACCGGTCATAATAGATGCCTCTATCTGCTTGCATTTCACCATGGATTGATGATTAAAGCTTGATAAGATGACACTCTGCTCCATACGATATTTTTTAATAATATCAATGACCTTTTCTTCTAGCTCCTTATATAAAACAATCCCATTTTTAAGCTCTAAATTAAGTACAATATGATTTAGCTTAGCTAAAATCATAAGTTGTTCTAAAGAAGGAATCCCCATATCCCGAAGCTCACTGCAAGTAAAATCCTTTACAAAACCAGAATTAGTTGTGGTTCTATCAACTGTTTCATCATGGATAAGTATAGGAATACCATCCTTTGAAAGCTGTACATCCGTCTCAATCCCATCACAGCCTAACTCAATAGCTCTTTCAAAAGCTCCCATTGTATTTTCTGGTTCATGCCCACTAGCACCCCTATGTGCCATATTAAAAATCATAACCATCTCTCCCTCTCATTTCTTTCCAGTAGGAGATTATATTCTACTGTTATTTCGTCTTATTATACTTCTCTATAGCTTTATTAATGGTACCTGCGCTATTTTCTACTGCTTGCTCAGCACTTATTTCATTATTGAGGAGTTTTTCAAGATTCTCTTCAATACAAGCTCTTGCTTCTGGGAATACAGCTAAAAGTGCTCCTGTAGAACCTGTACTAGCATGTAATTGATCAATAGCTGTTTTGAACTGTGGTTTTTCGTTTAAATGCTCTTCCATGGCTGGTAAATTATATGCTTCTGTAGTAATAGGGAAGTAGCCTGTTGCTTTAGACCATTCTACTTGTGCTTCTGGAGAAACCATATATTTGATAAACTCCCAGCTTGCTTTTGCCTTAGCATCGTCCTTTTTATCTAACATCCAAAGAGAACCACCACCTATGGACACGCCGCCTTTGTCACTAGCATTAATGCTTGGGAAGTAAGCTGTACCTAATTCAAATTTACCATCTATGCTACTTAATATGCCTGAAAGAGATGCTGTAGAACCTAAGAACATGCAAGAGTTACCAGAAGTAAAGGCTTCCTTATTCACGTCTCCATCACGGCCTAAATTAGCAATAACGCCTGAGTCTACTGCTTCCTTCCACTTGTTCATAATAGCAAGTCCACCGCTATTACTATCAAAGCTTACTGCTGTTGCACCATCTGTTCTACCATTACCATTATTAGCATACTCTAGCTGCTCTTTTACTAAGAATTGTTCAAAAAACCAACCATATACTTGAATATTGGCACCATATCTAGTTACCTTATCCCCATCTTTTTTAACAAGTGCCTTGGAAACTTCAATCATTTCATCAAGGTTAGTAGGGGCTTTCTCCGGATCGAGCCCTACTTCCTTGAAAGCATCTTTATTATAGTAAAGAATAGGGGTAGAACTATTAAATGGCATAGAGTAAAGTTCATTATTAATAGAGTAGTATGCTAAGATGTTTTGCTCTAATTTGCTCACATCATAGTTATCCTCATTAATCATATCTTGAATCTTATAAGCATAGCCACTATCAATCATCCATCTCGTTCCAATGTCATAAAGCTGCATAATATCAGGAGAAGCATCACCTATAGTAGCACTTTTAAGCTTATTAATGGCTTCATCATAAGAGCCTTGAAACTGTGCTTCTACCACAATTTCATTCTGAGAGGCATTGAACTGCTCAGTGAGTTTATTAATAGCTTCACCACCAGCACCTCCCATAGAGTGCCAGAATATTAGCTTAGTGGCATTAGCTGAAGCCACTGAAGCTGGCTGCGTAGTGGTTTGAGAAGAAGGACCAGCTTCATTAGCAGGTTTGCTGCCTGCATTATTAGCTCCTGTTTCTTCTGCTTCAATTGGACTGCAACCTACTGTGTTTGTTAATGCCCACATACATGCTATAGAGATCCCTACTATCTTCTTGAAATTCTTCTTTAAAATCTTCATTTCTTTCCTCCCCGTTTTGTTTAATCAAACTATATTTACTACCCTTTTATAGCTCCTGAAATCATGCCATCTACTAATCTCTTCTGGCCGATTACAAAAACAATAATAGAAGGGATAATAATCATTAAGGCTCCTGCCAAAATAACACCGTAGTTATTACCTTCTGAAAACTGCAACATACTAATGCCAATTTGAACTGTACGCCTATTGGGATTATTAATGGTTAAAAGTGGCCACATATATTGATTCCATGTATTAATGAACACATAAATCCCTAAGGATGCCATAACAGGCTTCGAAATAGGCACTAAAATAGTAGTTAAAAACTGAAAATGCCCACAGCCATCAATGACCGCTGCTTCATGTAAGTCTTTAGGAACAGTCAAGAAAAACTGCCTCACCATAAAGATGCCCATGCCAGAAGTCAAAAAAGGAATGATAAGTGCCTTTAAACTGTCGTTCCATCCTAATTGACTGACCGTTAAATAATTGGACACAATAATAACTTCACCCGGTATCATCACAGTTGCAAGCACAGCAATAAATAGAAGCTTTTTTCCCTTAAATTCAAAGAAAGAAAAGGCATAAGCAGCTAAACTACAAGTTAAGAGCTGCCCAAAGGTAACACAGATACCTACAAAAAGGCTGTTGGTCAAAAATCTACCAAAAGGCACCATGCTTAAGGCTAGTTGATAGTTATCCAGCCTTAACTGACTAGGTAACAGCCTTGGGGGAAACATAGAGATTTCTGCTGGTGTCATTAAGCTTAAAGAAAGTGCATACAAAATCGGTGCTATAATCAAAAGGCCTATAATGATACTTAAAAGGTTAAGTTGCCATTTCGTTTTTCTCATCATTTATAATGCACCCCTTTTTTCTCACAGGCGAACTGAGCCATGGTAATGACAAAAACAATAACAAATAAAATCATAGATTGTGCGCTAGCCATTTCGAATCTACCATTAAAGAAGGCATCACGGTAAATAGAATGCACCAGTACATTAGTAGAATCCCCAGGTCCACCTTGCGTCAGCAATTTAATTTGCCCAAAGGCTTGAAATGCACCTACTAGGTTCATAAAGAGTACAAAAAAGAGCTGTGGGGTAAGGAGCGGTAAGATAATATATCTTACTTTCTTTCTATAGCTAGCACCATCTATATTGGCACTTTCTATTAGCTCTTCCGGAATGGACTTAAGCCCTGTAAATAAGAAGATAAAATTAATACCAATACTTAACCAAACGGTTACCATTGCCACTGCGTAAATAGCATACTTAGGATCTGCTAGCCATTTAATATCTGAGTGAAGTACTGCATTCGCAATCCCATTAGTAGGATGAAAGATCATAATCCAGATTATTGCAGCTGGTGCTGAAGCAATGGCCATAGGCATAGAAAACATTAGTTCATAAGCTCTGCTGTATTTCAATTTATTGTGTGCCAAAAGGGCTAACCCAAGGCCAATGAGCATAGATGGAATAATAATAAGAAGTGCAAATTTAAAGGTGATGAGTAAACTATTAAAGAAGCTAGGTGAAGTAAATAATTCTAGAAAGTTCTCCATTCCTACGAACTCTACGGCCTCTCCTCTTCTATTAGTAAGGGTAAAGCTTAAATAAATCGTTTTAGCAAATGGGAAATACACAAAGACAGAAAATAAAATAAAACAAGGTAATAAGTACATATAGGGGACTACTCGATTATTTTTGAGCTTAGTATGCTTGACTTTCTCCTTAATGTCCTCTACGTTAACAACTGGTTCTGCCAAAGAAGGTTTTAATGCTTGTTCCACAATCAATAAGCTCCTTTCAGAAATAGTTTATAAAGTAAGATAGATATATAACTTATCTTTATTTTTCAAATTAAATGATAAACCTTTCATATTAAAGAGATATTGATTTTAGATTAAAATTAGTGTGCAAGTGTAAAATACTTGTTAAATAAAAAAACGAAATTATTAGTCGAATGGTTCCTATATAAAAGAAATACGGCGGCTTTGATTGTTATTTCAAAACCGCCGTTAGGCTATCTATATTCTGTTTGCACATGAAAATCCTGCCGCCAACGCAACGTCTTTTATTTACGTTGGGTAGCACGTATGTGCTTGCTTCATGTTCTATTTGATTGCTTGATTAGCGTCTGTATAGTGGATAGGCAATCGATTTTATTTACCTTCGTACAGGTCTGATATACTTAAAAAACCGTTCAGGATTATGATAAAAGTAAATTATCCTACCAGGGGAAGTATCAAAGCAATAACCAGTGTCTGTAAAATCAAAAGTTGCCATTGCCTTTTCAATCTTTTCTTCCACACTACAATTTTCCTGCTCATAATCGAATGGGCCATGTTCAAAAACAATATACTCAGCTTCGGGAACATCAATCATAAGCATTTGTGGCGGTATTTCGCCTTTATAATCAAGAGGAAGTCGTACACCATAACACTCTGTACGTGGAATACCCCAATCGCAGAGTCTGCCTTCCGGATCATTAATATATGCCATAATCTGACCACTGCTGCTATTAGGCTCACTCCCACCATCATCATCCAACTTACCTTTGATACTATCAAGTAAGCCGCAAATTGTTTCGCAGTCCTGTCCTGGAATAAGACTTTGCTTTTGCCAAAAATCCCAATACCCATTACTCTCATAATTTTTAATGTGCAAAAATTTGTGTGCGGGAATGGTTACAAAATAAATTTTAATACCATCTGCAGATTTCATCATACCAATCTCTCCCAATCCTAAAAAGTAGCGGTCGAAAGGGTTTATTTTTGTACGAAGAACGACAGGTTTAGGCTTTTTTCGGTATTCACTTGGAGTTACACCATATGTTGCCTTAAAGGCTCTGGTAAAAGCTTCATGTGATGAAAAACCATAATCAAAAGCAATATCTAAGAGGCTTTTTTCACTATCCCGAACCTCTTTTAATGCAAAGGCTAATTTTCTATGCCGTAGATAATCCCTAAATTGCATACCCGATATTTCTTTGAATTTTCTCGTTGTATAAAATTCAGAATAACCCAGCCTACGAGAAAGAAAGCGTAGTGTCAAGGCTTCGTCATTATAATTTTTAATACATTTGTCAATTTCATCAACGATTATTTGAATTTGCTTCTGCCACTCGTACATTCGTCTATTCACCTCGTTTCAATCACCCTACATTTATTATAAAGAAATCGAGAGATTACTACTTGACTTTACTTGCTATTATTTCATTTTCTCTTTTAAGTACTGCATCTTTGTAAACTGCATAGTACCACTCGATCATATTATATCTCATAAATATGACAGCATAAAGTCTAAATCTTTGAAAATGCCAGATTATACTCAGACCGTTAAACGACAAAGAAAAAGCAAGACAGCTTAGCTTTCGCTACATTGCCTTGCAATTATCTTTTTACTTTTCTTATCAGCCCCCCAGCTTTAAGTGTCATCGCTTAACCATTTTAGATTTTTTCTTATGATTTCTTCTTATTCTGCTGTTGCTGCTGCTCTTCTTGTTCTATCTCCTCTTCTTGCTCTTGTTGTATCTCCTGCTGTTGTATCTCCTGTTGCTGCTGTTCTTGTTGCTGCTCTTGTTGTTCCTGTTGTTGTATCTCCTGCTCTTGCTGCTGTTCTTGTTGCTGTATTTCCTGTTGTTGTTGCTGCTGCTGTTGTATCTCCTGTTGTTGCTGTTCCTGCTGCTGTATTTCCTGTTGTTGCTGTTCCTGCTGCTGTATTTCCTGTTGCTGCTGCTGCAGTTGTATCTCCTCTTCTTGCCGCTTCTGCTGTTGTATCTTCTTCAGTTGTTTCTGTTGGTGTTTATCCTGGTGTTGTATCTGCTGCTCTTTTATCTTATCTTGTTGTTCCTGTTGGTGTTTCTCCTGCTCTTGTGTCTGCTCTGGTATCTTATCTTGTTGGCCCTGCTGATGTATCTCCTGCTCCTGTATTTGTTCTTGTAGCTGTTCTTGTATTTGTTGATGTATCTGTTGTATCTGCTTTTGTATCTGTTTTTGTAGCTCCTGTTGTTGCACTTCAACTTCTATCGTTGCTGAACAATTAGCTATTTCTCTGCTGCTTGAACAGCCTACTAATGGCACTATCAGTAATGCTGCGATTATCCTACTCTTTTTCATTCACACGTCTTCCTTCCTTTATTGATCTAAGACTAGAATTAACTCTTCTCTCAGTTTAACCATCTCATCGCTACTATATCCTACTAATCAATCATATATCTCTTGATACCCTTGCTTTTTATGTAATTGAACTTCTTTTAACAAGTCATTTTGTACCCAGTATACTGTCCTTAATAAATAAAGCTGCCCCTATAGATTTGGCATAACTAAAAGAGCCTTGAAAATATCATAAGAGTGATATTTTCAAGGCTTTTCTTTGACCTATTAACTATTTCCATGTGATAGTAGCAGGTTTTCTAGGAACAGTTCGTGCATATTTCACTTTTGGATAACCTATAACCATACACGTTACAATTTGATCTGTCCCAGTAATACCCAAGAACTGAGGAATTGCTTTATTAGCTTCAGCTGCACGTGTGAAGAAACCACTGAAGAATGTACCTAGTCCTAAAGCATTTGTCATAAGTTCCATATTAGAAGACGCCAAAGAGGCATTAATCGGCGAGGAAGACACTGTTAAAATAATAGCAGGCGCGTTGAAGAAGAGGCTGTCATTTTGTTTAGGATCTTGTTTATAACTTTCAGACATATTAATCCACATCTGAGCATATCGCTTAATCAGTGGCGAAGCGCTTTCATCTGCAAGAGCATGTTGACCCATAGCCGATAAAGTATCAAAAGTCATAGCTTTTAAAGCATCTAAGTTGTCTTTAACTACAACATAAGAAACATTTTGTGCATTACCACCTGTTTGAGTAAATCTACCAGCTTCAATGATTTTTAGAAGTTTATCTGCTTCTACATCTTGTTTCTTGAACTGGCGAATAGTTCGTCTAAATTTAATAAAGTTAAGAAGGTGATCTGCATTAATGTTAAAGCTTTCCGCATCATAGTCTTTGACTTCATTCATATTGTATTCAGTAGTTGAAACAGCCTTTTGAGGGCAAATGGCAATACAATGACCGCATTTGAAACAAGTCTTGTTACTAGCTACAGCTTTTCCATCTACTAATGAGATATCTCTAGCAAAACAGTCCTTAATGCAAAGGCTACACCCTATACATTTTTCGGTATTTATGGTAATCATAATAAAATACTCCTTCTATTTTATAACTAGTTGTTATACTATTTTAAGTGGGATAAGTAGAGAGTACAAGTACGTTTATATATAATAGATACTATGCTCAAAGATAGTATGCTATCTATATAGGAGGAATCAATGAGTAAGTTAAAGAAAGACTATGTATATCCTTTAGATTTAGGGTTAGATTTAATAGGTGGAAAGTGGAAATTACGTATACTTTATCATCTAACCAGTGGAACAAAGAGATTTAGTGAGTTAAGGAAACTGTTAGAGGGCATTACAGAAGCAACACTTACCGTGCAGTTAAGAGAACTAGAAAGAGCTCACCTCATCGAACGTAAGATTTATCCAGAGGTGCCTCTAAAAGTAGAATATTCCTTATCCGAATATGGAATGGAATTGAAATCAGTATTAGCAGATTTATGTAAATGGTCTAAGAAATATGCCCGTGAGAATGAAATTAATATCCACTAATAAACTCATAAAGCAAAGGAACTATTACATGTGCAGATTAAAATCTGCTAGTGATAGCTCCTTTACCTTTCTAAGTCTACTTTCCTATAAATACTTTATGTATGTCTTATCAAATATCAACTTTATTCATCTTTCTTTGCTAAAATCAAATGCTTAACTCTTTTAGGCACAACAAAAAAGCAGAACTTTAGTTCTGCTTTCTAGATAATCCATTATGAATTATGCTTTTGTAACGTTCTCTGCTTGAGCGCCACGTGGACCTTTTGTAATCTCGAAGTTTACTGTTTGTCCTTCTTCTAGAGATTTAAATCCATCTCCTTGGATTGCTGAGAAATGTACGAATACGTCATCTCCATCTGCTCTTTCAATAAATCCGAATCCTTTTTCTGCGTTAAACCATTTAACTGTACCTGTCATGTGCGGTACCTCCTAATTAATTTGAATTTCTGTAATGGTTGCAAACAAAAAAATTCACATACTATTACAGATTACATTGAGTGGTGCATATAATCTCTAATAACATGTGAATTTCACTATTTTTAAAAGCTATAAACGACTACTTAATACTCTCTTAGTATATACCGAATTTCATAACTTGTCAACATAATATTTGAAAATATGTCTTTAAATACTACTTTTATTTTTATTCTTACAAATTCACTCATCATAGAACCCATTTCCATCCTTCACATAAAATAATCTCAAAGAAAAACGATATCATCCTCATATTCGTACGGTTAATATCGTTTTTCTTAGTTTCTGTAATTCTTCTAATAAGCTACATTAATTAAATTTTCTATTTCTTGCTTTAAAAGCCCTTCTGTTGCAGTGATGGAATAGGTCATTTGTCCTTTTTGCCAAGTAGCCACATATACCTTGTCATTATTTCCTTTTAATGTAACATTACTTCCACTTATAGTATCCACCACTACGCTATCATACACTGTGTAATCGCCACTAATATCCTCTGTACCCTGAGCTGCTCTATAAGAAATTTCAGCATCTCCTTTCTTCCATCTTATATCTACCGTATCATTACTAATATCAAATAGCTTACTTAGTTCATATCCTTCTGGTAACTTTTCTGGAATATTAAACTGAAATCCTACTGCATTTGCAAGCTCTTTTAATGAGTTATGTTCAGTATATGGGTTAGTTATCTGCTGAGTTCCTACTTCCTCTGCTGTCCTTTTGATAAATGTTGCTGTTCCTTCTGCTATTGAAACAGCGTTTTCAGCATTTCCTAAAAGAGCACGAAACATCTCAGCTGGAACATAAGTCTGTCCATTAACCATTGTAGGACCAACACCAAAGCGTTCAGGTGCAGTCGTACCTATTGCTACTGAACTACTTGCGTAATAGAGATCTAGACCTAATGTTAGTGTCGTATTCATCTTACCATCATCTAAAGTAATTGTATGATCTTTGCCATTCCACTCCAGCTCAAAACCTAATTTTTCAGCCACCTCACGCAAAGGTATCATTTCACATCCTTCTATCGTTTTTGTCTTCATAGAAATAGTGTTGTTAGTTTGTCCTAACCCAGTCTTGTCAGAAATAGCTTCGCCTAGAACCGCCCCTGTCATAATAAATCCCATTATACATGCTATAAATGCCTTTTTCATAACTTATTACATCCTTTCTTTTATAAATGTCTTCTCATACTAAATACAATTGATTTCATCCTAATGTTGCATTGTTATTAAAATTAATTTTTATTATATAGCTCTACACTTGTAGCTATTTGAAGCAGTTCATCACTACTTAGCGGCTTAGAGCTTTGAAGCGCAAAGCTATACTCATCCTCTACCCAAGTAATTAAACTATATTCTCCACTTTCTCCTTTTAGGGTATACTCTGTATGTCCTATAGTGCTATTTTTTATATCACTATACACCGTGTACACGCCGCTAATATCTTGCCCATTATTTATTCCTATTCGGTAATTTAATTCCTCTACTCCATCTGAGTAAACTATTTCTGCTACACTTTCAAATAAGTCATTGCATTCTACCACTTTAAACTCTGGAGAGACATTAGGCACTTTAAGCTGAAATTTCATTTTTTCCGAAAGTTCCTCTACTGTTTTAACACTCGTGATTGAGTAATTTTCTTCAAGTGGAGGGGTATCGATTTTAGATAATTTCAAGTGAAGTCCTAATATACAAACAGTAAAACAAGCAACCATAGTTCCTATCTGTAGGTATTTTCTTAGAGATGTTTTTGAATGTGAAAAAGCTTCTTCTTCAATGGACAACTGCTGTAAATTACTTTCTAAACGTTGCTCCAATTCTTCCGAAACCTTGATTTTATCCATAATTTCCTTATATTTAGTCCTCAAAGTCATAGTCCTCCTTTAAAATTTCCTTTAGACGCTTTCTTGCACGATATAACATCGAACGAACTGTGACTTCTTTCTTCTCTAATAACTTGGATATTTCAGCTGTTGTATAATCTTCCTCATAAAACAAATGAATCACCTCTCTATACTGAATAGGCAATTGACTAACCGCTTCCCATACATAACTTAATTCTTCACTTAATGGCGCTGGAAATTCTTCTTTCGTAAGAGGCTGTGTCTTCTTAAACCAAGCAGACTTCAACTTATTTTTACTCAAATTAATAGCCACCTTTAAAAGCCATGCCTTCTCATGTTCCGTACTTACAAAAGCTGGTTTATATCTGAGCAGCTGAATAAGGGTGTCTTGTAAAATGTCTTCTGCATCACTCATACTTCGTAAATAAGAGTAACTTACACGTAGAATACTATCCCCATATGATTTGATTATCCTGGAAAGTTCAGGTGTTTCTTGATTCTGAGACCCCAAAGTAGCCTCTCTATGCTCTGTATAACTCGAATCTGACTCCATCAAAGACTTTTCTTTAATGAACTTCGTTCCCATACTCAATACTTTATAAATCCATAGTTTGATATCTTGCAAATAAATTAATCCTTCTTCGACTATATCCACTCTTCCTATCATATGTTTATCTCCTATTAAGTCGTTTATGTTCTTTCCAACAGCCACATCTATTATACAAGTTAGCCAGTTAAATTGTTGCATACCTATAAAAATAAATCCTTTTTTAGCTGATTTTATTGATATGAAAAGAACCTCCACATAAATGGAGGTTCTTTTCATATCAATCTTTTCTTAAGAGAAACGCTAAGGCGATTCTATGTCTATTTAATAAATTCTCATGATGATCATACTCATCCCATACGAGCTCTACATTTTCTTCTCCAATACGCTCCCTCATGATCTCATAGGACATAACAGAAAACTTTGGTGTATCCTTCTGAATAGTAATCTTTCCATTGCCTTCCTTTTTCCCCGCAATCATCATCAGTTTAAAGTTCTCATTAATTAAATCCTCTTCTCTAATAAACTGAATCCAATTATGATACCATTGAGAAGCACATATGCTTGCTATTTTACCATAATGATTATTTTTGAAAACGGAATAGATAGAAATCAAAGCCCCAAGTGAATGGCCCATGATTTTCCTACCCTCTTTACGACTACTTACTCTAAATTCTCTTTCTATGTAATCTTGTAAATCACCACTTAGAAACTCTAAATAATCATCCCCTTGTCCCTCAAAATCATGAAATCTCTCATGATTAGACTTTGCAGCCCATGGGGTGTACTCATTTAGTCTGTCAAAAGGTGTAATGCCAACTATTATATGTTCTTCTAAATTTCCGCTGGTGAAACCTTCTTCTATTTCATCAATGATTCCTTTTAAAAACCTAATCAATTTATCACCATCATGGGCATAAACTACAGGATATGTTTTATCTGATGTATCATATCCCTCTGGTAAATAAATATAAATTTCTCTATTATCAACTGTTCTTGTTAAAATACTTCCTTTCATCTCTCCTATCCTTTCTTCAATTTACTTGGAGTAACACCAAAGCTTTTTTTAAATAGCCTACTAAAATAAAACTCATCATTATAACCAATTTTTTTAGAAACTTCTTTCACTGAAAAACCTTCATTTAATAATCTGCTTGCCGCAGCCATTCTACACTTAATTAAATAATCTATTGGACGTATATTTAAATATTTATTGAATAAATAGGATATTCTATTAGATTTCTCCGCATATCTTTCTGAAAGTGTACTTAATGTAATTGGCTGCATATAGTTTTCCGCAATAAATTTACTCACCTCTAAAGTAAACTCTTTTTCACTTAATTCCTTTTTGTAATTGTAATCTGTAAAAAGTTCTCTTAAAAATAAAGAGGTTTGTATCTGAAGATTTACTTTTGACATTAATTGATGCCTTGAAGATATCTCCATAAGCTCATCTAAAGATTTTAGTATCTCACCATAATTACCTATCTTAAACTCGAAGGTTGAATTCATATATGAAGCAGGAGCTAGATATTCATCTGCTATATAATAGATATTGATATGTTCAAACTCTTCATCGCCCATGACCTTAAAGGATAATTGTTTATTCTTACAGCCATGAATGACCTTACCTGGCTCTGCCATAAAAACTTCATTATCAAACTCGACTTTAGCCTTTCCTTTAATAGGAAAAATAAACGCAGAAAGATTGGTCATGTAACTATTTTTAGTATATGTAGACCCCTTCGTAAATCTTTCTATTCTAAAAACTTCAAAGGTATTTTTTCTAAACTCCTCTATCAACTCACTTTTCTTAACATTCTTCAAATAAACAAGCTCCTTTCAACTACATTTAATGGTATTTAAATAATTGTCCATGTTTTTGTTTTAGTATATTCTACTGCTATTTTTTCTGTGCTATAATTTCCTTTGAAATTGATAATGATTATCAAAATATCCGTAATATAAGCTTACATTATTTTTAGTAATTGTTCAAGAAAGGATCTAAATATGCAAGACATTTTAAATACTTCTTATGAGAAAAGTCAGAAGCTCCAAAAATCCTTTAATTTATTTATATTGGGTCTGATTATACTACTGATTGTTTCTGTGATTTTATCAGTATCTTTTGGCTCACTCAGACTAAAACCTTCTGTATCCTATAGCATCATATTAAATAAGTTATTTGGCTTATCCTTAGGGGATCCTTCCCAGGTCAATAATCTATCAACTTATAATGTTGTTTGGTTAATTAGAATGCCTAGAGTTCTACTTGCCATTGCTGTTGGAGCTGGACTGGCTATATGTGGAACCATCATGCAGGCAACCGTTCAAAATCCCCTGGCTGAACCCTATATTTTAGGAATTTCTTCCGGTGCATCCCTAGGGGCAACCTTCTCTATCATGTTAGGATTAGGCTCTTTTAGCCTCTTTTCAGTTAGTAGTGTATCCTTTTGGGCATTTCTAGGTGCTTTAGGTGCTTCTGTTCTAGTTCTATTGTTATCCTCAATGGGAAGTAAGATATCCTCTGCTAAATTGGTCCTATCTGGAACTGTAGTTAGTGCTTTATGTACCTCTTTATCCAATTTCATCATGTCTATTGCTAGTAACGCTGAGGGCATGCAAAGCGTAAAATTTTGGACAATGGGTTCTTTAGCAGCAGCTAAATGGCAGAATATAGGCTTTGTCTTTTTAGTTGTAACTTTATTTTGTGTATTCTTCTTAACTCAGGGAAGGACATTAAATTTAATGTTAATGGGTGATGAAGCCTCTATGACTTTAGGCCTTAATTTAAGTCTTTACAGAAGAATCTACATGATTATTACTTCCTTATTAACAGGTATCTTGGTTGCTAACTGCGGTATTATCGGCTTTGTGGGATTAATAATCCCTCATATTTCAAGATCTATAGTTGGATCTGATCATAAAAGACTTGTACCAACTTCGATACTTTTAGGGGCTATATTCTTAATTTGGGCTGATGTTTTTGCCAGAATAGCTATACCTAATGCAGAATTATCTATTGGTATTATCACTGGTTTAGTTGGCGCTCCATTCTTTGTTTATATTCTATTAAGAAAGGGCTTCGGATATGGAGACAAGTAGGTGAGTTTAATGGATTTAAAAGTTAAAAAATTAAAGGTTACTTTATCTCAAAAAGAAATTGTTAAAGGTATTGATTTAGCCATTACTAATAACAAATTTATCGGGCTAATAGGCCCAAATGGAAGTGGTAAATCTACATTATTAAAGGCTATATACGGCGTTATAAAACCAAGCTTTGGAGAGGTCTTTATATCTGATAAAAATATGAAGGATTATAATAAGAAATCTCTTGCCAAAACCCTTGGCGTCGTTAGCCAATTTAATCATATTAACTTTGATTTTAAAGTGATAGATATCGTATTAATGGGGAGAGCTCCTTATAAGGGATTGTTAGAGCAAGATAACAAAAATGATTACGATCTAGCACTTAAAGTCTTAGCTCAAGTTGGCATGCTAGACTTTGCTCAAAAAAGCTTTAGTTTACTATCTGGTGGTGAGAAGCAAAGAGTGATATTGGCTAGAGCCATAACCCAAAATCCTAAAATATTGATTTTAGATGAACCTACTAATCACCTAGATATAAAGTATCAACTAGAGGTTATGTCCATTGTTAAAAACTTAAACATATGCGTTTTAGCAGCTTTACATGACCTAACATTAGCTGCTCAGTTTTGTGATGAGCTCTATGTCTTAAAAGAGGGCAGCATTGTATACCAAGGTGCTCCAAATGAAATTATAACCGAAGAAATGATTAAAAAAGTTTATGATGTTGACTCTCATATTTATATCAATCCGATCACTAATAAACTTTCAATTGAGTACTTACCACCAACTTTGTAATGAAGAAAAATGAATAACCATACTATAAATTCAAAATTAAAAGGAGAACGATTATGAATAAAAAATTTATGCTTTTACTTACAGCCTTAACACTAGCTACAACAGCCCTTGTAGGATGTGGCACTCAAGCTCAAGCTCAAACTGAAACTTCAACTGAAACTCAAGCTCAGGCCGAAACTCCAAGTACATCATCAAAGCAAGAGCCATCACCTACCGTGGCAGAAGTATCGGATAATCAAACAGCTTATCCAGTGACCTTTGAGGCTTTTGATTCTGAAGGCAATGTATACCCACAAACATTTAATGAAGCACCAAAGAAGGTCATTACTAATAACCAAACTTCAACTGAATTACTTTTAACCTTAGGCTTAAAGGATTCTATCATTGGAACTGGTGATTTAGACACGCCTATCCCAGAAGAGCTAAAAGCTGATTATGAAGCTATACCTGCAATTGCTAACAAAGGTGATGTGGCTAAAGAAGTGGTTGTTGGTTCTGGTGCAGATTTAGTAATCGGCAGGGCTGCTTCATTTAAAGATGATAGATATGGCTTAATCCCTAGCTTAAATGAAGTTGGCATTAATACTTATGTTCAATTAGCAAGTAAAATGAATACTGATATCTCCCTAGATACGATTATTCAAGATGTTAGAAATGTAGGCGTTATATTCGATGTTCAAGATAAAGCTAATACATTAGCTGACTCCTTGAAGGCTTCCTTCGAGGATATTAAATCAAAGGTTCCAACTACTGGTGAAAGAAAAAAAGTGATGTTAATAGTTAATTATAACGGTGAATCCTTTACTGCTTATGGTGCTAATGCTTCATTACAATCAGAAATGTTAAATGTATTAAATGCAGATAATGTTATTGAAAAAGGTGGCTCTATCTCTCTAGAAAATATCATTTCTACTAATCCTGATCACATTGTTTATGTAACAGCGAACAAAAATGCCTCTGTAGATGGTGATGCCGTAGATAGAATATTAGCAGAACCTACTCTTCAAGATGTTGAAGCTATTAAAAATAAAAACATTACCTCTGTTGAGTATACTGAACTTATGGGCTATGGCTATAGAACCTTCGATTGTCTAGAAAAATTAGCTGAAGCTTTTTATCCAGAAGTATTTAAGAACTAATAAAAAAGCAAATGAGCTATCACTAGCAGATTTTAATCTGCACATGTGATAGCTCATTTACCTTTCTAAGTCTACTTGCCTATAAATACTTTATGTATGTATTATCAAATATCAACTTTGTTCATCTTTCTTTGCTAGAAGTCGAATGATTTTCTCTTTTAAACATAACAAAAAAAGCAGAACCTTAGTTCTGCTTTCTAGATAATCCATTATGAATTATGCTCTTGTAACGTTCTCTGCTTGAGCGCCACGAGGACCTTTTGTAATATCGAAGTTTACTGCTTGTCCTTCTTCGAGAGATTTAAATCCATCTCCTTGGATTGCTGAGAAATGTACGAATACATCATCTCCACCTTCTCTTGAAATAAATCCAAATCCTTTTTCTGCATTAAACCATTTAACTGTACCTGTCATGTGAGGTACCTCCTAATTAATATAAATTTCTGTAATGGTTGCAAACAAAAATTCACATACTATTACAGATTACATTGAGTGGTGCATATAATCTCTAATAACATGTGAATTTCACTATCTTTTAAAGGTATAAACAACAACTTAATTCTTTTTCAGTATACATCACATTTCACAACTTGTCAATATAATATTAAAAAATGTATTTATAAACATTATTTTTTAAAAAGTATTATCATTCTAACACTCTGACTCATCATGCACTCTCATGGGCACCATAGGATTTCAAAAAATGATGTTTTATAAAACGTTTGCTACTTCGTGGATTTAGTATAGCTGCAAAAGCCTTGAAAATGTCTATAAGATCGATATTTTCAAGGCTCTCTCTTTATTTATTAGTCATTATAACTGAGCTAAACTTTGCTCAATGTCTTCAATACTATCAAGTGCGTTCTCAAACCCTACTGAGAATTTAGTTTTTATAACTATTATAAATGTATAGGTAACCTAATACTCACCCGTGTTCCCTCATTTACTCTACTTTCCACTCTAATTTCTCCTCCATGAATAGCAACTGTAGACTGAGTTAAGGATAATCCTAGCCCTAATCCACTGTTTGTATCTACATTAAACTTATCCATTCTATAAAAAGGCTCAAAGATACGATTCATCTCTTCTTCTCTCATCCCCTTACCTGTGTCTTGAATCTGAATTTCTATGATATCCTTAGTCTCAATACTTTGAATATCAACTTGTCCACATGGAAAATTATATTTTATCCCATTTTCTACAACATTATAAATAGCTCTGTAAAGCAGTATCTCATTCCCCTTAATCAAAGAGTGCCTGCCTGAGGTATGGTAATCTAATGTAATATCTTTTTCCTTAGCAATGACCATCAGATCCTCTAATACATCTTCTATAATTTGATTAATATCCACTTCATCATCTAAAGGTGCATTTTCTTGTCTTACCAAATCTAACATAGTTTCAATCATACTATTTAGCTTATATACTGACTCCCGTACAATCTCTATAGTTTCCTGATACATTTCTACAGTTTTTTCTTCATACTCATTTAATACATCTATGTTGGTCTTCATAACAGTAAGTGGCGTTTTAAGTTCATGCGCTATACTGGCATTAAATCGTTTTTGAGAAGTAAACGCATGATTTAGTTTTGCTAGCATTTGATTGAAAGAAATCGTCAACTCCTTGATTTCATCTTGTGGTCCCTCTACTTCAAGATGGGATAGTAAGTTATTTTCATTAATACTTTTTACATTATCACTTAGGTCTTTGATAGGACTTAATGCTCTATCAGCAACAAAGTATGCACTTATCCCTCCTAAGAAAATGATGATGATTAATGTTATAATTGAGGTAGTATAAATGTTAGAAACAGCTGTTGTCATAGCTATTTCAAACTGCCCTGGAGATATAACTTTAGCTTCATTACTATGAATAGAACTAGACTGATTTTGTATCTCAGTCAGTGCTTCATCAAAAATACTTATAGCGAAGTCACCACTCTCTCCTGCAATTGTAGAAGGTGCCATGGGAATATTTCTTCCAATATCTATATTTATAGCAAGGGTAATAGCTACACTCGATAGAACAATGAGAAAAATGGTTAAAAGAGTAAATCGCCACTTTAGTGTAATTTTTATCTTATTCATCTCCACCACCTACAAATAAATATCCCACACCTTTTAGGGTGGTAATGATATTATCTTTACCTGTCGCATTGACTAATTTTTTTCTAAGTGAATAAATATGTACTCTAATCACTTTTGAAAAGGGATCTGAATGCTCATCCCAAACATGTTCAAAAAGCTCCTCGCTACTCACAGCTCTTCCTTTATTTTCAATTAGGTATTTTAAGATCCCATATTCTTTTAAAGTGAGGGGAATATCTCTTTCTTTATAAGTCACTTTAAGCGTAGATAAATTAATTTCAATCCCCGACTCTTGAAGAATATTGGGTTGACTAACAAATTTCCTACGTAATAAGCTGCGTATTCTAGCCTTGAGTTCTTGAAAATCAAAAGGTTTAACCAAATAATCGTTGGCTCCTAAATCCAATCCCTTAATACGGTCTTCAATCTCTCTATTAGCTGATATAATAATCACTCTTGTATCTATATCCTCTTTTCTCAAATTCCTTAATATAGAAAGTCCATCTATCCCAGGTAAATTAATATCTAGTACCACCAAATCATAACTGTTAAGCTCTAGATATTCCATAGCTTCATTACCATCTGATACAATATCCACAGCATAACCTTCTTTTTTAAGTCCTTTTTGGAGGGCTTCTAATATACTTATTTCATCTTCTATAATTAATAGCCTCATAGCAACCTCCTTATTCTTTACTTTATAAAAAATGCTAGTTATATTAATTATTATACTTTCTCACAATTAATATAACTAGCATTTGAATGTCATACCTATCTTCTATCCTATTATTCAACTTCTTGAGCTGGTACACTCTCAGTAGCGACTATTATCTCAATCTCTCCATTTGCTATTGCTTTTAAAAGCTCCTCATCTTCACTCTCAATTTCCACTTCGCCGACTTTTTGAACTGGTACACTCTTAGTAGTGTCTACACTGATCTCAACTTCTCCATTCTCTATTGCTTTTAAAAGTTCCTTATCTTGACTCTCGATTTCCACTCCGTCAACTATAACACTTTTATAATCTGCCGCTTTCTCTGATGCAAATACAGAACCTCCACCAATTGCTAAAACTGCTGCTATTGCTAATGTACCTATTTGAATTTTCTTCATTTTATTTTCTCCTTTATATTATGTATTTGATGTACTTCCTAAGCACATGCTTATAATAGCATGGTCAATGTAAAATAAATGTTAAGTTAAAGCACAGCATTTTTGTATTTATTATATTACTTATGATGCTTTGGATTACAACAAAAGAGGCAGAACCTAAGTTCTGCCGTGTAGATTGGGAACAAAAGAGAAAGCCATAAAAATACCCCTGAGGTGATATTTTTATGGCTTTCTTTCCTATCCTTATAACTGAGCTAAGCTTTGCTCAATATCTTCAATAATGTCTTCCACGTTCTCAAGTCCTACTGAGAAACGAATCATTCCTGGATTGATGCCAGCTGCTACTAATTGCTCATCTGTTAATTGGCGGTGTGTTTCACTAGCTGGATGAAGTACACAAGTACGGATATCTGCTACATGTACTTCATTAGAAGCTAATTTTAAGCTGTCCATAAACTGAATAGCTTTTTCTTTACCACCTTTAATGACCATAGAAATAACACCACTTGAACCTTTTAAGTATTTCTTAGCAAGTTCATGGTACTCATCCCCTTCAAGTCCTGGATACATCACTTTCTCAATCTTATCAGAAGCTGCAAAATACTCAGCTACCTTAAGGGCATTTTGGCAATATCTTTCCATTCTAATAGCTAATGTCTCAAGACCTAAATTTAATAAGAAAGCTGAGTTAGCTGCTGGATACATACCATAGTCTCTCATGAGCTGCATTCTTGCTTTAATAATATAAGCTGCTTTACCATAAGTTTCAGTATAAGTAATACCATGGTAAGTTTCATCTGGCTCTGTGAACTCTGGGAAATTACCATTAGTCCAGTCGAAGTTACCACTATCAACGATTACCCCACCTACTTGCACAGCATGTCCATCCATATATTTAGAAGTAGAATGAACGACGATATCTGCACCATATTCAAATGGTTTACAGAGAATAGGTGTTGCAAAGGTATTATCAATAATAAGTGGCACATCATGGGCATGCGCAATTTTAGCGAATTTCTCAATGTCTAATACACAAAGTGCTGGATTAGCTAGTGTTTCCCCAAACACTGCTTTAGTATTAGGTTTAAAAGCTGCATGGATGGTTTCCTCATCAGCATTTTGATCAACAAAGATACATTCGATGCCTTGCTTTTTCAAAGTTGCTGCAAAGAGATTAATTGTACCACCATAAATCGTAGAGGTACTTATAAAGCTATCTCCTGCTTTACAAATGTTTAAGATAGATAAAAGAGAAGCACCTTGTCCTGATGTGGTACACATTGCCCCAATACCACCTTCAAGAGCAGCAATTTTTTCTTCCACTGCCATTACTGTTGGGTTAGCAAAACGTGAATAAATAAGCGCCTTAGTAGGTTCATCAAATACGTCCCCTATTTCTTTTGTAGAATCAAATACATAAGTCGTGCTTTGATAAATAGGTACTACTCTTGGCTCACTATTCTTAGGTGTATAGCCCGCGTGCAAACATTTGGTTTCGTCTCTCATATCTAAATCCTCCTGAAATAAAAAGCTTTGTTCATCCCATAGCCTAAACACTCTTTTTGAGCGTTATCGGTAATTGAGACTCTATTTAATGATTTTCCTGTTTATAACCATATGTTACCATAAAACTTTTGTTATTCTGTAATCTCAAAAAACTATAGTCTGATATAGTTATAAGCTATATCTATTGTTACACATTGATATATAGCAAGACTAATTACTTACCTCTAAGTAACGTTAATCCTAACTTCCTCCCCCTATAAATCTTAAGCAAAACCCTTTCATTGACTTTGTCGAAAAAATGAACTATTATACAAAATATAAAAATTTCAATTAATTATCTGCCCACATTATCAATAAAACGCTCTACTTTATTATCTATATAATAATATCTATAAATTAAATTCTTGCCTGGCTCTCTATATAGCATTTAATTTTTATCCACTAATAGTAATTTTAAAGATACAAAAAATATTTTATAATTTTAGGAGTTAATAAATGACAATTCAACTTAATATGATTCAATCTATAGGATTAGCAGTCATCTTTCTGTTATTGGGAAAGGCAATCAAAAATGCTATCCCCGTATTTTCAAGATACGCCATTCCTTCGCCAGTAATTGGGGGACTTATATTTTCAATTATACATATGATTTTTAGACAAAATAATATTGCTTCATTTGAATTCGATACAACCCTACAGACTTTCTTCCAGATTATGTTCTTCTGTACTGTCGGATTTAATGCCAGCTTTAAAATGCTTAAGATCGGTGGTAAGCAAGTACTCTTATTCCTTCTTATATCAACAGTTTTTGCTGTGCTTCAAAATGCATTGGCCGTTGGCCTTGCAGGTATTGTAGGAATTGATCCACTGCTAGCACTCCTTACAGCTTCACCTGCTTTAACTGGTGGACATGGTACTTC
Source organism: Cellulosilyticum sp. WCF-2 (assembly GCF_003990395.1). Lineage (NCBI taxonomy): Bacteria > Bacillati > Bacillota > Clostridia > Lachnospirales > Cellulosilyticaceae > Cellulosilyticum > Cellulosilyticum sp. WCF-2. The sequence goes on along the minus strand of NZ_CP034675.1, from coordinate 891,733 downwards.
AGCCGCTGTAGCACCTAGCATTGAAGCTCTTGGTTATCCTCAGGCTCTAACAGTAGCTTTAACAGCTGCAACCTTTGGACTTGTTGCAGGTTCACTCCTAGGTAGCCCTATGGCAAATCGCCTCATTATAAAGGATAATCTCTTACATAAGAAAAAACTTCCATCTTCTAATGAAACTGAGTTCGACTTATCTATTACCCAAAAGAATACATCCCTATTAGATACTAATAAAATAAGTATGGCTTTCTTTCAAATACTAATAGCTATGTTCCTAGGAACTTATTTAACTGATGCTTTAAATGCATTCGTTAGTCAGTGGTCTACCGACATTAATTTTCCTGCCTACATAGGTGCTATGATTACTGCTGCTGTTATAAGAAATATTTCTGATGCTACAAGTTTTATTAAAACACCTTTAGAAGAAATTAAGGTAGTTGAAGAAGTATCCTTAAATCTATTCCTTGGTATGGCACTTATCACATTAAAACTTTGGCAGCTCATAGACCTAGCACTTCCAATGTTACTTTTACTTTTAGCCCAGTGCGTAATGATGTACCTTTATGGCATCTTTGTATCTTATCCATTAATGGGCAAAAATTATGACTCAGCTGTAATGGTGGCAGGACTAACTGGATTTGCAATGGGGTCTACATCAAATGCCATGGCAAATATGAATTCTATTACTGAAAAGTATGTATACTCTAGAACTGCATTCTTCATCGTTCCAATAGTAGGCTCATTATTTATAGACTTTATAAACATTGGCATTATCCAAGGATTTATCAGTTTTCTTTCTTAGAAATACTGTTATCTCCAATTGATAGATTCATTTAACGTAAGTTCTATTAACTTACTCATTGGTACTGATACACTTTTATTTTTATGATATGTAAGTTGAGTTCTAAACTGGCCTAGCGGCTCCGTTACTCCTATCATCTTAAGTCTTCCTTCTCTTATTTCATCCCTAACAGTGTAATAAGGTACTAAAGAAATTCCTAACCCATTCATTACACATTTTTTAATAGCTTCTATACTTGAGAATTCTAAGGGGTTGACATACCTTATTTTCTTCTGCCTTAAGTAATTCTCAAATGCTGCTCTAGCAATACATCCTCTTTCACTAAATATAATACTTTCTCTTGCTACTTCACCTTCACAATTGGCTACTAAAAATTCCAAATCTGCATCTGGTGCACTAACAATGACCATATCTTCATCTTTTAAATTTTTAACGACTAGATCTATATCCCTAATTTCTGGCTCAATGGTAAACGCTATGTCTATCTCCCCACTATGTAATTTACTTCTTAAATCACTACACTTGGCGGCCTTTAAAATGATATTTACATTTGGATAATTCTTTTTATATTCCTTTAAAATTTTTCCTAAACGGTAGATGGTTAATGATTCTGATGCTCCGATAATTAAATCACCCGATACGTTATTAGAATGAGAAGTTATATTCTTAATTTCCTTATATACATCTAACATTTGTTTAGCATAAGGCACTAATTTCTTACCAACATGAGTCAAAATAACCTTTTTGCCTAAACGATCAAATAAAACTTCTCCCATCTCATCTTCTAAGATTCGAATATGAGATGTTATTGTAGACTGAGCATACCCCAAATGCTCTGCTGCTTTTGTAAATCCTTGAAGCTCAACTATGGTTATAAATGTTTGCAAATGCCTAATTTCCATTAATCCCATTCCTTTATACTTTGAATATATAGTATCACAGTATCATAGATTTCGATTATTTACTTCATTTATTTCAATTTTATTTATCAAATACTTTGTTCTATAATTAAAAATCATTTGGTATTCAATATAACTAATCAAAGGAGTTGCTGTATATGAAAAAAGTTTTATTGCTTCTTGCCAATGGTTTTGAAGCTGTAGAAGCAAGCGTTTTTACTGATGTTATAGGTTGGAATAAGTTAGAAGGGGATGGCAGCACAGATTTAGTCACTGTTGGCATAAGAGAAAAATTAAAATGTACCTTTAACTTCACTGTGATTCCAGAAATATCTATCAGTGAAGTGAACATTGATGAATTCCATGCACTTGCAATACCTGGGGGGTTTGAAGAAGCGGGATTTTATGAAGATGCTTTTAGTGAGGATTTTTTAAATTTAATCAGAGAATTTGACAAAGCAGGAAAAATAATAGCTTCCATTTGCGTTGGTGCACTTCCTATTGGAAAAAGCGGCGTACTAGCGGGTAGAAATGCCACAACCTATCATTTAGGAAATGGCCAAAGACAAAAACAACTCGCTGACTTTGGTGCAAATGTTCTTGGTGATGAGCCTATTGTTATAGATAAAAATATAATTACTTCTTATAATCCCTCAACTGCTTTTGATGTAGCTTTTACCCTTTTAGAGCTACTTACATCTAAAGAAAATTGTAACCATGTTAAGAAGTTGATGGGATTTTAGAAAAATAACGGCATAAAGTAGAGGCGCTAAGGAGTTCGAAAATATTATGCCTCTTCTACACTCCTCATTTAGGGTCTTGAACGTTTATAAGGTCAATAATGCTTATAAGAAATGAGAGGAGAGAGCCCTCTCCTCTCGTTTCCGCCTAGCGGCTATCAAGCTCATGTAAATTTAGGTAGTATCTACCTAGATTTCACCCCACTTTATTTTTTAAGTTCTCAGCAATTCTCTTTAATGCTTCTAGGTAAATCTCACCCAAATGAGTGAGGGTTGTATCCTTATGTATAATCGTTCCTACGCAGATTTTCTCATCTGCTTCCAAGGGAATAGATACAATATCTTCCCCATGAAGATATTCAGGGAATACCCCTGTTGAAAAGGTATAAGCATTAACACCTATCATCATATTAACTACTGCTGCTCGGTCGCTTACTTTAATGCTTTTTTTTACACTTCGAGTGCTTAATACCTCTTCTGAAAAGTAAAAAGAGTTTTGATCACCTTGTTCAAAGGATACACAAGGATAATCTTCTAATTCCTCTAGAGTAATCGTTTTATTTTGAGCTAGCGGATGATGCTTATATAAAAACACATGAGGTCTTGCTGTAAAAAGTTCGGTAAAAACTAAGTTACTTTCCTTTAAAAGCTTTCCAATGACTGGCGCATTGAAATCTGACAAATAAATAAGTCCAATCTCACTTCTAAGATTTTTTACATCATCAATAACTTCATACGTCTTGGTTTCTCTAAAGGTGAATTCATACTCCTCACCTCCAAATTCCTTGATTAAGTCTACAAAGGCATTGGCTGCAAAAAGGTAATGATGAGTAGATACTGAAAAGCGCTGCTTCGCTGGCATTCCACTTAAATACTTTTGTTCTAATAGTTCCGATTGCTGAAGAACTTGTCTAGCATAGCCTAAGAATTCTGCTCCTTCAGAAGAAATTTGAATACCTCTATTGGTTCTAGTAAAAATTGTGATTTTAATTTCCTTCTCTAAATCTTTAATGGCATTAGATAAGCTGGGCTGTGAAATAAATAAATATTTAGCCGCTTCATTAATAGAGCCTTTATCGGCTATGGCCACTGCATATTTTAACTGTTGTAATGTCAAGAATCGTCCCTCCTCCTATTTTCTCTTTGTCATTATTCTTATTTCATTATAAAAAATACCTCACTATTTAGCCACTATTAAAAGGCGTTTAATACATTTATTCTTATTATACTTATCATTACTACAAAAGGGATTCTTTTATATTTAAATATAAAAGCCATACTACTCCACTGAGACAAACCTAGAATGATGAATCGTAAAAAGAAAAGAGGAGCTGCCCATTTCTCATACACCGCAAACTCCTCTTTTACGTCACTATTTTCTATTTATACTAGCTTACAATTGCTGTATGGTTATCATCATGTTGCTCTACATAACCTTGCTCTTTATTAGCTATTACTTTTTCATATAGTGCTTCAATCTTTTTACCAAAGATCTCACTACTATAAGCTTTCACACTTTCAGCCGTATGTGCTTTTATTTCATTATATTTATCTGGATGATCCAATAAATCATTGATAATATGGATGAATTCCTCACTAGTCTCATAAGTATACCCATTATAGCCTTCTTTTAGGAGTGCCTTTAAGCAATCATCTTTTCTACAAACAATAGGCACTTCATTGATTAAAGCTTCAATATAAGTAAGACCTTGTGTTTCACTAGTAGAACCACTTACAAAAATATCACCTAGTTTGTAGTATTTATAGATTTCCATTTGATCAATCATACCTGCAAATACAACTGAGTCTTGAATCCCTAGTTGCTCTGCCATCTTTTCTAACTCTAGCCTGTATGGACCATTCCCTACAATCACCAAAGATATATTTTTTCTTTGTTCTATTAATGCTTTCATATTTAGCATGACTTCATCTAGATTTTTTTCTTTACCTACTCTACCCACAGTTACTATGACCTTATGACCCAGTGGTATGTTTAAAGTTTCTTTGAGAGCATGTTTTTCTTCCTGAGTAAGTGTTTTCATAAATCTAGTAAAATCAATACCATTTGGAATAACCTCTATGGGTGGTTCAATATGATAGGCTTCTAATATTCCTTTGGTTTTATTGGTAGGCACAACAACTGTGTCTACTGTCTTTAATATACGTCTTGAAAAAATAATAACTGCTTTTTTACCTAAGTTTTCATGTTTAGTAAAATAACTTGTATAATCTTGATATAACGTATGATAAGTATGGATAATTGGAATATCTAATTTCTTTGCTATCTTTCTAGCAAATAAAAAGGAACAAAATTCTGTTTGAGAGTGAATAATATCTGGTCCCCACTTGATAATTTCACTCACCATTCTACTCTTATAATTTACAGTTGCCCTTGCATCAGGATAGATATTGACACTAAAAGAACGAATCATATAAACATCGCCCTCTTGCCTAGAACAGCCCTCATGTGCTAATGCTAAGATTCTCACATCATGTCCCCTTAACTTTAACTGAGTATATAATGTCATTACTGATGTTACTACCCCATTCACAATAGGTGCAAAAGCATCTGTCGTCAGTAGTATCTTCATAAGAAACTCCTCCTTAATATAACCCTTAACTCTTTATACTATTGTATAATAAACCATTTATATCCCTTAGTGCGTCATTTTTATTTCTTTTTAATCTCTCTTATGTTTTTTTAATCTTTCTTACATTTTTTTAATCCTTACTGAATCCCTATATGTATTGCTTTAAAGCCGTCTTCATCCTATTTAAATACTTCTTCTAACCTTAATAAAATATTAAGCTGCGATTTCCAGATAGCATCACTAAACATTTTACTAATCTCATTAACAGCTTCAGGGTTAATGGTAAGTACAATAACGAGTGCTACTATGATAATCAGGCTTATCCACACAAAATAATTCCATCTCGCTTCTGGAATTTTACCTAAGGTATCTACTAGCTTTGGTAATAATTGATTAAGTGCCCATCCCAGTAAAAAAAGCAAGAAGGTTACAGTAAATACCTTGGTTGCTACTTCCCAGAAATTTGTAGCGCCTATGTCAGCTACTAAGTGATTGAAATTTACACTTCTGTTAGTCGTATCACAATCTAAACTAAAGGAGAATGCTCCAAGCCTTGAAAATAGCCCTGCACTTAAACTTAAAATGGTGGCCACTACAAGTGTTTCTGCAAAACCTTGATTAAAACGAACACCTCGCCCTCTCCAATGCCTAAAGCTACTTAGAAGAATAACGCCTAAAACTAAAAGCATCAGCACAAGAAAATAACTCCCTATTGGATTATCTAAATAAGAGACATTTTTCTTAAACCATGCCTCCATTGTAAAAAGCTCCATCTTTAGCTCCAGCAAGCTATTGGCATCTACCAAATAATCTATAAACGATACATGACCCGTTAATAAAGCACATAACAGCATTCCCATCAAAAAACAAAAAGTCTCTAAGAAAAGATGTAGCTGCGTAAAACTCATGGGCATATAAGCACCACTAAATACAATCTTTCCTGAAATCACTAAGGCTAAAATCACTACCGCTATAAAGATCATTCTTGCTATATAAATTAAAGTAGGCACTATTTGGTCGTATTTTTTAAATACCAGCTGCTTCCTTGCGAAAAAGGTTAGTGTAAAGAGCGTCAAAGTAAAACTCATTCCCCATAACCTTAAAAGGTCTACAGTAGAAATTATTTTTAAAGAAGGTCTAATTGCAGATGCCACATACTGTTCATATAATAAATTCAATCTAGAATCCTGCATAAGACCAGTAATTCCTTCTCCTCTTATGGTTAACTGCTTACTAAGCAAAAAAGCAACACCTGTCACTACTAGCCCATTGATCATCGCTATGGCAATATTACTATACATATCTCTGGTTCTTTTAGTAATGGCATAACGAAGCTTCTCCGAAAGCCATAGCAGAAAAATAGTTATTCCTATAAAGAAAAGAGGTAACATGACTGTAAAACGGTATTCATCCATCTTATTAAAAACAAAATAAACCTGATTTTCTCCACCATACAACATGCTATACGCCATTAGCATAGGATTTGCTATAGTTTCTCTCATCTTATCATCAGCGCCAGATTTTTCAAACCAACTTAGGATGCGCTGAATAATCCCTAAATTTTTTAAATACATGGCTAATATACCACTTGCACCCATGCTTAACACAAGTGCTATACTTGAAAAAAGGCAAGCCTCCTTGCACCAAGACCTTCTTCCTTGTTTAATTCTAGCAACAACGCTCTCCTTTGTTTGATGGAGTTCTTCTGCTATTTCTACTAGTTCTGGCTTTTTTTCCTCCACCCTTAACTGTTCCTCTTGCATAACCATGTCACTTTTCTTTTGAAACATCCAATCCCCCCATAATACTCTCTTTTATGTTGCACCCTTATCTCTCTATTCATAATAAATTCTATCAGTCTCTTTTTCTTCTTAGCAATCTACTATGCTTTACTTTAAAACTGAATATTTGAAATTCAACTCAGAATAACATCATTATATAACATACTGTCTTGTATTTATAGCATAAGCGTTAATTTTTATCACCTATATAATAAAAGTGGGGCATGAGACTAACTTAATTAGCTCCATGCCCCACTTTCTTATTGATTACTGCAAAACTTCACATATTGGTTAAGTGCCTTATGTAAAACATTCCCGCTTTCATTGTTCATATTAATATACACATGACTCTTTTTAATCGCTGAAATAGCACCTTCTAACTCACCGCTTTGATTCATACTATAAAGCCTCTTATCAATAACACCATTCTCATACATAGCATCTGACAGGTGACTTACCCCTTTAATATAGCTCTCAATCGTCTTTGCCGGAATAGATTTTCCTGTTTTTGCTACCGTCTCATTTTGTAGCCATCTTCTAAAAGCCTCTTTTCTATTCATAAGAACCTCCCATCAAAGTAATATACTACTTACTTTAATGTATTCGGTCCAAGCTATTTCTAGCACTTTTTTCTAAATAGACTTTGATTTTTTCCCAAGACCTCTATAGGCTTTAACCGCTAGCTTAAGCTCCTCACGACTAGGAGGTTGATGGCCAAAGGTACTTTTTTCAAACAAACTTACTACTAACTCTATAGAAAAACCTTCATCTGCCATACGTTTTTGGTACTGGCTAATAGTTTCCTTTTCCTCCTTTGGATAGCCCTTCTTTTCTAGGAGAAATAAGGTCCTTCTCATTAAGCTTTCTATTCCCCACTTAGTAGGTTTTAAATGCAGTAGCAGGAGCCAATAGATAGTCTTTACTCCGTGAACAAACTTAAAGCTTAAGAAAATACAAAGAACAAAAATTAAACTTCCTAGACCTAGCTGCATATAATCCGCTGCTATCATTTGTTTGGTTTTCTCAGGCTCTAGGTTCTCCTGTACGATTGGGGGAGTAGGGTCAAATAACATCCAACCATAGGCCGGAATATAAACTTCTGCAAAAGCATGGGCATCCTTTTCTCTGACCACATAGGTATTGGTTGTTCCGGGCTTCTTTTCTGTAACTAAATACCCAGTTACATACCTTGTCGGCAAGCCTACAGATCGGCACATGAGTACCATACTACTTGCAAACTCTTGACAAACGCCTTGCTTTTGATTAAAAAGAAAGTCATAAACATCGTCGCCTTGTTGGGCTGGTTTACTTTGAAGATTATAAATATAATTCTCTTTTAAATAGTTACAAATGGCTTCAGCTTGTCCCCAGTCAGATACTTCTCCTTTAATAACTTCTTTGGTTAACTCGTAAATTGGATATTCTATCTCTTCTGGTATCTGTAAATAGCTTTGTTGTACTTTTTGATACTGTACTAGGGGCGTATAGGTTCTAAGAAGCTTTGGAATAAGTTCTATGTTATAGAGGCCATCTTCTCTGTAAGCTTGTAATTCTTTGTATAGGTTAATAAAACGATTATGACTTAAGCCCTTTAAAAAAGCATATTCTCTACTTCCTTGCTTTGGCGTACGATCGTAATAGCTGACTTGATACCAAGTAGGCTCAACGAGGCGGTCACTATGAAAATAAATATTTTCTAGATTACCATAATAATAGATTCTAGAAGCTAAGCTATCCTGAATGCCAGTAAAACCATTAATGGTAAAATAATTGACTTTATTAATAGGGTTTTGATTAATGGTATATCGCTTTTTCATAGTAATGGAGCTTTCTCTATTTAGAATTTGCTTATACTCTGAAAAAAGCTCCGGCTTTTGAGTCCTAAGCCATGCCATTTCATTTAAAATAGTAGCAGTCTGACTGTATTCTGCCTCTATATATGCCGGCCTAAACTCAATGTAGCTTTCATAGGAACTATCTCCTACTTCAAGCTCCCAAGCATTATTAATATATTTTTTATAAGCTACTTCTCTAAGGTAAATAGGTTCACTGGCATCCACTTCAAATAAAATAACATCCGATAAAACTAAATCCTTAGTAAGCTCAGAGCTAGCTGGCAAATTATTATCTAAATTTGCTTGTGTTCCAAAGTTACTTCTTAAGTTCTTTAGCCATCTAGTCCCCGGCAACTCTTGTACTTTGGGCATATTTGTTCCTAATCCCCAGAGCACTAAAACCATTATGGTAAAGGTAATGAAATAATGTCCTGGCTCAAATATATAGCGCGTGTGGTGCATTTTCCCTTCTGCTTTTCTCATAAATAGCACTAGAATAAGAACTCCTGAACCTATCATCAGACTACTAATTCTTGTAAAATGGTTAAACCCTTCTCTTGTATACACAATTAATATAATAGAAAAGATTAGAATCCAACTTGGTGGTAACCAACGATCTATTTTATCACCAAGCATCTTACTAAGAGGTTTTCCGTATAACACAACAGTCACAAAAAAATAGTTAACAAAGATATAGGTAGCTACTTCAAACTCTATAATAGATAGATTCTTATCAAAAAGATGAGAAAGCCAATATAAATAACTAATCTTCTCCGTATAAGCAGCCTGACTCATTAAATAGATAGCTATAGTAAATAAGCAAACGGTGACGATCTGAAAAAGAGGAAAAATGTAGCTTTTCTGCTCGCTATCTAGCTGAGCTATAGCTAATAGCTTTTTACAAAGACTAATAAGTAAGCCTTGTATTAACACTAAGAGAGTCAATCCAATAAGCAAATGAAAACCCCCGTATAAACTCATACTTAAAACTAGTAATATACTTACTAAGCTTGTACCTATAAACTTAGTTGTTGTAGGTTTACCCATCTTTATCCTCCTTTCTATAGCTTCTTCAGCTCATAATCCTTTGTTACTTGCCAGGCTTCTATGTCTACGGTGCTGGTTTTATTAATGGCTTTTCCAACACAAAGCAATTTAATATCCTCCGGCTTCTTACGCCATGCATCCAAATAATAAAGCACTGCTTGGTCTATATCTTGGGCAACTACTATTTTCAGACCTTGCTCCTTCTCTATTCCCTTTAGAAAGGCTCTTAAAGCCCCTCTATAAGTCCTATCCTTTGAAGATTCCAGTTGCTCATAGCTGGCTAACTTTTCTCTTAGGTATTGAATTTCCCTGGCATACTTTAAAGAAGCCTTAATCCAATTTCCTTTTTGATAATACATAAAAGCTACTTGATGCCCCTTGGCTACTAATTGATAACTTAAAGATAAACTAGCTGTTAAGCTTCTATCTTGTAATTCATAGCGTAGCTTTTCTTCCTCAATATGACTCCCTATTGGGCTTAAAATGAGGAGTACACTTTCTCCATCTTGCTTTCCTGTTTCTCTTTGTCTCACTAAAAGCTGATTCTTCTGTGCAAAGATTTTCCAGTGCAGGAGCTTTGGTGAATCGCCTTCTTTATAAGCTGTAAGATCCTCTGCTACTTCTCCTTCTCCGCCTAGCTTAGCACGATTCTGGCTTCCTCTACTATATCCTATTTCTGTGCCTGCACCTAAAAATTCATCTACTTCTAACCCTTCCCTAACTTCTGGTAATACCTTTATTTTCGGGTTATCAGGTAAAGTTATAGTTCTTCGATACAGACCTAAGTAATCTTTTAAAAATACATCTTCAAAACCCACTGTTTGTTTACCACTTAGCTGTGCTTCATAAACTAAAGCCAGCTCTTTAACAGATCCACTTCCAAGAAAAAGGCAGTAATTTTGTTTTTCCTTAAGACTTAGTCTATATCCATCTCGAGGAAAAATATGTAAATAAGGCGTAGGCCAAAAGCTATTATTTTTTACCTTAATAATAACTTCTAGCTGCTGCGCCTTTTGAACTTTGCTAGGAACAGGTTCTATAACCATCTCTATCTTTTTACTAACCAAGAAGAAATGAAATGTATCGAGTACGATGCTAATAAGAAGTAAACAAAAAAGGTCTATGGTGATATGATCAGGCTTTGTATAAGCTAGTACCCCAGACACTAATACGATTAAGATAAAGGGGACGTTAGTCGTATCATCTTGGGGTAATTTGAACTTCTTAAACATGGAAAACAGGTGGTGTTATCTGCTCAAGTACCTCTTTTAAAATATCGCTAATTTGTGTACTTTTCCACTGAGCTTGAGTTTTTAACACTAATCGATGCCCAACAACAGCCTTTAATACTTGTTGCACATCATCCGGTGTAGCATAGGAGCGTCCCCCTACCATAGCTGCACCTCTTGTCGCTTTTAATAAAGCAATAGTTCCTCTGGGACTTATGCCCACTTCTACCATTTCATGATGACTAATAGCTTCTGCTAAATCTAATAGATAAGCTTTAACTTCCTTACTTACTACAACTTCCCTTAGTTTTTTCTTGGTAGCCTCTAACTCTCCCAGGCTAACCACTTGCTTTAAAGCTTTAAGTGGTTCCACCCCTTCTGATTGCTCTAATATTTCCTCCCACTCTCCTCTAGAAGGATATTCTAGATGAAGCTTCATAAAGAAACGGTCCATTTGAGCTTCTGGAAGTGGATATGTACCTTGACTTTCAATAGTATTTTGAGTGGCAATAACCATAAAGGGACTAGGTAGTTCCCTTGTAACACCTTCTACGGTCACTTGTCTTTCCTCCATGGCTTCAAGTAAGCTTGACTGCACTCTTGGCGAAGCTCTATTAATCTCATCAGCTAATAAGAAATTACATAAAGCCGCCCCTTCTTTATATTCTAGCTCTCCAGTTTCTTTGTTATAAAGGCAAAAACCTGTTACATCTGACGGAAGCACATCTGGTGTAAATTGCACCCTCTTAAAGCTACCTTCTACACTACGGGATAAAGCTATAGCCAGCTTAGTTTTCCCAAGGCCTGGTGCGCCCTCTAATAAAATATGTCCTTCGCTTAAAAGACAAATCATCATTTGTTCAATGATATCATCTTTCCCTATAATTACTTTCTTGACATTGCTTATCATTCGTTCGATGATACCTTCCATCCGTACCTCCTGCGTCACTTTCATTAATTTATTTACAGATCATTTACAAAATTGCTCTTACACAAAAATCTCTCATATCAATAACCAAGGCTTCAAAAACACCCTGCTCACTTCTCAATAATTGGGGTATGTTCAATAATTAAGTTTATTATAGCATATAGTTTACACATATTTATTATTTTATAAATTACTATCACAAATTCTACTCTGGCTGTTTCAATACCGTATCAACCTAATACTGAGCATTCTTGGGCATAACGTAAAAATGAGAGAGAACAACTACCTTACGGTGTTTCCCTCCCATTTCTATTACCCCTCATAATTGGTTCCTCTATTCTTTTAATAAGCTTAAAACTATATGGGGTATATACATTAATAAAAAAGAAATCCTTTGCCAGAATCCGTTATAGATTAATAATTTCTTAAATCCACTGGCTGTTTGTGCCACATCATCTCCAGTTACAAATAATCCAAATGTTAAAATAGCCATTAACCAACAAATAAGTAACCACCTAGCAGCTAAAGGATGATTTTTCCATAATAACATAGTGGCGAATAAACCTCCTAGAACAAACAATGTACACCCTATAGCTGATCCATAACCATGTAGTTTTTCAGCAAGGGTTAGCATCTCTTTTGAATCTCCTACCGAAAATATACTTGATACCAAGCAATCCAATATGGCATAGCTAATTGTAACCATTAGTAATAACATACTAGGGATGTACCATGTGCTTTTGTAGCTTGCAAACAATTTAAAGCCAATAATGATAAATCCTATCCCCAAACAAGCCATCCAAAAGTTATAAACCAGTCTTACAGGAGACTTCTTTGCACCCAGTACACTAAGTACCATCTTCATATGACTATACTTAGGATAAAATGCACCTAATATAAAAGGTATTACTAGGCAGTCTAATAAAACAAGTGTTATTACAAACTGTGTCATTTTATTGATAGTCATCCTAGTCACCTTCCTTTATACTTAAAAGCATTCTATTAGCGCTGACTATTTCAGCTTCTACTATATCTTTCATACGTTCAATATTATCTATTATTAGTGGTGAAAGATTGGATTGCCTCAATTGACTAATATTTTCTTGTATCCCCCTTTTATATTCATCTAACATTTGTAATCTTTTATTTAGCAACTCTATTATCTCATTTTTAGGTAAAATACTTAAATAGCTTGCCGCTATTGAGAATGTCGTCGTATCATAATCCATATTAAGAAAAGCCCCATGGATGGAAGTCTCTAGAATCTCTTTTCCTTTTGATGATATAGTGTACACTGTTCTTTCTGGCATATTCCCATTTTTCTCTGTGCTACCAGTAATATATCTCTTCCTTTCTAAGACCTTAATGGTGCTATATACTGTAGAATCAGATATATTAAACCACCATTTTACTTGCATCATTTCTAACATTTTTGTTATTTCATAAGCTCCTTTAGATGATTCATTAATCATGCCTAAAAGCAGCATCCCTGGTTTTGATAACACAATCTTTCTCCTTTTTATCTATAGTACTTTATATATAAAGTACTATAGATAAAAATAATTATCAATATTTTTAATATATTTTAACTATTTTTTACTAAATCATCACTCAGTTATTCTTTAACTTCTAACGACCCGAAAATATCCAGTTTGGCCCTAATCTAAAAGAACTATCCAAAAACAATTAGTCTTTGGATAGCTCTTTTGAGTTAATTTTATTTATTTGATATTCTAATATGACCTTACTTTTTCTATATCTCCAGAACAGTATCTTCCTCTACTAAATACATAACATCTTTAACTTTAATTTGAATACTTTGAGTAGTAAACACCTCTAAAATTGTCTTATCTTTTTGCACCTTCACCTTAATCTTAGCTCCTTTGTGAAGGAAGGTGAAGCTTAAGCCATCCCACTTAGCTGGCAGTTTAGGTTCTAAACTAATATGGTCTTTTTTAATTCTAAGGCCTGCAAAACCATAGACGATAGCCATCCAAGTCCCCCCCATGTTAGCAATATGCACACCATCTTTAGTATTATTGTGGGTATTATCAAGGTCTAATCTAGCTGTTTCAATGAAGTATTTATAAGCTTTATCTTCATAACCTATTTTAGAAGCAACAATACTATAAATCGCACAAGATAAAGAAGAGTCATGGGTTGTAATTTTTTCATAGTAGTCATAAGACTTTTTAATAGCCTCTAAATCTACATCGTCTTCTAATAAGAAGTGTGACAACACCACATCTGCTTGCTTAAGTACTTGATAGCGGTAAATAGTAAGTGGGTGATAGTGAAGTAATAACGGATAGTTTTCTTTTGGTGTGTTTTCAAAATCCCACACAGCTTTTGATAAGAAACTATCATCTTGGGCACAAATACCTCTTTCTTCATCATAAGGCAAGTACATATTTTCACTGGCTCTTTCAAAGCCATCTAGTTCTTCTTGTGTTAAGCTGATTTTTTCACAGATTGCCTTTAATGCCTCTGGGTCTGTTTCTTCTAATTCTTTAACCCATTTACCAACTGTACTTAAATTATACTTAGCTAATTGATTGGTATAGTAGTTATTATTTACAATAGCTGTGTATTCATCTGGACCTGTTACGGCATCTATTCTGAATAGACCATTTTGGAAATGTCCAATTTCTAACCAGATTCTTGCTGTTTCACAAATAACTTCTAGGCCAAAGTCTTTAATAAACGCCTGATCTCCTGTTGCTAAATAATACTGAATATAAGTATAAGCAATATCACCATTAATATGGTACTGTGCGGTGCCTGCTGGGAAGTAAGCTGAGCATTCTTTCCCTGTAATCGTTCTCCAAGCATAAGCTGCTCCTTTACGGTGACCAAGTTCTTTAGCTCTAGCTCTGGCTTCATCTAGAATATGATAACGATATCTTAACAGTTGTTTTGCAATCTCTGGATTACATAGTGTAAAGAAAGGCATGACATAGATTTCTGTATCCCAGAAATAATGTCCCTCATATCCTTCTCCACTTAAACCTTTTGCTCCAATATTACTCACTTGGTCTTTTCCTACACCTTGTAATAACTGATAAATATTAAATCGTAAGCCTTGTTGAAGCGCCTCATCTCCTAAAATTTCAATATCTGCTACTTCCCAGAAAGTCTCTAAATAAGCTTTTTGAGCTTCTTTAATAGTCTCAAAGCCTTGCTCACTTACTTGTTTAATTAAACATATACCTTCTGCTACAGGATCTGTATGCCTTCTTGTATCGGTATATACATTATACTTAGTAAATTCAATGACAGCATTGCCTTTATCAAAAGTATATCTTGCCGCAATGGATTTCTCAGCCACATTGACTTCGATGCCTGCTTCACAGTTTGTTCTATGAGCTGTAGTAAGGGCTACTTGTAACTTAGAAACCTTCGTTTCACCTACCACTTGTAAAACCTGATTTTCCTCTGCTACTTTTACAATGTTTAAAAGCTGAGCATGCGAAGCGCCTACCCTTGGGTCATTAGGGTTTGTATAGTTTTCTACGTTTCCATCTATAACAGACTCAATAATGACCTCTTCATCAAAGTTGATTTTTTCTATATGGTAATGAATAGCAAATAACTCAAGGGTTGTAAAAGAAGCTAGACGTGTAATGTCTATTTTAACTTCTTTACCCTTTGGAGAAACCCAGTGGATTTGTCTTGTGTAATAACCTTCTTTTAGATTCACAAAACGTTTTAGGTCTTTAAGCTCACCTTCAAATAGATTAACTCTTTCTTCCCCAACGGTTACAAATACTGTCTGCCCATCCATGACATTAACAATTTTTTGTAAGGTTTCAGGAAAGCCAAAAGCTTTTTCACCGTAAGTAATAGTTGCTTCTTCATAAAACGCATTGATATAGTTGCCTCGTATACTTACCTTATCAGCAGGATACCCTTCTTCAAAGTTCCCTCTAATCCCTATATAACCATTTGCCACATTAAAAAGACTTTCATTTTTAAGTAAGCTCACTTGGTCAATTTGATTCTCTTCTACAATCCATGCTTTAGTCATTTTGTTACACCCCATTACTTCTATTTAAAAGTGTCTATTGTAACTTGATCAAGCCCTGCTACAACTGTCTTTGCATTTGGTAAATTCTCTGCACTACCAATCCCAATGCATCCCATGCCCGCAATATGCGCTGCTTCTATACCAGCTACTGAGTCTTCAAAAACAACACATTTGCTTGGCTCAACCCCTAATCTTTGTGCACCAAGTACAAAGACTTCTGGGTCTGGTTTTGCTTTAGTTACATGATTACCATCTACGATGGTATCAAAGTATTTAACGATTCCTGTACGTTCTAATATTGGAAGTGCATTTTTACTTGCTGAACCAAGTGCTACTTTAATCCCGTTTTCTTTAAGGGCTACAAGTAAGTCTTTCGCTCCGCTTAATAATTCACTTTCATCAAGTTCTCCTATAGATTCTACGTACCATTCATTTTTAAGGTTCGCTAATCTCTCACGTTCTTCCTGGCTCATGTCTTCTTTACCAGCAAGCTTACACATGATATCCATACACGCCATACGGCTTACACCTTTAAAGTCTTCATTTTGTTCTTCAGTAAAATCTATGCCTAATTCTTTACCTAGTCTTTTCCATGCTAAGTAATGATATTTTGCTGTATCTACAATTACACCATCTAAGTCAAATATCGCTAAATCGTATTTATTGCTCATCTTGTCACCCTTATCTAGTTATGTTTAGTCCGTTTTGTAATGTCACTTCTTCACCTTTTACAAACACAGTTACCGTTTCTTCACCTAGGTTTGTAAGGGTGATTTCTTCTTTTTCTATCTTAGCTTTTAAAGTCTGACCTTTATAAATCATGTTAAAGGTAATACCTTGGATTTCTTCTGGCAGTCTTGGGTTAAAATGAAGGTCCGTTCCAATCATTCTAAGCCCGGCAAATCCATTAATGACGCACTGCCAAATACCGCCATAAGATGCAGCATGAACACCAGCATCACAGGCTTTCATATCTTGCCCCAGGTCTATAGTGGTTGCTTTTTTAAATAACTCATAGCTATAGGTTGTGTTACCAATATCATTTGCAAGTATGCAGTGAGTGCTAAAACTTAAAGATGAATCATGTAAACAATAAGGTTCATAATAGTTGAAGTTAGCTGCTTTTATTTCATTACTCCAGTTCTCACCAAAGAGTAAGAAAAGTACCATAATATCTGCTTGTTTAGATACCTTAAATTTACTAATTTGATCTAAGTTGTAGTCTTTTAAGATACCCATTACATTATTTCTATATTTAGTAAGATCAATTTCTTCAAGTGCTCTATAAGTCGTATCTTGATCAATAATTAAATCTTCACCTGGTACTGGAATATACACTTTGCTTGCACGCTCCGCAATAGTTGCCATCATCTCATCTGTTAATCCTATTTTTTTAGCAAGGCGCGCATACACTTCTGGTCTATTAGCTTTAATGTCGTTATAGCATTTTACTGCATAATCCATATTCCATTTAGCAAGATAGTTGGTATACGCATTATCATCTATGTGCTCTGTGTACTCATCTGGCCCTATAACATTAGTGATATGAAGTAAATCATCTTCCTTAGAAGTTTCAAGTCTTGAACTCCAGAAACTTGCTGTTTCAAGGAGGATTTCATAACCATAGTTATCCATAAACTCTTGGTCACCTGTAAAGTTGAAGTAACTATACACACCAAAGGCAACATCACTTGTGATATGAATTTCAATAAAGCCTGTTTTAATACGTTCTCTTTCTCCTGTATAAACGTCCATACCACCATAAATAGGTGTTACTTCTCCATCTTCTGGATTAGCTGCTTCCCAAGGGAACATAGCGCCTTCAAAGCCATTTTCCTTAGCTTTTTTCCTTGCCCCTTCTAAGCCATGATAACGATATTCAATAAGACTCTTAGCCACTTCTGGGTTTTGTACAATGTATCTTGGTAAAAGGAATACTTCTGTATCCCAGAAAGCATGTCCTTTATAGCCTTCACCTGATAAACCTTTTGCACCTATATTCATACGTGGGTCATGAGCTGGTGTCATAGCAAATAGATGATACATCGCATAATTAATGGCTAATTGGTCAAATTCATTTTTAGAACGAATCGTAATAGCATCTCTAGACCAAAGCTTCGTATCTAATGCCGCAATACTTTCTTTAAGAAGTGCTTCATAGCCCTCTCCCATGATGTCTTTTAAGATCAGATAACTTTTTTCATTATCTTCGCAGGCTACATTTTTATTATCAATGGAAGTGTAGTATGTAATATACTTCTCTATTGTTAGGGTACTTCCTACTGAAATATCAAAGCTATATTTTTGGAAAGCTTCTCTTCTGTTCATCAAAGGCTGTGGTAAAGTATGATCTTCTACGTCGTCTAAAAAAATACGGTGCGCTGCATTAATAAAGAAATCAATCTTTGACTGAGTCGTTGTTAGTTTCGTAAAGATAAAACGTTTCTCAAAAAATCTTCTTGTATCATCAATAAAATGTGCTTCACCTGAGTTAGTAGTCTTGCTATCAATACCAGAGATAATGACGATTTGAGCATCTTTATTAAGTGGTGTTATTTTCACTCTTTGCGCTGCTAAATGTAAATTATCTGCTGATACAAAGCGTGTAAACTCAAAACTAATGAGGTTATCTTTTGTTTGATATTTAAACGTTCTTGTTAATTCACCAGTTTTAAGATTAAGTGTTTTATCATAATCTATGACATTATCTTCTGTTAAAAAGAATCTTTTACCGTCAATAATGATTTCCATAGAAAAGGTATCTGCTGTATTAGGAAGTTCTGTTGGTTCATACCCTGGCCCTTTATTAAAAGTACCTGCAATAAAAGTGTTTGCTGTCTTTTTAGGATAATTTTCTTCCGCAGCCCCTCTAATGCACATGTAACCATTCCCTTGGCACATGATTGTTTCTGTCTTACCTAAGTTGTATTCATCAAAACAGTCTTCTGTTATAAGAAAGTTTTGATACTCTCCAGTTCCTTTGTTGTATAGTATCATGGCTTTTCTCCATTTCCTTATTGTATCTCGAATGTATAATCTGCTCTGTCTTTCTCTACGCGCACAGTTACTTTGCCTTCTCTTACTTTATAAGTAATGTTGTAATGACATTCTCCTACAAGCAAGTTATTAAGTGTAATGTCTGTAAGTGACTCTGGTAAGTTAGGTTTAATAGTAATGTTCTTATTTGGTGCATCTACTTCAATTCCTAAGATATATCTTACAAATACATGGTGAATACCATAGCCTGACCAGAACTGCATAAAGCATCCCTGATTATCATTTGGCAAGATTTCACTAATAGCAGTTGGCATTCCTAATGCGGCACAATCCGTTAACTTTTTCAGTAATGCATACCCTCTATTGGCATCTTTATTTCTAGCAAATACTTCAGCCATATAACCCGTATTAATAGACATAGATTTGTTAATACTATATAAATCATCAGAAGGATCATTTGCGTCATCACACATACAACCAAGTTTCATACCTGATGCATTATAGAAGTTTGGTTTTTTCATTTCCTCTAAACCTTCTTCTAACATTTCTTCTGTTAAGAAATGCTCTGTGTAAGGCAATACTGTAATCCAATTTTTAAGTACTACAGGAATTAATTCATCTTGCTCACACTCTTTTTCAAGTAGCTTATCAAAATAAACTTTTAAAGCTTCATGTTGTGTTTTTGTATTCTTAACAGAGTTAATGAGAAGATCCTTGCTTGCCATAATCTCATCTTTTGTGCAAATAATATCTGCAAAGAATCCTTCTTCCTTACTATAGAATTTTTCTACAATCTCTTTTGCCTGGGCTTCTGCTTTTTGTTTATAACTTGTAGCTAAATCTTCTTCGCCAAAGATTGTAGCCATTTTTTCAAGGGTTTCATAAGCCTTATAGGTCCATATAGCAATATCAATAAGGCGTCCATCTACACCATTTATTTCAATAATACCTGCACCCTTTGGACAAATAATGCCATCAGCAGCTTTACTCTCTACCCATTCCATACCTTTCTTACAGAAATCATACATTTCCTCTAAGAAAACTCTATCTCCTGTCCAAATATAAGCTTCATAAACAGCTGTAATGAACTGCGGTGTTTCTTGAAGATTACCTTTGTTATAAACGTAGCCAAAAGGTGATATCTCGTGCATTATGCGTCCGTTACCTTCATTACATTCATAAGAGATCTGCTTAAGAAGTCTTAGACTTTGAAGTGTCATTTTGTGTTGTCCTACCGCTAACGTCCCATTAATGCCATAAGTAGTATCACATCCAAAGAACCAAGGATAATCAGGAAAACCTGCTGTATAGCCTTCTCCAATGCCTTCTATATTTTGAATGAGCATATCGTAGTTGATTTTAAGACCATTAAAAGCAGTATCAAAAGCTTTATCATTTGTTTTAAGCTCTGACTTACCAAACATTTGATTTAACTTTTCTTTTTTATTTTCAAGTAAACCATTAAGCTGACTAAGTAATTCTCGATGTTTTGCGACTAAAGCTTCTTCACTTTCATTATTAGAAATCAAAAGAAACTGAATTTCTTCATTAGTGATGTTTTCAAAAGTTAAGGTAGCTAATAAATGATCCCCCTCAGTCCGGAAAGCCTGCTCAAAACATAAGTTTGAGAAAAGACCTACATAATTAGGATGAGTCTCACTTTTTGCAATCACTTGTTTCTCATTAGCACTAGCTAAGATTGTGGCATCATTGATATGCCCACAATCTTCAGCTGTCCAACACCCCATAATATGAAAGTCCATAGTCACTATTAGTGTCTTTGCTTCTTTAAAATTAGGAGAGAGTTTAATAACGACTGCTTTTTCATTCGGCACAGCCATTTCACGACGTTCTAATGTACCAAAAGCTTCTTCATAACTAAATACGCTATCCCCATTATCAAAAGTGTATTTTTTTCCTATTAGCTGTTTTCCATCTACTTCTAAACTATAGCCATCTGCCATTTTTATAGGCTGGGCGATAATACCTCCCATCTCTCCTGGCACATGAAAACCTAATTTTCTAAAGGTACCATCTTGTGAACCAATGATATAGATTTTATTTGAAGAAACAACATAATCATCATGTAAATCTTGTGTTTTAATTATTTTATCAATCATGGACATTCTCCTATTTAATTCCTGAAGTCGTAATTCCTTGGATGAAGTGTCTTTGGAATACTAAGAAAAAGATAATCATTGGTATAGATAACAACATCGCCCCTGCCATTATCTGGTTAGGATATGAGAAATATTGGCTATTTAATGAAGCCATACCTACTGGAAGCGTATACATATCTCTTGAAGTAATTAATAAGTTAGGCATTAAGAAGTTGTTCCAGCTTCCCATAAAACTCATAATAGTGATTGTTGTTACCGCTGGTTTTGCTAACGGTAATGCTACTTTAAAGAAAATCTTAATTCTTCCCATTCCATCAATCTCAGCCGCTTCTTCTAAACTAGCTGGGAAAGATAAGAAGAATTGTCTCATCATAAAGATATTAAAAGCATTAAAGATGAATGGTAAAATAAGACCCACATAGTTATTTACTAGGTTTAACTCATTTAAAAGCATATATTGAGGAATCATTGTGATTTGAGCTGGTATCATCATTACACCAACGACAGCAATGAATAATATCTTTTTACCAAAGAATTCAAGACGCGCAAGGGCATATCCCGCCATTGTGCTTGTTGCTACTCCTAAAAAGGTAACGCAAGTAGCTACCAATATACTGTTTAAATACCATTTACCAATGTCATTTTTTTGGAAAAGTGATTTGAATGCATTAAGACTTAAATCAGCAAAATCAAAAGTCAATTTATAGGCCTGACTTGTAGGTCTAAGGGCTGTATAAGCCCCCCATATATAAGGGAATATTGCAATGAGTGCATAGCTTATTGCGATCACATAAAATAATATTTTAGCCATTTTAGGTGTGCTCTTACGCATTATCTTCCACCTCTATTCTCTTGTCTTTTTTCACGGTCTTCAAAAAAGTATTTTTGTATTAAAGTAAGGGTTAGGATGATGACGAAAAGAAGCATTGCTACTGCTGAACCATACCCTAATCTATTTTCACCAAATGCTTTATTGTAAAGGTATAATACAACTGTTGTTGTTGAACCAAGTGGTCCACCTACTCCACCAGAGATAATAAATGCTTGGTCAAACATTTGGAGCGTTCCTATCATACCTACTACAAGTACGAACATCGTTTTAGAACTCAGCATAGGTACTGTAATTTGTATAAATCTTGTCCATGGGCCTGCGCCGTCCATGTCTGCTGCTTCATAAACTTCCTCTGGAATATCTTGGAGCCCTGCTAAGAAGATAAGCATCTGAGAACCTACTGTTGACCAAATCGCCATAATCATAGCAAGTGGCAAGGCAAACTTCGGATCATTAAACCAACTTACTGCTTCAAAACCAAATAGTCCTAGGAACTGGTTAGCAATCCCTTTTGTATTGAAAAGAAACATAAAAATGGAAGCTGCTGCTACAGCTGAAGTAACAGCTGGCACGTAATACGCTACTCTAAAGAAAGTTTTTCCTTTAATCTTTTGATTAGCAACCATTGCTAATAATAAAGATAAAATCGTTTGAACTGGCACAACGACAATAGAGTATTTAAATGTATTGTAAAGCGCCTGATGAAATGCTGGGTCTTTAATAACCTCTTTATAGTTTTCAAACCATGTCCATGTTGCTTGGTCTGGTTTAAGCATATTGTAATTTTGGAAGCTTAAAAACATAGAGTATATAGCTGGTCCAATTACGAATACAAGCATAAGCAGTACAATAGGAGCAACAAGTACTAAGCCTGCAATATTTTCTTGTGTCTTTCTGTGAGTAAGGTTTTTCACGCTTTCCACCCTTTCTAGTTTTATAACGATGGCCTACAGGTATGTAAACAATTCGTTTTTTGGTAAATATCTTATTTTTGTCGTATTTTTCTACCGAAACGTTTTGGTAGCTTTATAGTTTTATTATACAATATATCTGCACTTTGTCAATTTAGTTTTGTATATTTTTATGCATTTTAAACTGTAAAACATCACCATTTCACTTTTTCTCCTTGTACTACTCGCGTCCAAACTCTCGGCTAAGTTTTTCGTTATTTCCAAATCTACACAAAAAAGCAGACTCTCTTATCAAAAATTTAATAAGAAAGTCTGCTTTTTATTTAAATATCAATGTTTTATTGATTAGATAGTGCTTTATCAATGTTTGCTTGTGCTTCATCAAAAGCTTCTTTAACAGTAATTGATGAATCTAAAAGCAGTTTTTCCATGGCTTTAGCTGCTTCTGCTACAACTGTTGAAGAAATAACACCGTAGTTAAATTCACTAGCTACTGGTGCAGCTTCTGCGAACACTTTACGGTCTGGCCAAGCTTGTACAAACGCTTCTAATGATGATTTTCTAGAAGGCATAGCTCTACCAGCATCTGTGATTAATTTTTGTTGTTCTTCTGATGTTAAGAATTTGATTACATCTTTTGCTACATCTGGGTTTTTAGTTGATTTAGACATAGAGTAAGCTACTGTAAACTGCATAGAAGCTGGTTGTTCTTTTTGTGGAACTGGTACAACACCATATTCTAAATCAGGTGCAATCTCTTGTAAGTTAGCTATCATCCAAGTTCCTTCTACAGTCATAGCTACATGTTCACCCGCAAAAGCATCTCCATCCCAACCTACACCAAGTTGTTGAGGTGTTTGAGCATAGCCATTTTTAAGTAATGATAACCAGAATTCATAAGCTTCAATGTTTTTAGGATTATTAAGTGTTGGTTTACCATCTTCTAACATAGAACCACCATTACTATAGAAGAATGGTTGTACACGATCGATTCCGTTTTGTAGTGAAAGGCCTACTACACCGTCTTTTGTAAGTGCTTTAGCTGCACTTTCAAGCTCTTCCCATGTTGTAGGTGGTGTAATACCAGCTTCCTCAAACATTTTTTTGTTATAGTATAGTGCTAATGTGGAGAAATCTTTTGGGATACCATAAAGCACACCATCTTGTCCTTTAAAACCATTTACTAAAGCAGGTTCGAAGTCAGCTAATTCTTCTGCTGTGAAAAGATCATCTAAAGATGCTAATTTACCTGCATCAATAAACTGCGCCGCTTGGAAAATGTCCATATAGAAAATATCTGGCTCCGCATTAGATACCATTCTAGTTTTAAGCACTTCCCAAATATCACCTGCGATCGGCTCTACTACCAATTTAACATTTGGATTTTTTTCCATATAAGCTTCGGCTTGTTGCGTTACTAAATCAACCTCAACAGGATCCGCACTTATTCCGATGGTTAACTCTACTTTTTCACCATTATTTACACCTGTGCCTTCAGTTGATGGTGTTGAAGTATCTCCTTTTGAGCTAGAGCACCCAGTTACAACTGAGCCTAGCATAGTTGCTGCTAACATTAAACTCATTGCTTTTTTTGTCATTTTCATAGTTGTGTCCTCTTGTTGTTAGATTTACCGAATCGATTTGGTTTTATACTCTTATTATACATTAGACAAAACTTTTGTCAATTACTTTATTTTTTGTTACATATTTTACAAAAAATATACACAAAAAAATATTGTTTATGCTTCAATTATGTCCACACAAACAATATCTTATTAGAAATTTGGTTTATTTCTTTACACTGAATCTCTTATTTTCAATTCACATTCCAAAGTAATAATCCTTGGTGTATTTTCTTTTCTTATGATTTCATGAATAAGTGTAGCTGCTGCATATCCCTTTTCGTAACTATTTTGAGCAACCGTGCTTAAACTAGGCATCAAATACTCAGACACCGGAATATCGTCAAATCCTACAACTCCTATATCCTCAGGAATACTTTTTCCCATTTCTCTTATACCTTCCATGCACCCAATTGCCATATAATCACTGGCACAAAAAAATCCATCTATGTCTGGATATTTCTTTAATATCTCCTTAGTACATTCTCTAGCAGTTTCTCGCTCAAAATTTCCCTTTAAAATAAATTCAGTATTCCAATCTATTTGGTGTTTAGCGAGTGCAATTTTATAACCAGTTTCTCTTTCCATACTTACTATGGCATTTTCTTTACCGGTGATCATTGCAATTTTCTTTTTACCTGCCTTTATAAGTAGCTCCACCGCTTCACTTGCATAGTAAGAATTATTAACGATAATACACCCATTATTTCCTGCCGTAGTAGGAATATCAATACATACACAAGGTATAGGTGACTCTAACAATTCGGATAAGTAGGGGTCATTGTATTCAAATCCAATTAAAATAGCACTCGTAATTCCCTTTGCATTAAAATAAGCTACATAAGATTGCATTTTTTCACGTATTGTATAAATAGTTAAATCATAATTAATCTTGGATGTATAAGCTTCAATACCTCTTATTACAGAATAAACTGCGCTGTATGTATTATATTTATTGTCATTCTCCATACCTTTAATAACAAGCGCAATTTGATTAGAACACTGAGTTGCCAATTTTTGAGCTGCCACATTTTTTATATATCCCATTTCATCAGCTAACGCTTTAATACGTTCTTTTGTACTTGCGCTAACATCATTATAACCATTAAGCGCTCTAGATACTTGTGTGACAGACATACCTGCTCTTTCTGCTACATCCTTAAGTGTTACCGTCTGTTTTCCCATATTTTCTCCTCTTCATTCCCCTTATATCGAAATACGTTCCAATTCTGGCTATTATTATTTTTCTTTATTATACCTTATTTATATCCTCTGTATAACACCAAATAGATAATTTCATCGTTTTTGTAAATAACTTACAGTTTTTTCGGTAAAAAATTAGCTTAGTGCTCTCTATTTTATTATTCCCAACACTTCTTAATCCATCAAGTAACGAAACGAATGTTGACTATAATAATAAAAATTATTATAATTATATATAATATTACAAATATCAACAAATTATATGTAACTATTTACTAATCATAATATCTTCAATATCGCCCATTTAGAATATGCTTGCATCTTCTTCGCTATTATTTTAATGAAGGATGTATTGCATAGATTATGTGGAGATTAATCCTCTTATTTTATTGTAAATATCATCACACACCCTAAATGTGCGAATAAAAATATGAATTTGGGAGGATGAATTATGGTACAAACTAATCCAAAGAGAAAAATGATGAACACTGTTGAAGCCATATTTGACTTATTATATCTTTTTACAGTGTTCATAGCCGCAGTGTTACTATATATGACTGCAGAACCTGGAAGCTTACGATGGCAATATGCACTTATGGCTTTTACTTTAGGAATTGGAGATGCCTCTCATCTTATTCCTCGTATCTACGCCATAACTGATAAAAATAATCATAATCATACAGCTGTATTAGGAATGGGGAAACTTATTGCGTCCATAACAATGACCCTATTTTATATTTTCTTATGGGAAATTGGTAACGGTTACTACCCTTTTCATGCTAATAAATACCTTTCCATAATTGTTTATGGTTCTGCCCTATTACGTATTTTCCTATGTGTTCTACCTCAAAATCGTTGGCTAGATGAAAATCCACCATTGATATGGGGTATTATCCGAAACATTCCATTTTTTATTTTAGGAATGACCGTCATGCTATTCTATATGATAGCAGCCTTCAAATATGGAGGCAGTTTATCTCTTCTATGGCTTGCAATACTGATTAGTTTTGTCTGCTATCTGCCAGTAGTATTATTTTCAAAAACAAATCCAAAAGTTGGGATGCTTATGCTCCCAAAAAGCTGCGCATATGCTGCTATTGTACTGATGGGGGTTTCACTTACTTGAGTATGAATGCAGCCCGATTATATTGATTGGAGTCCGCATTTCATATAAATACATAACTTTAAAGGAGGTATTATGATGGATGAAAACAAAAAACTAACAAATGAAGTAGGGGCACCAGTAGCTGATAACGAGAATTCTATAACAGCCGGCCCTAGAGGACCTGTGGTTATGCAAGATGTATGGTTAATGGAAAAAATGGCACATTTCAATCGCGAAGTTATACCAGAACGTCGTATGCACGCAAAAGGTTGGGGAGCATATGGTAATCTAACCGTTACTGGCGATATTTCAAAGTATACTAAAGCAAAAGTTCTTCAACCTGGTGCTAAAACAGATCTTTTCATTCGTTTTTCTACTGTAGCTGGTGAACGTGGTGCAGCAGATGCAGAACGTGATATACGCGGCGTTGCTGTTAAGTTTTATACCGAAGAAGGTAACTGGGACCTTGTAGGAAACAATACACCTACTTTTTTCATTCGTGATGTACATAACTTCTCAGACCTTAACCGAGCTGTAAAACGTGATCCAAGAACTGGTATGCGCTCAGCTCAAAATAACTGGGACTTCTGGACACTACTTCCTGAAAGCTTCCATCAAAGGACCATTGTCATGTCAGACCGTGGCATACCAGCCTCCTTCCGAAATATGCATTTTTATGGAGAGCACACCTTCTCATTCTATAATGATAAAAATGAACGCGTTTGGTGTAAATTCCACTTCCATACACAACAGGGAATTAAGAATCTCACTAACGAGGAAGCAACTGCTATCTGTGGACAAGACAGGGAAAGCCATGGTCGAGATCTTTTTGAGGCTATTGAACGTGGCGATTATCCAAAGTGGACTATGTATGTTCAGATTATGACAGAAGAGCAGGCAAAAAATCATTATGAAAATCCTTTTGATATCACCAAAATTTGGCGCCACAAGGAATTTCCACTGATAGAGGTAGGCGTTCTTGAGCTTAACCGTAATCCTGAGAACTATTTTGCCGAGGTTGAACAATCAGCCTTTACACCAGCACACGTCGTTCCTGGAATCGGATTTTCACCAGATAGATTTTTACAAGGAAGACTTTTTGCTTATGGTGATGCTCAGAGATATAGACTTGGTGTCAACCATAATCATATACCGGTTAATCGTGCCAAATGTGAAGTCAATGAAT
The DNA here is from genome assembly GCF_003990395.1 of Cellulosilyticum sp. WCF-2. Taxonomy (NCBI): domain Bacteria; kingdom Bacillati; phylum Bacillota; class Clostridia; order Lachnospirales; family Cellulosilyticaceae; genus Cellulosilyticum; species Cellulosilyticum sp. WCF-2. The sequence continues at coordinate 863,881 of NZ_CP034675.1, read as the reverse complement.
ACCACCGTGATGGTGCAATGCGCGTAGATGGCAACTATGGAAGGTTGCCTGCCTATTCTCCAAATAGTGACGGCTATTGGTCACCACAACCAGATGTAGCAGAACCACCTCTTGAACTTGAAGGTGCTATGTATAGATTTGATCCAAAGGATGATCCTACAGATGATAATTTCCGAGCAGGAGGAGATCTTTATCGATTAATGACAGAGGATAAGCGTAAGCTTTTAATTGAAAATACTGCGGCTGATATTGCTCCTGTAACAGATAATGTAAAATACCGTCATGCCGTACACTGCTATCTAGCTGATCCTGAATATGGAGAACGTATTACAGCAGCTATGGGTCTTGATTTTGATAAAGTAAAAGAATTATCAAAACTAGACAATGATGGACTCATTCAGGCAACATTAAAACCATGAGCTTAAAAAATAGATTGCTCATTATTTTAGGTTTCGTTTTTCTTGTAATAGGAGCAATTGGAGTGTTTTTCCCGATATGGCCCACGACTCCCTTTGTCCTCCTTGCTGCCGGATGTTTCACTAGTAGTAAAAGGCTGTCAAACTGGTTAAAAAAGAGTAAGTTTTTTGGAGAATATATCACAAATTATAGGGAGCGCAATGGATTAAGTACTAGAACAGTTATGAAGAGCTTGGGTTTTCTATGGACTATGTTAATATTCTCTGCTATATGTGTTCATACTTTATGGTTAACAATTCTTTTGTTCTGTATAGGGATTGCTGTAACTACTCATATACTATGGATCGCAAAACCAAAGGTAAAAAGAACACTACAAAGAAATCTTAAGATGGATGAGAATTCGTAGTAGTGGTAACGGTTAAAATGTATTAGTAATAAAGATATTAATAATTTTTCAATCATTATAAAAAGTAAACCGCAGTTAATTTCTCTGCGGTTTACTTTTTATATTTTCGATATAAAATTATTTACAAATACAAGTTACAACCTGGCTATCAGATAGCTTGATTTCGTAACATTTGGACCTAACATCAGATTCATTTAAGAAAGCAATGCTAAGGCGTTACCACTACCTCGATTAGCTTCTCATAGCCAATCTCAGTATTCCTTTTGATGATTTCATAGTGAAGATCATCTATATTCCCAGATTCTTTACTACTTTTGTCATCTAGCACCTTATAAATGTCATTAATCAGCTGGGTTATATCTTTTTCTTCACCTGCTAATTCATTGACTATTCTTCGAAGAGGGTCTAATTTGTCTGGATTTAAGTCCCCATCTTTATAACCATCTATATATTGGTTAATGACCATTCTAGTTTTTTCTAGTAGCCCTTCATTGGTTCTAAATAATTGATAATACGCCGTTGCATTTGTAAGAGAACCCATATCGTTTCTTACTACAAAGCTAGGATAACTTAACTCAATGAGTTGCTTTTCTTCTCCTGCTGTAGCTGTACTTACTATTAAGTCTTCACCACAGATTGCTTTAAGCCAGTTATTATCTTCCTTGTTTTTCATTTGAATATTGGATTGCACCACCCACATACTTAACTGCCCCTCTGCCTTAAGGAAAACAATGCCTGTACCGTCTATTGTCTTCTCCTTAATACAATAATCTTCCACCTTTTTCATTTCCTCTAAAAAGCTATCAAAAGGTTCTCCTAAATTTGTACTTAAGGTTTCTATCAAATGTTTACTCATATTTGGATACTCACTTTTTTCAGTGGTTCCATCTTGGTTAATAATCACTTCTTCTATAAATTGACCATCATTTACAACCAAGTTCTCTATCCCACCGTCTAAGCGCTTTGCACCTAGCTCAGTAATTCTGTCATCATACCAGTTTCTATTCCTATTCCGATAGACATTATTATCTCCTTCACATGCTAACTGTAAACTTGCCCAAGTTACTAGATCTTGGGTAAAATACTGATCCGTATAGCTGGTTAGCTTATATTCTTTATAAGCTGCATTTTCTAACTCCTCTATGCTTTGACAGCCTGTTAGCATAAGAGTTATCCCTAGTATAAGTAACCACTTTTTCATACCCTCACCCCTTTTCTTTTACCAAGGCCAATACAAGCGATTTTCTTTGCAATCATAAAGCTTGCCGCAAAACCTAACACCAAAGAAAGCCATTTGCAAACAATGCTACTTGTTTCTAGAAGTGGTTCAATGAAGTATAGGTACACATCACCAACTAAAAATCCACCACAAAGAGTTACTCCCATGATAAAGAACCACCTAAAACCTGCTATGGGAATAAGTTTATCAAATTCTTCCAAGGGTTGTAGTTTATTTAGCTTTCTAATAGCCAATACTAATCCTATACTCACAAGAGTATAAAAAACAATTTGATAGTATAGCATATATTGGATATAAAAATAAAATCCACCTTTTTGCTCGTAACTAGCTATCCTTACCTCTATAGGTATTTGCCCCCCTACTGTCAAAGCAAAAAACCACTCTCCGAATTTAACTAAGCCTGTTTCCCTCCCAAGCCCAAAGAACTTACTAATGCTTCGTAGCAAGAAAAACGGTGCACCTATAACACAAATGGCTATAACAAGACTTCCTATTTGATGACTGACTATATATTGTAACAGAACACAAAAGAGGTAAAATACTAATCCTAGTAGATAAACTATAAACATCAATACTAATAATTGAGGTATGTCAAATAACTGATTTGAAATTTGCGAGATAGGTGTTACTTCATAAACCTCTATTAACTTTCCAGTATAATGACTTAGCATTACTGATAATCCTAAGACATAAATTAAGAAACTTAGGGTATAACCCAAACTCCCCAGTATCACTTTAACGAAGCTTCTTTCTCCACTAGTGAACGGTAAGCTTTTTAAAAATCTGCCAGTCTCTAGATTCTTATCTTGTTTAAAGCTAATCAAACTTAAAATAATTAATCCTATAAGATAAAGTCCTATAGTATAGTATACTTGACTCCAAAACAAATCCTTTAACCAATCTACTCTGTTCATTCTTTCATAGAGTCTTGCAATCCCACCTGAAAGATAACTTCTCCATAACTCATTCACATCTTGTTTAATGTTCATAAAACAAAGAATATTAACCAGCATCAAATAAATGCCTACACCTATTACAGGCTTTAACTCTAACTTAATAAGTGGTTTTAATCGCTTGATTGATTTCATATGCCTCCCCTTTCTATGCTTCTTCCCCGATATTTTCTCTAGAAATAGCTGTGTAAATAAATACTTCTTCTAGGTTAAGGCCTATAGTCTCTACTAACATAGCACCTGCTAATTTTAGTCGTTTTTCTAAGGCCGCACTGTAATCATTGGTTACCACATAGTACACGCTACCTACATGCTCTACATTTAATACGCCATGCCATTTATCTAAATCTTCTGGCGCTTCTTTTTCAAAGACTACTTGAAGCTTTTTCACCTTACTCTTTAAATCTTCTACTGAACTTTGGTATACTACTTCCCCTTTAGAAAGCATGGTAATCTCATCACAGATACGCTCTAATTCTGATAAATGATGAGAGGAAATAATAACAGTCATACCTGTTTCATCCACTTGTTCAATAATAAAGTCTAATACTTGTTTCTTTGCTAAAGCATCTAGCCCTGAAGTAGGCTCATCTAATACTAATACCTTTGGCATACTTGCCATATTAAGCATTAATGAAAGACGCATTTGCATCCCTTTTGAGAGATTTCTCACCTTAGTCTTTGGATTTAATTTAAAGGTTTCATTATAAGCACTAAACTTTTCCCTTGAAAATTTAGGATAAGTTTCTTCAAAGAATGTAACCATTTGTTCTACCCGGTAACTATTAAAAAACTGATTACGATCTGCTACATAACCTATTTGCTCTTTCACTAGATTATTTTCATAAACTGGTTGACCGTCTATTAAAATAGTTCCTTCATCTACTTTATATACTCCTGTTAAACATTGAATGAGCGTACTTTTACCTACCCCATTCTCCCCAATAATGCCGTAAATGCTCCCAGGCTTTACTTCTATGGAAACATCTTTTAGAACCACTTGCCCATTAAAGCTTTTACAGACATGCTCTATTTTTACCATTTACTCTTCCTCCTTTGAAAGTTCATCGTAAATTTTTTCAATCTCTGCCATAACCTCTTGCTTACTCATCCCCATATAGTGCATAGCTACAAAACTACTTTTTAACGCCTTACGTACTTCTATAATCTGCTTTTCACTAATAACTTTACTTGGCATCATAGCAATAAACGCTCCCTTCCCCCTTATGGTTTCAATCACTTCCTGTCTTTCAAGCTCTGTATAAGCCTTCATCACCGTATTAGCATTCACTGTTAACATACTTGCTAGTTGTCTAACAGATGGTAGCTGATCTCCTGGCTTTAAAATCCCCTTCATTACCTGTTCTTTAATTTGATCAATAATCTGCTCATAAATTGGTCTACTATCCCTTGCGTCTATAGGAAACACAGCTTCACTCCTTTCTTAAACTGTACTATTCACCTTAGTACAGATAATACACTCGGTTTTCTAATTTGTCAATATTCACACAATAATCTTTCTGAAATTATACAAGCTAGTAGTTATCTAAAATATCCACAAAACTTCTACTGAAAATACTTCCGTTTAAAAGCTAAAAGGATTATATAAAAAACAAAAAAGGACTATTGCAACATGAACTGCTCCCCCTTAAAGCAAACAGTATCATTCTTCAAACTGTCTACTTTAAGGGAAATCTACCATGTGCAATGGTCCCTTTTATCTTATTTTCATCATTTATATTGAGGCATACTCTATCTCATATTTTTTTCTTACATCTATTTAATCGGGCAACCCATTTGATTAGCTTCATTAAACATCTCTGCTCGCCTTTTTTTATTAAGATGATTAAGCACTCTCATTTTGAATCTGCCTTCTTCACCTACTTTATAGAAATCCAGAAGATCAATGGCTAAGAACAGTGCATCTACTAATAAATATTTTAAATCCTTAAAGTTTGTTTCATCCGCTTCTCTAAGTTCAATTTCATTACTAGCCGCTATCAGCTCTTCAAATCCTTTTTTTGCCTGAGTTAATAGTTGAAGTATTTCCTCTGGCTGGTTATTTTTAAAATCTGTGCTTACGGTTTCTTCTATAAAGGTCATATAATCTCTATTGATTTCACTATAGCTTTGATAAAGCTCTACTAATCCCATATTCTTCTCCTTTTATACTTGCTGCTACTTTTCATCCGTCAATTAATTTTGTTTACGAACTATAGTATATTCATCACCTATTTTATAGTATGGACATCGTTTACTAGGATAGTAACTCATTCTTGCCATATCATCTTCATCCATAATAGGTGCAACACTGCACACATACTCTTTCGTGGCTTCATCATATTCTAAATGCATACAATCCTCACACATTTCACTTTACTCCTCTATTTCATCGGCACTTACCTATTTAATATAGCTTTATTATATCACTTATGACTATTTCACTCACTATTTCTTTCATTTATATACGTGTATTTTATATTTAGTGGCAAAAAAGTTAAATCCTTTCACTAATCCCTTAAATCTATCATATTTTATTATGTGACTAATTGCGAGGTGAACTATGAGAAAGTATACCCGACAAACATCAGATTCCTATAAATATACTTTGGCTAATGTTAATCTAAGAGAAAGCAACACTACAACCTCTAATGTACTTACTGTAATCCCTGCAGGTTCAAAGGTTCAAGTTATTGATTCTGCAGAAGATTGGTATGAGGTCATCTATAACAACCAAAAAGGTTATGTCTATGCTTCTTATCTATCAATCACAAAATATACCTGGAGAGATACTCTTTTAAGGTCCTATCCAGCTGCTGAATCTAATCCAATAACTGTCGTCCCAGCCAAATCTGAAGTAGAGGTTTTATCTGTGGTTGGGGACTGGAGTCAGGTTGTCTATAATGATAGAAAAGGCTATATATTTACCACCTTTTTATCTGATGATGGTAATCCTCCGACGGCATATGATTTCACCTATTTTTACACGGATATGACTCGGTTTGTAAATGATAACCAGATTAAAAGCCCAACCACAAATCTAATTACAACAGACTTAGAAAATAAGTTTACCTATATATATGAAAGAGGTAGCGATGGTCTATGGAAGCTACTTTATAAATGGGAATGTACTGTTGGAAAGCCTAGTACCCCTACAATCAAAGGTACTTTTTATGTCACTGGTAGAAAGCCTTACTTTGGAACTGACACTTATAGAGTCAAATATGCCACTAGAATCAAAGGTGCTTATTACTATCATTCCATCCTATATAACGCAGAGGGAACCGAAGTCATTGACGACCGATTAGGTATGGCTTTAAGTCACGGCTGCGTTAGATTAGCAACCAAAAATGCTCAGTGGATCTATGATAATATTCTAGATTCAACAGCTATTGTTATTAACTAAATAGCAGAAAATAAAAGTCTAATGATACGCTCTATAAACAGCTTTCTATGATTAATCAAATTCATAGAAGGCTGTTTTATACTGTATATTACTGCCTTAGACCAACTCTTTCCCATACGTTTATCTTTTAACAACAAAATAGTATTTTCTTGCTCTCTCATGCTAAATAATAACTTTTATTATACAATTATTTGTGTTGTTTTAAATTTTCATATAAGCGCTTCCCCTTAATTTCAATAGTCTTGTAAGTTTTAGTACTCATTTTTTACCACAATTAACCACATGACTAATACTTATCAATCGTTGCACATCAGCTCTATATCTTCTAAAATAAATTTAGTTATGACTTATTTTTTATTATAAAATATAAAAGTTCAGCTTCGTTTATTTTAGTATACGAATACTTTTTATGTTGATTCTAAACGGTTACACCCGACTTTATTCTTGACTATCTTTAGACTATATAATAATGGCTTGAAATGACTATATAAAGATTTTTTTGACTTGAAAGGAGCCCATAAAATGGAAAAATTATTATCAGAAGCAAATCGCTGCTTAAAATGTAAAAAACCACTTTGCCAGCAGCATTGTCCTATTAATACAGCTGTACCAGAAGCTATCACACTCTTTGAAGAAGGTAAACTGCAAGAAGCTGGTGAACTTTTATTTAACAACAATCCTCTTAGTGCCATTTGCGCTATTGTTTGTCCTCATGAGGATCAATGTAAAGGAAATTGTATCCGTGGCATTAAAGGAGAACCTGTTCCTTTCTGCGAAATAGAAGCTTATATCTCTGCCGCTTATTTGGAAGGACTTACTACTCGAAAACCTGCTCCTAATGGAAAACGTGTAGCTGTTATTGGTTCAGGACCTGCTGGTATTACTGCTGCTATTTTATTAGCACAAAAAGGCTATGCTGTTACTATGTTTGAAATGCGTAACCGTATTGGTGGTGTATTATCTTATGGTATTCCAGAATTCCGTTTACCTAGAGTACTTGTTCAAAATCTAGAAAAGAACCTCGTTCAACTAGGAGTAAGCATTAAATACAATACGCTTGTAGGTCCAGTAATCACTCTGGATAAGCTCTTTAATGATGGCTATGATGCTGCATTTATCGGCACAGGTGTTTGGAATCCAAAAACATTAAATATTAAAGGAGAAACTTTAGGCCATTCTCACTATGCTATCGACTACCTTAAAAATCCAACTAAATATCAGCTAGGTAAAAAAGTTTGTGTGATTGGTGCCGGTAACGTAGCTATGGATGCTGCCCGTAGTGCTAAATATTATGGTAGTGAAGAAGTACATATCTGTTACCGTCGTGGCGAGGAAGATATGACAGCTACTAAAGCAGAAATCCATGAAGCTAAAGAAGAAGGCATTCAATTTACTCTTTATAAATCCCCAGTTGAAATCACCGATGAAGGTGTCATCTTTGCCGATACTAGAAAAGTAACCTTAGAAGATGGTTCTACTAAACTTGAAACTATTCCTGGTTCAGAAAAGCTATTCCCTTGTAATTCAGTGGTAATTGCCGTTAGCCAAGCTCCTAAAAATAATATTGTAGCGGGTACAACTGGCCTTGAAACCAACCGTGGACTTTTAGTAACAGATGAAGATGGTCATACTACAAGAGAAGGTGTCTTTGCTTGCGGTGACGTTGTAAGTGGTGCTAGAACAGTTATTGAAGCAGTTGTTAATGCTAAGCGTGTAGTAGGTAGCATCCATGAATATCTTCAAAACGCTTAGTGATTGTAACACATCAAGCATAGTAGCATAAGATAGCAAACTGCATAACCGTCCTAATAAAGTAAATATTAATTTTACTAAATAGTAAAAGGTCTATAAAACTAATGTGAAATCTTTAGTTTTATAGACCTTTTATTCATTGGGCCTTAAAAATAGATATTGGAATCATCCAATGTTCTAAATAAACATGATCAGTAGTAGATGTATAGTACATTTCTCCTGCAAAATCAGTTGTAGTTAAATTATGTTTTTTCATCCATCTTTCCATGAATGTCTGTGCTTTGTAAACTGCAGAATTTATTAGTTCGTCAAAATTCTCTGCCTCGAATCCACAAACAAGATACTCATTAGCTGGAAGCTCAAAAGTCGAATATCCCTCTGCACTTGCACCATATTCTGCCTCTGCTCCTGCCATATAGATGCAATGCCCCTCTTTAGCTTCTCCTATATAAAGTGCACCAAATTCATTTCCTCCCTTAACCAAATAAGGAATTTGCGATTTTACAGAATGAAAATCATCCCATAACTTTCCTGTAACAGAAACACTTGTAGTCGTTCCGCCCATTAATTCTGCAATAGGTATTTCTCTTGCAATACCTATATAAGAACGTGGAACCTCTAATTTTTTTCGCTTCACCTCAATTACAATACCATCGGTAATTAACGGAACATTTTCATCAACCATTACATAATTTAAAACCAGTTCTGGTTTCACAAATTGGTTAAGATGAATTTTACCTGTACGGTATTCCTCTGGTGTGATGCCATAGGTTTCCTTGAATGCTCTTGTAAAATTAGCATGACTAGAGAAACCATAGTTTATTGCAACATCAAGTATTCTCACTTCTTTACCTTTTAGTTCGTTTACGGCTTGTGCCAGTCTGCGTAACTTAATGTACTCATAAACAGGCTTCTTAACTAAACGTGTAAACAGTCGTTGAAAATAGAACGGCGATAATCCAGCTATACTTGCGAGTTCTTCAATTTGTATTTCTTGTGTCAGGTTTTCTTCAATGTACTCAATACTTTTTTGTATTGCTTCCCATGCGTGCATTTTAAACACCTCCTACACAAAATATAGCATAAGAATTTTGTATTGCGCTTTTCACACAATGCCCTTTTAATATAAAATATTTTATTTATCTTAGTTTATTGCTTATATTCCCTGGCTATATATCACTCTAACACCATTTTCTTCTCCTATATAGACAGGCTCGAAGTTTTTTTCTCCTCCTGATTCACTCTCAATAAAAAAGGTAACTGCATAAGCCTTTAAAATCTTAGGACTGTGCTTTTCATCTTTTATTTCCTCAATAGAAATTATCTTAATGCCTTGATAGCCTGTACGCATTCCCTGTCTATTTTCCTTTTGGCTAAATAATTCCTTCTCTTCCTTATATAAGAATAGAGTCTGTAACCAAAGTTTACTAGCCCTAATTTCATAAAAGCGATTATAGTTTTCATGAACATTGCACTCTATATAAGCTGTAATGAGCTCCTCATCTGATAAAGAGGGCCTTTGGTAAGTATCCATAATCTTTTTATTGATATATTCTTCCTTTGTAATTCCTGTCAATTGCTCAAAGTTTTTTCCTGTTAGAGCATAATAATTTGCTGAGAAATCATTACTATCCAGATGAGCTCCTACAATATCTCCTTGATACCTTATGACTATTCCTCTTGGATTCATCTCCTGTTTATACTCGCCTTCTAAAAATGACTCTTTTAAATAATAGCTTTCTATAGTTACCAACTTGCCTAATAACGCTGTATAATCTAGTCCTATTACCTTAGACATTTCCAATCCTACTCCAAAGTAAATGGTCTCTATTTCACCCACACTAGTTACTTTTAAATCCTTGGGTAAAGTATACTCGCATTTTTGAACTAGCATTACAGGTGTAAAATTATATTTTGAAAATAATGCTATAGCATCTTCCGATATTAATTCTTCATTAGGTTTATACCGCTTTAAGTCTTTAATAGTTCTAAAAAAATCACCGTCAACCTCATACTGGTTCCCTTTATATTCAGCCCAAAATGTTTTTTCTAAAATATTCTCTTTTAACGTTAAATCTCCCATGATGTTTCCTCTATCGTAAAATCTTAATATATACCCATCTATCCACTCACCTTCAGTCATTAACTTCGATTCTCTTTCTTGTAGCTGCTGAACTATTAGCTGAATCTGTTGGGGATTAGTGAGGGTAGTAAGTGAATCTACTAGCTCTGGATTTTCTTCGCTCTCTCCACATTCTATAATATCTAGAGCCTTTGCTCCCGTTGCTTTTTCTAGCAACTCATTAATATCTATAGCTTCAGCTGATTGCTTTTCTTTTTTCTCTTCATCATTAACTACAGCATCCTCTGTTTCTTTAACCTCTTTCTCCAATCCTTGTTTTCTTACAATAGATTCCTTGCTTCCCATGGATTGTTCTTGCTTATTACATCCTATTAATAAGACTAATGCTATCACCATGAATAAGCTATAGTAGTTTACTTTTACTGTCCCCTTCATTACGTTCCCCCTCGTATATCCTGAACTACTCACCAGCAATACATTTATTATCTTCTTAATGCTATATAAATATCGTATCATTCTCTAAAATGTTTATCAATATTATCAAAATATTTAGTCTTTAAGACTCTACATGTTTTTTCTCTACATCTATCAACATCACAAAAAAGCTACATTAAGCAATCTGTGCTCGATGTAGCTTCTCTTTTATTCACTCTTTATTAGCTTAGTTTATTATCTTAATTTCTTATCACTACTACTTCTCCTACTAAACAGTTCCCCCCTGTATTTCATTCTTCAGGAGCTGCATTAACTCTTGTATGCTGTAGCTTTCTTGAGCATTTTCATCTCGCCTACGAATTGTAACAAGCTTATTATCTACTTCTTTTTGACCTACAACGATCATATAAGGCACTTTACCAAGCTGTGCTTCTCTAATCTTATAGCCTATCTTTTCATCTCTATTATCTATTTCACAGCGGATACCTTGTTTTTGTAATTCTGCCATGACAGAAGCTCCATACTCTGCGAATTTATCTGAAATAGGGAGCACTTTTACTTGAACTGGCGCTAACCAAAGTGGGAATTTACCCGCATAATGCTCAATTAGAATGCCTATGAATCGTTCAATAGAGCCAAAGACAACGCGGTGAATCATAATAGGTCTATGCTTCTTACCATCTGCACCAATGTATTCTGCTTCAAACCTTACAGGTAGCTGAAAGTCTAGTTGAATAGTACCACACTGCCATGTTCTACCTATAGAATCCTCTAGGTGGAAGTCTATCTTTGGTCCATAGAAAGCGCCGTCTCCCTCATTAATCACATATTCTAGCTGCATCTCATCTAAAGCCTTTTTGAGTCCCTCAGTTGCCACATTCCAATCTTCATCACTACCAATACTATTTTCTGGACGTGTAGATAACTCCACATGATACTTAAAACCAAACTTGCTATACACTTCATCAATAAGTCTTACAACACCTTTAATCTCATCTGTAATTTGTTCCTGTGTCATGAAAATATGAGCATCGTCTTGTGTAAAGCAACGTACACGCATAAGACCATGTAAAGCTCCTGATTTTTCATGTCTATGAACCAATCCCAATTCACCCATACGAATAGGGAGTTCACGATAAGAGTGAGGCTGTAATTTATAAACTAACATACCACCAGGACAATTCATTGGTTTGATGGCAAAATCTGTATCGTCGATAACTGTGGTATACATGTTTTCACGGTAATGATCCCAGTGACCAGATGTTTCCCAAAGCTCTTTATTGAGCATCATCGGTGTGCTAATTTCCACATAACCCTCTCTCGTATGAAGCTTTCTCCAATAATCAATTAAGAGATTTTTAAGTATCATACCTTTTGGCAGGAAGAATGGAAAACCTGGTCCTTCATCTAGAATTGTAAATAAACCTAGTTCTTTTCCTAACTTTCTATGATCCCTCTTTTTAGCTTCTTCAATGCTTTGTAAATAGGCTTCTAAATCACTACTCTTTGGAAAAGCTGTTCCATAAATCCTTGTGAGCATCTTATTTTTTTCGTTTCCTCTCCAATACGCCCCAGCCGTTGCTGTTAACTTAAAGGCCTTGATTAGGCTTGTATTAGTTACATGTGGTCCTGCACATAATTCCACATAATCTCCTTGCTGATAAAAGCTAAGCTGTGCCTCTTCAGGTAAGTCATTAATAAGCTCTATTTTATAAGGTTCATTTTTCTCTTTCATCAGTGCAAGTGCTTCTTCTCTATTTAAAGTATATCTTTGCAAGGAGAGACTTTCTTTAACGATTTTTCTCATCTCTTGCTCAATCTCTACTAAATTCGCCACTGTGAATTCAAAGTCAAACTCAAAATCATAGTAAAACCCATCTTCAATCACAGGTCCAATAGCACACTTAGTAGTTGGGTATAACCTTTTAACAGCTTGTGCTAAAACATGAGATGCTGTATGTCTAAAAGCATTCTTCCCCTCTTTTTCCTCGAACTTAAAATCTTTTACTAAACCATCCTTCATTATTACTTTCATTTCTTATGTCCTCCTTTTCAAACTTGAAATATATAACATAAGAAAAGCACCCTAAAACAAATGACCTTATAGTCATTTATTTAAGGGTGCAATTATAGTCTGTGCACGGTTCCACCTTAACTTTTCACTTCAGATTCTAACAAATCCTAGCCTTTAACGCAGACATACGGATGTACTTACTTATTGGTTCAGCACAACAGCTCAGGAATGGTTTTCAACTAAACGCTTTCATAAAGAACTTCCACCAAGTATTCTTCTCTCTGGATGATTTATAAAGTCTACTCTTTTCCATCTTTGCTTTTCCTATGTTATTAAGGTTATTATAACTAATCATCATAAAATGTCAATATATTATCTTTATTTCATAATATTTTCAACATTACTTCCCAATCATAGCTAATTGACATTTTTTGAATGGTCTCGATTTTCTTTACCAATGATCTATTTAAAGATATATATGTTATAATCGTTTAAAAATATGAACCATTATCATACTAGAATATATGGTCTTCTAGAAAGGAGTCACTAATGGAGAAAAAGGTAAAAGTGCATGTGTTTCATACAGGAGAAGTAAATGTTGACCCCGCTGTTCCCTTTAGATATATATCAAGAAATCCCATAGCTTATACAGGCCTATTACGAAATCCAAAAAAACGTATTTGGCTACCTGTATCAGCTTATCTTATTGAACATCCAAAGGGATTAGTACTAATTGATACAGGATGGCATAAAGATGTAAGGGTTAATCAAAGAAAACATATGTCCTGGAAGCTTAATATAGCAAGTAAAGCTAGACTTCCATTAGGTGAAGCAATAGATGAGCAGTTGCAATCCTTGGGCATTACTCCTAAAGACCTTGACTATGTTTTTTTAAGCCACATGGATGTTGATCACATAAGCGGTGTAGATTTAGTAAAAGATGCCAAGCAAATTCTTACCTCTAAAGAAGAGTTACAAGCAGCAACTACGGGTGAACTTAGATATGAGAAAAGACTATGGAAAAATGTAAATATACGCACATTTGAGATGAAAAATTCATCATATGGGCCATTTGGAAGAAGTTATGACGTCTTTAATGATGAGAGTATATTAATGATAGATGTAGCAGGTCATACTAAAGGAAGCAGTGCAACGTTAGTACAAAACAACGGAAAATTTATTCTTTTAACGGGAGACTGTGGTTACTCAAAAGATTCTTGGAAAAAATTACGTTTACCGGGCCCTATATCTGATAAAAGAAAGATGAGAAAAACTCTAGAATGGGTAGGGGAAATGTCTCACAAAGAAGGATGTATAGAGATATTAGCTACACATGACCCCGAGGTAAAACCCCACATTATTGAATTATAGGAGAAGCTAAATGGAACAATGCAAAGAAAGGTTAGCAAATATTGCAACAGAATTTAGACAATGCAGCAAGGTCTTTACTGCTATTGGTGATGAAACTAGGCAGAAAATTATTCTAACACTTTTAGAGAGTAATTGTGACGGCATAAGAGTTGGTGAAATTACAGAAAAGACAAATCTTTCTCGTCCCGCAGTATCACATCACCTACAGCTACTAAAAGAAGCGGGCATTATCAACATGCGTAGAGTGGGAACTAAAAACTATTATTATATGGATTCAAACAAGGAACAATGGATGAAAATAATAAAGCTTATGAATCATATTTATGAAGTTGTTCAGGACTTTGCACCAATTGATACCCGAAGTGATGAGAGCTATTATTCAAAATAAGACAGTAAATAAATAATAATTAAAGGAGGTCATGATTAATGAATCTAGTTGAAGCAATGCAAAAAAGACATTCAGTACGTAGTTATAAAACACAAAAAATAGAAGGAACGGTAGTTAATGAACTTAGGGCCTATATAGATGAATGTAATAAACAAAGTGGTATGCATATTCAGTTATGTATAGATGAACCCAATGCCTTTAATAGTTTCATGGCACATTATGGTTCATTCAAAAATGTAACTAACTATATTGCTATAGTTGGAAAGAAAGGAAAAGATTTCGAGGAAATGTGTGGTTATTGGGGAGAAAAAACTGTTCTAAAAGCTACACAACTGGGACTTTCTACTTGTTGGGTAGCTCTAACCTATAGTAAAGGTAAAAGTACCTGTAAAATAGATAAAGGAGAAAAACTTTGCTGTGTCATTGCTTTAGGTTATGGTGAAACACAGGGTACAGCACATAAAAGTAAGCCAATAGAAACACTTTGTAAAGTAGACGGTCAAATGCCAGAGTGGTTTAGAAAAGGTATGGAAGCTGCCATGCTTGCTCCTACATCAATGAATCAGCAGAAATTTCACTTTACATTAGAAGGAAACACTATAACAGCAAAAGCTGGAATAGGTTTCTATACAAAAGTAGATTTAGGTATTGCAAAATATCATTTTGAAATCGGTGCAACTGATGCTGACTGGAAGTGGCAAAGCTAAAGCAGCTCAAACTAACTTCAATAACTTTATAAAATAAACAATTATCCTGGTAGTACAAGAACCCTAGCTTATTTAGAGGTCTTGTACTATTTTTCTTTTTTCTAAGGTCATTTTACAAATAGTCTAAACTCATTCAAAAAATTACTTTACTTGTCGTAGTAGTTGTGCTACACTTACTTCATCAGACGTACTACTTCTGTCGTAGTACATCTATCGTAGTAATAGAACGGGGGCACAAAACATGATTAGTAGCGACGTAATTAGAGGCTATAATGACACCATCATTTTGTATCTCTTAATAGAAGGAGATTCTTACGGCTATGAAATTTCTAAAAACATCCGTACTTTAACAGAAGAACAATATGTCATGAAAGAAACTACTCTCTACTCTGCCTTTAATAGACTGGAGAAGAATGGCTATATTACCTCTTACTTTGGAGAAGAAACACAAGGAAAAAGACGTACTTACTTTAGAATTACCGAAGAAGGTCTCTCCTACTATAAGGAGAAGTGCAAAGAATGGGAACTCACCCAAAATGTTATCAATAGATTTATAAAGGAGTTGGATTAGTATGGAAATTATTAAAAATTATTTAGACAATGTTTTTCAATCTTTACCACAAACACAAGAGATTTTAAATCTAAAAGATGAGCTTTTGGCCAATATGGGGGATAAATATGAGGAGCTAAAAGCTAGTGGAAAAACAGAAAATGAAGCCATTGGCATCGTCATCTCTGAATTTGGAAATATCGATGAGTTATTAAAAGAAATGAATATTAACGTGTCTTCTGAGTCTCAGCTCAGCTTAAATAAGCCAGTAGGTCCTACACTTAGCTTGGAAGATGCTCGAAATTTTATTAGCCTTAAGCGAAAAAGTGCACGTTTTGTTGGTTTAGGTGTTGCTTTAATTTTATTAGGTGTTGCCACTTTAATTGGCTGTATTGCTCTTATTGATGCCGATATAATTCTCAAGCAAGCCAACTCTAACTCTAAAGGCATGTTCCCTGTCATTATGCTATTCTTATTTATTGTTCCTGCTGTAGGACTCTTCATTTTTCCAGGTACTCAGCTAGAACTATTTAAATTCATTGAAGAAGGTAAGTTTGAACTAAGCAATTCTGCTAAAGCTATTTTATCTAAGGAATATCCTAGTGTAAATGCACAAAAACCACTAGCCATTATTACTGGGGTTAGTCTTTGTATCCTTTCACCAGTACCTATTTTTATCGGTTCTATGTTTAGCGATAATCTTACTCTCGCTGGCGTATGTGTTTTATTAGTCATGATTGCTCTGGCTGTTAATATCTTTATTTACACAGGCATGGTTCCTGAGGCCTATAAAAGACTTTTAAAATTAGAAGAGTTTAGTCCTGAGAAAAAGCAAGAAGACAAACTCATTGGCGCTGTTGCTGGTATTGTATGGCCTTTAGCTACTGCTGTTTTTCTTTTCTTAGGCTTCGTCTTTAATCTATGGGGCATTTGTTGGTTAGTCTTTCCTATCACCGGCATGCTATTTGGTGGCTTTTGTGCTTTCTACAGTGCTCTTCATAGCAAATAGCCGTGAACAATTTTAATTTATAGCCGTTATGAATAGCAACAAAAATAGCTTCTCAAGTATTCTTTATACTCGGGAAGCTATTTTTACTTTATTTATTTCGCTTTACACTTATGTATATGTAATCAAAAAGCCGACTTCCTAATAAAACGTGAAAAGCAATTTTCCAGTTTACTATGTATTTTTTCTTTATTTTGTCGATATATATAATACAAAAAACAAAGAAAGGGTGATGCCAGTGTTCACAAAAACATAGTTATATAGGAGGTGTTTATTATGCTTAATCTTATTACTAGCATCGTTAATACTTGTAATGTTTCACCACCCACTTCTACTAGTTCTTCTCATGCCGATGAATTCAAAACTTCCTTGCATACAGAGATGACACGCGTTAGAAAAGTAAACTCTAGTTCAGCACTTAAAGGCTACAGTGAAGAAATGCATACGTTGCCTACAGAAGCTCTTAAAACTAAGGTGACAACTAATGAAGCTGGTGAAAAATTTCTCATTATGCTGGCCAATACTTCTATTGTAAGACAAGTTGCATTAACAGAAGCTAAGCCACCTAAACCCAGTATTAACTATACTGCAGCTAAAAAAGCATATGATCTAGATTAAAACTTAAGAATATAAGAGAAAGAGGTACTAAATTAGTGAATATCGAAGAACAACCTATATAAACTCTCTGGGCTACAGGAATCTGTGACTTGGGGAGTTTATTTGCGTCTGTCAAAATAACCAGTTAATTCCTCCTCTTTTCTTTAGATATACATATATTAAACTCAGAAATCATCAGCTATACTTAAGGTAGTTGTATGGATATACTATATGATAAAAGTCGAACAAATAAAGATTTGTCTGGGCGTTTATGAGAAATACGTATGGGTGAAAATGAGGAAAAGATTAGAGCAATAACATATTAAGTTTTTCCTATTTTTATTTTCTTTCTTCTTGAAAACACTTCAGGAGAGTAACTTTACGCGTTATTGTTGGTAGAACGGAGAGAGGGTGGCTGTCCTAACGGGGTGACTTCGGAGTATTTTCAGTAAGCACTTAGCGAACGTTTTGGATGGTACTTAGCCCACGTGTTTGAGCGTAGCGAGTTTGTGGGAGTTCATCCAAATAAGTGAGCTTAGTGCCTACTGAAAATGTGGAGCGGAATCACGTAGGATAGTCACCCTCTCTCCGTTCCGCCCAAATAGCCCAGTGAAACCATCGACAAATTTTTGTTTGTAATATCATTCAGTAGTTACGTCGCAATTCCAAAATATTTAGGAGGAATCTCAATGAACTTATCAGTTGTAGAACAAATAGCTTCATCGCTTAAAGGTAATATGACAAAGGTTATTAAAGGTAAGGATACAGAAATTAGTAAACTCATTATGGCACTTTTATGCAACGGTCACATTCTATTGGAAGACATCCCTGGCACTGGCAAAACCACATCTGCTAAAGCTCTGGCTAAATCATTAGGTTGCCAATTTAAGCGTGTTCAGTTCACCCCTGACTTACTTCCTTCTGATCTTATGGGTATTAACTTTTACAATCAAAAAGAACAAGATTTTATCTTTAAGCCTGGTCCAATTTTCACACATATCTTATTAGCTGATGAAATTAATCGTGCTACTCCTAGAACTCAATCTAGTTTACTGGAATGTATGGAGGAAGCTCAAGTAACAGTAGATGGCATTACTTATCCTCTAGAAGCACCTTTCCTTGTTATCGCCACTCAAAATCCTATTGAAACTCAAGGTACCTTTCCTTTACCAGAAGCCCAATTGGACCGTTTTTTTATGCGCCTTAGTATGGGTTATCCTAGTGAGGCTGATGAAATAAATGTACTTTCTAGTCAGGCTAATGCCTCTCCTTTAAATGACCTTCAATGTGTTGTAACTAAAGAACAAATCTTAGAAGCCCAAGCAGCCGTTAAAGAGGTCAAAGTAAGCGATAGTATTAAAGCTTACATAGTAGCTATTAGTAATGCCACTCGTCAGGATTCAAGGCTTAAACTTGGCCTGAGCCTCAGAGGTTCTTTAGCTATGTTTAAGGCTTCTAAGGCTTTTGCAGCTATGGCTGGTAGGGACTATGTTATTCCTGATGATGTAAAAGCTATTGTCAAAGATGTAGCTCTTCACCGGGTCATTTATAATGGCTATCAAATAGCTAGTAATGTACATACCCTTGAAGGGATTTTTGAGGACTTATTAAGCCAAGTACCTGTACCTATTGAATAGGAGGACTAATTATGGAAATCTTCGGCATTTGTTTTCTTATTATTTTAGGTATTCTTATTGAACATCAAATCTATTTAACTAAAGTTTTTCCTTACATAGGTTATGAATGTAAATTCAGTGTAGATGAAGTTTTTGAAGGTGCTGATATTGAAATCATAGAAACTGTAACTAATCCCACAGCCCTGCCCATCTCCAGCTTAAAATCAGAAATTTCTACTAGTAAATATCTCGATTTTGCTGGTAATACTTCCGCCGTTAATGATAAAACACGTTCTTTAGCCAGCTTATTTAGCATCGCTGGAAAAAAGCGTGTTACTAGAGCCTGGAAGGCTAAATGTCTTAAGAGAGGTATCTATCATATTGAAGATACTACCATTGTGGCCAATGACATCTTTGGCTTTTGCAAATATAGTAGTTTATTTTTTGTTAAAGGCAGCTTAGTTGTACTGCCTACCCCTGTACTTTTGGACATTGCTCCCATTGGTTATAAGGAGCTTCAAGGTGATCAGGTAGTAAGACGCTTTATACTAGAAGATCCCTTTACCGTTTCAGGTGTTAGAGAGTATACCCAAAGGGATACTATGAATCAAATCCACTGGGGCATGAGTGCTAGACATAATCGGCTTATGGTCCGTCATCATGAAGCTACTACTCAGCAAAATATGACTGTTATTATCAATATGCAGCTAAACAAAGCTCAGCTTCGAGAAGAAATGACAGATGATAAGCTAGAACTAGCCATTCAAATTGCTGCTGGTGAACTTGAATATACACTACCTAGAAGCATTCCTATTAAGCTCATGGCTAATGCTGCCACTTTGGATGCTCAGACAAGTTTAGTCTCTAAAGAAATGTGGGGCTATACCCATATTCATGACCTCTTTGTTTCCTTAGCTGGCCTACAAACAACTTTTACTTTACATTTTTCTCAGTTTTTAAAGGAGTATGACTCAGAAATCACCTCTCCTTATGTCACTCTTATTACAGCTTTTATGGATGAAGAAATTGCAACATTTATTAGAGAAAAAGAACGTTTCGGGATTCACTTTAAAGTCTACTTTTTATCATTCTCTAAAGATGCCGTGCACTTTCCTGATTTAGAAATTTATTATGTATTAGACCACACTACTAGAAAGAAGGTGAGCTAAGATGAATACTTCTAGTTCTAAACTATTACCTCATTTAGCTTTATGGACTTTCTTTTTAACAGTCATCCCCATTTTATTTCTAGTAGCTTATATTGGTGAGATTAATTGTACCCTTACATCTTTTAGTATAAACGCTGTAACCTTATTGATAGGTGCTTACTTAGGTTACTTTCAGGCTAAGTTTAAGTACTATATTCTCCGTAAAAATGGTCTTTCTATTATTGGAAAGTATCTCCTACTTATAGTTACTTACCTCCTAAGCTTTGGACTCCCTTTTACTTACGCTCTCCTTATATATAAGGACTACATTGGCCTCATTGTTTGTTGGTATATTCTTTTTCTTATATTTTATGGCAAGTTTTATAAAAGCTATGGACTTCACTATACAGAGATTATTTCTTGGGAGATTTGCATTGTTGCTGCATTTATTGATTTGGGTGCTATGATTGCACAGAACTATAGCTTTATATCCCTTCTATTTGTTGCCGTCATCGCACTTTATATTTTCTTACATAACCAAGCTAACTTAGATGAGATGCTGGAAAGATCACGGAAAAATACACCTATGATAACAAATATTAGACGGAATAATACTAAGTGGCTATGTTTAGTCATGAGCTTTATTTTTATTGTCTATCCTTTAAGGAAGCTTATAGGTAACATTTTACTTACCATCATCAAAGTGTTTATATTGCTGATTGGCTATATACTAAACTTCATCAGCAGTCTCATGCCTAGAGGCGATGATTTGGCAACACAGACAAGAGAAAATACGGACGTTATTACGCAACTAGTAGGTGAATCTACTACTAGTCATCTCTGGGAAGTTATATTTTGGTGTATTATCATTAGCCTGATTATCCTTCTTAGAAAATATATCATAGCATGCTTACTAGATATTATTAAACTCATCAAGAGACTTTTCATAAAACTATATGGAATTTTATTTGGATTAAAAGAAGTCACAAAACCGCCTAATTTATTCTATGATGAAACGATCGAGGAGGTCTCCTTTACCACGACTCTTCAAAATAAGGCTCCATCTCTTAATAAAAACAGATGGAAAAAGCAGCTTAAGGAATTCCTTAAGTTGCCTAACAATGAAGCTAAATATCGTTTTGGCTTTAAACTACTTCTAGAAGGCTTCAAACTACAAGGACTAACCTTTAAAGCATCTCATACGCCAAAGGAATTAGCAAACTTAGCAAAGGATCAATCTCATTTACCATCTATAGATTCAGTTACATATGAACGTATTCGCTATGGAGAAAAATCTCTAGAAAAGGGGAACCTAGAAGAGCTAGAAAATACTCTTGTCACTTTAATAAAAAAATAGATACTACTTCACTTTAAGTTAAGCATTACAGAAACTACTAGTGATACATGAATTCATAAAATAATAAAAGGAGCAATGAAATGAAAAAATCCATTAACCTCCTCCTCCTTACGCTACTACTAGTTACCTCAGGCTGTTCTAACAAAGAAATTATTGAACATCATTATACTTATTCAGGCGAAAATGAATCCTGGCACGTAGAATATATAGTAGATAATATCATAACCTTTACCGAGGGCAACGGAAAATTAGATACTACTAGCGAAAAAGATAAGCTATTAACAGCAACATATAAAAAGAATCTCTCTGATTTATCAGAAGTAAAAAATCTAAGTATTTCCTATGAATATAGCCACGGTGGTGGCTCACTTAGTGAAAATTATGATGAGGCGCCCCCAACTGATACTATCTTCACAATACGATCAGGTAGTACAGGCGGTGTGGTAGAAATCAAACAAGAATCTATTCAGGTTACTATTACTATGGATGGAAAAGAGCAAATTCTAGATTTAAAAAGTAATGACTAGTTATTTATAAAAACACAGGTGGCATTTTACTGAAATGCCACCTGTGTTTTTATAAGATATATATAGGTTAAAAACTAGCTAATACGTCCTTTAGCAAGTTCGTAGAAAGCTCCTTGCTTTGCCATGAGTTCTTCATAGCTTCCGTTTTCAATATTTTTACCACCGCTTACGACAACGATGCGGTCTGAATCAATAATAGTAGAAAGTCTATGGGCTACTACAAAGGTTGTTCTACCTTTAATCAAATTTTTCATAGCTTGTTGAATATGCATTTCTGACTGATTATCAAGAGCTGAAGTTGCTTCATCTAAGATAATCACACTTGGATCCCTTACCAAAGCTCTTGCAATCGCAATACGTTGCTTTTGTCCACCTGATAGCATATCACCATGCTCTCCTACTAAGGTTTCTAACCCGTATGGAAGTTTTTCTATCACTTCTTTTAAAGCTGCTGCTTCTATAACTTCATTGAGCTTCTCCTCACTTACAGTGGGAATCCCATAGGTAATATTATCTCTAATGGTTCCTGAAAATAAAATAGTATTTTGAGGAACCATCGCTATCTTACGCCTATAATCATGTAGGTCTAAGGTCGTCATATCCTGTCCATCTAAGAGTAGTGTTCCTTTAGTAGGTTTCATAAAGCCGATAAGAAGATTTAATAAAGTCGTTTTTCCTCCCCCTGATTCTCCTACAAAAGCAATACATTCTCCTGGTTTTACATCTAAATTGAACTCATCTAAAACTAAGTCTAGACCATCTTCATATTTAAAGCTAACATTATTAAATTCAAAATGCCCTTCTACTTGTTTGAGCTTCTTTTTACCCGTATGTCTTTCTACATCCTCTGCTAAGAAAATCTCTCCTACTGAGTTAATAGATTCAAAGCCTTTTACAATATCAGGGTAGATATTAATCACAGCAGACACTTGGTTAAGGACTGTAGCAAAATAGGTTTGATAAAGGACAATATCCCCTACCTGTATTTCTTTTTTATAAGCTAAATAACCTGTAAAAAGTAAACATGCCACCTGCAAAACTTGAATAGACACCCAGCTACAAGAACCTAAAAAGGAATTGAGTACATCTACTTTATAGCCTGTATCTTTTACCTTATGTACTGTACTATCAACTTTATCAATTTCTACCTGTTCTAAAGCATGAGCTCTTGTAATCGGTACCATCTCTACCATCTGAGATACAGTAGCAGACATTTCTTCTATATTCTTACGGAAATCTCTACTCGTTCTTCGGATACGTTTTCTAAAAAGCTTCACTATAAAGAAACAAGCAGGCATAGATAATGCAAAAAATAGGGCCACAGAACCATTTTTACTAATCGTAATCGTAAAAGCTACTGTTAGATTTAAAATAATAGGAACAATACTATTACAAAATTGTGTAGATAAAGTGGTAATGGCTTCTACATCTCTTAACACTTTGGCTTGCAGTCTTCCAGCTTGCAAATGTTTATGATAAGGAATAGATAATACTTGGAGTTTTTTTACGAGGTTAATACGAATATCTGATTCCACTTGTCTAGTAGCTAAACTGATGTAGCGTATATATAAATAATTAGATGGTATATTAATGAGTACTAAGACTAGTAAAATACTTACGTTAATAACAATCTTATGAAGCTGATCACCTTCTCCTGAGCTAATAATGTTAATAATATTAGTTGCCACAATCGGTGTAAACCATACTGGTGAGTGTTTAACAAAGAAACACACAAAAGCACGCAGTAGCTTTAAGTAATTTCCTTTGTATAAAGTTAAAAGCGTTTTTATCGGGCGATTATTATAAAACTTATTCTCTTTTTCTAATGCTGCCATAGTTTCTAAATTCTTCTCTATCGGCTCCATATCTATCCTCCTTATGTCTTTCACTTTTTAAGTTACCCCTATTCTACTTTACTTCTCCTACTTTGTTAATGTATAAAACGCTTATTGTTTTAATGTAATTTTCTATATTGTATTGACATTATCCAACGTTGGGTATAATATAGCATTATATTAACCAACATTGGATAAGGAGCTTTATATGGTACGCACACTTATTTTATATTATCTCAATATCAAAGCAACTCATGGCTATGAAATTCAAAAGTTCATTCAAGAAACAGGCCTAGAGCAATGGACCCAAATCAAATCAGGCTCTATTTACTACGCCCTATCTAAACTGGAAAAACAAGAAGAAATTACTTTAGTGAAAGAAGAAACGCATGGTTCTAGAGTAAGACGCATTTATCAAATTACTGACCTAGGAAAGAAAACCCTTCATACCTTGTTAGAAGAAAAATTAAATGAAGAACTCATGCCTTCTGCTTCTGAGAAGTTTGTACTTCCTTCTATGCTTAATCGCTTAGACAAAGAAACTGCCATTGAAATTATCAATCAGCATATTCAAAACCTTAAAGCAAGAGAAGACTACTGGCGCTATTGGCAAAATATGAAAGTAACGAAAGATAGCCTCAAGCTAGATAAGCTTACCTTCGAACTGCCTCTTGTTAACCTTGAATATGCTATTAAATGGCATGAAGCCTTAATAGAAGAGTATGATAGCATTATTGAGCTAGGTAAAAAACAGGAACAATTTATTGCTGGCTTTAACTTTGATGCACTTGAGGAAAGCCATTCTCTTTCAAACCAAAATAATCGCATCTCTGAACTAAAGAAAAAAATTCTTGATCAATCTCAAGATTCTAAAATGGCCCTTGATGAGCTTATTACACTACTTTCTAATCCTCAATAGGCCACTAACTATAATACTTATGTGAAGCTTGATACATTATTGCTCTGGGCGCCTGCCCCCGATTCTGAATGTTTTTTAACTGTCGTTACACCTTCTTTCCACGCTGCGTCACTGTCTTGGATGTTTATGAGGTCAATAATGTTTGTGAAAATAAGTGGATAGGGGTGTCTGGAGTAGTGACTTGGGAGCATTTTTTAGAAGCACTTAGTGAACGTTTTAGATGGGTTTTAGGCAGCTGTCTGAGCGAAGCGAGTTCTGCCTTTCATCTAAATAAGTGAGCTTAGTGCTCTAAAAATGTGAACCGGAACAACGGAAGACATTCCTATCCACTTATTTTCTCTCAGATGTAATTCTCATAAACACCGAGACAAATTTCAATTTATTGTTTTTTAAGCTTTATGTCCAACGTTGTATATAAAACATTGAGTAAAGGAGTTGTATTATGAAAAATTTATTAGAAGTTCATCAACTTTCTAAATGCTTTGGTGACAAAGCCGTCGTTAAAGACATTTCTTTCTCTATAAAACCAGGAGAAATCTTAGGCTTTTTAGGTCCTAATGGTGCTGGTAAAAGTACTACCCTTCATATGGTCACTACACTTTTAGACCCTACTGCAGGTCGTATTATCTTTGAAGAACAACCGGTAGCAGATTATAACTATGATTACAAAAGAGCCTTAGGTCTTGTTCCTCAAGATATTGCTGTTTTTTCAGATTTAACAGCTTATGAAAATGTGAAATTCTTTTGCTCGCTTTATGGCATTAAAGGGACTGCTTTAAAAGAAGCTACTAAGACTGCTCTTGATTATGTAGGCCTCCTAGAACATAAAGACGAATATCCCAATACCTTTTCTGGCGGTATGAAAAGACGTCTTAATATTGCTTGTTCTATTGTACACAAACCTAAGCTTCTCATTATGGATGAACCTACAGTAGGTATTGACCCTCAATCTAGAAATAAAATTTTAGAAGTAGCTAAGAAGCTCTGTGAAGAAGGCACAACTATTATTTATACTTCTCATTACATGGAAGAAGTAGAAGCTATCTGCTCTAGAGTTATTATTCTAGATCATGGTGAAATTTTAGAAGAAGGACCTTTGGAGGATATTAAAGCCAAATATCTACCTTATGGCGCAGATAACCTAGAAGCCATCTTTTTACACTTAACCGGCACGGCTTTAAGGGATTAGGAGGAGATAATGATGAACGAATTAAAAGTACTTTTTTCTTTTGGCCTTAGAAGAAGGATAAAGGACTCATTTTTAATAAGCTATGGTATTATAATGCCCCTTATTATGATTTTGCTTCTAGGCTACTTAGCCAGTGGTTACTATACAGGAATAGAAGGGATTTCTTCCTATAGCTATTACACTGTAGTCTCCTTACCACTTTATACTTTTTTCTCCTCTATTACACTGATTTATGTTGCTAGAGAAGAACAACTTTTTAATGCTGGCTCACGTTTTATTGTGTCACCTATTCATAGATCCACCCTTGTACTTTATAAGATTTTACCTTCTACCTTGGTTATCCTTGCTTTCAACCTAATAGTCATGCTAGCTTGCAAATTACTGTTTAAAGTTAACTTTCAGGGGCAGTTCTTACAGGTTTTAGCACTCCTTGGTGTCTTTGGCTATATGTCTTGTAGCCTTGGTACTTTTATTGGATTATGTACTAAAAATTTTATGACCGTTAAAAATCTAGTAAGTACCCCTCTGCTCATTATGGGCTTTTTAGGAGGTAGTTTTTTCCCTATTGGTAGCTTAGGTAAAGGTTTTTTAATTGCTAGTTATTTTTCTCCTCTTACCTATGTTAACCAAGGACTATTTAAGCTACTTTATGATCACAATAACTTATTTTATATATTTGCTCTATGCATTACTCTATTCCTAGGTATTATCTTCACTGTAGGTTCTACTATAAAAATGCAAAAGGAGGCCTTTATCTAATGTGTACTTGGCTTATTTTCAAAAAAGAATGGACAAAAAATAAAAAGCATCCTGTTCAGCTTTTACTCACACTTTTATTACCTATTATCACTACTTGCTTAGTCATTTTGTTTTCGAGTCAAATGAAACCTTCCATACACCTAGGCCTTATTAGTGAATCCTATCATTCAGATATTATAAAAAACCTAAAAGAACAGTCATTGTCTATCCCAAGGCTTACACTAACATCTGTTGATGCTGATTCTCTTTATTCAGATCTAATGACTTCTAAGTATGCTGCTATTATTAAACTAAAAGCTGATAACACCTTTGAAGCATTTAGCCTAGATGCAGGTCTTAGAGATCGATTAAATGCATTACTCAATCATCCTACTAACCTAGGTGAACTTCCTATTCTTAGTAACCTCTTAGAAAATCAGTCTGATGCTTCTCTTTCTACT
Source organism: Cellulosilyticum sp. WCF-2 (assembly GCF_003990395.1). Lineage (NCBI taxonomy): Bacteria > Bacillati > Bacillota > Clostridia > Lachnospirales > Cellulosilyticaceae > Cellulosilyticum > Cellulosilyticum sp. WCF-2. The sequence goes on along the minus strand of NZ_CP034675.1, from coordinate 836,766 downwards.
GCTAGTAGAAGTATGAGTTTTATCTTTTTAGTCATGATTATTACCGCCACATTACTAGCTGTTTCTATTCACAGAGAAAAAGCTGATGGCCTTTTAACACGCTATGGTTTATCTCCTCATCATGCATTATCTCATGTCAGTGGTTTCTTCTTGTATAACTTAGGTATGACCTTGCTACAAACTTCTGTAATAGCTAGTCTCATCTTTGTTTTTAAATTACCTTTAGATATTTCATTACCTTCATTTATCCTGATAGGAGGCTTAATCAGTTTCAGTAGCTCTACCCTTGCATTTTTAATAGTAGGCTTAACCTCCAATGAGCTTTCTGCTAGTACCTTAGCTTCTTCTATTGGATTATTGCTTTCTTTACTTGGTGGTGCTTTTTTACCCTTAACTAAAATGCCTTCTGGTTTTCAATTTATTAGCAAATTTACCTTTACCAGATGGCTTATCGAAGCCACAGACGCATTAACATCCCCTCCTCTTACTACTTCTAATTACCTACCTATAGGGGCCATGTTACTTCTCACACTGATTATGCTGTTTCTTGCATTTGCACTTAATGTTAAAAAACTCTCCACTCATCATATCAATCCTCAAAAATCAGAGTCCTGCATCAAAGCCTAGCCCCATAGGCTCGACTTTATACTCATAATAAAAGCAAGCTACCTCACTATAAAGCCCATGTAGCTTGCTATAATCTTATTTCTTTATTTCTTTATTTCTAGAGCTTCCGCTAACTTAACGAGTTCTTCCTTACTAATTTCACCATTCTTTACATAAAGATCACAAAGGGTTCCTTCTTTAGCAAACTCTATAATCTTCAGCGGTGCTTGTTCTACAAAAATTGCCTCTACCTCACCTATTTTTATCTTTTCACAATTAAGTTCGAAGCTTTCTTGAAGTTTGCTACTTGGCATATTCTGTACAATAAACTCTTCCCCTTCTGGAGTTAGATATGTAATTTCCACTCTTGCATAAATTTGATTGCTAGTTTCTATATAGCGTGCTTCCTTCATTTTTGCAACCTTCTCATCAGGTATATAAAAAATCGGAACTTTAAGCCAATCAACAGCTTCTTTCAGAGATACTTCTTGATTAACTATATCTAGATTTTCATCTAAATGAACTACCTTTGCATCTTTAGGAATATCCATGATAAACTTTTCCTTATCTATTCTAGGATTTAAGGTGAAATCCTTATATTCCTGCTCTACTATTAAATTTCCTATGGTACTCTTACTCTTAATAACCATCCAGCTATCTTGATCAATCCAAAGTTCCACAGTGGCCTCACCTAGTTTACCCTGCTTAGGTACCGCTAATACATATTGTGTTGTATAGCCACCTATTTTTACATTATCTTTAATTGTAACATCATGACTACTACTCACTTCATTAATAAATTCCAGGGCATATTCCTTTAAACTTCCAGAACGAAGTACTTGATTAATACCTTGGCACACCGTAGGATTGACCTCATCTGCTAATGACACAGGTTTAATATAATAAATATCCTTAGCAGGCACATATGCAATGAGTTGATCCCCATTAGTTACATCGATTTCTTCATCAGCTTCAATTTCCCCCTTTATTAATCCGTTATCAACTGCTTCCTTATATGCATCTGTTATTGTAAATTTATACTCTATACGATACTTATTTTTATCGCCTTTCCACTCTTTGTAATTTGTCTTGGACAAAAGTTCCCCATCTTGATATTGATTAATCTCCGCTTCACCATAAAAGGTATTAATAGTTTCATCACCTTGCACCATAGCTTCTGCGACTCCCTCTGATGCAAAAAAACTACAACCACTGGTTATTCCTAACAGATTACTTACTAAAAAAAAATATAAGATATAATTCCAAGCTCTTTTACTCATTTTCTTCCCCTTTCCTATTCGAAGTAATACTTGGCAAATAACAAACCATCATATTACCCACCTCTGGAATTGGTACTACTTCTATTGCACCACCGTGCTTACTCATAATCATCTTAGAAATACTAAGGCCTAATCCCACACCTTTATGTTCTTTCTTACTACGTGCTTCATCCCCTTGATAAAATGGTTTAAACAAACTCTCCCTTTCTCTCTCCGCAATAGGTATTCCTTGGTTTATAATCAGAAGCCACATACCAGGCGTTTTATACTTTTCTAAAGCTTCTTTTCCTACTTCATGAACCCACTCCGGTAATTTAACATTGGTAGAAAAAGCTCCCATCCAAATCTTTCCGTAATCTGGTGTATGCCGTATAGCATTACTTACAATGTTATCTACCACTCTAGTCATATATTTAACATTTACTAAATAGTCATCATGAACTTCTATGGCTTGCTCTAAACTTAAATGTTTCGCTTCGCACATACCCTCAATACCTGAGAAGAGCATATCACAGAATTCCTCACCTTCTACTTCTACAAGGCCTAAGTCATACTCCATAGTTAATAAATTATAAGTCAGTAAATCATCTAGCATATCTTTCATATAGTCACATTTATTTAAAATGGTTGATAAGTATTCCTCATACCTTACTTCATCTTTAACATCTCCTAGCTTAAACATCTCCGTATAAGCTCTTATAGCTGTTAAAGGCGTTTTTAAATCGTGCGAGATAGTAGCAATCATATATTCTTTAGCTTTTTGTTCCTGTTCCATTAAATGCTTATTCTTCTCTAAGTTATCCTTCATTTCATTAAAATGAGCACATAATTCTCCGATTTCATCACTCGCCCTATAAGTAATATGAACCTCACTATTACCCTTGGCATAGTCATTCATACTTCTAATAACTCTCTTAATAGGCTCATTAAATCTTTTATTAATCATTCTAATAGCTAGGCCAAATATCAAAATATTAACTAGTATAAAACAGCCACAACTTAATATAATATTATATCTTATAGTATTTTTTAGATTCTCCCTAGCAATAGTAATTTTATAGAAACCAACAATATGACCTTCATCAAAAACAAGTTTTTTCAACGTGTCGGTATTATAAGTATGCTGAATTTCATTCAGATTTTTATAAAGGCCTTCTCTAGACAACATGTACTCATATCCTGGCACAGTAGAATAAATAGACTTCCCGTTCGCATCATATAAGACTACTTCTACATTTTCATTAGCTTCTAGTTCTTCTAACTTCATATCTTGATCTGGATTTAAGTAAAGCTCAGGTTTGTCTAATAACTCCTCGTACTTAAAAAGCTCTATACTAGAAGCTAAGTAGTCTTTTACTTCTGTTCGTTTATTATAAGCGCTATTAGCTTGGTATAAAATGCATACCGTTAATATAGGAGTTAAAAGAACCAATAAGTGAGATATGATTAAATAGGTTTTTAGCTTCACTGAATCCTGCCTCCTATAAACCTATAGCCAATGCCCCACGCTGTTTCGATAAATTTAGGATTTTTACTATCTTCTTTTAGCTTGTTTCGTAGCTGTTTTATATGTACGGTAATCGTATTACTACTTTCAATATCTTCTTCGTGCCATATATGTTCATAAAGTTCTTTTTTAGTAAAAGGTCGCTGAGGATTTTTTGCTAAGATGGTTAATAGCGCCCACTCTGTTGCTGTTAAATTTAATTCTTCTTCATTTAAATAAGCTTGCTTACGATTAAAATTGATACTTAATCCACCTTCATAATGATGAATTTCTTCCTGTTCCTCACTGCTATTCATACGTTTATAGCGTCTTAGCAGTGATTCAATGCGAGCTTCTACTTCAGGCAAACTAAAGGGTTTTGTCACATAATCATCTGCTCCAATTTTTAGCCCTTTAATCTTATCTAGTTCTTTATTTCTAGCACTAATAATTAAGATGGGGACATCACTAACCCACCTTATACTTTGACAAAGGCTATAGCCATCCATTCCAGGCAGCATAATATCTACAATAAGAAGATCATACGTTTTCATTTTAAAATCTTCTAAACCTTCATTCCCTGTAGAAGCCCAGTTCACCTCATAGCCTTTATTCATTAGATATTCTCTTAAAATATCTGCAATTTGCTCATCGTCTTCTACTATTAATAAACGTCCAAGCATCTATATCTCACCCTCTCTATGCCCATTCTCCATTTTCTACTTTTATCATATACCGTAATTACCTTAGTTTAAAATTGTTTATAAATATTTTATTTATATACACCTACTATGTTCTATTATAATGCTTAAAATCTATTTATCAAAAGATATAGTCTATATGTTCACTATAATTATTTATTAAATACTTTTTACTATTAAGATTTCATGAAACCCCTTGATAGTTTTACACTACATAAATTTGCACGCAAAAAGGACTGTTTATTGTAACAGTCCTTTTTTACAACAAGCTTTATTTAAATATTTTTTAGGGGGATCTTTTTTCTAATCTTATAGCTCACTTTACCATTTTCATTTACTTCTTTTATGCTATTAAGATAAAAAATGTATTCTTTATCAACCATTACAGGTTCATAACCACCTTCAACAATCATACAAGCTCTACCTCTATAGCTACTTTCCATATAAGGTTCTTGTACTTTGATAATTTCCTGTTTATTTACTTCTCCAGCTATAATACCTGTGATTTGTAATTTTGCTTCTGTAAATCCAGATACTTCGCTAAGTTTGATAGTTGTTTTTTCTGGTAATACTGTTGCTATTACAACTATTTCTGCATTAATATCATTATATATTTTTTCTCTTTGGTTAATAGAAGGTCCGTTATAAACGCCATCTATTATGTTTCCTAGTATGCTATTTATATTCATATAGTATGACCTCCTTAACTTGAGTGGATAGATTTTTTATTTGAAGCTTCACATTATCAAGTATATACACTCATATCAAGGCTGACTATTAAATATTCATTCTGTAACATTACTATCAACTAAACGAAATATTTTGAAATCTAAATTTAACAATAAAAAAATACCCCCCAACTAAGCTTTCTTAGTTAAAGAGTACCTTTTCTTAAATGCCCAGAGCCGGAATCGAACCAGCGACACGAGGATTTTCAGTCCTCTGCTCTACCGACTGAGCTATCTGGGCATGTATTAGCGCCAAGTTCGCGCTAATCTTATGGTAGCGGGAACAGGATTTGAACCTATGACCTTCGGGTTATGAGCCCGACGAGCTACCTAGCTGCTCCATCCCGCGATATAGGTTATGGAGGGAGAAGGATTCGAACCTTCGAAGCTATCGCAACAGATTTACAGTCTGCCCCCTTTGGCCGCTCGGGAATCCCTCCATAGATACAAAATATTCATTTTGTAAAGCCGACGATCGGACTCGAACCGATAACCTGCTGATTACAAGTCAGCTGCTCTGCCAATTGAGCCACGTCGGCATATTCATAATATAATTGAAATCATTGACGACACTAGTCCTTGGCTAGGTTAGTCTTCTATACGTGTGCACCAATTAGCAATCCTCTTGATACCTTTGGTATCTGCGCTAGAATTGAGCCACATCGGCCTTCATCTACCAGCTTTTGAACAATCCAATTATATAATCACACTTTAATTATTTAAATATGCCCGAGACCGGAATCGAACCGGTACGAGGGTTAGCTCGCAGGATTTTAAGTCCTGTGCGTCTGCCAGTTCCGCCACTCGGGCACATTAATGGTCGCTATAGGGCTCGAACCTATGACCCCCTGCTTGTAAGGCAGGTGCTCTCCCAGCTGAGCTAAGCGACCTTATAATGGTAATATTACCACTTGTTAAAAAATTAAGCAATTAAAAATCACTTAAACGACCCAGAAGGGACTCGAACCCTCGACCTCCGCCGTGACAGGGCGGCGTGCTAACCAACTGTACCACTGGGCCATATAAAAAAGTGAGCCACCCGGGAATCGAACCCGGGACAACTTGATTAAAAGTCAAGTGCTCTACCGACTGAGCTAGTGACCCACATTAGATCTAAAAGCCTACTTCTAAGGAAGTCGTTTTAGATAATCGGGGTGACAGGACTCGAACCTGCGGCCTCCTGAACCCAAATCAGGCGCTCTAGCCAAACTGAGCCACACCCCGGCTTTTGTTAGATAAACTAACAATGACCCATACGAGAATCGAACTCGTGTTACCGCCGTGAAAGGGCGGTGTCTTGACCGCTTGACCAATGGGCCTCATTATTATTTGCTGCGTTTGTTTCTTTGTTTCCTCGCCGCTGACTTTTACTATGTTACACCATATTGTTACATACGTCAACTCTTTTTTTATATTTTTTTCTTTCCTTCTACACATTTATTCTTAACCCCTTAAAATCCATCATATTAAAGGATTAAGAATAAATTTAGTTTATGCTTTTCATTAAATTTTATGCTTATCTATTTGTATTTTTCTTTTTAATAGTTATTTATCTTGGTACGCTCCCACTTATAAGCTTTCCTTCATAAAATAATGCAGGGCCCTTATTGTATGAGTAATCGTTGACCTGATTATAATTACTCCAATTTTGGTTGTACAATCTGGAATCTACACTTAAGATACTTTGTCTATTTAAGTATATTTCCATAGTGTTAAAACTAATTTCTATATAATGGTCTGCGTCTTCAGAAGATGTTATAGCAATAGATTTTGCTTTAGTCAAACTGGTTGTATCTACATACCAAGGTGCAACATTATAACTTATTGCTGAATGGTCATTAGAAACGGTTTGCACCTCTGCTGACTCTGCTGTGTAGTAATACCTGATAGTTAACTTGGAAAGATCATATTGTTTTTCATCACTTGCAGTTACTTGATATTTTTGAGCAATTGTACTAGTTATAGCCCCACTGGTATTTTTTACAGATAAAGAAAGCCCTGTTTTATCACCTTCTTCTACATCTGTCCTATCTTTTGCAGCAACTTTCACCGCATATGGATATTTTGTTCCTGTAGCATTTTCATTAAACACTTCTAAGTCATTCATCTTATCTGGTGTAGCACAAACAACTAGGTATATCTCTGATTCATCACCTTGTAAGTTCAAGTTATTGATGCCATTACTCCACATTGTTGAATATCTTGTTTCTCCTGACTTTGTTTTGGCCACTATACTTACTCTCCAGTCAGCTCCTTCAATACCTTCTTTGCCTTTAAAATCAACTTCTACCACTTTTTTAGATAGATCTACACTTAGTGGTACAATATTATATCCACCTTGCTGAGGTGCTCTTTCATCTGATACATGTAACCAGCCATCTGATTCTTGCTGTAATGTAGTATAAATTTTACTTCTATTACTACTTTCTTCTAATAATTGATTCAAGAAAGACAAATAACTATCCTGCCTTTTATAATCCATTGTCACCATTCTTCTTGCATAATACCCCAATATGTCTTTAATGGGTTGACCTGATAATTTTTCTAGAACTTCGAACATATTTCCGGATTGGTTATTATGAACTAATTTCTGCATTAGCTCCAGTCCTAATCCATCTACTTGATCTGGATTTTCTGTTATATAAAGTAGGATTGCCCAATCATCATACCAATTTTTTAGATGTGGAAAATATAAATTTGAATTTAACACAACTGGTGCAAAGAAATCAGAAGCAGGTCCATATACATTATTACCATACTTATAATACTCACTTCCTAAGTACTGATCTCTATACCAATTAGCTATTGATTCATACCATTCACCAGGTATGTTTCCTCCCTGGTGATAGGTTACAACATGAGCATATTCATGAGGCACTACCCAACTTGGTGGATCAACTCTCATAGCTCCTGGTGCCATAACTACATACCCAAATCCGTCTTTATCTACAGACATATATGCCCAATCTGTTTCTATCTTCTCTAGTCCAGTTGCTGCAATATAAACATTTGTTTTATATTTAGTATTTCCAAAATAAGTACTAGTTGATGTAGCCGGATCACCCATTCCTAGTTTATCCAAATAAAATGTCCTTATGTTTTCTAAATTCTCTAGGTTTCCTAAAACAAATTGTCTGTTTACTGTTCCTGTTGTATCGCCATTTCCCCAAATGATTTGAAAATGTTCTGATTCTGCTCTGTTAACTGATGAATCATTTAAATCATATACTGGGTCTCTAGTTACATAGCTTTGAGTGGCATACTCGCCTTGTATAGTATACTGCTGTTCTTCTAAGCTAGTTATATCTGTGGCATAAATCATTCCTGTTCCCATACTTATGCTAAGCCCCATAATTAATAACCTATTCACTTTTTTCATTTATATCCCCTCCTATGTAATCTGCACTTTTATCTTATAGTTGCTCATTATTTACCTCAACACATTTGACATAAGATGTCATATTCCTTTTATCATCTTGTTATTTCTCCTATGACTTTTACTTTTATTTATCAACATTTTATTCTAAAAATACTAGGACTATCATATTAATTGATGATAGTCCTAGTTAATCTATTACTTAGTTGAATCTAATAGTGTCTTATTAATAGCATTGATGAGTGCAATACCGCTTGCTTTCATTACATCTTTTTCAATTGCTTTTCCTTGATAAAGCTTTCCTTCGTGCTTAATTTGCACAACAACTTTTCCAAGACTTTCTTTACCTCTTCCCAGATTATGGATGCGATATTCCATTAAATCTATGCTTTGATCTACTGCTTTTATAATAGCACTATAAAGTGCATCTACAGCGCCTTCTCCGCTTTCACTTCTTGTAATCATTTTCTCCGACTTTTGAAGCTTAACAGTGGCAACTTGCATCTGACTTGAAGCAGTTACTTGAAACTCCTTAAGCTGCCATAATTTTATCTCTTTATTATTAGTAATTTCAGTATAGCTTTCTAACAAAGTCATCACATCGCTATCGTAGACTTCTTTCTTTTGATCTGCCATAGTAAGGAAACTTTTATAAACTTCAGGCTCTATTATTTCTGGTATATTATAGCCTAACTTTTTAGTCACATAGCTAAAAGCATGCTTACCAGAACGTGCGGTTAATACAATCTCCATAGGAGGTGCACCTACTTCTTCTGGAGTGATAATTTCATAGACTTCTTTTGATTTAAGTAGTCCGTCTTGATGAATACCTGAAGAATGGGCAAAAGCATTTTCCCCTGTAATTGCTTTATTAACTTGAACATCTAATCCCATAATGGCACTTACCATTCTTGAAGTTTTATAAATCTCTTCTATATTAATATTAGTTTCACCTCTATAGTATTTTGGATGAAGTTTAATCCCCATGACGACTTCTTCTAAAGAAGTGTTACCAGCTCTCTCTCCTATTCCATTAATGGTACATTCAACTTTGTTTGCACCATTTCTAATAGCTGCTAAAGTGTTAGCTGTAGCAAGCCCTGTATCATTATGGCAGTGTACACTCAAAATAACATTGGGGTTAAGATTCATCAAACGGTCATTGATTTTACAAATCAGCTTTCCAAACTCTTCTGGAACAGCAAAGCCCACAGTATCAGGAACATTAATAATAGTTGCTCCTGCCTTAACTACAGCCTCTATAGTTTTCCACATATATTCGAAGTCAGACCTACTAGCATCTTCTAAAGAGTACTGTACCTGTGGCATCAAACTTTTAGCATATTTTACCGCTTCTACGCCCATTTCTAGTACTTGAGTGGGTGACTTACTAAATTTCTTTTCCATATGCACATTGGAAGACCCTAGTACAATATGAATCATTGGATTTGCTGCTCCTCTAAGACTTTCATAAATGGCATCAATATCTGATTTTACTGCTCTACCAAGTCCTGTTACCATCACATCTTTACCTGCTATTTGACCAATAGCTTTAACAGCCTCAAAATCTCCCTTTGAGGAGGATGGAAAACCTACCTCCATCATATCTACCTTTAATTTTACTAATTGTCTCGCAATCTCTAACTTCTCATTTAAATTCAACTTTGCTCCCGGTACCTGTTCTCCATCTCTTAAAGTGGTGTCTAATACATAGATTTTTCTTGACATATATGTCACTCCTTTATAATAGAAATAAGCCCCCTTTCATCTCAAGCTAATTGCTTGTAAGAGACGAAAGGAGGCTTTCCGCGGTACCACTCTTTTTCACATTAAAATGTGCACTTTTTTAATACAGGTAGAAAAATAAAAAACTCCTATCTCAAAAGAGACAGAAGTGTAATCTGCTATACCACTCTTAGGTGTTTCATTGATACAGGTTTCTACCGATATCTATCCCTTTTAACGGTGGGCCTCCGTCTAGACCTACTTTGTTCAGTCAGCAACTCCAAGGCGAGTTCACTATTTTCTAAATCCTGTTTCACACCAGCCAACAGGTCTCTGACATTTATCCAGTAGCTACTATTCCTTTTCTTAGTTTTTAATATATTAAATTAACATTAGTATATATACTTATCTTATATTTGTAAATACATTTTAGAATATTTGATCTTGATTACTTTTAATATCTTGCATTTATGTAATAATTTGTTACTTATTTTAATTTTTATAAATTTATAGTTGAATATATTAATTAAATATAATATAATTTTCTAATAATTATGCAGCATTTTTTGATAGCTTTTGCTATTTCTCTTTACTTTCTTATCAATCTTCATTTTACTAGTTTTAACTGCTTATCTCAAAACCTTTTACATCTCAATTTCCTCTTACTACTTCACTTTTCTTAAACTATTATTTTGATAATTTTTGGTAACGTTCCCGGCATTGTTACTTTTTGAATACATGATTTTCTATTTATATTTAACTAGAAGATCTGTAGATTATACATTACCTAGGTATATGCTTTTCATTTTTTAACAAAGGAGGTGTATTATTTCATATAGCTTTCTAGGGCAAAAGATTAGATTAAAAAGATAACTATCTAAAAAACAGGGGGAATAAAAGTGAAGAAAAAGTTTTTTACTAAAAAATTGGCTGCCTTTTTAGGTGCCTTAGGTATAGCATTTTCTGTTATACCTACCATAGCTTTCAATGAAGCTGTTATTTATGCTACTACGCAAACACCTAATTTAAACAACATCAAAACTAAAGATGGTATCATTATTCAAATGCATATGTGGTCCTTCAACAATATTAAAAGTAAATTGCCTGAATTAGCTGCAGCTGGTTATAAAGCTGTTCAGGTTTCTCCTATCCAAGGCTGTATTCGAGGAACAGAATGGTGGGCATTATACCAACCAACTAATCAAGCAATAGGTAATCCATTAGGCTCAAGAGATGATTTTAAAGCGCTTTGTTCAGAAGCTGAAAAATATGGTATTGATATTATCGTAGATGCAGTTATGAACCATATGGCTAACAATGGTAAGGGACGTGAAGATGAATGGTCTTCTCAAGTAGTAGATGAATTTAAAAATTGGGACTACTACCATCATGTTGGTCAAAACAGTACACCGGATTACAAGGATAGGTACCGTACTACTCAGGGTGGCATAGGTATGCCTGATTTAAATACCCAGCATCCTGCAATACAACAAAAAGCTATTAACTTTTTAAATGACTGTATTGCTTCTGGTGCTGATGGTTTTAGATTTGATGCTGTTAAACATATTGAAACCAATGTTGGCGAAGATGCTGGTAAGAGCTGGGCTGGTAACTATTGGACTAATGTCTTAGGTAATTTAAATAATAAAAACAATTTATTTATCTATGGCGAAGCTCTAGATGAAGCTAATAGCAATGCTGATAATATTGGAGGTTATGCTAGCTTTATGAGTGTAACTGACCATTATTATGGTAAAACTTTAAGAGATGCCGTTAGGAATTATAACCTACCTGCTGCACAAAGCTGGGATATTAATACTCTTCCTACTGGCACACGTGTTTCTTATGTAGAAAACCATGATAACTATGAGCATAACGAATCTAATATCACTGATGAACAGCGCACTTTTGCTTGGGGTATTTTAGCTGCTAGAGCTAATGTAACTCCTATGTATCTTTCAAGAAGAACAGGTTCAATTGGTTCTATGGGAACTAACGATTGGAATAATGATCAAGTAAAAGCTGTTAACTGGTTCCATAACGCTATGATTGGGCAGAACGAATACCTTCGCTATCCAAATGGTAACACTTGTATGCAAATCGATCGTGGTACTAAAGGTATCGCATTCGTTAATGAAGGCTCTGGTTTTAATTTAAATAATGCACCAACTAATTTAGCTAGTGGTACTTATACTGATAAAGGTGGTTCTGGCCAAAGCTATACTGTTTCAGGTGGTAAAATCTCAGGCTTTGTTCCTAGTAATCGTATTATTGTTTTATATGATAACGGTGGTATTATTATCCCTCCTACTACCAAAGCTGTTACTTGTAACCCAGAAACACCTGTAGTATCTAGTCAAGCTACCATTACTTACGATGCCTCTAACACTGTTTTAAATGGCGCTAGTAAAGTAAATATTCATTGGGGATATGATGGTTGGAAAGGTGCTAAAACCGAAAGTATGACCAGTCTTGGCTCTAATAAATGGAGCTTTACTTTAACTGTTCCTTCTGGCGCTACCACAAATCTTGATTTAGTATTTAATAACGGCGGAAGTACTTGGGATAATAATAATTCTACAGACTATAGTATTACCATTACAGCTAAAGTAACACCTCCTATTCCAGCTAACAGAGTAGCTTATTTTGATAACTCGACTTTTAACTGGAACAACGTCTATGTGTATGTGTATGACGAAAGTGGAAGTACTGTAAAAGAAGTTGCTAAATGGCCTGGCGTACCTATGAATAGTAAAGGTAATAATTTATATGAATATACTTTAACTACTGATTGGACAGATGCTAGAGTTATCTTTAATAACGGTAATACTTCTGCTCAAATACCTGGTTCTGGTCAAAAAGGATTTGCTTTGACAAGTATCCAGATTTATCAAAATAATGCTTGGACTACTTATGACCCTATCGAAATTCCTTCTACGAAGACTATTGCTTACTTTGATAACTCTAGTTATAACTGGAGTAATGTATATATCTATGTTTATGATGAAAAGAGTACTAGCTCTATCCAAGAAGTCGCTAAATGGCCTGGTGTCCCTATGAAGAATGAAGGTAATAGTATCTATAGCTATGAAATCACACAAGACTGGGCGAATAAGAGAGTTATCTTTAATAATGGCTCTAATACCCAAGTTCCTGGTTCAGGTCAAGAAGGTTATCCTATCTCTATCAGTAATATGATCCTTCAAAATGGTATTTGGGCAACTAAATAAGGCTTTCTAAAAATAAGGAAAAGAAGCTACTTTATTATAAGTGGCTTCTTTTTTAATATTTAGGTGATTTATTTTTTATATCATACGATATATATATTGAAAGGAGGTGACACATATGAATATATCTAGCTTTAATTCTATGAACTATTTAAATAGCTATTCTAGTAATCTTTTTAACAGTACCTCTAGTAGCTCTAATGCGTTGACTTCTCTTTTTACTAAGGCAAACTATTATAACACTATTAATAAATATACTATTGCGAATAAATATAGTAATAATAGTACGGCTTCAAGTACGGATACTATCAAAGGAACTAGTTTTCTTTCAAATTTCGATAGTTCCTATAGTAGCTTAGAGAAGGCTTCCTCTAGCTTAAAATCTTCTCTTAAAGAAAATACGTCCGACATAAACTCTATTGTTTCAGCCACTCAAAAATACGTAGATGCCTACAATAATACTACTCAATTTTTAGAAGATAATTCTAGTACTAATACCTATCGTCTTAATCAGCTAAAAAGTTCTTTATCTGCTGTAAGTCTTGCAGGCGGCTCCGCTTTAAGTAGTATAGGAGTCACTCAAAATACAGATGGTACCTTAAGCCTTAATGCAGACCGTCTTAAAACTTCCTTAACTACTAATGCTACTACTACCAATCGCGCTCTTAGTAGCCTTACAAGCAGAAGTGATGTTAGCACTCAAATGGCTCAAAATTCTTCTAAATCTGCCTTACTCAAAGAGCAAAATAAAAAGCTAACCTCAAGTACAGGTATTTCTTCTGAGGATGACATTAGCTATACTAACTTCTTAGCTATGTCCAAGAATCAACTATCTCTGAGAAATTATTACTATGGTTTAGTTTCATCAGGTATATTCATGGATGTAAGTCTCTAAACACGAAAAAGCCCTTAGATTAATTAATCTAAGGGCTTTCGAATTATAAGAGCGCGAGACGGGACTCGAACCCGCGACCCTCTCCTTGGCAAGGAGATGCTCTACCAACTGAGCCACTCGCGCATAAATCTGGCAACCACTTACTCTCCCAGTCAGTCTCCCGACAAGTACCATCAGCCGCTTAGGTCTTAACCTACGTGTTCGGAATGGAAACGGGTGTTTCCCCTAAGCGCATCATCACCAGAAATATTGTCGCCACCTGACGACTTGTTTAGTATATAAGATTTTATTACATATGTCAACACCTATTTTATTTTTTTATTTTTCTTTTAATTCTCACAAAACCTTAACGTCTCCTCTCCCTTTCTTGTGCTAAACTAAAGTTGGAATGTATCTTTTAGTGATTTTATTTAAGAGGAGGCATGGCTTATGCTTAGTCCAAGAAGCAGAAATGCTGGGCAAAAAGTGACAGCTGGAGTTAATACTTTTTATTTGCTATTTGAAATTCTTACAAGCTCTATCGGTCTAGGTTTTACACTTTATATTTTTATAAGTGATCGTGATTTAACAACTCGTATCATAATGGCTTTTCTTATCCTATGTCTTTTGGTTGTGTTTCTTCGTAGTATCATTTTACTGATACTTTACTTTTTAGAACTTAAAATAGCCAAAATTGACCCCTTGGAATTATCAGCTACTTTGACTAATCGTAAAACTCAACTAATAAAAGCACAATCTATTCTTACTAAAATGGCTAGCATTACTTATCTTATTTATGATTATGGTATTTTTATTGTTTGGTTTATTCTTCTTGCATTCTTTGATTACATTTGCTTAAAGCAATTTAATACTAGCAGTTTTATAATTTTTATTATTTCTCTCTTCTTCTGGGCCGTTGGTATTGCACTACTATGGAAGAAGCTTAAGAAAAAATAAGAGGAGCTGTGCCTAGCTCCTCTTATCTCTATTTAATAAATCTTTAATCTATCTTCTGGTTTAACGTACATATCATCACCTTCTTTTACATCATAAGCTTCGTAGAACTCTTCAAATTGCTGTACAACTGCATTAGCTCTTACTTTACCTGGTGAATGAGCATCTAATTGCAATAATTGTTCAGTATATGCTTCTGATGATTTAATACGCCACACCTTTGCCCAAGACTCAAAGAAAGCCTTGTAATCTGGGTTTTTTTCTTTATTTAAAATGTCTAACATACACGAAATAGCTGTGATATCTGCAATATTTTCAGATACTGTCAAATCTCCATTTACCTTTTGCCCTGGCAGAACTTCTATTTGGCTATAAAAACTTCTTACCTTTTTAGTGTTTTCTTCAAATTTAGTATAGTCTTGTTCAGTCCACCAGTTAGCCACATTTCCTTTTTCATCAAAATGAGACCCATTTGTATCAAAAGCATGGCTTATTTCATGAGCAATAACTGCTCCAATACCACCTAGGTTAGCTTCTCTACTTTGATGAATATCATAATAAGGTACTTCCAGAATAGCTGCTGGGAATGTAATATCATTAGCACTTGGGTTATAGCAAGCATTAACGGTTTGTGGTGATATTAAGAACGTTGTCTTATCTACTGGCTGATTTAAGCTCTGTACCTGCTTTGCAAAAGACCAGTCTGCAATATTAAATACATTTTCTACTAAAGAACTTCCTTCTTCAATGGATTTAATATCAAGGTCAGTATAATCCATCCATTTATCTGGATAACCAATTTTAATAGTCATGGTATCTAGCTTTTTAATAGCATTTGCTTTTGTTTCAGGGCTCATCCATTCTACTTTTTGAAGCTTTTCTTTATAATTTGCAATGATTTCTTTTACTAAAGCTTCAACATCTTCCTTTTCTTCTTTAGAAAAAGTTTTCTCTACATAGAGTTTACCGATTTCATCTGAGAATATTCCACTAATAACATTTAGTGCTTGCTCTTCTCTAGAAGTCTCTCCTTCAACACCATATAAAGTAGCTGCAAGTTCCTTATTAGCATTTTCAAACTTCTCTCCTAAGAGTGTAGCTGTTGAGTATAAAAATCTTATTTCTAAAGCATCTTTAATGATATTTACATTTTCTTTTGTATAAATCTTATCGAGGGCCTTCAGCCATTCTGGTTCTTGAAGAATTATCTTAGTAGCCTTATCAAGTCCCATGTTTTTTAACATAGTAGATGGCTTAAGGTTTGGTGCTAATTGGTCTAGCTGTTCTAAAGTATAGACATTATAAATCCTGTCATAGATATTAGGATCAACTGTAACCTCATCTTGACCAATAATCGAAGGTGCTAACATGCTATCTAGTTTAAAAGCATTATCAACTTTCTTTTTTGCTTCCGTTTCTGAATAACCATATAAGACTGCTATCTTATTCAAATACGTATTTATTGCTGTTTTCATTGTCTTAGCCATTTCTGTATCTTTGGTATAGTAATCAGAGTTACTTAAGATTAAACCTGTAGAATTAATATAAACACAGTTTGTGGTACTATCCTTTAAATCTGCTCCTACACCTACATTAAGTAACCCTGTATTTTGTTGAATTCTTAAGTTGTTAAGTAACTTTGTAATCCCAAAAAGATCTTTAGCTGATTTAATTTCATCCATATAAGATTTAATAGGTGTGATACCTGTTTTATTTCTTGCTTCTACATTTAAGTAATTGTTATATAAGTTAATCATTTTCCTTTCGGTACTATTAGCTTTATACTGACTCTGATTTTCAAATAGTTGTTTGAAAATGGCATCTATTTGAACTCTACATTTATCTTCAAGTTCTCCAAAAGTTGAAACAGACGGATAACCAGGTTTAATCACAGCTTCTTGTAACCACTTTTCATTCACGGCTGTATAAAAATCATCCTGAATTCTTACCTGCTTGTTAGCTACTACTGTTGTCTGCTCAGCCGCTATAAGTTGTACTGAAGAAAAAGTCATAACAACAGCTAATAGCACTAAATTCATTTTTTGTCTTGCTTTTTTAATTAATTTCAATTTCTAATCCCCCTATATATCTTTATTATTATTTTTATATTGTAGCTCGTTTTTCCCAGAATAATTCCAAATATAATTATTTCTTTATTAACATTAAAAAAATATAAAGATGCTGTAATCATCTAACCACTATTGCAGAAGCAACTTTGTACCTACTCATTTCTTCCATTCACATTTCCTTCTCTATACCATATCTATCTTTCTTCATTTTTATTTCTTTATTACTTACGGATACTCAACTCTATACCATAATAAAGCTTTATGTATTGCTTCAGTACCGTTCTACAAACAAAATAAAAGACCATCGTCCTAATGATTAGGGCAATAGCCTCTTGCGGAGCATGTTATTTTTATGTTATCTGATAAAGCTTGTTGTTACTTTTTCTTCTCTTTCTGGGATGTTAATACCTACCTTTTTGCCAGCCTCGATAGCTTTTAAGATCCATGCCATGTTATTACCTAGATTTCTCATAATTTGCATACCTTCTAGATCTTGTTTTACTTCGTCTGGATTTGTTCCATGTACCATATTCCAGTAGCTAGAAGATATCACCGGCATATTAGCGATTGTAAAATACTTATTAAGTTGATCAAAAGTGGCTGTTGCACCACTACGTCTACAGCTTGCAATAGCAGCTCCTGGTTTGTATTCAAAAATAGGTTTCCCTGCATAAAAAGCACGGTCTAAAAATGAGGTTAATACGCCTGATGCTGCTGCATAATGTACAGGAGAACCAAATATAAATCCATCTGTTGTCTTAGCTTTTTCTAAAAAGACATTAACACTATCCTGATAAATGCATTTGCCATCTAATTTTCTACAGGCACCACACCCCATACAGCCACGAATAGCTTCTGTCCCTACATGAAAAATTTCAGTTTTAATCCCATTTTTCTCTAACGCTCCCGCTACTTCACAAAGTGCAGTATAAGTACAACCCTTTGCTTTTGGGCTACCATTCACTAATAATACTTTCATGATTAAATCCCCCTTTTAAGTTAATTTAGTTACTACTATTATAGAATATTCTATCTAGCTTGAATACATCACTTTGAATACATCACTTTAAATCCATATTTCTATCTCTATTCTTAGACCCTTCCAATAATTATATAGGGTCATTCCTCCTCATCTTACTTGTTTTAAAACCAAAAGCTTTTTAGTTTTAAAACACTTACAGACATTTAAAAATATCTATTCTATTTCTTTCATAATATGCCTTCTTAATATCACTTTACTTTTATTAGAGAATCTATTTTCTATGTAGATATATAATATACCGCATCTCTATCTTGCTATATCTATCCATCACTCTAAAGATATCTTCATATTCTTGATCTGTTTGTATAAATATAGGCACGTCCGTATCAACCCACTTAATTTAAAATGGAAAAGACTTATTTATAAACACCAAAAGAGGTCACTATTTTAGTTTTCAATAACTAAAATAGTGACCTCTTCTGATTGTAAGCTAAAATACGTATCCACAGGGATTCGAACCCCGGACCCACGCCTTAGAAGGGCGTTGCTCTATCCAGCTGAGCTATGGATACATATAAAGCGGGTGATGGGAATCGAACCCACGTAGTCAGCTTGGAAGGCTGAAGTTCTACCATTGAACTACACCCGCACGTCAAAATGAGCCACCCGGGAATCGAACCCGGGACAACTTGATTAAAAGTCAAGTGCTCTACCGACTGAGCTAGTGACCCGTAAAATTGACTGCTTAAGAATAATACCTTATTTCTAGCTTTAAGTCAAGTGTTTATTACTAATTTCTCAAAAAAACAGGCTTTTCCTCACATATTTGAGCTCATAATCTTATCCTTATCTGCTTTTTAATCTTTATTTGTTATCCTAATGACTGGTTTGATCTTAGCTATATTTCCTTCTAATATTATATATTTTCCTCTTGCTTTATGTCTACTGATTAATCTATTTCTGTAATAATGTTAATTTATTCTCTTTGAACTCTAAATATCTTATAGCTAAAAGGTTCAATAATGGAGTAATCCAAATTATATCGGTTACTAAAACCTTATCTATTGCCTTTATAGATAACCTGTATTATTTTACATATCCTACATACATTATATATAAGTATTTAAACACAAAAAACACCCTCTCGGGTGCTTTGTTCTCTCGTACCTTCAAAAACAAATACTACAACTTGTTTAACCGTTTTATCTAGGTCAAACCCTCGAACCGTTAGTATTGGTCACCTCAATGTATTACTACACTTACAGCTCCAACCTATCTACCTCATAGTCTCTAAGGGGTCTTACTCCTTTCGGATGGGAAATCTTATCTTGTGGTCTGCTTCACGCTTAGATGCCTTCAGCGTTTATCAGATCCAGACTTGGCTACTCTGCTATGCCATTGGTATGACAACAGATGCACCAGTGGTCCGTCCATCCCGGTCCTCTCGTACTAAGGACAGCTCCACTCAAATTTCCTGCGCCCACGACGGATAGGGACCGAACTGTCTCACGACGTTCTGAACCCAGCTCGCGTACCGCTTTAATGGGCGAACAGCCCAACCCTTGGAACCTGCTTCAGCTCCAGGATGCGATGAGCCGACATCGAGGTGCCAAACCTCCCCGTCGATGTGAACTCTTGGGGGAGATAAGCCTGTTATCCCCGGGGTAGCTTTTATCCGTTGAGCGATGGCAATCCCACTTTCATACCACCGGATCACTAAGTCCTACTTTCGTACCTGCTCCACCCGTCGGTGTCGCAGTCAAGCAACCTTATGCCTTTGCACTCTTCGAATGGTTTCCGACCATTCTGAGGTTACCTTTGAGCGCCTCCGTTACTCTTTAGGAGGCGACCGCCCCAGTCAAACTGTCCACCTGACATTGTCCCAGACCCGGGTAACGGGCCATGGTTAGAAGTTAAGTATTACAAGAGAGGTATCCCACCGGCGACTCCACCTAGACTGGCGTCCAGATTTCTCAGTCTCCCTCCTATCCTGTACATGTAATACCCAACCTCAGTATCAAGCTACAGTAAAGCTCCACGGGGTCTTTCCGTCCTGTCGCGGGTAACCAGCATCTTCACTGGTACTACAATTTCACCGGGTGCGCTGTCGAGACAGTGCCCAAATCATTACGCCTTTCGTGCGGGTCAGAACTTACCTGACAAGGAATTTCGCTACCTTAGGACCGTTATAGTTACGGCCGCCGTTTACTGGGGCTTAAGTTCAAAGCTTCGTCCTTAGACTAACCTCTCCCCTTAACCTTCCAGCACCGGGCAGGCGTCAGCCCTTATACATCACCTTTCGGTTTAGCAAAGACCTGTGTTTTTGTTAAACAGTTGCTTGGGCCTATTCTCTGCGGCCTACCTAAGTAGGCACCCCTTCTCCCTAAGTTACGGGGTCATTTTGCCGAGTTCCTTAACAACGCTTCTCCCGTCGGCCTTAGGATTCTCTCCTCATCCACCTGTGTCGGTTTACGGTACGGGTACCTATCACGCAATAGCAGCTTTTCTCGGCAGTGTGGATTCAGCAACTTCTCTACTTTTATTTCGATCCCCATCACACTTCATCCTCGCCTAACGGATTTGCCTGTTAGGTGCGACTTTGTGCTTGGCCCAGGATACCATTCCTGGGTTTGCTTATCCTCCTGCGTCCCTGCAGTTCTGATAATAGGTAGTACTGGAATATGAACCAGTTGTCCATCGACTACGACTTTCGTCCTCGCCTTAGGTCCCGACTTACCCAGAGCAGATCAGCTTTACTCTGGAAACCTTGGATATTCGGCCTACAAGATTCTCACTTGTATCTCGCTACTCATTCCGGCATTCTCACTTGTAATTACTCCACAGCTCCTTACGGTACTGCTTCTGCGTCGTTACAACGCTCCTCTACCAATCCACTATTGTGAATTCCATAGCTTCGGTGGTGTGTTTTAGCCCCGGACATTTTCGGCGCAAGATCTCTCGACTAGTGAGCTATTACGCACTCTTTGAATGAGTGGCTGCTTCTAAGCCAACATCCTAGTTGTCTTCGAAATCTCACATCCTTTTCCACTTAACACACACTTGGGGACCTTAGCTGATGGTCTGGACTGTTTTCCTTTTGACCACGTGTCTTATCACTCGTAGTCTGACTGCTGACGGTATCTTGATGGCATTCTTAGTTTGATATGCTTCGGTAAGCTTGTGGGCCCCCTAGGCAATTCAGTGCTTTACCTCCATTAGACTCCTATCAACGCTAGCCCTAAAGCTATTTCGAGGAGAACCAGCTATCTCCGGGTTCGATTGGAATTTCTCCGCTACCCACACGTCATCTCCACCTTTTTCAACAGATGTGAGTTCGGACCTCCATTACCTTTTACGGTAACTTCATCCTGCACATGGGTAGGTCACCCGGTTTCGGGTCTACTAACAATGACTATTTTGGCGCCCTATTCAGACTTGGTTTCCCTTCGGCTTCGTACCTCCTGGTACTTAACCTTGCCACAGCTAGTAACTCGCCGGACCGTTCTACAAAAAGTACGCGGTTGCGCATCATATGGCGCTTCCACTGCTTGTAAACATAGAGTTTCAGGTTCTCTTTCACTCCCCTCCCGGGGTTCTTTTCACCTTTCCTTCACAGTACTATGCGCTATCGGTCACCGAGGAGTATTTAGGCTTGGGGGGTGGTCCCCCCGGCTTCCCACAAGGTTTCTCGTGTCTCGTGGTACTCTGGATACTGCTAGGCTTCACTTGGATTTCGCTTACGGGATTATCACCCTCTTTGATGAGACTTTCCAGACTCTTCAGCTATCCGCAGTCTTGCCATGACGCAGTCCTCAACCCCAGATTACAAGTAATCTGGTTTGGCCTGTTTCCCTTTCGCTCGCCGCTACTTAGGAAATCGATGTTTCTTTCTCCTCCTGAAGGTACTTAGATGTTTCAGTTCCCTTCGTTCCCTTCCTATAGTTATGGATTGGCTATAGGATGACAGAGGTTTGCTCTGCCAGGTTTCCCCATTCGGATATCTACGGATCAAGGTTTATTTGCAACTCCCCGTAGCTTTTCGCAGCTTATCACGTCCTTCATCGGCTCTCGGTGCCAAGGCATCCACTCTACGCTCTTAGTAGCTTGACCTATAATGATTAACTTTCGTTAATCGGTCGTTTGTGCCTTGTTAATCAACTTTCGTTGAATACAAAGAATATTTATTATCGGTTAAATTGTAGATTTTACACCCTGACAAACATTTTTGCATTATACAATGCGTGTACATTTATCCATTTGGATAACGATTTCTAAATGCCATCTGCATAGTCATACATCTGTCATTAAGAACTCTGTTTATCGTTAGGCGCAAGTTATATTGCTATAACTTACAAATCTATAATTGTTGTAGTATTTGTTTTTCAAAGTACGATGATCACTTATTAAGTAATCTTTATTTTGCCGTTGCTTACTGCTGACGACTTGTATAATATTACACTATCACATTACATAAGTCAACACTTATTTGATTTTTTTTTTGTTTTAATGCCCTTTTCTCATTCCTCTATGCTTAATAGTTATGATAAAATTTATTTCTAAATAATACTTAACATATAATATGGGATTTACAAAAGTCAAATAATTATAATCATTTTTTATCGTACTCTTAAGCAACAAAAAAGCACTAAGCTTAATGCTTAGTGCTTTCCATAAACTTTCAAAACAAAACAGTAACTATTAAACCTTCGATTTCTATCCTTAGAAAGGAGGTGATCCAGCCGCACCTTCCGATACGGCTACCTTGTTACGACTTCACCCCAGTTATTGGTTTTGCCTTAGACGGCTCCCTCCCCGAAGGGTTGGGTCACCGGCGTTGGGCCCCCCCAACTCCCATGGTGTGACGGGCGGTGTGTACAAGACCCGGGAACGTATTCACCGCGACATTCTGATTCGCGATTACTAGCGATTCCAACTTCATGTAGTCGAGTTGCAGACTACAATCCGAACTGGGACTGCTTTTTTGAGGTTTGCTGACTCTCGCGAGATCGCTTCCCTTTGTAGCAGCCATTGTAGCACGTGTGTAGCCCTAAACATAAGGGGCATGATGATTTGACGTCATCCCCACCTTCCTCCAAGTTATCCCTGGCAGTCTCTCTAGAGTGCCCAACTCAATGCTGGCTACTAAAGATAGGGGTTGCGCTCGTTGCGGGACTTAACCCAACATCTCACGACACGAGCTGACGACAACCATGCACCACCTGTCACTTCTGCTCTAGCAAGCTAGAGAAAGAGGCATTACCCTCTAGTCAAAAGGATGTCAAGTTTAGGTAAGGTTCTTCGCGTTGCTTCGAATTAAACCACATGCTCCACCGCTTGTGCGGGTCCCCGTCAATTCCTTTGAGTTTCAATCTTGCGATCGTACTTCCCAGGTGGAATGCTTAATGTGTTAACTTCGGCACCGAGACCCGTAAGCCCCGACACCTAGCATTCATCGTTTACAGCGTGGACTACCAGGGTATCTAATCCTGTTTGCTCCCCACGCTTTCGTGCCTCAGCGTCAGTTATGGTCCAGAAAGCCGCCTTCGCTACTGGTGTTCCTCCGAATCTCTACGCATTTCACCGCTACACTCGGAATTCCACTTTCCTCTCCCACACTCTAGTTCATCAGTTTCAGAAGCAGCTTAGAGGTTGAGCCCCTAAATTTCACTTCTGACTTAACAAACCGCCTACGCACCCTTTACACCCAGTAAATCCGGATAACGCTCGCTCCCTACGTATTACCGCGGCTGCTGGCACGTAGTTAGCCGGAGCTTCTTAGTCAGGTACCGTCATTTTTTCTTCCCTGCTGATAGAAGTTTACAATCCGAAGACCTTCTTCCTTCACGCGGCGTCGCTGCATCAGGCTTGCGCCCATTGTGCAATATTCCCCACTGCTGCCTCCCGTAGGAGTTTGGGCCGTGTCTCAGTCCCAATGTGGCCGTTCACCCTCTCAGGCCGGCTATGGATCGTCGCCTTGGTGGGCTGTTATCTCACCAACTAGCTAATCCAACGCGGGTCCATCCTATGCCGATAAAATCTTTACTATAATAATCATGCGATTACCGATAGTTTATGCGGTATTAGCGTTCGTTTCCAAACGTTATCCCCCTGCATAGGGCAGGTTACCCACGCGTTACTCACCCGTCCGCCACTAAGTTCTAGGAGCAAGCTCCTATCACTTCGTTCGACTTGCATGTGTTAAGCACGCCGCCAGCGTTCATCCTGAGCCAGGATCAAACTCTCATAAAAAAGTTTGTCCGTGTAGTATTTCTACTACTGACTATTTTACTTAGTACAAGTTGTACTGATTCTCATCTCTTATTAGAGACGTAATGAATCGACTGGTTTATAGTTACTATTTTGTTTTCAAAGTTCATTTGTTACCTTTGGTTTTTCAACCGCTGACTCGTTTAATAATACAGTATTTCCTTACTTAAGTCAACCCCTTATTTATAGTTTTTTACTTTTCTTAATTCCTTAATATATAATTAATATATAAGAAGCTATTTGTCTTAATATTTAAACGAGCTTTAACTGATTCTGTATTCATATCTTTTACCAATCTATCAATCACTTCATAATTAAAGTACTATCTTTCTGATTTAATAATGATAGGCTACCTCTGCTATTACTAATATTTTATATTAGAGATACTATTTACATATACAAAAAAATCTCAGTTAGGAAATCCTAACTGAGATTTTAAATAATGACCCATACGAGAATCGAACTCGTGTTACCGCCGTGAAAGGGCGGTGTCTTGACCGCTTGACCAATGGGCCATAAATTTGGCAGCCACCTACTCTCCCAGTCAGTCTCCCGACAAGTACCATCGGCCGCTTAAGTCTTAACCTACGTGTTCGGAATGGAAACGGGTGTTTCCCTTAAGCGCATTACCACCAAAAATTTCGTCGCTACTTTGCCTAGCGACTTCTATAATGATACAGGAATTGTATACATATGTCAACTATTTTTCTTTAACTTTTACATATTTTTTATCTATATACTTTTTAAGCCTTTTTTATTTTAACAAGTAATTCCTGCTTACCTCAATTCTTTACTCCCCTTCATCAATTAACTTTGTAATGCTATAACTCTCCTAATCATTTGGGTCTTCTTTCCTTAATTAAGTATTGGCTCTCCGATAAGTATCGGGGTCTATGAAAAATAATTGAATAATAAGTTCAATAAATAGTTAATTTTCTTATTTTCTAATAGTACATAGTTTATAATTTAGCTTTATATTCTTAAAGCAAATACCACTTTTACTTTAGTTCCTTCGTTAGGCTTTGATTCAAAAGACAATCTTGCATGATGTTTTCTTGCAATCTCTTCACATAACGCAAGTCCTAATCCATTTCCTCCCTCAATTCTATTTCGTGATTTATCTACTCGATAAAATGCCTCTGTAATATGACTAATCTCTTCTTTTGTCATTCCCTTTCCATTATCTATTACTTCAATAATCTTTTCGGCCCCTTTTTTATAAGCCTTTAATGTAATAGATCCCTTAGTCTCATAACATGCTTTAATTGCATTATCTAATAAATTAACTAGCATACTTTCTATTAAATCTTCATTGCCATAAAGTTCTTTAATGGTACTAGAATATGTATATTGAATCCCTTTCTCCTTAAGTTTAATACTTTCAAGTTGTGCTATTCTATCAAGTAACTCGCCCATATTAATTATTCTCATATCAATTTCTACTTCTTCACGTAGAGCTGACATACCTAATAACATTTCTGATATACTCTTTAATCTCCTACTTTCATCCAAAATAAACTGGGTAGAGACATACTTATCTTCTTCTTGTAGACGTGTTTTTTGCATATATTCTGCATAACCATATATGGCTGTTAATGGTGTTCTTAATTCATGAGCTAAATTATCTATTAACATCTGCTTTTCTTTTGCATTTTCTTCAAGTGTCTGCATCTGATCCGTAATCTTATCGGACATAGTATTAAAGCTATGTACCACTTTTGCTATTTCTCCTTCTCCTTTTATATCCAATCTTTCCTCGTACTCTCCCTCAGCTATTTTCATAGAAACATCCGATATTTTCTCTAATGGTTTAAATAAATATTCAAAAAGAATTAACAAACAAATGCTTAAAATGACTGTAAAAATAATTGCCACTATAAATATAGAAACTGTATTTTTAATCCAGTCATCTACTATGTTTGTAATATCTGCATAGTAAACAATGGCATACTGACTATACTGCTCCGGTAAATAACCCGCTACTCTAATGTATTTTCTACTCTCAATGTTTGTGATGCCTACTTCCCTCTTATCTCTTACTTTACTAATCTTGCTCATATCTATTATGATTTCTTGTGGCATATTGGTATAAAGGCATTCTTTCTCTTTATAAACTTGTAAATAAATGCCTTGTCCTTCATATTGTTCTTTATAATCCTTATAGCATCTCTTAATGGACTCATCTACGGTGTAGTTTTTCCTTTCTAGTGCAAGCAAACTCTTTAAAACATTATTAGTTAAAAAGTAATGTTCTCTGAGATAACTTTCTTTGACTCTAGTAAAATCTTTTTTTACATTAAAGACACAAAACACAATAAGAAGCATATAAAAAAATGCTAAAAATAATCCTAAAACCCATCTATACGTTTTATTTTTCATACCATACCTCTAATCGATAACCTAATTTATATACTGTTGCAATTTGACCTTCTAGTTCTAACTTTTTTCTAAGCCTTTGAATATGAACATCTACCGTGCGTGTCTCACCCATATAATCATATCCCCATATCATTTCTAATAGTTTTTCTCTAGATAAAGCTACATTTCTATTTTTTATAAGCACTTCTAAGAGTTCATATTCCTTAGGCGTACAATCAATGAGCTTTCCTCTTAAATAAATCTTTCTACTCCCAAATTCGACTTTGACTTCCTTTACTTCAAAGACATCTTCCCCTTTTCTAGTTCGCCTTAGTACAGCTTCTACTCTTGCTAGAAGTTCTAACATCTCAAAAGGCTTAATAATGTAATCATCTGCCCCCATTACTAAACCTTTCACTCGATCCTCTACATTACTCTTAGCTGTTAGTAATATAGTTGGTGTATCTTTCATTTGCTCTAATACCCCAAATCCATCTAATTTAGGGAGCATGATGTCTAAAATTACTAAGTCAACGTTCTTACTTTTAATTAGCTCTAGTGCTTCCAATCCATTCATTGCAGAATAACATGTATGCCCTACTAAACCTAAGTTTCTTCTTACTAATTCATTAATGGCTATCTCATCTTCTACTACTAAAATTGCTGCCATCATTTCACCTCCATTAATACTGTTCTTATTCACCCATATATGACGCATTTATTTATATAAAAATCTACTTTTACTCTATCTCTATATTCTTCATATCTTCATAGCAAACCTTATTTATTCTATTATCTCATATATCGTTTGAAATTTTTATACTATTTTGATTTTTTACAACTCTGAAACAACTTTGTGATAAAATCTATATATTCCCTTTTTATAATCATTTTATCAATAACAAATTCATTTAGGAGGGTCAAATAAAATGATATTTTCAAAACAAATTTTTACAAACTCAATTAAAAAGGTTAGTGCCACTACATTGGTAGGTGTATGTGCTTTATTCGGCACACAGATGCTCATTTCTACCGAGCTCAACGCTTCTACTATAGTCCCTACTTCTTACAACCTCTCAGAATTACACACTGCTATGAATAGGCAAATTCCAGATGGCTATATTAAGACAAACTACAAAGTGAACTTCATTGAAAAAAGTGAAAAAAGTGAAAAACCTAGTGCATCAGAATTATCTCTAGAGGATGCTACTGAAATTATGGCTCAAGAAATCTTTAGATTTTCTAAAGAAGACCTTTCAAATCAAACCCTTACTATGATTTATGATCCTGCAAGTACCATGCATACCTTTGAAAAAAATAAGGGTTATAAAGATTATGAGTTATTAGCCTCTTGGGATTGTAGCCTAAAACTTTCGACTTATATCATAAATGTTTCTATAGATAGTAGCACTGGTGAATTACTTACCATAGGTATGCACTATCTATCTAAATCAAATGTGCCTTACTATGAAGACGAAGAATTTATGAGTAATGACATAGACCCAGCAATAACAAAAGCCATGGATTCTGCTGACAAAAATTTCAAATCCAATAAAGCTCAAAATCTTGAAAAAGTCAAAAAACTTATTTTTCAAGCAGGCTATCTTTCTGATTCTATTAAGTCAATTGAATATACAGGTGTTTATTATGAGGGCAATAGCAATCTTGTGATTTACTCTTTTAAAATTACTACTACTTCTGATAAGCAGTATCACTTCGACCTTTATGAAGGCCTAACTAGATTCTCAAACATTGCTACCCCTGCACACTTAAAACAATATAATAGGTAAAAGCAAAGAAAGGCTGACAACCAATTAATCTATAAGATTAGTTAGTTGTCAGCCTCAATTGACTTTTTACTATTTTATTATCTCGCTATATACTTTTTACAAGTTCACTCAATTCGCTTAAAATTTCAGTTACATCCTTTACAATTCCATCAATTAATCCTTTCAACTTTGTCATATGCTCACCAGCTTTTGTGAATTCTTTATCTGCCTCAACAATCATTTCATTTTGTTTACTAATATCTTCTGTAGTTATATTCAGAATATTTATTGTATCTTCTGTTACTTGAGATAATTTTTTAATGATTTCATAAATCTAATTACTGCTTTTGGTTACTCAATAGTTTTTCGTATAATCTAATGACGTATGGGTTTTGCACGAAAGCATCTAGCCTTATTGACTCAATATCATTTTCTAATACTTGCTTCTCTATGTATTGACTTGTACGATTTCCGATTTTCTGATTTTGAAACTTAGAGCTTACACATAGCCTATGTATAATCCAATAACTTGCCTCTGGATATTCCCATGTACCATTGCTGTATTGTTTATCACACTCTCCGTTTAATACATAAGCTACTACGATCTCTCCTCTAGAGTCCGTTTGGCAAAGCCTTCCTATATAAAGTTCTTGTTTTTTATATCCTCTTTTAAAATTTCTTTATTGGAATAGCGTTCATCCCACTGCAGAATATTGTATCTGTTGATTTCTTCAATATCTTCAATGCTAATCTAGACCAAAACCTTATGCCTACTATTAATCTGAGAATAATGCTATTACATATAACTAAGCCACTTAAAGTCATAAAAATTTAACTATTTCTCATAAGTACAAACAGGTATAAAGCAAAAAAACACCCTCTCGGGTGCTCTCTTCTCATACTTTCAAAAACAAATACTACAACTATTCAACCTTTATTATCTAGGTCAAACCCTCGAACCGTTAGTATTGGTCACCTCAATGTATTACTACACTTACAGCTCCAACCTATCTACCTCATAGTCTCTAAGGGGTCTTACTCCTTTCGGATGGGAAATCTTATCTTGTGGTCTGCTTCACGCTTAGATGCCTTCAGCGTTTATCAGATCCAGACTTGGCTACTCTGCTATGCCTTTGGTAAGACAACAGATGCACCAGTGGTCCGTCCATCCCGGTCCTCTCGTACTAAGGACAGCTCCACTCAAATTTCCTGCGCCCACGACGGATAGGGACCGAACTGTCTCACGACGTTCTGAACCCAGCTCGCGTACCGCTTTAATGGGCGAACAGCCCAACCCTTGGAACCTGCTTCAGCTCCAGGATGCGATGAGCCGACATCGAGGTGCCAAACCTCCCCGTCGATGTGAACTCTTGGGGGAGATAAGCCTGTTATCCCCGGGGTAGCTTTTATCCGTTGAGCGATGGCAATCCCACTTTCATACCACCGGATCACTAAGTCCTACTTTCGTACCTGCTCCACCCGTCGGTGTCGCAGTCAAGCAACCTTATGCCTTTGCACTCTTCGAATGGTTTCCGACCATTCTGAGGTTACCTTTGAGCGCCTCCGTTACTCTTTAGGAGGCGACCGCCCCAGTCAAACTGTCCACCTGACATTGTCCCAGACCCGGGTAACGGGCCATGGTTAGAAGTTAAGTATTACAAGAGAGGTATCCCACCGGCGACTCCACCTAGACTGGCGTCCAGATTTCTCAGTCTCCCTCCTATCCTGTACATGTAATACCCAACCTCAGTATCAAGCTACAGTAAAGCTCCACGGGGTCTTTCCGTCCTGTCGCGGGTAACCAGCATCTTCACTGGTACTACAATTTCACCGGGTGCGCTGTCGAGACAGTGCCCAAATCATTACGCCTTTCGTGCGGGTCAGAACTTACCTGACAAGGAATTTCGCTACCTTAGGACCGTTATAGTTACGGCCGCCGTTTACTGGGGCTTAAGTTCAAAGCTTCGTCCTTAGACTAACCTCTCCCCTTAACCTTCCAGCACCGGGCAGGCGTCAGCCCTTATACATCACCTTTCGGTTTAGCAAAGACCTGTGTTTTTGTTAAACAGTTGCTTGGGCCTATTCTCTGCGGCCTACCTAAGTAGGCACCCCTTCTCCCTAAGTTACGGGGTCATTTTGCCGAGTTCCTTAACAACGCTTCTCCCGTCGGCCTTAGGATTCTCTCCTCATCCACCTGTGTCGGTTTACGGTACGGGTACCTATCACGCAATAGCAGCTTTTCTCGGCAGTGTGGATTCAGCAACTTCTCTACTTTTATTTCGATCCCCATCACACTTCATCCTCGCCTAACGGATTTGCCTGTTAGGTGCGACTTTGTGCTTGGCCCAGGATACCATTCCTGGGTTTGCTTATCCTCCTGCGTCCCTGCAGTTCTGATAATAGGTAGTACTGGAATATGAACCAGTTGTCCATCGACTACGACTTTCGTCCTCGCCTTAGGTCCCGACTTACCCAGAGCAGATCAGCTTTACTCTGGAAACCTTGGATATTCGGCCTACAAGATTCTCACTTGTATCTCGCTACTCATTCCGGCATTCTCACTTGTAATTACTCCACAGCTCCTTACGGTACTGCTTCTGCGTCGTTACAACGCTCCTCTACCAATCCACTATTGTGAATTCCATAGCTTCGGTGGTGTGTTTTAGCCCCGGACATTTTCGGCGCAAGATCTCTCGACTAGTGAGCTATTACGCACTCTTTGAATGAGTGGCTGCTTCTAAGCCAACATCCTAGTTGTCTTCGAAATCTCACATCCTTTTCCACTTAACACACACTTGGGGACCTTAGCTGATGGTCTGGACTGTTTTCCTTTTGACCACGTGTCTTATCACTCGTAGTCTGACTGCTGATGGTATCTTGATGGCATTCTTAGTTTGATATGCTTCGGTAAGCTTGTGGGCCCCCTAGGCAATTCAGTGCTTTACCTCCATTAGACTCCTATCAACGCTAGCCCTAAAGCTATTTCGAGGAGAACCAGCTATCTCCGGGTTCGATTGGAATTTCTCCGCTACCCACACGTCATCTCCACCTTTTTCAACAGATGTGAGTTCGGACCTCCATTACCTTTTACGGTAACTTCATCCTGCACATGGGTAGGTCACCCGGTTTCGGGTCTACTAACAATGACTATTTTGGCGCCCTATTCAGACTTGGTTTCCCTTCGGCTTCGTACCTCCTGGTACTTAACCTTGCCACAGCTAGTAACTCGCCGGACCGTTCTACAAAAAGTACGCGGTTGCGCATCATATGGCGCTTCCACTGCTTGTAAACATAGAGTTTCAGGTTCTCTTTCACTCCCCTCCCGGGGTTCTTTTCACCTTTCCTTCACAGTACTATGCGCTATCGGTCACCGAGGAGTATTTAGGCTTGGGGGGTGGTCCCCCCGGCTTCCCACAAGGTTTCTCGTGTCTCGTGGTACTCTGGATACTGCTAGGCTTCACTTGGATTTCGCTTACGGGATTATCACCCTCTTTGATGAGACTTTCCAGACTCTTCAGCTATCCGCATTCTTGCCATGACGCAGTCCTCAACCCCAGATTACAAGTAATCTGGTTTGGCCTGTTTCCCTTTCGCTCGCCGCTACTTAGGAAATCGATGTTTCTTTCTCCTCCTGAAGGTACTTAGATGTTTCAGTTCCCTTCGTTCCCTTCCTATAGTTATGGATTGGCTATAGGATGACAGAGGTTTGCTCTGCCAGGTTTCCCCATTCGGATATCTACGGATCAAGGTTTATTTGCAACTCCCCGTAGCTTTTCGCAGCTTATCACGTCCTTCATCGGCTCTCGGTGCCAAGGCATCCACTCTACGCTCTTAGTAGCTTGACCTATAATGATTAACTTTCGTTAATCGGTCGTTTGTGCCTTGTTAATCAACTTTCGTTGAATACAAAGAATATTTATTATCGGTTAAATTGTAGATTTTACACCCTGACAAACATCTTGCATTATACAATGCGTGTACATTTATCGTTAGGCGCAAGTTATATTACTATAACTTACAAATCTATAATTGTTGTAGTATTTGTTTTTCAAAGTACGATTAAGGATTTAGTTAATTTCCTTTTACTTATAGTACACTAGGTGCACTAGTAGGCCCGAGTGGACTCGAACCACCGACCTCACGCTTATCAGGCGTGCGCTCTAACCACCTGAGCTACGAGCCTATAAAATGTGGCAACCACTTACTCTCCCAGTCAGTCTCCCGACAAGTACCATCAGCCGCTTAGATCTTAACCTACGTGTTCGGAATGGAAACGGGTGTTTCCCCTAAGCGCATCATCACCACAAATGAGTGAAATATTCAATTCCGTAGTATTTTATATGCTAACACTTCGACTCCGCTTCATCTCAGTGAAAGTTGATTCACTACGTTCATAAACTTTCAAAACAAAACAGTAACTACTAAACCAGCGATTTCTATCCTTAGAAAGGAGGTGATCCAGCCGCACCTTCCGATACGGCTACCTTGTTACGACTTCACCCCAGTTATTGGTTTTGCCTTAGACGGCTCCCTCCCCGAAGGGTTGGGTCACCGGCGTTGGGCCCCCCCAACTCCCATGGTGTGACGGGCGGTGTGTACAAGACCCGGGAACGTATTCACCGCGACATTCTGATTCGCGATTACTAGCGATTCCAACTTCATGTAGTCGAGTTGCAGACTACAATCCGAACTGGGACTGCTTTTTTGAGGTTTGCTGACTCTCGCGAGATCGCTTCCCTTTGTAGCAGCCATTGTAGCACGTGTGTAGCCCTAAACATAAGGGGCATGATGATTTGACGTCATCCCCACCTTCCTCCAAGTTATCCCTGGCAGTCTCTCTAGAGTGCCCAACTTAATGCTGGCTACTAAAGATAGGGGTTGCGCTCGTTGCGGGACTTAACCCAACATCTCACGACACGAGCTGACGACAACCATGCACCACCTGTCACCAATGTCCTAGCAAGCTAGGAAAGAAGGCATTACCCTTCGGTCATCGGGATGTCAAGTTTAGGTAAGGTTCTTCGCGTTGCTTCGAATTAAACCACATGCTCCACCGCTTGTGCGGGTCCCCGTCAATTCCTTTGAGTTTCAATCTTGCGATCGTACTTCCCAGGTGGAATGCTTAATGTGTTAACTTCGGCACCGAGACCCGTAAGCCCCGACACCTAGCATTCATCGTTTACAGCGTGGACTACCAGGGTATCTAATCCTGTTTGCTCCCCACGCTTTCGTGCCTCAGCGTCAGTTATGGTCCAGAAAGCCGCCTTCGCTACTGGTGTTCCTCCGAATCTCTACGCATTTCACCGCTACACTCGGAATTCCACTTTCCTCTCCCACACTCTAGTTCATCAGTTTCAGAAGCAGCTTAGAGGTTGAGCCCCTAAATTTCACTTCTGACTTAACAAACCGCCTACGCACCCTTTACACCCAGTAAATCCGGATAACGCTCGCTCCCTACGTATTACCGCGGCTGCTGGCACGTAGTTAGCCGGAGCTTCTTAGTCAGGTACCGTCATTTTTTCTTCCCTGCTGATAGAAGTTTACAATCCGAAGACCTTCCTCCTTCACGCGGCGTCGCTGCATCAGGCTTGCGCCCATTGTGCAATATTCCCCACTGCTGCCTCCCGTAGGAGTTTGGGCCGTGTCTCAGTCCCAATGTGGCCGTTCACCCTCTCAGGCCGGCTATGGATCGTCGCCTTGGTGGGCTGTTATCTCACCAACTAGCTAATCCAACGCGGGTCCATCCTATGCCGATAAAATCTTTACTATAACAATCATGCGATTATCCATAGTTTATGCGGTATTAGCGTTCGTTTCCAAACGTTATCCCCCTGCATAGGGCAGGTTACCCACGCGTTACTCACCCGTCCGCCACTAAGTTCTAGGAGCAAGCTCCTATCACTTCGTTCGACTTGCATGTGTTAAGCACGCCGCCAGCGTTCATCCTGAGCCAGGATCAAACTCTCATAAAAAAGTTTGTCCGTGTAGTATCTCTACTACTGACTATTTTACTTAGTACAAGTTGTACTGATTCTCATCTCTTATTAGAGACGTAATGAATCGACTGGTTTATAGTTACTATTTTGTTTTCAAAGTTCATTCTTATCAAGGCTTACTGCCTTTTCTTGTCTACTGCTATTCGCCGCTGACTCGTATAATATTACAACATCTTTCTACAGACGTCAACACCTTTTTTAACTTTTTTTAGTTAAACACAGTTTTTTAAAGTTGTTCACATACCATCCACAACTTATCAACTAATTTATACACACTTATGCCTAAAATATAGTTTTTCACCTATTTACTCATGAGTTTTTCTATTATAGTAATAATCTCATTAATCTTTTCATCTGCATTTTCTTCATTATGGCATGCATCTTTTACACAATGGGATAAATGTTGCTCTAATATTAATAGATTGGCTCGTTTTAACAATGATTGTGCTGCTAGTATTTGATTGGATATATCCATACAATATCTCTCATCTTCTATCATTCTTATAATTCCTTCTATTTGACCCTTTGCTGTTTTTAAAGACTGTAATGCCTTTTTCTTTTCTGAATTCATTCTTACATCCCTCTTCTCTTAGAATTCTGTTTCATATGATATGCCCTGCTTCCTATATTGTCAACTGTTTATATCACCTATTGTACACCTATTTATTATCTTCATATTAACCCTGGATAAGTTAGGATATCTCTAAAAAAGTTTGAAAGCATTCCTCTCCTTAATATACGACCAACAAATCGATTATCTTCTATTCAGTCCATATCAATCAATAAACTGTGTTTTCTAATTAACTACTTCTTATATAAAATATGCAGATTATATATCTAGTTTATAATCTGCACATTTTATACCTATTATTTATTAGAACAACACTTCTTATACTTCTTCCCACTCCCACATGGACATGGTGCATTTCTTCCAATATCAATAACTTTGATTTTTTGCCCTGTCTTTTCATCAAATACATGAGGACTTAATTCTTGAGTCGTAAATCCTTTATTAATCCACTTTCTCGTTCCATTTACAACTGTTGTAATGTGTTTAACAATTTCATTGATTTCTGCTAAATTCTTAAACTCTACTCCTAGATTAGCAAGTTCTTCAAGGATAATTTCCATCGTCTGTCCACTACGATCACAATCAACCCTAGCAATCATTGTGACTGCTATGATTGCTTCTTCTATTAGAGTTTCTTCTATTATATAGGTCTTTTTCAGATAGGCTTTTAGCTTTTCTATAGGAATACTTGGCTCATAGTACCTTTCATCATACATCTTGTCTAATAATTCTTGAGAAGGTATATAGTATTCTTTATCTATAGTAGCCTCTATAAAATCTTTAAAATTAGTTTTGTCTAATGCATAAATTGTTTCCTCGACAATATAATCTTCTATGACTTTGCATTGACATACTAGTCGCATATCCTTCTTTACAAACTGTGCTAGTTCTAGCTCATTAATTACTTGTGCGTGGTTTCTATTATAAAGTTCTACAGCCCAATTTAATTTAACAACGCCATATAAGTTTAGTATGCTTATAATATGTCTTCTCATAGCGCTATTTAGTTTTATTTCTTCCATAATAGGAACCATATCTATCTTTTTATAAGCATCTTTAACTAAATCTGCTACTATTAACTGGCGCTTTTTATCAACCTCTATAAGTTGTACCAACTCTAATTCCATCAAGTTGTAATAGCATTCTAATTCATCTTCATTATCTATTACCTTATTTTCATTAAAAAGTGCTTCGAAATTTTTAATATCTATTTCATCTAACATAGGTAGAATCTCTGGCATCTTTTGAGGAATTGCTTCAAGTAAAGCTTCTATTAATTCCGCTTTTTTTAATTTGTATGCTCCTTTGATTCCATATAATTTAGCTATTTGTTCTAGCTCCTTTTTTCCATATGATAATTCCATTACTATCTCCTCTTTAAATCCTACAATTTCACAAAGTATTTTCATTCTAACATATTATATCTCTATAATCAAAAATCCCTTATAGGATGTTTTTGGAATCTCATCTTATAAGGGACTTTATTAAGTTCACAAATTATTCGCATGCATTACTAATAATATAGTTTACATCAACCACTCTATTGTTAGAACCATTGAGCTCTGCTATGACAGCATCAAATATAAAATCTATAACTTTCTTTGTATCACAGGCATAGAGCATAACATTCTCCCCTGTTACAGTTTCTAATACCAGGCTATAAATTATTATATCTGCACGATGTGTGAATTCTATATATAATTTACATCCTTCATAAAGCACTCTTTCTTTTAAAATTAGCATTGTATCTCCCCCTCATCTTACGTTTAATATAGTTCTATGGTATCACATTTTTTAAGTTATACATATCCTATTCTTTATATTAAACTTACTTTTTTTAATCTTAAATCCTACTATGAATTAATCAATTTGTCATTGGAAACTTAATACTCATACATCTGCTAAGAGAATAGAAATAGAACGTTTATACTTCTCTCTTTTTACACTTACAATAGTATATAATTTTCAGATATACATTGTTTTTCCACAGATTTATGTTAAACAAACGCCACTTATCCACTAGTTATCCACATTTCCTCTTTGTTATGCACAATTGTATACAATCGCATTCTTAAAGTCTTTCTTTAATATAAAGTGGTTCTTTAACCATTTAAAGTATTACTTTTATTAGTTTAATATCTAACTTAAATAACTTTAGTATCAATCAAAGCATCATGTTGATAGCTATGATTTGCCATACTTTATAAGTGCAAACTTAATAGCAGTATACGTAACTTCTTCAGGTAACATTTCTTTAATCGGTTTAAGCAGGGTAGCACCACACTCTTCAATAGCTTCTATAATTTGTTCCTCATATTCTGATGGTATAAACTGTGTAAAATCTATCGGCAATCCTTCTTGGACACATTTTATAAGATGATTTTCCACTGTCATCTGAGTAAGATTTCTTTCATCAGCTATTTCATGAATTCCCTTTCCCTGCATATAAAGCTCATAGGTTAATTTATGACTATCTCTAGGTGATGATTTCTTTGGTATGGTATTTCCATCTAAAGTAGCTTCTCCCTCCAGATTAGATAGTGGTTCGGAATGTTTCTTACTTAATGAAGCTAACGCTTTACTAATATCTATATTATTCTCATCTACATAAGTTTTAATAATGGCTATAAAGTCTTGGCCATATTTGTTTAACTTATGTTCTCCTACTCCTGATACTTGAAGAAGTGCTTCATCTGTTGTAGGATATCTACTGCTCATTTCCTTTAAAGTGGTGTCTGGAAATACCATAAACGGCTGAATATGCTGTTTATGAGCAATATCATATCGTACACTTCTAAGTTTCTCAAATAAAACTAGGTCTACCTTTGCATCTAATCCAGATCTACTTCTTACTGGTGTTGTTTCTTTGACTAAAATACGCTTAATGGTGACTGGCTTTTTTCCCTTTAATACTTCATAACTCGCTTCTGTAAGCTGGATAATAGGATATTGGGTGCCTACTAATTGTAAATAGCCCTCTGCTACTAAAAATGAGATTAATTCTTTAATTGTATCTTTTGGATAGTCCTTCATTACTCCATAAGTAGTAAGTTCATTAAATTTGAAGCTTTTGATTTTTTGAGTATTTGATCCCTTCAGTACATCTGCTACCTGAGTACTACCAAAACGTTCTTTCATTCGTTTAACGCAACTCAGGATTTTTTGTGCTTCTACTGTGATGTCCGATTCTTCCGTATCATTATTACAGCTACCACAATGATGACAATCTTCTTCTAGGGTTTGCTGACCAAAATAATTTAAAATATAGTTTCTAAGGCAACTTTCAGTATTACAGTAATCAACCATGCTATTTAACTTGTCATATTCTATTTGTCTGCCCAATCCATTAGCATTTTCAATTAAATAACGATTAGTCATAATATCTTGTGTACCAAAAAGTAAAATACACTGTGCTTCTTCTCCATCACGACCCGCACGACCTGCTTCTTGATAATAGCCTTCCATATTCTTAGGCATATTATAATGTAATACGAATCTTACATTGGGTTTATCTATCCCCATTCCGAAGGCATTAGTCGCAATCATCACTGATACTCTATCATATAAAAAGTCATCTTGATTGCTACTTCGCTCAGCTTCACTTAAACCCGCATGATATTTTGTACATGGTAAACCTAACCTAAGTAGTCTTTCATAGAGATCATCTACACCTTTTCTGGTTGCACAGTAAATCACACCACTTTCACCAACATGTTCTCTTAGATACATTTCAGTTTCGTGAAGTTTATTTTCTGGCTTTCTTACTTCAAAATAAAGGTTAGGTCTATCAAAACTACTGGTTAACTCAAATGGTTTATTGAGTTCTAAAAGCTTAATAATATCTTCTTTGACGAGGGGCGTCGCTGTTGCTGTAAAAGCGGCTACAATCGGTCTCTTAGGAAGAGCGTAAAGTATTTGACTAACTCTTCTATAACTAGGTCTGAAGTCATGTCCCCACTGACTCACACAATGGGCTTCATCCACTGCAACCATAGAAACAGGAACCTCCCTTATTAAATCCATAAAACTCTCAGTCTCTAGACGTTCTGGTGCTACATATAAAAGCTTGTATGCTCCCATTCTAGCATTGGCTCTAATTTCTCTAAATTCTTTTGTACTTAGAGTAGAATTAATAAGCTCTGCTTCAATGCCGTACTCTTTAAGTGTATCTACTTGATCTTTCATCAAAGAAATAAGAGGAGAAATAACAATAGTCACTCCATCCAATAAAAGTGCTGGTACTTGATAGCATATGGATTTCCCCCCACCAGTTGGCATAATCCCTAATGCATCTTTGCCTGATAAGATAGCCTGAATCAATTCTTCTTGCCCAGGTCTAAAGGCATCATAACCATAATATTTCTTTAGTATATTTAATGGATTCATTTTACTTTCTCCTTCTTTTCTCTATTTATTGTTTCGAAATACTCTACTCTCACCCATTCTTAACAGTATAATCCACGTCTCTGAATGTGCCATAATCTTAAATATAGCCTTGTTCTCTATTTATCCATTATAACCATAATGACGCACCACTTAAACATATAAACTTTTTCCCTCTATTTTATATTGTCCTATTCATTATTTA
The DNA here is from genome assembly GCF_003990395.1 of Cellulosilyticum sp. WCF-2. Classification (NCBI taxonomy): domain Bacteria; kingdom Bacillati; phylum Bacillota; class Clostridia; order Lachnospirales; family Cellulosilyticaceae; genus Cellulosilyticum; species Cellulosilyticum sp. WCF-2. Next base: position 797,209 of record NZ_CP034675.1, on the reverse strand, counting down.
CTAGCACCGGTGAATTGTACGGCCCTCCTAGATTAAATAAAACACTCATTTGACTACTTTATAAATTTTATTATAACGGTCACTTCTATTTTTAATCATTAAAATTCGCTGTATTGCTTGCTTCACAATTTATTTTATTACTTATTTTCACTATATAATAATTCAAAAATATTTTTCACTTAGAATTCTTGATGATTATTTTAAAGCTATTTCTATTTCTTTACTTTAATTCCATAATAATTCAATTGACACTAATCACTTTACATAATATTATATTTACATATGAATATACTTGCTTATCACGAGTGGCGGAGGGACTGGCCCTATGAAGCCCGGCAACCTGTATAATATCAAGGTGCCAAATCCAACAGTAAACAAACTGGAAGATGAGTATAGACCGGTCAAAGCCTGAGTTTATACTCAGGCTTTTTTGCGTTTAAAGGAAATCATCTATTTTAAAAACAGGAGACACAATGAAAAATAACAAAACACTTTCTATACGTACAATTGTAGCCATAGGAATTGGATCAGCAGTCTTTTTAATCTTAGGACGTTTTGCTTCTATTCCTACGGGGATTCCCAATACAGAAATTCAAACAGCTTATGCTTTTTTAGCATTAATGGCTGTGCTTTATGGCCCTCTAGCTGGTGCCTCTATCGGATTCATCGGACATACATTAAAGGATATTACAGCTTATGGGTCACCATGGTTTAGCTGGATTATTGCTTCAGCCGTAGTTGGACTCATTATTGGTTTTTCAGTTAAAGCCTTAAAACTTCAAGATGGCTATTTTGGTAAAAAACAACTCATCCTCTTTAATTTATTCCAAGTTATAGCAAATGGAATGGCTTGGGGGATTGTTGCTCCTACTTTAGATATACTCATTTATGCAGAACCAAGTAATAAGGTTTATATTCAAGGAGCAGTATCTGGAATCTCTAATATTATAACTATCGGCGTATTAGGTTCTATTTTATTAGCTTCTTATGCTAAAACTAGAATCCAAACCGGAAGTTTAAAACTTGAAGACTAATATAACTTGCGTTCTAAATGTCTATTACAACTTCAAAGCTGTTTACATTTAGAGCTCATTATCCAGAGGCTACAGTTTATAATATTGTATCTTGAAGATGATTAAATATTATGAGCGATAGTCAATAGATACAGAAAGGAACAACTATGAAAAAACCTGTTATTGAATTTAATAACTTTAGCTTTCAATATAGAGTACAATATGAACCTACTTTAAAAAACATTAACTTAACTATTTATGAAGGTGAAAAGGTACTCATCTTAGGTCCTTCTGGTTCAGGAAAAAGTACCTTAGGTGCTACTTTAAATGGCCTTATTCCTTTTAGAACAGAAGGTACATCAACTGGTAGTTTAAAAATCAATGGTAAAGAAACTGCCAATCTTAGCCTATTTGAACTTTCTCAAATGGTGGGGACGGTTCTTCAAGATCCTGATAGTCAGTTTATTGGACTTACTGTAGGCGAGGATATGGCCTTTAGCCTAGAAAATAAATGTATCGCACAAAATGAGCTGAAGACAAAAGTAAGTGAAGTAGCTTCTATTGTAGAGGTAGATGATTTTCTAAATGTGGCACCTCACTCTTTATCTGGCGGGCAAAAACAACGTGTTACTTTAGGCGGTACCCTTGTAAGTGATGCCGATATCTTGCTTTTTGATGAACCTTTAGCTAGCCTCGATCCAGCTACTGGTGAAAAGGCTATTGACCTAATTCATCAAGTACATGAGCAGACTGGTAAGACTATTATTATCATCGAACATCGTTTAGAAGATGTTTTACATCGACCTATAGACCGTATCATCGTTATGAACCAAGGTCATATTCTATTAGATACAACCCCAAATCGATTATTTAAAGAAGATACCCTTAAACAAAATGGTATTCGTGAACCACTCTATATTACAGCACTTAAGTATGCGGGATGTGATCTTAAAGCTTTTGATAAAGTTGAACCTTTAGATCAAATTAATCTTAAAGGATGTAAAGAAAAACTTGAAGCTTTTATGAATAATACATTAGAAATTAAAGACAAAGTTAATGATGATGTGCTACTTGAATTTGAAGAAGTTAACTTTAGCTATGATAGAAGTAAAGCTTTACTTAAGGATATTAACTTAAAACTTTATAAGGGTGAGATGCTAAGTATCGTAGGCAAAAATGGCGCTGGTAAGTCTACACTTTCAAAACTGATTTGTGGTTTTTATAAACCTACTAAAGGTAGACTACTCCTTAAAGGACAGGATATGAAACACTTAACCATTAAAGAACGCTGCGAATCTATCGGTGTTGTACTTCAAAATCCAAATCAAATGATTTCTAAACCAATGCTTTATGATGAAGTTGCACTTGCACTTCGTAATCAAGGTTTACCTGAAGCCGAAGTAAAAGCACGAGTTTATGAAACACTTAAAGTATGCGACCTCTATCAAATGCGTAACTGGCCTATTTCAGCACTGAGCTTTGGTCAAAAGAAACGTGTAACGATTGCTTCTATTTTAGTAAGTAAACCCGAAATTCTTATTTTAGATGAACCAACTGCCGGACAAGACTTTAAGCATTATACAGAGATGATGGAATTCTTGAAGTCACTTAATGATGAAGGCATTACAATCATCATGATTACTCATGATATGCATTTAATGTTAGAGTATACAGATCGTGCTATTGTTTTAGCCGATGGTGAAATTTTAGCTGATAATACTGTGACTCATGTGCTTACAACTTCAAACATCATTACACCAGCTCATCTTAAAGAGACTTCTTTATATTCACTTGCAGTTAAAGTAAAACTTGAAGACCCTAAAGCTTTTGTTCAAAGCTTTATTAAAGAAGATAGAAGGAGAAGAAATCTATGCCAAATGTAACGCTCGGATATCTTGAGGCAGATTCCCCTATTCACCGTTTAACTGGAGCTACTAAACTAATCTGTTTAATTTTTTGCTCCTTAACTGCTATGCTTACTTATGATACAAGAGTATTAGCTATGTTACTTATATTGAGCTTAATTTGCTTTAAAGTATCTCAGATTAAGTTTAAGGATGTGGCTTTTGTAGTTTACTTTATATTAGCCTTCCTTTTAATTAATAATATTGCTATTTTTATTTTTTCCCCTATGGAAGGTTGTAAGATTTATGGTAGTACTACAGTATTATTTAAAATAGTAGGGCCCTATACCGTAACTGTAGAGCAATTATTCTATCAGCTCAATGTAACACTTAAGTATTTTGCAGTTATTCCAATTGCTTTATTATTCATTGTAGCTACTCACCCAAGTGAATTTGCTGCTTCTTTAAATCGTATTGGAGTAAGCTATAAACTTTCTTATGCAGTAGCTATTGCCTTAAGATATATTCCAGATGTCCAAAGAGATTATAGAGAAATTGCTTTTGCAGCGCAAGCAAGAGGAATTGATCTATCTAGTAAAGAAAAACTAACAAAACGTATTAAAAATATGAGCACCATTTTGATTCCACTAATTTTTAGCAGCTTAGAACGTATTGAAACCATTAGTTGTGCTATGGAACTTCGTTCTTTTGGAACTCATAAGAAACGTACTTGGTATAGCAGTAGGCCTTTTGCTAAAAGAGATTATATTGCTATTGTAGGAGTCGTTCTACTATTTTTAGCTTCTTTATGGATTACTATGAAAAATGGTAGCCGCTTCTATAATCCTTTTGTATAAAATCATTAAAAGAATTTATTCAGAGGCATAATAGCTTCTCACTGACTATATAAATACAGGTTGCCTCAAGATTTTGAGGCAACCTGTATTGTGTTTTCTTTTATATTATCCACAATTTGTTTTGTTTTAATAAGTACTTATCCCCTTTTTCTTTAGTTTTCCACTGAATAACTTGCACTCACTGCTCCGCTTACAAAAACTATTATATATATCTTTTTGTAAGGTAAATTATAGAACAGCATTTTTTCTAACCTATTAAGTCCAATATATCCATTACAAAATGAATACAAAAGAAATGATACACCTTACTCCTCTAACTTTATATATCCTGTAAAGGTATTAATATTAAATAACCTTACTAGATATTTTCAAACTTGCTAAGCTAGGAGGTCATTTCTCCTTGCCTCTCTTTGTAGATCATTAAGCTTTATTATTATCTTCTCTAGCATTTGCCTATTTAACTCACATAAGCTTTCATCTAGTTCAAACGGGCTTCCATTAGTAATAGCATTCATACCTAAGCATGCAAAACATGCTGTATGTGCAAAGCACTTACTGCACTTCTCATTTTCTATTTTATTAAACTTTAAATATCTACTTATCATATATTCAAATTGTTGCTCATCTAATACATTCTCGTTATAAATAGATCCTCCCCACTCATCTTTCATATCTGTTAATACAGAACAGGGGTAAATATCACCATTGGTACTAACAGATAATGCATTAATTGCTGCATCACAAATATACTTAGATGGTGTCTTTTTAGTGAGTGACTCCAAAATACAATCTAAAAAAGTATACGATAGCCCCTCTCCTTTTTCCGAAAGCGCCTCATCAATAGCATCTAAAAATTCATCTAGATTATCTAACATTAACTCCTTAATAGGTTCCTTTTGATTACATCCCATGGGGACAATATGAATATCTACATCCCCAATCTGTTGCTTAATACTTCTTACAATATCCATAACCTTCATTTGATTTTCCTGATGATACTTATGATAGGTTACCTCTATACTTGCTGGCTGTGAAGTGTATTGTTGAAGCTTTCTAATATTGTCCATAACAACTTGAGCCGTACCTTCTCCATTAGCAAATACTCTTGCCACATCTTGTGCTTCTTTGGTGCCATCAAAACTAATAGTTACTTGGATATCATACTTGTTAATGAGTTCAATCAATTCATCTGTTACTTGTGTACCATTAGTAACCATTCCTAAATATGTTTTTTGCCCTGTCTTTTCATTTTTTTCATATACATACTCACATACATACCTGATAACTTCCATATTTTGAGTAGGTTCCCCTCCAAAAAGAGCCACTTTTTCAATGGTATCAAAATGATTAAAAAATATCTCTAATGCGCGATGTGCCGTCTCTTGCGTCATTATTTGTCTAGATGAATGGTATTTACCTCCATTTGCATAACAATATTTACATCTTAAATTACAATCGTTACTTATATTTAATGATAATTTTTCGAGGAATAGTTTTTTAGTACTATATTCATCAACTAAATAATCATTATCTCCCAAACACACTCGTATCTTTTCATTAAATGCATCATACTGGTCCCCACTTATCTCTAATCTAGAAATAATACTTTCCCTGCTCACCCCTTCTTCTACTGCATTAATAAAATCTTTCATGGTTCCATTCACAACAAAATACCTTAATGTTCTTGGAAAATATGCTATTGTGCATGAGTCTTCTTCTATATAATGGACCCTCATAAGCTACATCCTTTCTTTAAACCATAAATTAATAGGCAGTTTAGTTAAAGTATTTTTACTAAACTGCCTTACCATTAACCTCTATAGATTGTCTTTTTTAAATTCTTTTAATAGTTGGTGAAACTGCATAAAGTGCCATGATGGGTGGTCTTTTACTTATTACTTCTTTGATTACGTCAATAATAAAGAAACCTCCATCTAACTGCATTAACTCTTCATCTGTTAATGATTTAAGTACTTTTTCATCTTCTTTCATTTTATTTCCCTCCTTATATGTTTAAAAAAATTATTAACTGCTTTACTACTTATTATACCCTCTTAACAATGCCACTAAGCGGTGGAAATGTTATTATAGGTGGCTTTGTTGGAATTTTAGAAATTCCTCCAAGTCGAGGTGGTACTATAGTTAAGATATTTCCTCCGGAGATTTCTTGTAATTCTTTAATTACAATTTCATCCATAATTAATTCTTTTTTCTGCTTATTTTCCATTTTAAACTCCCCTTTATCAACTCGATTTAGTATTACTTTTTAAGAACCTTAAATATAAAATCAATAATAGGTTTGGGATTCGGTCTAATAGCATATAATAATGTTACCATTGCACCTTTTGCTACAGCTGATTCTATAAAGCCCCCAGTTAACTCCATAAGTTCTTCATCTGTTAAAGCCATTATAAGTTTTTCATTCTGGTTCATATTTTCTCCTCCTCTCTCTAATGCTTATTTTTAACTTTCCAATATTTCATATTGATTAATATTGAAAATTAAAAATTCATAAGTCATTCTTAAGATACACCTAATTTTTCATTAAACATTTGTTGATAAATACTAAACTCTTCATATTTTAGTGTAGTTTCTTTAATAAGTGCTTTAGCTTCCTCTTCATAATTATTCTCAACTAAAATAACTGCCAAATCATAATAGGGATCCAAGAATCTATGATCTGTGTACTCAATAGCCTTTTTTAAATGCTCTATTCCTGTTTCTACTTGTCCCATCTTAGCTAATGCTAAGCCTAAGCCTTTCAGAGCATATACATCCTTTGGATTCGCCTTCAAAATAATCTCATTGCATCTTTTAGATTCCTCGTAATTCTCCAACATAAACTGAATATATCCGTAATTTTTTCGTGCCTCTATATCATTAGGTTCATATTCTAGATACAAACTTAATGCAGTTTCTGCTAATTGATGCTTTTCATTCTGTAAGAATTTCATTGCTTTTCCCAGAAGTTCCAATGGATTCTCTACATTTCTTAATACAGCTTCTGCTTGATCCATGACCATACCATATGAACAATATTGATTCTCTTCATAAATACTGCCCTTATGAACTAATCTAGAATTAGTACATCCACCTTTACAGATTGCCCCATATCTACATTTTTTGCAGTGACCTTTCAGCTTGTCCTTCGTTAATTGACGATTCCAACTAAAGGCATCTTCCCTTTCCCAAATAGATCTTAATGACTCATTTCTTATATTGCCTTCTATTAATTCTTTATCTCTAATAGACACACATCCTATAATATCTCCATTATGTAGAATGCCTAGATTATATCTTCCAGCTCCACATCCATCCCAACCATATCCTAAACTTCCTGAGTTTTTCTCCCTAACTATCAGTTCCTTAGCGTTGAAATAACCTATGCAATCAGCTAAATCAATGATGATACCACCTTTTTGGGTCTCTTCATAGGCAAAATCAATAATTTCATTGATTATTTGAGGAGGCGTCACTAACTCTTTATGATGAGCCATATTTCCCATTGGTAATCCAATTTGAAGTTGCCATCTTTCAACGCCCTTATCTATTAGAATTTCTTTCATCTGATGTAATTCCTGTATATTTTTATTATGAATTGTAGTAATGGCTGCTGTATGTACAGAAGTATGTTTTAAATGTTCGAACGCTTTCATAGAACGTTCAAAAGAACCTTGTTTTCTAATATAATCATGACTTTGTTGAAGGCCATCTATACTAATTGCTATGGTGTTAATGCCTGCTTCTTCTGCCTTACGAGCGTCTTCTTCTGAAAATGTCCAACCATTGGTTATCATATTGGGCACAACACCATTCTCATTTAATGCTTTTGCAATTTTATACCAGTCGTTTCTACTAGTAGGTTCTCCTCCTGATAATGTAATCCATTCTAAACCCAATTCCCCTATTTCGGTACATAATGCTATGGCTTCTTCTGTACTTAATTCCCCTTGTAATGCTGATGTGCAGCTAGATCCACAATGCTTACATTGCATATTACACCCCATGGTAATTTCCCACACTGCTGTGATTGGTTTTTCCATTGTTTTCCCCCATATCTTATATATAAAAAATAAATCAGTAAATCATCCAACCCTGCTTATCTTTAGTTATTACCCATCTACTTATAAAGTGGTTTAATATCATAGCCTTTTTCTTTCAGTTGATCTAACACTGTTCCCTCTACTGTAAAGTGTCCTGCTCCCACAACTACAAAATATGTATTTTCTCCTTCTTGTTCTAACATCTTTGCTATTTTTTCTGCCATATCTTTATCTCTGACACCAAATAACATTTCTGATAGTTCATCACTATCCCCTTCCATCAGTTTTGCATAACTAGCCTTAAATCCTTCAATATCTCCTGCAATCCAATCTTGTTGCCACTCAGCTATTAACTCTACTTCGCTTATTTCTTCCTCAGTTGCTGGATTTAAAATACTATCAAGTACTGCATTTAAATAATCCTCTTGATATTCGTCTGATAAATTATCAAAAAGCTTTCCTTGGTAAATAAGTCCTTCTAATTCCACAGTCCTTTTTTCTTCACCCATACCCCTTAGTAAAAAGTACATATCTACGCCTTGTGTTGCAGCTTCTTGTGCACCTTCTATGGTTCCAGTTTGGCTCGTACTGATTACATTTAAATCATTCGCAATGCTCCATGGTTTAAATTGCTGCATTTGATCTATAGGGAGTTTAAACGTAGTGAGTACTTTTACTAGCTTATCATAAGTTTCTTTTGAAACATGATCTTTAATAGTTGTTCCATCAGCATACATTGCCATCTGTATAAATTGGTTCATTTGCTCATTTTGAGTAAGTATATTAGCTTCCACCACAAGAGTATCCGCCTTACTAAATGCTTCCTTTAAAGTATTGCTCAGTGGATACATTTCTGATGTACCTACATGAATAGAGCCTAATAGATAAACAGTATTACCGCCCTTTTTTGCTTGCCAAGCAAAACCTTTTGCCCCAGCATCTAATCCTTTGTAAGTATGTTCAACAAATCTTATCGCTAATACCACCGCTTGCTGGGTTGTACATACACTATCTAGTTCTAATCCTTGTTTGGTTCCTGACAAAAGTCCTTGTTGCTTAAAGTAATCCACACCACTACTATCCTCTATACCCTCATACTTTGCTAAAGTAGCAAAAAGTGCTTCTATTACACCTCTTCTTGTTAGAGGATTATCAATTGGTTCTTCTATATAATCTTTTTTTACTTTTAATTCTAAAGATGCAAACTTATGATCAACCCCTTGTAAAAGGATTTGTAGCTTCTCTGTTGTAATTTGTCCTTGAAAGTTGTCATAGTACCACTCCATAGGAAAAATCCCATAATTTTCTCCCTCATTAAGTGTCCATAGGGCCCATTTACTGATTTGTGGTGTTTGTGGATCATTGGCATAAGTAGGTACAATAGTTGTTATGATTATGCATAAACATAGTAGCCATATATTTATTTTTTTCTTTAATTGTAAAGTTTTCATTTTCTTCCCCTTTTCTATTTACTCATTTTTAGATTTAATTTCTTATCCTTTCTCACATTAAAGTTAATATAACTCAATGTGAATAATTCCAGTTGCTCATTGTTAATCCATTAGATTTATTTTCTCCAATAAATAAAACAATATTTTCTTTCGCTCAGTAATGACATGTGCTTCACAAGTCATACCTATTTTTATTTCTGCTGGTTCATTTTTATAGCTATACACAGTTTCATTACTAATGCTTCCTTCAACAATGTAGCCACTTATTCCTTGTGCATCACTTACCTTAGCATCTGAGGATATATTTCCTATAGCTCCTTCAAGTTGCCCATATTCCTTATATGGTAAGGCATCAAACTTGTATTTAATTTGATCTCCAATCTTAAGACCAGCTATCTCACTATTAGGCATAAAAATTTCTATCTTATACATAGTGTCATTTATAGGGATAATGGTTGCAATATCTGTTCCTGAAGCTATAAGATCTCCCGTACTCACTTCTTGAGTTATATGAATCGTTCCATCTATAGGTGATTTAATGGTACAGTTGGCAATAGCTAGCTGGGTACTTTCTAATTCTCTCTTTTGTGATTGGTACAAAGCCTCTTGTTCTTCTATCTGATTATAAATTTCAACCAAGGCATCTGTTTTATACTTCTTTAGTGCTAACTCCCTTTGTTCTACATTAGTCTGTATAAGTCCATCATCTATAATCAGTTTATTCATTTCTTGCTCTGCTAACTTCTTATTACTTTCTATTTGCTTTATTTCATCTTGTACGCTTTTAAGGGTAGCTGTTTTTAGCTGAATCAGCTCATTCTCTGCTAGTTCTAGTGCTTCTTTAGAAGCTTCATACTCTTTCTCTGCTACAAGATCATTTTCCTTTAATTCACTGTTAAGGTTATAAGTAAACTGTTTATCCACAATGTTTCTCTCAAGCTGATTTATTTTAATAAGATAGTTATTAAAGTCTAGAGCATATGTACACTGTTTATCCTTGAATATGTTTTGTCCTTTTTCTATTGATTGCTTATACTGTTTCAATTGCTCATAACTATTTTCATATTCATTTACTTTTTCTTGGTAACCTTCTTTACTAAACTTTGTTTGAGTTGTTGCAATCTCATCTGTTTTATTTTCAATGTTTACATTATTACTAAGACTCATATAATCTTGTTTGTATTTAACATAACGCTGATAATACTCTATTTCTGTATCCTGTGAAAAAAGATTAATATCTTGTTCTATACTACTTTTAAATTTTTTTAATAAACTTAACCTCTTCTCTGTATCTTTAAATACTTCTTCCGCTTGTAAACGTTTAATCTCTAAGTCATCATGGGCAATGGTAAAAAGTATATCTCCTTTTTTTACATTCTTACCTTCCTCTAAATCACAGCTAGCTATTTCTCCTTGGACTTTATTGCGAATCATACTAACATTTTCATTAGGTCGTACTACCCCTCTCCCCTTTGACACAATATCTATCTCTCCAAAATACATCCATATCCCTGCCAATATCATGCTCACTAGTATTATATAGATAAATATAGTAAGAAAAGGATGTGGCTTGCTTTCATACACTTCTTTACTGTCAGTAACTTCTCTTATATCCTTAATAACTGGTGTCATAACTTACCTCCTCTTTAGTTGCAGCAATTTCTTCTACTGAATCTGTTTCTATTTGCTGACTAACTTCTGGAAGTTGTTCTTGCCAAAGTTTATGATATCTACCTTTTTGTGCCATAAGTTCTTGATGACTTCCTTGTTCAATGATTTCACCCTTATCCATAACAAAGATTTTGTCACAACGTTTAATGGTACTTAGACGATGAGCAATAATGATTGTTGTCATTCCCTTACTAAAGGTATTAATTGTATTTTCAATAGCTGCCTCTGTAATTGAATCTAGATTACTTGTCGCTTCATCTAATATCAAAATATCCGGCTTTTTTAGTATTGCTCTTGTAATCGCCAAACGCTGTCTTTGACCACCTGAAAGATTAGCACCATTTTCTTCTAGGTGCGTATTATATCTAAGGGGTAATTCATTAATAAAATCATGGGCTCTTGCCATCTTGGCTGCTTCTACTATTTGTTCCATCTCTATCTGGCTAGAACCCAAAGATAAGTTGTCTATTATCGTTCCACTAAATAAAAATGTTTCTTGTGGTACATAAGCAATTCGTTCCCTTAATGATTCTCGGTTGATATCTAAGACATTATTCCCATCTATAAGAATTTCTCCTTTTTCAATAGGATAAAAATTAAGTAGAAGTTTCACCAAAGTAGTCTTCCCACAGCCACTTTCTCCCACAAGGGCAATACGTTCACCCTTCTGTATATTCATACTAATATTCTTTAATATCAGTTGCCTTGTTCCATATCTGAAATCTATATTTTTCAGCTGAATATTTCCTTCGAATTTATTCGGCTTTATTTTCTTCTCCTCATTTTCATCACATTCAATATCCAAGTCTAATATTTCCCCTAAACGCTCTGCTGCTACTATGGCAGTTTGAAGTTCTGGCTGTAAATTGATTAAATTTTTCATAGGTCCTAAAAAGTACCCTAGTAATGAATTAAATGTGATCAGACTTCCTACTGACATATTTCCTTTTAAAACTTGATAGGCTCCTATCCACAAAATGACCACTCCACCTATAAGTTCAACTAAACCTTTAAGAATAGCTTGTACATTAGTTGTAAGCGTTAATTTAAAGATGCTTCTCAGAAGTTTAATAAATTTTCCTTCTGTTTCTAGATTAACTTTCCTCTCTGCGTTAAATGCCTTCACTGTTTGTATACCATTTAAAGATTCAACCAGATAAGAGGTAAGCTGAGCATTTTCTTCCATTTGCTTTTGATTTCCCTTTTTTAGTGCTTTATTAAATCCAAAAACTATGACTGCATATAAACCAACAATAATAAATGCTACTCCAAAAAGTAATGCATTTTGCATATAAAGAATAATGCCCCCTATAAGCACCATTAACGTATCAATCATAATGGTAAGGGTAGCACCGGATATAGCATCCCTCACATGTCCAGCATCTTGAAAACGAGAAATAATTTCTCCAACCTTCCTTGTCCCAAAAAAATTCATAGGAAGTTTTAGTACATGCTCGTAATATCCTAGTAGTAATGCTATATCTAACTTTTGGCTTAAATATAACAATAGGTGAGCACGGAATCCACTTAATACAACTTGAAGAATATATAAACCAATAATTCCAAGAGATAGAATATGTAATGTCTTCATCAGACCATATGGCAGGATATTATCTAATAGTTCCTTCATATAAAATGCACCTAGTATACCTAATAAAGTATATATAAGCGATGCTAAAAATACTTGTATGAGTAAATTCTTTTGAGGTAATAGGAGATGAAAAAATCGTTCGAATAATCCTTTTGTCTCTTTCCCTTTTTTAAAGGTTTGATTTGGAACAAGCAAAATAAGTACACCCGTCCAGATCTTAAAAAAATCCTCTGGTGTGTACTTCACAATTCCCTTACCTGGGTCAGCTATAACGATTTCTTTTTGTGTAATTTTGTGTACAACTACATAATGTAGTAATGAACCATCCACTACAACATGGGCAATAGCTGGTAATGGAAATTCACTGAAAAAGGCTTCTTGATTTCCTTTAACTCCCTTGGCACTAAAACCTAATTGCTCAGCAGCTTTAATCACACCGTAAGCATTAGTTCCTTGTGTATCTGTGCCTGCTACTTCACGGATTTTAGTGATGGGCGTTTTAAGGCCATATTGCTTGCAAATAGTTGCAAGACACGCTGCTCCACAGTCTGTAATATCATATTGTTTGATACAAGAATATTTTTTCATCTGCTTAACCTCTATACTATTTTTTGTATGTTGCAATTAGTATTGTTTCTAATACCTCTAATGCATATATAATTACTCTAGCAACTAAATTATCATTATAACCTTCAGTTATTATTGCCATAGTGATTTCTCCCACTATTAAAACTAATCCAATTTTAATATCTCCCACAAAAAATAAATAGGATGTATTTCCTCTAAACACCAAATTATTTCTTTCATTATTTATCAAATTAAACTTACTTTGAAGCAACTCTATCTTTAATTTTTCTAAATAAAATCGTACTCATCTTATAGAATATATTAGACAGGATTTCTCTATGAGAAAAAACCTGTCTAATATTCTATTAAATTGAACTTTCAAAGTATAACCTTTTCGCAATATAAGCCTACTAGTTGCTTAATCCTCTATTATTTAATTCAATAGTTCTTTGCTGATATGCAACCTCTTTTGATATGTAATAGGAACTGATGCCAATTATTATGACACTCCATAAAGCAATGCTACAAATTATCATAATTAGTGCCCTCTTACTTATGGTTCTCATAGTATTCTTTATCTGCCTTATTTTTTCCGGATTGAGTTCCTGCGTATATACAAACGCCCACCACAGCTACAGCTGCTACTGCTACTATTACAGTAACACCTGCGGTAGTTGCCGCTGCTGCTGCTACTGCTTTAGCACCTACTGCTATAGTTCCTAATATAGAACCCCCTTCGATTTCTAATAGCTCATTGCTATCTAGTGTTTTAAATTCGTTAGTTATTTGTAAACTGTTCATATTATAACCTCCCTATACTATTTATTTACACTTTCCATTACAATTCCCATCATAGCAGTTCTTTGCATATGCTGCACTTTTCTTTTCATATGCATAGTCTTTTGCCATATTATAAGCACCAACTCCTGCAGCAATAATTCCTCCAACTATTGTAACTGCTCCAATTACTGTTGCTACTGTTATACTCCCACCATTAGCATCTACTAACTCTTCTTGATTTAATACTGTAAATGATACTTGTTCTATCATAATATAGTTTCTCCTCCCTTAAATATTTATATCAACGCATACTCCGTACGCTAGCATGAGTAGATAACTAAAGGTTACATTATACAAGGATTACAACCTACATATACATCAATAATCATTTTTTCTAACTCCTCTTGGTTCATTGCATCCTTTACGGTGACATTATATGTAGCTGTAATAACTTGCTTCTTATACTCAAAAATATAATCATTAAGTCTATTGATTGTCTCGTGTAATCTACCTGGATGTCCTTCATGCCTTATAAATAAGGCATTCATAATCTTAATTATTGGCTTTAAAGTATATTCTTTTGGTAAATTAACTTGCTTATCCAGTGGCACAAGTATTTCTATATCCATCAATTGTTCGTCGCATACTTCTTCTACTGAATATGTAGCTGTTGTAATTGATCCATTTTTTTGTACTCCTAATTTTTGTAATACTTGTCCTATTTTCATCATCTCTTTTTGCATCTGTTGTTGTGTCACCTTACCTCTAAAAGATAGTACATTTTCCATAATGAGTTCTTGATTTTCTTTTATTTCCATGTTTACTCCCCCTTTAATTATCATTAGAAGTATTATTATACTATATATTAAATTCTCTTAATAACTAGCCTTATCTTATATAGAAGAAACCCTATTTACACAATATATTTATTTAATACAGTTTATTGGTATTCTTTAGCCTACATTTCATTTCCCTCTTTAGCCTTTGCATAAGATCTCACTTCACTGTTAATGAACATATATTTTTATACTAAACTAGCTATTATATTTCACGTCATTCTTGTTTTTATATTTATTCATTTTTATATCCTTTTTACAAAATGTATTTTTATAGTTATATAATGTAATCTAATATGTATCACAAGATTAATATTACCTCTTATTTTCATGGCCCCCTATTACTGCCTCTAAACACTAATTAATATTATTAATTTAATTATATCAATATTTTTTTACTTTTCTATTAATAGCCATGAGATGCATCTCTATAGGCATATAATGTAAAATAACTCTATCTTTATATGATATAGTTGTAAATAGGTATACTTAATTAGTCTATCTTTAGATCAGCATACATAAGCGGTACTAAAAAACTTATATGAGTAAGCTCTTTTTTGATAACAGAAAGCAAAAATAGTTAGAACAAAACCTTTATTCTTTTCATGTTTTTAAAGGATTAATCACAATTTTCTTACCAGAGTCAGCTATAACGATTTCTTTTTGCGTAATTTTATGTACAACAACCTAATGTAGTAATGAACCATTCACTACAACATAGGGCAATAGCTGGTAATGAAATTTCACTGAAAAAAGTTTCTTGATTCTCTTTACCCCTCTTGGCACTAAAACCTAATTGTTCAGCAGCTATAATGTTTATTTAAACAAATAAAATTAAACTTAGATAAGCCATAATACTACTTCATAATTTCTTATACTTCTTTTAACATTAGACCTACTTGTCTTACTTTCATCAACGATATCACAGAAATTTATGCATTACATATCTCTAATTCTAATACAATAGATAAACCCCTTAATACTTATTTATTCATAGACTTTTAATTCGCCTAAACACTCCTAATAATAAGTTACTTTCTAAGTGGTTTATCTATGCTTTTGTTCATTTTCAACTTTAAACTAAATTAATTCATCTACTTTTATCCTATCAATGTTAAAATATCCATTACCAAATGAAATATAAAAGAAATTACAAACATAATTATTCCCAATTTCACATATCCACTGAAAGTATCTAGGTTAATATTGAAAATTTTTATTATTGTATCCATATGTGTCTCCTACTTAAAAAGATCTCCCGCAGCTTTCATCAAAAATCCACCAACTGCTGCTTCGACTGCAACTTTAGCTACCGGAAGCACTACATGTTTAGCTATTACAATTGCATAATATACTACAACAGGATTTCCACCTTCAACTTGTTGCATTTCTGATTCACTCAGTTCATAAAAATTATTATTCATATTTTATCCCTCCTTATATTTAGCTTAATCTCGAGCTATTAAAATTTAAAACCATGATTTAACTTCATCATATGCAGCTTCACCTAGCCTATAACATGCTCCACTCACCAAACCAGTTACAACAACTTTGATTCCAGCAATAACTAATGGTGCAATACCACCATCTATTGCCATCTTTTCTTCATTATTTAGTTCAACGAATTGATTATTCATCTAATCTCCTCCTACTTAATAATTTTGTCTGTAATCCAATAGCCAGCGGCAGCTGATGCTGCATATACTACTGTTTTTATTGCATATGTTACTATTGGTTTTGCAAGCCACGCAAGTAGTGGATTTCCACCTTCTATATTCATTTGCTCGCCTATACTCATTTCTTTAAATTCATTAGTTAAGTCTATATTATTCATATTAACTTTTCCTCCTTCAATAATCTATATCAAATCACACTTCGTACGCTAGTATGACAAGATACTCCCTTTAAATCACAAACCCTATGTCTACACCAAATTATCTTTATATATTAATCTACTATTCTTTGTATATTCTCATATTAAAATAAATATATTCATAATTCCTTTTCCTACATTTATTTCCCTTGTCTCTTCAACTTTAAGTTCCTTAAATTGATTAGTATTATTTACTACAAGTTTTTTTACTTTTATTCATATTATCTATCTCTATCTTTTCTATACCACTTATAATATCTATTTTTTTGAATATTTTCAATATTTAATCCCAACATGTACTTCTATGTCTATATTATGTCTATATAATGAATATTTGTTTTTATGGTTTATCTTATTTAGCGTAATTTATTACAATATGGCATCCACTTAATATAAATTGATTTATTTGCTCATTTTGAGCGAGTATATTATCCTCTACCACAAAGGTATCAGCCTTACTAAACACTTCTTTTAAAGCATTATTAAGTGGATACATATCTGATGTACCTACATGGATCGAACCTAACAGATAAACAGTATTCCCACCCTATTTTCGATCTGAGTCAAGAGTTTAGACACATTTTTAGAAAAGCATTCTAGAATTTCCGCACCTTTGACAAGAAAAACGTAAATGTACAAGATTCCTGATTGAAGGCAACAAACTCAAAATAAGTTAAGTAATCTTTGCCTTCGAAATAATGCATTATAACACTTCCTTCTTTTTCTAATCAAAGGTTCCCTTACGGTGTATATCGCCGCTCTAAATCTAAAATAAGTTAAGCTGCTTTGCATAAATCTTCTATATACTGAGGTGTTTTATAGCCTAAAGCTGAATTTATATGTAACAAAACCCTGTTAAAGTTAGAGTAAAATACTCTAGTTTAACAAGGTTTTATTTATAGATCACCTACGGTTCTTTAGCCCATGGCATAAGATTCTCCAAAAATTCAGGATGATTTTTGAAGTCCATTCCATGCATTTTTTGTAGTAAATGTCTCAAATATATAAATACATTTAGATTGTTAGCCTTGGCAGTCTCAATTAGCTGTATACAGTTGCACTGGTTTTGGAGCTTTCCTGACTATTACATAATTTTCAGTTTTTACAACCTGCTGTAAAAGGTCTAATGCTCATCTCAGCAATGTTATTGGAAACTTAATTTCATTGCTTTTTTCAAGACTAACCGCCTCCTTTTTAGCGCAACTTAGAGCAAAAAACTCTAAGAAAAATATCTTGAAGTGATTATCTCATGAATTTGAAGTCGGGAATATCTCCTTGATTATTATACTCTACCCTTACGTCCAGGGATATTTTACACTTACAATAATTCTTTTGCTATTGCCATAAAAAATACCCCCTCCTGATTAGAATTACTGATAACTAATTCTAACCAAGAAAGGGTATTTATTTCTTGAGATACAAAATTACTTACAGAGCGAATGGATTCCTCTATGGTAAAAAAACAAAAAATGATTCAAGTTTCATCTGCTATTACATGTGTTATAATTGACAATAAAACTTTGTATTCACCGCAAAAACACCTTATCATACTAACTAAATATTTCCCTTATACGCTCCTTTATTACATAAAGGAATTCCCCTATATTCCCTCCAGCTTGAATAGCTATTGATTCTTCCTTTGTTAATTCATTAAATTGGCTACTATAGTTCACTTCATTCTTATTTTTATATTTATTCATTTTCTATATCCCCCTTAGAAATGTATTATTAGTTTAACTATACCAGTATTTTCCTTACTTCTCTATCAATAGGCATAAAATGTATTTCTATGGCTATATAATGTAAAACAACTATATCTTTATATGACATAGTTGTTTATATAGTTATTACTATTTCTAATACAAATGTATCTTCTTCATAATATATACTAAAGTAACCATCGTAATTTCTAAGGCTAGTTTTTATGTTTTCCAGACCAAAGCCATGATCCTTTTTATTGTTTTTAGATGTTTTAATAGTATTATTATTAATTTTTATTTTTTCTCCTACACTATTCTCAACGGTAATAAATATATAGTTTTTGTTATATCCGATAATGACCTGAATTCTTCTTTTCGTTGGATCCGGTATACTTAAACACGCTTCAAGCGCATTATCTAGGGCATTGGAAATAATTGTACACTTATCAATAGGTTCTAAAGGAAGCTCCCCGATAAACTTTCCCTCTATCTCTAAAATAACTTCATTCTTTTGCGCTTCTTTACATTTTTGTTGTAAAACAGCATCTATGATGGTATCTCCAGTATTTATCTTCATATCCAATGTTTCTATCTGAGCAGTTATATTAGCTAGATATCTTATTGCTTGATCGTTTTTATAATTATCTAATAAGGTTTGAAGACATAGCATATGATTTTTCATGTCATGCTTAAGCGCCCTAACTCCTGCATTTATTTCTTCAATCTGTTTATAATGATCGAACTGGATTTTTAATTGTTCTTGCATATTCTTTGCCATGTACTCTGCTTCTTTATTAGCCACCTCTCTATATACTAATAGCAATAAGGCTATATTAAAGGCTAATAAACATCCCATTACTGCACTTCCCATAATAATAGCCTCTACCTTAGTCAAGTGTCTTACAACTGTATCAAAGAAGATTGTAAGTATTACCAAACTTGAGCTGGGCATAATAAGAAATATACTTGTTTGAAATTTACTTATCTTATTCATATGTCTTTTAATGTGTGTAGCTCTAGATATATATTTTACATACAGCTTAAATACTAAAAGTAACACAAGTAATTTTACGTATTGTACTACTATTTTTGATAAAAACTTACTCTCACCTATAATAAAATAGTTCTCTTTTAATACGATACTTAATAACATGGTAAAAATCTCTTCTATAATAAAAACAATACTTAGTGTAAGAAAAATAACTGCCACTTTATGTATTATTCTTCCTTTAAAAAAATAGATACAACATCCGAATATATAAAAAAAGTAAATTAAAATTCTATCATCTATATTTTCAATTTCACAAAAAGCTATTATTAAAGCATATAGTATTCCTATAACAACACAACAACCTCTACATCTATCTTTTAATTCAAAGAATAGATTAAAAGTGAAAATGAATATTATAAATTCTATGCCGCAAATAGCCCACTCACTTATAATATCTATAATTAGCGCCATACATTTATACCTCTTCTAAGAGTATTCACAAAAGCTTCTTTTAATTGTTTCATTCTTAATCGACTAACATAAATAATTTCCTCATTTTCCAAAACAACGCTATCATTAACTATTTCTTTTATGTATTCTAGATTTACTAAAAAACTCTTGTGCACTCTAAAAAAACCTTTATCTATTAATATCCTTTCAAATTCACTAACCTTTCCTCTCATGATATAATTCTTATCCAAAGTATGTATCTCTACATTTTTTCCGATACTCTCAATGTATAAAACGTCTTCATATGTCACTCTAACCGTCTTTTGTTTAGTTGTGATTATAATGTACTCTTTTTTTGTTTTAGTAATCTCTTGATTCAATAAATCCAATAGTTCTTCTAACATTGCATAGTTAATTGGCTTTAATAGATATCTAAAAGCCTTTACTTCAAACGCTTCATAAACTCTTTCTGTATGACTAGTTAAAAATATAATAATTCCTGTAAAACCTTGTTCTCTCATCTTTTTGGCAGTTTGAATTCCATCTAATTGAGCCATAGATATATCTAAGAAAATAGCATCTTGTTCTAATTTACTATCTAGCAACGCCTCCCCTGATGTATAGACTGATAAGGTAATGTCGACCCTTTTTAACTGCTTATACCTTTCTATTAGTTTTTGTAGTTCTTGTATCATAATAATCTCATCTTCACAAATAGCTATATTCATTCGTAGCCCCCTTACTTAGTATCTTTTTACATTGATACTCAAGTGAATTCTATGTAATTATACATCCCCTAGACTAATATGTTGAATAATATTTATTTTTTATCTTTTCAGTATATTTTATATCATTTTTCATGTATTTTCAATCTATTACCTTTTTTGTAATTCCATCCTATTTATGCCCTAGAAACCAGTTTTCCGTTTGAATATTCATACCAATTACTAACGATTAAGGAGCGTTGCATAATTGACTTATTTTGCAACGCTCCTTTTACTTTTATACTTCCTATAAAGTTATCCACCTTAACTTCTATTTAGTCCCTATTTTTCTTAAACCTTTTTATTTGTACATGAGATAACTTTTAATTATTCGAATAATTTACTTCCTAACGTAATGATTTTGTGTAAAACCATTAAAGGCTCTCATTTCCTTTAAGACTAACCTTATTTCAGAATTATCTCCTTTAAACAAAGAAATACCTTCTCCTAAAATAACAGGTGC
The DNA here is from genome assembly GCF_003990395.1 of Cellulosilyticum sp. WCF-2. Lineage (NCBI taxonomy): Bacteria > Bacillati > Bacillota > Clostridia > Lachnospirales > Cellulosilyticaceae > Cellulosilyticum > Cellulosilyticum sp. WCF-2. The sequence continues at coordinate 776,315 of NZ_CP034675.1, read as the reverse complement.
AATAGTAATAATATATTCGTCTATTAAATCTGCTTTTACAAATAGATCTACTATTTCAGTACCACCAATCACCCAAATATCTTTTCCTTCTTCTTGCTTCAGGGCTTTAATTAAATCTGTTGGGTCCTGTGAGGTAAAAATAACATCTTCATTATGATCTTGCTTACTTTTTGTATAAACATATCCCTTAGTTCCTTTATAAGGGTATTCACCCCAACCCATAATTTGTTTATAAGTTGTATTCCCCATAATCACGATATCTATAGTATTATAAAAAGCTTCATATCCCCCATCTGCACTTGGATCACTATCATCTCCCTCTAGCCAATCTACTTCTCCATTATTTCTGGCAATATATCCATCTATGCTTGTGGCAATGTATAAAACAACTTTTCTACTCATGCTTTTCCTCTGACTTTCTTCTTCATTGTAATTAAAACATTATAAGTTCATTTTATATTATACCCATTGAATGCGACATCTAGCTGTCATATTTTCCATTTATTTTAGCTGTATAATCCTTCAACTTTATTGTTCACTAAACAATGCTTTAATCTCTTCTTCTGACATTCTGCTAATAAAGGCTTCTCCTTCTTGCAATACACTTTCTGTAAGACCAATTTTTTTATCTTGGAGTTCTTTTATCTTTTCCTCTATGGAATTCTTCGTAATCATTTGGAATACTTGTACTTTATTTTTCTGCCCAATGCGATAAGCTCTATCTGTGGCTTGATTTTGACTAGAAAGATTCCACCAAGGATCATAATGAATAACCACATCTGCACCTGTTAGATTGAGACCTGTCCCTCCTGCCTTAAGAGATATAAGAAATACCGGGATATCTGAGGTATTAAATTCATTAACCAATCTCATTCTTTCTTCTGCTTTAGTGGAACCAGTAAGCATGAAGTGTTCTATCCCTTCTCTATATAGACGATTACTTAAGATGTCTAGCATTGTGGTGAACTGGGAGAATAAAAGGATCTTATGCCCTGCTTCTATACTATCTTTCACAATCTCCATACATTGTTCTAGCTTACCACTTGTTTCTGTATAATCTTGAAGATACATAGCAGGATGACAGCAAAGTTGACGGAGTCTCGTAAGGAGTGCTAGCATTTTAATGTGGCTGGCTCCTACTCCTTTAGCTTTAAGTTCTTCTTCCATTTCCTTCTTTGCTAAAGCAAGGTGAGCTGTATATAACTTTTGTTGCTCTTCTTCCATAGTATTGTAAATAACCGTTTCTGTTTTATCAGGAAGTTCTTTTAGTACATCTTTCTTCAACCTTCTCATAACAAAAGGTGCAATAAGCTTTTTAAGCCTCGCTGTCACTACTTCATCTTGACTTTTTACAATAGGCATTTCATAGTGACGTCTAAACTCAGCATAACTAAATAGATACTCTGGCATAATGAAATCAAAAATACTCCAAAGCTCTGCTAAGGAATTTTCTATTGGTGTACCTGTTAAAGCAAATCTCACTTCGCTTTTAAGAAGTTTTAAGGCTCTAGCACTAAGGGTATTGGCATTTTTAATATACTGCGCTTCATCAGCAATACAATATCTAAACTGAATCTCTTCATAAGAATCAATATCTCTCTTAAGAAGTTCATAGGAGGTAATGACTACATCATAACCTACTATTTGTTCCAAAATGGTTTTACGCTCAAGAACCGTCCCCATGATAACTAGTACCTTCAAAGAAGGCGCAAAACGTGCTAGTTCTGTCTGCCAATTAAGGACTAATGAAGTTGGACAAATAACTAACGACGGCTTACACAGGCACTCTAGAGCGCCTTGTGATTTATTGCACGCCTCAGCTTCCTTAGCATCGTCTTGCTTTTTATCATCCACTTGACTAGCTAACTGATTCTGACTTAATGCCTCATTCTCTTCTTTTTCTGCTAAAATAAGTGCAATCATTTGTAGGGTTTTTCCAAGACCCATATCATCAGCTAGTATTCCCCCAAAGCCATAAGCTGCCATAGTTCTTAGCCACCTATAGCCTGTCTTTTGATAAGTTCTCAGATTAGCTTTAAGAGATTTAGGTACTTCATAATCTGCGTCCTCTACGTTTTTCACATCTCTAATGATTTGTTTAAAGTACTTATCTCTGCTAACCTCGATTCCTTCACTTTGCCTTAATACTTGGTCTAAATATAGAGCCCTGTATTTAGGAAGGCTCGCTTCACCTTCAGCTAGATCACTTTCTTTCATACCCAGCCCATCTACAATATTAGCTAGATCACCAATAGTAGTCCCTCCTGCAATATCTAAGAAAGAACCGTCCCTCAAACGATAATATTTATTTTTCATTTTATAGGCATTTAGGATAGTTGCCATTTCTTCTAATGGCATATTCACATCCTTTAGCTCTACCTTCAACATATTATTTTCAATACGAAGTCCAATACTTCCCATGGGACTTTTTACAAGATTAATGTGTCTTAACCTTTCAGTTACATGAACTTCGCCTAATTCCATCAGTTCATTAATACCTGTGCGAACAAAGGCATAGATATCTTCTTCCTCACTTAAATGAAGTCCTCCATTTTTCGTACGGAAATTATAATACTTTAAGATATTACTCACACGATATTCATTAGGTGTGTCTCTTGCAATTTGCTCAAGTTGTCTAGTCTCAGATTCATTCAGTTTTTTATAGGGATTAAAAATAAAACCTTTGTATTGAAACTGAATATCTCCTATAATATTTCCTTCACCATCTAGGTCTAGAAAGGTTTTAACATGTACATGCTCTGGCGTGATTGCCGTTTTTATATCTTCGTTCATTACAACCGGCACATGCTTTTCTATTTTTGCTAGACTAGAAAGTATAAAACGTTTAATAAGGGTTTCACTAAAGTCTAATTGCTTGTTTCCATGAACATTTCTGGCTTCGTACATATATTTAAGAAGCGGAAAAACATCATTACCAAAGCTTTTATCTAGACGGAGGAGTCTATCTTTTAGCAGGATATATTTATATCTAGAGAAAGCTATTGGTTCATACTCTGCTAAAGATGTACTTAATTCGTAATAATCGCCTTCTCCTTCAATTTTGAATTCAAATCTAGGATTTCCTTCTGCAAAGAGAACCTCTCTTGTTTCTTTTCCGTTCTCTACCTCAATACTTTGTCCTTTTATTAAGTCAAAAAACTCATCGAAGGCCTTCGGCCCTAATGGCAATGTTTTTCGATCAGCTTTAGTGAACCCTCTATACATCCCCACCTGTCTTAAGATATCTAGATACTCCTGCGTTTTGTCTACTATAAACTGAACAATAGGCTTTGCTGCTTCATCAAACACGCTTATATCATGTATAAAGTCCAAATTCTTTCCATACACAACGCGATTGCCTTGAAGCATATGCTCTGCAAATTCATATAAATCCTTAACAATATAAAATTTATTGGCCCCCACGCTAAGACCAAGGAAAAAGCTTCCTGCTCCTTCATCAATAAGCTTAATATGTGCATTAATCCTCTCATCTTCTCCAAGTTCTAAATCTTGCTCTTTAATGACTTGATCTTCATAATAGTTTAATGCATTTTGCGAATAGCGCTCCCCTTTAATACTACGTCTAATATCTGGCATGACCTCATAATAGTATTTAAGTAACATCGCCTCTACATGCTTACAAGCCCCCTCCTCTTGAAAGCTGGGTAGACAATTACACTCACACCATGCTAACTTTTCATTGTATAACTCTACTCTTGTCTGGTAGTCTCCTGTATCTCCATGAACGCAAGACATCATTTCTATATAATCTTCATCTTGTCTTAAGTGAATCTTTTCTACTTTTCCCTCTTTAAAATAGTTTAGGCCATCATCATAGGCCTTGTAACTACTGGCTACATCTTTAATTTCCCTTAAAGTTATCTTCATTCCTATAAACTCCTTATTTCTGACCTGAACTAAACTAGTTTCTAAAATGATTAACTAACTACTTTTGTGCCTTTATTATACATCCCTCAAGATTAACCATTCATCTTTAGTACTTGTTTGACCTTTTCAATTAAGAGTGGCTGTATCAAAGGATAAGTTAATGTCTCTGGCATCTCATCAAACAATTGTATTTCCTCTATTTCTAAATCTGGTAATACTCCTAACTCTTTTACTTCTGTAAAAAAGAGCATACCGAAAGTCTCTATACTATCATTTATCACCGAATATACTGTTATTTCTTCTAATTCAAAGTCTATAGCGCCTGTCTCTTCATAGAGTTCCCTTTTGGCAGTTTCTATAATTGTCTCCCCTACTTCTCTATGTCCACCTGGTATTTCAAAAGTATTTCTTTCCCTATGCCTACAATAAATCCATTGGTTCTTATATCTAGCAGCAATTACTGCAAATTTTATTTTTTCATCTTCTATTGCTTGGTGGAAACAAACCTTTAACATTCTATATTTCCTCCTATATGTCTATAAAATGATTAATAGTTAACCCTTTTATTATAGCAGATTATAGAGATTTCTATAAAAACTTCTATATAATATTATTAAAAAAATGCAAGGACTAATATCTAGTCGCTTGCATTCTCATACTTCATATTCTCTGTGTTAATAGGAGCTTAAACCTTATATGCTATTATTTCCCTGCATAGTAATGAGAAATAGCTTCATATAAGAACTGCGCAGCACCTACTGCAATTTTGTCGTAATAAGCTGTGAATCTTGGGTCATCTACATAGCCTTTGGCAAGGCCAATATGAGTCTCTTTTATATATAATGGTTCCTGTAATCTAGATAGGTAACTTCATCTTTCTTAGTGAATTCTGTTATAATAAATTCATCTAATAAAGGACGGTATTCATATGAGAAAAAGACGTAGTTTTACACTTGAATTCAAAACCCAAGTGGTATTCGAACTATTACGCGAAGAAAAAGAACTTAATCAGATCGCAACAGAACATGATATTGCACCAAGCATGCTCCGTGCATGGAAAAAGGAGTTTTTAGCTAATGCTTCTAACGCTTTCTCAAACAAGAAGGAAGATTCTTACGAACAAGAGAAAGTTGCTTACGAGGATAAAATTGAACAACTGTATAACACTATCGGTCAGCTTACAGTAGATGTAATCTGGCTAAAAAAATCTGAACAAGCTCTTGGATCTGGCTGGGAAGAAAGAACTGGTTACAAAGGACGATTCTAAGCTTTCTGTGCGTCGTCAATGCAAGCTACTAAACCTTAATCGCAGTAGTATCTATTACAAAGAACGTGAAGAGTCAAATCAAGAAGTAGCCTTCAAGCACATGATGAACCAAATTCATACAGATCCTCCTTCATAGGGAACACGACGTATTACCGGACGTCTTAATGAATTAGGTTACGCTATAGGGCGTAAGCTTGTACGTCGTTTTATGCAGGAAATGAGGATTTATGCCATCTATCCAAAGCCAAACCTATCTATTCCAAACAAACAGCACAAGACTTATCCTTATCTATTACGCCATTTTGCAATCGACAGACCGAACCAAGTATGGTCTATTGATATTACATATATTCCAATGGGTAAGAGCTCTATGTACCTGATCGCAATCATCGATTGGCACTCACGATATATCCTCGGCTATGAACTCTCTAATACACTGCATGTAGACTCAGTTCTTTCATGTGTTCAAAAAGCTATCGTACGTTATGACTCACCTTAAATTCAAGAGGAGTGTTTCTTTTCCATCATTAATATGGAAGAAAATGGTCCATTAAGGAATTGATTTTAATTGTCTTGACAAAGGGACCACTATACTCCTTAAATTTTAAATAAACCCTTGCATTTATTATACAACTAACTTATCTATAAATCTGTACTTTCAATGATTTTTAAGATACTCAGCAGACACTAAATAAGCTATAAAACTGCTTCTTAATGCTATAGTCTATTTGTTACATAAGCATATACGCTATAGCTACCAGATTTTATGTAACTTAATCTCTTATGTCTCTTTCATTTTCCTGTTTTAAAAGTTTTATTTGGTACAAATAAAATAAGCACACCTATTTAGATTTTAAATAAATCTTTTAGTGTGTACTTCTCTGCTTTCCCCTAACTAGATTAACTATAATAATTTCTTTTGTGTCATCTTATGCATACCTATATAATGTAGCAACCAATTGTTCCACTATAACATGCAAAATAGCTAGCAATGGAAAATCTCTAAAAAAGTCTTCTTGATTTCCCTTCTCCCTCTTTGCATTAATCCCTAATTGTTCAGTAGCTTTGATAACGCCATATATATTGGTTCCTTGAGTATCTGTACCAACTACTTCCCCAATTTTAGTAATGGTGGTTTAATGTAATGATACTCCTTCATTTTGTTTATTCTTTTAGTATAAAATGTATATTCTGATTCAAAAAATACTTCTCATTTATTGCACACATCATAAAGACCATCTACCTACATAAATCAGAGCAAATTTAGTTATATTACATTAGAATTAAACAAACACCACAAATGATCATAGTCTATTTTAGAGAATTCATCCAAAACTATCCTCTTATCATTTCTATATATTTCAAATACAACAAATTCTCCACAATCATTTATTTTTCTTTTTATTTCCTTTATGTAACACTCATTATTCAATATTACTTTATCAAATCCAGAAGAAAACCCCTTATCCGAAATAACCACAACATTATCAAAAAATGTTTTTATTATATACAATAATGCTATACTTATAAGAATTACTGTAAGCTTAATATTATTCTTATCAAGAAAAAACAATATTAATAAGGGTATTATTACTACCCATCCACTCCATAAAATTCTTTTAATATTTACACTTGATATATAAGAAATAGTGTTCTCACTTTGTTTTTTCAGGTTATTATGTATAGTATATGTCCTTAATACTATTATAAATAACAGTATTAATATAGAATAAATATTTATTAATACTATATATTTACTCGGAATATGAAATGTATTTGATATTAAGTTACTATCCAATATCAATAGTAATGCGACAACTTGTTTCCAAATCATATCAGCATAACCTCTTTTATATTTTTTTTGTATCTTCCCCGTAAACTTAATCACTTATACCTTCCTCCAAAAATGTATTATGATAAGCTAATTTTATTAATTTAATTTTTCAGATGAAATTTTAATAAAAATTTCATCTGAAAAATTTCTTTACACATTTTATATCCATAAAGCTTATTTACTATATGGCACTGCTCTTATAATATAGGTTGAAATATACACAGTGCCATATAGTAAATTTTATTTCATAAGAAACTAAAATTTATTAATTAATACTATGTATTATATTTCCTACTTTCCATCCTTATAATCATTATACTCTGTTATAAATATCGTAGCAAACGTTATAGGATTAGGTGCTGATACAATTGCAGCCGTATATAAAAATGCCTCAGCCCAAGTTAAACCCCCACCATTAACCATTTCTAATTCTATCTGTCTCATCTCTTGCATTGTTCTTCCTCCTTGTCGACTTGACTAATAACTAATTATATCTCTATCTCCACATGCACTAATAACAGCTGCGGCCCCTACACATGCAACCGTTACAGCTACTGTACCAGTTACTGCAACTGCTACAATCGGTGCTGCTGCTATAGCTACTATTCCTCCAAAGGCAAGTCCTGCTTCTAACCAACCACCACCATCAATCATTTCTAATTCTTGTGTACTTAAATTACTAAACATAGTATTTCCTCCTCAGAATATTAATATTTTATATCAACCGTACTCCGTACGCTAGTACAAGTAGATAATCTAATATATTGTATTTCTTAACAAAAATATGGGCTTCACATCTTATGCTTTAAAACATATTTGAAATTATAAAATACACCGAGAATATCCTATCTAAACATTAATTGTCTTATTTTTGTCATCTCTTATTGCATTTGCAGCTGAGTTAATTTTCCCTCTAGAAGATAGGATATTCTCCATAATAAATTCTTGAGTTTCATTTAGCTACATATTTATTATTTCTTTTTATATCAGAAAAATTTGAATATTCTAAATATTAAAATAATATTTATTTCTAATCTTATCAATATTTATTACACCAAATGTATTTTTATGTCTATGTAATGTAACTATGCTTGAATTCTTATATTTCTTTGATATCTTACATCTTTACAAAGTCTTATTTGGAACAAATAAAATAAGCATACCCATCTAGATTTTTAAAATATCTTCTGACGTGTACTCATCAATTCCTTTAACCGAATTATCTACAATAATTTCTTTTTAGTTATTTTATATACTGCTATACAATGAAATAAATCCCTATATACTACCACCTATGCAATAGCCGTTGATGACATCTTTTCAAATGATAGCTCAAATAGCAATTTAATCTTTTCCATCTAGCTCAGTTAATTTATTTATTCTAAATTACTTATCTAATATTATTCTCTTAAATTCTTTATGAAATTAGCTAATACTGAAATGGTTTCTCCCGCGAATCCTTTTCATTTGTTTATACTTGATTTTTTCAAATAGATCGTTATTATAGCTTATCAAACTCTCTTCCTTTTTATCTTCTTCTCCCCTATCCTCTTATCATTTTTATGGAACCAATTGTTTTATAATATTAATCTTTCTAAATTTTTATATTAAATGTATTCTTATGTCCTTATAACGCCCCTTAATAGTGCTTTCAGTTATAAAATTTGGTATTTAGTTTATCAAGCACAGTTTATGGCGCTAAACCTATTTATCTATAGTAACGTATAATTGAAATTAAAATAACATTGACAAAATTATAACTATTCTGATATATTAATTTTGATTTATAATATATCAAAATAAGGAGTTTTTTTATGAAAGTATCCGCATTAAATTTATTTAATGAACTATCAAAAGGTGAAATGAGTATGATTCAAGGCGGAGGAACTAATATACAGACTGTTCCACAATTTTTACAAACTTATTATGAGATCCGCGCCTATGAAAAGAAATTAGAGTCAATAAATACTGCTGCTGCTGCAGTTAGTGTTAGTGTTGCTGCTACTATAGGAACGAAAAGAAGCTAACTAAAGGCTATGAGTAGCTCAAATTTAATTAATCAAGCCATGAGAAAAGCTTCATAGTAATGACCTGATTTTACATGCTGATTAAGATTCAAATTTTAGTGTATCTGTAGTTCTGTATAATAAACTTATTATTTTTTACATCCTGCTTCAGACCTAACATTTCTGGCATTGTTAGTGATTGGTTACTGGATCGTTACTGGATCTTTGGCTATTACTAGATAGGGCTTTCACCTACAAATATAGTCTAACTTTGCTAGTCGCATTGCCGCACTGCATAAAAGTCGGGCGGCCGCCCGACTAATCTTATTGATTAATTATGCAACCACCCCATTCATCGTAGAAAGAAGTAATATTTATCTTTAACTTCCTACATCCTTTTACTTTATATTCTTTTTCATCTTAGCAAGTTATTCAACCCCTATTAATATTCCTGTCCATAGTAATGAGAAATAGCTTCATATAAGAACTGCGCAGCACCTACTGCAATTTTGTCGTAATAAGCTGTGAATCTTGGGTCATCTACGTAGCCTTTGGCAAGACCAATATGAGCCTCTTTTGTATAAGTCCCTTCTGGCCAATAACAACAAATCCATTGTTTATGAAGCTCACAGGCCTTTTTTGCTAACTCTCCTTTGGGATCTCCTGTTTCAAAGGCAGCTTTAATAGCCATATTCACCTCATGAGACAAAGCTTCTAGATTTTCATACTGGCTTTTATTCATTTGTTTTAGTTTGGCATTAGTCCCTTCCATCACTGCGTCACCATACTTTTCTCTTACTTCTTTTCCATATTTCTTTTCATTGTCATCTATAAACTCTTTTTTAAAGGCTTCGAATTTTTCCTCGTCTGTCATTGTTATTTCTCCTTTCATGGCTCCCATAGTTTGGGTAACATTGCGTATCAGTCTATCTATTTGTTCACGCCTTTTTAGGAGGGCATCTAAGTGCTGCGATAGTGCTTTTTGCCTATCAAAATCTGGAGCCATCACAATTTGCTTAATTGTCTCTAAGTCTAACCCTAACTCCTTAAAAAACAATATTTGTTGCAAGGTATCCACTTCTTTCTCTCCATAAATACGATAACCTGACGAATTGACTCTTGCCGGCATTAAAAGTCCTATCTCATGATAGTAACGTAGAGTTCTCGTGCTTATGTGGGCAATTTGCGATAACTTATTAATGGTATACTCCATGATTTCACCTCCTAAAATAAACATAAACTATGACGCCACGTTAAGGTCAATAAGTTTTTTTAAAATTATTTTTGTGAATGCTGCCTAAGATAAATTACTAGCCAATGTTGCCATTCCTTTTTATCCTCTGCTTGATCATCTTTTATTGTTTGATGTTCCATGAGCGTTTGAATCGTATCTTCCAAACTCCCTACTTGAACTTGACCTAACTCTTCCTCTTTATCCCATAGCTCTGATTTACTATTTACTAATAAATTAATCTCCATTATGGTTAATACTTCAAATACTTTAAGGTATTCCTCTTCAAATAAACACTCTGCTTCAAGTACATCAATCAAGTCATACATACTGTGTATGTGCTCTTTAATCAATTTTACTTTATCTTTCGCTTTACTACACTGACGAATTTCATCTGTTAGCTCCTTAAAGTTTTCATTTGCCATCTTCTCGCCATCTATATAGTAGGTTTGAGCTTGTTTCGGACAATGTGGTAAAAATATATGTTGTACTTGTTGAAGTTCAAGTTTTTGTTTAAGATCAATACTTGTTTTTGAAATCGCCCTATAAATATAACTTAGTAAAGGTGTTTCCTCTATATGAAACGCCTCACAAAGCTGTATTGCTGCCATTTTTAATGTCCGCTCTAACTCCTCTGAATTATAAGATTCAAGCTGATCTTGTAATAACTTTACTTCCTCCTTCTTTAAGAGAAGATTACCCACTTTATTATTTAATAAAATATTTCCCAGGGAATTCATAAGTACACAATCAAAAATATTGAATAGCAAATGTTCATAATCCTTATCATAGCTATATAAAATCGCTTCTATCTCTTCATTATCAAAGTACCTACAAAATACATTTTCTAAATAAAGATAGCTTAAATATTTTTCTAGATACTCAACCCCATCTGCTACAATTTCTTGCCTTTCAGTATAGCTTAGAAAATAATCAATAGAACCAGGTGAATCTTGAGCTGAAAAGTCTTGATCATAGGCTTTAAAGAACAAAGGTAAACCATAGTCAATCGTATCATTATAAGCATAGTTAACTGTTATAAGCTTGGTTTTTTGTACACCTTCCAATAACTTTTTCGCCGTCTCTACTTTTTCATTAATCAACATTTTGCCTTCATTAAATAATGCCTCTATTCCCTTGTCTTTTATTAAATCAGCACTACATCCTAAGTCTTCTAAACTTTTGAAATAGATACTTAAGGTATAATAAATAGAATCCATTAATGCTTCTGCTACTTCAACTTTAATTGAACTGCTACTGTCCTTATTAAAACGCTTTACTTGCTTAGCTAGAAGTTCCAATAACTGATGCTGAACCACTTCAAATTCCGAGTTGTTAAGCACCTCCCTTTTTAGTAAAGCTTCTAGTAATTCTTCAAAGAAATGCCTGGGACTAAATTGAGTTTTAAGCAAATTAAACGTTTTTTCTAATTCCATACTCTTAGCTTTACTCATAATCCTCTTCTTCCTCCCCTGGTTCTAAAGCTTCTACTTTATCAAAATCCCATATACCATACTTAACATTATGTGAAATACGTTCTAACTCCCTGTTTTGTAAAAGCTCAATGGAGCCATAACAACGTTTATCAAATAATTCTCTCATCAATTGAATTAAATCATCATCTGAAATCTCATCTAGTGTTTCATTTTTATAATAATAAAAGGTCTCAATTAAATCATCTATGGTCTCTACATAGTTATGTTGAGAAATATACGGTGAATCATAAAAACCTAAGATGAGCTTGCTAATTACACTACCGCCAAACTCTACACGACTGTTTTTACGCAGGACTTCATTTTTAGTAGCAATGAGCATTTCTGCATCTTTTTCACTTAAAGCAAGATGATACGCTTGTGTTTTATCATTGCAATCCACAATTTCTCCTTTTTGTTCTCCAGCAAGTGCAGGCAACCTAGATATGAATTTATCCATTATTTCCTCTCCTTTTTCAATTTAACTATTGACTTTTTAATAATTATATGTTATTATAAAATTTATGATATATTTATTATATGGCATATTATACTGCTAAGTTGCTATGTCGTCAATTAGTTTCACAAACCAAAAAAAAAAGGAACATTTCATATTCCTATTCGATAAAAATAAGGCCATTCAATACTCTATAAGGTATTGAGTGGCCTTTTCTCTATGTTTTTCTTGCATTAAGCATACTTCCTTCAACTTAAAACCATCCTTAACTATTGTAATGATTAATTATTACTAAAACTTGCAGTCTTTGCTTCATCATCCCAAGTTTTATCTATGTATTTCATTTCAAGCACACTTCCTATATTATTTACAGTCACTCTTTTATTCTGTTAGAAGTATAATGCATACCTGGCCATACTCATCTTTATAATCTGTAATATAATACCATTTCTAATTAATGCACTAATCAGGTAAATAAGCGGCATACTATAAATGATTAGAGCTGACTTACCAAAGAAGTTAATAAATTGAAGTATAGTAATGACTACTACTGTAAACATCATAAGTACATAAAAATAGGCAGCCAGCGTCCCACTTATAAAGCCTAATAAGAGCACTCCTATTTTACCTATTAGCAAAATAGCAAGTGGTGTTAGCATCAACCTCAGACAATCTATGAGTTCTATCCCCTTTTTTATAATGATTCTAAAAATGCCTACTACAAATATGCAAATTAAGCTAATTAAAATCAAATGCGACAATATAGGATATAAAATAATCTGCAATCCTGAATCCTGAACGAATGGCATTTCTATAATGTCCTCCACTAGTGCAGCAGAATCAGATGCACTAATGTAGGCACTTCCCAAAAGTAAAAGAAAATTACCAAATAACCCAATAAGCCCACTTACAATCTTAGCTATAATTGTATTAAAGCTAATGGCTGTTATCGCTGAACCTACTAAAACAAACACTATAACACCCTGTATCGTCCGCCTATTATCAGCGTATAACTCTAATTCATCTATTCCTAATAATGGATTTCTGACCAAAATCTTCACTAGTCCCAAAAGTGAATGAGGTACCTCCTCAATTTCTCTGCTCTTTCTTCTACTAACCGGTGTCCTTCTAGAGAGTGTCTCTTCTTGAACTCTTCTAGTATTATCTTTTTTTGCCTTAGTCACTTCTAATGCTTGCCTTTGCATATCCTCTGGGCGTTGTGCTTCCGCTTGCTTTTCTAGTCTAGCTGTCCTTTCAGCTGCTACTTGCTTTAAAAGTTGGTCCCTTTTCAGCTTTTCCTCAGCTTCTCTTATTAGTTCCTCGCTTATATTAATAACCGTAGTAGAATCTAGTCCTTGCTTAGATTCTATCTCCTGCTCGATTGGTTCTCTTTCTTCATCCTTCTCAATCATGCGTTCTACTCTTGCACCACATTGGTCACAAAAACCACTATCGTCTCTTATTGGTGCACCACACTGTGTACAATTCATCCCCACTCCTCCTCATATAAGGCCATTTCCCCTTAATTAAGCCTGTCTACACTAAGAATTATTGCACAATTCAGTATTTAATTCAATCTTTTAATGAGATTCCCATAATCTTTTTACAATTTATGGAATATACTCTTATAAAACATAACCCTATAGAGGAGGTTTATCTCTATGCAGATACATCATAATCTCACTCACTTAAAGGAAGGAATTTCTCAAACAGAGGAATTATTGACCGAATTACAAGACTATAGCTTACTAACTCTTTTCTTAGATGAGCTTAATTACCTAAAAACTAAGCTTCCCACTTCTTACCGTATTTTTACCAAGGAAGAACTCCTATATGATTATAACGGCCAAAATGGGAAGCCTCTTTATTTAGCTACTTGTAACTATGTTTTTGATGTCACCCATCATCCTTTATGGCATTTAGGAACTTATCCTACCCTCCAGCTAGGACTCTCTCCTTTAGACTATTTTCAGCTTTATTATCAAAATGACCTAAAAGCTGCTGCTGAAGCCGGACCTATCATAGGTAAATTCTTAACCTACTAAGCTACTGGTGATTCTTTATGTGATAATTCTTGTTTTCTCCATTTAAGCAGTGCTACACCTATAACGATTAGCGCTAAGCTCGTTCCTATTAAGATTAGCAAATTACTTACTTGTAATGCACCAAAATCTATCTCTAAATACTTGAAAACCTCTGCTACCATGCCATTTTCAAAATGTTGGCTCGCTATTGCTAACCCATTGTTCAAGAAATGCATTAACATCCCCACAAAAATAGATCCAGATTTATAAACTGCATAGGCGCAGGCAATTCCAAGACAGGTGGTAGGAATAATTCTAATAAAGTCTATATGCATCAAGCCAAATAATACACCACTTATGATAATGGCTCTCTTATAAGACTTTTCTCCTTTAAATGAACTAAAGATAAAACCTCTATATAAAATCTCTTCACCTATAGCAGGCGCTACTGCTACAATAAGTAAATTAAGAATAAAATGCTCCTTCATTACTATTATTTCACTTAACCCTTCTGCCACCTCTTGATTTTGAGGAAATAAAAAAATTAGTAATGCACTTATTAAATTCATTATAATAAAAATACCTGCCCAAAGGCTTATAGCTCCTAATACACTTTTTATACTAGGCATATTTAATGAATAGACCTTTTTAAAATCTGTCTTAATATAAATAGACAAAAGAATGGGTACTATAATAAAAATAATTTGATTCCCTAATAATCCTGGAAGTCCAAACTTTAATTGTATATATGATCCTATATATATGTATAACAATAAGGCTACTGCATAAACCATAATGCCATCACTTACTGTAGGCATTGTTCCTTGCTTAATGTTTGACCTTTTCTCTAAGAAAGAAAAACCTTTACCATTGCCAAACAACACTTCTTCAGAATTAAAAAGCTTAGAAAGTAGCCATACTGATAATATCACAAAGACAATATTCGAAATCATTACCATTGCCATTAAAGAGATATTATATCTAAAGGTCAATACACTTTTAATCAGAAGCACCACATTAACTACCGGAATGTTAGCTGTTACACTATTTAGCTCTAGATTAGGTATCATTGAGCTATAAGATAGAATTGTTCCAGCAAGCATAATAGGTGTCACAGCATTTTGAGCTTCTTTAAAGCTTTTTGCAAGAGAACAGACGCACATACTAACAGCAGCAATAATCATAGAAAAAATAATAAGACAAATTAAAGTGATGATAAACGGTATAATTAATGAATTGAAATTAAAATTAAAATCATTAGCTACTAGCGCCTCTTTATTGCTTAAAAACATAAATACTACACTAAATAAAATAGATAAGATACTTAGTAAAGCTGTGACAATCGTACTTAAAGCCACTGCTAAATATTTACCCATAACAAGCTCTAAATTCGTAATAGGCAAGGTTAATAAAGTCTCTAAAGTCCCTCTTTCTTTTTCTCCCGCCATTATGTCAATAGCTGGATATACAGCCCCAGTAAGAATTCCCAAAATCAGCATGAAGGGCAAGAACATTCCTATAAAATACCCTACAACCTGTTCTTTTTCTGCCACATCCACAACTTCATAGCTTATAGGCTCTAAAATCTCTTTTACATCTAGCCCTGCTGCCACAATACCTTCTTTGACTAATTCTTCTCTATGTTCATTTAAAATTGTTTCTATCCTATCAGCTGCCTCATTATCATCTTCAATCGAAGAATTCACATAAATCTTATAATCTACATCTTTCTCAGACTGTATCACTTCTACATAAGCTGATATCTTCTTATCTTCTATTGCTTTTTTGTAATCCGTCACCTCTACTATTTTAAGCTTACCATCTTCTTTGGTCAGAGCCTCTATTTTCTCCATAACCCTACTATTAGGAACTTCGCTAAAAGCTATAGCTAATTCCTTTTGTGCCATGCTTGTGCTAGAAGCATTCATGATATACATCATTAAGAAAATTAAAACAGGATAAAGAAGGATAGGTAAAATCACCGTCATAAACAGCGTTTTCTTATCTCTTAGTATATCTATCATTTCCTTCTTAAAGATACTTTTGACAATGTGCGCTCTCATGCTAATACCCCTCTTTCCTTAGCAAAGTGAATAAATACGTCTCTTAAATTGCTTGCATCTGTTTGCTGTTTTAGAGTGTCTGGTGTACCTTCTGCTATAATTTTACCCTCATGAAGCATTAAAATACGATCACACAGCGTTTCTGCTTCTTCCATATAATGAGTAGAATATAAGACTGTTTTCCCCTTTGCTCTTTCCCCTTTCATAAACTCAATGATATCCTTGCTACTTAAGACATCTAATCCCAAAGTAGGCTCATCAAAAATATAAACTTCCGGAGAATGTAATAAGCATCTTGCTATAGAAACCCTCTGTGTTTGACCCGTTGATAAGTTCTCTATACGATTATCTAGGAAACTATGTAAGTTCATAATATTTGTCACTTCATTAATAGCATTTTCTATTTCTTCTTTGCTCATTTCATAGAGTTCCCCAAAGGTTCTAAACAACTCTCTTGGCGATAAGCGCCCATAAAGCTTTGTATTACCTGATAAATAGCCTATCTTCTTTTTTGCTAATTCTCTCTGAGTCTCATAATCATATTCCATAACCTTAATGGCTCCTGAAGTAGGTGTTAAAATTCCTCCTAACATCCTAAGCAAAGTGGTTTTCCCGGCACCATTAGGTCCTAATATGCCGTAAACCTCCCCTTGATAAGCAGAAAAATTAATGTCATTTACAGCTAAGAAGTCTTCTGTTTTAGTTTTAAGCTTTCCTAAACTTTTAATACTCTTTTTTCCTTCTTCCCCCGCTTTTACTGTTCTTGTAAAAACTTTAGATAAATGAGTAACTTGAACTACCGGAACTTGTCCCACTTACATAACCTCCTTTTTAGCTTTGCTTAAATAACTTATTAATATTATCTTAATCTATATATGTTTTTTATCTCATCCTATTATACTTACAAATCCTTTTACCTAAGTAATATTTACATATAATTAATATTTACGAATGTCACTTGTTAACCCATAGTTTCCATAAAACGAAAAGGCCTTCTCTTTGCCGTGGGGTGACGCCGAGAAGACCTTTTCTTTATATTATTGAGGGTTAAATAAGAAGTTTTACACTTTGTATACTACGCCCCCATTGTGTTGTTTATGTGTTGAAAATATAATTTTTCTGTGAAGATTATTAACCTATTATACTAATACAATTCTCTTGTTTTATCCAATTAATTTGAATACGGAGTAAGTCTCCTAAGTCTCTTAATTTAAAATAAGTAATTCCATTAATCTTATAAGTTGGTAACATAATCTCCTCGCCATTAATATATACTTTAGATTGAGTTGCAATAGCTTGTTGAGAAGTTTTATGATGCATTATTTCTTCTGATGATTTATATGTTTCTCCTAAATTCATTACAATTGCTTGTTTACTTTCATCCCAAATGACAGAAAAACGAGATGCTGTATCATTTATAGCCCTAGCCACTTCTCTTATACTTAAATAAGTACTCCCTTCAATGTCATAGCCTACTATATCTTTCTTCTCTTTATTAACATTTATTTCATAGGGTGATGGTGTAGCCTCCAGGTTATTATTAAGTACTTGTTTTTCTATAACTTGACTAATCTTTTTAAAACTTGCAAAGTCACCATCATGATTCGTTAAAATACAAAGTAAATATGGTCTAGGTGCCTCAACAATAGCCATATCATGAAAAGATTGATCCGCCCAACCATATTTTCTTACTACTGGATACTTAGATACAATCATGGGATTAGTAGTTGATAACATAAGCTTCCTTAGCTCAGCCCCATACGAATTTGTCTCTATGAAATTATAAATAGCTTCTATATAAACACCTGCTTCAGAAACAAGTAGATCTCCATTGGTTGCATATTTAATATCTTCCGGATGCTTTAATCCTAGTTTTTTAGCATATTCCTTATAACCATGTACCGGAAAGTTTTCTCTAATAATACTCATGGCTACATTATCACTATACTTAATAGCATATTCTAGAAGTTGTCTTAAAGTAAATGTCGTTCCTATTTTCATTTCTTGTATTTTTCCTGTACCATCAGTTTTATGTCTAGCCGCATAAGTATAAACCTTATTTAAATCACACTTTCCTTGAGATGCTAAATCATAAACATACATGCAGTAAGGCGCTTTAATAATACTTGCTATAAAGTATTTTTGATTTTCATTATATGTATATGTATATCCAGATTGTATATCTTTATAAAATACCGATACGCCACTACCACAACTCTTAATAATCTCTTCGACTTCTTTAAGACCTTCCTCACTCCATGAAAAATCATCTATCGGGCTATCTGTTTTCATCGTAATCAACAGATTTTCTTCTGTATCATCTATATTGGCATAAGCTATACCTTGCATGATTATAGTCAAAACCAATAACCACTTCATTACTTTGTTAAAAAAAGATTGCATGGTCTTTTCCTACCTTTATCTTCTTATCCATTTACTCTGTAGATTAGCCTACTACAGTTATCTCCCTAATACTATAACATTTAAACAGATTTATTAGAATGTTCATTCTTGTACATCCATTTTCTATCTAGCTTATTAGTATGACTTTTAACTTATACTCTATAAATGTGTGGTTTATATTTGGACAAAAAAGAAGCATCTATAAACCCATTCGGCTATAAATGCTTCTTTCATCAAACGGAGAGACTGGGATTCGAACCCAGGGAGGTGTTACCCTCGCCGGTTTTCAAGACCGGTGCCTTAAACCAACTCGACCATCTCTCCATATTAAATTGTATGCCCGAGACCGGAATCGAACCGGTACGAGGGTTAGCTCGCAGGATTTTAAGTCCTGTGCGTCTGCCAGTTCCGCCACTCGGGCATATAAGCCATAATGACTTATTGCTTAATCATTATAATACACCTTTTGACTTAGGTCAACACCTTTTTTTACTTTTTTATATTTATTTTTAAACATTTCCCAACTATTTATTTATGATTTTACAAATATCATTGAGTATTTTTCATACAATAAATCTCCTTTTAAGTTTAAAGTAAAACTATCAAAAAATTATTTCTTTTAAGGAGACTTTACAATGAAAAAAAAATTAAGTTTTATCTTACTCTCTCTAACACTTTGTTTAGCAGGATGTTCTAATACCGGTTCAGCTTCAACTCCTGCATCTACTCCTGCTAACTCTGAAGAACCGATTGAGTCAGAACCTGCCCTTGTTCTTCCATTAGTTGAAAATACCTCTGGTAAAGTACAAATCCAAACGGTGTCTGGTAGTTCTACTTATCCTTATAACTCTTATATTATTACTTCAACTAATGGTGAGTCTATTGTCTTAGACCCTACTTCTATGCCACCTAAAGATGTAGTTGACATCAAACCTGCAGCTATTATTAGCACACACAGCCATCCAGATCATACAGATTCTTATTTTACTAAGAGTAATGATTGCCCTCATTTCACAAGTGAAGTAACTAGCTTAGATACTACATCTTTTAAGATTTTTACCATTGCTTCTTCTCACTCCGGAGATACTATTGACGATTTCCCATCAAATGTTCTTACAGTAGCTGATGTAGATGGTCTTCGTATTGTTCACATGGGTGATATTGGTCAAACAACTCTTACTGATGAACAACTGAAAGCTTTAGGGCATGTAGACATCGCTTTCATGCAGTTTGATAACAGTTATTCTGATATGAGTTTAGAAAATGAAAAGGGCTTTAAGCTTATGGAGCAACTTCAACCGACTATTATTATCCCTACTCACTACACTGATGATGCGTTACCTATTTTCGAGCAAAATTATGGTAAAATCCAGGAATTTGATAATGTACTTACTATTTCTAAAGATGATTTGCCAACCAACTCGCTTAATATATACCGTATTTTAAATAATCATATTTATCAATAATTAATACTTTATTTTCATAAATAATTATTTTAAAAAGCCTAATTGACCCAATTTTATTTACATTGCTTAAAGAATTATATAAAATATAGTATACCTAAATAATAAAAGTGGAGAGTGAAACATTATGAACTTATCTACTATTGGCTTTAACTATTACTTAGATTATACTATGCCCATAAGTGTATCTTACGACTTAGCAGATCTCAAATTAGACCTAGCTAATGACTATTATAAACTTATATTCTTAGATGCAGGTATGAATCATATTGTGCTTAATGGCCGTGAATTCATTCTAGTAGGTCCTTACATGCTTTGTCTTAATGAGAAAGATTCTATTAATATTTCTAAAACTGCTCTGGAAACGTTTACTGTAGTATTTTTTAAACCCAGCGTTATTAATGAACGTTTTACCTTAAACAGTTGTAATGAGCCTGAATGCTTATCTATTACAGAAATACAGGATCTATTTTACTTAGATAACTTTAAAACGGCTACCCCTATTACCTCTAAAATTCTCTCTTTAAGTACTGTTGACAAACTAACCTTGCAAGAGAAATTATCAGGGATTAATGAGCAACTCACTATTCAACCTTCTTCATTTTGGCCTTGTAAGACTAGAGCCTATCTTATAGAGACTCTATTCTTTTTGATCAAACCAGAAGAAAATACTGCTTATACAGAAGCTAGTTGTATTAGTACTCACTGTTCTCAGTTAGTCCTAGATACTATTTATTATTTGCAAACTCATTATGACCAAAAGATTACTATTTCTATGCTCACTCAAACACTAAACACCAATCGTACAACTTTATTATCAGAGTTTAAGAAGTACACAAACATATCTCTCAATCGCTACCTTATGCAACTTCGTATGAGAATTGCTACTACCTTACTTCGTGATACGGAACTCCCTATTTTAGAAATCTGCGAACGTACAGGTTTTAGTGATATTAGCTATTTTAGTAAAGCTTTTAAGAAAGAAGTTAATTATACCCCTTCTGAATATAGAAAACTAAATGCCTAAAATACGCAAAAATGCCCTAGAAGTTCTATTAGACTTCTAGGGCATTTCTATTTCTCCAGCTCTTGGTTTATATCCTTTCCATTTGTATCTAACTTATAAAAGGGCATAATATAGTTCCTCAGTATATTACAACCTCTTATACTGCTTTAGCTAGCAACTGTAAAAGCTTAAACCAATGAGTGAGGAGCTCTTAAAGTCTTGGCCGGTGCACCCTACTAGGAGCTAAGCCTTCAAGACTCTGGCTTGAAACTTTATTTTTACATTACTTTATATGTAACTAGAAAGTGGACTCCCTAAACTTTTTTAAAATTTATTTGTTTTATCTTATAATCAATTCTTATCCATTCAACATGGCCTTTCCGGCATAAAAAATAGCCTATCAATTTTATCATTAATAGACCATCTTTAGCTGAGCTGGAAGGATTCGAACCTTCGAATGCCGGAATCAGAATCCGGTGCCTTACCACTTGGCGACAACTCATTAATATATATGTTATTTTACTATTAACTCCCTAATATTTCAACTCTAATATATTTTCTTTTTTAAATTTGTATAATAACTAAATAATAATTTGATTATTTCATTTAATTAAACTTTTTTATTATTATGACTCATATTTATGCTACATACCTATTTACTTCCTATAATATTGTACGATATATATATTATTATAACTAAGGAGGTTCTGTATCATGTCCCATTTTGAATATAAATTACAACAGCTTACAAACTTCCTAGGGGAAAAAAAGCTAAAGCAATTAGGTCTATTAACTTGCGAAACCTGTAATCATATTATGGCTCATGCTGAGGGACTTGTTCCTCCTACAGATTTTTCTAGCCGTACTTATTTAACCCCTAATGAATTAGCTGATATCAATAAGCAGCTTTATGATTCGGCTCTTCCTACTTCAACTACTTCCTATTTAAGCTTTCCTGAAGAAGTAATTGAAAACCCTGAAGCAGATTCAATAAATGAAATAGACAAAGTTGAAATAATAAATAAGACAACTGAAATGGTTAACTCTACCGAAGATACTGGTCCTATAATATCTTCATCCAAAGAATCCTCTCCTTCTAAACCAATAAAAACAAGATCTCCTTATCCAGATCCTCCGAAGACTGCTGAGCAACTTTTAGCTGAAATCCTTTTAGATATTACCACTGCTCATCCTCCTAAAGATATAGATTTAGGTATGGGATATATTTATAACATCTATCCACCTTCTCCACCTCATGCCTTAGCTTGTACAGAATGTAACCGTCTTTATGCTATTGCACATCCTGTGCTGCAACTTATGCCCCTTCCTGTACGACTTACTAGTACAGAATACGAGCTACTTAAAGGTGTTTATGTAGATATTCTACTTTAATCTCTATATTCCCCTAAAAATCAAAATATTTTTAAATATTTTGATTTTTTTGCATCCTCATGATACTATTAAATAGATAAAATATTATTGGGGGGCTTTAAATGGAAACAAAATATTATAAAGTTAAAAACACCTTTTCACCACTGGCTTTTATAGCCGTCTTATTAGTCACCTTAATTATAGGTTCTGCTTTAAGTTGGCCTTATTTATGGCTAGAGGATAAAATACCTTTGATTTATTTGAATCTCTTAATACCTGTAGGGGCAGGTATGATTCTAGGTGGTATTGTAGGTCAGGTTGCCAAAGTCTTAAAAATGCATTCACCCATCTTCGGGACTATTTCTATCTTAATTGGTTTTATCGGTGTTACTATCATCAAATGGGCTATGTATATCTACAACCTATTTGCTTCTAGTGAATCCCTGCCTTTCTTTTCTACTATGAAAAATATTCTTTTAAATCCCTCTGAGTTCTGGTCAACAATATGCTATGTTAACAGCGTGGGAACGTGGGGTCTTTCCAAAGGAAGTAATATAACAGGCATTTTTCTCTGGATTATATGGATCGGTGAAATTATCCTCTTCTATTTTTGCTTTTCTGTTATTTTTCACTCTGAAATTGATATTCCCTTTGTTGAAAAAGATAACACATGGGCAACTAAATATGATACTACTTTTAAATTTGCTTATTTTAATTTAGCTGATGTGTCTAGAAGCATCGAAGAAGACCCTAATGCTCTATTCCTTTACTCTCGTTTAAATTCTACTAATGCAAAAGTGAACTATGTATCCGCTGAACTTTACCGTTCCAAAGATGGAGGGCTAAATTATCTGACTCTTAGTACTCATGTATTAAATGATAAAAATAATTACTCTACTACCAAAGTTATTAAGCATCTTATAGTAGATTGGGATTTTGTTAATAATCTTGTTTCCAATACATATACCACTAATGAAGCTAATATAGCCGAATCTTTTTAATCCCTGTTCATCAACTTTTATTCATAAATATCCTTTTAATACCTCTGGCCAAATAATTACTAATCTTCATAAACCTTATTTAATGTAGAATCTAGCTAGATATTTTCCCAGTACATAAATAAGAGCAAAACAAAAAAGCCATGAGATATCCTCATGGCTTTTTGCTTGTTAGAGCGGGTGATGGGAATCGAACCCACGTAGTCAGCTTGGAAGGCTGAAGTTCTACCATTGAACTACACCCGCATTCATTTATAATTAACTCTGCTTTTGAGAGATTACTTTTACTTAGTTCCGACTAAGTAAATCTATCATCACCATTTTTTTAATTAAAAATTTGGCAGCCACCTACTCTCCCAGTCAGTCTCCCGACAAGTACCATCGGCCGTTTAGAGCTTAACCATCGTGTTCGGAATGGGAACGGGTGTTTCCTCTAATCGCATCGCCGCCAAAAATTGTTGTCGCCTTTTCCCAGCGACAAGTAATATAATAACTCAAACCGCTCCTCCTGTCAACAACTTTATTTATTTTTTTTAATATCGCTTTTATTTTTCATGCAGTATATAGCTACAAAAAAAGCATTGCTATTCATATTACACTAAATACCCTAATTAAACCTATCCTATTTAACAACCAATTCTAAGGCTTCTCTCTAAAAGAGTGTATCTTTACCACTATTTAAAAAACAGCACTTCCTTAAATTTTATTTATATATTTTCAGAATAATTGGAACATGCTCAGTCTACTTACGTCTAATATATCATAAGTTAATTAATAAAAGAGGTGATTATTTCTATGAAACTAAATAATATTCAAAGATCCCCCTATTTACCACTTACTCTACTTCTAGGTCTTTCTCTGACAGGCTGCTCCTCTCATTCAGCTACTAGCCAGCCTCCTAATGCTTCTATATCTTATCTTGCACCTGCTGAGTCTGCAACTGCTGATATCGAAGAAACAGCTCCTATAGTTTTTAACTCTGAAAGCTATAACAGCTTTACAGAAAATCCTTTTATTAAAACAATAGATGAAACATTCTCCACCTTTTCTATCGATGTAGATACAGCTTCCTACAGTAACGTTAGGCGGTTTATTACCAATCAAGAGTTACCTCCTGTAGATGCTATTCGTACAGAGGAACTTATAAATTACTTTAACTATATCTATCCTGAACCTACAGACAATATTCCATTTTCACTTTCCCAAGAAATGATGCCTTGTCCTTGGAATGAATCTAGCCAACTTCTTCTTATTGGACTACAAGGGAAACATCTACAGCCTGATGAAGTTCCACCTAGTAACTTAGTCTTCTTACTAGATGTATCCGGTTCTATGTCTGATACCAATAAACTACCCTTATTAAAGAAATCCTTTAATATCCTAACCTCTAATCTTAAGGAAAGTGATTGCATTTCTATTGTTGTATATGCCGGAGCCTCTGGAGTTGTCCTAGATGGTGTAGCTGGTAATGATGAGTCTCTTATTAATGAAGCTTTAGAGTCCCTTGAAGCCGGTGGTTCTACTGCTGGTGCTGAAGGAATTGCCATGGCCTATGAATTAGCTGAAAAACACTTTATTAAAGATGGTAATAACAGAGTTATTTTAGCAACTGATGGTGATTTTAATGTCGGTCCTAATAGTGAATCTGATCTCATTAGAATTATTGAGAAAAAACGTGAAAAAGGGATTTTTTTATCTGTTTTAGGATTAGGTATGGGGAATTATAAAGATGATAAAATGGAAAGTTTAGCTGATCATGGTAATGGCAATTATGCTTATATTGACTCTTTGCAAGAAGCAAAAAAGGTATTAGGTGAACAACTAACAGGTACATTATTTACTATCGCTAAAGATGTTAAAATTCAAGTTGATTTCAATCCAGATAAAGTTGAATCTTATCGATTAATCGGCTATGAAAATAGGCTTCTTAATAAAGAGGATTTTGATAATGATTCTGTAGATGCTGGTGAAATTGGAGCCGGTCATAATGTCACTGCATTATATGAAATTATGCCTAATGCTAGCACTACCAACAAGTCTAAAGTAGTTGACTATTATGATGATACTACCATTCCCATAGCAGATGAATATGGTCTTATCAAACTTCGTTATAAGGCTCCTGATTCTAATGAAAGTCGTTTACTTTCTGCTAAGTTTTCGCCTTCACTAACACAATCTAACACCAATATTACTTTTGCTGCTGCCGTAGCTGAATATAGCATGCTTCTAAGAAACTCTTCTTATAAAGGTAATTCGTCTCTTGACCAGGTTTTATCTCTTATTAAGCCTTATGCTAACGAAGATGTTCATAAATCAGGATTTTACGATTTAGTTGAAGCAACCAAACCTTTACTTCCTTCTACTTCAAGTAGTACTTCAATTACATCTATAAATCAAGACAGTATCGTGAATGCCTATATGTCCATCATCAATAAACTCTATGAAGAAGATCCTGGACTTAACGACGAAATTTCTATCTTAGCAATAGATACTACTAAAATGTGTAATATTACCTCTTATGAAAAAACTCTTTTGTTGGAAAAGCTTAAAAATGTATATGAATTAGAAATTATAGACTCTACTTTTGAAGACTTAAAAAAAGATGGCTACATCTTAGAAGACCAACTCTACTTTCCTAATGGCATCCTCATTAATATAGAAGATACGCCTATTGAAAATGATTCCACCTTCACATTTAATGCCTCTAAATGGCGTAGTGGGCTAGGCTCTATTGGTTACAATAATTCAACTATTACCTATATGAATTCCACTTGGGAAATTACTGTTCAAAGCTCATGGATTTCATGATTTAGTCTACTATAAAAAGAATCTATTATATACATATCTCACTTAGTAGATTCTACCCTTTCTATGGCATTGTCTATCATGAAAAAGCTGTCTATAGGTTATATCTTATCATACATCATTGACTCCTTCACTCTACCTTGTTACACAAACTAAACTAAAAAAAGATAGGATTACTTGTTGATTCCAACAGTCTAATCCTATCTTTCCTTATTCTATGCTAAGCTTTCTTTAACCCATTCTTTAATACTCTCTAAGAACCCTTTCTTTTCTACAGAAACCTTAGTTTCATTTGCAGCTATATTCGTAGTTTTATCCTCTACTACCATTCTATCCACTCCTTCAATTTTAACAACAAATTCTACCTTACTATCATTGGCTTCATTATTTCCAGTAAAGGTTGTATAGTCTTTAGCTATTTCTACTAAGGCATCTTTAATCTCTAGAAATTCACTTAAACTATTAAGCTTATCTGATACTCCCTCCTTTAATTTTAATATTCCTTCCTTATTGAATTCATTCATGCCAGTAGCTAATGTTTTTGCTCCCTCTTCTAACTGACCAGTTGCATCTACTAAGGAATTCATTCCACTTGTTAGCTTTCCACTTCCTTGTTCAAGTGTTTTAGTTCCTTCCACTGCTGAATTAAGTCCTTCTACCAAACTTTTACTACCATCTTCTAAAGCTTTTGCACCTACTGCTAAATCGTTAGCTTTATTGATATACGAACTAAGACCTGTACCAAGGGTCATTGAACTTTCTTTTAATTGACTCATTCCACCACTAATTTGTGTTAAAGCCGCCTTTTGAGGTAAATCATCTGACAAAGTGGATAAAACTTGAGCTAATGCATCATTTAAACTATTGATAGCGGCTGTCTGTTTATCAACGCCTGCTACTAACTCTTTTCCTTTATTCGCATAAGCTACACTATTTTCATATAAACTATTAGCCCCTGTGTTTAACTTTATGGCTCCTCCCTGCAAACTACTAATACCAGAAGTAAGTTGTCCTGCTCCATTAATAAAATTATTCATACCACTTTGGAATTCTTTTATCTTGGTATTAAATAAACTCATCGAACTAAAAAGTGTAGTTGAGCCCTTTACTAATTGGTTACCTGAGCTGACTAATTTATTAAGGTTTTCGGTCATATTATCAAATTCTTCTAACCCTTTAATATCACTAAGTTCTGGTAAATTAGCTGATGTAGAAATGTAAATAGGTGCTAAATAAAACTCTTCTACATCTCCTTCTATTTCTATAGTATCTGATACTAGGTCTATTCCTTTATTCCCTAAATTCTCTGACATTCCAGGAAGTATAACCCCTACTACAGCTTTTCTAGAGCCATCACTTAATAATTTACCATTTGTAATCTCTATATTCTGCATTACATCTGCATCTAGCATAATCATACCAAGTGAATAAAATGGTGCATACAGTTCACGCTCTTTACCTTCTATTATTTTTTTTGCTTTAACTGTATTAGTTTGTTTAACTGTTATTTTTAAATGTCCACTTTTACCGCTTAATTCTTCAGGTGCCATCTCTTTCCCATCTAATACATAAGTCACCTCGGTCTCTACTGGTAATGCTTTTGTTGTTTCTCCTTGATAGTAAATATCCTTACCATTTGTCCGCCATGTCAGATTGTTACCATCTTTAGTAGGTACTTCATCCCCTTTTAAATTTATAATATTTTCAAGTTCAGAAATATCCTTGACTTCTGTTTCATTATTAACTTCAAGATGGTTGCTTACAATAATTTTTTGTGTTTCTCCTTGGCTGTTTGCCGTTACAAATACCATTTCATTTTTAGTTGCTGCAAAGGTAGATGGTGCAATCATTGCAGCTACCATACTCATTATTAAAACCTTTTCACATCTTTTCGCTAATTTCATAACTTACACCCCTCTTATATTTATTATTAATTTTCACACCACTTAAAGGTGGTTTTACGAATTAGTGGTTCGCATATTAAAAGTACTGAAGGTAAAATACATAAGATCACTGCCATACTAATTAATGCCCCTCTTGCCATCATACCTGTAAGAGATGAGATGATATCAATTCGTGAGATCATTGTCACTCCTACTGTCGCACCAAAGAAAGATAAGGCACTCGTTACTATTGATTTAGCAGTGGATGATAATGCTATCCTCATAGCTTCTTTCTTATCATCTGCTACGGCTAATTCTTCTTTAAATCTACTCGTCAAAAGAATGGCATAATCTACTGTTGATCCTAATTGAACACAACCTATAACAATAGAAGAAATAAAACATATAACCGTACCTGTATAAGCTGGAATACCCATATTACAAGAAATAGCTAATTCTATAACTCCTACTAAAATAATAGGTAGTGAAATAGATTTAAAGGATATTGCAATAATAATAAGTACAATTAAAACAGAAAGAATGTTAACATTCTTAAAGTCAACATTAGAAATATTAATAAGATCATCTGTTAAGGGTGCCTCTCCTGCCATATAAGCATCTTGATCATACTCTTTCATAATGTCTTTAATCTCTTTCATTTGTTCGGCAACTTCATCTGTTGCAACAGCATAAGAAGAATTAATAAATATTCTTTCATATCCACCATTATAGAAAACTTCTTTAGCTTCTTCTGGTAACATTTCTTTTGGGAGCATTGGACCCACAATATCTTCATAACCTATAACCCAGTTCACACCTGGTACTTCCTTAATACGATTAATCATTTCCTTAGCATCTGACTCTGGAACATTTTCATTAATAGCCACTAAATGTGTGGCTTGCATATCATAAACATCTTTCATTTCATTTAAAGCTACTATTGACTTCATATCCTGTGGTAAACCTCTATCTACTTTATAGTAGACTTCAGTATGTATCTGACCATATACTGCCGGAATAACAAGTATCAATCCAATAAGTACCATAATAATAGGTTTCTTTGTTATGACATCACTAAACTTATCAAACTCTGGTAAAATTGTCTTATGTTGAAACTTATGAATAAGTGGGTCAAATATTAAGATTAGTGAAGGTAATATAGTAAGTGTACAAATCACACCTAACAGTACACCTTTTGCCATAACAATTCCTATATCTTGACCTAGGGTGAGTTTCATACTAATTAGTGCTAAGAAACTAGCAATTGTAGTAAGTGCTGCTGCAGACACAGAAGTAGCAGTATATTTAATTGCCCTTGCCATAGCTTCTATATGATCATAACTTTCCCTCTCTTCTTCATATCTATGGAACAAGAAAATAGAGAAATCCATTGTTACACCTAATTGAAGTACTGCCGCTATAGCTTTAGTAATATAAGATATCTCACCCAAGAAATAATTAGTTCCCATATTATATAAAACACCAAAACCTATACCGATTAAGAATATCACTGGAATAAAAACTGACTTGAGAGCTAATGCCAGTACAATGGTAGATAAAATAACGGCAAGTAATATATACAATCCTTTCTCTGAATTGGCCACATTAATCATATCTGAGATAATGGGTGATAATCCGCTGAACTTATATGCTTGCTTACTTTCATCTACAATTTGTTCAATAGAATTTACTGCTGCTAGAGTCCTATCTTCTGCCGTTGAACCCTCTAGATTAATAGCTATTAAAGTATACTCATCTCTATAAACCATTTCAGCCAACTCATCTGGTAACATCTCAACAGGAATAACATTATCTACCAAGTCTCTTAACCATAATACAGATCCTACTCCATCTACGTGTTTAATCTTTTCTACTACCTTATCAATCTCCTTATCTGGTGCATTCTCAAAAACTAGCATACCTATACCCGTTGATCCAAAAGCCTCATCAATTACTTTAAGTCCCTGTACAGACTCTGCATCATCAGGTAAATATGCCAGAATATCATAATTAGTTCTTGTATAAATAAGTCCAAAAACAGATGGAACAGCTAAAATGATAGCTATAATCATAACTAATACACGATGTTTACTAACCCATTTCCCAAACTGATACATAAAATCACCTCTTTAAAAATATTTGGTACAACATTAACCTTTTCTCCTTATAATCTATACCACTTCAATTAATGACCAAAAGTCATTAAAGATACTTTATCACCAAACTGACTATTGGTCAATAATTAAAGTGTAAAAAAATAACCTAATTATCTTATAGATAATCAGGTTATTTTCCTTTTTTAAGCTTTTCCAGATCTAATAATTTGTCTAATACTTTCATATAAATAAGGTTTTAAAGCATCTATCTGTACCGGTTGCTCAAATAATATAGAATTATACGCTGTGCTTCCTACTAGCTCTATTATTAAAAATAAAGTAATTTCTGCATCTTTAAATTTAAAATCTTGTTTATTAGCGCTTTGCATGAAAAGATGGTAGTAACTTAGTTCCTCTTGATTCTCATCATTTAATGATTTTGAGAGAACTTTCTTATAAACCCCCCATGATAAATCTTTCGAAATCATTCTTAATAATACTTTATCCTTCTTTAATTGCTCTATTACATCATCAATAACAAAAAGTACTTGTCCTTCAAAATCTATCACTCCACTATCTCTTAATCTAGAAATAGCTTGCATAAAAAGAAAACTTGTCTTTCTTACAATAAGCTTATCTCTAATATCATATTTGTCCTTAAAATATAAATAGAAGGTTCCTTTGGCTACTCCCGCCTTTTCTACAATATCACTAATAGCCGTATTATTAATACCTTTTGTAGTAAAAAGCTCAAAAGCTGTGTTAAACAAAGCTTCCTGCTTTCTTCGTTTGTTTTCTTCTGCTTTGCTCATTTGTATCGCCTACCTTATATACTTTCTTATTATTAGTTACCTGCCTTAATTTATTTTACTTCCATTCTTATTTATATTAGTAACCGGTCATCTTAACATCTATATAGTACATGTTTCTAATAGTATACTATAAACTTCTCTCTTTGTTAATTATTTTACATAGCAAAAAAACACCCTCTCGGGTGCTCTCTTCTCATACTTTCAAAAACAAATACTACAACTATTCAACCTTTATTATCTAGGTCAAACCCTCGAACCGTTAGTATTGGTCACCTCAATGTATTACTACACTTACAGCTCCAACCTATCTACCTCATAGTCTCTAAGGGGTCTTACTCCTTTCGGATGGGAAATCTTATCTTGTGGTCTGCTTCACGCTTAGATGCCTTCAGCGTTTATCAGATCCAGACTTGGCTACTCTGCTATGCCTTTGGTAAGACAACAGATGCACCAGTGGTCCGTCCATCCCGGTCCTCTCGTACTAAGGACAGCTCCACTCAAATTTCCTGCGCCCACGACGGATAGGGACCGAACTGTCTCACGACGTTCTGAACCCAGCTCGCGTACCGCTTTAATGGGCGAACAGCCCAACCCTTGGAACCTGCTTCAGCTCCAGGATGCGATGAGCCGACATCGAGGTGCCAAACCTCCCCGTCGATGTGAACTCTTGGGGGAGATAAGCCTGTTATCCCCGGGGTAGCTTTTATCCGTTGAGCGATGGCAATCCCACTTTCATACCACCGGATCACTAAGTCCTACTTTCGTACCTGCTCCACCCGTCGGTGTCGCAGTCAAGCAACCTTATGCCTTTGCACTCTTCGAATGGTTTCCGACCATTCTGAGGTTACCTTTGAGCGCCTCCGTTACTCTTTAGGAGGCGACCGCCCCAGTCAAACTGTCCACCTGACATTGTCCCAGACCCGGGTAACGGGCCATGGTTAGAAGTTAAGTATTACAAGAGAGGTATCCCACCGGCGACTCCACCTAGACTGGCGTCCAGATTTCTCAGTCTCCCTCCTATCCTGTACATGTAATACCCAACCTCAGTATCAAGCTACAGTAAAGCTCCACGGGGTCTTTCCGTCCTGTCGCGGGTAACCAGCATCTTCACTGGTACTACAATTTCACCGGGTGCGCTGTCGAGACAGTGCCCAAATCATTACGCCTTTCGTGCGGGTCAGAACTTACCTGACAAGGAATTTCGCTACCTTAGGACCGTTATAGTTACGGCCGCCGTTTACTGGGGCTTAAGTTCAAAGCTTCGTCCTTAGACTAACCTCTCCCCTTAACCTTCCAGCACCGGGCAGGCGTCAGCCCTTATACATCACCTTTCGGTTTAGCAAAGACCTGTGTTTTTGTTAAACAGTTGCTTGGGCCTATTCTCTGCGGCCTACCTAAGTAGGCACCCCTTCTCCCTAAGTTACGGGGTCATTTTGCCGAGTTCCTTAACAACGCTTCTCCCGTCGGCCTTAGGATTCTCTCCTCATCCACCTGTGTCGGTTTACGGTACGGGTACCTATCACGCAATAGCAGCTTTTCTCGGCAGTGTGGATTCAGCAACTTCTCTACTTTTATTTCGATCCCCATCACACTTCATCCTCGCCTAACGGATTTGCCTGTTAGGTGCGACTTTGTGCTTGGCCCAGGATACCATTCCTGGGTTTGCTTATCCTCCTGCGTCCCTGCAGTTCTGATAATAGGTAGTACTGGAATATGAACCAGTTGTCCATCGACTACGACTTTCGTCCTCGCCTTAGGTCCCGACTTACCCAGAGCAGATCAGCTTTACTCTGGAAACCTTGGATATTCGGCCTACAAGATTCTCACTTGTATCTCGCTACTCATTCCGGCATTCTCACTTGTAATTACTCCACAGCTCCTTACGGTACTGCTTCTGCGTCGTTACAACGCTCCTCTACCAATCCACTATTGTGAATTCCATAGCTTCGGTGGTGTGTTTTAGCCCCGGACATTTTCGGCGCAAGATCTCTCGACTAGTGAGCTATTACGCACTCTTTGAATGAGTGGCTGCTTCTAAGCCAACATCCTAGTTGTCTTCGAAATCTCACATCCTTTTCCACTTAACACACACTTGGGGACCTTAGCTGATGGTCTGGACTGTTTTCCTTTTGACCACGTGTCTTATCACTCGTAGTCTGACTGCTGACGGTATCTTGATGGCATTCTTAGTTTGATATGCTTCGGTAAGCTTGTGGGCCCCCTAGGCAATTCAGTGCTTTACCTCCATTAGACTCCTATCAACGCTAGCCCTAAAGCTATTTCGAGGAGAACCAGCTATCTCCGGGTTCGATTGGAATTTCTCCGCTACCCACACGTCATCTCCACCTTTTTCAACAGATGTGAGTTCGGACCTCCATTACCTTTTACGGTAACTTCATCCTGCACATGGGTAGGTCACCCGGTTTCGGGTCTACTAACAATGACTATTTTGGCGCCCTATTCAGACTTGGTTTCCCTTCGGCTTCGTACCTCCTGGTACTTAACCTTGCCACAGCTAGTAACTCGCCGGACCGTTCTACAAAAAGTACGCGGTTGCGCATCATATGGCGCTTCCACTGCTTGTAAACATAGAGTTTCAGGTTCTCTTTCACTCCCCTCCCGGGGTTCTTTTCACCTTTCCTTCACAGTACTATGCGCTATCGGTCACCGAGGAGTATTTAGGCTTGGGGGGTGGTCCCCCCGGCTTCCCACAAGGTTTCTCGTGTCTCGTGGTACTCTGGATACTGCTAGGCTTCACTTGGATTTCGCTTACGGGATTATCACCCTCTTTGATGAGACTTTCCAGACTCTTCAGCTATCCGCAGTCTTGCCATGACGCAGTCCTCAACCCCAGATTACAAGTAATCTGGTTTGGCCTGTTTCCCTTTCGCTCGCCGCTACTTAGGAAATCGATGTTTCTTTCTCCTCCTGAAGGTACTTAGATGTTTCAGTTCCCTTCGTTCCCTTCCTATAGTTATGGATTGGCTATAGGATGACAGAGGTTTGCTCTGCCAGGTTTCCCCATTCGGATATCTACGGATCAAGGTTTATTTGCAACTCCCCGTAGCTTTTCGCAGCTTATCACGTCCTTCATCGGCTCTCGGTGCCAAGGCATCCACTCTACGCTCTTAGTAGCTTGACCTATTGCTCATTATTGAGCGGTCTAATCATGTTTTCACATGATTGGTGCCTTGTTAATTATCATTTCTGATAAAAACAAAGAATGTTTTAAGTCATTTCTGACTATATCGGTTAAATTGTAGATTTTACACCCCGACAAACATTTTTGCATTATACAATGCGTGTACATTTATCGTTAGGCGCAAGTTATATTGCTATAACTTACAAATCTATAATTGTTGTAGTATTTGTTTTTCAAAGTACAAGTAGTACATTTAGTACAATCATGTCCATTATTTGGACAGTGGAGATTAAGGGATTCGAACCCTTGACCCCCTGCGTGCAAGGCAGGTGCTCTCCCAACTGAGCTAAACCCCCATAAATGTGGCAACCACTTACTCTCCCAGTCAGTCTCCCGACAAGTACCATCAGCCGCTTAGGTCTTAACCTACGTGTTCGGAATGGAAACGGGTGTTTCCCCTAAGCGCATCATCACCACAAATTTATTAGAATTCAATTTTACACTAGATCTTAAGCAACACCTCACCGCCGTTTCACTTCGGTTCGGTGCTTTGATAGTTACATCTAGCGATGAACTCTCAAAGCAAAACAGTAACTATTAAACCTTCGATTTCTATCCTTAGAAAGGAGGTGATCCAGCCGCACCTTCCGATACGGCTACCTTGTTACGACTTCACCCCAGTTATTGGTTTTGCCTTAGACGGCTCCCTCCCCGAAGGGTTGGGTCACCGGCGTTGGGCCCCCCCAACTCCCATGGTGTGACGGGCGGTGTGTACAAGACCCGGGAACGTATTCACCGCGACATTCTGATTCGCGATTACTAGCGATTCCAACTTCATGTAGTCGAGTTGCAGACTACAATCCGAACTGGGACTGCTTTTTTGAGGTTTGCTGACTCTCGCGAGATCGCTTCCCTTTGTAGCAGCCATTGTAGCACGTGTGTAGCCCTAAACATAAGGGGCATGATGATTTGACGTCATCCCCACCTTCCTCCAAGTTATCCCTGGCAGTCTCTCTAGAGTGCCCAACTTAATGCTGGCTACTAAAGATAGGGGTTGCGCTCGTTGCGGGACTTAACCCAACATCTCACGACACGAGCTGACGACAACCATGCACCACCTGTCACCAATGTCCTAGCAAGCTAGGAAAGAAGGCATTACCCTTCGGTCATCGGGATGTCAAGTTTAGGTAAGGTTCTTCGCGTTGCTTCGAATTAAACCACATGCTCCACCGCTTGTGCGGGTCCCCGTCAATTCCTTTGAGTTTCAATCTTGCGATCGTACTTCCCAGGTGGAATGCTTAATGTGTTAACTTCGGCACCGAGACCCGTAAGCCCCGACACCTAGCATTCATCGTTTACAGCGTGGACTACCAGGGTATCTAATCCTGTTTGCTCCCCACGCTTTCGTGCCTCAGCGTCAGTTATGGTCCAGAAAGCCGCCTTCGCTACTGGTGTTCCTCCGAATCTCTACGCATTTCACCGCTACACTCGGAATTCCACTTTCCTCTCCCACACTCTAGTTCATCAGTTTCAGAAGCAGCTTAGAGGTTGAGCCCCTAAATTTCACTTCTGACTTAACAAACCGCCTACGCACCCTTTACACCCAGTAAATCCGGATAACGCTCGCTCCCTACGTATTACCGCGGCTGCTGGCACGTAGTTAGCCGGAGCTTCTTAGTCAGGTACCGTCATTTTTTCTTCCCTGCTGATAGAAGTTTACAATCCGAAGACCTTCTTCCTTCACGCGGCGTCGCTGCATCAGGCTTGCGCCCATTGTGCAATATTCCCCACTGCTGCCTCCCGTAGGAGTTTGGGCCGTGTCTCAGTCCCAATGTGGCCGTTCACCCTCTCAGGCCGGCTATGGATCGTCGCCTTGGTGGGCTGTTATCTCACCAACTAGCTAATCCAACGCGGGTCCATCCTATGCCGATAAATCTTTACTATAATAATCATGCGATTACCGATAGTTTATGCGGTATTAGCGTTCGTTTCCAAACGTTATCCCCCTGCATAGGGCAGGTTACCCACGCGTTACTCACCCGTCCGCCACTAAGTTCTAGGAGCAAGCTCCTATCACTTCGTTCGACTTGCATGTGTTAAGCACGCCGCCAGCGTTCATCCTGAGCCAGGATCAAACTCTCATATAAAAGTTTGTCCGTGTAGTATCTCTACTACTGACTATTTTACTTAGTACAAGTTGTACTGATTCTCATCTCTTATTAGAGACGTAATGAATCGACTGGTTTATAGTTACTATTTTGTTTTCAAAGTTCATTTGTTATCTTTGGTTTTTCAACCGCTGACTCGTTTAATAATACAGTATTACCTTTCATAAGTCAACACCTTTTTACAACTTTTTTATCTTTCTTTATGTCTTACATTATATGTTTCAAAAAGTTCTATTGTAATAGTGTTTAGTTAGTAATGGCAAAACTTATTGTATACAGATTTAATGATTTTAATTCATTATTTTACTATTTCCTTTCTCCATTAGATTAATAGTTTTTTCTACCTCCTTTTTCTTCTATATTCTTTTTACCACTCTATCGTATTTAGAGACCACCTTAGATGATGGACATATTATTATAGCCCTTAACCTAAGGGCTAAGGGCTATTTGTTCACACAGGATTTCGAAAGAAAGCATTATTCCTTCTTTAAAGTTTATTTATATCGTACAAAACCTTAATAGAAATTGTTAGAGGTGTTAATAATAATCTAGTTATATTCTATTATAAATATAAACGTTAAGCTATTCATCATACTCATACTAACACTTTTAATCTAGTAATTTATTCTACTGACTTAAGGGACTCTACCATTTCAATTTTTTGAAGCTTAAAATGCATAATAATATTCACTAACATAGCAAAAATAAAGGTTAGAACAATAGCTGTGATATTACTTGAAGCATAAAGCTCTCTACCAAACATTAAATCCTCCATTTCTGCTGTTACAATAATGAATACAAAAAGTGCCTTTCCTAATATCAATCCTAACAATGAACCCATTAATGTCAGCATAATATTTTCTCTATAAATATATTGTGATACTTTATAATCATTAAATCCTAATACTTTAATAGTTGCTATCTCCCTATAACGTTCACTAATATTAATAGTTGTTAGATTATAAAGTACAACAAAAGCTAATAACGCCGCTGATACAATAAGAATAATAACAACTGTATCTAAACTAGATGTCATACTATTAAAGCTGTCTGCGTGTTTAGTAGTAAAAGCAAATGAAACAACATTTTCATTTTGTGTTAACTTATTTGAGATAGCTTCTTCATTTCTGCCACTTGAATCTACTAAATGAATTAAAAGTTGATTAGCGCTCGGTATGTTTGTTCTTATTTGTTTTGCATAGTCCTCTGTCATATATATATAATGTCCTACATAATTTTCTGTTATGCCGATAACCTTTACATCATAGATTACTAAATCACTGCTCTCAAACTGAATAGTATCTCCTTTTCCTACCTTTAAAAGCTTAGCTAGCTTCTCTGAAATAATAACACCGTTATCCTCTAAAGTTAGTGATTCTTGCGATTCTCTCTCTTTTAGATTAATAAACTCTGATATGTGTGATAAGTCAGGAATCGTTAACAAGGTCGTCTCTCGTTGCTCTTCACCATAAATTGCTTTAATATTTTCTTTGCTTACCTCAAAGAAATTTTTAATATAAGTCTCGCCCTCTATATTATCAGCTCTACCTTCTTTAACTGTTACTTCTAAATCATATCTAAAAATATCACCATATTGTCTTCCTACAATACTTATGATGGATTGTTTTAATCCTAATCCAGCAACAAGTAGTGCTGTACATCCAGCAATTCCAATAATAGTCATGAAGAATTTCTTCTTGTATCTAAAAATATTACGTGCTACTACCTTCTGAAAGAAGTTCATTCTCTTCCAAATAAATGGAATACGTTCTAATAAAATACGTTTTCCATTAGCTGGCGCCTTAGGTCTCATTAATTCTGATGGCTGTTCTTTAAGTTCTTTAATAGTAGTAAATACTGCTGCCAAAACCGTTAATGCTATCATTGCCGTAATTGCTGATAAGGCTTCACCTGGATAAATCTTATCAATAAGAGGTGGTGTGGTAAACATCATCCCATAAGCCCCATAAATAGTATTAGGAAAAAGTTTAAATCCAACTATAATCCCTAATATACTACCAATAGCACTTGCAATCCCTGCATATAAAATATACTTACTCATAATTGCAAATGAACTATACCCTAAAGCTTTATAAGTTCCAATAGTAATACGTTGTTCATCCACCATCCGTGTCATAGTCGTTAAGCATACAAGAGCTGCTACTACGAAGAAAAATATAGGGAATACTTGTCCGATACGTTCAATTGTATCTACAGCATTTTTGTAATTAGCGGTACCGTAGTTAGCTTCACGTCCTAGTACATAAACTTTCGGCTCTTTTAGATTTTCTAGTTGTTCTTTCCCTTTTATTAACTCACTTTCAGCTTCTTTAAACTTTTCTTCTGCTTCTGCCTTAGATGACTCATACTTTTCTTTTCCTTCTTGCAGAGTGATTTTCGCTTCTTCTAATTGTTGCTTTCCAAATGTTAACTGATTATAGGTAGTCGCTTTTTTACTTTCTAGTGCAGCTTTTTGCTTAGTAATTTCATTCCTGCCTTTTTCTAAAGCAGCCTTAGTAGCTATTAAGGCTTGTTCCTTGACTGTAAACTCTGAGAGACCTTCATCATAGGCTTGTTTTTTTGTTTCTAATACTTTCTCCAAAGTTGCTATTTGCAATTCTATAGTTTGCTTTTGTTCGACTAAAGTTTCTTTTTCCGCTCCTTCTGAGGCTAGTAACTTTTCTTCCACGCTTTGTAAAGTAGCTTCCAACCCTTGTAACTCCTCATTACCTACATCTAGCGCTAACTTAACCTCATCTAACTGTTTTTGAATCGTTTCTTTTTGAGAATTAAAAAGGGATAGTCCTTCCTCGTATTCTCTTTGTTTCTCCTGGATGGTGGTTTCAGCTTCACTAATAGCTCTTTCTGCTTGTTTAAAACCTTTTTCTGCTGCCGCTTCTCCATCTTGTAACTCTTGTTCTTTATTAGTAATTTCTTGTTCTGCTTTTTCAATTTCTAGAGCTGCATCCGCTAACTCTTGATTAGCCTTTTCTTTTTCTTCTAATAACTTTGCTTCTCCTCCTGTGATATCTGCCTTTCCATCACTTAAGAGTTTCTCATAACGAACTGCTGCTCTTTCTTCCATGATAAGTTCTAATTTAGCTTTAAAATCATCAATTAAAGTAGTATAAGCATCACTATAGCTATCTAACTGTTCGGTATCTTTTAAAGTAATAAACAGTTCTGTATAAATATCACTCTTAAAATTTTCTTCTGGAATGTAAATGTAGCTAGACACACTACCATTTCCTATTTCTGCCGAACCTCTTTCAAAGTGCATATAATATGGAGAATTCATTACCCCTACTACTTTGTATTGATTGTTTTCTAAAACATCACTTATGTCTTCATCAGTGCCGGTACTTAATGTAATAGAATCCCCTATTTCAAGAGGCAATCTAGTAAGTTGTGTCCCATCAATTAAACACTCATTAGGAGCACTAGGCCACCTACCTTCTATTAATCTTGGCTTATTAATAAAATTATCATCTTCTGGTGAAAGTGATTGTAGACTATGAACTTTAACTACCTTTTGGCTACCTTCTATAGTTGCTAGAGTATCTATTGTATAGCTGCCCGTTATACTTTTTATTTCACCTAACTTACCTAGTGCTTCTATATCACTTGCCTCTATTCCCAGTGTAGACATCACTGTTAGATCCATCATGTGATAATTGTCCATGTATTGATCTGTTGTATCCCTCATCATAGGTGCACTTACCTTGATACCTGCCAAAAATGCTACCCCTAAAGCTACAATGACCATAATAGAAAAAAAGCGTCCTAGAGATTTACGAATTTCATGAAGTGTATCCTTAATTAATGCACTCTTTCTCATTACCACTCAATCCTTTCTACTGGTGTCGGTTCAGGATTAAGTATAATACGCTCTACTTTACCATTCTTCATATATATAACTTTATCTCCCATTGGTGTTAGAGCTAAATTATGAGTAATAACTACTACGGTCATATGCAGTTCCATGCACATTTTTTGAAGTAAACTAAGAACGGCTTTACCGGTGTTATAATCTAATGCGCCTGTTGGTTCATCACAAAGTAACAACTTCGGATTTTTAGCAATAGCTCTTGCAATGGCTACCCTTTGTTGTTCCCCTCCTGAGAGTTGAGAAGGAAAGTTGCTTTTACGCTCCTTTAGGCCCACTGCATCTAAAATTTCCTCTATATCTAAGGGATTCTTAATTAGCTGCGTAGCTAACTCTACATTTTCTCTAACTGTTAGATTTTGAACTAGGTTATAAAATTGAAATACGAAACCAATATCATCTTTTCTATAATTTGTAAGTTGTTTCTTATTAAAGCAACTAATATTTACATTATCTACTATTAATTCCCCAGATGTAGGAATATCCATTCCACCTAAAAGATTAAGGACTGTGCTTTTTCCAGCCCCACTACTCCCTGCTATAATAACAAACTCTCCCTTGTCAATATCAAAACTCACTCCATCTACAGCATTAATTTGTACTTCTCCCATTTCATAAGTCTTTTTTATATCCTTGAAACTGATATATGCACTCATCGTGATTCTCCTTTGTCTAATACTCATGTTGTCATATTTAAATCATTCCTGCTTAAATCTTAACATCTATCTTCTCTTCTATATTGATTTAAGCTTTTGATCAGCTTTTTTATATTAAGTGTACTACTTCATTAAAAAAATATAATAAAGAAATTACAATAACCTATTGCAGAAAATGTAACAGATACATAATAAAAAAGATCAAATAAAGTGTCCACTAAATCTTTCTAAGTATAAAAAAAACACCCTCATGGGTGCTTTGTTCTCTCGTACCTTCAAAAA
The DNA here is from genome assembly GCF_003990395.1 of Cellulosilyticum sp. WCF-2. NCBI lineage: Bacteria > Bacillati > Bacillota > Clostridia > Lachnospirales > Cellulosilyticaceae > Cellulosilyticum > Cellulosilyticum sp. WCF-2. The sequence continues at coordinate 735,102 of NZ_CP034675.1, read as the reverse complement.
CAAATACTACAACTTGTTTAACCGTTTTATCTAGGTCAAACCCTCGAACCGTTAGTATTGGTCACCTGAACATGTTACCATGCTTACAGCTCCAACCTATCTACCTCATAGTCTCTAAGGGGTCTTACTCCTTTCGGATGGGAAATCTTATCTTGTGGTCTGCTTCACGCTTAGATGCCTTCAGCGTTTATCAGATCCAGACTTGGCTACTCTGCTATGCCTTTGGTAAGACAACAGATGCACCAGTGGTCCGTCCATCCCGGTCCTCTCGTACTAAGGACAGCTCCACTCAAATTTCCTGCGCCCACGACGGATAGGGACCGAACTGTCTCACGACGTTCTGAACCCAGCTCGCGTACCGCTTTAATGGGCGAACAGCCCAACCCTTGGAACCTGCTTCAGCTCCAGGATGCGATGAGCCGACATCGAGGTGCCAAACCTCCCCGTCGATGTGAACTCTTGGGGGAGATAAGCCTGTTATCCCCGGGGTAGCTTTTATCCGTTGAGCGATGGCAATCCCACTTTCATACCACCGGATCACTAAGTCCTACTTTCGTACCTGCTCCACCCGTCGGTGTCGCAGTCAAGCAACCTTATGCCTTTGCACTCTTCGAATGGTTTCCGACCATTCTGAGGTTACCTTTGAGCGCCTCCGTTACTCTTTAGGAGGCGACCGCCCCAGTCAAACTGTCCACCTGACATTGTCCCAGACCCGGGTAACGGGCCATGGTTAGAAGTTAAGTATTACAAGAGAGGTATCCCACCGGCGACTCCACCTAGACTGGCGTCCAGATTTCTCAGTCTCCCTCCTATCCTGTACATGTAATACCCAACCTCAGTATCAAGCTACAGTAAAGCTCCACGGGGTCTTTCCGTCCTGTCGCGGGTAACCAGCATCTTCACTGGTACTACAATTTCACCGGGTGCGCTGTCGAGACAGTGCCCAAATCATTACGCCTTTCGTGCGGGTCAGAACTTACCTGACAAGGAATTTCGCTACCTTAGGACCGTTATAGTTACGGCCGCCGTTTACTGGGCTTAAGTTCAAAGCTTCGTCCTTAGACTAACCTCTCCCCTTAACCTTCCAGCACCGGGCAGGCGTCAGCCCTTATACATCACCTTTCGGTTTAGCAAAGACCTGTGTTTTTGTTAAACAGTTGCTTGGGCCTATTCTCTGCGGCCTACCTAAGTAGGCACCCCTTCTCCCTAAGTTACGGGGTCATTTTGCCGAGTTCCTTAACAACGCTTCTCCCGTCGGCCTTAGGATTCTCTCCTCATCCACCTGTGTCGGTTTACGGTACGGGTACCTATCACGCAATAGCAGCTTTTCTCGGCAGTGTGGATTCAGCAACTTCTCTACTTTTATTTCGATCCCCATCACACTTCATCCTCGCCTAACGGATTTGCCTGTTAGGTGCGACTTTGTGCTTGGCCCAGGATACCATTCCTGGGTTTGCTTATCCTCCTGCGTCCCTGCAGTTCTGATAATAGGTAGTACTGGAATATGAACCAGTTGTCCATCGACTACGACTTTCGTCCTCGCCTTAGGTCCCGACTTACCCAGAGCAGATCAGCTTTACTCTGGAAACCTTGGATATTCGGCCTACAAGATTCTCACTTGTATCTCGCTACTCATTCCGGCATTCTCACTTGTAATTACTCCACAGCTCCTTACGGTACTGCTTCTGCGTCGTTACAACGCTCCTCTACCAATCCACTATTGTGAATTCCATAGCTTCGGTGGTGTGTTTTAGCCCCGGACATTTTCGGCGCAAGATCTCTCGACTAGTGAGCTATTACGCACTCTTTGAATGAGTGGCTGCTTCTAAGCCAACATCCTAGTTGTCTTCGAAATCTCACATCCTTTTCCACTTAACACACACTTGGGGACCTTAGCTGATGGTCTGGACTGTTTTCCTTTTGACCACGTGTCTTATCACTCGTAGTCTGACTGCTGACGGTATCTTGATGGCATTCTTAGTTTGATATGCTTCGGTAAGCTTGTGGGCCCCCTAGGCAATTCAGTGCTTTACCTCCATTAGACTCCTATCAACGCTAGCCCTAAAGCTATTTCGAGGAGAACCAGCTATCTCCGGGTTCGATTGGAATTTCTCCGCTACCCACACGTCATCTCCACCTTTTTCAACAGATGTGAGTTCGGACCTCCATTACCTTTTACGGTAACTTCATCCTGCACATGGGTAGGTCACCCGGTTTCGGGTCTACTAACAATGACTATTTTGGCGCCCTATTCAGACTTGGTTTCCCTTCGGCTTCGTACCTCCTGGTACTTAACCTTGCCACAGCTAGTAACTCGCCGGACCGTTCTACAAAAAGTACGCGGTTGCGCATCATATGGCGCTTCCACTGCTTGTAAACATAGAGTTTCAGGTTCTCTTTCACTCCCCTCCCGGGGTTCTTTTCACCTTTCCTTCACAGTACTATGCGCTATCGGTCACCGAGGAGTATTTAGGCTTGGGGGTGGTCCCCCGGCTTCCCACAAGGTTTCTCGTGTCTCGTGGTACTCTGGATACTGCTAGGCTTCACTTGGATTTCGCTTACGGGATTATCACCCTCTTTGATGAGACTTTCCAGACTCTTC